>CAVRJS010000001.1:0-601861 GCA_963722005.1 uncultured beta proteobacterium
AGCTGGCCAAGGGCAGCGAGATACGACCAAGGAGTACCTGCGACGACCTGGACAAGTACCATTGGTTCGACGTTCGTTCCGGCCGATGACGACGTCGCCGCCGCGCTCGAGGCGAGCAAGGAATCGATTGACCGAGCAGCGCCCAGTCCGACCTGGCCTTCGAAGAAAAGCGCAAGAAACCTCACGCAAGGCGACGAACTGCCGGCCGGCGTGCAGAAGATGGTCAAGGTGTATCTGGCCGTCAAGCGCCGCCTGCAACCTGGCGACAAGATGGCCGGTCGCCACGGTAACAAGGGCGTGGTATCGCGCATCGTGCCGGTTGAAGACATGCCGTTACATGGCAGATGGCACGACTGCTCGACGTCGTGCTGAACCCGCTGGGCGTGCCTTCGCGTATGAACGTCGGCCAGGTGCTGGAAGTCCACCTGGGCTGGGCTGCCAAGGGCCTCGGCCGCGAAATCGACACATGATCAGGCAACAGGCCAAGGCAGCGGAAATGCGCAAGTTCCTGACGACGATCTACAACGAGACCGGCCGCAAGGAAGAACTCGACAAGTTCAGCGACGAAGAAGTGCTGGAACTGGCGGAAAACCTGAAAAACGGCGTGCCGTTCGCCATCGCCGGTGTTCGATGGCGCGCACGAAGAGGAAATCCGTCGCATGCTCGACCTGGCCTATCCGGACGACGTCGCCAAGCGCCTCGCACGACACCGTCGAAGAACCAGGTCACGCATGTATGACGGCCGCACCGGCGAAGCCTTCGAGCGCAGGTGACGGTCGGTTACATGCACAGTGCTCAAGCTGCACCACCTGGTGGACGACAAGATGCATGCCGCGCTCGACCGGCCCGTACTCGCTGGTGACCCAGCAGCCGCTGGGCGGCAAGGCGCAGTTCGGCGGCCAGCGCTTCGGCGAAATGGAAGTGTGGGCGCTGGAAGCCTACGGCGCTTCTTACGTGCTGCAGGAAATGCTGACAGTGAAGTCGGACGACGTCAACGGTCGCACCAAGGTGTACGAGAGCCTGGTCAAGGGCGACCACGTGATCGATGCCGGCATGCCGGAATCCTTCAACGTGCTGGTCAAGGAAATCCGCTCGCTCGGGCATGGATATCGACCTCGAGCGCGACGAGGCACGAACGGCGCCGCCTTCGCAAGAGGGCGGCAGAAATTTGGAATGCTGGCCATGCGCCGGGATTCCGCAGTGAGTCAGTGTGGCAGGCAAGGGAGGCACGGCGTTTCGTTCCCGGTATCGGTGGAGCTCTCTGCCTGGCGAGGGCAGGGCCCTCCCGCCAATGCGAACAGGGCAGCAGCGAAAGCCGGATCGCCCCATTACCGTCAAGGCGTTCTTCACGCCGTACCTGGAGTGATACAGATGAAAGCGCTACTCGATCCTGTTTAAACGAAGTCTCGCAAGACGAGCCAATTCGATGCCATCAAGATCGGCATCGCGTCGCCTGAAAAAGTGCGGTCATGGTCTTATGGCGAATTCCAAGCCTGAAACCATCAACTACCGTACTTTCAAGCCCGAGCGCGATGGCCTGTTCTGCGCCAAGATATTTGGCCCGATCAAAGACTATGAATGCCTTTGCGGTAAATACAAGCGTTTGAAGCATCGCGGCGTTGTCTGCGAAAAGTGCGGCGTTGAAGTCACGTTGGCAAGGTTCGCCGTGAGCGTATGGGCCACATCGAGCTGGCCAGCCTGTACGCGCACATCGGTTCCCGAAGACGCTGCCGTCGCGTCTGGGCATGGTGCTCGACATGACCTTGCGCGACATGAACGGGTGCTGTACTTCGAAGCCATGGTCGTGATCGATCCCGGCATGACCCGCTCAAGCGCGCGATCATGTCGGACGACAACTTCGTCGCCAAGTCTGAAGAATACGGCGATGACTTTCCACGCCCTCATGGGCGCCGAAGGCATCCGCGAGTTGCTGCGTTCCATCGACATCGACCGCGATGCCGAGACCCTGCGCCAGGATTGAAGGATTCCAAGTCCGAAGCCAAGATCAAGAAGTACGCCAAGCGCCTGAAGGTGCTGGAGGCCTTCCAGCGTTCCGGCATCAAGCCGGACTGGATGATCATGGAAGTGCTGCCAGTGCTGCCGCCGGAACTGCGTCCGCTGGTGCCGCTGGATGGCGGCCGCTTCGCCACCTCCGACCTGAACGACCTGTATCGCCGCGTTATCAACCGCAACAACCGCCTGAAGCGCCTGATGGAATTGCGCGCGCCGGAAATCATCACCCGCAACGAAAAGCGCATGTTGCAGGAAGCCGTCGACTCGCTGCTGGACAACGGTCGTCGCGGCAAGGCCATGACCGGCGCCAACAAGCGTCCGCTGAAGTCGCTGGCCGAAATGATCAAGGGTAAGGGCGGTCGTTTCCGTCAGAACTTGCTGGGCAAGCGCGTCGACTACTCCGGCCGTTCAGTCATCGTGGTCGGTCCGCAGCTGAAACTGCATCAGTGCGGCTTGCCGAAGCTGATGGCGCTGGAACTGTTCAAGCCCTTCATCTTCAACAAACTTGAACTGATGGGCCTGGCTACCACCATCAAGGCGGCCAAGAAGCTGGTCGAAATGCAGGAGCCGGTGGTCTGGGACATCCTGGAAGAAGTCATTCGCGAGCATCCGGTCATGCTGAACCGTGCGCCGACGCTGCACCGTCTGGGAATCCAGGCGTTCGAGCCGGTGCTGATCGAAGGCAAGGCGATCCAGCTGCATCCGCTGGTGTGCGCGGCGTTCAACGCCGACTTCGACGGTGACCAGATGGCCGTGCACGTGCCGCTGTCGATCGAAGCGCAGATGGAAGCCCGCACTCTGATGCTGGCTTCCAACAACATCCTGTTCCCGTCCAACGGCGAACCGTCGATTGTGCCGTCCCAGGATATCGTGCTGGGCCTGTACTATGCCACCCGCGAGCGCATCAACGGCAAGGGCGAAGGCATGATGTTCCCGGACGTCTCGGAAGTCATCCGTGCCTACGAAAACAAGGAAGTCGAGCTGACCACCCGTATCACGGTGCGTATCACCGAGTACCCGAAGGATGCGGCCAGCGGCGAATTCGTCAAGACCGTCAAGCGTTACGAAACCACGGTCGGCCGCGCGATGCTGTCGGAAATCCTGCCCAAGGGCTTGCCGTTCACCGTGCTGAACAAGGCCCTGAAGAAGAAGGAAATCTCCAAGCTCATCAACATCTCGTTCCGCAAGTGCGGCCTGCGCGCCACCGTGGTGTTCGCCGACCAGTTGCTGCAGTCGGGCTTCCGCCTGGCGACCCGCGCCGGCATCTCGATCTGCGTCGACGACATGCTGGTGCCGCCGCAAAAGACCACTATCATCTCGCAGGCCGAGCATGAGGTGAAGCAGATCGAACAGCAGTACGCTTCCGGCCTGGTGACTGCGGGCGAACGCTACAACAAGGTGGTGGACATCTGGGGCAAGGCAGGCGATGAAGTCGGCAAGGCCATGATGGACCAGCTCAAGGTCGAGCCGGTCGTCAAACGCGACGGCAGCACCGGCACGCAGGAATCGTTCAATGCGATTTACATGATGGCCGACTCCGGCGCACGCGGTTCCGCCGCCCAGATCCGCCAGCTGGCCGGCATGCGCGGCCTGATGGCCAAGCCGGACGGCTCGATCATCGAGACGCCGATTACCGCAAACTTCCGCGAAGGCCTGAACGTTCTGCAGTACTTCATCTCGACCCACGGCGCGCGTAAAGGCCTGGCCGATACCGCGCTGAAGACCGCGAACTCCGGTTACCTGACCCGCCGCCTGGTGGACGTAACCCAGGATCTGGTGGTGATCGAGGACGATTGCGGCACCACCAATGGCGCCGCCATGAAGGCGCTGGTGGAAGGCGGTGAAGTCATCGAAGCGCTGCGCGACCGCATCCTCGGCCGCGTCGCAGCAACCGACGTGGTCAATCCGGAAACCCAGGAAACCCTGTACGAAGCCGGCACATTGCTGGACGAAGACAGCGTCGAGGAAATCGAGCGCCTGGGCATCGACGAAGTCAAGGTGCGCACGCCGCTGACCTGCGACACCCGCTATGGCCTGTGCGCCAAGTGCTACGGCCGCGACCTCGGCCGCGGTTCCATGGTTGCCGCCGGCGAAGCTGTCGGTGTGGTCGCCGCGCAGTCGATCGGCGAACCGGGCACCCAGCTGACCATGCGTACCTTCCACATCGGCGGCGCAGCGTCGCGCGCGGCGGTTGCATCCTCGGTGGAAGCCAAGTCCAACGGCACGGTGCGCTTTACCGCCACCATGCGCTACGTCACCAACGGCAAGGGCGAGCAGATCGTCATTTCCCGTTCCGGCGAAGTGCTGATCACCGACGACCACGGCCGTGAGCGCGAGCGTCACAAGGTGCCGTACGGCGCCACCCTGATCGTCAAGGATGGCATGGCGATCAAGGCCGGCACTGCGCTGGCCACCTGGGATCCGCTGACCCGCCCGATCATTACCGAATACGCCGGCACGGTGAAGTTCGAAAATGTCGAGGAAGGCGTCACCGTCGCCAAGCAGATCGACGAAGTGACCGGTCTGTCCACCCTCGTGGTGATCGACGCCAAGCGTCGCGGCACCGCGACCAAGAGCGCGCGCCCGCAGGTCAAGCTGTTGAACGAGAAGGGCGAGGAAGTCAAGATCGCCGGCACCGAACACCCGGTAACCATCGGCTTCCAGGTTGGCGCGCTGATCACCGTCAAGGATGGTCAGCAAGTCAGCGTCGGCGAAGTGCTGGCGCGTATCCCGACCGAATCGCAGAAGACCCGCGACATTACGGGTGGTCTGCCGCGCGTGGCCGAACTGTTCGAAGCGCGTTCGCCCAAGGATGCCGGCATGCTGGCGGAAGTCACTGGTACCGTGGCCTTCGGCAAGGAAACCAAGGGCAAGCAGCGCCTGGAAATCACCGACATGGAAGGCGAAAAGCACGAGTTCCTGATCACCAAGGACAAGCAAGTGCTGGTGCACGATGGCCAGGTGGTCAACAAGGGCGAAATGATCGTCGACGGTCCGGCCGACCCGCAGGACATCCTGCGCCTGCTGGGTATCGAAGCGCTGGCACGCTATATCGTCGACGAAGTGCAGGACGTGTACCGCTTGCAGGGCGTGAAGATCAACGACAAGCACATCGAAGTGATCGTGCGTCAGATGCTGCGTCGCGTGCAAATCGTCGATGCCGGCGATGCCAACTACATCCCGGGCGAGCAGGTAGAGCGTTCTGAGTTGCTGGATGAAAACGACCGCGTGATTGCTGCCAATGGACGTCCGGCAACTTATGAAAACGTGTTGCTGGGTATCACCAAGGCATCGCTGTCGACGGATTCGTTCATTTCGGCTGCTTCCTTCCAGGAAACTACCCGTGTGCTGACCGAGGCTGCCATCATGGGCAAGCGCGACGGCCTGCGTGGCCTGAAGGAAAACGTCATCGTCGGTCGCCTGATTCCTGCCGGGACCGGTCTGGCTTTCCACCGCGCCCGTAAGGAAAAGGAAGCCTGGGAAGCCGAGGAGCGCACCGCGCTGCTGCAGGCAGAACAGACTACCCGTACCTTCGAAACCGAAGCGCCGACCGAAACCTTCGGCGCCCCGGAAGGCGAAAGCTGATAGATTCCTGCAGGAAAGACAAGAACGGCACCGTGATGCGGTGCCGTTTTTCTTGGCGCCGGCAGCATGCAGGCCGCGGGAATCGCGGAAAACCTGTTTGACGCCGGAAAAAAACAGGGATATACTCGCGAGTTCTCGAATTTAAGCTCGCCTGGGCTTAAGCGTTCTTTGGTCTGCACTTCGCCTTCCGCGACGCTTTCCCCCTGTACGTGCTCGTGATCGAGCCGCGCGGTATTCCGCGCAAGTTTTAGTCCCCGGACAATCGTTTTCG
Organism: uncultured beta proteobacterium; assembly: GCA_963722005.1. Lineage (GTDB taxonomy): Bacteria > Pseudomonadota > Gammaproteobacteria > Burkholderiales > Burkholderiaceae_D > Paucimonas. The sequence continues at coordinate 5,870 of CAVRJS010000001.1, forward strand.
GGTTTGTAGCATTAATAACATTGTTGAATTCAAAGACCGATGCCAACCATTAATCAACTGATTCGCCAGCCGCGGGTTTCCGCCAAGGTGAAGAGCAAATCGCCGGCGCTGGAAAACAGCCCGCAAAAACGCGGCGTTTGCACCCGTGTATACACCACCACTCCCAAGAAGCCGAACTCGGCGCTGCGTAAAGTGGCCAAGGTTCGCCTGACCAACGGTTTCGAGGTCATCTCGTACATCGGCGGTGAAGGCCACAACCTGCAGGAGCACAGTGTCGTGCTGCTGCGCGGCGGCCGCGTCAAGGACTTGCCGGGTGTGCGTTACCACATGGTGCGCGGCTCCCTGGATACCCAGGGCGTCAAGGACCGCAAGCAGGCGCGTTCGAAGTATGGCGCCAAGCGTGCCAAGGCTGCGAAGAAATAAAAGGTTTCCGTCGTTCGCGGCGGAGGGAAGTCGGCCCGGACGGGTCGAGTAAGTGGGTGATCATGATGGTCTCCCGCGAACGCGCAGGAATAGCCTGGCGTTCAACTGAAGAAATTTGAAAGGAAGAGAAATGCCACGTCGTCGCGAAGTCCCGAAACGGGAGATTCTGCCGGATCCGAAATTCGGTAATGTTGATCTTGCAAAATTCGTTAACGTCCTGATGTTGTCCGGTAAAAAATCGGTCGCCGAGAACATCATCTATGGCGCGTTTGACCACATTCAGACCAAGTCCGGCAAAGATCCGCTGGAAGTGTTCATTGCTGCGATCAACAACTGCAAGCCCATGGTGGAAGTGAAGTCGCGCCGCGTTGGCGGTGCCAACTACCAGGTGCCGGTGGAAGTGCGTCCGGTGCGCCGCATGGCACTGTCGATGCGCTGGTTGCGCGAAGCCGCCAACAAGCGCAGCGAAAAGTCGATGCCGCAGCGCCTGGGTGGCGAGTTGATGGAGGCGGCCGAAGGCCGTGGCGGCGCCATGAAGAAGCGCGATGAAGTGCATCGCATGGCAGAAGCCAACAAGGCATTCTCCCACTTCCGCTTCTGATGGAACGAGAGCCCGGCTTCGTGTTGAAGTCCGGGCTTTTTATGTAAGCAATCTGTTCGAGGCCGGGCCCATTTTTCACGAAAATTTGGCGTCCGGTTTTGTGCGTTAAACGACTTAGGATCAATTATGGCTCGCAAGACCCCCATTGAGCGCTACCGTAATATCGGTATTTCGGCTCACATCGATGCTGGCAAAACCACCACCTCCGAGCGCATCCTGTTTTATACCGGCGTGACCCACAAGCTGGGCGAAGTGCATGATGGTGCGGCGACCACCGACTGGATGGAGCAGGAGCAGGAGCGTGGCATCACCATCACGTCTTCGGCCGTGACTTGCTTCTGGAAGGGCATGGATCTGTCCCGCCCCGACCATCGCATCAACATCATCGATACCCCGGGTCACGTGGATTTCACCATCGAAGTGGAGCGCTCCATGCGCGTACTCGACGGCGCCTGCATGGTTTACTGTGCCGTGGGTGGCGTGCAGCCGCAATCGGAAACCGTGTGGCGTCAGGCGAACAAGCACAAGGTGCCGCGCCTGGCATTCGTCAACAAGATGGACCGTACCGGCGCCAACTTCTTCAAGGTCGTCGAGCAAATGAAGGCGCGCCTGAAGGCGAATCCGGTGCCCGTGGTGATCCCGATCGGTGCCGAAGACAAGTTTCAGGGCGTGGTCGACCTGATCAAGATGAAGGCGATTTTCTGGGACGAAGCTTCCCAGGGCATGAAGTTCGAATACCGTGACATTCCTGCGGACCTCGCCGACACCGCTGCCGAATGGCGCGAAAAGATGGTCGAGTCGGCTGCCGAGGCGTCGGAAGAGCTGATGAACAAGTACCTCGAGGAAGGCGAACTTTCCGAGGCGGAGATCATGGCCGGCCTGCGTCAGCGCACCATCGCCACCGAAATCCAGCCGATGCTGTGCGGTTCGGCGTTCAAGAACAAGGGCGTGCAGCGCATGCTGGACGCAGTGCTCGACTTCCTGCCGTCGCCGGTCGACATTCCGCCGGTTGCCGGCACGGATGAGCATGAAGAGCCGGCCAGCCGCAAGGCAAGCGATGACGAAAAGTTCTCCGCGCTGGCGTTCAAGATCATGACCGACCCGTTCGTCGGCCAGCTGATTTTCTTCCGCGTCTATTCCGGCGTGGTGAATGCGGGCGACACCGTGTACAACCCGGTGAAGAGCAAGAAGGAGCGCATGGGCCGTCTGCTGCAGATGCGCGCCAACGAGCGTGATGAAATCAAGGAAGTGCGCGCAGGCGACATCGCCGCGGCCGTCGGCCTGAAGGAAGTCACGACCGGCGACACGCTGTGCGACCCGACCGCGATCATTACCCTGGAGCGCATGGTGTTCCCGGAGCCGGTGATTTCGCAGGCTGTCGAGCCGAAGACCAAGGCCGACCAGGAAAAGATGGGCCTGGCGCTGAACCGCCTGGCGGGCGAAGATCCGTCGTTCCGCGTGCGCACCGACGAGGAATCCGGCCAGACCATCATTTCCGGCATGGGCGAGCTGCACCTGGAAATTCTGGTTGACCGCATGAAGCGCGAATTCAACGTCGAAGCGACCGTCGGCAAGCCGCAGGTTGCTTACCGCGAAACCATCCGCAAGGCCGTCACGGACGTGGAAGGCAAGTTCGTCAAGCAATCCGGCGGTCGCGGCCAGTACGGCCACGTGGTGCTGACCATCGAACCGCAGGAGCCGGGCAAGGGCTTCGAATTCGTCGACGCCATCAAGGGCGGCGTGGTGCCGCGTGAATACATTCCTGCGGTCGAGAAGGGCGTTATCGACACCCTGCCGAACGGCGTGCTGGCCGGTTACCCGATGGTCGACATCAAGGTCACACTGACCTTCGGTTCCTACCATGACGTGGACTCGAACGAAAACGCCTTCCGCATGGCAGGTTCGATGGCGCTCAAGGATGGCTGCCGCAAGGCCAGTCCGGTCATCCTCGAGCCGATGATGGCCGTGGAAGTGGAAACGCCGGAAGACTACGCCGGCACCGTGATGGGCGATCTGTCGTCGCGTCGCGGCATGGTGCAGGGCATGGATGAAATCGCCGGCGGTGGCGGCAAGATCATCAAGGCAGAAGTGCCGCTGTCGGAAATGTTCGGTTATGCGACCTCGCTGCGTTCCGCAACGCAAGGCCGCGCAACCTACACCATGGAGTTCAAGCACTACTCTGAAGCGCCGAAGAACGTCATCGACGCCATCATCAGCTCGAAGGCTAAATAACTAATTGGGGGCAGAGTTTATAAGGTGCCGCCGCGCGCCGAATTACTCTGTCCCCGGCTGATCAAACAAATATTGAAAAACCGTTCTTTTTGAAGGAAGAATCAAAATGGCAAAAGGCAAGTTTGAGCGGACGAAACCGCACGTGAACGTCGGCACCATTGGTCACGTTGACCATGGCAAGACGACCCTGACCGCAGCGATTGCAACCGTGCTGGCGAAGAAATTTGGCGGCGAAGCCAAGGGCTACGACCAGATTGACGCCGCCCCGGAAGAAAAGGCGCGCGGCATCACCATCAACACCTCGCACGTCGAGTACGAAACTGCGAACCGCCACTACGCCCACGTGGACTGCCCGGGCCACGCCGACTACGTCAAGAACATGATTACCGGCGCAGCGCAGATGGACGGCGCGATCCTGGTGTGCTCGGCCGCTGACGGCCCGATGCCGCAGACCCGCGAACACATCCTGCTGGCGCGCCAGGTGGGTGTGCCGTACATCATCGTGTTCCTGAACAAGTGCGACATGGTCGACGACGCCGAGCTGCTGGAGCTCGTCGAAATGGAAGTGCGCGAATTGCTGTCGAAGTACGAATTCCCCGGCGACGACCTGCCCATCATCAAGGGTTCGGCCAAGCTGGCGCTGGAAGGCGACCAGAGCGAGATCGGTGAAGCGGCAGTCCTGCGCCTGGCCGAAGCCCTGGACACTTACATCCCGACCCCGGAGCGTGCCATTGACGGCGCCTTCCTGATGCCGGTGGAAGACGTGTTCTCGATCTCGGGTCGCGGCACCGTGGTGACCGGTCGCGTCGAGCGCGGCATCATCAAGGTGGGTGAGTCGATCGAAATCGTCGGTATCCGCGATACCCAGACCACCACCTGCACCGGCGTGGAAATGTTCCGCAAGCTGCTGGACCAGGGTCAGGCAGGCGACAACGTTGGCGTGCTGCTGCGCGGCACCAAGCGTGAAGACGTCGAGCGCGGCCAGGTGCTGGCCAAGCCGGGTTCGATCAAGCCGCACAAGCACTTCACCGGCGAGATCTACGTGCTGTCGAAGGATGAGGGTGGTCGTCACACGCCGTTCTTCAACAACTATCGTCCGCAGTTCTACTTCCGTACCACGGACGTGACGGGTTCGATCGAGCTGCCGAAGGACAAGGAAATGGTCATGCCTGGTGATAACGTTTCGATCACTGTGCAACTGATCAACCCGATCGCCATGGAAGAAGGTCTGCGCTTCGCCATCCGCGAAGGCGGCCGTACCGTCGGCGCCGGCGTGGTGGCAAAGATCATCGAGTAATAATTTGATGATTTGCGGGACAGGGTTTATAAGGCGCCGCCGTGCGACGAATTGCTCTGTCCCCAACTGATTAGATATAGAAATAGAAAATTTTATTTCGCCGTAGTTATTAAACCCCTGCGGCTCGCTCTTTAAAGGAAAACCCATGTCGACCCCGAACCAAAAAATCCGTATCCGCCTGAAAGCGTTCGATTACCGCCTGATCGACCAGTCTGCCCTGGAAATCGTTGATACCGCCAAGCGTACCGGCGCCGTCGTCAAAGGCCCGGTGCCCCTGCCGACTCGCATCCAGCGTTTTGACGTGCTGCGTTCCCCGCACGTCAACAAGACTTCGCGTGACCAGTTCGAAATCCGTACGCACCAGCGCCTGATGGATATCGTCGACCCCACCGACAAGACGGTTGATGCCCTGATGAAGCTGGACCTGCCGGCAGGCGTCGACGTCGAAATCAAGCTGCAGTAATTTCTACACGGAATTCCGCGCGAAACGGTTGTAATCGGCGGAATTTCGCGTTATCATATTCGGCTTCGTGTGGACTCGCGATTTGCGAGCCGCATTTATTAGTTGTACAACATCAGCCCCGCCCAATCGCAGGTGGGAATGGAGAAAACAATGACCCTGGGCCTTGTCGGTCGCAAGGTTGGCATGATGCGTATCTTCACGGAAGATGGGGACTCGATCCCTGTGACCGTGCTGGACGTGTCCAACAACCGTGTGACGCAAATCAAAACGCCTGAAACGGATGGTTATTCCGCAGTTCAGGTTGCATTCGGCGCGCGCCGTGCTTCCCGTGTCAACAAGGCAGCTGCCGGGCATTATGCCAAGGCAGGTGTGCAAGCTGGCACTGTCCTCAAAGAATTCCGTATCGACGCAGCCAAGGCTGCCGAACTGAAGGCTGGCGACGTCGTCGCCGTGAGCCTGTTCGAAGCTGGCCAGAAGGTGGACGTGCAAGGCGTGTCCATCGGTAAGGGCTACGCCGGTACCATCAAGCGTTACAACTTCAGCTCCGGCCGTGCTACCCATGGTAACTCCCGTTCGCACAACGTGCCGGGCTCCATCGGTATGGCGCAGGATCCGGGTCGCGTGTTCCCGGGTAAGCGCATGACCGGCCACATGGGTGACGTCACCACCACCGTGCAAAACCTTGAAATCGCCCGCGTTGACGCGGAGCGCCAGCTTCTGCTGGTGAAGGGTGCTGTGCCTGGCGCCAAGAATGGCGAAGTCGTGGTTGTGCCTGCCGTTAAAGCAAAGAAGGGAGCGTAATCGATGGAACTCAAGCTCCTGAATGAACAGGGTCAAGCTGCTTCGAACGTCGCCGCGCCGGATACCATTTTCGGCCGCGATTACAACGAAGCGCTGATTCACCAGGTGGTCGTTGCTTATCAGGCTAACGCGCGTAGCGGTAACCGTAAGCAAAAAGACCGTGAAGAAGTCAGTCACACCACCAAAAAGCCGTGGCGTCAAAAGGGTACGGGCCGCGCTCGTGCCGGTATGTCGTCCTCGCCGCTGTGGCGTGGCGGCGGTCGGATCTTCCCGAACTCGCCCGACGAAAATTTCACGCACAAGGTCAACAAGAAGATGTATCGCGCAGGTATCTGCTCGATTCTCTCGCAGTTGGCGCGTGAAGGCCGTCTGTCCGTCGTTGAGGACCTGTCGGTCGAGGCGCCGAAGACCAAGCTGCTGGCGCAGAAACTGAAAGGCATGGGTCTGGAATCCGTGCTGGTTATTACCGACAACCTCGATGAAAACCTGCTGCTCGCTTCGCGCAATCTGCCGAACGTGCTGGTGCTCGAGCCGCGTCATGCCGATCCCGTATCGCTGGTGTTCTTCAAGCAAGTGCTGATCACCAAGCCGGCATTGGCCAAGATTGAGGAGATGCTGGCATGAGCACAGTCATCAAATATAGCGATGAGCGCCTGATGAAAGTCTTGCTCGCGCCCGTGATTTCCGAGAAGGCTACCTTCATCGCCGAAAAGGCCGAGCAGGTAGTGTTCCTGGTAACTCGCGATGCGACCAAGCCGGAAATCAAGGCAGCCGTCGAAATGATGTTCAAGGTCGAAGTGGAATCGGTGCAAACCGCCAATCGCCTGGGCAAGGAAAAGCGTTCCGGTCGCTTCACGGGTCGTCGCAATCACACCAAGCGTGCGTTTGTGTGCCTGAAGCCCGGGCAGGAAATCAACTTCGGCGAGGAGGCTAAATAATGGCACTCGTGAAAATGAAACCGACCTCGGCTGGCCGCCGCGGCATGGTCAAGGTCGTCAATCCCGACCTGTACAAGGGCCGTCCGATCGCCAGCCTGGTCGAAAAGAAATCGAAAACTGCCGGCCGCAACAATAATGGCCGTATCACCACCCGCCATATCGGCGGTGGTCACAAGCAGCATTATCGCGTGGTCGACTTCCGTCGCAACAAGGACGGCATTCCGGCAAAGGTTGAGCGTATCGAATACGATCCTAACCGTACCGCGCATATCGCCCTGTTGTGCTACGCCGACGGTGAGCGCGCCTACATCATCGCGCCGAAGGGCGTGGCGGTGGGCGACCAGCTGCTGAGCGGCTCGGAAGCGCCGATCAAGGCCGGTAACACCCTGCCGATTCGTAATATCCCGGTCGGCACGACGATTCACTGCGTCGAAATGTTGCCTGGCAAGGGTGCGCAGATTGCCCGTACCGCAGGCGCCGGCGTCGTGCTGATGGCACGCGAAGGCACCTACGCCCAGGTCCGTCTGCGCTCCGGCGAAGTGCGCCGCATTCATATCGAATGCCGCGCCACCGTCGGCGAAGTCGGCAACGGCGAGCACAACCTGCGCAAGATCGGCAAGGCCGGTGCAACCCGCTGGCGCGGTATCCGCCCGACGGTGCGCGGCGTTGTCATGAACCCGATCGATCACCCGCACGGTGGTGGTGAGGGCCGTACCTCGGCTGGCCGTCATCCGGTGTCGCCGTGGGGCCAGCAGACCAAGGGCAAGAAGACGCGTAGCAACAAGCGCACGACGTCGATGATTGTCTCGCGTCGCGGCAAGAAATAAGGGGTAACACATGACACGTTCATTGAAAAAAGGGCCGTTCTGTGACGCCCACCTGGTGAAAAAAGTCGAAACCGCGCAAGCGACCAAGGACAAAAAGCCAATCAAGACCTGGTCGCGCCGTTCGACCATCATGCCGGATTTCATCGGCCTGACCATCGCGGTACACAACGGCAAGCAGCACGTGCCGGTCTATGTGTCCGAAAACATGGTTGGTCACAAGCTCGGCGAGTTCGCGCTGACCCGTACGTTCAAGGGTCACGCCGCCGACAAGAAAGCCAAGAGATAAGGGGCGATGATGGAAACTAAAGCTATTCTCCGCGGCGTACGCCTGTCGGAACAGAAGGGTCGCCTGGTTGCTGACATGATTCGCGGTAAGAAAGTCGATCAAGCCCTGAATATTCTGGCGTTCAGCCCGAAAAAAGGCGCGACGATCATCAAGAAAGTGCTCGAGTCTGCTATCGCGAACGCCGAGCACAACGATGGCGCCGATATCGACGAACTGAAGGTCAAGACCATCTACGTCGAACAGGGTCCGGTCCTGAAGCGCTTTACCGCGCGTGCCAAGGGTCGGGGTGATCGTATTTCCAAACAATCCTGTCACATTTTCGTGACTGTCGGTAACTAAGGGGTCACGATGGGACAGAAAATTCATCCTACCGGTTTCCGTCTTGCAGTGACGCGTAACTGGGGCTCGCGCTGGTATGCCGGCAACAGCAACTTCGCCAGCATGCTGGCCGAAGACCTGAAAGTGCGCGATTACCTGAAGAAGAAACTGAAGAACGCGTCCGTTGGTCGCGTGGTCATCGAGCGTCCGGCCAAGAATGCCCGCATCACGATTTTCAGCTCGCGTCCGGGCGTCGTGATCGGCAAAAAGGGCGAAGACATCGAAGTGCTGAAGTCGGCGCTGGCCAAGATGATGGGTGTGCCTGTGCACGTCAACATCGAAGAAATCCGCAAGCCGGAAGTCGACGCGCAGCTGATCGCCGATTCGATCGCGCAGCAGCTCGAAAAGCGCATCATGTTCCGCCGCGCCATGAAGCGCGCGATGCAGAACGCCATGCGCCTGGGCGCCCAGGGCATCAAGATCATGTCTTCGGGTCGTCTGAACGGCATCGAAATCGCCCGTACCGAATGGTATCGCGAAGGCCGTGTGCCCCTGCACACCCTGCGCGCCGACATCGACTACGGTTTTGGCGAAGCTGAAACGACTTACGGCATCATCGGCATCAAGGTGTGGGTCTATCGCGGTGACCGTCTGGCCAACGGCGAAGCCCCGACCATCGAATCGCCGGTCGATGAAGACAAGAAGCGTCGCGGTCCGCGTCGTGACGACGGCAAGCCGGGCAGCCGCCCGCGTACCGCCCGTCCGGAAGGCACGGCGGGTGCTGGTGCCCCTGGCGCCGGTGCTCCCGGCGCCAAGCGGGTTCGTGCCACGAAGCCGGCTGGCGCAGCCCCGGCTGAGAAAGCAGGAGAATAATCATGCTGCAACCAGCACGCAGAAAATATCGCAAAGAGCAAAAAGGCCGCAACACGGGTATCTCTCACGAGCGCGGCACTGCCGTTTCGTTCGGCGAATTCGGCCTGAAGGCAGTCGGCCGCGGCCGCATCACTGCTCGCCAGATCGAGGCAGCGCGTCGTGCCATGACCCGTCACATCAAGCGTGGTGGCCGCATCTGGATCCGTATCTTCCCGGACAAGCCGATTTCGAACAAGCCGGCCGAAGTCCGTATGGGTAACGGTAAGGGTAATCCGGAGTACTACGTTGCCGAAATTCAACCCGGCAAGATGTTGTATGAAATGGATGGCGTCGACGAAGCGCTGGCGCGCGAAGCGTTCCGCTTGGCCGCCGCAAAACTGCCGCTGATAACGACGTTTGTCGTTCGTCAGGTCGGTAAATGATTGGAGTGAACCATGAAAGCAACTGAACTCCGCGGCAAGGACGAGGCAGCGCTGAAGAAGGAACTTGGTGAACTGCTGAAGGCGCAATTCAGCCTGCGCATGCAGGTGGCCACCCAGCAGCTGACCAACAACTCGCAGCTCAAAAAAGTGCGTCGCGACATCGCGCGCGTGAAAACCGTCATGAACCAGAAGGACGCCAAATAATGAATGATCAAGTGAAAACCGCCTTGAAGCGTACCTTGGTCGGCAAGGTGGTGTCTGACAAGATGGACAAGACTGTGACCGTGCTGATCGAACGTCGCGTCAAGCATCCGCTGTACGGCAAGATCATCGTGCGCTCGAACAAGTATCACGCGCACGACGAAGCCAACCAGGCCAAGGAAGGCGATATCGTGGAGATCCAGGAAGGTCGCCCGATTTCGAAGACCAAGGCCTGGACCGTGACCAAGGTTGTGCAGGTCGGTCAGATCGTCTAAGCAGTCATCGCATGGGATCGGGGCGTGTGGCGCAATGCGCCGCACAGTCTCTTCCCCGTGTGACATGCAGTAAAGCCGGCGTGCCGGCTCGCATCAAAAATAGTTTGCAAGCCCGGCATTTATCTGTCATAATGATGGGCTTCGTTCTTGCAATGCATTCTTTGTGAGACGCGGTAGTAAAAGTAAAGCTCTGCAGTTTGTAAAAATCGTATTAGCAAGAGTTTTGGAATTGTCCACCCAATCGGCGGCCTTGTGATGCAGGGTTGGCGGCGGGACCAAGACTGGCCGTGGTGCTGCATTGTGCGGAATCCGGGTTAAGTTGGGAAAGAAAACATCATGATTCAAACTGAAAGCCGGCTCGAAGTGGCCGACAATACGGGTGCGCGTGAAGTCCTGTGCATCAAGGTGCTGGGTGGTTCCAAGCGCCGCTATGCCAGCATTGGCGACATCATCAAGGTCACGGTGAAAGCCGCTGCACCGCGTGGTCGTGTCAAGAAAGGCGAAATCTACAATGCCGTGGTGGTGCGTACCGCCAAGGGCGTGCGTCGCCAGGATGGTTCGCTGGTGAAATTCGATGGCAATGCTGCGGTCTTGTTGAACGCCAAGCTCGAGCCGATCGGTACCCGCATTTTCGGGCCGGTTACTCGTGAGCTGCGTACCGAGCGCTTCATGAAAATCGTCTCCCTGGCACCTGAAGTTCTGTAAGGAGTCGTCATGAGCAAGATTCGTAAAAACGACGAGGTAATCGTCCTGGCCGGCAAAGACAAGGGCAAGCGTGGTGTGGTGGCGCAGCGCGTGGATGCCAACTATGTCGTCGTGGAAGGCGTGAACGTTGCCAAGAAGGCCGTTCGTCCGAACCCGATGACCGGCACAACTGGTGGCATCGTCGACAAGCTGATGCCGATTCATGTGTCCAACGTTGCATTGTTCAATGCGGCGACGGGCAAGGCCGACCGCGTGGGCTACAAGGGCAAGGGCAAGGAAAAGGCCCGTGTCTTCAAGTCCAGCGGCGAAGTCGTGAAGGTGTAATGATCATGGCCCGTCTCCAACAAATTTACAAAGACAAAGTCGTCGCTGACCTGACCGGCAAGTTCGGTTACAAGTCGCCGATGGAAGTGCCGCGCCTGACCAAGATCACCCTGAACATGGGGTTGTCCGAGGCAGTGGCCGACAAGAAAATCATCGAACATGCTGTCGGTGACCTGACCAAGATCGCCGGCCAGAAGCCGGTCGTGACCAAGGCGCGTAAGGCGATTGCCGGTTTCAAGATCCGCGAAGGTTACCCGATCGGTTGCATGGTGACCCTGCGCGGTGCGCAAATGTACGAATTCCTGGATCGCCTGATCACCGTCGCGCTGCCGCGCGTGCGTGACTTCCGTGGCGTGTCGGGTCGTGCGTTCGACGGTCGTGGCAACTACAACATCGGTGTGAAAGAGCAGATCATTTTCCCCGAAATCGAGTACGACAAGATCGATGCGCTGCGTGGCATGAATATCAGCATCACCACGACTGCGAAGACCGACGACGAAGCCAAGGCGCTTCTCGCCGCATTTAAATTTCCGTTCAGAAACTGAGGATGCCATGGCAAAACTGGCACTGATTAACCGTGAACAAAAGCGCGCCGACCTGGTGAAGAAGTTTGCCGGCAAGCGCGCCGAGTTGAAGGCAATCATCGACGATCAATCCAAGTCGGAAGAAGAGCGCTACGAAGCGCGTCTGAAGTTGCAGGCGCTGCCGCGCAACGCCAATCCGACGCGTCAGCGCAATCGCTGCGCCCTGACTGGTCGTCCGCGTGGCACTTTCCGCAAGTTCGGTCTGGGCCGTATCAAGCTCCGTGAAATCGCCATGCGCGGCGACATTCCGGGTATGACTAAAGCTAGCTGGTAATAGGAGAAGATGCAATGAGTATGAGCGATCCTATCGCCGATATGCTGACCCGCATCCGCAATGCGCAGGGTGTGCAGAAATCGACCGTGGCAATGCCGTCTTCCAAGGTGAAGGTGGCAATCGCCAACGTGCTGAAATCTGAAGGCTACATCGAAGATTTCGCCGTGGCGGAAGCCGACGGCAAGGCTGAACTGAAGATCGGCCTGAAGTATTACGCAGGTCGTCCTGTCATCGAGCGCCTGGAGCGTGTTTCCCGCCCCGGTCTGCGCATCTACAAGGGCAAGGACGATATTCCGAGCGTCATGAATGGCCTGGGCGTCGCGATCGTGTCGACTCCCAAGGGTGTCATGACTGACCGCAAAGCGCGCGCGACCGGTGTCGGTGGCGAAGTCATTTGCTACGTGGCATAAGGAGTGCAGAATGTCTCGTGTAGGTAAAATGCCGATCGCACTGCCGCAGGGCGCCGAAGTCGCCATCAGCGCAGAGCAGATCTCCGTCAAGGGCCCGCTGGGTTCCCTGAGCCAGTCGCTGAACGGCCTGGTCAAGATCAAAAACGAAAATGGCGCGCTGAATTTCGAGCCGTCCAACGACAGCCGCGAAGCCAACGCGATGTCCGGCACGCTGCGCGCGCTGGTCAACAACATGGTTACCGGTGTCACCAAGGGCTTCGAGCGCAAGCTGACCCTGGTCGGCGTGGGCTTCAAGGCCCAGGCGCAGGGCGACAAGCTGAACCTGTCGCTGGGCTTCTCGCACCCGGTGGTGCATCAGATGCCTGACGGCGTCAAGTGCGAAACACCGACGCAGACCGAAATCGTGATCAAGGGCTCTGACCGTCAGAAGGTTGGTCAGACCGCCGCCGAAGTGCGTGCTTACCGCAGCCCGGAGCCCTACAAGGGCAAGGGAGTCCGTTATTCGGACGAAGTGGTGATCATCAAAGAAACCAAGAAGAAGTAATAGGGGTTGACGATGGACAAGAAACAATCACGTCTGCGCCGCGCAACGCAAACCCGCGCCAAGATCGCAGAACTCAAGGTGAACCGCCTGGCAGTACATCGTACCAACTTGCATATCTATGCAAGCATCATCGGTCCGGACGCCAAGGTGCTGGCATCGGCATCGACGCTGGAAGCAGAAGTGCGCCAGCAGCTGGCCGGTCAGTCCGGCGCCGGTGGCAATGCTGCCGCTGCGGCAATCGTTGGCAAGCGCGTTGCCGAGAAGGCATTGAAAGCCGGGATCGCCGAAGTTGCTTTCGACCGCTCCGGTTTCCGTTATCACGGCCGCATCAAGGCAGTTGCTGAAGCTGCCCGCGAAGCCGGTCTGAAGTTCTAAGGAAGAATCGTCATGGCAAAGATGCAAGCAAAAATGCAGAGCGACAAGCCGGATGACGGCATGCGCGAAAAAATGATTGCGGTCAATCGCGTCACCAAAGTGGTGAAGGGCGGCCGTATCATGGGTTTCGCAGCGCTCGTCGTGGTCGGTGATGGCGATGGCCGTATCGGCATGGGCAAGGGTAAGTCGAAGGAAGTGCCGGTTGCCGTACAGAAGGCAATGGAAGAAGCGCGCCGCAAGATGATCAAGGTCACCTTGAAGAACGGCACCCTGCAGCATACCGTCAACGGCAAGCATGGCGCCTCCACGGTGCTGATGGCGCCGGCCAAGGACGGTACCGGCGTGATCGCCGGCGGTCCGATGCGCGCGATTTTCGATGTCATGGGCGTGACCAACGTGGTCGCCAAGTCCTACGGCTCGACCAATCCGTACAACATGGTGCGTGCAACGCTGGATGGCCTGGCAAAGATGACCACGCCGTCGGAAGTTGCTGCCAAGCGCGGCAAGGCCGTCGAAGAAATCCTCGGTTAAGGTGATCGATATGGCAAATACCGTTAAAGTGAAACTGGTCAAGGGCCTGATCGGCACTCGTCAGGACCATCGCGCTACCGTGCGTGGTCTGGGCCTGCGTCGCGTGAATTCCGTTTCGGAATTGCAGGATACTCCTGCTGTGCGCGGCATGATCAACAAGGTTTCGTATCTCGTGAAAGTGATCTCGTAAGCCTAGCGCTTGCGAGTGGAGCAAACCATGGAATTGAATAGCATTCAACCCGCAGCAGGCGCCAAGCACGCAAAGCGTCGCGTCGGCCGCGGTATCGGTTCCGGCCTGGGCAAGACTGCCGGCCGTGGCCACAAGGGCCAGAAATCGCGTTCGGGCGGCTTCCACAAAGTCGGTTTCGAAGGCGGCCAGATGCCGCTGCAGCGCCGTCTGCCGAAGCGCGGCTTCAAGTCGCTGGCAACGCCTTACAAGGCAGAAGTCCGTCTGGGCGACCTTGAAAAGCTGCCGGTCGCGGAAGTGGATATCCTGGCGCTGAAACAAGCCGGTCTGATCGGCGAAATGGCGCGTGCCGTGCGCGTGATCCTGGCGGGTGAAATCAGCAAGAAGATTACCCTCAAGGGCGTAACCGCAACCAAGGGTGCCAAGGCTGCAATCGAAGCCGCTGGCGGTTCTGTTGCTTAAAGTTACGCTTTTTCTGGGGTAAGAATTGGCTGCTTCTCCTCAAAACGCCAAGCGTTCGGCTAGCGGATTTCCGTGGAACCGCCTGTGGTTCCTGCTGGGCGCTCTGGTGGTGTATCGGATCGGCGCGCACATTCCGGTGCCGGGAATTAATCCGGATGAGCTGGCGAAGTTGTTCCAGCAAAATCAGAGCGGCATCCTGGGCATGTTTAACATGTTCTCGGGCGGTGCTTTGTCGCGTTTTACGATTTTTGCGCTGGGGATCATGCCGTACATTTCGGCATCGATCATCATGCAGCTGCTGACGGTGGTATCGCCGCAGCTGGAAGCGCTGAAAAAGGAAGGCGAATCGGGCCGCCGCAAGATCACGCAGTACACGCGTTACGGCACGCTGGTGCTGGCGCTGTTCCAGGCGTTTGGGATTGCCGTCGCACTGGAATCGCAGCCCGGCCTGGTGATCGATCCTGGCATGGCATTCCGTCTGACGGCTGCCATTACCCTGGTGACCGGGACGATGTTCCTGATGTGGCTGGGTGAGCAGATCACCGAGCGCGGTCTGGGCAACGGCATTTCGATCATTATCTTTGCTGGTATCGCGGCTGGCTTGCCGAGCGCGATCGGCGGCTTGTTCGAACTGGTGCGTACCGGCTCGATGAGTACGCCGGCAGCCCTGGTGATCTGCGTGCTGGCAGTGGCGGTGACCTACCTGGTAGTGTTCATCGAGCGCGGCCAGCGCAAGATCCTGGTGAACTATGCCAAGAAGCAGGTGGGCAACAAGGTGTATGGCGGCCAAAGCAGCCACTTGCCGCTGAAGCTGAATATGGCAGGGGTGATTCCGCCGATCTTTGCATCGTCGATCATCCTGTTCCCGGCGACGATCACCAGCTGGTTTACGTCGGGCGATTCGAGCAACCGCGTGGTGCTGTTCCTGAAGGATCTGGCGGCGTCGCTGGCGCCGGGTGAGCCGATTCATGCGCTGCTGTATGCGATTGCGATCGTGTTCTTCTGCTTTTTCTATACTGCGTTGATGTTCAACAGCAAGGAAACGGCGGATAACCTGAAGAAGAGCGGTGCGTTTGTGCCGGGGATCCGTCCGGGCGAGCAGACTGCGCGTTACATCGACAAGATCCTGACGCGTCTGACCCTGGTTGGCGCGGTGTATATCACCCTGGTGTGCTTGATGCCGGAATTCCTGATCGCGAAATGGCAGGTGCCGTTTTACTTTGGCGGAACTTCGCTGCTGATTATCGTGGTGGTAACCATGGATTTCATGGCCCAGGTGCAGAATTACGTGATGTCGCAGCAGTATGAATCGCTGCTGCGCAAGGCAAATTTCAAGGGTGGCCTGCCGCTGCGTTAAGTAGCCAGGTGGATGGGCTGAGCGTATGTCAAAAGACGATGTCATCCAGATGCACGGGGAGGTCCTGGAAAACCTCCCAAATGCAACATTCAGGGTAAAGCTGGAAAATGGTCATGTGGTACTTGGCCATATTTCGGGAAAGATGCGAATGAATTACATCCGCATTCTTCCCGGCGACAAGGTAACCGTGGAGTTGACGCCGTACGACCTGAGTCGTGCGCGCATCGTCTTCCGCACCAAGTAGTGAGTGACCAATTTGCTGGACGCAGTCCCGCGAGGTTTTAGAAAATGAAAGAAAGAGGGCAAAAATGAAAGTGCTCGCATCCGTAAAGCGGATCTGCCGCAACTGCAAAATCATCAAGCGCCATGGCGTCGTTCGCGTGATCTGCACCGAACCGCGTCATAAGCAGCGCCAGGGTTAATTAACGTTATTGATCGAGGAATAACGAATGGCACGTATCGCAGGGGTGAATATCCCCAACCATCAGCACACCGTAATCGGCCTGACCGCCATTTATGGCATTGGCCGTCCGCGCGCGCAGGATATCTGCGCCAGGACCGGCGTCCCGAACGACAAGAAGGTCAAGGACCTCGACGATAACGAACTGGAAAAGCTGCGCGATGAAATCGGCAAGTTCATTGTCGAAGGCGATCTGCGTCGTGAGCTGTCGATGAACATCAAGCGTTTGATGGACCTCGGTTGCTATCGCGGCATGCGTCACCGCAAGGGCCTGCCTTGCCGCGGTCAACGCACCCGCACCAATGCCCGCACCCGCAAGGGTCCGCGCAAGGCCGCGCAATCGCTGAAGAAATAATCCAGGCACCTAGTCGGATTCAAGGAAAACCATCATGGCAAAAGCACAAAGTAGCGCCGCAGCAGCACGCGTGCGCAAGAAGGTCAAAAAGAACGTTGCAGAAGGCATTGCGCATATCCACGCATCGTTCAATAACACCATCATCACGATCACCGATCGCCAGGGCAATGCCCTGTCGTGGGCGACCTCGGGTGGCGCTGGCTTCAAGGGTTCGCGTAAATCGACCCCGTTTGCAGCCCAGGTGGCAGCCGAAGCAGCTGGCAAGGTTGCACAGGAATGCGGCGTCAAGAACCTGGAAGTGCGCATCAAGGGCCCAGGTCCTGGCCGTGAATCGGCTGTTCGCGCACTGAACAACCTGGGTATCAAGATCACCCAGATCCAGGACGTGACGCCGGTGCCGCATAACGGCTGCCGTCCGCCGAAGCGCCGTCGCATCTGATTTTTGTTGCTGTTGGCAGTAAATTCGCCCGCCGGCCTTGCTGGCGGGTTTTGTCCTTAAGTAAGACCACCGTTTGATCATCAATTGGTCAAACTAGCGCCTGGCCTGTCGAGGCTCGGGGCGTCATTGCATAGAAAGGAAATACCGTGGCACGTTATATCGGACCCAAAGCCAAACTCTCCCGCCGTGAAGGCACTGACCTGTTCCTGAAGAGCGCTCGCCGCTCGCTGGATTCCAAGTGCAAGCTCGATTCGAAGCCGGGCCAGCATGGCCGCACCTCGGGCGCCCGCACTTCCGACTATGGCAACCAGCTGCGTGAAAAGCAGAAGGTCAAGCGCATGTACGGCATCCTGGAACGCCAGTTCCGCCGCTATTTTGCCGAAGCCGAGCGTCGCAAGGGCAATACCGGTGAAACCCTGCTGAAGCTGCTGGAACAGCGCCTGGACAACGTCGCCTACCGCATGGGCTTCGGCTCGACCCGCGCAGAAGCGCGTCAGCTGGTCAGCCACAAGGCATTTACCGTCAACGGTAACGTCGTCAACATCGCCTCCTATCAAGTGAAGGCCGGCGACGTGGTTGCCGTGCGTGAAAAAGCCCGGAAGCAGGCGCGCATCCTCGAAGCACTGTCGCTGGCCGAGCAGGTCGGCATGCCGTCCTGGGTGGCGGTCGATGCCAAGAAGATGGAAGGCACCTTCAAGTCGGCGCCGGACCGTAGCGACATCGCTAATGACGTCAACGAATCGCTGATCGTCGAACTGTATTCGCGTTAATCGCTTGCAGTGCACCGGGTACTCGGTTCCGCCTATGGACTGAGTGCCCGTTGCGCATTGATTCGCAGGGATGAAACAGGTTCTGGCCATGTTTTACCCGTGAGTAAAGTATTTCTGTATCACCATAGTAGTTAAATTCCATCAGCCTTATCGGTGTAACGAGCCGAGGGTATTGAAAAGGACATTCCATGCAAAACAGCTTGTTGAAACCCCGCATCATCGAAGTCGAGGCGCTGGGCGCCGGTCACGCAAAAGTCGTGATGGAGCCTTTCGAGCGCGGCTATGGCCATACCCTCGGCAATGCGCTGCGTCGCGTGCTGCTGTCGTCGATGGTCGGCTATGCGCCCACCGAAGTCACGATCGCCGGGGTGGTGCACGAGTATTCCTCCCTGGATGGCGTGCAGGAAGACGTGGTCGACCTGCTGCTGAACCTCAAGGGCGTGGTTTTCAAGATGCATAACCGCGATGAAGTGACCCTGACCCTGAAGAAGGAAGGCGAAGGCGCCGTGCTGGCTTCGGATATCGAACTGCCGCACGATGTCGAGCTGGTCAATCCGGATCACGTGATCGCCCATCTGACCGCCGGTGGCAAGCTGGACATGCAGATCAAGGTGGAAAAAGGCCGCGGCTACGTGCCGGGCAATGTGCGCCGCCTGTCGGAAGATGCCAACAAGACCATCGGCCGTATCATTCTGGACGCTTCGTTCTCGCCGGTCCGCCGCGTTTCCTATGCCGTGGAATCGGCGCGCGTCGAGCAACGTACTGACCTGGACAAACTGGTCATCAACATCGAAACCAATGGCGTGATCTCGCCGGAAGAAGCGATCCGCCAGTCGGCCCGCATCCTGGTGGACCAGCTGAACGTGTTCGCCGCGCTGGAAGGCACCGAAGCCGCTGCCGAAGCACCATCGCGCGCACCGTCGGTCGATCCGATCCTGCTGCGTCCGGTGGACGACCTGGAACTGACCGTACGTTCGGCAAACTGCCTGAAGGCCGAGAATATTTACTACATCGGCGATCTGATCCAGCGCAGCGAGAACGAATTGCTGAAGACGCCGAATCTGGGCCGCAAGTCCCTGAACGAAATCAAGGAAGTGCTGGCTTCGCGCGGCCTGACCCTGGGCATGAAGCTCGAAAACTGGCCGCCGGCCGGTCTGGAGAAGTAATCGATGCACGGGGCCACATGGCCCCGGCTTGATGCTGTACAATCGCACCTTAATTTTTTTACCGGCCCGCGACATGCATAGTCGATAGAAGAGCTGGATTTATAAACTCTAAAGAAAGGAAATACCATGCGTCACCGTCACGGTCTCCGTAAACTGAATCGTACTTCCGCACATCGCCTGGCGATGCTGCGCAACATGACCGTTTCCCTGCTGCGTCATGAAGCCATCAAGACCACCCTGCCGAAGGCCAAGGAACTGCGCCGCGTCGTCGAGCCGATCCTGACCCTGGGCAAGACCGATTCGCTGGCTAACAAGCGCCTGGCCTTCAACCGCCTGCGCGACCGCGAAATCGTCGTCAAGCTGTTCGCAGAACTGGGCCCGCGCTATGCCAACCGCAACGGCGGCTACCTGCGCATCCTGAAGATGGGTTTCCGCCAGGGCGACAATGCGCCGATGGCCTTTATCGAACTGGTTGACCGCCCGGAAATCACCGAAGCTGTCGAAGACAATAGCGCCGAGTAAGATCGAGGGCGTCCATCGGGACAGAAAGAAGCCGGGCATTGCCCGGCTTTTTGCGTTTCTGCGGCAAAGAACGCGCAGCAGTTATGGCAAACTATGATGAAGTATTAACGGCACCCACTTTTTACATGACATGCAAGGCAAGCATGAACAGTCCAGCGATCCTGTCGGTAGAAAATTTGCGCAAGTACTATGGCAAGGGTGCGCAGCGTGCCACCGTGGTGGACGGCTTGAGCTTTGCCCTGGAACGCGGCGAATGCTATGGCTTGCTGGGGCCGAACGGCGCCGGCAAGACCACCACCCTGCGCCTGTGCCTGGGGTTGACTGCGCCGGATGCCGGCACCATCACCCTGGTGGGCAGGCCGGTGCCGCTGCAGGCACGCGAAGCGCGCCTGCGCGTGGGCGTGGTGCCGCAGGCCGACAGCCTTGATCCGGATTTCACGGTAGAAGAGAACCTGCTGGTGTTCGGCCGCTACTTCGGCATGAGCGACGCGGACATCCGTGGGCGGATTCCGGCGTTGCTCGAATTTGCCAACCTGGCCGCAAAACGCACTGCCCGCATCGGCGAGCTGTCGGGCGGCATGAAGCGCCGCCTGACGCTGGCGCGCGCGCTGGTCAACGATCCTGACCTGATCTTCATGGACGAGCCGACCACCGGCCTCGATCCCCAGGCGCGCCACATGATCTGGGAGCGTCTCAAGACCCTGCTGGCACAGGGCAAGACGATCCTGCTGACGACGCATTTCATGGAAGAGGCCGAGCGCCTGTGCAGCCGGCTCGCCGTGATCGATCATGGCAGGCTCATCGCGGAAGGCTCGCCGCGTGCGCTGATCGCCCGCCACATCGAAGCGGAAGTCGTGGAAGTTTTCGGCGACCAGGCGCTGGCGTGGGCGGAAGAGGAGGGGCGCGGCAAATCGGCACGCATCGAAATCAGCGGCGAAACGGTATTCTGCTACACCAATGATGCACAGCCGCTGCTGGCAGGCCTGCAGTCGGCGCAGCACGTCCGTTACCTGCACCGGCCCGCCAACCTCGAAGACCTGTTCCTGAAACTGACCGGCCGCGAAATGCGGGATTGACCATGGCCGACGCCACCTTCCAATTGCCGAAGTTTTCCATGCGTTTCCTGCCGATCTGGCGGCGAAATTTCATGGTTTGGAAAAAGCTCGCCGCGGCCAGCATCCTCGGCAATATCGCCGACCCCCTGATTACCCTGATCGCCTTCGGCTATGGCCTCGGCAGCCTGCTCAAGGAAATCGGCGGCGTGCCCTACATCCATTACCTGGCCTCCGGCTCGATCTGCATGTCGATCATGATGGCGGCTTCGTTTGAAGCGCTGTACTCGGCGTTTTCACGCATGCATGTGCAAAAGACCTGGGAGGCGCTGCTGAACGCGCCGCTTTCGCTGGATGACATCGTGCTTGCCGAGGCCCTGTGGGCCGCCACCAAGGCGGTGTTTTCTGCAGTGGCGATCCTGCTGGTGATGTTCGCGCTCGGCATCGGCCTGCATCCGCAAACCCTGCTGGCGTTGCCGCTGCTGTTCCTGCTCGGCTTGTGTTTCGCCGCCATCGGCCTGGTGGTGAATGCCGTCGCGCGCGGTTATGATTTCTTCACGTATTACTTCACGCTGGTGCTTACGCCCATGATTTTCCTGTCGGGGTATACTACCCAGTCGCACAGTTGCCGCATTGGCTGGAGCGCCTGTCGCAGTTCCTCCCCTTGCGTGCCGCGGTCGAACTGGTGCGCCCGCTGGTGCTGGGCGGCTGGCCCGAGCGCCCGCTATTCAATCTTGTCATCCTGCTGCTGTATGGCGGCGCCAGTTTCTGGATTGCGGTGATGTTGACGCGGCGGCGCCTGCTTACCTGACAATTTGTCGCCTGGAGGACCGCCGTGGATACGGTATTGCTCGTGATGACCAATATGCCCGATGCAGTCAGTGCCGATCGCCTGGCGCAAAGCCTGGTCGAGGCGCGCCTGGCAGCGTGCGTGAATATCCTGCCCGCCATGCGTTCGGTTTACCGTTGGCAGAACGCGATCGAGCAGACGGAAGAAGCCGTCATGCTGATCAAGACCGTGCAAGGGCGTTACGTGGAACTGGAAGAGGCGATCCGCCAGGCGCATCCCTATGAAGTGCCGGAAATTATCGCAATACCTCCGGTCGCGGTATGGCCGCCCTATGCCAGCTGGGTGGCCCAGGAAACCAGGAAAGATGCGAATGTTTGAACGTTCCCTGTCCGGCCAGTTTGCCGGACTGTTGCGCATGGCGCTGGTCGCCGTGCTGATGCTGCTGTCTATGCCGGCAACCCACGCGGCCGAGGACGAATACCTGCGGCCTGAGCAGGCCTTCCGCTTTTCGGCACGGATGGTCGATGCCGGCACTGCCGAAGTGCGCTTCGATATCGCCGACGGCTACTACATGTATCGCGAACGCTTCGCCTTCGCCGCCGAAGGCGCGCAACTGGGCGAGCCGCGCCTGCCCCCCGGCAAGGTCATCTACGACCAGACTTTCCAGAAAGAGGTGGAAACCTATCGCGGCGCCCTGACGTTGCAGTTGCCGGTGGGAACCGAGGGCGCATTCCGCCTGAAAGTGACCAGTCAGGGATGTGCCGATCGCGGGTTGTGCTATGCGCCGATGGAATCGGTGGCGCAGCTGGATGCGCGCGTCATCTCGACCGGCAGCGCCGTGCCCGTCGATGCAGAAATGGGACGCATCGAGGCGTCGCTACGCAGCGGCAAGCTGTTACTGATCGTCCCCCTGTTTATCCTGCTCGGCCTGGGCCTGGCATTTACCCCGTGCGTGCTGCCCATGGTGCCGATCCTGTCGACCATCATCGTCGGCGAGGGCATTTCCGCAGGACGCCGCCGCGCGCTCATACTGTCGCTGGCCTATTCGCTGGGCATGGCGCTGGTATATACGGCGCTGGGCGTGGCCGCCGGGCTGGCCGGCGAGGGGCTTGCGGCCGAATTGCAAAAGCCTGTTTACCTGGTCGGTTTCGGCATACTCATGGTGGCGTTTGCGCTGGCGATGTTCGATGTCTACCAGTTGCAGATGCCGGACTTCCTGCAGCGGCGCCTGCTGCAGGCATCGGCAAGCCGGGGCGGCGGCAAGCTCTACAGCGTGTTTGCCATGGGCGCGCTGTCCGCGCTGATCGTGGGTCCCTGCGTGGCGGCGCCGCTGGCCGGGACGCTGGTTTACATCAGCCAGACACGCGACGTCGTAGTTGGCGGCAGCGCCTTGTTCGCGATGGCGGTCGGCATGAGCATTCCCCTGATACTGGTGGGTGTGTCGGCCGACGCGCTGCTGCCGCGCGCTGGCGCCTGGATGGTCGAGGTCAAGCGCTTTTTCGGCCTGCTGATGCTGGCCATGGGATTGTGGATGGTGTCGCCGCTGCTGCCGGCAATGTGGCAGATGCTGGGGTGGGCGGCTCTGGCTGCAGGCTATGGCGCCTACCTGCTGTGGCGCGGCCGCTGGATGGCGCGCGCCGGCGGCGTGGCGCTGGTGCTGGCAGCCGCGGCGCAACTGGTCGGCGTGGCGACCGGCGCGGCCGATCCGCTGGCGCCCCTGGCGAAGCTGCGCGGTACGGAAGCCGCGCACGTGGAATTCGTGCGCGTGCGCTCGCTGGCGGAACTGGATGCTGCATTGGCGCAGGCGCGCGGCAAGACGGTGATGTTTGACTTCTATGCGGACTGGTGCGTGTCGTGCAAGGAGATGGAGAAATTCACGTTCAGCGATGCGCGCGTCCGCGAGCGTTTCGACCGCATGGTGCTGCTGCAGGCGGACGTGACTGCCAATAACGATGAGGACAAGGCCTTGCTGAAGCGTTTCAGGCTGTTCGGCCCGCCCGGCATTGTCTTCTTCGACAGGGAGGGCCGCGAAATTCCCGGCGCGCGCGTGATCGGTTTCCAGAATGCCGAGCGTTTCCTGCAATCGCTGGAGAAAATCGACCAGATATAGCAAGGGGTAATTTGCTAAGTTGATAAATGTCTTTGGCGAATGGCGTGGCCGCCCTTATATTGTTCTTGTATAACTAACTGCAAAGGAGCATGACATGAGCGTACGTCTGGGCGATACCGCACCTGATTTCGAACAGGATTCTTCCATTGGCAAGATCAAATTCCACGAGTGGGCAGGCGATTCCTGGGTGGTGCTGTTTTCCCATCCGGCCGACTTCACGCCGGTGTGCACCACCGAACTGGGCCTGACCGCCAAGCTCAAGGGCGAATTCGACAAGCGCAATGTCAAGGCAATTGCCCTGTCCGTCGATCCGGCCGACAAGCACAAGGAATGGATCAAGGATATCGAGGAAACCCAGAAAACCGTGGTGGGTTTTCCCATCATCGCCGATGCGGATCGCAAGGTCTCGGGCCTGTATGACATGATCCATCCGAACCAGTCGGACACGGTAACGGTGCGCTCGGTGTTCGTCATCGATCCGAAAAAGAAAGTGCGCCTGACGATTACCTACCCTTTGAGCACCGGCCGCAATTTCGATGAAATCCTGCGCGTGATTGATGCCCTGCAACTCACGGACAAATACACGGTCGCGACGCCGGGCAACTGGCGCGATGGCGATGACGTGATTATTCCGCTGACGGTGCAGGACGAAGAAGTCATCAAGCAAAAGTATCCGAAAGGATATACGGCGCCACGTCCCTACCTGCGCCTGACGCCGCAACCCGGCAAGTAAGGCGGCATCACTGAAAACGCCCGGCAATTCCGGGCGTTTTTTTCTGGTGCGCGCGTTCTGCTCAGGCGTCGGGCGCCCTGTCCTCCAGGAAGCGCTTGCGCCGGAAAAACAGCAGCGCGACGACGACCATCACGCCCATCATGCCCAGGGTGATCCAGAACCCGGCGCGGTTCGCCAGTAATGGCATCTCAATGAAATTCATGCCGAATATGCCAGTGATCAGCGTCAGTGGCATGAACAGCGCCGTCAGCACCGTGAGCGTACGCATGATTTCGCTGGTCCTGTGCGCCATCGCGGAAAAATGGATCTGCACGGCCGATTCGATCGATGCCTCCAGCCTGCGCGCATGATTCAATACCCGGGTGATGTGCTCCATGACGTCGTTCATGCGAACCAGCAGCAAATCCTTGCTGCGGCCGTCGTCGCCGTCGCGCCAGCTGTCGACGAAGTGGTCGCGCAGCTCTTGCATGGCATCGTGCTGTTCTTCGCATAGCAGTTCGAGCCGGCGCAATTCGATGCGCGCATCCAGCAGCGCCGTCCAGTTGTTGAAGGAGCGGCGCGGGTTGAGCAGGGCGCGCTGCCAGCGGTCGATCTGCGTGGTCAGCGGCTGGCGCAATTCCAGGTATTGGTCAACCATGGCATTGAGCAGGCGCAGCATCAGCTCCCGCGGCGACAGGGGCGGTCGGCCACCGTGGCTGGCGCCTTCGCGGTACTGGTAATCGAGCAGGCGCTTGCGCGCCAGGTCAATGGTGCGGCTGCCTTCGCCATGCACCGTGATCAGTGCGCCGTCGGTGATCAGGAAGGTGACCGGCTGGGTCGCCAGGCGTGTGAGGGCGGGCGGGATCTTGCGCATGACTTCATTCGATGCCGTAGCGGCATCATGGCTGTCCGTGCCGTTTTCCTCCGGCCTGGCGAGTGCCAGCTTGCGGAACACCACCAGTTCGTAGTCGCGTGTCGAATCGAAGTAGGAGGGATGCTTCAGGTTGAGCGCATCGCTGACGTGCAGTTCGTGCAATTGCACGCCAGTGAGGCGTTCCACCGCGGCGCGCCATGCCGGCGTGTCGGCGGATGCTTCTTCGTGAGTGGCATCGATCCAGAGGAAGCCGCCGGCCTGTGCGCCGGCGTCGGCGGCATCAATGCGGATCGCTTGCCTGTCGGTGATCTGCAGGATTTCCATGGTCTGTGCGGACAGTGTGGCGGCAGCGTCAGCCTGCCCGCAGCAGGCGGGCGATGTCGCGGGCGAAGTAGGTCAGAACGCCGTCGGCGCCGGCACGCTTGAAGCACAGCATGGATTCCATCATGGTCTTGTCGTGATCGAGCCAGCCGTTCCGGGCCGCCGCCTTGAGCATGGCATATTCGCCGCTGACCTGATAGGCGAAGGTCGGCACGCGGAATTCGTCCTTCACGCGCCTGACGATGTCCAGGTAGGGCATGCCCGGCTTGACCATGACCATGTCGGCGCCTTCGGCCAGGTCGAGCGCGACTTCGCGCAGGGCTTCGTCGCTGTTGCCCGGATCCATCTGGTAGGTCGCCTTGTTCCCCTTGCCGAGGTTGGCGGCGGAGCCGACCGCATCGCGGAACGGCCCGTAATAGGCGGAGGCGTACTTCGCCGAGTACGCCATGATGCGCGTATGGATGTGGCGCTGTACTTCGAGCGCATTGCGGATGGCGCCGACGCGGCCATCCATCATGTCGGAGGGAGCGACGATGTCGACCCCGGCAGCCGCCTGCACCAGCGCCTGGCGTACCAACAGGGCGCTGGTTTCATCGTTGAGTACGTAGCCGCTGTCGTCGATGACGCCGTCCTGGCCATGGCTGGTGTAGGGGTCGAGGGCGACATCGGTCAGCAGGCCCAGTGTCGGGAAGCGCGCCTTGAGTTCGCGCACGGCGCGCGGCACCAGGCCGTCGGGGTTGGCGGCTTCGATGCCGTCCGGCGTCTTGAGGGCAGGATCAATGACCGGGAACAGCGCCATCACCGGGATGCCGAGGGCAACGCATTCTTCGGCGACCGGCAGCAACTGGTCCAGCGAGAGTCGCTCGACGTCCGGCATCGAGGCGACCGCCTGGCGCTGGTTGTGGCCGTCCAGGATGAAAACGGGATAAATCAGGTCGGCTGCCGTGACGACATGCTCACGCATCATATCGCGCGAAAAGGCGTCGCGGCGCATGCGCCGCATGCGAATAGCGGGAAAGGCAGGGGGCGTAGGGATCATGGACATGGGTGTTTACAATAAAAATTTCTAAACGGCTTGCAAAATAATTGAAACTTTTTGCGGAAGCCGGGCTCTGAGAAGCAGGTGATTCGTTCACCTCCCGCTTCTCCTCCCTGAGCGGGGCCTATCGTGGCATAAGCGATATGGCGTTACTGCCCTGAAGATACTCCCCTTTCTTCAGGGCTTTTTTTTGCGAACTCAGTACGACACAGTACATTTTTATGCGTCCGCCTGCGCTCCTTCTTCTGCCAATCCCAGCAATTCTATGACGCGTTGGTCGGCTTCTTCCAGGCCTTGCCGCTTGAGCGCAGAAAACAGTTGCGCCGTAAACGGGAACGGGCGCCCGTTCTCGTCGACATAGCTGCCCAGCAGGGTACGTGCCATGCGCAGCGCATCCGCCTGTTCGCTGCGGTTGAGCTTGTCGGCCTTGGACAGGATGCAATGGATCGGCTTGCCGCTCGGTGCAAACCATTCCAGCATTTGCATGTCGAGATCGGTAAACGGGCGGCGCGCATCCATGATCAGCACCAGGGCGCACAATTGCTGGCGGCGCTGCACATAATCCCCGAGCAATTGCTGCCAGTGCAGCTTGGCGGAGCCGGACACTTCGGCATAGCCGTAACCGGGCAAATCGACCAGCAGGGCGCGGATTTCATCGGCGCGTACCGGGTCGTGGCGGTGCTGACCGACATGCGCGCCGCCGATCGAAAAATAGTTGATGTGCTGGGTGCGTCCAGGGGTCTTGGAGGCAAAGGCCAGCTTCTTCTGGTTGCAAAGCGTGTTGATGGCGGTCGACTTGCCGGCGTTGGAGCGGCCGGCAAAGGCGATTTCCGGGACGCGCGTGGCGGGCAAATCGCGCAGGTGGTTCACCGTGGTGAAAAAGCGGGCTTGCCAGAGGAGGGACATAGTGAGTGGGTCAGAAAATGCAGGAAGGCAGGCAAAATGCCGAAAAGCTATTGTACAATAAGGGGTTACGAATATCGCTGTGCCATGCCAAAAGCCGCACGTGCAATCCGGGAAGCGGCCAGAATATCAATTTGTCTCAGGGTGTTTGAATGAAATTTTCCTCGTTTGTGAAATCCTTGTGCCTGGGCGTACTGGCTGCTTCTTCCCTGGCGATCGCCGCGGATGCGCCGCAAAAAGCCGATCCCAAGCGCGGCGAAGCGCTGTACCTGAATGGCGACGCGGCCCGCAATGTGCTGGCGTGCGTTGCTTGCCACGGTACGGCGGGCAATTCGACCATCACCGTCAACCCGGTGCTGGCCGGCCAACATGAAGCTTACACCCTCAAGCAGCTGGCCGATTTCAAGGGGCCGCAACGCCCCAAGACAGCCATGACAGCAATTGCTCAGAGCCTGAGTGATGCCGACATGCACGATATCGCCGCCTACCTGGCACTGCAGGCGCCCAAGCCCGGCGCCGCCAAGAACAAGGATACTGTTGAATTCGGCAAGAAAATCTACCGCGGCGGCATTGCGGCTAAGAATGTGCCTGCTTGCGCTGCTTGCCATACGCCCACCGGTGCGGGCATTCCAGCACAGTTCGCTCGCGTCGCCGGCCAGCACCAGGATTACACTGAAGCGCAGCTGAAGGCATTCCGCGGCGGCGACCGCAAGAATAGCGCGCAGATGACAACTATCGCCGAGCGCCTCTCGGACGCGGAAATCAAGGCCGTGTCGGATTACATCGCAGGCCTGAAGTAAGCAGAGTGGCTGAACAGGGATGAAGAGGGGTGGCGCATGCCACCCCTTTTGCTTTTTTGTAGAGAAAATGGAAACAACGACATCCGGACTTGAACTGAAAACTGGGCGCCGCTGGCTGGCCGAGTCGGTGGAACTGCTCTCTTCGATGCGTTTTGCCATCAGCTTGCTGACGCTGATTGCAATTGCCTCGGTCATCGGCACCGTGCTCAAGCAGAGCGAGCCGATGACCAATTACGTCAACCAGTTCGGCCCCTTCTGGTTTGAAGTATTCGGCAAGCTAGGCCTGTACAACGTCTATTCGACCTGGTGGTACCTGCTGATCATGGGGTTCCTGGTATTGTCGACATCGCTGTGCATTGCGCGCAATGCGCCGAAGATGATCAAGGACATGCGCAGCTGGCGCGAAAACGTGCGGGAACAATCGTTGCGCAATTTCCACCACAAGGCAGAATGGCAGGCGCCGGCAGCGCCGCAGGCGCTGATTCCGCGCTTGCTGGAGCGCCTGCATGCCGCCGGTTACCGGACGCGTGTGGTAGACAAGGAGGGGGCGGTGCTGGTTACCGCCAAGCGTGGCGCAGCCAACAAATGGGGTTATATTTTTGCGCACAGCGCCATTGTCATCATCTGTCTCGGCGGCCTGCTGGATTCCGACTTGCCGATTCGCTTTCAGGAATGGACGAAAGGCAAAGCGGCCTTCAACGGCAGCGGCATTATCGCCGACATCCCGGCCAGGCACCGTCTCGATGCGAGCAATCCCAGCTTTCGTGGCAATGCCTTCATTCCCGAGGGCGCCAGCAGCAATACGGCAATTCTGCCGCGTGCCGATGGCGTGCTGATCCAGGAATTGCCGTTTACCATGCGGCTCGACAAGTTCGTCATCGAACATTACACGACCGGCATGCCGAAACTGTTTGCCAGCCATGTGACCGTGATCGACCATGACACCGGCAACAGCTTCGAGACCGTCATCAAGGTCAACCATCCGCTGGTTCACAAGGGCATGGCGGTGTACCAGTCCAGCTTCGATGACGGCGGCAGCAAGCTCACGCTGGCCGGTTATCCGATGCGCGGCGACAGTGCCGTGTCTTTTGCGCTTGCCGGCAAGGTCGGCGGCACGACCCCGCTGGAAAAGACCCCGGGTGGCGGCGCCTATACGGTGGAATGGTCGGGATTTCGCCCCTTTAACGTCGAGAACATGGCGACCGCCCAGCAGGACGTGCGCGCAGTCAACCCGGACCAGAGCTTCAATCAGCGCCTGGTGACGGGACTTGACAAACAACTGGGCGCGGCGGCGCGCAGCGACGGCACCAAGGATTTCAAGAATATCGGTCCCAGCGTGCAGTACAAGCTGCGCGATGCCAACGGCCAGGCGCGGGAGTTCCACAATTACATGGTGTCGATGCAGACGGACGATGGTTACGTATTCCTCGCCGGCGTGCGCGACGATCCGAACGAGCAGTTCCGTTATCTGCGCATTCCGGCAGACCAGGATGATTCAGTGGGTGAATGGATGCGCCTGCGCGCCGCCCTTGCCAATCCGGTGATGCGCGAGCGCGCCGCCCGTGCATATGCGGCGCGGGCCTTGCCCGGCAGCGCCGCGGCGACTGTCAGGCTGCGTGAGCAGCTGCAGGAA
Organism: uncultured beta proteobacterium; assembly: GCA_963722005.1. GTDB lineage: Bacteria > Pseudomonadota > Gammaproteobacteria > Burkholderiales > Burkholderiaceae_D > Paucimonas. The sequence goes on from CAVRJS010000001.1 coordinate 35,526, forward strand.
TCCGCCTTGCGCGGCCTGGGCATTTTTGCCGGCACCGAAAGCGAGGCGGGCTATGTCGCCGTTGCCCGCTTCCTGCAGGACGTGCCAGCCGACCAGCAAAAAAGGACGGCAGAAATTTTCATGAAAATTCTCAATGGCACTCTGTGGGACCTCTGGCAGGTGGCACGCGCAGCTGACGGTTTGCCGCCGGTCGAGGCCAATGAAAAAAACAGCCAGTTCATGCACCTTGCAGCCAGTGCGCTGGCCGATGCATTTGCCTATGGCGCGCCGGTGTACCTGCAACTGAAGGAATTCGAGGAGGTCAAGGCTTCCGTCCTGCAGATCACGCGCTCGCCGGGCCAGAAAATTGTCTACCTGGGATGCCTGCTGCTGGTGCTGGGGATCTTTTCCATGCTGTATATCCGTGAACGGCGCGCGTGGATATGGGTAAAATCGGAGGCTTCGGAGGGCAGCAGTGCACTGATGGCCATGAGTACGCAGCGCAAGACGCTGGATTTCGAAAAGGAATTCGAGCAATTGCGCGAGCAGCTGACACAGACCGGGAACGCCGAGGTGCGGTACTGACCACGAATACACTTGCCGGCCGCCGGTGCCGGCATGTCATCGGAGAACGAACATGGAAATGACGCAACCGAAATCACAGGCATATGCCCCGCCGCCCGGCTTTTTCCGCCGGCTTTCGCTGCTCGACTGGCTGTATGCGGCCGCGATGACGGCAGGCATGCTGTTCGCGCTGAACCGCTATGCTGCCTTCATGGATTATTACGAACAGGGCATCCTCGTGCTTGCGGCACCGACTTTCATCTGGCTGGGCTGGCACTGGAAACCGGTACGCTGGCTGATCGCGCTGATGGCGCTGCTGTCGCTGGCCGCCATCGGTCTGTATGACAACAGTCTGGATGCTGCCGGACAGAAATTCCTGCTGAAATACCTGCTGTCGAGCCAGTCGGCGATACTGTGGATGTGCGTGCTGTTTGTTCTGGCAAACCTGTTCTATCTGGGCGGCATGCTGACGCGCGCCGGCACCGGCAGCGCGCTCGGCAGCCTGCTGTGCTGGGCCGCGATCCTGATGGGGTTTACCGGCTTGATGGTGCGCTGGTACGAATCCTACCTGCTGGGCGCCGACATCGGTTATATCCCGGTATCCAACCTGTACGAAGTGTTCGTCCTGTTCTGCTTGTTAACGGGACTGTTTTACCTGTATTACGAGCAGCAGTACAAGACCCGGCAGATGGGCGCCTTCGTCCTGTTGGTCATTTCAGCCGCCGTCGGTTTTCTGCTGTGGTATTCGGTCAGCCGCGGTGCCGCGCAAATCCAGCCACTGGTGCCGGCGCTGCAGAGCTGGTGGATGAAGATCCATGTGCCGGCCAATTTCATCGGTTACGGTACGTTTGCGCTGGCGGCCATGGTGGCAGTCGTCTATCTGCTCAAATCCCACGGCATCCTGGCCGACCGCCTGCCGTCGCTGGAATTGCTGGATGATGTGATGTACAAGGCGATCGCTGTCGGCTTCGCCTTTTTCACGATTGCCACCATCCTCGGCGCGCTGTGGGCGGCCGAAGCCTGGGGCGGCTACTGGTCGTGGGATCCGAAGGAAACCTGGGCGCTCATCGTCTGGCTCAATTATGCGGCATGGCTGCATATGCGCCTGATGAAAGGCTTGCGTGGCCGGGTGGCGGCCTGGTGGTCACTGGTAGGCTTGCTGGTGACGACGTTTGCATTTCTTGGTGTCAATATGTTCCTGTCGGGTCTGCATTCTTATGGAGAACTTTAGACCAGGAACAAGATGCTTTCCGCATGCGGGGAATTAAATGGACGAACCGGTGGTTTACCGGAAGTGCGGCATGGCGCCCGCTTGTTCAATTAACCTGGTGAGGATTTCATGAAAACCGTTTCCGCTCTACTTGCCTATCCGGCGGCATTGATCCTGGTGGCCTGCGCTTCTACGGCAGGCGCTCAGATGCCGGTCAAGGTGGCCGATGGCGTGCTGACCAACCAGTCCGGCATGACCTTGTATACGTTCGATCGCGACATGGGCGGCAAGAGCGCCTGCAATGGCCCGTGTGCCGGCAACTGGCCGCCGCTGCTGGCACACGGCGACAGCAAGGCATCTGGCGATTACAGTATCATTAGCCGCGAGGACGGCAAGCAGCAATGGGCCTACAAGGGCAAGCCGCTGTATACCTGGACCAAGGACCAGAAACCGGGCGACAAGACTGGCGACGGTTTCCTGAACAATCAGTGGCACGTGGCCAAGCCCTGAGGAAAAAACGCTGTAAGTTTTGCATGGCCAGGTTCGACTACACTCTAAGCAGGCATTGCAGAAGGAGAGCGTGGCCATGTTAATCAAGCAAAACCCCAACGGCATTGACCGACCGTATGCATCCGAAATAACGCCGCGTGCGGTATTCGAAGCGCGCCGCCGCTTCGTGCGCCAGCTTGCACTGGGCTCGATTGCAGGCAGTGCAATGCTGGAAATGGCGGCCCGCCAGGCGTTTGCCGCAACGCCGCAAAAATTGCCGGCGGCGGCCAATCCGGCCTACGCGCTGCTCGACAAGGCCACCGATTACAAGGATGCCACCAACTATAATAATTTTTACGAGTTTGGCACCGGCAAGACCGATCCGGCGCGCTATGCCGCGTCATTGCGCCCGCATCCGTGGACCGTGGCAATCGAAGGCGAGGTCGCCAGGCCCCTGACGCTGGATATCGACGCCTTGCGCAAGCTGGCGCCGCTGGAAGAACGCATTTATCGGCTGCGCTGCGTGGAAGGCTGGTCCATGGTGATTCCCTGGATCGGCTATTCGCTGTCGGCGCTGATCCGCAAGGCAGCGCCCAACGGCCATGCCAGATACATCGAATTCACCACCCTGGCCGATCAGCGGCAAATGCCCGGCCTGGGCAGCCCGGTATTGGACTGGCCGTATGTGGAAGGCTTGCGGCTGGATGAGGCCAATCATCCGCTGACTTTGTTGACTTTAGGCATGTATGACGAGGTCTTGCCTAACCAGAATGGCGCGCCGGTCCGGATTGTCGTGCCATGGAAATACGGTTTCAAGTCGGCGAAGTCGATCGTGCGCATCCGCTTTACCCGCGACCAGCCGAAAACCGCATGGAACCTGGCGGCGCCGCGGGAATACGGCTTCTATTCCAACGTCAATCCCGCGGTGGACCATCCGCGCTGGTCGCAGGCCAGCGAGCGCCGTATCGGCGAAGATGGATTTTTCACACGCAAGCGCAAGACGCTGATGTTCAATGGCTATGCCGAGGTGGCCTCGCTCTACGCCGGCATGGATCTGAAAAAATATTATTGATCGAGATGACTGCGAATCCTGCGGCTGAAAAATTTCATCCAGCGCCTGCGCAATTACGCAAAATAAAGCTGGCGATTTTCCTTGTTTCTCTGCTGCCGTTTGCCAGGCTGGTATGGCTCGGTTTTGGCGATGGCCTGGGTGCCAATCCGGTCGAGTTCATCACGCGCAGCACCGGCGACTGGACGCTGTATTTTCTGTGCCTGACGCTGGCGGTCACGCCCTTGCGCCGCCTTTTGGGGTGGCCCTGGCTGATCCGCGTGCGCCGCATGCTGGGGCTGTTCTGCTTTTTTTATGCGGCCCTGCATTTCACGACGTTTCTCTGGTTCGAGCATTTCTTCGACCTCGAAGCAATGTGGCGCGATGTCCTGAAACGGCCCTTCATCGCCGTCGGCTTTGCCGCATTCGTCCTGCTGGTGCCGCTGGCGCTGACCAGCACCAACGGCATGGTGCGGCGCCTGGGCGGCAAGCGCTGGCAATGGCTGCACCGTGCGATCTACCTGATCGCACCACTCGGCATCCTGCATTTCTGGTGGATGAAAGCGGGGAAAAACGATTTTGCCGAGCCGCTTCTGCTGGGCGCCATCGTCGCCGTCCTGCTGCTGGTGCGACTGTACTGGCGCATCGCGCAAAGGCTAGTCGCCCGCCGGCAGCAAGGCGGTAAGCCGGGCTGCGGCAGCTGTGGCTAAGGGAGGGAGCCGGCTTCCTGTAAAGCCGATTTGCTTCAGGGAAGCAGCTTTTCCTGTGCGAAGAGTTGCTCCGGCAATTCGCGCGGCCGTACCAGGTGCATTTCTGCACCATCCACGATGATTTCGGCGGCGCGTCCGCGGGTATTGTAGTTGGACGACATGGTCATGCCATAGGCGCCCGCCGACAGGATGGCCAGCAGGTCGCCGTGCTCGATCGCCAGTTCGCGCGCACGCGCCAGCCAGTCGCCGGATTCGCACACCGGGCCGACCACATCGTAGACGCGGGCCTGACCGTCGCGCTGCCGCACGGTCTGGATGCCGTGCCAGGCTTCGTACATGGCCGGGCGCATCAGGTCATTCATGGCGGCATCGACGATGGCGAAATTCTTGGCGCCGCCATGCTTCAGGTACTGTACTTCCGTCAAGAGAATGCCGGCATTGCCAACGATCGAGCGGCCCGGCTCGAACAGGACCGTGATCGGCGCATTGCCATGCCTGGTTGCGCGCCAGGCATCGATGCGCGCGAACAGCCGGTCCAGGTAGGCGCCTACCTGAACCGGCCGGTCCTGCTGCTCGTAAGCGATGCCGATGCCGCCGCCGATATCGAGGTGATGGATGGATATGCCGGCGTCGGTCAGCGTATCGATCAGTTCGATGAGCTTGTCGAGCGCTTCCAGCAGCGGCGCGTCGTCAAGCAGCTGCGAACCGATATGGCAATCGATGCCGGTCACGCGGATGTGCGGCAGGCCGGCGGCGGTGCGATAGATCGCCGGTGCTTCTTCGAAGGCGACGCCGAACTTGTTTTCCTTTAAGCCGGTAGAAATGTACGGGTGCGTCTTCGCATCGACATTGGGATTGACGCGCAGGGATACCGGCGCCTGCTTGCCGAGTTCGCCGGCGACCTCGTTGAGCCGCAGCAGTTCCGGCAGCGACTCGACATTGAAGCAAAGGATGTCGTGCGACAGCGCCAGGCGCATTTCATCCCGGCTCTTGCCGACGCCGGAAAAAATCACCTTGCGCGGATCGCCGCCGGCCGCCAGCACGCGCTGCAGTTCGCCGCCCGAGACGATATCGAAACCGGAGCCTTGTTTGGCCAGCAGATTGAGTACGGCCAGGTTGGAATTGGACTTGACCGAATAGCAGACCAGCGCCGTATCGGCGCCGCGCCCGTGCCGCTTGCAGGCATCGGCATAGGCTGCGTAGTTTTCCAGCAGGGCAGCCTTGGAATAGACATAGGTCGGCGTGCCGAAGCGCGCTGCAATGACGTCCAGGGGCAGGTTTTCAGCGTGCAGGACGCCGTTACGGTAAGAAAAGTGCGACATGGTTTCCGGGTCTTATTTCGAGTTGGAAGCAGGGGCAGGCGTGCTGGCGGGAGCCGGGGCGGGCGTGGCCGCCGGCGCCGGGGAGGCAGCAGCCGGCCGCGTCGGCATGTAGAGCGGCCCGCGCAAGCCGCAGGCGGTCAGCAGCAACGGAATGGCAAGCGCCAGAAAGAATGTGGTTTTCACGATTACAATCACGATTTACAGAAATGCACTGGAGTGTAGCATGACCGAATCGGAATTCCTGGACCTGGCAGAGTCGACTCTGGACGAGATCGAAAGCCGGCTGGAGCAGGCTGCCGAAGCCGCTGGCCTGGATATCGAATGCAGCCGCGCCGGCAACGTGCTCGAGATCGAATTGATCGATGCGGGCACGAAAATCATCGTCAACAGCCAGGCGCCGATGCGCGAGATCTGGGTGGCGGCGCGCGCCGGCGGCTTCCATTACCGGCGCGTTGACGCAAGCTGGCAGGATACGCGCAGCGGTGCCGAGCTGTTTGCCGCACTGGGCGGCCTGGTGAGCGAGCAGGGCGGCGTGCCGGTTTCGCTGACGCCGGCAAACTGAGGGGGGTTGTCGCAGTCCGCCGCGTCTGCCGGGGTCAGAACAGCTGGTTCTTGATCTCGTCGGTGATGGGGGCTGCTTCGGCGGGTGCTTCGCCCGGCTGATCCGGAGGCGGCTCGATGCCCAGCTGCCGTACTCCGGTTCCCGGCGGATTTTCGGCGTAATAATATTCGCTGCCCACTTGGATAACCCCATCCGGGATGATCAGTTCCCTTTCCGGGATGTCTTTCAGGGCCTGTTGCATGTAGCTGATCCAGATCGGCAAGGCAAGGCCGCCGCCGGTTTCTCGGTTGCCGAGATTTTTGGGCTGGTCGAACCCTATCCAGGCGACGGCGACCACCTTCGGTTGATAGCCGGCAAACCAGGCATCCACCGAGTCGTTGGTGGTACCGGTCTTGCCTGCAAGATCGTTGCGTTTGAGAACGCGCGCGCGAGCGGCTGTGCCCGACTGGACGACGCCGCGCATCATGCTGTCCATCAAGAAGGCATTGCGCGGATCGAGGACGCGGTTGGCTTCGTCGCCGGCGCGGGTCGGCGCCACCTGAGACAGCACCCGGCCGGTATTGTCGGTGACCCGGGAAATCAGATAAGGGTTGACCTTGTAGCCGCCATTGGCGAACACGGCATAGCCGCCGGCCATTTGCAGCGGCGTCACGGAGCCGGCGCCCAGCGCCAGCGTCAGGTAGGGCGGATTGCGGTCGCCATCGAAACCGAAGCGGGTGATGAATTCCTGGCCGTACTTGGCGCCGATCTTGTGCAGGATGCGGATCGAGACCATGTTCTTCGACTTGGCCAGGCCGCGGCGCATCGTCATGGGGCCTTCGTACTTGCCGTCATAGTTTTTCGGCTGCCATGCCTGGCCGCCCGTCTGGCCGGCATCGAAGCGCAGCGGCGCGTCGTTGATCATCGTTCCCGGCGACAGACCTTTTTCCAGTGACGCGGAGTAAATGAAGGGCTTGAAAGAAGAGCCTGGTTGACGCCAGGCTTGGGTCACGTGGTTGAACTTGTTGCGGTTGAAATCGAAGCCACCGACCAGGGCGCGGATGGCGCCATCCTCGGTGTTGGCAGCGACAAATGCCGCTTCCACTTCCGGCATCTGCGAGATTTGCCAGGCCTTGCCTTCCTGGGTGACGCGAATGATGGCGCCGCGGCGAATGCGCTTGTTGGGCGGCGTCCTTTCGCTGAACCCGTTGGCGGCGAAAGTCAGCCCCGTTCCGGTGATTTCTATCTCATCGCCCGAGCTCAGCATCGCACGCACGAGTTTCGGCGCAACTTCAAGAACAACTGCGGCGACGATGTTGTCGCTGTCGGGGTGGTCAGCCAGCTCGTGCTCGATGGCATTGTCCGCTTCTTCCTTGTTGGCCGGAATTTCCATGTAGCCTTCAGGTCCGCGGTAGCCATGGCGCAGCTCGTAATCCATTACCCCGCGCCGCAGTGCCAGATAGGCGGCGTCCTGGTCGGCCTTGGTAATGGTGGTGAAAACATTCAGGCCGCGCGTATAGGTGTCTTCCTTGAATTCCGCATACACCATTTGCCGCGCCATTTCCGCAACATACTCTGCATGAATGCCGAACGCATTGCTTTCATTCTTGATTTTAAGTTCTTCATTGCGCGCCTGCTCATACTGTTCGGACGTAATGTAGCCGAGCAGGTGCATGCGTTGCAGGATGTGCTGCTGCCGCACCTTGGCCCGTCGTGGATTGGCGACCGGATTATAGGCAGAAGGCGCTTTTGGCAAGCCGGCAAGCATGGCCGCTTCGGCCACGCTCAGGTCATCCAGTTTCTTGCCGAAATAGATTTGTGCGGCGGAAGCAAAGCCATAGGCACGTTGGCCGAGGTAAATCTGGTTCATGTAAATCTCGAGGATCTGGTCCTTCGAGAGGTTATGCTCGATTTTCCACGCCAGCAGGGCTTCGTAGATTTTCCGCTTGATTGTCTGTTCGCTGGAAAGAAAGAAATTACGCGCTACCTGTTGCGTAATGGTGGAGGCACCCTGGCGTGCGCCGCCTGACAGATTGTGCAGGGCGGCGCGGGCGATGCCGAAATAGTCGACACCGCTGTGCTCGTAAAAGCGATCGTCTTCGATCGCCAGCACCGCTTTTTTCATGATGTCGGGAATGTCGTTGATGCGCACCATGCTGCGCCGTTCTTCGCCGAATTCGCCGATCAGCACGTTATCGGCGGAAAAAACACGCAAAGGAATCTTCGGACGGTAATCCATCAGCGTATCCAGGGCAGGCAAATTCGGATAGGCCATGGCCAGGATAAAAGCGATGACCAACCCGGCGATCAGGCACAGGGCGAGCAGCGTGCCGAAAATGCCCCCCATTACGCGTAACAGGCGCATAAGGATTGCTGGAAAGAAACGGCGGGGTGCAGGCTGCTTTTCTTCGCCCATGGAAGATTCTGACATCATGCGGAAAAATTCAGTTTGGCTATTGTTGGCGAGCCATTATAAACGGCCCCCTCCGCCGGACATAAATTGCACATGGGATTCGTACAAATTTGACAGGGGAAGCGGCGCTGCGTCGGATTTTGGCAACGGATTTATAAATTACTAGACGGAAATTGCTTTACACTCAAGGAACCTTATTGCTAGGATTTAATGTAACCTTTGACAAAAGTCGGCTAAACACTGGTTTTTAAACAAGATTTTTTACGCGCAATTTTATTTGGCTGTTAAGCATGTAAAGCGCGGACAGTTCAATACAAGAGCGTATTTTCGGGGGAGACCTGGCTTTGGCCCTAGATCTTGGATCCTTATTCGGTAAAGCAAATTCGCCGTTGGTCGGCCTGGATATCAGCACGTCGGGCGTCAAGCTCGTCGAGTTGTCGCAGGTTGGCAAGAATGAATTGCGCCTGGAGCGTTTCGCTTCGGAATCTCTGCCGCGTGGTGCCGTTGTCGACGGCAATATTGAAAACATCGAGCAAGTATCCGAAGCAGTGCGCCGGGTCTGGAAGAAAAGCGGCACCAAGGCCAAGCATGTGGCCCTGGGCATGCCGCCTGCATCGGTAATCACCAAGAAAATCATTCTGCCGGGTGGCATGATTGAAGAAGAGCTGGAAGTCCAGGTGGAAGCCGAGGCCAGTCAGTACATTCCCTTCGCCCTGGATGAAGTCAGCCTCGATTTTGACGTGTGCGGGCCCGCACAGAATTCCCCGGAAGACGTGGAAGTCCTGCTGGCGGCAACGCGCAAGGAAAAAGTCGAGGACCGCGTGGCAGTAGCCGAAGCGGCCGGCTTGAAGCCGCTGGTAATGGACGTGGAATCCTACGCTGCACGTGCTGCGGTCGATCGCCTGATTGCCCAGTTGCCGGGCGGCGGGCAGGGGCAGATTGTCGCCTTGCTGCAAATGGGGACGCAGGTGACACATATTTCGGTGCAACTTGATGGCCAGACCATTTACGAGCGCGAGCAACCTTTCGGCGGCGGCCAGCTGACCCAGGATATCGTGCGTACCTATGGCTTGTCTTACGACGAAGCCGAGGCGAAAAAGAAGAGCGGAGATTTGCCGGACGGGTATGAACGCGAGTTGCTGGAACCCTTCCTGGAAAATGCCGCCATGGAAGTGACGCGTGCCGTTCAATTCTTCTTTACGTCCACCCCTTATACCCGCATCGACCAGATTTTCCTTGCCGGCGGCTGCGCACCGATCCCCGGGCTGGTGGAGATCGTGGCCGAACGCACCAAGATTTCGACAGCGGTGGTCAGCCCGTTCAAGGGCATGCAACTGGCATCCAGCGTGCGTGAGAAGCAATTGCGCACAGAAGCGCCTGCTTATCTGGTGGCCTGCGGCCTGGCAATGCGGAGGTTCGACTGATGGTCAAGATTAACCTGCTTCCTCATCGCGAGGAAAAACGCAAGCAGCGCAAGACTGCTTTTGTCGCCCTGATGGCATTTGCCGCACTCGCCGGCGGCCTGATCGTGTTGGCCGGCGGCGGCATCATTGCCGCCAATATTGCTGGCCAGACTGTACGCAATGCTTACATCGAAGATGCCAACAAGAAGCTCGATGTCCAGATCAAGGAAATCGCCAGCTTGCGCGAAGAAATCGAAGCGCTGAAAGCGCGCCAGCAAGCGGTGGAAGATTTGCAGAGCGACCGCAACCAGCCCGTGTATCTCATGGACGAACTGGTCAAGCAGGTGCCGGAAGGCGTTTACCTGAAGAGCTTCCAGCAGGAAGGCCAGCGGGTGCTGCTGAGTGGTTATGCGCAATCCAATGAGCGCGTATCGGAATTGCTGCGCAACCTCGGCAACAATTCTGCGTGGTTGCAAAAGCCCGATCTGATCGAGATCCGTTCGGTAATGCTGGGCCAGGGGCGGGAGGCGAAGAAGGTGTTCGAATTCACCGTCAACGTCGGCATCAAGCGCCCGCGCGACCAGGAACAGCAGCAGGCCGCGGATGCAGCCGATCCGGCCGTGACCAATGCCGTCAATGCGGCAGCCACCAACGCAGCTGCTGCGCCGACATCGCCGGCGGCCAGTGCCGTAGCGGCGTCAGCGCCGGCATCGTCCCCAGCACCAGCAACAGCGCCGGCTGCGGCCAGCGCAACTGCACCCAACACTGCAGCGGCGCCGGCGGCGCCGAAGGCCCCTTGACAGGAAAAATGCCATGGCAGAGATGAAAAATTTCGGCGAATCGCTATCGGCCCAGTTCAGGGGCCTGGAAGGACGCCATCCCGGATTATGGCCGTTGGCACCACGTCTGCTGTGCGCAGTGGGCGTGCTGGCGCTGGTGACATTCCTGGGGTGGTACTTGTACTGGAATCCTTTGTTCGAAGAACTGGAGGCCGGCAAGCAAAAAGAAGCCCAGTTGCGCGAACAGTACAAGGACAAGGTGCGCCAGGCCGTAAACCTGGATGCCTTGCGCAAGCAAAAGGAAGAAGTCAGCGGCTACGTTGCGACGCTCGAAAAGCAATTGCCCAGCAAGGCGGAAATGGATGCCTTGCTGTCCGATATCAATCAGGCTGGACTTGGCCGCGGACTGCAGTTCGAACTTTTCAAGCCCGGGCAATCGGTCGTAAAGGATTATTACGCGGAATTGCCTATCAATATCAAGGTAACCGGCAACTATCATGACGTCGGCGCATTCACCAGCGATATCGCCCACCTGCCTCGTATCGTGACATTGAATAACCTGAATCTGTCGGTGATGAAGGATGGCAGGCTGAGCCTGGATGCAGTTGCTAAAACTTTCCGCTACCTGGATCGCGAAGAAGTCGAGGCCCAGCGCAAGGCAGCCACGGATAAGAAACAGGGAGGACGCAAGAAATGAGAAGCTCACGTCTGAACGGTGCCGTCCTGATGCTTGCCGCAACGGCAGTGCTGGCAGGTTGCGGTGATGGCGGCATTTCGGAGCTGCAGCAATGGATGGATGAAACGCGCCAGTCCACCCGGGTCAATGTTCCCAAGTTGCCCGAGCCGAAAAAATTCTTCCCGTTTGCCTATGGCGCCAGCAATAGCATGGATCCCTACAATGCCACCAAGCTGGAAATCGCCTTAATCAAGGCACGCGGCAATTCGAATGGATTGAAGCCCGATGAGAACCGGCGCCGCGAGCCGCTGGAAAGCTATCCGCTCGACACCTTGCGCATGGTGGGTACCTTGCAGAAGCCCGGCATGAATTTCGCGCTGATCCAGGCCGACAAGACCGTGTTCCATCTCAAAGTTGGCAATTACATCGGCCAGAATTTCGGCATGATCACCAATATCACGGAAACAGAAGTTGAACTGAAAGAAATCGTCCAGGATGCCTCCGGCGAGTGGGTCGAACGTCAAGCCAAGTTAGAGTTGCAGGAGAATAACAAATGAATGCGTTAACTAAACAATTCAAGAATGCCGGCGCAATACAACGCAAGGCGTGGCGTCTTTTGGCCGTGGCCGTTCTTGGCGGCGTCAGCGCATTCGCCGGCGCCCAGGAAAATGCCATCGAATCGATTACGGCGAACCAGCATGGCGCCAATGTGATCGTCAAGGTGCAGATGAAAAACCCGGTGAACAAGCCGCCCATCGGTTTTTCAATAACCAATCCTGCACGCATCGCCCTGGATTTCCCTGCCACGACCAATCAAACTGGCGTGACGGCGCAGAATATCAACCTCGGCGACGTGCGCAACGTCAATGTCGTGCAGGCCGGCGAGCGTTCGCGCCTGGTGTTCAATCTGCTTCGTCCCCTTAACTATGCTACCGCGGTGGAGGGCAACGCTGTCGTGGTCACCATCGACGGCTCCGGCAGCGTTGCGACTGCAGTGAATTCCGCCGGGCTGCCGGTGGCGGCAGCGCCTGCGCCTGCTTCGGCCGGTAGCTCAGCGCTGCGCGATATCGATTTCCGTCGCGGTTCCGAAGGTGAAGGCCGCGTGGTCGTCAACCTGCCGAGCAACCAGGTGGGTGTCGACGTACGCCAGCAGGGCCAGACCATCGTCGTCGATTTCCTCAAGACCAGCCTGCCTGAGGTATTGCGCCGGCGCCTGGATGTAACGGATTTCGGCACGCCGGTGCAAACCGTGACGACTTCGTCGGCGGGTGAAAACGTGCGCATGGTGATCACGCCCAAGGGCTTGTGGGAACATAGCGCCTACCAGAGCGATACCCAGCTGGTGGTCGAAATCAAGCCGATCAAGGAAGATCCGAACAAGCTGACTCAGGGCTCGCAGGGTTACCGGGGCGAGCGCCTGTCGCTGAACTTCCAGAACGTCGAAGTGCGCGCGGTGCTGCAAGTCATCGCCGATTTCACCGGCCTGAACATCATTACCAGCGATACCGTGACCGGCAACCTGACCCTGCGCCTGAAGGATGTGCCCTGGGATCAGGCGCTGGATATCGTCATGCAGGCCAAGGGCCTCGACATGCGCAAGAATGGTTCGGTGCTGTGGATCGCCCCCAAGGATGAATTGCTGACCAAGGAAAAGCTGGAGTTGGAACAAAAGGCGCAAATCGCCGAACTGGAACCGCTCAAGACCGAAATTTTTCAGCTCAATTACCAGAAGGCCGAATCGTTCAAGCAGGTTTTTGCCAGCAATGCTGGTGGCAACAGCAACAGCATTCTGTCCAAGCGCGGTAGCGCAGTGATCGATCCGCGCACCAATCAGCTGTTCGTCACGGATATTCCGTCCAAGATTGAAGAAATTCGCAAGCTGGTGCGCACTACCGACGTGGCGTCGCGCCAGGTGCTGATCGAGGCGCGCATTGTCGAAGCCAGTGATACCTTCAGCAAGGATCTTGGTGCCAAGCTGGGCTTTGGCCACCGCAGTCGGCCCGATGGTGCGTTTTTTGAGGCCGGCGGCCAGCAGACCGGCACCGTCGGCGCGGCAGGTGGTAGCTCGCCCAATGCGGTCGGCCTGAATTCGTCGGCAATGTCGACCGTGAATGGCAATTCGGTGAACCTGCCGGCCATTAGCCGCACCGGTAACCGGGCGGGCACCATCGCGTTATCGCTGTTCAACGCGGCAGCGACACGCTTCATCAGCCTGGAACTTTCTGCGCTGGAAGCCGATGGCAAGGGCAAGATCATTTCCAGCCCGCGCATCGTCACCGCTGACCAGTTGAAGGCGGTGATCGAGCAAGGTACCGAACTGCCGTACCAGGAAGCGACCAGCAGCGGCGCAACATCTGTTACCTTCCGCAAGGCGAACCTGAAGCTGGAAGTGGTGCCGCAAATCACGCCGGATGGCAACGTGATCCTGACCGTCGATGTGAACAAGGATAGCGTCGGCCAGAATACTGTTGCCGGTTTCGCGATTAATACCAAGCACGTCCAGACTCAGGTGCTGGTGGAAAATGGCGGTACGATCGTGCTGGGCGGCATCTACACCCAGGAAGAGCGCAGTGAAGTGAATAAGGTGCCGCTGTTCGGCGATATCCCGGTGCTGGGCAACCTGTTCAAGAATACCAGTCGCATCAGCGACAAGACCGAGTTGCTGATCTTCCTGACGCCGAAGATCCTGAGCGACAAGATGGTGGCACGCTAATCGGCGAGCGGCTTGATCGGGACTGGACTCGCGCAAATTCTCGAAAAACAATAGAATTGCGCATCCAGTCCTGATATGTATGAACAGAAATATAATCCTCGTCGGCCTGATGGGTGCCGGCAAAACTACTGTCGGTCGCGCCCTTGCCAAGAAGCTCCAGCGACGCTTCATCGACTCCGACCATGAAATAGAGGCGCGTACCGGCGCCTCTATTCCTTTGATTTTTGAAATCGAAGGCGAGGAAGGCTTCCGACAGCGCGAAGCCGAAGTCATCCGCGACCTTGCAGCGCAATCCGAAATCGTGCTGGCGACGGGTGGCGGCGCCATTCTGCGGCCGGAAAACCGCGCAGCCCTCAAGGCCGGCGGTATCGTGATCTACTTGCGCGCCAGCATTTCCAGCATCCTTCAGCGCACCAGCCACGACAAGAGCCGTCCCCTGCTGCAGACAGCCGATCCACGCCGGCGCCTCGAAGAGCTGACCCGGGTGCGCGAACCTCTGTATCTGGAAGTGGCGGACATGGTCATCGAAACCGGCCGGCCTAACGTACAATCACTGGTGCAAACCATACTTACCGAACTCGATCGACTTGACCAGGCGGCGCCCGATGCCGCCGGCGATGCCGGCTGAGTACGGCATTCACACAGGGATCGTCATGACCACCCAGCCTTACACGCCCATCGAGTTGCAGGTCGATCTGGGCGAGCGCGCCTATCCGATCACCATCGGCCAATCCTTGCTGGACGACGCCAGCCTGATCGGCCGCAATATCGCCGGCTCCCGCGTCGCCGTGGTCACCAATACCACGGTGGCGCCGCTTTATCTGGAGCGCCTGACGGCGTCGTTGCAGGCGGCCGGCAAGCAGGTTACGACTATCATCCTGCCTGACGGGGAGGAAGAAAAGAACTGGCAAAGCCTGATGCGCATTTTTGATGTCTTGCTGACCGAAAAGTGCGACCGCAAGACGACGCTGGTGGCGCTGGGCGGCGGCGTCATCGGCGACATGACCGGCTTCGCCGCCGCCTCCTACATGCGCGGCGTGCCTTTCGTGCAAGTGCCGACCACCTTGCTGGCGCAGGTCGATTCCTCGGTGGGCGGCAAGACCGGCATCAATCATCCACTCGGCAAGAACATGATTGGTGCTTTTTATCAGCCGCAGGCCGTGATTGCCGACACCGCCACGCTGGATACCCTGGCGCCGCGCGAACTCTCCGCGGGACTGGCAGAAGTGATCAAGCATGGCGCGATCATCGACCCTGTCTTCTTTGGCTGGATCGAAGCCAATATCGGCAAGCTGATGGCGCGCGATGCGCAGGCGCTGGCGCATGCCATACGCCGCTCCTGCGAGATCAAGGCGGAGATCGTGCGGCAGGACGAGCGCGAGGGCGGCTTGCGCGCCATCCTTAATTTTGGCCATACCTTCGGTCATGCGATCGAAGCCGGACTGGGCTTCGGCAAGTGGCTGCACGGTGAGGCGGTCGGTTGCGGCATGGTGATGGCAGCCGAACTGTCGTTGCGGCTGGGCTACATCGACCTGGCGACCAGGACGCGCATTGTCAGCCTGGTACGGGCGGCCGGCTTGCCGACTGCAGCACCTGACCTGGGCGCGGGGCGCTGGATCGAGTTGATGGAAGTAGACAAGAAGAACGAGGGCGGTCAGATCAAGTTCATTCTGCTGAAGCCGCTCGGCGCCGCGGTGATCGTCACCGTGCCGCAAGCAGTGCTGCTGGACGCCATCGGCGCCTGCGTCGGCTGACATGGACATTGAAGCCTTCCTGTCGCCCTACGCCGCCCATTCCGCGCAGTCGCGCGGGCGCAGGTACGCGGAAGCGCCGCCCAGCTCGCGTACGGAATTCCAGCGTGACCGCGACCGCATCGTCCATTCGACCGCGTTTCGCCGGCTGGAATACAAGACGCAGGTGTTCGTCAACCATGAAGGCGACCTGTTCCGCACGCGCCTGACGCACAGCATTGAAGTGGCACAGATCGCGCGTTCCATCGCGCGCAACCTGCGCTTGAACGAAGATCTGGTGGAAGCGATTTCCCTTGCGCACGACCTCGGTCACACGCCGTTCGGCCACGCCGGCCAGGACGCCTTGCACGCGTGCATGGCGCAGCATGGCGGCTTCGAACACAATTTGCAAAGCCTGCGCGTGGTGGACAAGCTGGAAGAGCACTACGGCGCCTTCGACGGCCTGAACCTGATGTTCGAGACGCGCGAAGGCATACTCAAGCACTGCTCGGTGGTTAATGCCCGGCTGCTGGGCGATGTCGGCGCTCGCTTCCTGGAAAAGAAGCAGCCAACGCTGGAAGCGCAGCTGGCCAACCTGGCCGACGAGATCGCCTACAACAACCACGACATCGATGATGGGCTGCGTTCCGGCTTGCTCACCATCGAACAGCTCGACCAGGTCGATTTTTTCGCGCGCCACCGGCGCGAAGCGGAAGCCGCATACCCGGGCCTGGGCGGACGCCGGCTCATCAATGAAACCGTGCGCCGCATGATCAATACGCTCGTCCTCGACCTGATCGAGGCATCGCGCCAGCGCATCGCCGACGCCGGCGTGCAACACGTGGACGAGGTACGCAACGCGCCGCAACTGGTCACCTTTTCGGATGCCATGCGCAGGGAAGAGATCGGCCTGAAGCGGTTTTTGCGCGAAAACCTGTACCGGCATTATCAGGTCAACCGCATGACCAGCAAGGCCAGGCGCATCGTGCGCGAGCTGTTCGAGGCATTCATGGCCGAGCCCCGGCTACTGGCGCCCGACTACCAGGTCGACGGCGACGACGTCGACCGCCAGGCGCGCAAGGTGGCCGACTACATCGCCGGCATGACCGATCGCTACGCCATACGCGAGCATCGTCGCGTATTCATGATCGAGGAAACTTAGGCTTAGGCTTAGGCCGGCGCCTGCAGCCAGTGGCGCAAGGGATGGACAGCGGCCGGCCAGGCCGGTCGGAACAGTGCCTCGACATCCGCTGGATCCACCTCTTCCAGGCGGGCCGGGATCCAGGCCGGACGCTGGTCCTTGTCGATGACTGCAGCACGAATGCCTTCGAACATCTCATCGCGCGCAAAGCAGTGGCGCATCATCGAGCGCTCCATGCGCAGGCAGTCTTCCAGCGTCACGCCGGCGCCGCGGCGCAATTGCTCAAGGGTCGCACATAGCATCAGCGGCGAGCGCTTGCGTATCGCTTCCAGGCTGGCCTGCGCGAACGGTTCGGGATCGCCAGCCAGCGACGCAAGTATCGCCGTCATGTCGTTACCGGCGAAGTGGCGGTCGATGCTGGCGCGATGCTGCGCCAGTTCACCTGCCGGCGAGCGGGCAGCGCCGCCGGCACGCGCCAGTGCGGCGATATCGCCAGCGGCGCCGCACAGGCGCTCGACCAGCGCCGGCAATTCGGCCGAAGGTACGAAGACGTCGGCCAGGCCGGCATACAGCGCGTCCGCAGGACCGATGGTATTGGCCGTCAGCGCCAGCCAGGTGCCGATTTCGCCCGGGCAGCGCGACAGGAAATAGCTGCCGCCGACATCCGGAAAGAGGCCGATATTCACTTCCGGCATGGCCAGCTTGCTGCGCTCGGTCACGATGCGTATGTGGCGATTGCTGCGGCCCTGGGAAATGCCCATGCCGCCGCCCATGACGATGCCATCCATCAGCACGATATACGGCTTGGGATAGCGTTGGATCAGCTGGTTGAGCAAATACTCTTCAGTGAAAAAATCCTCCACCAGCGGCAGTTGCTGGCGGCGTGCTTCGCGCCCTGCCTGGTAAAAGAAGCGGATATCGCCGCCGGCGCAAAAGGCTTTCTCCCCGGTGCTGCCGAGAATGACGGCGTCGATGGCATCATCGTCGCGCCAGTCGAGCAATGCCGCCGTGATGGCGCGCACCATGTCGAGCGACAGTGAATGCAACGCCTGCGGGCGATCGAGGGTCAGGATGCCGGTGCGATTGCGGACGCTGCGGAGTACGTGTTCACTCATGAGGATAGGGGATAGTGGGGTTGCTGCGGACCTGTTGCAAAACTGGCGGCGCCAATGAAAAGGGGCGCATCATCGGCGCCCCTGCATTTCTTGACGGATCAGCGGTCTGCGTTTTACTCGGAGGCCGTGCTGGCGGTGTCGGGCAGATGCTTGATCGCTTCGTGCTGATGGTCCTGCACCTTGGACTTGTACTTGATGACCTGTCTGTCGAGCTTGTCGATCAGGGTGTCGATTGCAGCATACAGATCTTCCGCGAATGATTCGACGTGTACGTCCTTGCCGCGCAGGCGCAGGGTGATTTCGGCACGCTGTCGCTTCTCTTTCTCGGTGAGCTTGTCCACGGTCAGAATGACCGCGGCATCAATGACATGGTCGAAGTGGCGTCTGATGCGCTCCAGTTTGGTATGTACGTACTCCCGGATGGCAGGGGTCAGTTCGAGGTGATGTCCACTGATGGTCAGATTCATACAGCGCTCCTTGAAATAAGGTCACTGGTGGTTCACGTCTGGCGCCCAGGGCATACCGACGGAACACAGCAACAAACACAACATACGGTACTACAGGGACTTGCGCAAATTCACTGGGGGGATTTTCAGGGCTTCGCGGTACTTGGCGACCGTACGCCGCGCCACCACCATGCCTTGCTCGCCCAGCATTTCCGCAATTTTGCTGTCAGAGAAAGGATTCTTCGGGTCTTCAGCTCCTATCAATTGTTTGATCAGTGCCCGTATCGCGGTGGATGAAGCTTCGCCGCCAGCTTCCGTGGCGACATGGCTGCCGAAAAAGTACTTGAGTTCAAACATGCCGTGCGGCGTAAGCATGTATTTCTGGGTTGTCACACGAGAAATAGTGCTTTCGTGTAAACCAAGTGTATCAGCTATTTCGCGTAACACAAGGGGCCGCATGGCGACGGCGCCGTGGGAAAAGAAATTACGTTGCCGGTCGACGATCGCCTGGGCCACGCGCAGGATCGTGTCGAATCGCTGCCGCATGTTCTTGATCAGCCACTTGGCTTCCTGCAGTTGGGAAGAAAGCGAGCCTTCCCCCTTGTTCTGCTTGAGGATGTTGGCGTACAGGGCATTCACCCGCAGGCGCGGCATGACGTCATGATTGAGCATGACTTGCCAGTCATTCTTGCCGCGCCGGACGATCACGTCGGGCACGACGTAGTCGGCGGCGTCGCTGGCGTACGCGGCGCCGGGGTGTGGCTGGCACTGGCGGATCACGCATTGCGCTTCGCGCAGGTCTTCGTCATCGCAATCCAGCAGCTTCTTGAGCTTGCTGAAATCGCGCTGCGCGAACAGGGGCAGGTGGCTTTCGACGATCGCCAGCGCCATGCGGCGCGTCACCAGCGGCACCTTCGGCATGCGCCGGATCTGCAGTGCCAGGCATTCCGCAGCATCGCGCGCGCCGACACCGGCAGGGTCGAAGCTTTGCACCAGTTTCAGCGCCGCCGACAATTCTTCCGGATCGACTTCCAGCTCGGCCGGCAGGCGCGCGTGGATGTCTTCCAGCGATTCTTCCAGGTAGCCGTTGTCATCGAGCGCATCGATGACCAGCTCCACCAGCGCGCGGTCGCGCGTCGAATTGGCGGTCACGCGCATCTGCTCGAGCAGATGTTCGCGCAGGGTGACCTGGTGGGCTTCCAGCTGCGGCCGCGCATCATCGTCTTCCGGGCTTTTTCCCGTCTTCGCGACGTCGTCGAAACTCCATTCGGCATCGCCGCCGGCATCCGCGCCATCGCCGCCTTCGCTGCTGGCGGCGCCGTCAGGCGATGCCTCGCCGTTTGCCGCCGGCGCTTCTTCTGCGCCGGCATGCTCCGCAGCGCCATTCGTCGGCGTCAGGGAACCGTCTGCCAGCAGGCGCACCGAGTGGTCCAGCGGATCATCGACGCGTTCGAGCATCGGGTTTTCGGACAGGATGTGTTCCAGCTCCTGCTGCAGTTCCAGCGTCGACAGCTGCAGCAGGCGGATCGATTGCTGCAGCTGCGGCGTCAGCGCAAGATGCTGGGAAGTGCGTAGCTGTAGGGACTGTTTCATGAGCGGTATGCCGGCTTACATCCGGAAATGCTCGCCGAGGTATACCCGGCGTACCGATTCATTGGCGATGATGTCGTCCGGACGGCCGCTTGCCAGCACCACGCCCTGGTTGATGATATAGGCACGGTCGCAGATGCCCAGCGTTTCGCGCACGTTATGGTCGGTGATCAGCACGCCGATATCGCGCTCCTTGAGAAAGCGGACGATGCGCTGGATTTCGATGACGGCGATCGGATCGACGCCGGCAAAAGGTTCGTCCAGCAGCACGAAACGGGGATTGCTTGCCAGCGCGCGCGCGATTTCCACGCGCCGCCGCTCGCCACCTGACAGCGACAGTGCCTGGCTGTCGCGCAATTTCTCGATCTGCAGATCTGCCAGCAGCCGGTTCAGACGTTCGTCGATTTCCTGCTTCGACAGCGGCCGTCCCTGTTCGCGCTGCAGTTCAAGTACCGCGCGGATATTCTCTGCCACGCTCAGCTTGCGGAAAACGGATGCCTCCTGCGGCAGGTACGACAGGCCGAGCATGGCGCGCCGGTGGATAGGCAGGCGCGACAGCGCAACGCCGTTGAGTTCGATATCGCCGGCATCGGCCGGCACCAGGCCGACGATCATGTAAAAGGCCGTTGTTTTGCCGGCGCCGTTCGGGCCCAGCAGGCCGACGACCTCGCCGCTGCCGACTTCCAGCGAAACATCGCGCAGCACCTGGCGCGCACCGTAGCTTTTTTGCAAACCTCGTGCAAGCAGTGTGCTGCTCATGCCGATGCCCCCGGTATCAGTTCTTTGCATCGGTGCGAGGTTGGATGACAGCCTTGACGCGTCCCGCCCCGGGTTTGCTGCGGTCTGTGGAGGTATTGTTGACGGCGAAAAATTCAGTGCGGTTGTCATACGATATAAATTCACCCTCGACTTCATCCGTGGTCTTGCCGCCTTCCAGGCGGCGCATTTTTGCATTCGTGAACAATTTGGCCACGTCTGCCTTGTTATCGTATTCGATGCGCTGGGCTTCACCCTCGATCCAGAGGTTTTCGCCGCCGTCCCGTTTCTGGCGGAAGCTGGCCGGCTTGCCGCCGCCGGCATGCAGCGTTGCGAACTGGTAGCCCGCGGGATCCTGCCTTACCACCATCTTGTGCGCCTTCATGATGAGCGTGCCGCGGGTTAGCACGACATTGCCCGTAAAGGTATTGATCTGGCGGACATCGTCGTACGACATCTGGTCGGCTTCGATATTGGTCGGCTTGTCCGCATCGGCACTTTCAGCATAGGCAATGCCGCCGGCAAGCATGTTGAGGACGAACAGCGAAGAGAGGAAAAGTCGTTTCATGAATGGTGATTGACGCTGCGTTGTTGTTGCCCCGCCTTACTTCGAAACTTTCGGGGGAAATACGGCCTGCACGCCCCTGGCAAGGCGGAATTCTCCGGTGGCCTGGTTGGCGTACATGCCGGTTCCTTTCAGCACCGACGTGCCGGAAATGAGGGTGACGGGCCTGTCGGTTTTCATGATGTCCTCGTTCGGCAGGACGAGGGCATGGTCGGACGTCATGCGCAAGTGGCGCGAGGTGGCCGAAGCCGGCCTGTCCATTTGCACGTTATCGAATAATTCGACCTGGCTCAGGTCGGCATTGCCGGTCGCGCGTTCGGCGACGACGGTCGTGGCCGGACGTGTCTGGCTCAGGCTTTTCACCACCGGCCGGAGGATTTCATAAGAGTCGTCCTGCGGGCTGTGGGTCATGCGCGCGCCGGAAATATGGTAGCGGGCCTGGCCGGTTTTCGCTACGCGGACGAAGTTGAATTTCTCTACATAGTAATCCGGATCGGTGCGCACGCTGGCAGGCTCAGCCTGCCGCATGTCGCGTCGGAGCACGTCGAGCAGCCAGAAACTGCCCAGCGCCAGAAGCGCTGCCAGCGCCAGGACCACACCGACCCGGAAGCGGTTGGCGGAAGCGCGGCGGTCCCTCATCAGATCACCTTGGCCCTTGTCAGGTCGTGGATGTGCAATGCGCCGATCAGCTTGCCGTCGGCATCGGTCACCAGCAACTGGTTGATGCGGTGCTGTTCCATGATCTGCACGGCATCGACTGCCAGCTGGTCCGGGCCGATGCTGCGCGGATTGGCATGCATGGCGTCGGCGATCGACAGCTTGCTGAAATCCTGGGTGCGTTCGAGCAGGCGGCGCAGGTCGCCATCGGTGAATACCCCCACCGGATGGAAAGCGTCGTCGACGATGGCAGTCATGGCCATGCCTTTCTGGCTGATTTCCATCAGCGCTTCTGCAAGCGGCACGCCGGCGGTCACGGCGGGAATCGCCGCGCCGCTGCGCATGACGTCGCGCACGTGGGTCAGCAGGCGGCGGCCGAGCGCGCCGCCGGGGTGCGAACGGGCAAAATCCTCGGCGCGGAAGCCGCGCGAATCCAGCAGTGCCACTGCCAGGGCGTCGCCCAGCGCCAGCGTCGCCGTGGTGCTGGCGGTCGGCGCCAGGTTCAGCGGGCAGGCCTCCTTGTCCACGGCGACGTTCAGATGCACGTTCGCCAGCTGCGCCAGGCGCGATTCCGGGCGGCCAGTCAGGGCGATCAGCTTGGCGCCCATGCGCTTGATCAGCGGGACGATGTCCAGCAGCTCGGCAGTTTCGCCGGAATTGGAAATGGCGATGAAAGCGTCATGTTCTGTCACCATGCCGAGGTCGCCGTGCGCGGCTTCGCCGGGATGGACGAACAGGGCAGGCGTGCCGGTGGAGGCGAGGGTGGCGGCGATCTTGCGGGCGATGTGGCCGGATTTGCCCATGCCTGAAACAACGACGCGTCCCTTGCATTCAAGCAACAATTCGAGCGCCAGCGTAAAATGCCTGCTGTCTTCGCCTGCGAATCTTTGCAGCAATGCAAGGATCGCATCCGCCTCGATCTGCAGGGTTTCGCGGGCAAGGCCCAGCGCACGTGCAGCACTGGTGTCATCGAAAATTTTCGTCAAGATTCAATCGCCATTGGGACTCATGCAGGAAGTATAAACGAAATGGCCAAGCAAAAAACCTGCCAGAAATAAACTAAATACCCGATCGCGCGCGCAAGTCACGCCACTTTACGCTTTTTTCATTCAAGGCCTATCCTTTTCGCATCATGTTCGAACGTATTCTCGGCATCATCCTGCCGGTTTTTTGTGTCATCGCCATTGGCTATGCCTATGCCCGCTGGCGTGGCAGCGCGGTCAAGGAGGACATGGTGCCGGTCAACCGCATCTGCACGGATATCCTGAGCCCCTTGCTGGTCGTGACCGCGATGGCAGCGAAGGATTTCGACCTTGCCCAGAACGCCATGCTGATCGGCGCCGGCGTGCTGATTTCACTGGGTTCGGGCTTGCTGGCCTGGCCGCTGGCACGAGCCTTGGGCTACGATGTGCGCACCTTCCTGCCGCCGATGATGTACAACAATTGCGGCAACATGGGCTTGCCGCTGGCAGCCCTGGCGTTCGGGCAGGCTGGCTTGTCGGCGGCGGTGGCCTTGTTCATGGCATGCAACCTGGTCTATTTTTCCCTGGGGATCAAGATCCTGGCCGCCGGCAAATCGTCGCAGCGGGACGCCCTATGGAAGCTGTTGCTCAATCCAATGATGCTGGCCATGGTGGCCGGGGTGGCGATTTCGCTGGCGCGCATCGAAATGCCGGCGCCGCTGTTTCAGGGCTTGAAAATGCTGGGCGATGCTTCGATTCCCATCATGCTGTTCGCGCTCGGGGTGCGCATGCGCGACGTCACCCTGGCGAGCTGGCAGATCGGCACGGTCGGCGCCGCCGTTTGTCCGCTGGCCGGGCTGGCGGTGGCCTGGGCGCTGGATCAGGCGCTGCCCCTGCCGGCAGAGCAGCGCGCGCAGATGTACCTGTTTGCGGCGCTGCCGCCGGCAGTGTTCTGTTTTATGATGGCAGAGCGCTACCGCCAGGAGCCGGAGAAAGTGGCGTCCATCGTCCTGATCGGCAACCTGGCGGCGCTGCTGTTCGTGCCGCTCGGCCTGTGGATGGGCTTGCGCGCCTGAGTCAGCGACAGGGGCTTGCGCGCGCCACGCAGGACGCGCCCGAATCATTTTGCCGCCAGCAGTGGCGCCAGGTATTCGCCGGTGACGCTGTCGGCGCTGGAGGCCACGGCTTCCGGCGTGCCGGTGGCGACGATGCGTCCGCCGCCGGCACCGCCTTCCGGGCCGAGGTCGACCAGCCAGTCGGCGGTCTTGATGACATCCAGGTTGTGCTCGATGATGACGACCGTGTTGCCCTGGTCGCGCAGGCGGTGGATCACTTTCAGCAGCAGCGCGATATCGTGGAAATGCAGGCCGGTGGTCGGTTCGTCCAGGATGTAGAGCGTGCGGCCGGTGTCGCGCTTGGACAGTTCCAGCGACAGCTTGACGCGCTGCGCTTCGCCGCCGGAAAGGGTCGTGGCGCTCTGGCCCAGCGTGATGTAGCCCAGGCCGACATCCAGCAGCGTTTGCAGCTTGCGGGCGACTACCGGCACCGGGCGAAAGAATTCATGCGCATCTTCCACCGTCATCTCCAGCACTTCGCTGATGTTCTTGCCCTTGTACTGCACTTCCAGGGTTTCTCGATTGTAGCGCTTGCCATGGCAGACGTCGCACGGCACATACACGTCCGGCAGGAAGTGCATCTCGACCTTCAGCACACCGTCGCCCTGGCAGGCTTCGCAGCGCCCGCCCTTGACGTTGAAGGAGAATCGTCCGGCGGAATAGCCGCGTTCCTTGGCGGTGGCGACTGTGGAAAACAGGTCGCGGATCGGCGTAAACAGGCCGGTATAGGTGGCGGGGTTGGAGCGCGGCGTGCGGCCGATGGGCGCCTGATCGACGGCGATCACCTTGTCGAAGAATTCGAAACCGGAAATGGTTTCGAACGGCGCCGGTTCCGCATGGGAACCGTACAGGTGGCGCGCCGCGGCGGCATACAAGGTGTCGTTGACCAGGGTCGACTTGCCCGAGCCGGACACCCCGGTGACGCAGGTCAACAGGCCGACCGGCAGCGATAGCGTGACGTTTTTCAGGTTGTTGCCGGTAGCGCCGGTAATGATGAACTGTTTGTGCGGATCGGCCGGCGTGCGCTTTTTCGGCACGGCGATTTCCTTCTTGCCGTTGAGGTACTGCGCCGTCAGCGATTTCTTGTTTTTCAGGATATCGGCCAGACTGCCCTGGGCGATCACTTCGCCGCCGTGCACGCCGGCGCCGATGCCCATGTCGACAATGAAGTCGGCTGCGCGGATGGCGTCCTCGTCGTGCTCGACTACCAGCACGGTATTGCCGATGTCGCGCAAGTGCTTGAGCGTGCCGATCAGGCGGTCGTTGTCGCGCTGGTGCAGGCCGATCGACGGTTCGTCCAGCACGTACATGACGCCGGTCAGGCCACTGCCGATCTGCGAAGCCAGGCGGATGCGCTGCGCTTCGCCGCCGGACAGGGTGTCCGCGCTGCGTTCCAGCGACAGGTAATCCAGCCCGACGTTATTAAGGAATTTCAGGCGCGCGACGATTTCCTTGATGACGCGGTCGGCAATCTCGCGCTTGGCGCCGGTCAGCTTCAGGTGTTCGAAAAAGGCCAGGGTATCGCGCAGGGGTGTGGCGGAAATTTCGAAAATTGCCCGCTGCTGGCGGCCGCTGCCGATCTTGACGTTGCGCGCTTCCGCGCGCAGGCGCGCGCCATCACACGCGGGGCAAGCCTTTTCATTGATGAACTTGGCCAGTTCTTCCCGGACGGCCATGGAGTCGGTCTCGCGGTAGCGCCGCTGCAGATTATTGACCACGCCCTCGAAAGTATGCTCGCGCACCACCGTGCGACCGCGCTCATTGAGATAGGCGAAGGGAATGGTCTGCCGGCCGGAGCCGTACAGGATGACCTGTTGCGCTTGTTCCGGCAGTTTTTCGAAAGGTTCGTCGAGGTCGAAGCCGTAATGCTCTGCCAGGCTGGAGAGCATCTGGAAGTAGAACTGGTTGCGGCGGTCCCATCCCTTGATGGCGCCGGAGGCCAGCGACAGGTTGGGGAAGGCGACGATGCGTTTCGGGTCGAAGAATTCGATATGGCCGAGGCCGTCGCATTCCGGGCAGGCGCCCATCGGATTGTTGAAGGAAAACAGGCGCGGTTCCAGTTCCTGCAGTGAGTAGCCGCAGGTCGGACAGGCGAACTTGTTGGAGTAGATGTGCTCGGCGCCGCTGTCCATTTCCAGGGCAATGGCACGGCCTTCGGCGAGGCGCAGGGCGGTCTCGAAACTTTCCGCCAGGCGCTGCTTGATGTCGGCCCTGACCTTGACACGGTCGATCACCACGTCGATGGTGTGCTTTTCCGTCTTCTTCAGTTTCGGCAAGTCGTCGGCCTCGACGATCCTTGCTGCCTGCGTGCCGCTTTGCACGCGAAAGCGCACGAAGCCCTGCGCCTGCATGGCGGCGAACAGGTCGACATGTTCGCCCTTGCGGTTGGCCACTACCGGCGCCAGGATCATCAGGCGGGTATCTTCCGGCAGCGCCAGTGCGGCATCGACCATTTGCGACACCGATTGCGCCGCCAGCGGGTTTTCCGGGTGGTCGGGGCAGTAGGGCGTGCCCACGCGCGCAAACAGCAGGCGCAGGTAATCGTGAATTTCCGTGACGGTGCCGACGGTGGAGCGCGGATTGTGCGAGGTCGCTTTCTGCTCGATCGAGATCGCTGGCGACAGGCCTTCGATCAGGTCGACATCCGGCTTTTCCATCAATTGCAGAAATTGCCGCGCATAGGCCGACAACGACTCGACGTAGCGCCGCTGGCCCTCGGCATACAGGGTGTCGAAGGCCAGCGAGGATTTGCCGGAACCGGACAACCCGGTTACCACAATCAATTGATTGCGCGGAATATCCAGGTTGATATTTTTCAGGTTGTGCGTGCGGGCGCCGCGGATGCGAATTTCTTCCATGAATTCGATGATGGCTTCGTCAAGGCATGCCGTGCGGCCCGGGGCGGGCGATCGCCGCGGCAAGTAAATCGGATCAACCTGATACTATAACGGGTTTTGAAGTAGGCGGTAAAACGCCGTTCAGGTTCTTTACTGTATGTCTTCCCAAATTACCAAGCTGCCCACCGAGCGCATGTCGGCTACGGAAATTCGCGCCAGCATATCGCTGGCATCGATTTTCGCCCTGCGCATGCTGGGCCTATTCCTGATCCTGCCGGTGTTTGCCGAACATGGCAAAACCATGACGGGCGGTGAAAACCTGCTCATGGTCGGCCTGGCAATGGGTATCTACGGACTGGCGCAGGCGTTTTGCCAGATTCCTTTCGGCATTGCCTCGGATCGTTACGGGCGCAAGCCGGTGATCGTCGTCGGCCTGCTCATGTTCGCGCTGGGTGCGGCGGTGGCGGCGCTCGCCGACCACATCGTGTGGGTCATCATCGGGCGCGCGTTGCAAGGGGCGGGAGCGATCTCTGCCGCGGTGACGGCGCTGCTCTCGGACGCTACCCGCGATCAGCACCGTACCAAGGCCATGGCGATGGTGGGCATGTCGATCGGCGTGAGTTTTGCCGCAGCCATGGTCGGCGCGCCCGTGCTGTACCAGGCGATCGGCATGAGCGGGATCTTCTGGCTGACCGGCATCATGGCGTTGGCCGCAATCGGCGTGGTGCTGTACGTGGTGCCGGCCGTGCCGGTCATGCGCACGCAGCGCATCGCCCTGGCTGAAGTCCTCCGGAATGTCGAACTCATGCGCCTGAACCTGGGCGTGTTCGTACTGCACCTGACGCAGGTCGCCATTTTCGTGGTGGTGCCTGGGGCGCTGGTGCGCGCCCTGGATCTGCCCGTGACCCAGCACTGGAAAGTGTATTTGCCAGTCGTGCTGGCGTCTTTTGTGCTGATGCTGCCGCCAGTGTTTATTGGCGAAAAGTTGGGCAAAATCAAGCAAATTTTTGTGGCGGCGATCATGCTGTTGCTGCTGGTTCAGCTAGGTTTGTGGGGGTGGCTGGCGCAGGCAGATAACGCCGGCTGGCTGCTGGTTGGCTTGCTCCTGGCATTTTTTATCGCCTTCAATATCCTGGAAGCTTGCCAGCCATCACTGGTGTCACGCATTGCGCCGCCCCAGGCAAAAGGGACGGCCTTGGGGGTGTACAACACGCTGCAGTCGCTCGGCCTGTTCTGCGGTGGCGCGCTGGGCGGCTGGCTGGCGCAGCATGCCGATGCCGCGGCAGTCTTCAAGCTCGGCGCTGGCCTGACCATGGTCTGGCTTATAATGGCAATCAATATGAAAAATCTGCCGCGCCGTGGCCAGACGGCCGCTGCGACTTAACAGGAGAATTGCATGGCATCCGTCAACAAGGCAATCATCGTCGGCAATCTGGGCCGCGATCCGGAAACCCGCTACATGACCAACGGCGATGCCGTCACCAACATCGCCGTTGCCACCACCGACAGCTGGAAAGACAAGACCACTGGCGAAAAGAAGGAGCAGACCGAGTGGCACCGCATCACCTTTTACCGCAAGCTCGCTGAAATCGCCGGCCAGTACCTGAAAAAGGGCTCGCAAGTCTATATCGAAGGCCGCCTGCAGACGCGCAAGTGGACCGACAAGGACGGCAACGAGCGTTACACCACCGAAATCATTGCCGACACCATGCAGATGCTGGGCGGCCGCCAGGGTATGGGCGGTAATGCGCCGGCGGATGACGATTATGGCCAGCAGGCGCCTGCGCGCGCGCCTGCGGGCGGCGCTTCGAAGCCGGCTTCCCGGCCGGCGCCGAATTTCTCTGAAATGGATGACGACATTCCGTTCTGAGAACGTGCCCTGATGAGCGAAAAACCCCGGCATTTGCCGGGGTTTTTCATTATGGACTCAGATCAGGTGTCGCCCGCCCGGGTGGCACGCCATTCGTTCAGTGCTGCCAGCGCATCTTCCAGTGTCGCCAGCAAACGCACATTGGACAGTGGACCAAGGCGGGAAATGCCGCTCCCCCCCAGCCATATTTCTACCGATGGCGGCAACAGTTCGTGCAATTGTGTCGCCAGACCGGGAATTTGCCGGTGCGGGAACGATGCTGAAAACGACAAGGCGATGATTTCAGCCCGGTAGGCACGTACTGCGCGGTTGATTTCTCCCAGCGGCGTCTGTGTGCCTAATGACAGGCAATCAGCCCCCTCCAGCGCGAGCAGCGCTTCCACCATCAGCAATCCCAGCGAGTGTTGCTCTTCAGGCGCAGTTGTCAGAAGCAGGCGAGGCGGACGCTTGACGGCGGGCAGGGCTGAAATAGCGTTACGCAACAGGCGCTGGGTCAGCTCGGTAAAGAAGTGTTCTTCAAAGATTTCGATATCGCCGACTTCCCATGCCTCGCCAACAAGCGCAACGAGGGGGGCTACTGTGTCTAGGACAAATTTTCCTAAGCCTTGGCGCGCCAAGCGCTGTTGCATGGCATGGAGATATGCCGGGGCGTCATGTTTTTTTACTATTTTCAGTAAGTTTTTCAGTGCGTCAATGTCGTCCTTGGCAATCGGGGCGGTTGGTTTTCCCCGCGTTTCACGCGCTAATGCGGCCAGTGCCTCGTGTTCCAGGCCAAGCAGTTTTCCCGGGCGGTGCCCTGAATCCATCAGGCGTTTGATCAGTCGGAGCCGGTCGATTTGTTCAGTCGGATACTGGCGTTCGCCATGGGCATCGCGTGTGGGGGCCGGAAAGCCGTAACGTCGCTCCCACACCCGCAGGACATCTTTTGACAGCCCGGTTTCACGTTCTACCGCGGCAATATTGAATTCCATATTTTCCATTTTTGTCTTGGACAAAGAGAGTAAAAACCATTGACACTTGGATTCTGAGTGATTATCTTAGGCACGTAACCTATTTTTGTCTAGAACAAAACAATGTTTGTCGATGGCGTGATTCTTATCGGCAGTTTTGGCGAAGCGTCGCGCTGTAGCAAGACCACTGGGAGTATGTGATGGAAGAAAGAGAGCGTGTGGCCGTCATCGGTTCCGGTATCGCAGGATTGGCCAGCGCATGGCTGCTGAGCCAGCGTTATAGCGTCACTCTGTATGAGGCAAATACGTATCTGGGGGGCCATACCAACACTGTCGACGTGACCTTGGAAGGGAAAACGCATCCGGTCGATACGGGCTTTCTGGTATTCAACGAACGGACATATCCGAACCTGATTGCCATGCTTGCACATCTGGGCGTAGAAAGCGTGCCGACGGAAATGTCGTTTGCCGTCAGCCTTGAAAATCCTGACCTGGAGTGGGCAGGGAGCAATCTGGCTACGGTGTTCGGGCAAAAGCGCAATCTCCTGCGCCGCCAGTTCTGGCGCATGCTCGGTGATATCCTGCGCTTCAATCGTGAAAGCGCCGCGTACGTCGAGCGCAATCCCGACAGTGTCGCCAGTGTACGTAGTTTCCTAGCGGAAGGAAGTTATTCGCCGGCGTTTTCGGACTGGTACCTGCTGCCCATGGCGGCAGCAATCTGGTCATGTCCTACCGAGCAGATGCTTGACATGCCGCTGGCAAGCTTCGTGCGTTTTTGTCACAACCATGGGTTGTTGCAGATCTTCAATCGGCCGACCTGGCGCACGATAAAGGGAGGAGGCCGGGAGTATGTCAAAAAGCTTGCCGCCATGCTCAGTGACATCCGGCTCGGTTGCGAAGTATTTGCCGTGCTGCGCGAACCGGAGCGGCTGCAAGTCGTGCATGCGCAGGGGGCGGAAAGTTTTGACCACGTGGTGATGGCCTGCCACAGTGACCAGGCTTTGCAGATACTGAAGTTTGTCGCCAGCGATGCCCAGCGCGAAGTACTTGCGGGGATTCGCTACCAGCCGAACCGTGCCGTGCTGCACACCAATCCTGGGCTGCTGCCGCGCAATCGCAAACTCTGGTCCGCCTGGAACTACTTCGCCGGACAAGGCGCACCGGGCAAGCAGCCAGTTGGCGTTTCCTACCTCATCAATCGCTTGCAGCCTCTGCCGTTCGAGACGCCCGTGATTGTCACGCTGAATCCAGTGTGCGAGCTTCATCCCTTTAGTGTCATTGCGGAATTCGACTATGCCCACCCGGTGTTTGATCAGGCAGCCATAGCTGCACAAAAGAAGCTCGCCGCTGTGCAGGGTCATGGCGGGATCTGGTTGGCCGGCGCCTGGGGCAGCTATGGTTTCCACGAAGATGGCTTGAACTCGGCTTTGCGCGTGGCCAATGGCATGGGGGTGCGGGCGCCTTGGCAAACCACGCCGTCAGGCGTCGTCCGGCAAGCTGAATATGCCTGAGGCAGCCATGCGCGTGCAGCCGCAGCTTTTCATCGGCCATGTCATGCACCGCCGCCTGCGTCCGGCGGAAAACGCTTTTGCCTATCCGGTGTTTTACCTGCAGTTGCCACTTCGTGCATTGGGGGCGGCCAGCTGTGGCATTTTTTCAGTGGAAAGCGGCAATCTGCTGAGTTTTTACAGCAAGGATCATGGCCCGCGCGATGGCAGCCCGCTGCTGCCATGGATCGAGGCAATCCTGCAGCGGCATGAGCTGACGTGCGACGGCGAAATCGTGCTGCAGACTTTTCCGCGCGTGTGCGGCTATGTCTTCAATCCGGTGAGCTTCTGGTATTGCCACAACCGTGCCGGTGAATTGCTGGCGGTGCTGGCGGAAGTGAGCAATACCTTTGGTGGGCGTCATGCCTACTTGCTGTGCAACGACAGCCGCTCGCCACTGGTCGATGGCCAGGAGCTGCGTGCGGACAAATCTTTCCATGTCTCGCCTTTTTGCACAGTGGAAGGTGGTTACCGATTCCGCTTCCGCCGGGGCCACGGCCGCAACATTGTTTACATCGATTACGACGACCGTGACGGTACGGTGCTGCATACGGCGATTGCCGGCAAGGCGCGCGGATGGTCCGCCTCTGCATTGCGTGGCGCTTTTCTGCGCATGCCGTTCCTGACGGCTGGCGTGATGCTGCGCATTCACTGGCAAGCACTCAAGTTGTGGCTCAAGGGCGTGCCATTCCACGGGGCGCATCCCCCATCACTTCCTCATCCGGAAAAAACGAAATGAACGATACGATGACTTTGCGCGGCAGCCAGCAAATGGCCCGCGATACGCAAGCGGTCTTCGGCTTGCTGGAAAAATTGCAGGGCGGCTTGCTCGAAGTGCGCCTGCCGCATGGCGGCAGTACGCTGTTTGGCAATGGTGACGCCGGCACCGTCCTGCAGGTGCATGACGAAGCCATGTTCGGCCTGGTGCTGTCGCGCGGCGACATCGGCCTGGCCGAAGCCTATATCGACGGCCTCTGGGACAGCCCGGATCTTGCCGCCTTGCTGACGCTGCTGGCGCAAAATCGCGCCGCCCTGCGGCGGGCAATTTATGGCTCCTGGCGCCAGTTGCTGGGGGCACGCCTGCGTCACTGGTTCAACCGCAACAGCCGCGCGGGCAGCAAGCGCAACATCATGGCGCATTACGATCTGGGCAATGCCTTTTATGCGCTCTGGCTCGATCCGGGCATGAGTTATTCATCCGCTATCTATCGTGCCGCGGACGATGGTTCGCTGGAAGCGGCGCAGGACGCCAAGTATCGCCGCATCCTGCGTCGCCTGCATGCGCGCCCAGAGCAAAGCGTTCTGGAAATCGGCTGCGGCTGGGGCGGTTTCACTGAGATGGCGGTGGCCGAAGGCCTGGAAGTGACCGGCCTGACGCTGTCGCCAGCGCAACTGGCTTGGGCACAACAGCGCGTGCCGCAAGCCGATCTACGGCTGCAGGACTATCGCGATATATCCGGGCGCTATGACCATATCGTTTCGATTGAAATGTTCGAGGCGGTCGGCGAACGCTGGTGGCCCGGCTATTTTCAGACTGTCGCGCGGGCGCTCAAGCCTGGCGGCAAAGCAGTCGTGCAGAGCATTACCATTCGCGACGACCTGTTCGCGTCTTACCGAACCGGCACGGACTTTATCCAGCAGTACATTTTTCCGGGCGGGATGCTGCCCTCGCAGGCAGCGTTTGGTGCTGCTGCTGCGCAAGCGGGGCTCGTGGTCCAGGCTAAATATGCTTTTGGCATGGATTACGCGCGTACCCTCGTTGCCTGGCGCGCGGCCTTCGAGGCCAACTGGCCGCGCATTGCCGAACTCGGCTTCGATGAGCCTTTCCGCCGCCTCTGGCGCATGTACCTGGCCTATTGCGAGGCCGGCTTTCGTTCCGGGAGTACTAATGTCGTCCAGTTCGAACTCGCGCACCGGTGAGCGTCGTGCGCGCGGCACCGTCACGCCGGCAGGCATGCGTGCAAGGCGCTTCACGATCCAGGCGCTGCTGGTGATTGCCCTCGCCAGCATTGCTGGCGGGCCGGCGCGTGCTGGCGCCGGTCCGGATCTGCTGGCAGGCTTGCGGCGTTGGGGCAGCGGCCAGTATCGCCGCTTTGGCTTCCTGATCTATGAAGCGACCCTGTGGGCAGGCAGCGATCCGCTGCAGCCGCCCATGGCGCTGCGGCTGGATTACCGGCGATCGATTGCCGGCGCCGATATCGCCGAGGCGAGCGCTGCCGAGATGCGTCGCCTGGGTGTCGATACCGCCAGCCTGGCGCGCTGGCGACCGCTGATGGAAAACCTGTTCCCCGACGTTAAGCCTGGCGATCATATTCTCGGCTTGCATGGGCCCGCGGGCGCTAGCTTCGTGTACAACGGCAGGGCGCTGGGCGCCATCGAGGAAGCCGATTTTGCCCGCAGCTTTTTCGCCATCTGGCTCGATCCCCGCAGCAGTGCCCCACAGTTGCGGGCAGCGCTGCTCGGCTTGCCGGTTGACTGACAAAACTGCCATGCAAAATCGCCATGTCTTCGCCTACGGATTGCTCGGCTTACCGCTGGCGTTTGCCGCATTGCCTGTGTATGTCCATGTGCCGAACCATTATGCCGCCGCGGCCGGCATGGAGCTTGGCCTGCTCGGCAGCATTTTGCTGGGTGTGCGCCTGCTGGACGCCATCGTCGATCCCTGGCTGGGCTGGCAGGCGGACCGCATGCCGCGTCGGCGTCTGCTGGCGCTGGCATTGCTGCCGCTGGCAGTAGGTTTCTGGGCATTGCTCAACCCGCCGGCGCGGCATGCGCCATTCTGGCTATGCGCTTCACTCGCGCTGACTTGCCTTGGCTTTTCCGCGGCGACCATTGCCCATCAGGCCTGGAGCGCCGACATCGGTGCGAATTCGGCCGCGCGCACGCGTTTGTCTGCCGCCCGGGAAGGCTTCGGCATGCTGGGCATTCTGCTGGCAGCGATCCTGCCAAGCCTGCTGGCAAGCGACCCGGTGGATGGTGTCGCGCGCCTGGGGTGGATCATGCCGGGGCTGCTGCTGCTTTGCGCGATCATGACGTTTTTCCTGGTGCCGAATTTGTCGCCCGGGTCACCGGTGCCGGATGATGCGCCGCTGTTTGCCGCGGCACGTTCCGGAGCCGGCACTGCTGCGCCGCGCACTCTGGCAGCGGGTCTGCGCCTGATATGGCGCGAGCAGGCATTCATCCGCCTGTTGCTGGTTTTTATTGTCAACGGCATTGCTGCTGCCTTGCCGGCCACATTGTTTTTCTTTTTCGTCGGCGATGTGCTGCAGTCCACCAGAGCGGGCGGCCCCTTGCTGGCACTTTATTTTCTGGCAGGCGCTGTTTCGCTGCCATTCTGGACCTGGCTGTCAGCCAAATACGGCCGGGTCCCTGCGTGGCTGGCTGCCATGGTCTTGTCAATCGTGGCGTTTGGCGGAGCCGCGTTGCTCGGCGCGGGCGATCTTGTCGTCTTTGCGCTGATTTGCCTTGTGTCGGGCATCGCCGTCGGCGCCGACCTTGCCTTGCCCGCTGCGATCGCCGCCGACCTTGGGGCGCGCCGGGGTATCGCCGGTGCCTGCTTCGGCGTCTGGAATTTCGCCGCGAAACTCAACCTCGCGCTGGCAGCAGGCCTGGCATTGCCGGCCCTGGGCATGTTCGGCTACGTGCCAGGCAGCGGCAATGGTGTCGCTGCACTGGTTTTTACTTATGCGCTGGTCCCGCTCGGCTTCAAGGCGCTCGCCTTGGTCCTGCTGTGGCGCTGGCGTCATTGCCTGGAGATACAATCATGAAAATCCTGTATGCCGCGGCATTTGCGCTCGGCCTGGCCGGCTGCAGTTCCACCGCCGTCGATCATTACCGCGCCGAAAAACCGGCGCTCGACCTGAAGACTTACCTCAATGGCACGCTGGATGGTTGGGGCATGTTCCAGGGACGTTCCGGCGAAGTGCAAAAGCGCTTCCATGTCGTCATCGATGCGCGATGGGAGGGAGACACCGGCACTCTCGACGAGCGTTTCAGCTGGTCCGACGGCACCACTTCGCGCCGGATCTGGACCTTGACCCGGCAGGCCGATGGCACCTATCGCGGCCGCGCCGATGACGTCGTCGGCGAAGCTGTAGGTGAAGTCGCCGGCAATGCCCTGCGCTGGCGTTACGTACTGGCTTTGCCTGTCGATGGCAAAACCTATCACGTCGATTTTGACGACTGGATGTTCCTCATGGATGACAGGGTCATGCTCAATCGTTCCTACATGTCGAAGTGGGGCTTCCGGCTGGGCGAAGTGACGCTGACTTTCGTCAAGCGCTGAGATGGCCATGAATCCGAAGCTCGACAACTGGACGCAACAGCGCGTCTGGCTGATTGGCGCCTCGAGCGGCATCGGCGCCGCGCTTGCCCAGGAGCTCGCCAGGCGAGGTGCACGGCTTGCGCTGTCGGCGCGCCATGCCGACAAGCTGGCCGCGCTGGGCATCAGCGATGCCCGGATCCTTTCTTTCGATGCCACCGACGCAGCCAGCATGGCGGCCGCGCATGAAGAGCTGCTTGCCGCCTGGGGCGCCATCGACCAGGTGATCTATCTGGCAGGCGATTATGTGCCGATGCGGGCCGACACTTTTGATATCGCCCTCGCCGACAAGGTTATCGCTGTCAACCTGCATGGCGCCATGCACCTGGCAGCAACAGTGCTGCCAGCCTTGTATCCCGGCAGCGGTATTACTTTTGTCGCCAGTGTTGCAGGCTATCGCGGCTTGCCCAAGGCGCTGGCCTACGGACCGGGTAAGGCGGCGCTGATCAATTTCGCCGAATGCCTGTACCTGGACCTGGCGCCGCGCGGCATCGCTGTGCGCGTGGTGAATCCGGGATTCGTCGCCACCGCGCTGACGGCAAAGAACGATTTCTCCATGCCGGCGCTGATCACGCCGCAGCAGGCGGCAAATGCATTGCTGACCGGGTTTGCTCGCGGTGATTTTGAGATCCATTTTCCTCGGCGCTTCACACGCGTAATGAAGTTGCTCGAAATATTGCCATACCGATGGTATTTTTTTCTCGTGCGTCGCATGACCGGAGGCTGACATGCAACTCGACCCGCTGATCTGCTTTTATGAAACCCTGACGCCCGACACCGTCGCCCGGATACCGGAGCTGTACGCCGCCGATGCCTGCTTCAAGGATCCCTTCAACGAAGTCTGCGGCACCGAAGCCATTCAGCGCATTTTCCTGCACATGTTCCGCCAGGTTGACCGGCCGCGTTTCGTGGTGACGGAGTGCGTGAGCGATGCCCATGGTGCCATGCTGGCTTGGGAATTTCACTTTCTGCCGCGTTCATGGGGCGCGCGCAAGCCGCAGCTTGTCCGAGGCGTATCTCATCTGAAATTCAATGCAGAAGGGAAGGTGAGCGTGCATCGCGATTATTGGGATGCGGCTGAAGAACTGTATGCCAAGCTGCCAATTCTGGGTAGTTTGATGCGATGCCTGCAACAAGCCTTGCGCGCCAAAAATAAATAGGGTCGGAGTCAAACCGGTGGTTTGCTTATAATGTAAATCCCTGGTCACCACTTTCCATGTCGGACGATTATGGCCCGTTTGCCCCGCCTGGTAGTTCCCCGGATGCCTCATCAGCTTGTACAGCAAGGTGTTGATGAAAAGGAAATTTTTCGAGATGCCGAAGATTACGCGGTATTGCTGAAATGGCTGCGCGAGGCAGCGCGGCAGTTCAAGGTGGCGCTCCATGCATATGCGCTCATGCCCGACCATCTGCATCTCCTGGTTACGCCCGCTGATGAAACAGGCATGGGGAAGATGATGCAATGGCTGGGCCGGCACTATGTACCTTATTTTAATCATAAATATCAAAGGGTTGGCACGCTCTGGCAAGGACGCTACCGGGCTACGGTGATCGATCCGGAGCGGTATTTGCTGACTTGCATGCGCTACATTGAACTGAATCCGGTGCGTGCCAGCCTCGTGGTGGATCCGGCCGCATGGCGCTGGTCGAGCTGCGCCCATCATGTTGGCATGCAATCCGATCCGGTCATTACCGACCATGCCTTGTACTGGAGTCTGGGGAATACGCCATTTCAGCGCGAGGCCACTTACAAGGCTTTACTGGAGCTGGCACTTACTAGCGAGGAGGTGCAGGCTTTGCAGGAGGCGACGCGCAAGGGGTGGGTGTTGGGCTCGGACAGGTTCAAGGCCGACCTGGAAAAGCAGGTACAGCGCCGCGTGCAACCTGGACGCCGGGGGCGCCCGAGAAAATCCCCGGATACTGGCCCGGGAGGCGAAGCCAGTTAGAAGCAGGGGGAGTTCCATTCTTTTCCAAAGGCGACAAAAGTCGCCTTGTTTTGGTGCAATTTTCACTCTGTCCCCATTTAAAAATTCACCAAATTTGTGCAAATTAAATTCGACTCCGACCCTATTTTAAATTGATTGAAATCTCTTTTGCGCTGCACTATTCTTCGAATTCGATTACATGATTAGCGGAGAACTTTATGCGCGCGCAAGGTTTGTATGATCCGGCCAATGAGCACGATGCCTGCGGGGTGGGCTTTATTGCTCACATCAAGGGCAGCAAGAGTCATTCGATCATCGGGCAGGGGTTGCAGATCCTGAAAAATCTGGATCATCGCGGCGCCGTCGGTGCGGACAAGCTCATGGGCGATGGCGCGGGCATCCTGATCCAGATCCCGGACCAGTTCTATCGCGAGGAAATGGCGGCGCAGGGCGTCAAGCTGCCGCCCCCTGGAGAGTACGGCGTGGGCATGGTATTCCTGCCCAAGGAAAGCGCTTCACGCCTGGCATGTGAGCAGGAAATCGAACGTGCCGTGCTGGCCGAAGGCCAGGTCATCCTCGGCTGGCGCGACGTGCCCATCGATCTTGACATGCCGATGTCGCCGACCGTGCACGCAAAAGAGCCGGTGATCCGCCAGATCTTCATCGGCCGCGGCGCCGACATCATGGTCACCGATGCACTGGAACGCAAGCTGTACGTGATCCGCAAGTCGTCCGGCCACGCTATCCAGGCACTGAACCTCATGCACGGCAAGGAATTCTTTGTGCCTTCCATGTCGGCGCGCACCGTGGTCTACAAGGGCCTGCTGCTGGCCGACCAGGTCGGCGTGTACTACAAGGACTTGCAGGATGCGCGCTGCGTCTCGGCGCTGGCGCTGGTGCACCAGCGCTTTTCCACCAACACTTTCCCGGAGTGGCCGCTGGCGCACCCTTATCGCCTGATCGCCCACAATGGCGAAATCAACACGGTCAAGGGCAACTTCAACTGGATGCGCGCACGCGAAGGCGTGATGAAGTCGGCCGTGCTGGGCGACGACCTGAAGAAGCTGTTCCCGCTGATTTATGAGGGCCAGTCGGATACTGCCAGCTTCGACAATGCGCTCGAACTGCTGGTGATGGCCGGTTACCCGATCGCCCAGGCGATGATGATGATGATCCCGGAAGCCTGGGAAAATCACACCATGATGGACGACAACCGACACGCCTTCTACGAATACCACGCCGCAATGATGGAGCCGTGGGACGGTCCCGCCGCCATGGCCTTTACCGACGGCCGCCACATCGGTGGCACCCTGGACCGTAACGGCCTGCGGCCGGCGCGCTACATCGTTACCGATGACGATTTCGTCGTAATGGCATCCGAGTCGGGCGTGCTGCCGATTCCGGAATCGAAGATCATCAAGAAGTGGCGCCTGCAGCCCGGCAAGATGTTTCTGATCGACCTTGATGCCGGTCGCATCATCGACGACAAGGAACTGAAGGATACCTTTGCCAACGCCAAGCCCTACAAGCAGTGGATCGATTCCGTGCGCATCAAGCTGGGCGCGCTCGACGCCGAACCGGCAGAGCCGAAGTCCGACATCCCCTTGCTGGACCGACAGCAAGTCTTCGGCTACACCCAGGAAGACCTGAAATTCCTGATGTCGCCGATGGCCGCCACCGGCGAAGAGGCGGTCGGTTCCATGGGTAACGATTCGCCGCTGGCAGTCATGTCCAACAAGGACAAGACGCTGTACAGCTATTTCAAGCAGCTGTTCGCGCAAGTGACCAACCCGCCGATCGACCCGATCCGCGAAGCCATGGTGATGTCGCTGGTGTCGTTCATCGGCCCCAAGCCGAACCTGCTCGACACTAACAACATCAACCCGCCGATGCGCCTGGAAGTGTCGCAGCCGGTGCTGGACTATGCCGATATCGCCAAGCTGCGCAACATCGGCGCGCACACCGGCGGCAAGTTCAAGTCTTTCGAGCTTAGCATCGTCTATCCGCTGGCATGGGGTAAGGAGGGCATCGAGGCGCGCCTGGCGTCGCTGTGCGCCAAGGCAGTCGACGCCGTCAGGTCCGGCCACAACATCCTGATCATTTCCGACCGCAAGATCGACGCGGAACACGTGGCGATTCCGGCGCTGCTGGCTACTTCCGCTATCCACCAGCACCTCGTGGCCAAGGGACTGCGCACCTCCACCGGCCTGGTGGTGGAAACCGGCTCGGCCCGGGAAACGCATCACTTCGCACTGCTGGCGGGCTTCGGCGCGGAAGCCGTGCATCCCTACCTGGCGCTGGACACCCTCTCCGACATGGCCAGGGGCCTGCCGGGCGAGCTGTCGCCGGAGAAAGCCATTTACAACTTCCAGAAGGCGATCGGCAAGGGCTTGATGAAGGTGATGTCCAAGATGGGCATTTCCACCTACATGTCTTACTGCGGTTCACAAATCTTCGAAGCCATCGGCCTGAACCGCGCGCTGATCGACAAGTACTTCAAGGGTACTGCCTCCAATGTCGAAGGCATCGGCGTGTTCGAGATTGCCGAGGAAGCGCTGCGCCTGCACAGGCTCGCCTTCAGCAACGACCCGGTGCTGGCCAATGCGCTGGATGCCGGCGGCGAATACGCCTACCGCGTGCGCGGCGAAGACCACATGTGGACGCCGGACGCGATCGCCAAGCTTCAGCATTCGACGCGCGCCAACAACTTCAACACCTACAAGGAATACGCGCAGATCATCAACGATCAATCGAAGCGCCACATGACCCTGCGCGGCCTGTTCGAGTTCAGGCTCGATCCGGCCAAGGCGATTTCGCTGGACGAAGTCGAGCCGGCCAAGGAAATCGTCAAGCGCTTCGCCACCGGCGCCATGTCGCTCGGCTCGATCTCGACCGAGGCGCATGCCACCCTGGCGATCGCCATGAACCGCATCGGCGGCAAGTCCAACACCGGCGAAGGCGGCGAGGACGAGGCGCGCTACCGCCAGGAACTGAAGGGCATCCCCATCAAGCAGGGCGCCACGCTGGCCGATGTGCTCGGGCGCGACCGCGTCGAAGTCGACACGCCGCTGCTGGAAGGCGATTCGCTGCGCTCGAAGATCAAGCAGGTCGCCTCGGGCCGCTTCGGCGTCACCGCCGAGTACCTGACGTCCGCCGACCAGATCCAGATCAAGATGGCGCAGGGCGCCAAGCCGGGCGAGGGCGGTCAGCTGCCGGGCCACAAGGTCACCGAATACATCGCCAAGCTGCGCTTCTCGGTGCCGGGTGTCGGCCTGATCTCGCCGCCGCCGCACCATGACATCTACTCGATCGAAGATCTGGCGCAGCTGATCCACGACCTGAAGAATGTCAACCCGAAGGCAGGCATCTCGGTCAAGCTGGTGTCCGAAGTAGGCGTCGGCACCGTGGCGGCAGGCGTGGCCAAGGCCAAGGCCGATCACGTCGTCATCGCCGGTCATGACGGCGGCACCGGCGCGTCGCCCCTGTCTTCGGTCAAGCATGCCGGCACGCCGTGGGAACTGGGCCTGGCCGAGACCCAGCAGACGCTGGTGCTCAATGGCCTGCGCGGCCGCATCCGCGTGCAGACCGATGGCCAGATCAAGACCGGCCGCGACGTCGTCATCGGCGCGTTGCTGGGCGCCGACGAGTTCGGCTTCGCCACGGCGCCCCTGGTGGTGGAAGGCTGCATCATGATGCGCAAGTGCCATCTGAATACTTGCCCGGTGGGCGTGGCTACCCAGGATCCGGTGCTGCGCAAGAAATTCTCGGGCAAGCCCGAGCACGTGGTCAATTACTTCTTCTTCGTCGCCGAAGAAGCGCGCCAGATCATGGCGCAGCTGGGGATCCGCAAGTTCGACGAGCTGATCGGCCGCGCCGACCTGCTCGACAAGGCCAGGGCCATTTCGCACTGGAAGGCAAAGGGACTGGATTTCTCGAAAATCTTCCATGTGCCCGAAGTCCCGGCAGACGTGCCGCGCTACCACGTGGAAGCGCAGGATCACGGCCTCGACAAGGCGCTGGACCACAAGCTGATCGCCCAGGCTGCCGCCGCCCTGGAAAAAGGCGAGAAGGTGTCCTTTATCTCGCCGGTGAAAAACCTGAACCGCACCGTCGGCGCCATGCTGTCGGGCGAGGTCGCCAAGCGCTACGGCCACGACGGCCTGCCGGACGACACCATCCATATCCAGCTGCAGGGTACCGCCGGCCAGTCCGCCGGCGCCTTCCTTGCGCACGGCATCACGCTGGACCTGGTTGGCGAGGGTAACGACTACGTCGGCAAGGGGCTGTCGGGCGGCCGCATCATCGTGCGTCCGAATACCGAATTCCGCGGCCGCGCCGTCGAGAACATCATCATCGGCAATACCGTGCTGTACGGCGCGATTGCCGGCGAAGCCTACTTCAACGGCGTCGCCGGCGAACGCTTCGCGGTGCGCAACTCCGGCGCAATCGCCGTGGTGGAAGGCAGCGGCGACCATGGCTGCGAATACATGACCGGCGGCACCGTGGTCGTGCTGGGCGCCACCGGCCGCAATTTCGCCGCCGGCATGTCGGGCGGCGTTGCCTACGTCTACGATCCGGATCGGGATTTTTCGCAGAAATGCAACATGGCGATGGTGGCGCTGGAAACCGTCTTGCCTTCAGGCGAGCAGGAAGCCAGGATCGACCGCGCGCTCTGGCACAGCCGCGAACGCAGTGGCGATAAGCAGACCGACGAAGCGATCCTGAAGGGCTTGATCGAGCGTCACTTCAAGCATACCGGCAGCACGCGCGCACGCGCCCTGCTGGATGACTGGGCCAATGCTCGCGGCAAGTTCCTCAAGGTGTTCCCGACCGAGTACAAGCGGGCCCTGGGTGAAATGCATGCCGCCGCCGGGGCGAAGGAAAAGGTCGCTGCCTGAAAAATCAACGCGGGCGCCATCTGCCCGCCACTTGAATACACTGAAAGAACAACATGGGAAAAGTCACCGGTTTTCTGGAATTCCAGCGCTTGCAGGAAGCGTACGAAGCGCCCAAGGCGCGCCTGAAGCATTACAAGGAATTCGTCGTCCGCCTCGCCGACGCCGATGCGAAAGTGCAGGGCGCACGCTGCATGGATTGCGGTATCCCCTTCTGCAACAGCGGTTGCCCGGTCAATAACATCATCCCCGACTGGAATGACCTGGTTTATCACGGCAACTACCGCCAGGCGCTCGACACCCTGCATTCGACCAACAACTTCCCGGAATTCACAGGCCGTATCTGCCCGGCGCCATGCGAAGCAGCGTGCACCCTGGGCATCAACAGTGATCCTGTGGGCATCAAGTCGATCGAGCACTTTATCATCGACAAGGGCTGGGAAAACGGCTGGGTCGTGCCACAGCCGGCCGCCGCAAAGACGGGCAAGAAGGTCGCCGTAGTCGGTTCCGGCCCGGCTGGCCTGGCCGCCGCGCAGCAGCTTGCGCGCGCCGGGCACGAGGTCACCGTCTTCGAAAAGAACGACCGCGTCGGCGGCTTGCTGCGCTATGGTATTCCCGACTTCAAGATGGAAAAGTCGCACATCGATCGCCGCGTCGAGCAGATGAAGGCCGAAGGCGTGACTTTCCGCACCGGTGTCCTGGTGGGCAAGGACTTTCCTGCCAATGTACTCAACTGGGCCAAGGAAACCATGTCGCCGGAACAGCTCGACAAGGAATTCGACGCCGTAGTGATGGCCGGCGGCGCGGAAAATCCGCGCGACCTGCTGGTGCCGGGACGGGAATTGAAAGGCGTGCACTTCGCCATGGAATTCCTGCCCCTGCAAAACAAGGTCAATGCCGGCGACAAGCTGAAAGACCAGATCCTGGCTAGCGGCAAACACGTGGTGGTGATTGGCGGCGGCGATACCGGTTCCGACTGCGTTGGCACTTCCAACCGCCATGGCGCTGCTGCGGTGACCCAGTTCGAGCTGATGCCGACGCCGCCCGAGCAGGAAGACAAACCGCTGGTGTGGCCGTACTGGCCGTACAAGCTGCGCACCTCTTCTTCCCACGACGAGGGCTGCGAGCGCGACTGGGCAGTGACCACCAAGCGCCTGGAAGGCAAGAACGGCAAGGTGGAAAAGCTGGTCGCCGCCCGCGTCGAATGGAAGGATGGCAAGATGGCCGAAGTGCCGGGTTCCGAATTTGAAATCAAGGCCGACCTGGTGCTGCTGGCCATGGGTTTCGTGTCGCCCATTGCCCAAGTGCTGGACGCCTTTGGCGTGGATAAGGATGCCCGCGGCAATGCAAAGGCGACGACCGATGGCGAAGGCTGCTACCAGACCTCGGTACCCAAGGTGTTTGCCGCCGGCGACATGCGCCGCGGCCAGTCACTGGTGGTATGGGCGATACGCGAAGGTCGTCAATGTGCTCGCGCTGTCGATGAATTTCTCATGGGGAATTCAGTGTTGCCGCGCTGATGCTAGCCGGGCATGGCCTCCGGGTCGTGTTCCGCGCGGGTGCTCATGCTGCCACATCAAGAAAAACGCCCGCTCCCGCAGCGGGCGTTTTTCTTGATGTGGAAATGTCAATTGGCGAACATGCATCGTGTGTCGGCAGTATGTTAAAGATGGCAAATTTCTGGTTTGATGCATGTTGTATGAATGGTCAATGAACGCCAGATACTGAGGTTTCTACACTACAATACGCTGCTTGACCAACTTTTCATCCCCCATTTCCTCGTGCACGACTTCGTTGAAATCCGCAATTTGCATTTTGGCTATGGCGAACGGACGATCCTGTCCGGACTCGACATGGCATTTCCGCGCGGCAAGGTCGTGGCAGTCATGGGCGGTTCCGGTTCCGGCAAGACAACGATCCTGCGCCTGATCGGCGGCCAGCTGCAACCCAAGTCGGGTAGCGTAACGGT
The DNA here is from genome assembly GCA_963722005.1 of uncultured beta proteobacterium. Taxonomy (GTDB): domain Bacteria; phylum Pseudomonadota; class Gammaproteobacteria; order Burkholderiales; family Burkholderiaceae_D; genus Paucimonas. The sequence goes on from CAVRJS010000001.1 coordinate 79,764, forward strand.
AGACGGCCAGTCCGTGCACGGGCTCGATGCCGCTGGCCTGTATGCGTTGCGCCGCCGCATGGGCATGCTGTTCCAGCATGGCGCCCTGTTTACCGACCTCACCGTGCTGGAAAATGTCGCTTTTCCCCTGCGCGAAAATACCGATCTGCCGGACGAGCTGATCCGCGACCTGGTCTTGCTGAAACTGCATGCCGTCGGCTTGCGCAATGCGGCGCATCTCAAGCCTGCCGAAATTTCCGGCGGCATGGCGCGCCGTGTGGCGCTGGCGCGCGCGATCGCTCTTGATCCGCAGCTGATCATGTACGACGAGCCCTTTGCCGGCCTCGACCCGATCTCGATGGGCGTGACCGCCAACCTGATCCGCACCCTGAACGATGCGCTCGGTTCCACCAGTATCCTGGTCTCGCACGACGTGCATGAATCGTTTGCGATTGCCGATTACATTTATTTCCTCTCGAACGGCACCGTCGTCGCGCAGGGCACGCCGGCGGAGATGCGCGCCTCGACCGATCCCTACGTCCGGCAGTTCGTCGATGCGCAGGCGGATGGGCCTGTGCCTTTCCATTATCCCGGCCAGACCCTGGCGGCTTCGCTCGGACTGGAGGGCGCGGCATGATCGTCGACCGCATTGCCGCCTTGGGCACAACGGTGCGCACCGGCCTTGCCGACCTCGGCTATGCCGCGCGCATGTTTCTGCATGTGCTGCGCGCGTCGCTCGGTTTGTGGCGGCGCCCCGGCCTGGTGGTCAGCCAGGTGCATTTCATCGGCAACCATTCGATGGTCATCATCGGCGTTTCCGGTTTGTTCGTCGGATTCGTGCTGGGTTTGCAGGGGTATTACACTCTCAACCGCTACGGTTCAGAGCAGGCGCTTGGCCTGCTGGTGGCGCTGTCGCTGGTACGTGAACTGGGGCCGGTCGTCACTGCCTTGCTGTTTGCCGGCCGTGCCGGCACCTCGCTGACGGCAGAAATCGGCCTGATGAAGGCGGGCGAGCAGCTTGCCGCCATGGAAATGATGGCGGTCAATCCCATGCAGCGCGTGATCGCCCCCCGTTTCATCGCCGGCGTGATCGCCATGCCGCTGCTGGCATCGATCTTCAGCGCGGTGGGCATTGTCGGCGGCTATATCGTCGGCGTGCAACTGATCGGCGTGGATGCCGGCGCCTTCTGGTCGCAGATGCAGGATGGCGTGGATGTCTGGAACGATATCTTCAATGGTTTTGTGAAAAGCATCGTGTTCGGCTTTGCGGTAACCTTTATCGCACTGTACCAGGGATACGAGGCAAAGCCGACGCCGGAAGGCGTGGCGCAGGCGACGACCCGCACCGTGGTGCGGGCATCGCTGATGGTGCTGTGGCTGGACTTCCTGATGACAGCGCTGATGTTCAACTGATCCGCGCGAATGACAACGATGCAACTGATTTTTGAGGTGGTATAGGCATGCAAAGAAAATCCCTGGACCTGTGGGTCGGCCTGTTCGTATTGGCGGGTGCGGCCGCGCTGCTGTTCCTGGCCTTGAAGGCGGGCAACATGAGCACGTTCTCGTTTGAGAAAACCTATGCCGTTACCATGAAGTTCGACAATATCGGCGGTCTCAAGCCGCGCGCGCCGGTCAAGAGTGCCGGCGTGGTGGTGGGGCGCGTCGCCGATATCCGTTTCGATGACAAGACTTTCCAGGCGCTGGTGACGCTGGACCTGGAAAGCCGTTACCAGTTTCCCAAGGACAGTTCGGCCAAGATCCTGACCTCGGGCCTGCTGGGCGAGCAATACATCGGCCTGGAGCCGGGCGGCGATAACGCCAACCTGGCCGCGGGCGACCACATCAAGATGACGCAATCGGCCATCGTGCTGGAAAACCTGATCAGCCAGTTCCTGTTTAGCAAGGCAGCAGAAGGCGGAGAGAATAAATGATGCTCAAATATCTGCGCCTGCTTGTTGTTGCCGCGATGGCGATGATCGTCACCGGCTGTGCCAGCACCGGCAATCCGCGCGATCCTTTCGAAGGGTTCAACCGCACGATGTTCGAATTTAACGATGCGGTCGACAAGGCGGCGCTCAAGCCGGTGGCAAAGGCCTATCAAACCGTGACGCCCTCGGTCGTGCAGACCGGCGTAGGCAATTTTTTCGGCAATATCGGCGATGTCTGGACTGGCGTGAACAATCTTTTGCAAGGCAAGTTCGAAGCGGCTGCGCTTGATGTCGTCCGGGTTACGGCCAACACGACCCTGGGCGTGCTGGGTCTGTTCGATGTCGCTTCCGATGCCGGCGTCCCCAAGCATGAAGAGGACTTCGGTCAGACCCTCGGTAGCTGGGGCGTGCCTTCCGGGCCATATGTCGTGCTGCCGTTCTTCGGCTCGTCCACCCTGCGCGATACCGCGGCATTGCCGGCAGATATCTATGGTGACCTCTGGACGTACAAGACGCCGGTGCACGTGCGCAATGCCGGCACGGCACTGCGCCTGGTGGACCGGCGCGCAGCCCTGCTGGATGCCTCCAATCTGCTGGAAGATGCCGCGCTGGACCGTTATCAGTTCGTGCGCGACGCCTACCTGCAACGACGCCTGAGCCGTATCTACGACGGCGATCCGCCGGAACCGCAAGAGGATGGCGACAGCAATGGCGACAAGTAGTAGCTGGCGCGAGCCGCTGTCGCCATGCGAGGCGACAGCAATTGCAATCAGGCATAATGACGCCATTGATTGACCGTTTTTGAAATGGGAATGCACATGTTGAAGAAGTTTCTGACCGCTATGCTGACCTTGGGCATGCTCGCCTTTGCCGGTGCCGCGGCCGCCCTGGAAGCGCCGGATGCGCTGATCAAGCGCATCAGTACGGAAGTGCTGGAAGCCGCGAGCAGCGACAAGGATATCCAGGCCGGCCACCAGAAAAAAGTGCTGCAACTGGTTGAGGAAAAAATCCTGCCGCACCTGGATTTCCAGCGCATGACGGCGCTGGCCGCCGGCCGCTACTGGCGCGAAGCCACGCCGGAGCAGCAAAAGCGCCTGGCGGAAGAATTCCGTGACTTGCTGATCCATACCTATTCCGGCGCCATTTCGCAGGTGCGTGACCAGAAACTGGTGTTCAGGCCGTTCCGCGCCGACCCCGCCGATACCGAGGTGGTGGTGCGCACCCAGGTGCTGCAGTCGCGCGGCGAACCCGTACAGCTCAACTATCGTCTCGAAAAGCAGGCAACCGGCTGGAAGATCTATGATGTCAACGTGCTCGGCGCCTGGCTGGTCGAGTCGTACAAGAGCAGCTTTGCCACGGAAATCGGCAAGAACGGCATCGACGGCCTGATCAAGGTTCTGAGCGAGCGCAACAAGCGCCTGGCGGAAGGCGGCGGCAAGCCGGCCAAGGCATCCTGAAGACGATCCCGGCATGTTTCGACCCGTTACACCATTCGTTGCCGGCACCGCAGGCGCCATTTACCGCGCCGGCCTGGAAGCCATTCGCAGCGGGCAAACCGTCATCGACCTGGGTGACGTCGAAGCCGCCGATTCCAGCGCCGTGGCAGTTCTGGTCGGCTGGCGCCGGGCGGCGCAGCAGCGCGGCGTGACGCTGGCTTTCATCAATCTCCCGGCCACGCTGCTGAGCCTGGTCAGCCTGTACGGCGTCAACGGATTGCTGCAGGGCGGCGCACAGCCGCATCATTGATGCCGGCACGCGCTTTCGCTTGAATCCATGCTCCGGCCGCATTGCCGGAATTCCCCTATAATCGAGAGTTTCGCCGGCTTCCTGCCATTGCAGCCAGACCGGCGGCTTTCTGTTGCAATAAACATATCAGCCACATGTCGGCCATCCAGATCACCAACGTCGAAAAACGCTACAAGTCGCTGCAGGCGCTGGGCGGCGTGTCGCTATCGATCGAGCAGGGCGAATTCTTCGGTCTGCTCGGACCGAACGGCGCCGGCAAGACCACATTGATTTCCATCGTTGCCGGCCTTGCCCGCGCCGATGCCGGCAGCGTCAGTATCCATGGCCACGATGTCGTGCGCGATTTCCGCCAGGCCCGCCGCATGCTGGGCGTGGTGCCGCAAGAGCTGGTGTTCGATCCTTTCTTCACCGTGCGCGAAACCCTGCGCATGCAATCGGGATATTTCGGTCTGCGCAACAACGACGCCTGGATCGACGAGGTGATGCATCACCTCGATCTCACCGACAAGGCCGATGCCAACATGCGCGCGCTCTCCGGCGGCATGAAGCGGCGCGTGCTGGTGGCGCAGGCGCTGGTGCACAAGCCGCCGGTGATCGTGCTGGACGAGCCGACCGCGGGGGTGGACGTCGAGTTGCGCCAGACCCTGTGGCAGTTTATCGGCCGTCTCAATCGCGAAGGACACACGGTGGTGCTGACCACCCATTACCTGGAAGAGGCGCAGGCCCTGTGCAACCGCGTGGCGATGCTCAAGTCCGGCAAGGTGGTCGCGCTGGATACGACTGCAGCCCTGATCCGGCGCCTGTCCGGCGCGCAGCTGGTAGTGACGCTTGCGCGCGGACGCCTGCCGGATAGCCTGCGGCCACTGCTGGCGCATCCGGAACTGCCGGAGCAGGCGCAGGCCGGCGGCGGCACCTGGACACTGAAGGTCAGCGATTACGGCGAAGTCGAGCCGATCCTGGCGCGTCTGCGTGAATCCGGCGCGCACATCGAAGACATGCAGTTGCAGCAGGCCGACTTGGAGGATGTGTTCATCCAGATCATGGAGGGTGAAAAATGAGCGGCTTCCGCACCCTGTTTTACAAGGAAATCCTGCGTTTCTGGAAGGTCGCCACGCAAACCATCGCGGCGCCGGTGCTGACCGCGATGCTGTACCTGCTGATCTTCGGCCACGTGCTGGAAGGCCACGTGCGCGTCTATGACCGCATCAGCTATACGGCATTCCTGGTGCCCGGCTTGGTCATGATGAGCATGCTGCAGAACGCGTTTGCCAATTCGTCGTCGTCGCTGATTCAGTCCAAGATCACGGGCAACCTGGTTTTCGTGCTGCTGACGCCGCTGTCGCACTGGGAAATGTTCAGCGCCTACGTGCTGGCTGCCGCCGTGCGCGGCCTCGCGGTCGGTGCCGGCGTGTTCTTCGCCACCACGTGGTTTGCCGACCTGTCCTTCGTGGCGCCCTGGTGGGCGCTGGCATTCGGCTTGCTCGGCACAGTCATCCTCGGTACCATGGGCCTGATCGCCGGCATCTGGGCGGAAAAATTCGATCAGCTGGCCGCATTCCAGAATTTTCTGATCATGCCGTCGACCTTTCTGGCGGGCGTATTCTATTCGATTCATTCGTTGCCGCCGTTCTGGCAAACCGTCTCGCATTTCAATCCGTTTTTTTACATGATCGACGGTTTCCGCTACGGCTTCTTCGGGCAGTCGGACGTCGATCCGCTGACCAGTTTTGCCATTGTCGGGGCATTTTTCCTGGCATTGGCAGGTTTTGCGGTGCATTTGCTGAAAATCGGCTATAAATTGCGCCATTGAGGAATATGCCAGTGGCAAGCCACACCCCTCGATTGCATCTTTTTGAACGCGCCAGTGCCTGTTCCGCATGGCGCAGTTGTTGAAGGAACCTGAAACCATGTTGCCTACGCCAGAACTGGTAAAAAGCTACATCGCCGCCGGCCTCGATTGCGCGCACCTGGAAGTCGAGGGCGACGGCCAGCATTTCACCGCTGTGATCGTTGCTGACGCCTTCGCCGGCAAGCGCCTGATCCAGCGCCATCAGCTGGTGTATGCCGCCCTGGGCGACCGCATGAAGGCGGAAATCCACGCTTTGTCGATGAAAACCCTGACGCCGGAAGAGTACAAGAACAATGGATAAGTTACTGATTACCGGCGGCAAGCGCCTGGCCGGTGAAATCGCCATTTCCGGCGCCAAGAACGCCGCGCTGCCGATCCTGTGCGCGGGCCTGCTGACTGCCGGCACGGTGCAATTGTCGAACGTGCCGCATCTGCAGGATGTCAGCACCATGCTCAAGCTGCTGCGCCAGATGGGCCTGGGCATCGAGCAGGATGGCGACCGCCTGGCCCTGAATGGCAGCGCCATCGGCAAGCTGGAAGCGCCCTACGAAATGGTGAAAACCATGCGCGCCTCGATCCTGGTGCTGGGCCCCTTGCTGGCGCGCTTCGGCGAGGCGAAGGTGTCGCTGCCGGGCGGCTGCGCGATCGGCTCGCGCCCGGTAGACCAGCACATCAAGGGCTTGCAGGCGATGGGCGCGGAAATCACCATCGAGGCGGGTTACATCCATGCCCGCGCCAAGAAATTGAAGGGCGCGCGCGTGGTGACCGACATGATCACCGTCACCGGCACCGAAAACCTGCTGATGGCGGCGACGCTGGCCGAAGGCGAGACCGTGCTGGAAAATGCCGCGCGCGAGCCGGAAGTCACCGACCTGGCCAACCTGCTGGTGGCCATGGGCGCGAAGATCGATGGCATCGGCACCGACCGCCTGGTGATTCAGGGCGTCGATAGCCTGCATGGCGCCAGCCACGCGGTGATCGCCGACCGCATCGAGACCGGCACTTTCCTGTGCGCGGTGGCGGCGGCGGGGGGCGATATCACCCTGACCAATACCCGCGCCGACATTCTCGACGTGGTGCTCGACAAGCTGCGTGAAGCCGGTGTCGTCCTGACCTCCGGCCCCGACTGGATCCGCGCGCAAATGGCGGCGCGGCCGAAGGCGGTGAGCTTTCGCACCACCGAATATCCGGGCTTCCCGACCGACATGCAGGCGCAGTTCATGGCGCTCGATTGCATCGCCGAGGGCAGCAGCATGATTGCCGAAACGATTTTCGAAAACCGCTTCATGCACGTGCAGGAATTGAACCGTCTTGGCGCCGCCATCGAAATCGACGGACATACTGCGATGGTCAAGGGCGTCGACAAGCTGGTTGGCGCGCCGGTGATGGCCACCGACCTGCGTGCGTCAGCCTCGCTGGTGATCGCCGCCCTGGCGGCGCAGGGTCAGACCCTGGTGGACCGCATCTATCACCTGGACCGCGGCTATGACCGCATGGAAGTCAAGCTGTCGGCGGTGGGCGCCGATATCGAAAGGGTGAAATGATGGAGCAGCAACTGACGCTGGCGCTGTCCAAGGGACGCATTTTCGAGGAAACCCTGCCGCTTCTGCAGGCCGCCGGCATCACGGTCGCCGAAGACCCGGAAAGCTCGCGCAAGCTGATTCTGCCGACCAACGACCCGCAGGTGCGCGTGATCATCGTGCGCGCTTCCGATGTGCCCACCTACGTGCAGTATGGCGCCGCCGATTTCGGCGTGGCCGGCAAGGATGTGCTGCTGGAACATGGCGGTGAAGGCCTGTACCAGCCGATCGACCTGAACATCGCCAAGTGCCGCATGTCGGTGGCGGTGCAGGCAGGCTTCGACTACGCCAGCGCGGTGCGCCACGGCGCGCGACTGCGCGTCGCGACAAAGTACGTGCAATGCGCGCGCGAGCATTTCGCCGCCAAGGGCGTGCACGTCGACCTGATCAAGCTGTACGGCTCGATGGAGCTGGCGCCGCTGGTCGGCCTGTCGGATGCCATCGTCGACCTGGTCAGCAGCGGCGGCACCCTGCGCGCCAACAACCTGGTCGAAGTCGAGTACATCATGCCGATCTCGTCGCGCCTGGTGGTCAACCAGGCTGCATTGAAACTCAAGCGCGAACGCCTGCAACCCATCCTGGCTGCCTTCGAGCGCGCTTCGCAAGCGAACAACTGAGCAAACCCGCCATGACTATCCAGATCCGCACATTCGATTCCACGCAGCCTGATTTCCGGCAGCAACTGGCCCATGTGCTGGCTTTCGAAGCCGCGGAAGATGACGCGATCGACCGCGCCGCCGCTACCATACTGGCCGCTGTGAAGCAACGAGGCGACGCCGCCGTGCTCGAATACACCAACAAGTTCGACCGCCTGCAGGCCAGCGATGTGGCAGCGCTGGAAATTCCGCGCGCCGAATTGCTGGCCGCGCTTGATGGCTTGCCGGCAACGCGCCGCGACGCCCTGCAGACCGCGGCCGGTCGCGTACGCGCCTATCACGAGCGGCAAAAAATCGAATGCGGCTCGGCTGGCTTCAGCTATACCGAAGCCGATGGCACCGTGCTGGGGCAAAAGGTTACGCCGCTGGACCGCGTCGGCATCTACGTCCCCGGCGGCAAGGCCGCCTACCCTTCTTCGGTGCTGATGAACGCCATTCCCGCCAAGGTGGCGGGCGTGGCCGAAGTCATCATGGTGGTGCCCACCCCGGACGGGGTAAAAAATGAACTGGTGCTGGCCGCCGCGGCGATTGCCGGCGTTGACCGCGTCTTCACCATCGGCGGCGCCCAGGCCGTCGGCGCGCTGGCCTACGGCACCGATACCGTGCCGGCGGTGGACAAGATCGTCGGCCCTGGCAATGCCTACGTGGCGGCCGCCAAGCGCCGCGTGTTCGGCACAGTGGGCATCGACATGATCGCCGGCCCCTCGGAAATCCTGGTGCTGTGCGACGGCAGCACCGACCCGGACTGGATCGCCATGGACCTGTTTTCCCAGGCCGAGCACGACGAACTGGCGCAATCCATCCTGCTGTGCCCGGACGCGGCCTATCTGGCCCGCGTGCAGGCCAGCATCGACAGGCTGATCGGCGACATGCCGCGCCAGGACACGATCCGCACCTCGCTGCGTCAACCGCGGCGCGCTGGTCAAGGTGCGCGACATGGAAGAAGCCTGCGAGATCGCCAATTTCATCGCCGCCGAACACCTGGAAATTTCCGCTGTCGAGCCGCAGCGCTGGGCCGATCGCATCCGCCATGCCGGCGCCATGTTCCTCGGCCGCTTTTCTTCGGAATCGCTGGGCGACTACTGCGCCGGCCCCAACCACGTGCTGCCGACTTCGCGCACCGCGCGCTTTTCCTCGCCGCTGGGGGTATATGACTTCCAGAAGCGCTCCAGCATGATCTGCGTCAGCGAGGCCGGCGCGCAAACGCTCGGCAAGGTGGCTGCGGAACTGGCTTATGGCGAAGGCTTGCAGGCGCATGCGCGCTCGGCGGAATTGCGACTGAAATGAGACAGGCAAGCGACAGGCCGGTGCGCGGCGGAGCGTGCGCATGAGCGCCTGGCTGGACCAGGTGTTTTGCGAAGATGCGCTGACCGGCATGGCGCGCATCCCCGATGCCTCGGTGGACCTCATCATCGCTGATCCGCCTTACGGCCTCGGCAAGGATTACGGCAACGATTCCGACAAGCTCGATACCGATGCTTATCTGGCATGGATGCAGGAATGGATCGACCTCGCCTTGCCCAAGCTGAAAGCGGCAGGCAGCCTGTACATCTTCCTGACCTGGCGCTATTCGCCGGAAGTGTTCGTGATGCTCAAGCAGCGCATGACCATGCTGAACGAAATCATCTGGGACCGGCGCGTGCCATCGATGGGCGGCAGCACGCGGCGCTATTCGTCGGTGCATGATACGGTCGGTTTTTTTGCCATGGGCAAAGACTATTATTTCGACCTCGACGCCGTGCGCATCCCCTATGACGAACAGACCAAGAAGGCGCGCACGCGCTCGATCTTCGTCGGCGCCAAGTGGCTGGAGCTGGGCTATAACCCCAAGGACGTCTGGAGCGTGTCGCGCCTGCACCGCGAGCATCGCGAGCGCGCCGATCATCCGACCCAGAAGCCGCTGGAAATCATCGAGCGCATGGTCAAGGCCTCCTGCCCGCCGGGCGGCGTGGTGCTGGACCCTTTCATGGGCAGCGGCACCACGGCAGTGGCGGCGCGGCGCTGCGGCCGGTGCTTTACCGGCTTTGAACTCAATCCCGACTATTGCGAACTCATCCAGGCGCGCCTGGATGCGCTATCGGTAGCCTTGCCCGAAGTGCAGGCGACATGACGCCGCAAGCGACTGAACTTGTTGCATTGTATGCAATGAGTGGCGTGCCAGACGCGCAAGAATATTGCCTATCGAGCCACGTACCGGATTCCGGCCGAAAATATGGGTAAAATGCCGGGATGAGAGTGAACCACGCCATCGTGCGCAGGCGCGCCCCATCATGAATCATTATCTGTTACGGAAGACCATGTCCAAGCAACGCAGCGCCGAAATCACGCGCAACACTAACGAGACGCAAATCCGCGTCGCCGTCAATCTCGATGGCAGCGGCCAGCAAAAGCTGAACACCGGCGTGCCGTTTCTCGACCATATGCTGGATCAGATCGCGCGCCATGGCCTGATCGACCTGGATGTCGAAGCCAGGGGCGACCTGCATATCGACGCCCACCACACCGTCGAGGACGTCGGCATCACGCTGGGCCAGGCGGTGGCGCAGGCGATCGGCGACCGCAAGGGCATCCGCCGTTACGGCCATGCTTACGTGCCGCTGGACGAAGCGCTGTCGCGCGTGGTGGTGGATTTTTCCGGCCGCCCCGGCCTGGAATTGCACGTGCCGTTTACCCGCGCGATGATCGGCACTTTCGACGTGGACCTGACCGGTGAATTCTTCCGCGGCTTCGTCAACCATGCGCTGGTGACGCTGCATATCGACAATTTGCGCGGCACCAATGCGCATCACCAGTGCGAAACGGTGTTCAAGGCATTCGGCCGAGCCTTGCGCATGGCGGCGGAACTCGATCCGCGCGCCGCAGGCACCATTCCCTCGACCAAGGGCACTTTGTAGGCATCCAAGGCGCGCTGCCGCGCCTCGCGCGGCGATTCAGGTTTCAAGCTCTAACATGACGAAAATTGTGGTGGTGGATTACGGCATGGGCAACCTGCGCTCGGTAGCGCAGGCCTTGCGTCATGCCGCGCCCGAGGCCGATGTGCGGATCTCGGGGGAAGCCGCGGATATCCGCGCTGCCGACCGGGTGGTATTGCCGGGGCAGGGGGCAATGCCGGATTGCATGCGCAGCCTGCGCGAATCCGGCGTGCAGGACGCCGTGCTGGAAGCCGCGCGCAGCAAGCCGCTGTTCGGCGTGTGCGTGGGTGAACAGATGTTGTTCGACAGCAGCGAGGAAGGCGACACGCCCGGCCTCGGCCTGCTGCCCGGCAAAGTGGTGCGTTTCCGCCTGGATGGCATGCTGCAGCCGGACGGCTCGCGCTTCAAGGTGCCGCAAATGGGCTGGAACCGGGTGCGGCAAGCCGCACCGCATCCCTTGTGGCAAGGCATCGCCGACGACAGCTATTTTTATTTCGTGCACAGCTATTACGCGGTGCCGGAACAGCCGGAACACCTGGCAGGCCAGACCGAATACGGGCAAACGTTTGCCTGTGCCGTGGCCCGCGAAAATATTTTTGCAACGCAGTTTCATCCCGAGAAAAGCGCGAGTGCAGGTTTGCGCCTGTATAAGAACTTCGTGGACTGGAACCCGTAAATTCCATTTAAACCTTTCAACGACCAACCTCGACTCTACCCGCAAGCCATGCTGCTCATACCCGCTATCGATCTCAAGGACGGCCACTGCGTGCGTCTGAAACAAGGTGACATGGACCAGGCTACCGTGTTTTCCGACGACCCCGCAAGCATGGCGCGCCACTGGCTGGAACAGGGCGCGCGCCGCCTGCATCTGGTCGACCTGAACGGCGCCTTTGCCGGTGCACCGAAGAACGCTGCCGCAGTGAAAGCCATCATCCGCGCGGTGCAGGAATTCGCCGATGCCAACGACGTCGAGGAAATTCCGGTGCAGCTGGGCGGCGGCATCCGCGACCTCGATACCATCGAGCGCTACCTGGATGGCGGCCTGTCCTATGTCATCATCGGTACGGCCGCGGTGAAGAACCCGGGCTTCCTGCACGATGCCTGCAGCGCCTTTCCGGGCCAGATCATCGTCGGCCTGGATGCCAGGGATGGCAAGGTGGCCACCGATGGCTGGAGCAAGCTCACTGGCCACGAAGTCATCGACCTGGCGAAGAAATTCGAGGATTACGGCGTCGAATCCATCATTTACACCGACATCGGCCGCGACGGCATGATGGGGGGCGTCAATATCGACGCCACCGTCAAGCTGGCGCAAAGCGTGGCCATCCCGGTGATCGCTTCCGGCGGCGTGCACAGCATCAAGGATGTCGAGGCGCTGTGCGCAGTCGAGTCCGAAGGCATCGAGGGCGTCATCTGCGGCCGCTCGATCTACGAAGGCACGCTGGAATTGCGCAGTGCGCAGGCGCGCGCCGACGAACTGGGCGCTGCCGAATAACCCGCGCAGAAAGCAACAAGGCTGAACACAACACATCATGGCGCTGGCTAAACGCATCATTCCCTGTCTTGACGTCACCGCCGGGCGGGTCGTCAAGGGTATCAATTTCGTCGAGCTGCGCGATGCCGGCGATCCGGTCGAAATCGCCCGGCGCTACGACGAGCAGGGCGCCGACGAGATCACTTTTCTCGACATTACCGCCACCTCGGATGGGCGCGACCTGATCCTGCCCATCATCGAAGCGGTGGCTTCGCAGGTGTTCATTCCGCTGACGGTCGGCGGTGGCGTGCGCGCCGTCGAGGACGTGCGACGCCTGCTCAATGCCGGCGCCGACAAGGTCAGCATGAACAGCGCAGCCGTGGCCAACCCGCAACTGGTGCAGGACTCGGCGCAAAAGTACGGTTCGCAATGCATCGTGGTGGCGATCGATGCCAAGCAGGCTGCGCCCGGACGCTGGGAAGTCTTTACCCACGGCGGCCGCAAGGCCACCGGCCTGGACGTGGTCGCATGGGCGCAAAAGATGGAACAGCTGGGCGTGGGCGAATTGCTGTTGACCAGCATGGACCGTGACGGCACCAAAAGCGGATTCGACCTGGCGCTGACGCGCGCGGTGTCCGACGCTGTCGGCGTGCCGGTGATCGCCTCCGGCGGCGTCGGCGGCCTGCAGGACCTGGCCGACGGCATCAAGGAGGGACATGCCGACGCCGTGCTGGCGGCCAGCATTTTTCACTATGGCCAGCATACCGTCGGCGAAGCCAAGCGCTTCATGGCCGAGCAGGGCATTCCCGTGAGGCTGGCATGAGCGCCAATGACCATTGGCTCAACCATGTGAAATGGGACGAGCAGGGCCTGGTGCCGGTGATTGCCCAGGAAGCCGGCAGCAATGACGTGCTGATGTTTGCCTGGATGAACCGCGAAGCCCTCGCCAGAACGTTTGAGCTGGGTGAGGCGGTGTACTGGAGCCGCTCGCGCAAGAAACTCTGGCACAAGGGTGAGGAATCTGGCCATATCCAGAAAGTGCATGAAATCCGCCTCGATTGCGACCAGGACGTGGTGTTGCTGAAAGTCACGCAAGCCGATGGCATCGCTTGCCATACCGGCCGCCATTCCTGTTTCTTTGAAAAGCTGGAGGCGGACGGTAACTGGAAAGCGGTCGAGCCGGTCCTGAAGGACCCGGACAGCATCTATAAAAAGTAGGTAAAACCCATGAGCGATACCCTGAACCGCCTGGCGGACGTGATTGAATCACGCAAGCTCGCCAACGGCGGCGATCCTGAAAAATCCTATGTCTCGCGCCTGTTTGCCAAGGGCGATGATGCCATCCTGAAAAAAATCGGCGAGGAAGCCACGGAAACCGTGATGGCGGCCAAGGATGTGCGCGCCGGCGCGGAAGCCGCCAAGCTCTTGTACGAATGCGCCGACCTGTGGTTCCATTCGATGATCATGCTGGCGCAATTCGACCTGAAGCCGCAGGCTGTGCTGGATGAGCTGGCGCGTCGCGAAGGCATTTCCGGCATCGAGGAAAAGGCCAACCGCAAGCTGCTGGCGCGCGAACAGGACGAGCGCCAGGATTGAACAACCCGGTCAGCCGCAAGGAGAACGCTGTGGACAACTGTATATTCTGCAAGATTGCAGCCGGCAAGCTGCCTGCGAAAACGATTTACGAAGATGACGATGTCATTGCGTTTCATGACATCAACCCCGCTGCGCCGGTGCACTTTCTGATCATTCCCAAGCAGCACGTGGCGACACTGGCCGAATGCACCGAAAGCCATGCGGCATTGTTGGGTAAAATGATGCTGCTGGCGCCGAAGCTGGCGCAGCAACTGGGTGTCGGCTATACGCCGGCGGCCGAAGGTGCTGGCCAGGGCGGATTTCGCACGCAATTTCACATCGGTCCGGAAGGCGGCCAAGAGGTGTACCATTTGCACTTGCACGTGCTCGGCGGTCCCCGTCCATGGCGCGGCTTGCGTTAAGCGTATTTCAATGAATCCGGAGCGCCGGGCGCTCCACAAGGAGAAGCGACATGGGATCAATGAGCTGGATGCACTGGCTGGTCGTGCTGGTGGTGGTGATTCTGATTTTCGGCACCAAGAAGCTCGGCAATATCGGTTCCGACCTTGGCAAGGCCGTCAAGGGCTTCAAGGATGGCGTCAAGGGCGAGGAAGACAAGCCCGCGCCGCCGGCGCAGGTTGCCGACAAGAGCACCATCGACGTCGAAGCCCGCGAGAAAGACAGGGTCTGATGCAGCCCACCATGGCGATCGGCGACCATGATTGATATCGGCCTGACCAAGATCGCCCTCATCGGCGTGGTGGCGCTGGTGGTGATCGGGCCCGAGAAGCTGCCGCGCGTGGCGCGCATGGCCGGCACGCTGCTCGGCCGCGCGCAGCGCTACCTGAACCAGGTCAAGGCGGAGGTCGGGCGCGAAATGGAACTCGACGAACTGCGCAACATGCGGAACGAAATGCAGCAAGCCGCCAGCGAGCTGCACAAGGATTTCAGCGAAGCCGGCAATACCATCCACACTGCAGTCACCGACGCCGCCCATGCCGTGCGCGACGACGATTGGTCACCGGCGCCTTCACTGCCGTCACCAGCGCAACTGGCGGAAAAAGCAAAGAATTTCCGCCGCAAGAAAATGATCCGCACCGCTGCCGTGCCGGCCTGGTACAAGCAGCAGAACGGCCGCAAGAGCCGCGTGCTGTCGGCAGCTGCACGCGTGGCCAGGTACCGGCCTGCCTCCGGACGTGACCAATCCACGCCCTTTTTTCATTGAGGGCGCAGGCCGCAGCGCAGCCGCACATCCATGACCGACAATCAAGAATTTAATGAAGTTAAGGATTCCTTCATCTCGCACCTGATCGAGTTGCGCGACCGTATCATGCGCGCGGCCATCGGCGTGCTCGTGGTGTTTGCCGTCCTGATGTTCATGCCGGGGCCGAGCGCGATTTACGATTTTATGGCGCAGCCCATGATCCACGCATTGCCTGCCGGCGCCAAGCTGATTGCCACCGGCGTCATCACGCCATTCATGATTCCCATGAAAATCACGCTGCTGGCCGCTTTTATCGTGGCTTTGCCATGGGTGCTGTACCAGGCGTGGGCTTTCATTGCTCCTGGTCTGTATGCACAGGAAAAACGGCTGGTGGCGCCGCTGGTGATTTCCACGTCGCTGCTGTTCCTGTTGGGCGTGGCCTTTTGCTATTTCATGGTATTCGGCCAGGTGTTCAAGTTCATTTACGATTTCGCGCCGCAATCGATCTCGGTGGCGCCGGATATCGAAAACTATCTCGATTTCGTCATGACCATGTGCCTGGCCTTCGGCATCACCTTTGAAGTGCCGGTCGTGGTCATCGTGCTGGTGCGCATGGGCGTGGTGAGCGTGGAAAAACTCAGGAGCATCCGTCCTTACGTGGTCGTCGGCGCCTTCGTGGTGGCGGCGATTGTCACGCCACCGGATGTCATGAGCCAGCTGTTCCTGGCAGTGCCGTTATGCTTGCTGTATGAACTTGGCTTGCTGGTGGCGCCGCTGTTCGTGCGCATGACGCAAAAGCCGGAAGAAACTGCCTGAACGATGCCGCGGCTCAGGCGTCGCCGGGTGTGCCCTGCAGCGGCACTTGCCGCAGCCAGGCAACCAGCGGCCAGGCATTGCGGAAATCGGCCGCCAGTTGCCCGCGCAGATCGACCGGGACGCGCTTGCGGATATCGGTCTCCTTCCACACGATGAAACTCTTGAGCTTGATGGCCTCGATGTGCGGACTGTCGGCATCGTAGCCCTTGGGCGGTCGCGCCAGCTTGTCTTCTTCCTGCAGGCTGCCGAAGGCCTCCAGCAGCTTGCGGTTTTTCAGCAGCTTGCCGAAACCGGCCGCATCGACCGACACTTGCCGGCGAATTGCCTGCAGGCGTGGCGCCGGCGGCAGGTATTCGCCGCCGGCCACCAGTAATGTGCCTTCCGCATTGATGTGGAAATAGTAGGCCGGGCCGCCGCCCTGGCTTGGCTTTTTCAGGCCGCTGGCAGTAATGGCTGCGGCAAAATGCGTCTTGTACGGCTGCTTGTCGCGCGCAAAGCGCATGTCGCGGTTGATGCGAAACAGCGCTTTTCTGGGATTGCAATCAGCGACTGCCGGGTCGAAACGGGCGATATCGTCGATCAGTTGCGTCACCAGCGTAAGGAATTCTGCGCGCAGGATGTCGTAGCGCGGCCGGTTCATGGCGAACCAGGCGCGGTTATTGTTTTCCTTCATCTCGGCCAGGAAGGCTGTCAGGTCGCGTACATGCACGGCGCTGGCCCTCGTTCCCGCTATTCCTGTCCGTCGCGGCGCGGCGCCGGGCGCCGGCCGATGACGACGTTCAGGTCGGACTGCTGGTCCTTGCGCAGGATGGTCATGTTGACGGCCGCGCCCGGCTGCAGTTGCGCCACCAGGTTCAGCAACTCGGTGGTATCGGTGACGGCCTTGCCATTGATGGTCACCAGGATATCGCCGGGACGGATGCCGGCGCGGTCGGCCGGGCCGCCGCGCAGCACGCCGGCGATGATGGCGCCGGTTTTTTGCGACAGGCCGAAGCTTTCCGCCAGTTCCGGCGTGATGTCCTGGGGCTCGACGCCTATCCAGCCGCGCACCACGTGGCCGGTGCGGATAATTGAGTCCATCACGCTTTTCACCGTGGTGACCGGGATCGCGAAGCCGATGCCGAGCGAGCCGCCCGAGCGCGAATAGATCGCGGTGTTGATGCCCAGCAGGTGGCCATTGGCATCGATCAGCGCGCCGCCGGAATTGCCCGGATTGATGGCGGCATCGGTCTGGATGAAATTTTCAAAAGTGTTGATGCCCAGGTGATTGCGGCCCAGCGCCGAGACGATGCCCATGGTGACGGTCTGGCCGACGCCGAAGGGATTGCCAATGGCCAGCACGACGTCGCCGACCTGGGACTGGTCGAGCCTGCCCAGGGTGATCGCCGGCAGATTGTCCAGGTCGATCTTGATCACTGCCAGATCGGTTTCCGCATCGGTGCCGACCACGCGCGCGACCGCCTTGCGGCCGTCCGCCAGCGCCACCTCGATTTCATCCGCGGCTTCGATGACGTGGTTGTTGGTCAGGATATAGCCCTGGGTGCTGACGATCACCCCCGAGCCGAGGCTGAACTGCTTGTCGTCCTGCTGGTCCGGGCGGTCGCCGAAGAAGCGGCGAAACAGCGGATCCTCCAGCATGGGATTGCGCTGGCGCGAGGCCTTCGACGTATAGATGTTGACCACCGACGGCATGGCCCGCTGGGCTGCATCGCGATAGGATCCCTGCATTGCCGCCAGGCCTGGCGGCGCTTCCTGCACCGGGACGGTGGACCAGTTCAGGGCGACAGGTTCGCGGCCGCCCAGCATGCGCGTCACCCACTCGGGCTTGAGGGTCGCTACAATAAACCAGATGGCCAAACCGATTGTGACGGTTTGCGCAAACAATAACCAATAACGTCGCATAGGATGCAGGAAGTATGGAACAGAAGACGGTGGACCGGGATGAACTCGATGCGTATCTTGCAGAAACCTTAAATATCGCACGTTTTCGCGATTATTGCCCAAATGGCTTGCAGGTGGAAGGGCGCGCCGCCATCGCCACACTGGTCACCGGCGTCACTGCCAGCCAGGCGCTGATCGAGGCCGCGATCGCCGCCGGCGCCGATGCGCTGCTGGTGCACCATGGCTATTTCTGGCGCGGCGAGGATGGCCGCATTACCGGCATCCGGCGCCGCCGCATCCATGCCTTGCTGGCGCATGACCTGAATCTGTTCGCCTACCATCTGCCGCTGGATATGCACCCGGAACTCGGCAACAATGCCTGCCTGGCGCGGCAACTGGGCCTGCAGCCGGACGGCCGCTTCGGCGAGGACGACCTGGGATGGCTGGGACGGGCGGCGCAGGGCATTGCCACCGTCGGCCAGCTGGCGGCGGCAATCGAGGCGGCGCTGGGACGCGCGCCGCTCGTCGTCGGCGATCCGTCGCAGCCGCTCGGGCGCATCGGCTGGTGCACCGGCGCTGCCCAGGGCATGCTGGAAGGAGTCATCGCCGCCGGCGCCAGCGCCTACCTGAGCGGGGAAATTTCAGAACCCACCGTGCACCTTGCGCGCGAAAGCGGCGTTGCCTACCTTGCCTGCGGGCACCATGCCACCGAGCGCTACGGCGTGCAGGCGCTGGGCGAACATCTCGCCGCGCGCTTCGGCATTGCGCACCGCTTCATCGACATTCCCAACCCGGTTTGAGGATGCTCAGGCTTGCCGGTTCTTGAGCGAATCGCGGATTTCGCGCAGCAGCTCGATTTCTTCGGGGGTGGTGGCCGGCATTTCGGGTTCGGCCTTTTTCATCTTGTTCATGATGCGCACCATTTGGAAGATGATGAACGCCAGGATGAGAAAGTTGAGGAAAATGGTCAGGAAATTGCCGTAAGCAAGCACGGCACCGGCTTTCTTGGCTTCCGCCAGCGCCAGTTCCGTCCCTTGGTTGTTCAGGGGGATGTAGTAATTGGAAAAATCCAGCCCGCCCACGACCTTGCCTACCAGCGGCATGATCAGGTCCTGCACGACAGAATCGACGATTTTGCTGAATGCGCCACCGATGATCACCGCGACGGCAAGGTCCATGACATTGCCACGGACGGCAAATTCCCGGAATTCTTTCATCATGCTCATAGCAGCTTCCTTTTTATCTGTTAGTGAAAAATGCACTGAATAGCCCGCATTTTAACGGTTGTTGTCTATTCGTTGGGTTAGTTGAAATGCCGCGATCAGGTGAAAGTGGCAAACAGGCATGGAATTTCTTTGAAAGCCTATCTGACTCCGTTATAATTTAATGTTGCTAGAAGTTTCGTGCAAATTTTGCAATTTGACTAGATCGGGGTAGGTATGAGTAACGAAAAGCAGGTCGACTCGGGTCGGCGCGGCTTGCTCGTCGCCACTTGCGCGGCGGGCGGTGTGGCTGGTCTGGCCACGGCCGGAGCCTTTGTGTCCACCTTTCAGCCGTCCGAACGTGCCAAGGCCGCGGGGGCGCCGGTGGAAGTGGATATTGCCGGTCTGGCGGCGGGCGAAATGAAAACCGTCGAATGGCGCGGCAAACCGGTCTGGATTCTCAAGCGCTCGCCGGAAATGCTGGCGGCCTTGCCCAAGATGAACGACAAGCTGGCCGATCCCGAATCCCTGCGCACCCCGGACGCGCTGACGCCGGAGTATGCCCGCAATGTCCATCGTTCCCGTGAAGACCACGCGGAAATCCTGGTGGCGGTCGGCATTTGCTCGCACCTGGGTTGTTCGCCCACCGAAAAACTGAAGACCGGCCCGCAGCCATCGCTGCCGGACGACTGGCAAGGCGGCTTCCTGTGCCCTTGCCACGGCTCGCTGTTCGATGCCGCCGGCCGCGTGTACAAGAACGTGCCGGCACCCGACAACCTGGAAGTGCCACCGCACATGTATCTCTCCGATACGCGCATCGTGATCGGCAAGGACGAGAAAGGGGAGGCATAAACCATGGCTTTCGAAGAAAAAAAACTGCCGGCCGATGCGCCCGTTGCAGCCAAGGCCCTGAACTGGGTCGATGCGCGCTTCCCGCTGTCCAAGCTGTGGAATGATCAGTGGGGCAAGTACTATGCCCCGAAAAACTTCAACTACTGGTACATCTTCGGCTCGCTGGCCATGCTGGTGCTGGTGATCCAGATCGTCACCGGCATTTTCCTGGTGATGCACTACAAGCCGGACGCGTCCCTGAACGCCAGCGGCGTGCCGGTGGCATTCGCCAGCGTCGAATACATCATGCGCGACGTGCCCTGGGGCTGGCTGATCCGCAACATGCATTCCACCGGTGCTTCGGCTTTCTTCATCGTCGTCTACCTGCACATGACCCGCGGCCTGCTGTACGGTTCCTACCGCAAGCCGCGCGAACTCATCTGGCTGTTCGGCGTCGGCATCTTCCTGGTGCTGATGGCGGAAGCCTTCATGGGCTACCTGCTGCCGTGGGGCCAGATGTCGTACTGGGGCGCCCAGGTGATCGTCAACCTGTTCGGCGCGATTCCCTTCATCGGCCCGGACCTGTCGTTGTGGATTCGCGGCGATTACGTCGTTTCCGATGCGACCCTGAACCGCTTCTTCTCCTTCCACGTCATCGCCGTTCCGCTGGTGCTGCTCGGCCTCGTCGCCGCTCACCTGATCGCGCTGCATGAAGTCGGTTCGAGCAATCCGGATGGCATCGAGATCAAGGACAACATCGGCCCGGACGGTCACCCGGTCGACGGCATTCCCTCGCATCCGTATTACTCCGCCAAGGATTTCTTCGGCGTCACGGTATTCCTGACGCTGTTCAGCGCCGTGGTGTTCTTTGCGCCGGAAATGGGTGGCTACTTCCTGGAGTACAACAACTTCATCCCGGCTGACCCGCTGAAGACGCCGCCGCATATCGCGCCGGTGTGGTACTTCACGCCGTTCTACTCGATCCTGCGCGCCACCACCACGCAATTCATGTATGCGCTGGAAATTGCTGTGGTTGCCTATGTCCTGCTGATCCTGCTGCGCACCAGGCTGTCGTCCACGGTGAAGACGGGCGTCATCGTCGTCGCGCTGGTGGCCCTGGGCGGCATGTTCGTGTTCGACCCGAAGTTCTGGGGCGTGGTTCTGATGGGCGTATCGGTGATGATCCTGGCTGCGCTGCCATGGCTGGACCACTCGCCGGTCAAGTCGATCCGTTACCGTCCGAGCTGGCACAAGGTTGTGTATGCAGTGTTTGGCGTCGCCTTCCTGATCCTGGGCTATCTCGGCGTGCTGCCGCCGACCCCGGTCGGCACCCTGGTCTCGCAGATCTGCACCTTCATCTATTTCGGCTTCTTCCTGCTGATGCCGTGGTGGAGCAAGATCGGCGAATTCAAGCCGGTGCCATCGCGTGTGACTTTCCATCCGCACTAAGCAGCAAAGGACATTACCCATGAAATTGCTGAAAAAACTCTTTGCAGCCCTGGCGTTTGCGCCGGCGCTGGCGCTGGCTGCAGGCGGTGGATATCCGCTGGACAGCGCGCCGGACCATACACGCAACCTGGCGTCGCTGCAGAATGGCGCCAAGCTGTTCGTCAACTATTGCCTGAACTGTCATTCCGCTTCGAGCATGCGTTACAACCGCATGCGCGATATCGGCCTGACCGATGAGCAGATCCGCGACAACATGCTGTTCGCCTCCGACAAGGTGGGCGACCTGATGACCGTCACCATGGCAGCCAAGGATGCCAAGGCCTGGTTCGGCGCCGTGCCGCCGGACCTGTCCGTGATTGCCCGCGCCAAGGCCTCTGCCGACGGCTCCGGCCCGGACTGGCTGTACACCTACATGCGCACCTTCTACAAGGACGACACCCGCCCGACCGGCTGGAACAACCTGGTCTTCCCGAGCGTCGGCATGCCGCATGCATTGTGGGAACTGCAGGGCGTGCGTGCCGCCAAGTTCGAAGAACGGCCGGATCCGCACGATGCGACGAAAAAGGTGCAGCACTTCGCCGGCTTCGAGCAGGTCAAACCGGGCAAGCTGTCGAACCTGGAATATGACCGCGAAGTGGCCGATCTGGTCTCCTTCCTGACCTGGATGGGCGAACCGGCCCAGGATACGCGCCGCCGCCTGGGCGTGTGGGTCTTTATGTTCCTTGGTGTGCTGTCTTTCCTGGCTTGGCTGCTGAACAAATCCTATTGGAAAGAAGTCAAATAACTGAAGGCCCACCAGGGCACTTGAATCGGGGTGAGTCGTCACACGTCTCACCCCTTTGTTTCTAAGGAACGGTAACCATGATGGTTCTCTATTCGGGCACAACCTGCCCATTCTCCCAACGCTGCCGTCTCGTCCTGTTCGAGAAGGGCATGGACTTTGAAGTGCGCGATGTCGACCTGTTCAACAAGCCGGAAGACATCGCTGTCATGAATCCCTACGGCCAGGTGCCGATCCTGGTCGAGCGCGACCTGATTCTGTATGAATCGAACATCATCAACGAATACATCGACGAGCGCTTCCCGCATCCGCAGCTGATGCCGGCAGACCCGCTGATGCGCGCGCGCGCGCGCCTGATGCTGTTCAATTTCGAAAAGGAACTGTTCATCCACGTGCATACGCTGGAAAACGAGAATGGCAAGAGCACCGACAAGGGCCAGGAAAAGGCGCGTGCCGAAATCCGCGACCGCCTGACCGAACTGGCGCCGCTGTTCCTGAAAAACAAGTACATGCTCGGCGATGAGTTCTCCATGCTCGATGTGGCGATTGCGCCGCTGCTATGGCGCCTGGACCATTACGGCATCGAGCTGTCCAAGACGGCCGCGCCGCTGATGAAGTATGCCGAGCGGATTTTTTCGCGCCCGGCCTATATCGAAGCACTGACGCCGTCCGAGAAAGTGATGCGCCGTTAAGCGGTCACGCTCCTGATAAAGATTGCTTGCATGTCCGAAACATCGACCAAACCCTACCTGTTGCGCGCCATTTATGAATGGTGCACCGACAATGGCTATACACCCTACCTTGCGGTGATGGTCGATGCCAGGACGCGCGTGCCCATGCAGTTCGTCAAGAATGGCGAGATTGTCCTGAACATCAGCTTCGATGCCACCAGTGGCTTGCGGATGGATAACGATTTCATCCATTTCAGTGCCCGCTTCGGTGGCGTTTCGCGAGATATCATGATCCCGGTAGATAACGTGATTGCGGTCTATGCACGGGAAAACGGCCAGGGCATGGCATTCGACGTGCAGCGCCCTGTTGCCGGAACGGCCCAGGAAGACCAGCCGGAAACCCTGGCCCCGGCAGAGCCTGCTTCGCCGGCGCTGAGTGCGGTGCCGTCCGGCGAAGATGTGGGCAGCAATCTCCAGAACACTGATGCCGATGGCAACGACGAGCCGCCGAAAAAAGGCGGTCGTCCGACGCTGACCCGTATCAAATAATCCAGTACAATACCGCCTTTGCGGTTTCGCCGGCTTAGCTCATCTGGTAGAGCACCTGACTTGTAATCAGGGGGTGGCGGGTTCAAGTCCTGCAGCCGGCACCATCATTGAAAACCCAGTCTTCGGACTGGGTTTTTTTTCGCCAAAATAATTAACTAACCGCATTAAATTGTTATCTTCATAATAATTGCAAATGTGTTACAGTGCCTCAAATTTAGCCGTTCAGCTTGCTTATCTGTAAGGGTACATTATTGAAATACCTTGTCTCGTTGATGGTGCTGTGTCTGTCTGTCGCCACCCCGGCATGCAGGGCGGCTGGCGCTGACACGCCCATACAGCGGGTAGCAGCCCATGCCGCGCAGCATGAAGGCCGCAGTGGCGCACATGTACTCGAAACCGGCAGCGAGGCGCTCATCGCGCGCGCCTGGCTGGTCGAGCATGCGCAGGCGACCATCGAGGTGCAGTACTTTATCTGGAGTAACGACAATATCGGCATTCTCGCGGCGGAAGCCTTGCTGCGTGCCGCCGAGCGCGGCGTCAAGGTGCGCGTGATTGTCGACGACCTGATGATCAACGCACCCGACAAGTCGCTGCTGGCGCTGGCGCACCATCCCAACATCGATATCCGCATTTACAATCCGAAAAGCTCGGTCGGCGTCACGCTGCCGCAGCGCCTGCTGAATGCGGTGACCGACTTTCGCGGGCTGAACCAGCGCATGCATCACAAGACCTTCATCGTCGATGGCGTGGTCGGCGTGACCGGCGGGCGCAACATGGCGGCCGAATATTACGATTACAACCACAGCTACAATTTTCGCGACCGTGACGTGCTGCTGCTCGGGAAAACGGTCGCGGACATGCGCACCTGCTTCGAGTATTTCTGGAACAGCCCGCTGAGCGTGCAGGTAGAGGAACTGTATCGCGGCCTGGGGTTGATGCAGAAAAATGTCAGTGCCGACAGCGAGGAAGTACAGGCGATTTACCAGTACCTGCATGCATATGCCAAAGATCCGGCGAACTATGCGCCGGAAGTCCGCGCCGCCATTGCCGCTGCGCCGGAAACCTTTGCCAGCATCGCCGACGGCCTCGCCTGGACCGAAGTCGATTTCATCAGCGATTTGCCGGGCAAGAATTCCCGGGCCTTTGCCCTCGATGGCGGCGGCATGAGCACCTCGGCGCTGGCTGCGATGGCAAGCCAGGCGCGCGAGCGCATTACCATCCAGTCGCCTTATCTGGTCCTGTCCAACGACGCCGTAAAACTGTTCCGGGAGATCATTGGCCGTGGTGTCAGGGTGCGCATCAATACCAATTCGCTGGCATCCACGGACAACCTGCCGGCCTTCAGCGGTTACCGCAATCAGCGCCGCAAGCTGCTGAACATGGGTATTGAAATCTACGAATACAAGCCATACCCGCAAATCCAGCAAGCCCTGATGCAGCGTTTCGATGCCACGCGCAACAAGGACCTGGTTTTCAGCCTGCATGCCAAGACGATGGTGGTAGATGGCGCCAAAGCTTACATCGGCACCTACAATTTCGACCCGCGCTCGCAAAACCTCAATACCGAAGCCGGCGTGATCATCCATGACGCGGCGCTCGCGCGCAGGGTCGAGCAAGCCATTGAGGTGGACATGCAGCCGGAGAACAGCTGGAATGCCGCCACCGACCGGCCCGACAGCCAGGTGCCGCTGGCCAAGCGCAGCAAGGTCAGGGTGCTGCAAAACCTGCCGATCAAGCCCTTGCTTTAGGGCGGAAGCATTTCCGGAAGTCCTTTGCAGGCACGCATCATTCAAACGCATCACCAATTAAAAACACGGAGGAAGATCATGGCGCAACAAATGCAAAAACCCACCGCGGCATTCATCGGCGCATCCTGGCTGGCGCTGTTCATTGGCATGGCCGTCTATCTGGCCGGCATCTGGAATTCGACCATGCAGCTCAATGAAAAAGGCTATTACCTGGTGCTGATGCTGTATGGCTTGTATGCAGCGGTATCACTGCAAAAAACCGTGCGCGACCGCATGGAAGGCATACGCGTCACCGGCATTTACTACGGGCTTTCCTGGTTTGCGGTGATCAGCGCGCTAGTGCTGCTGGCGATCGGCTTGTGGAATGCCACCATGGCCGGCAGCGAAAAGGGCTTCTATGCGATGGGTTACGTGCTCAGCCTGTTTGCCGCGGTGGCCGTGCAAAAGAACGTGCGCGACGTGACGCTGGCTGATGGCGGCGACGACGGTGCGCGCAAGTACGAAGAGGCCGCCTGATCCGGCTCTAGGGCTCGCTGGCGAGGGGAGGCGCTGTAAAGGCGAACTTCCCCTGCATCCGGAAAGTCGCTTCCACGGCTTTCAGGGCCGTCCAGAAAATCAGCAGGGCCAGCGCCCAGTTGCTGCTACCCTGGAGCGGCATGCCGTTGGTGATGGCCACGGTGATGCCGGCGCCGGCCAGCGCGTACAGCATCAGCGCGACCGCCGCTGCCCGGCTCTGCCAGCGCACCAGGAAAAACCCGCCAGCGGCCAGTACCACTGCATGCAGCAGCAGAGAATAGCCGTACTTGAAGGAAAACGCCGCCTGCACCGCTGCCCAGAACAGCATGGCGATGCCGCATTCGCGCGCCATGCGCGCGGCTGTGGCGCGGTCTGCGATGCGCGCCATCCAGGGGTTCGGTTTCTTTTCTTTTTTGTCCGCCATCGTTCCGTGTCGTAATGTGTAATGGTTGCGCTCAGGCTTCGCCAGCGCGCATGCCCTGCCAACGCGGCGCAAGCGCGTGTTCGATGCCGAACAGGTCCAGCACGCGGCCCAGGGTGTGGTCCACCATGTCTTCGATGCTGTCCGGCTTGTGATAGAAACCGGGCAGCGGCGGAAAGATGATGCCGCCCATTTCGGTAACGGCGGTCATGTTGCGCAGGTGCGCCAGGTTGAAGGGCGTTTCGCGCACCATCAGCACCAGCCTGCGGCGCTCCTTGAGTACCACGTCGGCGGCGCGGGTGATGAGATTGTCGGACAGGCCGTGCGCCACCGCCGCCAGGGATTTCATGGAGCAGGGGGCGATGATCATGCCCTCCGACTGGAACGAGCCGCTGGCAATCGCCGCGCCGATGTCACGCACGCTGTGCGTCACATCCGCAAGCGACTCGACATCCTTGCGCGCCAGTGCCAGTTCCTGGTGCAGGTTGAGCACGCCGGCGTCGGATACCAGCAAATGGGTTTCGATGGCCGGCATGCCGCGCAGAATCTGCAGCAGGCGCACGCCGTACACCGCGCCGGTGGCGCCGGTAATGGCGACGATCAGCCGCCACGGTTTTGCTGCGCCGGCCGGTCCAGCCACGTCAGTCCTTGAGCAGGCTTTGCAGCTCGCCGGATTCGAACATTTCGGACATGATGTCCGAGCCGCCGACGAATTCGCCCTTTACGTACAGCTGGGGGATGGTCGGCCAGTTGGAGTAGTCCTTGATGCCCTGGCGCACTTCCGGGTTTTCCAGCACGTTGATGGTGACGATATCGGTGGCGCCGGCCGTCTTGAGCAATTGCACTGCGCGGCTGGAAAAGCCGCATTGCGGGAATTGCGCAGTGCCTTTCATAAACAGCACCACCGGGTGCTGGGTCACGGTTTCCTTGATCCAGGTTTGTACGTCGCTCATATTTGCCTCGCAAAAGTTGATGTCGCCATTATAAAAGCATCCGGGTTGCGCTGCAGCCTAGCCTTTCAGTTTGGCGAATGCTGCCGCCATGGCATTGTTCACTTCAGGCTGCCGCCCGTTCTGGTGCTGCGCCAGGCGTTTGGCATCGTTGCGGTCGCCGCGCTGGGCCGGTTTGGCGCCTGGTTGCGGCGGCGCATCCGACAGGCGCATGGTGAGCGCAATGCGCTTTCTCTTTTCATCGACTTCCA
Source organism: uncultured beta proteobacterium (assembly GCA_963722005.1). GTDB lineage: Bacteria > Pseudomonadota > Gammaproteobacteria > Burkholderiales > Burkholderiaceae_D > Paucimonas. Next base: position 106,733 of record CAVRJS010000001.1, read on the forward strand.
GCACCTTGACCTTTACCACCTGGCCAGCCTTGACTACGGTATGCGGGTCCTTGACAAAGGTATTGGACAGGGCGGAAATATGCACCAGCCCGTCCTGGTGCACGCCGATATCGACGAAAGCGCCGAAAGCCGCGACATTGGTCACCACGCCTTCGAGGATCATGTCCGGGCGCAGATCGCGGATTTCCTCGACGCCTTCCTTGAAGGTGGCCGTGGTGAATTCCGGGCGCGGATCGCGGCCGGGTTTTTCCAGTTCCTTCAGGATGTCGGTGATGGTGGGCACGCCGAACTTGTCGTCGGCATACCTGGCTGGCTGTATGGTTTTCAGCAAGCCGGCTTCGCCGACGACGCTTTTCACATCCTTCTTGATGTCGGCAAGAATCTTTTGCACCAGCGGATAGGATTCCGGGTGCACTGCCGAAGCGTCCAGCGGATTGTCACCGTTCATGATGCGCAGAAAACCCGCCGCCTGTTCGAAGGTCTTGTCACCCAGGCGCGGCACCGCTTTCAGGTCGGCGCGCGAGGCAAACATGCCCTTCATGTCGCGGTAGCTGACAATGCTTTGCGCCACGCTCGCGTTCAGGCCGGATACTCGCGCCAGCAGCGGCGCCGAGGCGGTATTCACATCGACGCCGACGGCATTGACGCAATCCTCCACCACAGCATCCAGCGAGCGCGCCAGTTGCGACTGGCTGACGTCATGCTGGTACTGGCCGACGCCGATGGATTTCGGGTCGATCTTAACCAGTTCGGCCAGCGGGTCCTGCAGGCGGCGCGCAATCGAGACCGCGCCGCGCAGCGACACGTCCAGTTCCGGCAATTCCTTCGAGGCGAATTCGGAAGCCGAATACACCGAGGCGCCCGCTTCGGAAACGACGATCTTGGTGAGCTTGAGTTCCGGGCGCAGCTTGATCAGGTCTTGCGCCAGTTTGTCGGTTTCGCGCGAGGCGGTGCCGTTGCCGATCGAGATCAGTGCGACCTTGTGCTTCTCGGCCAGTTGCGACAGCGTGTGCAGGGAGCCGTGCCAGTCGTTCCTGGGCTGGTGCGGATAGATGGTGGCGGTATCGACCACCTTGCCGGTGGCATCCACCACCGCAACTTTCACGCCGGTGCGCAAGCCCGGGTCCAGGCCCATGGTGGCGCGCGGACCAGCAGGCGCGGCCAGCAGCAAGTCTTTCAGGTTGCGGGCGAAAACATTGATGGCTTCGGTTTCGGCCTGTTCGCGCAGCTTCGTCATCAGCTCGGTTTCGAGGTGCATGAACACCTTCACGCGCCAGGCCCAGCGCACGGTGTCGGACAGCCACTTGTCGGCGGGGCGGCCTTCGTTGCGCACGCCGAACTGCTTGGCGATGCGCCCTTCGCAGGGGTTGTGAGGCGCATCCCACTTGGGCTTTTCTTCCTCGGAATCCAGGCGCAGCGCCACGTTCAAAATTTCCTCGCGGCGGCCGCGGAACAATGCCAGCGCGCGGTGCGAGGGAATGGTGCCCAGGGTTTCAGAATAATCGAAGTAATCGGCGAATTTTTCGCCGGCTTCCTGCTTGCCTTCCACGACTTTTGACTCGACCACGCCATGCTCGTTCAGGTAGTCACGCAGCGCCTGCAGGAGCGCCGCATCTTCGGCAAAGCGCTCCATCAGGATCTGGCGGGCGCCGTCCAGCGCTGCCTTGGCATCGGCCACGCCCGGATTATCGCCATTCTCTGTCGTGAAGGCGGGCTTGAGGTACTTCGCGGCTTCTTCTTCCGGATTCAGGGTCGGGTTGGCCAGCAGGGCGTCGGCCAGCGCGGTCAGGCCGGCTTCGGCGGCGATCTGCGCCTTGGTGCGGCGCTTGGGCTTGTACGGCAAGTAAAGGTCTTCCAGCCGGGTCTTGTCTTCGGCATGGGTGATGGCGTCGAGCAGAGTCGGCGTCATCTTGCCCTGTTCCTCGATCGAGGCAATCACGGCGGCGCGCCGGTCTTCCAGTTCGCGCAGGTAGCGCAGGCGCTCTTCCAGCAGGCGCAGCTGGATGTCGTCCAGGCCGCCGGTGGCTTCCTTGCGGTAGCGTGCGATGAAAGGGACGGTGGCGCCTTCGTCCAGCAGGGCGACGGCGGCGGCTACCTGGGCCGGTTTGGCGGCGAGTTCGAGGGCGAGGCGTTGTTCTATCGAGGGCAGCATGAAATGTGACGAAATGAAGAAAGCAAGGCGGACATGATACGCAATTGACGCCGAACCGTCAGTCTTGACAGTGCGGAAGATGACGGTTTGACATCCTGTTTCAGGCCGGCGGCAGGCGGCGCAAGGCCGTGCCCATGAAATCCGCGATCAATTGCATGGTATCCAGTTCGCTCTTGTCGACGCTGGCGGGCTGGCCCAGCGAAATCAGCCACAGCACGCCGACCGGCTTGCCGGCCACGCGGATGGGCAGCAGCAGGAAGCTGCGCACGTTCTGCAGGGCATGCAGGATGTCGCGATCCTTGGCAGAGAAAGGAGCCAGCGAGATATTTTGCGCATCGTCCACCATGAAATGGGTGTTTTGCGCATGGACCACGGCGGCGAGGCCGTCGCCGACATCCAGGGAAAAGCGCAGCGCGCCCAAGTTGCGCCAGTTTTCCTGCAAATGCGCATAGCCGGGTGAAAATACGTCGTGCCGCAGCACCAGTTCGTCGCCTTCGCGCAGCACCACTGCCGCCATGTCGAAGGCAGAGCCGCGCAGCAGGTGTTCACACATCGGCGTGGCAGCGGCCGCCACCGTCTCGCCCAGGTTGCCGGCGGTGAGCGCGCGCAGCAGTTCGTGCCGTTCTGCCAGGCCGGTATCGATAGCTTGCACCTGCTCCTGTTCCAGCGCCGCGGCGATGGCCGGTGCCGCCGTCAGCAGCTTCTGTTCGATCGCGGCAATGGCGCCCGGCGCTATCGCGCCATGGTCGAGAAAAGCCGAGAATACGCCGATGACGTCACTGTTTTCCAGGCGCAGCGGCCAGGCTGCGAAGGTGCTGAATTCCCAGCGCTGGTACAGGTCGCGAATCGTATCGGAATAATTCTTCAGCGAGTGTTCGTCGATGACGACAGTGCGGTTCTCGGAAAAGCATAGCCCGGCAACCGTGGCGGCATTCGGCTGGAAGCGGAACTGGGACAGGGCCGGTTCAATCGATTGCAGGCGTGCCGGCAGCTGCGCGCTGTGGTTGACGAGCATGCCGTCGGCCGGACTCCAGAGCGCGATCGCGTAACCGTCCAGGTCGTAACTGCGCATGAGGTGGCCGGCGACATTGGCAAGCAAGTCATCCAGCCCCAGAAATTCCATGTTCATTTCATCCCCTGATTTATCGATTCTGCCGGAATTCATGATGCGTCGTCATGCCGGAATTGCGGGATTATTTTAGGGAATAAGCTTCCCCAGCGCTATCTGTTTCACGGGATTTTTCCAGCGCAATGGCATAATGCAACGCAAAACGATTACAACATCCAGGGGAGTTGTCGCATGACCGCCAGGAGCAGGAAAACTGCCGCTGCCGTCGATTCGTCCGGTGCAGCCCGGCCGCTGGCCGGAACCGCGCGCCCGCCGCGGCTCGCGCTTGCCATTCAGGGATCGTTCGGCCATATCGATTACGCCGCCGGCCTGCTCGATGCCTTCCGCGCCCACAATGCCGGCAGTGGCAAGCCGCTGGAATTTGCTGCCGCGTCGGGTTGCGTCGAGATGCTGACACCCTTGTGGCTCTATCTGGCCGACCAGAAGAGCCGCCATTCCCTGCGTGATGCACTGCTGCACGGCGACAGCGATCTGCCCCCCTGGGCGCAGCAGCGCATTGCCCCGTCCGGCATGCGCCACGACAGCTGGAGCAACTATCTGGCGGGTCTGTGGGATGCACAAAGCCGATTCGCCAGGGCCAGTCTCGGGCATTTCGCCTCGCCCGCGGGCGCCATGGCCGCGGCCGAATTCACCGCTGCGTGGCGCGATGTCGTCATGTACGGTTCCGGCCTGCCTGGCCAGATGGCCTTCAATCCGTTCTTTACCGCCGCCAGGGAAGAGCGGCTGGAAGCGCTGTGCGCCAGCCGGACCGGGCCGACGGTCTTCACCAATGCCACCCGCGCCGCCGATTTTCAGGAAATCTATCTTTATACCGGCACGGCGCCGGAAGCCGCGCAGCAAGGCGCCCTGACCGGCAGCCGCGGGCAGCGCCAGGCCTTGCGCATGACGCCGGCTTATTTCTTTGCCAGCGGCGCGCGCCCACCCTACATCGCGCCGATGCCGGTCACGGTCGACGGCCGCACCGAGCACTGGATGGAAGGCGCGATGCGCTGCAATCCGCCGTTGACGCCGCTGATCGACATGGATGCCACGCATATCCTGGTCATCCGCTTTTTCAGCAAGGATGTCCGCACCGAGCCCAACAACAATGCCGAACTGAATGCGCGCTTTCTCGATGCCATTTTCAACATTCCCCTGCAAAAGGAAATCGAAAGCATCGAGCTTAACAACCAGATTGCGCGCTGCATGGCCCACGTGCCCGATGGCACACCGCTGCCAGCCAGCCTGCGCAAGCGCCGCGAAGTGGTCATCCTCGATCCGGCCGATGGTCGCAATGCCGCCGCTTCCGGGAGCTATATTGAATTCCTGTGCGACGAACTGAATGCGCTTTCCCGCTACGACGGCGCCAGTCCGGCGCGACGCGCTGGCATGTTCGAACGCGGTTTCGAGGTCGGGCAACGCCTGATCGGCGATCTGCAGCCGCATCTGCCTTAGCGGCCGCTTTTCTACCGGGCGCGCAGTATGCCGCCCGTTACCCGCTCGATGCCGGCCAGGTCGCGCCAGCTTTGCGCTTCGGCGAAGCCGTGCGCCTCCAGCATGGCGCGCACGGCATGCGCCTGGTCGTAGCCATGCTCCATCAACAGCCAGCCATTGTTTTCCAGGTGCCGGCTGGCGCCGGCGACAATGGCGCGCAAATCCGACAGGCCGTCGCCATGGTCGGTCAGCGCATCCGGCGGTTCGAAGCGCAGGTCGCCTTGCGTCAGGTGCGGGTCATGCTGTTCGATGTAAGGGGGGTTGGCGGCGATGACTGCAAAGCGTTCATCAGCCAGCACGGCGTACCAGTCACTGTGCAGGAAGCGCACATCGACCCGGTTGTGCGCGGCGTTTTCCCGGGCGACCGCCAGCGCCACGGCGCTGGCGTCCAGCGCCGTGACGCAGACATCCGGACGCTGATGGGCGATGGCGACGGCGATGGCGCCGGAGCCGGTGCCCAGGTCGAGCGCGTGCCCGCCTTGCGGCAGGCGCGCCAGCGCCAGTTCCACCAGCAGTTCCGTTTCCGGCCGGGGGATCAGCACTGCGGGCGAGACCCGGAACGGCAAGCCAAAAAATTCGCGCTGGCCGACGATGTAGGCGATCGGCTCGCCAGCCTGCCGGCGCATGACCAGTTCACTCAGATGGCGCGCTTCGTCTGCGCTCAGGGCGCGATCTGCCTGCGTGATCAGTTGTACACGCGTCAGACCCAGCGCATGGCTGGCGAGAATGCGCATTTCAAGCGCCGGCAGCAGTGCCCGGCGCAGCAGGTCCGTCAGCGTGTCGCCGGCAGCAAGCGGGATGTTTATGCGCGGGTCTTGCTGCACGTCGCGGCAATCAGCGCTGGCGCCGGAAGGTAAGCCAGGCCAGCACGATGGCGAAAATGACGAACCACAGGGCAGACCATTGCTGCACAGACAGGCCGAGGATGGGCGGATAGGGTGCGTCGCAATAGCCGTCTGCGCGGAACAGGGATGGCAGCCATTCCGCTAGAAAAATCTTGTTGAGCGTCTTTTCGACGACATCGATGCCGCAGGACATGGTCGGATTGGCCTGGGTCCACAGCAGCCAGCCGCCCGCGCCGATGCCGCCCAACGCGGCCAGAAATCCAAGGCCGGTGCCGGCGCGCCTGGCGCCGGCCGGCAGGAAGGCGGCTACCAGGCAGATCAGCGCAATGGCGCAGAAGAGGTAGCGCTGGACGACGCACCACGGGCAGGGCAGCATGTCCTTGACATGCTGCAGATACAGCGCCACGCCGAGCAGGCCGATGGCGGCAATGGCGATGGCGAGCAGAATGAATCGGGTTTGTTTCATGGTGATGCCCTCATTGTCGGTTGTAATTGGATGTTTTCGCCGGCAATCATGCGCCTTCGCCCAGCTCCGCCAGCAGTTCGGCCTGGTGCTCGGTGGTCAGCGCCGTGCACAGCTCTTCCAGATCGCCGTCCATGATGAAATCGAGTTTGTAGAGCGTCAGGTTGATGCGGTGGTCGGTCATCCGGCCTTGTGGAAAATTATACGTGCGAATGCGCTCGCTGCGGTCGCCCGAGCCGATCAGCGACTTGCGGGTTGCCGCTTCCTTGGCCTGCTGCTCGCGCAACTGCACGTCCTTGATGCGCGCCGCCAGCACTTTCATGGCCTGCGCCTTGTTCTTGTGCTGGCTGCGGTCATCCTGGCATTCGACCACGATGCCGCTGGGCAGGTGGGTGATGCGCACCGCCGAGTCGGTCTTGTTGATGTGCTGGCCACCGGCGCCGGAAGCGCGGAAAGTGTCGATGCGCAAATCGGCCGGATTGATGTTGACGTCCTCGACCTCGTCGGCTTCCGGCATCACCGCCACGGTGCAGGCGGAGGTATGGATGCGGCCCTGCGTCTCGGTGGCCGGGACGCGCTGCACGCGGTGGCCGCCCGACTCGAATTTCAGCTTGGAATAGGCGCCGAAACCGACCAGGCGAACGATGACTTCCTTGTAGCCGCCCAGTTCCGAGGACGATTCCGAAATCAGCTCGACCTGCCAGCGGTTGCGTTCGGCATAGCGCGTGTACATGCGCAAGAGGTCGCCGGCAAACAGCGCGGCTTCGTCGCCGCCGGTGCCGGCGCGGATTTCCAGGAAAATGTTGCGCTCATCGTTGGGGTCTTTCGGCAGCAGCATTTTCTGCAAGTCGATTTCCAGCTGCCCCATGCGGGTCTCAGCCGCGTCTATTTCCTCCTGGGCGAATTCCTTCATGTCGGGGTCTGCCAGCAATTCCCGGGCGGTGCGCACGTCGTCGCCGGCCTGCGTATAGGCGTTGTATACCGCAACGAGCGGTTCGAGTTCGGCGTGTTCGCGCGTGAGCTTGCGGTAAATGTCCATGTCGGCGGTGGCGTTTTCCTGCGACAGCAGGTCGCCGACTTCCGCCAGGCGATGGCGTAGTTGGTCGAGTTTGGCAAGCAGCGAAGGTTTCATCGGCAGGTCCGGGGGAAATGGCAGGATGTTTCGGGGAGTGGCGCAGGCGCGGGGGCGATTGCCGGCGCATGCCAGCGCAGGCAAGTGGCAATGCGTAGCTAGCGCTTGGTGCGGAACAATTGCGGCAGCAGCGTCGCCAGGCGCGCGCGCTCATCGCCTTGCGCTTCATGCAGGGCTTGCTGCGGGCCGTGCAGGAACTTCGCGGTCAGGCCTTTCGACAGCGCTTCCAGAACTGTGTCGATATCTTCGCCCCTGGCCAGCAGCTTTTTCGCGCGTTCCAGCTCGGCCAGGCGCAGGCTTTCGCTGGTTTCGTGCAAGCCCTGGATCAGCGGCACGACGGCGCGGCTGTCGACCCAGTGCATGAAGGATTGCACGCGTGTCTCGATGATGGCTTCGGCTTGCGCCACAGCGGCCTGGCGGTTTTCCTGGCCGGTCCTGACCGCCGTGGCGAGGTCATCGACCGTATAGAGGAAGACGTCGTTCAGGCGGCCGACTTCGGCTTCGATATCGCGCGGCACCGCCAGGTCGACCATGAACATCGGCTTGTGGCGGCGCGCCTTGACTGCGCGCTCGACCATGCCCAGGCCGATGATGGGCAGCGAAGATGCGGTGCAGGACACCACGATGTCGAATTTGGCCAGTTGGTCCGGCAGTTCGGCCAGGCGGATGGCGCGGCCGCCGAAGCGGTGCGCCAGCGTCTCGCCGCGCTCGAGCGTACGGTTGGCAATGGTGAGCGATTTCGGACGCTGGGCAGCGAAATGGGTGGCGCACAATTCGATCATTTCGCCGGCGCCGATGAACAGTACATGTTGCTCGGAAATGGTATCGAAAATCCGCTGCGACAGGCGCACCGCGGCCGCGGCCATGGACACGCTGTGGGCGCCGATGGCGGTGGTGCTGCGCACTTCCTTGGCCACTGCGAAGGTGCGTTGGAACATCTGGTGCAGGTAGGTGCCGAGTCCGCCGACGGCTTCGGCCTGGCGCACCGCATCCTTCATCTGGCCGAGGATCTGCGGCTCGCCCAGCACCATCGAATCCAGTCCGGAAGCGACCCGGAAGGCATGGCGCACGGCGCTATCCTGCGGCAGGGTGTACAGGTAGGGGCGCAATTCCGCATAGGGCAGCTTATGGTAATGCGCCAGGAAATGGCCGGTGGCATCGATCGCTGCCTCGACGCCGCCAGCAACCTTGCCGGCCGCATACAGCTCGGTGCGGTTGCAGGTGGACAGGATCGCGGCTTCCTCGCCGGCGTCAGCCGTGCCGTCGCGTCCGAACCAGGCGCGCGCCGACGCTACCGCCTGGCCGATCTGATCGGCAGGAAAGGCGACCTTCTCGCGCAGGGCGAGCGGGGCGGTATTGTGGTTGAGGCCGATGGCAAGAAATTGCATTTCGGACTATGACTTGCGACTGGGGATAATGCAGCATTATAGCTGCTTGCGGCGCAGCATGATCAAGCCGGCGCCGAAACGGCATGGTCGAAATGGCAAGTCGTCGTTGCGTGGCGCCTTATGCGAGCATCGCACCCGGCAGCAGGATCGTGAACGTGGTGCCTTCGCCGACCTTGCTGGCGAAATGGATTTCACCGAGATGGCGTTCCACCACCGTCTTGACGAACACCAGCCCAAGGCCGATGCCTTCGTGTCGCGGCTGGTTGGGCAGCTCCAGCCGCTGGAAACGCCGGAACAGCTTCAGCTGATCCTGCGGCGCAATGCCGTAGCCCTGGTCGGCAATGCTGCACTGGACTTTGACGCCTTCCAGTGTCGATTGCAGCGACATTTCGCAGCGCACGCGCGTGCCAGGCGGACTGTAGTTGATGGCATTGGCGATCAGGTTGACCAGCGCACGCGTCATCAGCGAGCGGTCGGCGCGCACCGGGTACTCGCCCTCGTCGACGGCGGTCACCAGCTCAATCTGCCGGTTCTTGGCCAGCGACCACATCTCGTCGGTGGCGTCGTACAGCATTTCCTGGAAATCCACTTCTTCCAGCCGGTACTCGTGCGACTCGGCGCGGGCCAGTTGCACGAAGTTGTCGGCCAGCCCGAGCGTCTTGCGTGTGGCCTTTTCGATGCGCGCGAACAGTTCTTCCTGCGGCAGCGCCGAAGCCGGGTCGAGCTGTAATTCCAGCAGCGCCAGGATCGATGCCTGCGGCGCGCGCATGTCGTGCGACAGGAATCGCAGGGTTTCGTCGCGGCTGCGTTCGGCGGCGCGTATCGGCGAAATATCGATCACGCTGACGATCCAGCCAGTGAGGACGTTGGCTGCCGAATGGCAGGGCGCGCTCTTGACCAGCAGGTCGCGGCCCTGCTGGTCCTGGGTGCTGACGCCGTCGGCCAGCACTCGTGCGTATTTCAGGTCCAGCAATTGCCACCAGTCAAAACGGGTGGTCAGGGTCTGGTTGACCGGCTCCGGCGCCGCCAGTCCGGCAAACAGGTAGGGCAGCAGCGCGCCCTGGATATCCTGGTGGCCGGCCAGCGCAAAGTACTGGTTGGCGTGTTTGTTGGCCAGCAGCACGTGGCCGTCGACCGTGGCAACCAGGGTGGCATCGGGCAGGCTGTCGAGGTTGTCGGAAATGAACTGGCGCAGGTCGCGCACGCGCCGCGCCGCGTTTTCCATGGCATTCATGCGGCGTTCCAGCACGTCTTCGATAATGGTGTCGCTGGTTTCCAGTTCCGGCAATACGTGGGGTTCCTTGTCCAGCCGCATGAATTCCTGGCCCAGGTAATCGATGGCTGCTTCCAGCCGGCGCCAGCTCCACAAGGGGTAGGAAATCAGCAGGGTCAGCAGCGCCGCGCCCGGCGCCAACCAGGTGCCGGCACGCAATGCCAGGCAGCTTGCAGCAAGAGTCAGCGCCAGCATGCCCACGTTGAGCAGCAGCGACAGCCGCGGCGACAGCATGAAATAGCCGAGCAGCGTCACCAGCACCGGGATGATGGAGAACAGCGCCGTCTGCCAGGGTTGGGCAATGGCGATCGACTTGCCGTCCAGCAGACTGGCGAGGATATTGGCATTGATCTCGATGCCGGCCATGGCGCCGCTGTTGCCGGAGACCGGCGTCGGGTAGGAATCCGTCATGCCGATCGCCGTGGCGCCGATCAGGACGTACTTGTCCTTGAAAAATTGCGGGGGCACTTCGCCGCGCAATACCGAAACATAGGGAATCGAGCGGTAATGGCCGCTGTTGCCGGCAAACGGGATATGCAGCTTGCGGCTGCGTTGCCAGTGCCCGTAGCGGGTCGATTCGCTGGCGACCGGGGCCTTGGGCAGAATTGCGCTGCCGGCGCCTTCCATCTGCAGCATGGTCAGCGAAAAATGCGGCCACCAGACGCCGTTCTCACCTTCGTACAGGTAGGCGCTGCGCACGACGCCGTCGTCGTCATGCTCGAGGTTGATATGGCCGAACGCGCCCGCGGCCTTGGCAATGACCGGCGCCGGAAGGGCCGCCGTGAGCCCGGCGCCGGCATTGGACATCACCACAGGCAGCACGGTGCGCTGGTTTGCCGCCAGCACTTTGGCCAGCGCGCGGTCGCCGCCGCCATCGCCTTGTTCGGATTCCGTCATGATCACGTCCAGGCCGATCACGCGCGGCTGCGCTGCTGCGATCTGTTCGATCAGTTCGGCGTGCAGGGCGCGTGGCCAGGGCCAGCGTCCCAGCTGCGCCAGGCTGTAATCGTCGATGGCGACGATGAGGATATCGTCGCGCGCTTCCCGCCCCTGCAGCGAGATGAACTGGTCGTACAGCGCCTGGTCCAGCCGCCCCAGGCCATTTTGCCAGCCCAGACTGGCTGCCATCATGATCAGGGCCACGAGGATCGACAGCCACTCCCGGACCGCAAGGCGCCGCACCAGGGGGGAAAGCCAGTTGGATTTCATGTTCAGCGCAGCGGCGAGCTCCTGGCGTTGATTGGGCTGCCATCATGAATGATCCACTGGTCGGTGACCACGAAAGGCTGCGCCGGCGAATACGGGCTGCTGCTGCCGTCGGGGCGATTGATCTGCACGCGCGCGTAATAGGTGCCGAAAGGCGGTCGCGGGAAAAATGCTTCATGCGTCGCAGTCTTGCTGGAATAGATCAGCCAGGAGAATTTGGGGTCGCGCGCGACCTGCACGGTGAATTGCTGGCCCGGCGCGCTGCTCCAGCGCAGCGCGAGTTGCCGCGTCGGACCGGTTTCGACAGTCGGCGCCGCCGGCGCCGCGCCGCTGATGGTTTCCGGCAGCGAGCCCAGCGTGAAAGCATGGGTGCTGGCCGGCCCTTCCAGGCCCAGCCGGTCGATTGCCGAGACGCGCGCATAGTAATTTCCGTTCGGCAGCCCGTCGAGTTTCAGGCGGGTGCTGCTGGAATGACCCTCGCGCAGGATGTTTTTCGCCTCCTGGTCAGTGGCGATTTGCACATGATAGCCCTGAGCACCCGGCACTGGCGTCAGCTCGAATTGCGCGCCGCTCTGGTCCTGGCGCGTAGGCGCCCCGGTCAGTTGCGGTGTCGGCAGCAGGTCCACCGGCTTGCCGACTGTGCGGGCGGTAGTGACGTTGCCCTGGCCGGCATTGAGCATCTGCGCGCCGCCGCTCGGACGGGCGACCTCGACCTTGCCCGACAGGACTTCGGTGGAAGTGCCATTGTCGCTGATGCCGACCCGGAAATTGGTGCCGCGTACCCCGGCCACCGCCATCGGCGTGCGCACTTCGAAGCGCCCCTTGTTGTGTTCCAGCGGCGCGACGCGGGATTCGATTTTGCCGGTCAGGAGCAGGATTTCCGTGCGCGGGCTCTTGGTATAGCGCGCCATGCGCAGCTTGGCGATGCGGATGCGGCTGTTCGACGGCAGCGAAATGCGCGACTGGTCTGGCAGTTCCAGGGTCAGGAAGCTGTTGTTGCCGGTATCGATCTGCATGCCTTCCGTGATTTTGGCGCCCAGGCCCAGCAGCAGCGGCTGGCCTTCGCCGGTGCTGGCGGCGATGCTGCCGGAGAGCGCAATCACGCGCGCCTCGCTGGGTTCGTCCTGCAGCAGGTCGGCCGGGATCGTGATCGGCGTGCCGACCGGAATGGCCGCGTCGTTGGCGAGATTGTTGGCCTTGCCGAGTGCGGCCCAGTTGTCGCTGCGCGCGGTGAAACGCTCGGCAACCGACATCAGCGTGTCGCCGGCGCGCGTCGTATAGACGATGCCTGCCCGCTGGACTGTAATGGACTCGGAATCATTGGCGCGGGTCTGAGCCAGTGCGGCGGGCGTGACTGCGCCTGCCAGCCACAGCATTATGAAGATTTTCAGTACTATCGATCGCATGCTGGCTCCCTGCGCATGCAGGCAAGCCCTCGGCATCAGCCGGAAGGCTCGTTTCGCGCTTTATTCGGTTATCTGTTCGAGACGATAACCGTAACTATACACTGGAGCAAGCCTAAATCCATTTTCGGGGCGCAGCTGCAGCTTGCTGCGCACGCGGGAAACGTGGGTATCCATGGTGCGGGACGGGACGTCGACGTCGCGCGACCACACTGCTTCGAGGATGTAGGCACGCGACAGGGGGCGGCCCAGGTTGCGGAAAAACAGCAGCGCGAGGTCGAATTCCTTTTGCGTGACCTCGATCGGCTGGCCGTTGGCAGTCAGCCGGCCGGTGCGCGGCTCGAATACGAACTGGCTGAACTGGATCTGCTCTGCGCTGGTCTGGTTGGGGTAGGCGCGCCGCAGCAGCGCCTGGACCCGCGCCAGCAATTCGCCGCGGCGGATCGGCTTGATCATGTAATCGTCGGCGCCGGCGGCCAGCCCGGCGACGATATCGTCCTCGCCTGAGCGGCTGGTCATGAACAGCACCGGCAGGTTGGCGGAGAGTTTTTCACGCGCCCACTGCAGCACCTCGGGGCCGCTCAGGTCAGGCACCTGCCAGTCGATGATCAGCAGGTCGAAGCTTTCGCGGCGCAACTGGTTCAGCATTTCCTTGCCGCTCTGGAAAGGATGGCATGTATGGCCAGCCGATTTCAGCACCTGGCAGACCAGGTCGGTCTGGCTGTGGTCGTCGTCCAGTACAGCGATACGCATGTGTTTGCCTCGGTTTATTCACGCAATAGTTGTAATCTACCAAGAATTAAGATGCCAGGGAATTTGTTAATTCTTTATTGACAATCTTTAACATGTAGGAAACAACATGATTGCTTAATTGCAAGATGGTGCCTGCATGTGTTTTGGCAAAATTCTTGGCAAACCCGACGAAGGGCGAAGCGAGTCCTCTTGCTCCGACTGTGATTCGTCAAGCCCATTGTTCACAAGGATAGCCGCGATCTTCCTTCATTGTTTGTATCGCATGGCACGATAGCTCGCTTCGGCGCAGCCGATGAGCAGACAATTGCAATGCCTTGGGAAATTTAATGATTATCCCTGGCCGCGACTTTTCCAGAGGATGGTTCTGCATGGACAAAGCTAGTGGAAAGTTTAGTTTGTCTAGGACAAAAAGAGTATGATATAGGTTCTTGGTGGCAACATCATTGACCGGCTGGTGCGGTAGTGCGCTGGCTAGGAAGATTAACTACAAGGATCTAAATGAATTTTTTAAAATGGCGCCTTGGTGCAAGACTGGGCATCGGGTTTGGCCTGGTGGCGCTACTGATCGTAATTCTGTCTGCATTCTCCCTGTTGCGATTGCAGCAGATCGCGAATGTCGTTCACACGCAAAACGTCATTCGCACCGAGCATCTGGAACGCCTTTATGCCGCCCGCGAAGCGCTCGCCCAGACCGGTATTGCAGCGCGCAATGCCTTCATTTTCAGTGACGAGACTCAGGCCGCGGCAGAACTCGATCAGGTTGACAGGCAAAAGGCCATCTACCTGACAGAATTGCAGGCCTTGACGCCGCTATTCCAGGGAAATGCCGAGTTTGAAAAAATCCGCGCCGGGTTGCTGCAAATGGCGGAGGAGCTGGAACGGCCGCGCCAGTATCGCGAGGCAGGCAAGATGCGCGAATTCGGCGACTTCCTGGTCAACGAATGCGCGCCCTTGCGACGGCGTATTGTTGCCGATATCGACGTCTTGCTGAAGTCGGTGCGGACGCGCGCCGACACCGGCAGCCTTGAAGTCGAGGGTGCGGTGGCGCAGTCGCTGGCCATCATCCTTGCCGTTTCGGCGGTGGCGCTGGTTCTTGGCGCCGCGATTGGTTTCCTGTTGACTCGCGGCATATTGCGTGAGATCGGCGGCGAACCTGGCGAGGTCAGCGCCATTGCCGGGCGCATCGCCAGCGGCGACCTTGCGGTCGCAGTGCGCACCGCACCTGGCGACCGTTCGAGCGTGATGTACGCAATGAAGCGGATGCGCGACAGTCTGTGGAAGATCGTGGCTGACGTGCGCGTCGCTACGGACACGATTGCCGGCGTTTCTTCGGAGATCGCTGCCGGCAATCTTGAACTGTCATCGCGCACCAGCCAGCAGGCTGCGGTACTGGAAGAAACAGCGTCTTCTGCCGAGCAGTTGACTGCAGCGGTCAGGCAAAATGCCGACAATGCCCGCCAGGCGAAGCGGCTCGTGGTATCGGCTTCCGAGGTCGCCGAAAAAGGCGGCGAGATCGTGTCGCGCGTGGTGATCACGATGGATGCCATCCATGATGCTGCACGCAAGATCACGGATATCACCGGCGTGATCGACAGCATTGCCTTCCAGACCAACATCCTCGCGCTCAACGCTGCCGTGGAGGCTGCGCGTGCCGGCGAAGAGGGGCGGGGCTTCGCCGTGGTCGCCGCAGAAGTGCGCGCACTGGCCCAGCGAGCGACGCTGGCTTCCAGGGAGATCAAATCGCTGATTGCGGCATCGGAGGAGAGCGTGGATGCGGGCAGCGTGCTGGTCGCGCAAGCAGGAAACACGATGACGGACATCGTCGCCAGCGTGAGGCGGGTGGCAGACATCATGACCGGCATTGCGAGTGCCTCGGACGAGCAGCGGGTTGGCATTGAGCAGGTGAACCAGGCCGTTGGCCAGATGGACCAGGTCACGCAGAAAAACGCGGCGCTGGTCGAAGAAGCGGCCGCATCGGCCCAGGCGCTGCAGCAGCAGGCCGGCAGCCTGACGAACCTGGTGAGCGTGTTTCAGTTCGCCGGCGTCGCTGCCGGCCGGCCATAAGAGGGAGGGAGTATGGTGAAAGACAAGGTGACCTTGGTAAAAAGTGGCGAGTCCTTAAGCAGGGTTGGTTGTGCCGGCTGTCGCGATGGAGCCGAGCTGGGTTTTGAGTTCGAATATGCATTTCAACCCATCGTAAACTTGCGCACGCGCTCCATCTTTGCGCATGAAGCACTCGTGCGCGGGCCGGGTGGCGAACCGGCGCCGACAGTGCTGTCTCAGGTGAATGACGAGAACCGTTATCGCTTCGACCAGGCATGCAGGGTGAAAGCGGTGGCAACTGCCGCCCGCCTGGGCATGGAGAGCTACCTGTCGATAAACTTTCTGCCGAATGCCGTTTACCGCCCCGAGGCCTGCATACAAAGCACGCTGAAGGCGGCCAGGGAGCATGGTTTTCCGCATGAAAAAATCATTTTCGAGGTGACGGAAGGGGAGCATGTTGCGGATCGCGCCCATTTGCTGGATATTTTTTCAAAATACAGCAGCATGGGCTTCCGAACGGCAATCGATGACTTCGGCGCCGGCTACTCCGGCCTCGGCCTGTTGAGTGAATTTCAGCCAAATATTCTGAAACTGGATATGGACTTGATCCGGGATATCCATGTGCGTCCGGCGCGGCAGGCCATCGTCAAGGGCACTGTGCTGACGAGCCGGCTGCTCGGCATGCAAGTCGTCGCGGAAGGGATTGAAACGCGCGAGGAAAGAGACTTCCTGGCGGGACTCGGCATCGAATTGATGCAGGGTTACTACTTCTGTCGCCCCGTCTTCCAGGGGCTTGGCCAGATTGCGGAAGAGGCCTGGCTGCCATCCCCCTGACCGTGCCGGGCGTCGATGGCGAGCGGTCGCTTTCGAGCGGAAGTGACAAAAAAGTGACGGAAAAAGCAAAAAGCCCAGCTTGTGGCTGGGCTAAGTGCTTGATTCTTTTGGTGGCCCGGGGCGGAATCGAACCACCGACACAAGGATTTTCAATCCTCTGCTCTACCAACTGAGCTACCAGGCCAAGAGGCGCAAGTATAGCAAAACTATTCGTTTGCGCAAAGCCCCGATGCAAAAAACGGCGCAAAATAAAGAGCGTCTTGCGCGCGCAGCTATAATGAGCCCCGGATCATTCTTCAACCAGCCTGTATACACCTGCATAAATCCATGTCCCGGCACCTGCAATCCGATGTTTGTATCGTTGGCAATGGCGTCATTGGCAAAGTGACCGCCCTCGGACTGGCGCAGTCCGGCCTGCGCGTGACGCTGCTGTGCGGCCCTGCGCAACCCGCTTCCGGCGCCGCCGACGCGCCCTGGGATGTGCGGGTTTATGCGGTCAACCATGTCGCCCGCGACCTGCTCGCATCGGTGAAGGTGTGGGATGCCCTGCATGCCGACCGTATTGCTCCCGTCGATGCGATGCACATCCGCGGCGATGCCGCCGAGCGTACCGGCAAGCTCGAATTCGATGCCTATGCGGCGCGCGTGCGCGAGCTCGCCTGGATCGTCGAGGATGCCAACCTGAACCAGGCGCTGGATGCGGCACTGCGCTTTTCCTCCGGCGTGCAGATGCTGACCGGGCGGGCGCAAGGCCTGCAGGTGGACGATGCCCGTGCCCGGCTGGCCCTGGACAGCGGCGACGTGCTGGAGGCCGCCTTGCTGGTGGGCGCAGACGGCGCTCATTCATGGGTGCGCCACCAGTGCGAGATCGGCATGGATTACCGCTCCTACGGCCAGCGCGCCATCGTCAGCAATTTCTCCTGCGAGCAGCCGCACCGTGGCATCGCCCATCAGTGGTTCTCGGCGGACGAGGGCATCGTTGCCTTGCTGCCGCTGCCCGGTCAGCGCGTCTCGCTGGTATGGTCGGCGCCGGAAGCGCTGGCACAGCGACTGCTGGAATCGCCGCTGGAACAACTGGCGCAGCGGCTGGAACGCTACAGCCTGGCCTCGCTGGGCCGATTGACGCCTCTACAGCCTGAAGCGGTCAAGGCCTTCCCGCTGACGCTGATACGCCCGCATGCCATCGTCGCGCCGCGCGTGGCGCTGGTCGGCGATGCCGCGCACGTCGTGCATCCACTGGCCGGACACGGCATGAACCTCGGTTTTGCCGACGTCGCCACGCTCATGCGCGTGCTGGCCGAGCGCGAGCCGCAGCGCGATTGCGGCGACGCCCGGGTACTGGGCCGCTATGCGCGCGCGCGCAAGGAAGACATCCTGCTGATGCAGCTGGCCACGGACGGCTTGCATCGCCTGTTCGGCAGCGATTTTGCGCCGCTGCGCATGGCGCGCAATCTTGGATTAAACTTTGTCGATCGCCTGCCTGTCGTTAAAAGGCAATTGATTTCTCATGCGCTGGGCCGTCAGCCCTGACGCCGGCGCACTGAATAGGAATTTTCATGAAAAGTATCAAGTTCGCGGCAACCGGCCTGCTCGGCCTGGCATGTGCGGCAGCCTTTGCGCAAGGCGCAGACGAGTCTGAAGTCAAGAAAGAGATCCAGGCGCGCCTGGGCGAGCGTGCCTCGGTGGTGTCGGTCGTCAGGACGCCGTATGCGGGTCTTTATGAAGTCCGCACCGCCAACAACGAGATCCTCTATACGGATAGCAAGGCGCAATACCTGTTCGTCGGCCAGGTGATCGATACCGCCACGTTCCAGGATTACACCAAGGCGCGCATCGATGAAATCAGCAGGATCAAGTTCGCCGACCTGCCCTTCGATTCGGCGCTGAAGATGGTCAAGGGCAATGGCAAGCGCGTCATCGCCATTTTCGAAGACCCGAACTGCGGCTATTGCAAGCGCTTTCGCCACACCCTGAAGGACGTGGACAATATTACCGTCTATACCTTCATGTACAACATCCTGTCGCCGGACTCCGCGGAAAAATCGAAGAATGTCTGGTGCAGCCCCAATCGCCAGAAAGCCTGGGATGACTGGATGCTGAATGGCAAGGAGCCTGCGCCTGCGCCGGCCAAGTGTCTGACCAATCCCAACGAAAAGATTTTCGCGCTTGGCCGTCAGATGCGCATCACCGGTACGCCCACCATTTTCTTTACCGACGGTTCGCGCATCCCCGGCGCAGTCGACCGTGAGGGCCTCGAAGCCAAGCTCTCGTCGCTCAAGTAAGCGACCGCAAGACTTTGCATGCCTGCCGCCGTGGCGCCCGGAATACAGTTTCGGCGCCATGGCGGTTTTTCATTGGAAGACATGAAATGAAAAACGCCATCCAGTACGCCATCGTGCCGCAAGACCTCGCCGCCCACGTGTTCAAAGTCAGTCTGACGGTCGCATCCCCCGACGCCGCAGGCCAGGTATTCTCGCTGCCCGCCTGGATCCCCGGCAGTTACATGATCCGCGAATTCGCCCGCAACATCGTGCGCATCCGCGCCGAAGCGAAGAGCGGCGCCGTCGCGCTGGACAAGCTCGACAAGCACACCTGGCGCGCCGCCCCTTGCGACGAGGCGCTGACGCTGGTCTATGAAGTCTATGCATGGGACCTGTCGGTGCGCGCTGCCCATCTCGACCGCACCCATGGCTTCTTCAACGGCAGCAGCGTATTCCTGCGCGTGCACGGCCAGGAGCAGCTGCCGCACGTGGTCGATATTCGCCGCCCGGACGATGCTGACTGCAGGCACTGGCGGGTAGCCACGGCCTTGCCCGAGCTGAAGGCGAAGCGCTACGGCTTCGGCACGTATGTGGCCGACGACTACGATGAGTTGATCGACCACCCGGTCGAAATGGGCGATTTTGCCCTGGCGACCTTCAAGGCGCATGGCGTGCCGCACGATATCGTGATTACCGGCCGCGTGCCCAATCTCGACATGGCGCGGCTGGCAGCCGACCTGAAAAAGATTTGCGAAGCCCAGATCGCCCTGTTCGAGCCCAAATCGCGACGCGCACCGATGGCACGTTACGTATTCATGACCATGGCGGTGGGCAGCGGCTACGGCGGCCTCGAGCATCGCGCCTCCACCGCGCTGATCTGCGCGCGCGCGGACTTGCCGGTGCTCGGGCAGAAGGCCATGAGCGAAGGCTACCGCACCTACCTCGGCCTGTGCAGCCATGAATATTTTCACACCTGGAACGTCAAGCGCATCAAGCCGGCGGTGTTCGCGCCGTACGACCTGGCAAGCGAAGGCTATACCTCGCTGCTGTGGCTGTTCGAGGGCTTCACCAGTTATTACGACGACCTGACGCTGGTGCGTGCCGGCGTCATCGACGAGCCGGAATACTTCAAGCTGCTGGCCAAGACCATCAACGGCGTGCTGCGCGGCGCTGGCCGGCACAAGCAGAGCGTGGCCGAATCAAGCTTTGACGCCTGGGTGAAATATTATCGCCAGGACGAGAATGCGCCGAATGCCATCGTCAGCTATTACACCAAGGGTTCTCTGGTCGGGCTGGCGCTGGACCTGGCGATCCGCAGCGGCAGCCGCGGCAGGAAGTCGCTGGACGATGTCATGCGCTTGCTGTGGCAGCGCTACGGCCGCGAATTCTACGGCAAGGGATCGCAGTCCGGGCGCGGCGTCGGCGAGGCGGAAGTGGAAGCGATCTTCGACGAGGCGACCGGCCTGTCGCTCAAGCGCACGCTGCGCCGCTTCGTGCATGGCACCGACGACCTGCCGCTGGCAAAGCTGCTGGCGCCCTTTGGCGTGATGCTTGATCGGGGCGACAAGGAAGCCAGGCCGGCGCTGGGCATGCGCATCAGCCGGGATGGCGGCGATTGCAAGCTGGCGAACGTGTATGAAGGCGGCGTCGCGCACCGCGCGGGGCTGTCCGCAGGCGACGTGCTGGTCGCCATCGATGGCGTGCGTGTGAATGGCGGCAATCTCGACACGCTGCTGGCACGCTACCGCGTGGGCGACACCGTGGCCATCCACGCCTTCCGGCGCGACGAACTGTTTTGCGCGGAGGCGCTGCTGGCGGCAGACGATGCGCCGCAGCTGACGCTGACAGCGGCGGCAAAGCCGGTCGCCGCCGCGCGCCTGCGCGCCGCCTGGCTGGGGAAATAAGGCTTGTGCCGGCCGGCGCCGGCGCAGTTCAGCCGAACGCTCAGCCGAACAGGCGGCTCAGTTCCAGGCCCGGATCGGCAGCGCGCACGAATGCCTCGCCCACCAGGAAGGCGTGCACGTCGGCGTCGCGCATGCGCTTGACGTCGTCCGGGCCGAGGATGCCCGACTCGGTGACCACCAGCTTGCCGGCAGGGACGCGCGGCAGAAAATCGATGGTGGTTTGCAGCGAGGTTTCGAAAGTGCGCAGGTTGCGGTTGTTGATGCCCAGGAGAGGGGTCCTGAGTTTCAGCGCCGCTTCCAGTTCGGCGGCATCGTGCACTTCCACCAGCACGCTCATGCCGAGTTCGAGCGCGCAGGCTTCCAGTTCGGCCATCAGGCCATGGTCGAGCGCGGCGACGATCAGCAGGATGGCATCGGCGCCCCAGGCGCGCGCCTGGTACACCTGGTAGGTGTCGATCATGAAATCCTTGCGCAGTGCCGGCAAGGCGCATGCCTTGCGTGCCTGCTGCAGGTATTCCGGTTTTCCCTGGAAAAACTGCTCGTCGGTCAGCACTGACAGGCAGGCAGCGCCGTGCTGCGCATAGCTGGCGGCGATTTCGGCCGGATCGAAATCCGCGCGCAGGATGCCCTTGGAAGGCGATGCCTTCTTCACTTCGGCAATCACTGCCGCTTGGCCGGCAGCGATCTTTGCGCGCAGCGCGGCCTCGAAGCCGCGCAAGTCGGCGCGCAGTTCCGCGCTGCTTTCCACGTCGCGGCGCAGGCTGGCAAGGTCCTGGCGTTTTTTGGCGGCGGCAACTTCTTCAGCCTTAACTGCAAGAATCTTGTTGAGAATATCGGACATGTCTTATCTGCCTGGATGAATGGGTAGAGGGAAGGGCGGGGTGCGGGCGCGTCAGGCGGCGCGCCCCAACTCCTGCGTGACCTTGACGAATTCTTCCATCTTGGTGCGCGCCGCGCCCGAGGCCAGCGCTTCCTGCGCTTTCTTGAGGCCTTCGGCAATGGAGGAGCACACGCCAGCGGCATACAGCGCCACGCCGGCGTTCAGGGCGACGATATCGCGCGCCGCGCCGGGCTTGTTGTCCAGCGCTTCGAGCATCTTCACCTTCGATTCCGCTGCGCCGGCCACGCGCAGGTTGCGCGTGGCCGCCATCGGCAGGCCGAAATCTTCCGGATGAATTTCATACTCGCGGATCTCGCCGTCGATCAGTTCGCCCACCATGGTGGCAGCGCCCAGCGTGGCTTCATCGAGATTGTCGCGGCCCCACACCACCACCGCGCGCCGCGCGCCCAGGCGCTGCAGCACGCGCACCTGGATGCCGACCAGGTCGGGATGGAACACGCCCATCAGGATGTTTTCGGCGCCGGCCGGGTTGGTGAGCGGTCCGAGGATGTTGAAAATAGTGCGCACGCCCAGCTCCTTGCGCACCGGCGCGGCATGCTTCATGGCGGCGTGATGGTTGGGCGCGAACATGAAGCCGATGCCGCATTTTTCGATCGACTGCGCCACCAGTTCCGGCTTCAGGTTGATATGTACGCCCAGGGCTTCCATGGCGTCGGCACTGCCGGACGACGACGAGACGCTGCGGCCGCCATGCTTGGCGACCTGGCCGCCGGCGGCCGCGGTGGCAAACAGGGCAGTGGTGGAAATGTTGAAAGTGTTGGCGCCGTCGCCGCCGGTGCCGACGATGTCCAGCAGCTTTTCCGGCTGCGCGACCTCTACCTTGGTGGCGAATTCGCGCATCACCTGGGCGGCGGCGGCGATTTCGCCGACGGTTTCCTTCTTGACCCGCAGGCCCATGGTCAGCGCGGCGATCATCACCGGCGACATTTCGCCGCTCATGATCTGGCGAAACAGCGACAGCATCTCGTCATGGAAGATTTCGCGATGTTCGATGCAGCGGGAAAGCGCTTCTTGCGGGGTCATGGACATTGGGTGCTCCTGATAAAAATGGTTGTCTGCAGCGCTTTGGCGCCGCGCGAATGCCGGTTATTTCGCCAGCTGCCGCAGTTGCGCCGCGTGCGCGTTGTTCATGTCGGCGATACAGGCATCGCCATCCAGCTTCGGCAGATCGCGGCACATCGACTTGCGCTCGCGCACATGGCGCGCTTCCAGCAGGCGGTATTCCTGCAGCAGGCCGGGTTCGTCGTTATCCTTGGCGCGGGCAAGAACGGCCGCGCGCGTTTCGGCGCTCAGCTTGCGCAGCCGGTTGGTCGAGCGCAGCTGCGCAGTTTCGACGCATAGCTGCACCTCGGCTGGCATGATATGGCGGCTTTCGCAGCGATCCAGCGTGCCTGCCTCGGCGGTGCCCATCGCCAGCATGCCGAAGCAGCAGAGCAACGCGCGCATGGTCAGCTTGCGAGAAAGTTCTTCAGCAGCGTGTGGCCGTGTTCGGACAGGATCGATTCCGGGTGAAACTGCACGCCCTCGATGGCATAGTCCTTGTGCCGCACGCCCATGATCTCGCCGTCTTCGGTCCACGCGGTCACTTCCAGGCAATCCGGCAGCGAGGCGCGCTCGATTGCCAGCGAATGGTAGCGGATCACCGTAAACGGGCTGGGCAAGCCCTGGAATACGCCAGAGCCGGTATGCTCGATGCGCGAGGTCTTGCCGTGCATGACCTGCTTTGCGCGCACCACCTTGCCGCCGAAGGCAGCGCCGATGCTCTGGTGCCCCAGGCACACGCCCAGGATTGGCAGCTTGCCGGCGAAATGCTGCAGCAGCGGCACCGATATGCCTGCTTCGTGCGGCGTGCAGGGGCCAGGCGACACGCAGATGCGCGCCGGATTCAGTTTTTCGATCTGCTCCAGCGTGATTTCATCGTTGCGGACGGTGCGCACATCCTCGCCCAGTTCGCCGAAATACTGCACCAGGTTAAAGGTGAAGGAATCGTAGTTGTCGATCATCAGCAGCATGTCAGTTCCCCCCATCCAGGCCGTCTTGCACCTGTTCGGCAGCCCTGAGTACAGCACGGGCCTTATTCTCCGTTTCTTGCCATTCCATCTCCGGGATGGAGTCGGCAACGACGCCGGCGGCCGCCTGCGCATACAGCATGCCATCCTTGATCACGCCGGTACGGATGGCGATCGCCAGGTCCATTTCGCCGCCGAACGACAGGTAGCCGCAGGCGCCACCGTAGATGCCGCGCTTGGTCGGCTCCAGCTCGTCGATGAGTTCCAGCGCCCGCACCTTCGGCGCGCCCGACAAGGTGCCGGCAGGGAAAGTGGCCCTTAGCACGTCCAGGTTCGACATTTCCGGCTTGAGCATGCCTTCCACGTTGGAGACGATGTGCTGCACATGTGAATATTTTTCGATCACGAACTTGTCGGTGACGTTCACGCTGCCGATTTCGGCGATGCGGCCGATATCGTTGCGCGCCAGGTCGATGAGCATGACGTGTTCGGCGATTTCCTTCGGGTCCGCCAGCAGTTCGCGCGCCAGTTGCTGGTCGTCTTCGGGCGTGGCGCCGCGCGGGCGCGTGCCTGCCAGGGGCCGGATCGTGACTTTCTTGCGGCCGTCCGGCGTGGCTTCGTTGCGCACCAAAATTTCCGGCGAAGCGCCGACGATCTGCATGTCGCCGAAATTGTAGAAGTACATGTAAGGCGAAGGATTCAGCGAGCGCAGCGCGCGGTACAGCGACAGCGGCGAATCGACATAGGGCTTGCGGATGCGCTGGCCGACCTGTACCTGCATCAGGTCGCCGGCCATGATGTATTCCTTGGCCCTGGCCACGGCCTTGAGGAAGTCTTCCTTGGCAAAATCGCGGATCGATTCGGTGCGCACCGAGGCCGAAGTCACCGGCACGTCGACCGCGCGGCGCAGCATGGCGCGCAAATCCTTCAGGCGCTGCTGCGCCTTGTCATAAGCTTCGGGGCGGGCCGGATCGGCATAGACGATGAGGTAAAGCTTGCCGGACAGGTTGTCGATCACCGCTAGTTCTTCCGTCACCAGCAGCTGGATATCCGGCAGGCCGAGGTCGTCCGGCGGCGCGGAATTTTCCACGCGCTTTTCGATATAGCGCACGGCGTCGTAACCGAAATAACCGGCCAGGCCGCCGCAGAACCGCGGCAGGCCGGGGCGCAGCGCCACCTTGTAGCGCGACTGGAACTCGGCGATGAAATCGAGCGGATTACCTTCATGGACTTCCGTCACTTCGCCCTTGCACACCACTTCGGTGCGCTTGCCGTAGCTGCGCAGCAGGGTGGATGCCGGCAGGCCGATGAAGGAATAGCGGCCGAAGCGTTCGCCTCCGACCACCGATTCGAGCAGGAAGGAATTCTTGCCGGATTGCTGCGATTGCGCCAGCTTCAGGTAAAGCGTAAGCGGCGTTTCGAGGTCGGCAAAAGCTTCCGCGATCAGCGGAATGCGGTTGAAGCCTTGCGTGGCCAGCGATTTGAATTCGAGTTCAGTCATGTTCCTCTCCAGGCGCTATTGTAGAACGGACAGGCGTTCGCGCGAGAATTACGTCAAAAAACATTATCAACCATGCAACATGGTCGATGCGGCAGATCGCTCAGGATTGCCAGCGTCGCCACAGCCAGGCCTCGAAGGTGCCGGGCGGTGCAATGTCGCGTTTTTTGACGAAGAACATGCAGTAGATTCAGGTCGAAATGAGATGGGCTGCTTCAAGCAGCGAGGAAACTATACCATCCGAATCCACTTCATGTATAGATTCCCCGTGGTTGTACCCGTATGGCACGTTCAGCACCCGGCAGCCGGCAGCGCGCGCGGCCACGGCGTCGTTGGAAGAGTCGCCGATGGCGACCACCTGCGCCGGTGCCAGGCCGAAATCGGCGCAGACCTGCAGCAGCGGCATCGGATCGGGCTTTTTTTTCGGCAGCGAGTCGCCGCCGTATACCACTTCGAAATACGGCAGCAGGCCGGTTTTTTCCAGCAGTGGCCGGGCAAACGCCACCGGCTTGTTGGTCACGCAGGCCAGCCGCAAGCCCTTGTCGCGCAGTGCCGACAGGCCTTCGCGCACTTCCGGGTAGAGGCTGCTGCAGCTGCCGTTGACGGCAAGGTAATGGCGCTGGTACGACGCCAGCGCCGCGTCGAAATGCCGCTCTACGCCTGCCTCGTCGTAATCCACCGCCAGCACGCGCCGCATCAGATTTTCCGTGCCCTTGCCGACGAAGCGCTTGATGGCCTCGATGTCCAGCGGCGCCAGGCCCAGATCGTCGCGCATGCGATTGATGGCAACATGGAAATCCGGCGCGGTGTCCACCATGGTGCCATCGAGGTCAACGATGGCGGCGCGCACGCCCGTTAGCAGCGGCAGTTCGCGCGCGCTCATGCGCCGGCCAGTTCTGCCCGCATGGCGTCGATCACGGCCTTGTAATCGGGCTTGCCGAAGATGGCCGAGCCGGCCACGAAGGTGTCCGCCCCGGCGCGCGCGGCCTCGGCGATATTCTCCACCTTGATGCCGCCATCGACTTCCAGCATGATGTCGCGGCCGGATTCGTCGATCAGGCGGCGCACCGCGGCGATCTTCTTCAGCGTCTGGGGAATGAAGGACTGGCCGCCGAAACCCGGGTTCACCGACATCAGCAGGATGATGTCGAGCTTGTCCATCACATGTTCCAGGTAATGCAGCGGCGTGGCCGGATTGAATACCAGGCCGGCCTTGCAGCCCTGGTCGCGGATCAGCTGCAGGCTGCGGTCGACATGGTCCGATGCTTCCGGATGGAAGGTGATGATGTCGGCGCCGGCCTTGGCGAAGTCGGGAATGATTCGGTCCACCGGCTTGACCATCAGGTGCACGTCGATCGGCACGTTGACGTGCGGACGGATGGCCTGGCACACCAGCGGGCCGACCGTCAGGTTGGGCACATAGTGGTTGTCCATCACGTCGAAATGAATGATGTCGGCGCCTGCGGCGACGACATTGCGGACTTCCTCGCCGAGGCGGGCGAAGTCGGCCGAGAGAATGCTGGGGGCGATGCGATAGCTGGGCATGGTCAATGTTCTTCCGTAGAATCCGCTATTTTACCCTCCGGCCAGCGATAATTTCTTGCATCGCGCCGGGATTTGGTGTGCAATCATCCGATGTGTCGGCGGCGCGCTGCCGGTTTGCAGGAATCTGCGGGAAAGTCATGTATGCCAGTTTATGAATTTACGGTCTCGGTGCGCACGCGCTACCTGGAAGACCAGTCCGATCCCGAGCGCGCGCAATATGCGTTCGCCTATGCGATCGCCGTGAAGAACACCGGCACGGTCGGGGCGCAGCTGATTGCGCGCCACTGGGTCATCACCGATGCCGCCAACCATGTAGAAGAAGTGCGCGGTCTCGGCGTGGTCGGCCAGCAGCCCTTGCTGCAGCCGGGCGAGCAATTCGAATATACCAGCGGCGCCACCCTCAAGACGCCGCAAGGCTCGATGATCGGGGAATATTTCTGCGTGGCCGAAGACGGCACGAAGTTTGACGCAAAAATTCCGGAATTCGTCCTGTCGCTGCCGCGCACACTGCACTGAACAGCTTGCAGCCGCTCAGGAATCCCGCTGTTGCGGCGGCGCGTCTTCCCGCGGGGCGGCTTGCGGCGCCTGCTTGCGGCGCCGTTTCTTGGGGGACGGCATGGTCCACCACACAATGAACACGAGCAGAAACAAGGCCACGCCGGCCTCCAGCAACAACAGCCACATCGTCTTATACCTACCATGATTGACAAGCGTCTCAGTTTACCCGCATCCATCGTTTGCGTCGCCTTCGGCATGTTTGCCTGCACCAGCGTGCCGCCCGAGCCTCCCGCCGCGCCGAAATCGCCGGCAGCGCCCACAATGCCCGCGGCGCCGGCGGACCAGCCTGCAGCTGTCGCCCCGCCGGCAGTCGACACCCTCAGGCCGGTGGCGTTTTCCGAGCTGCCCGGCTGGGATAGGGATGACTTGCGCGAAGCCTGGCCTGCCTTCGTGGCGTCATGCCAGGCGCTGGCCAGGCAGCCCGCGTGGCGCGAGCCTTGCGAGGTCGCCCGCAGCGTGGATGCAACCGATGGCAAGGCCGTGCGGCTGTTTTTCGAGAGTTTCATGGTGCCGCACCGCGTCGCCAATGCCGACGGTAGCGAGCAGGGCATGGTGACCGGCTATTACGAACCGCTGCTGCGCGGCGCCCGCAAGCGCGGCGGTCCTTACCAGACGCCGCTGCACGGCATGCCGGACGACCTGCTGGTGATCGACCTGGGGAGCGTTTATCCGGAACTGAAGAACATGCGCCTGCGCGGCCGGCTGGTCGGCCGCAAGGTGGTCCCTTATTCCACCCGCGGCGAACTGGAACTGGCCAATGCCCTGGCAGGCAAGGAGTTGCTGTGGGTCGACGATCCGGTGGAAGCATTCTTCCTGCAAGTGCAGGGTTCCGGCCGCGTGCAGCTGGCCGACACCAGGGAAACCGTGCGCGTGGCCTATGCCGAACAGAATGGTCATCCTTACAAGTCGATCGGGCGTTATCTTGTGGATAAGGGGGAAATGACGCTGGCGCAGGCGTCGGCGCAAAGCATCAAGGCCTGGGTCGCCGCCAATCCGGCCCGTCGCCAGGAAGTGTTGCATGCCAATCCGAGCTACGTCTTTTTCCGGGAAGAAAAGCTGCCGGATCCCGGCGTGGGGCCGAAGGGGGCGCTGGGAGTGCCGTTGACCGCGCAGCGTTCCATCGCCGTGGATCCGACGTTCATTCCGCTGGGGGCGCCGGTTTTCCTCGATACGACGCGGCCGAATTCGACCCGGCCGCTGCAGCGCCTGATGCTTGCGCAGGATACCGGCGGCGCCATCCGCGGCGCAGTGCGCGCCGACTATTTCTGGGGCTTTGGTGCAGCCGCAGGGGAAAATGCCGGCAGAATGAAGCAATCCGGGAAGATGTGGGTGTTGCTGCCGAAGCTGGCGCAGGGGCGCTGACGCCGCCGGTTGCGCAACCGGATGCGGCGGCAATGGCGGTGTCGTATATAGAGTAGAACGTCGCTTTGGGGAGCGTCGTGCGTAAAGGGAGGGCGCGTGTCAGCCGACAAGCACTGTTTCCCTGAGTTGTCGGGCAAGTGCATTGTCCATGGTGGACGCATGGTGAAATAGCCATTCCGGCAACAGTTTGCCGACCAGGTTGCGGCCATACGGGGTGTCGCCGCACGCAATGCGCGTGCGCCCGTGATGGAGCGTGCCGAGAATGCTGGCGTGCTGGGCGCGGTGATGGGGCAGTTCGACAAAGTCGATTTCTTCCATCCAGCGCTCCTCGGTGCGGAAAATCCGCTCGACCTTGCAAACCAATATCTCGTAACCTTCATGAAATTCGCGATCCGCCGCCGCGGACAGGCGCGTCAGGACGCGCACCACGTCATGATGCCGGGCATCCATGTACGTTGCACCCGAGGAGATCTTTGACAGCCAGAAGTGAAAGGGCATGGACTCAGCTTCGCAAATGTTAATTATTAAGTAACGAAACGAGTTCATGGTAGGGCTTTCGCGTGACGATGATTTGAGAGGCCGCAAAGCAGGAGTGACCCTCAGCCTGCGACAAAGGCCGCGCGATACTCGATTCCGGCGCGGCAAAGGCCTACAATCGCGCAGTTCGCATTCATGAGTATCGAGATGAAAGGAAAACAGATGGAGTACGCAAACATCCTGGTGGAAGTGCACGGCAAGGTCGCGCTGATACGCCTGAACCGGCCCAAGGCCCTGAACGCTCTCAATGACGAGTTGATGAACGAGCTTGGTACCGCCCTGCTGCAGTTCGATGCCGACGAGGGCATCGGCTGCATCGTCATCACCGGCAGCGAAAAAGCCTTTGCCGCGGGCGCCGATATCGGCCTCATGTCAGGCTATAGCTATATGGATGCCTACCGGGGTGACTACATCACGCGCAATTGGGAAGCCATCCGCCGCGTGCGCAAGCCGGTCATCGCCGCGGTGGCGGGGTTTGCGCTGGGTGGGGGCTGCGAACTGGCAATGATGTGCGACTTCATCATCGCCGCGGACACGGCCAAGTTTGGCCAGCCCGAAATCAAGCTCGGCATCATCCCCGGCGCCGGCGGCACCCAGCGCTTGCCGCGCGCGGTATCCAAGGCCAAGGCCATGGACATGTGCCTGACGGCGCGCATGATGGACGCCGCCGAGGCCGAGCGCGCCGGCCTGGTGTCGCGCGTCGTTGCCGCCGATCGCGTAGTGGACGAGGCCCTGGCGGCAGCCGCCACCATCGCCGGCATGTCCCTGCCGATTGCCATGATGGTCAAGGAATCGGTGAACCGGGCATATGAAACCACGTTGGCCGAAGGCGTGCATTTCGAGCGCCGCCTGTTCCATGCGACTTTTGCAACGGAAGACCAGAAAGAGGGTATGCGCGCTTTTCTTGAAAAACGTCCTCCCAATTTTCAAAATAAGTAGTACAATAGCGGGCTCAGCGGATGAGTCGTATGAAACATCCGCCGAGTGGAGCGAATGTCTCGCCAGGTCTTTTTTCAAAAGCAAGTCACAGAAAAAAGCGCTTGACGAAAACTTTAAAACGCTGCATAATCTCGTTTCTCTGCTGCTGACGAACACAACGCTTCGCAGCCCACCGGCAAGACTGGTGAGGCAGATAAGGATCTTTAAAAATTAACAGCCGATAAGTGTGGGCGCTTGATGGAGTGCAGCGCTGCGCAAGCAGCGTATAACTTAAATTATCAAGTGCTCACAAGTAAAGAAAATAGGTAAGTTCGCAAGAACTTAATCTGTCAGTATTTTGAGTGAGCGACGGTTCGCAAGAACCTGTCCGCAAGGACACAAAACAGAGATTGAACTGAAGAGTTTGATCCTGGCTCAGATTGAACGCTGGCGGCATGCCTTACACATGCAAGTCGAACGGCAGCGCGGGTGCTTGCACCTGGCGGCGAGTGGCGAACGGGTGAGTAATATATCGGAACGTGCCCTGGAGTGGGGGATAACCAGTCGAAAGATTGGCTAATACCGCATACGATCTACGGATGAAAGTGGGGGATCGCAAGACCTCATGCTCGTGGAGCGGCCGATATCTGATTAGCTAGTTGGTGGGGTAAAGGCCTACCAAGGCGACGATCAGTAGCTGGTCTGAGAGGACGACCAGCCACACTGGGACTGAGACACGGCCCAGACTCCTACGGGAGGCAGCAGTGGGGAATTTTGGACAATGGGGGCAACCCTGATCCAGCAATGCCGCGTGTGTGAAGAAGGCCTTCGGGTTGTAAAGCACTTTTGTCAGGAACGAAACGGGACTGGTTAATACCTGGTCCTAATGACGGTACCTGAAGAATAAGCACCGGCTAACTACGTGCCAGCAGCCGCGGTAATACGTAGGGTGCGAGCGTTAATCGGAATTACTGGGCGTAAAGCGTGCGCAGGCGGTTGTGCAAGTCAGATGTGAAATCCCCGGGCTCAACCTGGGAATTGCATTTGAGACTGCACGGCTAGAGTGTGTCAGAGGGGGGTAGAATTCCACGTGTAGCAGTGAAATGCGTAGATATGTGGAGGAATACCGATGGCGAAGGCAGCCCCCTGGGATAACACTGACGCTCATGCACGAAAGCGTGGGGAGCAAACAGGATTAGATACCCTGGTAGTCCACGCCCTAAACGATGTCAACTAGTTGTCGGGTCTTAATTGACTTGGTAACGCAGCTAACGCGTGAAGTTGACCGCCTGGGGAGTACGGTCGCAAGATTAAAACTCAAAGGAATTGACGGGGACCCGCACAAGCGGTGGATGATGTGGATTAATTCGATGCAACGCGAAAAACCTTACCTACCCTTGACATGTACGGAACCCTGCTGAGAGGTGGGGGTGCTCGAAAGAGAGCCGTAACACAGGTGCTGCATGGCTGTCGTCAGCTCGTGTCGTGAGATGTTGGGTTAAGTCCCGCAACGAGCGCAACCCTTGTCATTAGTTGCTACGAAAGGGCACTCTAATGAGACTGCCGGTGACAAACCGGAGGAAGGTGGGGATGACGTCAAGTCCTCATGGCCCTTATGGGTAGGGCTTCACACGTCATACAATGGTACATACAGAGGGCCGCCAACCCGCGAGGGGGAGCTAATCCCAGAAAGTGTATCGTAGTCCGGATTGGAGTCTGCAACTCGACTCCATGAAGTTGGAATCGCTAGTAATCGCGGATCAGCATGTCGCGGTGAATACGTTCCCGGGTCTTGTACACACCGCCCGTCACACCATGGGAGCGGGTTTCACCAGAAGTGGGTAGCTTAACCGCAAGGAGGGCGCCCACCACGGTGGGATTCGTGACTGGGGTGAAGTCGTAACAAGGTAGCCGTATCGGAAGGTGCGGCTGGATCACCTCCTTTCTAGAGTTTGCACGCAAGTCAAGTGTCCACACTTATCGGTCTGTTAGTTGAAAAGAACAGAAAACAGTGCATCAGAAAAATACGGATGCGATTGAGGTCTGATCAAGCGGGTCTGTAGCTCAGCTGGTTAGAGCACCGTGTTGATAACGCGGGGGTCGTTGGTTCGAGCCCAACCAGACCCACCAGGATTCGGGGGTTTAGCTCAGCTGGGAGAGCACCTGCTTTGCAAGCAGGGGGTCGTCGGTTCGATCCCGTCAACCTCCACCAGTTTCAAAGGTCAAACCACAGTCAGTCATGCAGCATGACGAGACTCTGGTTTGGTTTTTACCGCCAAAAAGCTGTTTTGTTCTTTAACAATCTGGAAAAAGTAATAGTAAAGAAAGAATTTGTCCATGGGACGCTGTCGCAAGGCAGTCGACGATGGATGGGTTGTGATTGTATCAACCATGTAGTAAGAGTTCTTAGCGAATACGCTCAGACTTTGACTACGGCAAACGCGAAACTCAATACCTCTGTAACGGCCTGGTTGTCAGCCAGGCGTCAACGTTATAGGGACAAGCGACTAAGTGCACATGGTGGATGCCTTGGCGATTACAGGCGATGAAGGACGTAGTAGCTTGCGATAAGCTGCGGGGAGCTAGCAAACGAGCTTTGATCCGCAGATTTCCGAATGGGGAAACCCGGCCCTTAGGGTCATCCCACACTGAATACATAGGTGTGGCGAAGCGAACGTGGCGAACTGAAACATCTAAGTAGCTACAGGAAAAGAAATCAACCGAGATTCCCAGAGTAGTGGCGAGCGAAATGGGACCAGCCTGCAAGATTTAGCATTTTTGATAGTGGAACGCTCTGGAAAGTGCGGCCACAGAGGGTGATAGCCCCTTACACGAAATCATTAGTGTGGAACTAAGCTTGCGACAAGTAGGGCGGGACACGTGAAATCCTGTCTGAATATGGGGGGACCATCCTCCAAGGCTAAATACTCGTAATCGACCGATAGTGAACCAGTACCGTGAGGGAAAGGCGAAAAGAACCCCGGGAGGGGAGTGAAATAGATCCTGAAACCGTGTGCATACAAACAGTAGGAGCCTCGCAAGGGGTGACTGCGTACCTTTTGTATAATGGGTCAGCGACTTACATTCAGTGGCGAGCTTAACCGAATAGGGGAGGCGCAGAGAAATCGAGTCCGAACAGGGCGACAGTCGCTGGGTGTAGACCCGAAACCAAGTGATCTACCCATGGCCAGGTTGAAGGTGCGGTAACACGCACTGGAGGACCGAACCCACTAATGTTGAAAAATTAGGGGATGAGCTGTGGGTAGGGGTGAAAGGCTAAACAAACTTGGAAATAGCTGGTTCTCTCCGAAAACTATTTAGGTAGTGCCTCAAGTATCACCATCGGGGGTAGAGCACTGTTATGGCTAGGGGGTCATCGCGACTTACCAAACCATTGCAAACTCCGAATACCGATGAGTGCGAGCTTGGGAGACAGACGTCGGGTGCTAACGTCCGGCGTCAAGAGGGAAACAACCCAGACCGCCAGCTAAGGTCCCAAAGATTGGCTAAGTGGAAAACGAAGTGGGAAGGCTAAAACAGTCAGGAGGTTGGCTTAGAAGCAGCCATCCTTTAAAGAAAGCGTAATAGCTCACTGATCGAGTCGTCCTGCGCGGAAGATGTAACGGGGCTAAGCCAGTCACCGAAGCTGCGGATATGCGTAAGCATATGGTAGGAGAGCGTTCTGTAAGCCTGCGAAGGTGTCTTGTAAAGGATGCTGGAGGTATCAGAAGTGCGAATGCTGACATGAGTAGCGATAATGGGGGTGAAAAGCCCCCACGCCGTAAGCCCAAGGTTTCCTGTTCAACGTTCATCGGAGCAGGGTGAGTCGGCCCCTAAGGCGAGGCAGAGATGCGTAGCTGATGGGAAGCAGGTTAATATTCCTGCACCGTCGTTAGATGCGATGGGGGGACGGATCGCGGAAGGTTGTCCGACTGTTGGAATAGTCGGTTTCTGACTCAAAGAAGGCGCTTAGGCAAATCCGGGCGCGTAATTCAAGGGGTTGGGACGAGTGGCCTTGTGCCGCGAAGCAATCGGAAGTGGTTCCAAGAAAAGCCTCTAAGCTTCAGTCTAACGATGACCGTACCGCAAACCGACACAGGTGGGCGAGATGAGTATTCTAAGGCGCTTGAGAGAACTCGGGAGAAGGAACTCGGCAAATTGGTACCGTAACTTCGGGATAAGGTACGCCCTTGTAGCTTGACTGGCCTGCGCCAGAAGGGTGAAAGGGTTGCAATAAAATGGTGGCTGCGACTGTTTAATAAAAACACAGCACTCTGCAAACACGAAAGTGGACGTATAGGGTGTGACGCCTGCCCGGTGCTGGAAGATTAAATGATGGGGTGCAAGCTCTTGATTGAAGTCCCAGTAAACGGCGGCCGTAACTATAACGGTCCTAAGGTAGCGAAATTCCTTGTCGGGTAAGTTCCGACCTGCACGAATGGCGTAACGATGGCCACACTGTCTCCTCCCGAGACTCAGCGAAGTTGAAATGTTTGTGATGATGCAATCTACCCGCGGCTAGACGGAAAGACCCCATGAACCTTTACTGTAGCTTTGCATTGGACTGTGAACCAATCTGTGTAGGATAGGTGGGAGGCTTTGAAGCGGTGACGCCAGTTGCCGTGGAGCCAACCTTGAAATACCACCCTGGTTTGTTTGCGGTTCTAACCTTGGCCCGTTATCCGGGTCGGGGACAGTGCATGGTAGGCAGTTTGACTGGGGCGGTCTCCTCCCAAAGTGTAACGGAGGAGTTCGAAGGTACGCTAGGTACGGTCGGACATCGTGCTAATAGTGCAATGGCATAAGCGTGCTTAACTGCGAGACTGACAAGTCGAGCAGGTACGAAAGTAGGACATAGTGATCCGGTGGTTCTGTATGGAAGGGCCATCGCTCAACGGATAAAAGGTACTCTGGGGATAACAGGCTGATTCCTCCCAAGAGTTCATATCGACGGGGGAGTTTGGCACCTCGATGTCGGCTCATCACATCCTGGGGCTGTAGCCGGTCCCAAGGGTATGGCTGTTCGCCATTTAAAGTGGTACGTGAGCTGGGTTTAAAACGTCGTGAGACAGTTTGGTCCCTATCTGCCGTGGGCGTTGGAAGTTTGAAGGGGGCTGCTCCTAGTACGAGAGGACCGGAGTGGACGAACCTCTGGTGTACCGGTTGTCACGCCAGTGGCATTGCCGGGTAGCTAAGTTCGGAAGAGATAACCGCTGAAAGCATCTAAGCGGGAAACTCGCCTTAAGATGAGACTTCCCGGGAGTTTAACTCCCCTAAAGGGTCGTTCGAGACCAGGACGTTGATAGGCTCGGTGTGGAAGCGCAGTAATGCGTTAAGCTAACGAGTACTAATTGCCCGTGCGGCTTGTCCCTATAACCTTGATCGGTTATGGAACGAGTCAGTGTGAAGCCAGTTGAATGGCAATCACCACCCATGATGGTGTACCCCACCATCACTACTATTACCGATTCCAGATTGGGTTGTTTGCGCGTGCCAGAGCAGCGGCACCGCAGGCGACTTTACAAGTTATGCCTGATGACCATAGCAAGTTGGTACCACCCCTTCCCATCCCGAACAGGACCGTGAAACGACTTCGCGCCGATGATAGTGCTGCAACCAGTGTGAAAGTAGGTCATCGTCAGGCTTATTACCCAGAAAAGCCCCTAGCTCAGAAGAGTTAGGGGCTTTTTGCTTTGCCGCGACAGAAAGTCCCTTGGCGCATCCCGGCACGCCCGCCTAAAACGTGTGTTTCACCCCCACTGCAAACGTCGACGCGGTTCGGTGGGGGTGTCGGATCAGGTGGTCACCAGCGATAGCGCAGATCCAGGCCGATCATGCTGTCGGCTTCGTTGCCGTCACGTCCCTGACCGCGCGTGACATGCCGGGCCTTGAAACCGAGATCGATGCCATTTTTCCAGACAAATCCCACACCCGCCCGGGTGCCAATGGCAAAGTGGGTGCCGTTACGTCTGCCGCTGTGATCCTGTGATTGGGAAATGACGTAGGGGCCGGAACCGGCTTCGGCATAGAAGCCGGTGTGGTCGTCGCGCTGATAGCGAAACATCGCGGCAAAGCCGAAATCCTGGGTGCCAGCCGCAATCGGGGGATGGGCTAT
Source organism: uncultured beta proteobacterium (assembly GCA_963722005.1). Lineage (GTDB taxonomy): Bacteria > Pseudomonadota > Gammaproteobacteria > Burkholderiales > Burkholderiaceae_D > Paucimonas. The sequence goes on from CAVRJS010000001.1 coordinate 142,435, forward strand.
GAGGGGGAGGGATTGCTCTGACGTCAGGGAGGCATCCCAATACCCTCCGAGATGGCGATCCGCGCCATGGAGCCATTGGCTTTGCCATTTCGACTGAAAGCCGACTTTGCCAATTTTTTGGGAGGCAGGTGGTGCCAGCTCGTAAAGATTGCTGGCATGGCCCAGGGCATGACAAAACAGCAGCAGGAAAAATACATGTGCCGTGAAATGCCGCTGATTTGTGCTTGCCATGTCATCCTCCTGCCATCGAACATTTTCAGACAGTATGGTTAATCGCTCCGGCGAATAACTTGCGAAAGATTAAACATTTTTGCGAACTGTAATATTTCCTCCACGCACATAAATTAGCGAAATAAACAGTATTTAACAAATACAAAAATAATCTCATCGGCATGCCCTCTTACCGGTTCGGCGCATAAAAAAACCGCAATAATTGTCATTCCGACCAGTTCATGCTGCGATTCACGGCGCGTCGCCACTGCTCCAGGCAGTTCTGACGCGCGCTTGCGCTCATGCCGGGTTCGAAGCGGCGCTCCTGCGCCCAATGCGCCGCCACTTCTTCGGGCGAATTCCAGAAGCCGACGGCAAGTCCGGCCAGGCAGGCAGCGCCCAGTGCGGTGGTTTCCGTGACGGCGGGCCGGATCACGGCAACGTCGAGAATATCCGCCTGAAACTGCATCAGGAAATCGTTGCGGGCGGCGCCGCCATCGACACGCAGTTCGGACAGCCGGATGCCGCTATCGGCTTGCATGGCCTGAAGTACGTCGGCAGTTTGGCAGGCGATGCTCTCCAATGCCGCGCGCACGATGTGCGCGCGGGTCGTGCCACGCGTCAGGCCGACGATGGTGCCCCTCGCGTGCGGGTCCCACCAGGGCGCGCCCAATCCGGCGAATGCCGGTACCAGCACGACGCCGCCGCAATCGGGCACCGCGCGGGCGAGCGCTTCCGCTTCGGATGAATGCTGCAACAGGCCGAGGCCGTCCCGCAGCCACTGTATGGTCGCGCCGGCCATGAATACGCTGCCTTCGAGCATATACGTCGCCGCGGTTTGTCCGCGCAGTGTCCAGCCAACGGTCGACAGCAGTTGATGCCGCGAGGGGATGACCTTGTCGCCAGTATTCATCAGCAAAAAGCAGCCCGTGCCATAGGTATTTTTGGCCATCCCCGGCGCGTGGCAGCCCTGGCCGAAGGTTGCCGCCTGCTGGTCGCCCACCATCCCTGCAAGGGGCAGCGCTGCGCCGAACATTGCGGCGGGAGTGCGGCCGACTTCGCCACTGCAGGCGACGACTTCCGGCAGCAGCGCAGGAGGCACTCGCAGCAACTGCAGCAGCTCGTCATCCCAACCCAGGCGGTGTATGTTGAACAGCATGGTGCGCGAGGCATTGCTGACATCTGTCACGTGCCTGCCGGTGAGCTTCCAGGCCAGCCAGGAATCGATCGTGCCGAATGCCAGTTCGCCGCGTTCAGCGCGCAGGCGTGCGCCGTCGACATGGTCGAGCAGCCACTGGATCTTGGTCGCGGAAAAATACGCGTCGAGCACCAGCCCGGTTTTGCTGCGAACCACGTCGGCAAACCCCTGCTGTTGCAGTTCTGCGCATATCCCGGCAGTGCGCCGGTCTTGCCAGACGATGGCATTGGCGATGGGCTTGCCGCTGGTGCGGTCCCAGATCACCGTGGTTTCACGCTGGTTGGCAATGCCGAGCGCGGCAACCTCCGCCGGCTTGACGCCGCAGTTGCGCATCACTTCACGCGCCACGTCCAGCTGGGTTTGCCAGATTTCGTCGGCATCGTGTTCGACCCAGCCGGGCTGCGGAAAGATTTGACGGAACTCGCGCTGAGCACAGCCTTGGATGCGAGCATCGCGGTCGAACAGGATGGCGCGCGAACTGGTAGTGCCCTGGTCGAGTGCAAGTATGTAACGCTGCATGGCTTCCTCTCCCGGTTGCGTCTATCGACATCGGCATGGCTTTTTGTGATCATACTGCAGCAAACTCTGGCAAACCTGAAAACGAAGGAAACGCATCATGAACGCAACACCGCGGCCACGCGTGGCATTTCTTGGCACGGGCTTGATGGGGGCGCCTATGGCTGCACGCCTGCTGGCGGCCGGTTACCTGCTAACCGCCTGGAACCGCACGGCGGCACGCGCGGAGGCATTGCTGCCGGAAGGCGCACGGGTGGCCCGAACGCCGGCGGAGGCGGTCGCCGCCAGTGATATCGTGATCACCATGCTCGAAGACGGCGCCGTGGTCGCGCAGGTCATGGAGCTTGCCGCCAGCGGCCTGCAAACCGGGATGCTGGTGATCGACATGAGTTCGACGCGGCAGGACCAGGCGCAGGCACTGCATGTGCGCCTGCAAAAGATCGGCGTGGCGTGCCTGGATGCGCCGGTATCGGGTGGCGTGATCGGTGCGCAGGCAGGCACGCTGGCCATCATGGCAGGCGGCGGCGCCGCCGACTATGCCCGCGCCGAGGCCCTGTTGCAGGTGCTGGGACGGCCGACACTGGTGGGCGCCGCGGGGTGCGGACAACTGGCCAAGTTGTGCAATCAGCTGATCGTCGGTGGCACGCTCGATATCGTCGCGGAAGCCTTGCTGCTGGCCCAGGCGGGTGGCGCCGACCCGGCCGCAGTGCGGGCGGCAATTCGCGGCGGCTTTGCCGAAAGCCGCATCCTGGAAGTCCATGGCCAGCGCATGCTGGAGCGCGACTTCATGCCCGGTGGGCAGGTCAAGAGCCAGGCCAAGGACCTGGAAAACGTCCTCGCGGCCGCCGCAGCGGCTGGTGTGCGCCTGCCCGTTGCGGAACTGGTGACGGCGCATTACCGCAGCATTCTGGCGCGCTATCCACATGCCGATCAGTCAGCCGCGCTGCTGGCCCTGGAAGGCGTCAATCCCGGGGTGCGCGTGGGCAGCGGCGCCGATCACCTGCCCTGAACGGTGACGCGCTCAAGGTCGCAGCAGCTGCCGCAGCGGCGCCGGGCTTTGACGCCTCAGGATGCCGGCGCGGCCAGCCAGGCATGCGCCAGCTGCACCCAGTAACTGGCGCCGATCGGCAGCAGGTCGTCGTTGAAATCGTAACTGGGATTATGCAGATTGCAGGGCCCCAGTCCGTGGCCGGCGGCGCGGTGGTCGCCTTCGCCATTGCCGATGAAGACATAGCAACCCGGCTTGTGCTGCAGCATGAAGGCAAAATCCTCTGCGCCCATGCTGGGTTCGACAGCAGCGTCGACGCTGTCGGGGCCGACCATTGCCTGCAGCACCTCGACCGCGAATGCGGTTTCACGCGCGTGGTTGACCAGCGCGGGGTAGTTGCGATGAAAGTGGAATTCGGCTGTCGCATCGAACGCGGCCGCGGCATGCTCGGCAAGCAGGCGCATGCGGCTCTCGACCAGGTCCAGCGCCGCAGCGCTGAATGTGCGTACCGTGCCGATCATGCGGGCTTCGTCGGGGATGATATTGGTGGCGCTGCCGGAATGGATTTGCGTGATCGACAGCACCACGGCATCGAGCGGATTGCAGTTGCGCGAGACGATGGTTTGCCAGCCCTGGGCGATCTGCACTGCCGCCATGATCGGGTCGATGCCCTTGTGCGGCTGCGCGGCATGGGCGCCTTTGCCCTTTATGCGCAGCTCAAATTCGTTGGAAGAGGCCATCATCGGCCCGGCGGCCACGCCGAAGCGGCCGGCGGGAAAGCCTGGCCAGTTGTGCATGCCGAATATCGCATCCATCGGGCAGCGTTCGAACAGGCCGTCCTCGATCATGCGCCGGGCGCCGCCGCCGCCTTCTTCGGCGGGCTGGAAGATGAAGTAAACGGTGCCGTCGAAATCTCGCGCATGCGCGAGATGGCGCGCCGCGCCCAGCAGCATGGCGGTGTGGCCGTCGTGGCCGCAGGCGTGCATGCGGCCGGCATGTTTCGAGGCGTGTTCGAAGCGGTTGAGTTCCTGCAGCGGCAGCGCGTCCATGTCGGCACGCAAACCCAGCGCGCGTTTGCCGTCGCCGTTCCTGAGCACGCCCACCACGCCGGTGCCGCCCATGCCGCGTAATACCGGGATGTCCCATTCGGCAAGCTTGCCGGCGACAATGTCTGCGGTGCGTTTTTCCTCGAATGCGAGCTCGGGATGCGCGTGCAGATCGCGCCGTATTTCCTGAATCTCTGCATGGGACTGGATGGTCGAATCGATCAGTTTCATGACGGTGGCGAAGACGCAAACGCGCGCATGGCGCTGTCTTGCATGGTTGACTTGCCTATATATTACGCTACTGTGCCGAAGATGGTGATCGCCTTGCGCAAGGACACGCCATGATGAACTTTTTTTGCGGCAAAATACTCTGTCATTTGCGCGCAAGCACTTTGCGCGACATCGCATGTGATCATTTATAAACGGGAGAAGCGCTGCATGAAAAAGAAGTGGCGGATCGCCTTGTTGTGCCTTGCCGTTGCGGCGGCGGGCGGCTGTGCGAATCTGGGTTACTACATGCAGGCGGCGCATGGTCAGTTCTCGCTGATGGCGCAGGCGCGCCCCATCGACGACTGGCTCGCCGATCCGGGCGTGGCGCCGCCGCTCAAGTCGCGCCTCGCAAAGGCGGGGCAGATTCGCCGCTTCGCCAGCGCCGAACTGGGCTTGCCGGATAACGGCACCTTCACCAGTTACGCCGACCTGCAGCGCCCCTATGTGTTGTGGAACGTGGTGGCGGCGCCGGCGCTGTCACTCAAGCCCCGCCAATGGTGCTTCCCGGTGGCGGGATGCGTCAGCTATCGCGGCTACTATACGAAGGAAGCGGCGCTGGCTTATGCCGCGGAACTGCGCAAGCAGAATTACGATGTGCAGGTGTCCGGGGTGCCGGCATATTCGACCCTGGGCTGGTTTTCCGATCCCTTGCTCTCGACCTTCGTCGGCTACCCGGAAGCGGAGCTGGCACGCCTGATGTTTCATGAACTGGCGCACCAGGTCGTGTACGTGCCGGGCGATACGCGCTTCAACGAATCGTTCGCCGTCGCAGTCGAGGAGCATGGCGTCGAGCGCTGGCTGGCAGCACATGGCGACGATGCCATGCGCGCCGGCTACCGCGCCCACGCGGCGCGCAAGCGTGATTTTCTGGCATTGCTGGCGCACACGCGGCAGGCGCTGGAAGACAATTACAACGGCACCGCCGATGCCGGCGAAAAGACCCGGCGCAAGGCGGAAATTTTCAGCACCATGCAGGATGACTATCGCAGCCTCAAGCAGCGCTGGGGCGGCTATGCGGGTTACGACCGCTGGTTCGCGGAGCCGCTCGGCAATGCCCATCTGGCGCTGGTGGCAACTTACCATGATATGGTGCCCGGTTTTCGTGCCTTGCTGGCGCAGGAACGCGACATGGGAAAATTTTATGCAGCGGTGCGCGGCCTGGCAGAGATGGAGGCGCCGCAGCGACAGCAGCGGCTGGCCGATCTCGGGCGGTCGCTTGCTTCATCCGCGCAAACAGCGGCAGCAGAAGCAGAGGAAGTCGACAAATTGGTAAAATAGCAACAATTTCACAATTGGCTTGCGCCAGAGTAAATGGCCCGATAGCATCTTGCATAAGAATAACAACCATCGTCCATAACGAATAAAAACGGAGACTGGAAGCTATGGAAAAAGTCTGGCTGAAATCTTACCCATCCGGCATACCGGCCGACGTCGACCTGAGCCAGTACCGCTCGCTGGTCCATTTACTGGAAGACTCCTATAAAAAATTCGCTGCCCGCGATGCCTATGTCAGCATGGGCAAAGCCATTACTTATGGGCAAGTGGATGCGATGTCGAAAAAAATGGCTGCCTGGCTGCAATCGCGCGGATTACAGAAGGGGGCGCGCGTCGCCCTGATGATGCCGAATGTATTGCAATACCCGGTGGCGCTTGCCGCCGTATTGCGGGCCGGATATGTCGTCGTCAATGTCAATCCGCTGTATACCCCGCGCGAACTGCAGCACCAGTTGAGTGATTCCGGCGCCGAAGCAATCGTCATCCTGGAAAATTTTGCACATGTGCTGGAGCAAGTGATCGACCGCACCCAGGTCAAGCATGTCGTGATAGCCAGCATGGGCGAAATGCTGGGAGGACTCAAGGGCATGTTGGTCAACCTGGTGGTGCGCCATGTCAAGAAACTCGTGCCTGCCTATCATTTGCCGCAAGCCATCACTTTCGACAAGGCACTGGCAGATGGTTCACGCACGGTATTTCGTCCGGTGGAACTGGATCAGAACGATGTGGCATTCCTGCAATATACTGGCGGCACGACAGGCGTTGCCAAGGGTGCGACCCTGCTGCACCGGAACGTGCTGGCAAACGTCCTGCAATCGGACCTGTGGCTGGCACCCGGCTTGAACAAGCCGCCCAAGTCAGAGCAGATCGTCATGATATGCGCACTGCCGCTTTACCATATCTTTGCGCTGACGACCTGCTACATGCTCGGCACGCGGATAGGGGCCATGAATGTCCTGATTGCCAACCCGCGCGACATCCCCGACCTGGTCAAGACCCTGGGAAAATATCGCTTCAACATGCTGCCCGCGGTGAATACGCTCTTCAACGGCTTGCTGAACAATCCGAATTTCGCCAGGCTGGATTTTTCGGCGCTGAAAATCAGCGTGGGCGGCGGCATGGCCGTGCAGAAGGCGGTGGCGGAACGCTGGCTCCAGGTAACGGGTTGCCCCATTGCCGAAGGTTACGGCTTGTCGGAAACTTCGCCCGTGGTCAGCTGCAACCTTGCAGATACGAAAGAGTTTACCGGGACCATTGGCCTGCCTTTCCCGTCGACCGAATTAAGCTTGCTCGACAGCGATGACAAGCCGGTGCCGCTGGGACAGCCGGGCGAGATTGCCGTGCGCGGGCCGCAAGTCATGGCCGGCTACTGGCAACGGCCGGATGAAACTGCGCTGGTGATGACGCCGGACGGATTTTTCAAGACCGGCGATATCGGCGTCATGGATGAGCGCGGCTACGTGCGCATAGTCGACCGCAAGAAGGACATGATCCTGGTGTCCGGTTTCAACGTCTATCCGAACGAAGTCGAGGGCGTGGTAGTGCAGCACCCTGCTGTGCTGGAGTGCGCTTGCGTGGGTGTGCCCGATGCAAATTCGGGCGAGGCGGTGAAGATCTACGTGGTGCGCAAGGATCCGGCGCTGACCGTGGAGCAGTTGATGGCGTTCTGCAAGGAGCAGCTCACCGGCTACAAGCGGCCACGGCACATCGAATTCCGTGATGCGCTGCCGAAAACCAACGTCGGCAAGATCCTGCGCCGCGAATTGCGCGACGAGGCAACGGCAACGGCAAAGGCCGGCTGAGTCCGCCTGCTTCTTCCTGTGCAATCGTCGGACCGCCTGCATGACAGGCGGTTCGTTTTTTCAGGACGCGCAGGTTCTCGCTTCTGCAAGCGGCGGCACGGGGCGCGGCCGGCGCGTGTCGTCCGTGGCGACATAGGTCAGCGTGGCTTCGGTGACCTTGACCAGGTCCGCCTGCAGACAGTTGCGTTCTGCATAGACCTCGACATTGACGGTGATCGAGGTCTTGCCGACCTTAACGATATCGGCGTAGAAGGACAGCAGGTCGCCGACGAAGACCGGGTGCTTGAAGAGGAAGGAATTCACTGCAATCGTGGCGACCCGTCCGTTGGCGCGCCGGCCTGCCGGCAGCGAGCCGGCGATATCGACCTGCGCCATGATCCAGCCGCCGAATACGTCGCCATACATGTTGGCGTCCTTGGGCATGGGCATGACGCGCAATTCCGGCATTTTGCCGTCGGGAGGATGGCTGGAGGACGGTTCGGACATGCGCATTTCCTTGTATTGTTAAAAGGTGGCAGCGTCCGCGCGACTGCCGACATGCGGCGGGATTGCTACAATGGCTGTCTTCGAACGCTGCCTTGTTCGAAGCATAACCGATTCTGACAGGATATTCCGCACCGATGCGCCGCCACGCCAGCTCCGAACCAGCGCCGGCCCAGCCGCCGGGACACCGGCGCCGCGACTGGGCGACCATCAAGACACTGCTGCCTTACCTGTGGGCCTACAAGGGCCGGGTAATGCTGGCGCTGGCTTTCCTGGTGGGCGCCAAGCTGGCCAACGTCGGCGTGCCGCTGGTACTGAAGCACCTGGTCGATTACCTCAACGCCGGCACGGGAGCAGGCGGCGCGGCTGGCATCGATTCGCAGCGCGCCGTACTGCTGCTGCCGGCCGGTCTGCTGCTGGCCTACGGTGCCCTGCGTCTTGGCAATACGCTCTTTACGGAACTGCGAGAATTCGTCTTCGCCCGCGTGACCCAGCGCGCCGTGCGCACCATCGCCTTGCAGGTATTTCGCCACCTGCATGCGCTGTCGCTACGCTTTCACCTGAACCGGCAAACCGGCGGCATGACGCGCGATATCGAGCGCGGCACCCGCAGCGTGTCGTCGCTGGTGTCGTATACGCTGTTTTCGATCCTGCCGACGCTGATAGAGATTTGCCTGGTGATCGGCTACCTGGCGCTGCAATACGATATCTGGTTCTCGGTGATCACGGCCGGCGCGTTGCTGGCCTACATCGTGTTTACCGTGACGGTGACGGAGTGGCGCACCCATTTCCGCCGTACCATGAACGAACTGGACTCGAAAGCCAACAGCCGCGCCATCGATGCCCTGATCAATTATGAAACGGTGAAGTACTTCGGCAACGAGAATCTCGAGGCGCAGCGCTACGACCAAGGCTTGCAGGCTTACGAAAACGCCGCGGTCAAGTCGCAGACATCGCTGTCGCTGCTCAACAGCGGCCAGGCGCTGATCATTTCGGTGGCGGTGACGCTCATCCTGTGGCGAGCCGCCAGCGGCGTCATCGACGGCAGCATGAGCCTGGGCGACCTGGTGCTGGTGAACGCCTTCATGATCCAGTTGTACATCCCGCTCAATTTCCTCGGCGTGATCTATCGCGAAATCAAGCAAAGCCTGGCCGACATGGAGCGGCTGTTCGGCTTGCTGGAGCAGGAACGGGAAGTGGCGGATGCGCCGCAGGCGCGGCCGCTGCGGGTGCAGGGCGCGGCGGTGCGCTTCGAGCATGTCGATTTTTCCTATGAAGAGAACAGGCGCATCCTGCACGACGTCGATTTTGTTATTCCCGCCGGCACCACTACCGCCGTGGTGGGGCGCAGCGGCTCCGGCAAATCCACGCTGGCGCGCCTGCTGTTCCGCTTCTACGATGTCCGTTCCGGGCGCATCACCATCGATGGCCAGGACCTGCGCGACGTCACGCAGGCATCGCTGCGCCAGGCAATTGGCATCGTGCCGCAGGATACCGTGCTGTTCAACGACACCATTGAGTACAACATCGCCTACGGCAAGCCGGGAGCGAGCAGGGACGAAGTCGTCGCTGCCGCGCGCGCCGCTGCCATCCACGATTTCATCGTTTCGCTGCCGGACGGCTACGGCACCATGGTCGGCGAGCGCGGCCTGAAACTCTCGGGCGGCGAAAAGCAGCGCGTGGCGATTGCCCGCACCTTGCTGAAGAACCCGGCGCTGCTGGTGTTCGACGAGGCGACCTCCGCGCTCGATACCCACAACGAACAAGCGATCCAGGCGCAATTGCGCGAGATTGCGCGCGACCGCACCACGCTGGTCATTGCCCACCGCCTGTCGACCATTGCCGACGCCCAGCAGATCCTGGTGCTGGATCACGGCCGCATCGTCGAGCGCGGCACGCATGCCGGCCTGCTGGCGGCGCAGGGCGTGTACGCGCAGATGTGGGAGCGCCAGCAGGCGCGCCGCCGGGCCGGCGAGCGGGGCGAGGATGCCGCCGACGATGAGGCGTTCTCCGGCGTGGCGGCGCCCGGGAATTAATGCCGCGCGTCGATCCTGCCCGGGCCGCTGCTTGCAGCGCCGCAGAGTGCTGCCGGCCCTGCTAAGATGCTGTCAGGATTGCTTCAATTTCCGTTGCAAAACAGGTATGGAGGCAGACATGGGCACTTCGCACCAGATTCCCAGCTACCTGACCCAGCGCGACATCGGGCCGTGGGCAGTATTCCTTGAACAGATAGACCGCGTCACGCCCCACCTGGGGGCGCTGGCGCCGCTGGTGGAAACGCTCAAGCGCCCCAAGCTGATCCTTGCCGTCGATGTGCCGATCCGCCGTGACGACGGCAGCCTTGCCCATTTCGAAGGCTACCGCGTGCAGCACAATATTTCGCGTGGGCCGGGCAAGGGCGGCGTGCGTTTCCACCAGAGCGTGACACTGTCGGAAGTCATGGCGCTGGCAGCCTGGATGACGGTCAAGAACGCAGCGGTCAACGTGCCCTACGGTGGCGCCAAGGGCGGCATCCGCGTCGATCCGAAAACGCTCTCACATGCAGAACTGGAGCGCATGACGCGGCGCTACACCAGCGAAATCGGCATCATCATCGGCCCCGCCAAGGATATCCCGGCGCCGGATGTGAATACCAACGAGCAGGTCATGGCGTGGATGATGGATACCTATTCCATGAATGCCGGCAGTACCGTGTCCGGGGTCGTAACCGGCAAGCCGATCGCGCTTGGTGGCAGCCTCGGGCGCCAGGCCGCCACCGGGCGCGGCCTGTACGTGGTCGCGTGCGAGGCGGCGGTGCGCAGCGGCCTGGATATCGGCAACGTGCGCGTGGCGATCCAGGGTTTCGGCAATGTCGGCGGCGTGGCTGCGCGCCTGTTTGCCGAGGCGGGGGCGAAGGTGGTGGCAGTGCAGGACCATGCAGGCACGGTGGCGCGCGCCGGCGGCCTCGATGTCGCCGCGCTGCAGGCGCATGTGGCGGCGGCCGGCGCTGTGGCCGGTTTTGCCGGTGCCGAGGCCGTGCCCGATCAGGAGGCGTTCTGGGGCATCGATTGCGACATCCTGGTGCCGGCGGCGCTGGAACAGCAGATCACCGCCGCCAATGCTGATGCCATTCGCGCGCGCATCATCGTCGAAGGCGCCAACGGCCCGACTACGCCGGCCGCCGACGATATCCTGCACGACAAGGGCGTACTGATCGTGCCGGACGTGATTGCCAATGCCGGCGGCGTCACTGTCAGCTATTTCGAATGGGTGCAGGATTTTTCCAGCTTTTTCTGGACTGAGGAAGAAATCAACCAGCGCCTGACCCGCATCATGCGCGACGCGTTCGCGGCGGTCTGGCAGCTGGCTGAAGAGCGCAAGGTATCTCTGCGCACCGCAGCCTTCATCGTCGGTTGCAGCCGCGTGCTGCAGGCGCACGAGATGCGCGGCCTGTATCCCTGACGCCAGGGCGCAAACGAAGCAGGGCAGGTAAAATGGCGGCTTCACAGAAAGAGCCTTGCCATGACCAACCAAGCACAGCTTCCCCAGAGCATCACCATCACCCGCCCCGACGACTGGCACCTGCACCTGCGCGACGGCGTCGTGCTGGCCGATGTCCTGCCGCATACCGCGCGCCAGTTCGCCCGCGCCATCGTCATGCCGAACCTGAAGCCGCCGGTGACTACCACCGCGCAGGCCGCCGCCTACCGCGAGCGTATCCTCGCAGCGCTGCCGGCCGGCCTGTCGTTCGAGCCGCTGATGACGCTGTACCTGACCGACAATACGCCGGCCGATGAAATCCGCCGTGCGAAGGACAGCGGCTTCATCCATGCCCTGAAGCTTTACCCCGCTGGCGCCACCACCAATTCGGATGCCGGCGTCACCGACCTTACCAGGTGCTACCAGACCCTGGAAGTCATGCAGGAAGTCGGCTTGCCGCTGCTGGTGCATGGCGAAGTGACCGATCCTGCAGTCGACGTATTCGACCGCGAGGCCGTGTTCATCGAGCGCGTCATGCAGCCGCTGCGCCGCGCCATTCCCGAGCTGAAGGTGGTGTTCGAGCACATCACCACGCGCGATGCCGCCGAGTATGTGGCGGCGGCCGACCGCTTCGTCGGCGCCACCATCACCGCGCATCACTTGCTCTACAACCGCAATGAAATCTTCAAGGGCGGCATTCGTCCGCACTACTATTGCCTGCCCATTTTGAAGCGCGAAGAGCACCGCCTGGCGCTGCTCAAGGCGGCGACCTCGGGCAGCGACAAGTTCTTCCTCGGCACCGACTCCGCGCCGCACCCGAAAGGCCTGAAAGAACACGCCTGCGGCTGCGCCGGCTGTTACACCGCCCTGCATGCGCTGGAACTGTATGCGCAAGCCTTCGATGCTGCCGGCGCGCTCGACAAGCTGGAAGCTTTCGCCAGCTTCAACGGCCCGGCATTCTATGGCTTGCCGCGCAATGGCGGCAGCGTCACGCTGCGGCGCGAGAACTGGACCCTGCCGGCGGAACTGCCCTTCGGCGACGCCAGCCTGGTGCCGCTGAATGCCGGCGAGACGATAGGCTGGAAGCTGACGTAAGGCCTCGGCAGGCTGTTCGCGCTGTGCGCTTGTTCTTTACGGAACCGATCTGCTCCGTGCCTTGCACATGAAGGCTGCGGCGCCATTCCTGGATCGCATAGACTGGCAGCGCCTCTGGCTGTCTCATGTGCGCGCCGCTGCCGCGCCGGTTCTGGCGGCGGTGGACTGGCGTGCTGCCCTCGATGACGCGGCGCGCATGGTGCGGCTTTGCAATCACCGTGGCCTGCCCATCCGTTTCGTGCCGCAAGCCGCGCTGCCGGCGGGCATGGCGTATGAAGCATTCATCAGCGACACCGGTGGCGTGCCGACGCGCGACAACCTGCACGATTTCTTCAATGCGCTGGTCTGGCTGACTTTCCCTGCCATCAAAGCGCAGCTCAATGCCCTGCAGGCGGCGGAAATTGCCAGCCGCACGGCGCAGGCAAGTATGCCCGACCCGCTACAAAGTCAGGAGCGGCCACGCAGTGCGAGGCTGGCCGGCGCGCGCGGCAAGGTGCGCGATGCCGCGACGATTTTCGATGAGAATGCCGCACTGCTGGTGTATGCCGACGACGGCTGGCTGGATGCCTTGCGCGCGCATCGCTGGCGCGAAGCCTTGCTGGAAGGGCGGCAGGCGTTTGGCCGATCCGTCGGCGTCTTCCTGTTCGGTCATGCGCTGATGGAAAAGCTGGTCGATCCTTACAAGGCCATCACGGCGCACACCTGGGCGATGCGTGTCGATGCGGAATTTTTTACATTGCCGCCGGCCCGGCAGCTTGCCTGGATCGACGCTGCGGCCGCCCGGCAGCTGCAGGCAGGCTTGCATACAGGCGATTTCACGCACTTGCCGGTGCTGGGCGTGCCCGGCTGGTGGCAAGGGCAGGACGCGGCATTCTATGCGGATGCCCAGGTATTCCGCCCCTTGCGCAGGAAGAAATAAGATAGATAAAAAAAGCCGCCAGGCGCAAACCTGGCGGCTTTTTTGGCTGGAAACGTCTGGATTAACGCTTCGAGAATTGCTTTGCGCGACGTGCCTTGCGCAGACCGACCTTCTTACGCTCGACTTCACGTGCATCGCGGGTGACGAAGCCTGCCTTGGACAGTTCCGGCTTCAGCGCGGCGTCGTAATCGATCAGCGCGCGGGTGATGCCGTGACGTACGGCACCGGACTGGCCGGATTCGCCGCCACCATGGACGTTGACCATGATGTCGAACGTTTCCAGGTTGTTGGTCAGTTCCAGCGGCTGGCGGATCACCATCAGGCCGGTTTCGCGCGAAAAGTATTCTGCTGCCGGTTTGCCGTTAACCGTGATTTTGCCGCTGCCAGCCTTGATGAAGACGCGGGCCACTGCACTCTTGCGACGGCCGGTTCCGTAGTTGTAGTTACCGATCATGTCCGTTCCTTAGAGTTCGAGTGCCTGGGGTTGCTGGGCAGCGTGCGGGTGCGAAGCTTCCGCATACACTTTCAGCTTCTTGATCATCGCGTAGCCGAGCGGGCCCTTGGGCAGCATGCCCTTGACAGCCTTTTCCAGCGCGCGGCCGGGGAAACGCGCCTGCATCTTTTCGAAATTGGTTTCGTAGATGCCGCCCGGGTAACCGGTGTGGCGGTAATACTTCTTGTTCAGTGCCTTGGTGCCGGTAACGCGCAGCTTGCCAGCATTGATGACGACGATGAAATCGCCCGTGTCGACGTGCGGGGTAAATTCCGGCTTGTGCTTGCCGCGCAGTCGGAGTGCCACTTCGCTGGCAACACGTCCGAGGACTTTGTCCGTCGCGTCAATCACGAACCAGTCGCGCTTGACCTCGTGGCCTTTTGCGGAAAAGGTTTTCATGATGAATCCTGTAATGGGTAAATGCTCAATTGCCGGCGGTTCCGCCTTCTGTCGCGCCTGGGTTACATGCGACCCAATGCGAAGCGGTTGGCGGACTCGACCTTGTTGTTTCTTCCTGAGCAAATGGAAGAACCGAAAATTATAGCCTTTTCAAAGGCTTGGCGTCAAATAATGCCGTGGCTGGCGTTGTGGGCGATGTGCACTGGACATAAAAAAACCCGAAGCGCGAAGCTTCGGGCTAAATCCACACCTAAGGAGGAGGGTGGAGGAGACAAATCCAGTATAGCCAAGCGAATGGTGCGCCGCAAGAAAATTATGGAAATTTCGGCATTTCTCTGTTTCGATAAAATCGAATGCATCAAAAATAATTGTTATTATTCAATGACATACGATATATTTCTTTTGGCGTTTCAAATTGCTGCGCTGTGGCATTGCTGCTACAAAATTTTTGCCAAATTGATTTGCTTTCGTCCGCCCTCGTGCCTTTGCCGCGTCGAGGGAATGAAGTCGTTACAATATCGCCACTTTGACAAGGAGTGGATCGATCATGGAATGCACAGTGCGTTGGACGGGATTGTCAGGCATGACTTTTTTGGCGGAAACGGGTTCCGGCCACGTGGTGGCAATGGATGGGGCGCCGGAAGGCGGCGGCCGCAACCTGGCGCCGCGTCCGATGGAAGTCGTTCTTGCCGGCACCGGGGGTTGTACTGCTTATGATGTCGTGCTGATTCTGCGCAAGAGCGGCCAGGATATACGCGCTTGCGAAGTCAGTCTGAAGTCCGAGCGCGCTGAAAAAGACCCGAAAGTATTTACCAAGGTGCATTTCCATTTCACGGTCAGCGGCCGCAATCTGAAAGCCAACCTGGTCGAGCGTGCCATCAAGCTGTCGCATGAAAAATACTGTTCCGCGTCGATCATGCTCGAAAAAACCGCAGAAATGACGCATTCCTACGAAATCATCGAGGATGGCGCAGTGGCGCCGGAAGGCGCGCCGGGCGCCGCGGTTCAGATGTAATAAGCCGTCGACGTCATGACCCTGGCCATGCCGCGCATGGCCAGGCGCACCGGCGCCGGCAAGGTGCGCGCACCCAGGTCGCCGGCGGCGGCGCCGTGCGCCACTTCGTCCTGGCGCATCTGTTCGACGATGGCGCGCGATTTGCCATCCTGCGCCGGCAGCCGTTCGAGGTGGCTGTTCAGGTGGGCTTCCACCTGGCGCTCAGTTTCCACCACAAAGCCCAGGCTCGGGCCGTCACCCAGGCGTGCCGCGACCAGGCCGATGGCAAAGGCGCCGGCATACCAGAGCGGATTGAGCAGGCTGGGCCGCGAATCCAGCTCGCGCAGGCGCTGCGCCGTCCAGGCCAGGTGATCTTCCTCCTCCCGTTGCGAAACTGCCAACTGGCGCGCAACTTCTTCGCGCCGCGCCAGCAAGCCCTGCGAAGCGTACAGGGCCTGGGCGCACACCTCGCCGACGTGATTGACGCGCATCAGGCCGGCGCTATGGCGGCGTTCACCGGGATCCATTTCATTTTCGGCAACGTTATTCGACGGGTTCGACCGTGTCCCTGCCGTGATCCCGGCTACAGTGCGCAGCGCGCCATCGAGGCCGACAATGAACTGATCCAGCGTACGCATTTTCATTGTTTCTTTCATAAGTAAAGTTGCAAAATGGTTACTGCCCTTCGGGGGTTTGTTGCGCTGATGCGACACAACTTCCGCCATATTGCCATAAACGCCAAATTTGCTTTGCCCTCCAAGCCGTAATTTGTTGAAATTGCACACAGCTTCTTGACCAATGGGATTAGAAGTGCCGGCAGGGACGTTTCCACTAGTGGCCTTGCTGGATGCAATAAACACTCTTTAGCATCACAACTCTCGGAGAAATTTTAATGAAAAAATCGCTTCTCGCACTCGCAGTTCTGGGCGCATTTGCTGCCGGTACCGCTCAAGCACAAACCAACGTCTCCATCGGTGGCGTGATCCGTGCACAAGCCAAGAGCTACAAGGTTAGCAACACCACGCGTGCTGCCAGCACCGAACTGCGTATCGATGACGACTTCACCTCGCGTTTCTGGCTGACCGGCACCGAAGATCTGGGTGGCGGCCTGAAGGCACTGTTCTACGTTGAAAACCGTTTCAACACCGACGTCGGCACCGGCCAAGGCGCTGCTGCCAACGGTCTGGGCAACGGCGACACCTTCGTCGGTCTGCGCGGCGACTGGGGTCAAGTGACCCTGGGCAAGCACACCTGGATGGCTACCCAAGGTATCGGCACCGAATTGATGACCGGCACCAACACCGTTGCTGCAATCCCGACCGCAGCGCTGGCTACCTTCACGCTGTTTGACCAGCAAACCGGCGCTCTGCTGGACTACGGTCTGCGTCGCCCGAACTCGATCACCTACCGTACCCCGAACTTCAGCGGCTTCAGCGGCACGCTCGGCATGGCATCTTCCGGCGGCGCCGGCACTCTGGGTGTTACCGAAGGCGTGATCACCGCGGGCAACCCGAACTACAACGACGGCCGCGAATTCTTCCTGCAAGGTGCTTATGCCAACGGCCCGCTGTACCTGAACCTGGCTTACTGGGATGCTGAAGTCGAAGGCCGTACCGGCACCGACGTGCAGCAACTGCGCTTCAACGGTTCCTACAAGTTCGGCGCTTTCAAGGTCGGCCTGGGTCTCGACCGTTCCAGCGTGCGCGCTGTTGCGGCTGGCGTGAATGGTCTGAAGACCTCGCGTACCGCATGGGCAATCCCGGTCAGCTACGCCATCGGCAACGGCACCATCATGGCTAGCGTCGGCAAGGCTGGCGACAACTCGCGCACCAGCGACACCGGCGCGAAGATGTACACCCTGGGCTATGACCACGCACTGTCGAAGCGCACCAGCGTCGGCGCCTTCTACAGCCGCCTGGACAACGACCGCCTCGGTGGCTACACCCCGTTCCTGTCTGGCACGACTGCCAACGGTTCGGCTCTGGCTGTGGGCGAAACTGCTTCGACCATCGCTGTTACCCTGCACCACACCTTCTAATTGTCCAGGGCTTCGCCCTGACAAGCAGAATGTCGTAGTCTGACAAAACGGGCGCTTCGGCGCCCGTTTTCTATTGTGTGCCGCCCCGGTGCATGCCTGCCTGCCGTCCCATTGTTCCGGCGTCGGGCAAATCTCCGTGATTCCTGTTGCCGCATCGGCTAAACTTCCGCTCATTGCAGACGGATATGACGCGTCTTGTTTGAAATAATGAGTAAATCCCTTGAATAGAATCGGCCGCAACGACCCTTGCCCCTGTGGCAGTGGCAAGAAGTACAAGCAATGCTGCGGCGCGCAGCAAGCCTCCATGCAGGCGCCTGCCAGTCCAAGCATGAGCGCCGGCGCCTTCCGCCTGCCGCAGGCCTTGCACGCCGCGCTGGCGCAGCACCAGGCAGGCCGGCTGCCGCAGGCCGAGGCGCTTTACCGGCAAATCCTCGCCATCGTTCCCGCCAGTGTCGATGCGCTGCACTTGCTGGGCGTGCTGCTGCACCAGGGCGGTCGCCACGAGCAGGCAATCGACTACATCACCCAGGCGCTGGCGCTGCAGCCGGATTTCGCCGAGGCGCACAACAACCTGGGCGAGGCCTATCGTGCTCTGGGGCGCTTTGCGGAAGCGCAAGCCTGTTATGCCCGAGGGCTGGCGCACAAGCCGGATTATGCACAGGCGCATTACAACCTGGGCCTGGCGCTGCATGCGCAAGAGGAGTTGGCAGGCGCGGCCGCCGCACTGCAGCAAGCACTGGCCCTCAAGCCTGATTACCCGGATGCGCTGTTGGCGCTGACGCGCCTGCTGCAGGGACAGGGCGAACTCAAGAAGGCCTTGCTGTGCTGCCAGCGCCTGCTGCAGCTCCAGGGCGGCACGGATGCCCACTGGCACCGGTATGCTGCCATTATTGAATTGCTGGCCGAGGATGGCCTCGCGCGGGTGGATCGCGCGCTGCTGCTGCAAGCTTTCGGCAAGGACTCGCTCGATCCGCAAAAGCTTGAACGCATCGCCACCGCCATCGTCTGCAGCGACGCCGCCGTGCAGCCGCTGCTGAAGGCGGCCGCCGATATGCAGGAGGGGGCGGCCCGCATTGCCGCGGCGCTGGCGCAGGGCGCCCTTCAACCACTGCTGGAAATGCCCTTGCTGGCGGCCTTGCTGGCGCAATGCCTGATAACCGATTACCGCCTCGAGCGCCTGCTGACACTGGTCAGGCGGGCGCTGCTGTCCAGGGCGCTGCAGGAGCCGCTGGCAGATTTGCCGGCAGCAACGGAAAGCTTCGCCTGCGCACTGGCGGCGCAGTGCTTTGCCAATGAATACCTGTATTTTGTCGAGCCGGTCGAGGCGGGCATGCAAGCCGACCTGGCCGCGCTGTGCGCCGCAGCCATCGAGCGGGGACAGGCACTGCCGGTCATCCGGCTGGCGCTGCTGGCTTCCTATCAAGCCTTGTATCGCTATCCCTTTGCCGCACAAATTCTCAAGGCCGACTGGCCGCAGCCCCAGGTGCAGGTACTGCTAACGCGGCAATTGCGCCAGCCGCTGGAAGAGGAAGCCATCAAGCACGGCATCCCCGGGTTGACCGGCGTCTCCGATGCAGTCTCGCAAGCGGTGCGCCAGCAGTATGAAGAAAATCCTTATCCGCGCTGGCGCCGCCGCGGCAAGCCGGGCGTGCCGATGCCGCTGCATGCGGCGCTGCAGCAGCGCCTGCCGCATGCGCACTTGCCGCAGGCGCTGCCGGCGTCGCCGCACATCCTGGTGGCCGGCTGCGGCACCGGCAGCGATGCTTTCCAGGTGGCGCAAGCCTTTGCGCATGCAGGCATGCTGGCCATCGATATCAGCAAGACCAGCCTGGCCTATGCAATCCGCGCAATGCAGGGGTACGGTGTTACCGGCATCGATTTCCGTCACGCCGACATCCTGGAATTGCAGGGGCTGGGGCGGCAATTCGACCTGATTGTCTGCAGCGGCGTGCTGCACCACATGCGCGACCCCATGGCGGGATGGCGTGTGCTGACGGGCTTGCTGCAACCAAGTGGCTGCATGAACATCGGCCTGTACAGCCGGCGCGCACGCGGCGCCGTACACGCGCTGCGGCAGGTGGTGGCGGACAGGGGCTATCCCGGCACGCGCGATGGCATCAGCCGCTTCCGGCGCGACGTCATGGCCGGCGGCAGCGGCATCGACGCTGGCACGCTGCCGGCCAGCCCGGACTTTTACAGCACCAGTGCCTGCCGCGACCTGATCTTCCACGTGCAGGAGCACGTGTATTCGCCGCTGGAAATCCAGGCGTGCCTGGATGCGCTGGGGCTGGAATTTCTCGGGTTTGAATTTGGCAATCCGGAGACGCGCAATCGTTACCTCGCACGCTTCCCGGAGAATCCCGCCTGCGATTCTCTTGCTAATTGGGAAATTGTCGAAGCGGAAAACCCGGAGATTTTTGCCGGTATGTACCAGTTCTGGGTGAAAAAGCGCCCTTGATCGCGGCGTACTCCCTTAAAATAAGGATTGGAACCAGAGTGAGGACAGTATGATCAAGGTAGGCATCGTCGGTGGCACCGGCTATACGGGAGTGGAACTGCTGCGCTTGCTGGCAACGCATCCGCAGGTCGAGCTTGCGGCCATCACGTCGCGCAAGGAAGATGGCTTGCCGGTGGCGGACATGTTTCCTTCGTTGCGCGGCTACGTGTCGCTGGCTTTTTCTGCGCCGGAAAAGGCCAAGCTGACGGAGTGCGACGTGGTGTTTTTCGCCACACCGCACGGCGTCGCCATGGCGCAGGCGCGCGAGTTGCTCGCCGCAGGCGTCAAGGTAATCGACCTGGCGGCAGACTTCCGCCTGAAAGACACGGCAGAATTCGAAAAATGGTACGGCATGCCGCATGGCTGCCCCGACCTGCTCGAAGAAGCCGTGTACGGCTTGCCGGAAGTGAACCGTGAAGCGATCAAAAAGGCGCGCCTGATCGGTTTACCCGGCTGCTACCCGACCTCGATGCAACTGGGTTTTGCGCCGCTGCTGGCGCAGGGCAAGGCGCTGGTCAACGAGTCGGCACTGATTGCCGATTGCAAGTCCGGCGTCTCCGGCGCCGGACGCAAGGCGGAAGTGCATGCCCTGCTGGCGGAAGCCTCTGACAATTTCAAGGCTTACGGCGTCAAGGGACACCGCCACTTGCCGGAAACCGTGCAGGGCCTGCAGGCAATTGCCGGGCGCAAGGTTGGCCTGACCTTCGTGCCGCACCTGTTGCCGATGATTCGCGGCATCCATTCCACCCTGTATGCCACCATTCTGCCGGAAGCGCGCGACACCGACTTCCAGGCCTTGTATGAAAAGCATTTCGCCGGCGAGAAATTCGTCGACGTGCTTCCTGCGGGCAGCCACCCGGAAACCCGCTCGGTGCGCGCTTCCAACATGCTGCGCATCGCCGTGCATCGCCCCGGCGGCGGCGACCTGCTGGTGATCCTGGTGGTCGAAGATAACCTGGTCAAGGGCGCATCCGGCCAGGGCGTGCAATGCATGAACATCATGTTCGGCCTGGACGAGCGCACCGGCCTGGCACAGGTGCCGGTGCTGCCATGATGCGCCAGACAGTAAAAGCATGAGCCTGAAAAAGCTGTTCGGCCCGTCCTTGCGCCTGAAGCTGTGGCGGCGGCGCCTGTCGGTGGCCAGTCCCAAGGTGAGCATCAAGGGCCACTTGCCCTGGCCGCTGCGCATGCTGATGATGGCGGTGGTGCTGGGTCTGGCCGGCGCGATTGCACTGGGTATTTACGATCTGGGGCGCAAGCTGGCCGGTGGCCGCAGCGCCGTCAGCGAAGAGCAGCTGGACGAAATGCGCGTGCAACTCGACCGGGTCACCACAGAGCGCGACCGTTATTCCGGCGGCGTCGATGCCGCCGAAAGCGCCTTGCAGATCGAGCGCACGGCGCAGGAGCAGATGGCGGCGCAGGTCAAGACACTGATCGCGGAAAATGCGCGCCTCAAGGAAGATCTGGCGTTTTACGATAGCTTGTTGCCAACCAGCACTGGTCAGGGCCTCGCGATCCGGCGCCTGAAAGCGGAAGTAATTGCGCCCAATCAAATCCGTTACCGCATGCTCGTGATGCATGGCGGGGGTGGCGACCGTGAATTTATTGGAAACTTGCAACTGGTTGTCACTGTCTTACGTGACGGGAAAAATGCTATGATGGTTTTTCCTGAGAGCAAGGCAACTGACCTTGATAAATATAAACTGAGCTTCCGGCACTATCAGCGGCTGGAAGGCGTGCTGACCCTGCCGGATAATGTCACCATGCAATCCGTGCAGGCACGCATCCTGGAAAAAGGCCAGGTGCGCGCGCAGCAGTCAGCCAATCTGTAGCACTGAAGGAGCGCCATCATGTTCGGTAGTAAAAGCAAAAGCACGATCGACAGCCTGATCGGCCTGTCCACCAGAATCGAGGGTGATCTGCATTTCAAGGGCGGCTTGCGCATCGATGGCCAGGTGAAGGGCAACGTGATTGCCGATCCCAGCCTGGCCAGCATGCTGGTCATTTCCGAGCATGCCGTCATCGAAGGCGAAGTGCGCGCCGCGCACCTGGTAGTGAACGGCCAGATCGCCGGGCCGGTATTTTGTACCGAATTGCTGGAGTTGCAACCCAAAGCGCGCATCACCGGCGACGTCAATTACAAGGCCCTGGAAATGCACGGCGGCGCTGTCGTCTCGGGCAAGCTGTCGCACGACCAGGCCGAGGAGCCGGTATTAAAGCTGGCGGCGCCGGCCAAGCTGGCGGGCGCGAATACCTGAGTATTTATCTCGGGTTATAATGAGATATCCACTTATTGTTTTCCGCAGGAGCAAGCCATGAACGCCGTCACTGAAATGCCCGCACCGATCGTCTTCACCGACAGCGCCGCCAGCAAGGTTGCGCAACTGATCGAGGAAGAGGGCAATCCCGACCTGAAATTGCGCGTGTTCGTGCAGGGTGGCGGCTGCTCCGGCTTCCAGTACGGTTTCACCTTCGATGAAATCGTCAACGAAGACGATACCACCATGACCAAGAATGGCGTGCAACTGCTGATCGACTCGATGAGCTACCAGTATCTGGTTGGCGCCGAGATCGATTACAAGGATGACCTGGAAGGCGCGCAATTCGTCATCAAGAATCCCGGCGCCACCAGTACTTGCGGCTGCGGCTCTTCGTTTTCCGTATAAGCAAGCGCCCGGCTTGCCGGGCATTTGCAAAAAGCGCAGCGTCGGCTGCGCTTTTTTTTCGCCGTGCGCCAAGTATGGAAGCGCAATTTTGCGGGCGTGGCGCGAGGCTTGGCGCGTCGCGTCTTCAGGCAGGGTAAAGCGCGCCGAGGATGCGCGGACCGCGGGCGCCAGTGACCGCCGGCAGGTTGCCTGGCTGGCGCCGGCAGAAGCGCTGCGCCAGCCAGGCGAAGGCGAGCGCCTCGACGTGGTTCGGCGCCACGCCAAGCGTTGCCGTGGACGCGACCGTCGTCGTCATATTGCGTTGCGCCAGAGCGGCGCGCAACTGCTGCAGCAGGGCGGCATTGCAGGCGCCGCCGCCGCACACGTAAATGGCGTCCGCATCGGGCGCGTGGGCGCGCACGGCATCGGCCAGGGTGGTCGCTGTCAGCGCCGCCAGCGTCGCCTGCACATCCTGCGGCTTCGCTGCCGCGGCGCCCTGCAAGCCGGCAGCCGCCAGCTTGCGCTGCAACCATTCCAGGTGAAACAGGTCGCGTCCCGTGCTTTTCGGCGGCGGCTGGCGAAAGTACGGCTCATCGCGCAACTGTTCCAGCAGCGCCGGCAGCACCGTGCCACCCGCGCCCCAGTCGCCGTTGGCGTCATAAGGCGTGCCCAGGTGCTGCTGCACCCATGCATCCAGCAGAACGTTGCCGGGCCCGGTGTCGAAGCCGCGCACCTGCGGTGCCGCAGCCATGCTTGCCATGCCGGCATGGCGCGGCGCCAGGATGCTGATGTTGCCGAAGCCGCCGATATTGGCGACGACGCGGGTGGCGTCGGCGGCGGCAAAGACGGCCTGATGAAATGCCGGCACCAGCGGCGCGCCCTGGCCGCCGGCGGCGATGTCGCGGCTGCGGAAATCGGCGACCACGTCGATGCCGCACAGCTCCGCCAGCAGCGCCGGGTTATTGGTCTGGCGGGTAAAGCCCAGGTCGGGGCGGTGGCGGATGGTCTGGCCATGCACGCCGATGGCGGCGACTGCGGACGGCGCCAGCCCGGATTGCGTCAGCAGCTGGGCGGTGCAGTGCGCGTAATGGCCGGCGAGGGCATTGGCAAGCAGCGCTTCGCGTTGCAATTCATTGTCCGCCGCCGCCTGCAGCGCCAGCATGTCATGCCGCAGATCGTCGGGGAAGGCGACATAGGCGGCAGCCAGCGTGCGCAGCGGGCCGCCCTGGTAGTCGGCGGGAATGTCGGCCAGCACGCCGTCGACACCGTCGAGGCTGGTGCCGGACATCAGGCCGATGTACAGGGAAGACGAGGCTGAATGGGAGGCAGGCATAAAAAATCCGTTCGTGCAGGCCTGATTCTACCCGGCCCGGAACACGAACGGCGTATTTTGCGGCAGCCGGCTGGCGCTTAGCGTGCCGCCGATGCCAGGCGGGTAGTCGGATTTGCCGGGTCGAGCAGGGCGATACGGTGCAGCATGTCCGCCGCCACCGTGCGGAAGCGCTGCATCTGCGCGCCGGCCAGCGGCTGCGCAGTCGGCATGTCCACTTTCATCGGATCGCGTGCCACGCCGGCGATGCGGAACTCGTAGTGCAGGTGCGGTCCGGTCGACCAGCCGGTGCTGCCGACGTAGCCGATGGTGTCGCCCTGGCTTACCTTGGCGCCCTTGCGCATACCGCTGGCGAAACGGCTCATGTGGGCATAGGCAGTGGAGTAATTGTTCCAGTGCTTGATCACGACGATATTGCCGTAACCGCCCTGGACGCCGGCAAAGTCGATGACGCCGTCGGCGGCGGCGCGGATCGGCGTGCCGGTCACGGCGGCAAAGTCAACGCCCTTGTGGGCTTTCCACTTGCCAGAGATCGGGTGGCGGCGCATCGAAAAGCCCGACGAGATACGCGAAAATTCCAGAGGCGATTTCAGGAAAGCCTTTTTCAGCGATTTGCCGTCGAAGCCATAGTAACCGCCGCCCAGGCTGCTGGCCGGATCTTCAAACCAGATTGCCTGGTAGGGGCGGCCGGCATTGACGAATTCGCTGGCGAGTACGCGCCCGGCGCGCACGAATTCGCCATTCTGCCACCAGGTTTCATAAACGACATGGAAGCGGTCGCCGCGACGCAGGTCGGAAGCGAAGTCGATGTCGGTCGAGTACATGTCCACCATCTGCATGGCGACGCTGTCAGGAATCAGCGCCTGGTCGGTGGCGGCAAACAGCGAGGAGCGGATCACGCCGCTGCGCATTTCAATGCGTTTTTCCAGCGCGGCGTCGGCCTGAGATGCCTTGAAACCGTCGCCGTCGCGCTGGACCAGCAGGTTGCTGGCGCCGTCGCGGCCGTTGCCGAGGGTGGTGCGCAACCACTGCAATTGGCCATCGGCGTCGGTTTGCACCTGGACTTGCCTGCCGGGGCGCAACTGCAGCACCTGGTAGGCGGCCCGATCGGTCTTGATAAAGTCGGCCGCCGCCTGGTCTTCCACGCCCAGGCGCTTGAGCAGGGTGGCTAGCGTGTCGCCGGAGCGCACCCTTTCTTCGCGCACGTAGAGTTCAGTGGCATCCGCCCTGGCGGCCAGCTGTTCCTGCAAATCCGGCAAGCCCAGTTCGAGGGCAATTGTCTTGACTGGCAGGTCGGCGGCATCCGGCGCCAGCGGCGCAAAACCGGCGGCACCGAAGGCGCACACGGCCAGGGCCAGCGCGGAGCAGGAGACGATGCGGGACTTGCGGGTGCCGCCGAAGAGCAGTCGGGTGCGCGTGCCGATGTCGATCAATTTATCTCTGGAGAACATGCAATCAGTTAAAATCAACCGTTTTTCTTTCCCTGGTTTTTGCTTTTATTGATCAACGGCAACGGGTGAGGGATCGGTAATTATACATACCGAAAATAAATTCTCAAACGAAGTTTATACAGATGACTGAAAATTCGAAATTGATAGATAACAAGGATGCAAGAGATTCTGCTGCGCCGCAGCAAATTCCAGCCTTGTCCGATGCAGTGAAACAAGCTTTGGCCGTGACCAAGCGCGGTATCGACGAATTGCTCATCGAATCCGATTACATTGCCAAGCTGGTGCGCGCCGAGCAGAGCGGCAAGCCGCTGCGCATCAAGCTGGGGCTGGACCCGACGGCACCCGACCTGCACCTCGGGCATACCGTGGTGCTGAACAAGCTGCGGCAGTTGCAGCAGCTCGGCCACCAGGTGATTTTCCTGATCGGCGATTTCACCTCGATGATCGGCGATCCGTCCGGGCGCAACGTCACGCGGCCGCCGCTGACGCGCGAGCAGATCGAGGAAAACGCCCGCACCTATTTTGCCCAGGCCAGCCTGGTGCTGGACGCAGAAAAAACCGAGATCCGCTACAACTCGGAATGGTGTGAGGCCCTGGGTGCGGCCGGCATGATCCAGCTCGCCGCGAAGTACACGGTGGCGCGCATTCTGGAGCGCGACGATTTCACCAAGCGCCTGCGGGCCGGCACGCCCATCTCGGTGCATGAGCTGCTGTATCCGCTGATGCAGGGTTACGACTCGGTGGCTTTGCGCGCCGATCTCGAGCTGGGCGGCACCGACCAGAAGTTCAACCTGCTGGTCGGCCGCGAGCTGCAGAAGGAACATGGCCAGGAGCCGCAGTGCATCCTGACCATGCCGCTGCTGGAGGGCCTGGACGGCGTCGAAAAGATGTCCAAGTCCAAGGGTAATTACATCGGCATCACCGAGCCGGCCAACACCATGTTCGCCAAGGTGATGAGCATTTCCGACGGCATGATGTGGCGCTACTACGACCTGCTGTCGTTCAGGCCGCTGGAAGAAATCGCCGGCTTCAGGAAGGCCACGGAAGAAGGTCGCAACCCGCGCGACATCAAGGTGCTGCTGGCGCAGGAAATCGTCACGCGCTTCCACTCGGCGAAGGCGGCCGAAGATGCGCTTGCCGATTTTGACAACCGCGCGCGCGGCGGCATCCCGGACGAGATTCCGGAAGTCAGCCTTGGCGGCGCGCCACTGGGCATCGGCCAGCTGCTCAAGCAGGCCAGCCTGTGCGCCTCGGCCTCGGAAGCGCTGCGCATGGTGGAGCAGGGCGGCGTGCGCATCGACGGCGCCGCCGTCAGCGACAAGGGCCTGAAGGTGGAAGCAGGCACGTTCGTGGTGCAGGTCGGCAAGCGCAAGTTTGCCCGCGTGACGCTGGCGTAAGGCGCCCGGCATGATCGCCCTGCTGCAGCGCGTGGCGCAGGCCAGCGTGACCGTCGATGGCGAAGTTGTCGGTGCGATCGGCCCGGGCCTGCTGGCACTGCTGTGCGCCGAGCGCGGCGACAGCGAAACGCAAGCCGACGCCTTGCTGTCCAAGTTGCTGGCCTACCGCGTGTTCGGTGACGCCGCCGGCCGCATGAACCGCAGCCTGACCGATGTGGCGGGCGGCCTGCTGCTGGTGCCGCAATTCACGCTGGCGGCCGACACGCGCTCCGGCACACGGCCTTCTTTCACGCCGGCCGCCGCGCCCGAAGACGGGCGGCGCCTGTTCGATTACGCCGTGGAGCGGGCGCGCGCCAGCCATGGCGCGGAGCGCGTGCAGACCGGGCGTTTCGGCGCACACATGCAGGTGGCGCTGGTCAATGACGGCCCGGTGACTTTCTGGCTGCAGGTGACGCCGCCAGCGCCGCCGCGCTGAAGCGCCGCACTGCGGTCGCATCAAGTCGCCGCAGGCAAGTCTCTGGTATGGTCTTCAGGCTGCAGGCTAGCCTGGCTGATATTTTTCTACAGGAGAACAGCATGAAATTCTGGAGTGATTCCTTTGCCGATGGCGCCATCATTCCCGGCGAATATGCCTTTTGCGTGATCGACCCGGCCACGCATGTGGTCCTGTCTGCGAACCGCAATCCGCACTTCGCCTGGAGCGACCTGCCGCCGGGCACGCGCTCGCTGGCGCTGGTGTGCCATGACCCCGATGTGCCCTCGCGCGGCGACGACGTCAACCAGGAAGGCAAGACCGTGCCGGCCGACTTGCCACGCGTGGACTTTTTTCACTGGGTGCTGGTCGACCTGCCGCCGCAGCGCAGCAGCATCGACGCCGGCGCCGCCAGCGACGGCGTGACGCCGCGCGGCAAGCCGGGGCCACAGATCGACGATCCGGCTTTTGCGCGGGCACGGCACGGCCTCAACGATTACACCGGCTGGTTCGCCGGCGACGCCGACATGGCCGGCGACTATTGCGGTTACGACGGCCCCTGCCCGCCGTGGAACGATAGCATCCCGCACCGCTATGTATTTACCTTGTATGCACTGGATGTCGAGCGGCTGGCGGTCGATGGCAAGTTCTCCGGGGCGCAGGCGCGCGCGGCGATGGCGGGGCATATCCTGGGGCAGGCGCAATGGACTGGCATCTACACCCTGAATCCGGCACTGGTGAAGTGAGCGACGCATGACAGAAATTTTATTGATCCGTCACGGTGAAACCGGCTGGAATGCCGAACGGCGCCTGCAAGGACATGTGGATATCGCCCTTAATGCCGAAGGCTTGCGCCAGGCGCGGGCGCTGGCACATGCCTTGCGCGACGAAGCGCTGGATGCGGTGTTTTCCAGCGATTTGCAGCGCGCCTGGCATACTGCGCAAGCCATCGCCGCCGCGCGCGGCATGGAAGTGCAGACCGACCCGGGCTTGCGCGAACGCTGTTATGGCGCTTTCGAAGGCTTGCGGCACGAAGATATCCGCCAGCGCTATCCCGAAGCCTATGCCGCCTGGCTAACGCGCGAAGCCGATGCGCGCCTGCCGGATGGCGAGCGTGCCGCGGAAACCCTGCGCGAATTTTCCGCGCGCGCGGTCGGCGCCGTGGTCGGCCTGGCGGTGGCGCACAATTTGCGGCGCATCGCCGTGGTGTCGCACGGCGGCCTGCTGGAATGCATTTACCGCGAAGCCCGCGGCATCGGTTGGGGCACGCCGCGCGATTTCGATATCCGCAACGCCAGCATCAACCGCCTGCACTGGAACGGCAAGACCTTGCGCGTGCTGGACTGGGGTAATGTCGCCCACCTGCAGCAGGAGGCGCTGGACGAGGTGGATCGCGCCTGAGTCGGCCCTGCACGGGCAGGCCGGAATCGCCCGCTGGCGGGCGCAAATGCAGAAATTCAGGCATGAAACCCCCATGAAGCCGCGAAAATCCACGGTTTCGGGAGTAAAATAGAAGATTCCCCTTCGTTTTCTCCCTGCCGTGAAACTTGGCCCTTATTCATTGCGCAACAATGTTTTCGTCGCCCCCATGGCGGGGGTGACCGACCGGCCGTTCCGGCAATTGTGCAAGCAGCTGGGCGCCGGCTACGCAGTATCGGAAATGGCAGCATCCAATCCGCGCCTGTGGCATTCCGAGAAAAGCGCGCGCCGCACCAACCACGATGGCGAAATGGAGCCAAAGGCGGTGCAGATTGCCGGCGCCGATCCCGCCATGCTGGCCGAATGCGCGCGTCACAATGTCGAGCGCGGCGCGCAGATCATCGATATCAATATGGGCTGCCCGGTCAAGAAGGTCTGCAACAACTGGTGCGGCTCGGCGTTGTTGCAGGACGAGCAGCTGGTCGCCGACATTCTGGCGGCCGTGGTGGCGGCGGTCGATGTGCCGGTGACCCTGAAATTCCGCACCGGCTGGGACCGCGCCAACAAGAATGCCCTGACCATTGCCCGCATGGCCGAAGACAGCGGCATAGCCATGCTGACCCTGCACGGCCGTACCCGCGCCGACGGTTACAGCGGCGAGGCCGAATACGAGACCATCGCCGCGGTCAAGGCGGCGGTGAAGATTCCCGTGGTGGCCAACGGCGATATCGATACGCCGGAAAAGGCGAAGCAAGTGCTCGACGTTACCGGTGCCGATGCCGTGATGATCGGCCGGGCTGCGCAGGGCAGGCCGTGGATCTTCCGCGAAATCGCCCATTACCTGAAAACCGGCACGCGCCTGCCGGCGCCGACGGTGGCCGAGGCGCGACTGGTGCTGGCGGAGCATCTGCAGGCGCACTACGCTTTTTATGGCGAATACCTGGGCGTGCGCACGGCGCGCAAGCATATCGGCTGGTACGTGCGCGAACTGCCCGGCGGCGAAGAATTCCGCCGGCGCATGAACCTGCTGGAACAGTGCGGCGAGCAACTGGCAGCGCTGGATGCCTTCTTCGAGCTGCAGGCGGGCTACGGCGAGCGGTTACAATACGAGGTTGCCGCCGACCGGCTGGCGGCTTGAGCGGCACTGATTTTCTGAACCGTACATAATGAGCAAAGACAATATCCAGGACGTCGTCAGGAAAAGCCTCGACAGGTACTTCAAGGACCTGGGCGAGCAGCAGCCGACGAATGTCTATGAAATGGTGGTGTTCACCGTTGAAAAACCCGTCCTCGAAGCGGTGATGGCGCGCGCCGGGGGCAACCAGTCGCAGGCGGCCGACATGCTGGGCATCAACCGCAATACCCTGCGCAAGAAGCTGCAGCAGCATGGGCTGATCTAGTGTCCTGATGCAGGACACCAGCGCCGCGATCGCCGTGGCGCCCAGCACCGGACTATTTTCTTATCTTTGGCAAGCCTGATCATGATTAAACAAGCTCTCATCTCCGTTTCCGACAAAACCGGCGTCCTCGATTTCGCACGCGAACTCGCGGCCATGGGCGTCAAGCTGCTGTCCACCGGCGGCACCGCCAAGCTGCTGGCCGATAACGGCCTGGCCGTGACGGAAGTGGCCGATTACACGGGTTTCCCGGAAATGCTGGACGGTCGCGTCAAGACCCTGCATCCCAAGGTCCATGGCGGCATCCTGGCGCGCCGCGATTTTCCGGAACACCAGGCCGCGCTGGCGCAGCACGGCATTCCGACCATCGACATGGTGGTGGTCAACCTGTACCCGTTCCAGCAAACCGTGGCCAAGGCCCATTGCACGCTGGAAGACGCCATCGAGAACATCGATATCGGCGGCCCGGCGATGCTGCGCTCTTCCGCCAAGAACCACAAGGACGTGGTGGTGATCTGCGATCCGGACGATTACGGCCGCGTGCTGGCGGAGATGAAGGCCGGCGCGGTCGCTTACGAAACCCGTTTTGCGCTGGCGAAAAAGGTGTTCGCGCATACCGCGCAGTACGACGGCGCCATCACCAATTACTTCACCTCGCTGGGCGAGGACAAGGCGCATGCCACCCGCAGCGCCTATCCGGATACCCTGAACCTGCATTTCGAAAAGGTCCAGGAAATGCGCTACGGTGAAAACCCGCACCAGTCGGCGGCGTTTTATCGCGATGCCCGCCCGGTCGAAGGCGCGCTGGCCAACTACATCCAGCTGCAGGGCAAAGAGCTTTCCTTCAACAATATCGCCGATGCCGACGCCGCCTGGGAATGCGTCAAGACCTTCGAGTCCACCGCCTGCGTCATCATCAAGCATGCCAACCCTTGCGGCGTGGCAGTCGGTGCCTTTCCGCTGGAAGCCTATAGCAAGGCGCTGCAGACCGATCCGACCTCGGCCTTTGGCGGCATCATCGCCTTTAACTGCGAGCTGGACGGCTTCACCGCCGAAGCGATTGCCAAGCAGTTCGTCGAAGTGCTGATCGCGCCGTCCTTCAGTGCCGAAGCCAAGCATATCTTCGCCGCCAAGCCGAACGTGCGCCTGCTGCAGATCCCGCTCGGCCAGGGTCTCAACCAGTACGATTTCAAGCGCGTCGGCGGCGGTCTGCTGGTGCAGTCGCCGGATGCGAAAAACGTCCTGCCCGCCGAGCTGCGCGTGGTCAGCAAGAAGCAGCCGACGCCGCAGCAGCTGCAGGACCTGCTGTTCGCCTGGCGCGTGGCCAAGTTCGTCAAGTCCAATGCCATCGTCTTCTGCGGCAATGGCATGACGCTGGGTGTCGGTGCCGGCCAGATGAGCCGCATCGACTCGGCCCGCATCGCTTCGATCAAGGCCAAGAACGCAAACCTGTCGCTGGTCGGCTCGGCCGTGGCCTCGGACGCCTTCTTCCCGTTCCGCGACGGCCTCGACGTGGTGGTGGACGCAGGTGCAACCTGCGTGATTCATCCGGGTGGCTCGATGCGCGACCAGGAAGTCATCGACGCTGCCGACGAGCGCGGTGTGGTGATGCTTTATACCGGCACCCGCCATTTCCGGCACTGATGCAGCCATTGCCGTAAGGGGGCGCATGCCATGAAAATCCTCGGCATCGACCCCGGCCTGCGCATCACCGGCTTCGGCGTGATCAGAAAGGAAGGCAACAAGCTTTCCTATATCGCGTCCGGCACCATCAAGACGCCCGAAGGCGATCTGCCGCAGCGCCTCAAAACCATTCTCGCCAGCGTTGGCGAAGTGGTGGCGACCTACCGCCCCGATTGCGCGGCAATCGAAAAAGTCTTCGTCAACGTCAATCCGCAATCCACGCTGCTGCTCGGGCAGGCGCGTGGCGCGGCAATTTGCGCGCTGGTGGCAGCTGACCTGCAGGTGGCCGAATATACCGCGCTGCAGGTCAAGCAGGCGGTGGTCGGGCATGGCAAGGCGCAGAAAACCCAGGTGCAGGACATGGTGCAGCGCTTGCTGCAGCTGCCGGCGGCGCCCGGGCCGGATGCCGCCGACGCGCTGGGCGTGGCGATCTGCCACGCCAACCACGGCGATGTGCTGGGCGTACTGCGCGGGATGGCGCCGGAGCTGGCGAAAAAAGGCGTGCGGGTGCGCGGCGGCAGACTGGTCGGCTGAGAGCGCCTATAAAAATACCGCTTGCGGCGTTGCGCCGCCTCGGCGTACAACCGTACTGCCTTCGTCGTCGCGCCTTGCCATCGGCATTTTGATAGGCGCTCTAAACCTTCAGCGGTAACTTCTGGATTGGCCAGTGCAGGAGCATATGCTCAGCGTAAAATTGCACAAGGGGTTAGTGGCGCCGCAATGAGGCGTTTAGCCACACGATATGGTGTTCAAGGAACAGCCGCTTTGTTCGGAATTTCCGTATCAGGGTGGGGCCTGCTGCTATTAGGGGCAGCTGTTCTTTTTGAAGTCGGGGCAGTTGTCTTAACTCGCAACGAATTGCAGGAGTGGGTCCAATCGAGTTATTTTGGCAATGGCAAGGGGAAAAAACCGAAGTTTCCAAAAGGCGATTGGAATGCTGAGTACGAGGCGCTAAAAGAAATTTTTAATTTCAATACCGCAGAAGCAGAGAAAGCCATTCAAAAGGCAGCCTAATGAAGAATTATTTATTTTACCAGCATGGCGAATATACCAACCCCCATATCGCATTACTAGAGCAAGAGCTTCAGTCTAAGGTGCAGAATGAAGCAACTACTTATGCTAAAGGAACCAATGCTTCTACTCTTAGTTCGAATTCAATCTCTGGAGTATTGGAGAAATTCGACAAACATGTTTCAGCCACTTGGAATCCACAGGCACTCGGATGGATAAAAGCAGTTTATTCTAATGCAATTGAATACACTTCTGTCATAAAAGAACAAAAAGGAACTCCATTTTTCTTTGGGATTCTATTTCTCCTACTGCCTGCGGTAACCATCTTTGCAGCTGCAAGTTTAATCCTGCCGATTTTTGCAGAAGGATCTAATGAGCCAATTTGGTTCACAGCATTTTGTATTCTTCTAGGAAGTATATTTTTTTTTGGCGGTGCGTTAGCTGGCGCATACTTATTTTTTAAGTTTATGCGTATAGACCTTTACGGCCTTACGGATTTACCTATTGTCTTCGACCGCAAACATAGGAAAGTGTATCGTATTCAACAGGAGCAGCCTCCTGGGTTCTGGGCCAACTTTAAACGTTGGCCTATCGTCATATGCGAGTACGACTGGGATCTTATCGATGTGATGCATGAAGCCGATATCTATACAACGGGTGCATCGATCAACCGCAACCATTATCTTGTTTTTGCAGTCCGCAAAAGCAGAGAGGATCCAAGCTATATCAACAACTTCCAAATCGCAAATGCTGCAACGCTTGGAAGCGATCTAGTGGAAAATGTATGGGAGCATATCCGCCGCTTCATGGAAGAAGATGGCCCGCATTTACCCTCAAATGACGAGCCGCTTGCTCGTATGGAACCGCCTGAAAACTGGTGGGAAAGCATGGGTGATGTTGGACCATTTGGGCCGAAATATCGATACTGGTGGACTCACTCCCCAGGCATCACTTTATTCTATCACCTGATTTTTCCACTCACCTTGCCCATGTTCCTTTTCTGGGGAACGGGTAATTGGCTGAGCTACCAAACTGCCATACCAGTTACTTGGCCACAGCCGATTCTTGATCGCCTTGGACCGGCTATTAAGGGTGGATACGCATATATGCCCACCGATAGAAAACCACTTGGATTCCCCTATGTCAGTGTTGTGCTTGCTGTTTGCGCCGTCATTGCAGCTGCAACTGGATTTACTGCTTCCATTGCTTCCAAGCCCGTAATCCCATGGTTTTCGGCATTCATTGCGCTTATTGCTCTTTCTATTTTATGGGAGGTCGCAAGAACATTCGGACGCGCCAAAACTACCGTTAGAACTGGCTCTGTTATTTGAGGTACCTGAGCTTCCCTCTATTATGCTACCTGTTCCTGCTCGGCGCGGCGCGCCGCGACTTCGAAACGATTGTCCCAATAGGCGTCTGCGCCGCGCAGCGCCGCCCAGGCGCTGGCGCCCAGATACACCAGCGGGAAGGCAAATCCCCAGCGCGCCGCCTGGCGCACGTGCGCCAGTTCGTGCGTGAGGATGCGTGCAGTCAGGCCCTGGCGCTGTGCGATCACGAGATGGCCGACCGCCATGGCGCACATGGCGCCGAACGGGTGCCGCTCCAGCAAAAGGTCAGCCAGCGGGCCGCGTACCAGCAGCGCCGGCGTCGGGTGCATGACCAGATCGACCCGCCCTCGCAGCAGCAGCGTCGGCAGCATCAGCAGCAGCACGCCTGCCAGCGTCAGCGGCAGCGCCCACAGAATACCCAGCGCGACAGCAATCCGGCCGGCGCGGGGCTGGTGCGGATGCGGCTGCAAGGGAGGGATAATACGCATGGGGCGCCCTGTCGATCCTGTGTTGTCCTGTATGATGGGTGCAATTTACTGCAAAACTTCGAGATATGATAGGTCGGCTTTCGGGAATATTGCTTGAGAAAAATCCACCGCAGTTGCTGGTCGATTGCGGGGGCGTTGGTTATGAAGTGAATGTGCCCATGAGTACGTTCTACGGCTTGCCCGGACTGGGAGAGAAACTGGTGCTACTGACGCACCTGGCCGTGCGTGAAGATGCGCATGTGCTGTACGGATTCGCCAGTGCCGAAGAGCGCGCGGTGTTTCGCCAACTGATCCGGATTTCCGGCGTCGGCGCGCGCACCGCCCTGGCCATCCTGTCGGGCATGTCTGCAGCTGAACTGGCACAGGCGGTGACCCTGCAGGAATCCGGGCGCCTGACGCGGGTACCTGGCATCGGCAAGAAAACTGCGGAGCGCCTGCTGCTCGAACTCAAAGGCAAGCTGGGCGCCGACCTCGGCGCCGGTGGTGCCGCCGTGGCGGGCGAGGGTACCGGCGATATCCTGCATGCCTTGCTGGCGCTGGGTTATTCGGACAAGGAGGCCAGCCTGGCGCTGAAGCAGGTGCCGGCCGGCACTGGGGTTTCCGAAGGCATCAAGCTGGCGTTGAAAGCCTTGTCCAAGTAAGGGCGCAGTAATGCCGTATACGTTATGACGATCCAGACCGATAATTTTTCCGAACAGCGCATCATTGCGGCCACGCCAGCCTCGCCCAATGAGGAGGCGCTCGAGCGCGCCCTGCGCCCGAAGCAGCTGGACGAATATGTCGGTCAGGAAAAAATCCGCGACCAGCTCAGTATCTTCATCGATGCTGCCCGGCGGCGCGGCGAAGCGCTCGACCATACCTTGCTGTTCGGTCCGCCCGGTCTGGGTAAAACCACCCTGGCGCATATCATCGCGCGCGAAATGGGCGTCAACCTGCGCCAGACTTCCGGGCCGGTGCTGGAGCGCGCCGGCGACCTGGCGGCGTTGCTGACCAATCTCGAAGCCAACGATGTGCTGTTCATCGACGAGATCCACCGCCTGTCGCCGGTGGTCGAGGAAATTCTCTATCCGGCGCTGGAGGATTACCAGATCGACATCATGATCGGCGAAGGCCCGGCGGCGCGTTCTGTGCGGCTCGACCTGCAACCCTTTACGCTGGTCGGCGCCACTACTCGCGCCGGCATGCTGACCAACCCCTTGCGCGACCGCTTTGGCATCGTCGCGCGCCTGGAGTTTTATTCGCCCGAGCAACTGGCTCGCATCGTCAGCCGCAACGCCGCGCTGCTGCATGCGCCGAT
Organism: uncultured beta proteobacterium; assembly: GCA_963722005.1. Classification (GTDB taxonomy): domain Bacteria; phylum Pseudomonadota; class Gammaproteobacteria; order Burkholderiales; family Burkholderiaceae_D; genus Paucimonas. Next base: position 178,035 of record CAVRJS010000001.1, read on the forward strand.
TCAGGACGCCGGCGCCCTGGAAATTGCCCGCCGCAGCCGCGGTACGCCGCGCATCGCCAACCGGCTGCTGCGGCGCGTGCGCGATTATGCCGAAGTCAAGGGCAGTGGCGAAATCACGCAAGCCATGGCGGATGCCGCGCTGAAAATGCTGGATGTCGATCCGGTCGGCTTCGACCTCATGGACCGCAAGCTGCTCGAAGCCATCCTGTTCAAGTTCGGCGGCGGTCCGGTCGGACTGGACAATCTCGCTGCCGCCATCGGCGAAGAGCGCGATACCATCGAGGACGTGCTGGAACCCTACCTGATCCAGCAAGGCTTTCTGCAGCGCACGCCGCGCGGGCGCATCGCCACGCCTGCCACCTATGCCCACTTCGGCGTGGCGGCGCCGCGCACCGGTCCCAACGGCGAACTCTGGGAGTAAGCACGGCCGGGCTCCGCTAATTAAATCGAATCCTTTTTGCCGGCATCTGTCCAATCCGGCAAAGGCCCGGTTTTTCGTGCGAGTCCGCCATGCTGATGACCACCCAGACGATACGTTACGCCCACAAGTTGCTGGATGCGCGCACCCGCGGCAAGCCGCTGGCGCCGCTGTCGGCAAGCATGCCGTTATCGGTAGCCGATGCCTATGAAATCGCCCGCATCGCCACGGATATCCGCATTGCCCATGGCGAGAACCCGGTGGGACGCAAGATCGGCTTTGCCAACAGAAAACTGCACGGCATGCAGGGGCATGCGGCCGACGCTGGTGCGCCGTCATGGTCGCCCCTGTTCGACAGCACCGTGCGCCAGGTCGAGGGCAATCATGGCGTACAAAGCCTGGCCGGGGCCTTGCAGCCGCGCCTGCAACCCGAGATCGTGTTTCGCCTGGCGGCCGCGCCGCCGCCGCATGCCGACCTGGATACGCTGGCTGACTGCATCGAATGGATGGCGCACGGCATTGAGATCGTCGTCTGTCCCTACCAGGGCCACGATTTCGGCATTGCCGATGCGATTGCCGCATTCGGCCTGCATGGCATCCTGCTGCTGGGCGAGCCGACATCGCTGCCGCAGGCAGCACGCCATTATCTCGGGTCGACGCTGGGCGCTGCCAGCGTGTCGCTGTCGCGCGACGATGGCGATGGCGAGGGCTACGTCCTGTGCGCCGCCGGTTTCGGTTGCGATGTGCTGGGCAATCCTGTGTTTGCCCTGAAACGCCTGCAATGTCTGCTGGCGACGCAGCCGCAATCCCCGCCGCTGGCCGCCGGTGAAATCGTCTGCACCGGCGCATGGGCCGAAGCTGCCCCGGTCAGACCGGGGCAGACCTGGATCACGGCGTTTTCCGGGGTCAGCTTGCCAGGGCTGACGATTTCCTTCGTTTAGCGATGCGCATGGAGTACTATTCCTCGCGCAGCCAGGTTTGCGAACGGCCGAACATGGGCATGCCGACATAGCCGCGCACGTTGAGTTTCTTGCCGTTCTCTTCCAGCGTCATCTTGCTCTTGTAGACTTTGCCGCTTTCGGCATCGAGAATTTGCCCCCCGGTATACTCCGTGCCTTCCTGGCGCATGCCGGTAATGATGGTCATGCCGATGCGAGGCTGGTCCTTGTTGGCGCCTTCGCATTTGTCGCATTTCGGATTGGGATCCTGGTCGGGCGCGCGGAACAGTTTCTCTATCTTGCCGCGGAATTCCCCGTTGCTTTCGGTGATGCGCACGAGGGCGCGCGGCTTGCCACTTTCGTCATCGATGGTTTTCCACAACCCTACCGGCGAAGATTGGGCCCAGGCGCCCAGGCAAGTGCACAAACCTGCTACAAACAGCCATGCGGAATGCATTTTCATGATCGTCTCCTGTCTCCTTGGCGCGGCGGAAGCGGGATTCGTCGATGTGGTAGTGCCGCATGGACAGTGTAGCAAAACTGTGGGGAAACAATACTGCCGCGTTGCAGGGGCGCGCCGCAGCGCTAGATCACCAGGTCGCCATACGGGTCGGCCGGCTCAAACACATACACGGCGTTGCCCATGACATCGCCCGGGAAAACGAAGTACAGCATGAACTTGGGTATGCGGTTGATGCCGAAATCCACGGCGCGTTCGACGATGGAAATGCTTTCGCGGATGCGATAGCCGTTGAGGGTAAACACCGTTTCCGGACGCTCGAGCGGCTGGAAGCAGGTGCCACGGTTCTGGATCTTTGCATGCAGGCTGCTGCCGTAGGTTTCGACCATGGCGCGGCTGACCAGATCGCAAATGATCCGGTGGTCGGGGAAGCGCTGCTGGAATGCATCCAGGGATCGCAGGATCTCTGCCTCGTCGAGATAGATGTACACGCCTTCGACCACCAGGATCACCGGGCCGGCGCCGTCGATGGCGGCCAGCTTGTCCTGCAGCGATTCGCCGGCAAAATCGATGCCGATGCGCTGCAGCGGATTGGGGCATTCGGCTGAGGGCAGGCAGGCATCTTTCCATTCCACCAGTTGCGGCTCGTCCAGCTCGAACCAGTGGCCGCCCGCGAGGCGGTAGGGGCGGCTGTCGAAACCGGCGCCGACAGTGACGATGCGGCTCTCCGGCATGAGGCGCAACTGTTCCTGCAGCAGTTCGTCGATGATGCGATGGCGTACCAGGATGCTGGCATTCGAATTTTCCTCGTCGCGGAAAAATTCGTAAATGCCCTGGCCATATGCCGACATGAAGCGCTGCGCGTAATGGTCGCCGCATACAGGGTGGACGCTCGCCGCATCTTCCATGCGCACGCCGCAGCAATAGAATGCCAGGTCGGAAATGGGTTTCACGGCAAGTCCGTGTCAGTCGATGCCACGTCGCTCCCCCTTGTGTCCGCGTGCCGCCCGGCGCGCAATGGCGCGGGCGGTCTATTGCGTCATGTTACCCCAGCCTGGCAAGTTGCTCCCGCAATTTTTCCAGGGTCGCGCTGAAAGTCGCCAGGCGTTCCTTTTCCTGCGCCACCACCTGGGCCGGTGCGCGGGCGACGAAGCTTTCATTGCCCAGCTTGGCATTCACCTTGGCAATCTCGCCCTCCAGGCGGGTGATTTCCTTAGACAGCCTTTCGCGCTCGGCGGTCACGTCGATTTCGACTTTCAGCATCAATTTTACGTCGCCAACGATGGACACCGGCGCCGGCGATTGCGGCAGGCTATCGACAACCTGGACTTCCGACAGTTTGGCCAATGCCTGCAGGTAGGGCGCGAAAGCCTGTGCCGCTGCTTTGTCACCGGCGGCTTCAATGATCAGCGGCACGCGCTGCGCCGGTGACAGCTGCATTTCGCCGCGCAGGTTGCGGCAGGCATCGGTCAGCGCCTTCAATTGCGTCATCCAGCTTTCCGCCTGCTCATCGATCTTTTTCGCCTCGGCTTGCGGATAGGGCTGGCGCATGATGGTGTCACCGCCGGCAGCCAGCGTCTTGCCGGTCATCGGCGCCACGGTTTGCCACAGTTGCTCGGTGATGAAGGGGATGATCGGGTGCGCCAGGCGCAACACGGTTTCCAGCACGCGCAGGAGGGTGCGGCGGGTGGCGCGCTGCTGCGCTTCGGTGCCGTTCTGGATCTGAACCTTGGCGACTTCCAGGTACCAGTCGCAGTACTCATCCCAAATGAACTTGTAGATGCTGGAGGCGATATTGTCGAAGCGGTAGTCGGAAAATCCCTTTTCCACTTCGGCTTCGACGCGCTGCAGGAGCGAAACGATCCAGCGGTCGGCTTGTGAAAAGTCGCGCCCCTCCGGACCGCAGGTGCCGGCATCGAAGCCGCAATCCTTGCCCTCGGTATTCATCAGCACGAAGCGGGTGGCGTTCCACAGCTTGTTGCAGAAGTTGCGGTAGCCTTCGCAGCGGTTCAGGTCGAAATTGATGTTGCGACCCAGCGAGGCGTAGCTCGCCATGGTGAAGCGCAGCGCATCGGTGCCATAGGCCTGGATACCGGCCGGGAATTCCTTGCGGGTAGCCTTTTCGATCTTGCTCGCATCCTTAGGGTTCATCAGGCCGGTGGTGCGCTTGGCGACCAGCTGGTCGAGTTCGATGCCGTCGATCAGGTCGATCGGATCCAGCGTATTGCCCTTGGATTTGGACATTTTCTGGCCGGCGGCGTCGCGCACCAGGCCGTGCACGTACACGGTTTCGAACGGCACCTTGCCGGTGAAGTGCGTGGTCATCATGACCATGCGTGCGACCCAGAAGAAAATGATGTCGAAGCCTGTTACCAATACCGATGAGGGCATGAACATCTTGTAATCCGGGGTTTCTTCCGGCCAGCCCAGCGAGGAGAAAGGCACGAGTGCCGACGAGAACCAGGTGTCGAGCACGTCTTCATCGCGCCGGATCGCCTTGCCGCCGGCCTGGACCTTGGCTTCTTCCTCGTTGCGGGCGACGTAGATCTTGCCATCCTCGTCATACCAGGCGGGAATCTGGTGGCCCCACCACAGCTGCCGGGAAATGCACCAGTCCTGGATATTGTTCAGCCACTGGTTGTAGGTGGTGGTCCAGTTTTCCGGAATGAACCTGATGGAGCCGTCGGCCACCTTTTTCAGCGCCACTTCGGCAATCGACTTGCCGGGGAAATGCGTGCCTTCGGGCGCGGCCTTGCTCATGGCGACGAACCACTGGTCGGTGAGCATCGGCTCGATCACCACGCCAGTGCGGTCGCCGCGCGGCACCATCAGCTTGTGTGGCTTGACTTCGGCCAGCAGGCCTTGCGCATCCAGGTCGGCGACGATCTGCTTGCGCGCTTCGAAGCGGTCCATGCCCTGGTATTTGGCCGGGCCGTTTTCATTGATTTTCGCGTCGAGCGTGAAAATGTTGATTTGCCCGAGCTTGTGGCGCTGGCCGACGGCATAGTCGTTGAAATCGTGCGCCGGGGTGATTTTCACGCAGCCGGTGCCGAATGCCTTATCGACGTATTCATCGGCAATGACGGGGATCTGGCGGCCGGTCAGAGGCAGCTCCAGCAGCTTGCCGACCAGGTGGGCATAGCGCTCGTCGGTCGGATCCACCGCCACGGCGACGTCGCCAAGCAGGGTTTCCGGGCGGGTAGTAGCGACGGTGAGCGAGCCGGAGCCATCCGCCAGCGGATAGCGGATATGCCACATCGAGCCGTCTTCTTCTTCCGATACCACTTCGAGGTCAGATACGGCGGTGTGCAGTTTCGGGTCCCAGTTGACCAGCCTTTTGCCGCGGTAGATCAGGCCTTGTTCGTACAGGCGCACGAATACTTCGGTGACGGCCTTGGACATTTTGGCGTCCATGGTGAAATATTCGCGGCTCCAGTCGGTGGAAGCGCCCAGGCGGCGCATCTGGCCGGTGATGGTGGAGCCGGAGTGTTCCTTCCATTCCCAGACCTTTTCCAGGAATTTTTCGCGGCCGAGGTCATGGCGCGTGATTTTCTGCGCATCGAGCTGGCGCTCCACCACGATCTGGGTGGCGATGCCGGCGTGATCGGTGCCCGGAATCCAGGCGGTGTTGTGGCCGCGCATGCGGTAATAGCGCGTCAGGCCATCCATGATGGTCTGGTTGAAAGCATGGCCCATGTGCAGGGTGCCGGTCACGTTGGGCGGCGGCAACTGGATGCTGAAAGCGGGTTTGCCGGCGTCGGTGGTGGCGGTGTAATAGCCGCGCTGTTCCCATTCGGCGCGCCAGTGTTTTTCAATATCGGCGGGCTCGAAAGATTTGGCTAGTTCCATGATTTATCGTGAATTTCAGTGTCTTTTGTGGAACTTCACATTATAAGGTACGCGATCCTGAATGGCCGTCGCTGGGGGTATAATTCAGCCAGGCCGCGAAATCGGTCGATGCTAGGGGTCCTGACAAGATTTTTACGCGGGCTGTAAAAACGTAGCGAGCGGATCGAGATTGCGTCCGAGGAGCGGAAACGTACGTATGTACGTTGAGCACCGGAGGATGCGAGATCGATCGGCCCAGTAGTTTTGACAGCCCGTGGTCGGGTGAGAAATACCCTTTACCTGATCTGGATAATGCCAGCGAAGGGAAGCAGCAGAAAAAGCCTGGTTTTTCAGCGCCATTCCGCCATTTCCTTCGCGGCTTGATTAACTTGCGGGGCCATGCCCCGTCACTTTCAGCGCCAAGCGAAGGAAGCCATGAACGCCAATCCCCAATTTCTCGCCGCCACCGCCACGGTGGACGAAGCCGCGATCCAGCCCTTGCCGAATTCGCGCAAGATCCATGTGACGGGATCGCGCCCGGATATCCGCGTGCCCATGCGTGAAATCAGCCAGAGCGACACGCCGGCATCGATGGGTTTCGAAAAAAATCCACCGATCTACGTCTACGATACTTCCGGCCCGTACACCGACCCGGCGGCGAAAATCGACATCCGCTCCGGCCTGCCAGCCCTGCGCGCCGGCTGGATCGCCGAGCGCGGGGACACCGAGGAATTGCCCGGCCCCAGTTCGCAATACGGCATCGAGCGTCTGAACGACCCGAAACTGGCCGAGCTGCGCTTCAACCTGCTGAGAAAGCCGCGCCGTGCCGGGGCAGGCAAGAACGTGACGCAGATGCACTACGCGCGCCAAGGCATCATCACGCCGGAAATGGAATACATCGCCATCCGCGAAAACCTGCAGCGCAAGGAATACCTGGAAAGCCTGAAAGCGTCCGGGCCGATGGGGCAGAAGCTGGCCGACCTGATGGGCCGCCAGCATCCCGGCCAGAATTTCGGCGCGGCGATTCCGGCAGAAATCACGCCGGAATTCGTGCGCGAGGAAGTCGCCCGCGGCCGCGCCATCATCCCGATGAACATCAACCACCCGGAAATCGAGCCGATGATCATCGGCCGCAACTTCCTCGTGAAGATCAACGCCAATATCGGCAATTCCGCCGTGACCTCGTCGATCGGCGAGGAAGTCGAGAAAATGACCTGGGCGATCCGCTGGGGCGGCGACACCGTGATGGACCTTTCCACCGGCAAGCATATCCACGAAACCCGCGAGTGGATCATCCGCAATTCGCCCGTGCCGATCGGCACCGTGCCGATTTACCAGGCGCTGGAAAAAGTCAACGGCAAGGCCGAAGACCTGACCTGGGAAATTTTCCGCGATACGCTCATCGAGCAGGCCGAGCAGGGCGTCGATTATTTCACCATCCACGCCGGCGTTCGTTTGCAGTATGTGCCGCTGACGGCCAAGCGCATGACCGGCATCGTGTCGCGCGGCGGCTCGATCATGGCCAAGTGGTGCCTGGCGCACCACAAGGAATCCTTCCTGTACACGCACTTCGAAGAGATTTGCGAAATCATGAAGGCATACGACGTCTCCTTCTCGCTGGGCGACGGCTTGCGCCCCGGCTCGATCTACGATGCCAACGACGAGGCGCAGCTGGGCGAACTCAAGACCCTGGGCGAACTGACCCAGATCGCCTGGAAGCACGACGTGCAGGTGATGATCGAAGGCCCGGGCCATGTGCCGATGCACATGATCAAGGAAAACATGGACCTGCAGCTGGAGCAGTGCCACGAAGCGCCGTTCTATACGCTCGGGCCGCTGACTACCGATATCGCACCGGGTTACGATCACATCACGTCCGGCATCGGCGCGGCCATGATCGGCTGGTACGGCACGGCGATGCTGTGCTATGTGACGCCAAAAGAGCACCTGGGCTTGCCGAACAAGGCGGATGTGAAGGAAGGCATCATCACCTACAAGCTGGCGGCGCATGCGGCGGACCTGGCCAAGGGTCATCCGGGCGCGCAGATCCGCGACAATGCCCTGTCCAAGGCGCGCTTCGAATTCCGCTGGGAAGACCAGTTCAATATCGGCCTCGACCCGGACAAGGCGCGCGAATTCCATGACGAGACCCTGCCCAAGGATTCGGCCAAGGTGGCGCATTTCTGCTCGATGTGCGGCCCGCATTTCTGCTCGATGAAGATCACCCAGGACGTGCGCGACTATGCCGCGGCCCAGGGCATATCCGACGAGCAGGCCCTGAAGCAGGGCATGGAAGTGAAAGCGGTGGAATTCGTCAAGTCCGGCGCCGAGATTTATCGCAAGCAGTAAGACATGATGCATATGGAAATTGAACTGAACGGCGCGCCGCATGTGCTCGCCGAGAACCAGAACGTGCAAGACCTGATCGCTGCCCTCGACCTGGCCAACAAGTCGCTGGCGGTGGCGGTGAACCGCGAGATCGTGCCGCGCCAGCAGTGGCCGCAGCGCGTGCTGAGGGCGCGCGACCGCGTCGATATCGTGCGCGCCATTGGTGGCGGATAATCAAGGAAAAGACATGAACCCGATTGACTCCCCGGGCATCCCGCAAGACCCCGGCCTCACCATCGCCGGCAAGACTTACCGCTCGCGCCTGCTGGTCGGCAGCGGCAAATACAAGGACCTGGAAGAAACCCGCGCGGCAACCGTGGCCAGCGGCGCCGATATCATCACGGTGGCGATCCGCCGCGTCAACATCGGCCAGGATCCGAACGCACCCAGCCTGCTGGACGTGGTGCCGCCATCGGAATTCACCATCCTGCCCAATTCGGCCGGCTGCTACAACGCCGCCGATGCCGTGTATACGCTGCAGCTGGCGCGCGAACTGCTGAATGGCCACAAGCTGGTCAAGCTGGAAGTGCTGGGCGACGAAAAGAGCCTGTTTCCCAACATGCCGGAAACCCTGAAGGCGGCGGAAATCCTGGTCAAGGATGGGTTCGACGTCATGGTATATTGCAGCGACGATCCGATCCAGGCAAAAATGCTGGAAGAGATCGGTTGCGCCGCCGTCATGCCGCTGGCGTCGCTGATCGGCTCGGGCATGGGCATCCTGAACCCGTGGAACCTGGCGCTGATCATCGAGCAGGCTAAAGTGCCGGTGCTGGTCGATGCCGGCGTCGGCACCGCGTCGGACGCCGCCATCGCCATGGAACTGGGTTGTGACGGCGTGCTGATGAACACGGCGATTGCCGGCGCGCGCGACCCGGTGCGCATGGCGCATGCGATGCGCCTGGCGGTGGAAGCCGGCCGCAGCGCCTACCTGGCCGGCCGCATCCCGAAAAAATTTGCCGCATCACCCTCATCTCCGATGGAAGGACGAGCTTTATGAATCTGAATCGCCCCAGCGTGTTGGTGTTTTCCGGTTCCGATCCCAGCGGCGGCGCCGGCATGCAGGCCGATGTGCAAACCATCGCCGCCCTTGGCGCGCACCCGCTGTCAGTGGTGACCTCGCTGACGGTGCAGGATAACGACCGCGTATATGCGGTGCACCCGATTCCCGCGGCGCTGCTGATCCAGCAGGCGCAGGTGCTGATCGAGAAAATCGGCATTGCCGCCGTCAAGATCGGCATCGTCGGCAACCGCGACAATGCCGAGGCAATCGCCGCCATCGTGCAGCAATTACGGCTGCAGCAGCCCGACTTGCCGGTGGTGCTGGACCCGGTGCTGGCCAGCGGCCAGGGCGATGCACTGGCGCTCGACGATGCCGCCAGCACGCTGGCGCCGCTGATGGCGCTGGCCACGCTGGTGACCCCCAACCTGCCGGAAGCCATCGTGCTTTCCGGCGGCGACCGCCGCACCGATTCCCAGGCCGAGGCTTTGCTGGCGCAGGGATGCCAGCACGTACTGATCACGGGCGGCCATGCGCATGACGACAAGGTGGTCAACCGCTGGTTTACCGCTGGCGAATTCCGTTCCTGGGCCTGGCCGCGCCTGCCCGGCGCATTTCACGGCAGCGGCTGCACCCTGGCGGCTGCGACTGCCGCCCTGCTGGCGTGCGGCAGACCCATGGCCGACGCCATCGAGGATGGCCAGGCCTATTGCCACCAGGCGCTGGAACACGCCTATGCCATCGCCAACGGACAATTGATTCCCAGTCGGCCGCGCCCTTACATGAAAGCGGCATGATGAAAGGTTTGTATATCGTCACTCCGGACTGGGATGACACGCAAAAACTGCTGGAAATCACCGAACTGGCGCTCAAGGGCGGCGCCGCAGTCGTGCAGTACCGTCACAAGACCGCCAGTGCCGGCTTGCGCCGCGAGCAGGCCGAATGTCTGCTGGCCCTGTGCCGTTCGTACGGCAAGCCGCTGATCGTCAATGATCATGTTGAATTGTGCATGGCCATCGATGCCGATGGCGTGCATGTCGGCGGCACCGATGCGGCGGTTGCTGAAGTGCGCGCCGCCGTCGGTCCGGAAAAGATCCTTGGCGCTTCCTGCTACGGCGACCTGGAACTGGCGCGCAAGGCGTATGCCGCCGGCGCCAGCTATGTCGCCTTCGGCGGCTTCTATCCCTCGCGCGTGAAAAAATACCCGGTCACCACGTCGGTCTCGATCATGGCCGATTCCCATGCCGCGGTGCCCCTGCCGGTGGTGGTCATCGGCGGCATGACGGTGGAGAATGCCGCGCCACTGGTAGCGGCAGGTGCCGACATGGTGGCGGCGATCAGCAGCGTCTACCTGGCTGCCGACCCGCAAGCAGTGGCGCGGCGCTTTGCCGGCCTGTTTGCGGCTTAAGGCTGCCCGGTTCAAGAGGATTTATGCTGAAAGCCATCGCGCCGGACATCTGGCACCTGCAGCATGGATTCGTCGTCAACGGCGTGGCGAATACTTCGCGCATGACGGTGGTGAAATTGCGCAATGGCGGCCTCTGGCTGCATTCTCCCGTGCCGATATCCGCCGCGGTCAAGGCGGAACTGGAATCCTTGGGTCCGGTCGAGTTCATCGTGGCGCCCAACAAGGTGCATCATCTCTTTGCCGGCGATTGCCTGGATATTTTTCCGCAAGCAAAGTTGTTCGGCGCCCCCGGGCTGGCGCGCAAGCGGCCGGATCTGCAGCAGCGCGGCATGCTGGCGCTGCCTGCGGCAAGCGAGACGCAATGGCGTGACGATCTCGACCAGGTTTTTTTCGAGGGCATCCCGTTTGCGAATGAAACGGTCTGGTTTCACTTGCCGACCGGCACCCTGATCGTCACGGACTTGTGCCAGTGGTGGCAAGGCGAGTTACCCTTTGCGGCCAAGGCATATGCGCATTTCACCGGCGTGCGTCAGCAGATGGCCGTGCCCAGGACAGTGCGCTGGGTAACCAAAGACCGCATCGCCGCCAGGAACAGTGCGCAGAAAATCCTGCAATGGCCGATCCGGCGAGTCGTCATGGCCCACAATGCCATTGCGGAAACTAACGCGCATCAGGCGTTGCGGCAGGCGTTCGCCATTTTTTGACTGGAAGAGTTGGCCGAAGGCTGATCTGCAAGCCGCCGGCAATATCCCCGCAGGACTATAATCGGGGGATGCAAAATCTCCTTCACAACCTCAATCCCGAACAACTGGCCGCTGTCACGCTGCCGGGGCAATCAGCGCTGATCCTGGCAGGCGCCGGCTCCGGCAAGACGCGCGTGCTGACCACGCGCATCGCCTGGCTGATCCAGACCGGGCAAGTGTCGCCGAGCGGCATCCTGGCGGTGACCTTTACCAACAAGGCTGCCAAGGAAATGCAGTCGCGCCTGTCGGCCATGTTGCCGATCAATACGCGCGGCATGTGGATCGGCACTTTCCACGGGCTGTGCAACCGGCTCTTGCGTGCGCATTACCGCGACGCGGCGTTGCCGCAGACTTTTCAGATCCTTGATTCGCAAGACCAGCTGTCGGCGATCAAGCGTTTGCTGAAAGCCAACAGTATCGACGATGAAAAATATCCACCGCGCAACCTGATGTACTTCATCAACAGCGCCAAGGACCAGGGCTTGCGCGCGCATGAAGTCGATGCCTACGATGACTTCAACCGCAAGTTCGTGCAGCTGTACGAATTGTATGACCAGCAGTGCCAGCGCGAAGGCGTGGTGGACTTTGCCGAACTGCTGTTGCGTACCTACGAGCTGCTGTCGCGCAATCAGCCCTTGCGCGAACATTACCAGCAGCGTTTTTCGCACATCCTGGTCGATGAATTCCAGGATACCAACGATCTGCAGTACAAGTGGCTAAAGCTGCTGGCCGGCCAGCATGGCGCCGTGTTCGCGGTCGGTGACGACGACCAGAGCATTTACGCTTTCCGCGGCGCCAATGTCGGCAACATGATGGCGTTCGAGCGCGATTTCCGCGTGCAGAACCTGATCAAGCTGGAACAGAATTACCGTTCGCACGGCCATATCCTCGATAGCGCCAATACGCTGATCGCCAACAACAGCAAGCGGCTCGGCAAGAACCTGCGCACCGATGCCGGTCACGGCGAACAGTTGCGGGTGATGGAAGCCGCCACCGACCTGCAGGAAGCGCAGTGGCTCATCGAGGAATCCAAAAACCTGATCGCCGAGGGTTCGGCGCGCAGCGAAATCGCCATCCTGTACCGGTCGAACGCGCAATCGCGCGTGATCGAGCATGCACTGTTTTCTGCCGGGATTCCCTATCGCGTGTACGGCGGCCAGCGTTTTTTCGAGCGCGCCGAAATCAAGCATGCGATCGCTTACCTGCAGCTGATGGATAACCCGCATAACGATTCGGCTTTCCTGCGGGTGGTGAATTTCCCGACCCGCGGCATCGGCGCGCGCTCGCTCGAGCAATTGCAGGATGCCGCGCGCCAGTACAACATTTCGCTCTACGCCGCCGTGCCTTATGTGGCCGGCAAGGCGGGTTCATCGCTGGGCGCCTTCGTGAAACTGATTGAAGGCGCGCGCTTCGAGACGCAAAACCTGCCCTTGCAGGAAATGGTGCAGGTGGTGCTGGAGACGAGCGGGCTGATGACGCATTATCAGAACGAGAAGGAGGGCGCAGACCGCATAGAAAACCTCGAGCAGCTGGTCAGTGCGGCGATGCTGTTCGTTTCCGAGGAGGGCTTCGGCATCGATACGCCGGCACTGGCGGGGCCGAAGGCGCAGGCGGTCGCTGGCGCCGGAGTGATCTCCGCCGACGGCGTGGAAATCATCGATGCCGACGCGCCGCTGGCCACCGTGATGTCGCCGCTGTCGGCCTTCCTGTCGCACGCTTCGCTGGAAGCCGGCGACAATCAGGCACAGGCAGGTCAGGATGCGCTGCAACTGATGACGGTGCATTCGGCCAAGGGGCTGGAATTCGATGCCGTGTTCATCACCGGGCTGGAAGAGGGCTTGTTCCCGCACGAAAATTCACAGCAGGAGCAGGGCGGCCTGGAGGAAGAGCGGCGCCTGATGTATGTGGCGATCACGCGCGCCAGGAAGCGCCTGTACCTGAGCTTTTCACAGACGCGCATGCTGCACGGACAGACGCGCTACAACATGAAGTCGCGCTTTTTCGATGAATTGCCCGAGGAGTGCCTGAAGTGGCTGTCGCCGCGGGTGCAGAAGCAAACCTGGTTCGGACATACGCCCAAGGCAGCCTGGGTCGATGCGCCGCAGGCCGGCGCCAATGCCATCGCGCAGAAATTTTCCGGCAAGGATATCGGCTGGAAGATCGGCGAATCGGTGTCGCACCACCGTTTCGGCGAAGGCGTGATCGTCAACATCGAGGGCGGCGGCAGTCCGCGCGCCCATATCAACTTCGGCCGCCACGGCATGAAATTGCTGGACTTGGGCGTGGCCAAGCTGGAAAAGGTCGCGCGCGCCTGAGCGGTTGTGCTGTCAGGCGCGGTCAGCCTTGCGCCGGCGGCGCTTGCACGGCGTCGTCGGGACGGCCGAAGAACTCGATATAGGTCGGGTAGAGCGAGGTATAGATCACGGTGCCCAGCAGTGCGGACAGCAGCATCATGATGAAGATCGCCAGCCCAAGGCCAAAGATCATCGCAAACATCAGGCAGAAAAAAATAATCGCCAGGCTGACCAGCAGCCAGGCGACACCGTACAGAAGAAAGGCGCCGGCGGCATTTTTCACGGTAAAGAAACTGTAAAACACGGCCTGGGCCACGCCCATGCCTTGCCAGGTAATCAGTGGTGCGGCATACCACAGCGGCAACACCAGCAAGGTATAGACAATCATGCGGAACAGCATCGCCAGCAGCAGTTGCGGGGACTGCTGCATTTCGGCGGGCGTCATCGTGACTGCGCCGGTCATGGCCTTCCACAGCATGCCGCCATCCACCAGCGTGGTTGCCGCCAGCGCCAGCACCAACGCTAGCAGATACAGCATGCCCAGCAGCAGCAGCGTGCGGAATGCCGGCGCGCGGAATCCCGTCAGCAACAGGCTGGGGAAGACGCGCTTGCCGTTTTCGACCTGCCGGCTGGCCTGCATGAAGGCCATGACGAATACGGGTGTCAGGACTGCTTGTAACACGCCGCCAACGAGGGGGATCTGGCTGATTGCCAGCAGCACGAACATGTAGCTGATGAACAGCGTGGATAGCTCGACAGGCTGCTTGCGGAACAGATCGAATCCCTGGCGGGCCCACAGCCAGCCGGTCGACGCAGGCACTTTTTTCATGATGGATCCGTCATGTCAGGACAAGTTCGGGAACGGCGCCGGCGATGCGCTGGCGCAGGATGCGTTCGAAATGCGTCGGATCGTGCGGCGTCAGCATGTGCGCATCGCGCGGCAGGTAAAAGTCGTACAGGCGCGACAGCCAGAAGCGCAGCGCGGCGGCGCGCAGCATTGCCGGCCAGGCTACCTGCTCGTCCACAGTAAACGGGCGCACGTGATGGTAGGCATCGAGCAGGGCGCGCAGCCGGTTTTCGTCGAACACGCCGCTGGCCAGGTCGATGCACCAGTCGTTGGCGGTGACGGCGACGTCGAACAGCCATGTGTCGCAGCCGGCAAAATAGAAATCGAAGAAGCCGGTCAGCCGTTCGCCATCGAACATGACATTGTCGCGGAACAGGTCGGCGTGGATCGGCCCCTGCTGCAGGCGATGGTGCGTGGCGGACGCCGCGCAGGCTTCCTGGAAATGGATTTCCGCCGTCAGCAAGTGGCGGTTGTCCGTCGACAGGTAGGGCAGCACTTCCGGCACGGTGGCATGCCACCATGTGAGGCCGCGCAGGTTGGGCTGGTGCATGGGGAAGTCGCGCCCGGCCAGGTGCATCTGCGCCAGCATGGCGCCGACCGCGGCGCAATGCGCGGGCAGAGGCGTCAGCTGGCAGGCGCCCTGCAGGCGGGTGACGATCGCGGCCGGCTTGCCGTGCAGGCGGTGCAGGATGTCGCCATCGCGGTTGGCGATTGGCGCCGGCACCAATACATCGTGGCGAGCCAGGTGGCGCATCAGGTTCAGATAGAACGGCAACTGCTCGAACGTGAGCTTTTCGAATAGCGTCAGGACGTATTCGCCGGTTTCCGTGGTCAGGAAAAAATTGCTGTTTTCAATGCCGCTGGAAATGCCCTTGATTGCCAGGGGTTTGCCTAGTGGAAATTGCGTAAGCCATTGTGTCAGGTCATCGAGGCTGACTGGTGTAAATACTGCCATGAATCAATGTCGTCAGAGGGCGCAGCCGGGCTGCGCAAACAGGTGGCGGTTGCCTCATTTAGGGGCGGGCTTGGATTCTGCCGGTTTCTTTGCCGGCGCCGGTTGCAGCGCCGGCGGCGGTTCTACCGGTTCTTGCTGGACTTTCTTGTTGCGGTTCATGTCGAACTGCAGCACTTCCCATTGTGCCGGCTTGGCGGTAATGCTCTGGCCATCGCCGGGCTGGGCGTTGCCGGGCTGGGTCGATGGTTGCACGCGGTAAGTGCTGTTGCCGCTCCTGACCTTGACTTCCGTGCGGCGCCCGCCGGGGGCGCGCTGCTCGGTGACCGTGCTCTTGCTGGCTGGCGGCTTGATGGTCACTGCCGGTGCCTCGCCTTCTTCGAGTTTTTCCAGGCGGGGCGGCGTTGGGTCCGGGCGCTGCTGTGCCGACGCAGGCAGGCCTGCCGCTGCTGCAGCCAGCAGGCAGAGGATCGTCAGGAATGGTCGTTCAAGCGGGCGCATGATGGCGTTATTGATTATTGATAAGGCGGAAAATCCGCCGATGTGTTCATTGTAGCAAACCAGGCCGGTTTTTCCGCAAATAGCGGCCGCCGCGCCTACAGGTACAGCGATTTTTGGTGTTCCTCGTCGCTGGGTTCGAGCGAGCGCGCTTCGTAAAAGGCAAAGATGGCATCGACGACGTTGGCCGGTTCGTCGATCAGCTGCACGATATCCATGTCTTGCGGGCTGATCATGCCATCCTTGACCAGGGTGTTGTTGAACCACTCCAGCAGGCCG
Source organism: uncultured beta proteobacterium (assembly GCA_963722005.1). Lineage (GTDB taxonomy): Bacteria > Pseudomonadota > Gammaproteobacteria > Burkholderiales > Burkholderiaceae_D > Paucimonas. The sequence goes on from CAVRJS010000001.1 coordinate 194,085, forward strand.
CTCCAGAATGCGGTGCCGACCAGGATCACCGGGATGCGGCGCGACTTGCCGGTCTGGATCAGGGTCAGCACTTCGGTCAACTCGTCCAGGGTGCCGAAGCCGCCCGGCAGGACGACGTAGGCCGCGGCATATTTGACGAACGCGACCTTGCGCGCAAAAAAGTGGCGGAAACTGATGGAAATGTCTTGCCAGATGTTGCTGACCTGTTCGCGCGGCAGCTCGATGTTCAGGCCGACCGAGGGCGATTGACCTTCAAATGCGCCCTTGTTGGCAGCTTCCATGATGCCGGGGCCGCCGCCGGAGATCACCGCCAGGCCAGCGTCCGACAGGCGCCGGGCGATGTCGACGCCGAGCAGGTAGTGCGGGTGGTCCGGCAGAGTGCGGGCCGAGCCGAAGATGGACACGGCCGGGGTCAGCTCGGACAGATGTTCGGTGGCCTCGATAAATTCTGCCATAATCGTGAACATATGCCACGATTCGCGCGCTTTCTTGGCGGTCGCGCGGTCTCCATCGATCACCTGGCGCAGCTTCAGCACCCTTTTTCCATCCTGTTTCATATGCAAAAAACCCTTCTGTTAGTCGACGGCTCCAGCTATCTCTATCGCGCCTTCCATGCCATGCCGGACTTGCGCAACGCCGAGGGGGCGCCTACCGGCGCCCTGTACGGCATCATCAACATGCTGCGCCGCCTGCACAATGATTACCCTGCAGCATACATTGCCTGTGTTTTCGATGCAAAAGGCAAGACCTTCCGCGACGACCTCTACGCCGAGTACAAGGCCAATCGTGCCTCCATGCCGGACGACCTGGCGTTGCAGGTCGAGCCCATCCATGCCGCAGTCAGGGCCATGGGCTGGCCAGTGCTGGCGGTCGAGGGCATCGAAGCCGACGACGTGATCGGCACGCTGGCGGTGCAGGCGGTGGCGCACGGCATGGAATGCGTGATTTCCACCGGCGACAAGGACCTGGCGCAGCTGGTCAACGGCCATGTCACGCTGGTCAATACCATGAGCAATGAAACGCTCGACCGTGACGGCGTCATCGCCAAGTTCGGCGTGCCGCCGGAACGCATCGTCGATTACCTTACGCTGGTGGGCGACACCGTCGACAACGTGCCAGGCGTGCCCAAGGTCGGCCCCAAGACCGCGGTCAAGTGGCTGGCCGAGTACGGCAGCCTGGACGGCGTCATCGCCAATGCCGACAAGATCGGCGGCGTGGTCGGCGCCAACCTGCGCGAAACGCTGGACTGGCTGCCGCAGGCGCGCGTGCTGGTGACCGTGAAAACCGATTGCGAACTGGCGGCGCACATGACGACGATCGCCGAATCGCTGCCGGCACAGCAGCCGGATCGCGCCGCGCTGATCGATATCTACCGCCGTTTCGGTTTCCGGACATGGCTGCGCGAGGCCACCGCGGAAGCGGAAGGCAAGGCCGCCGCCGCGCCTGCGGCAACGCCGGACGCCGGCGGCCCGGCGCAGGGCGCGTTGTTTGCGCCGCCGGCGGCCACCGAATACGAGACCGTGCTGAGCGAGGCGCAGCTGGAGGCGTGGCTGGCGCGGATCAATGCCGCCGAACTGACGGCGCTGGATACCGAAACCACCTCGCTCAACCCCATGCAGGCGCAACTGGTCGGCATCTCGCTGTGCTGCGAGGCCGGCAAGGCCGCCTATATCCCGCTGACGCACCGCTACCCGGACGCGCCGACGCAGCTGGATCGCGAAGCCGTGCTGGCAAGGATGAAGGCGTGGCTGGAAGACCCGGCCAGGCCGAAGGTCGGCCAGCACCTGAAATACGACAGCCATATCTTCGCCAACCACGGCGTGCAGCTGCGCGGCATCGTCCACGATACCCTGCTGGAATCCTACGTGCTTGAATCGCACCGCAGCCACGACATGGACAGCCTGGCGCTGCGCCACCTGAACCGCAAGACCGTGACCTTCGAGGAGGTGTGCGGCAAGGGCGCCAAGCAGCTGTGCTTCGACGAAGTGGAGATTGCGCGCGCCACTGAATACGCCGCCGAAGACGCTGACATCACCCTGCAGCTGCACCAGTCGCTGTGGCCGCGCATCAAGGGCGAGGCCGGCCTGGCCTATGTGTATGAACAGATCGAATTGCCGACTGCGGTGGTGCTGCAAAAGATCGAGCGCAACGGCGTGCTGATCGATTCCGAGCTGCTGGCGACGCAATCGGGCGAGCTGGGCCGCCGCATCATGGAACTGGAGCAGGAGGCGTATGCGCTGGCCGGGCAGCCGTTCAATCTGAATTCGCCCAAGCAGATCGGCGAGATCTTCTTCGGCAAGCTGAACCTGCCGGTGGTGAAAAAGACGCCGTCCGGCGCGCCATCCACCGATGAAGACGTGCTGCAAAAGCTGGCTGAGGACTACCCCCTGCCGAAGATATTGCTGGAAAACCGCAGCCTGTCGAAGCTGAAATCGACCTACACCGATAAGCTGCCGAAAATGATCGACCCCCGCACCGGCCGCGTACACACCAATTACGCGCAAGCGGTGGCGGTGACCGGGCGGCTGGCGTCGAACGATCCGAACCTGCAGAATATCCCGATCCGCACGGCAGAAGGGCGCCGCATCCGCGAAGCCTTCATCGCGCCGCCGGGCAGCGTCATCGTCTCCGCGGACTATTCGCAGATCGAGCTGCGCATCATGGCGCATATCTCGGAAGACAGCGCCATGCTGCGCGCCTTCGCCGAGGGTCTGGATATCCACCGCGCCACTGCCGCCGAGATTTTCGGCGTGACGGCCGACGCCGTCACCTCCGAGCAGCGTCGCTATGCCAAGGTCATCAACTTCGGCCTCATTTATGGCATGAGCGCATTCGGCCTGGCGGCAAGCCTCGGCATCGAGCGCGCGGCGGCACAGATGTATATCGAAAAGTATTTCCAGCGCTTTGCGGGCGTGGCGCAATACATGGCCGACACCCGCGCCGAGGCCAAGGCGCGCGGCCATGTCGAGACCGTGTTCGGGCGCCGTCTGTGGCTGCCCGAGATCAATTCTCCCAACGGCCCGCGCCGCCAGGCCGCCGAGCGCGCCGCCATCAACGCGCCCATGCAGGGCACTGCGGCCGACCTGATCAAGCTGTCGATGATCGCGGTGCAGGACTGGCTCGAGCAGGACGGCCTGCAGTCGAAAATGGTGATGCAGGTGCACGACGAGCTGGTGCTGGAAGTGCCGCAGACGGAACTGGAGCGGGTACGCGAAAAGTTGCCGCAACTGATGGCCGGCGTGGCGCGGCTGAAAGTGCCGTTGATTGCGGAAGTCGGTACCGGCCGCAACTGGGATGAGGCACATTAACAGGCATTTGAATATAGTTTTGCAAGCAGCAGGACATTGACGATCGACTTTTTCGGGAGAGCAGCATGAAAAATGTGGAACTGGAAATCGATAGCCTGGCCGCCGGTACGCCGCTGTCCGGGCCGCTGGACCGCCGCGGCTTTTTGCACACGGCGCTGGGCAGCGGCTTTGCCCTGGCGGTGCTGCCGGTGTGCGCGCAAAGCGTGATCAAGACCGATACCGAAGGGCTCGACGCCGGTACGTTCCGGCTCACGGTCGATGGCCAGGAGGTGCCGGTGTATCGCGCCCAGCCCAAGGGCAAGACCGGCCTGCCGGTGGTGCTGGTGGTATCGGAGATCTTTGGCGTGCACGAGCACATCGCCGACGTCGCCCGCCGCTTCGCCAAGGCTGGCTACCTGGCGCTGGCGCCCGACCTGTTCGTGCGCCAGGGCGATCCGGCCGCGCACACGTCGATTGCCGATGTCATCAAGGAAGTCGTCTCGAAAGTGCCGGACGCCCAGGTGATGGGCGACCTCGATGCCTGCGTGGCCTGGGCCGGCAAGAACGGCGGCGATACGAGCCGGCTGGGCATCACCGGTTTCTGCTGGGGCGGGCGCATTACCTGGCTATATGCGGCGCACAATCCGAAGGTGAAGGCGGGGGTGGCATGGTATGGCCGCCTGGTGGGCGACAAGACGGCGCTGACGCCGTCGCAGCCGGTGGATATCGCCGCCGGCCTCAAGGTGCCGATGCTGGGCCTGTACGGCGGCAAGGATGGCGGCATCCCGCTGGATACGGTGGAGCAGATGAAGGCGGCGCTCGCCAAAGGCAGCAGCAAGTCGGCATTCGTGGTGTACCCGGACGCCGGCCACGCCTTCCATGCCGATTATCGCCCCAGCTACCTGGAAGCCGCCGCCCGCGACGGCTGGAAGCGCTGCCTGGCCTGGTTCAGGGAACACGGCGTCGCCTGAAACAGCGCGGGGAAGGGGTAAAGGCGGCAGCGACGCGGCAGCGTTTGCCGAAATTCGCTGCATATGTTCTAATTTGCCTCCTTCCCGCACTGCACAGGTCTCCAAATTAACGCCACGCTGACATCCATCCTGCTGACCACCTTGCTGGCGGGGCTGGTCAGCATTTCCGCGGCCGCCGTGTTTTCGTTCGGCTTTCTGGGGAAAATGGTGGAGCGCATGGTCAGCCTGTCGGTCGGCATCCTGCTGTCCACCTCGCTGCTGCATGCGCTGCCGGAAGCCTTCGAGGGCCATGCCGACCCGCGCGCACTGTTCGCCACCCTGCTGGCGGGCCTGCTGGGCTTCTTCCTGCTGGAGAAGCTGGCCATCCTGCGCCATTCCCACCATTACGAAGGTGACGGCCACCATCACGAGCATGGCCACGATGCCGATGAAGCCGGCAAGGCCGGCTGGATGATCCTGGTCGGCGACGGTCTGCACAACTTCACCGACGGCATCCTGATCGCCGCCGCTTTTCTGGCCGACCCCAACCTCGGCATCATTACCGCCGTGGCCATCATCGCCCATGAAATCCCGCAGGAAGTCGGCGACTTCATCGTCCTGCTCAACGCCGGATTCTCGCGCACGCGCGCCTATGTCTACAACCTGCTGTGCAGTCTGCTGGCGCTGCTGGGCGGCCTGGTCGGCTATTTTGCGCTGGAGAAAGCGCACGACTGGATTCCCTACGTGCTGGTGTTCGCCTCCTCGGGCTTCATCTATATCGCCGTCAGCGACCTGATGCCGCAAATGCAGCGCCGCGCCACCTTGCGCGAAACTGTGCCGCAACTGATCCTGATCGCGCTGGGCGTGGCAATAGTGCTGCTGGTGACCGGGCATACCCATGCCGGCCACGCGCACTAACTAGCCCAAGCAATTTCGCTGTCGAACCCGGACTTGTCGGAGGAAGCGCATGCAAGCATCGCCTGACCAATCGCCCGCCACCGGCGCCTTTTTACGCTGCCTTGCGGTGCTTTGGGCCGTGCTGGCTTGCCTGTTGCTGCGCGCGCCAGCATTTGCAAACGACTTGCCGCGCACGATAGAAAAAATCAAGCCGTCGGTGGTCGGAATCGGCAGCTATCAGAAAACGCGCAGCCCGGCGGTGGTTTTCGTCGGCACCGGTTTCGTGACCGGCGACGGCCGCAGCGTCATCACCAACGCTCACGTGGCACTCAAGCTGGCGCGCGGCGCCAGCGACGCCGACCGGGAAGTACTGGGTATTATCATCGGACGCGGCGACCAGACCGAGTTCCGCAGCGCCGAACTGGTGGCCACGGACACCACGCACGACCTGGCGCACCTGCGCATCGGCGGCGCGCCACTGCCGGCGCTGGCGCTGGGCGATTCGGCCGGCGTGGCGGAAGGGCAGGAAGTGGCATTCACCGGCTTCCCGCTGGGGATGGTGCTGGGCCTGCATCACGTCACGCACCGCGCCATGGTGTCGGCGATCACGCCCATCGTCATGCCAGCCATGAGCTCAGGCAAGCTGGATGCCAGAATGGTCGCGCAATTGCGCAACGGCCAGTTCTCGATCTTCCAGCTCGACGGCACCGCCTATCCCGGCAACAGCGGCAGCCCGGTCTACGACCCCGGCAGCGGCACGGTCATCGGCGTCATCAACATGGTGTTCGTCAAGGGTCTGAAGGAAAACGCCATCAGCCAGCCCAGTGGCATTACCTATGCAATTCCCGTGCGTTACGTGCACGAACTGCTGCAGAACAGGTAAGCGCCGCCGTCGGAATCCACTTGCGGCCTTGTATTGCGGCGGCACCGGCTCGTGCAGTCCGCCTCAGCGTTCCAGGCAAAAGAAGCCGATTTCATAATTGGCGGCGACGCCGCTCTCCAGTTGCCGCAATACCTGCCGCAATGCCACCGGCCGATGGCCGGGGCGCGGCTGGTCGGCGCCGATCGCGCGCAGGCTATGGACGAAGGACTGCCCATTCGCATGCTGCTCGACCAGCGATATGCGCTGGCTGTGCAGGCGGCGCGCGCCCAGGTCCGTGCAGGCGCGCAGCAGCGTGGCGTAGTCCGGGCAGGCCAGCAATCCCGGCGCCAGACCCAGCCGCGCATGGGCGTCGCGCCAGGGCGCAAACGAGCCGTCCAGCAGGACGCTGAACGCCAGCACGCGGGCGTGGCAGAAATGATGCGCCAGCACCGGCGGCAAAGGATCGAACCACTGGAAGCACATGGTCGAGACGATCCAGTCGGGCGGCGGCGCAAAAATGGCATCGCGGCCGTCGCGTACCGAGAACTGCAGCCCCGGTGCCGGCGGCAGGCTGGCGCGGCAGCGTTCCACCATGGCCGGCGCCAGATCGGTGGCGTGCAGGCGGGCATCCGGGTAACGGGCATGCAGCAGGCGCGTGAAAAAGCCGGTGCCGCAGCCGATCTCGGCGATGCTGGCAGGGGCGGCCAGCCCCAGCTGCGCCAGCCAGGCGTCGAATGCGCTCGCGGCCTGTTGCTGGACGTGCGCCGCCTGCTCGTAACGTCCGGCGGCATCGGAAAAGCGCGCGGCGACCGGGCTATGCATGCAGGCTTTCGATGAATGCCGCAATCGCATCGGCGGCGGCGTCCGGCGCGCGCAGCAGCTGCAGGTGGTCGCCCGGGAAGTGCTGCAGCGTGCAGCCGTCCTGCACAAAGCAGGCGCGCGCCAGCGCCGGCGGCACGATGGCGTCGTCGTCGGTGGCCAGCGCCAGCAGCGGGCAGGCGGGCAGGGCAATGTCGAGGTCGCGCAAGCGTTGCAGGTGCTGCTGCAGCGCCGCCTGATCGAGGTGCTGGAGCGCTTGCGGCGCAGGTACGCCGCAACGCGCATGGAAATCCTGCACTACCGCCTGCGCTTCGGTCTGCAGGCGCGCCAGCATGGCGTCGACCAGCCGCGCCGGCGCGCCTTCCGGATGGCCGGGGCGGCGGCAGAAACGGCTGAAGCCATTGATGGCGATGGCCGCCCGCCAGGGCTGGTCCTGCTGCAGCAGCCAGGCAAAGCCCCAGGAATGGCCGAGCGCGATCCAGTCCACATCCGGTGCCAGCGCAGGCGTCTGCGGCGTGCCGGTGAAGCCGAGGTCGAAGCTTGCCTGGGCGACGTCCGGCAGGCGCTGTGCCAGCGCCGCTTGCAGCGGCGCCAGGGATTGCGTGTCGAAGGACCAGCCGTGGCAGAAGGCGATACCGAGCATGGGTTTTCCGGGTCAGTCCGCGCGCGCCACCGGCCGCGCCGGATCGGCGCACCATTCGCTCCACGACCCCGGATACAGCGCCGCGCCGGGCAGGCCTGCCGCTGCCAGCGCCAGCAGGTTGTGGCAGGCGGTGACGCCGGAGCCGCATTGCATCACGGCTGCCTGCGGCGAGGCCAGCAGCGCCTGCCATTCCGCGCGCAGTTGCGGCGCCGGCTTGAAGCGGCCGTCGGCCTGCAGGTTGTCTTTGAAAAAGCGGTTGACCGCGCCGGGGATATGGCCGCCGACCGGGTCGATGGTTTCGCTCTCGCCGCGGAAGCGGTCCGGGGCGCGTGCATCGACGACAGTCAACGCCGGCTGCGCCAGGTTGGCGAGGATGGCGTCGGCATCGACGGTGGTCGTCAGCGGCTTCTCCAGGCAAATGTCGCCGTAGGGCTTGCCGCGCAACTCCGTCGACAGCCACATGCCGGATGCCGTCCAGGCATCGATGCCGCCGTCCAGCACGGCCACGGCATCATGGCCGACCCAGCGCAGCAGCCACCACAGGCGCGCGGCGAACATGCCGCCTTGGGCATCGCAGGCGACTACCTGCGAGCGCCTGCCGACGCCCCAGCGGCGCAGGGTTTCGATGAAGGCATCGCGCTCGGGCAGCGGATGGCGGCCGCGGAAGACGCCGTGCGCATCCGTCTTGCTGCCGGACAGGTCGCGCTCGAGGTCGGCGTACTGCGCGCCCGGAATATGGCCGGCTTCGTAGGCGGCGCGGCCGGCAGCCGGCTGCAACAGGTCGTAGCGGCAATCGAGCACGATCCAGTCCGGCGCCAGCGCGTGCTGGGCCAGTTCATTGGCGGAAATCAGGGTGGTGTAGCGCATGACAGGCTCCGTGCAGGTCACTGGCGTCCTGACTCAGGCCGCCAGATGCGCGCATTGTAATACGGCGCGGCCGCGGCCGGATGCACGATACGGATGACGTCAGACCTCGAGCCTGGCGCGATACCACTCGTGGAAGTGCTGCATGCCGTCTTCCATCGGCGACTGGTAGGGACCGACTTCGTTGACGCCGCGTTCCATCAGGATCTTGCGGCCGGCATCCATGCGCAGGGCGATCTCGTCATCCTCGATGCAGGTTTCCATGTAGGCCGCGCGTTCGGCCTCGACGAACTCGCGCTCGAACAGCGCGATTTCTTCGGGGTAGTAGAACTCCACCACGTTGATGGTTTTTTGCGGGCCCTGCGGCCACAGCGTCGACACTACCAGCACGTGCGGATACCATTCGACCATGATGTTGGGATAGAGCGTGAGCCAGATGGCGCCATGTTCGGGCACGGCGCCGTTGCCCAGCCGGAGCACCTGCTCCTGCCATTTCTGGTAAACCGGCGAGCCGGATTTCTGCAGGCCGCGATTGACGCCGACGGTCTGCACGCTGTAGTCCGGGCCGAATTCCCAGCGCAGGTCGTCGCAGGAAACGAAGCTGCCCAGGCCCGGATGGAAAGGCCCGACGTGGTAATCCTCCAGGTAGACCTCGATGAAGGTCTTCCAGTTGTAGTCGCATTCATGGACTTCGACATGGTCGAACAGGTAGCCGGAAAAATCCAGCTCGCGCGTTACGCCGAGGCTGGCCAGCTTGTCGCGCACATTGACGCCGTTGTCTTCGAACAGCAGGCCGTTCCAGGATTGCAGCGGTGTCTTCGACAGGTTCAGGCAGGGCGTGTCGGCAAAGTGCGGCGCGCCGATCAGCTCACCCTTGAGGTCGTACGTCCAGCGGTGCAGCGGGCAAACGATATTGCTGGTGTTGCCGCGGCCGTTGAACATCTTGGCCTGGCGGTGGCGGCAGACATTGGAAAGCAGCTCGATGCCTTGCGCATTGCGCACCAGCATGCGGCCCTCGTTTTCCCATGGCAGCGTGGCGAAGTCGCCGGCCTCGGGCACCATCAGTTCATGGCCGGCATAGCGCGGGCCATTGCGGAACAATTGTTGAATTTCCTGCTGCAGCAGGCGTTCGTCGAAATAGACGTTGACCGGAAGTTGCGCATGCGAACGCGCAAGATTGGCAATAGTCGCCAGATCGGACATCCCCACCCCCAAATTAATTTGCACCAACCTAAGAGGAAAGAATCCGCAAAAACCTGTGTTCAAACAATATGAAACGGAAATTTTGGACAGAACCAATAATTATACCGCAATGGGCTGGCAGCAGAGCCTTTGCTGGCAGCAATTATTTCGTGATTGCAAGAGTTGCATGCGTGCGGATAAGATTTCTTTTAATTAATAAAATTATCCAGGGCGCTGCATGGCTTTTTCCGGTTCGGGCGACAATTCCGCATGGCGGCGGCACTGGCTGCCGGCTTGCCTGTTCATTGTGGCGCTGGCCTTCGAGCTGTTTTATCTGCAGGCGCTGAACCTGACGGAAATGCGTCTGGCCGACGTCTATCAGCGCCGGCATGCCGTTGCCGTGACGCCGGATGCCGATATCGTGGTGATCGATGCCGATGATGCGAGCCTGGCGTCGATGCAGGAAATCGCCGGACTGTGGGCATGGCCGCGCGAAATCCATGCTGATCTGATCGACGGGCTGGCGGCATTGCAGCCGCGCGCCATCGTTTTCGACATGGCGTTTGCGGAGCGCGATGCGCGCACTCCGGTCAGCGATGCGCGCCTCGATGAGGCCGTACGCGCTGCCGGCAATGTTTATCTGGCGAGCACCCGACTGGCGGAACAGAACGATGCCGCAGGCGTGCCGCTGGCGACGCTGGCGGATGCCTTCGGCGTGACGCAGCCGGGGCGCGCCGATGCCCGCGCCAGCTTCGTATTGCCGCATGCGGTGTCGCCGCAGGCCTGGCGCCTGGGACTGATCAACAGCGTCAAGGATGAAGACGGCGTGCAGCGCCGCGCCGCCTTGCGCGCGGATGTCGGGGGGTGGCAGTTGCCGTCGCTGCCGGCGCGGGTGGCCGGAGACTTTGGCGGCGCACGGCCGGCAGGCGACGATTTCCTGCTGCGCTGGTCGAGCGGCCTGCACACCAATTATTCCTATGGCGCGCTTTACCGCACCCTGACCGAAGAGCGCCTGAAACTGGATGAAGCCGGGCGGCAGGTGTTCGATGCGCAGCTGGCGCCGCTGTTTCGTGACAAGATCCTGGTGATCGGTTCTTCCGCTTCCGGCCTGTTTGACCACCACGTGACGCCGCTGGCGAGCAATTACCCCGGCGTCTACCTGCTGGCCACGGCGATCGACAACCTCAAGAACGGCCGGGCCGTGCGCGTGGCGCCGCCCGGCGCTGCGCTCGCCGTCGGCGCATTGCTGATTGCGGCGCTGGCCCGGGCTTTCGCGCGGCGCCGCAACCCCTTGCTGAGCGGCGGACTGCTGGCCCTGACGACGCTGGCGGCGCTGGCGGCGGCCGACGCCATGCTGGCGCGCGGCCTGCTGCTGCCGGTGGTGACGCCGCTGGCATTTGCCTGGGGCTGGTTCCTGCTGGAAGCCACGCGCGGTTACCTGCGCGAGCGCCGCACGCGCGATCAGGCGGTGTCGCTGTTCGGCCGATTCCTCAACCCCAATGTGGTGCGGCAGATCGTCGAGCATGGCGAAACCGTGGAAAGCCTGTCGGGGCGCAGCTCGGAAGTGACGGTGCTGTTTTCCGACATCCGCGGCTTCACTACGCTGTCGGAAACGCGCGATCCGCAAGAGGTGGTGAAATTGCTGAACCGCTATTTCGACCGCCAGGTCGATGTGGTATTCCGCCATGGCGGCACGCTCGACAAGTTCATCGGCGACTGCATCATGGCCTTCTGGGGCGCGCCTGTGGATGATCCGCAACATGCCGCACATGCAGTTGCGGCTGCCCTGGAAATGCAGGAAGTGCTACTGGATTTCAAGAAGGCGCTGCAAGCCGAGGCCGGCGAGGCCGCTGCTCCCGTCGAATTCGACGTGGGCATAGGTGTACACTCTGGCAACGCTGTGGTAGGCTTTATTGGTGCTCAAAAGAAACTCGATTACACAGCCATCGGCGATACCGTCAACCTGGCCAGCCGTGTCGAGGGGCTGACCAAGGACGTGGCGCGGGTGCTGGTAACGCGCGACACCATGGAATCCTGCGCGGGCATGCAAGGCATTCGTTTCATTCCCAAAGGCGCGTTTGCAGTCAAGGGACGCGCCGCCAAAGTTGAATTGTTTGAACCTGTGAGGAATCCGTCATGAGAGCACCTGTTCTTGCGTTCCTGCTCGTCGCTTGCGGCGCGCAGGCCGAGCCCGGAATGGCAAGCCGCGCCACCGACGTGCTGGCGCAACCGCAGTCGGACGCCGCCAAGCTGGCGGCCCTGGCTGAAAACGAAACGGTCGATATCCGCAAGCGCCAGGGGGCCTGGAGCGAAGTCAAAACCAATGCCAACACGATCGGCTGGGTGCGCATGCTGCATCTGAAGGCGCCGGGCAGCGGCAATGCCGCTGCTTCCGCTGGCGCCAATCCGGCCAATGCGCTGGCTGGCCTGCTCGGTTCCGGGCGCAGTTCCAGCAATGCCACGACCACGACCGGCGTGCGCGGACTGGAAAAGGAAGACCTGGAAAATGCGCAGCCCAATCATGCCGAATTCGCCAGGATGCAGAAGCTCGCGGTCCCGGCAAGCGCCGGCACGGCATTCGCCCGCCGCAGCAAGCTGGCGTCTGCGCAAGTCGCGTATTTGCCGGCCGTGACGCCGGCGGCAGCGACGGGGGGCGGCGCATCACCGGCAGGCAACGACGGTAATACCGGTGGCGTGCCGGGCGTGGGAGGGGTCTGAGATGAATATGCAAGGCTACAAAAAGGCAGTGCTGGCGCTGGCTCTGGTGCTGACTTCGGGCGCAGCAACGTCGCAAAACCTGTTCAAGAACCTGCTCGATAACAGCGGCAACAGGGGCGACAGTACCTCGAACGCCGCCAGCCTGATCGGCAACGTCACCAAGGCGGTCAAGGAGCCGACCCAGGAAGAAGAAATCGCCCTGGGCCAGCAATTTTCCGCGACGCTGCTGGGCGCCAAGCCCCTGCTGAACAATCCAGGCGTGCAGCGCTACGTCAATACGCTGGGGCGCTGGTTGGCGACGCAGACCGAGCGGCCCGATTTGCCGTGGACTTTCGCCGTGCTGGACGATAATGGCTACAACGCCTTCGCCACGCCGGGCGGTTATATTTTCGTCACCAAGGGCTTGCTGGCACGCATGCGCAGCGAGGCTGAGCTGGCGGGCGTGCTGTCGCATGAAATCGCCCATGTGCTGCAAAAGCACCACCTGAAAGCGGTCCGCACCAGCGGCATCATGGGGGCGATCGGCGACCTTGCCACGGCCAAGGGAGGCGACAATCCCCAGGTCAAGCAGTTCGTCAAGAATGCCGTGCTGAAGGCGTTTGCCAGCGGTCTCGACCAGTCCGACGAGTTCGAGGCCGATCGCATCGGCGTGGTGATCGCCGCGCGCGCCGGCTACGATCCCTACGGCTTGCCGGCGGCGCTGCAGACCCTGCAGGGCATGAGCGCCAGCGATGCCGGTTTCGGACTGATTTTCAGCACGCATCCGGCGCCGGCGGCACGTCTTCAGCAGCTCGACGCGCTGATGCAGGAGAAATTCGAGACCCTGCCGGCCAACCAGGGCGCGCCGCTGAAGACACGCCTGACCGAGTTCCGCAAGTAAAAACCTGCAGCAGCAACCTGCAGCAGCGCCGGCGTCAGGGAAGCCGGCGCTGCTGTACGCGTCAATCGCGGCGGAAGGCGACCACGTGGTCGATTTCCAGGCGCAGGCCGATCTTTTCGCCGATGGCATGATTGTGGTGACTGGGCACCTGCGACAGCACCCGCGTGCCGCTCTCCAGTTCCAGCGTATACAAGAATTCCGCGCCGCGGAAAGCCTTGCACACCACGCGTGCCTGCAGCGGGCTGGCATCGTCGTGGATCAGGTCGTCCGGGCGCAGCAGCACATCCACCGTGCAGCCGGTGCAGCAATCCTGCGGCATGTCGCCGACGATGACGCCCAGTTCGATCTCGATCCGGTCCGGCGCCAGCACGGTGCCCGGCACCAGCACGCCTTCGCCGATGAAGTCTGCAACGAAGCGGTTCGCCGGCTCGTGGTACAGGCGGTAGGGCGTATCCCATTGCTGGATGACGCCGCGATGCAGCAGGCCGATCTCGTCGGCAATGGCGAAGGCTTCGTGCTGGTCGTGCGTGACCAGCACGGCCGTGGCATTCTGCTGCTTGAGGATGGCGCGCACTTCCACGCCGAGGCGTTCACGCAGCTCGACGTCGAGGTTGGAGAACGGCTCGTCCAGCAGCAGCAGGTCGGGTTGCGGCGCCAGCGCCCGCGCCAGCGCCACGCGCTGCTGCTGGCCGCCGGACAGTTCATGCGGATAGGCCTGGCCGAGCGCCTGCAGGCCCACCACTTCCAGCATTTCATCGACGCGGCGCCGTGCTTGCGCGCGGTCGAGGTGGCGCAGGCCGAAAGCGACGTTGCCGCGCACGTCCAGGTGCGGAAACAGCGCGTAATCCTGGAACACCATGCCGATGTGGCGCCGTTCGGCCGGCAGGGAAAAATCGCGGCTGCTCACCAGGCGGCCGTTGACGTGGATGGCGCCGGCGCTGACCGGCTCGAAGCCGGCGATGCAGCGCAGCGCGGTGGTCTTGCCGCAGCCGGACGGGCCCAGCAGGCAGCCGATCTGGCCGCGCTCGAGCGAAAAGCTCAGGCCGGCAAAGGTCTCGGCGTGCTTGTATGTATGGGAGATGCCGTCCAGGCGCAGCATGGGGGCGCCCGCGGCGCCGGAATTCAAATGTTCCATGCCGCTATTCTAGCGTCCTGAGCTGGAAGTTCGTCGAACAAAACCGATGAAATGAACGCCATCCTTCGTTACAAATACTCGCAAGGCGCCCGGCCTTGCTCCGTTTTGCGCCTCGGTGGGCGCCCATTGCATCAGTTTCATTTTTCAACGAACTTCCAACTCAGGACGCTAGCGCCCGGACTGGCGTGTCAGCAGCACCACCGGCGCCAGGCCGGCCACTACCAGCACGACTGACGGCAGCGCCGCCAGCTCCCATTGTCCTTCCGAGGTCATTTCGAAGACCCGTACCGCCAGCGTGTCCCACCCAAAGGGGCGCGTCATGAGGGTGATCGGCATTTCCTTCATGACATCGACGAATACCATCAGGGCGGCGGTAAACAGGCCGCCGCGCAGCAGTGGCACGTGCACCCGCGTCAGCAGGCGCAAGCCGTGATAGCCCATGCCGCGCGCGGCTTCTTCCTGGTTGCGGGTAATGCGCTGCATGGCGCTGTCGATGGCGTTGAAGCCGGGCGCAAGAAAGCGCGCGACATAGGCCAGCAGCATCACCGTCAGCGTGCCCTTGAGGATGCTGCCGTCGGCCGGCACCGGCAGCCAGGCCAGCAGGAAATTGTCGACCCAGGCGACCGGAATGAAGATGCCGACCGCCAGCACCGTGCCGGGCACAGCGTAGCCCAGCGTCGACAGGCGCGCGAAAAAGCGCGTCGGCCAGTCGCGGTACAACCGCAGCGCATACGACAGCACCAGGCCCGCGACCATGACGAGCGCGGCGGCGATGGCCGACAGCAGCAGCGAGCGCCAGATGAATTGCCAGTAGCGTGCGTCGAATTCGTCGGCGAACACGCTGGCGCTCCAGAGCACGAGCTGCAGCAGCGGCACGACGAACACGGCCAGGAAGAACAGGCCCAGCAGCGCGCTGACGGCCCAGCCCAGCGCTGGCCTGAGTTGATAGGTGGCGGCCTGGCTGCGGCTGCCGTGGTAGCGGCGCACGCCGCGCCAGTGCTGTTCGACCGCCACCAGGACGAAGACGATGAGCACCAGGATCGACGCCAGCTGCGAGGCGGTGGACAGCGAAAACAGGCCGAACCAGGCCTTGTAGATCGCCGTGGTGAAAGTGTCGTAATTGAAGATCGCCACGGTGCCGAAATCGGCCAGGGTTTCCATCAGCACCAGCATGATGCCGGCGACGATCCAGGGGCGCGCCATCGGCAGGGCGATCCTGACGAAGCCGCGGCGCCGGCTCATGCCCAGCGACTGGCCGGCTTCCAGGGCGCGCCGGCCCTGAGTCAGGAAGGCGTTGCGCGCCAGCAGGTAGACGTAAGGGTAGAGCGCCAGCGTCATCACCAGGATCACGCCGCCGCGCGAGCGGATGGCCGGGAACCAGGCGCTGCTGCCGAACCATTCGCGCAGCAGGGTCTGCACCGGCCCGGTAAAGTCGAGCAGGCCGATGGCCACGAAAGCGGTGACGTAGGCCGGCATCGCCAGCGGCAACATCAGCGCCCAGGAAAAGAAGCGGCGGCCGGGGAAGTCGCAGACCGCGGTCAGCCAGGCCAGCGTCACGCCCAGCACGCCGGTGCCTGCGGCCACGCCCAGCGCCAGCCACAGGGTGTTGAGCAGGATTTCGGGCAGCACATGCTGTGACAGGTGCGCCCAGATGTCCGATTGCGGCGCGACGATCGACGACAGCACCACCGCCAGCGGCACCAGCGTCACCAGCGACACCAGGAAAGCGGCGAAGCGCCAGCCCGTCAGCCAGCCGCGCCATTGCAGGCGCGGCAGCCGTACGGCTGGCAGTGAGGCAGTACTCTGCTGCATCGCCGCGACTTACTTGTAACCGGCGCGATCCATCAGTTTGACGGCGGTGGCTTGCAGCTCGCCTGCCTTGCTGACATTGATCAGGTTGGGTTTGAAGCTGCCCCAGGAAGCCACGACCGGATCAGCCTTGACCTTCGGATTGGCGGGATACTCCATGCCGGCATCCGTGTACAGGTTCTGCGCCTTGTCGGACGACAGCCATTCGATCAGCTTTTGCGCGCCCGCCGGATTCTTTGCATGCTTCGTGATGCCTGCGCCGGAAACGTTCACATGGACGCCAGCGCCCTGTTGGTTGGCCCAGAATATGCTCACCGGCAGATTCGGCTTTTTCTCCAGCAAGCGGCCGTAGTAATACGTGTTGGCGATGCCGACGTCGCACTGGCCGGCGGCGATCGCTTCCAGCATCTTGGTGTCGTCGGGGAATACCGCGGTGGCCAGGTTGCCCACCCAGCCCTTGACGATCTGCTCAGTCTTCGCTTCGCCGTGTTCCTCGATCATCATGGCCACCAGCGACTGGTTATAGACTTTCTTGGAAGTGCGCAGGCACAGGCGGTTTTTCCACTTCGGGCTGGCCAGGTCTTCATAGGTCGATAGTTCGGCCGGCTTGACCTTGTCCTTGTTGTAGAAAATCGTGCGCGCGCGCACCGACAGGCCGAACCAGCGGTTTTGCGGATCGCGCAGGTGCGCCGGGATATTGGTGGCCAGCGTTTTTGAGTCCAGTGGGCGCAGCAAGCCTTCGTTCGCAGCCTGCCACAGGTTGCCGGCATCCACCGTGATCAGCATGTCGGCGGGCGTATTCGCCCCTTCGGCTTTCAGCTTCTCCAGCAAGGGGCCTTCCTTGTCGGTGACGAACTTGATAGTTGTGCCGGTTTCTTTTGTGTAGGCATCGAAAATCGGCTTGATCAGCTGCTCGATGCGGGACGAATAGACCACCACTTCATCGGCAGCGGCAGGGGCGCTGAAGCCTGCAAGGGCAAAAGAGACGGCAAGGGCCGCAGGGAGCAGTTTCATGAAAGAATTCTCCTGGAATGTAAGACAATGGGGAGTAAGGCTGAATAAGTTGACGGAAAATAGTATATCAAATAAAAATGATTATCGTTCATAAATTGGTGATTCTGCCGAGGAACAGCTTGTTCTTTCCATATTCCTGACTGTAGCAGGAGGATTGTTCTAAAATAACGGGCTACTTTTCAGGTTGAGTGCTTATGTCAAAAAAGAATGCGCCGGCTGCCGCCCCCGCATCGTTCGAACAGGCGATGACGGAGCTGGAGCAGCTGGTCACGCAAATGGAAGCCGGTGAGCTGCCGCTGGAAGCTTCGGTGGCTGCGTACCGGCGCGGCGCGGAGCTGGTGCGGTATTGCACCGGCCAGCTCGATCAGGTCGAAAGCCAGGTCAAGGTGCTGGAAGCAGATATGCTCAAGCCTTTTGCCGCCGGCGCGGAGGCGGAGGAATGAGCGCCCACGCATTCGCCGACTGGATGCGGGGTGTCCAGTCGAGTATGGAACAGGCGCTCGGCAATTTCTTGCCGAGTGAAGACACACCGCCACAGCAGTTGCATGAAGGCATGCGCTATGCCGTACTCGATGGCGGCAAGCGCGTTCGCCCTTTGCTGGTGCATGCCGCCGGCGCCCTGTTTGCGGCGCCGGCCGCGGAACTGGCGCGTGCCGCCGCCGCCGTCGAAATGATTCATGCCTACTCGCTGGTGCATGACGACATGCCCTGCATGGACGATGACAAGCTGCGCCGCGGCAAGCCGACCGTGCACGTAAAATATGGCGAAGCGGGCGCGCTGCTGGTGGGCGACGCCTTGCAGGCGCAAGCCTTCCTGGTGCTGGCACGCGGCGAATCGCCGCCGGCGCGGCAACTGGCCATGGTGCGCACGCTGGCGCAAGCTTCCGGATCGATCGGCATGTGCGGTGGTCAGGCGATTGACCTGGCCAGCGTCGGCCTGCCCTTGTCACTGGAAGAGCTCGAGCAGATGCACCGGCTCAAGACTGGCGCGCTGCTGCGTGCTGCCGTGCTGCTGGGCGGCCTGTGCGGCAAGGAGCTGAGCGGCGGCGAGATGGCGGCGCTGGATGGCTATGCGGCAGCCGTCGGGCTGGCGTTCCAGGTGGTCGACGACATCCTCGACGCTACCGCCGATTCGGCCGCGTTGGGCAAGACTGCCGGCAAGGATGCGGCCGACAACAAGCCGACCT
Organism: uncultured beta proteobacterium; assembly: GCA_963722005.1. Lineage (GTDB taxonomy): Bacteria > Pseudomonadota > Gammaproteobacteria > Burkholderiales > Burkholderiaceae_D > Paucimonas. The sequence goes on from CAVRJS010000001.1 coordinate 212,332, forward strand.
ACGTATCGATCCTGGGCCTGGAGCAGTCGCGCGCGCTGGCGGAAAAGCTGCGCGCCGATGCGCATCGTGCCGTGCTGCCGTTCGGCGACCAGGCGCTGCGCCTGCGCCAGCTGGCGGACCTGATCGTGGAAAGAAAATCTTAAGAGAAGATCCCTATGGACCTGCTACACAAAATCGACAGCCCCGCCGACCTGCGCCGCCTGGCCCCCGCCGACCTCAAGCTGCTTGCCGGCGAGCTGCGCGATTTCGTGCTGGATTCGGTCTCCAAGACGGGCGGCCACCTGTCTTCCAACCTCGGCACGGTGGAGCTGACGATTGCACTGCACTACGTCTTCAACACCCCTGAGGACCGCATCGTCTGGGATGTCGGCCACCAGACCTATCCGCACAAAATCCTGACCGGCCGGCGCGACGGCATGGCGCAGCTGCGCCAGTTCGGCGGCATTTCCGGTTTTCCCCGGCGCGACGAAAGCGCCTACGACACCTTCGGCACGGCGCACTCGTCGACCTCGATCTCGGCCGCACTGGGCATGGCGCTGGCGGCCAGGACCAAGGGTGAAAGCCGGCATGCCATCGCCGTCATCGGCGACGGCGCCATGACCGCCGGCATGGCATTCGAGGCGCTCAACAATGCCGGCGTGCATGAAGACGTCAAGTTGCTGGTGATCCTCAACGACAATGACATGTCGATTTCGCCGCCGGTCGGCGCGTTGAACCGTTACCTGGCGCGGCTCATGTCCGGAAAATTCTATGCCGCTGCCCGCAACGTCGGCAAGACCGTGCTGCCGGCACCCATGCTGGAACTGGCCAAGAAGCTGGAAGAGCATGCCAAGGGCATGCTGGTGCCGGCCACCATGTTCGAGGAATTCGGCTTCAACTACATTGGCCCGATCGACGGCCACGACCTCGAATCGCTGATTCCCACGCTGCAAAACCTGAAGGACCTGGACGGCCCGCAATTCCTGCACGTGGTCACCAAAAAAGGCCAGGGCTACAAGCTGGCTGAGGCTGACCCGGTGCTCTACCACGGCCCCGGCAAGTTCGACCCGGCCGAAGGCATCAAGCCGGCCAAGGCGTCCAAGCCGACCTATACCCAGGTGTTCGGGGACTGGCTGTGCGACCAGGCGGCTGCCGACAAGCGCCTGGTGGGCATCACCCCGGCCATGCGCGAAGGCTCCGGCATGGTCGAGTTCGAGCGCCGCTTTCCGGAGCGCTATTACGACGTCGGCATCGCCGAGCAGCATGCCGTGACCTTCGCCGCCGGGATGGCGTGCGAGGGCATGAAGCCCGTAGTGGCGATTTATTCCACTTTCCTGCAGCGCGGCTACGATCAGCTGATCCACGACGTCGCCCTGCAGAACCTGGACGTCACCTTCGCGCTGGACCGCGCCGGCCTGGTGGGCGCCGATGGCGCCACCCATGCGGGCAATTACGATCTGGCCTACCTGCGCTGCATTCCCAACATGGTGGTGATGGCCGCATCGGACGAAAACGAGTGCCGCCAGATGCTTTCCACCGCTTTCCAATATAATGGCCCTGCGGCGGTGCGCTACCCGCGCGGTGCCGGCATCGGCGCCGAGGTGCAGCAAGGCCTGGAATGCCTGCCCCTGGGTAAAGGCGAAATCCGCCGCAACGGCCAGAAAATTGCCATCCTGGCATTCGGCACCATGCTGGCGCCGGCGCTGGAAGCCGCAGAATCGCTGAATGCCACGGTAGCTAACATGCGCTTCATCAAGCCGCTGGATGCCGACCTGGTGCGGCAGCTGGCGCAAAGCCACGACGCGCTGGTGACCGTGGAAGAGGGCGCCCTGATGGGCGGCGCCGGTTCCGCGGTGGCGGAAGCGCTGGCCGAGGCCGGCATCGTCAAGCCGCTGCTGCAGCTGGGCTTGCCGGACAAGTTCATCGACCACGGCGACGCCGCCAGGCTGCTGGCCATGTGCGGCCTGGATGCCGCCGGCATCGCGGCATCGGTCCGGCAGCGCTTCGGCATGGATGCCAAGGGCGAGCCGCGCCTGGTCGTCAACAACTGATTAGTCACGCCGCCGCCGGCAGCGGCTCAACATGAAAGAATTGCGATGAATACGCGCGACCTGAACTTCACTGCCATTCCCGACGTGCAAAGCACCGTCGACACGCGCCGCCTGGCGATCCAGCGCGTCGGCGTCAAGGGCGTGCGCTATCCGGTCAGCGTCAAGACCGGCAGCGGCGCGCAGCCGAGCGTGGGCACCTGGAACATGTACGTGCAGCTGCCCGAAGAGCAGAAGGGCACGCACATGTCGCGCTTCATCGCGCTGCTGGAAGGCAATCGCGCGCCGCTCGACCCCGCCCATTTCGCCGGCCTGCTGCGCAAGATGGTCAGGCTGCTGGAAGCCGAGGCGGGCCGCATCGAACTCACTTTCCCGTATTTCATCAACAAGACCGCGCCGGTATCCGGCGTCGAAAGCCTGATGGATTACGAAGTCGGCATGAACGGCGAAATCCGCGGCGATCAGGTCGAGATTACTTTGAAAGTAATGGTGCCGGTCACCAGCCTGTGCCCCTGCTCGAAAAAAATCTCGGCCTACGGCGCGCACAACCAGCGCTCGCACATCACCGTCAACGCCGTGCTGGCGGGCGACATCCAGGTCGACCAGCTGATTGCCAAAATCGAGCAGCAGGCATCCTGCGAGCTGTACGGCCTGCTCAAGCGCCCGGATGAGAAATACGTCACAGAGCGCGCCTACGACAACCCGAAATTCGTCGAAGACCTGGTGCGCGACGTCGCCGGCATGCTCAATGCCGACGGCCGCATTGCCGCCTACACGCTGGAAGCGGAAAATTTCGAGTCGATCCACAACCACTCAGCCTACGCCCTGATCGAGCACGACAAGCGCAAGCAATAATCTTTGCCGCGTTGGCAAGAACAGGAAACGGCGCACGATGCGCCGTTTTTTTCGCAAGCGGGGCGGGGACGGACGCTCAGTGCGCGCCTGCGCGTTCCCGGTCCCACAGCACATCGCCGCCGCCGGCATGGCGGTTCAATACCCGCGCCAGCACGAACAGCAGGTCCGACAGGCGGTTCAGGTATTGCCGCGGTTGCGCATGCAACGGCTCGGCGCGGCCCAGCGCCACCACGCTGCGTTCGGCACGCCGGCACACGGCGCGGCAGACATGCGCCAGCGCGGCCGCGCGACTGCCGCCGGGCAAGACGAATTCCTTCAGCGGCGGCAGGTCGGCATTGTATTGCTGCAGCGAGTCATCCAGGCGCGCCACATGCTCATCGCCAATCATGCGGTGGCCGGGAATGCACAGTTCGCCGCCGAGGTCGAACAGGTCGTGCTGCATGGCCAGCAAGTCCCGGCGCAGACCATCCGGCAGCGCTTCGCACAGCAGCACGCCCAGTTGCGAATTGAGTTCGTCGACGTCGCCCAGGGCGGCAATGCGCAGGCTGTCCTTGCCGGTGCGGCTGCCGTCGCCCAGGCCGGTGCTGCCATCGTCGCCGGTGCGCGTGGCTATTTTCGAGAGGCGGTTTCCCATGATCTTGCAGTAAGATGTGTTCCTGAATGTGGCCGATGCCCGGTCCCATTATTCCAGACGCACGAAAATGATCAATACCTTTGTTACCCTGCTGCTGTTCCAGCTTGCGGGTGAAGTCCTCGCGCACGGCCTGGCGCTGCCGATCCCGGGGCCCGTGATCGGCATGCTGCTGCTGCTGATCTATCTCATGATGAAGCAGGATGCGACGGAAAAGCTCGCTCCTGCCGCCAACGGCCTGCTGCGCCATCTCTCCATCCTGTACGTGCCGGCCGGCGTCGGCGTCATGCTGCACGCCGAGCGCATTGCCGACGAATGGCTGCCGATCGCCGCGGCGCTGCTGATCAGCACCGTGCTGGGCATGGCCGTGACGGCGCTGGTGATCAAGTGGTTGCAGAAATGAAGCCGGATTTCAACAGCATCTGGGTCTACCTGAGCACCTCGCCGCTGATGTGGCTGACCGCCACGCTGCTGGCTTACCAGCTGGCGCTGGCCCTGCACGTGCGCGCGCGCGCCAATCCGCTGATCAACCCGGTCATGATTGCCATTGCCGTCCTGGTCGGCTTGCTGGCCGTTACCGGCACGCCCTACGAACATTATTTCGACGGCGCGCAGTTCGTCCATTTCCTCCTGGGCCCCGCCACGGTGGCGCTGGCGATCCCGTTGTACCAGCAACTGGCCAAGCTCAAGCGCCACTGGTTCGCCTTCCTGGCCGGCACTCTGGTAGGTTCGTCGACGGCGGTGGCGGCCGCCATGGGCGTGGCCTGGCTGCTGGGGGCGTCGCCCGCGGTGATCCTGTCGCTGGCGCCCAAGTCGGTGACCACGCCAATCGGCATGGGCATCGCCGAAAAGATCGGCGGCCTGCCTTCGCTCACCGCCGTGCTGGTGATCGTCACCGGCATTATCGGCGCCTCGCTGGCGCAATACGTCATGCGCGCGATCCGCGTGCGCGACGACAGTATCTGCGGCTACGCCATGGGCGTGGCGGCGCATGGCCTGGGCACCGCGCGCGGCTTCCAGATCAGCGTGGAAACGGGCGCCTTTGCTGGTTTGGCAATGGGCGTGACGGGGGCGCTGACGGCGGTGTTGTTGCCGCTGGTGTTAAAACTGCTGGGGATAATCTAGTCATGCGAGCAGAATTGCCGCCGCGGGTCTTGTGCGGCATTCACTGCGCGGCGGGGGCCTGCTGCGCCAGCAGCTTCTCGATATCTTCGGTCAGCAGGCCTGGCGGCGTGCGCGGCGCGTAGCGCCGGTATGCCTGGCCATCCCGGCGCACCAGGAACTTGGTGAAATTCCACTTGATCGCCTGCGTGCCCAGCACGCCGGGCGCCTGCTGCTTCAGGAAGACGAACAGCGGATGCGCGGCCGGGCCGTTGACCTCGACCTTGGAAAACATGGGAAAGGAAACGCCGTAATTGCGCTGGCAGAATGCGCCGATATCCGCGTCGGAGCCGGGTTCCTGGTGGCCGAACTGGTTGCAAGGGAAGCCCAGTACTTCCAGGCCGCGCTCGCGATAGGCGCGAAACAGGTGCTCGAGTTCGGCATACTGCGGCGTGAAGCCGCAGGCGCTGGCGGTATTGACGACCAGCAGCACGCGACCGCGGTAGCGGTCGAGTCCAACCTTGTCGCCGGCCAGGCTGGCGGCGGCAAAGTCGAAGGCCGAACTCATACGATGCCCAGGTGCTCGGTGCCCTTGGAAAGGTCGCGGCCCTTGGCTTCCTTGCCGCGCAGCTTGATCGCCAGGCGCAAGTCATTGACCGAGTCGGCGTTGCGCAGCGCGTCTTCGTAGGAAATCAGGTCGTTTTCATAGAGGTCGAACAGCGCCTGGTCGAAAGTCTGCATGCCCAGTTCGCGCGACTTTTTCATGATTTCCTTGATCTCGTGGACGTCGCCCTTGAAGATCAGGTCGGAAATCAGCGGTGAATTCAGCATGATCTCGACCGCCACGCAGCGCCCCTTGGTGTCGCGCAAGGGAATCAGGCGCTGCGACACCATCGCCTTCAGGTTCAGGGAGAGGTCCATCAGCAATTGCGGACGGCGCTCTTCCGGGAAAAAGTTGATGATGCGGTCGAGCGCCTGATTGGAACTGTTGGCGTGCATGGTAGCCAGGCACAGGTGGCCGGTTTCGGCAAAGGCGATGGCGTAATCCATGGTTTCGCGGTCGCGGATTTCGCCGATCTGGATCACGTCCGGCGCCTGACGCAGCGTGTTCTTCAGCGCCACGCCCCAGTCTTCGGTATCGACGCCGACGTCGCGCTGGGTAACGATGCAATTCCGGTGCGGGTGGATGTATTCGACCGGGTCTTCGATCGTGATGATGTGGCCGTAGCTGTGCTCGTTGCGGTGGCCGACCATGCCGGCGAGGGTGGTCGATTTGCCGGAGCCCGTGGCACCGACCATGATCACCAGGCCGCGCTTGGTCATCGCCACTTCCTTGAGGGTTTCCGGTACTCCCAGGTCTTCCAGCTTCGGAATCTTGGTGGTGATGGTCCGCAACACCATGCCCACGCGGGCCTGCTGGACGAAAGCGGAAACGCGGAAGCGCCCGAGGCCGCCGGGGCTGATGGCGAAGTTGCACTCCTTTTTCGCTTCGAACTCGGCCGCCTGCTTGTCGCTCATGATGGCGCGCGCCAGCTCAATGGTGTGCTGCGGCGTCAGCGCCTGGTTGGACACTGGCGTCATCTTGCCGTCGATCTTGAACGCCGGCGGAAAATCCGCCGTGATGAACAGGTCGGAGCCGTTCTTGCTGACCATCAGGCGCAGCAGATCGTTCATGAATTTCGTCGCTTGATCGCGTTCCATCGTGCTTCCTTTAGAATATCCGGCGAATTGCTATTGTGTCATGTTTTTTGTGCCGTTGCACCCACTTCGCAGCTTGCAAGCTGCTCAGATTCGCGCAGCGCAACGCATGCGTTGTGAAACCCGGCGGTAGTCGTCGGTTCTTCAACCTCACCCCACCTTCGCGCTTGCAAGCGCTCCGGATTCGCGCAGCGCAACGCATGCGTTGTGAAACCCTGCGCTCATCCCGGGAAGTTTTCCGGCGTCTTGGCGGCAGCGCGCGCAGCCGCCGGCGAAATGATGTTGCGGCGCACCAGTTCGGTCAGGTTGCTGTCCAGGGTCTGCATGCCGACATTGGCGCTGGTCTGGATCGCCGAATACATTTGCGCGATCTTGGCTTCGCGGATCAGGTTACGGATCGCCGGGGTGCCGATCATGATTTCGTGCGCCGCCACGCGGCCATTGCCGTCCTTGGTCTTGAGCAGGGTTTGCGAAATCACGGCCTGCAACGATTCCGACAGCATCGCCCGTACCATTTCCTTTTCTTCGCCAGGGAAGACGTCGATGATACGGTCGATGGTCTTGGCAGCGGACGAGGTGTGCAGGGTGCCGAACACCAGGTGACCGGTTTCCGCAGCCGACAGCGCCAGGCGGATGGTTTCCAGGTCGCGCAATTCGCCCACCAGGATCACGTCCGGGTCTTCACGCAGGGCCGAACGCAGCGCATTGCTGAACGAATGGGTGTGCGGGCCGACTTCACGCTGGTTGATCAGGCATTTCTTGGATTCGTGCACGAATTCAATCGGATCTTCGATGGTCAGGATGTGCGCGTATTCGTTTTCGTTGACGTGGTTGACCATGCCCGCCAGCGTCGTCGATTTACCCGAGCCGGTGGGGCCCGTCACCAGCACCAGGCCGCGCGGCTTCAGCGACAGCTCGGTGAAAATCTTCGGCGCATTCAGTTGCTCCAGGCTGAGGATCTTGGATGGAATGGTACGCAGCACGGCCGCGGCGCCGCGATCCTGGTTGAAGGCATTGACACGAAAACGCGCCAGGCCCGGAATGGCAAAGGAAAAGTCGATTTCCAGGCGCTCTTCATATACTTTGCGCTGGCCATCGTTCATGATGTCATACACCATGCTGTGCACGTCCTTGTGCTCCAGTGGCGGCAGATTGATGCGGCGCACGTCGCCATGGACACGAATCATCGGCGGCAGGCCGGCGGACAGGTGCAAGTCGGAAGCATTGTTCTTGACGGAGAATGCGAGGAGTTCGGAAATGTCCATTTATAATCCCTGAGCCGTTCGACAGGCGCCGGTGCCCCGTTACGGCAGGCGCGGGCGGTGCGTGTTGTGAAAATTGAAATGTTACATCGTGTAAAGTAATCTGATTATGTCTGCAATCGCCCACAACTTGCAAGCCGTGCGGGAGCGGATTGCACAAGCAGCGCGCGCGGTGTCGCGCGAGCCCCACGACGTGACCTTGCTGGCGGTCTCCAAGACCTTCGACGCCGGCTATGTTGCGGCGGCGCTGGCGGCCGGCCAGGGCGCCTTCGGTGAAAACTATTTGCAGGAAGCGCTCGACAAGATGGCGGCGCTGCGCGCGCTGCAGCCGGACGCGGCCGTCGCCTGGCATTTCATCGGACCAATCCAGAGCAACAAGACGCGGCCGATCGCCGAACATTTTGACTGGGTGCACTCGGTCGATCGCGAAAAGATTGCGCAGCGCCTGTCCGAGCAGCGTCCGCCGGGCTTGCCACCGCTGAACGTTTGCGTGCAGGTCAACGTCAGCAATGAAGCCAGCAAAAGCGGTGCAGCCATGGACGAAGCCGCAGCCATTGCACGCGCAGCCGCAGCTCTGCCGCGCCTGCGGCTGCGCGGCCTGATGGCCATCCCCGAACCGGGCGACGATGTGCAGCAACAGCGCGCCGACTTTCGCCGCGTGCGCGAACTGTTCGATGCCTTGCGCGCCGAGGGTCTGCCGCTGGATACGCTGTCGATGGGCATGTCCGGCGACCTCGAAGCGGCGGTGGCGGAGGGCGCCACCATCGTGCGCGTGGGCACGGCGATCTTCGGTCAGCGGGATTATTCACGCGCATGACATGACACGTCAGCGCGCATTCATACGGCCAGGATCATCCAGCCGGGGCGCAATCCATCGACAAAATTCAATCTGCAAAATTTAATCGACGAAGAGAGAAGAACATGCAAGACACGCTGAAAATCGCATTCATCGGCGGCGGCAACATGGCCACCGCGCTCATCGGCGGCCTGGCGGACAAGCTGACCGCCGGCGCCAACATCCACGTGGTCGACCCGAACGCGGAGGCGCTGCAAAAGCTGGCTCAGCAATTCGGCGTGACCACAGCGCCGCAGGCCGATGCAATGCTGGCGCAGACAGACGTCATCGTCCTGGCGGTCAAGCCGCAGCAGATGAAAGAAGTGGCGGCGCAACTACAACCGCACATCGGCAAGCAACTGGTGTTGTCGATCGCCGCCGGCATCCGCGCTGCCGACCTGTCGCGCTGGCTGGGCGGGCACGGCGCTATCGTGCGCAGCATGCCGAACACGCCAGCGCTGATCGGCAAGGGTATCACCGGCGCCGTGGCGATGCCGGGCGTGTCCGCCGCGCAGCGCGCAGCGGCAGACGCCATCCTGCGCGCAGTCGGCCAGACCGTGTGGCTCGACGACGAAGCGCTGATCGATCCGGTCACGGCGGTGTCCGGCAGCGGCCCGGCCTACGTGTTCTATTTCATCGAGGCCATGCAGCAAGCCGCGCAGGAAATGGGGCTGACGGCACAGCAGGGCACGCAGCTGGCGATCACTACCTTCATCGGCGCTTCGCAACTGGCGGCCGATTCCAGCGAGCCGGTGTCGGTGCTGCGCGAGCGCGTCACCTCCAAGGGCGGCACCACCCATGCGGCCCTGACCAGCATGGAAACCTCAGGCGTGAAGCAGGCGATCGTCAAGGCGTTGCATGCCGCCTCCGCGCGCGGGCGCGAGCTCGGTGAAGAGTCCGGCAGGGACTGAGGCGTATTCGGGAAGTGCTTGTTCGACTGCAAAGCGGGACGGCCTTAAACCGTCCATGGGCGAGTTCACGCCGTGGCCACCTTTATTGAGCACGTGCAGATAAATCATGGTGGTGGACACGTCTGCGTGGCCAAGCAATTCTTGCACGGTGCGGATGTCATATCCAGCTTCGAGTAGATGAGTGGCAAAACTATGACGCAGAGTGTGCGTTGACGCCGGCTTGGTCAGTTTTGCGGCTGTCACGGCGCGCTTTATAGCGCGCTGGATTGTCTGTTCGTAGATATGGTGCCGACGCACGACACCGCTGCGAGGGTCAGTTGCTTCATGATCCGCAGGGAATACCCAGAACCAACCCCAGTGGGTGCCAGCCCGCGTGTACTTCATCTCCAGCGCATTTGGCAGCATTACGCCGCTCCGCTGTCGAGACCGATCCTCGTCATAAATGGTGCGCACCTTTTCCAGATGCTCCCGCAATGGGGCGATCAGTGACAAGGGCAACATCGTCATGCGATCCTTACTCCCCTTGCCTTGCCGAACCGTGATTTCGCGCCGCTGGAAATCCACATCCTTGATGCGCAATTGGGCGCATTCCATCAAACGCATACCAGTGCCGTACAGTAGCTTGGCAAACAAGGCGTGGGTGCCTTCCATTTGTGTGAATACACGTTCAACTTCCTGGGTGGTCAGGACGGTCGGACGTTTTGGGGCGCGAGTGGGACGGTGGACGCCGTCGATCCAGCCAATTTCGATACTTAAAACTTTTTTATAGAGAAACAGGAGGGCACAGAGCGCCTGCGAATAGGTGGCGCCCGCCACTTTTCGTTCGTTGACAAGATAGGAAAGAAATTGCCGGATCTCCTCGGCTCCCATATTCATGGGATGGCGTAAGCCGTGAAAGCGGATATACCATCTTGCCCAATAGACATAAGCCTTTTCTGTCCGCATGCTATAGTGGTTGTCACGAATGCAACGCTTTAGCCGGTCCAGTAGTTTGGGTGCTTGGGTTTCCATAGGGATAGACAAATGACGTTTTTCTCGATTATTTATAACTGTTTATATGTACAGCATATTGACAGGATCAATGTCCAAGCGGGTTACGAGATATCAAGAGTCTGTGCTTATCAGCACAAGACTGTGCATATCGGCTAGCCAAGCCTTCTAATTACACAGTTAGATTTCAACGGGACTACCGAGAAGCGAAAAATATGGCCGCAGATTTGTACTGTAAGGTGTACGTAGATGGCTTTCTTGACGACATTAGCTTGAAGAGTGAGATATCAAACATCATGAATGGGAAGATCGAACGTAGATCGGTTTATGCGCCCCCGTTAGTCATCGATGTTTTTAAGAACAAAGACTCTGATACAAATCTTGGGAGTGACAATTTTTGCCTTTGGCCTTGTTATCTTGAAATTGAGCCGGCAGATGAAACAGCAACGAACAGTGAAGATTTTAAGAACGAAGTCGCAAGACTCATGAAGGTGCTGACCGTACGGGGTGTGCGAGTTGTAGCAAGTTGTGATTTTGAAGATGAGTTAAAACGACTTTTATGCTGACCAAGGAAAAACACTAAAGTGGTGAGGCTGAATAAAAATCTAACTTGTTATTCAACGCAGACACGCGCCCAGGAACTTGCCGCTTCGCGGCAACGGGCGCGCGCTGGTTAACGCGGCGTTATACGTAAAGGGAACGATAGTGACTGGCGTACTTCGCTCGGTAATTCGATGGGTTGTGCTGGCCGGTTGCATCGTCATGGGATTGCTTTATTTGAATGGCGCAGCGTTTAGTTTTTGGGTCGCTGGTGGCCCGCCGAATGATTTTCCAGAGTCGTGGGTTCAGCGCGGAATTTTGCGCCTTTGCCTTGGGTTTGCATTGTTCTTTATTGGTTTCTCGGTTTTTGTTGCGGTGCCAAAGCTGCCGAAATTAAATAAGGTTGCGGTTTTATTTCTTGGAGCAGCAGCTGTGCTTCTTATCGTTCCAACTGCACGCGAGTTTCTTTGCTGCGGACAGATGTTTGGACAGTGGGGGAAGTTGGAGCAAGGTGGAGTTCAGATGCCAGAGATGAAAACGTATAACTCGTTGCTGAACCAGGACACGGCACAACAAGCTGCCGCTTCGCGGCACATGTGCGCGCGCCGGTTAGCGCGGCGTTATGTGCCAAAGAGAGGAATGTAATGAGAGTAATTCAAGCGATATTTTTTTCTACGCTCTTGGTCACAATCAGCAACGTCACTTTGGCGGACGACAAGTTCACCAGTCAAATTCAAGCGGTAGGAAAAGCGCAGAGTCAAACAGTGTTCATAAATGACTTCTCGAAAGCTGCGGCCTCCGGCGACACAAGTAAGCTCTTGGAGCTTACTTGGTCCGCAGTCAGACAAGCTTCAGGGGATAACAGCTACACAGAATATTTTAAAAACACAATTATTCCCTACTTCAGTAACTTTGATACGGTGGATACCTATGAGGGTCTTTCTTCCATCGTGATGAATGATGAGGCGAAAACGTCGGCGATAGTTCACTTTGGGTACATCCGAGACACTGGAGGGAAACGTAAGCCGTTTGAGATGGTGGTTGTCTCTACGGATAAGGGCTTCTATTTGGCTAATATTATTGTGGGAAGATGTTTAAAGGGAAGACATCCAATATGCGAATAGCCCATAACTCGTTGCTGAACCCGGACACGCGATATAAAGCTGCCGCTTCGCGGCGAGTATCGCGTGCCTGTTAGCGCGGCGTTAGATTGGTCTGCATGATAGCAAAGCAGCAATATGAGGGCTGTCACAGGAGTTGTGGTGGCTGTCGCTGTGGACAAGTCATTGGTTCTGTTGCGGATCAGAGTCATCCGGCAGTTCCAATATTTTCGCACGCAAGCAGTCGCTGAAACAATGCGCAATCATGGCAAGCCGTTGCATCAACCGGCAAGCTAGCAAAAAGCTTGCCGCTCAACGTCAAGCCAAACGACAAGCATGTGCGGTTAGTGGCTCATGAACCGAATCGGTTCGCTCGTTCTCCAGGGCGTGAAAAGCCAGAAACGTCGGTGCTCATTAGTATTGATGCCTTAGCGGGACGGTCGCGAACGCAAAGCGAAACCTATATAAGGCAATCGTCAATAATCTGGAGCCGTTGGGCATTCCCAAGGATCACACAAAAATACTTCGGCGTGAGATTCCCATTCAGAATTGGGGGCTTTATGGAGGCACGGCTGGCTGTGATATCGACCTGGGATTTAAAATCGATGTCTAGCGAGCAAATGCATGGCTTGATTCGCCCTGCATGTGGCTATCAGCTCACGCGGTCAGATCAGCGCCGTCTGAATACTGTTCTCGGCGCAATAAGACCAATTCCCTGTTGCGGCTGCAATAGGTTATTGCAATGGCATCATACGCTTCATACTCGCATGATTGTTGCTGGGCTGCTGTTCCGTTTCGGAGTTGTCGCGCTTGTCGCCGTTGTCGTTGCACCGATGGTGTTGCCAGCACTATCTTTCCCCCAAATGCAGGCCGTTTTAGTGGCGTTGGCTGTCGTGGTCGCAGGTGTTTTTCTAACGGCCACCTCAGCGTCACGCCCGTTTGTCGAGGTGGTTGGCAATGACACATAACTCGTCGCTCAACCCGGACCGCAACCAAAGGCTGCCGCTTCGCGGCATGGGTTGCGGCCTGTTAGCTCGGCGTTATACCGAATGAGAACCAAGTGACGGTCATAGATGCATCGGTGGCGTGTTCGTCTTGAAGTGGAAGTGGTGTTGAGGTAGGCACTCGTCGCGGCGGCCGGGTCGGAGCGCGACGGACAAGGGGCTTGGCAAGCAAAGTCCTGCCGTGAAGTGACCAGCCTACGGTCTTGTTAAGGTTGGCTCTGCCTTGCGGTGGTGGTCCTACGGACTTGGCAGCGATACAGAGCTATCGGCTTCCAGTCGGCGGTCGAGTGAGCGCGTTGCGGCGCTCCTCGGCTGGTGGCAGTGTGGCAGGCGGCGGGTTTGGCGGGGCAGCTTGGTGCGTCTTCGCTGGGTTCGGGGCAAGGTATAACACATCATTGGAGCCGGACCGGCGCAGGAAAAATTAAGGAGGTCAGCGTGGATGCAAGCAGCAACAATATCGGGACTGCCAGTGTCGCCGGCCTCTCAATGAAGCGTTAGACAGATAAAGCTACTCTATGCAGACATTGCCAGAAGGCTTTCCCCTTCAGCCATTTGATGCCTCGGGACATAGCCTTTCCGCAGGGTGTAGTGTACTAATTCTTACTGTCGAGTCGTGCGTGAGAGATTTACCCATTGAAGACCAAGAGCGCTTGCGGGCGGTGGTCGGTGGGCGGCGAAAGATTGTGGGTTTTGATCGCTACGGGTTTGTATGGCTTTGCTTTAACGCTCTTGGAAATGATTTGGACTTCTGTTTGTTTCCGTCAGAGGTGGAGCTTGCTGGGTGAGGCGGCATTAAATGGATATGAGCGAGAAAATAATTTTTGTAGACGTAGATGATACTTTGGTCCGTTCTTTCGGAACAAAGCGTATCCCTATGCCTAACGTAGTGGCTCAGGTTCGACGACTCAAGGCTACGGGAGCCATCTTATTTCTATGGAGCTCTGGCGGCGCTGACTATTGTCGGGCCACAGCCATCGAGCTCGGCATATCTGATTGTTTCGATGGCTATCTGCCAAAACCGACGGTTTATATCGATGATCAACCTGTACATGAATGGCGGCTTTGTGAACATTTTTATCCATCCCAAGCCGAAAACGTCTAACTTGTTGCTGAACCAGGACACGCCACATCAAGCTGCCGCTTCGCGGCACGTGTGCCGCGCCTGTTAGCGCGGCGTTATATCGATAAATTGGCAAAACGCGGTCATTGATTCATCGTTGGCGCATTCGGTTTGCCGCCAAAGTAGTGTTGAAGTAAGCGCACGTTGCGGCGGCCTGGTCGCGGCGCGGCGGTCAAATGGCTTGGCGAGCAAGTCCTGCCGTGAGGCTGCCAGCCTGCGGTCTTGACGGGCTCCGGCCTGCGAAAGTTTGCTGTTCTGCGGCCTTGGCGGAAAACGGCGTGATCGGCTTGAGGTCTTGGAATAACGAGCGCGTTGCAGGCCTCTTTGGCCAGTTGCCGTGCGGCGGGAGGCGGCCTTGGCGGACAGTCCTGGGTCTTGGCGAGGATACAGAGTGTTATCGGCGAAAGGGAGGGGGAATGAAAAGCAGTCACAGCGCGTTGCGGCCCTCCTGGGCCGGTGGCAGTGCGAAGCCAAGAAGACTTGGCGGGCAGCTTGGTGCGTGGGGTACAACTGTCAGTGCAAGATATAACTTGTCACTGAACCCGGACACGCAACAAAAAGCTGCCGCTTCGCGGCCAATGTTGTGCGCCGGTTAGTTCGGCGTTATGCCGAATGGGGACCTAGCAATCGTCCTTGTAGCACTGGTCCATCGGTTTGAAGTAAAAGAAGTTTGAAGTTGCGAGCACGTTGCGGCGGCCTGGTCGTTGTGCGGCGTGCAGCGGACTTGGCAGTCAGGGGCTAGTGGTGGTGCAACCGTCTTGGGTCTGTTTGCGGTTTGGCCCTGCCGTGATGTTGCTGTCCTGCCGTCTTGGGCAAGGATATAAGTGATCGGTTTGCGGGCTCGGAGGACGAGCACGTTGCGGGCCTCCTGGGCCGGTGAGAGCGCAAAAGGTAGCGGGCTTGACGAGCAGCTTGGCGCGTCTGGCTGTATACGGTTCTTGGCATAACATTTCATTGGAGCCGGACCGGCGACGAGGGCATTAATGGAGGCAGCGTGGAAGCGAACAGCGTCAAAATCGGAAGCAGCGTCAGCGCCGGCCGCTCAATGAAGAGTTAGAGCTTATGAAAATTCAAGCGATCACTTGCGTACGTGGTGCCTCTTCAATTCCAGCAACTTTGCGTTATAAAGAAACCGAAAACGATGGATGCCAGGTTGAAGTAGAGGTAGAAGGCTCGGTATACAAAGGTAGCGGCGATGACTATTTCGACGCACTATGCGAAGCGCGTAGGAAGATGGAGCCGTCTGGCCTCTTGCCTTGTATTTATGGCGCAAGCAAGAATGTTTGGCCCTCTTCGATGTCCCGCAGCATGGGCGGAGGACTCAAGGCCTATAGAATGGAAATGGGTAAGCAAGCGCTCATGAAAGACTTGGTGGTTGTTTTTGAGTCGGGGCCTGATGTACAGCCATCTACCCTTGCTCAGCAAGAGAAGTATCGAGATGAATGGTTTTCCTCTCTACACAAGTAATGGATCCTTCGGCAAAGGTCTAACTTGTTATTCAACGCAGACACGTGCCCAAGAAATTGCCGCTTCGCGGCAAAGGGCACGTGCTGGTTAACGCGGCGTTAGCCATACAAAATGAACTTTGACTTCAAGCGTCGATTTCTTGCTTCGTTGCCGCCCATTCCGCCAGGCTTAGACCTGCACTGGGATGAATTTGTGCAATTTGATCGAAGAACGCTGTTCGAGTTAGATCAGCAGGATGTAGAGTTTTTGATAAATCAAGGCTTGCCCAGGGATGCATCGCCGTTTCTATCCTTTGATGCGTACACGGCCGATGATCTCCAACTTAGGTTGGACACGTTTGCATTGTCCAAGCAATTCTTCCCTATTGGGCATAACGGTTCAGGCGACATAGTTGCGATAGATACGATGACACGGGCCGTGGTGTACTTTAATCATGATGCTGACAATCTGAAGGTGTTTATAAACTCTTCTTTGCCCCAGTTCGCTGAATGCCTTTGCATCTATCAAGAGCATCTCGAAAGTAAAACCATGGATACGTGTTTGCAGGAGATTGGAAATATAGATTCCAATAGCGTAGTGCCGGGAACTATGTGGTATTCAGAAGTCAACACGGAGATAGAAAATGGCTAACTCGTTGCTGAACCCGGACACGCGCCAACAGCTTGCCGCTTCGCGGCAGGTGGCGCGTGCCTGTTAGCGTGGCGTTATGCGTACATATGGCACTGAGCGAATTTGAACTAAAGAAGGTGGAGAGGGTTGTTGGTGCGTTCATTGAAAAGCGCCGACCGCCACCGCACATCCGTAAAGAGGTGGATCTCGGGTATCGGGTTTCCGGGCAGAGTGTTGAGATCTTCGAGATTCGCCCCGTGTGGCGGGGGAATGGTGAGACGCAGGAGAATTCGGTGGCAAAGGCTACTTTCGTAAAGACCGAGATGTGCTGGAAAATATATTGGCAGCGCCAGGACTTACGTTGGCATAGTTATGAACCAAAGCCACAGGTGCGCTCCATTGAGGATTTTGTCGAGGAAGTGGGATCCGATCCCTGTGCCTGTTTCTGGGGTTGATCGCATAACATGGCGCTCAACCCGGACACACAACATACAGCTTGCCGCTTCGCGGCGATTGTTGTGTGCCTGTTAGCTCTACGTTAGAAGGCATAAGAAAAGTATGCGCATTGCAATCTTGGGAAATTCTGGCTCGGGAAAATCTACGCTGGCCCGTTCCCTATCTGAGAAGTACGGAATTGCTCATCTTGATCTTGACTCTGTAGTCTGGGAGCCAGAGCAGATAGCTGTGATGAGATCGCCCGAGATGATGGAAGCTGAATTGTCCAAGTTTTTGAAAGAAAACGAGTCTTGGATAGTGGAGGGCTGTTACGGGGAACTGATCGAGTCTGTTTTGAAATACGAACCGAAACTGTTTTTCTTGAGCCCGGGAATTGATGTCTGCGTGGAGAATAATCGTCAGCGTCCTTGGGAATCTCACAAATATGAGTCGAAAGAGGCTCAGGATAGTATGCTCGAGAACCTGCTCAAATGGGTCCGTGGATATTACGATCGGGAAGATAACTGGTCCATGCAAGCTCATGAACGCTTATTTAAAAATTATGATGGGCCGAAATTGGAACTCAAGAATGGAATTGACTTATCTGCCTTCTAACTCGTTGCTGAACCAGGACAAGCAACATAAGGCTTGCCGCTTCGCGGCGGATGTTGCCTGCCTGTTAGCGCGGCGTTCGATCTCATGTTGGGCGTCGCATCGAAGTGCGCGGCAGCGCAACCTCAGCGGGCCGGTGCGTGAAGTAAATCTAACCGGCCTTGGCGCGCCTCTTCCTTGAATCGAGCCACCTCCAGCTTGGCAGAATCCGCCGCTGGTCCGTTTCGACCTTTCTGTCCGTGGGCGGTGTTGCGCCCACAAGACTTGGCAGGCAGCTTTCCATCCTATAAGCATTGCCGAAGCACCCATTTCCATGCAAACTTGATAAGTTCGTATTCAACGCCGTTTTAGAGCCTGCACAAGCTTGGGAAGTCGGTATTCAAGGTGGGCGCAAGCCGTGTTGGGTGCTGGACCAGCAGGCCGGCGACCGCCAGCGCTCCGAACAACATTTTTACCTGCGGCGGGTTGCGACCTGAGACGACACCAAATCCTTCGCGAGGCATTGAATGGAAATTAGTCGAACTCGTTATTCAACACAGACACACAGCAGTAAAGCTGCCGCTTCGCGGCACATGCTGTGTGCTGGTTAACGCGGCGTTAGAACTAAAGATACATGCTGATCTAGTCCAATGTGATTGTTGTGATTATTTCTCGATTGAGAATGATCACGATTGGGAAATCTGCCCAGTATGTTTTTGGGAGCAGGATTCATTTGGCATCTCGGCTCCTGACGATGAATCTGGAGCGAACCACGGTTTAACCTTGCGCGAGGGCCGTGCCAACTTTTTGAAGGTGGGTGCCTACTGCGACGAGTTTATAAATAAAGTGGTATCCGTTGAAGAACGAAAGAAATACAAGTATGTTGCGCGAAAAATTTAGTTCTAACTCGTTGCTGAACCAGGACAAGCAACAGAAGGCTTGCCGCTTCGCGGCCCATGTTGCTCGCCTGTTAGCGCGGCGTTATACAGATAAAGCGGATGCTTTAGGTGAAGGATGACTCAATGAAAGGCAGTTGCTACTGCGGCAGCGCGGTATTTGAGTACGACGGTGTGCCCAGTGGCGCAATCCACTGTCACTGTGGCATGTGTCGTCGCTTGAGTGGCGCAGCGTTCACTACCTGGATAAGCTTCCCTAAGCAGGGATTTCGATTATTGGATTCGGATGCGCTCAAGAAATTTTCTCCCTCTAAAAACGCGGTTCGAAGTTTTTGTGGCGCTTGCGGTACGAATTTATTCACCGAAGACATGCGTTACCCGGACGTGGTGGCGGTGCCAGCCGGGGTAATCGCTGAAGAATTAGACAAGAAGGTTGATGGCCACTACTTTGTAAGCCATAAGGCTGAGTGGCATGTTATTGGCGACGAGTTGCCGCAGTTTGGAGGAGAGTCTGGCTTTGAGCGTCTATCTGTATAACTCGTTGCTGAACCAGGACACGGCACAACAAGCTGCCGCTTCGCGGCACATGTGCCGCGCCTGTTAGCGCGGCGTTATACCCATCCATAAGGGGCAGAAGATGAATCGGCAATTGCTCAATGATCTAATGTCAATGAAGCAGCGTGACATCGATACCCGGTCCCGCTTGCTGCGTGAGGGAAAGCTCTACAGCGGTTATGATCCGGAAATGCAGCAAGTGCATCGAGAGAACGCTGTTGAGTTGGACAGTCTTATTTCCAAATATGGTTGGCCTGGCATCTCGCTTATTGGTCTCGAAGGCTCCCGAGCCGCGTGGCTCATTGCCCAACATTCAATCTGTACTCCTGAGTTGCAGAGAAAATTCCTTGCTTTCCTTTCAAAGGCCTCGGAAAGTGGTGACGTTCCTAAAGCACAAGTGGCGTTCCTTACCGACCGGATTCGGTTCAATGAAAATCGGCCACAGGTGTACGGTACCGTCCTCGACTGGAATGAAAATGGCGAGCTTTCGTGTGAGGTGGAAGATCGAGCCAATCTTGACGAGAGAAGAAATGAAATGGGTTTGGCTCCGTATCAGCAAGACCTTGAAAAGCACAGGCGGGAAGTTGAGTCCGAAGGTGGTAAGCCTCCTGTCAATTTTGTTCAGTACAAAAATGAAGTCAGAGAGTGGGCTAGGAATGTTGGTTGGCTATAAAGGGTATAACTCGTTGCTGAACCAGGACACGGCACCACAAGCTGCCGCTTCGCGGCGCATGTGCCGCGCCTGTTAGCGCGGCGTTAGGCTATTTATCGGCTGCTCATCTATCTTTGCACATATGAAATTACTTCGCCTTTTCCTTTCTGTTTTGTTGTTCCCATGTCTCGCTTATGCTGAGTCGATAGATGGCACCCTCATCGGCGGCGGCGGAATAGACGATATGTTTGTTGAAGTTAAATCGCCCGATGGCAAAGAAATTAGAGCCTATTGTGATACGCGTTGTGGGGAATGGTTTGTGTCGAGAGAAGACGAGACATATCAACTTAAGCGCAACCTTAAAGGTAAAGCTGTACGTATGGGCTACAAAATTGAGCGTAACAGGGAACGCATTGCTGGCCCCGGCAATAATGAGAAACTTGTGTTTCTGAAGTCGTTGCAGTTCCTGCAAGTTCAACATGGACAATAAGCCTAACTCGTTGCTGAACTCGGACACGCGCCAAGAGCTTGCCGCTTCACGGCAAGTGGCGCGTGCCGGTTAGCGTGGCGTTAGAGCGCATGAATGCAGAAGTATGTGCCATTCGCGATGGTGTGGCGCGCAAACGGAAGTCACCTTGAGGAAGCTCGGAGAAATCATTACGATGCGATGGAATTGGAAAACAGTTGCTTCTTTAGTTGTCGTCATCTCGCTAATGGCAGGTGGCTGGTCCTATTTCATCCTGACTCAAAACAAACTTCAATTCGAAGAAATGATTAAGCGTAACGTCAAAAATGTGCCGAGGCGCATTGACGCCGACATACTCCTTGAATCGGTGCGGCCGGACGCAGGGAGGACGATTGTATTTGAATATCGTTTAGATCAATTGTCTGTGGAGAAAATTGATGTTGAAGTTCTTAGGCAAGCCGTTAAGAATGACGTTTGTGCTGAGCCTGGAAAATTCCGAAAGTTGGACATTAAACACAGGCATGTTTTTGTTGATAAGTACAGAGCACCAGTTCTTACTGTTTCTCTTGATGCGCAAAGCTGCCCAATCTAGCTGAGAACTTCGAGGCAAATATGATGTGCAAACGCTCTAACTCGTTGCTGAACCAGGACACGGCACAACAAGCTGCCGCTTCGCGGCGCATGTGCCGCGCCTGTTAGCGCGGCGTTATACAGATAAAGCGGATGCTTTAGGTGAAGGATGACTCAATGAAAGGCAGTTGCTACTGCGGCAGCGCGGTATTTGAGTACGACGGTGTGCCCAGTGGCGCAATCCACTGTCACTGTGGCATGTGTCGTCGCTTGAGTGGCGCAGCGTTCACTACCTGGATAAGCTTCCCTAAGCAGGGATTTCGATTATTGGATTCGGATGCGCTCAAGAAATTTTCTCCCTCTAAAAACGCGGTTCGAAGTTTTTGTGGCGCTTGCGGTACGAATTTATTCACCGAAGACATGCGTTACCCGGACGTGGTGGCGGTGCCAGCCGGGGTAATCGCTGAAGAATTAGACAAGAAGGTTGATGGCCACTACTTTGTAAGCCATAAGGCTGAGTGGCATGTTATTGGCGACGAGTTGCCGCAGTTTGGAGGAGAGTCTGGCTTTGAGCGTCTATCTGTATAACTCGTTGCTGAACCAGGACACGGCACAACAAGCTGCCGCTTCGCGGCACATGTGCCGCGCCTGTTAGCGCGGCGTTAGATTTCAACGGGAACTCGCGAGACACGATAAAAATGTCAGAAGACTTGTACTGTAAGGTGTACGTGGATGGCTTTCTTGACGACATAAGCTTGAAGAGTGATCTATCAAAAATCATGCAGGGGAAGATTGAACGTAGATCGATTTACGCGCCCCCGCTAGTTATCGACGTCTTTAAGAATAAAGACCCAGATACAAAGCTTGGAGCTGACAATTTTTGTCTTTGGCCTTGTTATCTTGAAATTGAGCCAATAGAGCAAGAAAAGACGAATGGTGAAAGTTTTAAAAGTGAAATTGCGAGGCTTATAAAGGCGCTTTCTGAACGCGGTGTGCGAGTTGTAGCAAGTTGTGATTTCGAAGACGAGTTAAAACAGCTTTTAAAATAATCAGGGAAAAACAGTAGCGTGTTAGGAATGGAATTTAATCTAACTTGCTAATCAACGCAGACGGCTACGCCGCTGGTTATCGCATACGTTATACGTAAAGGAAACGATAGTGACTGGTGTACTCCGCTCGGTAATTCGATGGATTGTGCTGGCCGGTTGCATCGTCATGGGATTGCTTTATTTGAATAGCGCAGCGTTTAGTTTTTGGGCCGCTGGTGGCCCGCCGAATGATTTTCCAGAGTCGTTGGTACAGCGCGGAATTTGGCGCATTTGCCTTGCGTTTGCATTGTTCTTTATTGGTGTCGCAGTTTTTGTTGCGGTGCCAAAGCTGCCGAAATTAAATATGGTTGCGGTTTTATTTCTTGGAGCAGCAGCTGTGCTTCTTATCGTCCCAACTGCACGCGAGTTTCTAGCTACGGACAGATGTTTGGACAATGGTGGAAGTTGGAGCAAAGTGGAATTCAGATGCCAGAGATAAAAACGTATAACTCGTTGCTGAACCAGGACACGGCACAACAAGCTGCCGCTTCGCGGCACTTGTGCCGCGCCTGTTAGCGCGGCGTTAAGCCGATTCTCTGAAGTATTAAGTTAAGAGTGTTGCGTCATAAAATAGAGAAGTAGTTTGGTTTTCGTTATGCATAGGGCTCTAATCAATGAAGAAAATTGCCGACTATATTTTGACTTATAACTCATGGCAACTAAATGGACTGAATCTAAAGCCAAATGAAGAATATATTGTGCTAATGGATTTGGGCGATTTAAAGAAAGGGGAAGTGGTTAAATTTGTTGGCTTTGATGATGTCGACAATCACTACGGCATATTCGTATTTACAGATTCAAATGGCGAAGTTTTAGAGGTTTCTGGAGATTTTTCAGGGCCAAATCACCCACGTTTAATGGATCTAAAAATTGCGTTATCACGTGCTTAACTCGTCGCTGAACCTGGACACGCGACAAAGGCTTGCCGCTCCGCGGCACGTGTCGCGCGCCAGTTAGCTCGGCGTTAGCGCTCATTTTTATTCATATATATCGTCATGAAACGTATCCTCTTTCTTATCGCATTTACTCTATCAGGTTGCGTGGCAACTGGGCCGTTGTTCAGCCCCGCACCTGTTCCTGCCTCTAATAGTGCAATTGTGTACATATATAGAGGAGGTGGGATGGCCCTCCAAGGAAGGGCAGCATATTTCTATGTGGACGACGTTAATGTGTTTGATCTTAACGCTGAGGGATATTCTTGGATAACACTCCCTGCCGGTCAGTATAAGCTTCGGCAAGCATGGGCAGTTGATATGTTGGTTAAACCTCTCATTGTGGATCTCTATGTTAAACCTGGTGAGACGAAATACATATCGTTTCAAACTGGCACCTGTCCAGCGGGATATCGTGAAATATGTTTGCAGTGGGAAATGCGCGAAAAGCCTCCGCACGTTGGTAGCATCGAAATTCAAAACAAACGGTTCCAAGATAATTTCGGAGCTGAGAAGTTAGTGCAAAAGACATGGAAGCAATAAGGAAATGAATGCTAACTCGTTGTTCAACCCAGACATGCGCCCAAGAGCTTGCCGCTCCGCGGCAGATGGCGCACGCTGGTCAACGCGGCGTTAGCCATACAAAATGAACTTTGACTTCAAGCGTCGATTTCTTGCTTCGTTGCCGCCCATTCCGCCAGGCTTAGACCTGCACTGGGATGAATTTGTGCAATTTGATCGAAGAACGCTGTTCGAGTTAGATCAGCAGGATGTAGAGTTTTTGATAAATCAAGGCTTGCCCAGGGATGCATCGCCGTTTCTATCCTTTGATGCGTACACGGCCGATGATCTCCAACTTAGGTTGGACACGTTTGCATTGTCCAAGCAATTCTTCCCTATTGGGCATAACGGTTCAGGCGACATAGTTGCGATAGATACGATGACACGGGCCGTGGTGTACTTTAATCATGATGCTGACAATCTGAAGGTGTTTATAAACTCTTCTTTGCCCCAGTTCGCTGAATGCCTTTGCATCTATCAAGAGCATCTCGAAAGTAAAACCATGGATACGTGTTTGCAGGAGATTGGAAATATAGATTCCAATAGCGTAGTGCCGGGAACTATGTGGTATTCAGAAGTCAACACGGAGATAGAAAATGGCTAACTCGTTGCTGAACCCGGACACGCGCCAACAGCTTGCCGCTTCGCGGCAGGTGGCGCGTGCCTGTTAGCGTGGCGTTATACCCATCCATAAGGGGCAGAAGATGAATCGGCAATTGCTCAATGATCTAATGTCAATGAAGCAGCGTGACATCGATACCCGGTCCCGCTTGCTGCGTGAGGGAAAGCTCTACAGCGGTTATGATCCGGAAATGCAGCAAGTGCATCGAGAGAACGCTGTTGAGTTGGACAGTCTTATTTCCAAATATGGTTGGCCTGGCATCTCGCTTATTGGTCTCGAAGGCTCCCGAGCCGCGTGGCTCATTGCCCAACATTCAATCTGTACTCCTGAGTTGCAGAGAAAATTCCTTGCTTTCCTTTCAAAGGCCTCGGAAAGTGGTGACGTTCCTAAAGCACAAGTGGCGTTCCTTACCGACCGGATTCGGTTCAATGAAAATCGGCCACAGGTGTACGGTACCGTCCTCGACTGGAATGAAAATGGCGAGCTTTCGTGTGAGGTGGAAGATCGAGCCAATCTTGACGAGAGAAGAAATGAAATGGGTTTGGCTCCGTATCAGCAAGACCTTGAAAAGCACAGGCGGGAAGTTGAGTCCGAAGGTGGTAAGCCTCCTGTCAATTTTGTTCAGTACAAAAATGAAGTCAGAGAGTGGGCTAGGAATGTTGGTTGGCTATAAAGGGTATAACTCGTTGCTGAACCAGGACACGGCACCACAAGCTGCCGCTTCGCGGCGCATGTGCCGCGCCTGTTAGCGCGGCGTTATACAGAAAAAAGGAAGACGACAGGTGAATGATAAGCTGGTGAAAGGCCGTTGCTTCTGTGGTTGTGCCACATTTGAGTATGATGGTCTTCCCATCGGAATTATTCACTGCCACTGTGGCATGTGCCGACGCTTGAGTGGCGCAGCGTTCACGACTTGGCTCAGCGTCCCGAAGGCGAATTTTCGATTGTTGAATGGGGCTGCACTGAAGAAGTTTTCCCCTTCGGAAAATGCGGTTCGTAATTTCTGTAGCAATTGCGGGACGCCATTGTTTACGGAAGATGCGCGTTATCCGGAAGTGGTAGGCATCCCGGCCGGCGTGGTGGCTGACGAATGGGGTAAAAAGGTTGAGGGCCACTTCTTTGTAAGCCATAAAGCTGAGTGGCATGTCATTGGAGATGAGTTGCCGCAGTTTGGCGGGGAGACAGGCTTTGAACGAATCTCTGTATAACTTGTTGCTGAACCCGGAAATGCGACAAGAGCTTGCCGCTTCGCGGCAACTGTCGCATGCCGGTTAGCGCGGCGTTAGGAGTCTTTATGTATCTCGAAATTGACTGGAAAGGTTTTCCGCCTACTTCAGAGCAAGTTCAGTCGATGTGGAATAGCGTTCATTTTCATGTGCTCGAAAACGAAATGGAACAACATTCACTCATTCGGGCTTATCGTGAAATTAACAGCTTTGAAGAGAACGTAATTTTCCTACAGCTTAAGGGGCCTGAAGATCCTATCTTTAGTTGGTATGCGTCTCGGAACAGACTGCCAGAAATAAACTTCTTCAATCGATTCCTACAATCGCCTGCGATCGCAAGTCACACTGAAGACTTGACATTTGACACGTCGTTACAAACGGAGATTACATTTGACCTTATCTCTGGATTTTGCTTAGGTGGCAGCCTAGCGGAAGATCTTTTTTGGGGCGGCACTGTAAATAAATACAATGGCACCGCTGCAAAAGCAAAGGAACTTGGTGAATCATTTCGAGATGAGCTTATAAACAATCGATACGATGAGGTGGTTGTGTACCGAACACGCAGAGCCTGGTCCCAGTGGTTCGACGAATATGGGGCTGATCTAACCTATATCATTCTTGACCGCAGAACAGGTATCTTCTCATTTTTTTGTGTTACGGATAGTGCATGACCCCTAACTTGTTGCTGAACCAGGACGCGAAACATACATCTCGCCGCTTCGCGGCATATGTTTCACGCCTGTTAGCGCTGCGTTATGCCTATCTAGGTAGGAGGTGAATTTGTATACGGGAGGCTGCTTATGCGGAGGCGTCCAGTTCGCGATAGACGCGGAGCTTGAACCGATCCAAATTTGCCACTGTAGCCAGTGCAGGAAAGCACAAGGGGCGCCAATTGCGACGAATTCGCCTGTCTCGTCCTCTGTGTTTCGTATCATCAAGGGACAGGAGCTCATTACGGAATTCGAATCCTCTCCCGGTAAAAGGCGGTGCTTTTGTAAGGTATGTGGGTCGCCGATTTATAGTTATCGAGATTCTTTGCCCGGCGTATATCGAATCAGAGTCGGTTTGATTAATGAGCCCATATCAGCTAAACCTGTGGCCCATTTTCATGTTGGATCAAAATGTAACTGGTGGAGGATTGACGACGATTTGCCGCAGTACGTCGATTCGTTTTCGCCTGCGAAGGCAGGAAAGGCATAACTTGTCGCTGAACACGGAAACGCGCCAAGAGCTTGCCGCTTCGCGGCGAGCGGCGCGTTCCTGTTAGCTCGGCGTTAGAAGGCATAAGAAAAGTATGCGCATTGCAATCTTGGGAAATTCTGGCTCGGGAAAATCTACGCTGGCCCGTTCCCTATCTGAGAAGTACGGAATTGCTCATCTTGATCTTGACTCTGTAGTCTGGGAGCCAGAGCAGATAGCTGTGATGAGATCGCCCGAGATGATGGAAGCTGAATTGTCCAAGTTTTTGAAAGAAAACGAGTCTTGGATAGTGGAGGGCTGTTACGGGGAACTGATCGAGTCTGTTTTGAAATACGAACCGAAACTGTTTTTCTTGAGCCCGGGAATTGATGTCTGCGTGGAGAATAATCGTCAGCGTCCTTGGGAATCTCACAAATATGAGTCGAAAGAGGCTCAGGATAGTATGCTCGAGAACCTGCTCAAATGGGTCCGTGGATATTACGATCGGGAAGATAACTGGTCCATGCAAGCTCATGAACGCTTATTTAAAAATTATGATGGGCCGAAATTGGAACTCAAGAATGGAATTGACTTATCTGCCTTCTAACTCGTTGCTGAACCAGGACAAGCAACATAAGGCTTGCCGCTTCGCGGCGGATGTTGCCTGCCTGTTAGCGCGGCGTTAAATCTATGAAGACATCAAAAGTGCTAGCGATCGCGGTTTTCGCCTTGCTTTGCGGAGCCGCTATAGGGGGCGGTGTGTCGGTGTGGGTTCTAGGAACCATTTATGCAGATAGACTAGATGCCGCAGCGTTAAGCGTTGAAACTAGCACTTCTGCTCTACGTAGTCTAAAAGAAAGCAACGTTGCAGAAGCACAGTCCATATTGGAATCTAGTATTAACTTGAATTTGATCTTTCTGACGGAATACCCTATTGATGGCCTCGTTCCAAAACGAACTGAAAAGTCGATCCAAAGAGCCTTGTGTCAGGCTCGGAAGTATCGCGCAACGAGTCCATATAAGTCAGGAATTACAAAGCTTGATGCGTCTACCGACAGTATTTTAGGCGGAGTGTCGTGCGTATAAAAAGATTTAACTTGTCACTCAACCAGGACGCCCAGCAAAGAATAGCCGCTTCGCGGCTCGTGCTGGGCGCCTGTTAGCTCGGCGTTATGTGTAACAAAAACGGAGGAGCTTTGGATAACGCGGTAGAACTCGCAGGTTTTTTCGCAGCGCATGGCATTTGGTGCGTTTCGGACGGAGGTCCACTTGTACCTATGCTTGCTTTGGAAGCGTCTGATGGTTCAAGGAAGATGCTGCGATTTGCTAATGAAAAATTAGAAGACGGAGTGAAGGAAGCACAAGCTGAGCTCGACAAAAACTCTGAAAAAGCGGCGCACGCGGCAATTGTCTACGACGGCTATGTAACCTTGCCATCTGGCCGCACAGATGCTTTATTCCTCGTTATTCGCTCTTATCAATCTCCGGCAGGTACGCTTACGATGGCTGTGCCATATCGTAATGCCGAAAGCGATTCTGGATTCGCCGTGTACCGACCCAAATTTATGGCATGGGATGGGCCAGAGTCACCAGATTATGGCGCATTAGGTAATGCGTTCTTTCGCGGGGTGGATGCTCATGCAGAGGGCGCGCGTGTATGGAACTCTAGTTTGGATTCTTCGATTTGATGAAAAATGTTCCGGTAACACATAACTCGTCACTCAACCCGGACCTCGCAGCAAGGACACGCCGCTTCGCGGCACGTGCTGCGGGCCGGTTAGCTCGGCGTTAGGCTTACGGAGAAGTTATGAGCGGCTTAAACATTTCCTGCGGAGGTTTCCTAGCGGACGAAAAATCCGGCTCTGCTTTTGAACGTGTGCTTCTAGATTTATCGGGCATCGAGGACGGGGTTAAACAGCAGTTACTGTCAGGATTCGATAACCAAGAGTATGTGCTCATTGAAGCAGTTTGCGCCGCCGACCTCGTTCCATCTATCCGCGCTTACCGAGATAAGCTGATCATGGAGATCGGCCATTCTGATTACCAGCGGGAGATGGCGCAAGAGGAGCAAACCGGATCTGATCCGGTTAAGCTTAAGTGGGGTGAGGGTCGTGGCTGGCGGCTATATTGCGCAATCAATCTCCTCGCCGCCTGTGAAATCTCGGTGGAAACGAAAGAACCCGTGGTGGTCTGCCTTGACTAGCAATCCTAACTTGTTATTCAACACAGACACGGAACAGAAAGCTTGCCGCTTCGCGGCACATGTTCCGTGCTGGTTAACGCGGCGTTAGCCAGAAGAAGGGAGCGCAAGTGAAGATCCGATCATTTTTAATAGCGCTTGCGTTGGGCGCTGGAGTGGCCTTGCTGTCCCTGGCTGTTTTCGGATACTGGGTAGCTTTCCATCCATTCGGCCGGGAAGCGGAGCGGACCGATTGGCTCACTCCTTTGCTCCAAGTTCTATCCTGGCTGCCGTTTGTGGCTGCGGGTTCCATCGCGTTAATCCGGGTAGTCGCGGCACATCAGTTCAAAGCAGCGTTTGTTGCAGCCTTAGCCGCAGTGACTACAGTAGTGGCTGTGTCGCTTTGCTACGAGCCACGAATTCCTCTCCTGGAAACAGTTTCCGTTATGTGGCTTCACCTGTTGTGTCCGCTTGTGCTCTTTCCAATATTGATGCGCCTGCTGGCTAACTTGTTGCTGAACCCGGAAACGCGACAAAAACTTGCCGCTTCGCGGCGCGTGTCGCGTTCCGGTTAGCGCGGCGTTAGAGCTTATGAAAATTCAAGCGATCACTTGCGTACGTGGTGCCTCTTCAATTCCAGCAACTTTGCGTTATAAAGAAACCGAAAACGATGGATGCCAGGTTGAAGTAGAGGTAGAAGGCTCGGTATACAAAGGTAGC
Source organism: uncultured beta proteobacterium (assembly GCA_963722005.1). GTDB lineage: Bacteria > Pseudomonadota > Gammaproteobacteria > Burkholderiales > Burkholderiaceae_D > Paucimonas. Next base: position 241,154 of record CAVRJS010000001.1, read on the forward strand.
GGCGATGACTATTTCGACGCACTATGCGAAGCGCGTAGGAAGATGGAGCCGTCTGGCCTCTTGCCTTGTATTTATGGCGCAAGCAAGAATGTTTGGCCCTCTTCGATGTCCCGCAGCATGGGCGGAGGACTCAAGGCCTATAGAATGGAAATGGGTAAGCAAGCGCTCATGAAAGACTTGGTGGTTGTTTTTGAGTCGGGGCCTGATGTACAGCCATCTACCCTTGCTCAGCAAGAGAAGTATCGAGATGAATGGTTTTCCTCTCTACACAAGTAATGGATCCTTCGGCAAAGGTCTAACTTGTTATTCAACGCAGACACGTGCCCAAGAAATTGCCGCTTCGCGGCAAAGGGCACGTGCTGGTTAACGCGGCGTTAAATGGCAGAGCATTGTCGGGTAAAAGAATGAAAACGAATAAGTTGCCTTGGGAGGCACAATGAAAATAAATACGTTTTTTTCCTTGGTTCTAACAGTTTTATTATTGGGCTTTTATGAGAAAGTAGAAGCCAGCTTTGTTGGGGCGCCTCTTTTATATGAAGGCCGTTCTCCAGAGAGCTCAATGCATGTGGCGATAAGTCGTAACGATATCCATATCGTTCGGCGATTGATTCAATCAGGTTTTGATGTAAATGGCGTTATAGATGAGGTTTATGGAAATACGCCTTTGTCGATCGCCTCGTATTATGGCCGGTATGAGATTGCGGAATTTCTGATAAAAAACGGAGCGCGCGTAAATAAAATCATAGCTGGAGAACGATCCACCAATGCCCGTACTTCGTTGCTGCAAGCAATCTGGAAAAAACAAAACAAGGTGGCGATTTTGCTGCTGCAAAATGGTGCTGACCCGGAAATGACCTCGACATCCGGTCGTTCTGCTTGTGAGTCAGCAAGGCGATATAAGAATTATGAAATCATGCCGCATTTGCCCAACTGTTCTTAACAGGTGATGCAATTGCCATTTAACTCGTTGTTCAACACAGACACGCGCCCAAGAGCTTGCCGCTTCGCGGCCCATGGCGCGTGCTGGTTAACGCGGCGTTAAGTGTCATCTATGGCAACTGAAGCACTGCCCGTTATTAATGATAAATTTGATATCGAGTCGGCGCGCGAGTTGGTGCGGCTTGGATATCCAGCCGTTGCTCCTCGTTTGGGACATATGCTGGAGTGGTTGCAAGATTTTAACTGGCCAGTTGCGCACACATTGTTTGATTTTCTGGCCGGGATAGGTGATCCACTAGTGCCTCACCTGAAAAGTGTTTTTGATGGTGAGGACGATGTTTGGAAATTCTGGTGCTTGAACCTTGTCGCTACAATGTCTGGGTCAGCGATCCAAGCATTGCGACAAGATTTGGAGCGGATGGCTTACTCGCCGACCGAGAGCGAAATGTCAGAAGATATTCCGACAAAGGCAAAGGAAATATTGAATGCAAAGTAAGACACTTAACTCGTTGCTGAACCAGGACAAGCAACAGAGAGCTTGCCGCTTCGCGGCCGATGTTGCTCGCCTGTTAGCGCGGCGTTAGGCTGATGAAATATGTGATTGGAGTTGCGGCCTGTATCTTGGCAGTCTACGTACTTGTTAAGTGGGAAGGCCGGGCGAAGAGGCGAAAAATTGAAGCGGCTTTTGCTGGTCGGGAGGCTCTGTCTCCTGAACAGTTTTACGAGCGTTATTTTGCTGCTAAAGGGGTGCCTTTAGAAGTGGTAAAAGGCGTGCGAGAGGTTCTTTCTGAGCAACTTGATGCAGACCTTTCTCGCCTCACGGATGCAGATGATTTTTCAAAGAATCTCAGCTTCTTTTGGAGTTTCGATTCAATGGCAAGCGTTGAAATCGTAATTGCGTTGGAAGACAAATTTTCGATAAAGATTGAGGATAATGAGGCTGAGCGTGCTAGGACAGTGGCAGATATTGTTAAGTTGGTCTGTGAGAAACGGGAAGCACTACATGCCTAACTCGTTGCTGAACTCGGACACGCGACTAGAGCTTGCCGCTTCGCGGCACCTGTCGCGTGCCTGTTAGCGCGGCGTTATGTTGACGGAAGCGTGAAATGAATATTGTGCAGTGGATACGGGCAGGCACATGTTCAAATGCTGGGCGCTATGTTTATTTGCTAGCCCTGGTTGTTCCCCTTGTTGGTTTTCTGTCTTGGACCAGCATTCCGTATCCACTGTATCGAGTGGAGGAGTGGATGGGGTTGGCATTAGTGCCGGTGTGCCTCATCCAGTTTTTCAAACCGACTCTTGTAGGTTGGGGCATAGTCGTATTCTGGTACGCCTGGTCCGTGTTTGATCAGATCCCGCGGCATATCGAAGCGTTTCAGGATAAGGGAAGTGGCGATCACGGTAGCTGGGAGGGTTGGGGCATGGAATTGGCGTTCATCGCTTTTACTGCATGGTTTATTGCTGTGGCTATTCTCGTGGCGGTTAATCACCCAAGGAGAGTCGTCAATGCAACATAACTCGTTGTTCAACCCAGACACGCGCCCAAGAGCTTGCCGCTTCGCGGCAAATGGCGCGCGCTGGTCAACGCGGCGTTAAGAATGACCAATTTGACTTTGTTTGAAAAAATAGCGTTGGCGTGCGGATGCTTCGTGGCTGCCGTTATCGGTTCCTTCATTTTTTGGGGAATGGGCCAGCCGTTGGGAATGACGTCGTTGCTTGTGGCCGTTAGTTTTGCCATTGTTGGAAAGGGAAATCGTTTACTTTGGCTTCTGGTTTTCCCTGTGGCTCTCGCGCTATTGTTCGGTGTTCCTTATGTCATCTTTGAGCATTTTTCCAATTCGGGAAGCGCAAATAATGTTGTGCTTTCGTTAGTGGGTTTTGCTTTGATGCCGGTTATGCCGGGCCTATTTTTAGGAGTGGCACATGCAACACGATTGCGTCGACTGGCACGATCTTAACTCATTGCTGAACCCGGACACGCGCCAAGAGTTTGCCGCTTCGCGGCAACTGTCGCGTGCCTGTTAGCGCAGCGTTAGAGGTCATTTCTATGGAGCGTGTTAAAGGATTTTCGACTGCCCCAACGGAGCTAGATGAGCTACAGGAAATCGCCCGTGTGGCAACACGCGAGGCGCTTGAGGAGTACATTTTCCCCGAGGAGTGGAAAATGAATCTTACCCTTGGAACGTTCTTTGATGGTGATGACAGAATTTTTGAACTTTATGTTGCGGCGGACCGGCCGGCCGATGCCATCGTTATATCCACTGCGCGCGTCAACCGTAAAACGAGAGATGTCCAAGTGAAGATTTCTAACCTTGAAAAGAGGGCGACATGAGCTCTAACTTGTCACTGAACCCAGACACCCAGCAAAGAACTGGCCGCTTCGCGGCACATGCTGGGCGCTGGTTAGTTCGGCGTTATAAGGCTTAAGAACCGGTTCATGAAATTTCGGATTAGTGGCCCAGTTGCCGTATTCATCTCTGTTTTTGCCCTTATGTTGGCAATCGCAGCCTGGCGTGCGTGGGAGCTAAATGACGATATTCATGGCGTTCTTATGGCGAGTCTTGGCAAGCTATTCTCGTTGTTGCCTAAGCCAAATGATGCTGATATCGCGACATTTCGAGCCGATAGTGTTCTTTCACTAACGGAAACTCGGTTGATTTTTGCATTCAGGTTGCTTGCCATTCTGCTAAGTTTATTTGCAATTCTTTCTGCTATTTTGGCAAGGGCGAGAGGAATTGCTTCTACATACTATGCAGCAGCTTTCTTGATAAGTTTTGGCGCTTGCATGTTGGCGAATAAGTTTATTGGGTGGGTAGTGGCTATAGTGACTTTAATAGCAGTGGGTGGAGTCACCTGCATGCGAAAACGCCGTTATAACTTGTCACTTAACCGGGACGGCAAAAGTCGTGCCGCCCGTTAGCTCGGCGTTATAAGGCTTAAGAACCGGTTCATGAAATTTCGGATTAGTGGCCCAGTTGCCGTATTCATCTCTGTTTTTGCCCTTATGTTGGCAATCGCAGCCTGGCGTGCGTGGGAGCTAAATGACGATATTCATGGCGTTCTTATGGCGAGTCTTGGCAAGCTATTCTCGTTGTTGCCTAAGCCAAATGATGCTGATATCGCGACATTTCGAGCCGATAGTGTTCTTTCACTAACGGAAACTCGGTTGATTTTTGCATTCAGGTTGCTTGCCATTCTGCTAAGTTTATTTGCAATTCTTTCTGCTATTTTGGCAAGGGCGAGAGGAATTGCTTCTACATACTATGCAGCAGCTTTCTTGATAAGTTTTGGCGCTTGCATGTTGGCGAATAAGTTTATTGGGTGGGTAGTGGCTATAGTGACTTTAATAGCAGTGGGTGGAGTCACCTGCATGCGAAAACGCCGTTATAACTTGTCACTTAACCGGGACGGCAAAAGTCGTGCCGCCCGTTAGCTCGGCGTTCGATCTCATGTTGGGCGTCGCATCGAAGTGCGCGGCAGCGCAACCTCAGCGGGCCGGTGCGTGAAGTAAATCTAACCGGCCTTGGCGCGCCTCTTCCTTGAATCGAGCCACCTCCAGCTTGGCAGAATCCGCCGCTGGTCCGTTTCGACCTTTCTGTCCGTGGGCGGTGTTGCGCCCACAAGACTTGGCAGGCAGCTTTCCATCCTATAAGCATTGCCGAAGCACCCATTTCCATGCAAACTTGATAAGTTCGTATTCAACGCCGTTTTAGAGCCTGCACAAGCTTGGGAAGTCGGTATTCAAGGTGGGCGCAAGCCGTGTTGGGTGCTGGACCAGCAGGCCGGCGACCGCCAGCGCTCCGAACAACATTTTTACCTGCGGCGGGTTGCGACCTGAGACGACACCAAATCCTTCGCGAGGCATTGAATGGAAATTAGTCGAACTCGTTATTCAACACAGACACACAGCAGTAAAGCTGCCGCTTCGCGGCACATGCTGTGTGCTGGTTAACGCGGCGTTAGAACTATATGCCAATGGATATGCAGCATAGACAGAGTGTGGCCGAACGGTTGCTTGAAAATCCGCAGGAATATCCGGGATTGCCTTCGCGGAAAAACTGCCTTGTAGTGTTGAGAATCTGGATTGCACCCGCATTCGATCCTTACTGCTCCTGGGCCATATTGTTAGACAAAGGAAAGTATTTTCTGCGTCGCGTAGTGTGGGATCAACGGTCTCTTGAAGTGTCTTCCGATCCAACTACTTATGGGGCGGAAGTACCATTGAATGAATCGGATTGGAAGCCGCTCATTGACGAGTTGCAGGCCATTCACTTACCTGCTTTCGTTCCCGTTAATACTCTAGGTATTGATGGAGTTACGTATGGCATTGAGGTTGGTGGATTTCAGACTTCAGCGAGCTTCAGGTGGTGGATGGAACCACCTGCTGGCTGGGAGAGCCTCGGCGCTTGGCACGACAAGGCTAGACATGAACTCGACAAGAAGCTTCAGGAAGCTACAATTCCTTTGCAAAAATGAGTTCTAACTTGTCACTCAACACGGAACCACAACAAAGAGCTTGCCGCTTCGCGGCACTTGTTGTGGTCCGGTTAGCGCGGCGTTAGGAGTCTCGTATGTTCACCCCCGAAGAGCTCACAACACGTTTCGACTTTTGCGTCCCACAGGCCAAGTGGCTTTCGGATCTGACTGGTGTTCAGAGTGACCTTAATGCGGTCGCCCGGATTTGTGAGCGGGTCCAGAGCGATGCAGGGAAGTTCAAGTTTGAACCCAGTGTTAACGTCGTTGCGATGATGGACGAACGAATGCTGGCTGCTGATCTGGTTTGTGCAGCGATAGTCCGCTTTATGAGAACACATGGCACTGGAGTTCGGAGCGGCATCCCTGCAGCGTGGCTCGACGAGTTGCCGATTGATCTCGTTACTGCTCACTCCTACTTCAAGAATCTTCGGGATAAGTTCATCGCCCATTCGGTCAATCCACTCGAAGACAACCAAGTCTTTGCATGGGTAAAGGGCTACGGTACATCCGGGGCTCAGGTGACCCACGTAAATGCAAGCCCCGGCCGCTATCTACCAGGCGCCGACGATGCGGCACTGCTTGGGCGACTAGCCAATTCCTTGCTTGCGCGAGTCAACCAAGAAATTGAAGCTGAGTCTGCTCGGCTATTGGAAATCGCACGGAGGCTTTCCATTGACGAAGTCTGCAAACGTGGGATGGAAGAGTTGCCCATCCCAGAGCCTGTTAAGCATGCTGGTAGCGGAAGACCTCCGTTCAAAGAATGAGTACTGCTAAACCGACTCCTAACTCGTTGCTGAACCAGGACAAGCAACGAAAAAATTGCCGCTTCGCGGCATCTGTTGCTCGCCTGTTAGCGCGGCGTTATGCGTACATATGGCACTGAGCGAATTTGAACTAAAGAAGGTGGAGAGGGTTGTTGGTGCGTTCATTGAAAAGCGCCGACCGCCACCGCACATCCGTAAAGAGGTGGATCTCGGGTATCGGGTTTCCGGGCAGAGTGTTGAGATCTTCGAGATTCGCCCCGTGTGGCGGGGGAATGGTGAGACGCAGGAGAATTCGGTGGCAAAGGCTACTTTCGTAAAGACCGAGATGTGCTGGAAAATATATTGGCAGCGCCAGGACTTACGTTGGCATAGTTATGAACCAAAGCCACAGGTGCGCTCCATTGAGGATTTTGTCGAGGAAGTGGGATCCGATCCCTGTGCCTGTTTCTGGGGTTGATCGCATAACATGGCGCTCAACCCGGACACACAACATACAGCTTGCCGCTTCGCGGCGATTGTTGTGTGCCTGTTAGCTCTACGTTAGGGTCATTATGAGTATTATTCGAACTATTACTGCATTCGTCGCCACCGTCGTTACCGCAAGCGCGTCAGCGCAAGCCGTTAAGAGCACGCTATCAGGCTTTCAACTTCCCGAAGCAGAATCTGAGTATGACAAGAGGGTATTGGCCGACATTACAAAGATTGGCTGGCACCACATCCATGTGCAATCAGAAAAAGAGGAGCCGCCTTTTGCGTATTCGCTTGGGTTTTACGCAAACTACAGTCAGCCCGAGGTGATCGTTTTTGGTCTGCCGGCGCAAACTGCACAGCAGCTACTGAACATCGTGGCGATTCGATTCGCGGGCGCAAAGAAGCCATACGAGACGTTCAAGGCCTACGACGACATCGCGGAGGGAATGAGGATTGCATTTATTCCTGTGGCTAGACGCCACTATCCTAGCTATCTTGGTTATGCAGGTTGGTTCTATAAATCAGTCAGAACTGACTTCCCGACAATTCAAATGGTGTGGCCTGACAAACAGGGCCGCCTACCTTGGGAGCCCGGCTATGACAAATCATTTTCTAAGTTTCAACCGCTGTTGGACAAGTAACCCTAACTCGTCACTGAACCCAGACCCGCGCCAAAGAGCTTGCCGCTTCGCGCCAAAGAGCTTGCCGCTTCGCGCCAAAGAGCTTGCCGCTTCGCGCCAAAGAGCTTGCCGCTTCGCGGCAAAGGGCGCGAGCTGGTTAGTTCGGCGTTAGAAGTAAATGAAATCAGACGCGGAATTACTTGCCGAGCTAAAAGGGCTTCTGACAAAGAAGATAGATGATCCCGATCTTTACGTTAAAGAGGTAAAGGGTAAGGCGTTAAAGCAAGAGTTTGGAAAGCTAGTTCGTCTTATGCAGCGGGATGACGAATTATGGGAATGGGAGTGGTGGGGCCCGACTGAGCCAAGAAATTCTTACTCAATGGGCTGGTGTGTAGTTAGAAAAGGAGAACCGATTGCGTCGCATTGCCATTCTGATTCCTGAGGCCACTTCTAACTCGTTGTTCAACCCAGACATGCGCCAGAAGAATTGCCGCTTCGCGGCACGTGGCGCATGCTGGTCAACGCGGCGTTATGCCGAATGGGGACCAAGCAATCGTCCTTGTAGCACTGGCCCATCGGTTTGAAGTAAAAGAAGTTTGACGTTGCGCGCACGTTGCGACGGCCTGGTCGTTGTGCGGCGTGCAGCGGACTTGGCAGTCAGGGGCTAGTGGTGGTGCAACCGTCTTGGGTCTGGTTGCGGTTTGGCCCTGCCGTGATTTTCTGTCCTGCCGTCTTGGGCAAGGATATAAGTGATCGGTTTGCGGGCTCGGAGGACGCGCACGTTGTGGGCCTCCTGGGCCGGTGGGGGCGCGAAGGATAGCGGGCTTGACGAGCAGCTTGGCGCGTCTGGCTGTATCCGGTTCTTGGCATAACTTTTCATTGGAGCCGGACCGGCGACGATGACATTAATGGAGGCAGCGTGGAAGCGAACAGCGTCAAAATCGCAAGCAGCGTCAGCGCCGGCCGCTCAATGAAGCGTTATATGCCATGAGAAGCGCAGCGATCGTTACGGCGGGTTGTCTTGCAGTTGTATTAGGGGCAAGTGCCTTTTATTTATACGAGCAGACTTGGCCAGGTGATACGCTGAAGGAAGTTAATATTAGTGAAGTTGGTTTGGGTGCATATCGTATTGGTGTAAGTAAGACTGAGCTATTGGCTAAAACCGGATTGCATTTTTTTGCATCTGCCTCAGGGTGCTCCACGGGTTGGGTAGAAGTACCAAATATTTCCGATGAGCAGCGTAGCTGCCTGATGAGTTCAAGTAACTGGTCGGCCAGCGGATCAGGAAGTGAGGTCGTGTGCCCTAGTCATTCTGATTCACACACGACTCTCGTATTTTTTAGCGATCAACTCGTTGCCATTAATATTCGTTGCACACAACCAAAATGAAATGGCATATAACTCATTGCTGAACCAGGACAAGCAACAGAGAGCTTGCCGCTCCGCGGCGGATGTTGCCTGCCTGTTAGCGCGGCGTTATAGCTATCACGTCAGAGGGAACTGAGATGCCGGCCGTTACTGTTGAAGTGAGATTTCCTTACTCAAGAGAAGAGGAAGTGAAAATAATTGATGCCGTACATTCGGCAATGATGTTTGCCCTTAAAACACCGGACTGGGATAAAACGATCAGGTTGATAGTTCATGAGCCGCATCGGTTTTCTGGTCCGCCGAGTAAAGGCGAGCGCTATACTCTCATCAGCTTTGACATGTTTGCGGGGCGATCGCTTGACGCAAAAAGAGCGTTATACACCGCGATAGTAGAGAACCTTGAAGAAGTTGGAATTCCTCGTGATGACGTCATGATTGTGTTGCGTGAACATCCGCCGGAAAATTGGGGTGTCCAGGGTGGGAAGGCTGCATCCGATATCGATATTGGGTTCAAAATCAATGTTTGAAAAAAGCTATAACTCGTTGCTGAACCCGGACACGCGCCAAAGGCTTGCCGCTTCGCGGCAGGTGGCGCGTGCCTGTTAGCGCGGCGTTAAACAGCATGAATATTTACAGCGCTCCACCACCAGTTGTATGCATGGCTCGTGTTATCGCTTATGCGGTACTTGATGACAAAGTTCAATGGACAGGAAAACTAACGCTCTTCGTTGGCGGAGAGAGGCTCGGACCGGTCCCACGTCTAGTTCTTGGTCAAGACTTGAAAGGTGACTTATCTGATGTGCTGATATTTTTCTGCGATGAGGCCTGGAATGTATTGGGTATCGCGGAAGCGGAATCAGTAGAGGCGGCAAAGAAAAGAGTTGAAATTTGGTATCAAGGCGCAAGCGCTAAATGGCAAGATGCAAATATATCTGCGGAAAATGCGCAGGCTTGGGTCCTCGAAAATATAGAACATCAATTTTGTCATTTTTGCGGTAGAAAGCCTGAAGAAATTCGCTCTTTGGTGACAGAAAGACTTGGATCGATCTGCAACGACTGTATCGATGAATTTTACAAATTCATACACGAGAGCGATGAAGGCGAAAATGCTGTTTAACTCGTTGCTGAACCCGGACATGCGGCAAAGAGCTGCCGCTTCGCGGCTCATGCCGCATGCCTGTTAGCGTGGCGTTAGGTTTTAAAAATGACTAAATTGACTACTATAAATACGAACTCCCCTAAGGCGATAGACTGGAATGCATTTGAAGCATTTGTTAAGGAGTTCAAGGGAGAAAGTGACCGTGCAGCAGTAATTCTTGGCGCAGCCAAGTTAGATGCACTATTAGCACAAATCCTTGATCGGTTCTTGCTGCCGTCAACAGGTTCCTCGGACGAGCTGCTCGAAGGTGACTCTCCACTCTCTACATTTAGCTCTCGCATAAATGCCTGTTATCGCTTGGGCCTGATATCAGCCCAGTTTGCAAAGTCGTTGCACCTTGTTAGGCGAATCCGGAACGGCTTTGCGCATGAACTCTCAGGTTGTTCTCTTGATTCTGGATCTCACAGTGATCGATTACGCTCCCTACTGGCTCCGCTCCGTCCATTGCCGTTTTTTGCGAGTTTTCGGGACCATTTTTTCGGTGAGGTAACGCCATCAGCCGAGTTCAAGGCCTGCTTGGCAATGATGGCGGCGCGGCTCGAAACTAGGCTTTTTAATACGGAACCTGTTTCGACCGATAAGATTTGGAATTTTCCGCAATCATCTTGGGCAAATGACGTCGTCTCCAAGGAAGATGAACCTGATGCAAAAACCTAACTCATTGTTCAACACAGACGCGCATCATAGAGATTCCGCTTTGCGGCGGATGATGCGCGCTGGTTAACGTGGCGTTAAATGTAATTGCAAATGAGCCAGTCGATATTTACAAAAGACCTATGGAATTTGCATTGTCCAAAGTGCAAATCAGTGGTTAATCCCACGAAGTCATGGACTTTGTTTTATTCGAAAAGAATTGAATCGTGCGGAAATTGTGGTGTGTCGCTGAAGAGGGTGACAACGAACTACTACACCATCGCTCCAATGGTGATCGCAGCGCCATTTATTTTCTTTATGGATATCGTGAAGCCGTATGTTGGTTCAATTGTGGTGGCTTGTGTACTAATCTCGGGTGTGTTGGCAGCGTTGGAAATCGCCTCAATTCGTTTCATTGTTAAAGAGAATGATGGGCGCTAAAACATTTAACTCGTCACTCAACTCGGAACCACAACATAAAGCTGCCGCTTCGCGGCAAAGTGTTGTGGTCCGGTTAGCTCGGCGTTAGCAATGATGAAAAAACTGGTCGGTATGATCCTAATTGGCAGCCTACTTTCTTCGACGGTCGGCGCTGCTGAACTGTGCAGAAGCGTTAATCGAGATTCAGCAGTAGATCAAATATTTTTGAAAGAACTGGCTACCTCGTCTATTAGGGTTACAAGGAGCAATGCTCAAACGGTCTGCTTCAATGACAAGGATGCGGAGTTGGTTGAAGAAATACGGGAGCGTGTTCACTCCATGAATCCGGAAGCGTGCATGACATTTGAAAGAAAGCCGGATGACGTTGTTTTAATGGAAGAAGAGCTTCGTCGAAGAAAAGTGGCATTTTGGCGGGAATCTCAGCCAAGTCGAAGTGGTGTGACCCTGTGCCATCTTTTACGTGACAGGCCGGCGGTGGAAAGCGCAGTGAAGCGTGTATTTGGAAATGCCAAATCGTCCAGCAATGCTAACTCGTTGCTGAACCCGGACACGCGCCAAAGGCTTGCCGCTTCGCGGCAGGTATGCGCGTGCCGGTTAGCGCGGCGTTAAATTTCAACGAAACTGGTCATTGACAACCAACTACGTCGTAACTACAATGTAGTTATGAATAATCTTCATTTTGAGTGGGACGAGCGCAAAGCCTCGGCAAATATTGTGAAGCACGGGGTCAGCTTCGAAGAGGCGAAGTCCGTATTTTCGGACGAGCGTGCGAGGTTAATTGCTGATCCAGATCACTCTGAAGAGGAAGATCGTTTCATCCTTTTGGGCTATAGCTCAACTTTGCGGCTTTTGGTCATTTGTCACTGTTACCGCGCTGACGAAAGCGTCATTCGTATCATCTCCGCACGAAAAGCCACTCGTCACGAAGCCGCTTCTTACAATAGGTGAAATCATGAGAGAAGAATACGATTTTTCAAAATCCACAAAGAATCCTTACGCTTCGCAGCTCAAGAAGCAAATTACCATTCGGCTAGATGAAGAGAGTATCGATTACTTCAAGGCTGTGTCCGAAGAGGTTGGTATCCCATATCAAAGCCTCATCAATTTATATCTGCGTGACTGCGCAGCGTCGCACCGCAAGTTGAATCTTGAGTGGAAGTAAATTTAACTTGTCACTGGACTCGGACATGCAGCAAAGGGCTTGCCGCTTCGCGGCAGCTGCTGCATGCCGGTCAGTTCGGCGTTAAACATAAAATCATGCGTCCAATCTGCCGCAACTGTCATTTTTTGGCCAAGGAATACCGGGAGGAGAACACCGGTCGCCCTCTCGTGTTCTCGTTGAACCATCAAGAACGAGAGAAAGCTGAATCCGCGCCTGAAGAAATGATCGGAAATCATTACTCCCTCAATTGCCACATGGGCGTTTGGGATGAAGGCGTGTCTGGTTCGGTACATGAGCGGAACTCCATAGTAAATCATGTACCTAGAGCGTCTGGTTGCTTCTTCTTTCCACACCGTCCTGCCATGCTCTTCGTGGCTGCGCGCGAATTGCAAAAGAGGGCTGCTGAAAATGAACAGATGAAAAGGTCAAACCTCTATACCCGTATCGGTCTCTGGGTCGCGGCTGCGGCACTGGCTATGAATGCATTGGTGGAGTACCTCAAGAATGTTTAACTCGTTTATAAGGACTTCCCCTTTTTAGCAAGGATGTTTTTCAATTAAATTTTCTGCATGCGCGTGTTCTCCTTCCGCATGGCCGGCCGGTAGTTCGAAACAGAATCAGACTGCACATCTATAACGGCCTTGTTGGCATCAGTATGCCGGGCCAAGATAAAAGCCGCACACGCCAGTGGGTCAATTTTGGGCGATCGTCAACAGGCATTGGTCATCGACTGCCGCGATGCCCGTATAGCCCTGGATGACGCCTTTGCCGGTGGCCATCTTGGCGCTGTCATTGTCGGTGCGGTTGCTCTTGCGCACAGTTCCCTTGCTGCCCCTGCGATCTTCCGGGTGGTCCTTGAGCCAGCTGCGAAGCTGGGCTGCTTCTTCTTTCAGCCGCTCGCGCTTATGGACTTCCTTGGCCAGCGCATCCGGTTCGGTGCCCAGTTCGTCGGCTTGCCGATGGCGTTGCAGCATGACTCTGGCCGCTTGCTCGAGCTTCTTTGCCTGATGCAGGAAATCTTCGCGCGTACCGCTTCTGGCCTTGGCGGCATTGCTGGGCAATTTGACGCCATCGATGGCGAACATCTCGCGGCCGATCAGTCCCTGGCAATCGCAGACATACAGCACCTGCGTGAATATCCAGCTGATGTCGTCACCGAGCGTGCTGATGAAGCGCGCGATGGTGGTGAAGTGCGGCGCATTGTCGCCAGTCATGGCGATGAAGGTGACTTGTTCCTGGCAAGCCCGTTCGATGGCGCGACTGCTGAGTATGCCCTGGGAATAGGCGAACAGGACAATCTTGAGCAGCAGGGCTGGCGCATAGGCGGTAGCGCCAGTGGCATCGTTATTGAAGCGTTGGTCAAAATCGGACAAGTCGATTTCGTGATCCAGCAGGTGGTTCAGGGCATATTCGAATGTGCCGGGTCGCAGCTGCCGGGACAAATCCACTGGCAAGAAACGGGGGCTGGTATCGATGTGTTTGTAGCGCGCCATGTGTCAATCCTCCTACATCATATAGATGCATGATTGCCAACATCGTTCATTCATGGCAGCATTGGTTTGATACTTTTTATACAGCCTCGTTAGAGAGCATGAATAATTTCGTCGCATCATCTACCTTAATCTTCGAAACGCTCCGCCTCGTTGCTCGTCGCATCGAGCCCTTCGATGCTGCGGCAATGCACATAGTCTATGGCGACGCCGAGGCAATGCGTTGGGTCGGCGATGGAAAGCCACTTGACCTATTCGAGTGCGAGCGCTGGGTCGAAGTTACCCATCGTAACTACGCCACGCGCGGCTACGGCATGTTCGCCCTGGTGAGTCGCTCGTCCAATTCGGTCGTTGGTTTTTGCGGTCTGGTCCACCCTGACGGTCAAGCCGAAGCAGAAATCAAGTACGCGTTTCGTCGGGAATTTTGGGGCCAGGGTTTCGCCAGCGAGGCTGCTACTGCCATGCTGGCTATCGCCCCATCCGCCTTCGGTCTTCATCGCGTGGTTGCCACTACTGCGCCGGAGAACGTCGCTTCTCAGCGAGTGCTGCTCAAGGCCGGCATGCAGCGCGGAGTAGTTAAGCTCAGCGAGGATGGCTCTTTAACCCAATGGTTTGTCTGGCAAGCGGATATACATGAAAATGCTCTCTAAATTGTTATTCAACACAGACACGCGCCCAAGAAATTGCCGCTTCGCGGAAAAAAGTACGTGCCGGTTAGCGCGGCGTCCTAGCGAATGATCCATTACCCACGCTTGATTTTAGGTTTAATTATTCTCGTGGTGGGAATGGTCGTAGCTTGGGACGCTGCAAGAGAGCTTTGGGTTGTAGACCGCTGCCTTGACGCTGGCGGCAGCTTTAACTATGTGGATGATGTATGCGATATGAATACGACGCATAGCTATGAAGCACCACCGCAACATAGCCGATGGCTGGTCTTGGTAGGCTTCGTGCTCGCTGTAATTGGGATTTGGGTGGCGTTCTGGCGTAGTACTCCATCGCGAGCGGAATGCATTTTAAGAATTCGCGCAATCCAGCCATCTTCAGAGATGAGCGCACGGTCGGATAAGGAGCAGCCTACTGAACGTGACGTTATAAGTCAAAGTGAGACGAGTCAATTCGAGACTGGCAATATGGCTAGCGGAGGTTTGGCTTTAGTTTTGGAGCCAGTTGCCCAATGGGAGCAATTTCCTGATCTTGCAAAAAAATGGGTTGCCATTCTAAACGCAGAGGCTGCATCCACTCCAATAATTTCGGAGAACGAGTGCTTGCTCGCCGTAAGAATTGATGGCGCCGACTTTTGGATAACCTATGACGATTGGCAGGAATGCATTCAACTTGAACCGCAGGAAAAAGAGTTCAATCACATCGTTTTGGCATTACAGAAACGGCTGAGAAATGCGCTATAACTGGTTGTTCAACTCAGACAAGCACAGCAGAAAGCTTGCCGCATCGCGGCGGCTGTTGCCCTGTTAGTGCGGCGTTAAAAGAACCGTAAATATCTTTCATGGTCGCTATTGTTCTCCTTCCAGGCATGGACGGCACCGGCATTATGTTTGCTGAATTTGCTTCCGCCATCGAAGAAAAACTCCGCCCTATTATTGTTTCCTATCCTGAAAACCAACCACTTGGTTATAGTGAGCTTGAAGCGTACGCGCGAGCCGCGCTGCCCACGGATGAACCATTTATCTTGCTTGGCGAATCGTTCTCTGGGCCTGTCGCTATCGCATTGGCCGCTTCAAAACCAGCCGGCTTAAAAGGGGTGATTCTGTGCTGTACATTCGCCCGCAATCCTGTGCCCTGGCTAAGCCCTTTTAAAGTTCTGATTAAGCGACTGCCGTTTTCCTATCGGCTTACCAGCCTGATTGCGCCTTTTCTTTTCGGACGGTTTGCAACTTCTGAGCGACGCAATACATTGCGGCAGGCCTTGGCTCGCGTTCCTGTGAGTACGTTGCATGCGCGCCTGTGTGCAGTCCTCGAACTGGATTACTCAGAGAGACTGAGAGAAGTGGAGGCCCCAATCCTCCATCTGCGAGCCACAGAAGACCGGATTGTCTCCAAATTCGCATCACGCCATATGCAGGCTTTGGCACCTTCAATGACAATTATCGATCTGACGGGGCCACATCTATTGTTGCAAGTTATGCCTTCTGAAGCAGGTAAAATAGTTGAGGATTTTGCAATGAAGGTGACCGCAACGTTTGAATCGTAGATTCGCCTGGCGTCACCAAAAATAGTCGGCTCGGCGTTACAACACAATTTTCGATCTTGTATACGCAAGAGGATCAAGCCATGAAAAAAATTAGCGACTATATATTCTATGACTCGTGGCAATCAAAGGATCTGGATATAAAACCAGGTCAGGAATTTACAGTGTTAATGGATTTTGGCGATTTGAAAAAAGGGGCGCTGGTCAGGTTTGTCGGCTTTGATGATGTCGACAATCACTTCGGCATATTCGTGTTTACAGATGCAAAAGGCGCTGTTCTGGAAGTTGCCGGGGATTTTTCAGGACCCGATCACTGGAGTTTTAAAAATCTGAAGAATGCGTTATTCGGGGCTTAGCCCGTTACTCAACCCCGACGTACAGAACAATGTTTGCCACAATGCGGAGTGCCGGTTAACGCTGGTTTTTTTATTACAAGAGGAAGCATGATGATCACTCGTCCCATTTTTATTCTTTGCCTTGCCGCAACACTTTCAGCACATTTAGGTGCGCATGCAAAAGGCGGGATAGGCGAACTGTTTTCTGAGTTCATGGGAAGGACAGCAGGAAAATCAGCCGAAGACTCCAAAAAAACCGAGGCTGCCCTGATGAAGATGGCTGATCAACTCAACGCGCGCATGCCGATGACGATTGATCAGGATACGAGACTCGACAACATACTTGCCGGGCCCGGAACTCGCATCACTTACAATTACACGATAGTCACCGCAAGTTCCAGAGAAGTTGACCGCGCAGCTTTGATGAACCATCTGAAGACCACTCTGAAGTCAGGTGTCTGCAGCCACCCGGACATGCAGGTATTCTTCAAAAACAAGGTCACCGTAGGGTATTCGTACCGTGCATCCGACGGCCCATTTGTCGGCAAGCTGAATATCACGCCGCGGGACTGCGGGTATGCCTCATGAGATGCGGATGCAAATAATCTTGTTTTGCTTGTTGGCGTGATAAGCGTGGACGCATAATGAAATGCCAAGTTGAGTGAAGGAGAAAACGTGCTGAAAGGTAGTTGCCTGTGCGGGAATGTCCAGTATCAGTACAACGGCACGCTGGACGAAATTTCCATTTGTCACTGCGAGCAGTGCCGCAAGGCGCAGGGAAGCGCCTTTGTGCCGGTTTCACCTGTTCAGTCCCGCCTGTTTGTCATTTTGAAGGGGCAGGATTATCTGAAAGAGTACCGCTCCAGTCCGAATAAGGTGCGGGCATTTTGCCGCGAGTGCGGCAGCCCCATTTACAGTGCGCGGGATGATCTGCCCGAGATGAAACGATTGCGCCTGGGCACCCTGGAAACGCCCGTTGACGTGCAGAATAAATATCACATCTTTACGGCATCAAAGGCATCATGGTTCGATATTGCAGATGGCTTGCCGCAGTTTTCCGCTTCAAAAGAGTAAAGGAATATTACCTGTTTGCCGGTTGAATCTGATGCAATTTTCCTGTGCCGCCTATGCGTAGTGTCTTCATTCTGGTTATTTTCATTTCATCGATTCTCGGCTCTGCTGCGACTGCATGCGGCATCGCGGAGGCCGAGGGCGTTGCAAGGCGCTTCTTCGGGGTGCATCGGGATTTCGCCTGGCAGGAAACGCCAGGCCTGCGGAAAATCGTGACACCTCCGTTCTATCGTGCGCTCAAGGCGCACTATCGTTGCGCGGCAAAAGAAGGCATATGCCAGCTGGACTACGATCCTTGGCTCGGCGCGCAGGATGGCGGCATATCCGGACCGGTCAGCTTCGCGGTGTCGTCGAAGGCGCACAATGAAGCAGCGGTCACCCTGAGCTATCAATTTGATGCCGGCGCAGACGCGCCCAGGAAGAAGCAGGATGTCGTGCTGCACTTGCGTGCTGCGGCATCGCCACAGTGCTGGCAAGTCGCCGATCTTGTTACTCCCGCCGGCGCTTCGATTGTCAGGCAGATTCGCGGGGAGCCCTGAGAGGGCGCCTAGCGGCGGAACTGCGCAAACACCTCGAATTCCCACGAGCGCATGGCCAGCAACAGGGTATAGCCTTCCCGGTGTTGCTGCGCCAGCCGCTGATCGGTCTGGTGCTGCTGCGCGAAGTCCTGCGCCACGCGCTGCAGGCGCTCGACGAAGGTCGGCGCCAGGCTTTTGCTGATCGAGCCGTGCACCAGTACCAGGGATTCGTCTTCGCTGTTGAATCCCCCCGAAAAATAGTCGTGCAGGGCATTTTCACGGAAATAGTTCATGACGGGCCCATGCGGCCGCCAGCGGAAGGTCTTGGCCAGCTTGAGCCGGTAGCGGTTCAACGGGCGCAGTTCGATGATGCCGAGCCTGTCGAGCTGCACCAGATATTTGATGGCCTCCGCTTCTTCCAGCCGGTAGTGCTGTATCAGTTGCTCCAGCGTCCACTGACTCAGCACGCAAATCGCCACCAGCAGTAATTTCTTATCTGTAACTACCGCCTTTTCCTGGGCCAGGGTCAATTCATCCAGCAGGGGCTGCGTTTCCGCCATGCGCTTGGTCAGGTCGGAAAAATCGATTTTCAGCACGCTGCAGATCGCATCGATGCGCGATAGCGGCATGTCGCCTTTTGCCAGCATGCGCTTGATGCTGGATTCAGCCATACCGAGGCGGCGCGCCAGTTCTGCATACGTCATGTGTGCGGACTTGAGCTCTTCCTTAAGAGCGGCAATGAGGGCGGAAGTTGTCGTCATGAAAGTATCGTATATCAATACTGCCAGAATGAAAACATGCAACTGGAACAATATTGCGACACATTTCTGCGGCGGCCGGCAAAAATGCACTCGTCTGCGGTTTGTGCCGCAGCTTTTCACAACAAGAGGAGAGCTTTCATGATCAAAGTACGCAATGTCGCGCTGGCTGCCGCGCTTTCTGCAAGCCTTGCGGGGTGCTATGTGGTGCCGTTGCAGTATCCGCCCGCAGAGGGGGCACCCGCTGCGGCAGCAGTACCGGTACCGGTTCAGTTGCCGGTGCTGACGGCGCGGTTGTATCCGGTCAACGATGCGGCAGCCTCGATGGGGCGCCTGGCGGGCACCATCAGCCGTCCCGAAACCGGTCATGGCATGTTTTCTTTGGCGGCCGGGAATGAAACCTATGCCGGGGAAGCGACGCGCGCCCCGGGCACGCCAAGAGGCAAGGCAAATGCTGCGGGCAGCAAGGGCGGATACCTGCGCTGCGAGTACGTCATGACGACGACACTCCTGGGCAACGGCACCTGCATCTTTTCCAATGGCGCGCGTTTCGACATGCATATTTCCAGCTGAAGGGCAAGGTTGCCTGAAGGGGGGGCATGGAGCAGGCGGGGCCTAACCCCGCCTGAAGCGCTCCGGGACTCACTGCTTGTGCGCGGATGGCCGCGCCGTGATACGGGATGAAGCTTAGCGGCGTGTCATCAGCAGGCCGGCGACCAGGCCGGCAACAGCACCGATGCCGACGGATTGCCAGGGATGTTCTTTCACGAAATGGTCGGCGGAGCCAGCAACTTCGCGCGTACGCGCGCCGACTTTCTGTTCCATTTCCGAAAATCCGTTCTTTGCGCGGCTGACCTTGTCGCGCAGCCTTGCCTTGGTGTCCTGATACTGTTCACCCATCTGCGCGCCGGTACTCCTGAGTGTATCTTCGGCATCCTGCGCAGCGAATTTCACGTCGTCGGCCAGCGTCTCTGCCGATTTTCCTGTCTGAGATCCGTATTCCATATCCGCGTCCCCCGTCAAAGTGGAAATTCGAGTGTAAGCACAGGGGCGTAGCAGGGCTTGCGCGATATCAAAGCTTGCAGGCGTGCGCCCGCACATCGATACGGTGGTATTCCTCAGCGCAAGGCATAGTCGAGCGCGACCCCGGCAAACAGTGCGGCGCCCAGCCAGTTGTTGTGGCGGAAGGCTGCGAAGCAGCGCATGCGTTCGCGTCCGCGGATCAGGGTGTAATGGTAGACCGCGCAGGCCACCGCCAGCAGCCAGCCGGCCATGAACCAGCCGCGCAGGCCGGCGTGCCAGCCGATCGCCAGGAAGAGCGACAGCGCAATCGCATAGCACAACATGACGATGGCGACATCGTGGCGGCCGAAGGTCAGGGCCGACGATTTCAGGCCGAGCCGGATATCGTCGTCGCGGTCGACCATGGCGTATTCGGTATCGTAGGCGACCGTCCAGAAGACGCCGGCAGTCAGCAGCAGCCAGGCGGCAAGCGGGACGCTGCCGGTCGAGGCGGCCCATGCCATGGGGATGCCGAAACCGTAGGCCAGGCCAAGGTAGGCTTGCGGCACAGGGAAGAAGCGCTTGAAGAATGGATAGGTGGCGGCGAGCGCCACGGCGACCACTGACAGCTGCAGCGTCAGTGTATTCAGGAAAGGCAGGATCAGCAGGAATGCCAACAGTGCGAGGACGGCGGCGACCGCAAGGGCTTCGCGGCTGCTGATCTTGCCGGAGGTGAGGGGGCGGTCGACCGTGCGCTTTACGTGGCGGTCGAAGTCGCGGTCGGCATAGTCGTTGATGGCGCAGCCGGCCGAACGCATCAGCGCCGTGCCCAGGGCAAAAATCACCACAAGCCGCCAGTCCGGGTTGCCGCCGGTCGCCAGCCACAGCGCCATCAGCGTCGGCCACAGCAGCAGCAGGATGCCGATGGGCTTGTCCAGCCGTACCAGGCGCAGGTAAAGATGAAGGCGGCTTTCAGGGAGGCTTGCAACAGTCATGGACGGGTCAGCTTTCGGTAATGTCCGCAGCGGGCAGCATGGTGACGCCGGCTAGCGTGCAGGAGAAAATGCCTCGGTGCAGGGCCTCCAGTGCGGCCTGGCGCGGAAAGCTCTTGCGCCAGGCAATCGCGACGCGGCGCGACGGCACCGGGTCGGCAAAGGGGACGTAGCGCAGCATGTCGTCCGGGTTGGTGCTGGTCGGCACTGATGCCGCCGGCAGCACGGTAATGCCGATGCCGGAGGCGACCATGTGGCGAATGGTTTCCAGGGACGAGCCTTCAAAACTGCGGGCAATGCCGTCGCTGGCGGTGGAAAAGCGTGACATTTCCGGGCAGACTTCCAGCACCTGGTCGCGGAAGCAGTGGCCGGCGCCCAGCAGCAGCATGGTTTCCGACTTGAGGTCTTCGGCGGCGATGGATGTGCGCGCCGCCCATGGATGCTGCCGCGGCAAGGCCACGACGAAGGGCTCGTCGTACAGGGGCTGCACCTGCAGGCCGGCGCTGGGCAGCGGCAAGGCCATGATGGCGGCATCGAGTTCGCCCTGGCGCAGCAGTTCGATCAGGCGCGTCGTGTAATTTTCCTGGAGGATCAGCGGCATTTGCGGCGTCTGCCCGATCATGGTCTTGACCAGCTGCGGCAGCAGGTAGGGAGCGACGGTGTAGATCACACCCAGGCGCAGGGGGGCGGCCAGCGGATCCTTGTTTTGCCGGGCGAGCTCCTTGATGGCGGCAGTTTGTTCCAGCACGCGTTCGGCCTGGGCGACGATCTGCGCACCCAGCGGCGTGACGGAAATTTCGGCGCCGCCGCGCTCGAAGATGACGACGCCGAGCTCGTCTTCCAGCTTTTTGACAGCCACCGAGAGCGTAGGCTGGGCGACGAAGCAGGCTTCCGCCGCATTGCCAAAATGCTTGTGGCGGGCGACGGCGACAATATATTTCAGTTCGGTCAGGGTCATCTTGCTTTTCCGGTAGTGCCTCAAGGATAGCAAAGATTGGCGCAGGTCAGGATGACGGCGCCATGAAGGCGCGGGATTGCCAAACCGTCAAGCCTTCAGGTAATCCTCGCGCTCCCCCAGCCAGCGCGCCAGGTGCCGGGCGACGGTGGCGGGGTCATTCTGCAACAGCATCTGGGCGGTGTCGCGCGCTTTGTCTACCAGCCACTGGTCGGTTTCCAGGTCGGCGAAGCGTAGCAGCGCCTGGCCGGACTGGCGGGCGCCGAGAAATTCGCCGGGGCCGCGGATTTCCAGGTCGCGCCGGGCGATTTCGAAGCCGTCCGTGGTTTCGCGCATGGTCAGCAGTCGCTGTTTGGCTATTAGCCCCAGCGGACTCTGGTACAGCAGCAGGCAGGCGCTGGCGGCGGCGCCGCGGCCGACGCGCCCGCGCAACTGGTGCAATTGCGACAGGCCGAAACGCTCGGCATGCTCGATCACCATGAGGGAAGCGTTGGACACGTCGACGCCGACTTCGATGACGGTGGTGGCGACCAGCACGTGGGTGTCGCCGCGGATGAAGGCGTCCATCACGGCCTGCTTTTCCGCGGGCTTGAGGCGCCCGTGCACCAGGCCGACGCGCAGGTCGGGCAGGGCGGCCGCAAGCGCCGCGTGGGTATCGGTGGCGGTCTGCAATTGCAGGGCTTCGGATTCCTCGATCAGCGGGCAGACCCAGTAAATCTGGCGGCCTTCCTGCGCGGCGGCGTGCACGCGCACGATGACTTCCTCGCGGCGGTTCTGGTCGATGATGCGGGTGACGACAGGCGTGCGTCCCGGCGGCAGCTGGTCGATCACCGACACTTCCAGGTCAGCGTAATAGGTCATGGCCAGGGTGCGCGGGATCGGCGTGGCCGACATCATCAGCTGGTGCGGCACGGTGGCGGCGCCCGACGCGTCATCCGGGACCGCGGCAGCGTCCATGCTGCTGGTGGCGACAATGTCGGTCAGCCCCTTGTTGCGCAGGGCCAGGCGCTGGCCGACGCCGAAGCGGTGCTGTTCGTCCACCACCACCAGGCCCAGCGCCTCGAACTGCACGCCTTCCTGGATCAGCGCATGGGTACCGATCACCAGGCGCGCATGGCCGGATTCAATGTCGGCCAGCGCTTCCTGCTTTTCCTTTTTCTTCAGGCTGCCGGTCAGCCAGGCCACCGGCACGCCGAGCGGCTCAAGCCAGGCGGCGATCTTGTGAAAATGCTGTTCGGCGAGGATCTCGGTGGGCGCCATCAGCACGGCCTGGTAGCCGCTGTCGATGGCTTGTGCCGCCGCCAGTGCTGCCACCACGGTCTTGCCGCTGCCGACGTCGCCCTGCAGCAGGCGCTGCATGGGATAGGGCTGGCGCAGGTCGGCGCGGATTTCATCCAGCACCCGCTGCTGCGCGGCGGTGAGCGCAAAGGGCAGCGCCGCCAGCAGCTTTGAGGCGATATCATCCGCCACCGCCAGCGGCGGCGCGCCGCGCTGGCGCCGCGCCAGCTGGGCGCGCTTGAGCGAGAGCTGCTGGGCCAGCAGTTCATCGAACTTCATGCGCAGCCAAGCCGGGTGCGAGCGGTCTTCCAGCGCGTGTTCGTCAATGTCTGCCGGTGGATTGTGCAACAGGCGCACCGCCTGCTCGAAAGGCATCAGGCCGAGCGCTTCGCGCAGGGCATCGGGCAGGGTGTCGTGCCAGTCGAGTTGCGCCAGGGCATCGTGGATGGCCTTGCGCAGGATGGTTTGCGACAGGCCTTCACCGGCAGGATAGACTGGCGTCAGCGCGGTCGGCAGCGGCGCGCCCTCGTTGATGACCTTGTAGGCCGGGTGGACCATTTCGGCGCCGAAGAAGCCGTGGCGCACTTCGCCGCGCGCACGCACCCGCGTGCCAGCGGCCAATTGCTTTGTCTGGCTGCCGTAGAAATTCAGGAAACGCATCACCAGGGGGCCGCTGTCGTCGGCGATGGTGACTACCAGCTGGCGGCGCGGCCGGTATTGCACCTCACATGAAGTCACTACGCCTTCCACCTGCGCCACGGCGCCGCCCATGAAGCCGGCTTGCGCAATGGGCAGCACCTGCGTCTCGTCCTCGTAACGCATCGGCAGGTGCAGGGCCAGGTCGATCGCCGTCTTCAGGCCCAGGCGCGCCAGCTTGTCCGCCATCTTGGTAGGGCCCGCGGCTTTCTTGCCGCCGGCGCTGCGCGCGGATCGGGCGGCGGATGTCGCGCCGGCAGCGGGTGTGGCGCTGGTTTCGGCGACGGATTTCGCAGCGGAGCGGGGTTTCATTGCAGGCATTTGTCTGGTGCGGCCGTAAAGTCGGCGACGCAGCGTAAAATAGCGGGTTTTTCCGGGTTGCCGCAATTGTCAGATGCTGCGGCATCCATGGCATTTTGCCATGGGGCCCGATTTCCCGTCATTGTTTGCAGCATGTACTCACTTTCCGATTTCGATTTCGAGCTGCCGCCAGAACTGATCGCGCAAGCGCCGCTGCCGCAGCGTAGCGCCTCGCGCCTGCTGCATGTCGATGGTGGCCAGCTGGTCGATCGCCAGTTTGCCGACATCGTCGACTTGCTCTCGCCGGGCGATTTGCTGGTGTTTAACGATACCCGCGTGCTGAAGGCGCGTTTTTTCGGCGTCAAGCAAAGCGGCGGCAAGGTCGAGGTGCTGATTGAACGCATTCTTGACAGCCGCACGGCGCACGCCCAGGTGCGCGCTTCCAAGTCGCCGCAACCGGGCAGCACGATCCGCCTGGCCGAGGCTTTTGAGGTGACCGTGGGCGAGCGCGCCGGCGAGTTCTATACCCTGTCGTTTCCCGGCGACGTGTTCGAGCTGGTGGATGCGCATGGCCGCCTGCCGCTGCCGCCGTATATTTCGCACGATGCTGACGAGTTCGACGAGGAACGTTACCAGACCGTGTATGCGCGCGAACCCGGCGCCGTGGCCGCGCCTACCGCCGGCCTGCATTTCGACGACGTGCTGCTGGCACGCCTGCGGGAAAAAGGCGTGCAAACCGCGTTCGTCACCCTGCACGTGGGCGCCGGCACTTTCCAGCCGGTGCGCAGTGAAAACCTTGCCGAGCACCAGATGCATAGCGAGTGGTACACGATTTCTCCGGACACCGTGGCGGCGGTGCGCGCCGCGCAGGCGGCCGGCCGCGACGTGATAGCGGTCGGCACCACCAGCCTGCGTGCGCTGGAATCGGCGTCGCAATCCGGCGCCTTGCAGGCAGGCAGCGCCGATACGCGCCTGTTTATCACGCCAGGCTATCAATTCAAGACCGTGACGCGGCTGGTGACAAATTTCCACTTGCCGAAATCGACGCTGTCTGATGCTGGTGTCGGCGTTTGCCGGCTACGACGAAATGCGCGCCGCCTATACCCATGCGATCAAGCAGAAGTACCGGTTCTTCAGTTATGGCGATGCCATGTTCCTGAGTTTAAAGTGTTGAGGACAGAGTACCGCTTTTACCTGAATCAGTGGGGGATGGAGTACCACTTCGTTTAACTCTGTCCCGTAATGCAAAGTACGCTGTCCCACAATTAATAAGATTTTATGAAATACGAATTGCTCAAATCCGATGGCAAGGCCCGCCGCGGCCGCCTGACCCTGAACCATGGCACGGTGGAGACGCCGGTCTTCATGCCAGTCGGCACCTACGGCTCGGTCAAGGCGATGTCGCCGCTGGAATTGCACGAGATCGGCGCCGAGATCATCCTCGGCAATACCTTTCATCTGTGGCTGCGCCCCGGCACCGAAGTACTCGACAAGTTCGGCGGCTTGCATGACTTCATGGGCTGGAACAGGTCCATCCTGACCGATTCGGGCGGTTTCCAGGTGTTTTCGCTCGGGGAAATGCGCAAGATCACCGAGGAAGGCGTCAAGTTTGCCTCGCCCATCAATGGCGACAAGTTGTTCCTGTCGCCGGAAGCATCGATGCAGATACAGCGCTCGCTCAATTCCGACATCGTCATGCAGTTCGACGAATGCACGCCGTATGAAATCGACGGCCGCCCGGCGACCGAGAAGGAAGCGGCCGATTCGATGCGCATGTCGCTGCGCTGGGGACGGCGCTCGCGCAAGGAGTTCGATAGCGGCGAGAACCCCAATGCGCTGTTCGGCATCGTCCAGGGCGGCATGTTCGAGCACCTGCGTGACGAATCGCTGGCCGGGCTGGAAGACATCGGTTTCCATGGCCTGGCCATCGGCGGCCTGTCGGTGGGCGAACCCAAGGAAGACATGCTGCGCATCCTGGCGCACGTCGGCCCGCGTCTGCCGGCCGACAAGCCGCATTACCTGATGGGCGTGGGCACGCCGGAAGACCTGGTGGCGGGCGTGGCCAATGGCATCGACATGTTCGATTGCGTCATGCCCACGCGCAATGCCCGCAACGGCTGGCTGTTTACCCGCTTTGGCGACATCAAGATCAAGAATGCCCGCTACAAGGACGATCCGGCGCCATTGGATGAAACCTGCGGCTGTTATGCCTGCCGCAATTTTTCGCGCGCTTACCTGCATCACCTGCATCGTGCCGGCGAAATTCTGGGGGCGCGCCTGAATACCATCCACAACCTGTATTACTACCTGCAGCTGATGCGCGAGATGCGCGCCGCGATCGAGGGCGGGGAATTCGCTGTTTTCGTGGCGACATTTGCTGCCGCACGGGCGCGCGGCACCTGAGTTTTATGACAATTTGGCAGGGTTAAAGCGATAATCGGATGCTAAAATGCCGGATTGCCCTGCTTAATACTATTTATTGGAGTTTAACGTGTTCATTTCCAACGCATACGCACAAACCGCCGCAGGCGGCGGGGAGTCCAGCCTGATGACGTTTTTGCCGATCATCGTCATGTTTGCGGTGCTGTATTTCCTCATGATTCGCCCGCAGATGAAGCGCCAGAAAGAACAGCGCGCCATGATGGATGCGTTGGCCAAGGGCGATGAAGTGGTTGCCGCCGGTGGCGTGCTCGGCAAGGTGACCAAGGTGACCGATGCCTACGTGACACTGGAAATTGCCGCCGGCACTGCCATCGTCGTGCAGAAGAGCGCAGTCGTCACCTTGCTGCCCAAGGGCACGCTCAAGGACCTGTAATCCCTCCGTAACGATCGCTGGAACACCATGAATCGCTATCCTCTCTGGAAGTACGTCATTATCGCGGTTGCGCTGCTGCTGGGCGTGCTGTTCACCTTGCCAAATTTCTTCGGGGAAACCTTAGCCGTGCAAATCAGCAGCGGCAAGACCACCCTCAAGCTGTCGTCTGCAACGGCACAGCGTGTCCAGGAAGCCCTGCAGAAAGCCGCCATTACCACTGAGGGCGTGACGTTCGAGCCGGGAAGCGGTCAGGGAACGGTGTGGGCGCGCTTTGCCGACACCGATGCCCAGTTCAAGGCCAAGGCGCTGCTGGAACAGGAATTGAACCCGGATCCTGCCGACCCGGCTTTCCTGGTTTCCTTCAATCAGTTACCGAATACGCCGAAATGGCTGCAGAGCATCAATGCCAATCCCATGTACCTGGGGCTGGACTTGCGCGGCGGCGTGCATTTCCTGATGCAGGTGGATAGCAAGGCGGTCATCAACAAGCGCATCCAGGGCCTGCAGGCCAGCGTGCGCAGCGCGCTGCGCGACAAGGACGTGCGCCATGCCGGCATTTCCCGCAGCGGCAACAATATCGAGATCGCCTTCCGCGACGAGCAATTGCGCAACCAGGCGCGCAGCCTGCTGGCCAAGGATTTCCAGGATGTCGTGGTGACCGATGTCGCCGGCACGGATTTCAGGCTGCAGCTGGCGCTGCGCCCGGAAGCCCTGAAGCAAACCATGGAAGACGGCCTGAAGCAGAATATCTCGACGCTGGCCAAGCGCGTCAACGAGCTGGGCGTGGCCGAGCCGGTGATCCAGCGCCAGGGCGCCGACCGCATTGTCGTCGAGCTGCCAGGCGTTCAGGATGTCACGAGGGCCAAGGACATCATCGGCCGCACCGCTACGCTGGAAGTGCGCATGGTGGACGAGTCTGTTACCCGCGGCACCGAGGGGTCCGTGCCAGTGCCGTTCGGTTCGGAACTGTTCACGGTGGGACGCGGCGTTCCCGTGATCCTGTACAAGGAACCGATCATCACCGGCGACTATATCTCCAACGCTTCTGCCACCTTCGACCAGAATCAGCGGCCCGCGGTGGCGGTGGACCTGAATGGCGACGGCGGCCGCCGCATGCGCGAAGCCACGCGCGGTAAAGTCGGCAAGGACATGGCGATCGTGCTGTTCGAAAAGGGCAAGGGCGAAGTGCTGACGGTGGCGACGATCCAGGACGAGCTGGGCTCGCGTTTCAATATCACCGGCTCGGGCTCCACTTCGGAATCCAGCGACCTGGCGCTGCTGCTGCGCGCCGGCTCCCTGGCCGCGCCGATGGAAATCATCGAGGAACGCACCATCGGCCCGCAGCTGGGCGCCGAAAACATCGGCAAGGGTTTCAACTCGGTGATGTGGGGCTTCGTGGTGATCGCCATCTTCATGGTGATCTATTACCACTTGTTCGGTTTCTTCAGCGTGATGGCGCTGTCGATCAACCTGCTGCTGCTGATCGGCATCCTGTCGGGCATGCAGGCGACCCTGACCCTGCCCGGCATGGCGGCAATCGCGTTCACGCTGGGCATGGCAATCGATGCCAATGTGCTGATCAACGAGCGCATCCGCGAGGAGTTGCGCGCCGGCGCGCCGCCACAGTCGGCGATTTCTGCCGGCTTTGACCATGCGTGGGCCACCATTCTGGACTCTAACGTCACCACCATGATCGCCGGCCTGGCGCTGCTGCTCTTCGGCTCCGGAGCGATCCGCGGCTTTGCGGTGGTGCACTGCCTGGGCATCCTGACTTCCATCTTCTCGTCGGTGTTCATCATGCGCGGCATTACCAACTTCTGGTATGGACGCAAGAAGAAACTGACCAGCCTGTCGATCGGACAGGTATGGAAGCCGGAAACTTAAGTATTGGGGACAGAGTTAAGCGCAGCGATACTCTGTCCCCAACTGACTATAACTGGATGGGTTTTAGTTAAGTGCAGCGGTACGCTGTCCCCAACTGAATAGACGAGTCAATAATGGAATTATTCCGCATCAAAAAAGACATTCCCTTCATGCGTCACGCGTTGATCTTCAACGCGATTTCGATCCTGACGTTTGTGGCCGCTGTGTTTTTCCTGTTTTACAAGGGCTTGCACCTGTCGATCGAATTTACCGGCGGCACGGTCATGGAGGTTTCCTACAGCAAGTCTGCCGACCTGGATGCGATCCGCGCCAATATCAACCAGCAGGGCTACACGGATATCCAGGTGCAGAGTTTCGGCACTGCAAAGGACGTGCTCATCCGCCTGCCGGCGCAGAAGGGCTTTGACTCGGCGCAGATCAGCGAAGCGGTGATGCGTGGGCTGAAGGCGCAGGATGACGGCGTGCAGCTGCGCCGCGTCGAATTCGTCGGCCCGCAGGTGGGCGACGAGCTTGCGCACGACGGCTTGCTGGCATTGGGCATGGTAGTGATCGGCATCGTGGCCTACCTGGCGATCCGTTTCGAATGGAAGCTGGCGGTGGCGGCGATCATCGCCAATTTGCACGACGTGATCATCATCATCGGCTTCTTCGCCTTCTTTCAGTGGGAATTTTCGCTGACCGTGCTGGCGGCGGTGCTGGCGGTGCTGGGTTATTCGGTGAACGAATCGGTGGTGGTGTTCGACCGCGTGCGCGAAACCTTCCGCGACCGCCGCTTCAACAAGCTGGAGACGCCGGAAGTGCTGAACCATGCGATCACGCGCACCATGTCGCGCACCATCATCACCCACGGTTCGACCCAGGCGATGGTGCTGGTGATGATGTTCTTCGGCGGCCCCACGCTGTTCTACTTCGCGGTGGCGCTGACCATCGGCATTCTGTTCGGCATCTATTCCTCGGTGTTCGTCGCTGCCGCCATAGCCATGTGGCTGGGCGTCAAGCGTGAGGACTTGATGAAACCGATCAAGCCGAAGGACGAGTCCGACGGCGCGGTCGTGTAAGCGGCCCGCATCGACAAAAAAACCGGCGCATGCGCCGGTTTTTTCATGGCCTCTTCAAGGTGCCTTCACGATGCCTTTTGTCGCGCCATGGCGGCTTCGAGCCTTTCCTTCAGGCGGCCGAGTTCGCGTTCGAGGGCGGTAAAATCCTGTTCGGTGTAAGTCTCGAACGGTTGTGCGCAATGGCGCACATGGTCGGGGAAAATGCGGTCGAAGGTTTGCTGCCCGGCGGCGCTCAGCTGCACGCGGATGCAACGGCGGTCGTCGATCTGCGCCGTGCGCGTGATCAGGCCGTGCTGCTCCAGTCGGTCGAGCACGCCGGTCAGTGTGCCCTTGGTGATCAGCGTGCGTTCGCCCAGCTCGCGACAGGTCATGCCGTCGGTATTGCCGAGCGTGGCAATGATGTCGAATTGCGAAGGCGTCAGTTTCGTGCGGCGCACGTCGCCGTTCGAAAACTGTTCGAAAGCCTGATAGCACTGCGCCAGGAGGCGGATGCTGCGGAAAAATCGTTCTGCCATAGTCCTTGTACGGGCGCCCGGATGGTCGGGCGCCCTGTCAGAGGGGCGCGGGCAACGGGCGCCGGCGCCGGATCGGAGTAATTAATCCGCCTTCAGAGCTTCAACCTGGATGGCGAGCTTGACCTGGGGCGAGAAGCCCATCTTCACGCCGTAATCCAGGCCGAAGTCGGCGCGGTTGAAGCTTGCGCTGGCGTCAGCGCCGCAGGCTTCACGCTTGAACATCGGATGCTGGATGCACTTGAACGTGTTGATCGTCAGGGTCAGCGGCTTGGTTACGCCCAGCAGGGTCAGTTCACCTTCGACAGCCACAGGGGTGTCGCCGTTGAACTTGATCGACTTGCCCTTGTAGGTGGCGGTCGGGAATTTCTCGACATTGAATATATCCTTGCTGCGCGCATGTTCATTCATTTTGTCGTGGCCGAAGTCGATCGAGGCGGCATCGATGGTGATGTCGACGGTGCCAGTCTTGGCGGCGCGGTCGAGGACGATGCTGCCGGACGACTTGTTGAACTTGCCGCGCCACAGGGAAATGCCCATGTGGTCGGCTTCGAAGCTGGGGAAGGTATGGTTCGGCTCGATATTGTAGGTGGTCGGCGCGGCGACGGCGGAAACGGAGGCCAGGGCCAGGGCTGCTGCTGCGATGGTTTGGAGTTTCATGCTGGATTCCTTCAATGAATGTTTATAAAAAAGTGAAACGTGGTTGAGAACAAATGCCGGCCGCGAAAGCCGGCAACTGCTGTTATTGCGCCGTAACGACGCGGAACTTGATGACGACTTCGTCGGCGACCATGCTGGTATCCTTCCATTCGCCTTCGCCGATGTTGTAGGTCAGGCGCTTGATCGGCACGGCGCCTTCGAAGACCTGGGTCGCGCCTTCCTTCTTCACGGTCAGGGGAAAGGCGACGTCGGCAGTCTTGCCCTTGATGGTGAGCTTGCCGGCGACGTCGAGCTTGCCGCCGGCGGCTGGCTTGATGCTGGTCGAAACGAAGCTGGCCTTGGGGTGCTGGGAAGCGTTGAACCAGTCTTTTTTCATGACTTCGCTGTTGAATTCGGTGCTGCCCAGGTCAAAGCTAGTGATGTCGATATCGACATTGGCCTTCGATGCTTCCGGCTTGGCGGCGTTGTAGTCAATCTGCGCCGTGAATTTTTTGAACTTGCCTTCGACGGGCACGCCCATTTGTTTGGAG
This sequence comes from uncultured beta proteobacterium, assembly GCA_963722005.1. Lineage (GTDB taxonomy): Bacteria > Pseudomonadota > Gammaproteobacteria > Burkholderiales > Burkholderiaceae_D > Paucimonas. Next base: position 272,247 of record CAVRJS010000001.1, read on the forward strand.
ACGGCGGAGACGCTGCTCTTCGCAGTATCGACCTTCAGGGCAGCATAGGCCAGGCCGGACAGGGCCAGGCACAGGAGGGCGGTACTGCCGCTGCGGGCCAGTGTGCGGATGGACATGGTGGATTCCTTTTTGTGTGGTCAGGTAAGACGGTTCAGGTTATTTAGGGCAGCATGCGCTTCAATATGCCGTCACGGTCGATGAACTGGTGCTTCAGCGCCCCTGCGACGTGCAGGATTACCGCTGCCAGCAAGCTCATGTTGAGCCAGTAATGGACAGCCTTGAGCAGGTCCTTCAATTCCGCGTCGGGGCCGATCAGCACCGGTAGCGGCAGCACGCCAAGGTAAGTGACCGGCACGCCGGCGGCCAGGCTGTAAAAATAGCCGGATAGCGGGATGGCGAACATCAGCGCGTAGAGCAGGATATGCACCGTTTCAGCCGCCTTGACTTGCCAGGCCGGCATGATGCCGGCCGGGAGCGCGGGTGCAGCATGCGTCAGTCGCCACAGCAGGCGCACGACGACCAGGGCCAGCACGGTAACACCGAGCCATTTATGCCATGAAAAGTATTTCAGCTTGGTCGGCGTCAGTCCGGGAATGTCCGTCATGGTCACGCCCAGCCCAAAGGCGGCAATGATCAGTACGGCAATCAACCAGTGCAGCGCAATTGCAGTCTTGGTATATTTTTGCATGTTTTTTTGGAAATTGGTTCACATCGAATTAGTTCGAGGTAGGACTAATATACCAAAAAAAATGGGTGTGCGCTGAATGTCGTAAATAAATGATCGGCCACAGGAGAGGCTCCAGGCCGCTGCTTGCGAATTGCTGCGGCCATTCAATCCACGCTCGGGAGGAATTGCGAAAAACTGTGGGGCGCGATGTCAGTTCCAGTTATCGATTTTCAGGTCATGGGGTGAAGGCCTTCCCTTTCCTGTTTCGACATACTCACGAAGACTCAACAGAAATACGGCCCACTTCGTGCTGCAATGATGCGTCGACTCGGTCGCCTCGTGCCAGTTTCGATGGCCAAACAGCAGGATGGTCTGGTTGTCTTGCTCCGACAGCTGAAAAGTGATGGCGGTCCCGATCCATTCAGCGGGGCCTTCCATGCAATGCCAGCGCACCGCGAGCGAGGGAGCAAGTTCTTGCACTTCCATTACCATCTTGCCCAGAAGTTCCCCCGTTTTTGACCGAAAGAGGAAATCAAGTTTTTCGCCGGTTGCGCCGGAGCCGGAAACTTCTTCGGTCCACCAGCGGGACAGGCCATCCGGTGAGGCCAAAGCCTGGTACACGCGTGCAGCAGGGGACTTGATCCCGATACGATGAAGAATGTCGACCATATAAACCTCCTGAAAAGTGGTCCTGGAAAATCAGGGCATATCACTTGCAATATGCAAGTGATATGACTATAGCAATGATACTTGCAATTTGCAAGTAATTTTGCGCTATACTTGATGCATGAAAAAAAGGATAAACGCGCTGCGCTCGCATTGCCCGGTTAATTATGCGCTTGAAGCGTTTGGCGATCGCTGGGCGTTGCTGATACTTCGCGACATTGTTTTTCGCGGAAAGCGTACCTATGGCGAATTCCTCAAATCGGAAGAAAGATTTTCCACCAACATTCTTGCTTCACGACTGGAACATCTGACGGATGCAGGCATCCTCCAACGCGAGAACGATGAAACGGATGGACGGATAGGCGTCTACTGTCTGACGGAAAAGGGATTGGATCTGATTCCCGTGCTTTTCGAGATGGTGCTATGGAGCGCCAAATACGACAGCCGATCAGAAGCGAAACGAATCGTTCGGCTGATCGAACTCATCAGAAAAGACAATCGGGCGATCAGCGAAAGCGCAAGGGCGCGGGTGAGGCGGGGCGAAGCGATCGTTTCCGACTACCTGTCGTGATCGCTTCGTTGTTGTTGCCGACGATCAGATCTTGCGCGCCAGTTCTGCGGCAATGCCGGTATAGCTACCCGGCGACATGGCGAGTAGCAGGTCTTTCGCGTCCTGCGGAATTGCCAGGTTATTGATGAAGTCGCGCAAAGCTTCCTTCGAAATACCCTTGCCGCGCGTGAGTTCTTTCAACTGTTCATAAGGATTTTCAATGCCGTAACGGCGCATCACGGTTTGCACGGGTTCGGCCAGCACTTCCCAGGTGGCGTCGAGGTCTTCTTCCAGACGTGCCGGATTGACTTCCAGCTTGTTCAGGCCGCGCAGGCAACTGTCGTAGGCCAGCAGGGTGTAGCCGAAGCCCACGCCGATATTGCGCAGGACGGTCGAATCGGTGAGGTCGCGCTGCATGCGCGAGACCGGCAGCTTTTCCGCCAGATGCTTGAGCACCGCGTTGGCCATGCCGAGATTGCCTTCGGAATTTTCGAAATCGATCGGATTGACCTTGTGCGGCATGGTGGAGGAGCCGATTTCTCCCGCCTTGGTTTTCTGCTTGAAGTAGCCCAGCGAGATGTAGCTCCAGATGTCGCGGTTCAGGTCCAGCAGGATGGTATTGGCGCGCGCTACGGCATCGAACAGCTCGGCCATGTAATCGTGCGGCTCGATCTGGATGGTGTAGGGGTTGAAGACGAGGCCGAGGCGCTGTTCGATGACCTGCTTCGAGAACGCCGGCCAGTCGAATGCCGGATAGGCCGACAGGTGGGCATTGTAGTTGCCGACGGCGCCGTTCATCTTGCCCAGGATTTCCACGCTGGCGATGCGCTGCATGGCGCGTTGCAGGCGCGCCACCACGTTGGCGATTTCCTTGCCCAGCGTAGTGGGGCTGGCCGGCTGGCCATGGGTGCGGGAAAGCATCGGCAGCGCCGCATTGTCGTGCGCCAGCTCCGTCAGTCGGGCGGCCAGCGTCTGCAGCGCCGGCAGCAGTACGGTGTCGCGCGCAGCCTTCAGCATCATGCCGTGCGACGTGTTGTTGATGTCTTCCGAGGTGCAGGCGAAGTGGATGAACTCGGCGGCGCTTTGCAGTTCCGCGGTAATGGCGGCATCGATTGCCAGCGTGCGTGCCGGCAAATGCGCAAAGCTGGCCGGCAGGGGCAGGCCGATCGATTCCTTCAGCCAGTACTCGACCGCCTTGACGTCATGGTTGGTCACGGCTTCGATCGCCTTGATGCGGGCGGCGTCGGCTTCGGAAAATTCCGCAGCAAGCCGGTTCAGCAGCGCGTCGGCGGCCGGCGAAAACGGCTTGATCTCGGCGAAGCCCGCCTGCGACAGCGCCTGCAGCCAGGCAATCTCGACCTTGACGCGGTGGTGCATGAAGCCGGCTTCGGACAGGATGGGGCGCAGCTGGTCGGTCTTGGTGGCGTAGCGGCCGTCGAGCGGCGAAAGGGCAGAAAGCGCGGAGAGGGACATGACTGGAATGCGGATGAAGATGAATAATCCGCCATTTTACCATTCGCTGTGGGCGTCAATCCGCAGGCGCGCTGTCGCTACGCGGGACGGGACAGGGCGCGAAACGCCTGCGGCCGGTGGTATAATCGGCGCCCGCATTATCCCTAGCAACTTGCCATGAAACTGATCGGTTCCCTCGCCAGCCCGTACGTACGCAAAGTGCGCGTGGTCATGGCGGAAAAAAAGCTCGAGTGCGAGTTTGTCCTCGAGAATGTCTGGAGCGCCGATACCCTCATCCAGCAATCTAACCCGCTTGGCAAGGTTCCCTGCCTGATTATGGACGACGGCGGTGCGATGTTCGATTCCCGCGTCATTGCCGAATACATGGATATCATGTCGCCGGTTGGCAAACTGATTCCCGGCCAGGGGCGCGAACGCGCCGAGGTGAAGTGCTGGGAAGCACTGGCCGACGGCGTGCTCGATGCCGCCGTGGCGGTGCGCCTGGAGCGCACCCTGCGCCCGGCAGCGCTGCAAAGTGAAGCATGGATCGAACGGCAGTGGGGCAAGGTGACGGCCGGAATGGCGGCAATGTCCGCAGGCCTGGGCGACAAGCCCTTTTGCGCCGGGAACAACTACACGCTGGCCGACATTGCCGTCGGCAGCGCGCTCGGCTGGCTGGATTTCCGCTTCCCCGAATTCCAGTGGCGCGATGAGTATCCCAATCTCACACGGCATTTCGACAAGCTGTCGGAACGGCCTTCTTTCAGGGAAACCGTGCCGCAGACATGAACTGGCGTTAGCCGCGGCGACGAAAAAACGGGGCAAGCAGCCCCGTTTTTTATTGGACGATCAACATTATTGTTCCATCTGCGACTGCAGGTAATTCTGCAGGCCGATCTTGTTGATCAGTTCGAGCTGGGTTTCCAGCCACTCGATGTGTTCCTCGGTATCTTCGAGGATTTCCCTGAAAATTTCGCGCGAGACGTAATCGCCGGCGGCTTCGCAGGCCTTGATGCCGTCCTTGACGGTGGCATGCGCGGCCTGTTCCAGCTTGAGGTCACATTCGAGCATTTCCGGCGTCGATTCGCCGATCATCAGCTTGTTGAGTGCCTGCAGGTTCGGCAAGCCCTCCAGCATCAGGATGCGGTTGATCAGGTTGTCGGCGTGTTTCATCTCGCCGATCGATTCGTCGTATTCCTTCTTGCCGAGTTTTTCCAGGCCCCAGTGCCTGTACATGCGGGCATGCAGGAAATACTGGTTGATCGCGGTCAATTCATTGGTTAGCTGCGCATTCAGCAGCCGGATGATGTTGGGGTCGCCTTTCATGGTCGCCTCTGCATGGATGTGAAACGGGTAAGAGATGAAAACATGATAGCGCAAACCGGCAGCGCCCAGAAGTGAAAGGCACAAACCTTGCGGGAAAAGCAGTTCGCTCTCCCGTAACGAAAATGCGGATGATTACTGTTCCGGCTCGGTGATGAAACCGATCTTCACCAGTCCGCCGGACTGGGCCGCCGCCATGATCTGCGCCACCCTTTCATACTGCGTGGTGCGTTCTGCGCGCAGGTGCAGTTCCGGCTGCGGCGAGCGCTTGGCTGCCTCCGCCGCGCGTAGTCTGAACTGGTCCATGTCGATCTGTTCGGTATTCCAGAAGACCTTGCCCTGGGCATCAATCGACAGGTTGATGCTGTCCGGCTTTTCCTCGTTGGGCTGGCTGACGGCGTTGGGCAGGTCGATCTTGACGCTATGGTTGATGACGGGGATGGTGATGATGAAAATGATCAGCAGCACCAGCATCACGTCGACCAGCGGCGTGGTATTGATTTCCGGGTTGAAGTCGTCGTCGTTGTCCGACAGGGAGCCCATCGCCATCACGCAGCTCCTACCACGGACAGCTTGCTATCCTTGCCGGGACCGCTGCGCGCGCCGGTGACGAACAGAGCGTGCAGGTCGAAGCCGAACTTGTTCAGGCGCGCGGTGACGTTCTTGTTGCCGCGCACCAGTGCGTTGTAGCCGAAGGAGGCCGGGATCGCCACGGCCAGGCCGAGTGCGGTCATGATCAGGGCTTCGCCCACGGGGCCGGCGACCTTGTCGATGCTGGCCTGGCCGCTGACGCTGATCGACACCAGCGCATGGTAAATGCCCCAGACAGTGCCGAACAGGCCGACGAAGGGGGCGCTCGATGCCACCGAAGCCAACACCGCCATGCCAGTCTGCAGCCGCGCGGTGATTTCGTCGATGGACTGGCGCAGCGACAGCATGACCCAGTCGCTGATCGACAGTTCATCGTGCAGATGGCCCTGGTGCGCATTGTGGTGGCGCATGGCGCCGACACCGGCTTGCGCCAGCGCGGCAAAGGGATTGCCGCTACCCAGAGTCGCCAGGCCTTCGTCGACGGTGGTGGCGTTCCAGAACTGGTGGCCGGCGGCCTTGGCGGCACGGCGGTATTGCCACAGCTGCACGGCCTTGCTGACGATGACGTACCACGAGGCGAGGGACATGACGACCAGCAATACAGCGACGCTCTTGGTAACCAGATCGCCTTGCTGCCACAGGTTTTCCAATCCATAGGGATTCGCTTGCATGATGCTTCCTTAGTTATTCAGGTTGAACGTGTAATCCAAAAGCGCAGACATCGGAACGGGCCGGCCATTTTTCATGGCGGGCTTGAACACGACTCGCTGCGCCCATTGCCGGGCGGATTCGTCCAGACGTGGTACGCCCGAAGTCTGGTGGATATCCACTTGCTCGACGCGTCCTTTCTCGTTGACCAGGAGGCGCAGTGTCACGGTGCCTTCCTCACCAAGGCGGCGGGACATCGCCGGATATTGGCGCGGCGGCTGATAAACATACTCGAGTCCCGAAGTGACAGTCTGGGACTGGACCGGCGCCGGCGGCCCGGGCGGCCCTGCAGGCGCGGCGGCAGGCGCCGCGGGCGCCGATTGCGCGACGGGTGAGGTTGACGGCGCAGGGTCGGCAGCGGGTTCCGGCGCCGGCGCCGGTTCGGCCGCCGGCCGGCTGATCGCCTTGGGCGCCGGTTCAGGGCGCGGCTTTACAACTGGTTTCGGCTTGGGTGGGGGTGGCGCCTTCGGCTTGGGCGGTTGCGGTGCAGGTGCTGCCGGCCGGGGTGCCGGTGCCGGCTGCGCGGCGATCAGCGTGGCGATGATTTCGCGCGGCTCGGGCGGCCGTGCCGGCAGCGTCAAACCACTTTTCAGCGCCAGGAATATCGCGACGTGCAGCACGATGACCAAGCTCATGGCGCAGGCATGCTGCAGAAGGTGGCGATCCTGGGAAGCGGCGTTGGTCATCGTGGCGGTGGCAGGCGAACGGGCTGGCATGACGTTGGCGCCACGCGCGGAGCGCCGTTCTGCGCTTTGGCTTGCCGCCGCTCCGGAAACGCTCATGATACTGGAAATGTTGTCCGAATATTCAGGCCGCCAGAGCCTGCACCGGGAAAAACGGGGAAGCCTGGCTTTCCGTTCTGCATTCACGCAACACCTGCTTGGCGCACGCGTGGCATTTGCCGCAACAGGTTCCTACATCGAGGTGTGTGCGCAGGTCGGCAAGGGTAGTCATGCCCTGATCGACCGCCTGGCGGATTTTACGATCGGAGACGTTGTTGCATACACAGACAATCATGGGGCGATCCGGTAAGAATGATGGAGATGTCGTTGATCATTTGATGATGTTTATATCGCAAATGATAACTATTCTTATTTAGATTATGCGCTATCCCCCGCAATTATGCAAGCACCGGAAAACAGGTAAAAATACCGGGTCGGCAGCGCCGGCCCGCGACCCGGCTTCAGCCGTCGATGATGCCGCCGCCCAGGCATACCTCGCCCTGGTACAGCACGGCAGACTGGCCGGGCGTGACTGCCCATTGCGGCGTGTCGAAGGCGAGCGTGAAGCCGTCCGCGCCATTGCTGCCGAGCGTGCAGGGGACATCGGCCTGGCGGTAGCGCGTCTTGGCCGATAGCCGGGATGGCACCGGTGCGGGGCCGGCAATCCAGCTGGCCTGGCCTGCCGCCAGCCGCGACGACAGCAGCCAGGGGTGATCGTGACCCTGCACCACATAGAGCGTATTGCTAGCCACATCTTTGCGCGCCACGTACCAGGGGTCACTGTCGCCGGCAGCATTCCTGTGGCTCTTCATGCCGCCGATGCCGATGCCCTTTCGCTGCCCCAGAGTATAGAACGACAGGCCGACATGCTCGCCGACGATATCGCCTTCCGGCGTCATCATCGGCCCCGGCTGGTAAGACAGGTAGCGGTTGAGGAATTCACGGAAGGGGCGTTCGCCGATGAAGCAGATGCCGGTGGAATCCTTCTTGGCCGCGTTCGGCAGGCCGATCCGTTCGGCGATTTTGCGCACTTCGGTCTTGGGGATCTCGCCCAACGGGAACAGCGTCTTCGACAGCTGCGCCTGGTTCAGGCGGTGCAGGAAGTAGCTCTGGTCCTTGCTGGCATCGACCGCCTTGAGCAACTCGAAGCGGCCGGCATCGGCGCCGGTGCCGGCTTCGCGCACACGCGCATAGTGACCGGTCGCGATCAGATCGGCGCCGAGGTGCATGGCATGGTCGAGGAATGCCTTGAACTTGATTTCGGCATTGCACAGCACGTCCGGGTTGGGCGTGCGGCCTGCCTGGTATTCGCGCAGGAATTCGGCAAACACCCGATCCTTGTATTCGGCGGCGAAATTGACTGCCTCGATGTCGACGCCGACCACGTCGGCGACGCTGGCGGCATCAATCCAGTCCTGGCGCGTCGAGCAGTATTCGGAATCGTCGTCGTCTTCCCAGTTTTTCATGAACAGGCCGATGACTTCATAGCCTTGCTGCTTGAGCAGCCAGGCGGACACTGACGAATCGACCCCGCCCGACATGCCGATCACGACCCGTTTAGCCATTGAAGATCCCGATGGCGTCCGGGTGGGTGTACAGCAGCGACAGCGGCGCCCGGCGTCCGGCCAGGTAATCGTCGACGCATTGCAGCACCAGCGTGCTGCGGTGCTTTTCCCGGGTAGCCAGCAATTCGTCGTAATCCATCCAGACCGCGCGCAGGATGCCTTCGTCCAGCGGCTGGTCGTAGCTGGCCCCGACTTCGCCGGAAAAGGCGAAGCGCAGGTAGGTGACCTCCTTGCGGGTGCGCGAAGACAGGTAGCGCGACATGTAGACGCCCACCAGCGCCGTGGCTTCAAAATCGTGCGCCGCCTCTTCCATGGTTTCGCGGGCAACCGCCTGCATGAGCGTTTCGCCCGGGTCCAGGTGGCCGGCCGGCTGGTTGAAGCGGATGCCGTCGCTGGTTTCTTCCTCGACCAGCAGGAAGCGGCTGTCGCGTTCGATGATGGCGGCGACGGTGACGGCGGGTTTCCAGACTTCTGAGCTCATGGCGGTGTGGCCCGTGGGGCAGTGCAGCGCGGGGTGCGTGCATGCCAGCGTTGCAGGCGCGCATTTGAAAGTCCGTCATTTTACCGCGCGGGAAGGATCTTGTTGCCATGCAGCGCAAATGCGGATTTTAAAAGTGACACATGGCAAAGTTGTAAATTAACAACTATCTCGATATGAGTTGTTGGAAAATAGGGAAAATCCCGGCAAAATCTTGCGCACTATTTTGGTGCTTCTGCGCCTTGCTTTATGGAAAGATATGCAAGGGTTGGTGGGGGAAAATTCCTTTCCAGTGGTTTTGCGGGATTGCGTGTAAGATTTCGCAGGCTTGCGATTTTTCGATAAATCCACTTGGGCGGCCCCAGTGCGGCGAGCCGGATGAGCGCCCGGCGGTGCTCCCTTCATCAACTTTCCATTATCGTTCGCCACCAAAAAGTGCTGGCGACGTCATGCAGCAAGGCAGTCAGGAGAAGTAAATGCAACGAATCATGTTACGCGCGAAGATACACCGCGCTTCCGTCACCCAATGCGACTTGAACTATGAAGGTTCCTGTGGCATTGACGAAGATTTGCTGGAAGCGGCGGATATCCGCCCGTTCGAAAAGATCGAGCTGTACAACGTAAACAATGGCGAGCGTTTTTCCACGTACGCCATCAAGGGCAAGCGCGGCAGCGGCGAAATATCGCTCAATGGCGCCGCAGCGCGGCTGGCGCACATGGGCGATCTGCTGATCATCTGCACCTATGCGCCGATGAGCGACGAAGAAGCGCAGCGCTATGAGCCGAAGATCGTTTTCGTCGATGACAACAACCGGATGACCGGTCTGAAGAAGTAGGGGCACCGGTGGCGCCTGCGGGCGCCGTACAACGCGAGTAGGGAAAACGTGATCCCGCTGCGTCTGTGAGGGCGCAGCGGGATCGCTGCCATTTGAAGGATGCAATTGCCGTCATGAACGGCGCCAAAGAATCAAAACCAGACTCAGGGGAAAACTCATGACTTTAATAATCGGCATTCCGCGGGAGACCTATCCCGGCGAAAAGCGCGTCGCAACCGTGCCGGATGTGGCGGAGAAGCTTATCAAACTGGGCTTTGCCGTCGCCGTGGAATCGGGCGCAGGCGATGCGGCCAATTTTGACGATGCCTCCTATCGCGCAGTCGGCGCGCAGGTCGTCGATAGCGCCGCCGCATTGTGGGCAATGGCCGACATCGTCTTCAAGGTGCGCGCGCCGGATGCCGGCGAAATCACCCGGGTACGCGAAGGCAGCACGCTGGTGTCCTTCATCTGGCCGGCGCAGAATCCGGAACTGATGCAGCAGCTGGCGGCCAGGAAAGTGACCGTGCTGGCCATCGATGCGCTGCCGCGCCAGCTCTCGCGCGCGCAGAAGATGGATGCGCTGACTTCCATGGCCGGCATCAGCGGCTACCGCGCCGTTATCGAAGCCGCCAATGCCTTCGGCCGTTTCTTCAATGGCCAGATCACTGCCGCTGGCAAGATTCCGCCGGCCAAGGTCTTCATCGCCGGCGCCGGCGTGGCCGGCCTGGCTGCCATCGGCACCGCCGCCAATCTGGGCGCGATCGTGCGCGCCAACGACACCCGGCCGGAAGTGGCGGACCAGGTCAAGTCGCTGGGCGGCGAGTTCGTGAAAGTCGATTACGAAGAAGAAGGTTCCGGCGGCGGCGGCTATGCCAAGGTGATGTCGGAAGGTTTCCAGCAAGCCCAGCGCGAGATGTACGCCAAGCAGGCCAGGGAAGCGGATATCATCATCACCACCGCGCTGATCCCCGGCAAGCCGGCGCCGAAACTCATCACTGCCGAGATGGTGCAGTCGATGAAGCCGGGCAGCGTCATCGTCGACATGGCAGGCGAGCAGGGCGGCAATTGCGAATTGACCGAGCCGGGGCAGGCTGTGGTCAGGCATGGCGTGACCATCATCGGCTACACCGATTTGCCGAGCCGCCTGGCCAAGCAATCGAGCACGCTGTATGCCAGCAACCTGTTGCGCCTGACTGAAGAGCTGTGCAAGGCCAAGGATGGCAAGATCGACGTCAACATGGAAGACGATGCCATTCGCGGCCTGACCGTCATCAAGGATGGCGAAGTCACCTGGCCGGCACCGGCGCTCAAGCTGCCGGCGCCTGCACCCGCAGCCGCCAAGCCGGCAGCCGTGCCGGCGCCGAAAGCGCATGGCCATGGCGCCGGCGCGCCGGCATCGGGTGTCAGCGTTGCCATCATGTTTGGCGTTGCCGCCGCGCTGTTCTGGCTGATCGGCGCGTATGCGCCGGCGGCATTCATCGGCCACTTCACCGTGTTCGTGCTGGCCTGCTTCATCGGCTACATGGTGGTGTGGAATGTCACGCCTGCACTGCATACGCCGCTGATGAGCGTCACCAATGCGATTTCCAGCATCATCGCCATCGGCGCGCTGGTGCAGGTGGCGCCGCCCCTGCAGGCCGGCGTGGAGCGCCCGGACGACTGGATCCGCTGGCTGGCCGTGATCGGCATCGTGCTGACCGCAATTAACATGTTCGGCGGTTTCGCCGTTACCCGTCGCATGCTGGCGATGTTCCGCAAATAAGAAAGGCGATAAAAAATGTCTGACAGCCTCACTATCGTCGCCTATCTCGGCGCGGCAATTCTTTTCATCCTCAGCCTGGGTGGCTTGTCCAACCCGGAAACTTCGCGGCGCGGCAACCTGTACGGCATGATCGGCATGACCATTGCCGTGCTGGCGACCGTCTTCGGCCCGCGCGTAGCCGCGGCCGGCCTGCCATGGATCGTCGGCGCCCTGGTGGTCGGTGGCGGCATCGGCCTGTATGCGGCGCGCGTCGTCAAGATGACGCAGATGCCGGAACTGGTCGCGCTCATGCACAGCCTGGTCGGCCTGGCCGCCGCCCTGGTCGGCTTTGCCAGCTATATCGACCCGGCCGCTTCGGCCCAGTACAGCGGCGCGGAAAAGACCATCCACGACATCGAAATCTATGTCGGCATCCTGATTGGCGCCATCACGTTCTCCGGTTCGCTGATCGCTTTCGGCAAGCTGTCCGGACGCATCGGCGGCAAGCCGCTGCTGCTGCCGGCGCGCCACTGGCTCAACCTGACCGGCCTGCTGGTGGTGATCTATTACGGCGTGCAGTTCGTGCGCGCCGGCTCGATCGAAGCCGGCATGCTGCCGCTGGTGGTAATGACCGTCATCGCCCTGCTGTTCGGCATCCACATGGTGATGGCGATCGGCGGCGCCGACATGCCGGTGGTGGTGTCGATGCTCAACAGCTATTCCGGCTGGGCGGCGGCGGCGACCGGCTTCATGCTGTCGAATGACCTGCTGATCGTCACCGGCGCACTGGTGGGTTCTTCCGGCGCGATCCTGTCCTACATCATGTGCCGCGCCATGAACCGCAATTTCATCAGTGTGATTGCCGGCGGCTTTGGCTCCGGCGCCGGCAAGCCTGCCGCGGCCAAGGGCGAAGCGCAGCCGGCCGGCGAAACGGTGGCAGTAAGCGCTGCCGAAACCGCCGAACTGCTGCGCGAAGCCAAGAGCGTCATTATCGTGCCGGGTTACGGCATGGCAGTGGCGCAGGCGCAGCACACGGTCAATGAAATCACTCGTCTCCTGCGCGAAAAAGACGTCAGCGTGCGCTTCGGCATCCACCCGGTGGCAGGTCGCATGCCCGGCCACATGAACGTGCTGCTGGCGGAAGCCAAGGTGCCTTACGACATCGTCCTGGAGATGGATGAAATCAACGGCGATTTCCCGGAGACCGATGTCACCATGGTGATTGGCGCCAACGACATCGTCAATCCGTCGGCGATGGAAGACCCGGCCAGCCCCATTGCCGGCATGCCGGTGCTGGAAGTGTGGAAGGCGAAGACCTCGATTGTCATGAAGCGCAGCATGGCGTCCGGTTACGCCGGCGTCGACAATCCTTTGTTCTACAAGGAGAACAATCGCATGCTGTTCGGCGACGCCAAGAAGATGCTGGATGAAGTGCTGGCCGCGCTGAAGGCGTCCTGAGCGTCGTTCCGCAAAAAAAACCGCGTGCCTGGCACGCGGTTTTTTTTTGCGCTTCTCCTGGCATAAACGATCGGCAACTGGTAAACATCCTCTTCATCGTGTCATTGTCATTCTTGCAACCGTCGATTAATATGAGTATCTTGATAATAGTCAAGTTGGCCATTTGCGATGAAGGTACCCGGCAAGAAGACTACCGTTTCGTCGCAACGGTCCGTGCCGGTTCATGAATGACTCCCGGGAGGGCAAGTGAAATTCACCGATTTTTTCAATTACGAAGGCATGGCGGAACTGCCGGACCGCGGCAGCTTCGTCTTCATGGCCAGCCTGCCGTCCGAAGACTGGGGTCATATCCTGGCGTTCACGCAGCGTCACCGCCATGTCGCTGGCGAGTACGTGGTGCGCCAGGGCGAGACTTCGCAGGCCTTGTACATCGTCGCCAGCGGCGAGCTGGAGGTGGTGTTTGCAGGTGACCTCAGGTCGCGAACGGCGGCTTTCCACCATTGCCCCCCTGTCGATCTTCGGTGAACAGGCCTTTCTCGACGGTTTGCCGCGCTCGGCATCCGTGCGGGCGACTGCGGATGCAGAGGTGCATTTGCTCACGCGCGAGGCGTTTGACAGTTTCGGCGTGCGCCATCCGGCGCTGGCGCGGCAGCTTTTGCTGGAACTCGGCCGTATCGTTTCCCTGCGCTTGCGCGAGATGACCAGGGTCGCCATGCAGGGAGGGCGCTGAGATGAGCGGCGCGACGCATTTCCCCAATTATCTGCAAATTTCGCCGCTGCTGCCGCAGCGCGCATGGCAAATCCTGCGGATCCTGACGGTGCTGGCGGCGCTGGGGATGGCGGCGCTGCTGATCATGCGGCCGCAGTGGGCGCTGCCCCTGTTTTGGATGCTGATCGTGCCGCTGCTGCCGGCGGTGTTCATGATCGCACCGGGGCTGTGGCGTAACCTGTGCCCGATGGCGGCCCTGAACCAGACGCCACGCCTGTTCGGTTTCAGCCGGGGCCTGGCGCACACGCCGCGTATCCGCGAATACAGCTACGTGATCGGCATAGCCCTGTTTTTCCTATTGGTCTCCAGTCGCAAATGGCTGTTTGACCAGAATGGCGTGGCCAGCGGCGCGTTGATCCTGGCTGGCCTGGGCTTCGCGTTTGCAGGCGGCCTTCTCTTCAAGGGCAAGAGTGGCTGGTGCAGCAGCATTTGCCCGCTGCTGCCGGTTCAGCGCATCTATGGCCAGACGCCGCTCAAGCTGGTCGGCAATGCTCATTGCCAGCCCTGCGTGGGTTGCACCAAGAATTGCTACGACTTCAATCCCCGGGTGGCTTTCCTCGCCGACCAGTACGACGACGACACCTATCACGCAGGCTACCGGCGCTTTTTCGCCGCAGCGCTGCCCGGCTTCATCCTGGCATTTTTTACCATGCCCAATGCCGCCTCGCCGCTGGCGTCCAACGTCGGGACGATGGACGGTAGTGCAGTCTATGTCCATTTCCTGCTGTACGCCGGTATCGGCATGGCGCTGTACAAGACCGGCGAGACTTTTCTCAAGATGCCGGTTAACAGCCTGAACATATTGTTCGGCGCAGCCGCGTTCAATATCTATTACTGGTTCGCGGCTGCCGGCTGGTTTGCTGCGCTGTCCGCTCTGAGCGGGAACTGGACGGTGCCGGCCGGCGCGCCTTACCTGATCCGGATGCCGCTGTGGATCGCCAGCGCCGTGTGGGTCTGGCGCGGCTTCGCCACCGAGGGCCTGTTCCGCCGTGAACTGGCGGGAAAGACGGCCAGCAAAGTAGCGGGTCTGGGGCAGGGTGCGGTGATGGCCTTGCGTAAGGCATCCGGACAGGCAGGCATGCAATTGCTGATCGAGCCGGAGCAACAGAAAGTGACGGCGACGCCCGGACAATCGCTGCTGGAATTGATCGAGGGTTGCGGTGCGCGCATCGAATCCGGCTGCCGCATGGGGGTGTGCGGCGCTGACCCGGTAGCAGTCCGTGGCGGCATGGACAATCTGTCTCCGCCTGACGAGGAAGAGTGCAATACGCTGGCGCGGCTCGGCCATGCCGACAATACGCGCATGGCATGCCGCGCCAGGATTCAGAAAGGCGACGTTACCATTGCGCTGGTTCCGGACAAGCGTCATGCCGGACTGACGGTCAAGGCCATAGCGTTTGATCCGGCGATCCGGCAGGTCGTGGTGATCGGCAACGGCATCGCCGGCGTCACTGTCGCCGATCATTTGCGCCGGCGCCATCCCGAGTGCCGGATCGTGATCATCGCCGAAGAAAACCATCACCTGTACAACCGGATGGCGATCACGCGCCTGATCTACGGTCGCTCAGCGATGCAGGGACTGTATCTGATGCCGGATAGCTGGTATGCCGACCGCAACATCGAAGTCATGCTCAACACCACGGTCCGTTCGGTCGATGCGCAGAAACATGAACTGCTGCTGGCCGACGGTGAAACCATCGGCTACGATCGCCTTGTCTTCGCGACCGGCAGCAGCAGTTTCGTGCCGCCACTTCCCGGCTACGGCGGGCCCGGCTGCCATGTATTGCGTTCGGCCAATGACGCCATGGAATTGCGCAGCCACGCGCAAGCCAGCGGTGCCACGCATGCGGTGGTGGCCGGGGGCGGTTTGCTCGGACTGGAGGCCGCCTACGCCATGCACAAGCTGGGGCTGCAGGTCGCGGTGCTCGAACGCAATCACTGGTTGCTACATCGCCAGCTCGACGAGCGCGGCGGCCGATTGCTGGAACGCTATCTCGCCAATCTCGGCCTGGAGATTCTCGTCGCGGTTCAGATCAGGGCGCTGACGCGCGGTGACGACGGCATGCAGATGGTTCAGCTCGACGGCGCCGCGGCGCGTCGCGCCGACCTTTTCGTGGTGGCCGCAGGCATCGCACCCAATGTCGAGCTGGCGCGCGCGGCCGGAATCGAGGTCAGGCGCGGTATCGTGGTCGATGGGCAGATGCGCACCAGCGCCGCCGATGTCTATGCCGCCGGCGACGCTGCCGAGGTCGACAGCAGAGTGCCGGGGCTGTGGCCGGTGGCGGTCGCCCAGGCGGAAGTGGCCGCCTGCAATGCGCTTGGCGAGACGCGTCACTACGAAGAGCCGGTGCTATCGACGCAGCTCAAGGTGGTCGGCGCCGACCTGGTGTCTGTCGGCATATTCGACGCAGGCGAGAACGAGACATGCCTGTTCGAGGAAGACGCCGCCACTTATCGCTACCGCAAGCTGGTGTTGCGAGACGGATTGCTGGTCGGTGCCATATTGATCGGCTGGCCGGAGCTGATTGAACCGGTGAGCAAGGCAGTCAGGGCGCGCGAGCGCATCGATGGCATGGAGGCACGCATCCGCGCCGGCGACTGGTCTTTTTTTACGCCAAAATGACGGCGCCAGCCGGGCGCGAGGCGTGCCGCCGGCAATTGATCCCGGTCGCGGCGCATTAGCGCCAGCCGAACATCATTTGTTCGGCGAGGATTTTTCTGGCCGGCCTGAAGCTGTCGAACACGCCGAGCGACAGGCCCAGCAGCGATTGCGTCAGGCTTCCCTGCGGCGCGCTGGCGAAAATGCGCGCCATTACATCGGTCAGGCGGATGGTGATGTCGCGGTCGGCTTTCTGCTCGGCTGCGAAGCGCGCCATCATGGCGGGCGACGCTTCTGCCGCCAGCAGCCGCGCCAGCACGGCGGCGTCGCGCAAGCCCAGGTTCAGGCCCTGTCCCGCCACCGGGTGCAGGGTTTGCGCAGCATTGCCGATGGCGACCGTGCGCGCCGAGGCGGCCGGGCCGGCGTTGAGGCCGAGCGGGAAGGTGTTGCGTTGCGAGACATGGGTGAAACTTCCCAGCCGGCCGCCAAAGGCTTCGCCGAGCGCCTGCAGGAAGGCGGCATCGGGCAGGCCGAGCAGGCGTTCCGTGCTGGAAGGACTGGCGCACCACACCAGCGCGTAGCCGTCGTCCTGGGGCAGAAGCGCCAGCGGACCTTCGTCGGTAAAGCGTTCGAAGGCGCGATGCAGGATGGGCGTGCTGGTTCTGACATGGGCGATGATGGCGATCTGGCCATAGTCGCGGCGCAGCGACCTGGCGGTTTGTGCGCCATACACGCCGCCTTCAGCCTGCACCAGGATGCGCGAAGTAACTGCCGTGCCGTTTTCCAGTTGTATCCCGACTTCATCGGCCGTTTCCCTGACGGCATCAGCGCGCGTTGGCCGGATCACTTGCACGCCGGCGCTGTAGGCAGCATCCGAGAGCGCGGCGACGATATGGCCGTAGCGGGTGACGTAGCCCAGTGCCGGCACGCCAAACTCGGCGCGGTCGATCAGAGTGCGGCCGAAATGGCCGCGCCGCGAGACGTGGATCTCATGAATGGGATCGGTCACCCTCGGCCAGGCATGAATGCCTTCGAGGATTTGCCGGCTGCCGTGCGAGAGCGCAATGGAGCGCGGGTCTTGCGTTACCTGGTCGAGCGTCTTGGCATCGATCAGGGCGATACGGTCAGCCGCGACGCCGCGCCGGGCCAGCATGCAGGCCAGCGTCAGGCCTACCGGCCCGGCGCCGAGGATGGCGATGTCGAAGTCGCTGCGCTCAGTCATGGCAGTGTCAGCCTTCGCGCATGACGGCTTCGATCTCGGCCACCGTCCTGGGCGTGGCGGCGGTGAGGATGTCGCAGCCATCCGCGGTGACCAGCGCATCGTCCTCGATGCGGATGCCGATATTCCAGTACTGTTCCGGCACGCCTTGCGCCGGGCGCACGTAGATGCCGGGTTCGATGGTGGTGACCATGCCCGGACGCAGGATGCGCCAGGGCTTTTCGCCGTTTACCGCCGGCGCGCCCGGCTCGCGGTAATCGCCGACGTCGTGCACATCCATGCCCAGCCAGTGGCCGGTGCGGTGCATGTAGAACTGGCGGTAGTCGCCCTTGGCGATGACGTCGTCGAGCGTGCCGACCTTGTTGGCGTCGAGCAGGCCGGTGTCGAGCATGCCCTGCGCCAGCACCTTCACGGCGGCGTCGTGGGCATCGGGGAAGCGCTTGCCCGGTTTCGTTTCCGAGATGGCCGCTTGCTGCGCCGCCAGCACGATTTCGTACAGCGCCTTCTGCGGCCCGGAAAACCTGCCGTTGGCCGGATAGGTGCGGGTGATGTCGGAGGCATAGCTGTCGAGTTCGCAGCCGGCGTCGATCAGCACCAGGTCGCCCTCCTTCAGGACGGCATCGCCGGCGCGGTAGTGCAGCACGCAGGCATTGGCGCCGGTGGCGACGATCGAGGTGTAGGCCGGGAATTGCGCGCCGTGGCGGCGGAATTCGTGCAGCAGCTCGGCTTCGATCTGGTATTCATGCATGCCGGGCCGGGAGGCACGCATGGCGCGTTCGTGGGCCTGGGCCGAGATGGCGGCGGCGCGGCGCATGATGGCGATTTCATCGGCATCCTTAATGAGGCGCATTTCGTTCAGCAGGCCGTGGATGTCGTGCGCCGTCGCGGGCGCCACCACGCCGGCGCGCGCCTGCTGGCGCACGGCATGCAGCCAGCCCTGCACGCGCGCGTCGAGCTTGCTGTCGGCGCCGAGGGCATAGAAGATCGATGGCGCATCGGCAAGCAACCGCGGCATTTCCTTGTCCAGTTCCGCCACCGGCAGGGCGGCATCGAAGCCGAAGGTGGTGCGCGCGGCTTCCGGGCCGTAACGGTAACCGTCCCAGATTTCACGCTCGAGGTTCTTTTCGCGGCAGAACAGGATCGATTGCGCGCCCTTGCCGTCCACGGCCAGCACGATCACCGCTTCCGGCTCGGGAAACCCGGACAGGTAGTAGAAATTGCTGTCGTGCCGGTAGGGGTAATCGCTGTCGGCATTGCGCGGCACTTCCGGCGCGGTCGGGATGACGGCCACGCCGCCTCCGCGGGATTGCATGTGCGCGATCAGCGCGGCGCGACGGGCGGCAAAGGATTTCATTGTGACCTCGCAGGAACCAGGGGGGCGTTCAGTTGCTCGAGCCGCGCCGGCGTGCCGACATCGGTCCAGTCGCCGCGCCAGACTTCGCCGCCGATGCGGCCGCGCGCGGCATATTCTCGCAGGATGGGCGCCAGCGCGGCTTTTTCGCCGGGGGTGACAGCATCGAACATTTCCGGCCGATACACGCCAATGCCGGAAAAGGTGAATGTTTCATCGCCCTCGTTGGCAATGGTGTAATTGTTCAGGGCAAAGTCGCCCTTGGGATTATGCGCGGGGTTTTTTACCAGGTAGAGCCAGGCAAGGTCGCGCCGGTCGGGCGGATAGGGATTGCCCCAGGGGTCGCATTCGGCAAGCGTATCCAGGGCTTGCCGGAAATCGAAATGCGGACAATAGATATCCGCGGCAATGGCGACGAACGGGTCTTCGCCCAGCAGATGCCGCGCGCGCGCAATACCGCCAGCGGTTTCCAGCGCCTTGCCCTCGGCGGAATAGACAATCCTGGCACCGAATTGCGCGCCGTCACCGAGAGCTTCCTCGATCATGTGGCCGAGATGGGCATGGTTGATGACGATGTCCGTGATGCCGGCGCGCACCAGGTTCAGGAGGTGCCAGACGATCAGCGGTCGTCCGCGCACCTGCAACAGGGGCTTGGGGCAGGTGTCGGTCAGCGGCCGCATGCGTTCGCCGCGGCCGGCGGCAAAGAGTAACGCTTTCATCAGAAGGTGTACCCCACCCGCGGGCCGCGCTCTTCCAGGACGTCGAGCAGGCGGATCAGCGGCGCCAGTTCACGGTAGCGGGCGGCTGCCTTGCGCGTGTACTCCATCACCAGCGGCAAGTCTTTCAGGTAACCATCCTTGCCGTCGCGGTGGTACAGGCGCGCAAAGATGCCCAGCACCTTGAGATGGCGCTGCACGCCCATGAATTCGAAGTCGCGGTAAAAATCGTCGATATCGTGGCTGACCGGCAGGCCGGCGCGGCGGGCACGCTCCCAGTAGCGGATGGTCCAGTCCAGCACCATTTCTTCGTCCCACTGGATATAGGCGTCGCGCAGCAGCGACACCAGGTCGTAGGTGATCGGGCCGTACACCGCATCCTGGAAATCGAGAATGCCGGGATTGCCTTTTGGCAATACCATCAGGTTGCGGGAGTGGTAATCCCGGTGCACATAGACTTGCGGCTGGGCCAGGTTGTTGGCCAGCAATGTTTCGAACACCTTATCCAGGTCGGCTTGCTGCGCGGGCGAAAGCGTCGCGTCCAGGTGCTTGCCGACATACCATTCGGGAAACAGTTGCAGTTCGCGTGCCAGCATGGCGCGGTCGTAGGCCGGCAGCACGCCGGGCCGGCTGTGCGTTTGCAGCAGCACCAGCGAATCGATGGCGTCGATGTAGAGCTTGTGGGCGGTATCGGCATTCAGCTGGCTCAGGTAGGTGGTGTTACCGAGGTCGGACAACAGCAGGAAGCCCTGGTCGACATCCTGTGCCAGGATGCGCGGCACCGTGACTCCCGTCTGGCCGAACAGCTCGGCGACCTGGATGAAAGGGCGCACGTCTTCCTGAGGCGGCGGCGCATCCATGACGATATGGGAGTCGCCGCTGGCGGCGTCGACGCGGAAATAGCGGCGGAAGCTGGCGTCGGCCGATGCCGGACGCAGCGAATCGATACTGACGGCGGGCGTGGCGACGGCGCCAAGCCACTGTTTTAATTGCGCTAATCGCAAGTCGTTGGGGGTCGATGTGGGCATGAAGAGAAAGGGAATGCGGTTGACGGTACAGATTCCCATATAATAAGGGATTCGATTCAAAAAATCGCCTGCCGTTGCGTGCGTGGCGGAGATGGCCAGTCTCGCAGCCGCCCCCGTGCCGGAAGGGGGGCATACGTATAACGTCGACAATGAGCGGCAGGCACTAGCATGGTTTTGTTTTTTTCATGATCCGGATTCCCGCATTTTCCGATTCGCCGGTATTTTTCTGCGTATTGACAACGACTGTCGCGGCGGCAGCATTGCCGCTTGCCGCGCAGGCGCAGGCGCAGGCGCAAGCGCAAGCCGCAGATGAAGAAGGCCCGGTAAGCATCAGCGCCGAACGCATGACGGGACGGCCGGATCGCGAAGTCCAGTTCGAAAAGGACGTTGAAATCATCCGCGGCACCACCACCATCACCGGCGACCGCGCTACCTACAATATCCTTGCCGATGAAGTCGAGGCCAGCGGCAACATCAACATGTGCCACCTGGGCAACCGCTATACCGGCGACAACCTGCGCCTGGGGATCGAATCCGGCGTCGGCTTCATCACCATGCCGACGTATCGCCTGCAAAGCAATAACGCCCGCGGCAGCGCCGAGCGCATCGATTTCGCTTCCGCAGACGAAGCCGTGGTCACGCAGGGTACCTACAGCACTTGCGAGGGCCCGGATCCGGACTGGTATCTCAAGGCGTCGCGCCTGAGCCTGGACAAGGCGCGCGATACCGGCGTTGCCACCAATACCGTGGTGTATTTCAAGGGCGTGCCGATTCTCGGGGCGCCGACGATGTCGTTCCCGCTGTCGGACCAGCGCAAGTCCGGCGTGCTGCCGCCGACGATAGGCAGCACCAACAAGGGCGGCCTGGAAGTGACGGTGCCGTATTACTTCAACATCGCCCCGAACCGCGACCTGACGCTCTACCCGAAAGTCATCTCACGGCGCGGCCTGCAGCTTGGCGCCGAGATGCGCTACCTGGGCCACACCTACGGCGGCGAGACCATGGTCGAGGTCCTGCCCAGCGACCGCGAAACCGGGACCGACCGTTACGCCCTGTCGTCGCGCCATCAGCAGAGCTTTGCCCCGGCCTGGACCTTCAGCTGGGACCTGAACACTGCGTCCGACGACGATTATCCCAACGATTTCGCCAGCACCTATACCGCCAGCAAGCAGCGCCTGCTGCTGCGCGACATGGCGCTGTCCTATACCGCGCCGTTCTGGCAGGCGACCGTGCGCACATCGAGCTACCAGGTGCTGCAGGATCCGGCCGCGCCCATCGCGCGCCCCTACGACCGCCTGCCGCAGATGACCCTGCATGCCGCGCGCCAGGACGTGCATGGCTGGGACTGGTCGGCGATCGTCGACGCCACCCGCTTTTCGCATCCGGAAAGCCTGCCCGGCGACCCCACCTTCGCCGTGCCCAACGTTCTCTACCCGCACACCGGCAACCGCCTGGTCTTCAACCCGAAGCTGTCGTTCCCGATGATCCGCCCGGGCGTGTTCATGACGCCCTCGGTGTCGCTGCACGCCACCAGTTATTCGCTCGACAATCGCGCTCCCGGCGCGCCGAAGAGCCTGAGCCGCGTGCTGCCGACGGTGTCGCTGGATACCGGCATGGTGTTCGAGCGCGATGCCAGCCTGTTCGGCAACGCGGTCAGCCAGACGCTCGAGCCGCGCCTGTTCTATGTCTATACGCCTTACCGTGACCAGAGCAATTTTCCGCTCTTCGATACCGGCCTGGCCGACTTCAATTACGCCCAGCTGTTCTCGGAAAGCCGTTTCGTCGGCCACGACCGCGTCGGCGACGCCAATCAGCTCACTGCAGCGCTGGTCTCGCGCTTCATCGAGCCTTCCGGCGCGGAGCGCGCGCGCGTGGCGATCGGGCAGCGCTACTATTTTTCCGATCAGAACGTGGCGCTGCCCGGTACGCTCAATAGCCAGACCCGCTCCGACCTGCTGTTGGCCGCAGTCGGGCGGATTTCGAAAACGATCAGCGTGGAAGCCAACATGCAGTATAGCCAGAGCCTGCGCACCATGGTGCGCGACAACTATGGCGTGCGCTGGCAGCCGGCCCCCATGCGCGTGCTCAACGTGCAATACCGGCGCGACATTTCGAACCTGGTGTCGCCGCTGGAGCAGTTCGACGTCTCCGCGCAATGGCCCCTGGCGCCGCGCTGGTACGGCGTCGGCCGCGTCAACTACTCGCTGATCGACAAGAAGACCGCGGAAGCCCTGGCCGGCCTGGAGTACAAGGCCGATTGCTGGATTTTCCGCGTGGTGGCGCAGCGTACGCCGACGGCGGCCAACACGGCCACTACCGGCATTTTCGTGCAGCTCGAACTGAACGGACTGTCGCGCATCGGCTCCAATCCGCTGGAAGCGCTGCGGCAGAACATTCCGGGCTATCAGCTGATCAATTCCTCTTCCAACGTACCTCGCTAGGACGACATTCATTCATGGATTCATTGCACAACATGCGACATTTCCGCCATCCGATTTCCCGCAGCGCGCTGACATGCATCCTTTCCTGCCTGGCGCTGGCAGCGCACGACGCGCGCGCGCAGTTCCGCGCCCCCGCAGAACGCCCGGCACCTTTCCTGACCAGCCCAGTGCCATCGGCGGCGCCTGCAGCAAGCCCGAGCGGCATCCGCAGCGTCGATGCCATCGTCGCCGTCGTTAACAACGAAGTCATTACGCAGCAGGAGCTGAGCCGGCGCACGGCCACCATCCTGCGTCGCCTGGAGACGCAGGGACAGGGCGGACAGCTGCCGTCGCGCCAGGAAGTGGAGCGCCAGGTGCTGGAGCGCATGATCATCGAATCGGCGCAGCTGCAGCAGGCGCGCGAAATGAATATCCGCGTCGACGATCTCACGCTGGACCGTACGATGGAACGCATCGCCGAGCAGAACCGCATGTCGCTGCAGGAATTCCGCAATCAGGTGGAAAGGGAAGGCATGACCTATGCCGGCTTCCGTGAGGATATTCGCAGCGAAATCATCATGCAGCGCTTGCGCGAGCGGGAAGTGGATAGCCGCATCCAGATCACCGAGTCGGAAATAGAAAACTACCTGGCGGAACACGCCGGCGCCGGCAATTCTCCGCAGGAATGGAACGTCGCGCAGATCCTGGTGCGGATTCCCGAAAACGCGTCGGCCGAGCAAATCGCCCAGCGTCGCCAGCGCGCCGAATCCCTGTTCGCGCAGTTGAAGGGCGGCGCTGACTTTGCCAGCCTGGCGACGACGTCGAGCGATGCCGAAGATGCCCTCAAGGGCGGCGAGATGGGCTGGCGCAACGAGGATCGCCTGCCGCAGCTGTTTCTCGACGCGGTCGCCAGCCTGCAACCGGGCGAGATCGCGCCGCTGGTCAAGAGCGCCAACGGCTTTCATATCCTGAAGCTGGTCGGCAAGCGCGTGCCCAGCGTGGTGCGCGCCGATGCCGGCAGCAGCGCCGCGGTGCCGGCGACCATCACCCAGACCAGGGCGCGCCATATCCTGATCAAGGTCAACCAGGTCGTATCCGCGCTCGACGCCCAGCGCCGCCTGCAGGACCTCAAGGAACGCCTGGACAACAAGGCCGCCACCTTCGAAGAACTGGCGCGCACCCATTCCAACGACCTGACCGCTTCCAAGGGCGGCGACCTGGGCTGGATCTATCCGGGTGATACCGTGCCGGACTTCGAGCGCGCCATGAATGCGCTGCAGCCCGGCGAGGTCAGCGGGCCGGTCGAGTCGCCTTTCGGTTACCACCTCATCCAGGTCCTGGAGCGCAAGACCGCCGACGTTTCCGATGAGCGCAAGCGCCTGGTGGCGCGCCAGGCGCTGCGCGAGCGCAAGATCGCCGAAGCGGCCGAGGAGTGGGTGCGCCAGGTGCGCGACCGCGCCTACGTCGAGTATCGCCTGGATCAGTAAGCATGCCGGCTGTAACGGGCATGCGGGCGCGGCCGACGATTGCGGTGACGGTCGGCGAGCCGGCCGGCATCGGCCCGGAAATCTCGCTGCGCGCCGCCTGGGAATTGCGCCAGGAAATCAATGCCGTCCTGGTCGGTGACGCCGCCTTCCTCGCGCAGGTGGCGCAGGACATCGATCCGGCCATCAGCCTGGCGGCGGTATCGTGGCAGGCGGTGAGCTTTTCCGGCTTGCCTCGCTTTCCCGTCGGGCGCCTGGCCGTGATCGATTGTCCGCTGAACGAACCGGTGACGCCCGGCCGGCTGGATGCGCGCAATGGCCGTGCCGTGCTGCAGACGCTGGATATCGCCATCGCGGGGACGCAGGCGCGCCTGTTCGACGCCGTGGTCACGGCGCCGCTGCAAAAGAGCGTGATCAACGACGCCGGCGTGGCCTTTACCGGACACACGGAATATCTCGCGCAAAAAACCCATACGCCGCAAGTGGTGATGCTGCTGGCGGCGGGCGGTGACGATCCGCACCCGCTGCGGGTGGCGCTGGCCACCACGCATCTGCCGCTCAAGGACGTGCCTGCGGCGCTCAACGTCGACGGCTTGCTGCGCACCATTGAAATTATCCACGCCGACTTGCAGAAAAAATTCGGCATCGCCAGCCCGCGCATTTTGGTGACGGGATTGAATCCCCATGCCGGCGAAGGCGGTTACCTCGGCCGCGAGGAAATCGATGTCATCGCGCCGGCGCTGCAGGCTGCGCAATCTGGCGGCATCGATGCGCGCGGGCCTTATCCCGCCGACACCCTGTTTCAGCCCAGGCACCTGGAAGACGCCGACTGCGTGCTGGCGATGTATCACGACCAGGGCTTGCCGGTGTTGAAGCACGCCAGCTTCGGCCGTGGCATCAACATCACGCTCGGCCTGCCGATCATCCGCACCTCCGTCGATCATGGCACGGCGCTCGACCTGGCGGCGCAAGGTCTTGGTCACGCAGATTGCGGCAGCATGCGCGAAGCGCTGCGCATGGCCGCGCAGATGGCGGTCGCGTCCGCTTCCGCATCAGCATCCGCAAGAAAATCATGAAACACATTCCCCGCAAGCGTTTCGGCCAGAACTTTCTGACCGATGACGGCGTCCTGCACGATATCATCCGCGCCATTGATCCGCAGCCGGAGGATGCCATGGTCGAGATCGGCCCCGGCCTGGCGGCCATGACGCGCCTGCTGCTGCAATCGCTGAAGCAGTTGCACGTGGTCGAACTCGACCGCGACCTGGTGGCACGCCTGCAGAAATCCTTCGACCCGGCCCGCCTGCGGGTGCATGCCGCGGATGCCTTGCAATTCGATTTCGCCGGCATCCCCGTGCCCGAAGGGAAAAAATTGCGCGTCGTCGGCAACCTGCCGTACAACATTTCCAGCCCCTTGCTATTCCACCTGGCGCAGATCGCGCCGCAGGTGCAGGACCAGCATTTCATGCTGCAAAAGGAAGTGGTGGAGCGCATGGTGGCCGCGCCTGGCGGCAAGGAATACGGTCGGCTGTCGGTGATGCTGCAGTGGCGCTATCACATGGACTTGCTGTTCGTGGTGCCGCCGGCCGCTTTCGATCCGCCGCCGCGGGTGGATTCCGCCATCGTGCGCATGATCCCGCTGGACGCGCCGCTGGCTTGCGATGCCGCCCGCCTGGAGCAGGTCGTGACCAAGGCGTTTTCGCAGCGGCGCAAGGTCATCCGCAATTGCCTGGCCGGGATGTTTACCGAAACCGACCTGACTGACGCCGGCATCGACCCGCAGGCGCGTCCGGAAACCGTACCGGTGGCGCAGTTCGTGGCGCTGGCGCGGCTGCCCGCGTGACCTCGTGACCCCGTCCTAGTAAATTCCGAACAGGTAGTAGGCGCCGATACCGACGAAGACGGCCGCGGTGCCGATCAGCACCGAGACGATGAAGATATCCTTGTAAGACTGCCGGTGCGTCAGGCCTGTCACCGCCAGCAGCGTGATGACGGCGCCGTTGTGCGGCATCGTGTCCATGCCGCCGCTGGCCATGGCGGCGACGCGATGCAGCACTTCCATGGGGATGCCGGCGGCATTGGCAGACTGGATGAAGGTGTCTGCCATGGCGGCCAGTGCAATGCTCATGCCGCCAGAGGCGGATCCGGTAATTCCCGCCAGCAGGCTGATGCTCAGGGCTTCGTTGACCAGAGGATCGGGGATTTTTTTGAGCGTTTCCGTAATCAGGGCAAAGCCCGGCAGGGTGGCGATCACCGCGCCGAAGCCGTATTCGGAGGCGGTATTCATCGATGCCAGCAGCGAGCCGGAAATGGCGGCGCGCGAGCCGGCGGCAAAGCGCGACACCACCGGCTTGAAGGCGAACAGCAGCACGCACAGGATGCCCGAGAGCAGCGCCCCCAGCACTGCCCAGATGGCGGCAAGCGACTGTACGTCCAGCGTCACCGCCTGGCCGCCGGCCTCAAGGGTCATGCTGGCGCCGAACCATGCCGGGATCAGGCCGGTAAACAGCTTGTTCAATACCGCCACCAGCACCAGCGGGAAAATCGCCACGAAGGGGTTGGGCAACTTCATCTCGCCCAGCGGTTCCGGCTCGTTCTTGTGGTCATCGCCATAGGTTTCGCCGGCCGCGGTTGCCTGCTTGCGGCGCCATTCCAGGTAAAGCATGCCGGTAACCAGGATGAATACGGTGCCGATCACGCCGAACCAGGGCGCGGCCCAGGTGGTGGTGCTGAAAAAGGCGGTGGGGATGATGTTCTGGATCTGCGGCGTGCCGGGCAGCGCCGTCATGGTGAAGGAAAACGCCCCCAGCGCCACGGTGGCCGGGATCAGGCGCTTGGGAATGCCGCTCTGGCGGAACATCTCGGCGGCAAACGGGTAGACGGCAAAAACCACGACGAACAGCGAGACGCCGCCATAGGTCAGCAAGGCGCACACCAGGACGATGGACAGGATCGCATGCCGAGGCCCCAGCAGCCTGATCACGGCGGTCACGATCGACTTGGAAAAGCCCGACAGTTCGATTACCTTGCCGAATACGGCGCCCAGCATGAATACCGGGAAGTAGAGCTTCAGGAAGCTGACCATGCCTTCCATGAAGACGCCGCTGAACATGGGTAGCACGTCGGCGGGGGCAGTCAGGAATACCGCCAGCAGGGCACACAGGGGGGCGAACAGGATGACACTGTAGCCGCGGTAGGCCGCTAGCATCAGCAGCAGCAACGATGAAAGTACGATGAAGAAATCCACGCCTGGGCTCCTGCATGCAGATTCGCTTGAAGTATTGCATGGAATCCCCGCGCTGGTCGCGGGGAACGTGTGACTGCGGGCTGCGGCGTGCTTGCGCCGTGCCCCGCTTACAGGGTACCGTGCTGGATCAGCTCGATCTTGTAGCCGTCCGGGTCCTGCACGAAGGCGATCAGCGTATTGCCGCCCTTGACGGGGCCGGGTTCGCGCGTGATCGTGCCGCCGGCCGCGCGGATGTCTTCGCAAGCCTGGCGAATGTCATCGGCGGCGATGGCGATGTGGCCGTAGGCGCTGCCCATCTCGTACTGATTGACGCCGTAGTTATAGGTCAGCTCCAGCTCGGCATGGTCAGGGTTGCTGCCGTAACCGAGGTAGGCCAGCGTATATTGCTGGTCCGGGCGGTCCACCGTGCGCAACAGTTGCATGCCAAGCAGGCGGGTGTAGAAATCGATGGAGCGCTGCAGGTCGCCGACCCGCAGCATGGTATGGAGAATACGCATGCGGCCTCCCGTTATCTATTGCAGCGGGTAGCTGACGCGCAGGATCGAGAAATTCACGCCGTCGTTGGGCTGCTCGATACTGGCGTTGGAAAAATGCTGAAAGCGAAAGCTCACGTCCACCTTGTTGGCGAACACGTAACCGATGCCGATGTGGTCGCCGAACTGGAAGTGAGTGCCCATCTGGCGATGGTTGTTGTCGTAATTGCCGGTCAGGTAATTGACGCCGATCCCGAGTTCACCATACCAGCCTTGCCGGCTGTCTTTCTGGAAGCGGAACACCGGCGTCAGGCCGATGGTGCTGATGTTCTGGTGGTTACCGGGAATGCCGCGGAAACGGTCGCCGCGCCAGTGGCCCAGGTTCAGGTCCCAGTAGCCGCCGATGTGGGTGCCGTTGGATTGCCACCAGCGCTTTTCCCAGTCCCATTGCATGCCGGCGCGCACGAGATCGGTCTTGTTGCCGGTGCCCAGTTCCAGGGAAACGGAATCGACGGCCTGTGCCGGCGCCCAGGCCGCTGCCAGCAATAGCGAGGCGGCGGCCAGTTGGGGTACAAAATTTTTCATGTTAAAAACAACTCTATCAAAAGCATCATCAGGCGCAGTGCCAGGCAGGGACAATGCAATCGGTATTGCATTACTCATAGGAGATCATTATAGCAGTTTCACCTATTCCCGCCTTGCGCTGCGCCGCCGTCAGGCAGCGGCGGCCGCTGCCGGCACGTCATCCTTGGCGCGCCTGGTCAGGATCATGGCTGCCAGCGTCAGCAGCGCCGCTACCGTCAGATAATAGCCAACATACTCAAGGCCATGCTTGGTGGCCAGCCAGGTGGCGGCGTAGGGCGCCAGCGATGCGCCCAGGATGCCGCCGAGATTGAAGGTCAGCGACGAGCCGGTGTAACGCACTTCGGGCGGAAACAGTTCAGCCAGATAAGTGCCCAGCGGGCCGTAGGTCAGTCCCATCAGGCCCAGGCCCAGCGACATGAACAGTGTGACTTGCACCAGGCTGCCGGCAACGAACAGCGACGACAGCAGCATGCCAAAGACGGCGATGGCGACGGTTACCTGGATCATGGTCTTGCGGCGGCCGTTGCGGTCGGCCCACACTGCCGCGACCGGGATGGTCAGGCCGAAAAACACCACGGCGATCAGTTGCACTACGAGGAAGTCGTGGCGCGAATAGCCCAGCGCGGACGTGCCCCAGCTGAGCGCAAATACCGTCATCAGGTAAAACAGTACAAAAGTTGCCATGGCGCTGACGGTGCCCAACAGCAGCGGCCGGGTATGCTCGCGCATGACCGTGACTACCGGCACCTTGACGCGTTCCTGCTTGTCCAGCACTTTCTGGAACACCGGCGTTTCGGTAATCTTCAGGCGAATATACAGGCCCATGAGCACCAGCAGCGCGCTGGCCAGGAAGGGGATGCGCCAGCCGAAACTGTAGAACTGTTCTTCAGTGAGCAGTTCGCCCAGCAAGAGGAAGGTGCCGCCCGACAGGAAGAAGCCGATCGGCGCGCCCAGTTGCGGGAACATGCCGTACCAGGCGCTCTTGCCCGGCGGCGCATTCTCGGTAGCCAGCAGCACGGCGCCGCCCCATTCGCCGCCCAGGCCCAGGCCCTGGCCGAAACGGCACAGCGCCAGCAGGATCGGCGCCATGACGCCGATGGAGGCATAGGTCGGCAGCAAGCCGATGACGACGGTGGAAATGCCCATAGTCAGCAGGGCGGCGACCAGGGTCGCCTTGCGGCCGATGCGGTCACCGTAATGGCCAAACAGCGCTGAGCCGAGCGGTCGTGCAAAAAAGGCAATGGCGAAAGTCGCCAGCGATTGCAGGACGGCAGCGGTCGGTTCCGACCCGGGGAAAAATAGTTTTGGAAACACCAGCACTGCAGCGGTGGCGTAAATGTAGAAATCGAAAAATTCGATGGTGGTGCCGATCAGGCTGGCAAACAATACCCGGCCCGGGGAATTAACTTTCCCGGCATTATCTTGATGCGTATTCATAAGGTGGCCTCGCGTTGTATCGGAGCGAAATGCAACTGCCGCAAACCGGGCAGTAATGTGCGCCGGAGGGTGGCGAAAGGCAATGAAGACGGCGGCCGCAGGCTGATCGAGCGAGGCGGCGCGTCACCGGGCGATGATAGCCGGGATGTTAGCAGGATCGGCGGATTACCGCACCCAAGATTGGCGCACGGCGAAATTTTCTCACATATTAGTAAATTTTGCTGGCAAGACTTTTTTGGCCAGCTTTTTCAGAAGGCCGGCAGCGTTTCCGGCACATGGTCGCGCAGCGCCTTGCGCGCCGCCTGGAACTCCGGGAAAACCGATTGCACGGTCGCCCAGAAGCGGGGGCTGTGGTTCATTTCGCGCAGGTGCGACAGTTCGTGCGCGATCACGTAGTCGATCAGCGGCAGGCTGAAATGCACCAGGCGCCAGTTCAGGCGTATGCGGCCGTCGGCGGTGCAGCTGCCCCACTGGGTGGTTGCCGACGACAGTGCAAAGGCGCGATAGGCCACCTGCAGCTTTTCGGCGTACAACGGCAGGCGTTCGGCGAAGATCCGTTTAGCCTCGCCTTGCAGCCAGCCTTGCACCCGGTCCTTGCATTGCTGCTCGCCGGCATCGGCCGGCAGGCTCACGGTCAGTTGCCGCCGCGCTTCGTCGAACTCGACCGCGGTGGCGCGCCCGGCGGCGATCCTGAGCGTGATGTCATTGCCCAGATAAGGCAGGGTGGCGCCGTCGCGCCACTGCATTTGTGGTTGCAGGCGGCGCGCCGAGCGTTCGCGGCGTTCGCTGAGCTTGGTAAAAATCCAGCGCTGCTTTTCGCGGATGGCGGCCTCGATTTCGGCAATGCTCACCCACTTGGGCGCGGTCACGCGCAAGCCGTCTTCGCCGATCACGAAGCCGATCGAGCGCCGCCGTGAGCGCGCGAAAGCATATTCGAGCGTGTGGCCGTTGATCTGGAGGCGGCGCGTGCCGGCAACGCCGGCGCCAGGCGGCGGCGTCACGGCAGGGACAGGCGGGGGTGGAGCAGGCGGATCAGACGGTGTCGTTTCGGCAGCAAACAGGTCGAGCTGCAGCGCAGATTGCTGCGGGTCGGAAGGGTGCTGGCGTAGCAGTTTCAAGGTTCAGTCACTGGGTTGGCGGGGCGTTTGCCTTGCATATACCGCGGGGGAAATCACCCGCATTTCCGATTCTATCCAATTTTCGACCTGTTGCATCAATTCCGACGGACTCAGGCCCTCCGGGGAAATCGGCTTGCCGATCGAGACAGTGATGAGGCCCGGCTGCTTGATGAAAGAATTCTTCGGCCAGCATTCGCCGGCGTTCACCGCGAGCGGCACGACCAGGGTGCCGGTCTCCACCGCCAGGCGCGTGCCGCCGGTCTTGTACTTGCCCTTCTTGCCGACCGCGATGCGCGTGCCTTCCGGGAACATGATGATCCACTGGCCGCTGGCCAGGCGTTGCCGGCCTTGCGCCAGAATCTGGTCGAAGGCATCGCGGCCCTTGCTGCGGTCGATCGGGATCATGCGCAGCAGCGCAATGCCCCAGCCGAAGAAGGGAATGTAGCCGAGAGCCCTCTTGTACACGAATACCAGCGGGCGCGGCATCGAGCACAGGTAAAAAATGGTTTCCCAGGCCGACTGGTGTTTCGACAGCAGGATGACGGGCGCGTCCGGCAGGTTTTCACGGCCACGCACTTCGTAGCGGATGCCGCATATCACGCGCGCGGCCCAGATCACGAAAACGTTCCAGCGCGAAGTCCAGTAATAGCGGCGCGCATATGGCAACGGCGCGAACAGGAAGCACAGCGGCGCCCAGATCAGGGTGGCCACGAGCATCAGCAGGGCAAACAGCAGCGAGCGCAGGAATAGCGTGAAACGCAACATGGGGAGCCTATCTTGAAAAATGAAATCAGGAAGCGCCGGCTGGCACAGTCGCCGGCGCCGCCGCCAGGATGTGGTCGACGGCAGCCGCCAGGTCCGCAACGATCAGTGTTCCAGGCGGCAGGCCCCCCTTGTCGCGGGCATGCGCGCCCATGCCGGTCAGCACCAGGTAAGGCGTGCAGCCGGACACGAATGCGGCCTGCATGTCGCGCAGCGAGTCGCCGACCACCGGCACGCTTTTCAGGTCGACGTTGTAGCGCTTGGCAATATTGCGCAGCATGCCGGGCTTGGGCTTGCGGCAATCGCAATCGTCTTCGGCGGCATGCGGGCAAAAGAACACGGCGTCGATATCGGCGCCGGCCATTTTCGCCGCCTCGTGCATTTTCTGATGGATCGAATTCAGCGCCGCAAAGGTATATTTGCCGCGCGCGATGCCGGACTGGTTGGTGGCCACTACCACCCGGTAACCGGCCTGGTTCAGGCGCGCGATCGCCTGCAGCGAACCCGGGATCGCGATCCATTCATCGGGCGACTTGATGTAGGCGTCGGCGTATTCGTTGATGACGCCGTTGCGATCCAGGACGATCAGCTTCATGCTTGGTGCGTGCGGTTGTGGCATTGCGAACCAGCCTGTCCTTCCTACGCCGCCAGCTTGGAAATGTCGGCCACGCGGTTCATCATGGCATGCAGCTGCGACAGCAGCGCGATGCGGTTGTTGCGCAGCGCCGGGTCTTCGGCCATCACCATCACGTCGTTGAAGAAGGCATCGACATTGTCGCGCAATTGCGCCAGCGCTTTCAGGGTGCCGGTGAAGTCACCCTGCGCGAAGGCGGCGTCGATCTTCGGCGCCAGGTCCGTCATGGCCGCATGCAGGCCACGCTCGGCGTCTTCCTGCAACAGGGCAGTTTGCACCGCGCCGGCAGTGCCGTCGGTTTTCTTCAGGATGTTGGTGATGCGCTTGTTGGCGGCGGCCAGCGCTTCGGCCTGCGGCAGGGCGGCAAAGGATTGCACGGCTTCCAGGCGCTCGACGATGTTGTCGAGCGCATCCGGTTCCTGGGCGACCACGGCTTCCACCTCGCTTTGCGTGAAACCGCGCTCGCGCAGCAGGCCGCGCAGGCGGTCATGCAAGAAGTTGCGGATGCCGGCATCGTCCTGTTTGAACTGGGCATTGCCGGCGAACAGTTGCGTGGCTTGCGCCAGCAGCTGGCCAATCGACAGCGACAGGCGCTTTTCCACCAGCATGCGCAAGATGCCCAGGGCATGGCGGCGCAGCGCGAACGGATCCTTGTCGCCGGTGGGCGCCAGGCCGATGCCCCAGATGCCCACCAGGGTTTCCAGCTTGTCGGCCAGCGCCACCGCGGTGCCCGTGGCGGAAGCCGGCAGGGCGTCGCCGGCGAAGCGCGGCTGGTAATGTTCGGAAGCGGCCAGTGCGACTTCTTCGGGCTCTCCGTCGTGGCGGGCATAGTAGGTGCCCATGATGCCCTGCAGCTCGGGGAATTCGCCCACCATGTCGGTCAGCAGGTCGGCCTTGGCCAGCAGCGCGCCGCGTTCGGCCAGCGCGACATCGGCGCCGGTGGCTTGCGCAATGGCCGCGGCCAAAGCCGCTACCCGCTCGGTGCGTTGCGCCTGCGTGCCAAGCTTGTTGTGATAAACAACGTTGGCCAGGCCCGGCAGGCGCTCGGCCAGCTTCTTTTTCTTGTCCTGCTCGAAAAAGAACTTGGCGTCCGACAGGCGCGGACGCACCACGCGCTCATTGCCGCCGATGATGTGCTGCGGGTCGGCGGTTTCAATATTGGAGACGATCAGGAAGCGCGAGCGCAGGCGCCCGCCGGCATCGGTGAGAGCAAAGTATTTCTGGTTGGTCTGCATCGTCAGGATCAGGCATTCCTGCGGCACGGCGAGGAACTCTTCCTCGAAGTGGCATTCGTATACCATCGGCCATTCGACCAGGGCATTGACTTCATCGAGCAGCGACTCGGGCATCAGCACCTGGTCGTGGCCGGCGCGATCCAGCAGCGCGGCGCGGATCTTTTCCTTGCGGTCGGCGATGCCCGGCACTACCTTGCCTTGCGCTTCCAGCAGGGCGGCGTAGCTTTCGGCATTCGGCACGGCGATGTCGCCCTGCGAAAGAAAACGATGGCCGAGCGTGGTGCGGCCGGCGGCAAGGCCGAGGATGGCCAGCGACACGACGTCGGCGCCGTGCAGCGCCAGCAGCTTGTGCACCGGGCGCACGAATTGCACGTCGGCGCCGTCCGGGCGCTGATAGTTCATCACTTTCGGAATCGGCAGTTTGCCGACGGTTTCCTCCAGCGATGCCTGCAATCCAAGGTGCAGCGCTATTCCGGGTTTGGTATATCGATAAAAAAAGCTTTCGTTCTTACCGTCTTGCTCACGACTTAATGAATCAACACTGAGGGATTCGACGCCGATGGCAGCTGCTAGGGCAGTCATTTTTTTCAGCAGCGGTGCGGTAGGCTTTCCCTCTGCATCAAGAGCAATTCCTACAGGTAGTAGCTTTTCTTGGGTGAGCTTGTGAGGCGAGACTGCGCGCACGCGGGTGATAGTCACCGCCAGGCGGCGCGGCGTGGCGTAGGCAGTGGCGACGCTATCGGCTTCGAGGAAGTCGCGCGATTTCAGGCCGGCCACGATGCCGGCGGCGAAAGCCTCGCCCAGTTTGGCCAGCGCCTTGGGCGGCAATTCTTCGGTCAGGAGTTCGACTAGCAGGGTTTGATTCATTGTATTCTCGTTCATCGTCGTCGCCGGCATCAGGCTGCGGTGCGGCCGTCGCCGCACATCGGGAAGCCCAGCTTCTCGCGCGATTCGTAATAGGCCTGCGCCACCGCGCGCGACAGGTTGCGGATGCGGCCGATATAGGCGGCGCGTTCGGTCACGGAAATGGCGCCGCGCGCGTCCAGCAGGTTGAAGGTGTGCGCGGCTTTCAGCACCATTTCATAGGCCGGCAGCGCCAGCGGCACTTCCATCAGGCGCTTGGCTTCGGCTTCGTAATTGCCGAACAGGGAGAACAGAAAGTCGGTGTTGGAATGCTCGAAGTTGAAGGTCGATTGTTCCACTTCGTTCTGGTGGAATACGTCGCCGTAGGTCAGGCGCTTGGTGACGCCGTGTTCTTCCCACTCGGTCCACACCAGGTCGTAGACGTTTTCCACGCCCTGCAGGTACATCGCCAGGCGCTCGATGCCGTAGGTGATTTCGCCCAGCACCGGCTTGCAGTCGAGGCCGCCGACCTGCTGGAAATAGGTGAATTGCGTGACTTCCATGCCGTTAAGCCACACTTCCCAGCCCAGGCCCCAGGCGCCCAGCGTCGGGTTTTCCCAGTCGTCCTCGACGAAGCGCACGTCATTCTGCTGCAGGTTCAGGCCCAGCGCCTGCAGCGAGCCCAGATACAGTTCAAGGATATTTTCCGGCGCTGGTTTCAACACCACCTGGTATTGGTAATAGTGCTGCATGCGGTTGGGGTTTTCGCCATAGCGGCCATCCTTGGGGCGACGCGAAGGTTGCACGTAGGCGGCGCGCCAGGGTTCCGGGCCGATCGCGCGCAGGAAGGTGGCGGTGTGCGAAGTGCCGGCGCCGACTTCCATGTCGTAGGGCTGCAGCAGGGCGCAGCCTTGCGCATCCCAGTATTCCTGCAGCTTCAGAATGACTTGTTGAAATGTGAGCATGTAGATTTTCCCTCCTCGCAACGAGGAGAAATGAATTCGGTCAAACCGAAGATTTTAGCGGTTTTTAACCGCTTCCGGCGCCTTTCGGGCCTTTTTCAGGGCCAAAAGGCGGGCTGTGGCCAATGCCAGCCAGGCCAGCAGCAGCATCGCGCCGTTGCCGAACAGAATATACGGCGTGACGCCGGTGCGTCCCTGCACGCTGGCGCTGAGTTC
Source organism: uncultured beta proteobacterium (assembly GCA_963722005.1). Classification (GTDB taxonomy): domain Bacteria; phylum Pseudomonadota; class Gammaproteobacteria; order Burkholderiales; family Burkholderiaceae_D; genus Paucimonas. The sequence goes on from CAVRJS010000001.1 coordinate 308,081, forward strand.
GCCGCGCGAAAATGGCGGCAACTGCGCGCTGATCCGCCCGGCATGGTCGATGATGGCGGTGGCGCCGGTATTGGTGGCGCGCAGCATCGGCCGGCCTGTTTCCAGCGAGCGCATCTGCGAGATCTGCAAGTGCTGCGGCAGGGCGATGGAGTCGCCGAACCAGGCAATGTTGGAAAGGTTCAGCAGCATGCTGGCTTGCGGCATGTCGCCGAAATGGCCCGCCGCCAGCTGGTCGGCGATTTCCTCGCCAAACAAGTCTTCGTAGCAGATGTTGGGCAGCACCCACTGGTCTTTCACGGCAAACGGCGGCTGCAGCGGCGCGCCGCGGGTAAAGTCGCCCAGCGGGATGCGCATCATGTCGACGAACCAGCGGAAGCCCGGGGGAATGAATTCGCCGAAGGGCACCAGGTGGTGCTTGTCGTAACGGTAGGCAGCATCGACCGTGGCGCCGGGCGCAAATCCCAGCGCGCTGTTGGCATAGCGCCCCGGGCCGTCGGACATCGGCAGCCCGAGCACGATATGGCTGCCGGACTCGCCGGCAAAAGCTGCCAGCCCAGCGAGATAGCCGTCGGGAAGATGGTGCGACAGCAGCGGCAGGGCGGTTTCCGGGGTGGCGATCAGGTCGGCCGGCTGCTGGCGGATCATGAAATCGTACTCCGCAAGGGTGGCGGCAATGCGCTCCTGCTCGAACTTCATTTCCTGCGGCACGTTGCCCTGCAACAGGCGCACGGAAATCGGTTCGCCATGCTTTTCCGTCCAGGACACCGACTGCAGGCCCCAGCCGGCCAGCAGCAGTAGCGGCAACAGCAGGGCTTGCGGTCTTTTTGCCGGCAGCAGCACCAGCGCGCCGGCCGCCAGCGCCGCCAGCCAGCCGATGCCATAAACGCCGACCAGCGCGGCGAAGCCGGCCAGTGGTCCGCCGGTGTGGGCATAGCCCGAGCTAATCCAGGGAAAGCCGGTGAAGATCCAGCCGCGCAGCCATTCTCCCAGCGCCCACAGGGCGGGCAGCAGCAGCAGCAGCGTGGTGGCGGCGCCGGCCTGCCAGCGTCGCTGCAGCCAGGCGCCGACGCCGGCGGCAAGCGCGGCAAACAGCCCCAGCCACAGCGCCAGCAGGGCGACGGCGAGCGCAGCCATCCAGGAAGGCATGCCACCGTAATGATGCATGCTGATGTAGAGCCAGTGGACGCCGGCAGCGGCACAGCCCCAGCCGTAAGCCATGCCCAGCGCGGCGCTGCGGCGCACCGTGCCGGCCGCCTGCAATAGCGCGAACAGCACGGCCAGCAGCACGATCTGCAGCGGCCACAGGCCGAAGGGGGCGAAGGCGAAGACGTTGCCGGCGCCGGCCGCCAGCGCCGCCGGCAGCAGCGCGGCCATCGGCGCGCGGCGCGCGCTGGCCTCAGTCATTCTGCGCGGGAGACGACGCCGGCAGCGGCAGTTTTTCTGCCAGCAGGATGTGCAAGCGGCGCGCATCGGCGCGCAACACCTGGAAGCGCAGGCCGTCGATCTCGAAGCTTTCACCCTTGCGCGGCACGCGTCCCAGGCGCGACACCACCAGGCCGCCGACGGTCTCCACCGCTTCTTCGGCCAGATCGGTATCCAGCACTTCGTTGCATTGCTCGATGGACGTGATGGCATTGATGCGCCAGCGCGCGCCGTGCATGCCGTCGCGTACCCGCAGGATGTTGTCGTCATCCCTGGCGATGTCGAATTCATCCTCGATATCGCCGACGATCTGCTCGAGCACGTCTTCGATGGTGATCAGGCCGGCGACGGCACCGTACTCGTCGACGACGATCGCCAGATGGTTGCGGTTGGCGCGGAATTCGCGCAACAGCACGTTCAGGCGCTTGGATTCGGGTATGAAGACCGCCGGACGCAGCAGGTTGCGCACGTCGAAGGTGGCGTCGGCGTAATAACGCAACAGATCCTTGGCCAGCATGATGCCGACCATCTTGTCGCGGTCGCCGTCGACGACGGGGAAGCGCGAATGGCCGGTTTTGAGCACCAGCGGCATCCATTCCTCGATGGGGGTGGCGATGTCGATGACGTCCATCTGCGGGCGCGGCACCATGATGTCGCGGGCGGACAGGTCGGAAACCTGGAACACGCCTTCGATCATCGACAGCGCATCGGCATCGATCAGGCGGCGTTCGTGGGCGTCATGGAGTACGTCGAGCAGTTCCGTGCGATTGTCGGGCTCGGGAGAAATGAGGGCGGTCAGTCGTTCAAACAGGGACCGATGAGGCTTGGCGTCGATTAGTCTGACGCTACTAGGGTACTCTTGCATATGGCGGGGAGCCGTTGTTTCGAAGCGTACAGAATACACCAAATTACGCTGGCCGCAGCAAGTGATTGCCTTTTGGTAACTTTGCGGTAACCATGAGGCGTTGTGTTTGTAAGTACACGCTACCAGTCAACGGCTTTTCATGATTGGCTTTTCTGCGCGGTTCAGGTCTGCCGGTAAGGATCGGCAAAGCCCAGGCGGGCGAGGATTTCGATTTCCAGCCCTTCCATTTCCGCCGCCTCGTCCTCATCCTCGTGATCGTAGCCCTGCGCATGCAGGGCGCCATGCACCACCAGGTGAGCGGCATGTTCTTCAAGCGTCTTGTCCTGTTCCGCCGCTTCCTTTTCCAGCACGTCGCTGCACAGCACGATATCGGCGCAGGTGAGCTCGTCTTCGCTTTCGGTGTAGGGGAAGGTCAGCACGTTGGTGGCGTAGTCCTTGCCGCGATATTCGCGGTTGAGCCCGCGGCCTTCTTCGGTATCGACAAAGCGGATGGTCAATTCGGCCGGCGCCAGCAGCGCCGCTTGCACCCAGCGCCGCAGTTTTGCGCGGCCAAGCCGTTCGCGCAGGCGCGCATCCGGGTACTGCACCGACAGGGAAAGCGCGGGCCTGTCCATCCGCTTACTCGGCCGGCGCGCTCTTGGCGCGAGTGGTCTTGCCGGCCGCCTCGTAGGCATCGACGATGCGTGCCACCAGCGGGTGACGCACCACGTCGGCGCTGGTGAAGTGGGTGAAGGCAATGCCGCGCACTTTCTTCAGCACTTGGATGGCGTCCACCAGGCCGCTTTTCTGGTTGCGCTGCAGGTCGATCTGCGTGACGTCGCCGGTGATCACGGCTTTGCTGCCGAAACCGATGCGGGTCAGGAACATCTTCATTTGTTCCGGCGTGGTGTTTTGCGCTTCGTCCAGGATGACGAAGGCATGGTTCAGCGTGCGCCCGCGCATGTAAGCCAGTGGCGCGATCTCGATAGCCTGCTTTTCGAACATCTTCTGCGTGCGGTCAAAGCCGAGCAGGTCGTACAGGGCGTCATACAGCGGCCGCAGGTAGGGGTCGACCTTTTGCGCCAGGTCGCCGGGCAGAAAACCCAGGCGTTCGCCGGCTTCCACTGCCGGGCGCGTCAGCACGATGCGCTGCACGGCGTCGCGTTCGAGCGCATCCACCGCGCAAGCCACCGCCAGATAGGTCTTGCCGGTGCCGGCGGGGCCGACGCCGAAGGTGACGTCGTGTTCGAGGATGGCCTTGAGATACTGGTTCTGGTGCGGCGTGCGGCCGCGCAGGTCATGGCGCCGGGTCTTGAGCACCAGCGGCTCGGCGCCGGCGGGGCCGGCCTCTGCCTGTGCCACGCCGTCGTCGTCCGTCGATTGCTTGCGCGGCGCGCGGCGCGCGGCAGGCGCCTGGCCGGCGCGCTGCTCCACCAGTGCCAGTTGCACATCGTCAATCGAGATTGCCTTGTCGGCCTGCGCGTAAAAGCGTTCCAGGATCGCTACTGCCGCAGTTGCCTGGGCGCCGCTGACGATAAATTTTTCGCCGCGGCGGAATACCGTCACATCCAGTGCTGCGGCGATCTGCCGCAGGTTGTCATCCATCGGTCCGCACAGGTTGGCGAGGCGTTTGTTGTCCAGCGGCTGCGGGATGAAGTGCAGCGGCTCTACGGGGGTCTTTTTCACGTTGACCTTAATCCTGCGGCACCAGCGTGCCGCGCAGGGAATAGGCATAGCTCTCGGTGATGGTTACCTCGAGCATCTGGCCGGTCAGGCGTGCTGGCTGAGGACCGCCGTCAAAATTCACCACGCGGTTGCATTCGGTGCGACCCTGCAATTCGTTCGGGTCCTTGCGCGATGGTCCTTCGACCAGGATGCGCTGAGTGGTGTTCACCAAGGCGTCGCTGTAGCGGCGGGTATTGTCACCGATAACTTTCTGCAGGCGCTGCAAACGCGCCAGTTTCACGTCGTGGGGCGTGTCGTCAGCCAGGTTGGCTGCGGGCGTGCCGGGGCGCGGGCTGAAGATGAAGCTGAAGCTGTTGTCGTAGCCGATGTCGTCGATCAGTTTCATCATCGCCTCGAAGTCGGCTTCGGTCTCGCCGGGGAAGCCGACGATGAAGTCTGAGGAAATCGCGATGTCCGGGCGCACTTCGCGCAGGCGGCGGATGATGGACTTGTATTCCAGCGCGGTATAGCCGCGTTTCATCGCCATCAGGATGCGGTCTGACCCATGTTGCGCCGGCAGGTACAGGTGGTTCACCAGCTTGGGCACTTTGGCGTAGGCGTCGATCAGGCGCTGGGTGAATTCCTTCGGGTGGCTGGTGACGTAGCGGATGCGCTCGATGCCGTCGATCTCGGCAATGTATTCGATCAGCAGGGCGAAGTCGGCGGTTTCGCCATCGCCCATGGCGCCGCGGAAGGCATTGACGTTTTGCCCCAGCAGGGTGATTTCTTTGACGCCCTGGGCGGCCAGTCCGGCCACTTCGGTGAGCACGTCGTCGAAGCGGCGCGACACTTCCTCGCCGCGCGTATAGGGCACCACGCAATAGCTGCAATACTTGCTGCAGCCTTCCATGATCGAGACGAAGGCGCTGGCGCCTTCCACCCGCGCCGGCGGCAGGTGGTCGAATTTTTCGATTTCCGGGAAGCTGATGTCTACCTGGGAGCGGCCGCTGCTGCGGCGCTTTGCCAGCAGGTCCGGCAGGCGATGCAGGGTCTGCGGGCCGAAAACCACGTCCACATAGGGTGCGCGCTTGATGATGGCGTCGCCTTCCTGGGACGCCACGCAACCGCCGACACCGATGACCAGGTCGGGGTTTTTCTGCTTCAGCTCGCGCACGCGGCCAAGGTCGGAAAACACCTTTTCCTGCGCCTTTTCGCGCACCGAGCAGGTGTTGAACAGGATGACGTCGGCATCTTCCGGCGTATCCGTCTTTACCAGGCCTTCGGCGGCATTGAGCACGTCCGCCATCTTGTCCGAGTCATACTCGTTCATCTGGCAGCCGAAGGTCTTGATGAATACTTTTTTTTGCATTGAATCCGAAAACGGTTGGTTACTGCCAGTGGCTGCTATTGCGCGTCGATCGGGATCAGCACCTTTGGTGCCGCCTCGCCCTTGATTCTTTGCTGGACAGGCGATTGCGCGGCTTCGTGCGCAGTCAGAATCCAGACGCGGTCGATATTGCCCTGGAAATCCTCGGTGTAATTCACCACGAGGTCGCTGCCGCGCACTGAGGCAGGCATCTGGATCAGATTTCTCTCATTGAAAATGCGCGCGCCCATCGACATCCTGCGCGCTTGGCCATTGATGACGATTTCCGGAAACGGCGCGGGGTTCATGACGCCGCGCTTGGCAACCGGTGGAAACGGGCGCTCCATGGCAAAGGCGGATGCAGCGGCCAGCGTCAGCAGCGCAGCGGTCAGAAAGCGTGGTGTCCTCATGTGGCACTCCGTGGCGGGTGGAATCCGGAAATGGAAAAAGCCCTGGAATCGATCGCTTGCGAGCGCGAAAAATGCCAGCGAAACGGGCAAAGTTTATCACTAATGCCCGCGCGCCGGATATGCACCTGCATCACCCCAGGCACCGATTGCCGCGTGGGCGCCACGACAGCATATCGCCGGGGGCCAGGAGCAACGGCAAAAATAAAAGCCGCACGAGGCGGCTTTTATTCGTATCCTGGTGGTGATAGGTGGACTTGAACCACCGACCCCAGCATTATGAGTGCTGTGCTCTAACCAACTGAGCTATATCACCACGATAGCCCTCTAGTATGCTGGGGCGGCGTTAGCTTGTCAAGACGGAGCTGGGGGGAAATAGCCGGCGCATTCAAATTTTTCAAAAATTCATCTTGCCTGCTCTGTTGGCGCGACTGCGGCAATAAAAAAGCCCGCAGATCGCGGGCTTTTTGGATCGAGCAAGATTGCTTATCAGGCGTTCTGGTTTTTTGCGGACTTGCGGCGGTTCATTCCCAGCCCCAACAGGCCGAATCCGAGCAGCGCCAGGGTTGTTGGCTCTGGCACGGCTACCGAATTGTTGACGCGGACTAGAAGTTGATCGGCAAAGCTTTGTGCGCCAGGTGTGCCGGCCCATGGCGCATATGTCTGGCCATTGCCGTCCTGCCAGTCGCAGTGACGGTAGGCGTTGCTGAAGTAAGGCGTCGCGCATGCCGCTGCGCCAGTCAAGGCGGCATTGGTTGCTGAAAATGTCGCGCCGCTAAGCGGATCAGTACCACCCAGTGTCACATTCGCGCCGGTGAACATGAAATCGGTAGCCAGTGGTGCAGCAGCCAGTTCCGCGAGGGTGGGCAGGCGCCAGCCAAATGCACTTTGGAAAGAGAGATCTACGCCATTGGCGGCTGGCAACGGGAAGGCCCATGCCCAGTCCAGGCCGCCTTGCGTGATAAAAGTATTGGTAGGCAGAGGCGCGTTGATGAGCGCGGCTTGTGCGCTAGCGGCGCAGCCAGCAAAGGAAAGCACTGCCAAAGCGCGCAATAATTGTTTTTTCACGTTGATTCCCTAGAGAAATTTTAAAAATCTTTCTAAAGCATAATTCGTGCCAAAAATTATCATATTGAAAATAAAGGATATTTTTATTTTCTATTAATAAAATGTAATTTTTCCCGACAGTAAATAGGTGACTGTGGGGACTGGGGTGATTTGCCAAGTATCTGGCCGAGCAAGCCACAGATCATCGCGCGCAGGCTTCCTCTTCTGCCAGTAAGCCTTTGGTATATACAACATGGCGTCGAAGTGGATCGTGGTTTCATGCAGCAAGATGCTGTGAGACGGTTCGAGTGTAATCGGCCTGGTCGGCGGCAGCTTACGGATCCGCGTAGAAACAGATCAGTATTTCAATGTCGATGTCTTTAACATGATTTTTTAGAACAATGCAAATAAAGATATTTATTCTTTAAAAATCATGGGCCTGTAATTCGGGAACGCTATTTGCTAACTGCCTAACGCGTTCAATTGATTTTAATAATTCAACGCTATTTATTCCTTAAAAGCATGTCGCTAACGAATGAAAGGAAATATAGTGAAGACACGTACAATGCCCGTGGTCATTAAGGCACTTGCCGTAGCTGCCTTTATCTTGCCGCAAATTGCATCGGCAAGTCTTGTTTTCGACGCAGACATTCGCGCAACTGCACAAGGGTTTGGTAATGCACCGCGTGACCTGACGCTGCAGGCAACAGGTCAGGCCGCTACCGAATCCGGTTGTGTTGGTGTTTCCAATACTGGCGCGATTACTTTCGGGACTTGCGTTTCTGACGCATCCGTCTTTGCCGGCAATGGCGTCACCAACCTGAACGGCACTGCGGCAATGCCAAATCCTTTGGCCGACAACCAGAAATACGGCATTCCGACAATTGGCTCACTTGGCATTACCTCCGCAAGCCAGATCGGTGTGTTGTTCAACCCGACAGAGCCGGGTGGTGACAGTATTGATGTAATTGATGTCACATTAAAATTTTATACATCCGACGGGATGTTCCTCGGTGCAATTGATGGGCAGCATAGTTTTGCCAGCAGCGATCCGGGTAACGGTGTCGCAGGCTTTACATTTGTCGTGGATGCCGCCCAGCAAGGCTTCGTGAATAGTCTGCTTGCAGCAGGTGGGGCAGGTACAACGCTCGCACTGGAAGCGACGATCGGCAATTTTGCAGGAGGACCTGATTCATTCCTGATTTTCAATACGAACGGCCCCGGCGTTGACGTGCCTGAACCGGCGACTATCGCTCTTCTCGGCCTCGGCATGCTCGGTTTTGCAGCATCCCGTCGGAAGCTCAAAAAAAAATAACCCGGTAATTTACTTGTGTCTTTCAGTCCGCCTTGTGCGGACTTTTTGCTTCTTTTAGAGGGCAAGCGCGGCGGCTACATGGCGCCAGACCTGCTCGCTGGCTTGCGCATCGAGACAATCGATGATGATACGTTGCGGCATCGAACGTAGCCAGGTGAGCTGGCGCTTGGCCAGCTGGCGCGTGGCGGCAATCCCTTTTTCGCGCAAGGTGGTGAAGTCGCCGCTGCCATCCAGGTATTCCCACGCCTGACGATAACCGACGCAGCGCATGGAGGGCAGGCCCGGATGCAGGTCGCCGCGCGCGCGCAGGCGCCGCACTTCTTCCAGCAGGCTGTTGGGCGCTTGCAGCATGGCGTCGAAACGCGCGGCGATGCGCGCGTGCAGCACGCTGCGGTCGGATGGTTCCAGCGCCAGCGGCAGCAGCCGGAACGGCAGCGCCGTTTTCGGCGCCTGCGCCAGCAAGGCTGACATCGGCTGCCCGCTCAGCGCAATGATTTCGAGCGCGCGCTGGATGCGCTGGGAATCGTTGGGTTGCAGGCGCGCCGCGGTCGGTGGGTCCAGCTCGGCGAGCCGCGCATGCAGCGCCGGCACGCCGAGCTGCACAGCTTCGCGGTCGAGTTCGGCGCGCAGCGCCGGGTCGGCTCGCGGCAACTCGTCCAGGCCATCCAGCAAGGCCTTGAAATACAGCATGGTGCCGCCGACCAGCAAGGGCAGCCTGCCGCGCGCGTGGATCTCGTCAACCAGGCGCAGCGCATCCTGGCGGAATTGCATCGCCGAATAGGCGTCGGAAGGATCGAGGATGTCGATCAGGTGATGCGGCACGGCGGCGCGCTCGGCTGGCGTCGGCTTGGCCGTGCCAATATCCATGCCGCGGTACACCAGCGCCGAATCGACCGAGATGATTTCGACCTGCAAATGTTGCGCCAGCGCCAGCGCGGCAGCAGTCTTGCCGGAGGCGGTCGGCCCCATCAGCGCGACGGCCAGCGGCTGGGCGGTTTCAGGAAGCGTGGACATGGCGGCAGCGTTTGCGAACGGCGGCGGGTTTATTGCCCGCGCAGGAACAGCCGGTCCAGGTCGGCAAGCGCCAGCTGCACCCAGGTCGGGCGGCCGTGGTTGCACTGGTCGGCGCGCTCGGTCTGCTCCATTTGCCGCAATAGCGCGTTCATTTCCGGCAGCGTCAGGGCGCGGTTGGCGCGCACCGCGGTATGGCAGGCGAGCGTGCCCAGCATTTCGTTGCGTCGTTCCAGCAGCACGCGCGAGCCGCCGAATTCGCGCACGTCGCGCAGCACGTCACGCGCCAGCGTTTGCGCATCCGCATTTTTCAGCAGCGCCGGCACGGCCCGCACCGCCAGCGTGGTGGGTGACAGCGCGGCGATGTCGAAGCCGAGCGCCTGCAGGGTGGCGCGGTTTTCCTCGGCGGTGCCGACTTCGACGGCGTCGGCATGGAAAGTCACGGGGATCAGCAGCGGCTGCACCTGCAGGGCGTCGGCGTCCAGCGCCGTCTTGAATTGCTCGTAGAGGATGCGTTCGTGCGCCGCGTGCATGTCCACCAGCACCAGTCCGCGGGTGTTCTGCGCCAGCACGTAGATGCCGTGCAGCTGCGCCAGCGCATAGCCCAGTGGCGCCTCGTCCGTGGCGCCTGCCGCAGGTGCGGGTTGCAACGCGTCCAGGCCGGCGGCGCTGCCCGGCATCGGTGCGGGCCACGGCGCGCGGCCGCTGTCGGCGGCAAACAGCGCGCCGTACTGTGCCATATCCTGAATGACGCCGACGCCGCCCGCCGGGCGCGCCGCGAACTGTGCATGGAAAGAGGTTTGCTGCTGTTCGCGTATCCACGGCAGCGATGCGCCTGTCGCAGGCTGCGGTCCCGGCGCGGCGCCGTGCGCGGTGGCGGAGGTTTGCGCCAGCGCGCGCGTGACGGCATGGAACACAAACTGGTGGATGGCGCGGCTGTCGCGGAAGCGCACCTCGATCTTGGCCGGATGTACGTTGACGTCGACCTGCGACGGCTCCAGTTCCAGCGCCAGCGCGTACGACGGATAGCGATCGCCGTGCAGCACGTCCTGGTAGGCGGCGCGCACCGCATGGGTCAGCAGCTTGTCGCGCACGAAGCGGCCATTGACGTAAAAGTACTGGGCGTCGGCGCGCGCGCGCGAGGCGGTGGGCAGGCCGACGAAGCCGGCCAGGCGCAGCGGGCCGGCAGATTCGTCCAGCGCCAGCCGCGCCTGGTGGAATTCCTCGCCCAGCACCTGGGCGCTGCGGCGGCCATGGTCGCTGGCATTCCAGTGCTCCACCGTCTTGCCGTTGTGCGTCAGCGAGAACGTCACGTCGGCACGCGACAGCGCGATGCGGCGCACCACTTCGGCGCAATGGCCGAATTCGGTCTGTTCGGATTTGAGGAACTTGCGCCGCGCCGGTGTGTTGAAATACAGGTCTTGTACGTCCAGCGTGGTGCCGGCGGCGCCGGAGGCCGGGGTGACCTGCTGCGTGGCGCCGTCAATCTGCCAGGCGTGCGGCGCATCGGCCGTGCGCGAAGTCAGGGTCAGCTGGGCGACGGAAGCGATCGAGGCCAGCGCTTCGCCGCGAAAGCCAAGGGTGCCGACGTTTTCCAGGTCGGCAAGCGAGGCGATCTTGGAAGTGGCATGGCGTGCCAGCGCCAGCGGCAGCTGCGCCGCTGCAATGCCGCGGCCATTGTCAGTGATGGCGATGCGCTTGACGCCGCCCTGTTCCAGCCGCACCGTGATTTGCGTGGCGCCGGCGTCGAGGGCGTTTTCCAGCAATTCCTTGACGACCGCGGCCGGGCGTTCCACAACCTCGCCGGCGGCGATCTGCGAAATCAGCTGGTCGGGCAGGGCCTGGATCGGGCGGGTGGGCAGGTGGGGCGCATTCATGCCGCGATTATAACTGGCGTGCGCCGGCGCCGTCGCCATTCCGGCCGGCGCTTTAAGGTATCATCGCCTTTTCTGAAAATACCAAGGTTCCCGGGATGATCGACACCCTTCTCAGTCTGATCCTGCACATCGACGTGCATTTGCAGACGCTTGTGCAGAATTACGGGGTATGGATTTATGCCATCCTGTTCCTGGTCGTGTTCGTGGAAACCGGCCTGGTGGTGATGCCCTTTCTGCCGGGCGACTCGCTGCTGTTCGTGACCGGCGCGCTGGCGGCGACGGGCGACCTGAATCTGCCGCTGGTGATCCTGTTGCTGCTGATTGCCGCGATCGCCGGTGATGCCGTCAATTTTTCCGTGGGGTCATGGTTCCGGCGCAAGACCCTTGAAGGCAGGCAATACCGCTGGCCGAATCCCGAGCACCTGCGCATCACCCATGAATTTTTCGAGCGGCATGGCGGCAAGACCATCATCATCGCCCGCTTCGTGCCCATCGTGCGCACGCTGGCGCCGTTCGTGGCAGGCATCGGGCAAATGCCCTACGCCCGCTTTGCGCTGTATAACGTCGCCGGCGCGGTACTGTGGGTAGTGTCGCTGACGGTGGCTGGTTATCTTCTCGGAAGCATTCCCTGGGTAAAAGAGAACCTGACGGCAGTCCTGATGGCCATCATCGTGCTGTCGCTGATGCCGGGCTTTATCGCCTGGTTCAATGCCAAGCGCGAAGCCAGGCGCGACGCGCGCCGCTAGCCACCTTTCGTCTGTCGCCGGCCACGCTTGGGGCGGGCCGTGCCGGGGCGGTTTCTAGAATTCTTCCCAGTCATCCTGACCGGCGCTGCGGGCAGTCATGTCGCGCGCCGTCACCGGCGCCGGCGGTTTGGCCGGCATCGGTGCTACGCTGCGATGGGACCCGCCGGCGGGTGCGGCAGCACGTGCCGGCGCGGCACGGGGAGCGGTGGTGCGCGCCGGCAGCCGTTCACCCGGCCGGGATTGCACGCCATCGGTTTTAAACACGCTGACGACCTGGGCCAGCTTGCTGGCCTGCGCCTGCATGCTCTGCGTGGCTGCGGCTGCTTCTTCCACCAGCGCGGCATTCTGCTGGGTGACGTCATCCATCTGCGTGACCGCGATGTTGATCTGCTCGATGCCGGCAGTCTGCTCCTGGCTGGCAGCGCTGATCTCGCCCATGATGTCGGTGACGCGCTGGATGCTGGCGACGATTTCCTGCATGGTGGCGCCAGCCTGGTCCACCAGGCGGCTGCCGGCATCGACCTTGCCGACCGAGGTATTGATCAGTTCCTTGATTTCCTTGGCCGCCGCGGCGCTGCGTTGCGCCAGGGTGCGTACTTCTGCTGCCACGACGGCGAAGCCGCGGCCCTGTTCGCCGGCGCGCGCCGCTTCCACGGCGGCATTGAGCGCCAGGATATTGGTCTGGAAAGCGATGCCGTCGATGACGGAAATGATATCGACGATTTTTTTGGAAGAGTCGTTGATCGAACTCATGGTGACGACCACCTGCGCCACTACAGCGCCGCCCTGGCTGGCCACTTCCGAGGCCGATTGCGCCAGCTGGTTCGCCTGGCGGGCATTGTCGGCATTCTGCTTGACGGTGGAAGTCAGTTCTTCCATGGAAGAAGCGGTTTCTTCCAGCGAGCTGGCCTGTTCCTCAGTGCGCGTGGACAGGTCCATGTTGCCGCTCGCAATCTGGCTCGATGCGGAGGCAATCATGTCTGTGCCGGTGCGGACTTGAGTGACCAGGCCGACCAGGCCGTCGCGCATGGTTTTCATGGCGTGCATCAGGCTGGTATTGTCGTTGGCCCGGATTTTCACCTGGGCGGTCAGGTCACCGGCGGCGATGCGTTCGGCCACCTCCACCGCCTCGAAAGGTTCGCCACCCAGCTGTTGCGTAATGCTGCGCGAAACGAAAAATGCCACGACAATACCCAGCAGCGCGCCCAGTGCGCCCAGCACAGCCATGATCCATATGGAACGCTCTGCCATGTCAGTGATTGCCGCGCTGGTGGCGGCAATCAATTGCGCCTCGTGCGCGGTAACCTTGTCGATGCTTTCCACGTAGGACTTCAGCGCCGGCTCCAGTGAGGCGCGCGCGAGTGCGCGCGCGCCTTCCTGGCTGCGGGTTTGCTCGTTGAAGACGGCGTCGCGCGAGGTAGTATAAAGCTTGCGTTTTTCCGCAATTTCCCGGAACAGGCTTTCTTCGGTCGAATCCATGGCAAACGTATCGAGCTGCTTCTGGATTTCGCTGATGCGCGCGCTGGTTGCGCGGATCCTGGCCTGGAATTCCTGGCGGCGCTGCTCATCGCCGGATTCGACGACTGCCAGCGTGCGCGCGCCGTTCAGATCCGTGCTGGCAGCCCATTCCGCGACCAGCCGTTCTTTTGCCATCGTCCGGCTAGTCATGTCCTGGGCGCTCTCGTTCAGGCTGTGCAGGCGCCAGTAGCCGATCCCCACCACGACAGCGAGTATCAGAATGAGGACGGTAAAGGCAGCAGCTAGTCGTGTGCCGACCCGTATCGCTTGAAGTTGCATGGAATGTCTCCGGTGGATTTTGGTGAGCGGGAGCCTAGGATGTTTTCCGGCTATCGTCGCCGATGCGCGGCGTTGCCTTGCGTGCCGGTTCGGAAAGGCGTGGCGTCGCGCTTCTTGCATTGCGCGGCAATGCGGCCGGTGAGGCTGCAGCCGGTCGCGTTGATGGCAGGGAGGCAGGCGCCCCGGCATTTCGCAGCGATGCCGCCGGCCGGGCCGCGCCATCGATCTTGAACATGCCCACGACTTCCGTCAGCTTGCCGGCTTGCGCTTGCATGCTTTGCGCAGCCGCTGCCGACTGTTCCACCAGCGCAGCGTTTTGCTGCGTGGCGTTGTCCATCTGCGAAATCGCCATGTTGATCTGCTCGATGCCGGCAGTCTGCTCCTGGCTGGCAGCGCTGATCTCGCCCATGATGTCGGTGACGCGCTGGATGCTGGCGACGATTTCCTGCATGGTGGCGCCAGCCTGGTCGACCTGGCGCGTGCCGGCTTCGACTTTGCCGACCGAGGTATTGATCAGTTCCTTGATTTCCTTGGCCGCTGCAGCGGAACGCTGTGCCAGGGTGCGCACTTCGGTGGCCACGACGGCGAAGCCGCGGCCCTGTTCGCCGGCGCGCGCCGCTTCCACGGCGGCATTGAGCGCGAGGATATTGGTCTGGAAAGCGATGCCGTCGATGACGGAAATGATATCGACGATTTTTTTGGAAGAGTCGTTGATCGAACTCATGGTGTCGACCACCTGCGCCACTACAGCGCCGCCCTGGCTGGCCACTTCCGAGGCGGATTGCGCCAGCTGGTTCGCCTGGCGGGCATTGTCGGCATTCTGCTTGACGGTAGAAGTCAGTTCTTCCATGGAGGAAGCGGTTTCTTCCAGCGAGCTGGCCTGTTCCTCGGTGCGTGCAGACAAATCCATGTTGCCGGCGGCGATTTCCCGCGCGCCTGCGTGGATCGCGTCGGTGGCATTGCGCACCTGGCTGACCATTGCCGCCAGGCCGTCGCGCATTTCCTTGAGGGCATGCAGCAGACTGGCCTGGTCGCCGGCGCGCGCATCGATGGCGACCGTGAGGTCGCCGGCAGCGACGCGCTCGGCTGCCTGCACCGCGGTATCCGGTTCGCCGCCGAGCTGCCGCAGCAGCGAGCGGGTGATCAGGAATGCTGCAACCATGCCCAGCAGCAGCGCGGCGGCGCCCAGCGCCAGCATCAGGTTGCGCGCTTCCTTATATTCTTCGGCAGCCGCGAAACCGTACAGAATGCTGTGCTTGTCGGCCAGCTTGACCAGTTCTTCCAGGCTCGTCTGCCAGCGTCGCTGCACCGGCCGCAATTCGTTGATCAGCACCGCGGCCGCTTCGGCAGCCTGGCCGGCCTGCGCCAGGGCGAGCGCCTTGTCCATCAGCGGCTGCGCGTCGGTATTCGCTTCGCGGGCGCGCGCCAGCAAGGCCGCGATTTCAGTGTTGCCGCCGTCGGCCGCGACCAGCCGCGTCAGCTGTTCTTCCGCGCTCTGGTATTGCCGGCCTTGCTCGCGAATGCGTTCGAACTCCGGTTCGTGCGCGGCCGGATCGCTCAGCAGGGCAATGTTACGCAGCGCAATCATGCGGTCCATGACGGTCGTGCGCATGGTGACGGCCAGCCTGCTTTCGACATTGTTGACTGTCAGGACTTTTTCCAGCCGCTGCTGGGTTTGCGCAAGGTGGTAGATGCCAAGCGCGGCGATGGCGACCAGCAGAGCAAGCACCAGCGCAAAGCCGATGGTCAGACGGGTGCCGACCCGGGTCTTAGAGATGTTCATGTCGATTTCCCCTGCATGTTGCGGCGCCGCTGTTCCTCCCGACGCCGTGCCTTACATCATGCGCCCTTTCGCCAGCGGCGGATTCTTTGCGAAATACTTGCTGATGCCATTCATGATGGCATCAGCCATCTTGTCCTGATAAGCCTCGTCGGTGAGCTTGGCTTCCTCTTCCGGGTTCGAGATGAAAGCCGTTTCGATCAGGATGCTGGGAATGTCCGGCGCCTTGAGCACTGCAAAACCGGCCTGCTCCACGTGCGGCTTGTGCAGGCGGTTGATGCCGCCGATTTCCTGCAGCACGGCCTTGCCGATTTTCAGGCTGTCGTTGATCTGCGCGGTGGTGGACAAATCCAGCAGCACGCTGGCCAGTTGCTTGTCGTGGCCCTTGATATTGACGCCGCCGATCAGGTCGGCGTCGTTCTCCTTCTTGGCCAGCCAGCGCGCCGCAGTGGACGAGGCGCCTTTTTCCGACAGGGTGAACACCGAGGCGCCGCGCGCGGTCGGCTCGATCCAGGCGTCCGCATGGATCGACACGAACAGGTCGGCCTGCACTTTGCGCGCCTTTTGCACGCGCATATGCAGGGGCACGAAGAAATCGGCGTCGCGCGTCATCATCACGCGCATGTTGGGTTGCTCTTCTATCCTGGTCTTGAGGCGCCGGGCGATCGCCAGCACAACGTCCTTTTCACGGCTGCCGCGGCGGCCGATAGCGCCCGGGTCTTCGCCACCGTGGCCGGGATCGAGCGCAATCGTGATCATGCGCGTTGCCCGGGGCTGCGCCGGCATGGCGGTCTCGGTGCGCCCGGCGCGCCCGGCTGCTGGCCCAGCATCCGCCGGCTCCGGTAGCGCCGCCGTGCGCCCGGCTGCTTCCCTGGCGTAGTTCTGGGCGATCAGCACTTCGATCGGGTCAGGCGGATTGACCGGGTACAGGTCGAACACCAGCCGGTGCTGGTAATCGCCCACCGGCGCCAGCGTGAACACCTGTGGCGCGATCTCCGCTTTCAGGTCGAACACCAGCCGCACCACGCCGGGGCGGTTCTGGCCCACGCGCACCTGGCGGATGTAGGGGTCGTTGGACTGGATCTTGGCCACCAGTTCCTTCAGGGTGGTGTTCAGCTCGATGCCTTCGATGTCGACCACCAGGCGCTCTGGGTCCTTGATCAGGAAATGGCTGACTTTCAGGTCGCTGTCGTTTTCCAGCGTGACGCGGGTGTAATCGTCGGCCGGCCACACGCGCACGGCGACGATGCGCGCGGCGCGTGCCGGCAGCGGCGTGAACACGGACAACAAGAGGGTGGCGCCGGCGCCGAGCAAGGTGCGCCGCTTGTGCGACCTGACGGTCGCCGAGTTCAGAGGTTGGGTGCGAAGTGGAGTCTTTCGAGGCATGCTCTACCCTGGTCGGACAATGCTTGCAATTCTACATCACGTCCGTCCTCGGTGATGCCAAGGGACAACTCTATGTCGGGGGCAGGCAACACTCCCTGGGCTTTTTCCGGCCATTCAACCAGGCATACGCTGCTGGCGCCGAAGTGTTCGCGAAAGCCGGCTTCGAGGAATTCCTCGGGGCTGGCCAGGCGATACAGGTCAAAATGCACCACTTCCAGCGTCCGGCCGCTCCCAGTGACCCGATAAGGTTCGGCCAGGGTATATGTTGGGCTTTTGACATGGCCGACATAGCCTGCCGCATGCAGCAGCGCGCGCACCAGCGTGGTTTTGCCGGCCCCCAGGTCACCGTGCAGGTAAATGGTCAGTCCAGGCGCCAGGGCCAGCGCCAGCGATGCGCCCAGGGCGAGGGTGCCGGCTTCATCGTGCAGAAAGGTTTTAAAATGCTGCATCGTTTGCGCTCTTTCGATTATTCCGGAAACTCATGACCCATCCAGCCGACCTGTCCGCCCTGGCGCGGGAAATTCCCGCATGGGGCCGCGAACTCGGCCTGGCCGAAGTGCGCATTGCCGCCGCCGACCTGGCGCAGGAGGAGGCTGGTCTGCAAGCCTGGCTGGACGCCGGCATGCATGGTGAAATGGATTATATGGCAAGCCATGGCATGAAGCGCGCGCGCCCGGCCGAACTGGTGCCCGGCACCGTGCGGGTAATTTCCGCCCGTCTCGATTATCTGCCGGCGTCGACGTCGCCGGACTGGCGCGCGGCGGAACAGCAGCGCCAGGCCGAGCCTGGCGCCGCCGTGGTGTCAGTGTATGCGCGCGGACGCGATTACCACAAGGTCTTGCGCAGCCGCCTGCAACGCCTGGCCGATCGCATCGGCGAGGCAGCCGGCGCTTTCGGTTACCGCGTCTTCACGGATTCCGCGCCGGTGCTGGAAGTGGCGCTGGCCGGCCGCGCCGGCCTGGGCTGGCGCGGCAAGCACACGCTGTTGCTGACGCGCGAAGCCGGCTCGATGTTCTTTCTGGGAGAAATCTATACCGACCTGCCGTTGCCGGTGGACGAGCCGGTGACGGCGCATTGCGGCGCTTGTCATGCCTGCATCGATGCCTGTCCGACCGGCGCCATCGTCGCGCCTTACCGGCTGGATGCGCGGCGCTGCATTTCCTACCTCACTATCGAGCTCAAGGGCAGCATTCCGGAAGACTTGCGGCCGTTGCTGGGCAATCGCATCTATGGCTGTGACGATTGCCAGCTGGTTTGCCCATGGAACAAGTTTGCGCAGCGTGCGGTGCTGCCCGATTTCGACGTGCGCAACGGCCTCGATGGCGCCGGCCTGGCGGAATTGTTTGCCTGGAGCGAGGAAGAATTCAACCGCAGACTGGAAGGCAGCCCGATCCGGCGCATCGGCCACGAGCGCTGGCTGCGCAATATTGCCGTTGGTCTCGGCAACGCTGCCCTGGGCGGGCAGCCGCAGCCAGCCCTGGTGGCGGCATTGCAGGCGCGTGCCGGGCATCCGTCGGCGCTGGTGCGCGAGCATGTGGCGTGGGCGCTGGCACGCCACGAGGCGGCGGCCTGAGCGACGACCTGCGCGGCCCGCGGAGCGGGGAGTGTGCGGCTTACGCCGCCAGCGCCAGCCAAAATGGCAGCGAAGCCAGCGACAGCAGCGTGCTGGCGGAAATCAGAAAAGCCACGAACGGGCCGTTGCCGCCCATGCGCGCCGCCAGCACATACGCGCTGGTCGCGGTCGGCAGGGCGCCGAACAGCACCGCCACCTGCAGTTGCAGGCGTGGCAGTTCCAGCCAGCGGCCGGCGGCATACGCCAGCGCCGGCATCGCCAGCAATTTGACGGCGGTAAACCAGGCAGCCATGCCCTTGGCTTCATGCAGCCCGGACAGGCGCAAGCCGGCGCCCACCATCAGCAAGCCGATGGCGATCGAGGCGGTGCCCAGGCGCGACAGCGTCGCCCCCAGCACTTCCGGCAGGTGCAGCCCGGCGAGGTTGAACAGCAGGCCGCACAAGGTCGATACCAGCATGGGGTTTTGCGCCATTTCGCGCAGCAAGCCGCCATCCTTGCGCGTCAGGGCATGGACCGCCGCCATGTTCGCGGTCGGCACGGCGACGCCGATGATCAGGGCCATGAGACCGACGCCCTCGTCACCTGCCAGGCGCGACACCACTGCCAGCGCAATGTAGGAATTGAAACGGAAGGCAGTCTGTACGCCGGATTCGAACAGCATCGGCCCCGGCCGAAACAGCGGCCTGGCCAGCCAGCCCAGCGCAATGCCGCCGAGCAGGGCAATCATGGCGGCCTGCACCATCTTGCCGGCGTTGCCGAAATCCAGCGGCGTGCGCGTGGTGGCGTAAAACAGCAGCGCCGGAAACAGCACGTAATACACCAGTTTTTCCATGCCGCTCCAGAATGCCTGATCCCAGTCGGTCATGCGATAAAGAACAAAGCCCAGCAGAATCAGGGAAAAATCGGGCAGCAGCAGGAAAGCGATGGACATGAAACCGGGATGGAAAGTGCGACCGGCAAGGGTTTGCCGTCGTGAAATTCCTGAAAGATACGCGTGCCGCCGGCATTGCGCAAGCGCGCGCAGGCCCCGCGTTTGCAGCAGATGGGCTTCAAGTGCGGGCAAAAACGGCGCATAATGTCAGGTTACAAATGAAAAATGCATTTGCGGCATTGAAAGAAGATCATCATGGATATCAGCAGCCCCCAATTCTGGGTCGCCCTATTGCAGATCATTGCGATCGATATCGTCCTGGGCGGCGATAACGCCGTTGTCATCGGCCTGGCCTGCCGGCGCTTGCCGGCGCGTGAGCGCAAGCTCGGCATCATGTGGGGGATGGTCGGCGCCATCGGCTTGCGTATCATCCTGATCTTCTTCGCCGTGTCGTTGCTGGCGGTACCTTATCTGAAGATCATTGGCGCCATCCTGCTGCTCTGGATCGGCATCAAGCTGCTGCAGCCGGAACCGGAAGAGGGCGGCCACAACATCGAGGCGGGCGCGACCCTGTTCAGCGCGATCAAGACCATCATCGTCGCCGACGCGGTGATGAGTCTGGATAACGTGATTGCCATTGCCGGCGCCGCCGGCGACCATCTCGGCCTGGTGATTTTCGGCCTGCTGCTGTCGATCCCGATCATCCTGCTGGGCAGCCAGGTGGTCATCCGCCTGATGGACCGCTTCCCGGTCCTGATCATCGCCGGCGGCGCCCTGCTGGGCTGGATTGCCGGCGGCATGTTCGTGTCCGACGTTGCCGTCAAGGATGCCATCACCGCGGTATTGCCGCAGGCGACATGGATCGCCCCGATCCTGGGCGCGATCTTCGTGGTCGCGGTGGGCAAGGCGCTGGCCGCGCGCACGCTGGCGCGCCGCCCGGCGGCGCTGGAAGACCTGGCGCAGCACAAGCACCCGCAATAGCCGGATCGAATTCGTAGTTACTGGAGATGCAGATGTCGAAAATTATGATACCCGTCGATGATTCGCCCAGCGCCCTGCGCGCGCTGGCCTACCTCATCAAGAAAATCCAGGGGGGGCGGGAAACCGCCGAACTGCATCTGGTGAACGTGCAATTCCCGCTGCACGGCGGCGTCAGCACCTTCGTCAGCGCCAGCCAGATCAAGCAGCTGCACCACGAAGATGGCGAAAAAGCGCTGGCCGGCGCCTGCGCCTTGCTCGAAGCCGCAGGCATTCCACACCATACCCACGTGTTCGTCGGCGAACCTGCCGAAGTGCTGGCGCGCTATGCCAACGAGCAGGGCATCGATGAAATCGTCATGGGCACGCGCGGTCAGAACCAGATTTCCACCATGCTGCTCGGGTCAGTGTCGCTCAAATTGTTGCATCTGAGTAAAGCCCCTGTTTTGCTGGTCAAATGACAATTTATTGATTTTTGTCACAATCATCAAAATTGCCGTTGGTACAGTAATCGGCAAGCAGTAGGGTTGGTAAAAACAATAAGGACGGATGAGACCGTGCGAGGAGACAGGCATTTCAGAATGGCACCATGAAGGTGGCGCGGAATGCAGGAATTGATTGGGGCGCGTCGCAGGACGCGCCCTTTTTATTGGCGCGCCGATTTGCGTTAAACTGCCATGCATGAATTCCATGCAGAAACGACAGCAGGGGCAACTGTTTTCCGCCATCGTCAGCGCGCCCTTCGGTTATGTCGGCATCCGCAGCGATGCCGGGCGGGTGCAGGAACTGGTCTATCTGCCGCCATCTTTCCAGGAGCAGGCGCCGGTTGACAACCTCGCCGCCGTGGCTGCGCGTCAGGTCGAGCGTTACCTGCGCGAGCCCGATTTCCGCTTCGACCTGCCGCTGGCCGATGTCGGCACCGTATTCCAGCGCAAGGTCTGGCAAGTCATTTCTGCCATCCCGCGCGGCGACGTGCTGACCTACGGCGAGGTTGGCCGGCTGGTCGGTTGCCGCGCGCCGCGCGCCGTGGGCCAGGCCTGCGGCGCCAACTGGTTTCCGCTGGTGGTACCCTGCCACCGCGTCACCGCTGCCGGCGGCCTCGGGGGCTTTTCCAATCACGACGACAGCACCGGCTTTCATGTTGGCGTCAAGCGCTGGCTGCTGGCGCACGAAGGTGCCGCCGCCTGAGCCCGGCGCCGCGCAGCGAATTCCGCACATGCCCCGCGCCGCCACCGTTACCGCCCTGCCTGCGCAAGACCAGGCCGCGATCGATGAATTCTGCGACAGCCTGTGGCTGGAAGACGGCCTGGCGAAGAATACGCTGGAGGCCTACCGCCGCGACATGCGCCTGTTCGCCGCCTGGCTGCACGGCGAGCGCGGCCGCCACCTGCATGTGGCGCAGGCGGACGATTTGCATGCCTACTTTGCCGCGCGCCACGCCGATACCAAGGCCACGTCCGCCAACCGCCGCCTGGCGGTGCTGAAGCGTTTTTACCAGATGGCGCTGCGCAACCGGCGCATCGAAGCCGATCCCTGCCTGCACCTGCAGTCGGCCAAGCAGCCGCCGCGCTTTCCCAAGACCCTGTCGGAAGCCCAGGTCGAGGCACTGCTGGGCGCGCCCGACGTGAACACGCCGCTGGGCCTGCGCGACCGCACCATGCTGGAGCTGATGTATGCCAGCGGCCTGCGCGTGTCGGAGCTGGTGCTGCTGCAGTCGGTCGAGGTGGGCATGGACGAAGGCGTGCTGCGCATTACCGGCAAGGGCAGCAAGACGCGGCTGGTGCCCTTCGGCGAGGAAGCACGCGTCTGGATCGGCCGCTACCTGAAAGAGGCGCGCGGCGCCATCCTGCGCGGCCAGGTGGCGGATGCACTGTTCGTCACCGCCCGCGGTGGCGCCATGACGCGGCAGATGTTCTGGACGCTGATCAAGAAGCATGCGATCAGGGCCGGCATCCATGCGCCGCTGTCGCCGCACACCCTGCGCCACGCCTTTGCCACGCACCTGCTCAACCATGGCGCCGACCTGCGCGTGGTGCAGCTGCTGCTCGGACATGCCGATATTTCCACGACACAGATATATACCCACGTCGCGCGCGAGCGTTTGAAGCAGCTGCATGCGCAGCATCACCCGCGCGGCTGAGAAATCAACCTGGCTGGCCCAGGACCACGTGCACCAGCACGGCGCCATGGTCCGAGGCATGTGGCAGGTTGTGCTGCACGTGGTCGTTCAGGTAAAACACTTCCTGCACCGCGCCAGCCGCATCCGGCCATTCGGGGTGGAGGGCGCTGGATACCAGCACATGGTCGATGGTATTGAAGACGCCCTCGTGCATGTGGCTGTAGCCGACATCGCGCGAAAAATCGCGGCGCGCCTGGATGCGGTAGCTGTCGAACAGGCGCATGCCAAAGGAGTCATCCTCGTCGCGCGGGCGCCCGCTGCCTTTCACCAGCTGGGTCGTCACCGCATCGGCGGTGTCGTTGAAGTCGCCCATCACTACCAGCGGCGCCCCGGCCGAAGCGGCCATCAACTCGTCGACCACGCGCCGCAGGCCGGCCGCTTCGGTGCCGCGCCGGTAGAGCGAGCGCAACGTCGCCAGGTCCGACAGTGCGGGGTCGGATTCATCCTCGCCGTCGAGGAAGTCGGGGCGCTTGGATTTGAGGTGCACTGCCAGCACGTCGACTGCCACCCCAGGCGCCGCGAGCACGCGCGCGTGCAGCAGCGGCCGGGTGAAGCGTGTCAGCGGCCGGTCCAGCCTGGCCGGGCCGGCCAGCAGGGCCGGCGGCAGCCGTTCGATGGCTGCGGGCGGCGAGGCGAAGGGCAGGCGCGACACCAGCGCCACGCTCGGCGTCAACGGCGCGATGGCCGGGTCAGGATCGAAGCCGGCATGCAGCGCCTCGCGGTAATTGCGTGTGCGCGCCAGCACCGTGCGCAGGCAGGATTGCGAAAAAATTTCCTGGAATGCGATGACGTCGGCGTCGATCTCATCCACCTTGCGCGCCAGCCAGTCCAGCTTCGCTTCGTAGGTTTCCGGGGTGTAGGGCGGCAGGTTTTCGTAGAATGTCACGCCGGGGGGCGCCAGATTGCATACATTGAAGGTCGCAAAGCGGATTTCTTGTAGCATAATAGGCCCCGGTTTCAATCGGCGAACAGGTTTAGCGTAACACGCATGGCAAAAAAAGAGCACGTTTCCGAAACGCCGGCGACGCAATTTCTGCGCCGCCAGGGCATTGCCTTCAGCGAACACCCCTATGCCTATGAAGAGCACGGCGGCACCGCGGTATCGGCGCGCGAACTGGGCGTGGACGAGCATGCCGTGGTCAAGACCCTGGTCATGCAGGATGAAGCGGCCCGGCCGCTGATCGTGCTGATGCACGGCGACTGCAAGGTATCCACCAAGAACCTGGCGCGGCAGATCGGCTGCAAGTCGGTCGAGCCGTGCAAGCCGGAAGTGGCCAGCCGCCATTCCGGCTACATGGTCGGCGGCACCTCGCCCTTCGGCACCCGCAAGGCCATGCCGGTGTACGTCGAGGAAAGCATCCTGGCGCTCGAAAAAATCTATATCAACGGCGGTCAGCGCGGCTACCTGGTCGGGCTGGCGCCGCAGGTGCTGACGGCGACGTTGCAGGCACGCGCGGTCACCTGCGCGCTGGCCGACTGAACGGCGCCATGAAAAAACGCGTGCATCAAAATACAGCGAGGCGGTTCTGCGCCGGCGCTCGGAATAAAAGAATGAATTACAGGGAAAAATAATGACGATACTGATTTCTGCACTGGCAGCCTACCTGATTGGCTCGCTTTCATTTGCCGTGGTGGTGAGCAAGCTGTTCGGCCTGGCCGATCCGCGCACCTATGGCTCGGGCAACCCCGGCGCCACCAACGTGCTACGCAGCGGCAACAAGAAAGCGGCGGCGCTGACCTTGCTGGGCGACTGTCTCAAGGGCTGGCTGGCGGTGTGGCTGGCGCAGCATTTCGGCCCCGAATACGGACTGGAAGAAAGCGGCATTGCGCTGGTAGCGCTGGCAGTGTTCGTCGGTCACCTGTGGCCGGTATTTTTCCGTTTCAAGGGTGGCAAGGGCGTCGCCACCGCGCTGGGCGTGCTGCTGGGTGTGAATATCTGGCTGGGCCTGGCGACGCTGGCAACCTGGCTGATCATCGCTTACGCGTTCCGCTATTCTTCGCTGGCAGCGCTGATCGCCGCCGTGTTTGCGCCGCTGTACTACGGCTTCCTGTTCGGCGCCGATGCGATGATGCTGGCCGTTGGCGTCATGAGCGCGTTGCTGATCTGGCGCCACAGCGCCAATATCGGCAAGCTCATTGCCGGTAAGGAAAGCCGCATCGGCAGCAAGAAAAAATAACTACAGTAGCAGGAAGCACAGCATCGCCACGACGGTCGGCGGCGTCGCCGCCGCCAGCAGCCGCAGCGGACTGATCGATTCCTCGTGGAAGCTGCCCTTGAGGATGGCGAACCCGGCGGGATTGGGCGCATTGGCGATCACGGTCAGGCCGCCGCCGGTGATGGCGCCGGCGACCAGCGCGTATTTGGCCGTGTCGGAAATTCCTTCCACCAGCGAACCCAGGTAAGTCAGCGCGGCATTGTCGGTGATGGCAGTCAGGGCGGTGGCGCCGAAAAACAGCACCCTGGCATCCATGCCGGCCAGCAGCGGCTGCAGCCACCATTTCTGCATGCTGCCGAGGATTACCAGACCCGCCAGGAAAAAAGCGACCAGCAAGCCTTCGCGCAGCATCAGCGGATCCTGGTGGCGGCTGTAGGCTTCGTAAAATCCCAGGAAAAACAGGAACAGGCCGAAGAACACTACCGGATGGTGGTTGAAATACACCACGCCGCCCAGAAACAGCAAGTGGATGACGATGACCGCCAGCGGCATGGCGCCGGCGGCCTTGCCTGTGGCAGCGGCCGGCAGCGCAGCCAGTTCCCGGCGAAACAGCAGGGCGGCGCCGGCGGCATTGATGACCACCGCCAGGGCGGCTTTCCAGCCGAAATTGCTCAGCATGAAAGCCAGGTCCCAGTTCCACTTGGCGGCCACCATCAGCACCGGTGGCGCCGCATAGGGCGTGAGCACGCCGCCGATCGAAATGTTCACCAGCAGGATGGCCAGGGTGACGTATTTCAGCCGCGGTGAAATGTCTTGCGAATAGAAGCGGTCGCGCAGCAGCAGGGCGGCCAGCGTCATGGCGGCGGGCTCGGTAATGAAGGACCCCAGCAGCGGCACCAGCGTCAGGCAGGTGAAGTAATAGGAAACCTGCGCCGGTAGCGGCAGGATTGCCGAGATCCAGTCCACCATGCGCCTGGCGAGATGCAGGATCGGCCGGGTGCCGGCCATCACCAGGATCACGAATACGAACAGCGGCTCGGTCAGATTCTGCGCTTCGAGATAGCCGATGGCGGAACCGAGATCGGCGGTTGCCGCCATGAAGACGATCAGCACCATCGCCCAGAAGCCGAACACGACTTCGACTTCGCCCAGCAGGTGGAACACGCCGGCATGCCGGGGATGCGTATGCGACAGGTGATCGAAGAACTTGGTGGAAAAAGTGTGCACGACCGCCAGCGCAAAAATGGCGGCGCCGGCGTACTGGATCAGTTGGCTGTCGGGCATGGCAATTCTTCCAGGGGCCAGCGCGGCCGCACGGCGAAGGCGTAGTTGCGGCTGGCGGCGTCCGGGTTACGCAGCAGCCGCTGCGCCCCGGCGAAGGCGATCATGGCGCCGTTGTCGGTGCAAAACTGCAGTTCCGGGTAAAACACGCGGAAGCGCTTCCTTTGCGCCGCGGCGTTCAGGGCGGCGCGCAATTGCGCATTGGCGCCGACGCCGCCGGCCACCACCAGGCGCTTCAGGCCGGTCTGCTTCATGGCATCGACGCACTTTTTTGCCAGCACCTCGACGATGGCGTCGACGAAAGCGCGCGCGATGTTGGCCTTGTCCTGCTCGCAGATGTTGGCCGGGTGTTTTTTCACCAGCGTCAGCACGGCGGTCTTCAGGCCGGAAAAGCTGAAATCGAGATTTTTCGAGTGCAGCATCGGTCGCGGCAGCTGGTAGGCGGCCGGGTCGCCGAATTCAGCCATGCGCGAAATCGCCGGCCCGCCCGGATACCCCAGGCCCAGCAGCTTGGCGGACTTGTCGAAGGCTTCGCCGGCGGCGTCATCCATGGTTTCCCCCAGCAGGGCATAGCGGCCGACGCCGTCCACGCGCATCAGCTGTGTGTGGCCGCCGGATACCAGCAGGGCGACGAAGGGAAATTCCGGCGGATCGGACGCTAGCAGCGGCGACAGCAGGTGGCCTTCCAGGTGATGCACGCCCAGCACCGGCTTGTCCAGCGCCAGGCCCAGGCCGCAGGCCACCGAGGCGCCCACCAGCAGAGCGCCGGCCAGGCCGGGCCCCTGGGTATAGGCGATGGCATCGATGGCGGCAAGCGGCTTGCCGCTTTGCGCCAGCGTTTGCTCCAGCAGCGGCAGGGCGCGGCGGATATGGTCGCGCGAGGCCAGTTCCGGCACCACGCCGCCGTAGGCTTCGTGCATCGCTACCTGGGAGTGCAGGGCGTGGCCGAGCAGGCCGTCTTGGGTGTCATACAGGGCGACGCCGGTTTCGTCACAGGAGGATTCGATGCCGAGAACGAGCATGGGGAGCGGGTGCGTGAAAAAAAGAGGCGCGAAAAAATGAGCGCAAACTTGCTGCGATCCGTGTACAGGATTGTAGCGCATTCCGCCGTGGGACGCGGCCTCAGGCCTGCCTGGCGCACCGCGACGCGCCGTGCCTGCAAGGCGGCCTGGGGCAATGGCCGCAACCTGCTCATGACGGCCAAGGCCAGGGCGATGTTCTGAGATGGCGCAGGGCCGGCGAGGGCCGGGATTTGCATGGCTCAGATTTTTGCCATCGTTATTGTCGCGCCACCCCAGGTGGTGCGCCAGCGGCCCTTTACCAGCGACAGGCAGACCAGCGCCATCAGCGCAAGCGCGGCGAAGAAGGTGAGGCCGCTGCGGTAGCTGCCGGTCGCTTGCATGGAGTATCCCAGGCTCGACGCCAGGAAAAATCCGCCGACGCCGCCGGCCATGCCCACCAGGCCGGTCATGACGCCGATCTCCTTTCGGAAGCGCTGCGGCACCAGCTGGAACACCGCGCCGTTGGCGGCGCCCAGCGCCAGCATCGCCAGCACGAACACGATGACCGCCGCTACCGGCGACGCCAGGCCGACGCTGGCGGTGAAGATGAATCCGGCCGCCAGCATATAGGTGATCGACAGGGTCCTGATGCCGCCGATGCGGTCGGCGATCTGCCCGCCCAGCGGACGCACCAGCGAGCCGGCGAAGACGCAGGCGGCGGTGAAATAACCTGCGCTCACCGGCGACAGGCCGTACTGGCCGTGGAAGTAAATCGCCAGCGATGATGCCAGTCCGGAAAAGCCGCCAAAGCTGACGGCGTAGAGAAACATGAGCCACCACGCATCCCGGTCTTTCAACACTTGCAGGTATTCACGCGCCGATTTCGGCGGCGGCGCGGACGGCGCATCTTTGGCGAAGGCCATATACACGACGAAGGCAATTCCCAGCGGGATCAAACACCAGCCAAACACGTTTTGCCAGCCGAATGCCAGCGCCAGGCCGGGCGCGAACAGGGCGGCGAAGGCGGTGCCGGAATTGCCGGCGCCGGCGATGCCCAGGGCGGTGCCCTGGTGCTCCGGCGGATACCAGCGCGACGCCAGCGGCAGCGCCACCGCAAAGGCAGCGCCGGCCACACCCAGCAGCACGCCCAGCGCAAGGATGCTGGCATAGGTGTCGAGCGAGCCTTGCCAGGCCCAGAACATGCCGGCAATGACGATGATCTGGCCGATGGCGCCCGCCTTCTTCGGCTTCAGGTGGTCCACCAGCACGCCCATGACGATGCGCAGCAGTGCGCCGGCCAGCAGCGGCGTGGCGACGATCATGCCTTTTTGCGCCGCGTTCAATCCCAGGTCTTGTGCAATCTGGATGCCGAGCGGCCCCAGGATCACCCACACCATGAAACTCAGGTCGAAATAAAAAAACGCGGCCAGCAGCGTCGGCGTGTGGCCGGCCTTCCAGAACGATGTTTTTTGCATAAAGCCACCGGTTTTAAAAAGAGAATGCATTGCCATACGCAAGTGTCATGCCATCGGATCTCCGCAGATCTGTGGATATAAAGATGCCGCCAGTAGCCGCATTCGCACCGAAATGCGATGCGGCGCGGCACCCTGCACCAAACAAGGCCGGCACATTCACCATCGCGGAGCGCGCCGCCATTTTTCGCAGCGTTTTTCCTGCGCCGCCAACTGGCATTGTTTTTGCTCGAAGGGAGAAGTGAATCAACAGGAGGGTCCTGAAATGAAAAAGCTGAAGCTGGTAATGGTGGGGAACGGCATGGCCGGGGTGCGCACGCTGGAAGAACTGCTCAAGCTGGCGCCGGACGTATACGACATCACCGTGTTCGGCGCCGAGCCGCATGCCAATTACAACCGCATCCTGCTGTCGCCGGTGCTGGCTGGCGAGCAGACCATCAAGGACATCATGCTCAACGATGTCGACTGGTATGCGCAGAACGGCATTACCCTTCATCTCGGCAAGCAGATCGTCAGGATCGATCGCGTCAGGCGCATGGTCGTCGCTGCAGATGGCACCACGGCGGAATACGATCGCCTGCTGCTGGCGACCGGCTCGAATCCCTTCGTGCTGCCGGTGCCGGGCAAGGATATGGAAGGCGTGGTGTCGTATCGCGACATACAGGACACCGATGCCATGATCGATGCCGCGGCAAAATACAGGGATGCCGTCGTCATCGGCGGCGGCCTGCTCGGCCTGGAAGCGGCCAACGGCCTCAAGCTGCGCGGCATGAATGTCGCGGTCGTGCACCTGTCGGATACGCTGATGGACCGGCAGCTCGATGCGGTGGCCGGCAAGATGCTGCAGCAATCGCTGGAAGCGCGCGGCCTGCAATTCCTGCTGAAGAAGAATACGCAGGAAATCATCGGCGATCGCGATGACGGCAAGGGCGGGCGCGCCAGCGCGGTGCGTTTCAGCGATGGCAGCGAAGCGCCGGCGCAACTGGTGGTGATGGCCGTTGGCATCCGGCCCAACACCGCCCTGGCGGAATCGGCCGGCCTGCATTGTGACCGCGGCATCGTCGTCAATGACACCATGCAGACCTACGACCCGCGCATCTATGCCGTCGGCGAATGCGTCAACCACCGCGGCGTCGCCTACGGGCTGGTGGCGCCGCTGTTCGAGATGGCCAAGGTGTGCGCCAACCACCTCGCCAGCTTCGGCATCGGCCGCTACCAGGGGTCGGTCACCTCGACCAAGCTGAAGGTCACCGGCATCGACCTGTTTTCCGCCGGCGATTTCAGCGGCGGCGAAGGCACCGAGGAAATCGTGCTGTCGGACCCCATCGGCGGCGTTTACAAGAAACTGGTGCTGAAGGACGACAAGCTGGTCGGCGCTTGCCTGTATGGCGACACCGTGGACGGCAGCTGGTATTTCAAGCTGCTGCGCGAAGGCAAGAACATCGGTGAGATCCGCGATTCGCTGATGTTCGGCGAAGCCAACACCGGCCGCCCGGGCGATGTCGGCCATGAAGGCTACACCAAGGCTGCGGCCATGCCGGACGATGCCGAAGTGTGCGGCTGCAACGGCGTCTGCAAGGGAATTATTGTCAAGGCAATCAAGGAAAAAGGCCTGTTCACCCTGGAAGACGTGCGCAAGCAGACCAAGGCATCGGCATCGTGCGGTTCCTGCACCGGCCTGGTCGAGCAGATCATCATGGCGACCGCCGGCGGCGACTACTCGACGTCTGCCAAGGCCAAGCCGCTGTGCGGCTGCACCGACCATACCCACCAGGAAGTGCGCGACGTCATCCGCGCCAACAAGCTGCTGACGATCCCTGCCGTGATCGCCTTCATGGAATGGCGCACGCCCAATGGCTGTTCATCGTGCCGCCCGGCGCTGAACTATTACCTGATTTCGACCTGGCCGCACGAGGCGAAGGACGATCCGCAATCGCGTTTCATCAACGAGCGCGCGCATGCCAACATTCAGAAGGACGGCACCTACTCGGTGATCCCGCGCATGTGGGGTGGCGAAACCAGCGCCTCCGAACTGCGCCGCATCGCCGATGTCGTGGACAAGTACCAGATCCCCACTGTGAAGGTGACAGGCGGTCAGCGCATCGACTTGCTGGGGGTGAAGAAGGAAGACTTGCGCAATGTCTGGCAAGACCTCGGCATGCCGTCCGGGCTGGCCTACGCCAAGGGCCTGCGCACCGTGAAGACTTGCGTCGGTTCAGAATGGTGCCGTTTCGGCACCCAGGATTCCACGCGCATGGGGCAGGAACTGGAGCGCGAACTTGCGCGCATGTACGCGCCGCACAAGGTCAAGCTGGCGGTGTCGGGCTGCCCGCGCAATTGCGCCGAAGCCGGTATCAAGGACGTCGGCGTGATCGGCGTCGAATCGGGCTGGGAAATCTACGTTGCCGGCAACGGCGGCATCAAGACCGAGGTGGCGCAATTTCTTGTCAAGCTCAGAACGCACCAGGAAGTGCTGGAGTATGCCGGCGCCTTCCTGCAGCTTTACCGCGAAGAAGGCTGGTACCTGGAACGCACGGTGCATTACGTTGCCCGTGTCGGCCTCGATCACGTCAGGAAAAAGGTGCTGGAGGATGCGGCCGGCCGCAAGGAACTGTACGAGCGCCTGCTGTTTGCCCTCGACGGCGAGCCCGATCCCTGGCATGAGCAGGAGAAGGCGATGGTCGATACCCGCCAGTTTTCGCCGCTGGCCGTCTGACGCCGGCCTGACCGATTCCCCTACAAGGAAAAATCATGACTGAACAATGGAAGCAGATCTGCCAGGTGGACGATATCCCCGTGCTGGGCGCGCGCGTGGTCAAGCGCGCCGGCCAGACAGATGTCGCGGTATTCCGCAACAGCGAAGACAAGGTATTCGCGTTGCTCGACAAGTGCCCGCACAAAGGCGGCCCGCTGTCGCAGGGCATAGTCTTCGGCGAGCACGTGGCGTGCCCGCTGCACAACTGGAACATCGAGCTTGGTTCCGGCTGCGCTGTGGCACCCGACGAAGGCTGCGCGCAGAAATTCGCAGTCCGGGTGGAGCACGGAAAGGTCTACCTGGATGCCGCCGAACTCGCCCTCGGCGCGGAGGCCAGGGCTGCATGACCGAAGTCCGGAAAACCAGGGCGACCTGCTGCTATTGCGGCGTCGGCTGCGGCGTCATCATCGCCTCCGACGGCCGTCAGGTGCTGGGCGTCGAGGGTGATCCCGAGCACCCGGCTAATTACGGCCGCCTGTGCACCAAGGGCAGCACGCTGCATCTCTCCGCCAGCCCGGCGCTGCAGCGGCAGGCGCGCGCACTGTATCCGGAAATGCGCGTGGGTCGCGACAGGGCGCGCGAGCGCGTGAGCTGGGATGGGGCGCTCGACGCCATCGCCCGCAAGTTTGCCGATACCATTGCGCGCCAGGGTCCCGACAGCGTCGGCTTCTACATTTCCGGCCAGCTGCTGACCGAGGATTACTATGTCTTCAACAAGCTTGCCAAGGGCCTGATCGGCACCAACAACATCGACACCAACTCGCGCCTGTGCATGTCCAGCGCAGTGGCCGGCTACAAGCAGACGCTGGGCGCGGATGCGCCGCCGGCCTGTTACGAAGACATCGCGCTTGCGGAGACGGTGTTCATCGTCGGCTCCAATACCGCCTTTGCCCATCCGGTCCTGTACCGCCGCCTGGCAGACGCGCGCCGCGCCAATCCACAGATGAAGGTGATCGTCGCCGATCCGCGCAAGACCGATACCGCCAGCGAGGCCGACCTGTTCCTGCCGATCCTGCCGGGAACCGACGTCGCCCTGTTCAACGGCATGCTGCATATCTGCCTGTGGGAAAGCCTGGTCGACAATGCCTATATCGACGCGCATACGGACGGTTTCGACGAACTCAGGCAGACCGTGCGCGAATACACGCCGGCGCACGTGGCGCAGATCTGCGGCATTCGCGAAGAGGACCTGGTGGAAGCGGCGCGCCTGTTCGGCAAATCGCGCGCGACGCTGTCGCTGTATTGCCAGGGACTGAACCAGTCTGCTTCCGGCACCGCGAAGAATGCCGCGCTGATCAACCTGCATCTGGCCACCGCGCAGATCGGCAAGCCGGGCGCCGGGCCGTTTTCGCTGACCGGCCAGCCCAATGCCATGGGCGGGCGCGAGGTCGGCGGCATGGCCAACCTGCTGTCGGCGCACCGCGACCTGGGCAATCCGGCGCACCGCGCCGAAGTGGCGCGCCTGTGGGGTGTGGACGAAGTGCCCGCCACGCCCGGCAAGACCGCCGTCGAAATGTTCGAGGCCGTCAGGAGCGGCGACATCAAGATCCTGTGGATCGCCTGCACCAATCCGGCGCACTCGATGCCGGACCAACGCCTGGTGCGCGAGGCACTGCGCCGCGCCGAACTGGTCGTGGTGCAGGATGCCTACCGCAACATCGCCAGCGCCGACTTTGCCGATGTGTTGTTGCCGGCCACCACCTGGAGCGAAAAGGAAGGCACCGTCACCAATTCGGAGCGCCGCATCACACGCGTCCGCGCCGCGCTCGACAAGCCCGGCGAAACCCTGCACGACTGGGAAATCGCAGTGCGCTTCGCGCGCCGGCTGGAAGCGCTGCTGGGGCGCAAGCGCACGCTGTTCCCTTACGAGAATACCGAGCAGATCTGGAACGAGCATCGCGAATCCACGCGCGGGCGCGACCTCGACATCACCGGCCTCTCCTATCAAATCCTGGAACAGCAGGGGCCGCAGCAGTGGCCGTATCCGCAGGGCGCTGCCGCCGGCCGCAAGCGCCTCTACGAAGACGGCATCTTTGCCACCGCCAGCGGCCGCGCTCGCTTCGTGAGCACACCCTACCGGCCGGTGGCGGAAGCCACCGATGCGCGCTACCCGTTCAGCCTCACCACCGGGCGCCTGCGCGACCAGTGGCACGGCATGAGCCGCACCGGCACGGTGGCGCAGCTGTTTGCGCACCAGGCGGAACCGGCGGTGGTCATGGCTGCGCGCGACATGGCGCGCCGCGCCATCGCCGACGGCGAGCTCGTGCACGTCACCACCCGACGTGGCTCGCAAATCCTGCCGGCGCTGGCCAGCGATGAAATCCGCCCTGGTCAGGCCTTCATCGGCATGCACTGGGGCGAAGAATACGTTTCCGGTCGCGGTCGCGATGGCGACGGCAGCTACGGCGTCAATGCGCTCACGCTGCCGGCGCTGGACCCGCATTCGAAGCAGCCGGAACTCAAGCATGCGGCCGCGAAGATACTCAAAGCCGAGCTGCCGTGGCGCTATGTCGCCTTCGGCTGGGCGAAGCAGTCGCAGCTGCTCGCGCTGCAGGCGGCGCTACGCCCTTACATGCGCCGCTTCACCTATGCTTCCTGCACGCTGTTCGGGCGCGAGCGCGCCGGCGTGCTGTTCCGTGCGGCCGACGATTACGCCGCCGCGCCCGAGCTGCTGGCAGAAATCGAAGCCTGCTTCGGACTGGTCGGCGCTGGCATGTTGCGCTACGACGATCGCAAGCGCGGCAATGCGCGCCGCATCCTGGTGAAAGACGGCAGCATGGTCGCGGTGGCGCTGGCCGGCGATGTATCCGCGGAACGTTGGCTCAAGGAATACCTGGAAAGCGAGCAACCGGTCGCCGGGCTCGGACGTCTGCTGTTGATGCCGTCGAACAAGGCGCCGCAAGGATTCCGGCCACGCGGCAAGATCATCTGCAATTGCTTCAACGTGGCCGAAAGCGAAATCGGCGACGCCCTGGCCAGTTTTGCCGGCAATCCCGGCGAGCGCCTGGCAGCGTTGCAAGGCAAGCTCAAGTGCGGCACCAATTGCGGTTCCTGCGTGCCGGAATTGAAGAAATTCCTTGCCGCCTAAGCAGGCCCGGCGGCCACCGGTTTTCGCCCAAGCGCCGTGCTTCGCTTCGTAGTAAGCTTCAGCCATGCACACGCCTTCTGACAACACGCCCCTGGCCGCCGCGCGCTTCATCAAGGAAATCGGGCGCGGCACCGGCGGTGCGCGCGCCCTGTCGCGCGCCGATGCCGATCTCATGTATGAAGCCATGCTCGATGGCCGCGTGTCCGACCTCGAACTTGGCGCCATCCTGCTGGCCATGCGCATCAAGGGCGAGTCGCCGGAAGAGCTGGCCGGCTTTCTCGATGCCGCCGAGCGCAGCCTGCAAAAGCTGCAGGCGCCCGTCGGCGCTTATGCACCCATCGTCATTCCCAGCTATAACGGCGCGCGCAAGCTGCCCAACCTCACGCCGCTGCTGGCGTTGCTGCTGGCACGTGCCGGCGCGCCGGTGCTGGTGCACGGCGCGTTGCACGAGCCGGGTCGTGTCACCACCGCCGAAATTTTCCACGAGCTGGGCTTGCCCGCGGCCGGCACGGCGTTGGCCGCGCAGGATGAGATGGCGCGCGGCGTGCCGGCCTTCATGCCCGTAGAGCTGCTGGCGCCGAAGCTGGCGCACCAGTTGTCGCTGCGGCGCATCCTCGGCGTGCGCAGTTCCACGCATACCCTCGTCAAGATCCTGCAGCCCTTCGCCGGGCCGGCGCTGCGCCTGAATTCCTATACGCACCCGGAATACCTCGACATGCTGGGAGCCTATTTCGGCACGCTGGCGCCGCACGAGCGCGGCGACATTTTTCTCATGCGCGGCACCGAGGGTGAGACTGTCGCCAATGCGCGCCGCGCCCAGCAGATCGACTGGTTCCACGAAGGCCAGCGCACCCTGATGGTGCAAAAACAGGCGCCGGTGGACGAGATGCCGCCGCTGCCGCCCGCTATCGATGCGCGCGCCACCGCGGCATGGATCCGCGAAGCCCTGGCGGGGGCGCAACCGGTGCCGGCGCCGATCGCCGAACAGGTGGAACACTGCTTGCTAGTATCGAAACAGATACGCAACAGGCAAGGCTTGCCGCATGCCGCGGCGGGATAGTATCCTCGCGTACAATCATGGATTGCCTTTCAAGCCCGATCCATGATCCAGGAATTCGATGTAGCCGTCATCGGCGCCGGCGCCGCCGGCATGATGTGCGCCGCCGTGGCCGGCCAGCGCGGCAGGAAAGTCGTGCTCATCGACCATGCTGCGCGCCTGGCGGAAAAAATCCGCATCTCCGGCGGCGGACGCTGCAATTTCACCAACCGCGACGCCGGCCCGGCAAACTACCTCTCCGAGAATCCGCATTTCTGCCGCAGCGCCCTGTCGCGCTATGGCGCGCGCGATTTCATCGAGCTGGTGCAGCGCTACCGCATTCCCTTTCATGAAAAGCACAAGGGCCAGCTGTTCTGCGACGATTCCGCCGACGACATCATCAACATGCTCAGGGCCGAGTGTGACAAGGGCCAGGTCGCCTGGCGCATGCCGTGCAAGGTGGCAGCCATCGGCAAGGTGGGCGAAATCTATCGCATCGAATCCGATGCCGGCGAGATCCTCGCAAAAAGCGTGGTGATCGCCAGCGGCGGCCTGTCGATTCCCAAGATCGGCGCCACCGATTTTGCCTTCCGCATTGCTCGCCAGTTCGGCCTGAAGCTGGTCGAGCCGCGCCCGGCGCTGGTGCCGCTGACATTTGCCGCGCAGGCGTGGCAAGCCTTCGTGCCGCTGGCCGGCATCGCCCTGGAAGTGGAAATCGAAACCGGTGAAAAGAAAGCGCGCGGCCATTTTCTGGAAGACCTGCTGTTTACCCACCGCGGCCTGTCTGGTCCGGCGGTGCTGCAGATTTCCAGCTTCTGGCAAGCCGGCGCGCCGCTCACGATCAACCTCGCGCCGCGCGAAAACATGAGCGAGGTGCTGTTGCAGGCCAAGTCCGGCAGCAAGAAGAATCTTGCCAACACGCTGGCGCAATGGCTGCCGGCACGCCTGGCGGAAAGCTGGCTGCAGGTGCAGGGCATGGATGGCGCCGCGCGCCTGGCCGACTTGCCGGACAAGGCCTTGCGCCAGTTGGGCGAATCGCTCAACTGCTGGCGCATCACGCCCGACGGCAGTGAAGGCTACAAAAAGGCGGAAGTCACGCGCGGCGGCGTTGACACGCGCGCGCTGTCGCAGCAGACGCTGATGGCAAGCTCTGCGCCAGGGCTGTACTTCATCGGCGAAGCGGTGGACGTGACCGGTTGGCTGGGGGGCTACAATTTCCAGTGGGCGTGGTCCTCGGGCGTGGCGGCAGGGCAAGCGGTGTAACATTTGCCGATTCGCAGTCCTGCTTCCCATTGCCATATAAACCTGCTACAATCGCCGTCTTTCCACAAAATTTCCGGTTAGATCTTTACATGACCACAATTCGCCTTAAAGAAAACGAGCCGTTCGAAGTCGCCATGCGTCGCTTCAAGCGCACCATCGAAAAAACCGGTCTGCTGACCGAGTTGCGTGCGCGCGAGTTTTACGAGAAGCCGACTGCAGAGCGCAAGCGCAAGCTCGCCGCTGCCGTGAAGCGCCACTACAAGCGCATCCGCAGCCAGCAATTGCCGAAAAAGCTGTTCTAAGTTTACGCGTCCGCATGTGTGCGGACCTGGCGCAAACCCGCTCCGGCAACGGTCCGCAGCGGGTTTTGGCGTTTTTATCCATCATCGAATTTTTCCTGAGGGAGTTGCCATGAGTCTCAAAGAGCAGATCACCGAAGATATGAAGGCGGCCATGCGCGCCAAGGACAGCGCGCGCCTGGGCACCATTCGCCTGGTGACCGCCGCCATGAAGCAGAAGGAAGTCGATGAGCGCGTCGAACTCGACGACGCCATGGTGCTGGCCATTCTCGAAAAGATGGTCAAGCAGCGCAAGGATTCGATTTCCCAGTTCGAGGCCGGCGGCCGCCAGGACCTGGCCGATGTCGAAAAGGCTGAACTGGCGATCCTGCAAGCCTACCTGCCGGCAGCGCTGTCGGAAGCCGAAGTGCAGGCCGAGGTCGCTGCAGCGATTGCCGCCACCGGCGCCGCCGGCCCGCAGGACATGGGCAAGGTGATGGGTGTGCTCAAGCCCAAGCTGGCCGGGCGCGCCGACATGACCGCGGTTTCCGCCCAGGTGAAGGCAGCGCTGGCCAAGGCCTGATGCCGGCGGCGCCGCGCCGCCTGCCTTTGCAGCTGTCATGATCCCGCAACCCTTCATCCAGGACCTGCTCAACCGCGTCGATATCGTCGACGTGGTGGGCCGGTATGTCCAGCTGAAGAAGGGCGGCGCCAACTACATGGGGCTGTGCCCCTTCCATAACGAAAAATCCCCCAGCTTCACGGTCAGCCCGTCCAAGCAGTTTTATCACTGCTTCGGTTGCGGCGCGCATGGCACCGCCATCGGCTTCCTGATCGAGTATTCCGGGCTGGGCTTTGTCGAGGCAGTGAAGGACCTGGCGCAGGGCGTCGGCATGACCGTTCCCGAAGACGACAGTCGCCTGCCGCCGGCGCAGCGCGCCGAAGCGCAGGCGCGCTCGCTGGCGCTGTCGGACGTCATGACGCGTGCTTGCGACTTCTACCGCCAGCAGTTGCGCGGCGCAGCCGGCGCCATCGCCTATCTCAAGAAACGCGGCCTCTCCGGCGAGGTCGCTGCGCGCTTCGGCATGGGTTACGCGCCCGACGGCTGGGATAGCTTGCGCGCGATCTTCCCGGACTACCAGGACGAGGTGCTGGTCGAAGCAGGCCTGGTGATCGATCGCAGCGAGGAAGAGGGCGCCGACGGTAAAAAAAGCGGCAAGCGCTACGACCGCTTCCGCGACCGCATCATGTTCCCGATCCGCAATACCAAGGGGCAGGTGATCGGCTTTGGCGGCCGCGTGCTCGAGCAGGGCGAACCCAAATACCTGAATTCGCCGGAAACCCCGCTGTTCCAGAAGGGCAGCGAACTCTACGGCCTGTTCGAAGCGCGCCAGGCCATCCGCGAAGCCGGCTACGTGCTGGTCACGGAAGGCTACATGGACGTCGTCGCGCTGGCCCAGCTCGGCTTTCCGCATGCCGTGGCCACGCTCGGCACCGCCTGCACGCCCACGCACGTGCACAAGCTGCTGCGCCAGACCGACCATGTGGTGTTTTCCTTCGATGGCGACACAGCTGGCCGCCGCGCCGCGCGCCGCGCGCTCGACGCCTGCCTGCCGCATGCCGGCGACGACAAGACC
Source organism: uncultured beta proteobacterium (assembly GCA_963722005.1). GTDB lineage: Bacteria > Pseudomonadota > Gammaproteobacteria > Burkholderiales > Burkholderiaceae_D > Paucimonas. The sequence goes on from CAVRJS010000001.1 coordinate 346,312, forward strand.
ATCCAGTTTTTGTTCCTGCCGGCCGAGCATGACCCCGACAGCTATGTGCGGGAATTCGGCGCGCCGGCGTTCGAGCAGCAGATTCGCGAAGCCATGCCGCTGTCGAAGTTTTTGCTCAACGAAGTCGGCGCCGGACACGACCTCGGCACCGCGGAAGGCCGCGCACGCATGCAGTACGACGCCAAGCCGCTGCTGCAGGCCATGCCACCCTCGGCATTGCGCCTGCAACTGGTGCGCGCGCTGGCGCAGGCGACGCAATCGACGCCGGCCGAAATCGAAGCACTGTTTGAACTGGCGCAGCCGGTGGCGCGCGCACGCCTGGCGCCGCCGCGCAAGGCCAGGCCCGCGCCGGTCGGACTGGAGCGGCAAATCCTGCGCATCCTGGTCACGCACCCGGCGCTGGCGCTGGAACTTGACCAGCAGGCGCTCGATACGCTGGCGCACCTGGCGCCGGAACGCGCCGAGATCCTGCTGCAATTGGTTGCTGCCAGCCAGGCCATGGGGGAGCATGCCAGTTTTGCCGCGCTGGCCGAACAATTGCGGGCTGCCGGCGCGGATTTCGATGAATTAATCGCAGAAATTGCGGCGGATCAAGATTCGGATGCGGATGCGGCACGCCTGGAGCTTGCCGGCGCGTTACGACAGACTAAAATGAAGCTTGTAAAAGCCGAAATGGACGAGTTGGCGGCGACCGGCTTGCCGACCGATCAGGCGCGCCAGCGCTATCGCGAACTCATGCTGCTGCAAGACCAGCTGCGCCGCCAGGGCGAAGGCGAGCAGGCGGGGCGTTGAGCGCGTCAGATGTGACAAAAAATCAAGTGACTTTTGAGGAAGAAAGCTTGCTGTGGTATAATTAAAAGCTTTTGATTCAAGGCCTTAGCGAATTTTCCCGGCAGGTTCTCCGGCAATGGCATGTATGCGGACAAGGTCGCATACTTTCCAGCCGAAAAAGCCAGTACGACTTTCCTGAACCGCGTAGCAAGATTAACCTCTAATTGACAGTTGATTCCATGGCGAACGCAATGAAGAAGCCCGCGACCAAGTCCACCGCGAAATCCTCGAGCAAGACCGTGAAAAGCGCCCGGCCCAGCGCAGCCAAGGCTGCCGCCAAGCCCGCCAAGAAAGCCGCTCCCGTCAAGGCAGTTGCAGTCAGGGACAAGGCCGTGCCCCTGAAGAGCGCAAAGTCGCCAGCCAAGGCGCCCGCAAAGACGGCAGCGAAAACGGCGACCAAAGCGCCCACCAAAGCAGCGGCCAAGCCCTTGACGAAAGCCGCTTCGACCCCAACTAAGGTGGCGACCAGGCCGGCCGCGAAGTCGGCCGCCGCCAAACCGACACCCGCGAAAGCCCCCGTGACCAAGAAAACAGAAGCGAAAACCCCCACCCGTGCCAGCAAGTCCGCCAAGCCTGCCAAGGCAGAGTCCGCCGCCACCATCCTGGTGACGGCTGCCGCCCCGGTAAGCCAGACCACCGATGCCGCCGCCCTGGCTGCCATCGATACGTCCGGGTATGTCTTGCCAGGCGTGAAGGTGCCGGGCCGCCGTGGCCGCAAGCCGAAAGACTTCCAGCCGGAAAACGACGAAATCGCCGCACTGAACGCCGTCGAGCGCGCTGAAATGAAGGCCGCCGACAAGGCGCGTGCCAAGGATCGCAAGGCCAAGGAAAAGGCTCTGCTCAAGGATGCTTTCTCCTCCGACACTGAAGCGTCGGCGGAAGAGCTCGAACAGCGCCGGCAAAAACTCAAGACCCTGGTGCAGCTGGGCAAGGATCGCGGCTTCCTGACTTACGCGGAAATCAACGATCACTTGCCGGAAAACATAGTCGATCCGGAAGCCATCGAAGGCATCATCGGCACCTTCAACGACATGGGCATCGCCGTCTATGAGCAGGCGCCCGACGCGGAAACCCTGCTGCTGTCCGACGCTGTCGCCAATGTCACTACCGATGAAGACACCGATGCAGCCGCCGAAGCGGCGCTGTCCACGGTCGATTCCGATTTCGGCCGCACCACCGACCCGGTGCGCATGTACATGCGCGAGATGGGCTCGGTCGAGCTGCTGACGCGCGAAGGCGAAATCGACATCGCCAAGCGCATCGAGGAAGGCCTGAAGGACATGATCCAGGCCATTTCCGCCTGCCCGACGACGATTGCCGAAATCCTCGCCGCGGCCGAGCGCATCGAAGCCGAAGAGATCAAGGTCGATGAAATTGTCGACGGCATGGTCGATCTCGAAGCCGGCGAGGCGCAGGAAGCGCCGGTGGCCGCTGCCGCTGACGAAGAAGAAGCGGACGCCGACGAAGAGGCAGAGGAAGAAGCCGAAGAAGAAGAGGAAACCAATACCGGCGGCGCCGCGGCCGGCTTCTCTGCCGAGCAGATGGAGCAACTCAGGCGCGACGCCATGGCGAAGTTCGCCGAGATCGCCTCGCAGTTCGACAAGATGCGCAAGGCTTTCGAAAGAGAGGGCTACAAGTCCAAGCCCTACGTCAAGGCGCAGGAAACCATCTCCAACGAATTGCTCGGCCTGCGCTTCACCGCCAAGTTCGTCGAAAAGCTGTGCGACACCCTGCGCGGCCAGGTTGACGAAGTACGCCATATCGAAAAGCAGATCCTCGACGTCGCCGTAAACCGCTGCGAGATGCCGCGCACGCACTTCATCAAGGTTTTCCCGGGCAACGAAACCAACCTCGACTGGGTCGATGGCGAAGTAGAGGCAAACCACGCTTACAGCGTCGTGCTGGGCCGTAACGTCCCCGCCATCAAGGAACTGCAGCAAAAGCTGATCGACCTGCAGGCGCGCGTGGTGCTGCCGCTGCCGGATCTGCGCAGCATCAACAAGAAGATGGCGGCGGGCGAAATGAAGACCCGCAAGGCCAAGCGCGAAATGACCGAGGCCAACCTGCGCCTGGTGATTTCGATCGCCAAGAAATACACCAATCGCGGCCTGCAATTCCTCGACCTGATCCAGGAAGGCAATATCGGCCTGATGAAGGCGGTGGACAAGTTCGAATACCGCCGCGGCTTCAAATTCTCGACTTACGCAACGTGGTGGATCCGCCAGGCGATCACGCGTTCCATCGCCGACCAGGCACGCACCATCCGCATCCCGGTGCACATGATCGAGACCATCAACAAGATGAACCGCATCTCGCGCCAGATTCTGCAGGAAACCGGCGCCGAGCCGGATCCGGCGACGCTGGCATTGAAGATGGAAATGCCGGAAGATAAGATCCGCAAGATCATGAAGATCGCCAAGGAACCGATTTCGATGGAGACGCCGATCGGCGACGACGACGATTCGCACCTGGGCGACTTTATCGAAGACAACAACACCCTGGCGCCCGCGGATGCCGCGCTGCACGCTTCCATGCGCGGCGTGGTCAAGGACGTGCTGGATTCGCTCACGCCGCGTGAAGCCAAGGTGCTGCGCATGCGATTCGGCATCGAGATGTCCACCGACCACACGCTGGAAGAAGTCGGCAAGCAGTTCGATGTCACGCGCGAGCGCATCCGCCAGATAGAAGCCAAGGCCCTGCGCAAGCTGCGCCATCCTTCGCGCTCCGACAAGCTGAAGAGTTTCCTCGAAGGCGGTTAATTCATGAAATTGCGGGACGGAGTCAAGCGTCAGCGATACTCTGTCCCCGGAAAATTTTTAACGGGCCCCTAGCTCATGCCTGGTTAGAGCAGCGGACTCATAATCCGTTGGTGCCGTGTTCGACTCACGGGGGGCCTACCAATAAAAACAAGGACTTAGGTGTAAAAACCTAAGTCCTTTTTGTTTTTTGGATGGGACAGGCGCAACCCGGGCACCGTAAGCCCCGGCGAAAACGGTACAGGATTCCTCATATAAGTCTATTGTCCGCGCCTTTGGCGACATCACGTCCCCTGGACTGCACATGCCAGGTATTTACCTGTTGGCGATACCATGGTCAGCACATTTGGCGTCTTCGCGGTACCCTATTGGTGTCGTATTGGCGCGTGCCCGGTTGACGACAAGCCGGATAAACCACTTTTAGCCAGGAGCCATTGCAGTTTTTAGGTCAACCAATTCATTCTCACTTTCTTCAGAAACGACTATGAGCCATTTGTCTTTAGATAAATCGAAAATCCGCTTTCTATTATTGGAAGGCGTCCATAAAAACGCTCTCACTGTTTTGAACAGCAATGGCTATACGAATATTGAATACCTGCGCACCGGCCTGGATGAAGACGCGCTGATCGAAAAGATCAAGGATGTTCACTTTATCGGGATTCGTTCACGCACGCGGATTACGGAAAAAGTGCTGCAAGCCGCAAACAGGTTGAGCGCTATCGGCTGCTTCTGCATCGGCACAAATCAGGTCAATTTGCGTGCGGCGATGACGATGGGTATTCCTGTTTTTAACGCTCCCTATTCGAATACCCGATCGGTAGCAGAACTGGTGCTGGCCGAAACCATTCTGTTATTGCGAGGTATCCCTGAAAAAAACGCACTGGTGCATCGCGGTGGCTGGACAAAATCAGCCGAAGGCTCGTTCGAGGCGCGTGGCAAGACGCTGGGTATCGTCGGCTATGGCAACATCGGCAGCCAGCTATCGGTACTCGCCGAATCGCTGGGGATGCATGTCATTTATTATGATGTCGTCACCAAGCTGCCACTGGGTAATGCGCAACAAGTTGGCACACTGGACGAACTGCTGGCACAAGCCGATGTGGTAACTCTGCACGTGCCGGAGGTCGACTCCACCAAAAACATGATGGGTACCGAGCAGTTTGCAAAAATGAAGCCCGGCAGCGTTTTTATCAATGCCGCACGAGGCACATGTGTCGACATCGCCGCATTGGCTGCGAGCCTGGAAAGCAAACATATTGCTGGCGCTGCCATCGACGTGTTTCCGAAAGAACCCAAAGCCAATGATGAGGAATTCACATCGCTGCTGCGCAAGTTCGACAATGTCATTTTGACGCCGCATATCGGTGGTTCGACATTGGAAGCGCAGGCCAACATCGGCTTGGAGGTTGCCGAGAAATTGACTCGCTACTCCGATACCGGCAGCACGCTCTCTGCTGTGAATTTCCCTGAAGTGGCAGTGCCGCTGCTTGCGGATAAACACCGTTTGCTTCATATCCACAAAAACATGCCCGGCGTTTTATCTGCAATTAACCGCATATTTGCTGAAAACGGGATCAATATCTCTGCCCAGAGCCTGATGACCAACGATGCTATTGGCTATCTGGTGATGGATGTCGATGCCGCATACTCTACTGTGGCGCTGCAAAAGCTGCAGGAAATTGACGGCACGATCCGGGCGCGCGTACTGTATTAAAAGTCGATTGATAAAAATGACATTAAGCCAAGCCATCGTCGAAAAGCTGCAAGGCATCGTGGGCGAGGCCCACGTCAAAACCGATGCCGACAGTCTGACAACCTGGGGTTCCGACTGGACCAGGCACTATACGCCGGACGCTAGCGCGATTCTGTTCCCGTCAAGTACCGAAGAAGTCCAGGCCATCGTCAGGTTGGCCAATACGGAAAAGATCGCCTTGGTGCCCTCCGGAGGGCGCACCGGATTATCCGCCGGCGCCGTAGCGGCGCATGGCGAGGTCGTGGTCAGCTTTGACCGCATGAATAAAGTGCTTGGCTTTTACCCCGCTGATCGCATGGTGCATGTCCAGGCTGGCGTCGTCACTCAACAACTGCAGCAGTTCGCTGAAGAGCAGGGGCTTTATTACCCGGTCGATTTTGCATCAGCCGGTTCCAGTCAGATCGGCGGCAATATTAGTACCAATGCCGGCGGCATCAAGGTAATCCGTTATGGCATGACGCGCGCGTGGACGCTCGGTCTGACTGTCGTTACCGGCAAGGGCGAGATCTTGCGCCTTAACAAGGGCATGATAAAAAACGCGACAGGATACGACTTGCGGCAACTGTTTATCGGTGCGGAAGGTACGCTCGGTTTTGTCACTGAAGCCGAGATCAAGCTGGAACGTCAACCTCGCGATTTACGGGTGATGGTGCTTGGCGTGACCGATTTTAATGCGGTCATGCAGATTCTTGCGGCGTTTCAGGCCCGGTTGGATTTGACGGCATTCGAGTTTTTCTCCGAACTGGCAGTCCAGAAGGTTATCGCGGGCGGTGATGTCGCCCGACCGTTTCCGGAGAAAATGCCGTTCTACGTGTTACTCGAGTTTGAAGCCTTGTCGCCAGCCATCGAAGAACAGGCGATGCAAGTCTTCGAGGCATGCATGGAGGCAGGCTGGGTGCTTACCGGCGTCATGAGCCAGAGCGAAACACAGGCTCGCAATCTGTGGCGCCTGCGGGAGGATATTTCAGAGACGATCGCCAGGTTCACCCCCTATAAAAATGATATTTCCGTGTTAGTCACACATGTCCCGGCTTTTATTGCCGATATCGACGCGATCGTGCAAACCAGCTATCCGGACTTTGAAATCGTCTGGTTTGGCCATATCGGCGATGGCAATCTGCACTTGAATATCCTAAAGCCGGCTAATCTGACCAAGGAAGAATTTTTTACCAAATGCCAGGTGGTGAACAAGTCGGTATTTGAAACCGTGCAAAAATATAACGGCTCCATCTCTGCCGAACACGGTGTCGGCATGACCAAAAAGCCCTACTTGGGCTATACCCGCTCGCCGGAAGAAATTGCCTACTTAAAGGCGATCAAGTCTATCTTTGATCCGAACAACATCATTAATCCAGGCAAGATAATCGATTTGACGAATCTGTGATGATGGAGAAAACGCTACAGGAGTGCTCATGGCAGCCATCGGCTTCACGTTCCCATGCCGCATCATCTTGTCACGGTCTAGCTCTATAGTTGCACTGCCTTATTGCCGTTTCTCCGGCATCTTGCTCAATTTCTGACCAAGAGCTATCCGGCTTATTAATTAAAAGCTTCTTTTGCGATAGCACTCATGATCCGTTGGTGCCGTGTTCGACTCACGGGGGGCTACCGTGCAAACGAAAAGGGTTACGCTCTGGCGTAGCCTTTTTTTATTATATGTATCGTTCGCTTCCGAGCCGGCACCGGCGTTGTCGAGAGAATTGTTTCCAAGATGCAGTGTTTAATTGTCGAAATATTTTACAATATACAAAATTTCACAATTGAAACATTTATAAGTCATTGATTTTCAAGAAAGTTTGGCGAGATTAACATTCTGGCATGAAACATGCTAAACGTTGCCATAGTAGCCATTCCATGGTCTCTATTAACCCACCGTTTTGCAACCAGATTGGAGAAATACATGAAGCTTCGCCACCTCCGCAACGTCATGCTGTCGATGGTCCTGGGCCTGGCCGCCGCGTCCGCCAGCGCCACCATCGTCACCGTTTTCGACGCGCCGGCTGCCGGCCTGACGAATTTCAACAACACCGTCACTGCCGCCGGCGGCACGGCTACCCACGACAACTGGGCTACCCTGAGCAGTGGCAACAGCGTCGTGCGTGCCGACTACACCATTACCCGCAACAACGGCGGCGTCGTTTCTCCTTCTTCCTATGGCGCCATGACCGGCCGCGTGGTCAATATCAACCCCAGCGGCGTTGGTCCCGGCATCGGCGCGATCAGCAGTGGCGTTACCCTGACTTTTAACACCGCCATCAATTCCATCGGCTTCGAAGTCGGCGATTGGGGCACCTGCTGCCAGCCGTCCGCGCTGTACATTTCCTTTGACGATGGCGCTCCCATCCAGGTCGGCGTGTCGACTGTTGCTGGCGACGTCCGCTACAACAACCGCTATGAAGTGTTCGTTGGCGCCTTCGACGATACCGGTGACTTCACCAAGATCCAGTTCTGGGGCGATGGCTTCGGCGAAGTTCTGGTCTTCGGCGGCACCATCCACTACGCGCTGCTGGATCAAGGCAGCCTGCCGCCGACCGGCGTGCCGGAACCGGCGTCGCTGGGCCTGCTCGGCCTGGGCATGCTGGGCGTTGTTGCCGCACGCCGCCGCAAGAAAAACTGATCCGCTTGACCCCGTTAAATCCCCGGCTCTGCGAAAGAGCCGGGGATTTTTTTATAGCAGTTCCTTGCGCAGCTGCGCCGCGCTCTTGGGCGAGAGCAGGCCGGGTGCAACGTCCAGCACGCTGTGCGCGCCGTGCGCGCCGCTCCTGTGCAGCCGGCAGGCTGCGCGGGCGTAGGCAACCAGCACGCTGGCAGTGAATTCGGGATTGCTGCCCAGCTTGAGCGCATACTCCATCACTTGCTGGCTGCCTTGCGCGGTTTCGCCGCTGCGGATGACGAAGCCGCCGTGCGGCATGGCGCCATGCTTGTCGCGCAGTTCTTCTTCACTGATGAAATGCACCGTCGTATCGTAGTCGGCAAAGTAATCCGGCATGCTGACGATGGCCTGCTTCACGATATTCGCATCGGCGCCTGCCTCCAGCACGACATGGCATTCGCGCGTGTGCTTTTCGCGCGTGGACAGCTGCGGCTGCTGGCCGCTGCGCACCCGCTCCATCGCGTCTACTGATGGAATCGTGTACTGCACGCCCGCCTTGACGCCCGGCACCCGTCGCACCGCGTCCGAATGCCCCTGGCTCAGGCCCTTGCCCCAGAAGGTATAGGTCTCGCCTGCCGGCAGGATGGCTTCGCCGAAGAGGCGGTTGAGCGAGAACAGACCCGGGTCCCAGCCCACGGAAATGATGGCCGTGCGTTCGCCGGTGCGCGCGGCATTGTCCACCGCGCTGAAATACTCGGGGATCTTGTTGTGCGTATCGAAGCTGTCGACCGTGTTGAACAGGGCGGCCAGCGCAGGCCCCTGCACGGGCAAGTCGTTCTTTGAGCCGCCGCAGAGAATCAGCACGTCGATCTGTTCGCGAAACTGCGCGATATCGTCCAGCTTGTGGACGGGCGCGTCCGCCGTCAGCAGACGGATGCCGGCCGGATCGCGCCGGCTGAAGACGCCCACCAGTTGCATGTCGGAATTGCGCGCGATCGCCATCTCGACGCCGCGGCCGAGGTTGCCGTATCCGGCTATGCCGATGCGAATTTTTTCAAGCATTGAAGTTTTCCTGGTTTAAATTGTGTGTGGCAGGGCGACGCCTGCCGATGCGAATTGCGGGCAGATCCTGCCGCCCGCTCAGGCGCCGATGATACCTGATGTGCGTCGCATCAGGTACCTGATGCGCGCATCCTGCCTGGAGCAAGTTAGCGACTTTTGTGGTGCCGCGCCAGGTGGATCCGGTCATCCAGCGTCGAAAATATCACCGCAAACACGATCCCCAGCGCCGCGCCCAGGATCGTGTCGAACACCCGTTCCACCGGCATGCTGGCGGCCGTGGCCGGCGCCACCAGGTAAGTCATCAGCAGCGCCATCGGTGTTATCGTGATCTGGCCCAGCGCATAGTTGTAGCCGATGATGACTTCCGTGATGAACTGGAATATCACGATGAGGGCGACGATGGACCAGAACGACGGCGATTGCAGCAGGATTGCCCACACCAGGAAAGACCCGACGATGGTGCCGGCCATGCGCTGCAGGGCGCGGTTCATGGTCACATGCAAATGGCCCCCTTGCAGCACCGCGACTGCGCCGATCGCTGCCCATGCCGGATGATGCCAGCCGGCGGCATGGGCGATGAGCGCGGCCACGGCGGCGCCTGCCGCGATACGGCCCGCCGAAACCAGTTCGTGAGCCAAGCGCCGCGGCGCCGCTGCGGGCAGCCTGAGGCTGGCCAGTTCGCCGTGACGCAGGCGGTCGGTCAGCATGCAGACGATCACGGCAACGATGCCGCCGGCCAGCGTCAGCGCGACCCGCTCGGTCAGCATGGGCAGCGAATCGACTGGCGCCTGCGCGGCGCCAGCGGCGAAGACGATGATGACCGCGCCGGGCGCGCCGACCTGCCAGTGCGCAGCTGCCAGCGAAGCCACGCCGGCGACCAGGGCCAGCGTCAGCACCATCATCGCAGGCGGCGCGCCTGCCCACGATGCCGCCGAAGGCACCAGCACGCCGAACGCCAGCAGGCCAACGCAGATCAGCACGATGCGCATGCGTTGCTCCGGCGGCGCATAGCGGCCGAACAGCGAAGCCAGCGCGCCCAGCGCGGGAAAGCCGACCAGGTGGGCCCAGGGCGACCATGCCGTCAACACGATCGCCGCCAGCACGGCCAGCGCCGACTGCAGGCCAGCAACCGTGGCAATCGGCAACGACAGCGGCGGCGTCACCGCCATGCTTTCCTGTAACTGTTCGGGGGCCAGTAGGTGAATTGCTGCGGCGCCACGCGGGATCGTGCGGCGCAAGCCGCGTGCCTTGCCTCGTTTGCGCAGTGCCGAGGCAAGGCAGGCGGGGCTTTTTTTCCGGAGGGGCATGTTGCTTCCTTTTCCAATGCCAATATTATGCGCCAGGCGCCGCGTTGGTGCCGGCCGCCAAGCCAGCTCCGCCAGTGGCGTATAATAGTTATTTTTGACCGTGGCAAAACCACGGGCGCCTCACCACACACCATGTCCGACACCCAGTCCGCTGCAGCACCCGCTACTCCCGCCACTGTCCGTTTCGAGGATTTCGGCCTTTCCGCCGATATCCTGCGTGCGCTCGCCGACCAGGGATATGTCCATCCGACGCCGATCCAGGCGCAAGCCATTCCCATCGTTCTGCAGGGGCGCGACGTCATGGGTGCCGCCCAGACCGGCACCGGCAAGACCGCCGGGTTTTCGCTGCCGATCATCCAGTTGCTGCTGGCACATGCCAGCACCAGCGCCTCGCCGGCACGCCATCCGGTGCGCGCACTGATTCTCACGCCCACGCGCGAGCTGGCCGACCAGGTGGCCGACAACGTCAAGGCGTATTCGCGCTACACGCCGCTGCGATCCACCGTGGTATTCGGCGGCATGGACATGGCGCCGCAGACCGCTGCCTTGCGCGCCGGCGTGGAAATCGTCATCGCCACGCCGGGCCGCCTGCTCGACCACGTGCAGCAAAAAACGCTGAACCTGTCGCAGGTGCAGATCCTGGTGATGGACGAAGCCGACCGCATGCTCGACATGGGCTTTTTGCCGGACCTGCAGCGCATCATCAACCTGTTGCCCAAAAAGCGACAGAATCTGATGTTCTCCGCGACCTTTTCGCAGGAGATCAAGAAGCTGGCCAACAGCTTTCTCGACAAGCCGGTGACCATTGAAGTCGCGCGCAGTAACGCCACCGCTGAAAATGTCACGCAAATCCTCTACAAGGTGGCCGAAGAAGCCAAGCGCCAGGCAGTGGCGCATATCGTGCGCGAGCGTGGCCTGAAGCAGGTGATCGTTTTTTCCAACACCAAGATCGGCGCCTCGCGCGTGGCGCGAGAACTGGAAAAGCAGGGCCTCAAGGCCGCCGCGATCCATGGCGACAGGTCGCAGTCCGAGCGCATGGCTGCGCTCGACGCCTTCAAGCAGGGCGGCATCGAAATCCTGGTGGCGACCGACGTCGCCGCGCGTGGCCTCGACATTGCCGAACTGCCTTGCGTCATCAATTACGACTTGCCCTACAACGCCGAGGATTACGTCCACCGCATCGGCCGTACCGGCCGCGCCGGCGCCCTGGGCGACGCCATCTCGCTGGTGACCGATAAGGATGCGCGCCTGCTGGCCGACATCGAAAAACTGATCAAGAAGACGCTGGTGCCTGGCGAACTGGCGGGTTTTGTGCCGCACGCCGAGCATGGCGCCGGCGCCGAACGCCGTCCGCGCCGTGATGAGGACCGCGGTGAACGTCGCCCGCGCCGCGACGAAGAGCGCAGCGGCGCGCCGGCGCGCGGCGGCCGCAGCGAGCGCAGCGCCTACGCCCCCCCGGCGCCGCGCCGGGATAAAATCGATCCCTGGTTCCTGAAGCCGTACGAGCCGTCGCAGCCGGCGGCGGCGCTGGAAGGCAGCGCGCCCGCGGCAAAAACAGCGAACGGCAAGCAGCAGAAAACCAGAGTCGCGGCGCTGCTGGGCGGCGGATCCAAGCGCTGATCGCCTGCCCTAGGCGTGGCGCGCCTTCCATGCCGCCACTGCCTGCGTCCAGAATTGTTCCATTGACTGCGCCGGCATTGCCGGCAATCCCAGAAATGTCGCCGCCGCCCGCAGTTCGGCCAGCGGCGCATGCACATCGAGGGCCAGCGCCCCGGTTTGCTTCGAAAGCTTTTCACCCACGGCATTCGTCACCACGGGCACATGCATGTAGGCAGGTGTGGTCACGTCCAGCAGCCGCTGCAGGTAAATCTGCCGCGGCGTCGAATCCAGCAAATCCGCACCGCGCACCACGTGCGTGATGCCCTGGTCGGCATCGTCCACTACCACCGCCAGCTGGTACGCCCAGAAACCGTCGGCGCGCTTCAGGACGAAATCGCCGACCTCGGTGGCCAGCTGCTGCGATATCGTGCCCATCCAGCGATCCTCAAATGCAATGACGCCGGCAGCATCGCCAGCATCCGGCACGCGTACGCGAAAGGCGCGCGCAGCCTTGCCGGCGGCCAGTCCGTGGCGGCAGGTACCCGGATACACGGGGGCACCGTCGGCCGCCACGCCGATGCGCGAATCGGCAATCTCGCGGCGCGTGCAGCCGCAGGCATAGATCCACGTTTCCAGCTGCGCGAAGGCGGCTTCGTACAGCGGCGTGCGCCGGCTTTGCCAGACCGCCTCGCCATCCCACTGCATGCCGAAGGCCGCCAGCGTGATCAGGATGTCCTCGGCCGCCGCCGGCGAGCAGCGCGGCGCGTCCAGGTCTTCGATGCGCACCAGCCAGCGGCCGTCATGCGCGCGCGCATCCAGGTAGCTGGCCATGGCGGCCACCAGCGAACCCTTGTGCAGGGGGCCGGTGGGGGAGGGGGCAAAGCGGCCGATGTAGGGCATGGGCGCCTATTCGAACAGCCGCGCGTCCTTCATCAGCGGCGCGGCGGCATCCTTGGCCGCCAGGGTGACACCGCCTTCGATCTGCGGCCAGGCGATGGCCAGCTGCGGATCGTTCCAGGCGATGGCGCCTTCGGAAGCCTTGTCGTAGGGGGCGGTGGTCTTGTAGAGGAATTCGGCGCCGTCGCTCAGCGCCACGAAGCCGTGCGCAAAGCCGGGGGGAATCCAGAGCTGGCGGTGGTTTTCCGCGCTCAGTTCCACGCCCGCCCATTTGCCGAAGGTCGGCGAAGCACGCCGGATATCCACTGCCACGTCCCATATCCGGCCGGTGACTGCACGCACCAGCTTGCCCTGCGCAAAAGGCGGCAGCTGGTAATGCAGGCCGCGCAGCACGCCGCGCCTGCTGCAGCTGTGGTTGTCCTGCACGAAAGTCACTGCCTGGCCGGCTGCCTTGTCGAATGCCGCCTGGTTGCAGCTTTCCATGAACAAGCCGCGTTCATCATCGAATACGCGCGGCTCCAGGATCAGTACACCAGCGAGGTCGGTAGGGATGACATTCATTTTGCCACCGGTTCCTTCAGCAGATTCAGCAGGTACTGGCCGTAGCCGTTCTTGCGCATCGGGTCGGCCAGGCGTGCCAGTTGCTCGCTGTCGATGAAGCCGCTGCGCCAGGCAATTTCTTCAGGGCAGGCGACTTTCAGGCCCTGGCGCTTCTCCAGCGTCGCGATGAACTGGCTGGCATCGAGCAGGCTGTCGTGGGTGCCGGTGTCCAGCCAGGCATAGCCGCGCCCCATGATCTCCACGTTCAGGCGGCCACGCTCCAGGTAAGCCTGGTTGACCGCGGTGATTTCCAGTTCGCCGCGCGCGCTCGGCTTGACGTCCTTGGCAATTGCCACCACGTCGTTGTCGTAGAAGTACAGGCCGGTGACGGCGTAGTTGCTCTTGGGCTGCGCCGGCTTTTCCTCGATGCTGCTGGCACGTGCCGTGCGCATCGAAGGCGACCACGCCGTAACGCTCCGGATCGTGCACGTGGTAGGCGAATACCGTGGCGCCTTCGCGCTGCGCATCGGCGCTCCGCCAGCAGTCCGGTAAAGTCGTGGCCGTAGAAAGATGTTGTCGCCCAGCACCAGTGCGCAGGGTGCATCGCCGAGGAATTCCTCGCCGATGATGAACGCCTGCGCCAGTCCGTCGGGGCTGGGTTGCACCGCATACTGGATATGGATGCCCCACTGCGAGCCGTCGCCGAGCAACTGCCTGAAACGCGGCGTGTCCTGCGGCGTGCTGATGAGGAGGATGTCGCGGATGCCGGCCAGCATGAGCGTGGACAGCGGGTAGTACACCATCGGCTTGTCGTAGACCGGCAGCAGCTGCTTGCTGATGGAGAGGGTGGCGGGGTGCAGGCGGGTGCCGGAGCCGCCGGCCAGGATGATGCCTTTGCGTTGAGTCATGTAGGAACATTCCTGTATGGTTAAAGGATTTCGGTGAGCATGCGCGCCACGCCCTCCTGCCACGGCGGCAGGCGCAAGCCGAAGGCGGCTTGCAGGCGTGCGGTATCGAGGCGCGAATTGTGTGGGCGCGGCGCCGGCGTCGGGAAGGCGCTGGTCGGCACCGGCGTGACGGCATCGGCTGCAACCTTCAGGTCCGCGCCGGCCGCTCGCGCCTGTGCCAGCACGAATTGCGCGTAGCCGTGCCAGGAAGTTTCGCCTGCCGCCGCTACATGGTAAGTGCCGGCCAGTTCCGGCTGGCGCAGCACGCTGCGCAGGGCATGTGCAGTGACGTCGGCCAGCAGTTCGGCGCCGGTCGGCGCGCCGATCTGGTCGTCGATGACGGTCAGGCGCTCGCGCTCGCTCGCCAGGCGCAGCATGGTGCGCGCGAAATTGCCGCCGCGCGCAGCATAGACCCAGCTGGTGCGCAAGATCAGGTGCTGCGCACAGGCGCCGGCAATGCGTCGCTCGCCTTCCAGCTTGGTGCGCGCCGTAGACATTGAGCGGCGCCGGCGCGTCGGTTTCTTTCCAGGGGCGCGAGCCGCTGCCGTCGAAGACGTAGTCGGTAGAGTAGTGCACCAGCCAGGCGCCGGCGCGCTGCGCCGCTTCGGCCAGCACGCCGGGCGCCACTGCATTGATGGCGTGTGCCAGTTCCGGTTCGCTTTCGGCCTTGTCCACGGCGGTGTGGGCGGCGGCATTGACGATGATGCCGGGCTGCAGCGCATCCACGGTCGCTGCCAGTCCGGCCGCGTCGGCGAGGTCGCCGCAGTAGTTCGGTACTGTCACGCCCGGGCGCCACCACGCTCGCCCAGCGGCGCCAGGCTGCGCTGCAGTTCCCAGCCGACCTGGCCGTTCCCGCCGAACAGGAGGATTGTCATCGGCGCAGTCATCCGGCGCCACCCTCCGTGCGGCCCGCGTAATTGGTGGCAAGCCAGTCGCGATAGGCGCCGCTTTGCACGCTGCCCACCCATTCCGGGTTTTCCAGATACCACTGCACGGTCTTGCGAATGCCGGTATCGAAGGTTTCCGCGGGCTTCCAGCCCAGTTCGCGCTCGATCTTGCGGGCGTCGATGGCATAGCGGCGATCATGGCCCGGGCGGTCGGCCACATGGGTGATCTGCTGCGCGTAGGGCTGGCCATCGGCGCGCGGGCGCAGCTCGTCCAGCAGCGCGCACACGCGCTGGACGATGTCGATGTTGGGCTTCTCGTTCCAGCCGCCGACGTTGTAGGTTTCACCCAGACGGCCAGCTGCCAGCACGCGGCGGATAGCGCTGCAGTGGTCTTTCACGTACAGCCAGTCGCGCACCTGCATGCCGTCGCCATACACCGGCAGCGGCTTGCCTGCCAGGGCATTGACGATCATCAGCGGAATCAGTTTTTCCGGGAAGTGCAAGGGGCCGTAGTTGTTGGAGCAATTGGTGGTCAGCACCGGCAGGCCGTAGGTATGGTGCCAGGCGCGCACCAGGTGGTCGCTGGCGGCCTTGCTGGCCGAGTAGGGACTGTTGGGTTCGTAAGGATGCGTTTCGGCGAATGCCGGATCGTCCTTTGCCAGCGTGCCGTAGACCTCGTCGGTGGAAACGTGCAGGAAGCGGAATGCGGCGCGGGCATCGCCCTCCAGGGAATTCCACCAGGCGCGCGCTGCTTCGAGCAGATTGAAGGTGCCGATGACATTGGTCTGGATGAAATCCGCAGGGCCGTGAATGGAGCGGTCGACGTGGCTCTCGGCGGCAAAGTTCAGGATGGCGCGCGGACGGTGTTGCTGCAGCAGCGCGCCGACCAGGGCGCTATCGCCGATATCGCCCTGCACGAAGATGTGACGCGCATCGCCCTGCAGGCTGGCCAGGTTGCGCAGGTTGCCGGCATAGGTGAGCTTGTCGAGATTGACGACGGGCTCATCCGACTGCGCCAGCCAGTCGAGGACGAAATTGGAACCGATGAAGCCGGCGCCGCCGGTAACGAAAATCATGGAAGCCTTGAATGAAGAAATACGCGAAAAACGCAGGACAGCAGAATTTTACCCTCGTTTACAAGAGGAATTTTCGATCAGGCGCAATGTTGATTGCGAGGAAATGGATGTCGCAGGCAAGGCAATTGGCGCTGCAATAGAAAACTCCTCCCCGGATCGCCGACTTGCTCCCCGAGGAGGTTGAAAGTCCGCAGGAAATCAGCAGCGGCCGTATACGTCCTGAAAGCGCACGATATCATCTTCGCCTACATACTCGCCGCTTTGCACCTCAATCATGACCAGGTCGAGCACGCCGGGATTTTCCAGTCGATGCCGGAAGCCAGCGGGGATGAAGGTGGATTCATTGGTGGCGACGAGCAATTCCCGCTCGCCGTTTACTACTTTGGCCATGCCGCTGACGACGATCCAGTGTTCGCTGCGGTGGTAATGCATTTGCAGCGACAGGGAGGCCCCCGGCTTGACAACAATCCGCTTGATCTTGAAGCGGGGGCCTTCTTCCAGTACGGTATAAGTACCCCAAGGCCGGTGCACGGTCAGGTGATGCTTGTGCGCTTCATGCCCCTGCGCCTTCAGCGCACTGTATAAGTGTTTAACATCCTGGACCCGGGATTTGTCCGCGACCAGCAGGGCATCGGGGGTGTCCACGATGATCAGATTGTCGACGCCGACCGCACCCAGCACCCGTTGTTTATTGCTCTGGATGTAGCAGTTGGTGACATCGTGCAAATGCGCTTCACCATTGATCCGGTTACCCTGTTGATCAGAATCGGTCAGTTCGCCCAGAGCCCTCCAGGAACCGATGTCGCTCCAGCCGATATTGCAGGGAACAACGGCAACCTGGCTGGATTTTTCCATGACGGCGTAGTCAATGGAATTGTCCGGTACGCGCCCGAAACCCTCCGGATCGAGTTCTAGTTGGCTGAAATCCTTGCCTTCGGCGGTGCGGGAAGCAGTAATGCAGGCGGCGGTGGCAGCGAGAATATCCGGGCAGTGCTGTTCCAGCGCTTGCAGCATGATGCCTGCCTCGAAGCAGAACATGCCGGAGTTCCACAGGAAATTGCCGGACGCCAGATAGGCTTCGGCTTTTTCTGCCGAGGGTTTTTCCACAAACCGCACTACGTTGTTGCCATCCGCTTCGATATAACCAAAGCCTGTTTCCGGGGCATCGGGCTGGATGCCGAAAGTGACCAGCTTGCCTTGCCGAGCCAGTTCGCATGCCTGAGCGACGGCGTTGATGAAAGCGGCCTGGTGCGCAATCAGATGATCCGCAGCCAGCACCAGCATGATGGCGTCATCACCATGCATGCGGGCTACATGCAGGGTTGCGGCGGCGATGGCAGCAGCGGTGTTGCGCCCGAACGGTTCCAGGATGAACGAAGTGGCGATGCCTTGCTGGTTGACTTCACGGAAATCGTCCCGCGTTTTGAATAGCAACTCGCGATTCGTCACCGTCAGGATTTCGTTGACATTCGGGAGCGAAGCGCCGCGTAGAAAAGCCTTTTGCAACAGGCTCTGGTTATCTGCCAGGCGGATAAAAGGCTTCGGGTGCATTTCCCGTGATACTGGCCAAAGCCGCGATCCCGCGCCGCCGCACAGGATGGTTGGAACGATGTTCATAAAGCTCCCTGATGACGCTGGTTATTCATTCTTGTTGTCCCGCTTGGCATTATGCGGCCCTCGGTAATGTCTGGTGTGGCGAGTAGACTGTTGTTTGGGTGCGGAAATGTGTTGAATGGGATATCGGCGATATTGTATTAAAAAAATAACATGAATTGCCAGTTTTAGGTCATGCCCAGATTGGGTCAGGCATTTGACCCCTGTGAGCTGCAGAAACTATCACTCACGCAGTGATTCATCCATTGTGAGTGTGCGTCACTGTATGCAGCGTCGTTTTATGGCCCTGTGCTTGCTCCAATATCGCCATATGCTGATACCGCAGAAGTTTGCCGGCGACGCGCTTGATATGCAGGTTTCGATGGTCTGGCGTGTCGAAATATGAGGAGAAGGGTCAGGAACTGACCCCATTCACCCCAAGGGTTTGTCGCCCAGTGCCTGGGGGATGAGGTAGACTGAAATTCGGAGATCGTGCCTATCACAGTGTCCGCCCCTGCTGAACTCAACTAAAGGAAATCCATGCGCATTACTTCATGCTTGCTCGCCGCGCTGGCTCTGGCTGCAACTACAATCAACGCTCAAGCCCAGACCGATGCTGAATTCGCAGAGGCGAAGGCAGCCTACACCCTCGAAGACCTGCAAGGTGATGCTCTGTGCGGTGAAGCAAGCCTGTTCTGGTCAGGTGAAGGCGCCGCAGTCCACAAGGGCTTCGTGAAGGGCAGGCAGGAGCCGTCCGTTTCCGACGGCCCGCATATTTACCCTGCCAATCCCGACGTCCGCATTCACGGAATGCTGCTCGCCGGTGTGATGCCGGGTGTCAATGAGTACAGCGTGCATCTGGTGTTTCGCCTGCCGCCCAAGGATGTCTTTGCAAAGCTGCCTGGCAAGCCTGTCATGAAGGAGGTGCGTCGGATCAACGAAGGGCCCGCCGGCGGCATGATCGAATGGGAGCAGGCGAAATCCCGACCGCACCTCATGGCGCTGTCGTGGGGTGAGTTCACATCGGTGAACTGCAAGCGGAAGTCCATGTTCATCGCTGAACCCCGAAAGAAGAAGTAGCCCCCGCTGAACCGTGCTGTCCGGGAGCCCGTCGGGTTAGACATTCGGTTAAGGTGTTGGCGCCGGCGCTTTGAATTTTTATTGCCCTCTGAGGGTGGTAAAAAAACAGAACAAGGTAGTTCATGAAATCGACGAGCCTGGCCGGAAGACTGAGGTTCACGTTATTTGCTCGACACGGCAGGACTATGCGACAGGGCTCTATGAGCGCCTGTTGCGGATTTCGTAGGGCGTAGCACCTGTTACGCCTCAGGCAGGCAAACTCTACTACGCGGATCCTACTGCGCCATCCCACCCATGACAGTGGCAAATCCCGCCGCCGAGCCGAACACGTGTTCCTTGCCCTGCGCCAACAGGATGGCGTCGGCCAGTTCGCGGAAGGCGCCTTCGCCGCCGCGGCTGGCCAGCGCGTGGGTGGCATGGCGGCGCACGTAGGGGGCGGCGTCGGCGACGACGTAGGACAGGCCGCAGGCGGTGAAGGCGGGCAGGTCGATGCTGTCGTCGCCGATGCAGACGGTGGATTCGCGCGTGGCGCCGGCTTCGGCGATCAGCTCGCGGCAGGCGGCGGCCTTGTCCTTGACGCCGAAGCGGTACAGCGTGACGCCGAGGTCGGCGACGCGCTTGCGCAGCGTGGGCGAATCGCGCCCCGACAGCACCGCCACGCGCACGCCGTTTTCTTCCAGCAGGCGGATGCCGAGGCCGTCGCGCACGTGGAAGCGCTTCAGGCATTCGCCGGTGGCGTCGTAGTAGATGCCGCCATCGGTGAGCACGCCATCGACGTCGGTGATGACCAGGCGGGTATCCGCCAGGGTGGGTTGCGGCGCCGGTTCGTGCCCCGCCATCAGCGCGCGCACGCGTTCCAGGCATTGCGGCGTATCGACGCCGGGGCCGGTAGGTTCGACTTCCAGCACGCGCAGGCGCACGCCGGCGGACATCAGGCGCAATTGCTCCAGTACTTCGGCTTGTTCCGGCATGGAGGCAGGCAGGCTGGAATAGCCTTCCAGCACCTCGCGCCGGTAGGCGTACACGCCCACGTGCTTGAGATAGCTGGCGTTGGCCGCTTCGCGCGGGTAGGGAATGGGCGAGCGGCTGAAATACAGCGCGTTGCCCTCATGGTCTCGCACCACCTTGACGCAGTTCGGGTTGCGCGCTTCTTCGGCGTCGATGGCGTGGCACAGGGTGCCGACCTGGATGCGCGCATCCTGCATGGCGCGCGCCAGCATGG
The DNA here is from genome assembly GCA_963722005.1 of uncultured beta proteobacterium. Taxonomy (GTDB): domain Bacteria; phylum Pseudomonadota; class Gammaproteobacteria; order Burkholderiales; family Burkholderiaceae_D; genus Paucimonas. The sequence continues at coordinate 366,455 of CAVRJS010000001.1, forward strand.
CGAGGTCGGCCGGGCGCACCAGCGGTTCGTCGCCCTGCACGTTGATGTAGACGTCGGCCGGCAGCTGCGCGGCGACTTCCACCAGGCGGTCGGTGCCGGACGGATGCGCTGCCGAGGTCATCAGCACTGCGCCGCCAAAAGCGCGCACGGCCGCTTCGACGCGCGCGTCGTCGGTGGCGACCACCACGGCGGCCACGCCTTCGACCTGGCGGGCGCGCTCGTAGACGTGCTGGATCATGGGCTTGCCGAGGATGTCCGCCAGCGGCTTGCCGGGCAGGCGGGTCGAGGCGTAGCGGGCGGGGATGACGATGACGATGCGCGGTGGGCTCATGGGATCAGGCCTCGATGTTGAGCGGTGCGAAGGCCTTGACCAGATCATCGATGGCCTTGACCTGCGCCAGGAAGGGTTCGAGCTGGTGCAGCGGCAAGGCGCTGGGGCCATCGCACTTGGCGTTTTTCGGATCCGGATGCGCTTCCAGGAACAGACCGGCCAGGCCGACCGCCATGCCGGCGCGCGCCAGGTCCACTACCTGTTCGCGCCGTCCGCCGGATGCGGCGCCCATCGGATCACGTTGCTGCAATGCGTGGGTGACGTCGAAGATGACCGGCAGGCCGCCGGTGACCTTCTTCATGACGCCGAAGCCGAGCATGTCCACCACCAGGTTGTCGTAGCCGAAGCAGGTACCGCGGTCGCACAGGATGATGCGGTCGTTGCCGGCTTCGCGGAATTTTTCGACGATGTTGAGCATCTGGCCGGGGCTGAGGAATTGCGGCTTCTTGATGTTGACCACGCGCCCGGTCCTGGCCAGTGCCACCACGAGGTCGGTTTGCCGTGCCAGGAAGGCAGGCAGCTGCAGCACGTCCACGACTTCGGCCACCGGCGCGGCTTGCCAGGGCTCGTGCACGTCGGTGATGAGCGGCACGCCGAAGGCTTTCTTGACGTCCTCGAAGATGCGCAGGCCTTCTTCCAGGCCGGGACCGCGGTAGGAATGGATGGACGAGCGGTTGGCCTTGTCGTAGGAAGCCTTGAAGACGTAGGGGATGCCGAGCTTTTGCGTGACGCGCACGTATTCTTCGCAGGCGCGCATGGCCAGGTCGCGCGATTCCAGCACGTTGATGCCGCCGAACAGGACAAAGCCGGCGGCATTGTCCACGGTGATGTTTGCGTCGATAGCGACCATGTCGGGCCTCGTAATGCGTGTGTTGTAGTGGGGCGCTGCGTTCAGGCTGCGGCGCCGTGTTCTGCGGCGTTGCAGTGCGGGCAGAGACTGCCGTAGATGCGCAGCGGTTCGTCCGGATTCTCCGCCCGGATCACATTGCCGCAGTCGCGGCAGCGGAGTTCGCCCGAGGGCTGCAGGTCCGGCGTGAGCGCGGTGCGGTAGTCGAACACGAAGCAGGAGCCGGTGTAGTGGGCACCGCCGACTTCCTCGAAATACTTGAGGATGCCGCCGTCGAGCTGGTAGACGTTGTCGTAGCCGACGTTCTGCATGTGGATGGCGGCTTTTTCGCAGCGGATGCCGCCGGTGCAGAAAGTGACCACGGTCTTGCCGGCGAGTTCGTCACGGTGCTTTGCGACGACGGCGGGAAATTCGCTGAACTTCCTGATGCGGTAATCGATGGTGTCGTCGAAGGTGCCGACGTCGACTTCGAAGGCATTGCGGGTATCCATCATGACCACCGGCCGGCCCTTGTCGTCGTGGCCGGCGTCGAGCCAGCGCTTGAGCGTTTTCGCATCGACCGCCGGTGCGCGACCCTTTTCCGGCTGGATCAGCGGCATTTTCATGGTGATGATTTCGCGTTTCAGCTTGACCAGCATGCGCTTGAAGGGTTGCGTGTCGGACAGGCTTTCCTTGACTTCGAGGTCGGCGAAGCGCGTATCGCTGCGCAGCCAGGCGAGGAAGCGGTCGACAGACGCGCGCGCGCCGGCCAGGAACAGGTTGATGCCTTCCGGCGTAAGCAGGATGGTGCCCTTGAGGTCCAGTTCGCGGCACAGCGCCTGGAATTGCGGGCGCTTTTCCACGGTGTCGTCGAAGCTGACGAACTTGTAGGCGGCGATGTTGACGACGGGCTCATTGCCTGCTTCGCAGCTGCCGGGAGCGGCAGGGATGGCGTCGGTGGCGTTGGCAGTGGCTGACAGCATGGGAATTTCTTCAGGTACGGAACAATCCGCCATTATAAAGCCTGCCGGGGCCGGCCGGCGCCAGTGCCGGCCAGCCGGGCAGCCTCAGCGCATGGCTTCGGCGGGCCGTTTCAGAAGCAGTGTTCGGCGGCCGGGAAGGAGCCGTCCCTGACCGCTGCGACATAGGCGCGCATGGCGCCGGCGATGCTGTCCTGGCCCTGCATGAAATTCCTGACGAAGCGCGCCTTCTTGCCCGGGAAGACATCCAGCATGTCGTGCATCACCAGCACCTGGCCGGAGCAGTCCGGGCCGGCGCCGATGCCGATGGTGGGGATGGCCAGCAGTTCGGTGACTTCCTTGCCCAGCGCGGCGGGGATGGCTTCCAGCACCAGCAGGCCGGCGCCGGCCGCCTGCAGCGCCAGCGCATCGGCTTTCAGCTTTTCCGCGCCGGCGGCGGTCTTGCCCTGCACCTTGTTGCCGCCGAAAACGTGCACCGATTGCGGCGTCAGGCCGATGTGGGCGCACACGGGAATGCTGCGCTCGGTGAGGAAATGCACGGTATCGGCCAGCCAGGCGCCGCCTTCGAGCTTGACCATTTGCGCGCCGGCCTGCATCAGCCGGGCGGCATTGTCGAAAGCCGCTTCGCGGGTGGCGTAGGTGGCGAAGGGCAGGTCGGCGACCAGCAGCGCGCTCTTGTTGCCGCGCGCTACGCAGGCAGTGTGATACGCCATGTCGGCGATGGTCACCGGCAGGGTCGAGCTTTGCCCCTGGCTGACGTTGCCGAGCGAATCGCCCACCAGCAGCACATCCACGCCGCAGTGGTCCATCAGGCTGGCGAAGCTGGCGTCGTAACAGGTGAGCATGGCGATTTTCTCGCCGGCGGCACGCATGGCTTGCAGCGCGGGAACGGTAACCGCCTTGCGGGAAGTGGCTTGCTGGTCTTGTGCGTATCCGGTCATGTCGGTTCCTTCAGGGGTGTGCGGCGGGCCAATGATAAAAGAAATGCCGGGAATTTTCAGGCGCGCAAAAATCAGGTGCGCAAAAATCAGGAACGAAAAATGAAGTAGACCGCGCCCATCAGGCACAGGCCGGCCCAGACATAGTCGAGCTTGAAGGGTTCTTTCATGTACAGCATGGCGAACGGCACGAAAACCGTCAGGGTAATGACTTCCTGCACGATCTTCAGTTGCGCCAGGCTCATGACGCCATAGCCGATGCGGTTGGCCGGCACCTGCAGCATGTATTCGAACAGGGCGATGCCCCAGCTAATGAAAGCGGCGATCCACCACGGCTTGCTGGCGAGGTTTTTCAGGTGGCCGTACCAGGCGATGGTCATGAAGACGTTCGACAGCGTCAGCAGGACGATCGTTTGCAGGGTGACGGGGAGCTGCATTTTATAGTTTACGGATGGCCTGGCTGGCGACGCCGGGCACGAACTGGTGCGCCGGACCCTGTCCCGGGATGGCGATGAAGGGATCCAGTTGCAGCAGCGGAATCAGCGCAAAGGCGCGCGCGGTCAGGCGCGGGTGCGGCACCGTCAGCGTCGGCGTGTCGATGCGGTGCTCGCCGTACAGCAGCAGGTCGAGGTCCAGTGTGCGCGGCGCATTCTGGTAGGGGCGCTCGCGCCCGGCAGCCTGCTCCAGCGCCTGCAACTGCTCCAGCAGCGCCTGCGGCGCCAGCGACGTATCGATATGCGCCACGGCGTTGACGAAATCGTCGCCGCCAGCATCCACCGGTGCGGTGGAAAACAGGTCGGATTGCGCCACCAGGCGGGTCTGCGGCAGGCGGCCCAGTTCGCGCAGTGCGCGCGTCACCTGCAGGCGCGCGTCGCCGAGATTGGCGCCGATGCCGATGAAGGCGCGGACGGCCGCGTTCATTCGATGTTGCCGCCGCTGGCGCCGTCCTGGCCGCCGCGGTTGCCGTCGGCGCCGCTGTCGCCACCGGATTTCTTGCGATTGCGGTTGCCGCGCCGGCGGCGTTTTTTCGGCGCGCCGGCGACGCTGTCGTTTTCGTCATCGCCGGCGGCGCCGTCTTCGGCCGCGTGTTCCGCATCCGCCGCGGCGGGGTCGGAGACGGCGGCATCGGCGCGCCGCTTCGGTGTTCTGGCGGTCTTTTGCGTTTTCTGCGATTTTTGCGCCAGCAGGGCTTCGCGCCCGGCGCCGTCAGCCGCCATGAAATCGGTCCACCAGGCGCCGATGTCACCGTCGAGTTCGCCGGAGTCGCAGCGCAGCAGCAGGAAGTCGTAGCCGGCGCGCAGGCGCGGGTGTTCCAGCAGCTTGTAGGGGGTCTTGCCGGTGCGGCGTTCAAAGCGTGGCTGCAACGCCCACAGTTCACGCATGTCGGCGGTGGTCTTGCGCTGCAAGGCGAGCTTTTCCGCCTGCGATTCCAGCACGTCGTCGGCGGCCTGGTGCAGGGCGGGGATCGGGTATTCGCCGGCGGCCTGATAGGCTTGCCACTTTTCCAGCACCTGGTGCCACAGCAGCGCGGCGAACAGGAAGCCGGGCGAGACTGGCTTGCCCTGGCGCACGCGCGCGTCGGTATTGTTGAGCGCCTGGGTGACGAACTTCTTGCCCATGGGCTGTTCCAGAACCACGTCCAGCAGCGGCAGCAAGCCATGGTGCAAGCCTTCCTTGCGCAGCTGCTTCAGGCAGGCCAGCGCATGGCCGCTCATCAGCAGCTTGAGCATTTCATCGTACAGGCGTGCCGCCGGCACGTTATTGATCAGCGGCGCCATCACCGCGATGGGCTCGCTGGTGGATGGATCGATGGTGAAGTCCAGCTTGGCGGCAAAACGCACCACGCGCAACAGGCGTACCGGGTCTTCGCGAAAGCGTGCTTCCGGCGCGCCGATCATGCGCAGGGTCTTGTTGCGGATATCGGCCATGCCGCCGTGGTAATCCAGAACCTGCTGCGTCGCCGGATCGTAGTACATGGCGTTAATGGTGAAGTCGCGCCGCACTGCGTCTTCGTGCTGCTCGCCAAAGGTGTTGTCGCGCAGGACGCGACCGAACTCGTCCTTGGGTGCGGCTTCTGCCGAGGCACCGCGGAAGGTGGTGACCTCGATCAGTTCCTGGCCGAACATCACGTGCACGATCTGGAAACGCCGGCCGATGATGAAGGCGCGCCGGAACAGGCGCTTGACCTGTTCCGGCGTGGCATTGGTGGCGACGTCGAAATCCTTGGGCTTGACGCCCAGCAGCAGGTCGCGCACCGCGCCGCCTACCAGGAATGCCTTGAAGCCGGCTTCCTGCAGGGTTTTCGTCACCTTGACGGCGTTGGGCGAGACCAGTTTCGGGTCGATGCCGTGTTCCTTGTGGCCGAGTACGATCGGTTCGGTCGCATCATGTGCCAGATCCTGTTTTTTTACGCCGAGGATGCGGCGGATGAATTTTTTAATCATGGAACAGTGTGATGATGGGCCAGCCCTGTGCCTGCGCGTGGGCAGTCAGGCGTTCGTTCGGGTTGGTGGCGACGGGATGGGTGACTAACGATAGCAGCGGGATGTCGTTTTGCGAATCGCTGTAGAAATGGCTGCGCGGAAAACCTTCCAGGGTATGGCCGAGGCCGGCCAGCCAGTCGCGCGTGTTGACTACCTTGCCGGGGCCGAAGGGCGGGGTGCCGAGCACGCGCCCGGTGAGATCGCCATTGGCAGCCAGTTCGGGCTCGGCGGCGATCAGATGCTCGACGCCGAATTCGCGCGCGATCGGCGCGGTGATGAAGCGGTTGGTGGCGGTAACGATGGCCGTCAGGTCGCCGGCATCCTGGTGTTTTTTTACCAGGTCCCGGGCTGCCGGGCGCAGCGCCGGGCGCACGACTTCCTGCATGAATTCGTCGTGCCAGGCGTCGAGTTGGGCACGCGGGAACCGGGCCAGCGTGCCGAACACGAATTCCAGGTAGAGCATCGGATCCAGTACGCCTTCCACGTACTGCCGGTAAAACTCGGCATTGCGCTTTTCCATTTCATTGGCGTCCACGGCGCCGGTGCGCGCGAGGAATTGCCCCCACTCGTAATCGGAATCGAGCGGCAGCAGGGTATGGTCGAGGTCGAACAGGGCCAGGTTGGTCATGGGTTTTCTTCTTGCAGCAGTTCTTTAAGCAACGGCAGGGTAACCGGCCGCTTGGTTTCCAGCGAATAGCGGTCGAGCGCGTCGAGCAGGGCGATCAGCGACGGCATGTCGCGGCGGAAGTGGGTCATCAGCCAGGGCAGCACGCCGGCCGACAGCGCCAGGCTGCGGGCAGCGGCGGCCTGTTCCAGCGCGGCGATCTTTTCAGCGTCGCTCAGGCCGTGCACCTGGTAGATCAGGCCCCAGCCCAGGCGCGTGCGCAGATCTTCGCGCACGGTCAGCGCCGCCGGCGGCAAGGCGCCCGCGGCGACCAGCACGCCACCCTGTTCGCGCACCTGGTTGAAGAGATTGAAGGCGGCGATCTGCGCGGCCGGTGTCAGCGCGCCGACATCGTCCAGCAGGTACAGGCGCACGTCCGGGCGGTAATCGAAAGCGGCTTCGGCAGCGTCGCCTGGCAGGTAAACCGACGGGCCCGTGGCGGCCAGGGCATGCAGCAAGTGGCTCTTGCCGGCGCCGCTTTCGCCCCACAGGTAAAGGAAGCGCTCGCCCAGGCCGCTGACCTCGCCGGCAGCGACGCGGGCCAGCAGGGCCAGCAGTTCGCCGTTCTGCCCGGTCACGAAGGATTCCAGGCGCGGCGGGGCATGAGCATTCAGATCCAGCAGTAATTGTTTCATCAACAACGGATATTATCCGATTCGCCTCGGGGAAACCCTTCGACAAGCCGGAAAACGGGGCAATTTTGTTAAAATAGGGTTTTTCCGCATATTCTTGCGGCTAATATCGCTATTTTACCCCCTCTGCAGCCAATCACATCATGAGCTTCCCTTCTTCCGTTTCCCTCTCCTATCGCGATGCCGGCGTTGATATCGATGCCGGCGATGCCCTGGTAGAAGCCATCAAGCCTTTCGCCAAGCGCACCATGCGCGAAGGCGTGATGGGAGGCATCGGCGGTTTCGGCGCCCTGTTCGAGGTCAGCAAGAAGTACAAGGAACCGGTGCTGGTATCCGGCACGGACGGCGTCGGCACCAAGCTCAAGCTGGCCTTCCACCTGAACAAGCATGACACCGTGGGCATCGACCTGGTCGCCATGAGCGTCAACGATATCCTGGTGCAGGGCGCCGAGCCGCTGTTTTTCCTGGATTATTTCGCCTGCGGCAAGCTGGATGTGGCCACTGCCACCGATGTCATCAAGGGCATCGCACAGGGCTGCGAACAGGCAGGCTGCGCCCTGATCGGCGGCGAAACCGCGGAAATGCCCTCCATGTATCCGGCGGGCGAATACGACCTGGCCGGCTTTGCCGTGGGCGCTGTCGAGAAATCGAAGATCATCGACGGCAGCAAGATTGCTCCGGGCGACGTGGTGCTGGGCCTGGCATCGTCGGGCGCGCATTCCAACGGCTATTCGCTGGTGCGCAAGATCCTCTCGGTTGCCAATCCCGACCTCGACGCCGACTTCCACGGCCGCCGCCTGGCCGACGTGCTGCTGGCGCCGACGCGCATCTACGTCAAGCCGCTGCTGGCGCTGATGGCATCGCTGGAAGTGCGCGGCATGGTGCACATTACCGGCGGCGGCCTGCTGGAAAACGTCCCGCGCGTGCTGCGCGACAACCTGACCGCGGTGCTGCATCGGGACGCCTGGACCATGCCGCCGCTGTTCCAGTGGTTGCAGCAGAATGGCGGCGTGGCCGACGATGAAATGCACCGCGTCTTCAACTGCGGCATTGGCATGACGGTGATCGTGGCTAAGGAAAATGCGGATGCGGCGCAGGCGCAACTGCAGGCGGCCGGCGAAACCGTGTACCGCATCGGCGAGATTCGCGAGCGCCAGGGGAACGAGGCGCAGACCATCGTGGTGTGATCGTTTTTCGGCGCTTGCCTTGACGAGGGCTGCAAGTTTTCTTGCAGCCCTTTTTTATTTGGCGGGCATCCGGATGGAATTGCGGCGCATCTTCGATTAATTTTGTTGAATTGTTGCTTTTTTCCGGAAACGCCCGGGAATACCCATGTGAATGCTTCCATATGGAAATACTTGTGGATACAATCGTTTTTGAACTGTATTGGCCATTTGTACTATTCAAGGAAATGCGAAATGCCAGGAAACAAAACAATCAAAGGCTTGTGCGCAGCTGCCGGCATGATTTTTTGCGGGAGCGTATTTGCTTCCGACATCCCTGAACAGACGGTGGAGGGTGCGCAGCGCTTCCTTTCCCAAGTGCTGCCGGGACAGGGTTATAGGCCGGGCTTCCTTACCGAATTTGTGCAGCAGCTTTCGCGCCAGCGCGGCATGCCTAATCCTGTCATCGTTGGCGAAGGAAACATCTATGAAGTCACGACAGTCAAGAAATGCAAAACGATTTTGCGTTACGACTTGACGCCTGTCATGCTTGAGTACTATCACCCCAGTTCCCCTTATTTCAGAAGATTTAGATTGGTTGCAACCGAGCCCACATTGAAACAAGGTGGCTCGCCGGGTGGTTTTTCATGGGGGGAGGTGGTTCAGGTGGAGCGCTTTGGTAGTAGCGTGGATATTAAATTCCAAAATAGTCGGGACACCTCTCGCATTCATCTGAATGCGGAAAACATGGCCAAACGGGTGGCCTACGCCATCGAATTTTTGCGCCTGCATTGCGATGAAACCGCAAAAACGGGTTTCTAGGCGCGCCTCAAAATACGCGTCAAGGGAGCCGGCGGCGATTTCCCGGCTCTTTCCCATGTCATGAGGTGTGATATGCGCAAGCTGTTTTTCGGGTTGGCGATGCTGCTTTTCTGTGCCGGGTATGTCGGGGCCCAGAATTTATATACGTTGCACCCTCCTAAGGAGCTCACCCCGGCGGAGAAAGAGGCTGCGCGCAAGCGGAATGAGGAGCAAAGGCGCGCTGAAGAGGCCAGGAAAGCGCAGGTTGAGGCGGAAAAGCGCCGCCTGGGTCTGGGTCGCCATCGCGACGAGGAAGCGGAAAAATTCCTCAAAATGAAGCAGCAGGCGGAAGCCGGGCGCAGCAACAAGTTTGGCACGGCGCAAAGCAAGCTTGAGACACAGAAAAAATCCGCAGCACTGAAGAACGAGCAGGAAAAAACCAACCCGCCGGTTCCCTCCGGGCCTTATCGCACGCCCGCGTCCAGTGGGGGGATTGTGGTCGACGATGCCAAACCTGTTGCCCGCACGCGGGAACAGATCGCTGAACAGGTTGCTCAGGAACGCGAATTGGCTACCCGCCAAGCCCGCATGGCGGCAGAGAGGGAAAAATATGATGCCAAAAGACGCGCGATGATTGAAGAACAACTGCGGCTACGACGAAAACAAGGAGCCCGGCAATGAGAGCTCGCTTTTTCGCGTGCCAGCTGGCGCTCTGCCTGGGATTGACCTTGACTGGGGGCTGTACGCCCAGGAAACGCCGACGCTGATGACGGGGAAGCCTGTTACCGGATACGCCGTTGCCAGGGGGGGCGATCTTTACCAGTTCATCGGGCTGGCCGGGACCGACGTGCAGCTATCGGCCACTTTGCCGGAAGGGGGACTAATCACCTTGTATTCTCCGGATGGCGACAAGATGACGGCCGTCGCAGGCAAACCCCTTATCGAGCTAAAAGCGCGGTTGACGGATAACGCGATGTATTTCGTTGGCGTGAGGGCCGCCCAACCCGGCGCTGCCTAAGTAGTGGCAAAACATGCAAACAGGACGCCAAAAAGAAGGGCTGGGGAGCCAGTTACATAGTGAGTGGTTTTGGCTCTGCAGAGATGGAAGCAGCGGCAAGAGAACTGGCGGAATCGCAATCCAAATCCAGGTGCGCCACTATGGGCGGCGTGCGGGAGGTAAAGTATGCCAGTTGCAGTATGAATGCTAGTGGTTATAGTAATATTTTGGACGAGAAAACTATGCGTCTCAATCGGGTGAAGACGGGCCTCGCGGCGTATGTGTGTTTCAGGCGAGTGCAATGCGCCTGGGGCGCATCAAGTTGCTCGGGCGGCGAGCCCGGGGGCGCGACACGACAATAGTGCAGAATTGTGCTGAAATATTAATTTTCTTCTCGAAAAATACTAGCGACTTTTCCTCGATTAGCAGCGGCCAAATTGATCAACTTCAATTTCCCGTACAAATTCCGCTTGCATAGATCACTGTTTTTTTATACAGTATCGATTCGGCAGCCGGAAGCGTACTTCTTCACCGCGTCCCCGTCGTATTGACAGCAGTTTTGCCCCCATTTCATCGCCAGCCATTTTCGAAAGAGAGCTATGGACGACAAAAAGTTAGTACCCAACCTGGACAAGAGCAAGGCCCTTGCCGCGGCCCTGGCGCAGATCGAAAAGCAGTTCGGCAAGGGTTCCGTGATGCGCATGGAAGACGGCGCCGTGGCCGAAGAAGTGCAGGTGGTTTCAACCGGCTCGCTCGGACTGGATATCGCCCTGGGCGTCGGCGGCCTGCCGCGCGGGCGCGTGGTGGAGATCTACGGGCCGGAATCGTCCGGCAAGACCACTCTGACCCTGCAGGCCATCGCTGAAATGCAAAAGCTGGGCGGCACCTGTGCCTTCATCGATGCCGAGCACGCGCTCGACGTCACTTATGCGCAAAAGCTGGGCGTCAACCTGTCCGATCTGCTGATCTCGCAGCCCGATACCGGCGAGCAGGCGCTGGAAATCACCGATGCGCTGGTGCGCTCCGGCAGCGTCGACCTGATCGTGGTGGACTCGGTGGCGGCGCTGACGCCGCGCGCAGAAATCGAAGGCGAAATGGGTGATTCCCTGCCGGGCCTGCAGGCACGCCTGATGTCGCAGGCACTGCGCAAGCTGACCGGCTCGATCAATCGTACCAACACCCTGGTCATCTTCATCAACCAGATTCGCATGAAGATCGGCGTCATGTTCGGTAGCCCGGAAACCACCACCGGTGGCAATGCGCTGAAGTTCTATGCATCGGTGCGCCTGGATATTCGCCGCACAGGCTCGATCAAGTCGGGCGATGAAGTCATCGGCAACGAAACCAAGGTCAAGGTCGTCAAGAACAAGATCGCGCCGCCGTTCAAGGAAGCGCACTTCGATATCCTGTATGGCGAAGGCACTTCGCGCGAAGGCGAAATCATCGACCTGGGCGTGGAAGCCAAGATCGTGGAAAAATCCGGCGCCTGGTACAGCTATAACGGCGAAAAGATTGGCCAGGGCAAGGATAATTCGCGTAATTTCCTAAAGGAAAATCCAGCGCTGGCTCGCGAGATCGAAAACAAGGTGCGTCATGCTCTGGGCGTTCCCTTGCTGGCGCCGGTCAAAGGCGAAGAGTCCACGACAAAGAAAGCCGCTGGCAAGGCTGATGCCGCTGGCAAGGCCGACAAGGCCGACAAGGAAAGCAAGGAAGTGGAATAAGGCGGTGCCTGTTTCCGTTACCCGTACACAAGCCATGGCATTCCCATGGCTTTTTTCTTGGGTGTGTCGTGGCTAAACCGCAATTAAGCCTGAAGGGGCGCGCGTTGCGCTACCTGGCCATGCGCGAGCATAGCCGGCTCGAACTTGGCCGCAAGCTGGCGCGCCATGCGCAGGAAGGCGACGATGTCGAAGCCTTGCTCGATGCTCTGGAAGCAGCCAAATTTCTTTCACAGGAACGCTTCGCGGAATCTCTGGTGCACCGCCGCACGGCACGCTTCGGCAACCAGCGTATCCTTACCGAGTTGCAAAGCCACAAGATCGACAGCGAGTCTGTCGCCGCCATCCGCGCGCAACTGGCTGACGACGAACCGGCGCGTGCCCGCGCCATCCTCGAACGCAAATACAGCCAGCCGCCGGCGGATGCCGCTGACCGCGCAAAGCGGATGCGGTTCCTGCAGCAGCGTGGTTTTTCGCACGAGGCCATCAAGTCCGCCATGCGCAGTGCAGGCAAGGACGATGATCCGATGGAATGACGCAGCAGGCGCGCGTAGCGCGGCTTGCGCCAATTTTGTTGCACTGCATCCGGTAGTACTACGAGGGTGGCCACGCAAAAAGCGCTGTGCTACACTTTTGGGCATTTTTCGGCCGCACGCCACCTCTGCATGCGGCCAGATTTTTAACCATTCTGTTGGCGCTGCTGCTGCCTGATCCTGAGCTCCCGTTGCCCCTGCGTACCGGCATGTTCCACCAGGACATGGCGTCCGCAACGATGACTGGTTAGCGCCGCATTCATTTATTACACAAGCGTCTGAAGGGAAGTTCGCATGAAAATCCATGAGTACCAGGGCAAAGAGATCCTCCGCAAGTTCGGCGTGACGGTGCCGCGCGGCATTCCGTGCTTGTCCGTCGATGAGGCCGTCAAGGCAGCCGAGCAACTGGGCGGCCCGGTCTGGGTGGTCAAGGCCCAGATCCACGCCGGCGGCCGTGGCAAGGGTGGCGGCGTCAAGGTCGCCAAGTCGCTGGAGCAAGTGCGTGAGTATGCGAACGCCATCCTGGGCATGCAGCTGATCACCCACCAGACCGGCCCGGAAGGCCAGAAAGTACGCCGCCTGCTGATCGAGGAAGGTGCCGACATCCAGAAAGAGCTGTACGTGTCGATGGTGACCGACCGCGTCAGCCAGCGCGTGGTGCTGATGGCTTCCAGCGAAGGCGGCATGGATATCGAGGAAGTCGCCGAATCGCATCCGGAACTGATCCACAAGTGCGAGATCGACCCGGAACTGGGTCTGACCGATGCGCAAGCCGATGATATCGCCGCCAAGATCGGCATTCCGGCTGCTTCCATCGCCGATGCCCGCGCGCAGCTGCAAGGCCTGTACAAGGCTTACTGGGAAACCGATGCTTCGCTGGCCGAAATCAACCCGCTGATCCTGACCGGTTCCGGCAAGGTCATCGCCCTCGACGCCAAGTTCAATTTCGATTCCAACGCCCTTTACCGCCAGCCGGAAATCGTCGCTTACCGCGACCTGGATGAAGAAGACCCGGCCGAAGTCGAGGCTTCCAAGTTCGACCTGGCTTACATCTCCCTCGACGGCAACATCGGCTGCCTGGTCAACGGCGCGGGTCTTGCCATGTCGACGATGGACACTATCAAGCTGTTCGGCGGCGAACCGGCCAACTTCCTCGACGTCGGCGGCGGCGCTACCGCGGAGAAAGTGACCGAAGCCTTCAAGATCATGCTGAAGAACCCGGGCCTGAAAGCCATCCTGGTGAATATTTTCGGCGGCATCATGCGCTGCGACGTCATTGCCGAAGGCGTGATCACCGCCTCGCGCGCGGTGCAGCTGGGCGTGCCGCTGGTGGTGCGCATGAAGGGCACCAACGAAGACATCGGCAAGAAAATGCTGGCCGACTCGGGCCTGCCGATCATCTCGGCCGACACCATGGAAGAAGCCGCGCAGAAGGTTGTCGCTGCGGCCGGTAAATAAGCATTTTAGAGAGAAGATAAATGTCGATTCTGATTAACAAAGACACCAAGGTCATCACCCAGGGCATCACCGGCAAGACTGGGCAGTTCCACACCCGCGGCTCGCGCGATTACGCCAACGGCAAGAATGCTTTCGTCGCCGGCGTCAATCCGAAAAAGGCGGGCGAGGATTTCGAAGGCATCCCCATCTATGGCAGCGTCAAGGAAGCCAAGCAGCAGACCGGCGCCACCGTGTCCGTCATCTATGTGCCGCCGGCCGGCGCTGCGGATGCCATTTGGGAAGCGGTTGAAGCCGAGCTGGACCTGGCGATCTGCATCACCGAAGGCATTCCCGTGCGCGACATGCTGGTGATAAAGGACAAGATGAAGAAAGCCGGCAGCAAGACCCTGCTGCTGGGCCCGAACTGCCCCGGCCTGATCACCCCGGAAGAACTGAAGATCGGCATCATGCCAGGCCATATCACCAAGAAGGGCCGCATCGGCGTGGTGTCGCGTTCCGGCACCCTGACCTATGAAGCGGTCGGCCAGCTGACCGCGCTGGGCCTGGGCCAGTCTTCGGCGGTGGGCATCGGCGGCGATCCGATCAACGGCCTGAAGCACATCGACATCATGAAGATGTTCAATGACGATCCGGATACCGATGCCGTCATCATGATCGGCGAAATCGGCGGCCCGGACGAAGCGAATGCTTCGTACTGGATCAAGGACAACATGAAAAAGCCGGTGGTCGGCTTCATCGCCGGCGTCACCGCGCCCCCGGGCAAGCGCATGGGTCATGCCGGCGCGCTGATCTCCGGCGGCGCCGACACGGCACAGGCCAAGCTGGAAATCATGGAAGAATGCGGTATCAAGATTACCCGCAATCCTTCCGAGATGGGCCGCTTGCTCAAGTCCGTGCTGTAACAGCAAGTATGCAAGGGCGGAAGGCCACGCGCAGCGTGGACCATTGCTGAGGTTTGACGGGGAGCAAGGCTCCCCGTTGTTGTTTAACCGGCATCGGCTGCAATGTTAATTTACTTGTCGCACTGCCCACTGTCATGATTTTTAGGTATGATTTCTTTTGAACAATACCAATTAAAAATCGAAAGCGCCTTTGTGAGCCATTATTCCCCTGCACGGGGGCCATGCGCCTAAGCAGCCTATGGCCTATTACGTATCGCTAGAATGCGTTGCCAAGACCGACACCGGCATGGTGCGATCGCACAATGAAGATTTTGTGGCGGTCAGTCCCGAGCATGGCTACGTCATTCTTGCCGATGGCATGGGTGGATACAGTGCCGGCGAAGTTGCCAGCAGTATTGCTGCTACCGTGGTGCAGGAAGTGCTGGAAGAAGAATTGCCGGCCCTGTTCAAGACGTGGACAAGGCAAAGCGAGCGTCAGCTGCAACTGCTGGTGCAGCAATCGGTGGCGCGCGCCAATTCTTCCATCATCGACGCCGCTGAAAACGAGCCGCAGTTCCAGGGCATGGGCACCACGGTGGTGGTGGGCCTGTTCCAGCAGGACCGTCTGATCATTGCGCACGTCGGCGATTCGCGCGCCTACCGCTTGCGCGACGGTGAGCTGGTGCAGATCACGCGCGACCACTCGCTGCTGCAGGAACAGATCGACGCCGGCCTCATCACCCCGGAAGCAGCGCTGCATTCGCCCAACAAGAACCTGATCACGCGCGCGGTGGGCGTGGACCGCGAAGTCGACATCGAAGTCCATGAACACGCCACCCGCGCCGGCGATATCTACCTGTTGTGCTCGGACGGCCTGTCGGACATGCTGGGCCATGCCGAACTCACGGCCACGCTGAAGGATTTCGGCGACGATCTGGATTCGGCCTGCGGTACGCTGATCCAGCGCGCCAATACCCACGGCGGCAAGGACAATATTTCCGTGATCCTGGCGCGGGTGCTGGCAGCCAAGCCCCGCAGCGACAAGCTGCTCGACCGGGTATTGCGCTGGGTGAAGTAAGGCGCTGCTGAGTTTGACCGGCGCTTGCCGAAAATTGTCAGTGGCAACTTTTGACTGCTTATTTCTGACGTTAATTGTCATCATGCAATGCAATAAGAACCAAAAATTGCTCTGAAACAATCGTTTTTCGACAGTTTGCATTGTCTGTTCGTCTAGATTTCCGGCTGGCACGATGATTGCTGTAGTGATGCGCAACACACTTCGTGTTTGTTTAAACCTTTCTCCGGGGAGATGGAAATGAAATCGATGAAAACGATGCAACGTGGTTTCACGCTGATCGAACTGATGATCGTTGTGGCGATCGTCGGTATTCTGGCTGCAGTTGCGTTGCCTGCTTATACGGACTACACGGTGCGCAGTAAAGTTACCGAAGGCTTGAGCGTTGCTGAATCGGCCAAGACACTCGTATCCGAAACCTTCGGTTCGAACGGCGGTTTCTCGGCGGCTTCTACCCAGACTGCAGCTGGTTCTGTTGCACTCTGTAACACTGCTCCGACAGTAACCGATGTATGGTGCTTCATTCCGACCAAGGTCGTTACTTCCGTGGGCATTGACCTCCCCACTGGTGAAATTCTGATCACCTTCAGCACGAACGGTGCTACCGGTGGCATTGCGCAATTGACTGCAGCTACCAATACCCTCGTGCTGGTGCCGACGATCGGTAACGTTGCTCTTGGCGCAACCAACAATGCTGGCACGATCGACTGGCACTGCAAGAGCGCTGGCTCGACCTATGCTACTGGCTCGACCGGCACCTTGCCTGGCAAATATGCGCCGGCACAATGCCGCGCCGCAGTCTGATGAGCCTGGCTGAGTAGTATCCCGCCGATGCCTGAAAAGGCTTCGGTGAATAAAAGAAAGCGGCGCTGATAGCGCCGCTTTTTGTTTTTTAGCGCTACGGAAGATTGCGCACGTGCGCTTATACGCGTTAAGCTTCCTTTCTGAAGTGCAATGAAAGATCCCCTCCTGTTTGGATATTAAAATTGACAGCAATATTCCTGATTATGTTTTGTAACAACCCTGGTGAAGCATGAAGCAGAAATCTGGTCTGAAGCAGCGCTTGCGAGCATCGCTTATTCATTTGGGCGTTTCCTTTTTGATTGCCTTGCTGGCTGCTGCGCTGGTATTTGGAATATGGTATCCATGGCCGCATTTCCATATCGCCGGCGGCTTGACGCTCTTTCTGATTGTTTTATCCGTCGATTTGATACTGGGCCCGATTCTGACCTTTGTGGCATTCAATACGACAAAGTCGCGCGGGCATTTGATGCGCGATTTGAGTGTCGTCGCATTAATCCAGTTGGCCGGATTGGCTTATGGCCTGCATGTGGTTTTTGTTGCGCGCCCGGTGGCGCTGGTTTTCGAGGCGGATCGCTTCCGTTTGATTTCCAATGTTGACGTTCTGGCCGATGAGCTGCCGCAAGCATTGCCGGAGTTCAGAAGCTTATCGTTTACAGGGCCACGGCTTCTGGGCACGAGGCTTGCAGCGCCAGGGAATGAACAACTCAAATCGATAGACATGGCACTGCAGGGTTTCGATAGCGCTACCAGGCCGTCATTCTGGGTGCATTATCAGGGGGAAGTGGTGGAGCGCGCACTGAAGCGTGCGCGCCCGGTGCAACTCTTGTATGACCGCTACCCGTCAAGGCACGAGGAAATAGATAAGGCGCTCGGCAAATCAGGGCAGGAGAAAAACGTGAAATTCCTGCCAGTGATGGGCCGTGAGTCTGATTGGACAGTCTTCCTGGATGCATCGACCGGCGCCATCATCGGCTATATCCGTCTGGACGCCTATTTCTGAGTATTTGCTTTGCGGAATCTCCGCCTGCCGGCGTGAAATGCAAGCTGTATGCGTGACTGTTGCAGGTAATTATGTCGGGTTCATGGCGGGCAGGCGGAGTTGCGGGGCACCAGCTTAGTCGGAAGCTGCGGGTGCCGGAAGCACCCAATCGCCTGACTTCCCCCCATGTTTTTCAGTGACACGGATATCCGTCATGACCATTCCCCGATCCACCGCCTTGCACATGTCGTAAATCGTTAATAGTCCTACTTGTGTCGCAGCCAGTGCTTCCATTTCTACGCCCGTCTTGCCGTAAGTTTCCACTTGCGTCGTACAAATCACGCTGGAATCCGCCGCATCGATAGTGAAATCGACCGTCACCCGCGTCAGCGCCAACGGATGGCATAACGGGATCAAATCGCTGGTCCGCTTGGCCCCCATGATTGCGGCAATTCGCGCAACGCCTAGTACATCGCCCTTTTTCGCCGTGCCGGCCTGAATAAGCGCCAGGGTTTCCGGTTTCATCCGGATACGGCCTGACGCCATTGCAATTCGGTGGGTTTCGGCCTTGGCGCCGACGTCTACCATGTGGGCCTGGCCGGCATCGTCGAAGTGGGTAAGGGCGCGGGCGGCAGCGGCCTGATCGGCGGGGCTGGATTTGCTGGACATTGGTAACGAAATGTGAAGTTTCTTGAACGATTCCTGAGTGCAGGTATCATAGCACCGTGAATTTACTCCCGAACGCTTTCTTGTGGCCTCGCCGGTGCGGTGCGCGCCGGCGCGCCCTTGTCGCCGCGATGCTCGCCTGTTTCTGCGCCGTGCAGGGCGCGCTGGCGCCGGCTGCGCACGCACAGCAGAACCTGCCCAACCTCGGCGACACCGAGCGCCAGGAGCTCTCGCCCGTGATGGAGCGCCGACTGGGCGAGGAAATCATGCGCAGCGTGCGGCGCGACCGCGCCTACCTCGACGACGCGGCCGTGCAGGAATACCTCAACAATTTCGGCGCCACGCTGCTGGCGGCGCGCCCGGATGCGCGCGGCGAGGCCGGTTACGATTTCTTTTTCTTCCCCGTGCGCGACCAGTCGCTGAACGCTTTCGCCCTGCCTGGCGGCTTCATCGGCGTGCATTCGGGGCTGGTGATCGCGGCGCAGACCGAATCGGAACTGGCTTCGGTGCTGTCGCATGAAATCGGCCACGTGTCGCAGCGCCACATCGCCCGCATGCTCGGGCACCAGCGCCAGGATGCATTGCTGCCGCTGGCGGGCCTGATCCTGGCGGCGCTGGCGTCGAGCGCCAGCTCGGACGCGTCCGCCGCGCTGCTGATGGGCGGCCAGGGCCTGGCGCTGCAGCGCCAGCTCAATTTCAGCCGCGTCGCCGAACGCGAGGCCGACCGCGTCGGCCTGCAGATCATGCAGGATGCCGGCTACGACACCTCGGGCATGATCGCCTTTTTCGGGCGCATGCAGAATTCGACGCGTAACTATACCGACAGCGTGCCGGCCTTCCTGCGCTCGCATCCGCTGACCACCGAGCGCATCGCCGATATCCAGGACCGCACCCGCGGCCTGCGCTACCGGCAGCGCGCCGACAGCCTGGATTTCCAGCTGGTGCGCGCGCGCCTGCGCGTGCTGCAGGATACGACGGCGCAAGGCTTGCGCGAAACGGGCGAGTATTTCGAGACGCAGCAGCCGCAGCAAAGCCGCAGCCAGACGGTCGCGGCGAAATACGGCCAGGCACTGGTGGCGCAGCGGCGCGGCGATTTTGCCCGCGCCGGTACGCTGCTGGCAGAGGCGCAGGCAGCAGCGCCGCAGGGGATGAAGTCGAGCACGATGCTGGCCAGCCTGGCGGTGGAACTGAAGCTGGCGGCAGCACAGCCGGCCGAAGCGGTGCGCGCGGCCGATGCGGCGCGGGCACAGTTTCCGCTGTCGCGCGGTATCGCCCACCTGTACGCGGATGCATTGATGGCAACTGGCCGCGCCGAGGATGCGGTCAGCTTCCTGCGCGACCAGCTGCTGCTGTACCGCCAGGAGCCGCAATTGCAGGAACGCCTGGCGAAAGCCTATGCGCAGCAGGGCCGGCAGGCGCTCCAGCACATGGCGCTGGCGGAAGCCTATGCGCTGAACGGCGCGCTGTCGTCGGCGCTGGAACAGCTGACTATCGCGCGTCGCGCGCCGGACGCCTCTTTCTACGACCAGTCGCAGATCGATGCCCGCGAGCGCGAGTGGCAGGCACGCTTCAAGGAACAGATGGACGAGCGCCGTCAGTAGGCGCGGCGTCCGGCTGCGGCGCCGGGACATAGCCGAATTGCCGCGCGGCGGCGTCACGGGCCAGTCTTTTTACCGGCCATATGCTTGCGCCGATGCGGATCTGCAGGGCGAAGGTCTCTTCTGCGGCATCGAGCCAGCGCAGCAAGGCCTCGTCGTCCGCCGGCATGCCATCTATCTGCAACAAGGCCAGGCACTGCGCCATGTCGCGATCATCCACCTGCGCGACGACTTCACCGCCCTGCAGGATCAATGCGCCTGCTTCCGTCATCCAGACCGCATCGACTTCATCCAGCGCCGCGCCGGTATGCAGGACGAAACCGGCCTGCGGATCGGTGCGGGCGATGTAGGGCGTCGCCGCCAGGTTCACGTATACGCGCTGCGGGCCGTTCTGGAAATACCAGCGGCCATGTTCGTCATGCGTGTAGTTGCGGTTGATGAATGCCAGCAGCGCGGCATTGCCGATGCGCTCGCCCGGCAGCCCGGCAGCCTGCGCCGGTTCGTTGCGCATGCGCCAGGCGCCGCGCGCGTCAAGCGCCAGCCAGCCGTAGCATTGCGGGA
Source organism: uncultured beta proteobacterium (assembly GCA_963722005.1). GTDB lineage: Bacteria > Pseudomonadota > Gammaproteobacteria > Burkholderiales > Burkholderiaceae_D > Paucimonas. The sequence goes on from CAVRJS010000001.1 coordinate 386,543, forward strand.
CGTTGGGCCATTTGGCCATGGCTTGCTTGACGATGTCATCCATGGCTTGATGGTAGCGGAAGAAGGGTAGGTGATGGCCGAAAACGGCAGTTTGTTTGGCGGCGCTCAGGCCGCCGCCGCCGGCCATGCGCCCGGCGCCGCATCGCCTTGCAGGAAGCGCAGCATGCGCTGCGGCAGCCAGTCGATTCGTCCCGGAAACGGACCGGTGGCAAAGCCGACATGTCCGCCGTGCTTCGGGAAATCCAGCGTGACAGCGGTCGATGCCTTCTGCGGCAGGTAGCGCGCCGGCAGGAAGGGGTCGTTTTGCGCATTCATCACCAGCGCCGGCACGGTGATGTCCTGCAGCACGTGGATGGCGCTGGCGCGGCGCCAGTAATCGTCGGTGTCGCGAAAGCCGTGCAGCGGGGCGGTGACGATGTTGTCGAACTCGTACAGGTTGCGCGATCCCAGCATGACGTCGCGGTCGAACAGGCCGGGAAATTGCTGCAGCTTGGCCAGGCACTTGGGCTTGAGCGTGTTCAGGAAGACGCGTGTGTAGATCATGTTGATGCCGCGCCCGAGGGCATGGCCGCCGCCGGCCAGGTCGAGCGGCGCCGAGACGGCGCAGGCGGCATCGACGAATTCGGCCTGGTGCTGCGATTCGCCCAGCCAGCGCAACAGGGCATTGCCGCCCAGCGATACGCCGGTGGCGTAGAACGCCGTGCTGCCGCGTTCGCCGGCGCAGGTTTTCAGGCGTCGCAGCAGCCAGTCGACTTCTGCCGCGTCGCCGGAATGGTAGAAGCGCGGCGCCAGGTTGGCTTCGCCCGAGCAGCCGCGGAAATGCGGCACCGCGCCGGACCAGCCGAGCGCGCTGGCGTGGGCCATGAGCGCGCGGCTGTAATGGCTGCCGGAAGAGCCTTCGAGGCCGTGGAACAGCACCACGAAAGGCTGACCGGGCTGGCCGTCGACGAAATCGACATCGACGAAATCGCCGTCCGGCGCTTGCCAGCGCTCGCGCCGGAAGTTGACTGCGGGCCGGGCGATGCAGGTGGCCGGGTACATGGTTTGCAGGTGACCGCCCGGCAGCCAGCGGGGCGTGTCGTAGGCAGGGGGCTTCAATGCAGCACCGGCGCCGTTGCCGTCGCTTCCGGCATGCGGCCGTGGGCGATGCCGGCATGGTGCAGCATCATGCGCCAGCCGCGCGGGGTTTTCAGATAGACGTTGGTGGCGAGGATGTGCACCTCGCCGCCTTCGGCACTCTGCTGGCGCACATCCTCGATGACGCTGTGCACCGAGCACATGAGGTTGTGCGCCACATGCACCTGCACCGGGCGGACATGCAGCGCGCCACGCGCGAAAATGGCTTCCCAGGCGGCGCGGATGGCGGCATGGCCGACCAGGCGCGGCGCGCCCGGATGCACGCAGACGATTTCCTCGTCCTCGGCCCACAGCGCCATCAGGGCATCGATGTCGGCGTGGGCGAGGGCGTCGTAGTAGGCCGCTTCGACTTCATCGGCCGTGCCGAGCTGCTTCGGGGGGCGGGCCATGCGCGCCGGCAGTGTCAGTGATGGCCGCCGGCGACAGCGCCGGGGCGCAGGCGGTAGGCGGTGCCGCAGTACGGACACCGGGCTTCGCCGTCGGCGTTCAGGTTCAGGAACACGCGCGGGTGCGAAGACCAGATCGGCATGTTCGGGTTGGGGCAGTACAGGGTGTGCTGGCCGTCCACTTCGACGGGGGTTGCTGCGGTATTTTCAGTCATGAGGTTACTCCACTTTCTTGATTAAACTTTGGCCAGCCAGTGCTGGTAGCGCGGGTCTTCGCCGGCCACCACCTTGAAAAACAGTTGTTGCAGTTTTTCCGTGACGGGGCCGCGGCTGCCTGCACCGATCTGGCGGTTGTCGAGTTCGCGGATCGGCGTGATTTCGGCGGCGGTGCCAGTAAAGAAGGCTTCGTCGCAGCAGTACACTTCGTCGCGGGTAATGCGTTTTTCAATCACGTCGATGCCATGGTCGCGCGCCAGCGTCAGCACGGCGTCGCGGGTGATGCCGTCCAGGCAGGAGGCGAGGTCGGGCGTATACAGCTTGCCGTTCTTGATCATGAAAAAGTTTTCGCCGGAGCCTTCGGAGACATAGCCGTCGGTATCCAGCAACAGCGCTTCGTCGTAGCCATCGGCCAGCGCTTCCTGGTTGGCCAGGATCGAGTTGATGTAGTTGCCCGACGCTTTGGCGCGCACCAGCATGACGTTGGGATGGTGGCGCGCGAAGGAGGACGTCTTGACGCGGATGCCCTTGCTCAGGCCTTCCTCACCGAGGTAGGCGCCCCATTCCCAGGCGGCCACGGCGACGTGGATGGTGTTGCCGCGGGCCGAGACGCCGAGCTTTTCCGAGCCGACCCACGCCAGCGGGCGGATGTAGCAGGATTCGAGCTTGTTTTCACGCACCACCTGGCGCTGCGCTTCCATGACCGTGTCGAAGTCGAAGGGAATCTGCATCTGGAAGATCTTGGCGGAATTGAACAGGCGGCGGGTGTGTTCTTCCAGGCGGAAGATCGCCGGGCCCTGCGCCGTCTTGTAGGCGCGCACGCCTTCGAAGACCGCCATGCCGTAGTGCAGGGAATGCGTCAGCACGTGGATCCTGGCGTCGCGCCATTCGATCAGCTTGCCGTCCTGCCAGATTTTTCCGTCACGATCGTCCATCGACATGGTGGGTCTCCAGATAATTTTCTGCCAAACCCGGATTTTATCGCGAATGGGGCGCGGAAAGAATCCGCGCGCGCCGGAGCTTCCCGGTAAAATATGCTTCTGGGAAATATATGTGCGGAATGTCAGGCCGCAAGGTATGAGCAAATTTGCAATCAGGCTGCCCGACCGGCTGGTACCGGCAGCCGAGCGGGAGACGTTTCGCGAAGCGGTGGGCATGAGCGCATCCGCCATGCCGGGCATTTTCGCCTGGGGCATGGTGACGGCCATGGCGATGCTCAAGGGCGGGCTGACGCTGGAGCAGACGCTGCTGATGACTTTCCTGGTCTATGCCGGCTCGGCGCAACTGGCGGCCATGCCGCTGATCGCCGCCAATGCGTCGCTGCTGGTGGTGTTCGCCACCGCGCTGGTGGTCAACCTGCGCTTCGTCATCTTCGCCGCCGCCATGGGGCCGCACATGGCGCACCTGCCGTGGTACAAGCGGCTCTGGTACGGCTATCTGAATGCCGACCTGACTGCGGCGCTGTTTTCCGCGCGCTTCCCGCCGCATACGCAGTACCAGCCGCAGGGCAAGGAAGGCTTCATCGCCGGCATCAACTACCTGAACCTGTGTTCCTGGCATGTCGGCTCGCTCCTTGGCATCGTGCTGGCCAGCCAGATTCCGCAAAGCTGGGGCATTGCCTTCGCCGGCACGCTGGCGCTGCTGGCGGTGCTGATTCCCCTGACCATGAATGTCGCCGCGCTGGCCGGCGTGCTGGTGGCTGCCGCGCTGTCGGTGCTGACCGTGCATTGGCCGTATCGCCTCGGCTTGCTGCTGGCCGTGGTTGCCGGCATGCTGGCGGCCATGGCGGTGGACCGCGTGGCCGAGCGGCGCAAGGCGGGGAGGGGGGCATGAACGAGGCTTATGTCTGGATCGCCATCGGCCTGATGTTCATTGCCACGGTGATCACCCGCAGCTCGTTTTTCATGCTGGGCGATGCCGTCAAGCTGCCGGGCTGGGCGCGGCATGCCTTGCGCTACGCGCCGGCGGCGGCGCTGGCAGCTACCATCGCGCCGGACTTGCTGATGGTGGCAGGAGATACGGGGAAATTGACTCTGACCCTGTTTAATCCGAAATTGCTGGCGGCGGCAGGGGCTGCGGTGTTTTTTGTGGCGACGCGGCACATGCTGGGGACGATTGCGCTGGGAATGGCCTTGTTCACGGGTTTGCGGCTGGCGATGGGCTGATTCGCGTGTTTGCTCCCTGACATGGCTTTTTTGCAGGGGCGGGGTGCGGTAAAATGGTGGTTTTTCCATTTTTCGCGATTCACGGGGAATTATGCAATTCAAACGCCTGGGCGATTTGTGCGCCAACCAGCAACTGCAGGGCAAGCGCGTTTTCATCCGCGCCGACTTGAATGTGCCGCAGGATGATGCTGGCAACATTACCGAAGATACCCGTATCCGCGCTTCCGTCCCGGCGATCCGCATGGCGCTGGATGCCGGCGCCGCCGTCATGGTGACCTCGCACCTGGGGCGCCCGACCGAAGGCGAATTCAAGCCGGAAGATACGCTGGCGCCGGTCGCCGCGCGCCTGGCGGCATTGCTGGAACTGCCGGTGAGCCTGCAGCAGAACTGGGTCGATGGCGTCGATGTCGCGCCGGGCCAGGTGATCTTGCTGGAAAACTGCCGCGTCAACAAGGGCGAGAAAAAGAACTGCGACGAACTGGCGCAGAAAATGGCCAAGCTGTGCGATGTCTACGTCAACGACGCTTTCGGCACCGCGCACCGCGCCGAAGCCACCACCCATGGCATGGCCAAATATGCGCCGGTCGCCTGCGCCGGCCCGCTGCTGGCGGCGGAGCTGGATGCGCTGGGCAAGGCCCTGGGCCAGCCGGCGCGCCCGCTGGTGGCGATCGTCGCCGGTTCCAAGGTGTCGAGCAAGCTGTCCATCCTCGAATCGCTGGCCGACAAGGTGGATAAGCTGATCGTCGGCGGCGGCATTGCCAATACTTTCCTGCTGGCCGCCGGCCTGAAGATCGGCAAGTCGCTGGCGGAAGCCGACCTGGTCGCCGATGCCAGGCGCATCATCGACAAGATGGCGGCGCGCGGCGCCTCCGTGCCGATTCCGGTGGACGTGGTCTGCGCCAGGGAATTCGCGCCCACTGCTGTCGCCACCACCAAGGCCGTGGCGGACGTGGCGGATGACGACATGATCCTCGACATCGGTCCGCAAACCGCGGCGCAACTGGCGCAGCAACTGGCACAAGCCGGCACCATCGTCTGGAACGGCCCGGTGGGCGTGTTCGAGTTCGACCAGTTCGCCAACGGCACCAAGACGCTGGCACAGGCGATTGCCGAATCGAAGGCGTTTTCCATCGCCGGCGGCGGCGATACGCTGGCAGCCATCGCCAAGTACGACATTGCCGACAAGATCGGCTACATCTCCACCGGCGGCGGCGCTTTCCTCGAATTCCTCGAAGGTAAAACCCTGCCGGCCGTTGCGGTGCTGCAAGACCGCGCCATCAACTGATACTACTTTTCGGGATAACCATGCTTCTGCGCCGCGCCACCAAAATCGTTGCCACCATCGGACCGGTCTCCAGCGACCTCGAGACCCTGACCCGCATGATCCAGGCAGGCGTGGATGTGGTCCGTCTGAACTTCTCACACGGCAAGGCCCAGGACCATATCGAGCGCGCCCGGCTGGTGCGCGAAGCCGCGCAGGCATGCGGCCGCGAAGTGGCGATCATGGCCGATCTGCAGGGGCCGAAAATCCGTATCGGCAAGTTCGAGCAGGGCAAGATCATGCTGGAAAAGGGCGCGAAATTCATCCTCGATGCCAATTGCGAAATGGGCAATCAGGATTGCGTCGGCCTCGATTACAAGGAACTGCCGCGCGACCTGCGGCCCAATGACGTATTGCTGCTCAACGACGGCCTGATCGTGCTGGTGGTCGAAAAAGTTGTCGGTAGCGCCATCCATACCACGGTGAAGATCGGTGGCGAGCTCTCCAACAACAAGGGCATCAACCGCCAGGGCGGCGGCCTGTCGGCGCCGGCACTGACCGCCAAGGACATGGAAGATGTTAAGACCGCCATGTCGATCCAGGCCGATTATGTCGCCGTCTCCTTCCCGAAGAATGCCGCCGACATGATCATGGCGCGCCAGCTGGCCAACATCGCCGGCGAGCCGCATAAGCACAAGCCGATGATGATCGCCAAGATCGAGCGCGCCGAGGCGATTCCCGCTCTGCAGGAAATCCTCGACGCCTCCGACGGCATCATGGTGGCGCGTGGCGACCTGGCGGTGGAAGTCGGCAATGCCGCCGTGCCGGCGCTGCAGAAGCGCATGATCAAGATGGCGCGCGCGTCCAACAAGCTGGCGATCACCGCCACGCAAATGATGGAGTCGATGATCGTCAATGCGATCCCGACCCGCGCCGAAGTGTCCGACGTCGCCAACGCCGTGCTGGACGGTACCGACGCCGTGATGACTTCGGCCGAAACCGCCTCTGGCCGCTATGCGGTGGAAACGGTGGAAGCCATGGCCGCCATTTGTCTGGAGGCGGAAAAGTCGGAAAATTCCACGCTGGATGCCGATTTCCTTAATAAAACTTTTACCCGCATCGACCAGTCGATTGCCTACGGCGCGTTGTTTACGGCGCACCACCTGCGCGTGAAAGCGATTGTCGCGCTGACCGAGTCGGGTTCGACGGCGCTGTGGATGAGCCGCTGCAATATCGCCATTCCAATCCTCGCCATGACGCATGTCCTCGGCACCCAGCGCAAGGCCTCGTTGTACCGCAACGTGCAAACCTTCGAGATGATGCATTCTCTGGACAGCGACGCCGTGATGAAAGCCGCCCAGGATGTGCTGCTGGAAAAGGGACTGGTGCAGAAAGGCGACCTGATCGTGGTGACCTGGGGCGAACCCATGGGCCAGGTCGGCGGCACCAATGCGCTGAAGATCATGCGCGTTGGCGAATACTGATTTATTTGATTTGACTTACTGGGAGAATTGCCATGCCACTCGTATCGATGCGCCAGTTGCTCGACCATGCCGCCGAAAACGGCTACGGTTTGCCTGCCTTCAACGTCAACAACCTGGAACAGGTGTCCGCGATCATGGCCGCTGCCGATGAAGTCGGCGCGCCGGTGATCATGCAAGCCTCCGCAGGCGCGCGCAAGTACGCCGGCGAAGCCTTCCTGCGCCACCTGATTTCGGCAGCCGTGGAAGCCTACCCGCATATCCCCGTGGTGATGCACCAGGACCATGGCCAGTCGCCGGCAGTGTGCATGGCGGCCATCAAGTCCGGTTTCACCTCGGTGATGATGGACGGTTCGCTCACCGAAGACGGCAAGACCGTCGCCAGCTACGAATACAACGTCGAAGTGTCGCGCAAGGTGGTGGAGTTTTCGCACGCCATCGGCGTGACCGTGGAAGCCGAACTGGGCGTGCTCGGTTCGCTGGAAACCATGAAGGGCGACAAGGAAGACGGCCACGGCGCCGAAGGCACCATGACCCGGGAACAGCTGCTGACCGACGTCGCCCAGGCGGCCGATTTCGTCAAGCAGACCCAGTGCGACGCCCTGGCAATCGCCATCGGCACCTCGCACGGTGCCTACAAGTTTTCGCGCAAGCCGACCGGCGACATCCTCGCCATCGACCGCATCAAGGAAATTCACGCGCGCATTCCCAACACCCACCTGGTGATGCACGGCTCGTCTTCGGTGCCGCAGGAACTGCTGGCGGTGATCCGCGAATTCGGCGGTGACATGAAGGAAACCTATGGCGTGCCGGTCGAGGAAATCCAGGAAGGCATCAAGCACGGCGTGCGCAAGATTAATATCGATACCGATATCCGCCTGGCCATGACGGCGGCGATTCGCCGCTACCTGTTCGAGAACCCGTCCAAGTTCGATCCGCGCGATTACCTCAAGCCCGCGCGCGAAGCCGCGATGCAGATCTGCAAGGCGCGCTACCTGGAATTCGGCTGCGAAGGCCAGGCGGCAAAGATCAAGCCGCTGTCGCTGGAAAAGATCGCCGAGAAATACAAGAAGGGCGAACTCGCACAAATCGTGCAGTAAGTAACCACAGGGCGGACCGCGGTCCGCCCGAAATGTTTTCAGAAGATTTTCATGAACAGTCTCTACGAATCCAGCATCACCTCCCTGCAACTCCTTGGCCGCGGCAAGGTGCGCGACAATTACGCCGTCGGCGACGACAAGATCCTCATCGTCACCACCGATCGCCTGTCGGCCTTCGACGTGGTGATGAACGAGCCGATCCCCGCCAAAGGCAAGGTCTTGAACCAGATGTCCGATTTCTGGTTCGACAAGCTTGGCGGCATCGTCCCCAACCACCTCACCGGCATTGCGCCTGAGTCCGTGGTGACGCCGCAGGAAGTGGAGCAGGTGCGTGGCCGCGCGGTCGTGGCCAAGCGGCTCAAGCCCATCCTGGTGGAGGCTGTAGTGCGCGGCTACATCATTGGCTCCGGCTGGAAGGATTACCAGGCCACCGGTTCGATTTGCGGCATCGCGCTGCCGGCCGGCCTGCGCCAGGCCGACAAGCTGGCCCAGCCGATTTTCACGCCGGCGGCCAAGGCCGACATCGGCGAGCACGACGAGAATATCAGCTTCGAAGAAATGCAAAAGCGCATCGGCAAGGAACTGGCTGAAAAGATGCGCGACATCAGCATCAAGCTTTACCAGACGGCCGCCGATTATGCCGCCACGCGCGGCATCATCATCGCCGACACCAAGTTCGAATTCGGCCTGGATGAAAACGGCGTGCTGCACCTGATGGACGAGGTGCTGACGGCCGATTCCTCGCGTTTCTGGCCGGCCGATTCCTATGCGCCGGGCATGTCGCCGCCGTCCTTCGACAAGCAGTTCGTGCGCGATTACCTGGAAACCCTGCAGGACTGGAACAAGACCGCGCCGGCGCCGGCATTGCCGCCGGACGTCATCGAAAAGACCGGCGCCAAGTACCGCGAGGCGCTGCAACGCCTGACCGGTGAGACCCTGCAGGATTGAGAGGCTGGCATGACTGAACAAGCGAAAGTGTCGCCGCTGGTCGGCGTGGTGATGGGTTCCTCGTCCGACTGGGACGTGATGCAGAACGCGGTGGCGATACTCAAGGATTTCGGCGTGCCCTTCGAGGCGCAGGTGATTTCCGCGCACCGCATGCCGGACCAGATGTTCGACTATGCGGAAGCCGCGCGCGCGCGCGGCCTGCGGGCGATCATCGCCGGCGCCGGCGGCGCCGCGCATCTACCGGGCATGCTGGCGGCCAAGACCATCGTGCCGGTGCTGGGCGTGCCGGTGCCGTCGCGCTACCTGCGCGGCGAGGATTCGCTGCTGTCCATCGTGCAGATGCCCAAGGGCGTGCCGGTGGCAACCTTCGCCATCGGCGAAGCGGGCGCCGCCAACGCCGCGCTGACAGCGATTGCCATCCTGGCGACCACCGATGCTGCGCTGGCCGAACGGCTGCTGGAATTCCGCGCCAAGCAGACGCAGGTGGCGCAAGCCATGCAGTTGCCGGCATGAGCGGGCGGCCGATACCCTTCGTGCCGTCGGCCACGCCGCCGACCTGGCTGGGCGTGATGGGCGGCGGCCAGCTTGGCCGCATGTTCGTGCATGCCGCGCAAGCCATGGGCTTCAAGGTGGCGGTGCTGGAGCCGGCGCGCGACTGCCCGGCCGGGCACGCCGCCGATTACCTGCTCAGCGCCGCCTACGACGACCCGGTCGCGCTGAACCAGCTGGCCGGCCTGTGCAAGGCGGTGACCACCGAATTCGAGAACGTGCCGGCGCAAAGCCTGGCGCAACTGGCGGCGCGCAGCGTGGTGGCGCCGGCGGCTGCGTGCGTGTCGGTGGCGCAGGACCGCGTCGCGGAGAAGCGTTTCTTTACCGAGTGCGCCGCAACTTCCCATGTCTACCCGGCGCCGCACCACGTGGTCGTCACCGAGGCAGACCTGGACGCCGCACCGGACGAATTGTTCCCGGCGATTCTCAAGACTGCGCGCATGGGCTATGACGGCAAGGGCCAGGTGCGCGTGCGCACGCGCGAGGAAGCGCGCGCCGCTTTTACCGAACTGCATCGCGTCGGCTGCGTGCTGGAAAAGATGCTGCCACTGGCCTACGAAGTGTCGGTGCTGGCCGCGCGCACGGCCGACGGCGAGTCGGCGGTGTATCCGATCGCCGAGAACGTCCATCGCGACGGCATCCTGTTCTCCACCACGGTGCCGGGGCCGAACGTTTCGCCGGAATGCGCGCAGCGCGCCCAGCAGGCGGCGCTGGCGATCATCGGCAAGCTCGAATACGTGGGCGTGCTGTGCATCGAATTTTTTGTGCTGCAGGACGGCTCGCTGGTGGTCAACGAGATGGCGCCGCGCCCGCACAACAGCGGCCACTACACCATCGACGCCTGCGTCACCAGCCAGTTTTCGCAGCAGGCACGCGCCATGGCGCGCCTGCCGCTGGGCGACGTGCGCCAGCACTCGCCGGCGGTGATGCTCAACATCCTCGGCGACGTCTGGTTCGAGGCAGGCAGCGATGCAGCGCGCGAACCTGCCTGGGACAAGGTTCTGGCGCTGCCGGGCGCCAACCTGCATTTGTACGGCAAGGACGATCCGCGGCGCGGGCGCAAGATGGGGCATGTCACCTTCGTGGCGCCGACGCTGGCGCAGGCGCAGGACAGCTTCGATGCCGCCTGCCGCATCCTCGGCATTGCCGGCGCCGGCGCCTGATGCGCCGGGCGTCCGCGATTGCGTGAACATCGACAGCATCATGTCTGAAGCAACTCCCGATAGCGCGGCGATCGCCGCCGCCGCGCGCCTGCTGGAACAGGGCGCGCTGGTAGCCTTTCCGACCGAGACCGTGTACGGCCTCGGCGCCGACGCGGAAAATCCGCAGGCGGTGGCCGCCATTTACGCGGCCAAGGGCCGCCCCGCCAACCATCCCGTCATCGTGCATCTGTCGCCCGAAGGCGACATCGGTCGCTGGGCAGCGCAGATTCCCGACGAGGCGCGCGCGCTGGTGGCAGCCTTCTGGCCGGGGCCGCTGACCCTGATCCTGCGGCGCGCCGCGCAGATTCCCGACGCCGTTTCCGGCGGCCAGGACAGCATCGGCCTGCGCTGCCCGTCGCACCCGGTGGCGCAGGCGCTGCTGCGCGCCTTCAAGGGCGGTCAGGGCGGCATCGCGGCGCCGTCGGCCAACCGTTTCGGCCATGTCAGCCCGACCACGGCGCAGCACGTGCGTGACGAATTCGGCGCGCCGCCGGCAGGGCCGCTGGCGGCCATCCTTGATGGCGGCCAGAGCAACGTCGGCATCGAATCGACCATCCTCGACCTGTCGCGCCTCGCCAGCCATGGCCCGGTGCTGCTGCGCCCCGGGCATGTCACGCCGCAGCAGATCGCCGCCGTCATCGGCGTGCTGCCGGCGGCGCCGGATGCGGCCGCGCCGCGCGCTTCCGGCACGCTGGAAGCGCACTATGCGCCGGCTACGCCGGTGGCGCTGGTGGCACCCGCGGACTTGCCGCGCATCCTGGCGCACCTGGCTGGCGGCGGGCGCCGCGCCGCGCTCATGCAGCGCGCCGCCACGGCAGCACATGGCGCGGTCGCGCAACTGCGCCTGCCGGACGATCCGGCCGGCTTCGCGCACGCGCTGTATGCGGGTTTGCGCGAACTGGATGCGGCAGGCGCCGACGTCATCGTCGTCGAGACGCCGCCCGCGGATGCCGCCTGGCAGGGCGTCAATGACCGCCTGCGCCGCGCTGCCCACGATTCGGCCGGCGTGCTGGAACGCCTGCTGGATTAGTGGTCTGCTTCGCCCGCCGCTTCTGCGCATGAAGGGAATTTCCTTTTTTCGGATGCGCGCCTGGCGCAGTATCATCCTGCGCGCGCTGGCAACGCTGGCGCTGCCAGCCATGCTGCTGCAGGCATGCGTCTCGTCCGGCTTGCCGCCGCCTGTGGCCGCAGGGCAGGCGGTGCCGGCCCGCAGCTTTGCCTTTGGCGACGGCGGCGAAGCCATTTACTTCACGTTCGACAAGCGCCTGCACCCGGGGCCGTCCGCGCCCACTACCTACCTGTTCGTCATTGCCGGCTCCGACTGCGCCAGCATGCAGCCCTTCCTGCCGCAGTACTTCCGCGGCCTGGAAGGGGAGTCCGGCAGCGTGCGCATTTTCATTCTGCACAAGCGGCATATCCGCGCGCGCGTCTGGGCACGCCTGGCCGGCTGCAGCGACGACTTCATCCGCGACGACCATCCGCAGCGCTGGATTGCCGATCAGGGCGAATTCATCGCCGCGCAGCTGATGCAGGCGCGCCAGGCGGGCGCCCTGCCGCGCCGGGTGGCGCTCGTCGGGATTTCGGAGGGCGGCGATATCGTGCCGGTGCTGGCGCAGCGCAATCCCGAGGTCACCCACGCGGCGATCCTGGCCAATGGCGGCATGGATCCGCTCGACGCTTACCGGTTGCAGGCGCAGCGCCGGGGATTCACCGATGGACTGGCAGCACTGAAAGCACTGGAGGGGCCGCCGCCGGCGGATCCGGACGACGCTGCGGTGCGCATCCATGGGCGCAGCTATCGCTACTGGTCGGAATTGCGGGCGCTGCGGCATACGGACGCCCTGGCCAGCCTGTCGATGCCGTTGCTGGTGGCCATGGGCGAGGCCGACGCACACGTGCCGATCGATTCGTTACGTTACTTGCAGCAACATTTTGCCGCACTCGGCAAGACCAACCTGACGGCGCTCAGCTACCCGCAGGCAGACCATGGCCTGCGCCACGGCGATCATTCTTACTTGCCAGAATTTTGGTTCGCCTTGGACAATTGGTTGGCAAAATAGTTCAATACTGTTGGTAATTCCTCAGTACAATGTGAATTATTGTTGATTTATTTCAAACAAAATCGATTCGATGCTATCGTTTCGATTCCTGAATATATTTCAAAAAATACAACTATGCGCATTGTACTGTTTCCGCTTGCAGCGGCACTGATCCTGGCCGGTTGCGCCACAGCGACCCATGAAAGCAAGGTCGGCACGACCATCGCGGCGACCTCGCAGGGCGACGTTTCCTCCGCCATCGCGCAGCTGGAAACCCAGACTGCCAGCGGCGAAAACAAGACCGACCTGTTGCTCAACCTGGAAAAAGGCGAGCTGCTGCGCATCAGCACCCGCTATCAGGACAGCATGGGCGCATTCGAAGTCGCCGATGCCCGCATCAAGGCATGGGAGGAAACGGCGAAATCCGATCCTGCCAAGCTCTTCGGCCAGGTCGGCGCGCTGTTCGGCGGCGATGCTTCGCGAACCTACGAAGGCCAGGACTACGAAAAGGTCATGCTGACGACGCGCATGGCGATGAACCGGATCAACCTGGGCGACCTCGATACCGCGCGCGTCGATATCAAGCGCACCCATGAGCGCGAGGCGCTGATCGCCGAATTCCGCGCCAAGGAAGCCGCAGCCGCGGAAGACGAAGCCAAGGAAAAGGGTGTTACCTCGACCGCCAAGGAGCTCAACGGCTACCCGATCGAAACCCTGAACGATCCGGAAGTGCTGAAGCTGAAGAACGGTTACCAGAATGCGCTCAGCCACTACCTGGCGGGCTTCGTCTACGAGGCGCTCAACGAACCGGGCCTGGCAGCGCCGGGCTACCGCAAGGCCATTGAGCTGCGTCCGGACCTGCCGGTGCTGGAAGAAGGCCTGCGCGGCCTCGACAAGCGCACCAGCTTCCGCCGTACCAAGGGCGTGACTGACGTGCTGTTCATCATCGAGACCGGCAATGCACCGGCGCGCCAGTCGCAGAAAGTCGCGTTCCCGGTGCCCACCACGAGCGGCCTGGTCACCATTTCCTTCGCTTTCCCGGCGATCTATCCGGACCCGGATGCGCTGGCGATCGACCAGCTTCAGTTCGGCAAGCACAGCATGAAAACCGCGCTGGTGACCGACTTCAACGTCATGGCGCGCAAGGCGCTCAAGGATGAGTTGCCGGGCATCCAGGCACGCGCAGCGACGCGCGCCATCGCCAAGGCGCTGGTGCAGGACCAGGCCAACAAGCGCCTCGGCTTTGCCGCCGGCCTGCTCGCCAACCTGGCGGTAGCGGCGACCGAAGCGCCGGCCGATGACCGCATGTGGCGCTCGCTGCCGGACCGCGTGTTTATCGCCCGCGGCTTCGTTGAGCCGGGCGAATACGAGCTGCGCCTGCCGGGCCAGGCCGACGGCGTCAAGAAGATCTCCGTCAACGGCCGCTACATGGTCGTGCCAGTGCGCCTGTTCAAGAACAAGACCTACTTCGGCGAAGTCGCCCAGCTCGGCACTACCGAACAGCTGGCGAAGATGCCGGCCAAGGATAACGCCAGCTCCACCCGCACCGCCAAGGTTCGCGGCAAAGGCAAGGCCCGGGCCGGCAAGGCGCCGGTGAATGTCCAAGCAGCGGCCAACTAGGCGCGCAAAGATCATCATCATTTACAGAGGAATACATATGACTCCTGTTTTCAAGCGACTCGCACTTGCCTGCGGCCTGGCCGCGGCCGCTGCGCTGGCACAGGCGCAAACGTCTTACGACCAGCAGCAGACGCAGTCCAGCGCCACGTATCCGCATGCCGCCTCGGCCGGCATTGCCGCCAAGCTGATTGTGCGCGGCGAGCTGCAGGGCCTGCAGGTGATCGACCTGCGTTCGCAGCGCCGCAGCGACGTGCTGGTGGTGCAGGCGGAAGTGACCAACCTGGCCACCTCGGACCTGCGCCTGTACTACCGCTTCCGCTGGACCGACGCCGGCGGCATGCAGGTGGGCGACGGCGAAACCTGGAAGCCGCTGGTGTTCCTCGGCCAGCAGACGCTGTTCATCAAGGGCACCGCCTACGGTCCCAAGGCCACCGACTTCATGATCGAGATGAGCGCCGAGCCGCGCTGATCGCGCGGCAGCTTTCTCGTAACGGTTACGTTCAATTATCAGGAGCATTCTCATGAAACGCTTGAAATCCATTTCGCTGGCAGTGTGCAGCGTCGCCGCCGCGACCTTGCTGCTGAGCGGCTGCCCGACCGTGTCGCAGCCGACCGTGCGCTTCTCGCGCCAGGTCAATTACGGTGACAACAAGGCGGTTGAAACCGTCACCAACGAATTTGGTTCGACCGACCTGCAGCTGATCGCCGAAAAGATGGTCGGCTCGCTGCTGGAAGACCCGATGCTGGACGGGCGCCCGACCATGACGCTGTCGGCGGTGCGCAACAAGACCAGCGAGTACATCGACACCAAGTCGATCATGAACTCGATTCAGACCGCGCTGGTGAAGAGCCGCAAGGTGCGCTTCGTGCGCAGCAACGACGAGATGGAAGCCGGCGTGAGCGAGCTGCAGCGGCAGAACCAGAGCGGCCTGTACAAGAACGCCGGCAAGGCCAAGGTCGGCAACATGAAGGCAGCGAAGTATTCGCTGGAAGGCGAGATCGTTTCGATCGTCAAGCAGAACGCCAATACCAAGGACGTGTTCTACAAGATGACCTTGAAGGTGTACGACATCGAGGAAGGCACGATCGAATGGCAGGAAGAGAAGGAAATCCGCAAGACGTCGCAGCGCTGATGCGTGCTCGCAGGGCCTGATTCCACTGAAAGGTACACCATGTTCAATACCAAGAAAGCAAAGATGCTGGTCGGGCTCGTGCTGGCGGCGGGAATTTCCGTTGCACATGCGGCGCCGCCGAAGATCGCCGTCACCGACCTGACCTACGAGGAAAAAGTCAGCGAGTATTTCCGCGTGGTCTCGGCCAACAGCAAGACCAAGGTCAGCGCCAGTGCCAGGGAACGCGAGACCGATCACAGCTATTCGGCCAGCGGCCGCTACAGCGGCAGCCACGAGAGCAGCTACTTCGCGGCGGAAGGCTACTACACCTACATCGACCGTGGCGAACTGCGCACCTATACCGCCGACCTGAAGGGCGCCCTGCTCAAGGGCGGCGGCGTGCGCCTGGTGCAGGCGCGTCCGTATAACGGCAAGGCCACCGAGCAGATCCACGACATCATCGGACGCATCAAGAAGGGCCTGTACCCGGGCGCCGACTATGTGCTGTTCGGCACCGTCAGCAACATCGACTTCCGCCAGGAAGCCATGCCGCTGGCGCACGGCGGCGCCATCACCGCGACCCTGTCGCTGGACCTGGTGGTGGACTTTAGCCTGATCAATACGCGCACCTATGAAGTCAAGGCGGCATTCAGCGCTTCCGGCGCCGGCCAGGATACCAAGATCCTGTCGCGCGCCGGCGACCGCGTCGCCTTCAACCGCGGCAAGGTGATTTCGGAAACTTCGAAGAGCCTGGCGGATGCGGCCTATGACGAACTGATGGTGCAGTTCGGCGTGGCGCGCAGCGGTCGTGCCGTGTCGTCGTCGCGCACGACCATCATCCGCGAGCGCGAAGAATCCGAAACGCGCAACAGCGCAGTAACCGTCTACAAGTAAGACTTGTCGTGTAATTCCCGAAAACGGCCGCAAGGCCGTTTTTTTTTAATTCATTAAGGCAAGCAAGTGTTGCCCTATGCCATAATATCTTGGCAATATTTCGTTCCATAAAGATAACAATTCCAAGGTTCGGGGAAAAACCATGCGTGCAAAAATCATCGCCATTGTCGTCCTGCTCGCCGCCCTGGTGGCAGGCGCTGTGTACTGGTTCGGCGGGGCAATCGGTATTGGCGGCGGCGATGCGCTGGCATCGGCCGACGATGCCAACACGCCCTTCCAGCTGGTGGAAGCGGCGGATCGCAGTTTCGACGGCTCACCGGCGCTGGCACTGACATTCTCGCTGCCGCTGGATACGGGAAAATCCTACGACAAGTATGTACGCGTGTATGAAATGCCGACGCCGCTGGATGCGAAAAAGAGCAATGATGACGATGGCGACAGCGATTCTTACGACGGCTCGTCCAGGAGTCAGACGGTGGTCAGCACCAAGCCCGAGGATACCGATCCAAAGAATGGCAAGCCGGTCGAGGGCGCCTGGGTGGTGGGCGACAACCCGCGCCTGCTGTATTTCCCCAACATAAAGCCGCAAACCCGCTACGTCGTGCACGTGCAGGTTGCGCTGCCGGCGAAGAATGGCAAGAAACTGCCGTCCGAGGCGCGCTATTCGGTGCTGACCGCGCCGGTATCGCCCGCCTATTATTTCGCCAGCAACGGCATGGTGCTGCCGGCCAAGCAGAACGGCGGCTTGCCGGTGGTGACCGTCAACGTGCCTGAAGTCGACGTGCAATTCCTGCGCGTCAAGCCGGACCAGTTGCCGCGTTTTCTCGATCGCGTCATCGGCGGCAGTGCCAGAATAGGCGACGATGACGACGAGAACGGTTACAGCGACGACTGGCGCCACAGCAACCTGCGCGGCGCGGTGCAATCCTACCAGGTCGACGATTTGCGCAGCCTGACCGACAGTGTCTACCTCGGACGCTTCCTGACCGAGCAAAAGCCCAACCGCCGCAGCGTCACGCACATTCCCGTGGAAGATATCCGCGAATTGCAGGAGCCGGGCGTGTACATTGCCGTGATGAGCCAGCCCGGGCGCTTCCGTTACGAATTCCAGACCACCTATTTCTACGTCAGCGACATCGGCGTGCACGCGCGGCTGTTCGAAAAGGGCGCCGACGTATTCGTCAGCTCGCTGACGGACGGCAAGGCGGTCAAGTCGGTCGAAGTGTCGTGGCTCGACGAGAACGGCAAGGTGCTGGCGCAGAACGCCACCGACGGTGACGGCCGCGCCACCTTCGCCGAGCGGCCCAAGGGTGCGCGCGTGGTGCTGGCGCGCAAGGACAAGCAGGTCAGCATGATTGCGCTCAAGGAGCCGGCGCTGGACCTGTCGGAATACACCATTACCGGCGACGTGCACAAGCCGGTGCGCCTGTTTGCCTGGTCCGGGCGCAACCTGTATCGCCCGGGCGAGCATTTCGACCTGTCGCTGCTGGCGCGCGATGCCGACGGCCGGCCAGTGCCGGCGCAACCGGTGCAGGCAATTCTCAAGCGGCCTGACGGCAAGAGCCAGTTCACGGCACTGTGGAAGCCCGATGCGCGCTTCGGCGGCTATTACACCAAGCGCCTGGAACTGCCGGCCGATGCGCCCACCGGATTCTGGGTGCTGGAACTGCGCAGCGATCCGGCCGACAAGGTGCCGGCCACGGTATTCCGCTTCGGCGTCGAGGAATTCCTGCCGGAACGCATGAAGCTCGATCTGACGAGCAAGCAGGCGGCGCTGGCGCCTGACCAGGAGTTTACGGTCGATGTGGTTGGCACCTACCTGTATGGCGCGCCGGCTGCCGGCAACCGCCTGCTCGGCGTGGCGCAATACGAGCGTGATGAAAATCCGCTGGCCGAGATATATCCTGATTTTTCTTTCGGCGATAGCGCCGATGACGATTTCAAGAAACGCACCGAGCTGGATGAGCTCGCCCTCGACCCGGAAGGCAAGGCGAGCAGCACGATCGACCTGTCGCCGGTAGCGAAGCGGCGTTCGGCATTCACTGTGCGCGGTACCTTCAGTCTGCTGGAGTCCGGCGGGCGCCCGGTGGTGCGCAGCATCGAACGCGTAGTGTGGCCGGCGCCAGTCATGGTGGGCGTGCGGCCGGTGTTTACCGGCGATTATGCCAAGGAAAACAGCCAGGTCGAATTCGAGGTGGTGCGTAGCGACAGTGGCGGCAAGCTCAAGCCTGCCGCCGCCATGCCGGTGCGCCTGTTCCGCGAAAACCGCAACTATTACTGGCGTTTCGACGACCAGCGCGGCTGGAATTCCGGCTTTACCGAAACCGACGAACTGGTGGAAACTTCTTCCGTCACGGTGCCGGCCGGCGCGCGCGGCAAGCTGCGCGTACCGGTGCGTTACGGCCGCTACCGGCTGGAAGTGATGGATCCGGAAACCGGCCTGACAAACGCCTACCGTTTCTACGCCGGCTGGAGCGCGCGCACCGATGAAGAGCAGGGCGTGCGTCCGGACCGCGTGGCGCTGAAGCTGGACAAGCCGGCTTACCGTGAAGGCGACACCGCGCGCCTGACGATCACGCCGCCGCACCAGGGCCAGGCGCTGGTGACGGTCGAGGGAGACCGCACCTTGTGGAGCAAGCGCATTGCCGTCAAGGGCGCCAGCACCGAGATCGAGATTCCGCTGAGCACCGAGTGGAAGCGCCATGACCTGTACGTCACCGTGATGGTGATGCGACCGGGCAGCGAGGGCGACCGCGTGACGCCGGCGCGCGCGCTGGGCATCCTGCACCTGCCGCTGGACCGCGGCGAACGCAAGCTGGGCGTGACGCTGGAGGCGCCGAAAAAGGCGCTGCCGGAAACCGCCGTCAAGGTGAAAGTGAAGGCGCCGGGAGCCGCCGGCCAGCAGGCAGTGGTGACGCTGTCGGCGGTGGATGTCGGCATCCTCAACATCACGCACTTCACCACGCCGGATCCGCACGCTTTCTATTTCGGCCGCTTGCGCTACGGCGCCGACCAGCACGATATCTATGGCCGCCTGATCGAGAAGATGCAGGGGCAGAAGGGCAAGCTCAAGTTTGGCGGCGACAATACGCCCAGCCCCTCGCGCAGTCTGCCCAAAAAGGTCAGGCTGGTGGACCTGTTCAGCGGACCGGTGCAACTGAATGCGCAGGGCGAGGCAGAAATCCCGCTGGCGCTGCCTGACTTCAACGGCACGTTGCGGCTGATGGCGGTCGTCGCCAGCGCCGACAAGTTCGGCTCGCAGGAAGCCGAGATGACGGTGGCGGCGCCGCTGGTCGCCGAGCTGGCGACGCCGCGCTTCCTGTCGTTCGGCGACAGTGCGGTGGTGGCGCTGGACCTGCACAACATGTCCGGCGCGGCGCAGCAGCTGAAGGTCTCCATCGATGCCGGCAGCGCGCTGCAGTTCAAGGAAGGCGAACGCACGCTGACGCTGAAGGACCAGGAAAAACGCGTGCTGCGCTTCCCGGTGGAGGCGCGTGCGCAGCCCGGCCTGCATACCATTACGCTCAAGGTGAACGGCGAACGGCTCAAGCTGGAGCGCAGTTTCGCGCTGCAGGTGCAGGCGCCTACGCCGCAGCAGCAGTTCGCTCGGCGCTACAGCGTCAAGCCGGGCGAGACGCTGGAAATCCGTGACGCCGACCTGTCCGGCCTGCACCGCGGCTCGGTGCTGGCGCACCTGGTGGTGTCGGACAAGGCGCCCATCGACGTGCGTGCCGCGGTCCAGGGATTGCTGACCTATCCGTACGGCTGCGCCGAACAGACCACCAGCACGGCCTATCCGCATGTATTCATCGACGAGGAGGGCGCGCGCCGCTTCGGCCTCAAGCCGTATTCCCGCGAGAAGCGCGCGGAAATGCTGGATGCGGCGATTGCGCGGCTGGCGGCGATGCAGGCGCCCAGCGGCGGTTTCAGCCTGTGGGGCAATGTCTCGGAGTACGAGTACTGGCTGTCGGCCTACATCACCGGCTTCCTGCAGGATGCGCGCGCGCAGGGCTTTGCCGTGCCCGAAGCAATGTACGACAAGGCCATGGCTTTCCTGGTGCGCGGCCTGCAGGACGGCATCGGCCACTTGCCGGCGAAGCCCGCCGCAGCCAGCGATGCCGACACCAGCGGCAACCTGTGGCGCGAAGACCGCGTGCGCGACAATCGCCGTTACGGCGTGCTGGCGTTTGGCGCGTACGTGCTGGCGCGCGAGAACCGCGCGCCGGTGGCGACCTTGCGGCAATTGCACGAGGCGCGCGCGCAAGCGCATTCGGGCTTGCCGCTGGTGCATCTGGGCATCGCCCTGAAGCTGATGGGCGACAAGGACCGCAGCGCCGTCGCGCTTGCCGAAGGGGTGCGCAAGCCGCGCATGGACAGCTACGCCTGGTGGGATTACGGCAGCGCGCTGCGCGACGCCGCGCTTTCCCAGGCCCTGCTGGAACGCCACAAGATTGCCGTCGAAGGCAGCGACAACCTGGTCAGCGTGATTGTCGCGGAAATGGAAAACCGCGATTACTTCAGCACGCAGGAAAAACTGGCGCTGTTCCTGGTCGGCCAGTCCTACGGCAGCGAGAATGCCGCCGACGAGGGCTGGAGCGCCGAGCTCGGCGAAGCCGGCGGCGCAGCGCAGGCAGTCGCCGCCAAGGGCGCGCTGTTCCGCGAACTGACGCCGGCGCAGCTGGCCGGCGGCATGAAGCTGAACAATACGCACAAGCAGCGCCTGTACGTGGAGCTGTCGCTGACCGGCAATCCGATCAAGTCGCCGCCGCCCAGGAGCCACCCGATTGCGCTGGAGCGCAGCCTCCACAATGCCGATGGCACGCCGATCGGCAACCGCACGCTGAAAGTGGGCGAAACGGTGCTGGTGCGCATCAAGGCCAGCGCGAATACGCCTATCGGCAACGGCCTGGTGGTGGACAAGATTCCGGCAGGCCTGGAAATCGAGAATACCAACATCGTGCAGGGCGAGCAGATGGATGTCGTCAAGGTGGGCGGCATCGATCCGGCCGCGGCGATGAGCGATTCGCGCATCAAGCACGTGGAATTCCGCGACGACCGTTTCGTCGCCGCGGCGCGCCTCGATGGCAACGGCATCAACCTGTTCTATCGGGCCCGCGTGGTAACGCCCGGCAAGTTCGTGGTGCCGGCGCTGTATGCCGAAGACATGTACCGGCCGACCCTCTTCGGCGTGCATGGCGGTGACGCAAGCCTGACGATCGTGGATGCCAAATCGCAGTAAGCGCTGGCGGCGTCGCGCCGCCATTGCAGCGCTGGCCGGCTTGCTCATGCTGGCGGTGCTGCTCGTGCTCGACCGGTTGTGGCCGCTGCCGCAGCCGGGGCGCGACGCGCCGTATGCGCTGGTGGTCGTGGCGCGTGACGGCACGCCCCTGCGCGCCTTTCCCGACAGCGAACATGTCTGGCGCCATCCGGTGGCGCTGGAAGACGTGTCGCCGCTGTACCTGGAAGCGCTGGTCGCCTACGAGGACCGCACCTTCTGGTGGCATGCCGGCGTCAATCCGCTGGCGCTGGCACGCGCCGGCTGGCAGTGGGCATGGCATGGGCGCATCGTTTCCGGCGGCTCGACCATCACCATGCAGGTGGCGCGCATGCTGGAGCCGACGCCGCGCACGCCGGCGGGCAAGCTGCGCCAGATCGCCCGCGCGCTGCAGCTGGAGCTGCATTACTCCAAGCGCGAAATCCTCACGCTCTACGTCAATTACGCGCCCATGGGCGGCGTGCTGGAGGGCGTGGAAGCTGCCAGCCGCGCCTATCTGGGCAAGTCGGCGCGGCGCCTGACGCATGCCGAAGCGGCGCTACTGGCCGTGCTGCCGCAGCGCCCCTCGGCCTTGCGTCCGGACCGCTACCCGCAGCGCGCGCAGGAGGCGCGCGACAAGGTGCTGCGGCGCATGCAGGGGCACTGGACGCAGGAGACGATCGCCGACGCCCTGACCGAGCCCGCCTATGCCTACACGGTGCGCGAGCCGCTGCTGGCGCCGCTGCTGGCGCAGCGCCTCAAGCAGCAGGCGGCGGGGCGCACCCGCATCGACACCACCATCGACGCCGCCGCCCAGAGCAGCGTGGAAGCGCTGTTGGCCGACCGCGTCCGCGTGCTGCCGCCGCGCGTGTCGCTGGCGGCGCTGGTGCTGGACAACCGCGATGGCAGCGTGGTGGCATACGCGGGCTCGGCCGATTTCAGCGACGAGCAGCGTTTCAGTCACGTCGACATGGTGCGCGCCTCGCGCTCGCCCGGCTCGACCCTGAAACCCTTCCTGTACGCGTTTGCGCTGGACGAGGGCTTGATCCATTCGGAGTCGCTGCTGTCGGACACGCCGCAATCGTTCTCCGGCTACCAGCCGGGCAACTTCCAGCAGTCGTTTCATGGGCCGGTGAGCGTTTCGGAAGCGCTGGTGAAGTCGCTCAATGTGCCGGCGGTGGAAGTGCTGGAGCAGCTGGGCCCGGTGCGCTTCACGGCGATGCTGCGGCGCGGCGGGCTCGGCCTGGATTTCCCGGCCGGCGCCGCGCCCAACCTGTCGGTGATTCTCGGCGGCACCGGCGCCAGCCTGGAGGATCTGACCGGCGCCTATGCCTCGCTGGCGCGCGCCGGCATGGCGCTGGCGCCGCGCTACACGCCGGACATGCCGCTGCAGGAACGGCGCATGATGAGCGAAGGCGCCGCCTTCATCGTGCGCGACATCCTGCAGAACGGCGGTACGGTCGGGCGCACGGCGGGCAATAGCACCGGCTATCGCGGCATCGCCTGGAAGACCGGCACCAGCTTCGGTTTCCGCGACGCCTGGGCAGTCGGCGTCGGCAACCGCTATACCGTGGGCGTATGGGTAGGGCGCCCGGATGGCACGCCCAACCCCGGCTTTTTTGGCGCCAACGTGGCCGCGCCGCTGCTGGTGGATATTTTTAATGCCCTGCCCGAGGGCGTGGCCGGCGCCATGCCGCCGCCGCCGGCGGGCGTGGCGCAGGAGCGCATCTGCTGGCCGCGCGGCACGCGCTATGAGGAGCAGGAGGCGCACCTGTGCGCCCAGCAGCGCACTGCCTGGGTGCTCAACGGCACGGCGCCGCCGACCTTCGCCGATCGCCTGCGGCGCGGCGCGCCGGTGTATGCCTACCATGTCGACAGCGTGACGCGCCTGCGGGTGGCGCCGGACTGCGCGCGCAATCCTGCGGAACGCATCGAGACGGCGCGCTGGCCGGCATCGCTGGAACCCTGGCTGGATGCGGGGCTGCGCGCGCGCATGCTGCCGCCGGCCTGGGCGTCGGAATGCCGCGCGCGGCATCATTCGGAAGAGGGGCTGAAGATCGCCGGCCTCGTCGACGGCGAGATTCTGCGCCGCGCCCATGGCGGCGAGATGCCGCGCGCGCGCCTGGAAATCCGCGGCACGCGCGAGGAAGTGCTGTGGCTGGTGAATGGCCGGCTGCTGGCGCGCAAGCCGGGCAGCGCCAGCCAGGTGGTCGAGTTTCCCGCTGCCGGCCGCTATGACATTACCGCCTTCGATGCGCAGGGGCGCTTCGACCGCGTCAGCGTCAGCGTGCGCGAAGGGGGCTGACGGCGGCGCATCGCCCGCGCTGCCAACGCTTACTGGAAGGCCTGCAGCCCGGTCTGGGCGCGCCCCAGGATCAGCGCATGCACGTCGTGTGTGCCTTCGTAGGTATTGACGACTTCGAGATTGAGCATGTGGCGGATGACGCCGTATTCGTCGGAGATGCCGTTGCCGCCCAACATGTCGCGTGCGGCCCGGGCAATATCCAGCGCCTTGCCGCAGGAATTACGCTTCAGCATGGAAGTGATTTCCACCGAAGCAGTGCCTTCGTCCTTCATGCGGCCGAAGCGCAGGCATGCCTGCAGGCCCAGCGTGATTTCGGTCTGCATGTCGGCCAGCTTTTTCTGCACCAGCTGGTTGGCCGCCAGTGGGCGCCCGAACTGGCTGCGGTCCAGCACGTACTGGCGGGCGATGTGCCAGCAGGATTCGGCGGCGCCCAGCGCGCCCCAGGCGATGCCGTAGCGCGCCGCATCCAGGCAGGTGAAGGGGCCCTTGAGGCCGCGTATCTCGGGGAAGGCATTCTCTTCGGGGCAGAACACGTCCTGCATGACGATCTGTCCGGTGACCGAAGTGCGCAGGCCGAACTTGCCGTGGATTTCCGGGGCGGACAGACCTGCCATGCCCTTTTCCAGGATGAAGCCGCGGATCGCGCCTTCCTCATCCTTGGCCCAGAGCACGAAAACGTCGGCGATGGGGGCGTTGGTGATCCACATCTTGCTGCCGGAAAGCGCATAGCCGCCCGCGACTTTCTTTGCCCGGCTGACCATCGATGCCCGGGTCCGAGCCGTGGTCCGGCTCGGTCAGGCCGAAGCAGCCGATGCTGGCGCCGCTGGCCAGGCGCGGCAGGAATTTCTGCCGCTGCGCCTCGGTGCCGAAGGCATAAATCGGCAGCATCACCAGCGACGATTGCACGCTCAGCATGGAGCGGTAGCCGGAATCGACGCGCTCGACTTCGCGCGCGATCAGGCCATAGCTGACATAGTTCAGGCCGGCGCCGCCGTACTGCACCGGCAGGGTGGCGCCGAGCAGGCCGAGCGCGCCCATTTCGCGGAAGATGGCAGCATCCATGCGTTCATGGCGGAAGGCTTGCAGCACCCGCGGCTGCAGCTTGTCCTGGCTGTAGGCGAGCGCGGCGTCGCGCACCATGCGCTCTTCATCGCTCAGTTGCTGCTCCAGCAGCAGCGGGTCATCCCATTGGAATTGCGGTCGCGGCTTTGAAGGCGTCGTGGAAGTGGTCATCTGAGCTCTCTGCGGGAAGGTTCTGCAAGCGGCGTTGCGGCCGCTCAGCGTGCGGTGGTGGCGAATTTACCGCCATGAAAAATCAGCGGCGCTTGCGCCTGTACAGCGCAGTGTTCGACTTCGCCAATAAAAATCACGTGGTCGCCTTCGACATGGCGGCGGCGGTTGCGGCAATCGAACCAGGCGGCGGCGCCGCGGATGAGCGGCATGCCGCTGGCGGAAAGGTCGAACTCGACGCCGGCGAAGCGGTCTTCGATGCGGCGCGAAAAGCGGTCCGCCAGCGCTGTCTGGTCGGCGGCCAGCACGCTGATGGTGTAATGCGTGCTGGCTTCGAAGGCCGGCAGGCTGCGCGCGCCGCCGGCCAGGCTCCACAGCACCAGCGGCGGCGTCAGCGACACGGAATTGAAGGAAGTGGCGGTCAGGCCGATGAAGGCGCCATTTTCCAGGCGCGTGGCGACGATGGTGACGCCGGTGGCGAACTGCGCCAGGGCATTGCGGAAATGGCGGGCGTCGAGCGGAGTCGCCGCGCCGCGCGGGCTACTATTATGCATCGGGTGCTTGAGTGAAATGACAAAAATGATACACCATGGCGCACCCCCGGGAAATCTGAAGGCGCCGCATCCGTCTATAATGTAACAATTCAGCGGTCTTTGCACGATACCGGTGCAGCCGCACGGACGCATCGCGGACATTCTGGACGGAGCGCAGCATGACGATCGAAATCGCGACATTGGGCGGCGGATGCTTCTGGTGCCTGGAGGCGGTGTACCAGGAATTGCAGGGCGTGCAGCAGGTGGAGTCCGGCTATGCCGGCGGCGCCACGGCGAACCCATCCTACGAGGAAGTGTGCAGCGGCAGCACCGGCCATGCCGAAGTGGTGCGCATCGCCTTCGATCCCGAGATCGTCGGCTATCGCGACATCCTGGAGATTTTTTTCACGATCCACGATCCGACCACGCTCAACCGCCAGGGCAACGATTGCGGCACGCAGTATCGCTCGGTGATCTTTTTCCATTCGCCGCAGCAGGAAGACATCGCTCGCCACGTCATCGCCGAAATGGCCAATGTCTGGGACGCGCCCATCGTCACCGAACTGGCGCCGGCGCCAACCTATTACAAGGCGGAAGACTACCACCAGAACTATTTCAGGCAGAATCCGCTGCAGGGCTATTGCGCCTTCGTGGTGGCGCCAAAGGTGGCGAAATTCCGCAAGATCTTCGCCGAGCGCGCCACGCCTGCCTGAAGGCGCCGGCGCGCCCCGGCTTCACGGATACATGTAGCGCCGCGACCATGGCAGCGCCTCGGCCAAGCGCCCCGACTTACCGCACACGACCTGGAAAATCGCCACCCAGTCGTGTCTGAAGGCGTAGGCGCAGCCGGCCAGGTACACGCGCCAGATGCGAAAGCGCCGTTCGTCGACCGTGGCGCGGATGGCTTGCGCCCGTGCTTCGAAATTGTCAGCCCATGCGGCGCAGGTGCGGGCATAGTGGCGCCGCAGATTTTCCACGTCCAGCGCCTCCAGGCCGCTTTGCTGCATGGTTTGCAGCACCAGGCCGATGTGCGGCAGTTCGCCGTGCGGGAAGACGTACTTGCCGATGAATTCGCCGCCGCCATAGGGAGAGCTGGCACTGCCGGCGTCGGTGCTGGTGATGCCGTGGTTCATGGCCACGCCATCGTCGGCCAGCAGCGTGCGCACGCGCGCGAAGTACCCGGGCAGGTTGCGCAGGCCCACATGCTCGAACATGCCAACGCTGGTGATGCGGTCGAAGCGGCCATCGATGTCGCGGTAATCCTGCAGGCGGATGTCGACCTGGCCGTCCAGGCCGGCGCGGCTGACGCGTTCGCGCGCCAGCGCCTGCTGGTTTTCAGACAGGGTGATGCCGACGCAGCGGGCGCCGAATTTCTGCGCCGCGCGCATGGCCAGCGCACCCCAGCCGCAGCCGATGTCGAGCAGGGTCTGGCCGGGTTGCAGGCGGATCTTGGTGAGGATGTGGTCGATCTTCCTGAGTTGCGCCTGCGTCAGCGTCTCGTCGCCGTTTTCGAAGTAGGCGCAGGAATACACCATGTTTTCATCCAGCCAGAGCCGGTAGAAATCATTGGAAACGTCGTAATGGTAGCGGATCGCCTCGGCGTCGGTTTTTTTCGTGTGATGCTGGCGGCGGCCGGGCCGGACGCGGCTATCGGCAGGGTGCAGGGCGCGTTGCATCAGCTCGTGGCCGACATCGATGACGCCGGCAAGCGGGCCTTCGATGTCGAACTTGCCCTCGACATACGCCGTACCCAGGCTGGCCAGGGAAGGACGCATCAGGTAGGGTAGCGAGGCGGCGGCGGGGATGCGCACCACCACTTGCGGCGCCGGCGAAAAATCGAAGCGCTTGCCGTTCCAGAGCTCCAGCCGCAGCGGCAGCGCAGCGTGCTTGCGCATGTGTTCGACCCAGCGGTCGAATCTGTTTTCCCAGAACATAAAGTCTCCTTTTGCTTGAGAAAACGGCAGCGGCCGGCGCGCAGGAGCGCTAAGGCTGCAGCCGCTGAATCTGCCAGCTGCCGTCCGCGCCGCGGTGATAGCATACGCGGTCGTGCATGCGTGAACTGCGTCCCTGCCAGAATTCGACCGTTTCCGGCGTCAGCCGGTAGCCGCCCCAGTGCGCCGGACGCGCGGGATGGTCGCCGTATTGTTTCTTTACCTGTTCAAAGCGCTGCTCCAGGGTTTCGCGGCGGTCCAGCGGGCGGCTTTGCTCGGAGGCGTGCGCGCCCAGGCGGCTTAATAGCGGCCGGCTGTCGTAATAGGCGTCGCTTTCTTCGGCAGCAATTTTTTCCACTTGGCCTTCGATGCGCACCTGCCGTTCCAGTTCGATCCAGTGGAACAGCAGCGCTGCATGCGGGTTGCTTTCCAGTTCGAACCCCTTGCGGCTGGCGTAATTGGTAAACCAGACGAAGCCGCGCTGGTCGAATTCCTTGATCAGCACGATGCGCGAGGACGGCTTGCCGTCGGCGCTTACCGTTGCCAGGCTCATCGCATTCGCCTCCGGTACATGCGCCTTCAGCGCTTCATCGAACCATTTGCCGAACTGCCTGATGGGGTCGCGGTCGACGTCGAATTCGGACAGGCTCGAATGAATGTAATCCTTGCGGATACCGGCAATGGACATCTTGTTCTATTCCTTTTTCATGGTTTGGAAACGCCACGGCGCACCCGCATGCCGTCGCCCAGCTGCTGCATCTGCCCGGCACTGAAAAGCCGTTTGGCCATCGGCGCGATCACGTTTTCTTCGAGCTGCATGTGATCATCGTAGAGGGTGGCAAAGCGCGCCACGTCCTCGGCGGACAGCAGCGCAGGTTGCCCGGTTGCTATTTTACCGAGTTGCTCTTCCAGTCTGCGCCACAAGGTTTCCATTTGCCGGTGTTCTTCCAGTATCCGTGGCAGGATTGCCTGCAATTGGCTGGCATCCTCGCCGCGCGCGGTCGTTTCCAGTTGCGGCAGCAAATCCTCTTCCTCGTCCTCGTGATGAAGCGGCGCCGCATCGTTAAAGTAGCGCAAGATGGCATGGGCAGCTTGTTGCGCGTCAACGTCCGCGCCGTGTTGCGGCAAGTGCGCGAGCAACTTGTGCAAGGTGGTCAACTGCTTGCGGATGCGCGTATGGCAATGCGCCAGCACCGCGACCGGCTGGTCGAACCCCGGCGCGGTCTCGAATAGCGAATGTTTCATAGTTTCATTCCTGTCATTTTCAGTCTTGCATCGACACGCAAAAAATCATTGTAGGCCAAAAATTCTGCTTTGCCGTCCGGTAAAATGACGGGATGCAAGCTTTATCTGAATCAAATATTTCGTCCATTACCGGCGACGCCATCGATTACGAGCGGCGCTTCGGCGGCATCGCACGCCTCTACGGCGCCGCCGCGCTGGAGCGTTTCCGTCAGGCCCACGTGTGCGTGATCGGTGTCGGCGGCGTGGGCTCGTGGGCGGTCGAGGCGCTGGCGCGCTCGGCGATCGGTCGCATCACCATGATCGACCTGGATAACCTGGCGGAATCCAACATCAATCGCCAGATCCATGCCCTCAGCGATACGCTGGGCAAGGCCAAGGTAACGGCGCTGGCCGAGCGCATTGCGCAGATCAACCCGTTCTGCCAGGTGACGGAAGTGGAGGATTTCATTACCCCGGACAACGTCGCCGCGATGGTGGCGGCCGGGCGTTTCGACTTTGTTATCGATGCGATCGATAACGTGCGCGCCAAGACCGCGCTGATCGCGCATTGCCGCGAGCAGGGCATCCGCCTGGTCACCATCGGTGGCGCCGGTGGCCAGACCGATCCGACCCGGATCGAGATCCGTGACTTGAGCCGCACCGAGCAGGAACCCCTGCTGTCGAAGGTGCGCAAGCGCCTGCGGCAGCAGTACGGTTTTCCGCGCGGGACCAAGAACAAGTTCGGCATCGACGCGGTGTTTTCCACCGAGCCGCTCTGCTTTCCCGCAGAGGCGCAGGCGTGCACCACCGGCATGCCGCAAGAGGCGGATGAGGACGGCGCTGCCGGCCCTGCAGCCGCAGGCGTGAGCGGCCTCAATTGCGCCGGCTTCGGCTCGTCCATGGCGGTGACGGCTTCCTTCGGGCTGGTGGCGGCCGCGCACGTGCTGAAGAAATTGTAAAACGCCTTATGCCGGCGGCAGCAGGCGATAGCTTTGCTGCGCGCCTTGCTGCGAGTGCGCCAGCACCGCAGTGCCGGCTTGCCACAGGATCGGCGCGAACGGCAGGTCTTGCGGCATGTCCGCATCGCGCGCCAGCGTGATGTGCGGCTTGAACGTCAGCCTCTTGTCCCAGGCAATACCGTGCCGCTCGAGCGCCTGTCCCAGCGCATCCTGCAAGGCCTGCAGCGCCGGCGGCGTTTCATGGGCGCCGGCCCAGGCAATCCGTTTCTTGCTGAAATAGCCGATGCGGTCGAGCCGCAGCGCAAATTCCCTGCGCGGCAGTTCGGCCAGGATGGCGCGCAGCAGCGGCAGCTGCGCCGGCAGCTGCTCGCCGAGGAAGGCCAGGGTCAGGTGCAGGTTTTCCGGCGCCACGCAGCGCCCGTGCACGCGCGTCTGCAGGACCTGCAGCGCCGCCACCGTGGCCGCGTCCGGCCAGAGCGCATAGAACAGCCGCATCAGTCGCGCACGCGCGCCAGACGCAGGTAGCACGCCAGCAGAATGGCAATCACCGCGCAGGAAAAGGCGAAGGCGATGCCGCTGCTGACGCAGAACAGCATGGCGCAGACGTAGGAGGCGCTGCCTTCCATGGCTTGCGCGAGGATGCCGGAATACAGCTGCAGCAGGATCAGCATGCAGGCGGCGATACCCATCCATTTGAGCGTGTAGAACGGCAGGAGGTCGCGTTGCGCGCGGTTGTGGCGGTAATTGGCGTGGCGCTGTTCGAAGCTGCCGCGGCTGGCGTCGCGGAAGCGCCAGAAAGGCGTTGCCCAGTGCCAGAAAATCAGGCCGAGCAGGCCGATTATCTGCAAGAGCTGGATCAGGCGGGACGGGTATTCTGCTGACATGGCGTGCCTCCTGGAGGGCAAAACTCTTAGGCATCGTCCGGGTGCCACTGGTTCATCCACAGCGGCCGCGACCGCGCCGCTCAGCGGAAGCTTTCTTCCTCGGTGCGGTAATCCTGCGCGCATTCCTTGTTGCAGAAACGGCGGACGTTATCCACCGGGGCATTGCAATACCAGCAGGCGCCCTTGGGCTTGAGCGCCTTGTCGTCCTGTTGCCGCGTGCCGGCAAGCGCCTGCAGGGCGGGTTGTACTTCACTTGCGATATTTTCGGCGTCTTTCATGTTGCACCTGTCAGCAAGCATTGCCGGGTCCGGGCAGCGCACGCGCGCTGTCTTCCTACATTACCGCCATGCCCGGCGCAGATCAAGCGTGCGCGGGCATTTTTCATGCGTATGCATGATGCCTGCAACAGTGCGTGTTTTCAGGAGAAAAATACTATGCAAACGCCGCCCTCAATTGAATTGATCAATGCGGCGGACAGGTGAAGGCGCAGGCGCTCAGGCGGACGATGCCTGGTTCAGATAGCGGCACGGCACCGGCTTGCCGATGCCGTAGCCCTGGGCGAAATCCACTTTCAGGGATTCGAGCCATGCGCGGATGGCATCGTTCTCGACGAACTCGGCGATGGTTTTCAGGCCCATGGTGTGACCGATATTGTTGATCGCTTCCACCATGGCGGCATCGGCTGGGTCGCTCAGCATATCCTTGATGAAACCGCCGTCGATCTTCAGGAAATCCACGGGCAAGTGCTTGAGGTAGGCGAACGAAGACATGCCGCTGCCGAAATCGTCCAGGGCGAATTTGCATCCGGCCGCGCGCAACTCATTGATCAGCACGGTGGCCTGGCTGAGATTGGCGATCGCTGCCGTCTCGGTGATTTCGAAACAGACCCGGGACGAGGGAATGCGGTGCAATTCCAGTTCGCGCAGGATGAAGGGCAGCAGCTCCGGATCCGATACGGATGCGCCCGAGAGGTTGATGGCGCAGAGTTCCAGCGCTTCGTCCGGATCGGCGTGGAGTTGATGGAAATTGCCGAAAGCGCTGGAAATGACCCAGCGGTCGATGGCGGGCATCAGGCCGAAGCGTTCCGCTGCCGGCAGAAACGCGCCGGGCGGCACCAGCTTGCCTTCCTCGTCATGCAGGCGCAGCAGCAATTCGAAATGGGCGCCGGTGTTGCCGGCATCCTTGTCCAGCGCGATGATTTTCTGATTGTACAAATGCAGGCGGCCTTGCTGCATGGCCTGGCGCAGCCGGCCTATCCATTGCATTTCGCTCTGGCGGTGGGAAATGTCATGGTCGTCGCGGTGGCCGACATGGACGCGGTTGCGGCCGCTTTCCTTGGCGATGTAGCAGGCGGTATCGGCGGCGGCAAGAATTTCCGATACGGTCATGCCGGCGCCGCTGAAATCGATCACGCCGATCGACAGGCTGACGGCAAAATTATTGCCTTGCCAGCAAAAGCGGAAATCGTCGACGGTGGCGCGCAGGTTTTCCGCAATGGTGGCGGCAGGGCCGGGCGGGCAATTTTCCAGCAGCACGCCGAATTCGTCGCCCCCCAGACGCGCCAAGGTATCGCCCGTGCGCAGCCGGCTTTGCAGCAGCCCCGCCAGGGTGCGCAGCAACTCGTCGCCGGCGCTATGGCCGCAGGTGTCATTGACGATCTTGAACTGGTCCAGGTCGATGTAGATGAAGGCATGCTGGCGGCCTTCGGCAGCGCTTTGCACCGCCAGTTGCAGGCGATGCTCGAAGTGGCGCCGGTTGATCAGGCCGGTGAGGTCGTCGTGGGAAGCTTGATAAGTGGCGCGCTCCTTTTCCGCCATGAGCGCCTCGGTGCGTTCGGCGATGCGCTGTTCGAGGACGTGGTTGGCATGCACCAGCTGCGCTTGCGCCTCGTCGCGTTCGCGGCGCAGGCGGATCACCGAGATGCCGTGCGCCAGGTCGCTGGCCACTTCCCTCAGCAGTTCGACTTCCTGCGGATCGAAGCGGTTCGGCTCGGCGGAGTAGAAGCCGATGGCGCCGATGATCTTGCCTTCGACGATCAGGGGCAGGCCCAGGATGGAATTGAAATGGTACATTTCCGTGGCGGCAGGCCATGCCGCCATAAATGCGGCCGATGCGCGCGCGTTGCGGATGACGGCAGGCTGGCCGCTGCGGATCGCCTGGCCGAATACGCCCTGGCCCTGCGGCAGGTCTTCCGACCAGGAGACGTTGTCGATGCCGATGTAGTTTTCCAGGAAACCGACCTTGGCCATCGGCCGCACGTTTTTACGCGCATCGTCCGTCGCATAGCCGACCCAGGAATGGGTGTAGCCGCCGGCGGTCACCATGGTGCGGCAGATTTCCTCCAGCAGTTCCTGCTCGTCGGTCGCGCGCATGACGACGCGGCTGCAGGCGCTCAGGGTGCGCAGCACGCGCACGTAGTGGGCGCTGAACTCCTGTTCCGCCTCAGCGCCTATCTGTTGGACCAGAGTGTTTTCCATTGTTAATTTTTATAAATCGGCAATTTCAAGATTATTGCAAAATTTACTATTTGGAAAGCTTTGGGCGGCTTAAGGCCTGGGGTGGTGTAGAAACACAACAGATGTCTGTTCCAGAGGCGTCTTTGCGCGATCTTTGCGCATGAATGCCCCTTTATTCAGTAGGACTTTTCAGGAACGAGGCACTTCTGATTACACAATTCGATTTCCGTAATGGAAACTGAGCCGCAAAACATATCGTTTGTTTTCCGACTTGCGGGGCGGAATACTTTCGCGGTGATTAACTTCCAAGGATCCCGCATGATTTCCCTTCTCCGTACAAGCAGCCTGATTGCATTGCTGACCGCCAGCCTGTCCTGTCATGCCGCTGCAACTACCACCCTCCCCAGCGTCGATGCGCAACCCGATCCGCAAAAAAGCTACTGGCGGGAGCATGTCCATTACCAGTACCCGGTGACCATGGCAAAAGTGGCCGACGGCAAGGGGCGCGACTGGCAGATCGCTTACCTGGATGTCTATCGCGGCAAGCCGGAAGACAAGGCGCGCAGCCCGGTGCTGGTACTCCTGCACGGACGCGGCATGACATCGGCCTCCTGGGGCGACGTCATGGAAAAGCCGCTCGATGCCGGCATGCGCGTGATCGCGATCGACTTGCCGCATTACGGCAAGTCGTTGCCCGGCAACCTGCATTTGCCGCCAAGCCGCTCGTTGCAGGATATCCGTGATGTCGTCTATCACCTGGTGGTCAGGCAGCTTGGCATTGAGCGGGCGGCATACCTCGGTCATTCACTGGGCGGCCAGGTGGCGCTCGGCTATGCGCTGCAGCACCCGGCGCATGTCGACAAGCTGATGCTGCTCGGCGCAAACGGCCTGGAATCCACCAAAGGCCCGGTGATGGCCAGGGGCGTGCGCCTGGATGACCCGGCCTTTACGGGCAATTACGAAAAATTCCGCGAGGCCTGGAGCGGGGCGGGTACCCTGCATAACTTCGGGCGCACGGCCGAGGATGTGGAGAATTCCTTTTATACGCCGCTGCGCGTCGGTTCGCATCCCTACCTGACGCGCGGCCAGGCGCTGGCGCCCTACATCATCGCCAGCCGCGCGCAGGCGCTGAAAGGCAATCCGCAGGAGCTGGAGCGCTTCCAGCAGATGCATAGCTGGGAACTGTATGCGATGTACGACGAAATCCGCGACGGCGACCCGAATGCATTGGCGCCGCGGCTCGGCAAGCTGGCCATGCCGGTATTCGTCGCTTATGGCTTGCAAGACCCGGCATTTCCGATGATTGGCACCGGGAATACCAGCTTCCTGTGGGATGTGGTCGATTCTGCCTACGACAAGACCCGCAAGAACCGCGCGCCATTTCAGATCAAGCTGTATGACAAGGCCGGGCATTTCCTGCATTTCGACCAGCCTCAGGCGTATGCCGACGATCTGCTGGCTTTCCTGCAGACTGGCAAGGTGCAGGGCAAGCTGTATGCGGGCGACCCCGACAACTGGCAGCCGGCGCCGCCGGAAGAGCTGGCCTCGCTGCCGGACGACATCGCACTTTTCAAGAAAGAGGCGGAAACCGCCTTCCGCAGCCGTAGCATGGTGAACGTGGAAACCATGTTTCACCCGGAGTTCAAGGGTTCGACCCGCACACGGGAGCAGCAACTGGCGTGGCTGTCAGGATTTGTGCCGATGTTTACCAGTTGGAGCCTGGTATTTTTTGAACTGGAAGAAAAAGGCGATCTGATGCGGGCGAAGATCGAATATCGCACCAGCATGGGTAGTTTTCCCGATGAAATCGTGCTCAAGCGGCATGAGGGGAAATGGCGATTCTTCGGCGGTGTGATGTAGACCGAGAAGGGCACTGGCGCTGTCAGGCCGCCAGCGCCAGCATGCGCGGCTTGCGAACCGCCGGGAACAGTTCGCGCACCCAGCGTTGCAGGGCCCGGATATCGCGCCGTCCCAGATGCTTGCGCGGAATGATCAGGTTGTAGCTGAAGCAGTCGCTGATGCGGTGAAAGTTGTGCGCCAGCGTCAGTCGCTGGCGCAGCATGTCGGGCAGCCGCATGTTGGCGGCGCCCCCCATCATGGCGATACCGAGCCCCTGGCACGCAGCTTCGGTTAATTCCTGCGGATTGTCGAACCAGATCACGTTGGCTGCCGTGGTATCCGCCAGCGGATCGTGCTCCAGCCAGAAATCCCACATTTGCGGAAAATTGCGCGGTTTCAGCCAGGTCACACTGGCCATCGCCGTCACCGAGTCGAAGGGCTTGCCGTCCGGTAGCAGCGAGGGCGCGCACATCGGCGCCAGGTAATAGTTGTGCAGCAGCGGTTCGACCACATGGCTGGCCGGCCAGTCGCCGCTGCCGAGCACGATGGCCGCGTCGGCGCCCAGCGTATCGAAGTCCGGGCATTCCAGCTTGCTGAAGGAGCCGATCGACAGTGCAATGTCGGGATAACGCGCGCGAAAAGACTGCAGATTCGGCAGCAGCCAGTAAGCCGAGAAATAGGGCGGCGCCAGCAAATGCAGCCGGTCGGGCTCGCTGTCCCGGCGCAAGCGGCCGGTGGCTTGCGCCAGCACTGACAGCGCTTCCCGTACGCTGACCAGGTATTGCGCGCCCGCCGCAGTCAGGACCAGCTTGCGGTTATATCGTTCGAACAACCGGGTGCCGAGCTGAAGTTCCAGCGCCTGTATCTGCTTGCTCAATGCCGAAGGCGTCAGGCACAGTTCCTCCGACGCCCGCAACAGGCTGGCATGCCGCGCAGTCGCCTCGAAAGTTTGCAGCCATTGCATTGAAGGAAGCGATCTGTCCATGAGGTTGGATTCCGGGCAGCCAAGAGTAAGACGAATATGCCATTTTGCTGCATTTTTTCCAAGTTTTTCCGGCAGACGGGCCTCTTTGCTAGGGGCGCGCGAGGCCGCATGGGATAATTCCCAGCAATTTTCTTACGAGAGGCCCCTTTTTCGAGCAAAAGCGTATGCGCCCATTTCGCCGGATCGCTGCATTTCTTCTACTGTCCCTGCTGTTGCCCCTTATGCCGGTGGCGCAGGCGCAGCAGTTGCCCGCGCCGGTGCAGCAGTCGCTGACGCGCGCCGGCATTCCCCTGGAGGCAGTGGGCGTGCACGTGCAGGAAGCTGGCGGCGAGCGCGTGCTGGTGTCGGCCAATGCGCAGGCGCCGTTCAATCCGGCCTCGGTGATGAAGCTGGTGACGACCGGCGCGGCGCTGGATCTGCTGGGCCCCGCATTCACCTGGAAAACCGATGTCTATGCCACCGGCACCCTGCAGGATGGCGTGCTGCGCGGCGACCTGATCATCAAGGGCGGCGGCGACCCCGGCCTGGTAGTGGAAAAGCTCTGGCTGTTCCTGCGCGAGCTGCGCGCGCGCGGCATCCGCGACATTCGCGGCAACCTGGTGCTGGACCGCAGCCTGTTTGCGCCCGATAACCACGACCCCGCACTGTTCGACGGCGAGCCGTCGCGCCCTTACAACGCCGGCGCCGACGCACTGCTGCTCAATTACCGTTCGTTTTCCGTGCGCCTGACGCCGGATCCGGCGCAGGGCGTGGTCAGCATGGCGGTGGAACCGCCGCTGGCAGGGTTCCGGGTGATGGCGCCGCGACTGGGCAAGGGCGAATGCGGCCAGTGGCGCCAGAACCTGGCCGTGCGCCAGGATACCGAATTCATGGATTTCGCTGGTCCGCTGTCGGCGTCCTGCGGCGAAAAGACGCTGCAGGTGCTGGCCTGGAAAATGAGCGCCACGCGCTATTTCGAGATCGTCTTCAGGCGCATGTGGGGCGACCTCGGCGGCGAGCTGCAAGGCGCGGTGACGGAAGGCGTGCTGCCGCCCGAGGCCTGGCCGGTGGCATGGCATGAATCGGCCAGCCTGGCCGAGGCGGTGCGCGGCATCAACAAGTTCAGCAATAACGTCATGGCGCGGCAACTGCTGCTGACGCTGGCGGCGCACTATACCGGCCAGCCCGGCACCGCCGCCGGCGGCGCCGAGGTCATCCGCACCTGGCTGGAAGCGCGGCGGCTGTCGATGCCGGAGCTGGTGGTCGACAACGGTTCCGGCCTGTCGCGCGAGGCGCGCATTTCCGCTGCCAGCCTGGGCAAGCTGCTGCAGGCCGCATTCCGTGCGCCGACCATGCCCGAGTTCATGGCGTCGCTGCCGCTGGCCGGCCTGGACGGCACCATGCGCAAGCGCCTCAACGGCCATGCGTCGGCGGGCAATGCCCACGTCAAGACCGGCTACCTGAACGACGCGCGTGCCATCGCCGGCTA
Source organism: uncultured beta proteobacterium (assembly GCA_963722005.1). Taxonomy (GTDB): domain Bacteria; phylum Pseudomonadota; class Gammaproteobacteria; order Burkholderiales; family Burkholderiaceae_D; genus Paucimonas. The sequence goes on from CAVRJS010000001.1 coordinate 423,721, forward strand.
CGTGCAGGCAGCTTCCGGCAAGCGCTATGCGGTGGCATTCCTGATCAACCATGCCAATGCCGCGGGCGGCGCCGAAGCGCAGGACCAGTTGCTGAAGTGGGTGTACGAAAACGGATAGGATAGAATGCGGCGACCCGGCCCGCCGGGCAAATTTGCGGAGACAGAATGACTGAAACGAGCACTTTGAGACTCGATGAAACCGTGGCGCCGCCTGCAGCGAGCGAGGTTCGCGCCGGCATGCCGGCGGCTGCGGGCAGCAGCAATGCCGGCGGCGTCCGCGCCGCGGCAGCAGCCGATGCTGCGGGCGTGGCGCGACAGTTCGCCTTCACCGGCAGCGGCGGCGAGTATTTCCGCATCTGGGTGGTCAACCTGCTGCTCAGCATCGTCACCCTGGGCGTGTATTCGGCCTGGGCCAAGGTGCGTCGCCTGCAGTACTTTTACCGAAATACCAGCGTCGCCGGCACGGTGTTCGATTACCACGGCGATCCCAAGGCAATCCTCAAGGGGCGCGTGGTGGCGGTGGGTTTGCTACTGGCTTACCAGATTGCGACAGAGGTGTCGTCGACCGGCGCCATCGTGGTAGGCCTGATCCTGATCGCCAGCCTGCCCTGGATGCTGGCGCGCGCTTTCCGTTTCAAGCTGGCCAATTCGAGCTATGGCGGCCTGCGCTTTCGTTTCCGCGGCACGGTCGCCCAGGCGTACCGCACGCTCGCCCTGTTTCCGGTTGTGCTGGCAGCCACCGGCGTGTTCGTCTGGAGCGTGCTGGCGACGTTCGAGTCGAGGCCACGCTGGGGCTTGCTCATCCTGGCGATCGTGGTGGTGCTGGTGGTGATGTTTGCCGTCACGCCGATTGCGCATTACCTGCTCAAGCGCTACCAGCACGACAATGCCTATTTCGGCCAGTCGCCGTTTTTCTTTCACGCCCGCCTCAGGGATTTTTTCAACATTTACGCCAAGTCGCTCGCAGTCGCGATGCTGAGCGGCATACCTGCCGGCATATTCGGCTTCCTCACCAGCGACCTGTTCCGCTGGCTGTCCACCACCCAGTTCGGCTGGCTGTTCAAGATTCTGTACGGCCTCGCCAGCGGCTATGCCTCGTACATGATCGTACGCGCTTACCTGGAGAGCCGCGTGCAGAACCTGGTCTGGAACAATAGCGAGCTGGCCGACATCGGTTTCGAAAGCACCGCCAGGGCGCGCACGCTGTTCTGGATCCATGCTTCCAACCTCGCCCTCATCATGGTGACGTTCGGCTTGTACAAACCCTTCGCCACGGTGCGCCTGGTGCGCTACCGCGTCGAGAGCGTGGCGCTGGCGCCGCGCGGCACGATCGACGATTTCGTGGTCGATCCGACGATGGACGAGGCGGGTGCGGCCGGCCAGGAAGCCGGTGAATTCTTCGACTTCGATTTCGGCCTATGATCGACGCCATCTATTTCGACGGACAGTCCACCCGGCGCCAGCCGGTTTCGCTGGTCATGCACAAGCGCGTGCTCGCCATGCGCGGCGAGGACATCCGGCAAAATCATCGCCTCTCCAGCCTGAAGGTTTCCGAGCGCCTCAACCATGCGCCGCGCATCCTGCAACTGCCGGACGGCGGCAGCATCCACGTCAGCAATTGCAGCGCCGACTTCGACAAGATGCTGGCGGCCAACGGCTATCGCGATTCGCGCGTGGTGCGCTGGCAGCGCAACTGGCCGATGTCGCTGCTGGCGCTGGTGACGACAGTGTGCCTGCTGCTGAGCGGCTACCAGTGGGGCTTGCCCTGGGCCACCGACAAGGTCGCCCAGCACCTGCCTGCCTGGCTGGAGCAGAAGATCGGCGCCGGCCAGCTGGAGATGCTGGACGAATACTTCATGGAACCCAGCGAGCTGGACCCGGTCGTGCAGGCGCGCCTGCGCCGCAAGTTCGCGGCGCTCAAGCAGCCGCGCGGCGAGCAGACGGCCTACAAGCTGGAATTTCGCCGCAGCGGGGTGGGGCCGAACGCGTTCGCCTTGCCCAACGGCGTCATCGTCATGACCGACGAACTGGTCGAGCTGGCAGGCAATGACGAGGCCGTGCTGGGCGTGCTGGGCCACGAACTCGGCCATTTGCAGCGGCGTCATTCGTTGCGCGGCATGCTGCAGACGCTGGGCGCCGGCGCGCTGGTGAGCCTGTGGCTGGGCGACGCCTCGGACGTGCTGGTGGCAGCGCCGACGCTGCTGCTGAACCAGAAATACTCGCGCGATTTCGAACGTGAGTCCGACACCTACGCCATCGAGATGATGCAGGCAAACGGCCTGCCGCTGAGCCCGATGGCAGACCTGTTTGCAAAAATGGCGGCGTTGCGCCCCGGGGCCGAACACAAGCATGAACATGGCGGCGACGCCGGCACGGACAGCGAAGAAGACGAGGATTTCGGCGGCTACGACGAGGACGACGCCGGTGCGACGGCATCGGGGCAGGTTGAGGATCCGAAAGAGGAAGACAAGGTGGGGGAATACTTCAGCTCGCACCCGAGCGACGCCGAACGCATCGCCCGCCTGCGCGCCGCTGACCGCGCCATGCGGCCGCCAGCGTCGGCAACGGCGGCACCCGTAGTACCAGCAGTACCCCAAGCAATGCCCGCACCGGCAGTGCCGGGAGCGCCGGAAGAAGGCACCTAGTGGTCTGCCAGACCATTAGAGCAGCAGCGGGCGGTCGGGCAGTTCGTTGCTGTCGGCATTGCCGCTGGCCGGAAAATGCTGGCCGAGCAAGCCGTTGAGCTGCGCCAGCGCCGTCAGCACGCTCTGCTCATACTGTCCGGCGGCGAAGCCGCGCGTCATGGTGGCGCATACCGCCTGCCAGTCTGCCGGCGGGATGGCGCGGCCGCTGGCGCGATCGGCAACGATCTCGACTTTATGGTCGGCCAGGTTGACATAGACCAGCACGCCGCAGTTTTCTTCGGTATCCCAGATCCGCTCATGCACGAACAGTTCGCGTGCACGCGCACGCGGCGGCCGTGAGCGCAGCACATCGGCCAGCGGCAGCGCCGGTTCGATGACGAGGCGCACTTCGGCGCGGTGCATCTTTTCGCCTGCGGCGATGGCAGCATGGATCGTCTCCAGGCAAGGCTCCGGGAAAGCCTTGCGGCCGTGGCGGCCGGTGGTCGTCAGGTGCCTGAACAGGCGCGCGAGCATCGTCATCACCAGTCTCCCGAAGCGCCGCCGCCGTCGAAACCGCCGCCGCCGCCGGAAAAGCCGCCGCCTCCACCCCAACCGCCTCCGCCATCCCAGCCGCCGCGCCCGCCGCGGCTCAGCGCGTCGAGACCGGCGCCCAGAATCACGCCGGCGGCGCTGCCGCCCCAGTGGTTGCGGCCGAAGCGGCGCCGCGATGCGCGCGCGCGCGACAGCATGGCGAAGGCGATGAAAGCGAAAAACAGGAACGGCAGCCAGCCGATGCCATCATCGGCTGCGGCGCCGGCGCGCTGTGCTTGTGCGCCCTGCGGCGCGGGGAAGGTTTCTCGATCCAGCAGGCTGGCAATGGCGGACACGCCCGCAGCGAGGCCGCCGTAATAATCGTTCTGACGGAAATGCGGCGCGATCACATCCTGCAGGATGCGCTTGGATTGCGCATCGGTCAGCACGCCCTGCACGCCGCGCCCGGCTTCGATGCGCAGGCGGCGCAGGGCAGGCGGGTTGTCTTTCGCCACCAGCAGGATCACGCCATCGTCGATGCCCTTGCGGCCGAGCTTCCAGGCGTCGGCCACGCGGATGCCGTACTGTTCGATGGCTTCCGGTTCGGTCTTGTTGACCAGCAGGATGGCAATCTGGCTGCCGGTGCGCGCTTCATGCGCCTGCAGCACGCTTTCCAGTGCCTCGCGCTGCGCCGGGGAAAGCATGCCGGCACGATCGATGACGCGTGCCGTCAGCGGCGGCACGTCGACGAATTGCTGGGCAATGGCAGGCAGCGCCAGGCAAAACATCAGCGCCGACATGAAGAGGCATAGCGCCGGCATCATGCGCCGTCCTGCGTGCACGTTGCCGCTAGCGGGTATGCCTGCCATGCCAGGTCTCTGCAGTCATCGCGGCGCCGTTATCGCTTGCCGAAATCGACCGCGGGCGCGTTGGAAATCGCCTTTTCGTTGTCCACGGTAAAGGACGGTTTGACTTCGTAATTGAACATCATGGCTGTCAGGTTGGTCGGGAAGCTGCGCGTCAGGATGTTGTATTCCTGGACCGCGACGATGTAGCGCTGGCGCGCCACGGTAATGCGGTTCTCTGTGCCTTCCAGCTGCGATTGCAGGTCGCGGAAGAGGCCGTCCGCCTTCAGTTGCGGGTAATTTTCCGCCACGGCCATCAGGCGCGACAGTGCTGAAGACAACTCGCCCTGTACTTGCTGGAATTTCTGGAAGGCGGCGGGGTCGTTGAGCACTTCCGGCGTGATCTGGAAACTGGTGGCTTTGGCCCGCGCCTGCGTCACTGCTTCCAGGGTTTCCTTTTCATGCGAGGCATAGCCCTTGACGGTATTGACCAGGTTGGGGATCAGGTCGGCGCGGCGCTGGTACTGGTTGACCACCTCGCCCCAGGCCGACTTGACAGCTTCATCCTTGGCCTGGAAATCGTTGTAACCGCAGCCGGCGAGGAAAACAGCCAGCAGGACGATCGCAAGATGACGGATGCTGTTTGGCATATTAATTCCCTTGAGAAAAAATTGACTGCCTCCCTCGCATTAAATTAGCACGCTTTGCGGCAGCGTGCGGCCAACGGCTTGCCGGCAGGTGGCGGTACAATGCTGTTCTTTGCGCAATTTCATACCGGACGACTGCCTTGACCGCTTTTATCGACAAATTGTCCGCCGCCTGGGCGGCTCATGACTCCCTGCTGTGCGTCGGCCTCGATCCCGACCTGGAAAAACTGCCGGCGGAACTGCAGCGCCAGCCGGATGCAATCTATGCCTTTTGCAAGGCCATCATCGATGCCACCGCCAGCCTGAGCTGTGCCTTCAAGCCGCAGATTGCCTATTTCGCCGCATTGCGCGCGGAAGACCAGTTGGAAGCCATCTGCGCCTACCTGCGCGAAAATTATCCGCATATCCCCATCGTGCTCGATGCCAAGCGCGGCGATATCGGCGCCACGGCCGAGCAATATGCGCGCGAGGCATTCGAACGTTATGGCGCCGATGCAGTCACCGTGAATCCCTACATGGGCTTCGATTCGGTGGCGCCCTACCTGGAATGGAAAGACCGCGGCGTGATCGTGCTGTGCCGCACCTCCAATCCGGGCGGCTCCGATCTGCAATTCCTCGATGTGGGGGGCGTGCCGCTGTACCAGCACGTGGCGCGCCTGGTGGCGGAAAAATGGAATGCCGGCGGACAGTGCGGCCTGGTGGTCGGCGCCACTTTTCCGAAAGAACTCGAACAGGTGCGCCAGATCGTCGGCGACATGCCGCTGCTGGTGCCCGGCATCGGCGCCCAGGGCGGCGACATCCCCGCCACGGTGGCGGCAGGACGCACTGGCGCCGGCACCGGCATGATGATCAATTCTTCGCGCGCGATCCTGTACGCCAGGGCTGATGAAAAGGCGGGCGAGGATTACGCCCGGGCGGCGCGCCGCGTCGCGCAGGAAACGCGCGACGCCATCAACCGCGTGCGCTGACTTGCAAGCGCGCGGGCGGGCACTTCCTTAGCGGCGCTCGAGGAATTTCAGCAAGCCTTCCAGGGCATGCGTCACCGTCTGCGCGCGCACGCCCTGGCGGTCGCCCTTGAACACCAGGCGCTCGGTAAACGTGGCGCCATCCATGGTCCAGGCAAAGCAGACCGTGCCGACCGGCTTGCCGGGCACGGCGCCGCCGGGGCCGGCAATGCCGGTGGTGGCCAGCGCCAGGTGCGCGCTGCTGTTGGCCACCGCGCCCTCGGCCATGGCGGCGGCGACTTCCTCGCTGACCATGCCATGCTGGGCGATCATGGCTTCCGGGACATCCAGCAGCTCGGTCTTGGACGTGTTGGAATAGACGACGAAGCCGCAATCGAACCATTCGGAAGAACCGGCGATGTCTGTGATTGCCTGCGAAACACCACCGCCGGTGCAGGATTCCGCCGTGGTCAGCAGCAGTTTGCGGGATTTGAGAACTGCGCCCACGCGCGCGGCCAGGTCGGTGAAATCTTCCATGTACTAGTCTCCTTGGCTGTGTAATGCAATTTTCTTGTTTGCAGGCCTTACTTTACAACGAACGCCAGACGGCGAACAGCAGCAAAGTGTAGAAGGCGGCAACGATATCGTCCCACATCACGCCGAAGCCGCCCTTCAGGCGGCGGTCGAAATAGCCGATCGGCGGCGGCTTGACCATGTCGAAAAAGCGGAACCAGAGGAAGGCCCAGACCTGAGCCGCGGTATCGGCCGGCGTCACCAGCAGCAATACCAGCCAGAAGGCGACGATTTCATCCCATACCATGCTGCCATGGTCGGCCACGCCCATGTCGCGCCCGGTGCGTCCGCAGGCCCAGATGCCGATCAGGAAGCCTGCGGCGATGATCGCGGCCCAGGCAGGCGGCGTGAATATGTGCGGCCAGCGCGACGACAGCACGGCAAAGCTGAGCCAGGCGAACAGCGTGCCCATGGTGCCGGGCATGACCGGTGACAGGCCGCTGCCGAAGCCTTGCGCCAGCATGTGGGCGGGGTGGGCCAGCAGGAAGGCGGCGCCGCGGCGGGCAGGCGGGCGGGCGGCGGTCGTTGGCGTGGTGGTCATGGCCGGGCGAAATGGTCGAAGGAAGGGTGGGAAAGCCGGTAGGGGCGGCCGGCGCTGTCGGCCAGGCGCAGGCCGGGCGCGGCGTTGATGGCGCCGATGCGCGTGACCGGCGTGGCAGCCGCATGCGCCGCTGCCAGCACGGCTTCGCGCCGCGCCGGCGGCGCCGTGAAGCACAGTTCGTAATCGTCGCCGCCGGCAAGGCTGTAGGCCCGCTGCAGCTCTGCCGGCTGGCTCTCCAGGCTGGCGCCGGCCGGCACGGCGTCGACATCGATGCTGGCGCCGACGCCGGACTGCGCAAGGATATGGCCGAGGTCGCCGGCCAGGCCGTCGGAAATGTCGATGGCGGCATGGGCGATGCCGCGCAGGGCCAGGCCCAGCGCCACGCGCGGTTGCGGCGCATGCAGGCGCGGCGCGGCGGCAGCCAGCAATTGTTCGTCCAGCGCCAGTTCGCCGGTAAGGCCCGCCAGGGCCAGGCGCGCCTCGCCCAGACTGCCGGATACCCAGATATCGTCGCCCACGCGGGCGGCAGCGCGGCGCAGCGCCTGCTCGCCGGCCACTTCGCCGAAGACCGTGATGCTGATCGTCAGCGGTCCACGGGTGGTATCGCCGCCGACCAGGGCGCAGCCGTGGCGGTCTGCCAGCGACAGCAGGCCGCGCGCAAAAGGCGTCAGCCATGCCTCGTCGGCAGCCGGCAGCGCCAGCGCCAGGGTGAATGCGAGGGGACGCGCGCCCATGGCTGCCAGGTCGGAAAGGTTGACTGCAAGACATTTATGGCCCAGCAGGCCGGGGTCGGCGCCGGCAAAGAAGTGCCGTCCTTCCACCAGCATGTCGGTGGATATCGCCAGTTGCAGGCCGGGCGCCGGCGCCAGCAGCGCGCAATCGTCGCCGACGCCGAGCGTGGCGGCGCCGTCGGGTGGCAACGGACGGGTAAAGTAGCGGGCGATCAGGTCGAATTCGGACAACATGATGGAATTGTACCCAAGGATGCGTGCCTGAGCGGAATGTGCCACTCTGCTAGAATCAATGTTTTAGCAAGCACGTTATAAAGGCCGTCAGATGGATTCCGACAAAAGCCGCAAGGAACAGGTACGCGAACAATTGCGCGAAGCCGCACTCTACTACCACCAGTTTCCCGTCCCCGGCAAGATCAGCGTCACTCCCACCAAGCAACTGACCAACCAGCGCGACATGGCCGTGGCGTATTCGCCGGGCGTGGCGGCGCCCTGTGAGGAAATCGTTGCCGACCCCACCAATGCCTTCAAATACACCGCGCGCGGCAACCTGGTGGCAGTCATTACCAATGGCACGGCGGTGCTGGGACTGGGCAATATCGGCCCACTGGCTTCCAAGCCGGTCATGGAAGGCAAGGGCGTGCTGTTCAAGAAGTTCGCCGGCGTCGACGTGTTTGATATCGAGATCAATGAAAACGACCCGGACAAGCTGGTCGACATCATCGCCTCGCTGGAGCCGACTTTCGGCGGCATCAACCTGGAAGACATCAAGGCGCCGGAATGCTTCTACATCGAAAGGAAGCTGCGCGAGCGCATGAAGATTCCCGTCTTCCATGACGACCAGCACGGCACCGCGATCATCGTCGGCGCCGCCATTCTCAACGGCCTGAAGGTGGTCGGCAAGAGCATCAAGGAATGCAAGCTGGTGGTGTCCGGCGCCGGCGCTGCCGCGCTGGCCTGCCTCGACCTGATCGTCGACCTTGGCTTCCCGATCGAAAACATCTTCGTTTCCGACATCGTCGGCGTGGTGTACGAAGGCCGCACCGAGCTGATGGATCCGGCCAAGGCGCGCTTTGCGCAAAAGACTGACGCGCGCACGCTGGGCGAAATCATCGCCGGCGCCGACATCTTCCTCGGCCTGTCTGCCGGCGGCGTGCTCAAGCCGGAGATGGTCAAGGCCATGGCGCCGCGCCCGCTGGTGCTGGCGCTGGCCAACCCGACGCCGGAAATTCTGCCGGAAGAAGTCGTGGCGGTGCGCGACGATGCCATCATCGCCACAGGCCGCTCGGACTATCCGAACCAGGTCAATAATGTCCTGTGCTTTCCCTACATTTTCCGCGGCGCGCTCGACTGCGGCGCCACCACCATCAGCCGCGAAATGGAAATCGCCACGGTGCATGCGATCGCCGAGCTGGCGCAGGCCGAGCAATCGGACATCGTCGCCACCGCTTACGGCATCGACAACCTGTCGTTCGGCCCGGAATACCTGATTCCCAAGCCTTTCGATCCGCGCCTGATGATCAAGATCGCGCCCGCGGTGGCGAAGGCGGCGGCGGAATCCGGCGTGGCGCTGCGGCCGATCGCCGACATGGAGGCCTACGCCGACCGCCTGCAGCAGTTCGTGTACCACAGCGGCACCTTCATGAAGCCGATCTTCGCCGATTGCCAAGAAGGCGCCGGCGGCGATGAAACGCATCGTTTTCGCCGAAGGCGAGGAAGAGCGCGTGCTGCGCGCGGTGCAGATCGTGGTGGACGAGCAACTGGCCAAGCCCACCCTGATCGGGCGCCCGGCGGTATTGAACAAGCGCATCGAACACTTCGGCCTGCGCATCCGTCCCGGCATCGATTTCGAGGTGGTCAACCCGGAATACGACGAGCGCTACCGCGATTTCTGGCAAACCTTCCACGCAATGACGGCGCGCAAGGGCATCACCGAATCACTATGCCAAGCTGGAAATGCGCCGCCGCCATACCCTGATCGGTTCCATGCTGATCCACAAGGGCTATGCGGATGGCATGATCTGCGGCACGTTCGGCACCATCCCGCTGCACCTGCATTACATCGACCAGGTGCTGGGCCGGCGTGAAGGCACCAATGTCTATGGCGCGATGAATATCCTGATCCTGCCGGACCGCCAGGTAGCCATCGTCGATACGCACGTCAATGAAAATCCGAGCGCCGAGCAGATCGCCGAGCTGACCATGCTGGCTGCCGAGGAAATGCGCCGCTTCGGCCTGGCGCCGCGTGCGGCCCTGCTGTCGCATTCCAACTTCGGCACCAGCAACAGCGAGTCCGCGCAGAAGATGCGCAAGGCGCTGGCGATCCTGCACGAACTGGCCCCCGACCTGGAAGTGGATGGCGAAATGCACGGCGATACCGCGCTCGACTCGGCGCTGCTGAAAAAGACCATGCCGGACACGCCGCTGAAGGGCGACGCCAACCTGCTGGTGCTGCCCAACCTGGATGCCGCCAACATTTCCTACAACCTGCTGAAAACCGTCGGTGGCCACGGCATCGCCATCGGCCCGGTGCTGCTGGGTTGCGCCAGCCCCGTGCATATCCTGACGCCGTCAGCGACGGTGCGGCGCATCGTCAACCTGACTGCGCTGTGCGTGGTGGAGGCGGTGTCGCAGCGCTAGGCAGGCGATTTCCGGCGCAATTAAAAAACCGCCCGGCGCAAACCGGGCGGTTTTATATTGCGTGCAGCCCGGCCTGGCTCAGGCTTGCTGGCGGATGCCCTTGTAGACGCGCGCCGCCAGCTGCACTGCGCCCAGCACGATGAGGCCGGCGACGATGCCGGCAAGCGCTTCGAGCAGGGTCGACAGGAGTGCGCCAGGGAAGCCGCCAACGCTGTGCGCAACACCTTCGATGGCGTGCGCCAGCGCCGGGACGCCATGCACGAGAATGCTGCCGCCGACCATGAACATGGCCGCGGTGCCGACCACCGACAGGGTTTTCATCAGCCAGGGCGCGCCGGCCAGCAGCAGCCTGCCGAGCCCGCCGCGCATGCCGTCCTTCGTGCTCAGGTGCAGCCCGGCGTCATCCAGCTTGACGATGCCTGCCACCAGTCCATACACGCCGACCGTCATGATTATGGCGATGGCTGCCAGCACCGTCGCGCGCGTGCCGAAGGCAGCACCTGCTACGGTGCCGAGGGAAATCACGATGATTTCCGCCGACAGGATGAAATCTGTGCGCACGGCGCCCTTGATCTTGTCCTTTTCGAAGGCAACCATGTCCACCTGGGGATCGGCCAGGGCCTGGATCCGCGAATCATGGCTGGCTTCCTCTTCTTCCTTATTGTGCAGGAACTTGTGCGCCAGTTTTTCCACGCCTTCATAGCACAGGAAGGCGCCGCCCAGCATCAGCAGGGGAGTGATCAGCCATTCTGCAAACGCGCTGATCAGCAATGCCGCCGGCACCAGGATGAGCTTGTTGACAAAGGAACCCTTGGCGACCGCCCATACCACCGGCAATTCGCGGTCGGCCTTGACGCCGGTAACCTGCTGGGCATTCAGGGCCAGGTCGTCGCCAAGCACGCCGGAGGTTTTCTTGGCGGCGACCTTGGTCATGGTGGCGACGTCGTCAAGAATGGTGGAAATGTCGTCGATCAGCGCAAGCAAACTGGTTCCGGCCACGTTCGTTTCCTTTTTGGTATGGAATTGGGATGCGCGATTTAAACACACTCCGGCAGCGCCGGCTATGGCGTGATGTGGAAATAATTACAGCAGGGGCAGGTTGCGCGGGCGTGCCGTCGCCATGTGCACGGAAGCCTTGCCGGCGCGCGGGGCGCGCGGCGCCGGAACGGCGTGCAGCATCCCGGCGGGAAAAGGCTGAAAGAATGCCGCGGCATCGGCAGGGTCAGCCTGCAGCCAGGCGGCGTACTGGCCGGGCGGCAGGATGACGACCATGCGTTTTTCATCGCCGGGCTTGTGGAAGCGCTGCATCAGCGGATGGTCGTCTGCATTGATTGTCAGCATGGAAAACGAGATCAGCGGCCGGTCGTCCGTGCCGCCATGCGGGCGCCATTCCCAGATGGCGGCGATGCCAAGCGGCGTCTCGCCGGCGCCTTCTATCTTCCAGCGCACGGCCTTGCCGCTTTCGTAACTGGGCTCGAAAAAGGCCGCTGCCGGGATGATGCAGAATTGCCGCTTGCGGAATGCATGGCGATACGCCGGCTTGGCCGCGACGGTTTCTGTGCGGGCATTGTAGGTATGGCGCGCCAGTTTCAGCTCCGCCCATGACGGCACCAGGCCGAAACAGGCCGTTACGCATTCGGTTTCGTCGCTGCCGTCTTCGGCAAGGCGGATCAGTGGCGCCAGGCTGCCAGGGAAGGCTTCCGCCACGCCGGGGTCGGCCGGCGGATCGACGCCGAAATGGTGCTGCAATTGCGCGGCGCGGGCGGGGAGATAGTTTGCGCACATGCCGATGCGGATCGTCGCGGATATGCTCGCGGCAGCGCTAACTGCGCAAAAAGCTTGCCAGGCGGACGTGACAGTCCTCGTCCCCCATGGCGCATATCGAGTTATGCGTGACGCCGCCGATGACCGCCACATCCGGGCGTACGTGCGTGAGCGCAGCGACCAGGGCCTCGGAACTGGCGCGCGGGATGATTTCATCATGCTCGGCCAGCAAGATCAGGGTGGGGGCGCGCACATCACGGGCGCGCAGGACAGAAAGATACTTGTCTTTTAGCAGTATCGATACGGGGAATTGCGGATAGCTTGCGCGCGCCACGTTCTCGATGCTGTCAAAGGGCGTGATGAGCGCCAGCCGGCTGACCGGCCGCGCGGTTGCCAGGTATACGGCGACGCCGCTGCCCAGACTTTGGCCGATCACGGCGATATCCCCGTGGCGTTGCCGCACGAAGTCGAATACCGCGAGCGCATCCTGTTGCAGTGCGGCTTCGCTCGGTGTGCCGCTGCTGCCGCCATAACCGCGGTAATTGACGAGATAGATGGTGCGGGTCGGGAAAAGCTTGCTGAACAGGGACACTTGCCGCGAGACATCCTGTGCATTGCCGCCAAAGTAAATCAATGCCGGCGCCTGCTTTTCCGAAGCATGCGCCGTTAGCGTGGAGTTCCCCCCGGCATTGGTTATCTGCAGAATGCGCAGGGTTTCTCCCTGGCTGCGCAGGGAGATGGCTTCCGCGCCAGCCACATCGCGTGGCGGTGTCGGGAAGTACAGCATGGCGCGCTGGTTGGCATACAGATACCCGCAGGCACCAAGATAGGATGCCAGAAGCAGGGATGTCACGGTGGCAGCAATTTTCAGCATGGCGATACAAAACCAAATATGACCGCTGTATGACGGCATTGTGCCTGAATCTCTTGCTGGCTCTGATGAAAATCAAAAACTTTTCCTGCACGTCGGACACAACGGGATTGTTCCGGGGGGCTGTGTATCGAACTATGGCAGGAAGGAAGCATTTTTTCGATTCACACTATCAGGAGAAAAAAATGGACTGGAATATCGTCGAAGGCAACTGGAAACAGTTCAAGGGCAAGATCAAGGAGCAATGGGGGAAAATTACCGATGACGACCTCGACAGGATCGCCGGCAAGCGCGATCAGCTTGCGGGGAAGATCCAGGAAAGCTATGGCATCGGCAAGGATGAAACCGAGCAGCAGATCCGGGATTTCGAAGCCCGTCAAAAACACTAGTCTTTATTGGCCAGCTTTGCTGCCGCGTCAGCCCAGGCATTATGGCTGTTTCGCAGTCAGCGGCTGGCCCTCGAACCGTACGCCAGCCCATCCGCTTTCCATGAAAGTGCGGATATTTTGATGATCCTGCCCGTGCGGATGCGCAAGCACGTCGTCCCGGTAATACGTGCCGAAGCAGGCCAGTGTTTGCTGTTCATTGAGGCCGTGCAAACTGGCAAAGGCCAACAGCTTGCAGGAGCCGGTGTTTTGTCCGGCTTCGTTGCGTAACTTGCCGTTGGTAAAGGCCACCGCCGTGAACGAATAGGCTGCATCGATGACGGCCATGGTGTCACTGAAAGCAATGGATTCCGGTGCGCTGCGCAATTTTTCCAGGAAATTCTCGATTGTCATGTAGTTTGTGCGGGAAGGCGTCTGAACGAAGAAAAGGTGGCGGGTGCGCACCGGCGTCATTTTATCCGACCGGAATGCCGGTGCATCGCCGGCATTCGGTACAATGCCATACATGCAGATGCCAACTACGATAACCGGACGCGACTCTACAACCGGACACGATTCGGCGCCGCCGATGATCATTGCGACGCACTCCGGGCGATTCCATGCAGACGATGTCTGGGCCGTGATGGTGCTGGGCCAGGTGTTTCCCGCTTGCGAGCTGATCCGCACCCGCGATCCGGCGCGTATTGCCGCCGCCGATTTCGCCGTCGATGTCGGCGGCTTGTGGGATCCGGCAGCGGGGCGCTTCGACCATCACCAGAAAGGCTTCGACGGCGCACGCCTGTCGGGCGTAACTTATGCCAGCGCCGGCCTGGTATGGCGCGAGTACGGCGCGCGTTGCGTGAGCATGCTGGCGCAGCATCATCTCGGCCATGCGCTGGGCGAGCGCGATGCGCGCGACATGGCCAGCGCCATCGACGCCGACGTGGTGCAGTATCTCGACATGTCCGACACCGGCACGGCGCGAAATGCGCCGGGCGGCTATGGCCTGTCGGCGGTCGTGTCGGGCTTTAACCTGAACTGGATGGACGAGCAGCAGGCCGCCAGCCCGGCCGCAGCAGAGGCATTGCGCCATGAGCGCTTCGTGCGTGCCATGCGCTGCATGGAAGACGTGCTGGTCAACCAGGTACGCTACCGCGTCGCCAGCATGCTTGCCGCCGGCCAGGTACGCCAGGCAGAGCGCCTCGAAGGCGGGCGCGCCCTGTACCTGCAAAATGCCTCGCTGCCCTGGAGCACGATCGTGCGCAAGGAAATGCCGGAAGTGCTGTTCGTGATCGGCCGCAGCATTGCCGAGAACCGCTACATGCTCTACACCGTGCCGGCCGCGGCCGACACCTTCGAATCACGCCGCGACCTGCCGGCGGCCTGGGCCGGCCTGCAGGATGCCGCGCTGGCGGCGGCGAGCGGCGTGGCCGATGCGCAGTTCTGCCACAATGGCCGCTTCATCGCCGCCGCCGCTTCATTCGAGGGCGCGTTGCAGATGGCGCGGGCGGCGCTGGCGGACTGAGCCCGCCGCCGGCGTATCGTGCCGGGTCAATGCCAGGTCAGCGGATCGACCCGGTAGAAATTCTTCAGCTGACGATACAGTTCGGGGTGCATCTCCGCCATCTCCTGCGGCTGCTCGAAAAACACTTCGGTAATCACGGCAAAGAATTCGGCCGGATGCTCGGCGCCGTAATAGTCGAACAGGCTGTCGAGTTCGGCATCGGCGCGTTGCTGCAGGCGTTCGTATTCGGCGCCCAGCGCTTCCGACCAGGGGCGGTAATGCTCGGCGCGCGCCAGGATGGGCGCGCCAGTCGCCGCGCCTTTTTCCTGGTCGAGCTGGTGGGCGAATTCATGCAGCACGACGTTGCGGCCATCGCCGAAGAAGCGGGCGTCGTCGACTGCATCTTCCCAGGACAGAATGACCTGGCCGTCGCCCCAGGATTCACCGGACAACTCGTCATGGTATTCGGACATGACGCCGGCTTCGTCGAATTCCTGCTTGGTCACCCGGAAGGCGCCCGGATAGACCAGGATGCGTTCCAGCTTAGGATAGTAATCGGTCTGGCGATTCAGGATCAGCAGGCAGGCTTGCGCGGCGATGGTCACGCGCATTTCATCGGTGATTTCCAGCCCGGCGCAGCCGATGAACTGTTTTTCCGCGATGAACACCTGGATATGCCGGCGCAGCTGCGCCTGCAAGTCCGGTGGCAGCATGCGGTAGTAGGGCACGCGCCGGCGCAGTATCGCCAGCCAGGCGGCGGGAAAGGGCGCGGCGCCGCGCCGGCGGCGGCGATGGGCGATGAAATGCGGCTTGCCGATCAGCCAGGCGAGAAACAGCAGGCACAGGCCCGCCACGATCAGCATCGGCATGCGTCGGTTCCGGGAAATTGCATGCGCAGCATTCTATCGCAGACGGCGCAAGGCATCGGCATCGCTGGCTGCAGCGGAAAAAATTTCCTGAAGGAAATTTCTCAGCCGGTCTTGCGCATGCCGCCCAGGGATTCCTGCAGCTGTTCCAGCAAGCCATCCGCGGCATCTTCGATGTAATCCAGTACAAGATCGAAGCCGCCGCTGCCGCCATAGTAGGGATCCGGCACGACTTCGGATGCGCTGTTGCGCGCATACTGCATGAACAAGCCCAGCTTGTGGCGGTGCTGCGGCGGACACGCCGCCTGCAGGCGGGCCAGGTTGTCATGATCCATCGCCAGCACATGATCGAAGCGCTCGAAATCTTCCGCGTTGACCTGGCGCGCGCGTTGCGCCGACAGGTCGTAGCCGCGCCGCATCGCATGCACCTGCGAGCGCCGGTCGGGCGGGGCGCCGATATGGTAGGCATGGGTGCCGGCTGATTCGGTGATGACGGCAGGCGTCAGGCCCGCGGCATCGACACGCTGGCGGAAGATGCCTTCCGCAGTCGGCGAACGGCAGATATTGCCCATGCATACGAAAAGAACGGACAAGCCTGGGGTAAGGGACATGGCACAAGAAGCAGTATTGATATGGGGCAATCATAGCAAGAGTCCGTCAAACCTGCTCCACTGCGGGTTTTCTTGCTGTCCTGACAGCTATCCAGTGAGGAGGCAATGTCAAAGTTGTCGTAAAAATATTACAGGTGTGAATGAAAGTTTTCTCGTGCATCAAAATCACCTACCATGGAGGCAAAACACCAGTGCCGGCAAGGCACCGCACGGAGACACGCACTCATGAACCGCAAACAGGCTCTCATCGTCGATGATTCGAAAACTGCGCAGTACCTGCTAAAGCGCATGCTGCAGCAGTACGTGCTGGAGATCGATGTCGCCGCTTCCGCGGAAGAAGCGCTGGCCTACCTGAGCTATAACCATCCGGCGGTGATTTTCCTCGACCAGCAGATGACCGGCATGACCGGCTTCGAGGCGCTCAAGACCATCAAGGCCAATCCGCACACCGCGCTGATCCCGGTGATCATGTATTCCTCGCAGAACGATGACCTGTTCGTCAGTCAGGCAATTGCCCTGGGTGCGCAAGGTTTCCTGACCAAGAGCGCCATGCACCCGGCCAATCTGCAGCAGGTGCTGGAACGCCTGAACATTCGCAGGGAGGCTGCCCCGGCCATGGAAGCCGGCGCAGCAGCAGAGGCAGTCGCCGCACCTGTGCCGCAACCGGTTGCCGCCGAGGCGGCGGCGCCGGTACGTGCCGCGCCGGCGGCGCCATCCGCCGATCTCGACAAGGTGCGCGCGCAGGTGGGCCGCCTGTTCGAGCTGCATATTGCCGACGTGCGCAGCCAGATCGACCGCAGCGCGCAGTTCCTGCTCAAGCGCCTGTCGACCAGCCTGGAAAAGCCGGCGCAGCGCGAAGCCGTCATCGGCAGCAATGCGATGGCGGCGTTCAAGTCGACGGTCGGCTCGGCACTGGCCGCGCAGCGGCGCCAGGGAACACGCGCCGGCCTATGGACGCTAGGCGTGACGCTGGCCGCATTATGCGCATTTGCATGGTGGCAGTGGCAGGTGCGCGCGGATATCGATGCCGCGGCGGCAAAAATCCTGGCGGCGCTGGAAGTGCAGAAGGAAGACCGCTCGATGATGCGCATTGCCGCGCTGGCGCCCGCAGCCGCGCCGGTGCCCGCAGCCGCACCGGCGTCGGAGGCGGCGGGTGCGGCGCGCGCGGAGGCGGTGCATCCTGCCCTGCTGCAGGCGATCAGCTGGGCGCAGCATGCAGACTTTCATTTCGATTACGGCGAGCAGCCGCTGAGCGGCAACCGCCTGGCCAATCTGCACCAGCTGGTGCAATTGCTGGCGGAAGGCGGCTACCGCGGGCCGCTGGTCATCAATCTCGACTTCGGCAATTTCTGCCTCGAATTCGATGAAGCCAATGCCTTGAGGCTGGCGCGCAGCGATACGCGCGCCGCGTCCTGCAAGATGCAGAAGGACCTCAGTCCGCGCTTCCTGGCAAACGATTACCTGACGCTGCAGTATCAGGCATTCGAAAAAAATTCCGCGCCCCTGCAGGATGGCCGCATTACGCTGCGCCTGGTCAGCAACGGCATGAGTACGCCGGTCGTGGACTATCCCTTGCTGACGCCGCAGACCAGCGCCGGCGAATGGAACCGGGCAGCCCTGCGCAACAACCGGATATCGGTGCACATTCCGCGCTGAGCATCCGCGCTGAATACGCCGTGCCCAAGCGGAACCGGCAGCAGCCTTGCCTGCCGCCGGGGTGCGCGGCAGCGGCTAGTTGCCTTTCGGCTTGATCTGCAGGTTGTTCTTAACGCTCGTCACGCCGGGCACCTTGCGTGCCGCTTCCACCGCCTTGGCGGCTTCTTCATGGCTATTGACGAATCCCGCCAGCGAAACCACGCCGCGATAGGTGTCCACATTGATCGCCGCTGCCTCGCCCAAGCCGCCGCTCTGGGCGATTTCGGTCTTGACCCGGGTGGTGATGGAGGCGTCGTCGATGACTTCGCCGGTGCCCCGCGATGTCTTGGTGGGTGCGCAGGCGGAAACGCCCATGATCAATGCGATGGATAGCCAGGCGAATATTTTTCTCATGACAACTCCTTTAAAAATTAATAACGGGAATGTATTTCTCTCTTGCTATCCGTATGAACGCATCTTCCATGCCAGGTTGCTATTTCACCTTGTAGGCCGATAGCAGCCGCAGAGGCGGGATTTACGCGCAGTCAATTTAGAGAAAGAGAAACAAACCGGTAATAATTACTGATGCACGGATAGAATTTGCACCCCCGCACCGGCAGTGGGCCCCATCTGCCGCACACCTCTTTCACGGTAATACGCATACAAACGGCGTTCCTGTGCCCGCGCAAGGATCGGTCGCGAGCCGGACTTACACTTCCTGTTTCTTCGGGGGTGAAACCGGGACTGTGCCCGGCATGCCTCAGATGCAGGGAGAATGCAACATGGAGCGTGGCGATCCGACATACAACCTGGCTTGCAGCGTGCACCGGCACAGCCAGTCCATGCCGCAGGCGCTGGCGCTGGCATGTGAAGGGCAGACGCTGAGCTACGGCGAGCTGGCGCGGCAGAGCGCAATGCTGGCGGCCTGGCTTGCCGGCTTGCCGGACTGGCCGGACTGGCCGGACTGGCCGGGCGCGAGCGGCACGCAGCCCCGGGTCGCCATCCTGGCATCGCGCAGCGCCGCTGCCTGCGTCGCCGTGCTGGGCGCCGCCTGGGCCGGCGCCACTTACGTGCCGATCGGCCTGAAGCTGCCACAGGAGCGCATCCTGGCGATACTGGCGCAATGCCGGCCGGATGCGGTCGTCGCGGATGCGGAGGGCGCAGCCTTGCTGAGCGACGCCGTGCTGCAGGCAGCACCGCCATGCATCTGCATTGCCGGTGCGCCGCCGCAGTCCGAGAACCGCATCCACCAGCTCGACATGCAGACGCCGTCGAGTCGTGCGCTGCCGCTGCCTGCGCCGATGGACCAGGACGCTACCGCCTATATCATTTTCACTTCCGGCACGACTGGTGTGCCCAAGGGCGTGATGGTGCCCGCCCGCGCGATCCGCAATTACATCGGCACCGTCACCGCGATGCTCGGCCTGCAGCCATCCGACCGCGCGACGGAAACCTGCGAACTGTCGTTCGATGTCTCCCTGCATAACATGTTCTGCACCTGGGAAGCAGGCGCTTCCCTGCACGTCTTGCCGCCGGCGCGCATCATGAACGCCGTCAGGTTCGCCCGGGAAAATGGCATCACGGTCTGGAATTCCGTGCCATCCCTGGTCGGCATGCTGCGCCAGGTGCGGGCGCTGGCGCCAGCCTCGCTGCCAGGCGTGCGGCTGGCGGTATTCGGCGGCGAGCAATTGCCGGGCGGGGCAGTCGCCGCGTGGCGGGTGGCCGCGCCTTCCTCCGTCATCCACAATTTTTACGGGCCGACCGAAGCCACGGTGTACTGTCTTTGCCAGGTGGTCGGCAATCCCGTGCCCATGACGCCGGGGCGCGATGTGGTTGCGATCGGCAGGGCGATCGACGGCACCGAAGCGGCGATACTGGACGGCGAAGGGCGCTTTGCCGGCGCCAACTGTCCCGGCGAACTGCTGCTGGGCGGCGTGCAGCTGGCGAGCGGCTATCTCAACGCGCCGCAGCTGACCAGCGAGCGCTTCATCACCATCGAAGGCAAGCGCTGGTACCGCACCGGCGATATCGCCATGCGCGCTGACGACGGCGTTTACCACTGGCTGGGCCGCGCCGACAACCAGGTCAAGGTGCTCGGCCACCGCGTCGAGCTGGAGGAAATCGACGCGCACCTGCGCCTGGCCGCCGACGCCGACATGGTGGCGACGGTCGCATGGCCGGTGACCGATGGCGCGGCGCAGGGCCTGGTGGCTTTCATCGGCGCGCAGCTGATCGATGATACCGGCATCGCCGCGACGCTGAAGTCGCGCCTGCCACACTACATGATCCCGGGGCGGATCCTGCCGATGGCGCAAATGCCGCTCAATTCCAACGGCAAGGTCGATCGCAAGGCCCTGCGTACCCTGCTCGAAGGCGGGATGGCGTGATGGCCGATCCGGCGCTGCTCGACGAAGCGATCAGCCCTGTTGCCGGCGGGCGCACTAACGTGCGCGCGCTGCGCGACCTGTGGGCATTCGACCAGAATGCACGCGTGGCAGCGTTCGCGCAAACGTTGCCCGGCAAGGCGCTGCTGACATTGCTTTGCCTGACAGCGGCGCGGGTGGCAGGCATGCACCTCCTGTTCGTGGCAATCGCGCTGACTTTCGCCTGGCTGCCGCGCTACCGCAACCTGCTCATTCTCGCCGGCGCGGGGGCGGCCATGGTGCGCATGCCAAAGTTTAACGGTGAGGCGATCGCCGCCATCCTGACGCAGCACGGCTTCGAACCTGCGCTTGCCGGCGAAGCCGGCGCGGCGGCGCTGCTTGTCTGGCTGGTCTGCGCATGGGCGCTGCTGACGCTGGTACGCGCAAACAAATCGCTGTTGCCGGCGCGCCGTCCGGTGCCGAGTCTGTGCGGCGCCGTGGTCTTGCTATGCGGCGCGGCAAGCCTGCCGATGCTGCCGCCAGCCGTGCGCGCGGCGCTATGGATTTTCGTGTGCGTGTTCGCCGCCTATTTCTGGTTTCTGGCCTATGCGCTGGTGGACCAGCGCAGCCGCACGCCGGCGCCGATGGCATACCAGGCCGGCATCCTGCATCCGTTCTGGGGCGGCGTCTCGACGCCGTTCGGCAAGGGCGCCGCATTCCTGCGCAAGCACCAGGCCAAGGATGCGGACGAACTTGCCGTCACCCAGCTCAAGGGACTCAAGCTGCTGTTGTGGGCGCTGCTGCTGACGGCAGCGTACCGCGGGCTGGTCTGGCTGTTCGAAGGCCGGCTCGGCATTCCCGCGCCGGAAAGCGCCTATGCCGCTTTCGTCCGCGGCGCGCCGCTGCCGCTCTGGACCAGCTGGGCCAGCCTGAGCTGGGCAACCTTCGGCGGCACGCTGGCGCTGGCCATCTGGGGGCACGAGATCATCGCGGTGGCGCGCATGGCCGGCTACCGCCTGCCGCGCAATACCTGGCGGCCGCTGGAGTCGCGCACGCTGGCCGAATTCTGGAATCGCTACTACTACTATTTCAAGGAATTGCTGGTCGAGTTCTTCTTCTTTCCCACCTTCCTGCGCACCTTCCGCAAGCATCCGCGACTGCGCGTGTTTTTCGCCACCTTCATGGCGGCCGGCGTCGGCAATGCGTTGTACCACTTCATCCGCGATATCCGCCATGTCGCCCTGTTCGGGCTGGAGCAGACCGCCGCCAACTTCGCCAGCTATCTTTTCTATTGTTTCGTGCTGGCAGCCGGCATCGGCATTTCGCAGGCCAGGACCAATGCCGGGCGCAGGCTGCCGCAGACGCTGGCCGGCAGCCTCTGGTCGATGCTGTGCGTGTGGAGCTTCTTCATTTGTCTGCAGGTTTTCGGCGATGAAACCAGGTCGCTGTCGCTGGGCGAGCGCTTCGCCTACTTTGCCAGCCTGTTCGGCGCAGGATGAGAGGAAGGGAACATGGATACTGCAGAAAAAACGGCATTGCGGGAATTTCTTGCTGCCGCACTGGCGGAGGCCGGCGACCGCGGCGCGCTCGCCGACGACAACTCGCTGTTTCTCAGCGGGCGGCTCGATTCGCTGGCCATGACGCGGCTGGTGCTGTTCCTGGAAGAGACGTTTTCGATCGATTTCGGCACCGTCGATTTCGATGTCGAACTGGTCGACACGGTCAACGACATCGGCGCCTTTATCGAGGCTGCTGTCGCACGGCAGGACTGAGGGCGCCCATGGCTTCGCCCAGGCGAATCGCGCGCGCGGCCGTCCACTCCGGGTTGAATTCAATGACGCCCTGCGGGAACAGCATGACGACCGTCGAGCCGAGCAGGAAGCGTCCCATTTCCTCGCCCTTGCGCAGCACGATTTCCTGCTCGTCGTAATGCCATTCGCGCACCTTGCCGGCGCGCGGCGGGTTCACCATGCCATGCCACACCGTTGCCATGCTGCCGACGATGGTGGCGCCGACCAGCACCATGGCGAATGGCCCGGCGGCCGAGTCGAATACGCATACCACGCGCTCGTTGCGGGCAAACAGTCCCGGCACGTTGCGCGCCGTGGTCGGATTTACGGAAAACAGCGCGCCCGGCACGTAGATCATGCGCTGCAGGCGGCCGTCGCAAGGCATGTGGATGCGATGGTAGTCGCGCGGGCTGAGGTAAAGCGTGGCGAAGCTGCCATGCTCGAACTGCGCCGCCAGGGCAGCGTCGCCGCCGACCAGCGCGGTGGTGGAGTAGCGATGTCCCTTGGCCTGGATGATCTGGTCGCGCTCGATGGCGCCGCACTGGCTGATGGCGCCATCGACCGGGCAGATGAAGTCGGCATCGGCAAGCGGGCGTACTCCCGGGCGCAGCGCACGCGTGAAGAATTCGTTGAAGCTGGCGTAGCTGGCGAGGTTCGGATCGAGCGCTTCGCTCATGTCGACGTTGTAGCGCCGCGCGAACCAGCGGATCAGCTGCGGCGTGAAGCGTCCCTGCGGGGCGCTGGCGACCCGGCCGGCAAAGCTGGTCAGCGCCTGCTTGGGCAGAAGATACTGGTGCAAAACGGAGAGGCGTCTGGACATTCCCAACCTTTCGGGGATTTAGCAGGCCATGATTATAGCGGCACATAAAAGGAAAAGCCCCCGCAGGGGCTTTCCGGGCGTGTCCGGCAGGGCGCCGGATTGCCGTCGTCAGGGGCAGGTATTGTCGATGACGTACTGGTCGGTGCCGGTCTGGCGCAGCTTGCTGGTATAGAAGCTGTAGTTCAGACCCATGCGCTGGTTCGATCCCTTGGCATAGGCATAACCCAGGCTGGCATAGGCACGGCCTGCGGCGACGTGCGCGGGGTTGCTGGCCTTGAAGCAGGCGCCGGCTCCGCCGCCACCGCCGTTGCCGCCGCCGGAAAGCTTGGCGAGCGCCGCATCGACCTGCAGACGCGGCTTGGTGACCTGATTGCGTGCATCCAGCAGCGGCTTGCCGGTTGTCACGAGCGCATTGAGCACTTCGGTCACGCTGGCATCGGGCTTCTTCGATTTCAGGGCAGCCCAGGCGCCGGCGACATGCGGCGCCGCCATCGACGTGCCGCTGTATGCCGCGTACTGGGGCAGGCCATACAGGGACGTGCCGGGAATCGAAGACTTGATTTCCGTGCCGGGTGCCAGCAGGGTCAGGAAGGCAGCGCTGTTGGAATAGCCGTCGACCACATCGGACTTGGTGGTGGCGCCGACGCTGATGGCCGTGGAAATGCAGGCGGGATAGGAAATCGCATCGCTGGCGCCGGAGTTGCCGGAAGCAATGACGGTGGCAATGCCGGCGGCGCGCAGGTTATCGATGATCGGCTTGAGGGCATCGGTGTCGCAAGTCGTGGTCGAATTGCCGCCGCCCAGGCTCATGTTGACTGCGGCGATCTTGTGCGTGTTGCGCAGGCTGTAGACGTATTCCAGGCCGCTTATGATGTCGGATGTAAATGCGCCCAGGCCCGTGTAGTTGCCGTTTTCATCAGCGAATGAAGTGAACACTTGCACCGAGATGAGCTTCGCGTCCTTGGCCACGCCGGAAAAGCTGTAGCTCTTGCCGGCAGCGATGCCCGCCACGTGCGTGCCATGCGAGCAGTTATCGGGCGTGACATTGCAATTCTTGCCGGCGCCGGTGCCGATCTGCGAAGTCTGGCCGTTCGGGCAGACCGATTTGGCACCGTACTCATTGGTGGTCGAGAAGCAGGCTTCGGCAACCACCTTGCCGCTCAGGAAAGAGTGGCTGGAATTGATACCGGTATCCAGGATGGCGACTGCCTGGCCGGTGCCAGTCGCGCCCGCGGTCCAGGCCTTGTCGGCGCCGACGAGCGGCGTACTCTGCGCCAGGTTGATGCGCAGGATACGGTCTTCCTGCACGCTGACGACATCGGAGCTGGCCAGGATATGCGCCAGGCCGGCATCGTTCGCCTGCACCACGACGAAAGGCAAGCTGCCAAATTGCTTGCGCACGCTGCTGCCGTATTGCGCCAGGCGCTGGCCGAAATTGGCTTGCGCATCGAGGAGCGCCGCGCGCTGGCTCTGCAACTGTGCCGGTGCCAGCTGATGCTCCGGCAATGCGGGCGTGCGCAGACGGACGATCAGGCGCACATTGCCATTGTTGCGGATGGTGTCTTGCAAATGCTGGCGGATGGCAGTGTTACCGGCTACATGCGGCGTATCGAGCAGCAGTGGCGGAAGGATACGACCGGCCTGCCCGGACGGGAGGGCCTGCGCGCCGGCAGCGCCTGCCGACAGGGCAAGCAAGGCAAAGGAGAAATGACGCAGATATTTGCTGCAGGAGCGTGCGGGGCGCATGAATCTTCCCTTAAGGAATAGTTGATATTGTTTTAATTTTAATAATGCAAGATAGCAAAAAGATAATTGCTTTTTGTGATGTCAGATATACTTATTGCGCATATCAGTGCTTGTTTAGGCCTGGAAAAGGAGTGGCGAAGTTGAGGGAATTGTCCAACAGGTAATTTTGCTGTCTTGACGCCGAAATTGTTTCAACTGCAATATCTTGTGCCGTTTACAATTGCCGGTTTAACACTCTGCATGCGCGCCCCCGGCGTTGCCTGCTACTGCCAGCCTGCCGCCCATGACCATCGCTATGCCCAAGATTCCGCCCAGCCCGGCCACGCCCTGGTTCGGCATGCCACTCATGCGCGCGCTGCTGCGCGACCCGCTGAAAGCGGTGCAGGAATTGCAGGCGCAATACGGCGAGGTCATGCACCTGCGTATGCCGGGCCAGAGCTTTTATTACCTGTTTTCTCCCGAACTGATCCGGCAGGCGCTGCTGGAGCATGCCGGCGACCTGGTGCGGCACGAGCGTTCCATCGACGTGTTTACCCGCATTTACGGCGCCAATGTGCTGACTACCGAAAGCGATTCCTGGCAGCGGCAGCGGCGCATCCTGATGCCGGGTTTCCGGCCGAAGAAAATTGCCGGCTATCTCGACCTGATGCGCGGCGCGATGGATGACAGCGAGGCGGCGTGGTTTCCGCGCGCCGCCGGCGAGAGCGGCGTCGTCAATGTCGGAAATTTCGCCCGCAAGGTGGCAGTGGACGTGATCCTGAGCGTGCTGTTCGGTCACAGGACTGCCGCAGGCGATTCGGAAGCGGCGCTGCAAGCCACCCTGACGCTGGAACACCAGGCCATGCGCGAACTGTACTGGCCCAAGGCGCCGCCGGACTGGATGCCCTATCCGGGCAAGCAGGCCAAGCTGCAGGCGCGCGCCGTGCTGCAGGAACTGATCGGCAAGCATATCCGCGCGCGCCAGGCGGCAGGTGCTGCGCAGGCAGACAATCCGGATTACCTCGCCATGCTGATGTCGGCACAGGACGAGCAGGCCCAGGACAATGCCGCGGCGCTGACCACCGAGGAAATCCGCGACAATTGCATGGTAATTTTCGCCGCAGGCCACGACACCACGGCCACCGTTCTGACCTGGTGGATTGCGCTGATGACGCAGCACCCGGAAGCCGCTGCACGGGCGCGCCAGGAAATCGCGCAAGTGCTCGGCGAGCGCGCGCCCGCGCCGGAAGATTTGCCGCAGCTGGCATGGCTGAATGCGACGCTCAAGGAAGCCATGCGTCTGTATCCGCCGACGCCGATCCTGTTCGTGCGCCGTTCCGGGCGCGACCTTGATCTGGGGGGGTGGCGCATCCCTGCGCGCACCAACATCACCGTGCCGGTCTGGCATGTGCACCGCGATGCGCGCTGGTTCGCCGAGCCGGAAAGCTTCCGTCCCGAACGCTTCCTGCCTGGCGCGCCGGACATGCCGCGCGGCGCCTGGCTGCCTTTCGGCACCGGGCCGCGCGTGTGCATCGGCCAGCACCTCGCCATGATGGAGCTGGCGCTGATTGCCACGCAGTTGCTGCGCAATTTCGACTTCGCCTTCGCCGACGGCCAGGGCATGCCGAAGGCAGTCGTCAACATGGTGCTGTCGCCGGAGCGCGACCTGCTGGTGCGCTTTACCCGCGTGCGCCGCAACGGCGCCTGAACTCAGCGCGCCGACGGCGCCAGAGCGATCTGCATGCGTCCCTCGGTCAGGAAACGCTTGCCATGGCCGGCAAACGACAGGGTGCGCGCCGTGGCATCCCAGTCGAATGCCGCATCCGTATAAGGATTGCGCAAGCCAGGCGCAGCCTGTGCCAGGTACTGCGGCATACGCTCGGTTTCGATGCCTTCGTAGCGGATGCGGCGCTGCAGTTCCAGCAGGCGCGAATAGGCCACCAGGTCGTAGACGCGGAACTGGTAATGGCTCATGTCCGGGCTGCCGATACTGTGCAAGACTTTCCCCACCGGGTTGTAGAACAGCACGCGTGGCGACCACGGATTGAAGCCGTCATCTTCTTCCTGTTCTTCATTCGCAGCGACCGTTGCCAGGATATCGCGCGGATGCTTTTCCAGCAGCGTAACGGTATCGCGATGCCGCGCATATTGCAGGTTGATGGTAGCGTTGGCCTTGTAGGCGCCGCCGGCAACCAGCACCCGCGACAGAAAATCGCCAGCCTTGTTGTTGTCGTTGCCTTTTCTGAAATCGCGATCGATGTCGCGGTAAAGGTGAAAGCCCATGCGGAACTCGGTTTCCAGCGCACGTTTCAGGCTGCCGTCAGGCGCCAGCGGCGCCGTAATTTCCGCCATGTGCTGCGGATAGGCGCGCGCGATGTCGGGATAATCGCGCATGATTTCACTGGCCAGGCGATACTTTCGATGCAGCATGGCGTTGGCGATCATGTGCGTGACCAGCATATCGTTTTGCATGAATACGCGCCGCCACACGATGACTTCCTGCGCCAGTTCTTCCAGGGCTACTGCGCGCGTGGCAGGCGACGCCACCAGCACGGCAATTTGGGCATCCACCAGGTTGCCCATGGCGGCCACCGTCTGATACTCCGGGAAGGGCGAGGTGATGGTGTAGGAATATACGCGCTCGGAAAAATGCGGGTACTCGCGCAGGCCGCGGTAGCGCAGCAGCGGCAGATAGTATTTTTCCAGATCTTCTTCAAGCTGCGGCTGTAAAGCCTGGTAATGGCGCAGGCAATCCGGGATCTTTTCGTCGCAATTCCCGGTTGCCGGCTTGATGACAAATGGCTCGGCGCCGAGAAAATCTTCCGGCCTGAAATCCTTCAGCTCGCCGTGGGCGTCCAGCTGCGCTTCGTGCTGCGCCACCAGTCTTCTCCCGGCTGTGTGCGATGTCATACTTGGCGCCGCCCTCAATCCCCAGAGCATGAAATACATGTTGTCTTCGTCCGCAGGCAATTCGACGCTTGCCATCAGGTCGACCACGCCCTGGTCGAGCGGTTCGTCCGGAATGAGCAGCCAGCAAACAATGGTAGAAACGATGATGCCGGCTGTCAGGACGGCCAGCCATTTGACGATGCTGAAAAATTTTCTCACGCGCGTTCCTGAAGGCTCCGAAATACGGAGAATTGTAGCGGCACGGCTACCGGGGGCAGCCAGAAAAAAAGAAACCCGCCGAAGCGGGTTGTCCGGGCAAGCCTGAGACAGGCTTACGACTTGCGGCGGCGCACGGCGCCCAGGCCCAGCAGGCCGAGGCCGAGCATGGCCAGCGTAGCCGGTTCCGGCACGGCTGTGACCGACACGGCATCCAGCGAGCCGCCGACCGAATCGCTGATGCCGGTAGCGGCAAACGAGATGGTGCTCAGGTTGCCGGTTGCGGTCACAGGAGTATCGAAGAAGAACCAGAAATTGCCGTTGAGGCCGATGCCGCTGGCGGTGAAAGTACCGACCAGCACACCGTTCCAGAAGGCGTTGATACCGTTCGAATTGGCGGCAACGCCGGCGCGCGGCGAATAGGCAAAACTGAACAGGTACTGCGCGCCCGCGGTAGTGGCAATGGTTTGCGAAATGCTGCTGTTGCCATACGTGTCCAGTTCGATGAACTGGTTGCCATCATATGCGGTGCCGGCGTTGTTGTTGCGGACTTCGACGCCGCCGGCGCCGGCTTGCCAGCCGCTCAGGGCGCCACCGTTCAGCACGGTCCAGGAACCGGCGCCGATTTGCGGGTTTTCGAAGCTGCCGTTAGTCACGAGGTTGGCGCTGGCAGTCGAGGACAGCAGCGCGATACTGACAGCGGCCAGGAACTTGGACAGGAATTTCATGGTGTTCGCCTTTGAATGAATTTGATGATGGGTATTAAGCAATGTACGTGCCAGCGTGTTTTGTCTTTTAAATTCAATTGCTTATACTGCCTCGCCTGCGCTGGATCAGTTTTTTGTAAGAAATTTCGACAGCATTGGCAGAGAAAAGGCCAGGCTGTTTCCGGGATCGCGATGATTGTTTTTTGGCAATATGAAAAAATACTGGACAAGTTAAATTTAAACATTTAGCATTTAAGTTAAATAGTTAATTAGTGAATGAGGCAAAAGATTTGCGGCACTTGCAGCAGCAGGATTGCGCATCGGGTATACACTTAAGGGATCGCCGGGAATGTCGGCGCTTTTCAATGCGGAATCACCATGTCGGACAAGATTTTTGAAGCACTGGCCTCGACCCCGAGGCGACAGATACTGGCATACCTCTCGGAGCAGGAACTGGCTGCCGGAGATATCGCCGCACGCTTCGAAATGAGTGCGCCGGCGATTTCGCGCCATTTATCCGTCCTCGAAGGCGCCGGCCTGATCAGCAGCGAACGCCGCGGCCAGTATGTCGTGTATGCGCTCAACCGCGACAGCCTGGTGAACACCCTGACGCAATTCGCGCTGGCGCTCTGCCCGGTGGGCGGGCCGCTCAAGCGCGAGAGCAAGGCAAGAAAAAAGGCAAGCGAAGCGAAACTGCGCTCGCCGGACTGAATCCGACAGCACGCCATGCACGGCGGCTGCAGGGTCGCCGGCAGCCGTTTGCGCCCGCACATCCGGCATGGGAGGCTCGACCGTCCCGGCTACAACCCCGCAGGGAGGCGCATGGACGGCAAGAACGATACGCAATACCGGAACGCAATCAAGGCTTACACGCCTTTTTTCCTGCGCCTGTACGACTTCCTGATCATCGGCATATTCACCCGGTTTTTCTGGAAGTGCTCCGCCGAACACTACATCGCCGCCTACCAGGCGCATGCCGGTTCTGATCATGCCGATATCGGCGTCGGCACCGGCTATTTCCCGGACCGCGCCGGTTTCGATGCGCGCACACAGAAGATCACGCTGATCGACCTGAACGAAAACAGCCTGCGCCATACCGCCAGGCGCCTGGCGCGCTTTGCGCCTGCTACCCATGTGCGCAATGCCTGCGAACCGATCGTCATCGACGGCCGCAGATTCGATTCCATCTGTATTGGCGGCGTCATCCACTGCGTACCGGGGCCGATGCGTGACAAGGGCAAAATCTTTGACGCGCTGGCGCCGATTGCCGATGCCTCGACCACGGTGTTCGGTTACACGCTGCTCGGCAAGGGTGTGAGGATGACGTGGTACGCGCGCCTGCTGATGCGCTTTCTCAACTGGCTGCGGGTGGTGGACAACCTGGAAGATACGCCGGAGGGATTGCTGGAGGAATTGCGCAAGCGCTTCTCCAGGGTGGAAGTAAGACTGGTGGGCTGTAATGCTTTTTTCGTTGCACAAAAATGACAAGGAGCGGAACAATGAAATCGATCCAAACGACGATGACCGTCAGCGCCGACGTGGCCGAGATCTGGGACAAGGTGTGCTTCTACGAGGAGGTGGAAGGCACGCCGACCTGGTTTTTGCGGATGGTGCTGCCGTTGCCGTTGCGGACCGTCGGCGACCACAAGACGGTGGGCACGATCTGCCGCTGCGAATATTCCGAAGGCCAGCACATCCTGAAGAAAATTACCGCTTCAGTCGAAAATGATTTGCTGGCATTCGATGTCGTCGAAACGACTGAACGCTTCGCGCGCCACATCCGGCTCAAGGGCGGCACCATCCGCGTGGCGCCCACGCCGCAAGGCGGCGCCGTGGTCACCATGGTGACCGATTACGAGCCCAACCGCGGCGTCGGCATGCTGCGCAGCGCCCTGATTTTTTGCGCGATCCGGGCCATGCATCGCTTCGTGATCCGGGACATGGCGGCCGCCATCCGCGCGGACGCCGCCGGCGCAGTTGCCGCGCGCCCGGGCGCCTGTCATTTATAGCCGTAATTTTCCAGGTAACGCTCGCAATAAAATTTTTCCACGTCATCGTCGGGCAGCGCTTCCAGCGTCGCGCGAATCGGCGCCGCGCCCGTGCGCAAGGCCAGTTGGCAGCGCCGCGGCAGCGGCGTTGCCGCGGCCAGCTGTTGCGTGTCGGTGCCGGCCAGCGCCAGCAGTTCGGCGCGCAGCGCGTCACTTTGCGTGTACATGGCGGCCGCCCAGACCAGGCTGGCGGAATTGGCGTCGCCATCGATCACGCGGCCTTGCCAGTCTTGTGGCGTCCATTCGCGCAGGGAAACGGTCGAGCCGCTGCGGATGACTTGCGCCAGCGCCTGCATGCGTGACGAAGCCGGCAGGCCGGCGCCGACCAGCGCGTCGTAGAATGCCCAGGACGGTTCCTTTTTTGCCAGGGCCGTGTCCATCACGCCGTAGGCCTTGACGCGCCAGTCGGGCGTATCGAGGCGCAGGCCGTATTCGGCGAACAGCGACAGCGTGGCCACTTCATTCCAATTGGCCCACTTCACCGCGCTTTCGCCGAGGCGGCTTTCGGCCCAGACATCGGCTTGCGGCGGCGCTTGCTGCAGCACCGACAGCAGTTCGCGAAGACTGTCGTCAGTACCTCTCGAAGCGATGATGTTCCAGGCCCCGCGCCCCAGCGTGCCGCCGTGACGCTGCAGCGTCAGCAGGACCTCGTGCCGCTGCGCCGACACCATTTTGGCGGGTTCGACCGGCGCGATGTTCATGACCACGTCATACATGGCGCGGTTCATCGGCTCTCCCTGGCAGGCGGCATGCCGGGTAATGTGGCGGTCCAGCGCGGCGGCATCGCCGGTGATGATGACGGCATTGAGTACGTCGCGCGCGCAGGCATGCGTCTCCTGGCGCAGGGTGCCGATGGCGGAAACGGCCAGCGCGCCGGCCAGCAGCGCCAGCACGGCGCGCAGGCGCCACCATGCGGCGGGCAGCGCCCAGCCGTTGCGCCGCCAGCGCAGCACGTTCGTCAGCACGCCGGCAAGCAGCAGCAGGGCGCCGACCCAGGGCGCATATTCCAGCCAGTTCCAGTAGCGATAGGCTTGCGGCGGCCGCACCAGGTACAACGCAGTGACGGCCATCGCCGCGCAGACGCAGACGACGCCGAGATCAGGCAGCAGCGCGCGCCATGAGGAGGGCGCGTCATCGTCGGCAGCGTCGGGCCCCTTGTGAAAGATCCATGCCGGCACCGCAGCCACGGCGGTCAGCGCCACGGCCAGCAGCAGCGCCCCCAGCAAAACGCCGCCGACGATGCCGAACGACCCGACCATCTGGTACAGCTCGGCGATGACGCGGGCGCCGCCCCCCAGCGACAGGATCACCGCGCCGAAACCGCCCACCGTGATGACGATGGGCAGGGCGAGACCAAATGAAAAAAGCGAGATCCACAGCAGTTTGGTGGCGAAGGGGAGCGGTTTGCGGGCCAATTGGAATGTCCGGGCAGGTAAAATAGGCGATAAAAGATGATTATATGCATCAATCAAGGATGGGCAGCATGGATCTCAGGCAGTTCATACGCGATGTCCCGGATTTCCCCATCCCCGGCATCCTGTTTCGCGACATTTCGCCACTGCTCGCAGCACCGGCCGCGCTCGGCCATGCGCTCGACCGGATGGCGGCGCACGTGGACCTGGCAAGCATCGACCTGGTCGCCGGCATCGAATCGCGCGGCTTTATTCTCGGGGCGGCGCTCGCCGCTCGCTTCGGCAAGGGTTTCGTACCCTTGCGCAAGGCCGGCAAGCTGCCGCCCCCGGTCGAGTCGCTGTCTTACGACCTGGAGTATGGCGAGTCTGCCCTGGAGATACGTGCCGGAACAGGAAAGGTGCTGCTGGTGGACGACGTGCTGGCCACCGGCGGCACGCTGGCTGCCGCCATCGAATTATGCGGCCGTGCCGGCTACGATGTCGTCGACGTCGCGGTGCTCATCAATCTGTCGTCCCTGAATGCGCTGCGCTTTCGCGGCGAGCCGGTGCATGCCGTGCTGCAGTACTGAAGCAGCACGCACCGTGTTGCCGGCGGTTCAGGCAAGTCCCCGGTACAGGAACACGCCGTAGCCCGCCAGCAGCAGGGCGCCCACCACGCGCGGCAGCCGGCCCCAGATCATGATCGACAGGAAGTTCACGGCGCCGGCGCCGAGGATGAGCCATATGCCGAGTTCGAAGTAACCCGGCACGGCAATGTCGCCGCTCAGGGCGATCAGGCCGACGCACATCGGAATGCAGATGTGGCCGTCGCCGACCTGCGAGCTGATGACGATATCGTGCCGGCCGGCGTGCGCATAGTAGAGCGCGAGGAAAGCGTTGGGCACCACCATGATGAAGCCGCTCAGCCAGCCGAGGTTGGCCATGCTGAACCAGGGGTTCTGCGCGGTCGAGACCCAGTCCACCAGGTAGTCCACGCTCAGGTAGATCACCCAGGCACAGGCGCCGATAGCCACCAGGTCGAAGACGATCGACCAGTGGATGGACTGGTTCTTGCGGACGTTATTCTTGAGCACTTCAAAGACGTGCAGCACTTGCCAGAACAGGAACAGGCCGATGAGCACCAGGCCATCATGAAAGCCGAGCACGCCATCCTTGGCAAGCGCCCACAGCGCGCCGGTAAACAGGAACATTGCCACCAGCGTCAGCAGCATGTCGAGGCGGAACAGGCGATAATTGTCCTGCTGACCCTTGCTCTTTTTGCCGGCGCCGGCAGCAGCGCCGCCGGCGAAGAAAAGCGCCGTCAGTCCCAGTATCAGGGTCAGGTTGGTGACGTTGTTGACCAGGCTGTTTTCAATGACCAGGCCGCCATTGCCGGGGTTTTGCGCCATCACCCATACGAACACCACGTTGGCGAAGCCGGAACAGTAGGGCATGATCAGCGTGCCCAGCAGCGTGCCTTCGAATCCCTTGCCTTCGATGGCATGCAGGCGCCATATCATCAGGAAAGAGGCGGCAATGAATCCCGCCAGCAGCACCAGCGGATTGGCCAGCCATGGCTGGAGGGTCTGGAAGAATTCAGGCACGCAATCGTTTAAAAATGAGGGAAATGCCGCTATGATACGGGAGCTTTCTTTGTGGAAAGAAGAGTTTGTCCTGTAATCCGCAAAACAAGCCACGCCCGGCGCCCGTGCCTGTTGGCGTTTGCATACACTCTGCCTTATAAAGAAAGAATCTTGAATGAACAGCAGTTCCGTCATGCCGGCCAATGACTCGGCCGAACGCATCGTCCGCCACTTCCAGGAAGCGGGGTTTGCCGGCATCACCGAGGCGATGGTGATCCGCATCCGTCTCAAGAAAGGCGACCGGCATGTTGTCGAGGCAGCGTTCGATAAAGCCGCCGAGCAGGGCGCCATGCTGCCCGTGGCAGAGTATTTCGAAATCCGGCCTTACGGCTTTCACTCCGCACAGCGCAGCTTTGCCGAGGCAAGAGCCGCGATCCAGGCGGATTTCAGCGCCGATTTGCGGCGCAAGCTGCCGCGCGTATATTTCGACGTCGCGCCGGTCGTCGCCGACGACGCGCTGGCGACCGGCACCCGTTACGATGCGCTGGTCAAGTTCAGCGACAACATGCTCGGCTATGCCGTGGCAGTATTGCTGAACGATCCATCGTCGTCGTTTTTCGAATATCTCGACAGCCACCGCGGCAACGACTGGCAAAAGATCCTCGGCGAATTCGAGTCGGCGGCCACCAGCTTCGACCAGGACGTCGACCTTTTCTGACCCGCTTCTGATCCACTGCCGACGCCGCGCCGGCGCGGTGTTTACTTGCCGCGCTGTCTGATGAAGGCCGACGCCAGGTCGCCGACCGGGGCGAAATCGGCCACGCCGCGGTCGACATAGTATTGTTCATCCGGCACTGCGAACACCTCAAGGCCGTCGAACTGCAGCGCGGCGGGGGGCTGTTGCGACAGGCGCTCGCGCAGCGCCAGCAGGGCTGCGCGAGCGAGCTGCAGGCGCGGCGACACGCCCGGCAGATAGCGGTCCTGCTCTTCGGCAGCGACGACCGAGATCCTGCGCAGGGATTGCGGATAGACCGGATGGGCGGCATCGTTCTTGACGATAGTGCAGGAACTGGCCTGGCCGTCGCGCACCCCATCCAGTTTGGCCAGCAGATTGGCGATGTCGCGCGCCGAAAGATAGATCGTGTCCAGATAGCCTCCCGCTCAGTCCTGCTTTTGCAGGGCTTCCTGCGCCTGCTCGCACCAGTAGCCGACCGCCTGGTAATAGCCTTCCCACACGCAGCCGTTGCAGCCGCGCCCGCAACAGCTGGTCGGCTCTTCCGGCGGCTCGCGCAGCACGATGCCGCGCTGCGCCAGCTTTTCGGCAAGCCCGGCAATCCATTGTTTTGCCTGGTAAGCGCTTTCCGGCGCCAGGATCCGGGAATCGTCATTCATTGCTAAGAGGCATCAATGCAAGGCAAAATATTCTGGAAAAACATAATGATAGTCATAAACTCTCCAAACGGACAGGCGGCGCCGGGGAACCGCGTGCGCATCCCCGGACTATACTTCCAGAAATTCTGGAGCGGTACATTATTCGGGAGGGAGAGATGCTGGATCAAATCAAGCCGGTCGTGGCAGACGCCGTGCAGGTGCAGGGCGTGGATATCCATTACGAATATTTCGGCAAGCGCGAACGCCCCGTGATGGTGATCCTGAATGGCGTGGCCATGGAAACCTATTCCTGGTACCGCCTGCTGTCGCACGTGCTGCCGATCATGGATGTGCTGCTGTGGGATTACCGCGGCCAGGGCCAGTCCACCTCGGATGATGCACCCTACAGCGTCGAGGAGGCGGCCGATCACCTGGTGGCCATTCTCGATGCGCTGGAGCTCGGGCAGCTTCCTGTCAACCTGCTGGGGGTTTCCACCGGCAGCATCGTCGTGGCGGAAGTGCTGCGTCGCCACCAGGGCAGGATCAATCGCGCGGTCATGTCGGGCGTGCTGCTGCAACCGGCAATGGGCTTCAAGCTGGATTCGGAATTCGGCATGCGCATGCTGCGTGAGCAGCGCACCGACATGTGGGCCGACAGCCTGTATACCAAGATTTTCAGCGACCGCTTCCTGACGGAATTCAGTTCGGCGATTCCGACCATGCAAGGCATGCTTGTCGCGCGCTACAAGGACAGGGAATATGCGCTGGCGCGCATCATCGAGGCACAGTCGGCTTACCTGTGGGAAGTTGAGCGCTACCGTTCGCAGTTCGAGGAAGTGACTACGCCGATCCTGGTGCTGGCCGGTGCCGAAGACAAGCTGGTGCCGCCGTTCTATCAGAAGCGCGTCTCCGCCATGTTCCCGCGCGGGGATCTCAAGCAGTATGCGGAATGCGGGCACATTCCCTTCTTCGAACAGCCGGCGCGGGCATTCGGCGACAGCATGCGCTTCATGCTGGCAACGTAAAGCCGCGTGACCCTGCCATCGGGTTGTCGTTTTACCTGTCCTGGCGTTGCGCGTGCTCCAGCGTCACGGTCCTTTGCATTTCCAGCACCTCGGCAGGCCAGGTACTCTTGATGTAAGCCAGTACGGCAACGATGTCGGTATCCGGGAGCAGCTGACCGTATGCCGGCATGTCGCTTTCATAGTCTTCCGGCGCCGTCCTGCCGGGCACGAGCCCGTTTTTCACGATATCGATCAGCACGGCATCCGGGTGGTGCCAGGTATGGCCCGACGGGTCATGCGGCGGCGCCGGCAGGCGCCCGTTGGCGCGCCGCTGCCGCCATGCCGGCTGACCTTCCAGCCCGGCGCCATGACAGGCCGCGCACTGGCTGGCGTAAATGCCCCGACCCCGTGCGACGATTTCCTGGTTGTCGGGAGTGATGAAGGCGTGCGCAGGCGCTTCCTGTTTACCGCCCCAGTACCAGAACGCAGTGACGGTGGCCGCTGCAAGGAAGGCTGCGCCGGCGACAAGGATTTTTTTACGCATGCCTTACTCCGACTGGGGCAATGGCACGGCGCCCCGGTTGCGGCCGCGCAGATAGGGCAGCAGGGCGGCCAGGCTGAGCAGGCAGGCAACCAGCATGATCGTCATCAACGGCGCAATCGAGCGGCCGGCCAGGAAGGGCGCCACCGCCTGGGTGCAGATGGCGCCGGCAACCAGCACCGCCAGCGTCAGCATCGCCGAGGCGCGTCCCATCTGCGCCGGCGGCAGTGCCAGCACTTCGCTGAAGGTGGCCGGGCCGCGAATCGCCAGGCCGGCGCAAAAGACGCACCAGAATATGCCCAGGCTGGCAAACGACAGCGGCACCAGCTGGCTCAGGAGCAGCATCGCAGCGCATGCCAGCGCCTGTATCCAGGCGCCGAGCCGGATTGCCCCGGCTACGCCCAGCCGTTTGCTGATGCCGCCTGCCTGGCTCGCCACGATGATAAAACTGCTCACGCCCAGCACCTGCAGCAGGGAAAACCATGACGGCCCCAGTTCCAGGGCATTGACCACCACTTGCGGCGCGCTGGCCACGCCCGCGACCAGCGCGCCGAAACTCAGGGCATGCGAGCCGGCCAGGCAGCGGAACTTGCGATTGGCGAGCACTGCGGCATAGGAGGCATTGACCGTGCGGTCCATCCCCGGCAAGTCGCGCGGCGTGACGCGCATGACGAAGGGCAGCACCAGCAAGGTCAGGATGCCGATGACCCAGAAAGTGGCGCGCCAGTCGGCATACATCAGCAGCAGCGCGCCCAGCACCGGTCCGGCGGCCGGCACGATCGCTTCCACCATGCTGATCGTGGCGACGCCGCGCACCGCATCGGCATCGGACAGGGTAGCCCGTACCACGCTGGGGGCGACCACCATTGCTGCGCCTGCCGCCACCCCCTGGATCAGGCGCATCAGCAGCAAGACCTCGATCGTCGTCGCCAGCGCGCAAGCGGCACTGGTCGCCACCAGCATCCAGATGCCGATGCGCACCGCGTGGCGCGGCCCGAAGCGCGTCATCAGCTCCGCCCACAGGAGCTGCGATGCCGCCAGGCCGGCCAGGAACAGGGCAATGGTAGCCTGCGCCAGCGTGACATCGATGCCGAAGGCAGTCTGCAGGCTGGGAACTGCCGGCAAATAGAAATCCATTGCCAGCATGCTGGCGCCGGTAACGAGCGAGAGCGGCAGGACGGTTTTGACGGAGGCTGAAGACACGGCTGGAAATTTCGAGTCGGGAAAGCCAGCATGATACGCGATCATGCCGGCCACCCGCCCTAAGTTTCCAGCGTGGCCTCCATGGTGATTTCTGCCTTCAGCAGCTTGGAGACGGGGCAGCCTGTCTTGGCCTGGTTGGCGATTTCCTCGAATTTCGCCTGGTCTGCGCCGGGAATTTTTGCCTTGACGCGCAGGTGACTCCTGGTGATTTCGAAACCCTCGCCGATCTTGTCGAGCGTGATTTGCGCATGCGTCTCGATGCGTTCAGGCGTCAGGCCGGCCTGGCCCAGCATGAGCGACAGCGCCATCGAAAAGCAGCCGGCGTGTGCAGCGCCGATCAGCTCTTCCGGGTTGGTGCCCGGGCCATCCTCGAAGCGGGACTTGAAGCCATAGGGGGCTTCCCGCAGCACGCCGGTTTCGGTGGAAATCGTGCCGCCCCCGTCCTTGATGCCGCCCTGCCAGACTGCCCATGCTTTTTTGTTCATGATTGCTCCCATGCCGGGTGTTGAAGAGTCAGTGAAGAAGAGTCAGCAACATACATCAGCGATAGACGTGCTCGCCCTTGTGCTCTTTCCATTTGGTTTCGAAGTAATCCGCATCTTCTGCCGAGCGCGGGCGCACGCCCATCAGGATGCCGCCTTCATTGATCCCGCTCTCGTAATGCTTGACGCGTTCTTCCGGGATGCCCCAGCCGATCAAGGCGCCGAG
Source organism: uncultured beta proteobacterium (assembly GCA_963722005.1). GTDB lineage: Bacteria > Pseudomonadota > Gammaproteobacteria > Burkholderiales > Burkholderiaceae_D > Paucimonas. The sequence continues at coordinate 461,772 of CAVRJS010000001.1, forward strand.
CAAGCCGCCCGTGGCAGCGCCCGCACCCCCGCCTGCCAGCGCCGCCGCAAGCGGACCGGCGATCACGAGGCCCAGCCCCGGCAGCGCCACGTTGGAGCCGACGGCGGCAATCGCGGCAGCCACTGCACCGAGCGTGCCGCCGACTGCGCCGCCGATGCCGGCGCCTTCCGCTGCCTTGTTGCCCAGTTCTGTCGTGGTGCTGTCGGCGCCGGAAAAGTGCCTTTTACGGGTTTCATCGGACATCACCAGATCGATATCCCCCTGTGCGTATCCACGCTCCGAAGCTGTCTGATAGGCGCGTTCGGCGCTATCCCTGTCACGGAACAGGCCTGTCACGAGCGGCTTGTTGGTAGTATCGACCATTGAATTTCCTTTCTGGAGTAGAGTTCGAGCGGCGGCTTTCTTTAAAAACAGATTGGTTTGCCATGGCAACCGCAACGCTGTTTTGTGCTTCAGGAAAGCATGCTCTTTGATGCCCGGCCCCGCCAAAGAATTCCGGCTGCCTGCAGTCCGGCTTGAGCAGCCTCAGCTTCATGCCATGAGAGGCGGTATTTCCTCCTGTTGCACCGTACACATCCCCGGCGCGATGTTACCCTTTCATCACAACCGCTACAGCCGGGAGACGCCCATGAAAATGTCGCGCCGTCAGCGCGTGGAAGCCGCGCAGAAAAAAACGGCAGACGTTGCGTCCCTGCGAGAAATGTCAAAATCCAGGGCGCTGCTGCACGTCGCCATCTCGGCCGGGAAGGCATGGGTCGCGCATCGTGCCGCCAGCAAGGGCGCGGCGCTGGCGCTCTATACCCTGTTCTCGCTGGCGCCCATGCTGATCCTGGTGGTGACGATCGCCGCCGTTTTTTTCAAAGAAGAACTGGTCCGCCAGCAGCTGCAGCTGCAAATGTCCGGACTGATGGGGGCGCAGGGCGGAGAAGCAGTGCGCAGTATCCTGGCCGGAGCAAAGCGTGACGATGGCAGCATCATGGCGGGCCTGATTTCTGCCGGGCTCGTGTTGATCAGCGCGACCAGCGCCTTCGCCGAACTCAAGGACAGCCTCGATGAACTGTGGGAAGTGCCGCAGCCGGCCGAGTCCGGCATCTGGGCGCTGCTTCACCAGCGCGTGCTTTCGTTTGGCCTGATCCTGGTGATTGCGCTGATGCTGCTGATTTCACTGGCGGTCAGCACCGCGCTGGCAGCGATGGACAGCATCTGGCCGGGCGACGAGGGCTCGTCGCTCAAAACACTCAGCGTGGCGATATCGAGCCTGGTGTCGTTCGGCATCGTCACAGGGCTGTTTGCGGTGATCTTCAAGTACTTGCCGGCGACGAAACTTGCCTGGAAAGATGTGCTTGTCGGCGCCTTCATTACCGCCGTGTTGTTTGTTGCGGGAAAAACGCTGATCGGCTTCTATGTGGCCAATACCGATATCGATTCCCCTTACGGTGCGGCAGGGTCGGTAGTCATACTTGTTCTCTGGGTTTATTACTCGGCACAAATCTTCTTCTATGGGTCGCTTTTCACGCATGTCTATGCGACGAAGCTGGGCAGCCGGGTGCCGCCTTAATGCTTCTCGCGTCGGGTGTCGGCAAGATTCGCTACCAGGAATTGCTCGAAACGGTGCGATGGATGCGGCCGCGAAAAAAGGTAGCCTTGTGCAAAGTCGCATCCTGCCTCGCGCAGCAAGCGCAACTGCTCTCTAGTCTCGACGCCTTCGGCGATCACCTTGATGCCAAGCTTGTGCGCCATCGCGATGATCGAATCGGTAATCGTCTTGTTGACGGTATCCGTGGTCATGTCGCGCACGAAGGACTGGTCGATTTTCAGATAGTCTACATCGAAGCGCTTCAGGTACGCCATTGAGGAATAGCCGGTGCCGAAATCGTCGATCGCCACCTGCATGCCCGCGGCCTTGTATTCGTGCAGCAGGGTGCTTACCTGGCTGGATGTCTGCATCAGCAATCCCTCTGTAATCTCGACGACGATGTGATGCGTTTCGATATCCTGATTGCGCAGGAATTCGACCCAGGAATCCTTTTGTCCCAGCCTGAACTGTATGGGGGACTTGTTTACGGCAATCTGGAAGGGCGCGCCGATCAGCGTACTCCATTGTCGCGCATGCATGGCGGCTTCGCGAAACACCCAGTCGCCGATCACGTTGATCAGGCCAGCTTCCTCGGCCAGGGGAATGAACTGGGCAGGTTCGATGTAACCCAGTTCGGGATGATTCCAGCGGATCAGCGCCTCGGCCTTCCAGATGCGTCCGCTTTCGGCATCGACCACCGGCTGGTAATGTACCTCGAAGTGGTTCTCGTGCAGGGCGCGGCGCAATTCGTTCATCAGGCGGTGGCGGCGATGCGCTTTTTCATCCATCTCGCGCGTGAAATAGGCAAACTGGTTTTTGCCGGCCTGCTTGGCGAAATACATGGCCTGGTCCACCTTGCGCAGCAGTTCATCATGCGTTTCGGCGTCGTCCGGATACCATGCGACGCCGATGCTGGCGGAAACGCTGGTCGGCTCGCTGCCAAGCTGGAATGGTTCGGCGAGCGCTTGCAGGATTTTTTCGCATATCACTTCCACCTGGGTGCGCTCGTTATCCAGTTCGGTAAGGATGACAGTGAATTCGTCGCCGCCAAGGCGGGCAACCGTGTCGGTTTCGCGCACGCAGGTCTGTATGCGCCGGCCGGCATGGCGCAGCAGGAGATCGCCGGCCTCGTGCCCCAGCGAATCGTTGACCTGCTTGAAGCGGTCGAGGTCGATGAACAACAGCGCCAGCGCATGGCGGTTCAGGCTTGCCTGCTTCACATCCTGTTCGAGCCGGTCGCGAAACAGCCGGCGGTTGGGCAAGCCGGTGAGGACATCGAAGTTGGCCAGGCGCCAGATGTGTTCGTCGGCTTCCTTGCGTTCGGAAATATCGCTGAACATGCCGGTCATGCGCAGCGGCTTGCCACTAGCGTCGCGCGCGACGACAATGCCGCGCGAGAGCACCCATTTGAAGCCGCCTGTCTTGCAACGGGCGCGATACTCGCAGATATACGTGGGCACCTTGCCTTCGAGATGATCGCGTAGCGCCCGGCTTACCCGCCGCCGGTCATCGGGATGCACGCGCGTGGGCCAGAGCATCCGGTACACCGGCGTATCCTCCGGCGCAAAGCCGAGGATAGCCTTGGTGCGCGCCGAGTACAGGACTGTCCTGGTGCGCATGTCCCATTCCCAGATGCCTTCGCCGACACCTTCGACGGCCAGGCCGAGCATATCGTTGGCGATACGCAATTGCTCTTCGACGCGTAGCTGGTCCGTCAGGTCGATGGTGGCGCCGCGTAAAAACGCAGGTTTGCCGTCTTCGCCATGCATGAGTTTTGCGCGGGAATACAGGGTGCGCATGTCACCGCCGGGAAGAGCCAGACGCATGCGCTCTTCATACATGCCGCCAGATTCCCAGGCACGCTGCATTGCCCGTGCGATCTTTTCCCGGTCTTCGGGGAAAGTGACTTCCAGCATGTCGGCAAACGGCACGCGCTGGCGGTTCGGCCCGAAGCCCATCATTTCCGACATTCGCGGCGACAGCACGGATTCCTTCCTGTCCGGATAGGCGTCCCAGGTGCCGATCTGTGCCGCATCTGCGGCAATGCGGTAAAACTCTTCGCTCTGCCGCAGCTTTGTTTCGGCGCGCAGCTGGCGGGTGATATCGGTCGTCGTGGTAATAACGCCTTTTACCTCGCCATCGCGCCCGAAGAAAGGGTGCCATGACAGGGAAAAGCAGGCATCTTGCCCGGTGTCGCCGTCCAGCTTGCCGTAAGTGATTTTCTTGCGGCCGATACGGTAGGCAGTGCCGTGCCGATAGACATAATCCAGTATGGGCAATTCCCACTCTGCCGTTTCCGGGAATGCTTCCCGAAACGGCTTGCCGACGATATCGCCGCGACCGGTCAGTTCGCGATGGGCCTTGTTCTGCAGCCAGTAACCATGCTCCGGGCCAAGCATTATTGCGCTCGGCACAGGAATGGCGTCGAAGAACGCCCGAACATCCGGTTCATGGATCACGCCTGATTCGGGAAAGGGTTTCATGGAGATTGCATGTGCGTATTGCTAATAGAGTGGTAATGCAGGCGTCAGTTCGCGCCAGCATTTCGTGCTTGGAAATTTTCGCCAGGAAACCGCCACTTGATGCGCTTCGCAAGGATAACGTATCAGCGCAATGTCTTCAGGAATGCAATGATTTCCGTCGCGGTCTCGTCCGGCATGTCGACATGTGGGTAATGGCCCGCGCCAGTCACCATGTGCACGCTTGCGTCCAGGCGGGCAGCGAGGAATGCTGCTTCTTGGGCAGGCGCGGGGAAGTCGGCATCCTTGCTGCCCATGACGATCAGGCAGGGGATGCGTGTGTCGTCCAGGATAGCGTCCGTTTCGGCCTTGGACAGGCCGATCATCCTGCACAAGGCCTGCATGCGGCCCGGTTCGCGCAGCGTGCGGCGCAGGGTGTCGCAGTATAGCGCGTGGTCGGCGGGCTGATGCGTGGGAAACAGGCTGTTCCAGTAGCTCATCCAGAAGCCGATGCGCCACGGCCCCATGAAGCCGATCTTCAATGCAGCTGCCATCCATGGCGCCATGGGCAGGTCGCGCAGGATGGGGCCGATCATGACGGCGCCGCGGATGCGCTGCGGCCCCAGCTGCGCGGCCCATGCCGCCGCGCCGGCGGCAAACGAATTGCCGATGACAATGGCGGAGGAAGCTTGCAGCGCGTCCATCAGGGCCAGCACGTCGCGTCCAGCGGCGTGCGCGGAATAGTCAGGCCAATGCACGGAGGATTCGCCCTGGCCGCGCACGTCCATGGTCACCACGCGGTAGCCGGCATGCGCCAGATACGGGCGCAGGTAGCGGTATTGTTGCCGCAGGTCGCCCATGCCCGGCAGCGCGATAACCAGTTGCCCGTGGCCGCCAGTATCGTCATACGCAAGTTCCCCGCCTTCGGTCTCCAGAATGCGGGTGGCGAGGCCGTCATGGCTGCCGACGGTTGCGGCAGGCATCGGGACGGGGACGACAGGGGGCATAGCGGTGGAAGGGCTGGTTGCTGGTTTCATGCGATGCTCCTGGGGGTGATGAAGGTGTTTGCACTTTATGCCCTCGCCGTATAAACGACAATTGCATAAATGTGTAGATCTGCTATACATTTATGTATGGATATCGATGAGCCAGACTGGAACCTTTACCGATCATTCCTGCATGTGTGCAGGGAGGGCAGCCTGTCGGGCGCGGCGCGCGCGCTCGGCGCCACCCAGCCTACTGTCGGCCGGCATATCGATGCGCTGGAGGCAGTCCTTGGCGTCAAGCTCTTCACCCGGACGCTGGAAGGACTGATCCCGACAGAGGCGGCGCAAAAGCTGGCCGCATCGGCTGAAGCCATGGCGGCCCTGTCGCGGTCCATGCTGCGCGCCATCTCCGCTACCACGGCAGAAGAGGCGGGCACGGTGCGCATCACGGCGAGTGAAACGATTGGCGTGGAAGTGCTGCCGCCGATTCTTGCCCGGCTCCACGCCGACTATCCCTCGATTGCGGTTGAGCTTGCGCTGTCCAATCGCAATGAAGACTTGCTGCATGGCGCCGCGGACATCGCCGTGAGAATGGCGCGCCCCGAGCAAGCCTCGCTCGTGGCCAGGCGTCTGGGTACGGTAAAGCTCGGCCTGTTTGCGCACCGCGATTATCTGAAGCGGCATGGCATGCCGAAAACGCTCGCCGATCTTGCCCACCATGCCTTGATCGGATATGACCGCAACCCGGCATTCATGCAGCTTGTCCGCAGCTGGGGCGTGGATGTGACGATCGAAGATTTCGCATTCCGCTCAGACAGCGAGCATGCGCAGGCTGCGGCGCTGCGGGCCGGGCTGGGCATTGGCGTCAGCCAGCTCGGCATCGCCCGGGGCAATCCGCAACTCAGGCGCGTGCTGCCGGAGGCGCTGAATTTTTCACTGGAGATGTGGCTTGCGGTCCACCGCGACCTGCGCGCCAACCGGCGGATTAAAATCGTGTATGACCGCCTGGCGAAAGAACTGGCAGATTATGCTGAAGCATGAGGCGGCGCGATATGCACCCTGGTTTGCATAAGAATTCACAAAATCATGAACCCTAGGTTTCCTTCAATAAAATCATTACAGGCGTTTGAAACCGCTGCGCGATTGGGTAACATTCGTGCTGCCGCGGACTACCTGTGCGTGACGCCGTCCGCAGTCTCCAAGCGTATTCAGGCGCTCGAAGAAGAATTGGGCCAGGTTCTGTTTATCCGGGAAGCGTACGGTTTGACATTGACGCCCTCCGGCACAGCATACGCAGCCAGCTTGCAATCGATCTTCAAATTATTATCGGATGCCACCAATTCGGCCCGCATCGCTGAAGCGCAAACCCTCAATGTGCTTGTGCCACCAATCTATGGATATGAACTCATAAAAGCCCTCAAGGACTTTGAGGTCATCCAGCAAAATGTATCTCTGAAGTTTTCCATTTATTCCGGCGCCTGGGGCACCGACCCCAGGATTGCGGATGCGGATGTTGTCATTGCATTTGGCGATGGCAATTGGCATGGCTGGGAAAGCAGGCTGCTGACGCCAAACGGTTTTAGTGTGCCGATGTGCGCGCCCGGCTACGTGCCAGGTGATCTGGAAGATCCACGCGACCTGGCAGCCTATCCCTGGATTCAGGTGCAGCATTTTGGCTATTTATGGGACCACTGGTGCGAGGCTGCAGGATGCCCGGGGTTAAAGCCAATAAAAACGATTGAATTCGATAGCGGGCTGATGGCGAAGCAAGCCGCCGCGAACTCCCTGGGCATATGGATGGGTGGCGGCGCGCCGCACATGCTGCCGCAAAAGTATTTTGGAAATGAACTGGTGTTCGCACATCCATTTCATGCATTCCGCCACCGCCACGGCTTCTATCTGGCCTATAAGCCAGCAGCAGATAACCCGGCGGCATCAATGTTTTGCGAATGGCTGCTCGCAATGGGAAGTATGGAACCCCCTTCCTTTTCACAGGCAGCATGACCGGGACGCAGGCACGCTATTCAAATTGCACGGAAACCGTGGGGTTGCCTGGCAAGCCATGGTAAGTGACTTTCACCAGGGCGCCTTGCCTGGTCGAATTTTGCCCTGCCAATTCACCCAGGCTCAGCAAATCGCCGCGTTTCAGCGTGATGCCATTTTTTTTCAGTGTTTGCGCCAGCCAAATGGCGGCATTGATAGGGTTGCCGTCCATGATGTCCGTGCCTTTTACTTTGTTGAGCAGGGTGCCATCCTGTTCGACGTCTACGCTCATCTGCGCGAATGCCCTGACCATTTGATTGCTGGCTTTGACCGGTATTTTCTGTCCCAACACGCCGCCGCGAAAAGCGAGATTCGTTGCTATCCATTGCGCCTGACGCGTACGGTCGGTGGTCATCATGTCCTTCACATGAATAAAGGGAATCACGGCGGATATCGACTGCAGTGCTTCCAAAGGTGTTTTGGCATCGGCTAACTTCGCGTCTTTTACTTCCACGATCAGATCAGGCTCCCAGTAATTCACCGCGCCAAACTGATAAGGCAGCCGGGCAGGCGATGCATGCAAGTGGGTTGCAAACATGACGCCCCATTCCGGCCGTTCATACATGCGAATGGCGCGGATCGGATCGCTCGTAAAGGCGGCCTTGTAGCCAATGATCGGGCCAACCGATGCCGGCAGCTGTGCAATCAGCATTTTCCGCGCGCACTCCGCATCTGCCACGGAGAACTCGCGGGAAAATTCAAGATTGGGACGCCTGGCATTAAAGTCGCCGAGATACCTGGCCAGTGCTTCCTCGGTCGGGCAGGCATTGGCAATTACGGGAATGGCGACAGAGAAGGCGGCGATCAAGAGCGAATGAATGGAGAGGCGCATGTTGAAATCGGCAGTGAAAGATATAAGAGGAAAAACGAACGCATCAGCAAGGCACATCAGGGAACGTGTGCCATGCAGTATCTGGAAGATAGGGGATCGGCTAAGGCGGAACAAACGAAATTATTTCGCCTGGGGTTGAATAAATTTCGTGCTGGGACAAGGCAGGCATCAGCCACGAGCAATGGGCGCAGGCATTGGCGGACCAGTCGTCCCTGGTGCGCGCGGCGGCAGTGACTGCCGTTGCGCAGTCCGGCAGCCAGTCCGCAAGCGTCAAGGCAGGATTGCTGCGCCTGGCGAACGATCCGAACGAGATCCGCGACGTCAGGGGCAATGCCCTGCAGGTGCTGGAAGGGTTCGCGCTGGACAAGGACGAGGCGGCGGATCTCGCCCGGCTGCGGGCGCAATTGCTGGACTCATAGACTGACGAGATCCGTGTGCCCGAAACCCCTGGAATAATCGAGCACGGAAATGACCGTCGGTATCACACGGAATATGCGGACATCTGCCGGCGCCGGCATGGGAAAGGGCAGGGAGTCCTGCTGCGGATACTTCAGCATGAGCAGGCGCAAAACTTTCTCTCCTTCCGCCGGATCGATGACGGCTAGTGCATGCGCAGCCATGGATAGCCCGGTGATGTCCATCACTTGCGGCGTGTCGTGATCGATCGTCAGCGACATGCGATCGTCTTGCGCCAGATTCGCCGCCTTTTGACTCTGCAGGCCGCAGAGGAAATACAGGGTGAGGCCTTCGTTCGCATAGCCCACCGTAGTTGCCTGAGGCCAGCCATCCGGTCTTAGCGTGGCAATCGTCATGATCCGGTGCTGGTCCAGCAGTGCCAAAATCTTCTTTCTGATCGCTTCGTCCATCCTGTCGCCTCCGTGATCGCAGCCCGGGATAAAAATGCTCAGACATGCCAATGCCGCCCGAGTGCCGCGTTGCGCGCATTGCCGTGCCCTGCGCCTTGTACATGCGCCGCAGCTTTACGGAAAAAGATATTGCCTACTAGACATTATCTTAATCTGTCCGTAGACTAGGATGATTGTCATGAATGCAATTTCTCGCGTATTCCAGCTCTTGAGGAGCCCGGCAGCCCGGGCTTTTTTTGAGGGGCCGCTCCGTCACGGTAGATATAGCTTATGTCTGACTCCGCATCCATTTTCCTCACTGGCGAAATCCTGACCGGCTTTGCAAAAGACGATGTCATCGCCGATCTCGCCCGCCTGCTCAATACGGATGAAAACAAGGCATCGTCGCTGCTGGGCGGACGCGAGACCTTGATCAAGCGAAACGCCGCGCCCGTCGAAGTTGAGCGCTACATGCATGCACTGCGCAAAGCCGGAGTGGCAGCGCGCTCGGAGCAGGCAAGTGCGCCATCGGCTTTTCCCACCCTTAACGTCGATGTCGTCGTACCGCGTTCCGAACGAGTCGCGCCGGCGGTGACGTCAGCGCCGCAGCCGCAGCCGCAGCCGATGCCGGAACTGGCGCTCGCCCCGGGCTGGAAAAAACCCGGTGAGGAAGAGGCTGCAGCGGAGCCGGACGCAAGGCCGGAACCTGTGGCAGGCATGGGATTTTCGCCAACCGCAGGCGTGCCGCAGGCCATGCGCCGGGAAACGGCGCGCGCCGCGCCCGTGGCGAGCCGTGAGCCCGAGTATGGCAAAGTGCCGGTGTTCGGCCTGTCGGCGGACGGAAGAATCGGCCGTCTGCGCTACATGGCGTATTTCTGGCCGACGACGGCCCTGGTGGTGGTCGCCGCGATCCTGGTCGCGGTGATCCTGCCGCTGCTGGGGAGCCGTCCCGGCATGGGCACGGTGCTGCTGGCCATTCCCTTCTTGATCGTGGTGCTCTGGATGTCGCTGCGTGTGTGGGCGCTGCGCCTGCACGACCTCAACAGGAGCGGCAAGTGGGCGCTGCTGCCGATATTCATGTCGGTTGCGGCCGCCGTTTCGGGATCGCCCCGCATGGCGCTGGCAGGGACGGCGACGCTCTGGATACTGACGATCGTGTTGATGGTGTGGCCTGGATCGTCAGACGATAACGAATATGGCCTGCCGCCGCCGCCCAACACCGAGTGGGTGCAGATCGGCGCCGCACTGTTTGTCGCATTCTGGCTGTTCGGCATCTTCGGGGCAGTGCAGTCCGACCGGTACGTCAACAGCGAAGTCTTCCGCGCTTCGTCCAAGGCATCGAAAGCGTCTGCGAAAAAGGCGCAAACGGAGGCTTTCCTGCAGAATTATGCGCAGCAGATGAATGCGCAGACGCCCGTCATGATGGGGCAGTCGCTGCAGCTGGACAAAGTCGAGTACACCAAGGGCGTCCTGCGTTATCAGACGACGATACAGGGGCGCGGCGTGATGATCAGTGACGATGAGGTCGACGCGCTCAAGAAATCGATGCTGAAGTCCTATTGCAGCGACAGCCAGGGATCGAAGTTTTTCCCTTCGAATGAAGTGCCGGTGGATTTCGTCTTCCGCTACCAGGTCACGGCCTGGGACTTCGACAGCATTACACTCAAGCTCCGACCGGAAAGCTGCTAGAGCGCCTTGCCATCGGCAGTTTGATAGACGCTCGCAGACAGTATCGCAATACGATACTTATGGCGTAGCGGCTGGCTACGCCGCGGATTTCGATTGAGGCGGATCGGAATGCCATTCATCCTGCAGTCATGCATGCAGTTTGATGAATTACCTTCACCCGCCGCCAGACCATGACTGTCAACCTGAACGATGTCCATTCCCGGCTCAACGCGACCGCCGTCGCGCGCGTTGTGCGTCCCCAATCCCTGCGCGAATTGCAGGAACTCATCCGGCGCGCGCCGCAGGAAGGCGCGCATATTTCCGTGGCCGGCGGGCGGCATGCGATGGGCGGCCAGCAGTTTTCAGGCGGTTCCCTGCATATCGACATGACCGCACTGGACCGCGTGCTGCATGCGGATGCCGGGCGGGGCTTGCTGCACATCGAAGCCGGGGCCCAGTGGCCCGCCATCATTGCAGCCACGCATGCCATGACGCGCGCCGACGGCGCGCAGTGGGGCATCCGCCAGAAGCAGACCGGCGTCGATGCGGTCACGCTCGGCGGCTCGATCTCGGCCAATGCCCACGGGCGCGGCTTGCTGATGCAGCCGATGGGCGAGGATATCGAAGACCTGACGCTGGTGAACGCGCACGGCGAAATGCTGCGCTGCAGCCGTTCACAGAACGCCGAACTGTTTTCCCTGGCGATCGGCGGCTACGGGCTGTTCGGCGTCATTTATGCCGCCACGCTGCGCCTGTCGCCGCGGCAGCAAGTCAGGCGGGTCGTCGACATCATCGATCTGGATGACGCCATGCACGCGGTATACCGGCGCGCCGAACAAGGCTGCCTGTATGGCGATTTCCAGTTCGTCATCGACACGCAGGATGAAGGCTTTTTGCGGCGCGGCGTGTTTGCCTGTTACAAGCCTGCCACGACAACGGCGGCCGCTGCCAGCACGACAGCCGACCTGAACCCGGACAGCTGGCTGCAGCTGCTCAAGCTGGCGCATGACGACAAGCAAGCTGCCTTCCGCCTCTATGCCCAGCATTACCTGAGCACCGACGGCAATCACTACTGGTCGGATACCATGCAACTCAGCACTTACATTCCCAGCTACGCCGATTATCTGGAAAATTCGCGCGCCGCCGATGCGGCCGTGACGGTCCGGGAAACGCTGGTCATCGGCGAGCACTACGTGCCGCGCGACCAGATACTGAATTTCATGCAGCAAGCCCGCGCAGTGTTTCGTGCCCTCGGCACGGAAGTCATTTACGGCACCATCCGCGCCATCCTGCGCGACACCAACTCCTTCCTGCCATGGGCAAGGGAAGACTACGCCTGTGTCATCTTCAACGTGAGAACCCGGCATGACGAGTCCGGCATGCGCAAGACTGCCGAGACTTTCCGCGCACTGATCGATATCTGCGCACGGCTCGGCGGCAGCTTTTTCCTGACCTATCACCGCTATGCCTCGGTTGCCCAGGTCGAGGCATGCTATCCGCAGTTCCGCACCTGGCTGCAAATGAAGCGGCGCTACGATCCGGATGAATTATTCTGCAGCGACTGGTACCGCCACTACCGCGACGCATTTGCCGCCAGCGGCGGCAGCACGGCATGAAGCCGGCACAGGCCAGCAGCACCGCAAAGGTCATCGCCGCCAGCACGATCCTGCTTGCCAGCGATGCCCGCAACGCTTCGCTGGTGGCGCCCGGCGCGACTGCGCTATGCCGGCAGTTCCTCTCCGGCAGCCGTGCCGACCGCTGGCTGGCGCGCAGCGCTGCGTACCCCCCGACACGCTGGTTATGGCGCGCACTGGAAAAAGCGACCTTGCCGGGCATCATGGCGCATTACTGGCACCGCAAGCGCTGGATCGAAGCCTGCTGCCGCCGCGCGATCGCGCAAGGATGTGAGCGCGTGCTCGTGCTGGGCGCCGGACTGGATACCCTGGGCTGGCGGCTGGCAGAGGCGCTGCCGCACATTGACGTGGTTGAAATCGATCATCCGGCAACGCAGGAAGTGAAGCGGCTGGCGCTTGCCGGCGGCGCCGCAGGCCCGCTTGGCAACCTGCGCCTGGCGCCGATCGACCTGAGCGCAGCGCCATTGCCGATAGCCTTGCTGGACGATGGCAAGGCCACCGTTGTCGTCATCGAGGGCGTGCTGATGTATTTGTCCGGGGCGGACATCGACCGGCTGTTTGCCACGCTGCGCACGCTGTGCGCAGGGCAGGTGCGCATCGTTTTCAGCTTCATGGCGCAGTGGGCAGATGGCCGTGCCGGTTTTCGACCGCACAGCTGGCTGATCGAGCGCTGGCTGGCGTGGCGCGGCGAGCCGTTTACCTGGGCCATCGCGCCGGAAGCGATAGCCGGCTTTCTCGCGCAACGCGGTTTTCAGCTGGTGGAAATGGCACTGACGCAGGAATTTTCAAGGCCGCAGAATGGCGGCGCCTGCGGCGCGCTCGACGGCGAGCATCTTGCCGTCTGCCGGCCGGCGTGAGCGCGTATCGCCTGCATGTAACCGCTGCCGCTATTTGCGGATCACCCGGTAAATGATGCCGTTGGCATCGTCGCTCACCAGGAGTGCGCCGTTGCGGGTAACCGCCACGCCCGCCGGCCGCCCCCAGGCGCTGTCGTTGTTGAGCAGGAAGCCGGTCATGAAATCTTCGTACACGCCGGTCGGCTTGCCATCCTTCATGCGCACGCGGATCACCTTGTAACCGGTCCGGTCGGGCCGGCTGTGGGAGCCGTGCAGCGTGACGAATGCATCGCCGCGGTACTCGGCGGGGAAAGCATCGCGATCGTAGAAGGCCAGGTTCAGCGCGGAAGAGTGCGCCTGGATCAGCACATCAGGCACCTGTGCCTGGCCCTTGAGATCGGGGCGTTTCCCCCGCAGGGCGGGATCTTCCCAGTCGCCGAGGTAGTACCAGGGCCAGCCGTGGAAAGATCCTTCCTGCACGCGCGTCATGTAATCCGGCGTCACCAGTGGGCCGAGGTGGTCACGTTCATTGACGACGCACCACAGGTTGTCGGTGCCGGGCTGCATCGCCAGGCCCGAGCAATTGCGCAGGCCGGTGGCGTAATTGCGCATGCTCTTTCCTTCGGGGTCAAATACGCGCACCACGGCGCGATTTTCTTCTTCGCCCCAGGCGGCGCCGCGGCCGTGCGTCGCTTCATGTTGCCGGATTTGCTCCGGCGTCATGTCGGTCATGCTCGCCACCCCCAGGTTGGAGGACGAACCCACGGCCAGGAACAGGCGCTGGCCATCGCGGGAAACCGCCAGGTCGCGCGTCCAGTGCCGCTTGGTCGGGATGTTGGCGACGATCACTTCGGCCGGACCCGTGGCCTTCATGTCGCCGCTGCGATACGGGTAACGCACCACCTGGTTTGACGCCGCCACATAGACATGGCGCGGATCGGCGGGCGGTACGAAGGCAATGCCGTAGGGACGATCGAGGTTTGCGGCGAACACCTCGACCTGCGCCGGCATGGCGGCGTCCGCGCTTTCGCGGAACACGATTACCCGCCCGGTGCCACTCTCGGCCAGGAAGATGTCGCCGTTCGGCGCCACGCGCAGCGTGCGCGGCTGTTTGAATCCGGTGGCAAACACATGCACAGCAAAGCCTTGCGGCACTTGCGGCAGCGCCGCCTGCGGCGGCGGCACGATCGTCACGTTGCTGCCGATCGATTTCTCGGGATCGGCACCCGTTACCGGCGCCGGCAGGTCGGAAGGACGGATATGGCGACCAACGCCGGGAGCGTCGCTCTTCCAGTCGGCAAGCGCGGCGGTGCCGGTACGCACGTCGCCGGTCTGCGCACATGCAGCCAGGGATAGAACGAGTAGGGCCAGCGGGATACGGACGAGTAGCGTCCGCAAAGTCGGGATTCGCATGCTTGTTCTCCCTCGTACATGGACAGGGGGGGCTTACTGCGCCAGTCTCAGGATAATTCACCCTGCCTCAGGCACCTGCTTATCGTGGGAGAGTCTGACTTCAGTCAAGAGAGCAGCGGTTTGAAGGTGCCTCGCATAACGCCAACGAGGCGCAATGCTCCCGTGAGCGGAAGCAAGACTAGCAGGTTTGGCCCGGGCACCGTCCCGGGTTTGATTTGCCTGGGCGAAGCTACCGTTACCGGTAAAACGCTTCGACCTTGCCTTTCAGCTTGATCGTCAGCGGATTGCCCTTGCGGTCCAGGGCTTTGCCGGCCGGCACGGCGATCCATCCTTCGCTGATGCAATACTCCTCGACGTTCGTATATTCCTTGTCGTTGAGCCGGATGCCGACTTCGCGCTGAAACACCTCTGCATTGTGATAGCGGCTGCGCGGGTTGACGGAAAGGCGGTCGGGGAGCGGGGGAAATTGGGTCGTGTCGTTCATGAGGTTTGAGTATTTATCTGTAACGGTAGGGCGCCGCGGCAATGGCGGCAAAATACGATTAAGTAATTTTACTTCACATTCGATTCAAGCTTGCAGCTCTCGTCCGCTTCAACGCTGGCACTTGCGGTAAGCTTGCACAATGCGCTGGTCTTGTCGAGCAATACACTGCGGCTGGCTGCTGGGAAAGGGGCGCCCCCAGTCGAGAATGCCATCGAAGGAAAAACAAGTGCCCTGAGTATAATTCCATGCTTATTCACGAGGAACCAACATGACCATTTCCATGTACGCGGCATCGGTGCCGTTGCTGAAGCAAATGCTGCAAAGCCTGGATGCCATCCTGAGCAAGGCGGAAGCGCACGCCAAGGCGAACAATCTCGAAGCGGCGGCGCTGCTGCAGGCGCGCCTGTATCCCGACATGTTTCCTCTTGTCCGGCAAGTGCAGATTGCCAGCGATAATGCCAAGGGCATTGCCGCCCGTCTGGCGGGCGTCGACATCCCCTCGTTTGCGGATACCGAACAGACCTTCGAGGAACTCCATGCGCGCATTGCCAGGACGCTGGATTTCATCAATGCCATCACGCCCGAGCAGGTGAACGGCAGCGAAGCGCGCGAGGTTGTCGTGTACAAGGGGGCGCCGTACGAGATGCAGTTACCGGGGCAAACCTACCTGATTCATTTCGGCTTGCCCAATTTCCTGTTCCACGTGACCACGGCGTACGCCATTCTGCGGCACCAGGGCGTGGAACTCGGCAAGGACGACTTTATCGGGAAGTTCTGACGGACTGTTTCTCCAATTTGGTAATAATAAAAATTCCCAGGGAGGGAAGTAATGAGCGAATGCGGCGGCACACTCGTCATCCAGACACAGAATAAAGACCACCATCGCCTGTTTGCCGAGCTGGATGGCGGCACATTGACCTGGGCGCGCTTTGCCGCTCTGGCGAAGCGCCTGGGTTTGCCGGATAACTTGCAGGAGGGGTGCGAGTTTTTTTATGGCGAAGATGCATGGGATCCCAAGATAGAAAAATCCTCGGTCAAAGGCGATTTTCTCTGTCTTTCGCTTTGGGGCGAAGAGTGGTTTGACGTGTGCAGGCTGCTGCAGCAAGTCGAAGGCCTTGCCTCCTGGTCGGTTGTCAGCAACGAGAACGGCTACGACACCTATCGCGGCATGTCCGCTCTGGGTAATCTCAACGGCACTGTCGCCTGGGATGGCAGCAGCGACCCGGAAGGAGACGAGCGTGAAATGCACCTGCGCTGGCACGCGACGATGCCGGACGAGGCGATCGCCTTTTTTGTCAAACCAAAAGAACTCAAAAAGGTGCTGAAAGAGGTGAATGCCTATCGGCAAGCGACGACAGGGAAGGTGACGCAATGGGCGCATTTCCGTTCGCAATTCGGTCATCGTGACGGGATGGTTCTCAAGCTGCGGATGAAGGGAAAACGCGCCCGCACAGCATTGCGCCAGGCCCTGGATGCGTATATCGCCGCGCCGGGCGACGAGGCATTCGACTCACTGGCCGCCTATATGAACGCTGCAATGGGAGAGGATGCGGTGCAGCCGCGCTATCCGAACATACATCCGGACTATCCGGGGCCGCGCGAGGTTGCCGAGGGCCTTTGCTTCACGGGAGAAGACGGCAACGACCTGTATGTCGGTTTCTCTGTCGACAATATCGAGCGCTTTAGCAGCACAGATTGCAATGCCAGCGGCCCGCC
Source organism: uncultured beta proteobacterium (assembly GCA_963722005.1). Classification (GTDB taxonomy): domain Bacteria; phylum Pseudomonadota; class Gammaproteobacteria; order Burkholderiales; family Burkholderiaceae_D; genus Paucimonas. Next base: position 478,264 of record CAVRJS010000001.1, read on the forward strand.
CACCTGGCCGCATATTGCCAACCTGGCCCTTTTTTATGTGGACCTGGCGGACAGTTTAAAAGGCAATGTGTACTTTGCCGACGGCACGGATCGTCTGCACTTGATCGTCCACGATGGGTATATCTTTCTGACATAAAATTCTTTGATGAAGTCAGATAAGCGCATAGTGGGTGGCAATGGCGCCGGCGCGCGCCGGGCAATAAAAAGCGGCATTCTCTTCTTTCCGAGGAAAGAAGAGAATGCCGCCCGGGCAATTAAATCGCCTTGCTTACTTGCGTAATTCCGGCGCCTCCGCAAGCGCTTGCTGCATTTTCAGAATCGCATCCTGGCTGGCGCGTTTGGCGCTTAATGAGAAATCTGCCTTGAATTCGTCGAATTCGGCATTGCCCGCACCCGACACTTTTTTGGTAACCACGGCGTTGCCGGATGCATCGGTAATGGTGCAGGTCAGGTCAACGCTGAACTTTGTCGGCGGCCACGTGAATGGGCTTGGTGACGAAGAATCGGTCAGTAATTGCGGGGTAATCACATAGACAATGCTGTTTTTGCTGATTGCTTCTGCATCGGTGGGTGTCTTCAGCTTGGTAACGTTCCCAAAAACATTGGTCAGCATTTTATAGAATGCCGCTTCCATATCCCGATACGGCTGATAGCTGACCTTGTCGCCGCCGCCACCCGGTGTAATCACTTCCTTGGTGCGTAAATCTTCGGCAATGTAATAAGCAACGTTTTTCTTGATCGGCGCCATGCCGGATGCCGGCTCGATTTTGGCAATATCCGGACTGACGACGATCGGATGGGCGCAACCGCTCAGGACGGCAACGACGAAGAGCGATGAAAGAAGGCTGGTGATACGCATGAGTTCCCCTGGTTTTGTTGAGTAAGATTTTTATTTAAGTGCATCGATGAAGGTTTTGTCGGTGTACAGCTGATTGAGCAGCTTTTGTACGGCGACGGGGTATTCCTGTACGGCCCTCGGGATCGCTACTGCACCTGCGAAAGACGAGGGGAATTCATGTTTGATCGATTTCACCTGGTCATAGCGGACCTGACCGCCCCGTTTCATGATGAAGCGTGCTTCTATTTCGGCCCAGCCGAGGGTGCCGCCGGTAGTATTGATGTCATTTTTCAGCACGGTCCCGAGGATTTCCGTATCCGCGTCCGGGGAAAGCTTTTTAGCCAGGGAGAGTTCCTGCTTGAGGGCTTCGGCGACGTAATTGGCATAAGACTCGCCATAAGGCGATATCAGTGACGAGCCGCGGATACTGATTGGATTGGCGTATGCTTTGTCCTTGCTCGCGGTGAATTCGCCGACTTTGGCAGTGTAATTGCCCGAGTCTTTCAATACCTGGATGTTGTCGATTGAGGCACTGTATGTCGGTGCAACCATCGCGCAGCCAGTGCTAAATACAGTTGCGGCAAGTACCAGCAATACGGTTATATAACGTTGCATGCATTCTCCCTGAAATAATTTCTATTTTTTCGTATCAGCCTTGGGGCTGTGAAGTAATTTTGTTTTTTCTGATTCGCTCCTACAAATGCAATAGGGGCTTTCAGAGTTGCCAGTGTGCAAATTTATCATTACGCACAGTATTTTCCATCTCATATTTATGGGAGACAATTAAATTTGTTGTATTTTGGTAATTTTCGGCGACCGAGAGATTTTTCCTGCTGTTCAGCAGTTCATCGGCATGCTGATGCTAAGCGGTAATGAGCCCTGCATCCGCGAAGTGTTGAAGTGGATTTAACCCTCGCAACGGACAGTTTCGCGCCATTCACTTACATATAAACCTGATCGCGACCACGTTGCTTGGCACGGTACATTGCATGATCTGCATGCTCCAGCAGCGTTTCCACATCGCCGCCATCGGCCGGGTATACGCTGTAACCAATGCTGGCAGTAACCGAGGCGGATCGACTTCCCAAGCAGTAAGGCTTGCTCACTGCTTCACGAATTTTATTTGCCACCGCCATGGCCTGGCTTTCCTGAGTAGGGCTGTTCAGCAGCACAACGAATTCATCGCCGCCCAAGCGCGCGATCGTATCTTCTTCGCGCACACACCTGGTCAGGCGTTCGGCAACGTTCACCAGTAGAGCATCGCCCGCCGCATGACCCAGATCGTCGTTGACCGCCTTGAAGCGATCCAGATCCAGAAACAGCAGCGCGAAGTTTTCGTGCTTGCGCTGCGCTCTGGCAATCGCCTGCTGGGTGCGGTCCTTGAGCAAATTACGGTTGGGCAGGCCGGTGAGGGCGTCATGGTCGGCGGCATACGCCAGGCGCTCGGTAATTTGCTGCGCTTCCGTGACGTCGCGTATCACCGCTACCGCGCCAACGAGCTTGCTGTGACGGTCATACAGCGGCGTAGCGACTTCCTCGATTACACGCCTTGACGCTTTGCAGTAATAGACGCCTTGCCTGGCAATTTTGCCGCTTGTGCGTAAGCATTCTTCCATCGCCGTGCCGTCGCGCCGATTTTCTTCGATATCGAGGATGTCGAATACTTCGTTGGCAGGACAGTTCAGGGCTTCGTGAAAGAGGTGGCCGCACAGTGCTTCGGCGGCGGGATTGAGGTATTCGATACGTCCATTGACATCCACCATGACGACGCCTTCACCGATGGCGCTGAGCGTGGTTTGCAGGCGATCCTTTTCCATGAATAGATGTTCTTCTGCGGTGCGCCGCTGCGCAACTTCCGCTTGCAATTCGCGCTTGTCGAAGCGCAGATGCAGGGAGGCACAGATCGAGCGATGAAAATTCAATGCGCAAATGAATATGCCGGTCAGAAACAACAGGGTCATCAAGCCCATGCCGGCCTGCAGAGAGGTGTCATGGCCAAGATAATGCAGCGCCAGCGGCAGCAATGCCGGCAACAGGAAGGCAAGGCAGGCTTCCAGGCGCGGAGCAAGCACGCTGATCGCCCCCGCCGACATGCCGGCCAAAACAAAGGCAACAAACACCTGGTGCGCCATGGAGTCGCCAGGGAAGAGGAAAAGGGCCGTGGCACCCCATACTGCGCCCGCGCAGGCGGTGCTGATCATGAAAATGGCATGCCATTGATGCATACTGGCAAAATCTGGCTGTGCACGGCTAAACTGCCTTGCCGTCAGTGCCCGCAACAGGGTCACCAGCAGCAGGCTGCCATACCAGGCAAGCAGGACAGAAGGGGCAATATGCGTGCGCTGGACGAGAATCAGGATGGCGCCGATGAGGAGGGCAAAGATCAGTCCGATGGGCAGGTTCGTATAAAGCAATTTCACCTGTTCGGCAAACATCTCCTCAGCATGGTTGCTTTCGTCGACAACGCTTTTCACGCTTACCATCCGATGCTGAAGTGACAAGGGGAGTTGGGTTTGACCAAAATCCGGATCGTTCGTTTTGCGCCATATCAGAGGGAAGAGAGAGGTTGCCTGATTTTTTAGGTAAATCAACGCTGCGAATCATGATGCCCAACCTGGAAGCCATTTACCGCGACGAGTCGCGCCGCGTTTTCGCGACGCTGGTGCGCCTGCTCGGTAGCTTCGACATGGCCGAGGAAGCCTTGCACGATGCCTTTGCCGCTGCAGCCGAGCGCTGGCCGCGCGAAGGCGTGCCGGCCAATCCGGTGGCCTGGCTGGTCTCGGCCGGGCGCTTCAAGGCCATCGACCAGCTGCGCCGGCAGCGCCGCTTCACGTCGCTCGACGACGTCGCCGGACAGGTGGAAAACCTGGCAGATACATCGCAGGCCGAGCCGGCGGAGGAGCTGGAAGACGACCGGCTGCGCCTGATCTTTACCTGCTGCCATCCCAGCCTGTCGGAAGAAGCGCGCATCGCCCTGACGCTGCGCGAAGTATGCGGCCTGAGCACGGAAGAAATCGCCCGTGCCTGCCTGCTGGCCGCGCCGACGCTGGCGCAGCGCATCGTGCGCGCCAAGGCGAAGATCCGCGAGGCGCGCATTCCCTACCAGGTGCCCGGCATCGAGGAATTGCCGGAACGCTTGCCGAGCGTGCTGCGCGTGATTTACCTGGTATTCAACGAAGGCTACTCGGCTTCCTCGGGCGATGTTGTGCTGCGCACCGACCTCTCCGGCGAGGCGATCCGGCTGGCGCGGCTGCTGCAGGCGCTGTTGCCCGCAGCCGAAGTGGACGGGCTGCTGGCCTTGATGCTGCTGCATGAGTCGCGCCGCCACGCGCGCGTCACCGCCGATGGCGACCTGGTGCCGCTGGACGAGCAGGATCGCAGCCAGTGGGATGCGGCCTTGATCGCGGAAGGCTGCACGCTGGTGCAGCAGGCGCTGCGTTCGCGCCGGTTCGGGCCGTACACCCTGCAGGCGGCGATTGCGGCCGTGCATGCGGAAGCCGCGCAGGCGGGCGATACCGACTGGCGGCAAATCGTCGGCTTATACGATGCGCTGCTGCGCCTGGAGCCGTCGCCGGTTGTAGAACTGAATCGCGCCGTGGCGCTGGCGATGTGCGAAGGCCCGCAGGCAGGCCTGGCGCTGGTCGAACGATTGCTGGCCGGGGAGGCGCTGTCCACCTACCACCTGGCGCATGCGGCCAGGGCCGACCTGTGCCGGCGCATGGGCGCCACGGATAAAGCCCGGCAAGCTTACGAACAGGCGCTGGAATTGGCCAAACAGGAGCCCGAGCGCCGTTTCATTCGCCGTCGCATTGCTGAGTTGCAATAAAAATAGTTGAAAAAATTTTTGCGGAGATTGTCGAAAACCGTTTCCCCCGTTCGACTAGTCAATGAAGATGCCGATTCGGCGCCGATTTTACGAAACCAGACGAAAGGAAAACGTCATGCCGCACCCCATCGCTTACCTCAACTTTAACGGCAATTGCGAAGAAGCCATGCGCTTTTACGAGCGCGTCCTGGACGGCAAGCTCGATAAACTGATTCGTGCCGCAGACTCGCCCTGGGCCGATGAAATGCCCGCCGAGCAAGGCGATATGGTGATTCACGCCCGCCTGGTGCTCGACGGCAACGGCTTGCTCTACGGCGGCGACTGTCCGGCGGCGATACCCTACGAGGGGATCAAGGGCGTATCGCTCACATTAAACTATGACAGCGTCGAGGAAGCGCAACGCGTGTTCGACAGCCTGGCCGAAGGCGGCACCGTTACCATGGCGATGCAACCGTCATTCTGGGCAAAAAACTGGGGCATGCTGGTGGACCGTTTCGGCACGTCCTGGATCGTCAACGGTGAAATGCTGCCGTATTAACGGGGAAACCAATGAAATACCTTTGTCTTGTCTATCTGGATCAGGAAAACTGGAGCGCCTGCCCGGACACCACCTGCGCGGCGTTTGCGCAGCAGCTGGCGGAAAGCCAGCGCCTGCTGGCGGCCGAGCCGCTGCACCCCGTCCATACCGCGACCACGGTGAGGGTGCGCAACGGCCAGGTGTCGCTCTATGACGGCCCCTTTGCCGAAACCAAGGAACAGCTCGCCGGCTTTTACCTGGTGGACGCCGTCGATCTCAACGATGCCATCCGCATTGCCAGCGCGATACCGCCCGCCAGATACGGCAGCATCGAAGTGCGGCCGGTGCGCGAACTGGTCGTTTAATCGTAATTTTGACTGGAGAATCTCATGCCTTACGTCGATGGATTTGTCATCCCGCTTCCGAAGAAGAGCATCGAAGCCTATAAGGATATTTCAAGCAAATGCGGCGCCATCTGGCGCGAACACGGCGCGCTGGAATTCCGCGAGTGTATCGGCGAGGATGTGAAGCCCGGCAAGCTCACCTCGTTTCCGCAAAGTGTCAACCTGGAGCCGGACGAGATCGTCGTTTTCTCGTGGATCGTCTACGAATCGCGCGCCCAGCGCGACGCCGTCAATGACAAGGTGATGAAGGACCCGCGCATGGCGGAGATGATGAAGCCCGAAGCCATGCCGTTTGACGGCAAACGCATGATCTACGGCGGTTTCGACATGCTGGTCGATCTTTAAAAACGCAAAACAAAACAGGAGAACACACCATGCCCAGCACCATCCGCCTGCACCGCGTTTTCAAAGCCACGCCCGAGCGTGCCTACCGCGCCTTTCTCGATCCGGACGCCCAGGCCAAGTGGCTGCCGCCCCATGGCTTCACCTGCAAGGTGCATCACATGGATGCCCGTGTCGGCGGCACCTACAAAATGTCGTTCACGAATTTCAGCACCGGCAATGGCCACTCTTTCGGCGGCGAGTACCTGGAACTGGCGCCGAACGAGAGGATTCGCTATACCGACAAGTTCGACGACCCGAGCCTGGCCGGCGGCATGCTCACGACGGTCACCTTCAGTAAGGTGTCTTGCGGCACCGAGGTCAGCATCGTCCAGGAAGGCGTGCCCGATGCCATCCCGGCCGAAATGTGCTATCTCGGCTGGCAGGACTCGCTTGCCCAGCTGGCGAACCTGATCGATCCGGAAATCGCCGACTGAAATCGACGATTTGTGTCAGGCCGGCTTGCCATCAATGTCGGCCAGCGTTTCCCGGCCGCGTTCCGTCAGGCTCAGCAAACCCGTTTCGGGATCGCGCGTGGCATGCCCCTTCTTTTCCAGGAAGGTGGCGACGCTGGCACTGAGCACGGCCAACGGGTCTTGCGACAATTCCCGCAGACCATCGACGCACTGCTTGATGAGCAGCGTCTGCCGGCCCAGTTGAGTCAATTCCGGGCGGCCCGATTTTCCTGTCGCGACACATTTTATGGCGGTCAGGCGCTTGGTGTTGCGGGCGACGCAAGCGCTCGGCTTGCTGCCGTTGGGCAAGGCAAGGATTTCTGCCAGTGCGGCATATTCATCGGAGGTAAGTACCTGGTTCATGGCGTTAAAAAAGGAAAGTGTAGGGGCTATTGTACCGAGCGCCGGGCGTTTTCATCGAAGCTTGTAGCAAGAGACGCTGCATGGTGCCACAATGGACAGACCCGCCGCCCGCAACCAGGACCGCCCATGGCCAGCAGAATCAGGCACCACCAGACCACCATCGTTACGCTGGAAGCCGGCGAAGCCATTGCCGCGCATTGCCACCCCGGTGACATTGCTATTGTGAAGCAAGGCGATGGATGGTGGACGTACTTCGTCGGCGAGGAGGGCGACTTGGAAAGCTACGATATTGCTTTCGATAGCTATAACAAGGCTCTGGGAACGGCCAAGGCAGCGGCGGAGCACGATGTGGAAAATTAATGCCATAGCGGGGATACCATGACTTTACTTACTCAGACATTGCAGAAATTTTTGCTGGGCAGCGTGCTGGTACTGGCGAGCGGCTTGCCGTCGCATTGGGCGCAGGCTGCCGATGCCCAGCCGCGCGAGGTCGATGTCCGGCAAGGCCAATCCATGGCAAGCCAGGGGGCGCTGTTGCTCGATGTGCGCGAACCAGAGGAATATCAGCAGGGGCATGCCCCCAACAGTCGTTTGCTGCCGCTAGGTCAGTTGAATAGCCGTATCGCCGAGCTGGACGCTTATCGCGACAAGCCTATCGTCCTGATCTGCCGCTCAGGCAGGCGTTCCGCACAGGCGGCGGAGCTACTGCGGCAAGCCGGCTTCACCCAGGCGGTGAACGTGCAAGGCGGCATGAATGCCTGGGAAGCGGCCAAACTGCCGGTCGTGAAAGGCAAGAACTGATTTATAGTACTGCCTGCCCCGAACCCAGAACCTTAACTATCTAAAAGATCACCCATGAAAATCGACAAGGACACTGCCGTCACCGTGCGTTTGAGCGTTGCAGAAAGCACCGGCAAGGTCATCCAGAACGGCAAAACGCCGATGGCATACCTGCACGGCGGTTACGACAACCTGTTCCCGAAACTGGAAGCGGCCCTGCAAGGCCAGGAAGCCGGCTTCAAGACCACGCTGGAACTGGCGCCTGAAGACGCATTCGGCGTGCGCGATGAAAACCTGCTGCGCACGATTTCCAAGAAAGATTTCCCGCCGGGCGTCAAAGTGGGCGGCTCCCTGCAAGGCTATAGCGACGCGGGCGAAGAACAGGTTTTCACCGTCATGAAAATCAAGGGCGACCAGGTCATTCTCGATGGTAATCACCCGCTGGCAGGTAAAGCCTTGCGCGTGGGCGTAGAAGTGGTCAGCGTGCGTGCCGCTACTGCAGAAGAAATCGCGCATCGCCACGTGCATGGCGAGCACGGGCATCATCACTAATTCAAAGTGGCGGTCAAGGGGCCTCGTTTTTGAAAAGGGAGAACGCATGAAAAAAATAATTGTTTTCATCTTGAGTACCATTGCAATTTTCGCGCAGGCGGCGCCGGCAGATGAGTTCACGCCGCGGGAACGTCAGGAATTAATGCAGCAAAGAGACAAAATGATCGCCTCTTGCAAGACGCAGGTGGATGACGCAATGAGCGAGAAATTGAAAAAGAACGAGGCGCTTTTGGCCAAAGCGCCTTCGGTCGGCGTCTGGATGAATGAGCTTTTCAAGGGGAGCGAGTTCTGTACTTGTTCGACGGATAGGATCATGGGGAAAATGACGCCCCGGCTTTTGCGATCCGGAACCCAGGCTGAAGCTGAGGCATTGGGGATGCAGGCCGCGGCAGAATGCGCTCTTCCCAGAATGAAGACCACCTTTCCGGCATTTTGCGATAGCTTGCTGAATGGCATCGTCAAGTCCGAGGCGCGTGAGGTCCGGCCGGACGCGATTGCCAATATTTGCGGTTGCGTGCAGACGGATGTCGATGCCATCACCCCCGAAACGCTGCCATTGGTCATGAAGGCGACTGCGCTTGAAAAACAGGCGCTGGATGATAAGCGGGAGACGCGGCCGAACACGACGATTTCCCTGGGCGCCAGCTTTGTAAAGTGCGGCCTTGGCGATCTGCTGCGCAAATAAATTCAGAAAACAGGGGAAAGACAGCCGTTACAGCCGTTCGATTAAAAAGGCGGTAATCGCCGCAGGCTAAAACCGTTCGTGTGGCTGAAGAAAGCGGTTTGTCGGGAATGCGATGGACGGCGTCATCTTAAAATCTTTTGCAGGTCCACGTGTTTCACCGGTGCGAAGCGCAAGCTCCGTTCTTCCGCGAGTTGCGCCGTGCTCGCGGTGGAAAACTCGGTGAATTCACCGTAGTAGATGAATATATAGTCGAGCAGAAAAAAAGTGCGCTCACGCCTGCCTGTCAGAGAGAAGTCCGACTTGCCGTTGATGGTAACGCGTAGCGGTTGGTTTGGCGCCAGTTCCCCTACCTGGAAATTATCCCGGCGCGGAATGCCGATGTAACTGCCGTTGTCCTGGTAATTCAAGTGTACGGTCAAGACGCCGTCCGCATGTTTTACCCGAAAGATCGAATAGTCTTTCGGGTGTGCGGCATTCTTGAGAAACGCATGGCAAGATGAATCGCGGTAATGGCGGTCGCAGATGGGCAGGTAATTCGATTTCACCGTGCGATCGGTCATGATCAGCATCTGGCTCTGTGCCAAATCATCGGCGAGCGCAGTGATGCTTTCATGCAGGAGTACCCGGCCATTCTGGTCGAGATAACCGGCATTGCATGCAAGCTTATCCGGCCACGTCAACAGCCATTTTCGGTATTCTCCATTGTTGTCCGACTTGCCGTAGCGATGCTGGTTATGGAAAACATGCAGCACGTGTTTGGGCTGCTTAAACCTGAATTCCATCGCCTGATTTGCCGCTTATGGTTTGCCCTGCGCCGCGCGTGCGCGTTTTTCGGCTTCAATGCGCGCCGGATCAGGTGCGTGGCTGGCTTTGACTTGCTGATAGCATGCGGTATTGGCTTGCTGCGCTTCGCGCCAGCAGGCGTCGTTTTTATACCCCGGCCTTTGATCGAGGCAGCGCTGCAGCGTCATGGCGGTGGCCTGGTGGCACGGCAGGTATTCGTTCGCCGTCGGCGACGCTGCCGACAGCGCGCTCACACTCATGAAGAGCGCGGCCAGACAAGCGCTGGCAAGGATTTTTACGGGGACGTTTGGGTAGAAAGCCATTTTCATCCTTGTTAAAACCTTTCGTGCGGCTGAAGAAAGCGCCATTGCCCCGGCTGCAGCCCTGCCATGCTCATGCGGCCGATGCGGATGCGCTTGAGGGCTGTCACTTCCAGTCCGACCTGCGCGCAGGCATGCTGGATCAGCCCCGGCAACAAACCCTTCACTGCGAAGCGCAGGCGCGTCTCGTTTTGCCAGCTCACCTTCATCGGCGGCAATACCTTGCCTTTGAATGCAATGCCGCGGTTCATTTGCTGCAGACCATCGGCCGCCAGAGCACCGCTGACATCGGCAATCACTTCATGCTCGACGCGCAATGGATCCTCGGTGAGCTTGCGGATGACGCGCCAGTCGTCTGAGGCAACCAGCAGCCCGCTTGCCGCGGCTTCCAGTGGGGCCGGCATTTCAGGTTTGTTCAGGTGACGTTTCAGCAGGCGTATGCCCGAGCGGTCGTCGGCAGAGCGGCTTTCTTCGGCAATCTGCCGCAGCGCCGCTTCCGCCGTGATGCCGGCAGGCTTGTGCAGCAGGATCGTCACCGGCTCCGCCGGCGTGCAGACCGCGCCGGGCAGCAACTCGGCTTGTGCCAGCGGGCTGACGCGGTGGCCCGGCTCTTCGATGATTGCCTCGCCGACCTTCACCCAGCCGCCTTCAATGTAATGCTCGGCCTCGGTGCGCGAGCAGGACAACTGCTGCGCCACCAGTTTGGAAAGACGAATCGTGTCCGTGCTCATGCCCCGGTCACCCTGATTTGCACGTCACCCAGGCGCACCACCTGGCCTGCGCGGATCTTGCAGGTCTTGCGCAGTTCGGTGCGACCATCGACGGTGACTTCGCCGGAAGCGACCAGTTGTTTGCCGGCGCCGCCGCTGTCGCAGATACCGACGAGCTTGAGCAGCTGGTTCAATTCGACGTAGTCGCCGGTAAGGGGGAATTCGATATGTTGCATAGTAAGATTATTGTGGCTGGTGGCGGTATTTTGCCGCATAAGTGCGGGTCGTGCGCGCTTGCCCATACGGGCACATATCCAGCAATACCCAGCGTTCGCATTGCGGCGTGCTCCACGCACAGACTTCCTTGCCGTGCCGCAGAGCGCCAAATTTCACTTATCATGGATTACTGTATTGTTATGTAAGCGCGATATATTTCCAAGGAGATTTAATGAAAAGCATGATGAGCGTCGAACAGGATGACCAGCAGTATCGTGATGTACGTATTGACTTTGCGCCAGACGATGACTTCAAGAAAATGGTCTATACGATCCGGCTATCGTTCGACAAAGAATTCGGCATGATTTCCGAAAGTGACTGGACGCAGGTGGCAAATGAAGGGGCGGCAGTCACCGAACTGGACAACGATCCACCGGTAGAGGTGCTGCGGGCTTTTAATGACCTGAGGGCGCAGGCCGAAGCGCTGGCGGAACAAGCATCGTAAGAACAAAGCAAAAGCCCAACCCTTGCGGAATGGGCTTTTTACGTCTAACTTGACGCACCGACCTGGACTCTTCCGGCAATTGCCTTTCCAGGAGAAGCGGGTAGTGCGCAAACACTACCCGTTTCTTTTTGAATGGTAGACTTGACAAGTTTTATCTAAAGAACAACAACACAGGGGGTGCCTCATGTCCAATCCGATATCCAGAGTCGATCCGGAAGGATTGCTTGAATATTCAGTCGTCTACACCGACCGCGCGCTCAACCACATGTCCAAGCGCTTTCAAGGCGTGATGCAGGACATCTCCGGCATTCTGAAAGAGGTTTACCACGCGCACGCGACCATCCTCGTGCCCGGCAGCGGCACCTTCGGCATGGAAGCGGTCGCACGGCAATTTGCCACCGGAAAAAAGACGCTGGTACTCCGCAACGGCTGGTTCAGTTACCGCTGGACGCAGATCTTCGATATGGGCGCCATCCCGTCCGCGTCCACGGTCCTCAAGGCGCGTCGCGTCGACGACAGCAAGCAGGCGGCATGGATCCCCGCGCCCGTGCACGAAGTGGTCGCTTCCATCCGCGACAACCGGCCCGACGTCGTGTTTGCGCCGCACGTGGAAACCGCCTCCGGCATCCTGCTGCCGGATGACTACCTGCGCGCGGTGGCGGACGCGGTGCATGAAGTCGGCGGACTGATGGTGCTGGATTGCGTGGCCTCCGGCGCGATCTGGGTCGACATGCAAGCCACCGGCGTCGACGTGCTGATCAGCGCGCCGCAAAAAGGCTGGAGCGGTTCGCCCTGCTGCGCCATGGTCATGCTGAGCGAGCGCGCCCGCAGCGCGATCGACGCCACCACCAGCACCAGCTTCGCCGCCGACTTGAAGAAATGGCTGCAGATCATGGAAACCTACGAAAAAGGCGCGCACGTCTACCACACCACGATGCCGACCGATGCATTGCTCGTGCTGCGCGACGTGATGCAGGAAACGCGCCGCTTCGGTTTCGACAAGGCACGCGCCAGACAAATCGAACTGGGGCAGCGCGTGCGCACCCTGTTTGAAAGCCGCGGCCTTGCCAGCGTCGCGGCAGAGGGTTACAAGGCGCCCGGGGTCGTGGTCAGCTACACGGATGATCCCGGTATCCAGTCCGGCAAGAAATTCATCGAACAGGGTCTGCAAGCCGCCGGCGGCGTACCGCTGCAATGCGATGAACCAGCCGACTTCATGACGTTCCGCGTCGGCTTGTTCGGACTGGAGAAATTGCAGAACGTGGAACGCACCGTCGCGTATCTGGAAACGGCGCTGAATCGGGTGTTGTGAGAAACCTTGTTAAAACCGCGTCTACGCGATGGCCCGACTCTTCGATGATCGCATCACCGACCTTCACCCATCCGCTGTTCCGGCGCATGAAAATCAGAGGTGAAATGCATCCGGATCCGCTCTTCCAGCATTCGCCTGATATCTTTCTCGTTAGCCTTGGAAATACAGTCGAACAGCTCCCGCGCAATCGGCCGGAACGCGGCCATCACCCTGGGGTCGAAGTGGCTGCCGGTCTCGGCTTCGAGGATATCCGTTGCCTCCTCATAACTCATCGGTTCCTTGTATGACCGCCTGGAGCAGAGCGCATCAAAGACGTCGGCGACCGCGAATATTCTTGCGGCAAGCGGAATAGCCTCACCCGACAGTTTGCGCGGATAGCCCGAGCCGTCCCATTTTTCGTGGTGGGCAGCGACTACGTCTCTTGCCTCGTTCAGCCAGTCGATGTCGCTGACAATGTCCTCGCCTTGGGCGACATGCGAATGCATGATCTCGGATTCTTCCGCATTGAGGCTGGCTGGCTTGCGTAGAATCGCGTCGGGAATGCCGACCTTGCCGACATCGTGGAGAAAGCTGCCGATGATCAGGGATTGCATCGGCTTTCCATGCAGTCCCAGGCTTTCGCCGATACGCGCTGCCGTCCATGCGACCCGGAGATTGTGCGCGCCGGTGTCGGAATCCCGCTTCGCTATCGCGCGCCCGAGCGCTTCCATCATTGAAATGTGCGACGTCAGGATCTCCTGGGTCTTCCGCTCATTCTCCGCATTCAGGCGAACTACGACCGGATAAACCACCGCGCCGCACGTCAGGGACGCGAGGCCCACCATCAGCGCTGCTGTCAGCGCGCTGCCGAACATCTGCTCGTGCTGCCAGTCAGAAATGACACGCACACCCTCGAAATACCCGGCAATCGGTGCTGAATTGCTGCGGGCTCCGGATTTCAGAGGGACAAAGACACGCAGCACCCAGCGCTTGTCATTGAGTTTCAGGCTTTCAAAAGAAGCGGCGGCTTCTGCCGGCCGAACATGTGCGGGCAGCTGCGCTTCGATCAGGCGGCCTGCATCCGTCATCGCTATCGCGAGTTTTTGCCCATCCACGTCATAGATTTCCGCGATGTCGAATATCCCGCCGGTGAGCGCATTCGCCGCCTTCCTGGCTTGCTCGCTCGCGTCCGGATCGCTCAAGGCGTTGGTGTCGAAATGGTGCAGCTGCAAGAGCCGTTGGGACTCTTCCACGGCAAGCGCCACCGTGCTTCGCTCCGTATGCTGATGCGCGACGAACCAGGCAGCCGGGCTCGCCACGGCAGCGAGAAGAATACTGACGATGGCAATCTCGATCGCGGTACGACGGTTGAATGAATTCATGGCGGCACGCTCCGAATGCCTGCCTCAAAGCCGAGTCGGGACAATAACCATGATAGCGCAATTGCAATTACCTCAAAGAGACCGACCGAGGAAGCGGAAGGCTGCAAGGTTCTGGAATGAAAGGGGCTAGCTTAAACGCAATACACGCAATAGGGGACAGACCACGATTTCTGCCAATCTACTCTAACCACGTCGGCCAACCTGCAACCTCATTCAGCTTGCCGGCGAGTGTTGGCGCGTCGGTTACCAGCACGCATTGCACGCTGGTCAGCACTGAATTGGTTTGTGGCCTGCCGTCCGTTGAAGTGGCACGATTGATTCGTCCAAAATAAAGTATCCGAATAATCCGATCTGACAATCCCCCTGGATTGCGCATCAATGATTGAGCTTCTTCCACGGGGATGGATTTCCAGTTTTGTGCATCAAAGCTGGTTTCCATACGCACATGCGTCGTCCTTTTGCGTTTTACCAGCGTTTGCATTGGAGCGCCATCTGGCGGCAACATGGGCGACAGTTCGGAATATGTTTGCTCGGGGTCGGCAAGCACTCTTAAATTCCACCTCACCTCGACACGATCGTCAGTCTGATTACGCTCGACAGTGAGGCTTTGGAGCGGTAGTTGGCCAATATCTGCATTCAGGTGAAAACGAAACCCGGCCGCGACTTCATCTAACCCCTCGACGAGATCAGCTTGAGCGACACGCAATGCCGAACCAATATTTTGATCGCAACGCAAATAAGCTTTCACCCATTGGCGTAATTTTTCTTCTTGGTGTTTATCTGCAGCCTGACCAAAGCCTGAAATTGCAAGGCCGAACAACAACACGCAAATTAGTCGCAAGCTCATTGCGCTGCCCTCCAAAGAGTATCAGGAAGCTGCAGGCAGATGACTCCAATACTCGATTCACCTTTGCCAATTACAAGTCCAGAGAGTTTCATTTTTCCTTTAATTTGAGTCGGATTCGGTCAATCGCTAAGTCTTCTGGCCGACACAACTTGCCATTCATTTTTTTCGACAGCATTGAGCAGGTGGGCCGCTTCCTCTCTTCGTGCCTTGAATTCATTAAAATCCGGCTTGAAGACAAACAAGCTTGGCCAGGCATCTTCGCCGACGCGATTCCAGAAATCTTCGTACCAGTTACCGTCATCATGAAAGCCGAGATGCAAATACTCATGGGGCGCATCGTTAAAGAACCGCCAGGTGAATTTTTCTTCATGTTTGCGTTTTAACCAGCGCCTGGCTCCAAGAAATTTACCGTCACAAAAAAAATATCGCCCGGTATCGATCGCATTACCTTGCTCATCGGTTTTTTCAACGCCGATCAAATAGACGCTGCCGGTCGTTTCTTCCGACCAAACGACGATGACGGCATTAGCTTTGTTTCCCATCCAGCGTACTGGTGTCGGCGATTTGTATTCTGTGCGAAGTGTTGTGGAGCGATCAGGAAATCCCTGGTAGCCGCACTCGGAAAAGGGGCGGCCAAAATTTAAAGGGTCAATTACCCAATCGCTTTTTTTCTCATCCCAATAGGCCGTGAAGCCGCTATCGTTGGCACGATCATGCAAATTATTCGGCCCATCGTGACTGGGTACATACGGCTCAGGTTCGTCGAGTTCCGATATCAGTCCACGATCCAATGGCATCTGCCGCGACCACAAACTGGGCGGAAGCAGCCATGCCGGCACATGAAGCTGCAATTCCTGCCCGGCGTAGGAGAGGATGACTGATTCCTTGGCTGTCTCACCTTGGAGAAATACAGAATCAGGCACGCCCGTACTGTTGCTGGCAATGACGTATGCCTTCAGCATACCCGCTCGTCGCTTGGCTTCTTTGCACAGTTTCTCCTGGCACGGAAAGATCTGGATGCCGGTGAGGGAATACGCGCCAATGCCGCGCAAGTTTTCCGCAATCTGTACTTGCCACTCTGCCGGGCCAGTCTGTTTGAACTCCCTGGATGGCACCTTGACTGCGCGGCGCACAAGGTCAGTGTGTTTGCAGCGATGGGTAAATATGAATCCACAGCTACCTTGATAATAGGTGTGGGTGGTGCCATAGGCCGTTACGCTGGTCGGTAGATAGGTTAATACGACTTCGGAATCTTGTACATCGAATGGCATTACTCCCTGGATGGCAGGCCTGATCGTCAATGTCGCAGTGGAGCCAGGTGCAAAGCTGGCCGCCGATTCTTCTTTTGGGGGCGGCAAGGGTTCAGTCGGATCAAATACCCCGATCATCCAGGCAACCGGGAGCACAAGCGGGGAAATAACTATTGTCGCCCGCTTGGCTGCACTCATCGCTGCCCAAGACTGGCGATGCGCCATGTAATAGTATCGGGCAGCGGCGGCAATCAGGATGCCGACGAGGGCTGGCCATGCCGTTGCAGCAAACGCTACTGAAAACTCAAAATATTGTTTGAAATCTTCGACCATGACGCTCTTGGTAAATTTCCATCGATAGCATGCCTCCCCGGATATTGCCGAGGGCCAGGATTTCCAGATCGTCGGCGAGTTCCGAGACTGCAAAGTTGGCGAGGAACTCGTCGCCTTCCATGAGGGTAATCATTTGAATACGTGCGGCAGGATACTGGAAAATTATCAGGATATTAACATTTTTATGACGCAGGATTTACTTGCGCAACCATGTTGTATTGCTAAATATGCTTAGCCTTGCAAGGATTGGCAGATGGAAGAAGCCAAGCAAATGCTGTAAGCCGGCAGTCAGTCGATTGAGGCAATTGCCAACGAGGTCAGCTATGAAGAGCCGGGCTTCTTCAGCCGCCTGTTCAAGCGGCATGTGAACCTGACACCCGCGCAATACCTGAAAAAGATTCAGCGCAATGAGGGAGTCGTCAGTGCGAAGTGGAAATTAAATATTTACTGTTTTGAGCGGAGTAATCTGGACATTAGCGTAATCGAAGCGAATGCAAGCGCGAATGCAAGCATCCAATATATGAAAGAAATACTGTGGAATTGCGGTTTGGTCGCAGTACTGCTGTTCAAATAAATTACTGTGATCGTGGAGTTATAGGCTGCGTGTAAAAAGATGCCAGGCCAAAGAGAGCGTGTACGCTCATATAGCCATCCCAGTGCTAGTCCAATTAATGACGCCACGACGAACTGGTAAATATTAAGGTGTGCCGCTCCGAACAATAAGGCAGACGCAACAATGGCTACCTTTGGCGAGTGCTGACGCAAGAAGCTTCGAAGGATAACTCCACGGAATAACATTTCTTCGAGTACGGGAGCTATTATGCAAACGGTCATTACGCTTGCCAAACCGTTTGACATCATGCGATCAAACATCGCTTGTTCCCAAGAGGACACGGGAAAGAACCATTCCAATGCCGACAGAAGTGCGGACATTGCTAAAGTGATGGCCGGAATGAGTGCCAATATCGGTAGAAAGAGAGTGCCAAGTGTTGCTGCTACCGATTTTTTCGATTGATGAAAAAGATCACGATAACTGAGGTGCTTATAGGCAAGAAGGCCGCAAAACAGCAGGCCATATCCGAGGATTTCAACAATGCCTAAAACGTTTTTTTGATCATTCCCGGTGCTGATTCCAATGTCATGCAGTAATGCAGAAATCAGAAATTCGGCGCCAAACAATCCGACGATGAGAAAAAATGCCTCAACAATGCTCGGGTAATCTTCGTGGCGTTCTTTCATTTAGACTCACCGAACAAAATTGCATAGAGGCCCGCAACATCATCAATCTTCGCAAATTTTGAAGAGGCGATAACACGGATATTTGGGCGATCCTTTTTCTCTCCTTGGGCATTTCCTTTTGTATGTTTCGCGATCTCGAATTCCTTTATCGGCGGCAGTGACTCGCCAGGTAAACCGCCGAAGAAGAGGAATGAATTCAACTCCATGGTCTTTGCATCAAACCGAATCCAGATCACGCAGCCAGATGGCTTTTCCGCCAAACCCAGATGTACATTCTGTTTCGATGTTTTTGCACCGAGCGAAGATGCTTTGAGCTGAACATGCCGTGTAATCCCGTTCGCTTCCAGGACCACATCATGGCCAGATCGATCAATAGCAGGCTGGGATACTTCCAAGCTGGCGCCGTAGTACAGCCAGGAGTACTTGAGCAGTTCACCAATCAACAAATGCTCAAGAAGGCGTTCTCGATATGTGGATTGGTGGGAATCGATATTCATAATCTGATGTTAAAAGACATGTTGGACGACGCCGATAATGTGTGACGCAGGCAGAAATCCCCAATACCGGCTGTCCAGGCTCTTGTCCCGGTTGTCGCCCAAAACAAAATAACTACCTTCCGCGATTTTGCATGAGACGCCGTTCGTGTCGTATATGCAGCGATCCTTATGAAGAAAGTCGCCAATGTATTCGGAAAGGGGTGCTATTGGCTCTGCTTCATCGATATAAGTTGCATAGCTGGTGCCATCAAGCGATTCGCGAACGACCTTGTAATACCGTAGCGTCTCTTCATCAAGGTGCATGCCAGACTCGCCCTGACTGACCGCTTTGCCATTTATCGACAGCGCTCGGTTTCGATAAGTAACCTCATCTCCTGGAAGGCCAACAAGACGCATTACGTATACGAGTTCTGGATTTTCTGGATACATGAAGACCACGATATCACCGCGCTTCAATGGTGATGAAATCATGGATTGTCCGAATTGAACACCATACGCCCGATAATTCCCGTATCCCCACTTGCTGACCAATATATTGGTCCCACGGGGGAGGGTGGGGGCCATCGACTTCGATGATGCCCGAAACGTTTCGTAGAAAAACGCCCTGCATGAGACAGCGGCCGTCAGCACCAGAAGGTAAGCCAACGCAATGGCCGGAAGGCGGCTATACCATGGTCGGGCACGATTCTGTTGGAAGCGCGTGGCATTGACATAAGCGTGTGCCGCGCAAACTACTGGGATCAGTGATCCGACTATTAACCACGCATTCGACTCCTGCACGACAAACAACGCCGCCACGCCGACGAGAAACGGCATGACGAAATAGAACACGGCCAGCCTGGGAGCGGCGGCGTACAGGAAGCCGGAAGCAGGGAATAGCAGGCTCATTAAGGCGGCCAGCCATGGCTTTGGGGACCAGATCGGAGGTTGCGACATAATAATTACGTGTTAGGTCAGCAGCGGCTTTTGCTCGGCGGATGAATGCGCGTAAATTTATTCTATTTGCCTGATCGTAACTTTGAATTTACGGCTATTCGCAATTCAAGAAATTAGTCCAAAAGATATACAGATTTGTGACGAAAATTTTATATTTTCTAATGTTTTATGAAAATTCATCTGTAATAGGAAAGAGGCCACAATTTATTCATTAAATAACCGCGGCCGCTCACCTATGCTCCAAAAGCAAAAAACTAAACCTTGCAGAATGGGTTTTTTGCTTTTAATACGGCTCCCCGATCTGGACTCGAACCAGGAACCTGCGGATCAACCGGCGGTCACTTCCCCCAACTATCCTTCAAAGTCACCACCCGATTAAATACCGGCTTCCCCGCCTTCGAATCCACTCGATCCGCCACAAAGTACCCGTGCCGCTCGAACTGGAACTTCTCGTCCGGCAGCGCGGCCTTCATGCCCTGTTCCAGGTAAGCGGTAATCACTTCCTTCGCATTCGGATTCAGCGCCTGCTTGAAATCCTTGCCGCCGGCATCGGGGTTCGCATCCGTAAACAACCGGTCGTACAGCCGTACTTCCGCTTCCAGCGCATGGCTGCTGCTGACCCAGTGAATATTGCCCTTGACCTTGTAATTGGCGCTGCCTTCCGTGCCTGACTTACTGTCCGGGAAGTAACTGCAATGCACGGCAATGACCTTGCCGTTTTCATCCTTGTCGCAGCCGGTGCATTCCACCACATAGCCATAGCGCAGGCGCACCTTGTTGCCAGGGAAGAGGCGGAAGTAACCCTTGCTCGGCACTTCCATGAAGTCTTCTTCCTCGATCCACAATTCCTTGGTGATGGGGAAGGTGCGATTGCCACGCTCGGGATGGTGCGGGTGCACGGGCGCCGTGCATTCCACCGCCAGCTCGTCGGGGAAGTTGTCGATGATGAGTTTGAGCGGGCGCAGCACGGCCACGGCGCGCGGGGCCTTGGCGTCGAGGTCGTCGCGCAGCGCGCCTTCCAGCGTGCCCATGTCGATCCAGCTGTCGGCTTTCGATACGCCGATGCGCTCGCAAAACAGCTGAATCGATTCCGGCGTGTAGCCGCGCCGGCGCAGGCCGACGATGGTGGGCATGCGCGGGTCGTCCCAGCCGTCGACGATTTTTTCCTCGACCAGTTGCAGCAGCTTGCGCTTGCTGGTGATGGCGTAGGTGAGGTTCAGGCGCGCGAACTCGGTCTGCACCGGCAGCGGACGCTTGAAGAAACCGCCTTCGGCCAGGCGCTCCAGCGCCCAGTCGTAGAAGGGGCGGTGGTCCTGGAATTCCAGCGTGCAGAACGAGTGCGAAATATTTTCGATGGCGTCTTCCAGCGGGTGCGCGTAGTCGTACATCGGGTAAATGCACCACTTGTCGCCGGTGCGGTGGTGGTGCGCGTGGCGGATGCGGTAGATGGCCGGGTCGCGCATGTTCATGTTGGGCGAGGCCATGTCGATCCTGGCGCGCAGGATATGTTCGCCATCCTTGAATTCGCCGGCTTTCATGCGCCGGAACAGGTCCAGCGATTCTGCTGCCGGGCGGTCGCGGAAAGGCGAGTTCTTGCCGGGCTCGCCGAAGTTGCCGCGGTTTTTTGCCATGTCGTCGGCGCTCTGGCTGTCCACATAGGCATGGCCGGCAGTGACCAGGTATTCCGCCATTTCATAGAATTTGTCGAAGTAGTCGCTGGCGTAATACAGGTGCTCGACCGGGCCGGCGGGGCCTTCGTGGGTCCAGGAAAAGCCCAGCCACTTGACGCTGTCCAGAATGGTGTCGACGTATTCCTGTTCTTCCTTGGTGGGATTGGTGTCGTCGAAGCGCATGTGGCAGCGCCCGCCGTAGTCGCGCGCCAGGCCGAAGTTCAGGCAGATCGCCTTGGCGTGGCCGATGTGCAGGTAGCCGTTGGGCTCGGGCGGAAAGCGCATGACCACCGGCGGCAGCGGGTGCGCCATGCTGGTCGGTGCGGTTGGCGTACTTGCCGGAGGCGAGGTCGGCTTCGATGAGTCCCTTAAGGAAATTCGAAGAAGCGGGATTGACGTCGGTGGCGGCGTTTTTGGGTGCGTTGCTCATGAATTTTTTCTTGCCAAATCTGTAAGTGTGAATCAACTGACATTCTACCCGACCCGACGCGCCGCAGGCAGGGCGGGGCCGTGGCGCGCAAACCATCGGTGTGCACAGAGTTCCGGCAGATGACGTTGAATTGATTACTCTCAATGACTTGCTCCCGGTCATCTGGAAATATTGCAAATAATATATTGACAGGGAGACAAGCAATGGCGAACGAATGGGAAATCCCGGCGACGGTGGCGCTGGTGGCCGGGCCGGCGCAGCCGGGCGAGTGGCGCTATGCCTTGGGTGGCGCCGTGGTACTGACAGTGGCTTTGCTGCTGCTGGGGCTGATGGCTGACGAAGCGCTGGAACTGGGCGTGCTGGAAGCCTGGCTGGGGACGCTGGCCTGAATTGAATCACGTCGGAAATTCAAGTTCCGGCAGGGGGGGCCGTAATAGAGGAGAGTACAGCCTCCATTCGGACCCCCATGCATATCCGTTTTCTTGCCGTGGCGGGCATGATGTGCCTGCTGCAGGCCCATGCCGCCGATCCGGTAATCCCGACCCCCAAGCCGGCGCTGCCGGTTGGTAATGCAGCGACGGCCACCCCTGCGCCGACACTCCCGGCCGAACCGGGTGGCATGGCCAGGATAGAAACTTCCCGGCCGGCCGTGGCGCCGCGCAAGGCGGCTGCCGTTGCCACCGGCGCCGGCGACAGCGAGGAAGCAGATATCCAGCGCCTGGCGGAGCGCATCACGGCACGCCTGGCGAATCTGCGCGAAACCCGCGAAGCGCGGCGCCAGGCAGGCGCACGGAACGGCAACGGCAGCGCGAGCGCAACGGCGCCGCGCTCCGCGACAAACACCCGCTCCACCCAGAACATTCGTCCTGCGCCGTCGCGCCAGGCGGCACGCACGGCATCCGGCAAGACTGCGGCCCGCGCCGCCGAAGACAAGCCGGCAGCAGCGCGCGCGCCGCGCCAGTGGCGTTATGAAGGCGAGGGCGGGCCGGCGCAATGGGCCAGAATGCATCCCGACTGGCATGCCTGTGGCGAGGGCGAGCGGCAGTCGCCCATCGATATCCGCGACGGCTTGCGCGTGGACCTGGAGCCGGTGCAGTTCGATTACCGGCCGTCGCGCTTCAGCGTACTCGATAACGGACACACCATCCAGGTCAACCCGGCCAGGGGCAACGTCATCACCACGGGCGGGCGCAGCTACGAGCTGGTGCAGTTCCATTTCCACCTGCCTTCCGAGGAACGCATCAATGGCCGCGGCTACCCCATGGTGCTGCACCTGGTACACAAGGATGCGCATGGCCGTTACGTGGTGGTGGCGCTGCTGGCCGACGAGGGCGGGCAGCACGGCGTGGTGCAGCAGGTGTGGAACAACCTGCCGCTGGAAAGGCACGACACTGCCATGGCCAGCGTGCCGATGGACCTTGCCGGCCTGCTGCCGGAGCGGCGCGATTACTATACCTACATGGGGTCGATGACCACGCCGCCGTGCACCGAAGGCGTGCAGTGGATCGTGATGAAGGAGCCGATCCGCCTGTCCGGCGCGCAGATCTCGCTGTTTGCGCGGCTGTACCCGATGAATGCGCGGCCCATCCAGGCGCATGCCGGGCGCCGCATCATGGAGTCCAACTAGCGCGCCTGCCTACATCTGGCGGAACAGGTGGGCATACACGCGGCTGACCGCCAGCATTTCGCTGCGGCCGTGCAGCTTGAGCGAGACCTTGCCGGCTTCGTCGCGCAGCGCCGCGGCGATGCTGCGCGTGTTGACCACGGTGCCGCGGTGCACTTGCCAGAAGCGCTGCGGGTCCAGCTGCGGCAGCAATTCTTTCAGGCTGGTGCGAATCAGCGCTTCGCCCGCGGCGGTGGCCACGGTGAGGTACTTGTCCGTGGCCTCGAAATACACCACGTCTTCCACCGGGATCATGCGCACCTGGTTGCCGACCGCAGCGCGGATCATGCCCAGGCGCGGCGGCGCGGCCGCGTCGCCCGGCGGCAAGCCCGGCGCCAGCGCGCGCAGCTGGTCGAGCAGGCGTGACAGTTCGTCGCCGCTGCTGCCGGCGGCGCCGGCGCTGCCTGGTGCCGCCATGCCTTCTGCCATACGGTCTTGCAGGCGTTGCTGCAGGCGCGCCACCGTCTTGCCCAGGCGCTCGTCGCTGACCGGCTTGCAGACATAGTCGGCCGCGGCCTGCTCGAAGGCGGCAAGCGCGTATTCATCGTAGGCGGTGACGAAGACGATTAGCGGGAAGGGCTTGTCCTGCGGCCCCGCCGGCCATTCGTCGGCCAGTTCCCCGGCGGCTTCCAGCCCGGTCTTGCCGGGCATCTTGATATCCAAAAACAGTACGTCCGGTTGCTGTTCCAGAGCCTGTGCCACGGCAGCGCCGCCATTGCCGACCATCGCGGCAATTTGCAGTGCCGGCCACAGGCGCGCCAGCGCGGCTGCCAGGGCATCGGCAAGGATCGGTTCGTCTTCGGCAATCAGAGCGCGTATCGTGGTCATGGCGCGGGCAGTGTGGAAGTGGAAGGCAAAGGGAGAACGATGCGGGCGAGGGTGCCGATAGGCGGCGCTGGTTGCAGTGTGCAGGTGGCCTGCTCGCCGTACAGGGCCTGCAGGCGTTCGCGCACGTTGGCCAGGCCCAGCCTGGTGCCGCCTTGCGCGCCGGGGGTGTCCGGGCCGAGGCCGGTGTCGCGCACGTTCAGCACCAGCATGGCGCCATCCGCGTGCGCCTCGACTTCGATGCGGCCACCGTCGACCTTCGGTTCGAGACCATGGCGGATGGCGTTTTCCACCAGCGGCTGCAGCAGCATCGGCGGCAGCGGCGTGTCGCGCAGGGCTTCGGGCAGCGCCAGGGTAAATTGCAGGCGCGGCCCCATGCGGATCGCCATCAGTTCCAGGTAGGCTTGCAGCAGGGTGAATTCCTGCGCCAGCGTGGCGTGCGGCGCGCGCGTCGCCGACAGGGTGGCGCGCAGGTACAGGATCAGCTGGTCCAGCATGTGGCGCGCGCGCGGCGGGTCGAATTCGATCAGCGCCTGCACGTTGGCCAGGGTGTTGAACAGCATGTGCGGCTCGATCTGCGCCTGCAGCATTTGCAGCTGCGCCTGCAGCGCCTGTTTTTCGATGGCAGCGGTGCGCGCGCGCTCCTGGGCGGCTTGCGCTTCGAGATAGCGCAGCTTGCCGCGGCTCCAGAAGAACCAGGTGCCGAACAGGCAGGCCAGTAGCGTGATCACGATGCTGGCGGTAGAAAAGCTGGTGTGCGGGCGCGGTATGTCCGCCATTTCCAGACCCAGCAGGCGCATCGCCAGCGCATGGCCGGCGAAGTAGGCCAGCGGCATGGCAATCGCCACCAGTGGAAAGAACCGCCAGGTCGGCATGCCTTCTCCCCACAGCAGCAGCCTGCCGCCGTCGATCAGCAGCAGCGCCAGCGTGCCTATGCAAAGGGAAAACACCAGGCTGACGCCGAAGCTCGTGCCGATACTCGTCAGGTGCGTGATCGCCAGCGCAATCAGCACGTTGAAGACGGTCGTCAGCGCCAGGTTGATGGCGATGCGGCGCAGGCGCGGGTATGCACCGGTGCTGCTCGGGCAGGGGGAGGCTGGGGGCGGCATGTCGCGGTACAGGCCTGGGGATTCTTTTGTTGCCATCTGGTCATGTTACAGCAAGCCGGCAGTGCGCCATATCGCCCCGCCCAGCAGGCGGTGCGGCAGCAGGGCAAATGTGCCGGCCATTACCAGACCCACATAGACGCCGCTGATCCAGCGCCGGTGCATGCGGATATTGCCTCGCATGATGGATGCCAGCGCCATGCCCAGGGCAAACAGCGCCCACACCGACAGCAGGTGAATGCCGGAATAGTGCCCATGCGTCTTGATCCAGAAGGAGGAAATGGCGGTGGCTGCCATGATCAGCACCCAGTTGCGGCCGAGCAAACGGTGGCGCGGCGTGCCCTTGCGCATGAACAGCAGGGCGCCGCCGAGCAGCAGGGCGGCGAAGGCGACGCTTACGTGAATAGCGATGGCGGGGCTGACGGTCATGGCATCTCTCCGGCGGGTTGTCGATGGCTGCCATTGTTGCCAGGCGCGCATGGACAGAAAAGCGGAATGCGACGAAACGCCGGTTTCGCGGCATGAGTTGCCGGTTTTGCTACAGCCGCCAGGGGCGGGGCTGTCGCTTTTTTTTGGAAAAATGCTGTCCTTCCAGCAAAAAATTGGATTTAGGCAATCTTGTGTGAAAAAATGCACTACACTTTGTTTCTGTGTAACTACAACTGCAATGGATAAAAAGGATCCTCCATGACCATGAGACATCTGCTGCTGAGCCTTGGCGTATTGAGCGCATCCCTTGCCGCGCCTGCTTTTGCCCAGATCACGGCGCCGATCAAGATCGGCATGAACTGTACCTATGAAGGCGGTTCTTCGGAAATGGGCGTAAGCGTGCGTGCGGCCTTGCGCATCGCCGTCAAGGAAATCAACGAAGTGGGCGGTGTCGGCGGGCGCATGCTCGAGCTGGTCGAGCGCGACGACAAGGCAAAGAACGACGTTGGCGTGGCGGTGGCGAAAGACCTGATCGAAAAGGAAAAGGTGGTCGCCACCATCGGCTATTGCAATTCTGGCGCGGCAAACGCAGCGATTGAAACGTATCAGAAAGCCCGCGTGCCGCTGATCATTCCCGTGGCCACCGGCACGACCATCACCAAGAAATATGCTGGCGAATCCGAGAATTACATCTTCCGCGTGGCGATGCCGGATGAAAAACAGGTGGAATTCATCCTGCGCGACCTGATCGAGAAGCGCGGCCTGGACCGTATTGCGGTGTTCGCCGACGATACCGGCTACGGCCAGGGCGGCCTGAAGGATATCGAACGCCTGCTGCAGGCCAATCACAAGACCAAGCCGGCCTTCGTGGCGACCTTCAAGCAGGGCACGGCCGACCTGAGCGAGCAGCTGAAGGCGGCGCGCGCCGCCGGCGCCAATGCCCTGTACGTGTATGCGCTGGGCCCGGACATGGCCACCGTGTCGAAGGGGCGCGCGGCGATCGGCTGGAACGTGCAGCAGACCGGCCCGTGGACGGTGGCATTCCGCAACCACATCGACATTGCCGGCGCCGCCGCCGACGGCGCCATCATGCCGCAGACCTTCATTCAGGACGGCGTGATGAACGAGCGCGCCACCTCGCTGGTGCTGCAATACGTCAAGCAAAACAATGTGAAGAACATTCCCTGCGTGATGTGCGCGGCGCAAGCCTATGATTCGATGTTCATCCTGCTGAATGCGATGTTCCAGGCTAAAGAAATTACCGGCCCGGAAATCCAGAAGGCACTGGTCAACCTCGAGCACCGCGTCACCGGCGTGGTGGGCATCTACAACAAGCCCTTCACCAAGGATGACCACGAAGCGCTGGACGGCTCCATCCTGGTGATGGGCCAGGTCAAGGGTGGCCTGGTGCAGTACGCTTACCCGGGCGACGCCAAGCGCTCCATCCTGGCCAGCCGCACCAAGGCCACGCCGAAGCGCGTGCTGACGCCGGTAGCGGCGCCTGCATCCGCGGCAGCGGCCGGCGCCGCAAAATAAGCACGCCGGTACTGCCGGCGGATTGCACGCACAAGCGCCTGGCCCTGCCAGGCGTTTTGCATTCTGGAGCAGCGACATGTGGCCCTATCCCCGAATCCTGGCGCACCGCGGCGGCGGCGCGCTGGCCCCGGAAAATACCCTGGCGGCGCTGCGCTGCGGCCTGGCGCACGGTTTTCGCGCGGCCGAGTTCGACGTCATGCTGGCCGGCGACGGCATTCCCGTGGTGCTGCACGACCCCGAACTGGGACGCACCGTGGCCGGCAACGGCAGGGTGCCGGATTTCACCGCGGCGCAACTGATGCGCATGGATGCCGGCGCCTGGTTTGCGCCAGCGTTTGCCGGCGAGACGGTGCCGTCCTACGAGCAGGTGTTCGCCTTCTGCCTGGCGCAGGGCATCTGGATGAATGTTGAAATCAAGCCGGCGCCGGGCTTCGAGGCGGCCACCGGCCATGCCGTGGCGGCGCTGACGGCGCAATGGCTGGCGCAGCCGGCGGCGCAGCGCGCGCTGGCGGGCGGCTGGCAGGCGCCGCTGCTGTCGTCGTTTTCCCATGACGCCCTGCTGGCGGCCCGGGCGGCCGCGCCAGGGCTGGCGCTGGCCTGCCTGTTCGATACCATGCCCGCCGACTGGCGCGCGCGCCTGGCCGAAGCCGGCGCGCTGGCGCTGCACACCAATCATCGGCACCTGACGCCGCAACTGGCGGCGGCGGTGAAAGAGGCGGGCGCCGGCCTGTTTTGCTACACCGTCAACGAGCCGGCGCGCGCCCGCGAAATCCTGGCCTGGGGCGTGGACGCTTTCTGCACCGACCGCATCGACCGGATCGGTGCCGATTTCGCCTGATGCAGCGGCTTGGAATATTGATCAAATCGCAATGCGCCCCGCTTCGGAAAGGCAGGGGTAATCACGTATAATCAAGGGTTTGCTGCGCCTTTGGCGCCAGCCCAAGTCAAGCCACATTAGCCGACAACATGAAATCATCCGAAATCCGCGAAAAGTTCCTGAAGTTCTTCGAATCGAAGGGCCACACCATCGTCGCTTCCAGCCCGGTGGTGCCGGGCGACGATCCGACCCTGCTGTTCACCAACGCCGGCATGAACCAGTTCAAGGACGTGTTCCTCGGCTTCGACAAGCGGCCCTATACGCGCGCGACCACGTCGCAAAAGTGCATCCGCGCCGGCGGCAAGCACAACGACCTGGAAAACGTCGGCTATACGGCGCGTCACCACACCTTCTTCGAAATGCTGGGCAACTTCAGCTTTGGCGACTATTTCAAGCAGGACGCCATTACCTATGCCTGGGAATTGCTGACGGAAGTCTTCAAGCTGCCCAAGGAAAAGCTGTGGGTGACGGTGTATGCGGAAGATGACGAAGCCTACGATATCTGGAACAAGTCGGTCGGCGTGCCGGCGGAGCGGATTGTCCGCATCGGCGACAACAAGGGCGCGCGCTACGCCTCGGACAACTTCTGGATGATGGGCGACACCGGCCCCTGCGGCCCCTGCACCGAGATTTTCTATGACCACGGCCCCGACGTGGCCGGCGGCCCGCCGGGCTCGCCCGACGAAGACGGCGACCGCTACATCGAAATCTGGAACAACGTCTTCATGCAGTTCAACCGCGACGAAGCGGGCGAGATGCATCCGCTGCCCAAGCCGTCGGTGGATACCGGCATGGGCCTGGAGCGCATCACCGCGGTGATGCAGCACGTGCACAGCAACTACGAGATCGACACCTTTGCCAACCTGCTGGCCGCCGCCAGGAAGGCGGTGGATGCCGCCGGCGCCGGCGACTGCGACAAGGATGCGCCGTCGCTGAAGGTGATTGCCGACCATATCCGCGCCTGCACCTTCACGGTGGTGGACGGCGTCATTCCCAGCAATGCCGGGCGCGGCTACGTGCTGCGCCGCATCGCCCGCCGCGCGATCCGCCACGGCTACAAGCTGGGCGCGCGCAAGCCTTTCTTCCATGCGCTGGTGCCGGCGCTGGTGGCCGAGATGGGCGAAGCCTATCCGGAACTGCGCCAGAACGAGAAGCGCGCCACCGAGGTGCTCAGGCAGGAAGAGGAATCCTTCTTCCGCACCATTGCCAACGGCATGGACATCCTCGAAGCTGCGCTGGCCTCGGGCGCGCAGTCGATCGACGGCGACACCGCCTTCAAGCTGCACGATACTTACGGCTTCCCGGTGGACCTGACCGCCGACGTCTGCCGCGAGCGCGGCGTGACGGTGGACGAGGCGCGCTTCGAGCAATTGCTCAACGAGCAGCGCCAGCGCGCGCGCGAAGCCGGCAAGTTCAAGATGGCGCAGGGCCTGGAATACAGCGGCGTGCCGACCACGTTCCACGGCTATGAAAAGCTGATCCACGAAACGGCGGCGGTCACGGCAATCTATGTCGAAGGCACCCGCGTCGAGGAAGCGAAATCCGGCGACGACGCCGTCATCGTGCTCGACCATACGCCTTTCTACGCCGAGTCCGGCGGCCAGGTCGGCGACACGGGCGAACTGCGCAATGCCGCCGCGCGCTTCCTCGTCGACGACACGATCAAGATCCAGGCCGACGTCTACGGCCACCACGGCAGCATCGCCGAAGGCGTGATCCGCGTCGGCGACGCCATCGTCGCCAAGGTCGACGTCGAGAAGCGCGCCAGGATCGTGCGCAACCACAGCGCCACCCACCTGATGCACAAGGCCTTGCGCGAAGTGCTGGGGGCGCACGTGCAGCAGAAGGGCTCGCTGGTCAACGCCGAGCGCACCCGCTTCGACTTTGCCCACAACGGCCCGGTGACGTCCGAGCAGATCCGCAAGGTGGAAGCCATCGTCAATGCCGAGATTCTCGCCAATGCCGCCACCGAGGCGCGCGTCATGGGCATCGACGATGCGCAGAAGAGCGGGGCGATGATGCTGTTCGGCGAAAAGTACGGCGATGAAGTGCGCGTGCTCGACATCGGCAGCTCGCGCGAGCTGTGCGGCGGCACCCACGTGACCCGCACCGGCGACATCGGCCTGTTCAAGATTGTCGCCGAAAGCGGCGTGGCGGCCGGCGTGCGCCGTATCGAAGCCGTCACCGGCGAGAATGCCCTGGCGTACCTGCAGTCGCTGGAAGCCACCGTCAACCAGGCCGCCGGCACGCTGAAGGCGACTCCGGCGGAACTGTCGGCGCGCATCCATGGCGTGCTCGACCAGGTGCGGGCGCTGGAAAAGGAACTGGCCACCGTCAAGGGCAAGCTGGCTTCGGCGCAGGGCGATGAGCTGCTGGCGCAGGCGGTGGACGTCAAGGGCATCAAGGTGCTGGCGGCGACCCTCGAAGGCGCCGACGCCAAGACCCTGCGCGACACCATGGACAAGCTCAAGGACAAGCTGAAGAGCGCGGCCATCGTGCTGGCGGCGGTGGATGGCGGCAAGGTGCAGCTGGCCGCCGGCGTCACTGCCGATAATATCGGCAAGGTGAAGGCCGGCGAGCTGGTCAACTTCGTCGCCCAGCAAGTCGGCGGCAAGGGCGGCGGCAAGCCTGACATGGCCATGGCCGGCGGCACCGATCCCTCCGGCTTGCCACAAGCCCTGCAGGGCGTCGGCGCCTGGGTGGCCGAGCGCCTGTAGCCGGTACGCTGCCTGCCGCAGCAGGCAGCATGCGGACATGCACGATGATCGCGGTCTGGGAGGCGCGGCGATGAGCGAGACACTGAATGCAGCGGCCGACCCGGCCGATCCGGGTTTCCGCTTTTGCCCGAAATGCGCCGCGCCGCTGGTGACTGCCGTGCAGGGCGAGCGTCCGCGCCTGGCCTGCCCGAGCGGTCACTGGACCCATTGGGACAATCCCTTGCCGGTGCTGGCCGCCGTGGTCGAGTACGAAGG
This sequence comes from uncultured beta proteobacterium, assembly GCA_963722005.1. GTDB lineage: Bacteria > Pseudomonadota > Gammaproteobacteria > Burkholderiales > Burkholderiaceae_D > Paucimonas. The sequence goes on from CAVRJS010000001.1 coordinate 508,882, forward strand.
CCATGTGCTGCTGGCGCGCAATGCCGCCTGGCCGGAAAAAACTTTCTCCCTCATCACCGGTTTCATGGAACGCGACGAAACGCCCGAGCAGGGCGTGGCGCGCGAACTCAAGGAAGAAACCAACCTTGACACGCAGGCCACGGCGCTGATCGGCGTGTACGAATTCATGCGCAAGAACGAGCTGATCATCGCCTATCACGTGCGCGCCAGCGGCGACATCCGCCTGTCGGAAGAATTGCTCGAATACCGCCTGGTGGCGCCGGAAAAGATGCGCGCCTGGCGCACCGGCACCGGCTATGCCATGGCCGACTGGCTGCGCAGCCGCGGCTTCGAACCGGAGTTTCTCGACTGGCCGGGCACCGGCCAAAAAGCAACACTTGATGTTTCCTGAAGTGAAACTTTGTTGCGTTGCATCAGCGTCAGGCAATTTGGAGTAGAATCCCCAATCCGATCACTTGCCTTTGGCGGGAAAGCAGAGAATGGAATTTCACAGAGAGCTTGATGCGCGCGGCTTGAATTGTCCCTTGCCTATCCTGAAGACCAAGAAAGCCCTGGCAGACATGAAGAGCGGCGAAGTGCTGCGCGTCGTGGCTACCGACCCGGGTTCGGTGCGCGACTTCCAGGCATTCGCCCGCCAGACCGGCAATCCGTTGCTCGACCAGTTCGAAGACGAGAAGGATTTCATCTTTTACATGAAACGCAAGTAAGCGCTGCTGCCGCTGCCGCGGCATGGCGTCCCAGTCCCAGTCCTTCGCTTTCTTCCCCCGGTTATCCGCAGTCTTTTCCCGGCCTGGCACCGTCTTTCCGCCTTGCGGTGGAAATATTTTCCAAACCCCCTTCCCTGTATGCCGATTTGTGCGTATTCTTATGCCAAATAAAAGAACGATCGTGCTAAAAATTGGTTTTCCCGCTGTTTGCGTCAAGTCCGGCGGGGGGAAACTCTTATAATCGGCATGAGCATTTTTATCCTTGAATTACTGAATAGAGAAAAGGCACAGCTATGAAAGTCCTGGTTCCAGTCAAGCGCGTGGTGGATTACAACGTCAAGGTGCGGGTCAAGTCCGACCAGTCGGGCGTCGAACTGGCCAACGTCAAGATGTCGATGAACCCCTTCGATGAAATCGCCATGGAAGAAGCCGTACGCCTCAAGGAAGCCGGCAAGGCCACCGAGATCGTCGCCGTTTCCTGCGGCGTGACGCAGTGCCAGGAAACCCTGCGCACCGCCATGGCCATCGGCGCCGATCGCGGCATCCTGGTCGAGACCGATGCCGAACTGCAGCCGCTGGCCGTGGCCAAGCTCCTGAAAGCCCTGGCCGACAAGGAACAGCCGCAATTGATCATCCTCGGCAAGCAAGCCATCGACGACGACTGCAACCAGACCGGGCAAATGCTGGCCGCGCTGCTTGGCTGGCCGCAAGCCACCTTCGCTTCGAAGGTGGTCATCGAAGGCGACCGCGCCGTGGTCACCCGGGAAGTCGACGGCGGCCTGGAGACGGTATCGATTGCCTTGCCGGCCATCGTCACCACCGACCTGCGCCTGAACGAACCGCGCTACGTGACCCTGCCCAATATCATGAAGGCCAAGAAAAAGCCGCTCGACACGGTCAAGCCGGACGAACTGGGGGTGGACGTGGCGCCGCGCCTGAAGACCCTGAAGGTGGAAGAGCCGGCCAAGCGCAGCGCCGGCGTCATGGTGCCGGACGTGGCCACGCTGGTGGCCAAGCTGAAAAACGAAGCCAAGGTCGTTCAGTAAACCGATAAAACAGAATTTTAGGAAATCATCATGACTGCACTCGTCATTGCCGAACACGATAATGCTTCGCTGAAGAGCAGCACTGCTCACACCATCACTGCCGCTGCCCAATGCGGCGGCGACGTCCATGTCCTCATCGCCGGCCACGATTGCGCCGGCGCTGCCGCTGCCGCCGCCAAACTGGCGGGCGTGGCCAAGGTGCTGGTGGCCGATGCTGCCCACCTGGGCGAAGGCCTGGCCGAGAATGTCGCCGAACAGGTGCTGGCGCTGGCCGGAGATTATTCGCACATCCTGGCGCCGGCCACCGCTTACGGCAAGAACATTGCCCCGCGCGTGGCGGCACGCCTGGACGTGGCGCAGGTGAGCGAAATCACCCGCGTCGATTCCCCCGACACCTTCGAGCGGCCCATCTATGCGGGCAACGCCATTGCCACGGTGCAGTCGAATGACCCGGTCAAGGTGATCACGGTGCGCGGCACCGGCTTCGATGCCGCCGGCGACGGTGGCAATGCCGCCATCGAGAATGTCGCGGCCGTGGCCGATGTCGGCAAGTCGGCCTTTGTGTCGCGTGAATTTGCCAAGTCCGACCGCCCCGAACTGACGGCGGCCAAGGTGATCGTCTCGGGCGGTCGCGGCATGGGCTCGGCCGACAGCTTCAAGATCCTCGAACCGCTGGCCGACCGCCTGAATGCCGCCATGGGCGCCTCGCGCGCAGCGGTGGATGCGGGCTACGTGCCCAACGACTGGCAAGTGGGCCAGACCGGCAAGATCGTCGCGCCGCAGTTGTACATTGCGGTGGGCATTTCCGGGGCGATCCAGCACCTGGCCGGGATGAAGGATTCGAAGACCATCGTTGCCATCAACAAGGACCCGGAAGCGCCGATCTTCAGCGTGGCCGACTACGGCATCGTCGGCGACCTGTTCGACATCGTGCCGGAACTGGTCAAGGAACTCGGCTGAATCTGCAGCCAGGCTGAAAATGACAAGAAGCAGGGTGGCGCATGCCGCCTTGCACTGTGAGGAGACAAGCATGAGCTACAACGCGCCCCTGAAAGATATGCAGTTCGTCATCAACGAACTGGCCGGGCTGGAAGAAATCAATGCCTTGCCGGGCTGCGAGGATGCAACGCCGGAAACGGTGGATGCGGTGCTGGAAGAAAAGGCCAGGTTCTGCAGCGAGGTAGTGGCGCCGCTGAACGTGGTCGGCGACCGTGAGCCGAGCAGCTGGAAGGACGGTGAAGTCACCACCACCAAGGGTTTCAAGGAAGCCTTCCGCACCTATGCCGAAGCCGGCTGGCAAGGCGTGCAGCACCCGGTGGAATTCGGCGGCCAGGGCTTGCCCAAGCTGGTGGCGACGCCCTGCATGGAAATGCTCAATTCGGCCAGCCTGTCGTTTTCGCTGTGCCCGCTGCTGACCGACGGCGCTATCGAAGCGCTGATGACGGCGGGCACCCGCGCGCAGCAGGAAACCTACCTGGCCAATTTCATTTCCGGCAAGTGGACCGGCACCATGTGCCTGACCGAGCCGCAGGCCGGGTCCGACCTGGCGCTGGTGCGCACCCGCGCCGAGCCGCAGGGCGACGGCAGCTTCAAGCTGTCCGGCACCAAGATTTTCATTACCTACGGCGAGCACGACATGGCCGGGAATATCGTCCACCTGGTGCTGGCGCGCACGCCGGATGCGCCGCCGGGCGTGAAGGGCATTTCGCTGTTCATCGTGCCAAAGTTCCTGGTCAATGCCGACGGCTCGCTGGGCGCGCGCAATGACGTGCATTGCGTCTCCATCGAGCACAAGCTCGGCATCAAGGCCAGCCCGACCGCGGTATTGCAGTTCGGCGACCATGGCGGCGCCATCGGCCATCTGATCGGCGAGGAAAACCGCGGCCTGGAATACATGTTCATCATGATGAATGCGGCCCGCTTCGCCGTCGGCATGCAGGGCATCGCCGTGGCCGAGCGCGCCTACCAGCAGGCGGTGCAGTATGCGAAGGATCGCGTGCAGTCGCGCGACCTGGCCGGCTCGCCCGGGCCGGTGGCGATCATCCACCAGCCGGATGTGAAGCGCATGCTGATGACGATGCGTGCGCAGACCGAGGCGGCGCGCGCGCTGGCCTACGTGACCGCAGCCGCGCACGACGTCGCCCTGCATCACACCGATCCGGCGGTGCGCAAGGAAAAGGAGGCGTTTTACGAATTCATGGTGCCCATCGTCAAAGGATGGTCGACCGAAATCGCGGTCGACGTCACCTCGACCGGCGTGCAGGTGCACGGCGGCATGGGCTATATCGAAGAAACCGGCGCGGCGCAGCATTACCGCGATGCCCGTATCCTGCCGATTTACGAAGGCACCACGGCGATCCAGGCCAATGACCTGATCGGCCGCAAGACCGTGCGCGACGGCGGCGCCACTGCCCGCGCCATCACCGCCCAGGTGCGCGCCACCGCGGCTGCGCTGACAGCGGCGGAGTCTGCGGATTTGCAGGCGATCGGCCGCCAGCTCGCCCAGGGCGCCGATGCCCTGGATGCAGTAGTCGGCTACGTGACGGACAATATCAAGGCCGATATCAAGGCGGTATTCGCCGGCAGCGTGCCTTACCTCAAGCTCGCCGGCATCGTGCTGGGCGGCTGGCAAATGGGCCGCGCGGCGCTGGCGGCATCGCAGGGCTTGCAAGCCGGGCAGGGCGATGCGACTTTTTACCGGAGCAAGATCGCCACCGCGCGTTTCTTCGCCGAGCATTTCCTGTCGCAGGCGCCTGCTTTCAAGACCGCAATCGTGGAAGGCGGCAGCAGCGTTCTGGCGCTGGAACCCGAGCAGTTCTGAGCCACGTCAAGCGGGGCACCGGCGTTTTTTCCGCAATCCGCGCCACGCTGGCCTACACTGCATAAGTAGGTCACTGCGTGGAGGCGGATCATGGCTCGTCTGGCTCGGCTGCTGCTGGCAGGAATTGCCTTCTGGTGCGCTCAGGTAAGTGTACTAGGGAGTGTGCATGCGGGTACCCAGGCAGGCACCCTGGTGGCCGCAGAGCGCGCGATTGCCATCGGCAAGGGCGACGAATCGGCCATACGCGGCGCCGTGCGCCTGCAAATCGAAGCCCTGGTCAATGACGATGCCGAGCGCGCCTTTGCGCTGGCGACCCAGGATACCCGCAACCGCCTCGGCTCGCCCGCCCGTTTCCTGCAAATCATCAAGGAGCAGTACGACCCCGTCTATCGCCATCGCCGGGCGCTATACCAGCGGCCCCAGGTGGTGCTGGGCAAAGTCTACCAGGTGGTGCGTCTGACCGACCTCGACAGTCATGTCTGGGCGGCCATCTATCTCATGCATAAGGATGGCAAGGGCGTATGGCGGATCGACGGCTGCCAGCTGGTCGAAACCCGCGCAGTTGCCATTTGAAAGGAGTATAAAATGACTCGCAAGTACATCGATTGCCGGGAATATCCCAGCGAGAAAAATTGCAGCGTTTCCATCAGCGCCGACAACGACGACGAACTGGTGGAGGCGGCGGCGCAGCACGCCGTGGCCGTGCACCAGCATCAGGATACGGCGGATTTGCGCCAGCAGATCCGCCAGATGATCAAAGAAGGGACGCCGGAGATGGATATGCCGCTGCGCAGCGGCGATGCGGCCGGCCGCCAGGGCAGCTCGCCGACCACATGAGGCGGGGCAGGGGCGCCGTCAGCCGTAGGCGCCGCCGGTAAACAGCAAATCCAGCGCGCGCGCCATCACGGCGATCAGCATGACCGCGCCGGTGCCGGTGATCAGCACCAGCAGGCATACGAGTACGCCGCCCGAGTCCGACTGCTTGCCGGAGTGCGGATTGTGGCGCGCATCCCACTTTTCGTCCGGCGTCAGCCCCAGCACCAGCGCCGTCAGCAAGCCGACCAGCGTCGAGACCACCAGCGGCGCCGCGGCGAACAGCAGGGGCGCGGAAAACCAGCGGCCGATGGCAATGCCGGACAGCGCCAGGCTGGACAGGTGCACCCAGCCCCAGCGGTCTGCCGGGCCATGCAGGTAAAAGCGATGGATGCCCAGGCCGCCGAAAAGGAAGGCGAGCAGGGTGGCCAGGGTCTTGTTTTTATGGGGAACTGCCATGATTCGGATCCGTAGGAAGTGCCGCGCGATGCCCGACTGATGAAAAAATTGCTTGCGGGCCAGATTGTAGCGGCTATGAGCGCATTCTGCGACCAAAATGCAAGTGCATGATTTTAAAGCATTATTTTTGCGGCACCGTGACAGTTGTTTGTCAAGGCATAGTCCGCTATAATCTAGGGCTTTTTCCGCGTACGTACACTTTCTGGAATTATTATGGTCGTTATTCGTTTATCCCGTGGTGGCTCTAAGAAGCGCCCGTTCTTCAATATCGTCGCTACCGATTCGCGCAATCGCCGCGATGGCCGCTTCATCGAACGCATCGGTTTTTATAACCCGGTTGCTTCGGAAAAGGAAGAGGGCTTCCGCGTTGCCCAGGACCGTCTCGGTTACTGGCAAGGCGTTGGCGCGCAACTGTCGCCGACCGTGGCCCGCCTGGTGAAAGAAGCCGGCAAGAAGGCTGCTGCTTAAGTCTTGACTGGCAAGACCGTATCGGGGATGACACTTCCCGAAGACCTGGTGCTGGTCGGACACGTTATCGGCGCCTACGGCATCCAGGGCTGGGTCCGCATCCGGCCGTATTCGGCCGATGCCGATGCGCTTCAGCATGCCGGGACGTGGTGGCTGACGCCGCCGCAGCCGGAGGCAGAAGTCCGCGAAGTCGAGGTGATGCAGGCCAGGCAGCATGGCGGCGATACCGTGGCGCGCCTGGCTGGCGTGGCAGACCGCAATGCTGCCGAAGCCCTGAAAGGGACGGTCGTGCAGGTCTCGCGCCGGCAGTTCCCGGCGCTCGATGACGGCGAGTATTACTGGGTCGACCTGATCGGCCTGGCAGTCGAAAACCTGCAGGGCGAAGCGCTCGGGCAGGTGGCGGACATGATGGACAATGGCGCGCATCCGATCCTGCGGGTGGCGCCGGTCGAGGCGGGACAGGAGCCGGAGCCGGAGCGCAAGCAGGCGCCGGAAATGCTGATCCCCTTCGTCGAGCAGTTCGTCAGGACGGTGGATCTGGCCGGCAGGAAGATAACAGTGGACTGGGGCCGCGACTATTGACGCGGCGGCAGTCCGGATGGGCGGATGAAGGGAAGCACGGGATGCAATTCGATGTCGTCACGTTATTCCCGGAGATGTTCGCCGCCATTACGCAGTCGGGCATTACCCGGCGCGCATTTGAGCAGGGCAGGTGCGGGCTGTCGTTGTGGAATCCGCGCGATTTCACCACCGACAATTACCGCACGGTCGATGACCGGCCCTATGGCGGCGGGCCCGGCATGGTGATGCTGGCCAAGCCCCTGGAAGCGGCCATCGATGCCGCCCGGGCGCGCCAGCAGGAACTGGGCCTGGCCGGGCCGCACGTGGTTTATTTGTCGCCGCAAGGCCGGCAGCTGACGCACGAGCGCGTGATGCAACTGACGCAGCAACCCGGACTGGTGTTGCTGTGCGGGCGTTACGAAGCGGTGGACCAGCGTTTGCTGGACCGCTGCGTCGACGAGGAAATCAGCCTGGGCGATTTCGTGCTGTCGGGCGGCGAGTTGCCGGCGATGGCGCTGATGGATGCGGTGATCCGCCAGTTGCCGGGGGTGCTGCACGACGATGCCTCGGCAGTCGAGGACAGTTTCGTCAACGGCTTGCTGGATTGTCCGCACTATACGCGCCCGGAAGTGTATGAAGGCGTGGCGGTGCCGCCGGTGCTGCTGGGCGGCCACCATGCCGAGATCGTCAGGTGGCGGCGCGAACAGGCGCTGGCGGCGACCGCGGCCAAGCGCCCGGACCTGATCGAAAAGGCGCGCGCGGCAGGGCTGCTGGCGAAGGCGGATGAAAAATTTTTAAAGCAGTAGCAGTAAAGTGCGGATGTACGCTGTCCGCTTATTCAACCCCATCCTCTACCGGGTTTTGATGGTGGCTTTGCCACCCGGCGCCGGCAAGATGGTTTCAGGAGCTAGAAATGGATCTGATCCAGCAACTCGAACAAGAAGAGATTAACCGTCTCGGCAAGAACATCCCCGACTTCGCCCCGGGCGACACCGTCGTGGTCAGCGTCAACGTGGTGGAAGGCACCCGCAAGCGCGCCCAGGCTTACGAAGGCGTGGTCATCGCGCGCCGCAATCGCGGCCTGAACTCGAACTTCATCGTCCGCAAGATCTCGTCGGGCGAAGGCGTCGAGCGTACTTTCCAGCTGTACTCCCCGCTGATCGCTTCGATCGAAGTCAAGCGCCGCGGCGACGTGCGCCGTGCCAAGCTGTACTACCTGCGCGAGCGTTCGGGCAAGTCGGCACGCATCAAGGAAAAGCTGCCGAACCGCCGTGCTGCGGCGAAAGCAGCGGAATAATCCGGCCCTGCCGGCTGTTCCCTGGCGCAGCACCGAAAAAAGGCACCGCAAGGTGCCTTTTTTCATGGCTGCGCGATTGCCACGGGCATGCCGCGCGCAGCCTGCGCTGGCGGCACGGCCGGCATGAAATCGCTGCTTCCACTAGAATTGTCGAGGGAGCATGGACAGGATGCCGTCTTGAGCAAGATTATTTTCGACCCGAGCGACATGGCGATCGAATCGGTCGCCGGTGAAGCCGCGCTTGCCGCCGAGCGCTTGCGTGCCGACTGGCTGCGCCTGCGCTTTGCCACGCCGCCGCTCTGGCAGCCCGAAGTGACCGAGGAACAGCGCCTGCGCGAGGCTGCCGGCCTTGCGGCCACGCCGGCCTCGGTGCTCATGCCCATCATCCTGCGCGACAGCGGCCCGACGCTGCTGCTGACGCAGCGCACCGCCCATTTGCACGACCACGCCGGCCAGGTCAGCCTGCCGGGCGGGCGCGTCGATGCCGGCGACCTTTCCGCCATCGATACCGCGCTGCGCGAAACCGAGGAGGAAGTCGGCCTGCAGCGCCGGCATATCGAAGTCATCGGCACCTTGCCGGACTACCTGACCGGCACCGGCTTTCGCGTGACCCCGGTGGTGTCGCTGGTGCGTCCGCCCTTCGACCTGCGCGCCGACCCGTTCGAGGTGGCGGAAATTTTCGAGGTGCCCATGCATTTTCTGATGGACGGGCGCCATCACCAGCGCCGCAGCATCGTGCTGCCGGCCGACGGCAGGCGCAGCTTTTATGCCATGCCCTATGAGCGCTATTTCATCTGGGGGGCGACCGCAGGCATGTTGCGCAATCTCTATCATTTCCTGAGAGCTTGAATTTGATAAAGGTCGCGCGCTGCGCTATTCTGCGTTACCTTATCGGATAAACAAGCCCATCTCCAAGAAAGCCCGATGACTTTTTTTGCCATTCTCTTAGTCCTGCTGATCGAACAGGTCCAGCCTTTGCGCGCCGATAACCCGGTCAATGCCGCCCTGCGCACGCTGGCCAACCGCATGGAAGCCCGCTTCAATGCCGGCCAGGCGCAACATGGCAAGCTGGCCTGGTTCGTGACGGTCGCCGCGGTGGTAGTGCCGACCGCGCTGGTGTACTGGCTGTGCGTGCACCTCGGCTTTATCGCGGTCTTCCTCTGGACCTCGCTGATCGTTTACCTGACCCTCGGTTTTCGTCATTACAGCCATTACTTCACCTCGATCCAGATTGCTCTGGGGGCCGGCGACGAAGATGCCGCGCGCAGCCTGCTGGCGGAATGGACCGGGCGCGATACCTCCCTGCTCGACGCCAGTGAACTGTCGCGCATCGCCGTGGAGACGGCGCTGGTCACCACCCACCGCAATGTCTTTGGCGTGTTTTTCTGGCTGTTGCTGCCGGTCGGCCCGGCCTTTGCGGTGATGTACCGCGTCGCCGAATACCTGGCGCGTGCCTGGAGCGAACCGGATCACCTGAGGAACGAAGCCTTCGGCGAATTCGCGCGCCGGGTCTTTTACTGGATCGACTGGGTGCCATCGCGCCTGACGGCAATTGCTTTTGCCGTGGTCGGCAACTTCGAGGATGCCATCTACGCCTGGCGCAATTTTGCCCATCGCTGGCCGGACGACGCCGTCGGCGTGATCCTGTCGGCGGGTGGCGGCGCGCTGGGCGTGCGCCTGGGCGGGCCGGGCACCGAAGTGCCGGACGTGGTGCCGGCGGATGCCTCCCTGGTCGATACGGCGACGCTGGAAAGCGATACGCCGCCAGGCGAGGCGCCGCGGCCGCGCACCTTGCAGAGCACGGTGGGACTGGTGTGGCGCGCGCTGCTCCTGTGGATGCTGCTGCTGTTGCTGATCTCGATTGCGCGCTGGCTGGGGTAGTCGGAACGGGCGGCGGCATGTCGGAATGGCATTCCACATTGTGGTAACTCATGCCGGTTTATGCAAGCATGGGGTATAATGCTTGCATGACTGACTCCGCCCCCTTATCTGACGAAGCACGCGAATTCATCATCCAGGGCGTCACCAGCGAGGGCAAGACCTTTCGACCCAGCGACTGGGCCGAGCGCCTGTGCGGCGTGATGTCCTGCTTTCGCGAGCCGGGCGTACGCACGGCGAATGCCCATCTCGGTTATTCCCGCTATGTCCGGCCAACCTTGCTCGAGGGGATCAAATCAGTCGTGGTGAATGCGGAATTGCGCAAGATCGAGCCGCTGGCCTATCACTTCGTGTTGAATTTCGCTAAGGATAACGATCTGCGCGTCATCGACGCCTGCATGTTGCCGGAGCCGGGTCAGCAATAGCCACCGGCGCGCCGAAGCAAGGAATTTTTGCTGAAGCTGTATCGTTATTGCAAGATGTTGCAACAAGTGCAACGCCATGCTTTCTTTCATCTGCGAAATAATGCTACTCTAGGGCACCCACGCCGGCATATCTGTCCGGCGCGTCCAGATCGCCGCCCGCGAGGCGGATTCGCATGCATCCTATGGCCGTCAAGCCCGTCGAAAAAAAACGCACATGGAAAGCGCTGCCGCTGGCCGCGCTGCTAGCCCTGTTGATTGGCCTGGTCCTGAGCGTGACGGTCGCCAGCAGCTTGCGCAAGCTCGAGCACCGCGCCGCCGTCGCCGGCTTTCAGCAGGAAACCAGGCTGCAGGCAATCCGCCTGGAACAGGGGCTGCGGCAGGCGGTGGATGCGCTGGTCATCCTCAATCAGCTCTTTGTTGTCAATGAAACGGTGAGCCGCGAGCAGTTCCGCGAGTTTACCCGGCCGCTGCTGGCGCGCCATTCCTACATCCAGGCATTCAATTTTCACCGCATCGTCGCCGGCGAGGAGCGTGATGCGTTCGAGCAGGGCATGCGCCGGCAGTTCCCCGACTTCGTCATGACGGAACTGGAAGAGGGCAAGCTGGTGCTGGCGCGCCCGCGCCCGCGGTATATCGTGGTCGACTATCTCGAACCGATGGCCGGCAACGAGCCGGCCCTGGGTCTGGACGTCACCAGTCACAGGCACCTGGTGCAACTGATGGAGAAGTCTGCCGCGAGCGGCGAGGCCATTGCTTCGGACCTGCTGCTGCTGGCGCAAGGTGAAGGCGACAGCCGGCTCGGGTTCGAAGTGCTCAAGCCGGTTTACCGCCACGGCGCGCCGCTGCATGACGCCCAGGCGCGCCGCGCTGCGTGGATAGGCGATACCGCGGCGATTTTCAGCGTCAGGCAATTGATGGAAAAGGCGCTCGCCGGCGAAGGCGCGCAAGCGGGCGGCAAGGCGGCGATCAGCGTCTATGCCGCCGCCGCTGCCGAGAAAGCCAGGCTGGCATACCGCAGCCAGCCGGCGCCGGTTGCGGCGGAGGCCCCGGGATTGCTGCAGCGCCTGTGGCAGCCGCAGATCGCGCCGGTTGCGTACGACTTTACGGTGGCCGGCAAACCCTGGCACATGGTGGCCGCGCCCCTGGCGCAGATGCCGATATCGGGACAGTACGGTTCCCTGTATGTGCTGATCGGCGGCGTGCTGTTCAGCCTGCTGGCCGCAGCTTACATCCAGACCCTGACCAGCCGTGCCCGCCGCGTGCGCCTGCTGGTGGAGGAACGCACGCGCGAAGCGCACAAGGCCAACCTGCTGCTGCAGCAGGATATCGCCGCGCGCGAGCGCCTGGAGAAGGACCTGGAATTGCGCAACCGCGCCATCGAGGCCAGTCCGAACGCCATCATCATCACCAGCGCCGCGGCGCCCAACTATCCGATCGAGTACGTCAATCCGGCCTTCGAGCGCATGACCGGCTATACGGAAGAAGACATCCTCGGCAAGAGCATGCGCATCCTGATGGGCACCGACAGCCAGCAGCCGGGCGTCAGCGAATTCAAGGCAGCCACCATCGAGCAGCGTCCGGGCCATGCGGTGATGCGCAGCTACCGCAAGGACGGCTCCATGTTCTGGAACGACCTGTACACTTCGCCGGTGCGCGACGCCAGCGGCAAGGTGACGCATTTCGTCGCGGCGCAGTACGACATCACCGACATGAAGCGCTACGAGGCCGAGCTGGAGATCCGCGCCAACCAGGATACCGTCACCGGCCTGGCCAACCGCAACCTGCTGCGCGACCGTCTCAACCAGGCGCTGGCGTACGCGGCGCGCTATTCGCACCCGGTGTGGGTGGTGCACCTCGACCTGGACCGCTTCAAGTTCATCAACGACACGCTCGGCCTCTCGGCCGGCGACCAGCTGCTCAGGCAGGTTGCGGCGCGCCTGCAGGACAGCGTGCGCAGCACCGATACGGTGGCGCGCATGGCCGCCGACGAGTTCGTGATGGTGCTGCCGGAACGAAATAACGAGAGCAGCGCCATCCATATCATGCAACACATCATGGAAGCGCTGGCGCGGCCGTACGTCATCGAAGGCCATGAATTCTTCATCACTGCCAGCGCCGGCATGGCGGTGTACCCGACCGATGGCGAGGATGCCGAAACGCTGATGAAGCATGCCGACGTCGCCATGTACCGCGCCAAGGAAACCGGCCGCAACAATTACCAGTTCTATACGCCGTCCATGAACGAGCGGGCGCTGGAACGTCTGCGCCTGGAAGGCGACCTGCGCCTGGCGCTGGAGCACGGGCAATTCGAGTTGCATTACCAGCCTCAGGTGGACCTGTGCACCGGCAAGATCAATGGCATGGAAGCGCTGGTGCGCTGGCAGCATCCGGCCTACGGCATGGTGGCGCCGGCGCGCTTCATTGGCCTGGCCGAAGAAACCGGCCTGATCGTGCCGATCGGCGCCTGGGTGATTTGCGCCGCCTGCATGCAGGCCAAGGCCTGGCAGGATGCCGGCCTGGGCGAACTGCGGGTGGCGGTGAACCTGTCGGCGCGCCAGTTCACGCAAAAGGGCATGGTCGAGTCGGTGGCGAGCATGCTGGAGGCGTGCGGGCTGCCGCCGAGCAGCCTGGAGGTCGAGCTGACCGAAAGCATGATCATGGATGACGTCGAGCACGCCATCGAAATCCTGCGCGACCTTGCCGACCTGGGCGTGCAAATCTCGGTGGACGATTTCGGCACGGGCTATTCCAGCCTGGCTTACCTCAAGCGCCTGCCGATCGATGTCCTGAAAATCGACCAGTCGTTCGTGCGCGACATTTCGGTCGACCCCGACGATGCCGCCATCGTCGCCACCATCATTTCCCTGGCCCACAGCCTGCGCCTGCAGGTCATTGCCGAAGGCGTGGAAACCGCCGACCAGCTGGAATTCCTGCGCAGCCACGGCTGCGATGCCATGCAGGGTTACTACTTCAGCAAGCCCTTGCCGGCCGACGCCTTCGAAGCGCTGCTGCGCGAAGGCCGCAGCCTGGCGCTGCCGCCGCCGGAAAAAGCGGAATAAGGCACCTGTACGCCACTTCACCGGCTTGTGCGACGCACAATGATGAATTAAGGCAACACTTTCGACCGTTTGTCGGGAAATTCCGGCCGTCAATGTCCTCGGGGAATGACATTGTATTTATCATCTACTACATTGCAAAAACGAAAAAAGGATTTTTGACATGAAAAAATTCCGGGTACAGGCAGGGTTTACCCTGATGGAGGTGATGATCGTGGTAGCAATCATCGCCATTCTCGCTGCCATCGGCGTTCCCAGTTATCAAGATAGTGTGCGACGTAGCGCGTTGCAGGATGGTTTTGCGCGCCTCGGCGATCTGCGCATAAAACTGGAGCAGTTTTATGACAGTAACCGCAACTATGGCACTGGCGCCTGTGGCAACGATGGCGGCACGCAGCGGGTAGTATTTTCCGCTTCCGATCAGTTCACCTACGGTTGCCGTCTGCTCAATGGCGGGCAAGGCTATCTCATCACGGCTACCGGAATGAATAATGCTGGCGGCCATGTTTTCACGCTTGACGTCGATAATGTCCGGACAACCTTGCTGTTCAAGAATCTCGCGGTCAACCAGCCATGCTGGCTGGTGAAACGCGGCACCTGCTGACCGGAGGCATGCACATGAGACGCCGCGACGGTTTTACCATGGTGGAATTATCGATAGCCATCGCGATCCTGGCGATTTTGCTGGGGCTCGGCATCCCCTCTTTTTATAGCCTGTTGCGCAATGCCTCCATTCGTTCGGCGGCCGACAGCATGCAGGCGGGCGTGCAAGTGGCGCGCATGGAAGCCTTGCGCCGCAACGAGCGTGTCACCTTCTGGCTGGTGGATAACGTCACTGCGGCTTGCGCACGCACGGTGGCTGGCACGGGCTGGGTGGTCAGTGTTGATGATCCCACGGGCGCCTGTGCCGCTCCCGCGTCGCGCACTGCGGCGCCGCGCATCGTGCAGACCCGCACTACGGGCGAGACCGAAAATATTATGATTGCCAGCAATGCCAACTGCATCACTTTCAACGGTTTCGGACGGGTGGAAGCTGCATGCACCGGCGGCGGCGCGCCTTTGACAGCGATTGCACTGAGTTCGACTGAAGTCGGGGACGGTACGGCAGCAATGGATATTCGCGTGACCGCCGGTGGCGACATACGCAGCTGCCTGCCGTCAATTACCGACGCCAACGATCCAAGAAAATGCTGATGATGCGGAGCGAAACCATGTGCCAGCAGAAAATCAAGCGAGACAAACCTGCCTCCCCTTCCCTGCAGAAGGGTATCGCCCTGATCGAAGGCATGATCGCCGTGGTGCTGTTTTCCATCGGCGTCCTGGCCTTGGTCGGCATGCAGTCGGCCATGACGAAAAATGTCACGCAAGCCAAGTTGCGCAGCGAGGCATCTTACCTGGCGAACCAGATCATCGCTCAGATGTGGGTGGATCAGGGCACGGACATGGATAACCTGCCGAACTATGCCGTGAATGCAAATACTTGTGCCAGCGGCACCAATGTGAATTGCTCCAGCTGGGTTGCCTCGGTTCAGCGCCTGCTGCCTGGGGGAACTGCGGATGTTACTGTTGCTGGTGGCAACATTACTGTAAGAGTCGAATGGCAGGTGCCTGGCGAGCAGCAGGGAGAAAGCTTTGACATCGACGCTACCGTGAGTGCGGCTGCGCCAGCCACGCCATGAAAAATTACCGGATTTTCAGGAAGGGCAACATGAACATACGAACTTCCAGGCTTGTTGCAGGCTTTTCACTGGTCGAGGTAATGGTGGCCATGGTGATCGGCCTGATCACGGTGCTGGTGATCGGCCAGGTCATGCAGGTGGGGGAAGTGCGCAGGCGCTCGATCACGGGCGGAAGCGACTCGACCGTCAATGCGTCGCTGGCGCTGTATGGCATCGAGCGCGATGGCAAGAACGCCGGTTTTGGCATGGGCATTCTGGCGCGTTCGCTGGGGTGTCATGTACAAGGGTTTTACAGCGGCACCGTACTATCGTGGCGCTTGACGCCTGTCATGATTACGGATGGCGCCAGCGGCGCACCGGACAGCGTGCGCTTCATCGCCAGTGCGAAAAACGGCAACGCCATGCCGATGGAAGTCGATAGAAGTTATACCGATCATTTCCAGACGCGCTCGCTATTCGGTGTCGCAATTAATGACATGCTGATTGGCGTGCCCCATCCGGAGACCAATCTTGCTGTTGCAGGAAATGATTGCACGCTATTCCAGGTTACGGCGATTGATAACACCGATCCCGAGGAAGGCAAAATTTACTTCGCGAATACCAGTGACTGGAATGACAACGTGCATGCCCGGTTTTCTCCGGAAGTCAAGAAGGGCGGCAGCTATCTGATCAATCTCGGTAGCTTCATCGACAGAACTTACCAGATCAGTGCGACTTCCCGATGCGAATAAATCCCTGCAGATGGTGCACTATCCGGTTCCTAATAATGTTCCCGAGACCACCGAGCTGTTCCCCAATATCGTGCAGCTGCAGGCGGTTTATGGCTTCGATACCACGCCGGATGATGGCAACTATGATGTTACTGCCTGGAGCGCGACGACGCCGGCTACGGCGGCAGATTGGCAACAGGTGCGCGCCATCCGTGTTGCGCTGGTGGCGCGCGGGCGCGAACGCGAACCCGGCGCCACGCTGGATGGCGCCCTGACGGCATCCTCATGCAACCTCCCCATACCGCATCCTGCCGCCGTCTGTTGGAAACCTGATCCCAGGGGCAATGGGGTCAAGATCGATGTCAGCGCCGATAATCCGAATTGGCAGGATTATCGCTATCGCGTAATGGAAACCACCGTGCCGATTCGCAACAATATCTGGAGCCCACGTGATTAATCATGACATGCACACGGTGCCTGCCGGGATTTTCAGGCGTATTTCCAACCACAGGACAGCGCAGGGCATTGCCATGCCCATCGTATTGCTGGCCTTGCTATTCATGTCGATCGCGGCGGTCGGCCTGATCAGGATGGTGGACACCAGCACGCTGGTGGCGGGTAACCTGGCGTTCAAGCAAGCGACTACTTCCATTGCCGATCGTGGCGCCGAGGAAGCGGTCGCCTTTCTCACTGGGAAAGCAACGCATGTGGATCAGAATATCCGCAATGAATTGCTGCAGCCGATTCCAGCCGCACCCTACTACTTCCCGAGTTTCAGTGATCCGGTTGATCCCTCCAGCCTGGGCGTTGCCGGCAGCAACGAGTTTGACATTACCGCCAAAACCGCGTCCCCAACACGGGTCGTGCCGGACTGGCAAGGTGACGGTTGCGCATCTATCGGCGCGTATCAAAAATGTGCGACCACTGCTGCGGTCAGTGTCGTGCCTCTCCCCGACGGTTATGCTGCCCGTTACATGATTGTGCGGATGAGCAGCAAAAAGGGAAGCTGCGGGGGCGACATTGTCTGCGTCATGCCAGTGGCGGCCCAGAGCGGCGACGTCGAACATGTGAACGATTGTCTCGATAACGAGATGGAAGAACATTGCTCCGAGAGGGGGGGCAGTTCGACGACCGCTGTGACGGATCAACCTTATTACCGCATCATCGTGCGCGCCACCGGGCCGCGCAATACCGTCAGTTTCACCGAAACCTATGTCCATTTCGATGGGGGATCGTAATGAAAACCAATAATATTTTCGCGCTTCGGAAAATCTCCCTGGCCTTGTTGCTGGCTTTTTCCGGCAGTGCGCCGCATGCGCTGGCCGCTCTGGCAGACCTGGCGGATGGGCCGCTGTCGACCGGCATCGGCGGCTCCACCGTACTCAAGCCGAATCTTGCCCTGGTGATCGACGATTCCGGGTCGATGGATTGGGAATACATGCCCGATGCTGTCGGTAGCACTTCTCGCGCCAGCCGCTGCTGGAGTTCCTATTTATACAACACTCTGTCTTACAATCCGGCAATCACCTACAAGCCGCCGTTCAAACTCGATGGCGCAACGTACACCGATGGCGTTACCCGCTATCCGAATGCTACTTTTACTTCTGCAAGAATAGATGGCTATTTTCCGACCGGGACTGCTCACAATGGGGGTACCACCGGCAATGGTAACGTCAATCTGAATACCATCAGCAACACTCCATCAGGAAATTTTTATTACACGAATCGCACTGTTGGCACCGGTACTAATTGTGCCGGCGACGCGTCTTATGCCGCCATCACTTCGCCCAGCCAGATCGCGGCGCCGGGCGTCGCCAACGGCAGCGCTGCGGCCCTGACCAACTATGCGAACTGGTTTTCCTATTACAGCAGACGCGCTTTCGTGCTGAAAGCCGGCATCGGCGAAGCGTTCAAAGGCCTGGATACCAACAAATTCCGTGTCGGCATGTTCTTCATCAATGGGAATGTCAATACCGATTTCCGGATCGACGATTTTACCGGTGCTACCGCCGGCACGCACCGTTACGACTGGTTCGACAAGCTGTACCGCAGCCGCAGCAATGGCAATACGCCGCTGCGGCCGGCACTGGCAAAGGTGGGGCGCATGTATGCCGGCAAGATCAACGGCTTCGATCCGGTGCAGTATTCGTGCCAGCCAAACTACACCATCCTGTCGACAGACGGCTTCTGGAATCAGCCCTACGACATTCCCAAGCAGATCGATGGCGTTACGGATATCGGCAACCAGGATGGCGGTACAACCGCAGTCGGCGCCACTAGCCAGATAACCCTATCTGGCAACAATTCGAGCAGCTGCTTCTCCACGACAAGTTTGACGGTCGATACCGGTAGCGGGCCGGTGGAGTTGTTGGGAGTAACACCGACGAACATGAGCTGTTCGGGCGGTGGAGGTAGTACAAATGCACGGCGAGATTCCTGGCGTAATGGTGTCGTGGCAAGTATCAATGCCAATACCGGCACGACCGGATTTACGGCAACGGGCAGCGGCAGTACTGTCACCATTACTGCGCCGGTCGCACTGGGCAGTTTCACGGAAACGCCTAGCCTTACCTGGATTCGACTGGTGGCACCGGCAGCTTGTCCAATGCTGCTTTCGGAGGCGCTGTCGGGGCTACCGGCGAGCAGCCTCCCATCCGGGATGGACTCAATATCTCCAACACCCTGGCAGACGTCGCCGCCTATTATTACAAGACCGACTTGCGCACACCGGCGCTGGGAAATTGCAGTAATACAATTGGTGCGACCGTCTACAACAACCTGTGCGACAACAATGTGCTGGGCAGCGCGCGCGATCCCAATACCATGCAGCACATGACGACTTTCACGGTCGGCCTGGGGGTCAGCGGCGAAATCAACTACGAACAGAATTATGAAACGGCGCCGGATGGTCCCGGCAATAATTTCTACAAGATCAAGACTGGCGCCATCAACTGGCCGTCGCCCGGCACGGGTAGCAATCTGAGGACCGTCGATGACCTGTGGCATGCCGCTGTCAACGGCCGCGGCAGGTATTACAGTGCAGGCGATTCCACTACCCTGCGTGATGGTTTGATGGATGCGCTGAACAACGTCCAGTCCCGCAACGGTACGGCTGCCGCGTCGGCGGTTTCCAACACGCAGCTCAGCATCAGCAATTCATACTACCTGCCTGGTTACCGCACGGGGGAATGGACTGGCGATATCAAGGCGGGCAGACTTAATGCTGCGACCGGCGAACCCTTGGCCGGGATTGACTGGTCGGCCCAGGCAAAGCTGGATGCGAGGGTAGCTGCCGCCGGCGCTGGCGCCGATGGCCGCACCATCAAGTACTTCAGTCCTGCTGGCGCAGGCAACCTGCAGGATTTCAACCTGACGAACCTGACGGCGGACAGCCTGCTCACGCATTTCCAGAATATCTGCGCCAAGACGCCGACGATCGACCAGTGCGGCACGGACCCGGACGACTTGACCCTTGCGCAAAAAGCGACGGCCAACACTGCCGGCAACCTGATCAATTATCTGCGCGGGCAAAGTACTTATGAAGACGAGCCCACCAATGCCACCGGCGCCAACCGCATTTACCGTGGCCGCGAGCACGTACTGGGTGACATCGTCAATTCCGCACCGGCATATGTGGCCACGCCCCATCTGCGCTATGCCGAGCAGGATGCAACCTACGCCGCTTTCAGAACCCTTTACGCCGGCCGCCTGCCGACCGTGTATGCCGCCGCCAACGACGGCATGCTGCATGCGCTGGATGCCGCCACAGGTGAAGAGCGCTGGGCGTATGTGCCGCGCAAGACCATGAGCGATATGTGGCGCCTGGCGGACCGCGATTACGGCAGCCGCCATCACTACCTGACCGATGGCTCGCCAGTCTCCGGCGATATCTGCACGACGCAGTCGGGCACCGATCCGATGCAATGCGCTTCGGCTACCGCCTGGAAAACCATTCTCGTCGGCGGTTTCAACAAGGGTGGATGTGGCTACTATGCGCTGGATGTGAACGATCCCGCCAATCCCAAGGGCTTGTGGGAGTTCACTAATCCCAACCTGGGCTATAGCTACGGCAATCCTATCATCGTCAAGCGCGGCGATGGCCGCTGGGTAGTCATCTTTACTTCCGGCTACAACAATGTGCCGGGCGAGTGTGGTGCCACTGGCGATGGCAACGGCCATGTGTTCGTGGTCGATGCTCTCACTGGCGCCTTGCTGGCGGATATTCCGACCTATACCAGCGGCACGCTGGCCGCCGGCACGGTGGCTACGCCGAGCAACCTGGGCAAAGTGCGCGGCGTGGTCGATCCCGCGACCAATCTGGCCGACCGCCTGTATGCCGGCGACATGAAGGGCAACCTGTGGCGCATCGATTACGACGACAACTACGGCACGGCCGGAAATGAAGCCCACCTGCTGGCGCGACTGCGGGATGCCAGCAACAATCCGCAGCCGATCACCATCCAGCCGGAAGTGGTCAAGGTCAAGGCGGGCAGCCAGTTCTATCCGGTCGTCATGATCGGCACGGGGCGCTACCTCGGCGTCAATGACATGAGCGACGTCAGTCAGCAAACCCTGTACGGCATCAAGGACAAGCTCGATGCCACCACGGTCAACGTGCGCGGCGCGGACATGAAGGCGCGTATCCTGACGCAATCCACAGTGGCGAGCGGGCCGAACACCGGGCGCGTGATCCGCACGGTCAGCGGCGCGTCGATCAACTGGGCGAGCGACGATGGCTGGTACATGGATCTCAATCCTGGCAATACATCGCCGGGCGAGCGCATCAATATCGACATGGTTCTGAACGGCCGTACACTGGTGGCGGTTGGTAACGTTCCCAACGACGACGTCTGCGATATCGGTGGTTACTCCTACCTGTATTTCCTCGACGTTATCAATGCGCGGAACTTGCTGAGGGCGCCGGATGGCATGGCGGGCATGAAGCTCGGCAACAATGCACTGGGGGTGGGTATTGGCGTGATTTTTGATAATGATGGCAAAAAGCACGTGCTGGTTACCGATAGTACCGGTCGCATTTTCCGCGAAGAGCACCCGGAGGATAATCGGAACGATCCGAAATTGCGTCGCTCAGGCTGGCGCGAAATAGAAGACTGATCCGGCAAACCCTCCAATCCCCTGCCTGGCAGGGGATTTTTAATTTCATCTGGTATTCATGGACAAGCGTTCTGTTGTAAAGCTTGTGGCGGCGCTGGCGTCCATCAGTGTGCATCTGTTCGCTGCCGTTTCCCTGTCCAGGGAAGTCAGCGGCCGCGGCTCCGGGGAGCGGTCGCCGGAACGGATGATGGCGGTGACGCTGGCTCCGAAGGTGCAAGCAGAGCCGTTGCCGGTGGCGAGGACGACGCTGCACCCGAAGCTGCCGAGGGACGGGAGGATGCTGTTCCTGCGTTTCCGTCTGCAGAGTCAGCGCCTGTCGCATCGCCCGCCGCCGCAGATACCCGGGAAAACGTTCCGGAAATTGCTCCTGCAAGTACCGCCGACAGTAGCGGCAGCGCGGATATCACAGTCGCCGATCGCGGCCAGCACACCGACAGCGGTGACTGGAGCGGCTGGCTGCCGCAGTTGAGCAACACGCCTTTGCCGCTTGCCCCGGGCGTGCCCGGTTTTGCCGCGGCGGATGCTTATCTGCCCGGTCGCGAACTCGACGAACGCCCGGCGCCGCAGGCGCCGGTAATCATTCCTTTTCCGGAATCGGCAGAGCTGCAGGGACGGCATACCGCCATCCTGGTCCTTTACATCGACGCTGATGGCCGTGTCCAGCATGTTGAGGTTGATGAGTCCGTCTTGCCGCCCGATTTCGAAAAGGCGGCCATTGATACTTTCATGCAGGCAACGATGCGGCCCGGGTTCAAGAATGGCCAGGCCGTGCCCAGCCGGATGAAGATCGAGGTCGTCTACGAGTCGAACTGAGCCTGACTCTGCAATCTGCCTTAAGATAGGCGCTTCCTCCCTTGCAGTTTTTCATTCAGGAGCCAGCCATGACTGCCGTCCGCCAGGAGCGCGATACCTTCGGTTTGATCGATGTCCCCGTCGAGCGCCTGTGGGGCGCCCAGACCCAGCGCTCGCTCGAGTACTTTCGCATTTCCAGCGAGCGCATGGCGCCGGAGCTGATTGCCGCGCTGGTCGAGGTCAAGCGCGCCTGCGCCGCGGTCAATGCCGACCTGCAGCGCCTGGAGCGGCGCAAGGCCGATGCCATCATGGCCGCAGCCGACGAGGTTATCGCCGGCAGTCATGCGGACGAGTTTCCGCTGTCGGTGTGGCAGACCGGTTCCGGCACCCAGACCAACATGAACGTCAACGAAGTGCTGGCCAACCGCGCCTCGGAACTGCTGGGCGGCGAGCGCGGGCAGCAGCGCCTGGTGCATCCCAACGACGACGTCAATCTGGGCCAGTCTTCCAACGATATTTTTCCGACCGCCATGCACGTGGCTGCGGCGACGGCCATGACGCAGTCGCTGCTGCCGGCGGCGCGCAAATTGCAGGCAGCGCTGCAGGAAAAGTCGGTAGCATTCGCCGATATCGTCAAGATCGGCCGCACCCATTTGCAGGATGCCACGCCGCTGACGCTGGGGCAGGAGTTGTCCGGGCATGCGGCGCAGCTGGGCCATGCGCTGGCGGCGCTGCAAGCCAGCCTGGCGCCGGTGCTGGAACTGGCCGCCGGTGGCACGGCGGTGGGCACCGGCCTGAACACGCCGGCCGACTTTGGCGAGCGGGTTGCCGCGACGCTGTCGGCGCGCCTGCAACTGCCTTTTGTCAGCGCGCCCAACAAGTTCGCGGCGCTGGCCGGGCACGAAGCCTTGCTGTTTGCGCATGGCGCGCTGAAGACGCTGGCCGGGGCGCTGATGAAAATCGCCAACGACGTGCGCTGGCTGGCGTCGGGGCCGCGTTCCGGCCTGGGCGAAATCCGTATCCCGGAAAACGAGCCGGGCAGCTCCATCATGCCGGGCAAGGTCAATCCGACCCAGGCAGAGGCGCTGACCATGCTGTGCTGCCAGGTGTTTGGCAACGATGTGGCGATCAATATCGGCGGCGCTTCCGGCAACTTCGAGCTGAACGTGTACAAGCCGGTGATTGCGCATGGCTTTCTGCAAAGCGTGCGCCTGCTGGCTGACGGCATGGCCAGCTTCGAGCAGCACTGCGTGCGCGGCATCGAACCCGACCGTGACCGCATCGCCGAACTGATGGAGCGTTCGCTGATGCTGGTAACGGCACTGGCGCCGCACATCGGCTACGACCGCGCGGCGCAGATCGCCAAGCAGGCGCACCGCGACGGCACCACCCTGAAACAGGCGGCGCTGGCGCTGGGATTCGTCAGCGAAGAGGACTTCGCCCGCTGGGTGGACCCGGTGCGCATGACGCGGCCGGACTGAGCCGCCGGACTGAAGGGGAGGGTGGGGCGGCAGTTGGGCGGACGGCGGCAGGCGGTGCATGCTGCGAGGGAACCACGGGCCGCCGCAAAGGTCTTTCTCTGGTATGACGAAGCACGAAAAATTCATCTTTATCGATCTGGAAACCACGGGCGCCAATCCGGTGGTGGATCGCATTACCGAAATCGGCATTGTCGAAGTGGCAGGCGGGCGCGTCTCGCACTGGTCGACCCTGGTTAACCCGGAAATTCCGATCCCGCCCTTCATCCAGAACCTGACCGGCATTTCCGATGCCATGGTGGCCGATGCCCCGACCTTCGCTTCACTGGTGGAGGGATTGCTGGCGCGCCTGCAGGGCGGCCTGTTCATCGCTCACAATGCGCGCTTCGATTATGGCTTCCTGCGCAATGCCTTCAAGGCGGCGGGTCACAGTTTCCGCGCCGATGTGCTGTGCACGGTGAAGCTGTCGCGCAAGCTGTTTCCGCAAGAAGCGAAGCACAACCTGGATGTCCTGGTGCAGCGGCACCAGCTGCAGCCGCAGGGGCGCCATCGCGCGCTGGCCGATGCCGACCTGCTGTGGCAGCTGTGGGGCAAGCTGGAGCGCGAGATCGCCCCCGAGGTGTTTTCCGGGGCGCTGGCGCAATTGCTGCAGCGGCCGGCGCTGCCCACGCACCTGGCGCCGGAAGTGCTGGACGAGATACCGGACACCCCCGGGGTCTACCTTTTCTATGGCGAGAACGATGCGCTGCTGTATGTAGGCAAAAGCGTGCGCCTGCGTCAGCGCATACTCTCGCATTTTAATGGCGACCACCGCCTGTTCCAGGACATGCGCATGTCGCACCAGATCCACCGCCTGGAATGGCGCGAAACCGCGGGCGAACTCGGCGCCTTGCTGCTGGAATCGCAATTGATCAAGGATCTGCAACCCATTCATAACCGCGCGCTGCGGCGTCAGCGCGAACTGTGCGCCTGGCAGTTGCAGCCCTTGCCGGCCGGCGGTGCGCAGCCGGTGCTGGCGTATGCCGGCGAGGTCGATTTCGGCGCGGCGCAAAACCTGTACGGCCTGTTCAGTTCGCGCAAGAAGGCCGAAGCCGCATTGCGGGAAATTGCCGAGAGCCAGCAACTGTGCCTGGCGCTGCTGGGACTGGAAAGCCGCGCCGGCGCGGGCAAGCCCTGTTTCGCCCACCAGCTGCGGCGCTGCCGCGGCGCCTGCGTGGGCAAGGAAGCGCTGGCCGTGCACCAGGCGCGCCTGGAAGCGGCGTTGGCCAGTCTGAAGCTGGCCACCTGGCCGTACCCCGGACCAGTGGCGCTGGTGGAAACCGCGGCCGGGCGCTGCGATGTGCACGTAGTGGAAAACTGGTGCTATCTCGGCAATGCGGCGGCGGAAGACGAAGTCTGGGATTTGCTGGAGAACTCGCGTGCGCGCCCGGCCTTCGACGCCGACACCTACAAGATCCTGCTGCGCGCCCTGGCAAAGCAGCAAGTCAGCGTGCGTCCCTTGCCGCGTCGTCCCACCGGCGCGGCTGCCTGAAGCCGGCGCGCCTTGCCATCGGCATGCTGATGGCGGCGCTTAGTTGTCAAATTTCCCCAATTCTGCACATAATGCGGCCTGATTGTTCAATGTAGCAATATTTCCGGCTTGCCGGGGGAGGTCGCTTGGCACGTCATCATTGCGGCGCGGAGAACGCCGATGCCGCCAAATTCTGCAGCGGTTGCGGCGAAAAGCTGCAAGCTGCCGCGCCCGTAACCGGTTCCGCTACTGAGGTTTCCTGCCCTGCCTGTGGCGTCGCCAACAAGCCCGGCACGAAATTCTGCGGTAAATGCGGCGCCGGCATGGTTGCGCCTGCGGCGACGCCGGCAGGGTTCGAGGCGCCTGTCCAGGCTCCGGCTCCGGCCGAATCGCCCGCCGAATCGCCCGCACCGGCACACATTGCCACCGCAGCCGATATTCCTGAAGTGTCCGCAGCAGCCCGTAAGACCGCGGCTGAAGCGCCAGCAGCATCGAACAGGACCGGGGTGATCGTGCTGGCTGGCGCCTTGCTGGTGGCGGTGCTTGCCGGCGCCGGCTGGCTGGCATTCGGCAGCGGCACGGCGGCAGATGCGCCGGACGTGGCGCAGCAATCGCCTGCCCAGGAAGCGGAAAAATCCCCGGAAAAACCGGCGGCCACCCGGACCGCTGCAAGCACTGCGCCTGCAGCGCAGCCGGATCGCGCGCCGCAGGAGCCGGCTCAGGCCGGACGTGCCGCCGCCAGCGCCGCGCCGCAGTCGGACGAAGACAAGGCCCAACGCCGGCGTGAAGAGCGTGCTGCGCGCCGGGCCGAGCAGGAAGAACGCCGGGCCGAGCAGGAAGAACGTCGGGCCGCGGAAAGCGCCAGGCGCGAAGCGGCTGCGCGCGAAACTGCGGCGCGCAATGAGGCGCTTGCAAAACGTGCGCCGCAGCCGGCCGCGGACAATTCGATCCAGCAGAAATGCAGCACGGCCCGCAACGAATTCTCGCGCAGCCTGTGCGAGACGCGCGAATGTTCGCGCCCCGAGAAATATGACACGCCTTACTGCGTCGCCTTCCGCAAGCGCTACCACCAGGAAGACAGCCAGCAGTTCTGATTGCGGCGGCGTCACCAATAAAAAATAACGCAATACGCCAACCAGGGGAAACCAACATGAATCAAGCCACCACGCCGCAGCGCTCCGGAACGCTGCTTTCCACGCTCGACTCGCTGCTGGGGGCCGTCAGCGCCTACCGCAACCTGCGCGCCCTCGTGCTGATGGGCCTGAGCTTCATCGCCGCAGTGATCGTCGGCGGACTCTTCGGCATGCTGGCCGGCGCGATGGAAAGCTTTTTCATCGGCGCGCTGGGCAGCCTGCTGGCTGCCGTCACCGCCCTGTACGGTGTCAGTGCCGTGGGGATCATGCTGATGCGCGATGCACAAGGACAGGAACGTTGCAGCATCGCCGAAGCAGTGCTGCAATCGCTGTTTTCCACGCACCGCCTGATCGCCGTGGCGATCCTGGAGGGCCTGATCGTGCTGGTCGCCGTGATCGTAGCCGCGATCCTGCTGTTCATTTGCAAGATTCCGGCGCTCGGCCCGGTGTTGTATACCGTCGTCTTTCCGGTGCTGGCCGTGGTGCTGGGGATGCTGGTGTTCGCGCTGTTCTATGTCATGTTCCCGCTGGCGGGACCGGCGGTGTGGACAGGCAGCACGGTATTCCAGGTCGTGGCGCGCCTGAACATGCTGGCGCGTCGCCGCCTGATCGAGATCGTCGGCCAGCAGTTCGTGCTGTTCGTCATCGTCAGTTTCGTCACCGGCATCATCTTTGCCATCGTCATGATCGGCGTGGGCATGGTGTCGGGCATGTCGGCGTCCATCGTCGGTTTCGGCGGTCTTGGCCTGGGCTTCGACATGGGATTCGATGGACGCATGGGCATGTCGTACGGCAGTGGCGCTTCCTACATCCTTGCCGGTTCCATCGGCGGCGGTGTGCTGTTTGCGGTGGCGGCCGTGATCCCCGCGCTGATTTCCCTCAAGGGCTGCTGCCTGATCTATTTGAACACCACAGCGGGCCTGGATTTCGCCCAGGCCGAGGCCGACCTCGAAGGCGGCGTGGCGGCAGTCAAGGCCAAGGCCGAGCAGGCACGCGAGCGCGCCCGTCAGCTGGCTGAGCAGCATGCCAGGGCGCAGGCGGAGGCCGCCGAGAAAGCGAAGGCCAAGGCCAGCGCCGATGCGCTTGCCGCTGCTGCAGCTGCGGAAGCCGCCAGTGCCGAAGCCGCCGCGGCCGCAGTTGATGCCGGCATCGCGAGCGACAGCGCAGCAGCCCCGGCAGCTGCTGCCGGCACGCCTGCCGCAGGCGCGGCATGCCCGCAATGCAAGGCCCCGGTCGGCCCGGACGACCGTTTCTGCGGCGAGTGCGGCTTCAAGCTGCAGTAAGCCCGTGGCGTGCCGCCAGCGCCGGGCCTGCTGCATGCCCGGCATGTGCGGTCGCCGGCCATGCCGGCATCGTATAATCGTCCGGTGAAAACGGAGCGATTTCCATGCTGATCAATTGTGCGGCGTACCAGGATGGCCGGAAGCTGGCGGACATACCGGTCGAAAACATCAGCAATTACATTGCGCGCGGCGACTGCTTCGTCTGGGTTGCCCTGAAGGATGCCGCGCCAGCAGAGCTCGACAAGATGGGCGACGAGTTCGGCCTGCACGAACTGGCGCTGGAAGACGCGCACCATGGCCATCAGAACCCGAAGATCGAGGAATACGGCGAATCGCTGTTTGTCGTGGTCAAGACCGTGGA
This sequence comes from uncultured beta proteobacterium, assembly GCA_963722005.1. Classification (GTDB taxonomy): domain Bacteria; phylum Pseudomonadota; class Gammaproteobacteria; order Burkholderiales; family Burkholderiaceae_D; genus Paucimonas. The sequence goes on from CAVRJS010000001.1 coordinate 536,474, forward strand.
CCTCGTCGACGATGAACTCAAGATCGGTGAGGTCGACATCTTCGTCGGCGCAAATTACGTGCTGTCGGTGCGCAGCCGCAGTCGCCAGGATTTTCTCGGCGTGCGCGCGCGCTGCGAGCGCGAGCCGCACCTGCTGACGCATGGCCCCTCGTTCGTGGTGTATGCTCTGATGGATGCGGTGGTGGACCGCTATTTCCCGGTGCTCGAAGCGCTCGAAGCCGAACTCGAGCAGATCGAGGAAAACATGTTCGAGCGTGCCGCGGAACGCGCCAACATCGAGCGCCTGTACCAGCTCAAGCGCAAGGTCATGCAGCTCAAGCACGCGGTGTCGCCGCTGATGGAAGCGACCAGCAAGCTGTTCGGCGGGCGCGTGCCGCCGATGCTGGTCAACTCGGGCAATTACTTCCGCGACGTTTACGACCACCTGTATCGCATCAACAACGCCATCGACGCCATCCGCGACACCATCAATACGGCCATCCAGGTCAACCTGTCGATGGTCGCCATCGATGAAAGCGTGGTCAACAAGCGCCTGGCGGCGTGGGCCGCCATCTTCGCCGTGGCGACAGCGTTCGCCGGCATCTGGGGCATGAACTTCAAGGCGATGCCGGAACTGGAGTGGAAGTACGGCTATCCGGCGGCGCTGCTGCTGATGACGGCGGTGTGCGGCTACCTGTACCGCCGCTTCCGCAAGGCCCGCTGGCTCTAGCGCGTGGCCATGCGCGACGGCGATATCAACCCACCACGGGACGGCGGCGACGCCGCCAGGGTGCGCCTGCTGGACGGTTTCGACGACTTGCCGCCATGCCTGCGCGGCGCTGTTCGACAATGCCGGCGACCTGTTTTCCAGCCTGCCCTGGTACCGCAACCTGCAGCATACCGCGCTGCGCGACTGCGGCGTGCGCGTGTATGCCGTCGAAGCGCAGGGCGGCGCCGCGCGCCTGCTGCTGCCGCTGCTGCAGGCGCCGCGCGCCGGCCGCTTTGCGCCGCGCGAGCTGCACGCCTGCGCCAATTACTATTCATCCCTGTTCGGCGCACTGGCGCCGGCGGGCGCGCCGTTGCAGCAGGCCGATTGCGACCTGCTGGCGCAAGCCATCGCCGCCGAGTCGCCGGCCTGGGACGGCGTGCGGCTGCAGCCGCTGGCGCAGGATGCCGCGGAATTCGGCATGTGGGCGACTGCGTTGCGCCGCGCCGGCATGGCGGTGCAGACCTATTTCTGCTTTGGCAACTGGACGCTCGACGTGCGCGGGCGCAGCTATCGCGAATATGCCGAGGGCTTGCCGTCGCGCCTGAAGAATACGCTGGCGCGCAAGTCGCGCCAGCTGGCGGCGCAGGAAGCGCATTTCCGCATTTACACCGGCAGCGACGAAGCGGAAGAGGGGCTGGATGCCTTCGAACGCGTCTATCGTTCCAGCTGGAAGCCGGCCGAGGCGCACCCGGATTTCATCGCCGGCCTGATGCGCACCTGTGCCGGTCAGGGCTGGCTGCGCCTCGGCGTGCTGTGGGTCGGCGGCCAGCCGGCGGCGGCGCAGCTGTGGGTGGTCAGCCACGGCGTGGCGTCGATCTACAAGCTGGCGTACGACGAGCGCTTTGCGGCGCTGTCGGCCGGCACCCTGCTGACCGCGCACATGATGCAGCATGCCATCGACGTGGACCGGGTGGCGGAAGTCGATTACCTGACCGGTGACGATGCCTACAAGCGCGACTGGATGTCGCACCGGCGCGAACGCTGGGGCATTGCCGCCTTCAATGTGCGCACGCTGCGCGGCCGCCTGGGCGCACTGCGCCACATCGGCGCACGGCGGCTGAAGGACTGGTGGCGCAAACGTGCCCGCAGCGGGCAGGGTGGGCCGCGGCAATCTGCTTCCTGATTAACTTTTGTTAAAGTTTTGCGGTGGGAAAACGCAAGGAAATAGTGTAATCTCGCAAGATAATTGTTGTATTTTTGAAAATAATTTACAAGGGTGGTCAATCATGTCGATGAACGAGCGCAAGCATTCCCGCATCAAGTCCGTTGCCGCCATTTCCCTGGCGCTGGCCGTGGGCGCCGGCATCGCCGGTTGCGGCAAGGACGATGCGCAGGCGCTGGTCGAGCAAGCCAAAACCTATGCGCAAAAGGGCGAGCACAAGGCGGCGGTCATCCAGTTAAAGAATGCATTGCAGGAAAATCCGGAACATCGCGAAGCGCGCTACCTGCTCGGCACCGTGTACCTGCAGACCGGCGATGGCGCCTCGGCGGAAAAGGAAATCCGCAAGGCGATCAGCCTGGGCATGGACGCGGCGCAAGCCTTGCCTGACCTGGCACGTGCGCTGATGTTGCAAGGGCAATTCCAGAAAGTGCTGGAAGAAACCGAATCCGCCTCCACCGGCAGCCATGCCGGCATCCTCAGTATCCGCGGCAACGCTTTCCTGGCGCTGGGCCAGCAGGAGCGCGCCCGCGAGACGCTGGAGTCGGCCCTGAAAGCCAGCCCCGCTCATCCGGAAGCACTGATCGGCCTGGCGCGGCTGGCCCTGATGCAGCGAGATGCCGCGCGCGCCGAGCAGCTGATCGGCCAGGCCACCGCTGCCAATCCGCAGCACATCGACGCGTGGATGTTCAAGGGCGACCTGGAGCGTTCGCAGAACCGCGCAGACGGCGCCCTGGCGGCGTACGGCGAAGTCCTGAAGATCAAGCCCGGCCATGCCGGCGCGCACCTGGCCCGCGCCAATGTCGAGATCGGCGCCGGCAAGTTCGACGAAGCCGATGTCGATATCCAGGCGGCGCGCAAGACCGCGCCCGGCAGCCTGATGGTGCACTACACCCAGGCGCTGCTGGATTTCAGCCGCAACAAGCATGCGGCGGCGCTGGAAAGCCTGCAGCAAGTCTTGCGCGCGGCGCCGGAACACATGCCCAGCGTACTGCTGGCCGGCGCGGTGCAGTACGCGCTGGGTTCGCATGCGCAGGCGGAGCAGCACCTGAAGGCTTACCTCGATAAAAATCCCGGCAACGTCTATGCGCGCAAGCTGCTGGCGTCGACATTGCTGAAGAGCCGCCAGCCCGAGCGCGCCATCGCCGTGCTGGAGCCCGCCGTGCGCGACGATACGAAGGATGCGCAGCTGCTGATGCTGGCGGGCGAGGCGCACATGCATGCACGCCAGTTCGACAAGGCCCATGCGCTGCTGGAGCGCGCCAGCGAACTGGCGCCGGATGTGGCGATGGTGCATACCGCGCTGGCCATGAGCAGCCTGGGCATGGGTGAAAACGAGCGCGGCATCGCCGCGCTGGAAAAGGCGGCGGCAATGGACGATGCGTCCGAGCGGCCCGGCATTCTGCTGGTGATGACCCACCTGCGCAACAAGGCTTTCGACAAGGCGCTGGCGGCGGCAGACAAGCTCGAGCAGCAGCAGCCGGACAATCCCATCGTTGCCAACCTCAAGGGCGGCGCTTACCTGGGCAAGAATGACCCGGCCAGCGCGCGCAAGAGTTTCGAGAAAGCGCTGGCGCTGCAACCGGATTATTTCCCGGCGACGCAAAATCTGGCGCACCTGGCCTTGCGCAACAAGCAGCCGGACGAAGCGCGCAAGCATTACCTTGCGGCGCTGGAGCAGGACAAGAAAAGCCTGCAGGCGATGGTCGCCCTGGCCGGCCTGGAATACGGGCAGGGCAAGCATGACGAGTCGGTCATCTGGCTGGAGCGCGCGCTCAACGCGAATCCCGATGCGGCGCAGCCGGTCGGCTTGCTGGTGGCGCATCACCTGCGCCAGGGTGAGAAGGACAAGGCCCTGAGCCTGGCGGCGCGCCACCAGAGCGCGCATCCGACGGATCCGAAATTCCTGCTGGTGCTGGCCGAAACACAGGCTGCCACCGGCGACGCACGCGCTGCACTGGGCAGCTTCGAAAAGCTGGCCGCGCTGCAGCCGCAATCGGCCCAGTTGCAGCATCGCATCGCCCTGTTGCATCAAACCTTGAAGAATGAAAGTGCGGCCGAGGCGGCGCTGAAAAAGGCGCGGCAGATCGACCCCGATTATCTGCCGGCACTGCTGTCGCTGGCCGGCATCGACGTGCGCAACGGCCGCTTCGACGATGCGCTGGCAATCGCCGCGCGGATGCAGAAGCAGAAGGCGGGCGACGCCGCCGGCTACATGCTGGAAGGCGATGTGCTGGTGACGCAAAAGAAGCTGGCGCCGGCCATTGCCGCCTATGAACGCGCCGCGGCGCTCGATAACAGCGGCCTGGCGACCGTCAAGCTGCACAGCGCGCAGGTACAGGCAGGCAAGACTGCCGCTGCCAATGCGCAACTGGAGCAATGGCTGCAAAAGCATCCGGCAGATATCCGCGTGCGCATGTACCTGGCCAACCATCAATTGACGACACGGCAATACAAGGCGGCGATCGAGCAATTGCAGGCCGTGGTCAAGCTGGATCCGAAGAACGTGCTGGCGCTGAACAACCTGGCCTGGGCCCTGGGCGAAGAAAAGGATGGCCGCGCGCTGCAGTACGCCGAAGAAGCGTACAAGCTGGCGCCGGAGTCGGCGCCGGTGCTCGATACGCTGGGATGGCTGGCGCTGCAGAAAGGCGATGCCGCGCGCGCCTTGCCATTGCTGCAAAAGGCCAGCAGCCTGGCGCCGGATAGCGGCGAGATCCGTTACCACTTCGCGCTGGCGCTGGCAAAAACCGGCGACAAGGCCGGCGCGCGCAAGGAAATCGAACAGCTGCTGGCTAACGCCAAGTCCTTCGACAAGGCCGATGAAGCCAAGGCGTTTCTGAAGCAACTCTGATCTTTGCCAGCGCCCCTGCGGGCATCCTTTGCGGCGCCACTGCCGGCGCCGGCAAAGGGCTTAATGCATTTCGTCCAGCAGACGATGCGCCAGCGCCTTCGCCTCTTCCAGGGCTTCCTGGGCCGTGTCCGACAGGGCGTTGACGGTGCGCGGATCGGCATCGTTGTCGGGATTGCCCATTGGCATAAGCAATACCACGCCCTGGTATTTTCCGTTGGGTAAACGCTGGATATCCGCCTCGGCTTTCCAGGCTGCTTTGGTGTAGGTGATGGCCGCCATGATCCGCTCTTCCACTGATGCTTGCGTGATGCTGCTTAGAGCGGGAATCATGCTGCGGGTTTCACGTTTGATATGCGTCAATATCAAATGTCGGCGTCGCGCAGGCTGCGCCGCATGATCTTGCCCGTCACGGTACTCGGCAAGGCGTCCAGGAAGCTGATTTCGCGCGGGTATTCGTGCGCGGCCAGGCGCTGGCGCACGAACTCCTGGATCTCCGCCACCAGCGATGGCGAAGGCTTCCAGCCCTCGGCCAGCACGATGAAGGCCTTGACGATCTCGGTGCGCTGCGCATCCTTCTTGCCGATGACTGCCGCCATGCGCACCGACGGGTGCTTCAGCAGGCATTCCTCGATCGGCCCCGGGCCGATGCGGTAGCCGGCACTGGTGATGACGTCGTCGTCGCGGCCGACATAGCGGATATAGCCTTCGCTGTCGATTTCGCCGAGGTCGCCGGTCAGCAGCCAGTCTCCGGCGAATTTTTCCGCGGTGGCATCCGGGTTGTTCCAGTAGCCCAGGAACATGACCGGATCCGGCGTCCGGATGGCGATGCTGCCAGTCGTGTTCGGCGGCAGCGGCGTGCCCTGCGCATCGACCACGCCGACGGTGTGACCCGGCACGGCGCGGCCGATGGCGCCGGATTTGCGCGGATACAGCGCGGCGCACCCCGAGACGACGACGTTGCACTCGGTCTGGCCGTAGAATTCGTTGATGGTCACGCCCAGCGCGCGCTGCCCCCAGGCGATGAGTTCGTCGCCGAGCGACTCGCCGCCGCTGGCGACCGAGCGCAGGGTGAAATTCCATTGCCGGCGCGGATCTTCCACCGCACGCAGCATTTTCAGGGCGGTCGGCGGAAAGAAGATGTTGCGTACCTCATGACGCGCAATCAGATCGAACACCGCGGCCGGTTCGAATTTTTCAAAGCGCCGCGCCAGCACCGCCACGCCGTGGTAAAGCGCCGGCAGCAGCACGTCGAGCAGGCCGCCGATCCAGGCCCAGTCGGCCGGCGTCCACATGAGGTCGCCGGCCTGCGGAAAGAAATCGTGCGAAATTTCGACGCCCGGAAGATGCCCCAGCAACACGCGATGGGCATGCAGCGCGCCCTTGGGCTTGCCCGTGGTGCCCGAGGTATAGATGATCAGTGCCGGGTCGTCGGCCAGCGTATCGACCGGCGTGAAGTCGGCGGCGCCACCTTCGAGGCTGTCCCAGAAGGCGCGGCAGTCCGGCGGCAGCTCCGGCGCCTGGCGCGCGGTGCAAAGCTCCGGCGCCTGGCGCGCGGTGCAATACACGGCTTGCAGCGCCGGCAGTTCGGCGCGGATCGCGGCGATCTTGCGCGCGCCTTCGGCATCGGTGACCAGCGCCGCCGCGCCGCTGTCGGCGAGGCGGTACTGCAGCGCGTCCGGGCCGAACAGGCAGAATAGCGGCAGGGTCACCGCGCCGATCTTGTAGGCGGCCATGTGGGCAATGACGGTTTCGATACATTGCGGCAGGAAGATGCCGATACGGTCGCCGCGCCGGATGCCGCTGGCATGCCAGTGACTGGCGAGCCGGTTCGACAGCGCTTTCAGTTCGTCGAAGCTGCAGGTGACGGTGTGGCCCTCGCCATCCTCGTAAATGATGGCGCGGCGCCCCGAGCCGTCGGCCCAGCGGTCGCACGCCGCGACGGCGATATTGAAGCGCTCGGGAATCTCCCAGCGGAAAGCCGCTGCCACTTCCGCAAGCGTCTCTTTTTTCGTCAGCATGGTCGTCTCCTCGTGCCTGCGGTCCTGCGCGGATACTTATTGCATGGCCGGCAGCGCTCAGGGCAGCGGCGCGTCGTTGTCCTTGCCGGCTGCGTCGAAGCGGCGCAGCGCCGCCGTCACCTCGCCCTGCAGCTGGCGCAGGGCTTCCAGCTGCGGGTCTGGCGGTGCAAAGGCGCTCCACAGCATGGCGCTCACCTGGGCGGCGGTGCGTTCCAGGTCCGGCGTGCGGCCGCTGGTGATGCAATCCCACAGGATATGCTCCATCGAACCATACACCATGTCGCGCATGAGGCGCAGCGGCATGTCGGCGCGGATTTCGCTATTCGCCTGGGCGTTGGAAAGCACTTCCATCAGCGGCGCGGTGTAGCGCCGCTGCAAGTCGGCCAGGGGCGCGGAAAAGCCGGTGTCCGGGCTGCGGCCTTCGCTCAGTACCAGCGCGCACAAGCCCTTGCCGTCGCGAATCAGGGTGTTCAGGTGCTTGTAGACGATGTAGCCCAGCTGCGCGCGCGCGCCCTGGACCAGCGGCACCTCGTTTTCCAGCTGGCGGCTGATTTCATCGTACCAGTCGCTGACCACCTGCATGCACAGTTCGCGCTTGCTGCCGAAATAGGTGAACACCGTGGCTTCGGAAATGCCCATGCGCTGGGCGATTTCCAGGGTGGTGGCTTTTTCGTAGCCGTAGGCTGAAAACACCTCGCGCGCGGTCGCCAGCAGCGTTTCGACGCGCTTCTGCGATTTTGCCGTAAGGCTGGCGCGGCGCTCCTGGAAGGTCGGCAGTTTCGTCATATGCTTTCTTGAGTCTTCCTCATTTGAGTATTGCTTAATTCATGCATACTGATATTATCACTAAAAATGCGGAATTTTCCAGTAATTAGAATCGCGCATTGAGTTGTACTTAGAAAATATTCTTCGAGGAACAACGCTGGCGCGCGCATGCCCAAGGAAGGCCCCATGCAAATCATCAAATCGCAACTCAATCCTCGCGGGGAGGAATTCCGCGCCAATGCCGAGCGCATGCGCGGGCTGGTGGATGACCTGCGTGCCAGGGTGGCGCAGGTGTCCCGCGGCGGCAGCGAGGCGGCGCGCCAGAAGCACCTGGCGCGCGGCAAGCTGCTGCCGCGCGAACGCATCGACCGCCTGCTCGACCCGGGCACGCCCTTCCTGGAAATCGGCCAGCTGGCGGCGCTGGACATGTACGACAATGAGGCGCCCTGCGCCGGCGTCATCGCCGGCATCGGCCGGGTGCAGGGGCAGGAATGCCTGATCGTCGCCAACGATGCCACAGTGAAGGGCGGCACCTATTACCCGATGACGGTCAAGAAGCACTTGCGCGCGCAGGAAATCGCCGAGCAGAACAATCTGCCCTGCATCTACCTGGTCGATTCCGGCGGCGCCTTCCTGCCGAAGCAGGATGAAATTTTCCCCGACCGCGATCACTTCGGCCGCATCTTTTACAACCAGGCCAACATGTCGGCAAAGGGCATCCCGCAGATCGCCGTGGTGATGGGGTCCTGCACCGCCGGCGGCGCCTACGTGCCGGCCATGAGCGACGAGACCATCATCGTCAGGAACCAGGGCACCATTTTCCTCGGCGGCCCGCCGCTGGTGAAGGCCGCCACTGGTGAAGTAGTCAGTGTCGAAGACCTGGGCGGCGGCGACGTGCATACGCGCATCTCCGGCGTGGCCGACCACCTGGCGGAAAACGACAGCCACGCGCTGTTCCTGGCGCGGCGCATCGTCGCCAGCCTGAACCGCAGCAAGGCGCCCGGCGTAACACTGGTGGCGGCCGAAGAGCCGCTGTACGACCCCGAGGAAATCTACGGCGTCATTCCGACGGATACCCGCAAGCCTTTCGACGTGCGCGAAATCATCGCGCGCGTGGTGGACGGTTCGCGCTTCGACGAATTCAAGGCGCGCTACGGCACCACGCTGGTGACCGGCTTTGCGCACCTGTACGGCATGCCGGTGGGAATCGTCGCCAACAACGGCATCCTGTTCGGCGAGTCCGCCATGAAAGGCGCGCACTTCATCGAACTGTGCGCGCAGCGCGGCGTGCCGTTGCTGTTCTTGCAGAACATCACCGGCTTCATGGTCGGCCGCAAGTATGAAAACGAAGGTATTGCCCGGCACGGCGCCAAGATGGTGACGGCGGTGGCTACGGCGCAGGTGCCCAAGCTCACCATGGTCATCGGCGGCTCTTTCGGCGCCGGCAACTACGGCATGTGCGGGCGCGGCTTCAGCCCGCGCTTCATGTACATGTGGCCCAATGCGCGCATCGGCGTCATGGGCGGCGAGCAGGCCGCCGGCGTGCTGGCGACGGTGCGCCGCGACGGCATCGAAGCCCGCGGCGGCGCCTGGCCGGCGGACGAAGAGGAGGCGTTCAAGGCGCCGATCCGCGAACAGTTCGAGCTGCAGGGGCATCCCTACTACGCCACCGCGCGCCTGTGGGACGATGGCATCGTCGATCCGGCGCAGGCGCGCCGCACGCTCGGCCTGTCGCTGTCGGCGACGCTCAACGCGCCGATTCTGCCAACCCGCTTCGGCGTTTTCCGCATGTGAGGCCAGCATGACTTATACCACTCTGGAAATCGAACGCCGCGCCACCACGGCCGGCACAACGGTGGCCTGGCTATGGATGAACCGCGCCGACGTGCACAATGCCTTCGACGAAACCCTGATCGCCGAACTGACCGCAGCACTGAAGACGCTGGAGGCAGATGAGCGTGTGCGCGTCATCGTGCTGGCCGGGCGTGGCAAGAGTTTTCTGCCGGCGCTGATCTCAACTGGATGAAGCGCCAGGGCAATGCGTCGATGGAAGAAAATCTTGCCGATGCGCGCCGGTTGGCAGAATTGTTCCGCGCGCTGGCGGAATGCGCCAAGCCGACGATCGCTCGCGTGCATGGCGCCGCCATGGGAGGGGGAATGGGCCTGGCGGCGGCCTGCGATATTTGCGTGGCATCGCTGCGGGCATTGTTCGCCACTTCCGAGGTCGGGCTCGGCATTATTCCCGCGGTGATCAGCCCTTATGTGGTGCGCGCGATTGGCGAGCGCCAGGCGTGCCGCTATTTTCAGACTGCAGAGCGGATCGACGCGGTGCGCGCGCGGGAACTCGGCCTGGCGCACGAAGTGGCAGAGCCCGAGCAGCTCGACGCCCAGGTCGAGGCGATCGTGGCATCGCTCATGACCGGCGGGCCGCAGGCGCAGGCGGCCGCTACCGCGCTGATCCGGGCGGTGACAAACCGTCCTGTCACCGCCGAACTGATCGACGAGACTGCCCATCGCATCGCGCAACTGCGGGCCACGCCCGAAGCCCGTGAAGGCTTGACGGCCTTCCTGGAAAAGCGCGCGCCGGCATGGGCAGCGAAATAAGGAGTGGGCATGTTCAGCAAAATCCTGGTCGCCAACCGCGGCGAAATCGCCTGCCGCGTCATCAAGACCGCGCGCCGGCTCGGCATCGCCACCGTCGCCGTCTATTCCGAGGCGGACGCCAATGCCCGCCACGTGCGCCTGGCCGATGAAGCAGTGCTGATCGGCGGGCCGCAAGCGCGCGACTCCTACCTGCTGGGCGAGCGCATCCTGCAGGCGGCACGCGATACCGGCGCGCAGGCGATCCATCCCGGTTACGGCTTTCTCTCGGAAAACGAGGCCTTCGCCGAAGCGTGCGTGCGCGCCGGCGTCGTCTTCATCGGCCCGCCTGCGACGGCGATCCGCGCCATGGGTTCCAAGTCCGCCGCCAAGGCGCTGATGGAGCAGGCAGGCGTGCCGCTGACGCCGGGTTATCACGGCGACCGCCAGGAGCCGGAATTCCTCGCGGAGCAGGCCGCGCGCATCGGCTATCCGGTGCTGATCAAGGCATCCGCCGGCGGCGGCGGCAAGGGCATGCGCCGCGTCGATGATGCCGCCGACTTCGCTGCCGCGCTGGCGTCCTGCCAGCGCGAGGCGATCAATGCCTTCGGCAACGACCACGTGCTGGTGGAAAAGTACGTGCTGAAGCCGCGCCACATCGAAATCCAGGTGTTCGGCGATAGCCACGGCAACTGCGTCTACCTGTTCGAGCGCGACTGCTCGGTGCAGCGGCGCCACCAGAAAGTGCTGGAAGAAGCGCCGGCGCCCGGCATGACGCCGGCACGCCGCGCCGCCATGGGCCAGGCCGCGGTGGATGCGGCAAAGGCGGTGGGCTACGTCGGCGCCGGCACGGTGGAATTCATCGCCAACCAGGACGGCAGTTTCTATTTCATGGAAATGAACACGCGCCTGCAGGTCGAGCACCCGGTCACCGAGATGATCACCGGGCTGGACCTGGTGGAGTGGCAGTTGCGCGTCGCTGCGGGCGAGCCGCTGCCGCTGGCGCAGGATCAGCTGGCCATTCACGGCCACGCCATCGAGGCGCGCATCTATGCCGAGGAGCCTGAAAAGGGCTTCCTGCCCTCCACCGGGCGCCTGCTGCACCTGGCGCCGCCGGCCGAGTCGGACCACGTGCGCATCGACACCGGCGTCGAGCAGGGCGACGAGATCACGCCGTATTACGACCCCATGATCGCCAAGCTGATCGTCTGGGACGCGGATCGCGAGCGCGCGCTGGCGCGCCTGCGCAAGGCCCTGGCGCAGTACCGCGTAGTCGGCGTGGCCAGCAATGTCGAATTCCTGGCGCGCCTGGCGGCCTGCCCGTCGTTTGCCAATGCCGATCTCGACACCGGCCTGATCGAGCGCGAGCAGGCGTGCCTGTTCCCGGCGCCGGCGCCGGTGCCGGAAGCCGCCTGGCTGCTGGCGGCGCTGGCCGAGTTGCTGCACGAAGCTGCGGAGGCTGCTGCGACCGGGCACGGTTCGCCCTGGCTGATGCTGGACGGCTGGCGCCTGAACGGCAGCGGCCGGCGCCGCATCGCCCTGCGCCATGGCGAGGAACACCAGGAAATCGGCGCGGCCAGCGTTGCCGGCGGCTGGGAGCTGTCGCTCGGCGCCAGCCGCGTATTTGCGCGCGGCACGCTCGAAGCCAATGGTCAGCTGCATGCGCAGCTCGGCGAGCGCCGCCTGCGCGCCGCCGTGGTAATCGCGGCGGAACGCCGCCACGTCTTCCTCGAAGGCCGGTCCTGGCCGCTGGCGCGGGAAGACAATCTCCACACCGGCGGTGGCGGCGAAGACGCCGGCGGCGGCCTGCGCGCGCCCATGCCCGGCAAGATCGTCGCACTGCTGGCCGAGCCCGGCAGCGTGGTGGAGAAGGGGGCGCCGCTGCTGGTGATGGAAGCGATGAAAATGGAACACACCATTACTGCGCCCGCCGCAGGCCGGATCAAGTCATACTGTTACGCGCCGGGCGACCAGGTCGTCGACGGCGCCGAACTGCTGGAATTCGAGGTGAAGGAATGAGCACGAACGTACGCATCGTCGAAGTGGGGCCGCGCGACGGCTTGCAGAACGAAAAGGACAGCATCAGCACGGCAACCAAGCTGGAACTGATCGCGCGCCTGGCGAAGACCGGCCTGCGCGATATCGAGGCAACATCGTTTGTGTCGCCCAGGTGGGTGCCGCAAATGGCCGACCATGCCGAGATCATGGCCAGCCTGCATGCGTCGGACGGTTTTGCCGACATGAATTATCCGGTGCTCACGCCCAACATGAAGGGCTTCGAGGCTGCGGTGGCGGCTGGCGCGAAAGAAGTCGCGGTCTTTGCCGCGGCGTCGGAAAGCTTTTCGCAAAAGAATATCAACTGTTCGATTGCCGAATCGATCGACCGCTTTGCCCCGGTGTTTGCCGCCGCAAAGCAGCAGGGCATCCGCGTGCGCGGTTATATTTCCTGCGTCATCGCCTGTCCCTACGAAGGGCCCGTGGCGGCGGAAAAAGTGGCGCTGGTGGCGCAGCGCCTGACGGACATGGGCAGCTACGAAGTGTCGCTCGGCGACACCATCGGCGCCGGCACGCCGGCGGCGGTATTGCGCATGCTCGAAACCGTCGCCCGCGTGGTGCCGGTGCGCCGGCTGGCGGGCCACTTCCACGACACCTACGGCATGGGCGTGGCAAACGTGTATGCCTCCTGGCAGTTCGGCTTGCGCAGCTTCGACAGTTCGATCGCCGGCCTGGGCGGCTGCCCGTATGCGAAGGGCGCCACCGGCAATGTCGCCACCGAAGACCTGGTGTACCTGTTCGACGGCCTCGGCGTGCAGACCGGCGTCGACCTGGAAGCGCTGGTCGATTGCGCCGGCTGGATCAGCGGCGGGCTCGGCCGCGCGCCGAATTCGCGCGTTGCGCGCGCCATGCTGGCGCGGCGGACCTGAGTTTTACGGCGCGCGCCGCGCCGATGCGCTGCCATTGCAAGTCCGGCAAGCGCCGCGCCGTGCTCGACGGCAACCGCTTCCATGAGGTATCATTGCAGCGTCATTGGGGAGTAGCCGCTCTTCCTCCCGAAGAGGCGTGTGTCAACATACTTGGTCAGCAGACCATGGCACATGCAGTCCCGCACCTGGCAAGACCTTTGACCACTGCGCTTCCGGTAAGGCCGGGGAGGCGTCGTGGTCAATCGTATAATGCCCGGCCCGGAACCAATCATGGAATCTCTCCTCGTATCCACCGGCGTGGTGGCCCTGGCCGAAATCGGCGACAAGACCCAGCTGCTGGCGTTTCTGCTGGCGGCGCGCTTCAAGAAACCCCTGCCCATCATCCTCGGCATCCTGTGCGCGACCATCGTCAACCATGGCCTGGCCGGCGCGCTCGGCGCCTGGATCACCGCTGTGCTCAGCCCGGAAGTGCTGCGCTGGGTGCTCGGCCTGTCCTTCATCGGCATGGCGATCTGGACGCTCATCCCCGACAAGATCGAGGAAGAGGAAACGCAAGTGGCGAAACGCTTCGGCGTGTTCGGCGCCACGCTGATCACGTTCTTCCTGGCGGAGATGGGCGACAAGACGCAGATCGCCACCGTCGCCATGGCGGCGCATTACGCAATGCCGCTGATGGTGGTGATCGGCACCACGCTGGGCATGCTGATCGCCGACGTGCCGGCGGTTTTCGCCGGCGACAAGCTGGCCAACAAGATCCCCATGAAACTGGTGCATTCGATTGCCGCCGCCATCTTTGCCGCGCTGGGCGTGGCGACCCTGCTGGGGGCCGGGGCAAAGCTGGGCTTCTGAAACATTGGGGACAAGCGTGACGCCGGCGGCTCCTTTGCGGGAGCCGCCGGCAGGTAACGCATGCGCCAGATCGGGTTCGTCAGGCCGGCTTGATCGCCACCTTCAGCACGCCGTCACGCTGGTGGCCGAACAGCTCGTAGGCGGCGACGATATCGTCGAGCTTGTAGTGGTGCGTGACCAGCACGCCCAGGTCGAGGCGCGACGAGGCCACCACGTTCATCAGCCGGCGCATGCGTTCCTTGCCGCCCGGGCAAAGCGCCGTGACGATGCGGTGGTCGCCCAGGCCGGCGGCAAACGCCGCCAGCGGGATCTTCAGGTCTTCCGAGTACACGCCCAGGCTGGAGAGCGTGCCGCCGGGTTTCAGCACGCGCAGCGAGGATTCGAAGGTGCTCTGGGTGCCGAGTGCTTCGATGGCGGAATCGGCGCCGCGGCCGCCGGTGATCTTCATGACTTCGTCGACCACGTCGCAGTTCCTGAAATTGAGCGTGACGTCGGCGCCCATGGTCTTGGCAATGCCAAGGCGGTGGTCGTTGCCGTCGACGGCAATGATGGTGGTGGCGCCCAGCAGGCGCGCGCCGGCGGTGGCACACAGACCGATCGGTCCCTGCGCGAACACCACCACGGTGTCGCCGATGCGGATGTTGGCGTTTTCTGCGCCCTTGAAGCCGGTGGACATGATGTCCGGGCACATCAGCACCTGTTCGTCGGTCAGGCCGTCGGGCACGGGCGCCAGATTGGCCTGGGCATCCGGGACCAGCACGTATTCCGCCTGCGTGCCGTCGATCATGTTGCCGAAGCGCCAGCCAGCCGTGGCCTTGTAGCCGTGGCAGCCGCAGCGGCCGCTGGGGACCAGATAGCTGCCGTCCTGCGAGGCCGCGCCATCCTGGGCGGCGTAAGAATTGAAATTCGGGCAGATGGCGCCGGCGATGACGCGCTGGCCTTCCTGGTAACCCTGCACCGCGCTGCCCAGCTTCTCGATCACGCCCACCGGCTCGTGGCCGACCGTCAGTCCCTTCGCCACCGGGTACTCGCCCTTGAGGATGTGAATGTCGGTGCCGCAGATCGTCGTCGTGGTGATACGCACCAGGGCGTCGTTCGGGCCGACGTCCGGGATCGGCTTGTCCGCCAGTTCGATGCGTCCGGGTTCGACGAATACTGCCGCTTTCATCATTGCTGCCATGTGCCGCTCCTTGAAAGGGTGGAAAAATACCTGGAAATTCTCCGCAAAAAGCCGTGTTGGCAATTCATCACGCAATCTTTGATAATAAGACCAACGGGCGGTTTGTCAATGATGTGCAGAGGTATATTGCGCGTTCATGACAAGGCGTCGTTTTTCGGGTCGCAAGGCCGCATCAGGAATAAAACATGAAAGTAAAGAAGCTTTGGCTGGCGGGCGCTGCAGTGCTGGTGGCGGGGGCCGCCTACATGGCCTGGGGGCCGGGGCGCGACGAGGGGCCGGGCGAGGGCTTTGCCAGCGGCAACGGCCGTATCGAGGCTACCGAAATCGACGTCGCCACCAAGCTGCCCGGGCGGGTCGACGCCATCCTGGTAGAGGAGGGCGCCTTCGTCAAGGCCGGCCAGCCGCTGGCGCGCATGCAAGTTGATACCCTGACGGCCCAGCGCGCCGAAGCCGAAGCGATGCGCCAGCAAGCCGTGCAGGCGGTGGCCGGCGCCGAAGCGCAGGTGGCGTTGCGCGAAAGCGATCGCCAGGCTGTGCTGGCCCTGGTGGCGCAGCGCGAAAGCGAACTCGATGCCGCGCAGCGCCGGCTGGCACGTTCGCAGAAACTGGTGCAGGCGGGCGCATCGTCGCAGCAGGAAGTCGATGACGACCGCGCCCGCACGCACGCCGGGCAGGCTGCGGTGACGGCAGCCAGGGCGCAGGCCGGCGCCGCGCAGGCGGCCATCACGGCGGCGCGCACCCAGGTCGGCGGCGCGCGCTCCAGCGTCGCCGCGGCCGAGGCGACCATGGCGCGCATCGATGCGGAGCTGGCCGACAGCGTGCTGACGGCGCCGCGTGACGGCCGCGTGCAATACCGTGTGGCCCAGCCCGGCGAAGTGCTGGGCGCCGGCGGCAAGGTGCTCAACCTGGTCGATCTTGCCGATGTCTACATGACCTTCTTCCTGCCGGAGTCAGTCGCCGGCAGGGTGGCGCTGGGCAGCGAGGCGCGCATCGTGCTCGATGCCGCGCCGCATTTCGTGATTCCCGCCAAAATATCCTTCGTCGCCAGCACCGCGCAGTTCACGCCCAAGACCGTGGAAACCGCCAGCGAGCGCCAGAAGCTGATGTTCCGCGTCAAGGCCAGGGTCGATCGCGAACTGCTGCTCAAGCATATCGAGCAGGTCAAGACCGGCTTGCCCGGCGTGGCCTGGGTCAGGCTCGACCCGGCAGCGGAGTGGCCGCAGGCGCTGGCGCTGAAGGCGGCGCCGTGACCCTGCCCGACGTCGCGCCGCCAACGCCCCCGGTGGCGCGCGTGCGCGGCGTAAGCCTTGCCTACGGCAAGACCGCGGCGCTGTCGGACATCACGCTGGATGTCCCGGCCGGCGGCATGGTGGGGCTGATCGGCCCCGACGGCGTCGGCAAGTCGAGCCTGCTGGCGCTGGTGGCCGGCGCGCGCGCGCTGCAGCAGGGCGAGATCGAGGCACTTGGCGGCGATATGCGCAGCAGGCGCCACCGCGACGCGGTGTGCCCGCGCATCGCCTACATGCCGCAGGGGCTGGGCAAGAACCTGTATCCGACCCTGTCGGTGGAAGAAAACCTGCAGTTCTTTGCGCGCCTGTTCGGCCACGATGCGGCGGAGCGCCGCCGCCGCATCGATGCGCTCACGCGCAGCACCGGGCTGTATCCTTTCCTGGCGCGGCCCGCCGGCAAGCTGTCCGGCGGCATGAAGCAAAAGCTCGGCCTGTGCTGCGCGCTGGTGCACGACCCCGACCTGCTGATCCTGGACGAACCGACCACCGGCGTCGATCCGCTGGCGCGTTCGCAATTCTGGGACCTGATCGCCCGCATCCGCCGCAGCCGCCCCGGCATGAGCGTGATCGTCGCCACCGCCTACATGGAAGAGGCGCAGCGCTTCGACTGGCTGGTGGCGATGGATGCCGGGCGCGTGCTGGCCACCGGCACGCCGCAGGAGTTGCTGTCGCGCACGGCGTCGGACAGCCTCGAAGCCGCCTTCATTGCGCTGCTGCCGGAAGAGCGGCGCCGCGGCCATCGCGCCATCGAGATCCCGCCCCTGCATGCCGGCGCCGACGACGACATTGCCATCGAGGCGCGCGGACTGACCATGCGCTTCGGCGATTTCGTCGCGGTCGATCATGTCAGTTTCCGCATCCGCCGCGGCGAGATTTTCGGCTTTCTCGGCTCCAACGGCTGCGGCAAAACGACCACCATGAAAATGCTGACCGGCCTGCTGCCGGCCAGCGCAGGCAGCGCGCTGCTGTTCGGCCATGAAGTCGACCCGCACGACATGGCCACGCGCCGGCGCGTAGGCTATATGTCGCAGTCGTTTTCCCTCTATGGCGAATTGACGGTGGCACAGAACCTGGTGCTGCATGCGCGCCTGTTCCAGGTGCCCGAAGCCGAGGTGCCGGCGCGCGTGGCGGAAATGCTGGAACGTTTCGGCTTGCGCGAGGAACAGGACAGCCTCCCCGAAAAACTGCCGCTCGGCATGCGCCAGCGCCTTTCGCTGGCGGTAGCCATGGTGCACAAGCCGGAACTGCTGATCCTCGACGAGCCGACGTCGGGCGTGGACCCGATCGCCCGCGACCGCTTCTGGCAACTGATGATCGACCTGGCGCGGCGCGACCGCGTGACGATTTTCATTTCCACCCATTTCATGAACGAAGCCGAGCGCTGCGACCGCATGTCGATGATGCATGCCGGCCGCGTACTCGACAGCGACACGCCGGCGGCGCTGGCGGCGCGGCGCGGCAAGGCGACGCTGGAAGAAGCGTTCATCGATTACCTGCGCGAAGCAGGCGGCGACGACGGCGTGCCGGAGGAAGCAGCGGCGCCGGTCACGCCGGCCGCGGCATCGACTGCATCGCCGGCACCGGTGCCGGCGGCAACGGGCGGCGGCAGCCTGGCGCGCATCTTCAGTTACATGTGGCGCGAAGCGCTGGAACTGCGCCGCGACCCCGTGCGCGCCGCGCTGGCGCTGGGCGGGTCGATCCTGCTGATGTTCGTCATGGGCTACGGCATCAGCACGGATGTGGAAAACCTGCGCTATGCCGTGCTGGACCGCGACCAGACCCAGCTCAGCCGCAATTACACGCTCACCCTGGATGGCTCGCGCTACTTCACCGGGCAGCCGCCCATCGCCGACTATGCCGAGCTCGACCGCCGCATGCGCAGCGGCGAACTGAGCCTGGCCATCGAGATTCCGCCGGGCTTCGCCCGCGACGTGCAGCGCGGCACGCCGGTGCAGATCGGCGCCTGGATCGACGGCGCCATGCCGCAGCGCGCCGAGATCGTCAACGGCTATGTCCAGGGCATGCATCAGCACTGGCTGGCGCAGCAGGCGCTGGAACGCAGCGGCACGTCTGCGCCGGCGCCGGCTGCCATCGAAACGCGCTTCCGCTACAACCCCGACGTGCGCAGCATGCCGGCGATGGTGCCGGCGGTGATCCCGCTGCTGCTGCTGATGCTGCCGGCGATGCTGACGGCGCTGGCAGTGGTGCGCGAAAAAGAGATGGGGTCCATCATCAACCTGTACGTCACGCCGGTGACGCGCGCCGAATTTTTGCTCGGCAAACAATTGCCTTACGTCGTGCTGGCAATGGTCAATTACGCCATGATGGTGCTGCTGGCCGTGACCGTGCTGGGCGTGCCGGTCACCGGCAGCCTGGCGACGCTGACGCTGGCGGCGCTGCTGTTCAGCCTGAGTTCGACCGGCATGGGGCTGCTGGCCTCGACCCTGACGAAGAGCCAGATCGCGGCGATGTTCTTTGCCATGGTCGGCACGCTGATTCCCGCCGTGCAATTCGCCGGGCTCATCAACCCGGTCTCGTCGCTGGAAGGCGTCGGGCGCTGGATCGGCGCCGCCTATCCGGCCAGCCACATGTTTACCATCAGCCGCGGCGTATTCAGCAAGGCGCTCGGATTCGCCGACCTGCACGCGTCATTCTGGCCCTTGATGGTGGCCGCGCCGGTGATCATGGGGCTGGCCATCGTTCTTCTGAAGAAACAGGAGCGCTGACATGCGCGGCCATCTCAAGAATATCTGGCTGCTCGGCGTCAAGGAGCTGTGGAGCCTGCGGCGCGATCCCGATGATGCTGGTGCTCATCGTCTATACCTTCACCTTCGCCGTGTTCGCCGCCGGCACGGCCATGCCCGAGACCCTGCATCGCGCCCCCATCGCCATCGTCGATGAAGACGGCTCGGCACTGTCGGCGCGCATCTTCGGCGCCTTCTACCCGCCGGAATTCATTGCGCCGGCGCGCATCAGCAATGCCGAGGTGGATCCCGGCCTGGACGCCGGCATCTACACCCTGGTGCTGGTGATCCCGCCGGATTTTCAGCGCGACGTGCTGGCCGGCCGCGCGCCGGCGCTGCAGCTCAATGTCGATGCCACCCGCATGAGCCAGGCCTTCGTCGGCGCCGGTTACGTGCAGCAGATCGTCGCCGGCGAAATCGCCGAATTCATGCAGGGCCACCGCGACGCGCCGGTCGCGCCGGTGGAACTGGCCACGCGCATGCGCTTCAATCCGACGCTGTCGCCGACCTGGTTCGGCGCGCTGATGGAACTGGTCAACGTCATCACCATGGTGTCGATCATCCTGACCGGCGCGGCGCTGATTCGCGAGCGCGAGCACGGCACGATCGAACACTTGCTGGCGATGCCGGTGACGCCGGCGGAAATCATGCTGGCAAAAGTCTGGGCCATGGGCCTGGTGGTAATGCTGGCGGCGGCCATCTCTTTCAACGGCGTGGTGCGCCTGCTGCTGGCGGTGCCGGTGGAAGGCTCGCCGTGGCTGTTCTTTTTCGGCGTGGCGCTGCACCTGTTCGCCACCACCTCGATGGGTATTTTTCTGGCGACGCTGGCGCGCAGCATGCCGCAGTTCGGCCTGCTGATGGTGCTGACGATGATGCCGCTGCAGATGCTGTCGGGCGGGGTGACGCCGCGCGACAGCATGCCCGACTACCTGCAGGCGCTGATGTCGCTGGCGCCCACCACGCATTTCACCGAGCTGAGTCAGGCCATCCTGTTCCGCGGCGCCGGCCTGGAAGCCGTGTGGCCGCAGTACCTGGCGCTGCTGGCGATCGGCGCGGTGCTGTTTTCATTCTCGCTGGCGCGCTTTCGCAAGACCATCGCAAAAATGGCTTAGAGCGCCTGTCAAAATGCTACCGAAAGGGTGGCGTGGCGCCGGGCCTCAGGCGTCTCCTGCCAGCTGCCGCAAACGCGCCAGATCTTCGCTGTCGACGGCAATGCCCGCGTGTGCCGACTGCGCGCGCTGGCGGTAGCGGCGGTCGCCCGGCTGGCGCTGCTGGCCGGCGTCCTGCATCTGCCGCACCAGCATTTCGGTGCGCGCGGCGAAGTTGCCGCCGGCGCCCTTCGATGGATCGATGACGATCAGCAGCTGGCCGGTGCGCGGCGTTTGCGCGCCGGGGTGGCCGGACCAGTCGAAGTCGAAAGAGAAATTGCCGCCGGTGAGCGCCGCCGCCAGCAGCTCCACCATCATCGACAAGGCCGAGCCCTTGTAGCCGCCGAAGGGCAGCAGGGCGCCGCCGTCCAGGATGGCTTTGGGGTCGCAGGTCGGCCGGCCGTCGCGATCGACGCCATAGCCTTCCGGAAGCATCCTGCCTTCGCGCGCGGCAATCTGCACGTCGCCGTTGGCAATCGCGCTGGTGGCGAGATCAAACACCAGCGGCGCATGCCCCTCGCGCGGCGCGGCAAAAGCAATCGGGTTGGTGCCGAACAGTGCGTGCTTGCCGCCGTGCGGCACCACGCAGGCCATGCTGTTGACGAAAGACAGCGCCACCAGGCCGGCGCGCGCGAACGGCTCGACGTCCGGCCACAGCGCGGCGAAATGGTGGGAATTGTGGATTGCCAGCAGCGCGATGCCGTTGGCGCGGGCTTTCTCCAGCAGCAGCGCGCGCGCCGCCGCCAGCGCCGGCTGCGCAAAACCATTCCTGGCATCGACGGCAATGAAGCCGGGCGCGGCATCCGTCACTTCCGGCACGGCCTTGCCGTCCACCCAGCCGCTTTGCAGGGTGGCGACGTAGCCGGGCATGCGGAAGATGCCGTGGCTGTCGGCGCCGTCGCGCTGGGCAGTGGCGCAGTTCTCGGCAAGGATGGCCGCCACTTCGGCAGAGGTGCCGTGACGTTCGAAGATGCGCGCCAGCAGCGCGGCAAGTTCGGCAAATGAAATAGGGATAGGATGGCGTTGATCGGGCTGCATGGTGAAACTTTCTGTTCGTTATTTTCAGGATGGGGCCGGTGTGTCCGGGGCAATCAGCCGATGGTCATCAGGCTGGCGTTGCCACCGGCGGCGGCAGTGTTGATGCTGATGGCACGCTCGATCAGCAGGCGCTCCAGCGGAATATCGGTTTCGCCGCGCGCCAGGCCGATGACGCCGACGATAGCCCCCGGACGGCGCGCCACCTGTTCGCACACGGCGCGCAACTGCTCGCTGTCGCCGTGATGCAGCACGGCGTCGAAGGCTTCTTCGCCGTCACGCCAGTCCGCCGCCAGGGCGATGCGCGCGCGCACTGCCGGCGGCAGCGCGCCCAGCAGCGTGCGCGACGATTCGTCGTCCGGCCACAGCAGCCGGCTGCCGACCGCCAGCGCCGCGGCCAGCTGGCACAGGCGCTCTTCGCGGGCATCGGCCAGGCCCAGCACGGTTGCGCGCGGCAGCAGGCGGTAGGTATTGCGCTCGCCGGTCGGCCCCGGCAGGGTATACGTCAGCCCGCTTTGCGAGCGCCGGGCAAAGTCATCGCACTGGCCGGCGAGCTCTTCCAGCTTCTGCTGCTGCGCCCAGTCGCGCAGCGCCGCCAGCGGCACGCCCTGGCGCGCCTGCATGGCGGCGCGCAGCTGCATGTCCACCGGCGCGCCGGTCTGCGCGCGCATGCGCGCGAAGCTGCGCTCGACGCCGTCGGCCGGGCGGCTCGCCAGCAGGCGGTACAAATACAGCGGGCCGCCGGCCTTGGGGCCGGTGCCGGACAAGCCTTCGCCGCCGAAGGGCTGCACACCGACGACGGCGCCGACCATGTTGCGGTTGACGTAGATGTTGCCGGCACGGGCGCGCTCCAGCACGCGGGAGATGGTCTCGTCGATGCGGGTATGCACACCCAGCGTCAGGCCGTAGCCGGTGGCGTTGATCTGGTCGAGCAGGGCGTCGAGATTTTCGCGACGATAGCGGAGCACGTGCAGCACCGGGCCGAAGATCTCGCGCTCGAGCTCATCGAGGCGGTCGAGTTCGATCAGCGTCGGCTGCACGAAGCTGCCGTGCTGCAGTGCTTCGGCCTTGCCGCGGGAAATCTGGTGTACGCGGCGGCCCCTGGCGCGCATGGCATCGATATGCCGGTCAATGCCTTCCTTTGCTTCGGCATCGATCACCGGGCCGATATCGACGGCGAGATTGCCCGGGTTGCCGATGCGGCATTCGGCCATGGCGCCCTTGAGCATGCCGATCACGCGCCCGGCCACGTCTTCCTGCACGCACAGCACGCGCAGCGCGGAGCAGCGCTGGCCGGCGCTGTCGAAGGCGGACGACATCACGTCCATCACTACCTGCTCGGTCAGCGCCGAGGAATCGACGATCATGGCATTCTGGCCGCCGGTCTCGGCAATCAGCGGCACCGGGCGGCCGCGGGCGTCGAGGCGCCCGGCCAGCTTGCGCGCGAGGAGGCCGGCGACCTCGGTGGAGCCGGTAAACACCACGCCCATGACGCGTTCGTCGCTTACCAGCGCGTCGCCCACGGTGCCGCCGTCGCCCGGCAGCAATTGCACGACGCCGGGCGGAATGCCGGCCTGCAGCAGCAGGCGCACGGCTTGCGCGGCCACCAGCGGGGTTTGTTCGGCCGGCTTGGCCAGCACGGTATTGCCGGCCGCCAGTGCGGCGGCAACCTGGCCGGTGAAAATCGCCAGCGGGAAGTTCCACGGGCTGATGCAGGCCACGGCCCCCAGCGGACGGTGGCTGTCGTTGGCGAAATCCTCGCGCGCCTGGATGGCGTAGTAGCGCAGGAAATCCACCGCTTCGCGCACCTCGGCAATGGCGTTGGCGAAGGTCTTGCCGGCCTCGCGCGCCAGCAGGCCGATGAGCGGCTGCATTTCCGCTGCCATCAGGTCGGCGGCGCGCATCAGCGCCACGGCGCGTTCGGCCGGCGGCGTGGCTTGCCAGATCGGCGCGGCGGCCAGCGCCGCCTGCACCGCGCGGGCAACGTCATCCGGCGTGGCATTCTGCACCTGGCCGACGATGTCGCGCCGGTCCGCGGGATTGGTCACCGGCGCGCCCGGGCCCGCGTCGGCGCCGCAGCCCGGCATCGGGCCGGCGCGCCAGTCGGCATGGCTGCTGCCGAGCAGGGCGCTCGACAGCGAGGCGAGGCGGTGTTCGCTGGCGAGATCGATGCCGCCGGAATTGACGCGGCCGGCGCCGTACAGGTCCAGCGGCAGCGGGATGCGCGGATGCGGCTGGCCGGCGCAGCCTTCTGCGGCGGCCATGGCTTGCAGGCGCGCCACCGGATTCTCCACCAGGTCCGCGAGCGACACCGACGGGTCGGCGATGCGGTTGACGAACGAGGTATTGGCACCGTTTTCCAGCAGGCGGCGCACCAGGTAAGCCAGCAGCGTCTCGTGCGTGCCCACCGGCGCATAGATGCGGCAGGGGCGGTTGAGCTTGCCGTCGGCCAGCTTGCCGACCACCTGGCGGTAAAGCGGCTCACCCATGCCGTGCAGGCACTGGAATTCGTACTGGCCGGGGTAATAGTTCTCGCCGGCGATCTGGTAGATGGTCGCCAGGGTGTGGGCGTTATGCGTGGCGAACTGCGGATAGACCGCCTCCGGCGCGGCCAGCAGCTTGCGCGCGCAGGCGACGTAGGCGACGTCGGTATACACCTTGCGGGTATAGACGGGGTAACCCTCCAGGCCGTCGACCTGGGCGCGCTTGATTTCGCTGTCCCAGTAAGCGCCCTTGACCAGGCGGATCATCAGGCGGTGGCGGCTGCGGCGCGCCAGGTCGATCACGTAATCGACCACCCAGGGGCAGCGCTTCTGGTAAGCCTGGATAACAAAGCCGATACCGTTCCAGCCCGCCAGCGACGGCTCGAAGCACAGGCGCTCCAGCAGGTCGAGCGAAATTTCCAGGCGGTCGGCTTCCTCTGCGTCGATATTGATGCCGATATCGTAGCCGCGCGCCAGTTCGCTCAGCGACAAGAGGCGCGGGTACAGCTCGTCCATCACGCGGTCGTATTGCGCGCGGCTGTAGCGCGGGTGTAGTGCGGAGAGCTTGATCGAAATGCCGGGGCCTTCGTAGATGCCGCGACCGTGCGAGGCCTTGCCGATGGCGTGGATGGCCTGCTCGTAGGCAGCCAGGTAGCGGCGCGCATCGGCCTCGGTCAGCGCCGCCTCGCCCAGCATGTCGTAGGAATAGCGAAAGCCCTGTTCTTCCAGCGCAGCGGCGTTGGCGAGGGCCTCGGCGATGGTTTCGCCGGTGACGAACTGCTCGCCCATCATGCGCATGGCCATGTCCACGCCCTTGCGGATCACCGGTTCGCCGCCTTTGCCGATGATGCGGTTGAGCGTGCTGGCCATGCCGGATTCGTTGTGCGTGGCCACCAGCCTGCCGGTGATCAGCAGCCCCCAGGACGCGGCATTGACGAACATGGACGGGCTCTGGCCAAGGTGCTGCTGCCAGTTGCCGTTGCTGATCTTGTCGCGGATCAGGGCGTCGCGCGTGCCCTTGTCGGGGATGCGCAGAAGCGCTTCGGCCAGGCACATCAGCGCCACGCCTTCCTGCGACGACAGCGAAAATTCCTGTAGCAAGCCTTGCACCAGGCCGGTTAGCCCGCCCGCGGTTTTTTGCTGACGCAAGTTTTCCGCAAGGGTAAGCGCCAGCTTGTCCGCCGCCGCAGTCTGCGCGGCCGGCAGGCGCGCCTGCTCCAGCAGCATCGGCACGACTTCCGGCTCGGGGCGGCGCCAGGCGGCGGTGATGGCGGCGCGCAGCACCGATTGCGGCAGGATGCTTTCGGCAAATTCCAGGAAGGGGGAGGAGGTGGCCATGATTGATTATAGCCATGCGTAAAACCTATTTGGCCCGCTCAGGCGCGGTTTGATCCTACGCAAACCGCCTAGCCGGATTGCCAGTGTATCGGCAGACGAAGTTCGCCTATGCTTTATTCGTTGCAAAAAATGCATTAAAAAATGCATCAAAAATCCCCTAAAAAATATGGAGACAACATGCAAGGCTTTTCTAATACCAGCAAGCTGGTAGCCATCGGCGTGTGCGCAGTGGCGCTGCAAGGCTGCAAGATCGATACCCTGATTCCCGGCACGGTGCATAACGGCGCGCCCAATCCGGCCACGACGCTGGCCTGGTCCGAGGGCGGCACCTTCACTCCGGACGGCAAGCTCTACGTGATCGGCGGCGACACGCCGTTTTCCATGGGGCCCAACGGCATGCAGGTCAATGGCAAGTCCTTCATCTACGAAGTGCGCAAGCATGCCGACGGCAGCTACAGCAACACGCCGGTCTTGGAAGGCAATGTCGGCGGCAGAACCTGCTATTTCGGCGGCCTGACGTCGGTGCAGAAGATGGTGTATGCGACCTGCACCAATACGGCCGATCTGATGCCGATGTCGGTGCTGTACCGGGTCGATACCGGCAGGTCGCCGGGCGATCCGCGCCGCATCGCCAGCACGCCGCTGATGACCGCCGCCTTCCAGCCCAACGGCATCGCCGCGGACTGGCAGGGCAACCTGTACATCGGCAATTCGGCAGCCTTTGTCGCCACGGTGCGCTACGGCGTGCCCAACGTGCCGGCGATCGTCAAGGTGAAGATCGCCGATCCGGTCTCTTTCCGCGTCACCGAAACCGGCTGGCTGCCGGCGCTGCTGGGCGGCTTCGCCCCGAACGGCCCGGCCATCTCCGGCAACCAGCTCTACCTGCCGAGCCTGAACGTCATCTACCGGGTACCGATTCTTGCCAACGGCAGCGCCGGCATGCCGGCGGTCGTTTATCGTACGGCCAAGACCAACCTGTTCGACCAGGTGACTGTCTTGCCGGGCAACCGGCTCGCCGTGCCGGAAATTAGCAACCCCGACCCGAGCATCGTCCAGGCCGTGTATCCGGGCACGCTGCCGGCCACCACGCTGACCACGCAACTGACGCTGATCGACACCGTCACCGGCAGGCAGGTCGACAAGGCGCCTTTCCCGGCGCACGCGCGGCCGAGCAGTATCACGGTGGCACAAGGCACGATGTTCCCGTATGCCTCGGTGGTGGTGACCGATGCGATCGGCAGCGGCGGGCTGTACCTGGTGCAGAAGTGAAGCGGGGCATTGGCTGGCGGGGCCCGCGGCCGGTCAATGCGCTTAATGTTGAGATAGCCCAACGTCGCCTGTGCAATTCGTGAACTTCCGATAATTTTTCCAGGTTGACAAGCCTGGCCATCGCGGGCCATTATTTAACGGCTCCAGGCATTGTCATCTAAACAAAACGGGAGGATCACATGAATACGGAATGGAACAACATGTGGGGGGCGGTGCAATCCGGCCTTGGTGACAACATGCTCCAGCTGCTGGGCGCCCTGGCCATCCTTGTGCTGGGATGGCTGTTCGCCGTGCTGGTGCGCGCCGGCGCGCGACGCGGGCTGGGCATGGCGGGCCTGAACCGCCGCTTTGCGCAAATGACCGGGCAAACCGGCAAAACCGTGGATCTCGAAAAAGGCGTGGCGGTCAGCCTGTTCTGGATCGTGCTGCTGTTTACCTTCGTCGCGGTACTCAATTCCCTGAACCTGGCCATGGTGTCCGGCCCGTTCGCCGCGCTGCTCACCGAAATGTTCGCCTACGCGCCGCGCATCCTGGCAGCGCTGGTGCTGGCGCTGGTGGCCTGGCTGCTGGCCAGCCTGGTGCGCGCGCTCGTCACCCGCGTGCTGGCGAAGACCACGCTGGACGAACGGCTCGCTGAGCATGCCGGCATGGCGCCCATCAGCGATGGCCTGGCGCAGGCGCTGTTCTGGCTGGTGATCCTGCTGTTCGTGCCAGCGGTGCTGGGCGCGCTGCAGCTGCAGGGCCTGCTCGATCCGCTGCGCGACATGGTGGCCAAGGCGCTCGACATCCTGCCCAATGCGGTCGCCGCGCTGGTGATCGGCGGCGTCGGCTGGATCGTCGCCACAGTGCTGCGCAATCTCGTCAGCAACCTGCTGCGCACCGCCGGCGCCGACAATCTCGGCCAGCGCGCCGGCATGAAGGAAACGCTGCGCCTGTCGCACGTGGGCGGCCTGCTGGTGTTCATCGCGGTGTTCCTGCCGTCGCTGATCGCCGCGCTCGACGCCCTGCGCATCGAGGCGATTTCGCGTCCGGCGACCGACATGCTGTCCATGCTGCTGGCCGCCGTGCCGCACATCATTGCCGCCGGCCTGATCCTCGCGGTCACCTGGCTGGTCGCTTCGTTCGCCTCGCGCCTGCTGGCCAGCCTGCTGCAGACGCTCGGTTTCGACAGCCTGCCCGCAGCCGTCGGCCTCGGTCACGCCTTCGAGGGCAGGTCGGCCTCGGCGTTCGTCGGCAACGTCGTGCTGTTCTTCGCCATGCTGTTCGCCACCGTGGAAGCGGCCAACCAGCTCGGCTTCCTGCAGGTGGGCGACATCGTCGCCACCTTCATCCGCTTCGGCGGCGACGTGCTGCTGGGTTCGGCGATCCTGGTGATCGGCTTCTGGCTGGCGGGCCTGGCGTCCGACGCCATCGGCCGCGCCGCCGGCCCCAACAGCCGCGGCCTGGCGCGCATTGCCCGCTTCGCCATCCTCGGCCTGGTGGTGGCCATGGGCCTGCGCGCCATGGGCATCGCCGACGACATCGTCAACCTGGCATTCGGCCTGACGCTGGGCGCCATCGCCGTAGCCGTGGCGCTGTCCTTCGGCCTGGGCGGGCGCGAAGCGGCCGGCAAGCTGATGGAGCACTGGCTGTCGAAGTTCCGCCAGGACGACAAGCAGGGCTGACGCACACTGAAGAAGCCCGTTCGGAAAAAAGCCGCTCAGCGACGCTGGGCGGTTTTTTATTCGCCGCCGCATGCGCGCGCCGGCATGCGGCCCGTGCGTTCAGGGCACCGTTCGGGATGCACCTGGTTCAGGGTACGTCGGCCTGGGCCGGAATGTTCTGCGCGCCGCGCCGCGGGCCGCGCCATCATCGTCGCGCTGCTGCTGATCGCCGCTGTCTGCGGCCATGCTGGCCGTCGCCGTTGCCCGGCTGCGCGTAAGTCGAGGTAATGGCAGCTGCGCCAGATGTGGTTGCCCATGCGTTCCATCCAGCGGAAGGCATCCGTGGTCTGCAAGGCTTGCGCGGCATTGTCCGCGGCGGCGCTGTCCTGCAGCACGTCGTGGCGCGCCTGGCGCGACAGGCTGGCCAGCAGCATCGCGTCGCCTTCCAGGCGCTCCAGCCAGTCGTCCGGCTGCGTGCCGTCCAGGCCGGCGCGCGCCAGATGCACGATCTCGGCAATCGGCGCCATCGCCGCGCGATACACCGGGTTGGAAAAATCGACCTGGGCCTGGACGAAATTGCTCAGCCGCAGATGCAGGCGCAGCATGTGGTCGATGGCATGCAGCTGCGCCACGCGCTGCGCCGACAGCGCGCTGTCACTGGCCTGCAGCTGGATGCGCGCGACGAAATCGAAGCAGCGCTCCAGCGCCTGCTTTGCCTGCGCCAGGTCGCGTTGCATGACCGCCTGTTCCGGCATTGCCAGGATCCGCTCGAACACGCCCAGCAGCTTTTGCAGCACATCGTGCAGGCTGCGCTGCGAGGCTTCCAGCGCCACCGCGGGAATGCCCAGCAGGCTGACGTCGAGGTGCCGCGCCAGGTCGTCGCCGCGCTCCGGCAGCAGGCGCTCGACGAGGCGCGCCAGGCGCGGCGTCAGCGGCAGGAACAGCAGCACGCCGGCGCCGATGAAGATGCTGTGGAAGGCCGCCAGGCTCAGCGCGCCCGGCGTCAGGCCGGCATGCCGTTCGAGCAGGCCGATGACCCAGGTCAGCGCCGGCAGCAGGACGATGGCGATCATTCCGGCGGCAAGATTGAAGAGGATGTGTGCCAGCGCGGTGCGCTTGGCGTAGATGGTGCCGCCGATCGTCACCAGCGCCCCGGTCAGCGTGGTGCCGATGGAAGCGCCGATGACCATTGCCGCAGCCTGGTCGAAGTTGATGGCATCCGAGTGCAGCGCGGTGAGGGTGGTGGCGATGGCGGCAGTGGACGATTGCAGCACGGTGGTCATGATGACGCCCACCAGCATGATCATGAGGCGCGCGCCCAGGCCGCCGGCCGGCAGCCGCGCCAGGCTGAATTCGCCGGACAGCGCGCGCATGGCGTCCTGCAGGGTGCTCAGGCCGAGGAACAGCAGGCCGAAGCCCGCCAGCGCCATGCCCAGTTCCCCCCAGCGCCCGCGCGTCAGCAGCTTCATGAAGGCGCCGATGCCGATCAGCGGCAGGGTATAGAAGCCCAAATTGACCTTGAGGCCGAGTCCGGCGACGATCCAGCCGGTGGCGGTATTGCCCAGGCTGGCGCCGATCACCACGCCGATGGCCTGGGAAAAACTGATGAGCCCGGCGCTGACGAAACCGATCAGGGTGACCGTGGTGGCCGTGGACGATTGCGCCAGCGCCGTGACCAGGGCGCCGGAAAAAAATGCCTTGTAGGGTGTGCCGGTGAAGCGCACCAGGGCGCGGCGCAAGGCGCCGCCGGCAAACCCCACCAGGCCGCTGGAGAGCAGCATCATGCCCACCAGGAAAAGCCCGATGCCGCCGACCAGGGGAATCGCGATTGCCTGCATCGTCCGCGCTGCCTATTCTTCTGCGCCGCTGTTGCCGTACTGTTCGATCATGTCGTCTCCTCTTGCGGCCCTGGCGGGCCGCGGCCATGCGCAGGCTTAAAAGCGCCGGTGCGGCGCCGCAGCCTGTCTGCCTTCATTATTGCGCATAATCAATTTTATGGCAGCCTTTGGGAGGATTTGACCGCGCTGCGTGTCGCCCAAACGAAACTGCCACCTTGCGGTGGCAGCGTTTGCTGGCATGGCGGCGTCGCCGCCGTAGCGCTTATCGCGCCGTTTTGCGCGCGCGCAGCTTGCGGCGCACCCCCAGGCCGAGCGTCATGATCAGCGCCAGCAAGCCCAGCGCAGCCACCGCCACCGGCAGCGGCACCGGGAAGGCCGCTTTCGTCGCCGGGAATTCACGCAGCTCTTCGGGGAAGGGTCGCGGCGAGGTCGGCACGATTTTCCATTGCGCGCGGTCGGCCGGCGCCTGCGCCATGTACTCGCTGAACGAGGCCACCGGCGCCAGGCCGAAGGCGCGGCTGGAGGGAATCTGCGGAATGCGCACGAACACCAGCGCTTCCACTTCGCCGCCGAGCTGCTGCTCGAATGCCGTCAGCGTGCGCCCGGCGCGACCCTGCGCCAGCGCCAGCAAGTCCTTGCCCATGGCGTCGAATGCCACCGCCGGATACAGGCGCGAGGATTCCTCGGTGAGGTAGTCGTAAATCTTGCGGCCTTCATGCAGGCTCATGCTGGTGGCGGCGACATAGGCATAGGCCGGAATGGCCTTGAGGCGGTCGCGGTTGCCCTGCGCCGGGATATGCCAGCCGAGCTTGCGGAAGCCGTCGGTGGTGATGCCGGAGCAGTTTTTGCTGGCATGCTCGTACTCGAAGGCGTGCCGGTAGAAATTGTCGAACGTCTGGTTGATCGTGGCCTGGTAGTCGTGCGGGATTGCGTCGCTTTTCAGGATGGCCACCAGCATGTAGGAAGGGCGGTAAAAGCTCTGGCCGTTGTTCAGGTCGGCCAGGTACTTGTC
Organism: uncultured beta proteobacterium; assembly: GCA_963722005.1. Classification (GTDB taxonomy): domain Bacteria; phylum Pseudomonadota; class Gammaproteobacteria; order Burkholderiales; family Burkholderiaceae_D; genus Paucimonas. The sequence continues at coordinate 567,347 of CAVRJS010000001.1, forward strand.
CATCGGCGTGACGGCGGCGACGATGCCCTTTTCGCTGAACGAATTGATGCCGTAAAAATTATTCACCAGCCAGTGATGCATGCTGCCGTCGGTATACCGGCCGGTGACCACGCCGAAATGGCCGCCGTGCGCTTCATCGTCGTCGCCCTGCGCGCCATTCAGCATCAGGCCCACCACTGCCTTGCCGCGCCAGTCCTGCGCGCCGTCCCGTTGCCACAGCACGCGCGTGGCGTAGGCGCTGCGGGCGCCGCCGCCTTCGGCCGTGACCAGCGAGCGCAGCGTTTCGCCGCCAGCAAGCGGCTGCGGCGCCGATGGCTTGACGGTGAAGTCTTCCGGCCAGATGGTGCGCGCCACGAAAGTCTTGCTGCCGTCGGCCGCGGTTTCCACTTCGCCGCGCAGGCGCACCGGGCGGCTGGCATAGAACGCCGTGGTATCGGCATTGTAGTAAGACAGGTTGCTTTCCAGCTTGGGCACGACGGCAAAGCCCATCCTGCCTTCTTTTTCCATTTGAATCTGGCGACCGTCCGCCGACAGGCGTGCGCCATGGGCCACCTTGCTGGAACCCAGCCATACCAGCGGCGGCGCGCCGGCATTGTCCGCGGCAGTGCTGATCAGGCGCGCTTGCGCTGTCCCTGCCGTGCCTGCTGCCGGGGTCGCCACCACTTCCTGCTGGAAGTACCACAGGGCCTGGCGGCTGGTGCGGCAGTCGAGGCAGGCCGCGCCCTTGTCCAGGCGGAAGGCGGTAGACGGGTACAGGCCAAGGTCTTCCGATGCCGCATCGGCCAGCCGGGCGGAAGCGGCAAGGGGAAGGGCAAGCAATGCCAGCAGGGCAAGACCGGTGGTGCAGGAAGGACGGCGCATGGTGTTTGGCAGGGAGGAAAAATTATAATAATAACAATGTTTTGTGCCCCAATGCAAATCTCTTCCGGCGGATGGTGCTTCCGGGCGCTAGTTGCCCTAGAATAAGAGAATTGCCCCACCACAATTTTCCTGTTGCACCTCCGATAACGTCACGTTTTGAAGGGTACAGAATTGCATCCATAAGGAAGTCTCATGCGCAAGAATTTGCCGATCACCGATATCGAATATTCCATGAGGGACGGCAAACCGATCGTGTCCAAGACTGACCTGAAGGGCAAGATTACTTACGTCAATCCTTATTTCATCGAAGTCAGCGGCTTTTCCGAAGAAGAGCTGCTCGGTGCGCCGCATAACCTGGTGCGGCATCCCGACATGCCGGCCGAGGCATTCGCCGATCTGTGGGCGACGCTGAAGGCCGGCTTGCCCTGGGCAGGCATGGTCAAGAACCGCCGCAAGAACGGCGACTATTACTGGGTGTTTGCCAACGTCACGCCGGTGCTGGAAAGCGGCCGCGCTACCGGCTACATGTCCATCCGCATCAAACCGACCCGTGCGCAAATCGAAGCGGCGGACCGGCTGTATCGCCGCATCGCTGCCGGCAATCCGGATCGCATTGCGATCCGCCAGGGCCAGGCGGTGCGCACCGGGCTGACGGGGCTGGCTGCCTCGCTGAAAAACATGTCGATGCGCGCGCGCAGCCGCGTCCTGCTGGGCACGATAGCCGCGCTGTTCATCGGCCTGGGGGCGGGCGGTTACGCCGCCACCAGCGGCGGCACGGCAGGGTGGTTTGCCGGCGCCGCGGCATTGGGGGTGGCCAGCGCCCTGCTGCTGGCCCGTTCGCTGCATGCCGGGTTCGTGGCGCCGCTGCGCACCGCCACCCAGGTGGCGCGCGCCATCGCCGGCGGCGACCTGAGCGGCACCATAGAAACGCAGCGCAGCGATGATGCGGGCCAGTTGTTGCGCGCCTTGCAGCAGATGAACGCCAACCTGCGTGCCATCATCGGTGACGTGCGCGCCAATATCGATACCATCGCCGTCTCCACCCGGGAAATCGCGGACGGCAACATGAACCTGTCAAGCCGCACCGAAGCCCAGGCCGCCAGCCTGGAAGAAACCGCCTCCAGCATGGTGCAGCTCTCCGCCACGGTCCGGCAGAATGCGGACAACGCCAGCCAGGCAAACCAGCTGGTGACGACGGCCTCGGCGGTGGCCGTCAGAGGCGGCGAGGCGGTGACCAAGGTGGGCGCGACGATGGACGAGATCAGCACTTCCGCGAAAAAAATCGTCGACATCATCGGCCTGATCGACGGCATCGCCTTTCAGACCAACATCCTGGCGCTCAATGCCGCGGTGGAAGCCGCGCGCGCCGGCGAGCAGGGCAGGGGCTTTGCGGTCGTGGCGACGGAGGTGCGCAGCCTGGCGCAGCGCTCGGCATCCGCCGCCAAGGAAATCAAGACGCTGATCGACGAATCGGTTGCCAAGGTCAGTATCGGCAACCGGCTGAGCGACGAAGCGGGGCAGACCATGACGGAAGTCGTGGACGCGGTGCGGCGCGTGGCCAGCATCATGGACGAGATTGCTGCGGCCAGCGCCGAACAGAGCACCGGCATCGACCAGGTCAACCGCGCGGTGGCGGACATGGATGACGGCACGCAGCAAAACGCCGCCATGGTGGAGCAGGCCGCCGCGGCTGCCGCCAGCCTCGACGAGCAAGCCGTGCAGCTGGCGCAGGCGGTCAGCGTGTTCAAGCGCTGAGCCCCTGGGGCCGCATAAGCGGCGCCATTCAGTAGTTCACGCGGCCGCTCATGCCGCCGCCGGGCTCCTCACCTGGCCGGCGCCGTCAGCCTGCCATCCTCTATCGTGCGCAGCAGCTTCGGCTGCAGCCGCCATGGCGCCAGCGCCTGCTGCAGGCGGGCCTGCATGTCGGCGGTGGCGTGGCGTTTCGGATTGACCACCACCGAGACGGCCGCCGGCTGCAGCGACACGCGGGTGGAATCGCGTTCGACGCCCCTGACTTTAGCTGCCGCGGCGGCAATCGCCTGCACGGTTTTCGGATCGTTTGCCACTGCGCCCTGCAGTTCGAAGAACAGTACGGCGTGCTGCTTCTTCGTCGCCGCGGCGGCCACCTCGAAGTCGTAGGTGGCTGCCACCTTGTCCTCGATGCAGACGCCGCAGGCCGCCACCGGCAGCGGCACGGCGGCCGCGAGCAGGGTGGCAGCCAGCAGCCTGCCCAGCTTACTTTTTGTCCTGAGCACGGGCAAAGCGCGACTCTTCATCGATCCAGTGGAAGTACTTGATGAGTTGCCGCGTTTCGGCATCCGACAGGTTCTGGTTCGGCATCGGCACCTTGTACTTGTCCAGCATGGCCCTGGCCACCGGGTCGGACTTGAGCATCACTTCCGGTTCCTTCAGCCATTGCGTCAGCCAGGCATCGGTGTGGCGCTTCGTCGTTCCCAGCACGTCCGGACCGAGCTTGTCGCCCTGGCCGACCGAGTGGCAGGCCAGGCACTTGCTTTCGAATACCTGCTTGCCCTGGACGGCGTCGGGATCGGTCGGCGTTTTGGTCGCCGCCATGTTGTGGTGCTCCAGGTCGGCGCCGCCTTCCGGCATGCCGCCCGCGTCGATCAGGCCCAGCGCGCCTTGCGAAGCATTGGCGAAATGGTGGTCGACCATGATGTACTTGCCGGCTTCCGGCACGATGAACTCGACGATCGCGCCGCTGCTGGAACCGAGCAGCACGGTTTGCATGCCGCGCATCTCGTTGTCCGGATTGCCGTCGAACCAGACGCGGTCGAAGATGGTGCCGACCACGTGGAAGCTGGACGTGTTGCTCGGCCCCACATTCATCAGGTACAGGCGCACGCGTTCACCCGGCTTGGCTGTCAGCGGCCTGTTCACCATGCCGTTGTGGACGCCGTTGAACACGGTGTAGTTGGATGCCTTGGTTTTCAGGCGATCGCCGTCGAGCACGTACAGCGGCTGGCCATTGACCTTCTTGCCGCCCGGGTCGGGCTTGACATAAAACTCGCTCTGGGTAATGACATATTCGCGGTCGACCTTGGTCGGGTAGCCGTTGCGCGGCTCGACGATCAGCGAGCCATACATGCCGGCAGCGATATGCTCCAGGATCATCGGCGTGCCGCAGTGGTACATGAACACGCCCGGATAATTCAGGGTGAATTCAAACGAGATGGTCTGGCCCGGGGCAATGGAACGGTATTTGTCCTGCGGCGACAGCATGCCAGCATGGAAGTCCATCGAATGCATCATCGGCGCGGCGATTTCCGGCACGTTCACCGTTTCATCGCTGCGGTTGGTCATCTTGAAGCGCAGCTTGTCGCCCACGCGCGCGCGAATGGTCGGCCCAGGCACCTGGTCGCCGAAGGTCCATGCGCTGAATTTCACGCCGGGGGCAATTTCAATGATCTTGTGCGTGGTGTCGATCTGGATCGTCTTGACCGGCGACGGATCGAGCGGCTTGAGCTCCACACCCATGCTCAGGGAATCGCCCACGGCATGGGGGCCGGTATTGCGCTCGTTGGTAATGACGGCGGGCGGGCCGCCGAACACCATCTTGGCGGTGTCGTAGGGGTCGTCGGCTTTCGGCGTCGCGGCTTGTTCGCCGCTCTTGCCGCAGGCTGCCAGGCCGATGCAGACCAGGGCCATTGCCAGCCCCCGCAGCAGCCGGCGCGAGTCGCGCGGGGCCTGCGTGATGCTGCTCGATGAGGTTTCGCGCATATCATTCTCCAATGTTGTTGTCGTGGCGATGGCGCCCTCTGCCGGCCGTATGTCCAGGGGCAGGGGGCGGCGATCATGTGATTACATTGCTATGATGCATGATTTTCAATGAATGTAAAAGGTGGCGGCCGAATAGGGAGCGGCCTAATCGCTCTGGATATTGCCGTCCACCAGCGTGATCGTGCGGTCGCACTGCGCGGACATGCGCGGGTCGTGGGTGACCAGCAGCACGGCGCAGCCAAACTCGCGGTTGAACTTGCGAAACAGCTCGAACACTTCGGCGGCGGACTTGCTGTCGAGGTTGCCGGTGGGTTCGTCGGCCAGCAGCAGCGCCGGGCGGCTGACCAGTGCGCGCGCCACGGCCACGCGCTGCTGCTGGCCGCCGGAAAGCTGGTCAGGCTTGCGCTGCTCGAATCCCGTCAGGCCCACTTCGGCAAGCAGGCCGCGGGCGCGGTCGAGCTGCTCGCGGGTGGGTTTGCCAGTGGCCACCATGAGCGGCATGAGCACGTTTTCCAGCGCGGTAAAGGCCTGGATCAGATGGTGGAACTGGAACACGAAGCCGATCGCGCTGCCGCGCAGCGCCGTGCGCCGGGCGTCATCCATGGCCCGGGTGGGCTCGCCAAGCAGGAACAGTTCGCCTGCCGTGGGCCGGTCGAGCAGGCCGATCAGGTTGAGCAGGGTGCTCTTGCCCGAGCCCGAAGCGCCCACCAGCGCGGCGAAGTCGGAACGTTGCAGGCGCAGGTCCAGCCCATGCAGCACTTCCACCTCGGTAGGCTTGCCGACGTTGTAGCTTTTTCTGAGGCCCTGCAGGCGCAGCACCTCCTGGCTGGCGTCGTGTTCAGACATGGCGGATCGCCTCCACCGGGTCGAGGGCAGCGGCGCGGCGCGCCGGCACCGCTGCCGACAGGATGCCGGTGAGCGTGGCCAGTGCCGCCGTGGCCACCGGCAGCCATGGGCTGACCGGGATGTAAAACAGTTTTGGCCCAAAGGTATTGAACGCGCCCACCAGGCCATAACCGGCCGCGCCGCCCAGCAGCGACCCGGCCAGGCCGAACAGCGCGCCCTGCACCAGGAACACCCGCAGCATTTGCTGGCGCGTCGTGCCCATCGCGCGCAGGATGCCGATCTCGCGCGTGCGCTGCACCACGCTCACCGACAGCACGCTGGCGATGCCCAGCGCCACGCTCAATGCCACGAACACGCTGATCATCCGCGTCGACAGGCTCTGCGAGCGCAAGGCGTTCATCAGCTGGGCGTTGGTGTCCATCCAGCTTTCCGCTTTCAATCCGGTGAGGCCGGCGATGCGCTCGGCCACTTTCTGCGCGCCGAAGATATCCTCCACCGTCACGTCGATGAGCGTCGCCGCGCCAGGCAAGTCGAGCAGCGACTGTGCCTGCTTCATGTCGAGGTACACGTAACGCGCATCCAGTTCGCGCACCCCCAGCTCAAAGATGCCCGCCACGTTCACCACGCTCTCGCGTCCCTGGCCGCCGTCCAGCCGCAGCTTGTCGCCCACGCGCAGGCCAAGATCGATGGCCAGCTGCCTGCCGATCACGGTATCGCCTGCGCCGATGCGAAACACGCCGGCGACGATGTAATCCGGGAGCGGGATAATGCGCTGGTAGCGCGGTGCGTCGATGCCCACCAGCGCCACCGACTGCAGCGCCTCGCCGCGGCGCGCGAACGCCGGTCCCGAGATTACGGGTGACACCGCAGTGACCTGCGGCAGCGTGTCGAGCGCGTCACGCACCTGCTGCCAGTTGTTGATCGAGCGCAGGCGCTGGGCCCGCGGGCTCTCCAGCAGCAGCTGCGTGCTGCCCGGCGCGGGCGGCAGGATGCGGTTGCGCTCTTCCGTGGGCTGCACCTTGATATGGGCCTGGGTGCCCAGGGTACGGCTGATGATGTTACCCTGCAGCCCGGTGATCAGCGCAGTGAGAAAGACGATCACGGCAACACCCACGGCGATGCCGACCAGGATCAGCGTGCTCTGCGCCTTGCCTTCGCGCAGGAAGCGGGTAGCGATGGTCCATTCGATCCACATCGGCATCAGTCCAGCCTGGCCGGCAATTCCTTGCGGGTGGCCGAGTTCGCGGCGCCGGCGGGCAGGGTGCTCGCTGTCACGCGCACGCGCTCGCCCGGCGCCACGACAGCGCGCGCATCCGCCAGGATCCAGTCGCCGGCCTGCACGCCCGCCGTGACTTCGGTCTGCGTCAGGCCACGCAAGCCCAGTGCAACCTTGCGCCGCGCCGCGCGGCCATCGGCAACCAGCCACACTTCGGCGCGGTTGCCATCGACGGCGGCCAGCGCATCGTTCGGCACCACGATGGCGCGGTCGCGGCGGCCGGTTTCCACGTTCACCGAGACAGTCATGCCCTGGCGCAGGAAGCCGGGCACCGGCGTTACGGTGAGGCGAATGTCCACCGTGCCGCGCTGCGCATCCACGCTGGGCGCGATGAAGCTGACCTTGGCCGGAAACGGCTGCGCAGGGTAGGCATCGGCGATGCACATGGCGGCCTGACCAAGGGCAAGCGTTTCAAGGTTTTTTTCATCCAGCGGCACCAGCACTTCGGTGTCGCCGGCGCGGGCAATCTCGAAGAGGACGCGGCCGGGCTGCACCAGGTCGCCCGGTTCGGCATTGCGGGTGAGCACGGTGCCGGCGACTTCGGCGCGGATCGTGGTCTTGGCCAGCTGCGCCCGGGCGCTGGCGACGCGGGCGCGCGCCGCGGTTTCATTGGGATTGCCCGCCACCAGCGAACGGGCGGCCAGCTGCGCCTGCTCGGCGGCGGCGCGGGCGATGGTTTCGGCCTGTATCGCCTGTTCCATCGCTTCGCGCGTAACCACCTGGCGCTCGAACAGTTCACGCCGGCGCACGGCTTCGCGGCTGGCCTGGGCCAGCCGCGCTTCCGCTTCGCGCAGCGCGGCCTGCGCCTGCGGACGCGTGGATTGCTGCAACTGGGCCAGGGCGGCCTCGGCTTCGCGCACGGCGGCCTCGAGGTCGTCGGCACGCAGCACCGCCAGCACGTCGCCCGGCTGCACCACGTCGCCCTCCTGCACGCGCCGCTCCAGCACCACGCCGGTCACCGGGCTGCCAACCTGCGCGCGCGATACGGCCGCCACCCGGCCGGTGGCCACGACCGTCTGCACCAGCGGGCGGGCGGTGACTTCGTAAGCGGGCAGGAGCGGCCCGCGCAGATGTTGCAGCAGCGCCCATGCCAGGGCGACGAAAACCAGGCAGGCAGCGATGACAAGGAAGGGGCGGCGTTGCATGGAGAGAATCAGAGTATGCGAGAGTGCAATTATGATAGCCCATGGCCAAGTGCTCGCCGGGTGCGTTACACTTTCGCCCATTTATTGGGCGCCTTCCGCATGCCACGCTTCCTGACCTATCTGGTGTTTCTGCTCGCCTGCGGCCATGTCACGGCCGGCACGGAAGACCTGCAAACGTTGTTTGATCGCAGCGATGCGCGCTTTGTCGAGCTCAGCGGCACGCCAGGCGCAAGAAGGCGACGTGCTCGCGCATTTTTTGCTGGGCAAGGCGTACCACGAGGGCAAGCTTGTCGGCAAAGACCTGGAAGCGGCAGAGCGGCACTACGGGATAGCGGCCCGGCAGGGGCATGCCGGCGCCAACAACAACCTGGGGCTGATCGTGCTCAAGACACATCACGACCCGGAAGCGGCCATTCTCTTGTTTAAAAAAGCCATCGAGCTGGGCAACACGCGGCAGGCCTACTTCAACCTGGGCCAGGCCCTGGACAGTGAGGGAATGACGGTCATGGATGCGCCGGACCGCTGGGTGGAAGCCTGTGCCAACTATGAAAAGGCTTACGCTGGCGGCTTCGGCGTGGACGCCTTCGAAGCCGCCGTCAAGGCTTGTGTGAAGGCGGCGCTGGCGCCGCGCAAGGAGCACCTCGGCAAAGACGCGATTGCCGCCTTGCGCACGCGCGTCCTGAGCTTTGCGGCCCAGGCGGAAGCCCTGCCATCGCCGCGCGCACTGCAAAACATCGGCGCGCTGTATTACTACGAAAAGGATTACGCGGCGGCTCTGCCGTGGATCAGCAAGGCGGCGGCGCTGGGCGAGCCGACGGCTGCCTACACGCTCGGCCTGATGCATGCCCAGGAAAAGGGGGTGCCCGGGGACCACGAGCAGGCGCTGGCCTGGTTCATGCGCGCCGCGCAAGCCGGGCACGCACCCGCCGCGCAGGAGGCGGTGACGCTGATCCGGCCGGCGCTGTATTCCAGCAGCGTGGAGGAATTGTCCGCCGCGCTGGCGCAGCTGCGCACGATCCAGGCCAGCGTGGCCGAAGACCTCTACCTCGACGACACCATCCGCACGCTTAAAACGCGCCTGCATCACCTGCAGGCGTACGCCGCCTACCAGGCCGCCTTTCAGCCCTTGCCGCGCGGCCCCATCGAGGTGGCAGTCTGCCTCACCGACGGCACCTACCGGGGGACGCCGGGCATACCCTTGTCGAACATGGCCTGGAAGATCTATGGCGCGCAGGGCGATCCCGGCATCCCCGCCGGCAAGGATTTCCTCGCCGAAGGCAGGACCAATGCGAAAGGGTGTGTTGTCGTAACTGGCAAGCAACAAGCCAGGCTGCGCGCCGCCCTCGACCAGAAGCTCTGGCTGGTGCTGTCCTATCCCGGTCAGAAGCGGTTGCTCAAGGCCGAAGCGCAGCAAAAACGGGTGCGGCTGGTGCTGCAGGAACTCCCGGATTGGGACAAGCAAGCCGGGCAATAGGGGCGATGTCGTAGCGGGTCGTGATGATATTTCCCGATCGGGAAATATCGGTAATGGCCAGAATCTACCCTGTTTCATTGCCGGCAATTGGAAGCAAAGCGGCGCAGCCATGGGTCGAGGTGCGCAATGCCCGTTGATGCTCACGCTTGTGACTCCGCTGATTCGGGGACTTTGCGGCGGACATTGCGTGGACAATCTGCGTCGTTTGTACTAACATCGAGTCTAATGTATGTCCAAGGAGGCTCGCCATGTCCGCAGCTACTTCCACCGCGCGCACCGCCCGACTCGGGCTGCGTGCGACCCCTGAGCAGGAAACCGTACTCCGTCGCGCTGCTGAAGTCACGCACAAGTCGCTGACGGATTTCATTCTGGACGCCGCCTATCAGGCCGCCGAGCAGGCTTTGCTCGACCAGCGATTGTTCATGGTTTCCGGGAGCCAGTACCAGGCGATCCTGGAAATGCTGGATCGCCCGGAATCCGACAACCCCGGTCTGGCGGACCTGTTTTCCCGTCGTCCGGTCTGGGCCGATAAATGAGCTTGTCCGCACCGCAGCCACTCGACGCACATCATCGGCTGGAAGCGTTTGATTGTGGAAAACCAGCACTTACCGATTGGCTACACCGCCACGCACGCCAGGCCCAAGGCAGCGGCTCGGCACGAACTTTTGTCGTGTGCGATAGAGAGCGGGTGGCTGGATACTTCAGTCTGACCGTCGGTCAGATCGACACACTCGAAGTGCCCGAGCGGATTCGTCGCGGCATGGTGCAGTATCCGATTCCGCTGGTCATCCTGGCGAGGCTTGCTGTTGATCTCGATTACCAAAGGCAAGGCCTTGGTTTCAGCATGCTGCAGGATGCCATCCGTCGCACCCTTGCAATTGCCGAACAGGCGGGCATCCGGGCGTTGCTGACACACCCCATCGATGCCAGTGCCGACGCGTTCTATCGTCGTTTCGGATTCGAACCCACGCCAGAGACTGAACGGCAGCTGATTCTGCTGCTCAAGGATGCCCGTCGCTTTGGTGTTACACCCTAATTACCTCGAAGGGCGGGAGGATATTCCCCCGGTATCATGATTACCCAGGCCATGCGCCGACTGACCTCGCGAGCTTATGAGCACTGGCGGGGGTTGTTGCGGGTCAAGCGCCCAGCAGGCGGCGAGCAAGCACGGTTTGCATGTCACGGCGTCCATCAGCAATCAGGTAAATGATCACTTGCCTGCCTGTGACACGGTAGATCACGCGATACGGCTTGAAGAAGGTCTGGCGGTACTCTTTGATCCCAAGGCCGACAAGTTCCTTCGGATAGCTACCGCGTTCCGGGAATTTCGACAGACCCTCCACAACGTCCATCAACTCATCCAACACATAGTTTGCGTTGGCCACACAGTCGAATTCGGAGATGTAGTCGTGGATGGCCTCCAGGTCCTGCTCCGCACCCTCGGTGAGCAGGACTTCGAACTTGGCAGGCGTGCCTGCCATCAGACTGAGGCTCGCTTGGCGCGGAGGCGGGCAACGACGTCGGCCACGGGTGTGACCTTACCAGCGGCCACATCCTGATTGCCCAACGCAAGGATTTTTAGCAAGGCCAGTGTTTCTTGCGTCTCCTCGAACGAGGCGATGTCCTGCAGGACAGCCTTGGCTTCGCCATTTTGGGTGATGACCATAGGTTCACGCTGCTCAGCGAGTTGCGTCAAAACCTCGGCTGCGTTGGCTTTGAGATAGCTGATGGGCTTAACTTGTGATGAGTAGCGCATGGTGGTGCTCCGGATTTGAATAAGACTTAATATAGTCTTTTTATAGTCTGATGACAAGGTGTGGAGATGGCCTCAGGAGACTTCGTCTGTTGAAATGGCCTGACCGGCCACGGAGGAAACATGGACATCCCAAGGCAGCCCTCCATGCGGCGAATGTTACTCTCTTATTCACCGCATTTTATGCGGCGAATAGACTTGCATATGCGGAGAATCTCAGCCCATAATCTCCGCATGAATAGCGGCGATTACAACTATATCTGGCAGGCCAGTGACTGGCCGAACTGGCACTTCGACCTGGCGGCACTGGCTGGCCCCATGGCTGAGGTCAGTCGCGCACAGGGGCTGTTGATGGGCCGCCTGGCTGACGTCGGCATGGCCCTGCGTGACCAGGCGAGCCTCGCGGCGCTCACCGAGGACGTGGTCAAGACCAGTGAGATCGAGGGCGAGCAGCTCAACGTGGAATCCGTGCGCTCGTCCATCGCGCGCAGGCTGGGCGTGGACATCGGCGCGCTTGCGCCGGTCGATCGGCACGTCGAGGGCGTGGTCGAGATGGTGCTGGATGCCACGACCAACTGCCAGGCACCGGTAACACGGGAGCGTCTGTTCGGCTGGCATGCCGCACTGTTTCCCACCGGCTACTCCGGGCTCTCCAAGATCAAGGTCGGCGGCTGGCGCGACGATGCCAGCGGGCCGATGCAGGTGGTGTCCGGACCCATAGGCCGCCAGCGCGTGCATTTCGAAGCGCCGCCCGCCGATCGCCTCGAGGCCGAAACCAGCCGCTTCCTCAACTGGGTGAATGGCGCGTCGAACGAGCCGCCACTGCTCAAAGCTGGCCTCGGCCATCTGTGGTTCGTCACTCTGCACCCGTTCGACGATGGAAATGGCCGTATCGCCCGGGCCATCGGTGACCTGCTGCTGGCACGCGCCGACGGCAGCCCGCAACGCTTCTACAGTTTGTCGGCGCAGATCCAGCGCGAACGCAAGGCTTACTACGACATCCTGGAGCAGACCCAGAAACGGTCGCTGGATGTCACCGGGTGGCTGGCCTGGTTCCTGGACACGCTCCATCGCGCCGTCGACCAGGCGCAGCATACGCTCGACGCGGTGCTGACCAAGACGCGTTTCTGGCAGCGCTGGGCGGCGATGCCGTTGAACGAGCGCCAGGTGAAGTTACTGAACAGGCTGCTCGACGGCTTCGAAGGCAAGCTTACTACCAGCAAATGGGCGGCGATTGCCAAGTGCTCGCCGGATACAGCGCTGCGTGATATCAGTGATCTGCTGGCGCGGGGTGTCCTACGAAAAACGCATGCAGGTGGGCGCAGCACCAGCTACGAATTGAACGATCTGCCGGCGTAGCAATGATGCACCAGCAGCTCGTCTGGTGAGCTACCCATGCCGCATTATCCCGCCATGTAATGAGAAATCCAAAACAGCTGGAGGCTCAGGGATGAACGACATGAATATGGCAGGCGAATTGCTACTTCTTTCCCCTTCCGAGTGGACGCGCTGCGCCACTGCCGAGGCCATCGGCCCGGGCCGGTATGCAGGCTGGCAGGAACGCGACTGCCCGTTCCTGATAGAAACCGATGCGCGTCCCCTTGCCATGCTCGCGGAATCCGCTGCGCGCGGATACCGCGTTTATGAATTCATGTCCCTGCGCCGCCCGGCAGAGCTGCTGCGCTACTTCTCGGCGCGCATGGCGCATGTGCATTGGCGGGACTTCGAGCGCGAGGCGCCGTTCGATGTGTCTGCAATGACCGTGCCGCCGCTCCGGTCAATGCTGCCGCCGGCGCTGGTCGATGCATTGCGCATGCTCGTTAGCAGGGCAGATGTGCACTCCGTTTCCTGCGACCTGAAAGATTATCCGCTCTGGCGGCTGCTGGTGGCAGAACAGGTGCGGCGGGCGGAAAAGACATCGCTGCCGCCGCAAAGTGCGTTTGGCCTGTGCGGGCCGGAAGGCTGGCCGCCGTCTTTCATCACTGCCAGGGAATGGGGCGGATACGTGCATCATCCGTACGAAGGCGTCGTTCCCTGCGACATTTATTTTTTGCCGCACTGGCGGTACTTCGATTTCGCCGACATGCAATCGACGTGCAAGTATCTTTTGACCCGCCGGGATTTTGGCGAGCGGGAATGTGCGCTGCGGTCGGTGTTCGATGGCTGGTTTCTTTATGAATATAAGGGGGAGTATGTAGGGCGGAATCCGTTTGTTCAGGACGAGTAATTACTCCGGGCGATTCCAGTCATCCGGACGGTATGATGTTGCATTTCGTCGGTAATTGTAAATATTTACCGACAAAATGCAACAAAGGCCTTTCCGTGCTCAAACGCTCACAAACCTCTCCCGCTGCAACACTTCCTCGCCATCCCAGCGGTACGCCACCAGCGCTCCGCCCTTGTCTTTGCACGATTTCGATGCCTTGCAGGGTTGGCTATTCGCCATCCCTATCGAACGCCGTCGGAATATCGCGCGCACCGTGCAGGATGCGCACGATCACCACAGCATCGGGTTCGGACTCGAAGAAGATGACGTAGTGGCCGTGAGCGCAAGAGCGGATGCCGTCGCCCAGCTCAGAGCGCAGGCGATAGCCGGACGGATTCAGAGTGATGCGCTGGCATTGCGCGCGCAGCTCGCGCACGAAGCTCAGGGCACGCTTGGGGTTGTCAGCCGCGATGTAATCGGCGATGGCTTCGAGGTCATGCTCGGCCAGCGGGGTGAAGGCGAGACGCATCAACGTTCAGCGCGTGCCGCGTACTTTGCCTCGAGGCGGTCGAACATTGCGTCGGCAGGTTTGGCGGCGCCACTGGCACGGCCTGCTGCAATCTCGGCACGCAGGGCCTCGAGTTCAAGCTGCTTGCGTTCCTCTTGCTCTTCCAGTAGGCGCAGTCCTGCCCGCACCACCTCGCTGACGTTGTTGAAACGCCCGCTTTGCACCTGGTCGCGGATGAAGGTTTCGAAGTATGTGCCGAGGGCGACGCTGGTGGGCATGGCAGTTCTCCTAACTGTTAATAATAGTTATTATTGACCGTGCGCGTCCAGCCGTCAATGTGCGGCTTCGTTGAGCGGCATCGCCCCATCCGGTTCATGCACACCATCATGCCTGCGCCAGTGGCTCATTTGGCGAGCTATCCGTGTGGCATGATCCTGTCGTATCAACCGGCAAAAGGGGAGAATAAAAATGCCAGAACAATCCAGTCACACGCCAGCGCCTGCCGCGCCCCAGCGGTTTACAGGATGCCTGCTGGGCGGGGCCGTGGGCGATGCCCTGGGCGCCCCGGTGGAATTCATGCGGCGCGCGGAAATCCTCGACCGTTTCGGCCCGCAGGGCATTACCCGGTATGCGCCCGCTTACGGCGGCACGGGCATGATTACCGACGACACCCAGATGACGCTGTTTACCGCCGAGGGCTTGCTGCGGGCGTGGGTGCGCGGCTGCATGCGGGGCATTTCCACCTATAGCGGCGTGACGGCGCATGCCTATCTGCGCTGGCTGCAGACGCAGGGTGAACGGCCTGCCTGCGATATCGTTTCTGGCCAGGAGAATCCAGGCTGGCTGTTCGGGCATAAGGCATTGCACCATCGGCGCGCGCCCGGCAATACCTGTCTTGCGGCGTTGCGGGAGATGAAGTTCCTGGGGGATGCGGCCGTCAATGACAGCAAGGGTTGCGGCGGCGTGATGCGGGTGGCGCCCGTGGGTTTGTTCGCCTGGCGTCTGAAACGGCAGGACGGGCAGGCGGAAGCATTTCGCCTTGCCACGGAACTGGCGGCGCTGACGCATGGCCACCCGAGCGGCAGCCTGAGTGCCGGCGCGCTGGCAGTCATGATCTTCGTCCTGGCCGATGGCGGCACGCTGCCCGCAGCGCTGGATGCTGCCAGGGCTTGCCTGCGAAAGCGAGAGCGCCACGAAGAGACGCTGCATGCCATCGACCAGGCACAGGCGCTGGCACGTCAGGGTTGCCGCATGAAGCAGCGATTGCCCGTCTTGGGGAAGGCTGGGTGGCGGAAGAGGCGCTGGCGATTGCGGTGTACTGCGCGCTGGTGGCGCGGGATTTTCGGGAAGGGGTGATCTTGGCGGTCAATCACGATGGCGATTCGGATTCGACGGGGTCGATTGTCGGGAACCTGCTCGGGACCATGCATGGGGTGGATGCCATTCCTGCGGAATGGCTGGCGCCGCTGGAGTTGCGCGAGGTGATTGCGGAGATGGCGGAGGATTTGTATGCCTTTCCGGACTGGGGGATTGGGGAGTATTCGGAGAATGAGGAAATGAACGAGAAGATATGGGGGAAGTATCCGGGGGTTTGACTTATGCAGGCCAGAAGGCGGAGGTAAAGCCATAAGAATTGCTGCATGGAATATACTTTTGGTAATTAATCTTGAGTCAGATGCCTCTCAACGCTGAATAGACTTCGTGCATGACCGATACGATCGCCTATTACAACGCCAACGCGGCAGATTTTTTCTCGAACACGGTCAACGTTGATATGTCGGTCCTGTATGACCGATTTCTGTGCAATGTTAGTGCTGGCGGAGTGATTCTCGATGCCGGTTGTGGTTCCGGTCGAGATGCCAAAGCCTTTCTGATCGGGGTTTCCGGATTGCTGCTTTCGATGCGTCGACCGAGTTGGCGCGCATGGCGACACAGCACCTTGGTGTCGAGGTGGCTGTGCGTAGTTTCGCTGATGTGAGCGAAGTATCTTGCTATGACGGTATTTGGGCGTGCGCAAGCTTACTGCATTTGCCGGCGCAAGAAATTCCTGGCGCGCTGCAATCCTTGTGGGGTTCCCTCAAACCGGGCGGCGCTTTCTATTTGAGTTTTAAAATCGGTGTCGGCGAGCGCACGCAAGGCGGGCGGCATTTTACCGATATCACCGAGGCACAACTGCGCGAATGGTTGGAGGCACTACCAGATCTTTCGAATATCGAGTGTTGGCAAACCGCAGACCAGCGCCCCGAACGGTCGGAGCAATGGCTCAATGCAATTGTCATGCGTACCGCACCGAAAAATGATCGTCTTGTGACGGGTGGTGAGGATCCCTTTTTGCCGCATCTATGCGCGGCCATGAACAAGGCGTCAGAAATCGATTTCGCCGTCGCTTTCATTAAAACGACTGGCCTACGCCTGCTGCTGCCAGAGTTGCAAAGCGCTTTGCGCAGCAATGAAGCTGAAAATCCTGCGTGTGTGCGCGTCAGAATATTAACCAGCGATTACCTCGATGTTACCGACCCGGAAGCACTACGCTTGCTGATGTTGTTGCAGGCGCAGGGGGCGCAAGTACGGGTGTTTGAATCGGCTGGCAGTAGTTTCCATTTAAAAGCCTATTTGTTTGCACGATTCGGTAGTAAGGATGGTTTGCAAGGCACTGCTTTCATCGGGTCCAGTAATATCAGCCGACAAGCGCTGCAAAATGGCTTGGAATGGAATTACCGGGTCGATTACCCAGGCGACAATGGATTTTTGGAAGTCCGCGCCCGATTCGAGGAGCTATTCGCTCATCCGCGCAGTGTGTCTTTGTCCGACGCCTGGATCGACCGCTACGAGGCACGCCGTATCGCTCCGCCGCGCGCGGTGGAGGCGGGCAGTCAAGAGCAAGAGCCGCCGCCGGAACCGACCACGGTGCAAGCAGAAGCCTTGCAGGCATTGGCGGATACCCGCGTCGAGGGTTTTTTGCGCGGATTGGTGGTGTTGGCCACTGGGCTTGGCAAGACCTGGCTTGCTGCATTCGATGCGGAGCAGGTCGGCGCGCGCCGGGTTTTGTTCGTCGCCCACCGCGAAGAGATTTTGAATCAGGCGGCGGAAACTTTTCTGCGCATTAGGCCCCGTTGCCGAGTTGGCTATTACATGGGGAAGACACGCGACGTCGAAGTCGATGTCCTGTGCGCTTCGGTGCAAACGCTCGGGCGCGAAAGCCACCTGGAGCGATTCTCGCCGCAGCATTTCGACTATATCGTCATCGACGAATTTCACCATGCGGCGGCGCCGACATATCGACGCTTGCTTCAGTATTTTGCGCCGCGTTTTTTACTTGGTCTCACCGCCACCCCGGATCGTTCCGATCAATCGGATATCTTGTCGCTATGCGACGATAACCTGGTATTCACCTGCGGCTTGTTTGCCGGCATACGACGCTGGTTTGCTTGCGCCATTCCACTACTTCGGCATTTACGACGATACGGTGGACTACACGGAAATACCGTGGCGAAATGGTCGGTTCGATCCGGATAAATTGTCCAACAAGTTGGCGACATTGGCGCGTTCCAGGCATGCCTTGCGAGAGTGGAAAAAACGTAAGCAGCATCGGACGTTGGCTTTTTGCGTGTCGATCGCGCATGCCGAGTTTATGGCGAGCCAATTCGAGAAAGAGGGCATTGCTTGCGCTGCAGTGTATGCGGGCTCCAGCCTAAGCCGTGCGGATGCCTTGGAGCGTTTGCGAGATGGCCGCCTAGAAATAATTTTTTCTGTCGACCTGTTCAATGAAGGCGTCGACTTGCCGGCAATCGATACGGTCATGATGCTTGCGCCCGACAGAATCGAAGATATTGTTTCTCCAGCAGTTAGGGCGCGGCTTGCGCAAGAGCGAGGGGAAAGAAAAATTAATCGTTCTCGATTTTATCGGCAATCACAAAAGCTTTTTGCATAAGCCTCAGGCGCTATTCGGTGCGGGCAGTAGCTACAAACAGTTGGCAGGCTTTGCACGGAATGCGGAACAGGGACGGTTGGACTTGCCCGGATGGTTGCTACGTCAATTATGACTTGCAACTGATCGATTTCCTGAAATCGCTGGATGGCGATGGCATTCAAAAAGAATATGAAGCACTGCGTGAAGGCCTGGGTCGCAGACCTTCGCTCGCTGAGTTTTATCGCGCTGGCGCGAGTCTGCAGGTGATGCGTAAGCAATATGGCGGCTGGTTTGATTTGGTGCGCGCCATGGACGACTTGACTGCTCCTTGAGGATGCCATTGTTGAAGCGCATCACGGCTTCTTGGTGGAAGTTGAAAACACCGCGATGACCAAGAGTTTTAAAATGATTTTGCTGGAGGCATTTCAAGAGCTTGATGGCTGGCATACTGCGCCGACGTTAGAAGCATTGGCTGAACGTTCATGGCAAGTCATGCAACGCCGCCGCGGCTTTCCTTGCTGATTTGCCTGAAGCGCAAAGGAAACTTTCTGACGGTAATAACGCCACTTGGCGTCGTTATTGGCAAGATAATCCTATCAATGCCTGGGTGGGCGGTAATCGTGCTGCCGGTGCCCAGGTGTTTTTTAAAGTAATAGAAGATCGCTTCCAGCCATTGTTTTCGCTCGATCCGGAGCATGCGGAATGCGTTCGAAGACATGGTGCAGGAATTGGTGGATTACCGCCTTGCCGCCTATGAAATTCGCCAAGCAAATTCTTCGGAATTGAGCAATGTTCTTCCGTTTCAGCGTCCTGAGCATGGGGCAATTCAGAATCGCACAGAGCTACCGTATTTCCCCAATTTGAAAATCGCCTGCGGTCATTTCAAGACGGGTACGGCTGATGTCGAGGAATATCGTGGAATCGGTTCTGGATACGGACGCTTGGATCCGCAACGTCATTTCATTGCGCGTGCTTCCGGGAATTCGATGAACGGCGGGAAAAATCCGATTCGTGATGGCGATTACCTGTTGCTAGAGCATTTGTCGCCGACGAATGCGGGTTCCATTACAGGTGCGATCGTGGCAATTGAGCGCGAGGATGGCGGTAGCGGCGATAGCCAATACCTGTTACGCGAAGTGCTGAAATCCCCTGACGGTAAATACATACTGCATGCGCATAATCCGGATTACGAGGATATGCCGGCGACGGATGAAATGCGCACCTTGGCGCGTTTAAAGGGCATTATCGATCCGCTGGAAATCGCTGTCGGCCAAGTGTTCATGCGCGAAGAAATTCCTGCGCTATTCGGTGAAAGCTTTAATCCCGGGAATTGGCAAGCCGGTCATGTCAATTTGGCTGACAAGAAGGCGCATGTGCTGCTGGTGACGTTGAATAAGCAGGGTAAGGTGGAAGATCATCGCTATCTCGACCACTGGATCGATGCCACGCATTTTCATTGGCAAAGCCAAAATTCAACGACTCGCCTAGCAAGCGCGGCCAGGAAATCATCGAGCATCAGAAATTGGGGATTGCGATCCATTTGTTTGTGCGTGAATCACGATTGAGCAATGGGAAGGCGGCACGGTTTACCTATTATGGGCCGGTGCGATACAGCAGCCATACGGGAAGTGGTCCGATGAATGTGATTTTTGAGCTTGATGGTGCTAGTCTGATAGGAGCGAGGTCAGACGAAGCAATTTCATCGATACTAAATTTTGCTCTGGCAGGTGCGGCAGTAAGATTTTCCGCTAAATCTTAATTTTTTATTCCAACGGTATTTGGCGACAACTTCGGAAATTATTATTCTGCAGGCCGCACAAAAATATCCCTCGTTTTCCTTCAGTATCAAAGGGGCTAATACGGTCCATTGTTCATCTGCAGTCGTTCCCGGTTGCGTTTTCAGCCCCCGCATGGCCTAAAATTTCAGCAGGCCGCTATTTATGTAATGAGTTTTTGTTCGAATGCAAATTTGGCGAGGATTCTTGCTTAGCAATGTGGCGGCAAGTCGGATAATTTGAGCAACCATAGAACTGTGCCCCAGCCTGCGGTCCCGATTTTGCAGTTCTCAGGATGAGTGTGCTGCCACACTTCGGACAAGTGGTTTTACTTGAGAATCGTTCTTTTAAGTCTGCGACGTGCTGTCGGCGAGTTGCCCATGTTTGCGGTAGCATGCCATGTTTAATCGCTGAAACAAACTGTTGCACTTCGCTGTCACTAAATAGAACCTGCGTTTTGGATTTGAAAAAAGACAGATATCTATGTGTAAGGACGTTGGGTGGCATTGGGGTTTTAAACTTGCAATCTCCCCAAAACATCACAACAGAGAAGATCTTGTCATGCTCTATCCCTAGAAACTGTGAAATTGCACGAGTATGTAGATAGTTCTGGTGTAGCGGATTTTGGAATCGATATTTTTTCCCAAATATGCTTTGCGTCCATTCACGATTATGTTCACTCCCAAAAATCCAGCCTTTCATATTTTTCGCCTCAACGACGAAGATGCCAAATCGGGAGACGATTACGTGATCTATCTGCGTTGTACCATTCGCAATCGGAATCGTGACGTTGTTTAGCGTGATATACGTGTCAGAATCCAGAAATATATGCGCCAAACTTCCTTGGGCTTCTCCAAACCATCCCTTGATTAACGATGTTAGCGACATGACTGCGTCAGAATTTCAGGTCGTCAGGCCAAAGGAAATATGGTCCGAAACGCGATTTTTCGATGAATTCACCACCTACCGAGGCACCTTTGTTAGAAAGGTGATTTGCGTCATCTCGCGTTTCCAAAAAACCACTATCCAGAAGTTTTGAAATAAGTTCGTCCGTTTTTAGACCAAGTTTTTTCGCAAGCTTGGACGTAGTGAGTTTTCCTGATTTTTCTTCATCACTTCCGGCAGCGTCTGCTTCACGATCGACCATTTCAAGTGAAATACGTATCTCATCACTGATTCTAATGATTCTCTGGGCTTCTTCATACGCGTCCTTGTAAACATCCGCATCATCGATCCGATTTACCAGCACGCCCATTTCATTATTATTAATCTGACTGAATTCGTACAGATTGAGGCTGGAAATGATGCACACCTCTTCGTTGAGATAGCACTTCGCATGTAGGTTCTTGCAGTAGCTGGTACGAACGTAGGTCAATCCTCTCAGCCAGTTGATTTCATTTGGTTGAAGCTCACTCTTACCGTAAACAATTCGCACGTCGATTTTCAGGCGATTTTTGTCTTCCAGCAATTCTTTGATGCGGTCGTTTAGCTTGAGAAATGGGCTAATGAGAATCAGCCTATCCTTCGCATTTTTGATGAGTTCTTCGAGAAAGTAATTGATTGCGCTTGTGTTCAAAAATTTTGCCATCTCTGTTACCTTTAGCTTGTATGAACTGAAAGTCTATTTTCATAGCTGATTTATAGACTTTTTTGTATTTTACTTGCTATTAATTAATTCGCAATTCGTCGTCTGGAATGAGCGACATAAAGCTGTTTGGATATGGCAACGGCACTGTGAAGAAACTGTAAGGTAACGCCGACCTCCATCCAATTGGCGTTGGGCAGGGGCCATCGCCAGTTGGTAATGCCAAAAAGTTTTACTGAAGTGCAGCAGGCCAGTCAGGCTAATTTGTTTTAGCGATGCGGTAGAAATCTTTTTAGTTTTTGAGCTAACACACCGACTTCTTTTTAGTTCACATTCCCAAACAGTTAGTACACTTTATTCAGCTTCGTTTAGTATTCTTCGATGCTCAGTGTCGCGTTCTTGAGTTCGGAGCTGCCTGTTTCTGGTGGTTCGTGAGGTCCCAGGGAATCTCCCGGTCTTCGCGCTTGCAAGCGCGAAGCCGCTCCGGCAGCGGCGAGCAGTGCTCGCCGAAACCCTGCCTGCGCCCCGCGTCCCGCGGGTTCGATGCTCACAGATGCCCACAAAATACAAAAGCCACCCGATAAAGCCGGGTGGCTTTTATATTTTGGTGGAGACGGCGGGAATCTCCCGGTCTTCGCGCTTGCAAGCGCGAATCCGCTCCGGCAGCGGCGAGCAGTGCTCGCCGAAACCCTGCCTGCGCCCCGCGTCCCGCGGGTTCGATTCTCACAGACACCCACAAAATTAAAAAGCCACCCGACAAGCCGGGTGGCTTTTTAATTTTGGTGGAGACGGCGGGAATCGAACCCGCGTCCAGAAGCACTCTACAGACAGTTCTACATACTTAGTGCTGCCATTTGATTTAACCCTGCCGACGCGGACGCACACGCTTCGTCAAGGCGAGTCACCTAGATTTAACGCTGCGCCAAGTAACCCGACACAACGCGATTCCCTGTATATGACTCTACTGCTGTTGCCAGCCCACCCCAGGAACAAGATGGTGTAGAGCTAGAAAGTTCTTAGGTTTCTAGAGGTTTACGCTGCGAGAGCGTAAGATTCATCGTTTGCATTTAAGCATTTCCGGTTGGATTTACGAGGTAGCCAGTCCTCGGTATGCCCTGCGCTGCTTTGCAACCCCTGTCGAAACCAGGTCGTCCCCAAAACAGTTACTACCATTATAGTGCAGAAGATGGGATCGTTCAGGACGATTTCAATCCCCGCCAGCGGAATTATCTGCCGGCCAGCAGATCGAGCAATTGCAGCGGGTGCGCGGCGAGGGCGTCGGCGCCCCAGCTTGCCGGTTCGATATTGCCGCAATAGCCCCAGCCGGCGCCAACGGTGACCATGCCGGCGGCGCGCCCGGCCTGGATGTCGCGCAGGTCGTCGCCGACGTACCAGCAGGCTTCGGGCGGCAGGCCGATGCGCGCGGCGGCTTCCAGCAGCGGGGCGGGGTGGGGCTTGGCGTGCGGCGTGGTGTCGCCGGAGACGACGCAGGCGGCGTGCGCCAGGCCGATGCGCGGCACCAGGGCGTCGGTATAGCGCGCCGGCTTGTTGGTGACGATGCCCCATTGCAGGCCGGTTTCCGTCAATTCTTCCAGCAAGGCGCCGATGTCGTCGAACAGGCGTGTTTCCACGGCAATGGCGGCGGCGTAGTTGTCGAGGAATTCGGTGCGCATGGCGTCGTAGCCGGCATCGTCCGGGCCGATGCCGAAGGCGGCGCCGATCAGGCCGCGCGCGCCGGCCGAGGCGAGCGGGCGCAACACTGTCGTAGGGCACCGGTTCCAGGCTGCGCGCCAGGCGCATGCGGTTGACGGCGGCGGCCAGGTCGGGCGCGGTGTCGGCGAGCGTGCCGTCGAGATCGAACAGCACCGCGCGGGGCAGGGACAGTCGCATGCGGCGGCTTACTCCGGGCGGGTGCAGGCGACCAGGTAATTCACGCTGGTGTCCTGGCTGAGCGAGTAGATCTTGGTCAGCGGGTTGTAGCCCATGCCCTTGAGGCTGTCCAGGTCCAGGCCGGCTTCGCGGATGAAGCGCGCCAGTTCCGCCGGCGTGATGAACTTGGCGTAGTCGTGCGTGCCCTTGGGCAGCAGGTTGCAGCACGTATTCGGCGCCGATCACGGCATACAGGTAGGACTTGGGGTTGCGGTTGATGGTCGAGAAGAACACGTGGCCGCCGGGCTTGACCAGGGTGGCGCAGGCGCGGACGATGGAGCCGGGGTCGGGCACGTGTTCCAGCATTTCCATGCAGGTGACGACGTCGTACTTGCCGGGCTCGCGCGCGGCCAGCGCTTCGGCGGCGATCAGTTCGTAGCGCACCTGCACGCCGGATTCGAGGCTGTGCAGGTCGGCCACCTTCAGCGGCTTTTCCGAGAGGTCGATGCCGGTGACGTTGGCGCCTTTCTTGGCCATCGATTCGGCCAGGATGCCGCCGCCGCAGCCGACGTCGACGCACCGTCTTGCCGGCCAGCGGCACGCGCGCGTTGATCCATTCCAGGCGCAGCGGGTTGATTTCGTGCAGGGGGCGAAATTCGGACTCGGGGTCCCACCAGCGGTGGGCGAGTTCGCCGAATTTCTGCAGTTCAAGGGGGTCGGCATTCATGGGGGAATGATAACTGCAAAGGCGGTTTGTGCCATCATGCGCGAAGTTTCATGACGCACAAATAAAAAACCCCGCCGAAGCGGGGTTTTTTGGAGTGAAGCAGATTACCTGGTGCGGGTACCGACGACTTCGATTTCCACGCGGCGGTTCGGCGACTGGCACTTGATCTGTGCAGCGCGGTTGCCCGAGCAGTCGGCGACGACCGGTGCGGATTCGCCCTTGCCTTCGGTGTAGACGCGGTTTTCTTCAACGCCCTTTTCCAGCAGATAGGCCTTGACGGCTTCAGCACGCTTGACCGACAGCTTCTGGTTGTAGGAGTCGGAGCCGATCGTGTCGGTGTGGCCGACAGCGATGATGACTTCCAGTTCCATGCCGAACAGCTTCAGGAACAGGTCGTCCAGCTTTTCCTTGCCTTCCGGCTTCAGGACAGCCTTGTTGAAGTCGAACAGCGTGTCGGTGGCCAGGGTCACCTTTTCAGCTTGCGGAGCAGGCTTGGCGGCCGGAGCAGCAGGTGCGGCAGCAGCAGCAGCCGGTTGAGCCGGGGCGGCCAGCGCGCCGTCGCAACCCGGAACGGCGTCAGCCGGGGTCCAGTGGGTGGTGCGCCAGCACGAACCGTGGGTGCTCTTGGCGATCACGCCGCGTGCGTCTTGCACGTAGGCGCTTTTCGGAGTGGCGGCCTTGATGTCTTGCGCAGTTGCGGAAACGGCCATCACTGCAGCAGAAGCAGCGAAGATGATTTTTACAAACTTATTCATATTTCTCCTCTCGGGTGAGATTTCTGCACAGTTATATGCGCAACTTAATTGACGACTAACAAGTGAATAATACCATGATGTCGTTATCGCCATCTATGTATTAAAAGCCAAATGGCAATGACATAACGCGATGGCATTTTGCCACACCCTCAAAATTGCGGTGCATTGCCATATCGTGCAAGTAATACTTTTCCCGCTTTGTTGTGTTTTTGCGACAGGTATCGTGCAGCTATTGCAACTATACGATTGCAGTGTAGACGTGACGAGGTGGCGACCTTTGTTTTTTTATAAATCTCATGGCGCTTGGCGGTATGCGTCGGCATTTTCTGCCCTGTAAAGGCGTCCGTGATGCGGCCTGCCTTGCATGAAGGCTATTGCCTGGGGGCGCATGTTAAAATCGTGTGTTTCAGGCCGGTGAGTCCATGCAGGTGCGCGTGCGCTGCCGTTTCCGTTTTCAGCTTTATTTTTTGGTCAGCCAATGGATCAATTCGCAAAAGAAACCATCCCCATTTCTCTGGAAGAGGAAATGCGCAAGAGTTACCTCGATTACGCCATGAGCGTGATCGTGGGCCGCGCATTGCCGGACGTGCGTGATGGCTTGAAGCCGGTGCACCGCCGCGTGCTGTTCGCCATGCATGAAACCAGCAATCTCTGGAATCGGCCGCACGTGAAGTGCGCGCGCGTGGTCGGCGAAGTGATGGGTAAGTATCACCCGCACGGCGACGCCTCCATCTATGACACGCTGGTGCGCATGGCGCAGGATTTTTCGATGCGTTACACGCTGGTCGATGGCCAGGGCAACTTTGGTTCCGTCGATGGCGACAGCGCCGCGGCGATGCGTTACACCGAATGCCGCCTGGACAAGATCGCCAACGAATTGCTGGCCGATATAGAAAAGGAAACCGTCGATTTTGTGCCGAACTACGATGGCAAGGAAAAGGAACCGTCGGTTTTGCCGACCCGTATTCCGAACCTGCTGATCAATGGTTCTTCCGGTATCGCCGTGGGCATGGCGACGAATATCCCGCCGCACAACATTACCGAAGTCGTCGACGGCGCGCTGCATGTGCTGAAGAATGCCGACTGCACGGTGGATGAGCTGATCGAGATCATCCCGGCGCCGGACTTCCCGACGGGCGGCATCATCTATGGCGTGTCCGGCGTGCGCGACGGTTACCGCACCGGCCGTGGCCGCGTGGTGATGCGCGCCAAGACGCACTACGAGGAATACGGCAAGGAAGGCCGCACCGCCATCATCGTCGACGAGCTGCCTTACCAGGTCAACAAGAAGTCGCTGCTGGAACGCATTGCCGAGCTGGTGCGCGACAAGAAGCTGGACGGCATTTCCGATATCCGCGACGAGTCCGACAAGTCGGGCATGCGCGTGGTGATCGAGCTCAAGCGCGGCGAAGTGGGCGAGGTCGTGCTCAACAACCTGTACAAGCAGACCCAGCTGCAGGATACCTTCGGCATGAACATGGTGGCGCTGGTCGATGGCCAGCCGCGCCTGCTGAACCTGAAGCAGATGCTGGAATGCTTCCTGTCGCACCGCCGCGAAGTGGTCACGCGCCGCACCGTGTTCGAGCTGCGCAAGGCGCGCGAACGCGGCCACGTGCTGGAAGGCCTGGCCGTGGCGCTGGCCAACATCGACGATTTCATCGCCATCATCAAGGCGGCGCCGACGCCGCCGGTGGCCAAGAGCGAACTGATGGCGCGCGCCTGGGATTCTTCCCTGGTGCGCGAGATGCTGGCGCGCACCGGCGCCGACAATGTCGGCGGCATCGACGCCTTCCGTCCGGAAAACCTGCCGCGCCACTACGGCATGCAGACCGACGGCCTGTACAAGCTGTCCGACGACCAGGCCCAGGAAATCCTGCAGATGCGCCTGCAGCGCCTGACCGGCCTGGAGCAGGACAAGATCGTCAACGAGTACAAGGAAGTCATGGCGCAGATCGCCGACCTGCTGGACATCCTGTCCAAGCCGGCGCGCGTGACCGCCATCATCACCGACGAGCTGAACGCCGCCAAGAACGATTACGGCGTCGGCAACAAGGACAGCCGCCGCTCGCACATCGAGCACAATACCTCCGACCTGGAAACCGAAGACCTGATCACGCCGCAGGACATGGTGGTGACGCTGTCGCACTCGGGTTACATGAAGTCGCAGCCCTTGTCCGAATACCGCGCGCAGAAGCGTGGCGGCCGCGGCAAGCAGGCCATGGCGACCAAGGAAGAGGACTGGGTCGAGCATCTGTTCATCGCCAATACCCACGACTACATCCTGTGCTTCTCCAACCGCGGCCGCATGTACTGGCTGAAGGTGTGGGAAGTGCCGCAAGGCTCGCGCAATTCGCGCGGCAAGCCGATCGTCAACATGTTCCCGCTGCAGGATGGCGAGAAGATTACCGTGGTGCTGCCGCTGTCGGGTGAAAACCGCACCTTCCCGGAAGACCGCTACGTGTTCATGGCGACTTCGCTGGGCACGGTCAAGAAGACGCCGCTGACGGACTTCTCCAATCCGCGCAAGGCCGGCATCATCGCCGTCGGCCTCGACGAGGGTGATTTCCTGATCGGCGCCGCGCTCACCGACGGCACCCATGACGTCATGCTGTTCTCGGATTCCGGCAAGGCCGTGCGCTTCGACGAAAACGACGTGCGGCCGATGGGCCGTACCGCGCGCGGCGTGCGCGGCATGAACCTGGAGGAGGGCCAGCAGGTCATTGCCATGCTGGTGGCCGGCAACGAGCAGCAGTCGGTGCTGACCGCGACCGAAAACGGCTACGGCAAGCGCACGCCGATCGGCGAGTACACCCGCCATGGCCGCGGCACCAAGGGCATGATCGCCATCCAGACTTCCGAGCGCAACGGCCGCGTGGTGGCCGCCACCCTGGTGGAGACCAATGATGAAATCATGCTGATCACCACCGGCGGCGTGCTGATCCGCACCCGCGTGGCGGAGATCCGCGAAATGGGCCGCGCCACGCAAGGCGTGACCCTGATCGCGGTGGAAGACGGCACCAAGCTGTCGGGCCTGCAGCGCATCGCCGAGGTGGATGTCGACGAGGACAACGGCGGCGCCGAAAACGGCAATGGCGACAACGGCAACGCCGGGAATGGCGAAACGGAGGCGTAATGGCCGTCTTTAACTTTTCCGCCGGACCGGCGGTGCTGCCGAAGGAAGTGCTGCAGCAGGCCGCCGCTGAAATGCTGGACTGGCACGGCAGCGGCATGTCGGTCATGGAGATGAGCCATCGCGGCAAGGAGTTCATCTCCATCTACGAGCAGGCCGAGCGCGACCTGCGCGAGCTGCTGGCGGTGCCGGACAACTACAAGATCCTGTTCATGCAGGGCGGCGCGCTGGCGGAAAACGCCATCGTGCCGATGAACCTGATCGGCCGCAAGGCGCAGCCGGCGACCATCGATTTCATCGACACCGGCTCCTGGTCGGCCAAGTCGATCAAGGAAGCGAAGAAGTATGCCAACGTCAATGTCGCGGCTTCCGGCGCGGCGGGCAAGTACGGCGCCATTCCGGCGCGCAGCAGCTGGCAGCTGTCGCGGGATGCCGCCTATGTGCATATCTGCAGCAATGAAACCATCGACGGCGTCGAATACCACGCCGTGCCGGATATCGCCGCCGACACCGGCGGCGCGCCGCTGGTGGCCGACATGTCGTCCAACATCCTGTCGCGCGTCATCGACGTGGCGAAGTACGGCGTCATCTATGCCGGCGCGCAAAAGAACATCGGCCCGGCCGGCGTCACCATCGTCATCGTGCGCGACGACCTGATCGGCCATGCCTTGCCGGTGTGCCCCTCGGCGTTCGACTGGCGGCTGGTGGCGGAAAACCATTCCATGTACAACACGCCGCCGACTTACGGCATCTATATCGCCGGGCTGGTGTTCCAGTGGTTGAAGCGCAATGGCGGCGTGGCGGCGATCGAGCTGCAGAACATCGCCAAGGCCGACCTGCTGTACGATTATCTCGATGCCAGCAGCCTGTTTGCCAACCGCATCGCGAAGGAATGCCGCTCGCGCATGAACGTGCCGTTCTTTTTGCGCGACGAGGCGCTCAACGATGCTTTCCTCGCCGGCGCGAAAGAGCGTAGCCTGCTGCAGCTGAAAGGCCACAAGTCGGTGGGCGGCATGCGCGCTTCCATCTATAACGCCATGCCCATCGAAGGCGTGCGCGCGCTGGTGGATTACCTGAAAGAATTCGAAAAGAAGCACGCTTAATGGACAGCAAGCTCAAACCCCTGCGCGAACAGATCGATGGCATTGATGCGCAACTCCTCGACCTGCTGAACCAGCGTGCGCGGCTGGCCCAGGAAGTGGGGCACGTCAAGGCGGAAACCAATGCGCCGGTGTTCCGTCCCGAGCGCGAGGCCCAGGTGCTGCGCGGCGTGGCGGCGCGTAATCCCGGCCCGCTGGACGGCGCCGACGTGCAAACCATTTTCCGCGAAATCATGTCGGCCTGCCGCGCCCTGGAAAAGCGCGTCAGGGTCGCGTACCTCGGCCCGGCCGGCACCTTCAGCGAGCAGGCGGTGTACCAGCAGTTCGGCCATGCCGTCGAGGGCGAGCCCTGCGTTTCCATCGATGAAGTGTTCCGCGCCACCGAAGCCGGCACCGCCGATTTCGGCGTGGTGCCGATCGAAAATTCTTCCGAGGGCACGGTCAACCGTACCCTCGACCTGCTGCTGCAGACATCGCTGGCCATCAGCGGCGAGATTTCCATTCCCGTGCATCACAGCATGATGACGAAAAGCGGCAGCATGGACGGCATCACCCGCATCTGCGCGCATTCGCAGGCATTGGCGCAGTGTCAGGCCTGGCTCAACCAGCATTACCCGGAAGTCGAGCGCCAGGCCGTGGCGTCCAACGGTGAAGCCGCGCGCATGGCTGCCGGCGATGCTGCCGTGGCGGCGATTGCCGGCGAGATCGCCGGCGAGAAATATGCCTTGCAGGTAGTGCATGCCCACATCCAGGACGATCCGCACAACCGCACCCGCTTTGCCGTGATCGGCCGGCTGCACACCGCGCCGTCCGGGCGTGACCAGACTTCGCTGGTCTTGTCGGTGGCCAACGAGGCCGGCGCCGTGCTGCGCCTGCTGCAGCCGCTGGCGCGGCACGGCGTGTCGATGTCGCGCTTCGAATCGCGCCCGGCGCGCACCGGCGCCTGGGAATATTATTTTTATGTGGATGTCGAAGGCCATGCGCATGACGAGAATGTCGCCCGCGCACTGGATGAACTGAAACAGAACGCCGCCTTTTTCAAGCTGCTGGGCTCGTACCCGCTCAGCCTGTAATCCCGCAGGTTCGCATGGCATTGAAGAAAATTGCAATTTTCGGCGTCGGCCTGATCGGCGGCTCCTTCGCGCTGGCGCTGAAGCGCGCCGGCGCCGTGGAACAGGTGGTCGGCGTCGGCCGCACCGCCGCCACGCTGGAGCGCGCGCGCACGCTGGGCATCATCGACGTCGCCTGCACCTCGGCGGCGGAAGCGCTGGCAGGCGCCGAGCTGGCGCTGGTGGCCGCGCCGGTGGCGCAGACCGGGGCGATCCTGGCCGCGATTGCGCCCCACTTGCAGCCGGGCACGGTAGTGACGGATGCCGGCAGCACCAAGAGCGATGTCGTGGCCGCTGCGCGCGCCGCGCTGAGCGACAGGATCGCGCAATTCGTGCCGGGACACCCGATTGCCGGCAGCGAGCAGAACGGCCCGGATGCGGCGCTGGCCGACCTGTATGTCGGCAAGAAAGTGGTGCTCACCGCCTTGCCGGAAAATGCCGAAGCCGATATCGAGCGCGTGGCCGCCGCCTGGCGCCATTGCGGCGCGCTGATCCACCGCCTCGGCGCCGACGAGCACGACGCCGTGTTTGCCGCGGTCAGCCACTTGCCGCACCTGCTGGCCTTTGGCCTGGTCGACGACATCGCGCGCAAACCGCATGCCGACCTGCTGTTCCAGTATGCCGCCAGCGGTTTCCGCGATTTCACGCGGATTGCCGGTTCGTCGCCGGAAATGTGGCGCGACATCAGCCTGGCCAACCAGGGCGCGCTGCTGCGCGAGCTGGACGATTACATGGCGCAGCTGGGACGCATGCGCGCCCTGCTGCAGGCCGGCGACGGCGCCGGGCTGGAGGCGGTGTACGCCAATGCCCAGCGTGCCCGCCATGACTGGAGTAAAACCATCGAAGCTGCCGAGCCGCCGGCGCCGCGCGGCGGAAACTGAATTTAATGAAACATTATCCCAATCATCTCGATTTGCAGCCGGTGCTGCATGCCAGCGGCAACATGCGCCTGCCGGGCTCGAAAAGCATTTCCAACCGCACCCTGCTGCTGGCGGCGCTGGCCGAGGGCAGCACCGAGATCCGCGAGCTGCTGGCGTCCGACGATACCCACGTGATGCTGATGGCGCTGCAGAAGCTGGGCGTGAAATGGCAGCAGGACGGCGACAGCAGCAATTACCGCGTGCAGGGCGCCGGCGGCGCCTTTCCCGTGCATGCAGCCGACCTGTTCATGGGCAATGCCGGCACCGCGATCCGTCCGCTGACGGCGGCGCTGGCGGTGATGGGCGGCGACTACACGCTGCACGGCGTGGCGCGCATGCACGAGCGGCCCATCGGCGACCTCGTCGATGCCCTGAACGCCGCCGGCGCGCAGATCGACTACACCGGCGCGGCAGGCTACCCGCCGCTGCGCATCCGCCGCGGCCACCTGCATGCGGCGCGCATGCAGGTGCGCGGCAACGTCTCCAGCCAGTTCCTGACAGCCTTGCTGCTGGCGGCGCCGCTGATGGCGCACAGCCACGCCGTCACCATCGAGGTGGTGGGCGAGCTGATTTCGCGGCCCTACATCGAGATCACCCTGAACCTGATGCGGCGCTTCGGCGTCGAGGTGCGCCGCGACGGCTGGCAATCCTTCACCGTCGATGCCGGCCAGCGCTACGTCAGCCCGGGCAGCATTCACGTCGAAGGCGATGCTTCTTCGGCGTCGTATTTCCTGGCCGCCGGGGCGATTGCCGGCGGACCGGTGCGCGTCGAGGGCGTCGGCCGCGACAGCATCCAGGGCGACGTGCGCTTCGTCGAGGCGCTGCAGCAGATGGGCGCGACCATCACCATGGGCGACAACTGGATCGAGGCCGGCGGCAACGGCGCGCTGCGCGCCATCGACGCCGACTTCAACCATATCCCCGACGCCGCCATGACGATCGCGGTGGCGGCGCTGTATGCCGAGGGCACCAGCACGCTGCGCAACATCGGCAGCTGGCGCGTCAAGGAAACCGACCGCATCGCCGCCATGGCGACCGAGTTGCGCAAGCTGGGCGCGACCGTGGAAGAGGGCGCCGATTACCTGCGCGTGACGCCGCCGGCGCAACTGCAGCCGGCCGCCATCGATACCTATGACGACCACCGCATGGCGATGTGCTTTTCGCTGGCGACGCTGGACGGTACGGCGCGGCGCGGCGTGAAGCTGCGCATCAACGACCCGAAATGCGTGGCCAAGACTTTCCCGGAGTATTTCGAGGCGTTCGCCCGGATTGCCCACAATAACCTGATATGAGCGTCTCTCACATTCCCGTCATTACCATCGATGGCCCGACCGCGTCCGGCAAGGGCACGGTGTCGCACCTGGTCGCGCACAAGCTGGGCTTCCATTACCTCGATTCCGGCGCGCTGTACCGGCTGACGGCGCTGTCGGCGCTGCGCAAGGACGTCGAACTGACCGACGAGCATGCGCTGGCCAAGCTGGCGCGCGACCTGAACTGCTCCTTCAGCGGCGAAGGCGTGTTCCTGGGCACGGAAAACGTGTCGGCGGCGATCCGTGCCGAGGAAGTCGGCAATGTCGCCTCGAAAATTGCTTCCCTGGCAACGGTGCGGCAAGCCCTGTATGCCTTGCAGCTGGCCTTCCGCAAGGCCCCCGGCCTGGTGGCCGACGGCCGCGACATGGGCACGGTGATTTTCCCGCACGCACCCTTGAAGATATTCTTGACGGCAAGTGTCGAGGCGCGCGCGGAAAGACGTTATAAGCAATTGATTGACAAAGGTTTTTCTGCTAATATGGCCGACCTTCTGAGGGATTTGAGGGAGCGCGACGAGCGCGACGCCAGCCGCAAGGTGGCGCCCCTGAAGCCCGCCGAAGGGGCATATGTTCTGGATACTTCCGCAATGGGCGTCGACGAGGCGGTCGAGCGGGTGCTCGGATGGTATGCAACCCTGAAAAGGCAGCACGCGTTCTGAAGACGCAGGCTGCCGGCACTGACAGTGCCACAGTAGTTGTTGTTTCGCTGTTGCTGTTTCGTGGTGCCCGTGCAGGCGCAAGGCCTGTCCGGGAATTGATCAACTTAACCCGGTGTTCGTCGCATGTGTGACGGAATCGGCTAACCCCAAATTTTTATGTCTACTGTTGCTACCTCCCCCGCATCCACTGGTATGGAAAGCTTTGCCGCCCTGTTCGAGGAATCGCTGTCGCGCCAGGACATGCGCTCCGGCGAAGTGATCTCGGCTGAAGTCGTTCGCATCGACCACAACTTCGTGATCGTCAACGCCGGCCTGAAGTCCGAAGCTTTCATCCCGCTGGAAGAATTCAAGAACGACAACGGCGAACTCGAAGTCAACATCGGCGATTTCGTTTCCGTTGCCATCGAATCCCTGGAAAACGGCTTCGGCGACACCATCCTGTCGCGCGACAAGGCCAAGCGCCTGGCATCCTGGCTGGCCCTGGAAAAGGCGATGGAATCCGGCGAAATCGTCACCGGCACCGTCAACGGCAAGGTCAAGGGCGGCCTGACCGTCCTCACCAACGGCATCCGCGCCTTCCTGCCGGGTTCGCTGGTGGACACCCGTCCGGTCAAGGACACCTCCCCGTACGAAGGCAAGACCCTGGAATTCAAGGTCATCAAGCTGGATCGCAAGCGCAATAACGTGGTGCTGTCGCGCCGCGCCGTGGTCGAAGCCTCGATGGGCGAAGAGCGCGCCAAGCTGATGGAAACCCTGAAGGAAGGCACCATCGTCAATGGCGTCGTCAAGAACATCACCGACTACGGCGCATTCGTCGACCTGGGCGGCATCGACGGCCTGCTGCACATCACCGACCTGGCATGGCGCCGCGTGCGTCACCCCTCGGAAGTGCTGTCCGTCGGCCAGGAAATCACCGCCAAGGTCCTCAAGTACGACCAGGAAAAGAACCGCGTCTCGCTGGGCGTCAAGCAGCTGGGCGACGATCCCTGGACCGGCCTGTCGCGTCGCTACCCGCAAGGCACCCGCCTGTTCGGCAAGGTCACCAACCTGACCGACTACGGCGCATTCGTGGAAGTCGAGCAGGGCATCGAAGGCCTGGTGCACGTCTCCGAAATGGACTGGACCAACAAGAACGTGGCCCCCAACAAGGTTGTCCAGCTGGGCGACGAAGTGGAAGTCATGGTCCTGGAAATCGACGAAGACCGCCGCCGCATCTCGCTGGGCATGAAGCAGTGCAAGGCCAATCCGTGGGATGACTTCGCCGTCAACCACAAGAAGGGCGACAAGGTCCGCGGCGCGATCAAGTCGATCACCGACTTCGGCGTGTTCATCGGCCTGTCCGGCAACATCGACGGCCTGGTGCACCTGTCCGATCTGTCCTGGACCGAAGCCGGCGAAGAAGCCGTGCGTCGTTTCAAGAAGGGCGACGAGCTGGAAGCCATCGTGCTGGCCATCGATGTCGAGCGCGAACGCGTTTCGCTGGGTGTCAAGCAGCTGGAAGGCGACCCGTTCAACAACTACGCAGCCATGAACGACAAGGGTTCGATCGTCAACGGCACCGTCAAGTCGGTGGAGCCGAAGGGCGCCGTGATCCAGTTGTCCGAAGAAGTCGAAGGCTACCTGCGCGCTTCCGAAATTTCCCGCGACCGCGTGGAAGATGCCGGCACGCACCTGAAGGTCGGCGACGCCGTGGAAGCCCTGGTCATCAACATCGACCGCAAGGCACGCAGCATCCAGCTGTCGATCAAGGCCAAGGACAACGCCGAAACCCAGGAAGCCATGCAGAAGATGGCGGCTGACTCGAATGCCGCTTCCGGCACGACCAGCCTGGGCGCGCTGCTGAAGGCCAAGCTCGACAA
>CAVRJS010000002.1:0-1719585 GCA_963722005.1 uncultured beta proteobacterium
CTTCGTCGATCTGCTTGGCGACGGTGACGCCTTCCTCGACATTTTCGAACTTCACCGTGCCGGCGTATTCGGTAATGATCGGGCGGGTCAGCGGATCCCAGGTGGCCAGCGCAGTGCCGGCCTTGATCGCCATGCCATCCTTGACGATCAGGGTGGCGCCGTACGGCACCTTGTGACGCTCGCGCTCACGGCCGTGGTCGTCGGTGATCAGCACTTCGCCGGAACGGGAAATGACGATCTGCTCGCCCTTGCCGTTGGTGACGTAGCGCATGGTGGCGGTAAAGCGCACCGTGCCGTTGGACTTGGCTTCCACCGAGGATGCAACCGCCGCGCGCGACGCTGCGCCGCCGATGTGGAAGGTACGCATGGTCAGCTGGGTGCCCGGTTCGCCGATCGACTGCGCGGCGACCACACCGACAGCTTCGCCGGCGGCAACCATGGAACCGCGGCCGAGGTCGCGGCCGTAGCACTTGGCGCACAGGCCATAGCGGGTGTCGCAGGTCAGCGGCGTGCGCACCTTGACTTCGTCGATGCCCAGGCGCTCGATTTCCTCGACGCTGTCTTCGTCCAGCAATGTGCCGGCTTCGTACAGGGTTTCCTGGGTTTCCGGATTGACCACGTCGGTTGCTGCGACGCGGCCGAGGATGCGGTCGCGCAGCGCTTCGATGACTTCACCGCCTTCCACCAGCGCCTTCATGGCGGCGCCATTGGTGGTGCCGCAATCGTCCTCGATCACCACCAGATCCTGGGTTACGTCCACCAGGCGGCGGGTCAGGTAACCGGAGTTCGCGGTCTTCAGCGCGGTATCGGCCAGGCCTTTACGCGCGCCGTGGGTCGAGATGAAGTACTGCAGAACGTTCAGGCCTTCGCGGAAGTTTGCGGTAATCGGCGTCTCGATGATCGAGCCGTCCGGCTTGGCCATCAGGCCGCGCATGCCGGCCAGCTGGCGGATCTGGGCGGCGGAACCGCGTGCGCCGGAGTCGGCCATCATGTAAATCGCATTGAACGATTCCTGCGTGCCGGTGCTGCCGTCGCGTTTGACGACCGGCTCGACCTTGAGCTGGTCCATCATGGCCTTGCCGACTTCATCGCCTGCCTTGCCCCAGATGTCCACCACCTTGTTGTAGCGTTCGCCCGCAGTCACCAGGCCGGAAGCGTATTGCTGTTCGATCTGCTTCACCTCATGCTCGGCCTGCGAGATGATAGTGGTCTTTTGCGGCGGCACCAGCATGTCGTCGACGCAGATCGAGATGCCGGCGCGGGTCGCCAGGCGGAAGCCCGACTGCAGCAACTGGTCGGCGAACACCACGGTGGCGCGCAGGCCGCACTTGCGGAACGAGATGTTGATGAGCTTGGAGATTTCCTTCTTCTTCAGGGCCTTGTTCAGCACGGTGAACGGCAAGCCCTTGGGCAGGATTTCCGACAGCATCGCGCGGCCGACCGTGGTTTCGTAACGCTTGATGGTCTTGACGAATTCGCCGCTGGCCGCATCCTTCGGGTACTCGGTGATACGCACCGTGATACGGGTGGTCAGCTCGACTTCCTTGTTTTCGTAGGCACGGATGACTTCCGAGACGTCCGGGAACATCATGCCTTCGCCCTTGCCGTTGATGCGCTCGCGGGTGGCATAGTACAGGCCCAGCACGATATCCTGGGACGGCACAATCGACGGTTCGCCGTTGGACGGGAACAGGATGTTGTTGGAAGCCAGCATCAGAGTGCGGGCTTCCATCTGCGCTTCGATCGACAGCGGCACGTGCACGGCCATCTGGTCACCGTCGAAGTCGGCGTTGAACGCCGCGCACACCAGCGGATGCAGCTGGATCGCCTTGCCTTCGATCAGCACCGGCTCGAACGCCTGGATTCCCAGACGGTGCAGCGTCGGCGCACGGTTCAGCATGACCGGATGCTCGCGAATGACTTCTTCCAGGATGTCCCAGACCACCGGCTCCTGCATTTCGACCAGCTTCTTGGCCGCCTTGATGGTGGTAGCCAGGCCCATCAGTTCAAGTTTGTTGAAGATGAAGGGCTTGAACAGTTCCAGCGCCATCAGCTTCGGCAAGCCGCACTGATGCAGTTTCAGCTGCGGACCGACCACGATGACTGAACGGCCGGAGTAGTCGACGCGCTTGCCCAGCAAGTTCTGACGGAAACGACCGCCCTTACCCTTGATCATTTCGGCCAGCGACTTCAGCGGACGCTTGTTGGCGCCGGTCATGGCCTTGCCGCGACGACCGTTGTCCAGCAGCGAGTCGACGGCTTCCTGCAACATGCGCTTTTCGTTGCGGGTGATGATTTCCGGCGCGCGCAATTCCATCAGGCGCTTCAGGCGGTTGTTGCGGTTGATGACGCGGCGATACAGGTCGTTCAGGTCGGAGGTGGCGAAGCGGCCGCCATCCAGCGGCACCAGCGGACGCAGTTCCGGCGGCAGCACTGGCAGCACTTCCATGATCATCCAGTCCGGCTTGATGCCGGAACGCTGGAAGGCCTCCAGCACCTTCAGGCGCTTGGCGTACTTCTTGATCTTGGCTTCGGACTTGGAATCCTTCAATTCCTGGCGCAGGGTCTCGGCATCGCGGTCGATGTCGATGGAACGCAGCAACTCGCGGATGCCTTCGGCGCCCATGAAAGCGGTAAAGTCGTCGCCGTATTCTTCATACTTGGCGGCGTAGTCGTCTTCCGACATGATCTGGCACTTCTTCAGCGGCGTCATGCCGGGATCGGTCACGACATAGGCTTCGAAGTACAGCACCCGTTCGATATCGCGCAACGTCATGTCGAGCACCATGCCCAGACGCGACGGCAGCGACTTCAGGAACCAGATGTGCGCGGTCGGCGAGGCCAGCTCGATGTGGCCCATACGCTCGCGGCGCACCTTCGCCAGCGTGACTTCGACGCCGCACTTCTCGCAGATGACGCCGCGGTGCTTGAGACGCTTGTACTTGCCGCACAGGCATTCGTAATCCTTGATCGGGCCAAAGATCTTGGCACAGAACAGGCCATCACGTTCCGGCTTGAAGGTGCGATAGTTGATGGTTTCCGGCTTCTTGACTTCGCCGTAGGACCACGAACGGATTTTCTCGGGCGACGCCAGGCCAATCTTGATGGCGTCGAATTGTTCATTTTGCTGAACTTGCTTGAATAGATCGAGCAGTGCTTTCATCTGTATCACTCCAGTAAGGCGTGAAAAACGCTTGACGGTAATGGGGCAATGCGGCTTTCGCTTCTACCCTGTTCGCATTGGCGGGAGGGCCCTGCCCTCGCCAGGACAGAGTTCCACCGATACCGGGAACGAATGCTGCTTCCCTTACCTGCCAACTACTACTGCGAAATGCCGGCGCATGGCCAGCATTCCAAATTTCTGCCGCCCTCTTGCGAAGGCGGCGCCGTTCGTGCCTAGTCGCGCTCGAGGTCGATATCGATACCCAGCGAGCGGATTTCCTTGACCAGCACGTTGAAGGATTCCGGCATGCCGGCATCGATCACGTGGTCGCCCTTGACCAGGTTTTCGTACACCTTGGTGCGACCGTTGACGTCGTCGGACTTCACTGTCAGCATTTCCTGCAGCACGTAGGAAGCGCCGTAGGCTTCCAGCGCCCACACTTCCATTTCGCCGAAACGCTGGCCGCCGAACTGCGCCTTGCCGCCCAGCGGCTGCTGGGTCACCAGCGAGTACGGGCCGGTGGAGCGGGCATGCATCTTGTCGTCCACCAGGTGGTGCAGCTTGAGCATGTGCATGTAACCGACTGTGACGCTGCGCTCGAAGGCTTCGCCGGTGCGGCCGTCATACATGGTGACCTGGTTCTTCGACGGTGTCATGCCGAGGTGCTTGGCGACGTCGTCCGGATAGGCCAGGTCGAGCATGCGACGGATTTCCTCTTCGTGCGCGCCATCGAACACCGGAGTGGCGAACGGCACGCCGTTTTTCAGGTTTTCCGCCAGTTCCAGCACTTCTTCGTCGCTGAACTTGTCGAGTTCTTCCTTGCGGCCGGTCTCGTTGTAGATCGTCGTCAGGAACTTGCGCATTTCCGCTGCCTTGGCCTGTTGCCTGATCATGTTGTCGATCTGGCGGCCGAGGCCCTTGGCAGCCCAGCCCAGGTGAACTTCCAGCACCTGGCCGACGTTCATACGCGAAGGCACGCCCAGCGGGTTCAACACGACGTCGGCAGTGGTGCCGTCTGCCATGTAAGGCATGTCTTCGACCGGCACGATACGCGATACCACGCCCTTGTTGCCGTGACGACCGGCCATCTTGTCGCCAGGTTGCAGGCGGCGCTTGACGGCCAGATACACCTTGACCATCTTTTGGACGCCCGGCGGCAGTTCGTCGCCTTGCGTGAGTTTCTTGCGCTTTTCTTCGAAGGCCAGGTCGAACTGGTGGCGCTTCTCGGCAATCGATTCCTTGCTCGCCTCGAGCGCGGCAGCGACGTCGTCATCGGCCGGACGAATGTCGAACCAATGGTACTTGTCCAGGTCGTCCAGGTATTCCTTGGTGATCTTGCTGCCCTTGGCCAGCTTCTTGGGGCCGCCGTTGACAGTCTTGCCGATCAACAGGCGCTCCAGGCGCTGGAAGGCGTCGCCTTCGACGATACGCAGCTGGTCGTTCAGGTCCAGGCGATAGCGCTTGAGCTCATCGTCGATGATTTGCTGGGCGCGCTTGTCGCGGACGATGCCTTCGCGGGTGAACACCTGCACGTCGATGACGGTGCCGACCATGCCCGAAGGCACGCGCAGCGAAGTGTCTTTCACGTCAGACGCTTTTTCGCCGAAAATCGCGCGCAGCAGCTTTTCTTCCGGAGTCAGCTGGGTTTCGCCCTTCGGCGTCACTTTACCGACCAGCACGTCGCCGGCTTCCACTTCGGCGCCGATGTAGACGATGCCGGATTCATCAAGGCGGGCCAGCTGGTTTTCCGCCAGGTTGGAAATGTCGCGGGTAATTTCTTCCGCGCCCAGCTTGGTGTCGCGCGCCACCACCGACAGTTCCTCGATGTGGATCGAGGTGTAGCGGTCGTCGGCCACAACACGCTCGGAGATCATGATCGAGTCTTCGAAGTTGTAGCCGTTCCACGGCATGAAGGCCACCAGCATGTTCTGACCCAGTGCCAGTTCGCCCAGGTCGGTCGAGGCGCCGTCGGCGATGACGTCGCCGCGCGCCACGCGATCGCCCTTCTGGACGATCGGACGCTGGTTGATGTTGGTGTTCTGGTTGGAACGGGTGTACTTGATCAGGTTGTAGATATCCACGCCGACTTCGCCGGCGGTAGCTTCGTCGTCATTGACGCGAATCACCACACGGCCTGCATCGATGTAATCCACCACGCCGCCGCGCAGCGCCTGCACGGTGGTGCCGGAGTCGACCGCCACGGTGCGCTCGATGCCGGTGCCGACAAAGGCTTTTTCCGGCCGCAGGCAAGGCACGGCCTGGCGTTGCATGTTGGCGCCCATCAGCGCGCGGTTCGCATCGTCGTGCTCCAGGAACGGAATCAGCGAAGCAGCCACCGACACCACCTGGCCCGGCGCCACGTCCATGTACTGCACGCGTTCCGGCGACACCAGGATGGTTTCGCCGGCCTCACGCGCCGACACCAATTCGTCCGACAGCAGGCCCTTGTCATCGATGGCGGCGTTGGCCTGGGCGATGATGAAGCGGCCTTCCTCGATCGCCGACAGGTAATCGATATGGTCGGTCACCTTGCCGTTTTCGACCTTGCGGTACGGCGTTTCCAGGAAACCGTATTCGTTCAGGCGGGCATACAGCGCCAAGGAGTTGATCAGGCCAATGTTCGGGCCTTCCGGCGTTTCGATCGGGCACACGCGGCCATAGTGGGTCGGGTGCACGTCGCGCACTTCGAAGCCGGCGCGTTCGCGGGTCAGGCCGCCCGGGCCCAGGGCCGAGACGCGGCGCTTGTGGGTGATTTCCGACAGCGGGTTGGTCTGGTCCATGAACTGCGACAGCTGCGAGGAACCGAAGAATTCGCGGATCGCCGCCGAGATCGGCTTGGAGTTGATCAGGTCGTGCGGCATCAGGTTGTCCGCTTCGGCCTGGCCGAGGCGTTCCTTGACGGCGCGCTCGACACGCACCAGGCCGGCGCGGAACTGGTTTTCCGCCAGTTCGCCGACGCAACGCACGCGGCGGTTGCCGAGGTGGTCGATATCGTCGACTTCGCCGCGGCCATTGCGCAGCTCGACGAGGATCTTGATCACGGCCAGCACGTCTTCATTCGACAGCGTCATGGTGCCGGTGAGTTCGTCGCGGCCGATGCGGCGGTTGAACTTCATGCGGCCCACGGCCGACAGGTCGTAACGTTCTTCGCTGTAGAACAGGCCGTTGAACAGGGCCTCGACCGAGTCCTCGGTCGGCGGTTCGCCCGGACGCATCATGCGGTAGATCGCCACGCGCGCGGCAGTCTGGTCGGCGGTGTCGTCGGTGCGCAGGGTTTGCGAAATGTAGGCGCCCTGGTCCAGGTCGTTGGTGTACAGCGTCTGGATGTCGGTGATGTTGGCGTCGCGCAGGCGACCCAGCAGCTCTTCGGTCAGCTCGTCGTTGGCATTGGCAATGACTTCGCCGGTATCGGCGTCGACGATGTTCTTGGCCAGCACGCGGCCGACCAGGTAATCTTCCGGCACCGAGATGTACTTGACGCCGGCGCTCTCGATTTCACGCACGTGCTTGGCGTTGATGCGCTTGTCCTTGGCGACGATGACCTTGCCCGACTTGTCGGTGATGTCGAAACGTGCCACTTCGCCGCGCAGGCGCTCGGCGACGAATTCCATCTCCGCGCCTTCCGAGCGCAGGGTGAAATTGTCGAACACGAAGAAGTTCGCCAGGATCTGCTCCGGCGTCATGCCGATCGCCTTCAGCAGGATCGTCACCGGCATCTTGCGGCGGCGGTCGACGCGGAAGAACAGGATATCCTTCGGATCGAATTCGAAATCCAGCCAGGAACCGCGGTAAGGAATGATGCGCGCGGAGAACAGCAGCTTGCCCGACGAATGCGTCTTGCCGCGGTCATGCTCGAAGAACACGCCCGGGGAACGATGCAGCTGCGAAACGATCACCCGCTCGGTACCGTTGATGACGAAGGAGCCGTTGGCCGTCATCAGAGGCAGTTCGCCCATGTAAACTTCCTGCTCCTTCATTTCCTTGACGACCGGCTTGGTCGGCGATTCCTTGTCGAGAATCACCAGACGTACCTTGGCGCGCAACGGCGAGGCGAAAGTCAGGCCGCGCTGCTGGCATTCCTTGACGTCAAACGGCGGAACGCCCAGCACATACGACAGAAATTCGAGACGCGCGAAACCGTTATGCGATACGATTGGAAAAATCGACGTGAAGGCAGATTGCAAGCCTTCATTCTTGCGTACCGACGGCGTCTTGTCGGCCTGCAGAAAACCCTCGTAGGATTCGAGCTGGGTGGCCAGCAGGAACGGAACGTTGTGGACGTTAGCGCGTTTCGCGAACGACTTGCGAATGCGCTTCTTCTCAGTGAATGAGTAGTGCATGGACACTCCGTGAGTGACAGGTAGGAGGAAGAATTCAGGTTTCGCGACGAAAAAGCCCGGCTTTTTCATCCACTGCGAAAACTCAAGTCTCGATCCCGTGTACTTTCATAAACTTGCCTCGCCTTTAGTACTGCTTTCATCCAGGCGCGCAAGCCGCATTTTCCACAAAATACGAAAACGACAAAGGAGCCAAAGCCGGCCCCTTCCCTGAAGGGTCCCGCACTTTGACTCCGGCGCTACTTTAATCCGTCGCCAGCAACGTATCTTTCAGAAAACGTTGCCGCGCGACGATAAAACAATGCCTGACAGACTTGATTACTTGAGGTCTGCCTTGGCGCCAGCTTCTTCCAGCTTCTTCTTGGCAGCTTCTGCATCTGCCTTGGCGATGCCTTCCTTGACAGGCTTCGGTGCACCGTCGACCAGGTCCTTGGCTTCCTTCAGGCCCAGGCCGGTGATTTCACGCACGGCCTTGATGACGCCGACCTTGTTGGCGCCGATTTCAGCCAGGACCACGGTGAATTCGGTTTGCTCTTCAGCAGCAGCAGCGCCGCCGCCAGCACCGCCTGCCGGACCGGCGACAGCCATTGCAGCAGCCGACACGCCAAACTTTTCTTCGAATGCCTTGACCAGGTCATTCAGCTCCATCACGGACAGCGCGCCTACGGCTTCCAGGATATCGTCTTTGGTAATTGCCATTTAAAAACTCCTAATTTTTCGGGGACGGTGCGGCTTTTCAGCCCCGGCCCGCAATCTCTAAGTTAATGTTGATGCTGCATTCATTCGGTACACATGCAAGGTGCGCGATGCAATTACGCTGCTTCGCTTTCCTTCTTGGCTGCCAGGGCAGCCAAACCACGCGCAAATGCCGATACCGGTGCCTGCATGACGCCCAGCAGCTGGGCGAGCAAGACTTCACGGCTCGGAATATTGGCCAACGCGGCAACACCGGCTTTATCCAGTTGTTTGCCAGCGAAGTTACCTGCCTTGACGACCAGCTTGTCGTTGGTTTTGGCAAAGTCATTGACGACTTTGGCCGCAGCAACGGCGTCCTCGGAGATCGAGTAGATCAACGGGCCGGTCATTTCGGAGGCGAGGCCGGAGAATGCGGTGCCCTCGACGGCGCGACGTGCCAGCGTGTTTTTCAACACGCGCAGGTACACACCTTGGGAACGCGCATTGGCGCGCAGTTGTGTCATGTGACCAACCTGGATGCCACGGTATTCGGCCACGACGATCGTCTGCGCTTTTGCTACCTGTGCGGAGACTTCGGCGACAACGGCCTTTTTGTCATTCAGATTGAGACTCAAGATCAACCTCCATTAATGATGCTGGAAATGTTATTTCCCTGCATCGGTTCGAACACGGCGTCCGAAGTTAGGAGTTCCGTACTGGCAGACCAGCTTAGAGACTGCAAAACTTGTTCGGGTTCACCATCTGCGCTGGGGCAGGCAGGAAAATTTTCCTGCCCGGTTTAACTTTGCGCCCGACTGCTGCGCTCGGCCCAACGGTCTTTGATTGCCTGGGAGAGCTTCGCTGCTTTGAAGATCTCCCAGCCCAAAGATTTGCCCTGCACTGCCAGGCAGCACAGGGACTTGATTCTTAAGCTGCCAGGCTAGCTTGGTCGACGCGCACACCAGCGCCCATGGTCGACGAAATCGCCACCTTGCGCAGATACACGCCCTTGCTGCTTGCGGGCTTGGCTTTGTTCAAGGCATCGATCAGGGCCAGCAGATTGGACTTGAGATCGGCGTCAGTGAACGACTTGCGGCCGATGGTGGCGTGGATGATGCCGGCCTTGTCGGTACGGTACTGCACCTGGCCTGCCTTGGCGTTCTTGACGGCAGTTGCCACGTCCGGGGTCACGGTGCCGACCTTCGGGTTCGGCATCAGGCCGCGCGGACCCAGGATCTGACCCAGGGTACCGACGATGCGCATGGTATCCGGCGAAGCGATGACGATATCGAAAGGCATGTCACCAGCCTTGACGCGCTCGGCCAGGTCTTCCATGCCGACGACGTCGGCGCCGGCAGCCTTGGCGGCCTCAGCCTTGTCGCCGGAAGCGAACACGGCGACGCGCACGGTCTTGCCGGTACCAGCCGGCAACACCACGGAACCGCGAACGACCTGGTCCGATTTTTTCGGGTCGACGCCGAGTTGCACGGCCACATCGATCGATTCATTGAACTTGGCAGTTGCCAGTTCCTTGATCAGGGTGATGGCGTTATCGAAGGGATAGGCCTTGATGCGGTCGACTTTTGCTTTTTGCGCCTGGGCGCGTTTGGACAGTTTTGCCATGTTACAGACCCTCCACCGTGATACCCATCGAACGAGCGGAACCGGCGATGGTACGCACAGCCGCCTCCATGTCAGCACCGGTCAGATCCGGGCGCTTGGTCGTTGCGATTTCTTCAGCTTGCTTGCGGGTGATCTTGCCGACCTTGTCGGTATGCGGCTTGGCCGAACCCTTTTGAATGCCAGCGGCCTTCTTGATCAGGACAGTTGCCGGCGGCGTCTTCATCACGAAGGTGAAGGACTTGTCGGCGAAGGCGGTGATCACCACCGGAATCGGCAGGCCCGGCTCGACGCCTTGCGTCTGGGCATTGAACGCCTTGCAGAATTCCATGATGTTCAGACCGCGCTGGCCCAGTGCCGGACCGATCGGGGGAGAGGGATTGGCTTTGCCAGCCGGGACTTGCAGCTTGATAAAGCCGACGATTTTCTTGGCCATGATGGCTCCTGATTTGATTGAGTAATAGCGCCGTTTCACCT
Organism: uncultured beta proteobacterium; assembly: GCA_963722005.1. GTDB lineage: Bacteria > Pseudomonadota > Gammaproteobacteria > Burkholderiales > Burkholderiaceae_D > Paucimonas. The sequence continues at coordinate 10,273 of CAVRJS010000002.1, forward strand.
TACAGGCTACTCAGGCTCCTCCGGGCACTGCGTATTGCCGTCTTTCACCTGGGTGGCGCCCGGCTGGCGCTTGTTATGGGTACTGCGGCAAGGAGATCAGACCTTCTCCACTTGCCCGAATTCGAGTTCGACCGGCGTGGCGCGACCGAAAATGGTCACGGAGACGCGCACGCGCGACTTTTCGTAATTGACTTCTTCGACATTGCCGTTGAAATCGGTGAAGGGACCATCCTTGATCCGCACCATTTCGCCGACCTCGTAGAGCACCTTGGGACGCGGCTTTTCGACGCCTTCCTGCATCTGCTGCATGATCTTGTCGACTTCGTGCGGCGGGATCGGCGTCGGCTTGTTGGACTTGCCGCCGATGAAGCCGGTCACCTTGCTGGTATTCTTGACCAGGTGCCAGGTATCGTCGGTCATTTCCATTTCAACCAGCACGTAGCCCGGGAAGAAACGGCGTTCTGTGACCGATTTCTGGCCATTCTTCACTTCGACAACTTCTTCGGTGGGCACCAGGATCTGGCCGAACTTGTCTTCCATGCCGGCGCGCGCAACACGCTCCACCAGGGCGCGCATCACACTTTTTTCCATGCCGGAATAAACATGCACCACATACCAGCGCTTCTTGCTGGCCGCGGCAGGCGCGACGTCCTGGCCGGCCGCCGGCGCATCGCCATGAATATTCTCGCTCATTATTATTTCCAGTCCAGAATCAGGCCGTACAACACCATTTCCAGCACCTTGTCGGCGCCCCACAGGAAGATGGCCATGACGATGACAAACGCAAACACGATGCCGGTCATTTGCATGGCTTCCTTGCGGCCCGGCCAGACGACCTTCCTGGTTTCGCGCACGGCTTCGCGGGCGAACGCCACGAAATTGCGACCAGCCTCAGCAGTCCACATCAGCAGCACGGCAACAACCAGGCCGCCCACCAGCGCCGCAGCGCGGATCAGCGTTTGCTGGCCGGCCAGCACATAAAACCCAACAACGCCAGCGATCACGGCGAGCGCGGCCAGCGTGACCTTCACCTTGTCGCCGGATGCGCCGACGGTCTGTACGGGATTGTTAGACATACTTTTGTTTGCTTTCGGTGCCCTGCACCTGAATCGGTGGCAGGGGCGGAGGGCCTCGAACCCCCAACCTACGGTTTTGGAGACCGTCACTCTGCCAATTGAGCTACGCCCCTACAGCTAACTTTTGATGCGAAGACCGGCATACAAATCCCGGTCCGCATGAAACTCTTCTGATCAGTATTATTGATCAGTTGGGGACAGAGCAATTCGTCGCACGGCGGCGCCTTATAAACCCTGTCCCGCAAATCATCAAATTATTACTCGATGATCTTTGCCACCACGCCGGCGCCGACGGTACGGCCGCCTTCGCGGATGGCGAAGCGCAGACCTTCTTCCATGGCGATCGGGTTGATCAGTTGCACAGTGATCGAAACGTTATCACCAGGCATGACCATTTCCTTGTCCTTCGGCAGCTCGATCGAACCCGTCACGTCCGTGGTACGGAAGTAGAACTGCGGACGATAGTTGTTGAAGAACGGCGTGTGACGACCACCCTCATCCTTCGACAGCACGTAGATCTCGCCGGTGAAGTGCTTGTGCGGCTTGATCGAACCCGGCTTGGCCAGCACCTGGCCGCGCTCGACGTCTTCACGCTTGGTGCCGCGCAGCAGCACGCCAACGTTGTCGCCTGCCTGACCCTGGTCCAGCAGCTTGCGGAACATTTCCACGCCAGTGCAGGTGGTGGTCTGGGTATCGCGGATACCGACGATTTCGATCGACTCACCCACCTTGATGATGCCGCGCTCGACGCGACCGGTCACCACGGTGCCGCGACCCGAGATCGAGAACACGTCTTCCACCGGCATCAGGAAGGCGCCGTCAATGGCACGCTCCGGGGTCGGGATGTAAGTGTCCAGGGCTTCGGCCAGGCGCAGGACTGCCGCTTCACCGATCTCGCTCTGGTCGCCTTCCAGCGCCAGCTTGGCCGAACCCTTGATGATGGGCAGGTCGTCGCCGGGGAATTCGTACTTCGACAGCAATTCGCGCACTTCCATTTCGACGAGCTCCAGCAGCTCGGCGTCGTCGACCATGTCGCACTTGTTCAGGAACACGATGATGTACGGCACACCCACCTGGCGCGCCAGCAGGATGTGTTCGCGGGTCTGCGGCATCGGGCCGTCAGCGGCCGAGCACACCAGGATCGCGCCGTCCATCTGCGCTGCGCCGGTAATCATGTTCTTGACGTAGTCGGCGTGGCCCGGGCAGTCCACGTGGGCGTAGTGGCGGTTCGCAGTTTCGTACTCGACGTGCGAGGTGTTGATGGTGATGCCGCGCGCCTTTTCTTCCGGGGCGGCGTCAATCTGGTCGTAGCCCTTGGCTTCGCCGCCAAATTTCTTCGCCAGCACGGTTGCAATCGCTGCGGTCAGGGTCGTCTTGCCATGGTCAACGTGACCAATGGTGCCGACGTTCACGTGCGGTTTCGTCCGCTCAAACTTGCCTTTTGCCATCTTAGACTCCTAACGATAGTATGAGAATGTTCAGGCACGCGCCCGACCGTATTGCATAACAACCGATTGGCGGAACAGTGGCACAGCGCCCCTCGACGCCGGATCCGTTCCGCCAACTTTACTTATATGGTGCCCTTGACGTGGATTGAACACGTGGCCTCTCCCTTACCAAGGGAGTGCTCTACCACTGAGCTACAAGGGCAGAAACTTTTTCTGCATGGAGCGGGTGAAGGGAATCGAACCCTCGTCATAAGCTTGGAAGGCTTCAGCTCTACCATTGAGCTACACCCGCGAGGACTGCATATTTTCCAACCGCTCACCTGCTGCTTCACTGCGCCAGCTTGCCGGCTGGTGGAGGGGGCTGGATTCGAACCAGCGTACTCGTAAGAGGGCAGATTTACAGTCTGCTGCCATTAACCACTCGGCCACCCCTCCGCAGGGAACCCCAAACTATAGATATCGCACGTGCATTTGTCAACTGGCATTCACGAATAGTTTCTGTTTTTTTGCGATTCCGCCATGCAAATCGTCCGCGCGCCGTGTGCGAAGCACAACATCGCCCCGCCGCCGGCACTGCGCGGCAGGCGGCAGGGGCACGTCCTCAGAAACGGGTTTCGCGCGCGGCGCGCAGGAAGTTGTCGAGGATGGGCGTGCAATCGAGCACCCCGGGCGTGCCGGCCCGGTGGAATTCGGGATGCCATTGCAGCCCCATGACGAAGGGCGCCTTGCGATAGCGGATTGCCTCGATGATGTCGTCGCTGCCGGAGACGGCTTCCACGGCGAGATCGCGGCCGAGCTCGCGCACGGCCTGGTGATGGATCGAGTTCACCACCGCGTCTTCATGCTCTGAAAACAGGCCGGCAAGCGACGAACCCTTGGGAAAATGGATGGGGTGGTAGTGACTGTCATAAGCATCGGCCACGTGCTGGATGGCGGCAGGCACATCGGTGGCGATGTCCTGGTACAGGGTGCCGCCGAAGGCGACGTTGATCAGCTGGCAACCACGGCAAATGCCCAGCACCGGCTTGCCGGCCTCGATGAACTCATGCAGCAGTTCCAGCTCGTACATGTCGCGCGCGCGGTCGCCGCTCCATTCCGGCCGGGTGGCGACCTGGCTGTAGGACTGCGGCGAGACGTCGGCGCCACCTTGCAGGACGAGGCCATCGAGGTGCTTGGCATAGTCGCGCAGGCGAATGTTGCTTTGATGCATTAGACCGGCATTGTTCACGGTCGGGATCATGAACACCAGCACGTCGCGCGACATGACCCAGCTGGCAATGGATTCCTCCAGGTATTGCAAGGTCTTGCCACGCAAGCCCTTGGCGCCGGCTTCCGGGTGGAAAATCCGCGCGGATACGCCTATGCGCAAGGTGCGGCGCATCAGGCGCCGGCCGATATTGTCCGATGCACTGCGCAACTGGCCGAGGACGATGTTCCATGCCAGGCGCCACGGCGCGTCATCCTGCTTCAGGTAGGCGGGAATCGTCGGGTCGTTTTTCTGCGGCGCCTGGGGGGCCTGAGCAACCTGGGACGCTTTCGACCTCACCGAATCTGGCGCGGCATCGGACGATTGCAAGTACTCACTTTCGACTTGCGGCGCCGGCGTGGCAACCATGTCCGGCGGCGTCGGGGTATCCGGGGTATCTTTCTGGTTAGACATCAAGGGAGTATAGGCCAAAGAAAATGATGTAGACCATCAACAATACCAAAATATCCGCCATTCATCGAAGATGGATAAAATTGCTGGAAAATCTTGTCAATCACACTTTCCCGCACCATCTTAATGAATGTCCGCATGCTGACCATTTACCATAATCCGCGCTGCTCCAAGTCCCGCGAAGCGCTGGCGCTGACAGAACAGTTTGCGCAGGCGCGCGGCCTGGCACTGACCATTGTCGACTACCAGAAAACGCCGCTGACGGCAGCACAACTGGATGAATTACAGCGGATGCTGGCTTGCCCCCTGCGCGAGATGGTGCGCAGCAATGAAGAAGCGTACGCCATCCTGGACCTGGCGCATGCCGACGATGCCGCCCTGCTGGCGGCGCTGGCCGGCCATCCGCGCCTGCTGCAGCGACCGATCGTGACCTGGAAGGATCGGGCGCTGGTGGCGCGCCCACCGCAGCAATTGCCAGCCTGGCTGGAAGCAACCGCCTGAGGCGGCCGGCGCTCTTATTCCTGGCTGTTTCGCTGGCGGATCTGCTGCAGCAATTCGGCCAGCGGCGCCAGGCGCTGGTTGGCCGGTTCGAGCAGGCGCGCCCTTTCGATGAGGCGCCGGCAATGCTCGCCGAGCTGGCCATCCCAGCCCAGGTTGTCGAGGTATTTCAGGATCGCCACCGCGGCATTGAACACCACTTGCGGGTTGTCCGGCAACTTGCGCGCCGCCGTCAGCATCATTTCCACCGCGCCCTTGTAATCGCCCTGGCGCGCCTTGTCGGCGCCGCCGGTCACCAGTGCGACCACCTGGCGCCGGCTCTCCTGCGCCGTCTTTTCGGCCAGGTCCGCGCGGCCCAGCTGGGCGAAAGCACCCATGGCCCGCGCCATGTCGGCGCCGTTGGCGGCATTGTTCATCACGTCGAGCATGACCGCGCCGGCCTCGTCTTCGAGGCGGCTCAGCAGGCAGGTCTGCGCCAGCATCACCTTCATGTCGGCGGACATGCCGACCGGTTCGCGGCAGGCCGCCGCCGCCGTGCGCAGCTCTTCTGCCGCTTGCGTGGCGTCGCCCTGTGATTCGCGCAGCAAGGCGGTGGAGAGCGCCCGGCACGCCGGCATCTTGGGATGGCCGTCGAAGGACTTGCGCAAGTCGCGTATGACCGATTCTGCCTGCTGCGCGTCGCCGGCGGCAATCAGGGTGCGCGCCAGGCGGACGTGGTCTTCGGGGTCGCGGAATTCGGAATAACGCGACTTGCCGACCACTTGGTGGAATGCCTTGCCGGCGAGCGCCGCGTCGCCGGCGACCAGCGCCACGTCGCCCAGCTTGCGCAGGCGCCGCACGGCATGCGGCGAAATCGCCACGGCGCGTTCGAGCGCCGCCTGGGCTTCGCGGATCTGGCCCAGCTGTTCATGGGTGCGCGCCAGCCAGTCCCAGGCATCCATGAAGCTGGCATTCTCGTCCACCAGCGTCTGCAGGATGGCGGCGGTTTCCTCCAGGCGCTCCTGCCGGTGCAGCGCCTTGGCCAGGCCGAGACGCGCCCAGGCCACGGCACGGGTATCGATCAGCGCGCGGTACAGCGCCTCGGCTTGCTGCGCCTCGCCCAGGGCCATGTGCAATTCGGCACGCAGGCGCATGAAGTCGCTGGCATGGCGCGGTTGTATCGCCTCGCCCCTGGCGCAGGCTTCGATCGCCTCGCGCAGGCGACTTTGTGCGATCAGCTGGTGCACCGGGCGGAACACCGCGCGCTTGTCGACGGCGCGCGCGATGCGCTCGCTGAGCATGTCGGCAGTGAAGGGCTTGAGGATGTAATCGGTCGGCCCCAGCTCCGCGGCGCTGACCACCTTGCCCTGGGCGCGCTCGCCGGTGACGATGAAATAAATGGTGTGCAGGTCGATCACCTGGTTGTGGCGCAGGTCTTCCAGCAATTGCTGACCATCCTGTCCTTCGCCGAGGTCGTATTCGCAGATGACCACGTCGAACTGCCTGTTTTTCAGCAGGCGGATGGCGGCGCCTGCGCCGGCGGCATGCTCGACCCGGGTCAGGCCACTCTGATTGAGCATGTTCTGCAGGTTGGCGCGCATGCCAGGGTTGGGATCGACGATCAGCGCGGCAAGCTGGCCATAGTCGTTCATCGGTTGCCACTCCGGGAAACAGGCACGCTGGCGTTCAAAGCAGCCATGCAATCAGCAGCACCAGCAGGTAGCACAGCAGCGCCGAGCCGAACGGCAGGCAGACGATGCGGCCGACCACGCGGAAGCGCACGTCGCCCGGCACGCGCCCGACGCCGAACTTGTGCAACTCGGGAAACAACAGGGAAAAAATCGTCAGGCCGAGAAAAATCACGGCCAGCCAGCGGATCATCAGCTTGCTCCGAAAGGGTTCTACAATTTGTAACTGCGGTCATTGCGGGCGAATTTCTCCGGCAGGTCGACATGGGTGCCCACCACCAGCACCTTGAACAGTTCGCCCATTTCAGCAGGAGACGTCAATTTTTGCAAGGCATTTGCTTGCGGCAGGTAGCGCAGCGCGTCCGTGGGCGGGGTGCGTAACAGGAGTTCGCCAATGCCGGCGTCGAGCAGAAAGGATGCCTGGCTGGCATACCCCAGCAGGTCCAGGCCGCCGTCGATGGCAACGCGTGCCATGGCGGAAAAATCGACGTGAGCGGTGATGTCCTGCAGCCCCGGGTGGTAGAACGGATCGTCGTGGGCGTGGTGGCGGTAATGGCACATCAGCGTGCCGGCGGCGCGCTGGTCCAGGTAGTATTCCGCTGCCGGGAAACCGTAATCCACCAGGACGGCGGCGCCGCCATGGCCGTTCTGGTCGTAACCGGCCACCAGCATTTCCGCCAGCGAGCGCATGAAGGCGGCCGATACCGGGTGCACCTCGGTGACGTAGCCCACCGGCAGGCGGTCGGCATCCGGGATCTGCGCCGTCAGGGCCGGCGCGCAGGGACGGTCGCGAAACACGAAGCGCTTGTCGGCGAGGCCGATGCCGCGCTCCTTCCAGCCTTGCGGGGTCTTGACTACCAGGTGCACCGGCATGGCGTCGAGTACCTCGTTGCCCAGAACGACGCCAGAAAAGGCTGTGGGGAACTGCTCCAGCCAGGTCACCTGGGGAAAGCCGCGCAGGGTTGCCTTCTGGCGCGCGCGCAATTCACCGGACACTTCGACAATGGCGTAACGGTGCACCGGCACGCCCATGGCCGCCAGTTCAGTGAGCACGTCGCGCGCGAGCTTGCCGGTGCCGGCGCCGAATTCGATGATTTGCGGCGCGCTTTGCGTCATGAGGCCGGCGGCCACGTGCGCGAGGGCGGCGCCAAAAAGCGGCGTGATTTCCGGGGCGGTTGTAAAATCCCCCTCTTTGCCCAGTTTTGCCGAGCCGCCGCTATAGTAGCCAAGCCCCGGCGCATACAAGGCCAGTTCCATGAAACGGGCAAACGAAATCCACCCCGAATTGTGGCGAATGTCGTTGGCAATCAGGGTTTGCAGGGAGCGGGATGCATACAGCGCATCCGTGGACGGTTCAGGCAGATTCAGTTGCATGGCGCTATTGTAGTGAAATTGGCAAAAGCCAAGGTAAAAATTGATCTGAAGACGCAAACGGTCAAGCCGCAAGCGCTTGCTTTGTCGCAAGCTTGAACTGACGACCCTGGATATGACAGCAAATCGACAAAAAGTTGCACTGGTGACAGGCGGCGCTCGCCGCATCGGCCGCGTGCTGGCGCTGGCGCTGGCACGGCAAGGCTGGGACGTGGCAGTGCATTACGGCCGGTCGGGCAATGAAGCCGCCGGCGTCGTACGCGAAATCGAGGCGCTGGGCCGGCGCGCCGCAGCCCTGCAATGCGACCTTGCCGATGAAGCGGCGGTACGTGCGCTGCTGCCGCGCGCGACAGCAGCGCTGGGCGCCGTGACCTGCGTGGTCAACAATGCTTCGCTGTTCGATTACGACGATGCCGCCGGCTTCGGCTATGCGCGCCTGGAGGCGCACATGCGCGCCAACCTCGGCGCGCCGGTGCTGCTGGCGCATGCGCTGCACGCCGCCACTCCGGACGGCAGCCAGGCCGTGGCGATCAATCTGCTCGACCAGAAGCTGTACAACCTGAACCCGGATTTTCTGTCGTACACGCTGTCCAAGGCCGGCCTGCACACGGCCACCACGATGCTGGCGCAGGCGCTGGCGCCGAAGGTGCGCGTGGTCGGCGTGGCGCCGGGCATCAGTCTGGTATCGGGGACGCAGAACGAAGACGAATTCGCCCGGGCGCACCGCATGACCCCGCTGGGCAAGTCCAGCACGCCGGAAGACATCGCCGCGGCGGTGTGCTACCTGGCAGAAGCGCCGGCCATCACCGGCACCACCCTGGTCGTCGATGGCGGCCAGCACCTGATTCCCTTGCAACGCGATGTGATGTTCATCGCCAAATAAACTGTAGACTGGTATCCCATGCTTGCCACCCTCTTCCACCCGGAACTCTCCGATTGCCGCCGCCTTTTCCTGCGCAATTACGAAGTGCAGATCAATATCGGCGTGCACGACTTTGAAAAGAAAGGCGAGCAGCGCGTGCTGGTCAATGTCGACCTGTTCATCCCGCTGGCCGTCTCCACGCCGAAGGCCGACCAGCTGGAAGAAGTGGTCGATTACGATTTCATGCGCGCCAGTATCGCGCGGCGCATGGCCGAAGGCCATATCCAGCTGCAGGAAACCCTGTGCGACGACGTCGCGCGCGCCATGCTGGCGCATCCGAAGGTGCGCGCGGTGCGCGTCTCGACTGAAAAGCCCGATGTCTACCCGGATTGCGACTCGGTCGGGGTGGAAGTGTTTCACGTAAAGGAGCAGTAACAAATGGAAGCCGCAAGCATGTCCGCGCCGGCGCAGCCGCCGCCGCCGACCTGAAGAAGGCGGAAAAGACCGCCCACGAAAACAACAAGCTGCACAAGCGCCTGTGCCGCCTGGTCGGCCAGGCGATCGGCGACTTCAACATGATCGAGGATGGCGACAAGGTCATGGTCTGCCTGTCCGGCGGCAAGGACAGCTATGCGCTGCTGGACATCCTCATGACGCTGCGCGAGCGCGCGCCGATCAATTTCGATATCGTCGCCGTCAACCTCGACCAGAAGCAGCCGAACTTCCCGGCGCATATCTTGCCGGATTACCTGTCGAAGCTGGACATTCCCTTCCACATCGAGAACCAGGATACCTACAGCATCGTCAAGCGCGTCATCCCCGAGGGCAAGACCACCTGCTCGCTGTGCTCGCGCCTGCGCCGCGGCATCCTGTACCGCGTGGCGGATGAACTGGGCGCGACCAAGATCGCCCTGGGCCACCATCGCGACGATATCCTCGAAACCTTTTTCCTGAACATGTTCTTCGGCGCCAAGGTCAAGGGCATGCCGGCCAAGCTGCAGTCCGACGACGGCAAGCACATCGTCATCCGTCCGCTGGCCTACGTCAAGGAAAGCGACACCGAGCGCTATGCCGAGGTGAAGCAGTTCCCCATCATTCCCTGCGACCTGTGCGGCAGCCAGGAAAACCTGCAGCGCAAACAGATCAAGGCGATGCTGCGCGAATGGGAAAAGAAATTTCCGGGACGGGTGGAAAACATTTTCTCGGGGCTGTCGACGGTCGTGCCGTCGCACCTGATGGACCGCTCGCTGTTCGGCTTCGGCGATCTTCAGGCCACCGGGGTGGCGAACCCGGACGGCGACATCGCCTTCGACGAGGAACCTTGCGCGCCGCCTTCGGGGCCGGCGGTGATTCGCCTGCATGGCGATGACTGAAGCGCGGTCTTCAGGCGCGCCGGCATGCGCAGCTGACGGCGCATGCTAAAATTTTGCATTATTTACAATAATCGCAGCATGCGTATACGGCATCCCGCATGTGCCCCTGCCTGCTGCGGCAATTCATCCGTATTCACCCTTCCCTGAGCTTATCGATATGAACGTCGTCATTCTCGCCGCCGGCATGGGCAAACGCATGCAGTCAGCCCTGCCGAAAGTCCTCCACCCGCTGGCCGGCAAGCCGCTGCTGGCGCATGTAATCGATACTGCACGTGCCTTGTCACCGACGCGGCTGTGCGTTGTGTATGGTCACGGCGGCGACGCCGTCCCGGTCGCGCTCAAGGCTGACGATACGTCTTTCGCCAAACAGGAGCCGCAGCTCGGCACCGGCCATGCGGTGATGCAGGCGGTCCCGCAGCTGGACGAAGCCGTGCCGACGCTGGTGCTTTACGGTGACGTGCCGCTGACCAGCGCGGCGACGCTGCGGCGCCTGCTCGACGCTGCCAGCAGCGACAGCCTGGCGATTCTGACCGTGACGCTGGACGACGCCACCGGCTACGGCCGTATCGTGCGCAACGACGGCGAGATCGTCAGGATCGTCGAACAGAAGGATGCCAACGAGGCGGAGCGCGCGATCCGCGAAGTCAACAGCGGCATCCTGGTGGCGCCGACCGCCGCGCTCAAGCGCTGGCTGGCGACGCTCTCCAACGACAATGCTCAGGGCGAGTACTACCTGACCGATATCGTCGCGCGCGCCGTGGCCGAAGGCATGCCGGTGCGCTCGGCGCAGCCGGCGGCGGTGTGGGAAACCCTGGGCGTCAACAGCAAGGTGCAACTGGCCGAGCTGGAACGCATCCACCAGAACAACATCGCCGGCGCGCTGCTGGAACAGGGCGTGACGCTGGCCGACCCGGCGCGCCTGGACGTGCGCGGCAGCCTGGTGTGCGGGCGCGATGTGACGATCGACGTCAACTGCATTTTCGAGGGCAAGGTGGTGCTGGAGGAAGGTGCCGTCATCGGCGCCAATTGCGTGATCCGCAATGCCACCATTGGCCGCGGCGCCCAGGTCAAGCCGTTTTGTCACATCGAGGAAGCGGCCGTGGGCGCGGCTTCGCAGATCGGCCCGTACGCACGCCTGCGCCCGGGCACGGAACTGGGCGAAGACGTCCACATCGGCAATTTCGTCGAGGTCAAGAACAGCCAGATTGCCGCGCACAGCAAGGCCAACCACCTGGCCTATGTCGGCGACGCCACGGTGGGCTCGCGCGTCAATATCGGCGCCGGCACCATCACCTGCAATTACGATGGCGCCAACAAATTTCGCACCGTGATCGAAGATGACGCCTTCATCGGCAGCGACACCCAGCTGGTGGCGCCGGTCACGGTCGGCAAGGGCGCCACCCTGGGCGCAGGCACGACGCTGACCAAGGATGCGCCGGCAGGCCAGCTGACCGTGTCGCGCGCACGGCAAGTGTCGGTGCCGGGCTGGCAGCGGCCGGTGAAGATCAAGAAGTAAGCAGACCAGGGGCCGGCGCGCGTCCGGCTTCGGACGACCTGACTGACGGTTTATTTCAGCGAAAAATCGACGCGGCTGGGGCCGGGTTCTTTGTCCTTGCCGTCCTTGCCGACGGTGGCAGCACCGGCTTGCGGCTCGGCGCCAGCCTTCTGCTCGGCGGCTGCGCTGCGCGTGGCGAGGATGAAGATGCGCTCGCCCGGGATCTGGCCGTTTTTCATCAGCCATTCCTTGACTGCCTGGGCACGCCGGTTGCCCAGCGCCGTCAGATCGTCGGCATCCACCTGGGCGTTGGCAATCATCAGCTTTTCCATTTCCGCCACCGGCAAATCCTTCTGCATGCCGATCACGTTGCGCGGCTTGGGAAACTTCTCTTCCTGATACACCCTTTTCAACAGTGCCGGATATTCCTCGGGTCGCACCACGACGCCGCCTGCCGGCGCCGCTTCATTGCGCGCGGCCATGTCCTTTTGCTTGAGCGCGCGCAGCTTGCGCTGCATCGCGGCGCGCTTCATGCCTTCGATCTCGGCGTCGCCGCCGGCGCGCGCGGCGATTTCCAGTTTCAGCGCCGGCCGCTCGGCCAACGCCTTCGCCAGCGTCTTGAGCTTGGCTTCGCCGGCCGGCGGGATGGCAGCATGGCCGGCTTCGAATTCCATCCACGACAATTCCTCGCCGCCGCCGAACAGCGCCCCCAGCAGGGCGAACGGCGCGGTAACCGCTTTGGTGACGAGATTGACGAATACCTTGCCGACGATCGCGCCCACCGAAAACTGCGGATCGTCCAGCGAGCCGGCGACCGGCAGGTTGATGTCGATGACGCCGTTACGGTCGCGCAGCAGCGCCACCGCCAGCTGCACCGGCAGCTTGAGCGCATCCGGACTGTCGACCTGGTCGCCAAAGGTCAACTGGTCGAGGATCAGGCGGTTCTCCGCCGTCAGCTGGCGCTGGTCGACCTTGTAGGCGACTTCAAAGCTGAGCTTGCCCTTCTCGATGCCGTAGCCGATATACCGCCCCGAATACGGCGACAGCGGCGCCAGCTCCATGTCCCGCACGCTGGCCTGCACGTCCATGGCGAGATCGCCGCGGAGGGGATTGATGCTGCCGGCCACCGTCAGCGGCGCGCTGTTGACCTGGCCGCGCAAGTCGAGCGTGGCGCGGCTGGCAGGATCCGACGACAGCCCCTGCACCACGCCGCCGAGGCTTTCAAGCGTCGCCGTGTAGTTGGGCTGGATGAAATTGTCGGTGAAGCGGACGCGGCCGCCCTGCAGGGTCAGCTTGCCGATTTTCACCGGCGTCACCGGCGACACTGCCGGCGCCTTTGCCGGCACTGGCGGCGCAGTCGGACTTGCCGCGGCAGTCGCCGTCACGCCAGTATCGGCTGCGGCGGACGCTGCAGAGGCCGGCGCAACAGAAGCTGAAGAGGCTGCGGACGGCATTGCCGCGGCGCCGGAATCGCTCGGCGCTGGTGCGGCCTGCGCAGTGCGCTCGGTCAGGCTCTGCTGGCCGCCGCCCTGGCCGCGCGCAATATCTTGCAGGTTGATGCGGCCGCTCGGATCGATGATGACGCGGGCGAAAAAGTCGGTCAGGGCGACCTGCCCGATCGCCAGGGCGAACGGCGCAAAGCGCGCATCGACGCCGCCGAAATGCAGCGATTTCCAGCGCAGGAAATCGCTGCCGCTCAGCTTGTCCACGGTAGCCAGGTTGCCGAGGGTGGCATCGCCCTTGTAGCCCCCGGTGAGCGTGCCGTCGGCCGCCTGGTCGAGCTGCAAGGCGCCGCGGCCGGACAGGCTGGCGCGCGTCAGCAGCAGGTTGACCTTGTCGGTAAGGTAGGGCTGCAAAGGCAGCAAGTCGACTTCCTTCAGGTCCAGCCGCAGGTCGGCATGCAGCGGTGCGATGCCGAGCTTGCCTTCCAGCGCCAGCTGGCCGCCGCGGTTGACGCCCGCCTTGAGCGCGATGCTGCCGCGCTGCCCCGGCGCGGTGGACAATGCGCTGGCAACGAAGCCGACTGCCGCCAGCTGCGTCACCGCCGGTTTGGCATGGCCGCGGTCTTCCAGGCGGGCTTGCCAGTTGTCGATAGCGATGCTGTCGATGGCGATGACGTAGGCGCCCTCTTCCCTGCCGCCGGCAGCCGGGGCGGCGGCGCCGGTCGCCGCTTCCTGCGCCGCCACGGCGCTGCGCGCGCCTGCCTGCGGACGTTCGTGCACGACCTGGAAAGCGGCGCTGCCGGAGGCAATTTCCCCGATGCGAACCTGGCGCGTACCGGTGTCCAGCGCCAGCGCGCGCACGGTGGCGTCGAACTTTTCCATGCCCGCCGACATGGGCGCGTCCGCGCGCATGTCGCGGTAATGCAGTGCTGCGCCGCGCAAGGCGAATTCATCCAGCAGGACGCGCATGCCGGCCGGCCTGGCCGTCTGCGCCGCCGGTTTTGCCGGCGTTGCCGATGGCGCCAATGGTGCCGCAGCCTGGGTTGCTGCTATCGCCGCTGGCGGCGCAGGCGCGGCGGCGACCACGGCCGAGGCTGCTTGCGGCGGCACGGTGACTGCCAGCAGGCGCTGCAGATCGATGCGTCCCTGCGCATCGCGCACGGCCTTTATTTCCAGGCCATCCGCTTCCAGCCTGGCCACGCGAAAGCTGCTGCCCAGCAGCGGCGTGCGGTCCAGCGTCAGGCGCAATGCGGGCAGGCGCAAGAAGGGCTGGCCGCCCGGCGCATCGAGCTGCAGCTCGCGCAGCGCTGCCGTGCCCGACAGCGTCAGCGAGGGCGCCTGGTCGTGCGGCTGCACGAAAGCCGCTTCCAGCCGGGTATCGAGGCGTGCGCCGGCAAGCGTGAAGGCCGGCTTGAACGGCAGGTAATCGACGAAACGGCGCAGGTCGAGACCCTCCAGGTTCAGGTCCACCACGGCTTCGCGCTGGTCGGCAAAGGGACGCGCCTTGCCCGTCAGGAGCAGCGGTGTGCCGTTGACCTGCGCGCTCAGCATGGGTTCGACGAAAACTTCCTCCTGCGAATGCAGCGACGATATGAAAGGCACCCCGATACGCAAGGCATCAACCGTGTGCGTATCGCCGGCGGGCACGTCCTCGAAGACGATGCGCCCCTCCTCAACCTGGATGTTATAGACCGCAAAACGCGCCGGGCTGTCGTCTTCCTCGGCCGCCGGCGCCGGCTGCCGCGCCAGCGCCAGCAGGTCGTCGATGCTGTAGGCATTGGCGCCGGTGCGCGCAATCCGCACGTAAGGCTTGTCCAGCCGCACTGCCTGCACTATCGGTGCGAAGCGCAGCAATGATGACCATGCCATGTCCAGCGTCAGCGCGTCGAACGATGCGAACACCGCTTCGCCTTGCGCCTCTTTCATGGAAAAATCCCGCACCGTGACGCGCAGTGCAAACGGTTCCACTTCGACCTTGCCGATGCTGGCCTGGCGATGCAGCTGTTCCGCGATCAACTGCTGTGCCTGCGACTGGATAATCCCCGGCAGCACGAAGCGGCCGAACAGGCCGTACAGCAGGAGGAACGCGGCGATGCCGATGAGGGAGCGCCGGACTGCCGGCTTGCGGGCGAATGCGGCAACGCGACTGCCCGGCGATACAGTGGATGCGTTCATGGGCTTTGGCAAATTCGGGGTTGACTGAAAGGAATTCTAACAGTCACAGCGGCAGGCGCGTTTCGAACTTGCTGCGATGGATGGAGAAAAAGCTGCGCACATTGCGCACGTTGGCATGCGCGGCGAACAGGCGATGCGCCAGCGCGTGGTAGGCAGGCATGTCGGCCACCTGCACCACCAGCACGAAATCCGGCCCCGGCGAGACGCGATAGCATTGCATCACCGCCGCCTCGCGTCCTGCCAGCGCCTCGAATTCATCCATGCGCTCGGCGCCCTGGTGGTCAAGGGTGATTTCGACGATCGCCGTCAGCCCGGCACCCACTTTCTCCGGCGCCAGCAGCGCCACCTGCCGCTGGATCACGCCGGCATCGACCAGCCGGCGCACGCGCCGCAGGCAGGTCGGCGGCGAGGCATGCACCAGCGCCGCCAGCTCGTTATTGGTACGCGAGGCGTCTTCCTGCAAGGCTGCGAGAATGCGGCGGTCGAGTTCGTCCAATTGCACATTATCCATGGCGGCTGCTCACAAGGAAATTTATAACAATTAAGTTACTGTTTAATGAAATTATATTCCAACATATTTTAGTCATGAAATTTATATTCAAATCTTCTCAGAATTAGAATGCTTATTTCACTTCCTTTCTCCTACGATACGCCATCGATCACTCCAACCAAGGATTCCCCATGTGCGGCATCGTCGGCGCAGTAGCAAAACGCAATATCACTCCCATTCTCCTGCAAGGCCTGAAGCGCCTCGAATACCGCGGCTACGATTCCTGCGGGGTGGCGCTGCACGTCGACGGCGCGCTGCAGCGCGCGCGCAGCACGGCGCGCGTGGCAGAACTGGAAGCGCAGATCGAGCAGACCGGGCTGGCCGGCTTCACCGGCATCGCCCACACGCGCTGGGCCACGCACGGCGCGCCGGCGTCGCACAACGCCCACCCGCACTTCTCGCGCGAGCGCATCGCCCTGGTCCATAACGGCATCATCGAGAACCACGACGAACTGCGCGCCGAACTGACCGCCGCCGGCTACGTCTTCGAAAGCCAGACCGATACCGAAGTCATCGCCCACCTGGTCGACCAGATGTATACCGGCGACCTGTTCGAGACCGTGCAGCAGGCCGTCAAGCGCCTGCACGGCGCTTACGCCATTGCCGTTTTCTGCCGCGACGAGCCGCACCGCGTGGTCGGCGCGCGCCAGGGTTCGCCGCTGATCGTCGGCGTCGGCGAAGGCGAAAACTTCCTCGCCTCGGACGCCATGGCGCTGGCCGGCGTCACCGACCAGATCATCTACCTGGAAGAAGGCGACGTCGTCGACCTGCAGATGCAACGCTGCTGGATCGTCGACGGCGACGGCAAGCCGGCCGATCGCCTCGTGCGCACCGTGCACGCGCATTCCGGCGCGGCCGAGCTCGGCCCCTACCGCCACTACATGCAAAAGGAAATTTTCGAGCAGCCGCGCGCCATCGGCGATACCCTCGAAGGCGTCACCGGCATCATGCCGGAACTGTTCGGCGACAAGGCCTACGGCATTTTCAACAAGATCGACTCGCTGCTGATCCTGGCCTGCGGCACCAGCTACTACGCCGGCCTCACCGCCAAATACTGGATCGAATCGATCGCGCAGATCCCGGTTAACGTCGAAATCGCCAGCGAGTACCGCTACCGCGACAGCGTGCCGAACCCGAATGCGCTGGTCGTCACCATTTCACAGAGCGGCGAAACCGCCGACACGCTGGCCGCGCTCAAGCATGCACGCGCGCAGGGCATGCTGCATACGCTTACGGTCTGCAACGTCGCCACCAGCGCCATGGTGCGCGAATGCGAACTGGCCTATATCACCCGTGCCGGCGTGGAAGTGGGCGTGGCTTCGACCAAGGCCTTCACCACCCAGCTCGCTGCCCTGTTCCTGCTGGCGCTGACGCTGGCGCAGGTGCGCGGTCGCCTGTCGGCCGAACAGGAAGCCGATTTCCTCAAGCAGATGCGTCACCTGCCGGTGGCCATCGGCGCGGTGCTGGCGCTCGAGCCGCAGATCATCGCCTGGGCGGAAGAATTCGCACGCAAGGAAAACGCCCTGTTCCTGGGCCGCGGCCTGCACTACCCGATCGCGCTGGAAGGCGCGCTGAAGCTGAAAGAAATCTCCTACATCCACGCCGAAGCCTATCCGGCCGGCGAACTCAAGCACGGCCCGCTGGCACTGGTGACGGAAGAAATGCCGGTGGTGACGGTGGCGCCGAAGGATACCCTGCTGGAGAAGCTGAAATCCAACATGCAGGAAGTGCGCGCGCGCGGCGGCCAGCTGTACGTGTTCGCCGATGCGGATTCGAAGATCGTTTCCAGCGAAGGCTTGCACGTGATCCGTCTGCCCGAGCATTACGGCAAGCTGTCGCCAATCCTGCACGTGATTCCGCTGCAGCTGCTGGCGTATCACACGGCGCTGGCGCGGGGGACGGATGTCGATAAACCCAGGAACCTGGCGAAAAGCGTGACCGTCGAATGACGGGCAGGCTTGACGAAGACGAATCGCACCCGCCTGCAGGGTCTCAACTCAAATCAATGCAGCGATAACGGATGTCCCCTCCCGCCATTGGCGGGCCTCATGGGCTGGGTAAATGCTGTGGCAATTTTATAGAGGCGATCTCACAGCCCGGCCTTGAACTCACCTATGAGCAAGGATCCACCCGTTAAAGCACGGAATGTCCACAAACATCCGCAGAACAAGAGCGCCGTACTAGTACACCGAACAGATCGACATCTATTCATGCATGGGCTTGCCTCTTCAACGCGCAGTCACATGAAACCATCGAATGCAATGTTAGATGCCGGGAACTCGGCACACCTCAACAATTCCAGCTTTCTAGAAAATCAGATGATGTTTGTCTTCGGAGGCGCCTTTTAAAGGGGCGTCCTCAAGCAATATCGGGCTTGGCATGCTTTCTGCATATAAGGAGGCGCAGGTTCTATAAATATTCAAATCCGGAGATAGCATCATGAAAAGATTTACAGTTCATCTGGCCACTCTTGTGTTTGCCAGTTTTCAGCTAGCCCCTGCCACCGCTGATACCACAACTGATTTAATCGTCGCTCACGTCTACAGCCAGACCGGCATCATGGAGTCTTATGGCCGACAGACTCAGACGGGGTTGAAGCTTGGGTTCGAGTACGCCACCGGCGGCACCATGAAACTGGATGGTCGCGCCATCCGTATTCTGGAAAAAGATGATCAAGGCAAGCCGGATGTTGGCAAGTCTATGCTTGAACAGGCCTTTGCCGACGAAAATGCCTTTATTGCCGTTGGCGCCTCCTCGTCCAACGTGACCCTCGCAATGCTGCCGATCGCCGAGGAATACAAGAAAGTGCTCATTGTCGAGCCCGCCGTCGCCGACTCGATCACCGGAGAAAAATGGAACAAATACGTATTCCGCACAGGCCGCAACAGCACTCAGGACGCCGTCGCAGCAATGGCTGCAATTGATCAGCCTGATACCCATATAGCCACCCTGGCGCAGGACTACGCCTTTGGGCGCGACGGCATCAAGGCATTCAAGGGTGCGGTCAAGAAAGCCTCGTTAGTGCACGAGGAATACCTGCCTGCCAATGCCAGCGACTTTACAGCTGCCGGCCTGCGGATCATCGAGAAAATGAAGGATCTCAAGGGACGCAAGATCCTCTTCATCCTCTGGGCCGGGGCAGGCAATCCGTTCAAGGTGGCCGATCTCGGACTGGACCGATACGGAATCGAAATCTCTTCCACGGGCAACTTCCTGCCTGCGATGGCGCAGTACAAGCGCTTCCCAGGCATGGAAGGTGCGACGTATTACTACTACGGCATCCCGCAGAACCCAATCAACAACTGGCTGGTCACCGAGCACTACAAGCGCTTCAATACCCCTCCTGACTTCTTCACTGCGGGCGGTTTTTCGGCCGCCATGGCCATCGTCACTGCGGTGAAAAAAACCGGTGGCGACACCAATACCGACAAGCTGATCGCAGCCATGGAAGGCATGAGCTTCGAAACACCAAAAGGCACGATGACTTTCCGCAAGGAAGATCACCAGGCCATGCAATCGATGTACCACTTCAAGATCAAGAGCGACCCGAATGTGGTTTGGGGAATTCCGGAATTGGTGCGGGAAATCAAGCCTTCCGAGATGGATATTCCAATCCGGACGAAGCGCTAATCAGGCGCTCGCCGCCGGCTGACATATCCTTTGCACCCTATAGGCGGGGGCTGATGGCGGCGGCGGGCTCCGAGTCGACGTTACTCTCATAACCTGCGTCTCGGACCCGACACCACAAACAGGTCGCCTCATCAATGCCTCAGCTCCTTAACAATTCGATGGAGACCTCATCATGCTTGGTTTGATGCAAAGCAGGCAACTATTGCTTTCGCGCGTTTTACGCCATGCGAATCGCTTCCACGCAGACGTGGAAGTGGTTTCGTACCACGGCAACGGTACAACCACTTCCAAAACGTACGCGGACATTCACCAACGCAGCTGCCAATTGGCAAATGCGCTGCTGGCTGCGGGCATCGTGCTCGGCGATCGAGTGGCCACATTGGCATGGAATGACCACCGCCACCTTGAGGTCTATTTTGCAGTCACCGGGATCGGCGCCGTGTGCCATACCGTTAATCCGCGCCTGCACGCGGACGACATCGCCTACATCCTCAACGATGCACAGGACCGCATCGTGTTCTACGACCCGACATTCACCGCACTGGTGGAAGCCGTGCGCGACCGTTGCCCGGGCGTTCGCCAATGGATTTGCAGTCAGCGCGCGCCCGATGCCACAACGGCCGACGCTGATTATGAGGACTTTGTCGGCCCCCATGCGCCGACATTTGCGTGGCCCGAGTTCAGCGAGGAAACGGCCAGTTCGCTGTGCTATACATCGGGCACCACGGGGCGCCCCAAGGGAGTGCTGACATCGCATCGCTCCAACATGCTGATGATCCTTACAATGGTGGCACCCGACGTTTTCCATCTTGGCGCACGCGATGTCATTCTGGCCGTCGCTCCAATGTTCCATGTCGCTTCCTGGGGGTTCCCGTTCGCGGCACCGATGGTCGGCGCCAAACTGGTGCTGCCCGGCCCTGACGTGAGTGGCGCTGCATTGTTTCGCGCAATGGATGCTCATCAGGTCACGATTGCCACGGGCGTATCAACCGTCTGGATTGGCGTACTCGAAGAATTTGCAAAGCAGGGCCGTCCGCCGCGCGGCTTGCAGCGAGCGTCGATCGGCGGCGCGGCCTGCAGTATGCAGGCCATCGACGCCCTGGAAGACCTCGGAATCGAGGTGCTGCATTCCTGGGGAATGACAGAGCTCAGCCCGTTGGGCACCTTGAATCAGCTCAAGAATCGCAACCAGCATATGGGTGAGGCAGAGCGCCGCGCGCTCAAGCTGAAGCAGGGCCGGCCGCCATTCGGGGTGGACCTTCGCATCGTTGATGAAGCAGGCGCAGAACTGACCTGGGGGTCCGAGGCGCGTGGCAGGCTGCAAGCCCAGGGGCACTGGACCATCGAGCGCTACTTCAACCAGGAGCAATCCGCGGTCAACGCGGAAAGCTGGCTCGACACAGGAGACATCGCCTGCATCGACCGCGAGGGCTACATACAACTCGTCGATCGGGAAAAAGACATCATCAAATCCGGCGGTGAATGGATCAGCTCGCTCGAACTGGAGCGCATTGCCAGCGACCCACCCGAGCATTTCCGAAGTGGCCGCGATCGGGTTGCCGCACGTCCGATGGCAGGAGCGGCCAGTACTTTTTGTGGTGGGTGCTGCGGGCGTGGCCGTAGATGAGCAGGCGCTGCTCGCACATGTCAGGGCACAAGTCGCTTCGTGGCAGGTGCCTGACCGGGTGGTACAGGTCACTGCCCTGCCAAAGACTGGCACAGGCAAGACCGACAAGAAACTGCTGAGGCAGCGATACGAGAATCTGCTAACCAAGCAGCCATCGGAGGCAATGCAATGACCGTACTCCAAACCCGCCACGAAGACGGCATCGAGTGGCTTATGCTTGCCAACGCACCGGTCAACGTCGTGACACGCGCGCTGATCGAGCAACTCACGGCAGCCTTGCAGCGCTGCGCAGACGACCCCCAGGTACGGGTCGTCGTTCTGGGTGGCGAAGGGCGGCATTTCTGTGGCGGCGCAGACCTTCGAGAACAGCAAGATGCATGGCAGCATGGCGGCGTGGGCGCTGCAGATCTTGGTGAAATCCTCTACACCGCGATGCTCGACTTTCCCAAGCCACTCATCGGCATGGCGCATGGCGCCGTCGCCGGCGCAGGCTTGTCCATCATCTCCTGCTGCGACTTTGCCATCGCCGCACAAGGCACGCGAATTTCTCTGCCGGAAATCAATGTCGGCGTGCTAGGGGGCATCAGTCATGCGCGTACAGCCTTAGGCAAGGCGCTGGTGCACTACATGGCGCTGACCGGATTGCCGATCGAGGCGGAGAAACTGGCTCACAGTGGCTTGTTCCTTGAGGTCGTGCCCCTGGACATGCTCCGCAGCACTGCGGCGGCCATCTCACACAGCATTGCGAGCAAGGAGCCGGAAGCTGCCCGCTACACCAAGAGGTGCATGCGAGCCATCGAGGGACTGAGCCAGATTGACGGCTATGCACGAGAACATGCACTGTCGGAGGAACTCCGGGCCGGCGGCATCACGGCCGAATTGGTTGCCCGGTTCCTGAAACGTTAGCAACCGTCGATCGCAGCTTTCAGAATGCGTTCAGGCGCGTAGCTTTTGGTAAAGCGAGGCGCGTGAGATTCCCAATTGTTGCGCGGCGCGTATCTTGTCGCCTCCTGCCGCTTCAATCGCCATTTGAACCGCCGCGCGCTCAAAGGCGCGCACTTGCTCTGCCAGGGGCAAGTCGACGTTGGCGGTTGCCGCCATGTCGGACCTCGAAGCGTTACTGCGGGGCGGCAGTGCCGGAGGATCCCCCCCCCAGTCTATGTGCTGCGGCAAGATGGTATCGCCGTCAGACATGACGATGGCGTATTCGAGAATATTGCGGATCTGACGGTAGTTGCCTGGCCACTCACCACGCTGCAGCTTGGCAAGCCCCTTGGGCGAAAGGCGCTTGGCCTGCAACCGATCCGCCTCGCAAATGCTGCGCAGGAGCGCATTGGCGATGATGGGAATATCTTCGGCCCGCTCGCGGAGCGCCGGCAATCGAATCGGCAGAGCGCTGAGCCGATAGAAAAGGTCGGCGCGGAAAGCACCTGAGCGGATTTTTTGCTGCAGGTCGACACTGGTAGCCGAGACCAGACGCACGTCGACTGCCACCAATTTATTCGAACCCAACGGCTCCAGTACCCGCTCTTGCAGTACCCGCAGCAGTTTTACCTGGATGGATAGCGGCATGTCGCCAATTTCATCGAGGAACAGCGTGCCTTGGTTGGCCAGTTCGATCTTGCCCACGCGGCCTTGCTTGTCGGCGCCCGTATAGGCGCCCGGCGCAACGCCGAATAGTTCAGCCTCCAGCAAAGTTTCCGGGATTGCTGCCACATTGATGGCAACGAATGGTCCGTCGCGTCGTGGTGAGGCGTCGTGCAAGCCCTGGGCGACGAGTTCCTTGCCGACACCGGTTTCGCCCAACAGCAAAACCGCGCTGGTGGATTGAGCGCAGCGCAGCACTTTCTTCTTCATTTCTTGAACGACAGGACTCTCCCCCAGATAGTCGGCCAAGGTGTATTGCACGCGGCGAGTGCGCTTAGAAGGGCCATGCCGCGCAATCAGTTCACGATTGAGCTCCATGAACTTGGACATCAGCGGGCGCAGTGATCCCAACGGATCCGTGAGCCACACGACGCCCATGGCACCGGTGATACGACCCTTGGCATCGCGCAGCGGCATGCGGCTGACCAGAAAGGCGCCCGCCGACGAGGTCATCAGGTCCATCATCACTGGCTCACCCGACTTCACAACCTCGTGCAAACGCGTGTTCGGAATGACGTCCTGAGCTTTGCGGCCGATA
Organism: uncultured beta proteobacterium; assembly: GCA_963722005.1. Classification (GTDB taxonomy): domain Bacteria; phylum Pseudomonadota; class Gammaproteobacteria; order Burkholderiales; family Burkholderiaceae_D; genus Paucimonas. The sequence continues at coordinate 33,329 of CAVRJS010000002.1, forward strand.
ACCTGCGCTAGCTTTGGATATCAAAAGTTTGGGCAAGATCGTCAGATAGGCGTCGCTTATCCAGACGATTTCCGCCGCTTCGTTTACCACCACGATGCCTTCCGAGTAGGCGGTGAGGGTGTCGAACAGCGCGGAAATTGGAAACGACTTGAGACTCATGCTTATGGGGTTTGGCAATTACTTTGACTCCCAGTCATGACCGGGCCTCTGGACGTACCGGCGAGCCTGGCCGCGTTGAAGGTATTTGTTATAACCGAAACGCAGTAATGTAATGATGTCGGTGCGAGACGCGCCCAAGGCCGTCAGGGAATTGGCCTGGCACATGATTTCGTGGCACAGGCGAACGGGTTCATGCATGCGCACCAGTGTACCAGCAACCTGCTCGGGCGATAAGCCGCGTGCAACCCCTTCCTGACACAAACCTTCAGGGCATTGCCAACCACCAGCCTGCGGAAAAACCCTGTAAGCACACGACAGGATGCAGGACCGAGAAGCTGCTGACGCTGGAGTGACGAGATGGGACGGGCAACGTCTATGGCGGCCGTAATTTCAATAGCCCGCGCCAAGTCCATAATTCTAGAAAACCGGATGATACTTACCGTTGCAGGGGGTCTTTAGAGGGCTTCTTCAGCGATCTTGCGCCTGGCATGTTTCCTGCGTGTGCGGTGGTACAGACTCTATAAATATTCGCCTTCAAAGACAGCATTTTGAAAAATTGACAGCCGTCTGGTCACTTCGACCTTTGCCGGTTTTTAGTTGAATCCTGCCACCACTAATACTGCAATCAATCTTGTCATCGCACACGTCTACAGCCGAACCCGACAAGATTTATCGCAAGGCGATCGCAAAGATCGAATTACGCAGGTACGCCGACAACGCAAACATACATTCAACGTCACCGGCATTACGCACGCCTGTTGGCCCTTCCTTCTCTAACCATCGACATCGCAATCCTATGAATACTCAAAATACTCAAGTTACTTTGCAACGGCACGGACGCATCGGCGTTCTGCGCATTAATAACCCCCCGGTAAATGCTTTGAATAACGACGTCATCACCGGTATTGGGCAGGTGCTCGACGAGTTTGAGGCCGATCGTTCTTTGCAAGCGCTGATGGTTCACTGTGACGGACGTACCTTCGTAGCTGGCGCAGACATTACGATCTTTGACTTGCCTGACTTTAGCAGCGCACCTTTCAATCGCACCCTTGCTCGCATTGAAATGGCCGACAGGCCAGTGGTAGCTTTGCTTCACGGCACAGCCCTCGGAGGAGGGTTGGAGCTGGCGCTCGCCTGTCACTATAGAGTAGCTGTACCCAATACCAGGATGGGTCTGCCTGAAATCAAGCTGGGCATCTTGCCGGGGTCCCTGGGAACCCAGCGCGTGCCGCGCCTTACCGGGGCGGAGTTTGCGCTTGACATGATGCTGAGCGGTCGGATGGTCGATGCGCCAACTGCGTTGAGGGTCGGACTAATCGATGCGATCGTTGAGGGCGAACCACTAGACGTGGGCTTGCAGTACGCCAACGAGCTTCTCGACCAAGGTGCGCGACCGCGCCGCATCAGCGAACTAGAGGCAGATAGCAGCACGGTGCCCCCGGGTTTTTTTCGAAAGCAATGGCGGAAGTGATGCGCACGCGTCCGGCGTACCCGGCAGCCCGCGCAATTGTCGAGGCCGTCGAGGCTGCAATGACGTTGCCGTTTGCGGAAGGTGAGGCCGTCGAGGCACGCCTGCTAGAAGCCTGCCGCTTGTCGCCACAGTCGAAAGCGTTGCGGCACTTGTTCTTCGCAGAACGTCAAGTAGCCAAAATTCCAGGTCAGGCCAAGGACGCTGCACTTCGGCCGATCCGCACGGTTGGTATCGTCGGCGCCGGCACCATGGGAGGCGGCATTGCGATGAACTTCGCGAACGCGGGCATCAAGACCGTTTTGGTCGAGGTCGGGCAACAGGCACTCGAGCGCGGCTTGGGACTGGTGCGGGCCGTCTACGAAACCAGTGCGTCGAAGGGAAAACTTACTGCCGAGCAGGTCGAGCAGCGCATTGCATCAATTCATGGCAGCGTCGACGACGCCGAATTGGCCGAATGCGACCTTGTAATCGAGGCGGTGTTCGAGAACCTGGATCTCAAGAAGCAGGTGTGCACAAGGCTGGGCCAAATCTGCAAACCCGGCGCTATCATTGCCAGCAACACGTCGACGTTGGATATCGACGTGCTTGCCGAGGCCACCGGCCGGCCGGCGGACGTGGTCGGCATGCACTTTTTTAGCCCGGCCCATGTGATGCGCTTGATGGAAGTGGTACGCGGCGCGAAGACTGCGCCCGATGTTCTCGCCACGGCGCAGAAGGTGGCTGCAACCATCAAGAAAATTTCAGTGGTGTCCGGCGTGTGCTACGGCTTCATCGGCAACCGCATGGCGGAAGCCTATGCACGCGAGGCGGACTTCCTCCTGATGGAGGGCGCAAGCCCAACGCAGATCGATACGGCGATCGAAGCCATCGGCATGGCGATGGGGCCTTGCCGCATGCTGGACATGGCAGGCATCGACGTCGCGGCAAAGGTCGTGATCGAGCGCGGCAAATCGGGCGGTCTGCCGCCAGATCCGAGCTACCGCGCGGTTGCGCGGGAAATGCTCGAACTGGGCCGGCTTGGACAGAAGACGGGTTCCGGCTATTACCGCTACGACGGACGCAAGCCGGTCGCCGATCCGCAAGCCGAAGAGATTTTCCAGTTGCTGTCGAAGCGTCACGGCATTACGCGCCGGACCAACATCACCGACCAGGAAATCGTCGAACGGCTGCTGTACCCCATGATGAACGAAGCCGCCGCGATTCTCGAGGAAGGCATCGCATACCGTCCTGGCGACATCGACATCGTCTGGATTGCCGGCTACGGATTCCCGGACTACCGAGGCGGCCCCGTTTTCATGGCCGATCAAATCGGATTACCCGTGATTGTCGAGCGGCTGGCGCACTACCGACGAGTTCGCGGCAATAACTTTGGTTACTGGAACGTGTCCCCGTTACTGGCTGAACTCGCCCACGATGGGCGCTCCTTGTCCGCCTGGCTGCCTGGCTAATCATCGCAGCTCCCAACCCAATCACATTTCGGAGAGTTTTTTCATGAGAGAAGCAGTTATCGTTTCCACGGCGCGTACGCCGATCGGCCGCGCGTTCAAAGGTTCGTTGAATAACATCAAATCGCCATCGTTGATGGGACATGCAATTGAACACGCGGTTCAGCGCGCGGGCATTGCCGGCGACGAGGTCGAGGACGTGGTTATTGGTTCCGTGCTGACTGCCGGAAGCAGCGGCCTGAATGTCGCGCGACATGCGGCATTCGCCGCTGGCCTGCCACAGTCGGTGGCGGCACAGACCGTTGACCGGCAGTGTGCCTCGGGCTTGATGGCGCTGGCGATCGCGGCGCAGCAAATCGTGGGAGAAGGCATGTCGATCACAGTGGCGGGCGGACAGGAAAACGTCTCAGCGGTGCAGGGCGATTACTTTAAGTGGGCGATCGATGAAGCCGACCCGGCGGTGACAGCACGAATCGCCGCCGCCTATATGCCGATGTTGGAGACCGCCGAGTATGTGGCTGCGAAATACCGCATTTCAAGGGAATCCCAGGATCGATACGCCCTGGAATCGCAACGTCGCGTGGCCTATGCGCAGCAGCATGGCTTGCTGGATGCGGAAATCATTCCGATCAAAGCGACGATGGCGGTGGCCGACAAGGAAACAAGGCAATTGTCGTACAAAGAAGTCGTTCTCTCGCAAGATGAAGGGAACCGGCCTGGCACCACGCTGGAGAGTCTTTCAAGCCTCGCGCCTGTGATGCAAGGCGGTGTCGTCACGGCGGGCAACGCAAGTCAATTGTCCGACGGCGCCTCTGCCTGCGTCTTGATGGAAAAGCGAATAGCTGAGCAACGCGGGCTGCAGCCGCTCGGCATCTACCGCGGCATGGCCGTGGTCGGATGCGCACCAGAGGAAATGGGAATCGGCCCCATCTACGCGATTCCCAAGTTACTCCAGCGGCACGGCTTGAAGGTCTCGGACATCGGTCTATGGGAATTGAACGAGGCGTTCGCTTGCCAGGCCCTGTACTGCCGCGATCACCTTGATATCGATCCTGACACGTTCAACGTCAACGGCGGCGGCATTTCAATCGGACATCCGTACGGCATGACGGGCGCCCGGCTGGTAGGTCATGCCTTACTCGAAGGTAAACGGCGTGGCGTCAAATACGTTGTCGTATCGATGTGCGTCGGTGGCGGCATGGGCGCTGCAGGCCTGTTCGAAGTCGCATGAGTCACCGGTAACCGCAAGCATGAATTCGATAGCCGCAACGGCGATTGAGCGACATGGATCGGCGGTTTTCGAATTGAACCGATCGCAGTTCACGCTGTACCCAATAATAAGCATTTCAGCTTGCATAACGCTCTATCGCCATTAATCATTAAATTACTTCCGGCTACGCCGGAAGTTTTTAATACCAAGGGCGCAAAGAAGCTAGCAGCTCGCGATCTGCTTAAGGGCGGGCTACAACCTCTCTGGCGGCGTCAGATAAGCCGCCGTTTCCCCAAGCGTTTTTTGACTATTCTTAATTTCCATGCGTGCAATGGACTGCAGATGAACTTCATCTGGGCCGTCGGCGTAACGAAGTGCCCGGCCCCAGGTCCAGTGGTCGGCGAGCGGCGTGTCAGGACTGATTCCCATGGCGCCAAAGGTTTGCATGGCGCGATCACAGACGGTAGTGTGAACGGTAGGCACTAGCGCCTTGATCATGGATATCTCCTTGCGGGCCTCCTTGGCCCCCACGTTGTCGATCATCCAGGCAGTTTTCAATACCAGCAAGCGCGCCTGATCGATCTCGATACGCGAGCGGGCGATCCACTCGGAAACGATGCCTTGTTGATGCAAGTATTTGCCAAATGTCCGACGTTCCTGGGCACGCGCGATCATCAACTCCAGCGCCAGCTCTGCCGCACCGATAGAGCGCATGCAATGATGAATGCGGCCCGGCCCTAACCGTGCCTGCGCCAGCGCAAAGCCACTCCCCTCCTCGCCCAGTAAATTACTCGCCGGCACCCGCACATTGCGGAATACGATCTCGCAATGCCCCTCGGGGGAGTGATGATTCATGATATTGATGTTGCGGACAATCTCTACGCCAACCGTATCCCGCGGCACCAGAATCATGCTCTGCTGGTGATGGGATTCGGCAGTAGGGTCAGTCTTGCCCATCAGGATAAAGATCTTGCAATTCGGATGGGCGGCATTGGTAATAAACCATTTTCGGCCATTGATGACATAGTCATCGCCATCACGCTGGATCAGGGTGGTGATATTGGTCGCATCGGAGGATGCCACGTCCGGTTCTGTCATGGCGAACGCTGAACGGATCTCGCCGTTCAGCAACGGCAGCAGCCACTGCTCGCGTTGGGCCGGGGTGGCAAACATATGCAACAATTCCATATTGCCGGTATCGGGCGCATTGCAGTTAAACACTTCCGATGCCCAACTGATGCGCCCCATGATTTCTGCCAGCGGCGCGTATTCCAGATTACTCAAGCCGGTGCCAGGCTCACCTTCTTTCAGATGGGGCAGAAACAGGTTCCACAGCCCTTCCGATTTCGCCAGTGCCTTCAGGTCCTCCATAAACGATACCGGAAAGATACCGGCATGTACTTCCTCGTTGTACTGGCGTACGCGCGGCAGGATATGCTCATCCATAAAATTTCGCACGCGGGTGCGCAAGTCTTCTACCTTCGCTGTATATCCAAATTCCATGATGCGCCTCTCTATCGGGTTCGTTGTTCGCTATCGTTGATTACAGGGTGGCGCCGCCGTCGACGACAATACATTCGCCCGTGGTGTAACTGGCGGCGTCCGAGACCAGATACAGCACCGTACCGGCCATTTCCCGGGGTTCGGCATGACGTCCCATCGGCACCTGCGCGATAGCTGTGTTGTAGATTTTTTCATTCTCGAACAAGGCACCCGCGAATTTGGTCTTGGTGTAACCGGGCAGTAGTGCATTGACACGAATCCCCAATGGCGCGCATTCCTTGGCAAAGGCCTTGGTCATGTTGACCACTGCGGCCTTGGTGATCGAGTAGATCCCTTGCATATCACCGGGCTGCAGGGCGTTGATCGACGCGGTATTTACAATCGCGCCGCCACCGTTTTCTTTCATTATTTTTCCCGCTTCGACCGACATGAAAAAATAACCGCGAATATTCACGTCGACAGTCTTGTTGTAGACAGCCAGATCTGTGTCCAGAATATGGCCGAAATAGGGATTGGCGGCTGCATTGTTAACCAGGATATCCAGCCTGCCGTGGACGTTCTTGATGTGGGAAAACACCGTAGCGATATCTTCCATCGAACCGACATGACAGGCAAAGGCTTCGGCACTGCCGCCTTGCGCAATGATGGCATCCGCAACCAGCTGGCAAGCTTCCAGCTTGCGACTGGAAACAATCACATGGGCGCCTTGCTCGGCCAGCAACCTGGCGATTGCTTCGCCAATACCACGGCTGGCACCAGTCACGAGTGCGATCTTGCCGGTCAAGTCAAATAATTGTGTGCTCATTTTCGTCCTACAGGAATTTGCTTTGTTTATCGAATCAATGCCCGCCTGGCCTAACGCTCTTTCTCCAGCAAGGCAATGGCCAACTCCGCAAGAGGCCTGGCCATCTTGCCCACTTGCACAGCTTTGTCGCTGGAAGCGTTGCCATCCAAGGCGCGTTTCAACACTCCCTGAACAATTGCCGCCAGCCGGAAAAAGCTAAACGCCAGGTAGAACTGCCAATTGTCGATGGCGCCGATACCGCGTAGCGCACAATATTGGGCGACAAGATCGGCCTCAGTCGGGATTCCCAATTGCTCGCGATTTTTGCCGGCCAGCCCGGAAATGTGACCGCTGGAGGGCAAGCGCAAACACATGCAAAAATAAGCCAGATCGGCGAGTGGGTGCCCCAGGGTCGAGAGCTCCCAGTCCAGCACTGCCATCACCCGCGCTTCGGCGGGATGAAATATCAGATTGTCGATACGGTAGTCGCCATGAACGATGCTGAGCTGGCCGTCATCTGCCGGCATATTGGCTGGCAACCAAGTGATCAGCGTTTCCATGGCCTCGATGGTTTCGGTTTCGGCAGCACGGTATTGCTTGGTCCACATGCCAACTTGACGTTCGAAATAATTACCCGAGCGACCGTAATCGCCCAACCCGACCGCATTCACATCGACATCATGTAGCGTCGCCAACACCCGTATCAGCTCGCTATAAAGCGGTGCTCGCTGTTCGCGCGGCAATTCCGGCAGAGACGGATCCCAGAAAATTCTCCCCTGCTGAAAATGCATGACATAGAACATGCTGCCGATCACCTCCCGGTCTTCGCACAAAAGATAGGGGTGGGGTACCGGCACCGCGGTTTTTCTCAGGGCATCCAATACACGGTATTCCCGGTCCACCGCATGGGCGCCTTTCAGCAAAGCCCCGGGTGGTTGACGACGCAATACATATTCACCACTCCGCGCCTTGAGGAGGAAAGTGGGATTGGACTGTCCACCTGCAAATTTCTCAGCGGTCAGCGGCCCCTGAAAACCGTTGATCCGGGTCTCCAGGTAGGCCGCGAGTTTGAGCGTATCAAGGCTATTCACATCAGTTATCATCTACCAAATCTCCGTCTTTCTTCGTTATCCGTGGCTGATCGAGTCCAGCCGTCCCGGCTGATCAAGGTGCGGAATATTGTTAAAACTCGCGAGCTTGACCGACCGATTATTAAAGTAATAATGCGAAAAGCTGCTATTTTTAACCTGCAAATTGAGTTCGATGGCAGTGTTCGGAGGAGCCGCCAATACCTGCCTGGCCATCATTCCGATAGGACCGCCGGAGCTGACGACCAGGACGCGCTGCGCTCCACATTGCTGGATAAAATGACGGGCATCTTTGACCCGCTGAGCAAAGGTTTCCCAGCTTTCCGGCAAGGTTCCCGCCAGTTGGCCAGCCGCCCAGAACTGCAGTACCTGCTTCAGCCCTTTCGAGAAGTCACGCTTATCGCCCGATGCCAGCAGCTTTAACTCAGCATGATCTTCTCCCAGAGCGTTGAACAGCGCTGAAAAATCGTATTCGTTGAGCTCCGGATGCTCGGTGAAAATCGGGCTACAGCCCATGCCGCGACAAATTCCCGTGGCAGTTTGGCGGTGACGCAACTGAGTGCCAATGATGACCCGATCAAATTGAATGTCGCGTTCGGCAAAATACTGCCCTAGCCAAAGGGATTGCTGCTCACCCAGCGTCGTAAGCCGATCATAGTCATCCGTTCCGAAGGACGCTTGACCGTGCCGAACCAGATAGAACTCCCCCATGCCGCACCTCCATCGATATTAGAAACAAATAATAGCGAACGAATCGATATCTTTGAAATTTATTGTAGTGATACATCGCTATAATTATTGGTTATGGTGATCAACTGAAGTGGGACTGTCCATGCGATTAAACCGAGTCGACCTCAATCTGTTTGTGGTTTTCGAGGCCATTTATGCCAAGCGCAACCTCACCCGGGCGGCAGAAGTACTGTGTATTTCCCAGCCTGCGGTGAGTAATGCCCTGTTACGAATGCGCAAGACCTTTAACGACCAGCTGTTTGTCAGTACGCCCCAAGGCATGGTGCCCACACCAGTGGCAGAGAACATTGTCGGCCGCGTTGGCGAAGCCCTGCAGTTACTTAATGCCAGTGTTCAAGAGGCCGACCTGTTTATGCCGATCAGCGCCCAAAGGGTCTTCCGGGTCAGCATGAACGACTTGACGGAAACCCTGTTGCTGCCTGCATTGGGAGACGTGCTGCAGCGGCAGGCTCCGGGTATTCGCATCGAAAGCTACTTTAGCAACCGCCACGATGTCCCCCGTGAACTGGCAACGGGGGCGCTGGATCTGGCGATTGACGCCCCGCTCATCAATGATCCGCAAATACGTCATGGCCATTTGATGAGCGAACGATATGTCTGTATGCTGCGCAAGGGTCACCCAATGGCTGATCAAACACTTAGTCTGGAGAACTATCTGGCCTTGGGGCACATCCATATTTCGAGTCGTCGCGAGGGGCTGGGGTATGTGGATACAGCGCTCAACAAGCTTGGCAAACCGCGCAAAATTCAGATGCGGGTGCAACACTATATGGTGGCGCCACTAGTCGCCATGCGCACTGACCTGGCGCTGACTGCTCCCTTAGGATTGGTGCAGGGCTATGACGCAATACAATTGGAGCTGCCTTTTAAGCTGCCGGCGATGGAATGGCATCTGTACTGGCACCGTAGTGCCGACCGGGATCCCGCGAACGCTTGGCTACGGGACAAGCTGCTGCAGTTTATGCGCGCAGCAAAATAGGCATGGTTCTGGTGCATATTTATCCAAGGCAATTTACCTACAATCTTCAAGTCCTCTCAATCAGTAATTGTCCCACTACCCGCTGCGATGCTACGTAGCCGTCGAATGTGATGCTGTCCGGTGCGCGGCCCGGTGTTGTGAGCACTTATGTAGAAGCTTCTGTTGAGTAAAGAATGGCAGTAGTCCTGAATGTGGCGGATATGATGGTTGAATGGTCAAGACATCCCAAAATAGACGGGCATGCTGTTGACTAATAAACTAGTTTGGAAAATATGGGTGTTTAGTCAGATGACACATTCCGGCGCCGCATTTCTCCAGTCCCTGATCGAGGAAACCGACCGCCTCGCAAACGCGCTGGAATCAGCCAGGGTCACCTGCGAAGCTTCTGGACGGCCGGACATCATCGAGTGGATCGCCCGGGAGCTGGCTGGCTATGATGACGGCGACACGATATTCTCCTGTCGCAAACTGCCGACCGTAGAAAAAGCGCTAATCACCAACGGCGTCGAAACGGAATGCAATCATGTCATCGGCAAATCCCATCAGTGGATCAAGGCCGCCGTCAGGGACATATCCACGCTTCCGGAATTGCAGGACGCCCTGCAGCAGGAGCGGGATTTTCTCATTTACGACGTGAATCCGGATCAATACTTCTATCGTCGCATGCTGTCTGCGACCAAGCCGGGCTATGCCGCGCAGCGCATATGGATGGAAGCCCCGTTGGGCGGATTATCGGATATTGTTGCGGGCATCAGTGATCGCCTGGCGCAATTGCTGGCGGACCTGCACCGAAAACCATCCTGGGATCAATCATGAAGAAAACGCTTCTGCTGGCGATAATCGCATGCATGGCGCGCGCGCCGCAAACACGAAGCATTAAAACTGCGCGCCGCCCGGCCGTGTAATGCTCGAAATGATCTGGAACGCCCGACTCACCTGCCGTACCATTTCCGCGCCGTGCCGTGAATGGACTTTGCGGATCTCCCCCTCATCGTCATACTCGACCCGCACTGTGCCGACGCCGGCCAGTGCAACGAACACGGGCTTGCCGGCGGCATTGTAGCGGAATGTCATGACGCGGCGTTCACCTGTGGCGCTGTCAACCAGCGCCAGGCGCCGGATTTTCTGCATGCTGCCGTATTCGAGCGACACGACCCTGCCGGCGCCGTTCTCGGCGCGTTTGAGCGTGCCGTTCTGGTTGTAGTGGTACGTCACCCTGCGGCTGCCGTTCAGCGCCAGGATCAGCTTGCCGCTGCGCGGGTGATAAATGTATTCGATGTATCCGCCGTCGCCATTCGGCTTGCGCACGATCCGCCCCTGGTCATCGCAGACAGCGTTGCGGCAGCAAGCGCTGGTGGCGCCCGACGACGTTTGTTCCTGCGTCGCGGCCACGACATGTGGCGCATCGAGACTGGCGGTGTTGGCGTTGTCCTTGTCGGTCTTTCCGCACGCTAGGGCAATCGACGGCACGGTCAGCGCGATGGCGAACAGTTTTTTAAGTTTCATGGTCTTTCACATTAATACATACGGATGATCGGTAGATGCCCAAGCCTGAAAAGCGAATGCCTGATACTCGAGGAAAGCGTAATTTCAAAAAATTATTTACCGATAGCTTACCCCGTGAAGCGCGGAATTCGAAACGAAAGGATGGCAATTGCCCACACCCGACTGCTCGACCGGATCATGCTACGCCCTGCGGCCGAGAAGACCAGACAGTGCAAATAGCACAAAAAAATGACATATATACAACAAGCCCATGCCGTTCCGGCGGGATTGCAAGCCGCTTTTCGCGAGGAGTCGGCAGAAAGCGAGTAAGCTACTACTAAATAGCAAAATGCAGTCATGAACCCGATACCGAAGGAACAATTCACCGACATGCTGGCGGCGGTCGCGCGCGCGCGCGGCTTGTCCGGCGTGCTCGACCTGTTCGCGCAAGCGCTGGACGCGGCGCCCGGTATTGACGGTTTCTGGATAAATCTTCTGGACGCTTCCGGCGAAAACCTGCGATGCATGAAGATCCGGTTGATGCCGGGGTTCCGCGAAATCGAGAAAAGTTATATCGGCCAATCCGCCAACCTGTTCGATTCGCAGTTCATCTCCCGGGTTTTTAAATCACGTTCGATCTCGCGCCTGACGGCCGACAATGCCAGCGATACCGAACGAAATGTCCTGCGCTACTGGAAGGCAAACTCATTGGTCGGCATGCCGATCTGTGATCCGGACGCCCCGGGAGCAGCACCGATCGGCGTGCTGGTGCTGATGATGGAAAAAGCCAGCGACCGGATCGACACGGCGCTGCAAACGGTGTCATGCCTCATCGACGTGTATTACGCCAACATGGCCAACTGGCTGAAGCTGAGTCAGCTGGAGGAATTGCATCAGGAAGCGCTCTCTACAGTCACCGACAATCGCCGTTTGCTCGATTTTATCCAGGAGCTGGGCGGCCTGACTTCAGTCGATAAAATTTATCAGCTGTTTAGCGCCGAACTGTTTCGTCAGCTGAAGTTTGACATCGCCGCTTTCGTAACCCTGCAGGACGAACAACTGGTGCTGGATAATATTGTCGGCGCCAACCCTGCGATGCAGAAAATCGGCGATGCATGGCGTGCATTTCAGTCCGGGGCTGTCTACGAAATGAAGGAGACTGCCAGCGGCGCGGTGTATGTATTCATGCATAACACCACCTTCCTCGTACACGACTTGCAGCAGGTCATGCATTTGCCCATGTCCGAGTTCGACCGCCGCAGCCTCGGCTTCCTGCCCCAGCCGCCGCGCACGCTTTTCCTGTCGGCGATCCGCTATCGCGGGCAGGCAATCGGCGCCTTCGGCCTGTACAGCCTGAATGAACCGCGGCCATTGTCGGAAAACGATCTGCACCTGCTGGAACAGCTGGCCTCGTTCCTCGGTACCGCCCTGACCAACAGCCGCCTGTATGCGACCAGCCAGGCGCAAAATGCCGAGATCGGGCGCCTGAACCTGCAATTGCAGGAGAAGGTCAGCCGGCTGGCCGAGCTGGCATCGACCGACCAGTTGACCGGCCTGTTCAATTTCCGCAGCTTCGAGCAGGAGCTCGAGCGCCGCCTGCAGGAAGCCGCACGCGCCTCGGACAAGAAGGACCTGTCGCTGGTGGCGCTGGATATCGACCACTTCAAGGATTTCAACGACCGTTACGGCCATGCTGCCGGTAACGACGTGCTGACTGCCGTTGCCAGCGAAATCAATCGCTGCATCCGCCAGACCGATATGGCTTGCCGTTACGGCGGCGAGGAATTCGTCGTGATCCTGCCGAACTGCGACCTGGAAGGCGCCCGGCTCCTGGCGGAACGCATCCGTTGGTGCGTCGAGGAGATCAGCGTGCCGACGCCCGATGGCGAGCGCCGCATCACCATTTCCGCCGGCTGCACGGTGCGCCAGCCGGAAGACACGCAACTGACCCTGTTCGGCCGCGCCGATGCCGCCTTGTACCAGGCCAAGGCACAGGGACGCAACCGCGTCTGCTGCAACTAAGGCCCGCACCCATCCGGCATGTGTGAATGTGACCTGCAAGCAGGCAGCCGAGCAGAAAAGCCATGACCCGCCTTGAAATCGCCGCGAATGTGGCCGCCACGGTTTCCATCCTGCTTGCCGGGAGAAACAGCGTGCATACCTGGTGGACCGGCATCCTGGGATGCGCGCTGTTTGCGGCATTGTTTTACCAGTCGCACCTGTATGCCGACGTCACGCTGCAGGCCTTTTTCATCTTCACCAGCGCGATCGGCTGGCTGCACTGGCTGCGCGGCAACCAGGGCCAGGCCTTGCCGGTTTCCCATGCCGGCTGGCGCAAGCTGGCCTGGACCGTGCCGGCGGGGTTGGCTGCGACGGCAGCCTATGGCGGCATGCTGCATTACTTCACCGATGCCTACGCGCCTTTCATCGATTCCGCCATCCTCGTATTTTCCGTAATCGCGCAATTGCTGCTCATGCAAAGGCGCATCGAGACCTGGCCATTCTGGCTGCTGGTCAACAGCATTGCCGTGCCGCTGTTCGCCAGCCGCGGCCTCTACCTGACTGCGACGCTGTATGCGGCATACTGGGTCAATGCCTGCGTTTCTTGGTGGTGGTGGCGCCGGCTCGCCGAACGCGCGCCTGCGGTCACATGAGGATGGACAAGCGCTTCCGGCGCGGACTGGTAGTCGGCAAATTCTGCCCCCTGCATCGCGGGCATGAACTGCTGATCGGTCGCGCCGTGGCGCAGTGCGACGAGGTACTCGTCATCAGTTATACCCTGCCGGAATTCGCTGGCTGCAAACCGGCCAGGCGCGATGCCTGGCTGGCACAGCGGTTTCCGCACGTGCGCCGCCTGGTGCTCGACGCCGCTTCCTTGCAGACGCATTGCCGGCAGCGTGGCGTGCCTTTGCGGGCAATGCCGCACAACGATGCCCCGGCCGACCTGCATCGGCAATTCTGCGCCTGGCTGTGCCGGGATTTGCTGCAACTGGAAGTGGATGCCGTGTTCACCAGCGAAGACTACGGCGATGGCTTCGCCGAAGCGCTGGGCGCCTATTTCACCGGTGTGGCCGGCGTACGCCGCGAAGTGCGGCACGTGTGCGTCGACCGGGCGCGAGTGGAAGTTCCGGTTTCCGGCACGATGCTGCGCGACGATCCGCACTTGCTGCGCGCATTCCTTGCGCCCGAGGTGTATGCCGACTTCGTCCGCCGCGCCTGTTTTCTGGGCGGCGAATCGAGCGGCAAGACCACGCTGGCACAAGCGCTGGCGCAGCGGTGCGCCACGGCCTGGGCGCCCGAATTCGGCCGCGAGTTGTGGGAAAAACAGCAAGGGCAGTTGCGGCATGCGGACATGCTGACCATTGCGCGCACCCAGGTAGCGCGGGAAGAGAGCCTGGGGCGGCAGGCAAACGGCTGGCTGTTTTGCGATACCTCGCCGCTCACCACGCTCTTTTACAGCGAGTGCATGTTCGGCGCGGCCGAGCCGGAATTGCATGAACTCGCCGGGCGGCGCTACGACCTGGTGTTTCTGTGCGCGCCGGATTTTCCGTTCGTGCAGGATGGCACGCGCCGCGACGGGCAGTTCCGCGAGCGCCAGCATGCCTGGTATGCCGACGCGCTGGCCAGGCGGGCGATGCCGCACATTGCCTTGCACGGTTCGCTGGACAAGCGGATCGACACGATATTGCGCCACCTGGGGTAACGCGCCGGGATTGTCGCTGCGGCCTCCTGCCCGGGAAGTAACGGCATCGTGACTTTGTCAGATTTCACAAATTTGGCACGCTCGTTCAGTTGCCACGGCGCCGAATATCAAGTATTTTTCCATATTCGGCTGCACACGGACCCGACACCATCTCGCCCGCTGCATCCGGCTCGCGGCGCGGTCAACCAGACCCTGCCCGGCCCTTCCCCAGATTCCGGTATCCCGGCCGTCTGAGCGTGCAGGCGGCAAGCATTGCCTGCACCCCCGTTGCCTTGAACCCCGATATTTTTTCGGCATACATCCGCATTTTTTCCGGCGGCGACTCGTCGATTCCATCGCGTCCGGAAAGCGATGCCTGAACCCTGTTTACTTTCAGAATTGCCATGAACACATTAAAACAACGCGCGCTGGCCTATCACGCTGCCGGCCAGCGCGGCAAGATCGCGACGCAAGTCACCAAGCCGGTAGCCACCCAGGATGACTTGTCGCTGGCCTATTCGCCCGGCGTCGCGGAGCCGTGCATCGAGATCCACAAGGACCCGCATGCTGCCTACGAATACACGGCCAAGGGCAACCTGGTCGGCGTCATCACCAACGGCACGGCGGTGCTGGGGCTGGGCGATATCGGCGCGCTGGCCGGCAAGCCTGTCATGGAAGGCAAGGCCGTGCTGTTCAAGAAATTCGCCGGCATCGATGCCTTCGATATCGAAATCGAAGAAGCCGATCCGGAAAAGCTGGTCGACATCATCGCCGCGCTGCATCCGACCTTTGGCGGCATCAACCTCGAAGACATCAAGGCGCCGGAATGCTTTTACGTCGAGCGCAAGCTGCGCGAGCGCCTGACGATCCCGGTGTTCCATGACGACCAGCACGGCACGGCGATCGTCGTCGGCGCCGGCATCCTCAATGCCCTGCACCTGACGGGACGCGACGTGGCGCAAGCCAAGGTAGTGTGCTCGGGCGCCGGCGCGGCAGCCATGGCCTGCCTGGACATGCTGGTGGACCTGGGCATCCGGCGCGAAAACGTGTACGTGTGCGACAGCCGCGGGGTGGTGACGACCGACCGCGAACTCACCGAGGAAAAACGCGCCTGGGCACAAACGACGTCGGCAAAATGCCTGTCCGAGGTGATCGAATCGGCAGACGTCTTCCTCGGCCTGTCAGGACCCGGCCTGCTGTCGCAGGCGGACGTGCAGAAAATGGCGGCGCAGCCGATCGTTTTCGTGCTGGCCAACCCGGACCCGGAACTGCGTCCCGAACTGATCCGCGAAGTCGCGGCCGATGCCATCATCGCCACCGGCCGCTCGGATTACCCGAACCAGATCAACAATGCCTTGTGCTTTCCCTACCTGTTCCGCGCCGCTCTCGATGTCGGCGCCACCAACATCAACCAGGAAATGAAGCGCGCCTGTGTTGCGGCGCTGGCTGAACTGGCGCGCAACGACGAACGTTTCGGCAATGAGTATGTCGTACCGGGTTTGCTGGACAAGCGCCTGCTGACCGAGGTGACGCCGCGGATTGCCACCGCTGCTGCGGCCAGCGGCGTGGCGCGCAAACCGGTCGATCTGCAGGAATACGCGGTCCGGCTGGAGACGCTGGCACAAACCCTTTTGTAGACGGAAGAAACGTTCATGGCCGGCCCCGATCTTGATTTTTGGCAATCCCGCTTTGAAACCGGCAATACGCCCTGGGACCGCGGCCAGGCCAATCCGCAACTGGAACGCTGGATTGCCGCCGGGACGATTGCCCCCGGCATTTCAATGATTGTGCCGGGCTGCGGCCAAGGCTGGGAAGTGGCGTCGCTTGCCGCGCACGGTATCGCGGTCACCGGTGTGGATTATGCGCCGGGTGCGCTGTCAGCCTGTGCGTCGCTGCTGCAGTCTGCCGGCCTTGCGGCCGCGCTGGTGCAGGCCGACGTGCTGGATTGGCAGCCGGCGGCGCCGGCCGATGCCGTCTACGAACAGACGTGCCTGTGCGCCATCCATCCGGACCACTGGCGCGCCTATGCCGACCGCCTGCACGCATGGATACGTCCCGGTGGGCGCCTGTTTGCCATGTTCGTGCAGGCGCTTGCGGAAGAATCGGCGCAAGGCTTCATCAAGGGGCCCCCCTATCATTGCGACATCCATGCCATGCGGGCGCTATTCCCCGAGGCGCGCTGGGAATGGCCGGCGCCACCCTATCCACGCCTGGGCGAGCCATCCGCCCTGTTCCAGGAGCTGGCGGTCATCCTGGTACGCAAGGCCTGAGCAGCGCGCCAGGGCTATTTGATATCCAGCCGGTAATCGACTACCAGGCTGCCGCGGATGTATTCGAGTCCGCCATCCTTGCGAAAACGGCTGATGGTTTTTTCCGGCAGCGGGCGCTGTTCGATGCGGATGTCCTGCTGACCGGCGCCGGCAAAAGCGGCGCTGATGGCTGCCTGCACGCGCTCGCCGAGCGCCTGCTCCGCCACCAGCAGGTGATGTATGGCGTCGTAATCCCAGCCGCCCTTCGCTGCGGTTTCGCCGCTGCCGTCGCTGTCGAAGAACTGGTTCAGGGTTTGCCTGAATTCCGCGGCGGTGGTGACGCAATAGCGCAGCACGTAATCCGGGAAATATTCCTTCACCTTGCCAGCCTCCTCGGTTTCCTCCGGATTGCGGCACATCACCGTCAGTGTGTTTTCCTGCAATTCCAGCGGCAGCCAACCCTTGCTTTCGAGATCATCGCGGGAAAAATACTGCAGCAGCGTTGACGGGCAGGCGCGTTCTTCGGCGGCGGCCACGTAAGGCACGCGGTAGAAGCGCGCCAGCGCCACGCCGATGTCGGCGCGCTGCACCTGGAATTCGTTGACCAGCACATCCTCTACGTCCAGCCCCTTGCGGTGCGCCGAGCGCCTGGCCAGGCCCAGTTCGGCCATGTCGAGAATGCCGTGCGCGACCAGCGGATCGTGCTTGTCGCGAATCACCACCGGCGGCTTCATGCGCTGGGCAAAAGCCACCGCCAGCGTGGCGCACAACGCCGCCACGGCTTCTTCCATCTGCGCGGAAAACGGCTGACCGTCGCGGCTGTTGATGAGCTGAACTACGCCCAGCAATTCGCCGCTGGCGGCATTGACCAGCGGCGCGCACAGCATCTGGCGGCTACGGTAGCCGGTGCGATCATCGACCTTGCCGGTAAATTGCAGCGGCGGCGTGTAGGTCGCCAGTTCGGCGGCATCGTAGACATCGCGCACGTTCACGGTTTTCTTGTACAAGGCGACGTGACCGGCAATGCTGTTCTCGGCGATCGCCAGGGAAAAATTGCGGAAGCCGTCCATGCCGGTCTTGACGCGCGAGCGAATCGCCGTGCGACTTTCATCCACCGCGTAGATCGTCAGGCGCTCGCACAGGAACAGGGCGCAGATATCCTGCGACAGATCCACCATGATCTCGTCGATATTGGCAGTTGCGTGGATCTTGTTGGTAAGAGATTGCAGGCGCCTCGAAAAAACCAGCTGTTCGCTCAGCGTTGCGCCGGCGCTGGATGCCGCATCGTGTTGGTCCAATTTCGACTCCTGTTATGTGTATTTACAGAAACATAACAGAAAATCCGGGCTACCGACAGCTTCCCGCAACCCCTGCACGGCACGCTTACGCGTTACAGGGGCATAATCGTAGTAAGTGCCTACTTCCGCATCATCCGCAAGATATCGTCCAGCGCATTGCCATCGCCGTTCTGATCGAGCAGCGCGCCCAGGCCGCCAAAGCCGCCCTGGCTTGCATTGCCGCCGGCCGACGCCTGGCCACCCAACAGCCCGCCGAGCATGCCGCCGAGTCCGCCGCTGCTGCCCAGGCCCGTGCCGCCACCGCCGCCATCCTGCGCGCCACTGCCCTGTTTTGCCATGTAGCCGGCGACCATCATGGCGACGATCGGCAACATCTTTTTCAGCAAGCCGGCATCAAGGCCGGATTGCGCTGCGGCGTTCTGCGCCACGGCGCGGCTGACATCGCGCGAGCCGAAAATCTGCCCGAGCACGTCGTTGCCGCGGCTGACTTCGGTAGGCTGCGGCGACAGCACGTTGTCCAGCAGGCCGCCGCCCAACTGACCGAGCAAGCCGCCCAAGCCACCGCCGCCATCCGCCGCCTGCTTTTTGAAGCCGCCGAGGAGAGCCGGCATCAGCGCTTCGGCGCCGCTGGCGGCCTGGCTTTCGCTGACGCCAAGTTCACGGGCCATGGACTGGATGCCGCCCATCTGGGCGAGGATGTCGGTGATTTGCATGGATAAGCTCCTGACGTCAGAAATGGGGCTGCCGGGCACTGCGGATCGGCGCCGGCAGCAGTTTGAGAAGGGTGTGCAGCGCCAGCGGCACGATCACCAGGTCGTCAACCACGCCCAGTACCGGCACGACGTAGCTGAATGGCGCGATGGCATAGAGCGCCAGCAGAACCAGCGCCGGCAGCAGCCAGCCCGGACGCGCCGGATGGCGCAGGGCGAACCATGCCAGCCGCAGGTCGGCGCGGCTGGTGCGCCACAGGATCAGGAACAGTCTTTTCATAGGTCATGCCTCATAAGGGTTGAAGCATTGCTTTGGATTATACCGAGCAAGCTTGGTTCACCTGCACGGGATGCCGGGAGCGGTTCCCATAGTTTGCATGCGCTTGATGCAGATAGCATTTTCCAGTGATTTCGCGACAGCGGAAACGGCGCTGCCTATACTGGTTTGGCGAAGCAATTCCGCCCGATTTCCGGAGAACGCCCGTGCTCACCCAGAAAACCAGGGATATCGTCAAGTCCACCGCGCCTGTCCTGGCGGAACACGGCAACGCCATCATCCGGCATTTCTATCCGCGCATGCTGACAGCCCACCCTGAGCTGAAAAACATTTTCAATATTACGCACCAGGAAATGGGCCATCAGCAGGAAGCGCTGGCACGGGCCGTGTACGCCTACGCCGCGAATATCGACAATCCCGGGAGCCTGGCAGCAGTTCTTGCAAACATCGCCAACAAGCATGTCAGCCTGGGGGTAAAGCCGGAGCAATACCCCATCGTTGGCGAACACCTGCTGGCTTCGATCCGGGAAGTGCTGGGCGCGGCCGCCACCGACGAAGTCATTTCCGCCTGGGCCCAGGCTTATGGCAACCTGGCGGACATCCTGATGGGCATGGAAAGCAGCCTGGTCGAGGATATGGTGGCGCGCGACGGCGGCTGGTCGGGGTGGCGCGAGTTCATCGTGCGCGAAAAGCGCCCGGAAAGCGATGTCATTACGTCATTCATCCTGGAACCGGCCGACGGCAAGCCGGTGGCACAGTTCGAACCCGGGCAGTACATCAGCGTGGCGGTCAGGGTGCCTGCCCTGGGGGCGCAGCAGATCCGCCAGTACAGCCTGTCGGATGCGCCCAACGGCCGCAGTTACCGCATCTCGGTCAAGCGCGAAGCCGGCACGCCGGATACCCGGCCGGGCTACGTTTCCGCCCTGCTGCACGATCACGTGCAGGTGGGCGATACCCTCAGGCTGGCGCCGCCCTTCGGCACTTTCCACATCGACGTCAATGCCGCCACGCCGGTCGTGCTCATCAGCGGCGGCGTCGGCCTGACGCCCATGGTCAGCATGCTCAAACGCGTGCTGCAGAGCCCTGAGCGCCGCATCGTGTTCGTGCATGGCGCGCGCAACAGCGCGGTGCATGCCATGCGCGATCGCCTGCGGCAGGCGGCGCAACAGTATCCGAACTTCACAGCTTTCATTTTTTACAGTTCCCCCCTGCCAGACGATATGCAGGGACGCGACTTCGACTTTCCAGGCCTGGTGGACGTGGACCTGATCGCCGATACGATCCTGTTGCCGGATGCCGATTATTACATTTGCGGACCGCTGCCCTTCATGCGCATGCAGCACGATGCCTTGCTCGCTAAAGGGATCGGCGAAGCGCATGTGCATTACGAAGTGTTCGGCCCCGACTTGTTTGCTGAATAAATTGGGAACTTTTTTGCAAGGATAATATCCAACACTTCTTGATCTTTCCTGTTGTCAATTAGCAAAATGTTATGGCAGAATGGCATGCACGCGGGTTTCCCGTGTGCTTTTTTTTGCCGTTAACTGATACCAGAAAGATGGAGGCAGGCTTGAACAATCCTTACTCGGCTCCGACCGCAACGCTGTCCGGCGCCCTCGCTGATAACGAAACTTACGATCCGAAGGTGTTTGCCGTAAATGGCCGCATCGGCCGGCTGCGCTACCTTGCCTATTCCATGCTCCTGTCGCTGGCGCTCATGGTGGTCCTGGCCATCGGCGGAGTGCTGGCTGCAACGGTGGGCGGCGATGGCGGTGGCGCAATGATTGCAATCCTCGTGATCTTCATCTACATCCCGTCGTTCGCCATCAGCTTCATCATGGCCAAGCGGCGCCTGAACGACCTCGACCACAGCGGCTGGATGTCGCTGCTGATGCTGGTGCCGCTGGTGAACGCCATCCTGGCCCTGTACCTGATTTTTGCACCCGGCACCCAGGCGGCAAACCGTTTCGGCCCGGCGCCGTCGAAAAATTCCACCCTGGTGGTCGTCGGCGCACTGCTGCTGCCGGTGATTTTCGTGGTCGGCATCCTGGCCGCAGTGGCCATCCCGGCTTACCAGGATTACACCGTCCGCGCTCAGGAGATGCAGATGGAGCAATCTCAGGACGCGCAAACGCAAGAAGCCGAATAAGCGCCTGTCACCGCCGGGCGGGTTCCTGCCCGGCGTTTCTTCCCGCCCCTTACAGCTGGCCGCTTTCCTTGATATCCAGGTAGCGATTCACCAGCGACATCCCCAGCCTTTCCGGCGTAATGTCGATCAGTTGCCCGGCGCGAATGCCGAAGTGGCGTATGGCGTCGTCGCGCTGTTCCAGGTAATGCGCCGTGGCGCAATAGCGCAACGCTTCGTCGAACTGGCGCACCGGCGTCTCGATCACCGCATCGAGGCTGCGCTCGCGCAGGCTGGCGCACATCACCAGGTGCCTTGACGACAGCAGCTCGCACGCCGCGCGCATGGCATGGTCGTCCTCGTCGCGCAGGTTGGTGATGATGACCACGAAGGCGCGCTTGCCGAGGCGGTTGAGCAGGCCGCTTGCGGCTTGCAGGTAATCTGGCGCGACCTCGCCCGCCTGCAAGTCGTATACGCCCGCCAGCAAGCGGTCCAGGCCGGTGCGGCCCTTGGCCGGACTCAGCCAGCGCGTCTGCGCGCCGAAACTCAGCAGCCCCACCGCATCGCCCTGCTTCTGCGCCACAAACCCCAGCGTCAGCACGGCATTGAGGGCATGGTCGAAATGCGAAGAAACGCCATCCCTGGCCAGCATGCGCCGGCCGGTGTCAAGCAGGAACACCACCTGCTGGTCGCGCTCTTCGCGGTATTCGCGGGTGATCGGCCTTTGCAGGCGCGACGTCGCCTTCCAGTCGATCGCGCGCATGCTGTCGCCCTGGCGGTATTCGCGTAGCTGGCGGAAATCCGTGCCTTCGCCGCGCCGGCGCTTGCGTATCGCCCCCGCCGCCGGCGAACGCCGGTCAGTCGCGGTGAGCGCATGGCCGAGCAGCTTGGAATAGTCCGGAAACACCTTGACCTCGGTGATCTCGCCCAAACGCAGGTGGCGCCGCCACAGGCCCAGCGGCGAACGCACGCGCACGTGCGCGACGCCGAAGACGGCGTCGCCGCGCCGGTCCGGGCACAGGCGGTAGCCGACCGCGGCGAAACGTCCCGGCGCAATGCGCGTGGCATACGGCAAACCCTCCATGCCCCAGGCGCCAGGGTAATCGTCCAGCAGCTCGACTGCCAGCGCCCGCCCGCCTTCATTGTGCAGCGTGACCGTGGCGCCATTCCAGACATCCACGGGCCAGACGCCGGAGACTTGTCGCTCCACGCGCAAGGCCGGCGCTTTCCACGCCAGCAGGGCATCGGCAATGCCAATCAGCAGCAACGCCAGGCCGGCGCCCTGCCAGAACGGCGCCACCCCCGGCCACCAGCCGGCGGCAAACCCCAGCAGCGCCCACGCGGACGCCGCCAGCAACAATCGGCGCGACGGGGTCATGCGCGCGGCGCCGGGACTTGCTCGATCATCGCTGCCAGCAGGTCGTCGCTGCCCAGGCCGTCGAGCTCGCTCTCCGGCGACAGCGCAACCCGGTGCCGCAGCACAGGCAGCACCGCTTCCTTGACGTCAGCCGGCGTGACGTAGTCACGCCCTGCCATCAGCGCCACGGCGCGCGCCAGGCGCACCAGCGCAATCGAGCCGCGCGGCCCGGCGCCGACCGCCAGCCCGGGCAGGTCGCGCGTGGCGCGCACCATGCGCACGGCGTAACCGGCTACGGCCTCATCCACGCGCACCTGCGCCACCACTTGCTGCAGTGTGACGATGGTGGCCGGCTTGACCAGGCTGCTGATCTGGTCGACATCGAGGCCGTCGCCGACGCGGTTGCGCGTGACCATTTGCAGCATCTCGGTCTCTTCGGCTTCGCTCGGGTAGTCGATGCGCACTTTTACCAGAAAGCGGTCGAGCTGCGCCTCCGGCAGCGGATAGGTGCCTTCGTTTTCCAGCGGGTTTTGCGTTGCCAGCACCATGAACGGCGCTGCCAGCGAATGCGATTCGCCTTCGATGGTGACCTGCCGCTCCTGCATCACTTCCAGCAGTGCGGACTGGGTCTTGGCGGGGGCGCGGTTGATTTCATCGGCCAGCAGCAAGTTGGTGAACACCGGCCCCTTGCGCACATTGAAGGTCTGGTTGCGCATGTCGAACACCGAGTGGCCCATGACGTCGGCCGGCATCAGGTCCGGGGTGAACTGGATGCGGGAAAATTCCCCCGAGAAGGTGCGCGCCAAGGCCTTCACCAGCAGCGTCTTGCCGAGGCCGGGCACGCCTTCGATCAGCACGTGGCCGCCTGCCAGGCAGCAGGCGAGCACCTGGTCGATGACGGTTTGCTGGCCGACCACTGCCAGGCGGATCTGCTCGCGCATGCGCTGGACGATCTCAATGGCCTGCTGAAAATGGCCGGCAGTCGCTGCGGGCGGCGTGGCGGTCGGCATGGCAGCCGGAGCGGCGGACGGCGGAGTGGCGGCAGCAGAAGCGGGATTAACGCTCATAGGTTTTCCTCAGTAGTCGAAGTGTATGGATCTGGCGGGTAAACTGTATCGGTGTCTTGCCGGGCGGGTCCCGCAAGGCGGCGATCACGCTGGCTTTGGGCAGCTTGCTGTCCTCTGCCAGGCTATCGATCTGCTGGTCCGGATGCTGGCGCAGCAAGTGCGGCGCGCGCTGACGCCAGGCCTTGCTGGCGGCGGCGCGGGCAGCGTTGAGCAGGATTTCGCGCCCGCCCGGCACACGCCACAGCCAGCGCCCGCTGGCGTCGATATGCTCGACCAGCGAGCGGCGCTCCAGCAGCGGTTCTGGCAGCGGCGTGCCGAAGCGGCGCATCGACATCCACAGGAACAGCGCCAGTACGCAGACCGCGCCGATCAGACCTTCCTTGAAATTGGTCCATAGCGCCTGGTGCCACTTGGGCATCTCCAGCCCCTGCACGATGATGAAGTGCTTGCCGGATGTGCCGGCAATGCCAAGCAGCAGTTCCGCATGGTCGCTGCCGACCAGTTGGTTGTTTTCGAAATATTGCTGCGCCAACAAAACGACGCGCCCGCGCCCTTCCTGGTAGATGCGCACCACTTCACCGTTGGCATCGGCATGTGTCGGCACGTGGCCTTCGCGAAACGTCCACAGCGCCGAATAACCGTGCTCGATCTGCAGCGGATAGACGCCGCCTGGCAGCGTGAATTCGACGACATCGCGTTTGATTGCCTGCCCCGGTTTGCGCGCAGAGTCCGCCGGATTTTGACGGCGGTTCAGCGAAACGCCATAGCGGCCGCCGAAGGGGTCACGCGTAGCCGATCTTTCACCGTCCTCGTCTTCGGTTGCCTGCTCATCGTCGTCTTCGTACTCGCCATCGTCGCCGGCATCTTCACCGTCGCTGTCGTCGTTCGTGCTGGCGCTGCCGCTGCGCCATTTCGGCTGCGCGATCAATGTATTGCCCTGCCTGACCCAGGCCAGAAGGCGTTGCTCCTGTTCCTTGCCGAGCAGGCCGC
This sequence comes from uncultured beta proteobacterium, assembly GCA_963722005.1. Taxonomy (GTDB): domain Bacteria; phylum Pseudomonadota; class Gammaproteobacteria; order Burkholderiales; family Burkholderiaceae_D; genus Paucimonas. The sequence continues at coordinate 57,958 of CAVRJS010000002.1, forward strand.
CGTTCTGGGCGATCAGGATCGTGCCCTGGGGCGGCAAGTCGAGCAGCGCTTCATGCAGCATGGGATGCGTGTCGATCTTGTAGCCGCGCGCAGTCAACAGCCGCTCGGCCGCCAGCAGGGGATTGTCGCTCCATGCCTTGGGAACGTGGCGCTTTGCTTCGACGCGCTGCTCGAAGTTGGCAAACCACCACGCCGCGGTTGCCGCGCATACCAGCAGCGACAGGATGCCCAGCAGCCATTGTCTTTGTGTATGACTCATGCGGCCTCCACGGATGTGCGTGCGCCGCCGTCAAAGCTGACGCGCCAGTCCTGGCACAACGCCTCGACCTTTTCGTCCTGCGGCCAGCGGTTGCCGTAGGCGCCGTCCAGCCACACTGATGTCACCGCGGTGGCGACGCGCAGCCTGCCGGCGTCGAGCCGTTGCATGCGCGCCGCGCGGTTGGCCAGGCGCAGGCAATCCGCTTCGGTGGCACCCCGGGTCAGAAGCAGCCCGTTTTCATTGATCAGGCGCGACACCGTGGCGCGATAGAGCAGCGCCAGGGCAGCGCGATGCTCGTCCTTGCGCCACAATGCGAGCACGTTGCTGCTGACATCGTCGGGCAGGCTTTCCGGCCTGATGTCGAGGCCGCCGATTTCAGTGGCCAGTTCCGGGTTGCGTTGGCCAAACAGCGTCGAGAAATTGCCGCGGAAGCGGTACAGCAGCCATACCACGCCGACGATGGCGAGGGTGATCAGCAGCAGCCGCACCACGGCGGCATAGGCTTCCATGTCTGGCGGCGGCGAATTTTTTTTCTTTTCTTCCTTTTCTTTTTCTTCCTTCTTTTTCTCGTTCGGCTTCGGCTTGCGCACCCAGGTTTCTTCGCAGCGGTAATTGCGCAGATCGTCGTCGCGGTAGAGCTGGTCGACTTCTTCGCGCAGGCGCTTCTGCGTCTCGTTGCGCGCAGGCGCGCGTTCATTGCCCAGCGTGAGCGACCACTCTGGCTCTTTGCACGCCTCCACGGCAGCACGCGCCGTCTGCGGCTGCATTGCCACCAGCAGCACGCAGGCGAGCAGCGCCAGCGCCGCTTTCGCGCCCGGCACGAGCGCGCCGGCGCGCTCCTGCGGCGAGGCCGGCTTGAGCTGGCGCAGCGCGATTTCGATATCCCAGGCTTCCAACGTCGCACGCCGGTTCAGGTAGAGCGTAAAGCAGCCGGCGGCATACACCGGGCCGATGATGCCGCCGCACAGCGCATAGCAGATATAGGTGACCACGGTCAGCATCGTTTCTTGTTTCTCGCCGAAACTGAACAGGAATTTGAATGGATTGATAGCACCTTCATCCGCAAGAAAGATGCCGATAAAAGCTACCGTACCGATCTGTATGACCGCCTCCAGGTGGGCGCAAACGATGCCGTACCAGTATGCCGACCCCGCCGTGCCGGCGGCGCCGATCACCCGGCGGCGCTGGGCGGCTTCCCTGCCGCGCGCGCCTTCCAGTTGCCAGATGGGCTGAAACAGGCCGCGGCCCGGCATGAACGGGCGCCACCAAGTCAGCAGGCGGAACCAGCCGCCGCCGAGCTGGCGCGGCCAGGCGCGCAGCGCTCCCTGCCAGGTTACCTCTTCGCCGAATACCCGGCGCGCGAGAATGTACAGCGGCGCCCTTTCCAGCAGCGGCCGCAGCCACCACGGCAGCAGCAGCCACCAGGTGGCGCCGTCAGGAAACAGCCACGCCAGGGCCGCCGTCAGCAACATCAGCGGCAGCCACAGCGCCAGCCAGGCCTTGTAGACGGTGGCGGCATTGGCGCGCAACAGCGCCAGGCCCAGTTCGAGCGCCTGCGCATTCGGTCGCGGCCGCAAGTCGATCTGCAGTTTGTCCAGCCGCATCAGCCGTCCCTCCTTCCGGCCAGCGCAAAGAAGGCAATCAGCGACGCCCAGCAAATGCCGCCGACGATGTACTTCACCATCGGCGCGATATCGGGGTCGGCAGACCAGAATGCCTCGAAAAAGGCCGCCAGCACGGTCAGAATGGCAGCGCCGACGAGTACCGGGAACATGCGCCTGCCGTCCTCCACCAGCGCCTGGCGACGGGTCAGGCGCCCCGGCGAAAGCAGCGACCAGCCCAGCCGCATGCCGGCCACGCCGGACAGCAGCAGGCCGAAGACTTCGAAGCTGGCGTGCGTGATCACGAAGGTCCAGAAAGTATCGCGCGTGACCGGATCGCGGCTCAGCCAGCTGGCAACCACGCCGAAATGCATGCCGTTGAAGGTGATGCTGATCAGCGCCGGAATGCCGGCAAACAGTCCGCCGGCAAAGGTGCGGAAATCGATCGATACGTTGTTCCAGATGTAAAAGCCGAACATCAGCACGTCGCTTTCCTCGCTGCCGCGGCCGAGATCGATCTTGCCGGGCTGGTACATGGAATGGTAGCGCTGCAGGTCGCCGGGCGACATGAAGGCATACGCCCACTCCGGCTCATACCAGACCAGCGCGCCGATGCCCAGGCCGACGCCGAAGAACGCCAATACCGTCAGCAACAGCAGGCGCCATTCGCGCCGCACCTGGCGCGGCATTTCCACCAGCAGCCAGTGCCGCAAGGTCAGCGGACGCTCGGCAGCAGCGCCATACAGGCGCCTGTGGCAATCGCTCACCATGTTTTGCAGGTAAGCAGTGAGCGCCGGGGAATAGCCGCGCTGCCCCGCCAGCGCCAGGCACTGGCACAGGCGCCGGTAGAGCGCCGGCAATTCCGTGGCGCCGTCGCGCGTCGCGCCCTTCAGGATCGCCTGGATCCTGTCCCACAATGGCGCGTACTCGATCTCGAACTGGTTCTGCTTCATTTCATCAACCCTGCAAGAATGCCGCGCAACTGTTCCACGGATGCCGCGCCGGTACGCCCGGTCAATGGCTCAGCCAGCGTGCCCAGCTCTTCCAGGCGCTCGGTCGAGAGCCTGCGCTCGCGCTCGAACAGGTCGGCGAGGATACGTTGCTGCTCCGGCGTGAGAGGATATGGCGGCGCCAGCGGCGCCACGTCGGCGACGGCAGCGGCGACATTGTCGCGCTTTTCGCGCTTGTCGCGATAGATCACCTGGGTGCCGGCGACGATATCGCCGAGCCGCCGGCTGCGGCCATCGCACAGCATGGAAACGAGGCCGGCAAAGTACATGGCCGGGAGAAAATCCGCCACCAGCAACAGGTTGCGCAGGGCCGATTCACGCCAGCCGACCGGCAGGCCGTCCGCGCGCACCACCTCGATGCCGAGCATGCGTTTGCCGAGCGTGCGGCCGCCGCAATAGACTTCGCACAGGATCGGATAGCCCCAGTAGCTGACGAACAGCATCACCAGATAGATACCCTGGCCGAGATCGGTGCCCAGCAAGGCCAGCGCCAGTATCCAGATCACCACCAGCCAGATGACGAAATCGATCATCCAGGCTGCCGCGCGCGTGACCGGTCCCACCGGCGTCATCAGCAGGCGCACGCCCTCCGGCGTGGTCTGCGAGACGCGCTCGTCGATGACCGCACTCATCACGCGCTCCTTGCGGACGGTTCGTAAAATGCGCTCCACAGCAGCGCAAACTGCGCGGAAAAAGCGCTCACCAGCGCTGCATCGTTGGTCATGATCACGTTCTCTTCATTGTGTTCGCTGGCGCTGCGCGTCCAGTTGTAACTGCCGTTGATCAGCCACTGGCTGTCGAACAGGGCAAATTTGTGGTGCATGTGCGCCGGACTGCGATCCACCGCCACGGGCACGCCGGCATGCCGCAGCCTGTCGATGTCGCTGCCGGCGTCGAATTCCTTGTCATTGTCGGTCAGCAGACGCACCTTGACGCCACGCCGGTGCGCCGCCAGCACATCCTCGCTGATGCGGTCGTCGGACAGCGTGAAGACGCAGATGTCGATGCTGTCGCGTGCGGCGCGCAGGCGCTGCTGGATCGCGCGCAGGCAAGACAGACCCGGACTGAAAAAAGCCTCATTGCGCAGGGCCGCCACCGGCGCGCGTACGGCGTCGAGCGCGCGCGCCACGCCGTCCAGCCATTTCAGCAGCGATTGCTGCTCCGCGCCGTCCAGGCGCGCGCGCACCAGGTCGAAGGCGCGGTTGCGCACCTGACGCAAGCCTTCCTCGGGCGTCGCGGCGGCGCGCAGCAGCGTCATCAGCTCGCGCCTTTCGTCATCGCTCAGGCGCGCATCGGCAATGCTGGCTTCCAGGTGCGCCAGCACGTCGTCGATGGAAACCGCTGCCGTGCTCATGCGCGCGGGCGGCAGGCGCGCCGGGCGCTATTTACCGTCATCATGTTTGTCATCCTGTTTTCTGGCATGGGGCCTGGAGGCGAGCGGCTTTTGTTCTGCGGCCGGTTCCATCAGCGGCTTCAGGCGCCCCAGCCGTTTCTCCAGTTCTTTCATGTTGGCCGACATTTCGCGCACGCCATCCCAGATGCTGTGATCCAGCCGCATCTTGTGGTTCATGGCGTTCACCATCGGCATCAGGGTTTTCTCATAGCTGTCCGTCAGGCGGGTCAGCAAGCCCTGCAGCGCCTTCTGCTCCGGCACCTTGACGTTCACCTCGGGCTGCAGGCGCTGGCCGAGCGCGGCGATCTGCTGGCTGACGTCGCCCAGCAGGTTGGCGATCTTCGTGGCGCCATCGGCATCGGCGCCGCCCTGCTTGCGCAGGCGCACGAAATCCTGACGCAGCGCCTGCCAGCGCGCCTGCTCGTCCGCCGCCGGCTGACCCAGCAGGTGCGCCAGCTTGAGCAGGTTTTCCTCGGCGCCGCTGGTCAGCGTCTGCGCCTCGCCGCGATAGTGGTCGCGCAGCAGACTGTCGATTTCGTCGTCGCGCATGATGGCCGATATCTTCGGCGCCAGCTTGCTCATGTTGCGGTAACTGCCTTGCAGCCGGAACGGCGGCTCGTCACGGTAGGCGTCATCCTGCGCCGCCGAGGCGATATAGGCCAGGTTCACTTTCAGCAGCGCGTCGCGCACCTTGAACAGGCGCTGCAGCACGCCGCGGATCTCGGCGACTTCCTGGGCGCTGTAGGCATGCTTAAGCTCGCTGGCCGGCAGCGGTTCGCCGGCGGCCATGCGCAGCAGCGTGTAAATATCCTGCGGGTCGCGTGCCGCCAGCGGCTGCAGCACCGGATGCGAAGTCAGCGAGTTCTCGATATAAGACATCGCGAAGGCTTCTTCGCGCCCCGACAGCACGTCGCCAAGGTTATAGATATCGGCGCGGTTGGCCAGCATGTCGGGGATCTTGAAGACGTCGCCCGATTCGGTGTACGGGTTGCCGGCCATGACGACCGCGAAGCGCTTGCCGCGCATGTCGTAGCTGCGCGCCTCGCCGCGCCAGACGCCTTCGACGCGACGCGTGCCGTCGGCCAGCGAAATGAATTTCTGCAGGAACTCCGGATGCGTGTGCTGGATATCGTCGAGGTACAGCATGACGTTGTTACCCATCGCCAAGCCAAGATTGAGCTTTTCCAGCTCGACGCGCGCCGCGCTGTTGGCGGCCTGCGCCGGGTCCAGCGAAGTCACGCCATGCCCCAGCACAGGGCAATTGACGCGCACGAAGATCATGCCCAGGCGGTCTGCAAGGTATTCCATCAGGGTGGTCTTGCCATAGCCCGGCGGCGAAATCAGCAGCAGCATGCCCATCGAATCGGTGCGGCGCTGTTCGCCGGCGGCGCCGATCTGCTTGGCCAGGTTGTCGCCCACCAGCGGTAGGTAAACCTCGTCGAGCAGGCGGTTGCGCACAAAGGAAGACAGCGGCTTGGCCTGGAACTGTTCCAGCCGCAGACGCGCCTTCTCTTCCTGCCCCAGGGCCTGGCGCAGCTGCTGCAGGCGCTCGTACGCCGGCACGGTCACCTGGACGTGATGCTGCAGGCGGCGCGTGAAATCGTTCAGCTGCAATTCGCTTGCCTGGTCGACGATGCGCGGGTGCTCACCCAGCAAACCGTCCACCCTGACGCGCAGATCGGCCGCCTGCAGCCGGCGCGGCAGCGCGCACAGCAGGCCGGCGGCAGCTTCCGGCAACAGGCCGGCATCGAGTTCGCGATTGGCGATATAGGCGTGCAGCCATTCGCGCGCCAGCTGCCAGCGCTCGCGCCACGACAGCGTGTCGTCCTTCCATGGCAGCGCAATATTGTTGCGTGCCAGGTGCTGCAGCAAGCCCTGCGCGATCTCGTCAGCGCCGCGACTCTGCACCCATTCGTGGGCCGCGGCGCGCGGCGCCGCCTCCGCTGCGCCGCCGAGCTCCTCCAGCAGATAGGCGGCCGCCTGTTGTTGCAGCAGCTCCGCCGATTCGCTGTTGGCATCCAGCAGTTCGACAATGTCGATCTGCTGCTGCGCCAGAAATTTCTGCAGCGCCAGCTGCAGCTGCGCGACCAGCTGCAGCCACAGCCGCTCGCTGCCGAACTGGCGCCGCATCAGGCCGGCCTGCTCGGCCTGGTGGCGCAGGGTTTGCGCAGCCAGTTGCAGGCTGGGCGTGGCGGACAGGTCTTGCCAGTACAGCAGCGCGACGGCGCGCGGCAGCGGCGCGAAGCGCAGCAGGCCGGCGCCATCCCACAGCGGCGCCAGCTTGCGCAGGATGCGCGCGGCGTCGTGGTCGTGGATGCCCTTCTGGTAGCCTTCGTGGTAGCGCGGCGCGGCAAAGCGGCGCACCTTGTCTTCAAGCGCACCGTCTTCCTGGCGCGCCGCCTGCAGCAGCGCGTCCAGGCTCCACTCGTCAGTGCCGGCCTGTGCCGCCAGCAGGATTTGCCAGGCAAGGTACTCGCCGCGATACACCTGGCGGTTTTCCGCCGGCCCTTCCTGGCCCCAGTATTCCTGTAACTCGGCCAGGCGGGGATCGTCCAGCGCGGCGAAATAATCGGTGCCGGTGAGATGAAAAGCCAGCTTCTCGCGATGCGGCACGATGGTCAGATCGAGCGTCTGCTGGCTGATGGTGAAGGCATGCCGCCCAAGGCGGATGGTATTGCCGCTGACCAGTTCGGTGCGGTCGCGCAGGGCGCGCTGGCCCTGCTCGCGCAGACTTTTTAGCTGGCCGGCAAGGTCGTCAGCGGCGACATGGTTGCCGATCTTGCGCAACTCCTCGATGCTGCCCTTGAGCTTGCCGAGCAGCGCGTCCGAAGCGAAGTAAGCTTCCAGCTGCGCGGCTTCGCGCAGCTGCGCCAGCCGCTTTGGCACGCCGGCGAGGATGCGCCGGGCCGCGTCGGCGATGGCCTGCGCGCGCCTTGCGCGCGCATCCAGCAGCGCCTGCTTGCGGGTTTCCATGGCTTCGTACACGGCTTCGCGCTTTTGCGCGATCTCGGCGATGTAATCTTCCTGTTCGGCGAAGCGTCCTTCCAGTTCTTCCAGCTGCGCCAGCAGCCGCGTCAGCAGTTCGTCGCAGCGCTCCGGCGTTTCGGCCTGCTCCAGCGCGCTTTCCACGCCCTGCGCAAACAGCTTGAACTGGGCGGCAAACTCGGCCGCGGACTCTCCCTGCGACAGCTGCTTCTTGCGCTGGCGCGCTTCGGCACGCAGCTTGTTGACATCGCCATAGATGGCGGAGATGGCATCGAGAATGCGCGTGCGCAGGGTGGGGTCGCCCACCGACAGCGTGCCGAGCAATTCGTTGAGGCCGTCGAGGCTGCGCGCGGTGCGGTCCAGCTCCTCGTGCAGCGGCGCCAGTTGCGCCGTGGTCTGCATGGCGGGCAACTCGGCGCGCTGGCGCGCCAGCGCCTCGTTAATGCGCACGAACGCGTCATCCTGCGAGAGGAACTGCACGGTACGCTCGGATACGCGCGCCTCTTCCTCGCCAAGCTGGCCGTCGAGCTGGGCCAGCCGCGCCACGTCCATGTAGCGCTGTTCCTTCAGGCTGGCCAGGCGACCGCGCGCCAGGCGCAGCTTTTCCAGGGCTTCGATGAAGTCGGTCGGCAGCTGCCACATGCGACTGGCAGTCTCGGTCAGCAGCTGGCGCTGCGCCAGTTCGGTCTGCTGCAGCGTGCGCTGCGCTTCCTGGCGGATGGCGGCGACCTTGTCGAATTCGTCGAGCGTGGCGCCGGCCACCTCGATCAGGCCGCGCACTGCGGCCGCAGCCTGCTGCGCCTCGGGCGCCTCCAGCCAGGGATAGGCATCGACGACCCGGCGGCATTGCCGTACCAGGGTTTCATAGACAAAGCGCGTCGGCAGGCTGTCGCGGCCGCCCTCGCCCTGTTCGCGCACCAGCCGCGCCACCGAGTACAGTTCGGACAAGCCGCGCACCAGTTCGCGGTTGCCGATCTTGCCGAAGAAAGTCTGGCGCGGCGCCTGGCGCGCGGCATGCTCGTCGCTGAGGAACGGCGTCTGCCACAGCTGCATCGGATGGTTGCGGGTCGGCTCGTCGCTTTCCACCGCGAACAGCAGCGCGCGGCCGTCGCCGTAGCGGGCGAATCCGTGCGTCAGCAACGGCTTGGAGAGCGTCTTGTCGATCAGGTTGTAGGTCAGCAGCGCATAGATGCCGGACTCGACGTTGTAAAACACGTACAGCACGTCCTCGCCGTTCGGCGCCAGCAGGCGGCGCTTGAATTGCAGGCCCTGCGGCATGTCGTCGAACAGCTTGGCGTCGCCGTTTTGCAGCACGTAGCCGCCCGGGAAGACGATGCCGTGGTCTTCCGGCAGCTGCACGCAGGACGCGCCGATGGCATCGATGCGCCGCACTTCGCTGTTGCGGCGGTTGTACACCAGGTAGCGGACGGTCGTCTCGCGGTAAGGCTTGATGCGCAGCAGGATCAGCTCGCCGACGGCGGCGTAGGCGATTTCGGCGTCGTTCAGCGACTGGTTGCGGTCTTCCACCGGCTCGGTGTAGATGCCCAGCCCGGATTCGGTGTTGTCCTCGACCTTGATGGTCAGGTCGCCGCCGATGGTTTCGACGAACAGGGTATCGAGCACGTTGACATGCGGATGCTTGCCCAGCACGTGCTGGTCGCGCGTGGCGACCGTCCATTCGAAGTCGTGCGCGGGCGGCAGCGCAATGTCGCGTTCGCCGCGGTTGTCGATGTAACTGACTTCGCCCGATTCGCGCAGCTGCCAGCGGAACACGCGCACGTCGCTGATGCGTTCGCCGATCTTGAACGCCGCCAGCAGCTTGCCCTGGGTGACGCGCAGCTGCACCAGCTGCGCGTTGCGGTAATAGTTGTAAAGCTCGCGGAATTCGGCGATGAAGCGGGCGTCGTCGAGGAAGGTGTTTTCCAGCGGCAGCGCTTCCAGCTCGTCGTGGCCGTCGCCGGCGCGCAGGCGATACAGGCCGAAGACGTCGCCCACGCGCGTTTCCTGGCGCAAGCCGATGAAGACGTTGTAACCGAACACCAGGGTGTCGCCGACCAGAACCAGGTCGCGCGCCACGCAATTGTTTTCGGTGCGCGCACGCGTGCGCGCCAGCAGGGTCAGCTCTTCGCGGCCGAATTCGTCCAGGCGGGCTTGATTGACGCGCCCGGCCTTGTCCAGCAATTCCTTGCCCTGTTCCGCCAGGCGCCGGCGCAGCAGGTCGAAACTGCTGGAGCCGGCGACTGCCTGCGCAACGGCGGTGTCGCCTGCGTCCGGCTGGCCGGTTACGGTATTTGCTACGCTGTTCGCTTCACTCATTGACTGGTTTTCCGCTCGGATATTGGACGTGAGACGATGCGCTTCAATCCGTCCGGGCGGCAAGGAAAGCGATCATTTCCGCAGCATTGGGCCGATCCTGGAGCCACTGCCTGATGCGCTGCAATTCATCGAAATCGTCGCCAAAGCGGCCGCGCTGGGCCGCGCTACGCGTGCGCGCGACGCCGCCGTCTGCAGGTTGCGCTGCCAGCGCTCCGACACCACGTCATCCAGCTGACGTTCCAGGCCCAGCGACAGCAGCACTTCCCATTCGCCTTGGTCGAGCCAGACTCCCTGGGCCGGCGCACTGTAGTCGAGCCGGAACGGTGTCTCGTTGGTGACCTTTACGCGCATCATCAGGCGCCCGGTCTTCGGACAAAGCCGCGCCATGTCGCCGTCATCCTCTATTTCTGCAGCATGCAACGGCTCCGGCGACTCGACCACCAGGTGGCGCCAGGCGCGGTAGATATCGAGATCGACCCAGATGCCGTGGCAAGCCGTGCAGCTCAACACCGGCAAATCGCCGTGCACCAGTACCTGGTTAAATTCCCTTGCAGCGCAAGCAGGACAACGCATCGGTGCGCCCTTTCCTATTTCGGCATGGACGACGCATCGCCGTCCGGCTTGAAGTTTTGCAGCAGGCGATTCAGCGCCGCCTTCTGCTGGCCGTTGCCCTCCCTGCTCACCTTGGCCAGCAAGCCGGCCACCGTCAGGTCCTGCAGTTCCGAGGCGCTGCCGCCGAGGGCGCCGATCAGGCCCTGCAGATCGCCGACCATGTCGCGCTCGCCGTTCAGGTGGTCTTTCAGGCCGACCTGCAGGGTCTTGCTCTTGGCGATGGTGGCATCGATGCCCTTGCCGATCGACAGCGCGTTGACGAAGCGGTCGAAGTAATCGCCCTCGCCGCCGACGATGTCGATCTTGGCATTCTGCAGCGCCTTGCCCAGCACTTCGGCCTGCTCGCGGGCGATGCTGGTCTGCGCTTCGATGCCCTTGATGATCTGCTGATTGGCGATTTCCAGCTGCATGCGGTATTCCTCGTGGGCACGGGTGTCGGTGCTCATCGCCGCCATGGCCTCGAACTTCTGGCGCAGGCCGGTCGATTCCGCCTCGAACTTGGCCTGGATGACGCTCGCCTCGGCCTGGCCGTGACGCGTCACGGCATCGGCGTCGGCGGTCTTGACAGCGGCTTCGGCAAAACCGAGCTGCTCGTTGCCCCTGGCTTGTGCCTCCAGCTGCAGGCGCGTGGCTTCCGCCTGGGCTGCGCCCTGGCGCAGGACGGCTTCGGAATCGGCCACCTTGCCTTTGGCTTCGGCTTCCATGCGCAGGCGAATCGCTTCGGCTTCGGCCGCGCCCTGCTTGAGGATGGCTTCGGATTCAGCAATCTTGACGCGGGCGTCGGCCAGGCCTTCGGCCGCCAGTTCGGCTTCCTTGCCCTCGGCTTCGCGCTTCTTGGCTTCGGCCGCCTTTTCCGCCACTTTCAGACGCGCCTCGGCGAGCGTCAGCTCCTGCTGCGCCTTGTGCTTGGCCGAGCGCTCTTCCGCTTCGGCTGCCTTGACGGTCAACACCATTTTCTCTTCGGCGCTGGCTTCGGCGGTGATCACCACGGACTTCTTCTGGCGATCCGCTTCGGACACCACGCGCACTTCCTTGATCGCTTCTTCCTGCTCGGCCACCGTGCGCTCGACCACGATGCGTTCGCGGATGACATCGGCAATCGCCTTCTTCTGCACCTCGATCGCCTTTTCCTTCTCGATGGTCTGCAATGCCACTTCGCGCTCGCGCTCGACGATTTCCAGCTGACGGGCGCGGGTGACGCGCTCTTCCTCGATGGCGATGGCGCGCTTGCGATTGTTTTCCGCGACTTCCTTTTCGCGCTGGGTGTTTTCCTGCTGCACCAGGATCAGCTGCTCGGCCTGCAGGCGCGCCAGTTCGGACTTGGCGTGCTCTTCCGCTTGCACCTTCTCGGTTTCGGCCTGTTCACGCGCGCGCACCGAGCCGACTTCACGGCCCTGGCGCGATTCGGCGTCGGCCTGCTGGCGTTCCAGTTCGAGGATGGCTTCGCGCGTTTCCACGTCCTTCTTCTTGATGCGCATCTGTTCGTCGCGCCGCAGCTCATTGGTGCGCACGCTCTCGACTGCGGTCAGCTCGGTGATTTTCTTGATACCCTGGGCATCGAGGATATTCTGGCCATCCAGCTTGTCCATCGGCGTTTGTTCCAGGTAATCGATCGCCGCATCTTCCAGCACGTAGCCGGACAGGTCGTCGCCGATCTGGCGGATGATCTCGTCGCGGAAGCGGTCGCGCGCCTGGTACAACTCGACGAAATCCATCGACTTGCCCACTGTTTTCAGGGCCTCGGCAAATTTGGCAGAAAACAGGCTTTCCAGCGTCTCCTGGTTGGAGGCGCGCGCGCAACCGACCGCTTGCGCCACCCGCAGCACGTCTTCCGCGGTCTTGTTGACGCGAATGAAGAAGGTCACCTTGATATCGGCGCGGATATTGTCCTGGCAAATCAGGCCCTCCTTGCCGAAGCGGTCGATCTCGATGGTCTTGAGCGAGATTTCCATCAATTCCCGCTTGTGGATGATGGGGTAGACCATGCCGCCGGTGAAAGTCACTTCCGGCTCCGAGCGCAGCGTGTTGATGATCATGGCATGACCCTGCTCCACCTTGTGGTAGAACTTGGCGAACATGGCCAGCAATCCGAACAGCACGAGAGTGCCGACGCCTATCGAGAGCAGCATGATATCCATGGGTTTCCTTCTTGTCTGGTTGGGTGGTTCTGGGGATATGGAAAGATTTGCCGGGAAACTCAGCCGTCGGCCGGCGCCGCCGCCACTTCGTACTGCTGGCGGGCGTCGTCGTAGTCGAGGATGACTGCGGTGGAATTCTTGCCAAGGGTATTGGGCGCCTTCGCCCACACGCGGATGTTGAGGCTGACGCCGCTGTCGCTGACTTCGGCGCGGCCGAACTTTTCATCGACGCTGCCGGTCACGATGCGGCAATGCAGGCCGACCAGGCTGCGGTTGCTGCGCGCCTGGTGCTTGACGAACAGTCCGCGCAAGGGCCGGATGGCGCGCGCCGACAAGGGAATGGCCAGGCCTGCCGCCAGCAGCAGCACGCCGGCGCCGGCCAGCAGCTGCAGCGGCAGCGTTGGCACCCACACCAGCACGTACTGGTGCGCCAGCGCGGTAAACAGCCAGGTGAAAAAGACCAGCACCGTGAGCGCAATCGAGATCGGCACGCCCCCCAGGCCCAGGGCCACCAGGTAACCCGCCAGGGAATGCAGGTCGTGATCGCCGACTTCGAATTCGAGGCTGTCGCCCAGGTCGACCAGGCCGACAATGGAAAACAGCCAGTAAACGAGCAGGACGGCGAGCACGACCGTGGGCACGGCGCTTGGAAAGCTGCTGAGCAACGCCCAGGTCGACATCGTCCATTCCCCTATAAAAATGCACATCGTTACCGGGCTCGTCGGCCGCGGCGCGCTTTGCCGGCACCGGCAAACTGATGCCTATTATTTATTATTTCTTTTTTGAAACTTGCTTTTTCGCAAAGTTTATCAGTTCCTGATGCAAAACTTCCTTGATTCGTCGTTTATCTTCCACATCGATACCAAATCGCTGCGCCAGCAAGACGTAATCGGCATCGCTCAGGCTGACCGTCAGGCGCGGACGCTGCGGTCGCGCGGTGCAGGGCAGGCCGAGGATCGTGCGGATCTGGTCGGGTTGCGACAGGTGGTTCACATAGGCGGCATAGCGCACCGCCTCGATGACCTGCTCTTCGACGTCGAACGCCACCTGCACTGCGCGCAAGGCGGCGTCCGACCCCGACCAGCGCGAAGAACTGCGCACCATGCCGCGACTCCCCTCAGGATCTTTCCGGAGCCGCGCCGTCCGCGCCCGCCGCCTTGCCGGCGTCGCCGCTCATGCGTGCCTGCAGGCGCGCCATGACGGCGTTCTTGCGGCTGGCATTTTCGCCGATGCCGGCGGCGGCCAGCTTACCCTCCAGCGCGCGCCCGCCCATTTCGCCGTCCAGCGCTTCGGCCGCCTGCATGCGGTCGGCCAGGTCCTGGTGACGCTGCTTGATGCGCTCCAGCGATTCCTTGGCGCTCATCAGCTTGGAGCCGCTTGAGCCCATGCTTTGCGAAATGGTCGCCGTGGCCTTGTAGACGCTTTCGGTAGTCTTGGCCATGGTCAGCTGGCGTTCGTGCTCGCGCAAATCGGCCTCGGCGTTGCGGATCATTTCCTTCAGGCGCGCGACATGCGCGGCAAATTCGGTGCGCGCGGCGGCCTGCTCGGCGCTGGCCTGCTCGAGGTTGGCGACCTTGCCGGCGACTTCCTCTGCCAGCGCAGCCTCGCCCTTTTGCAGGGCTTGCATGGCCAGCTCCTCGTACTTGCGGATTTCGCCCGCCAGGCGCTCGATTTCACGCCCGGCCTGCATTTCCTTGGCCATGACCGCGGTCAGGTCATGGCGCGCAACGGCGACATGGCGGCGGGAATCGACGATTTCCTGCTCGTAAATGGTGGTGGCATTGTTGTCGACCACGCTTTGACCGATATCGCGCAGGTTACCGCGCAGCATGGTCAGGATTTTCGAAAAGACAGCCATGAGGACCTCCTTATTTGAGATAGTCGGCAAACACTTCGAGGGCTTCGATGGCGTTGTCCGCCACCATGGCCACGTCTTTGGCAATGGCGTCGACGCCGGCATCCGGCGCCAGCGCGCCATAGATCACGTAGCGCTCGCCGATGCGGCCGAAATCGGACAGCGGAATCGAAATGTTCAGGTCGATCATCGCTTCGAGCATGTCGGCGCGCCGCTCAGTGCGCACTTCGGCCTCGGTCCACAGGTAGCTGATGCACAGCACCTGGGTAGGCGTGACAGTGACGAACACCGGCAATTCTTCCTGCCCCTCGAAGCTGATGCGCATCACCGGCACGCCATCCGCATCGGCCGGCGGCAGCACAGAGGTACTCACCGGGGATGCGGCGCGATGCTGCGCCAGCGCTTGTTCGATGCCCTGCAACTGAATCATGCCCTGCTCCATGCTTCCCCCTTCGTTGTTAGAGTGATGCGACGACATAATATGTCAACGTTAGCGATGCTGACATAAAATGTCAAGCATTCTGCAAACAATTTTATCAACCGTGCAAGCACGCTACGATTTGTGCCTTTTCGGGTTTAAATATCTTTAACATTTACCTCGGCAAAAATGATTTTATTTCCACAAGGAATTATCTATCATGGGGTGTATGGATTGGCCGTGCATGCATGCCACATATTCATTGCAAATAATCAATAAAATCATTCTTTTCAGGAAACTCAGATAGAATGAAATGCTGTCGGTTGCCGCATGCGGCAGACCGGTGCAATCCCTTGCGGGACCTGCGCTGCGCCAACCGTTCACAGAATTTGTCGCCGACATGTGTGTGCCACCCGGCCTGGCGCAAACCGGTGCAACAGGAATCCGGTACATGGATGCGCAGATGGCCCAGACACCGAGTATGGAAAATCTATTAAAACATCTGGTTGAAATTACGGGGCACCGTGATCACAACCTGCTGGACATTTCCGTCATTTCCGCGCTGAGCGACCTGGTAGGCGCCAAGCAGGCGCGCGTGCTCGAGATTTTCCGCGTGCGCGACGAAATGTTCGTGCGGCCCCGGGTGTGGCTCAAGGATGGCGCCGCCGTGTCGCTGGAAGACCACGTCGAAGGCGACCTGTCGGGCGATCCGCTCACCGCCTATCCTGCCATCGTCGCCTGCATCGAACGGCATCTCGACTGCTACGAAGAATTCGGCGGCGGCCCGGAACATGCGCTGTGGATTCCCGTGTGGCTCAATGAAAAGGTCGGCACCTGCCTGCACATCGTCAACTCGACGCCTTATACGCAAGCGATGAAGGATGTGATGGGCGGCATCCTCAGCGTCTATCGCAATTTCCAGAACCTGCTGGATTACAGCGAACGCGATTCCCTGACAGGCCTGCTGAACCGCAAGACCTTCGACGAAAAATTCTCGAAGATGACCGCTTACGTGCCGCCGCCGGACGGCACCGGCCAGGAAGGCGATGAGCGGCAATGCAGCGAGGAGCCGCGCGAACACTGGATGGCGATGGTCGACATCGACCATTTCAAGCGCATCAACGATTCCTTCGGCCATCTCTATGGCGACGAAGTGCTGATCCTGGTGGCCAACCTGCTGCGCGCCTCGTTCCGCACCCAGGACCGCATTTTCCGTTTCGGCGGCGAAGAATTCATGATCCTGCTGCGCTCGGCCACGCTGGACGACGCGCGCCGGATCTTCGAGCGCTTTCGCGCCAGCGTCGAGCAGCACAACTTTCCCCAGGTGGGCCGGGTCACCATCAGCCTGGGCTTCGTCAAGATTACGGCGCAAACTCCGGTGGTGCTGCTTGGCCGCGCCGATCAGGCGCTGTACTATGCCAAAGCCCACGGCCGCAACCAGATCTGCCAGTATGAGGACCTGATCGAGCGCGGCCTGCTCCACTCCCGCGTTGCCAACGACAGCGTCGAATTCTTCTAAGGACGTCCCCTGCGCGTCGCTGCAAAATGAAGTACAGCATAATCTGATGGCCAGATCCGGTCTGCTCACCGCCGCCGCGGCCTATATCGTCTGGGGTCTGTTTCCCCTGTACTTCAAGTCGGTGCAGGACATTGCGCCGCTCGAAGTGCTGATGCACCGCGCCGTCTGGTCGCTGGTGTTTCTGGTCGCCGTGCTGGCCGCGCGCCGCCAGTGGGCCTGGCTCGGCCCCGCCCTGCGCGACCGCAAGGTGCTGGGCGGCTTTGCCGCCAGCGCCCTGCTGCTGTCGCTGAACTGGTTCGTGTACATCTGGGCCGTCAATCACGGGCGCGTGGTCGATGCCAGCCTGGGCTATTTCATTACGCCGCTGGTCAATATCCTGCTCGGCTTTATCGTCCTGGGTGAGCGGCTGCGGCCGCTGCAGTGGGGCGCAGTCGGCCTGGCGGCGGCGGGCGTAGTCTGGCTCGCCTGGGACAGCGGCAGCCTGCCCTGGATCGGCCTCTTGCTGGCGCTGACCTTCGGCGCTTACGGCCTCTTGCGCAAGACTGCCAGCCTGGGGGCGCTCGAGGGCCTGGTGCTGGAAACCCTGCTGATGTTCCCGCTGGCGTTCGGCTACCTGGCCTGGCTGGGCGCTGCCGGCGCCGACGGTTTCAGCGGTGCGCCATGGTCAACGCAACTGCTGCTGGCCGCGGCCGGCCCGATCACCGCCATTCCGCTGCTGATGTTCGCCAGCGGCGCGCGGCGCATCCCGCTTTCCGTGCTGGGTTTGCTCCAGTACATCGCGCCGAGCATACAATTAGTGCTGGGCGTGTTGCTCTACCACGAACCCTTCGGCGGCGCCCGCCTGGCCGGCTTCGTGCTGATCTGGAGCGGCCTGGCGCTTTACACACTTGAAAGCTTGTGGCGCAACCGCAGCGGCACGCCGCTTTCCTCCTGAACGGGCCCCATGAAAAAGCCGGCCTTGCGGCCGGCTTTCTCTCCACTATTTCACAACTCCGGCACTGCTCGTCAGAAGCGATAACCCACACCGACGCCGATCAGCAGCGGATCAACTTTCACGCGGGTGAGATGCGCGCCATTCAGGGTGGCGTCAGCGCGGATCTGTACTTTCTTGATATCGAAGTTGATCGACCAGTGCTTATCCAACTTGTAATCGACACCGGCCTGCAGGGCAAAACCGAAGCTGTCGTTATCCAGGTCGGCAGCGCCGCCCAGCAGCTTGACGCTGGAAATGCGCGTGTAATTGATGCCGGCGCCGACATAGGGGCTGAACTTTGCATCCGGCATGAAATGGTATTGCAGCGTCAGCGTCGGCGGCAAATGCTTGAAGGAGCCGATATGTGTGCCGGACAGGTAAACATCATGCTTTTGCGGAACGGTCAGAATCAGTTCGGCTGCCCAGTTCGGCGTGAAGAAATAGGAAATGTCGATTTCCGGAATGGTCTTGTCGCTGACGGAAATAGCGTTTGCACCGACCATGCCCGGAATGGCATTGGACTTGTCGGCCGGCTCGATGTGCACGGCGCGGGCACGGATCTGCCAGGGACTTTGCTGGGCCGCGGCCTGGCCGGCAGCCATGCCGAAGACGGACATTGCTAGAACGATTGCGGTTTTTTTCATGATGCTTCCTTCTCCTTTGCTAAAATTACTAACATAGAAGTTAATTCCGCAATTCAATAATTGACTTGATACAAATCAACCGTTCCCGACTGAAATGATGGGATTTGGGTTCGCGTCGCCGATGGGGTATCCTTGCAGTCTTCATTTTCACTGGAGTTACCCCGGTATTTGCCATGGCTAATTACGTTTACACCATGAATCGCGTGGGCAAGATCGTCCCGCCCAAGCGCCATATCCTGAAAGATATTTCCCTGTCGTTTTTCCCCGGCGCCAAGATCGGCGTGCTCGGCCTGAACGGTTCCGGCAAGTCGACGCTGCTGAAAATTATGGCCGGCATCGACAAGGATATCGAGGGTGAAGCCATCCCGATGCCGGGCCTGAACATTGGTTACCTGCCGCAGGAGCCGCAGCTGGACCCGGAACAGACCGTGCGCCAGTCAGTGGAGTCGGCGCTGGGCGAAGTTTTCGAGGCGCAAGCCAAGCTTGATGCGGTGTATGCCGCGTATGCCGAGGAAGATGCCGATTTCGATGCGCTGGCGGCCGAACAGCAACGCCTGGAAGCGATCATCGCGGCCAGCGATGGCAACACCCTGAACCAGCAGCTGGAAATGGCCGCCGACGCACTGCGCCTGCCGCCCTGGGACGCGAAGATCGGCGTCTTGTCCGGCGGTGAAAAGCGCCGCGTGGCGCTGTGCCGCCTGCTGCTCTCGAAACCCGACATGTTGCTGCTCGACGAACCCACCAACCACCTGGATGCAGAATCGGTGGAGTGGCTGGAGCAATTCCTGCAGCGCTTCCCCGGCACCGTGGTGGGCATCACCCATGACCGCTACTTCCTCGATAACGCCGCCGAGTGGATCCTGGAACTGGACCGCGGCCACGGCATCCCCTGGAAGGGCAATTACAGCTCCTGGCTGGAACAAAAGGGCGCCCGCCTGAAGCAGGAAGAGGCCAGCGAGTCCGCGCGCCAGAAAACCATTGCCAAGGAACTGGAATGGGTGCGGCAAAACCCCAAGGGACGCCAGGCCAAGAGCAAGGCGCGCCTGGCGCGCTTCAACGAGTTAAGCGAACATGAGTACCAGAAGCGCAACGAAACGCAGGAAATCTTCATTCCCGTGGCCGAGCGCCTGGGCAATGAAGTCATCGAGTTCAAGAACGTCTCGAAAGCCTTCGGCGACCGCCTGCTGATCGACGACCTTTCCTTCAAGGTCCCGGCCGGCGCCATCGTCGGCATCATCGGCCCCAACGGCGCCGGCAAGTCGACGCTGTTCAAGATGATTGCCGGTATCGAGCAGCCCGACAGCGGCGAAGTCGTCAAGGGCCCGACCGTGAAAGTGTCGCTGGTGGACCAGTCGCGCGAACAGCTGGAAAACAAGAAGACCGTGTTCGAGGACGTCGCCAACGGCGCCGATCTCCTGACCGTGGGCCGCTTCGAAATGCCCGCGCGCGCCTATCTTGGCCGCTTCAACTTCAAGGGATCCGACCAGCAGAAAATCGTCGGCAACCTGTCCGGCGGCGAACGCGGCCGCCTGCACCTGGCCAAGACGCTACTGATGGGCGGCAACGTGCTGCTGCTGGACGAACCGTCCAACGACCTCGACGTGGAAACCCTGCGCGCGCTGGAAGATGCGCTGCTGGAATTTGCCGGCAGCGTGCTGGTGATTTCGCACGATCGCTGGTTCCTCGACCGTATCGCCACGCACATCCTGGCATTCGAAGGCAATTCGCAAGTGACTTTCTTCGACGGCAATTATCAGGAATACGAGGCCGACAAGGTCAAGCGGCTGGGCGAGGAAGGCGCCAAGCCGAAACGGGTACGCTACAAGCCGGTGACGCGCTAGCAAGTCCGGGACGGCAGCGACCGTCCCGTTTTTCTTTTACTCGTCCATACCGTTGAGCGATTCGATATCGCCGATTGCCAGCTTGAGCATCATGGCCGGCGTGGCTTCCTTGAGCGGCATTCCGGTCATCAGGGAATCGGGGAAGGATTTTTTCATGAGGCCGTTGTGGCGGATGAAATACTCGCCTGCATCGTACTCGATGACATAGGTCAGCCGCTTGCCGCCGCGGCGCGTATATTCTTGGACAGGCATGATCATCCTCCATATGCATATGGCGTATTTTCATGTTACCCGAGCCGGCGAACGCGTGCAATCGCATTGCGGTCGGCGCTGCCGGCAAAATTTTCTGCCAGTCCTGCTTATCATTTGCCTATCGTTTGCCTATCGCTGCTCGCCATGCCGTCCCGCATCATAGATCAATATGAACTCGAATACGAAGGCCTGCACCTGCCCGAAAAGGAAGGCTGGGGCGCTTTCGTGACCGTGTACGGTCCCTCCTCCAATCCCATGCATCGCCACAGCATCATTCCGCAGCAGCACGTCAGCGTGACGGCAGTTTTTCCAACGCAGCAATTGGCCGAGGCAGAGGCATACCGCGTCGCCATGGCCATGCTGCAGGGTCATCGCACACCGCCTGCAGGCTCGCTCTGAACGCAGGCATGCCGTCGTCAGAGACAAGGAACAATTGCCTGCATTGCATGCCTAATTAGCTGTGCGCGCGTATTCATACGCATGGAGGCGGAAATGAGCATTGCAAAACTGCAAAAGGAAGCATGGCACCCTTACTTTGATGCCATGTCGAAAGAGCTTACCGGCAAAACTGCGGAAATCGCCGTGGATTCCCTCAAACTTGGCCACCAGATCGAGGCGGACTGGCTGCCCCTGTACGGCCTGGTTTACGATCAGAAAAGCGATATCTTCGAAGTGGTGATGGAAGGGCTGGACCACATGATTCCGCATCCGCAGGAAATTTATGTCGATGTGGATGTCAATGGCCTCAACAGCGTGGAAGTGATCGATGAAGACGATGTGCGCCAGATCATCAGCCTGCGCGCGCCCCTGCTGCTGCAACAGCCGCTGCACTGACAAGCGGTGCCGGCCGGCACACCAGCACCATGCATCCGGCCGCCACGCAGCGCTCCTCCGGCCGCCTGGAGCGGCAGATTCACCTGGTGTTTGTGGTTGCAGCCACGGCCATCATCTGCATGAGTCTGCTGCTATACAACGCCATGGCGCGCTCCCAGGAGGCATCGCGGCGGCTGGAGCAAATCAGCAGCACGCTGAACATCCTGCACAAGTTGCGACTGGACTACATCCAGGTCGAAGCCAGCCTGCAGGACTATGACATCACCGGCAACCCTGCCAGCCTGGACGCAAACGCCGCGGCGCTGCGGCGCATCGACACCGGCATAGCGGGACTGGGCGTGCTGCTGGCACACCAGCCCGAGCAGCGCCAGCGCGCGCAGCAAATGGCCGCCCTCTTTGCACAATACCGGAACGCGCTGGATGCGGCCCGGGCGCCGCCTCTTGCCGGAGAAAGCAGGACGCTGCCGTCGCTGCAGCGGCAGCGGTTTTTCGATCTCGCCAGCGATATCTCCAGCGTCACCCTGAGCGAGTTCAATGACCTTGGCGAGCGTGCGCAGCACCGTCTCCGAGCCACGCTGCTGATGCTGATCGGGGTAATGGTGGCTGGCCTGCTGGTGGTGGTGCCCGCCTATCTGGGCCTGATGGCGCAAATACGGGCACGCCGCAACGCCGAGCGTCAGCAAAAGGAGAGCAACGACATCCTGCGCCTGACCGTGGATTCTGCGGACGGCATGATTGCCTACGTCGATCGCGACCAGCGCCTCAAGTTTCACAACCTGGCGTACGCACGCCTGTTCGGGCGCGGCAAGGCGCCACTGGTCGACACCACCCTGCCGCAAGCGCTGGGCGAGGAAGTCTACGACACGCTGCGCCAGGATATCGCGCGCGTCCTCGAAGGGCAGCCGGTGCGCCGCGAGGTGCGCCTGAATACAAACGGCCATGCCATGGACATGCGCATCAGCCTGGTGCCGCGCCTGGACGAGAACGGGCGCATCCAGGGTTTCTTTGGCCAGATGGCGGACATCACCGAGTTCAAGCACAAGGAAGCCTTGTTGCTGGAAAAAACCACTTTCCAGAAGGCGATCCTCGACAGCGCCCGTATCTCCATCATTACCACCGACCGTGAAGGCATCATCCGTTCCTTCAACGTCGGCGCCGAACGCATGCTGGGATACCGTGCCGAGGAATTGATCGGCCAGGACACACCGGCGCGCTACCACGACGAACTGGAATGCCGCAAGCGGGCCCAGGAACTAAGCGCCGAACTGGGCGAACCGGTCAAGCCGGGCATCGAGGTATTCATCGCCCGGGCCAGGCGCGGCCACATCGAGGAGCAGGAATGGAACTATGTCCGCAAGGATGGCTCTCGCCTTCCTGTGTTCTTGTCGATCACCGCGCTGCGCACCGACCAGGGCGAAATCATTGGCTACCTCGGCATTGCCTTCGACATCACCCGGCAAAAGGAAACCGAAGCCCAGCTCATGCAGGCCCGGGCTGAGGCGGAAGCGGCGTCGCGCGCCAAGAGCGCCTTCCTGGCCACCATGAGCCACGAGATCCGCACGCCCATGAACGGCGTGCTGGGCATGGCAGAAGTGCTGGCGCGCAGCAGGCTGTCATCGCACCAGGCGGAAATGGTCCAGACCATACGCGAATCGGCAGGCGTGCTGCTGAACCTGATCGACGACATCCTGGATTTTTCCAAGATCGAAGCAGGCCACTTCGCGCTCGATCGCACCGCGGTCTGCATTCGCGACCTGGCTGAAGGCATCTGCACATCGCTGCAACCGGTGGCAGCGCGCAAGGGCGTCGGACTGGACGTCTTTATCTCGCCCGAGATTCCCGAGCGGGTGATAGCCGACGACATGCGGCTGCGGCAAGTCCTGTACAACCTGGTCGGCAACGCCATCAAGTTTTCCTCCGGCCAGCCGGACAAGCACGGCCGCGTCTGGTTGCGCGCCGAAGTAGAGCAGGTGCAGCCGTTAAAAATCGCCTTCCGCATCATCGACAATGGCATCGGCATCGCCGCCGAAATAGTAGACAAGCTGTTTTTAGCCTTCACCCAGGCGGTATCCTCAAGCACCCGCCGCTTCGGCGGCACCGGCCTCGGGCTTGCCATTTGCAAGCGCCTGGTCGAAATGGCGCACGGGGAAATCAAGGTGGACAGCACCCCCGGCATCGGCTCGACCTTCACCGTGGCATTGCCCTTCGAGCCCGCTGCCGAACAGCCGCCGCCGCCGTTTCCAAATCTGGGCGGGATCCACTGTATCGTCGTCGAAAGCCCGCACCTGGTTGCCGGCAATCTGCGTGCCTACCTGGTTCCGCAGGGCGCCGAAGTCCGCATTGCCCCCAACCTTGACGTCGCGGCGACGATGGCAGCCGCGACGCCGCCGCCGGTCGTGGTCGTACAGGATGCCAGCAACCGCCCGGCAGCGGAAAGGGCGTTGCGGAAAATTTTGGGCGAAGCGCCCGCGGTGCGCCACCTGCTGCTGACGCGCGGCAGCCGTCGGCAGGCACGCATCGAGGAAACCAACGTGGTGAGCCTCGATGCCGACGCGCTACCGCGGCGCAATCTGCTGCATGGCGTAGCCATCGCAGCCGGCCGCGTGGCGCCGGCCATGCTGCACGACCAGGCAGGCGGCATCGCCGCGGCAGAGGCAAGCACCCCCGGCGCCAGCAGCCTGATCCTGGTGGCTGAAGATGACTTGATCAGCCAGAAAGTCATCCTGCGCCAGCTGGACTTGCTCGGCTATGCCGCCGAAGTGGCCGACAACGGCATCGAAGCGCTGCGCCTGTGGCGCAGCGGCCGCCATGCCCTGCTGCTGACCGACCTGCACATGCCGCAGCTGGACGGCTACGGCCTGGCGATGACGATCCGCGCCGAGGAGCCGGCCGGTCAGCACCTGCCGATCCTGGCGCTGTCGGCCAATGCGCTGCGCGGCGAAACCGGGCGCGCCCTCGCCGCCGGCATGGATGCCTATCTGACCAAGCCGGTGCAGCTCGACACTCTGCAGCAGGCGCTGGAAAAATGGCTGGCCTTCGCCGTCAGGCCGGCCGCCACCAGTGCAGCAGCCCTGCATGGCGCCTCCCACGGCATCCTCCGCACCGGCAGGGATGTGATCGACATCCGCGTGCTGAAAGCGCTGGTAGGAGACGACGAGGAAGCGGTACAGGAGCTGCTTGACGAATACCTGCAAAGCGTCCGGCAGCAAGCGGAGGAAGTGCGCCACGCCGCCGGCGACGGCGACATCTCCATGGCAGGCAACATTGTCCACAAGCTCAAGTCGTCATCACGCTCGGTGGGTGCGATGTCACTGGCCGATGCCTGCGCGGATCTGGAACATGCCGCCAGGACTGGCGACAAGGCGGCGCTCATGCGCGGCATGCCGAAATTCGAAACGGCCGCGGCGGCCGTGAAGAATGCGCTTGCCGGCTTGCGGGCGGAACGCAACGACAAACTGGCGGAAACGGGCCATGAAAATCCTCCTGGTTGACGACGACAGGTTTGCGCTGCAACTGCTGTCGCGCCAGCTGGCCAATCTCGGCTTTTCCAGCATTGTCCAGTGCATGCGCGCCCGCGAGGCGCTGGCGCTGCTGGAAGGGGATGCCGCTGGCTTTGCCCTGGTGTTTTGCGACTTGCAGATGCCGGAAATGGATGGCGTCGAGTTCGTGCGTCAGCTGGTGCAGATCGGTTACCGCGGTTGCCTGGCGCTGGTGAGCGGCGAGGACGAGCGGGTTTTGCGCACGGCAGAAAGGCTGGCGCGGGCACATCGACTGGACGTGCTGGGCGCACTGCACAAGCCGGTTGCGCCGCAATCCCTGCAGGAACTGCTGTCGCGGCAAACTGCCTGCGGAGACAACGCGCCGCGCGCCGCGCGCCGCATGTATACGCCGCCGCAACTGGCGCTGGCCATCAACCAGGGCCAGCTGCGCAACCACTATCAGCCGAAGGTCAGCCTGGCCAGCGGCGCCCTGGTCGGCGTCGAAACCCTGGTGCGTTGGCAACACCCGGACGACGGCCTGGTGGAACCGGAAGATTTCATCGGCATCGCCGAAGAATATGGCCTGATCGACGATCTCACGCGCGTGGTGTTGGCCGCCGCCTTGCGCCAGGGTGGCAGCTGGCATACAGGCGGCCTGCCGCTGCAGGTTGCCGTCAACATCTCCATGGACAATCTCCATGCGCTCGACCTGCCCGACGTGATCGAGCGCGAGGCGGCGGCGGCCGGCATGCCGCTCACGCACCTGGTGCTGGAAGTGACCGAAAGCCGCCTGATGAAGGATCCGCTGGCGCCGCTGGATATCCTGACGCGCCTGCGCCTGAAACACATCGGCCTGTCGATCGACGATTTCGGCACCGGCCACTCGTCGCTGGCGCAACTGCGCGACATTCCCTTCACCGAACTGAAGATCGACCGCGGCTTCGTGCATGGCGCCAGCCGCAGCGCCTATCTGCGGGTGATCCTGGAAGCCAGTCTCGGCATGGCACGGCAGATGGGCATGAGTACGGTGGCAGAGGGCGTGGAAGAACGGGCCGACTGGGATCTGCTGCGCACCTCGGGATGCGATGTGGCGCAAGGCTACCTGGTCGGCAAGCCGATGGCAGCGGCGGCATTGCCCGCCTGGATGCGCAAGTGGGAAAGCCGCCGGACGAAATTGGCCGCCGGTGCGGCATCAGCCGGGTGACCGGCGTTTATACTTGCCCATACCCGATTGCCAGCCATGTACTGCGCCGATGAAAACCGTTAACCTGTTCGATAACATTCCACAAAAACTGCCGGCAGAAATCGCCGAAACGCTCGTCACCTCGGGCCCCGTACGCATCGAACGCATCGTCTCCCGCGGCCACTGCTCGCCCCCCGGTTTCTGGTACGACCAGGAACAGACCGAATGGGTACTGCTGCTCAAGGGCGAGGCCAGCCTGCGCATCGCCGGACGCGACGAGCCGCTACGGCTCGTTCCCGGCGACTATCTTTGCATTCCGGCGCGGCTAAAGCACCGCGTCGAATCAACCAGTGCAACCGAAGATACGGTATGGCTGGCCGTTTTCTGCTAGGACGCCAAAAACTTTCCCAAATCCGCGGGCACATGCGACAATCGCCCATATTGTTTCAGCCAAGCAATTTTCTATGCGACGCGATACCCTGGTCTATTGCAATTGTGCCAACTCGCCCGAGCCTTCCTGCGCCCTGCCGGGTACTAGCTTCCCACTGCTGCAAATCGCCGGGTCGTCCGGAAACGCGCAGGTGCACGCATGAGCAGCGTCGTCCGCCCCCGCAAAAGCCGCTGGCGCCGGCTGGCGCTGGTCACCCTGATCCTGGTGCTGGTGCTGTCGATTGCCGCCATCGTCGGTTTGCGCTATGCCGCTGGGCTGCTGAAGGAACAGATCGAAACTGCGCTGGGGGAAAACAGTGAAGTCGCCGCCATCGAGATCGGCTGGTCTGGCATCGAAATACAGGGCTTGCGCATCCGCGCGCCGCGCGACTGGCCGGCAAAGGAAACCCTGCATGCGGAACGGATTACCGTCGTGCCGGATCTGCGCGGCCTGCTGTCGGATCGCTCGCGCATCCGCATCCAGCGGATTACGGTCGACAATCCCTACCTGTCGGTGCTGCGCTCCAGCAATGGCAAGCTTCGTTTGCTGCCCAGCCTGCTGGAAGCGCCCCGCAGCAAGGAGGGCAAGGACGCTTCCATGCCCGTCGAAGTCATTCTCGGCAAGGTGGAGTTGCGCGGCGGGCGCATGGAGTTTTTCGATGCCAGCATCCGCAGGCCGGCACACCGCATTGCCCTGGAAGAGTTGCATATCGAAGTAGAAAATCTGCAAGTCCCCAGCCTGTCCGGCCGCACTGCGCTGTCGATCGCCGGCACCATCAAGGGCGTGCGGCGCGACGGCAAGCTGGCGAGCGCCGGCTGGATGGAAATCGCCGACAAGAATTCGCGGCTCGACACCCGGCTCTCTGGCATCGACCTGCTGGTGCTGCAACCTTACCTCATCAAGGCGACGGAAACCGGCGTCAAGCGTGGCACACTCGATCTGCAACTGCAATCGACCCTGAAAAAAAACCAGTTGCACGCGCCCGGCACGCTGACGCTGAAGGACCTGGAGCTGCGCGAAAAAGGCGGAGCAATGAGTACTTTCATGGGCTTGCCGCGACAGGCAGTGCTGACGGGCCTGAAAGACAACGATAACCGCATCACGGTACGCTTCACCCTGGAAGGCAATCTCAACGACCCGCGCTTTTCTCTCAACGAAAGCTTTGCCAAGAGCATAGGTACGGCCACTGCCGGCTTGCTCGGGATCAGCATCGAAGGCCTGGCGAAGCAGCTCGGCAACGCGCCGCAAGCCATCGGCTCGACGCTGCGCAGCCTGTTCGGCGATTGACCAGCCCCAGGGCGCCGAACTTCCCTGCCTTGCGCGACTCCATATGTTTTAAAGCGCAAGGAGTAGCATCATGGAAAACGATCAGGAACTGGCAGGCTTGCGCGCGGCAATCCTGGTGACGGATGGCTTTGAACAGTCAGAATTCACCGGCCCGCGCGAAGCATTGCAACAGGCAGGCGTCAGTGTCAGCGTCATTTCCACCCACCTGGGCAAGGTGCAGGGCTTTCAGCACACGGACAAGGTCGATGCCTTCGATGTCGACCTCACCTTCGATGACGCCGACGCCGAAGATTTCGACGTCGTCGTCCTGCCTGGCGGCGTGGTCAATGCCGACCAGTTGCGCATCGTGCCGCAGGCCCAGCAGTTCGTGCGCAGCGCCCATGATGCCGGCAAAACCATCGCCGTGATCTGCCACGGCGCATGGCTGCTGGTCTCGGCCGGGCTGGTGCAGGGGCGCACGCTGACCAGCTGGCCGACCCTGCAGGACGATATCCGCAATGCCGGCGGCAAGTGGGTGAACCAGCAAGTGGCTGTGGACGGCAACTGGATCAGCAGCCGGCGTCCCGGCGACATTCCCGCCTTTAACGAAAAATTGCTGGAGACTCTCGCTACCCGCCTGCACCGCAGCGTGCGCGGCACGGCGGACGAGCAGCGCCCAGGATTGAGCAGCTGAACCGTGACGTCTGCGTGTGGCACCAAACCGGTGCGCCCTCATCTCCGGTGCGCCTGGTAAGCGTTTAGCGGCGTTCGCCGCCTTCGGGCATGCTTTCCGGCTGCCCGGCGGGCAGCTTTTGCTTGCGCACTGTTTCTTCCACGCCACGCGCACCGCGCAGATCAGTATCCACCAGGCCCCGGTCGAGGTCTTTATAGGCTTGCTGCATGTCTTCGCGCGGTCCGCTGCTGCCGCTGTCGTGAGACTCGTCATGCTCGTGCGGCAGGCGCGGCGCGGCATCGTGCCGGGCAGGGCGCCTGGCGTTGATCTGGCGCTGCTTGATACGGGTACGCATAAGGATTCCCGGCTGGTCGACAATATCCCTGCTGCATGCAACGACCGTACCAGTGGCGCAAAGCGCCGGCATGCCCTGTACGGCCTCACCCAGGCACGCCGGGCGTGGACATCTGCGCAAGTCTTACCGGTTGCCGGGAAAATCCTGCACGGTGCGCATACCCTGGCTGCACATGCTACAGGCGCAGCCTGGCGCGGGCGGCGCGGTATTCGCGCTCGAGCCGGTCGGCCACCTCGCTTGCCGGCGGCGCATCGGCAATCAGGCCGACACCCTGGCCGGCGCCCCAGATATCGCGCCAGGCCTTGGCCGAACTGTCGCCGCCGGAACCGAAATCCATCTTGGATTTGTCAGCCACGGGCAAATTGTCGGGATCGAGTCCGGCGGCGATAATGGATTGCTTCAGGTAATTACCGTGCACGCCGGTAAACAGGTTGGTATAGACGATATCGGCAGCGCTGGCGTCAACCAGCGTCTGCCGGTAAGCCTCGCTGACATTCGCTTCCCGGGTTGCAAGCCAGCGCGAGCCGACATAGGCGAAATCGGCGCCCATGGCCTGCGCCGCCAGGATCGCGTCGCCGGTAGCAATGGCGCCTGACAGCGCCAGCGGCCCGTCGAAGATGCGGCGCACCTCGCCCACCAGGGCAAAAGGCGACAACATGCCGGCATGGCCGCCGGCGCCGGCAGCCACCAGAATCAGGCCATCCACGCCGGCTTCGAGGGCCTTTTCCGCGTGGCGAATGGAAATGACATCGTGCAGGACGATGCCGCCATAGCCATGGATGGCATCGAGCATCTCGGCAGGCGGCGCGCGCAGGCTGGAAATGATGATCGGCACCTTGTGCCGCACGCAGGTCTCGACATCTTCTGCCAGCCGCGCATTGGACTGGTGCACGATCTGGTTGACCGCGATCGGGCCGATGACGGCATCGGGATGCGCGGCACGATGCGCGGCCAGTGCCGCCTGCAAGTCGGTCAGCCAGCGATCCAGCAAGGCAGCCGGTCGCGCATTCAAGGCGGGAAAAGCGCCGACCAGGCCGGCCTTGCATTGCGCCAGCACCAGCTCGGGTCCGCTGGCAATGAACATCGGCGCACAGATCACGGGCAAGCGCAGGTCTTGCAATACGGCGGGTATTGCCATCATCAAATCCTTTCAAAAGCAACGCCGCTGTTTCAGCGGGTATTCTGATAAGCCAGCGTAATCCGGGCGAATTCGATCAGCAATTCCTGCGTGCCGCCATTGAAGGTCATGAAGGCATTACCGGTGCGAACCACCAGGCGCGGCGGAAAAATCCAGCTGGCGTAGGGTACGCCCAGCATTTTCACACCGCGCACATCCGCCCAGCCGACCTGGCGCGTATACAGCCAGGTTTGCCGGATACCCTTGTCATCGATGGTGGTGCGCGCTCGCAAGAACCAGTAATAACTGACTGCCAGCATCAGGGCCGCCGCCAGCAACAGCATCTTGACGCCGAATCCATACTGCAGCAAGGGAAAGCGCAGCGTCACCGATATGCCATACGCCACCAGCCCCACGGCGACGACCGTCGCCAGGACCTTAAACAAGGGACTGTAGGAAGGTCCTTCTATTGCCCGTTCAGGCTGGTACCACCGTAAACTCATTTACTTTAATTTCCGTCAATACAATTGTTTATCAATACTGCAACATGCCGGCCAAGCTCAGTTTGCGCATCTCGCCAGCATTATGCCGGCAAATTCCTGTCAGCAAGCCCCTTCGGTCCTGCCTTGCCAGAATTGCCTGTCGCGACACAGCATTTTTACCAGTAGACACTCGCCTGCCCCAGAGGTAGACTTTTTGTGATGATAAAAATGCAATCACCCAGGTCCGGGACGGATTGCGGAGACAGGGCTTGAAAGTTTCCCGAACAACACTTTCACAAGCCTCACCACAAGGAGAAATGCATGACCGACGCGCGGAATTACGATGCGCTGCCGATGGAGTGGATCGGCGATTATTCAGGCAAGAAGGCGATGCTGACGCCCAACCTCGAAGCCATTTTCGATCCCCATACGAGTGTGACCTATACTTGCAAGCAGATCGACGACCGCGCTAACCGGCTCGCCACATATCTGGTCGACCAGCTGGGCATCCGCAAGGGCGACCGGGTCACCCTGATTTCGCGCAACCGCATGGAATGCATCGACTTGTTCTTTGCCTGTGGCAAGATCGGTGCCATTCTCGCCCCCATTTCCTACCGCTTGCAAAAGCCGGAAGTGCAGGACCTCATGGCGCGCGAGCAACCCAAGGCGCTGTTCGTCGAGGATGTCTGCGCCGCCCTGGCCGACGCCGCCGTGCTGCCTTCGCCGGCGCCCGCCGTGATTGTCTTCGGCGATGGCGTCGATGCCTGGGATACGATCCTGGCCACGCCGGCGCGCGATGTCCGCGTGCCGCTGGCCCTGAATGATCCCTTCCTGTATATCCATACCGGCGGCACCACGGCCGTGCCCAAGGTTTGTATTATTTCGCACCGGCAAATGGTCTGGAACGCCTTCGAAGCCCTGCTCATGTCGGCGGGCTCAGGGCGCAGCAAGGAACTTGTGCTGTTCCCGCTGTTCCACATCGGCGGCTGGAACGTCTTCTTTTGCCTGTTCATGCGCAACAGCCTGGCGATCCCGCTGCGGCAATTCGATGCCGGCCAGATTCTCGACATGATCGACAGCAAGCAGATCACGCGCCTGGGCGTGGTCGAAGCCATGCTGCAGATGATCACGGCGCACCCGAAATTCGAGCAGACCGATTTCTCGACGATGGAATTGATCACCACCGCCGCCGCGCCGTGCGCCGCCGAAACACTGCAGCCCTACTGGGACCGTGGCATCCTCACCAACCAGGCTTACGGCATGACCGAGGCCGGCCCGTCCAATTTCGCTTTTCTGCCGCGCGAACCGGGCATCGAGCATATCCGCGCAAATGCGCGCAAGGTGGGCACGCCCTTCTACTGCTGCGACTACAAGATCGTCGCCGAAGACGATCCTGCGCGCTGCCTGCCCGCCGGGCAAATCGGCGTGCTGTACCTGCGCAGCTTTCACAACTTCGACGGTTACCTGAATGACCCCGAACGCACCGCCAAGGTGCTGGATGCGGATGGCTGGATCTGCACCGGCGACCTGGCCGTATGCGACGACGAAGGCCTGGTGTCCGTAGTGGGCCGCGCCGACAACATGTTCATCACCGGCGGCGAAAACGTTTCGCCGGAAGAGATCGAGACTGCCCTGCGCACGCATCCGGCCGTGGCAGCGGCGATCTGCGCCGGCATCCCCGACAAGAAATGGGGCGAGGTGCCGGTTTCCATCGTCGTACTCAACCCCGGCCAGCAGGCTTCCGAAGCGGAATTGCGCTCGCACTGCAAGGAATTGCTGGCGGCGTATAAGGTACCCAGGGTGGTCGCCATCCGTGACGCCATCCCGCTGACCCCGGTCGGCAAGCTCGACCGCAAGGCCCTCAAGACCTACTTCACCAGCCAGGAACCGGTCGCCGGCTGAACCCTGCCATGCCGCCATGGTGCGCATCCCTTGCGCACCATGGCCCGCCGCGCCCTGCCATTTCGGCATATTCGCGGCGTTTATGCCAATTAAATGACCATTTGACGGTCTTTAACGATTACCGCCGTCAACAAACCGGTACAATAAAATTTCGTGCAGACGCCGGCCATCGACCAATAAGAGCCGCGCGCCGCACCAAATAATTATCAAAAATACTGGACGAGACTTTGGCAATGAAACTGGCGAACTTGAGCATTCGGGTACGGTTGTGCCTCGGATTCGGCATCCTGCTGTCCTTTCTGGCGACCATGACGATCCTGGCCCTTGCAGGCACCGCAGACAACCGCGGCCTGATCGGCGGCCTCGGGATTCTCATGCTGGCGGCAGGCGTCGGCTGCGCATGGTGGGTTTGCCGCGGCATCGTCGGCCCGCTGCAGGAAGTCATTGCCATCGGCAAGCGCATGGCCGACGGCGACATCAGCGAACCGTTCGTCGCCCGCGGCCACGGAGAATTGCTGGAATTGCAGCTGCTGCTGCAGGAACTGGGCGAGCGCATGTTCCTGATCGTCTCCAAGGTGCGCTCCGGCACGACCGCCGTGGCCACCACCGTGGGCTTCCTCAACGCCGACAATACCGCGCTGTCCGGACGCACCGAGGCGCAGGCCAGCTCGCTGGAAGAAACCGCTTCGTCGATGGAGGAACTCACTTCCACCGTGCGTCAGAACGCCGACAATGCGCGCCAGGCCAATACCCTGGTAGCGTCCGCCGCCGAGTCCGCCGTCAAGGGCGGTGACGTGGTCGGCAACGTGGTCGTCACGATGGGCTCGATCAAGGATAGCTCGCGCAAGATCGTCGACATCATTTCCGTCATCGACGGCATCGCCTTCCAGACCAATATCCTCGCGCTCAATGCTGCCGTCGAAGCCGCGCGCGCCGGCGAACAGGGTCGTGGTTTCGCCGTGGTGGCGGCGGAAGTGCGCACGCTGGCGCAGCGCTCGGCAGGCGCCGCCAAGGAAATCAAGGCGCTGATCGCCGACTCGGTCGGCAAGGTCGATGCCGGCGGCCAGCTGGTGGACGAGGCCGGGCGCACCATGCAAGAGATCGTCACCAGCGTCAAGCGCGTGCAGGACATCATGAGCGAAATTGCCGCCGCCAGCAGCGAGCAAAGCAGCGGCATCGAGGAAATCAACAAAGCCGTCATGCAGATCGACGGCATGACCCAGCAGAACGCGTCGCTGGTGGAACAGGCGGCGCAAACCGCCGCCAGCCTGCAGGACCAGGCGGTCACGCTGTCGGAAGTGGTATCGATCTTCAATCTCGGCGCGCGCGAATTCGGCACCGCCGAGGAAGCCCAGGCCATGGTGCACCACTGCCTGGAATTCATCCACGCGCACGGCGTTCAGCGCGCCATGGCCGAAATCAGCAACCCGCAAGGCCAGTTCATCGACCGCGACCTCTATCTCGGCATGTGCGACAAGACCGGCAAAATCATCGCCAACGGCGGCAATCCGCGCGTCATCGGCGCCGACGGCAGCAAGGTCAAGGATATCGACGGCAAGTTCTTCGTCATGGAAATGAAGAAAATGGCCGACGGCCCCGGCGACGGCTGGTGCTCCTACAAGTGGATCCACCCGGTGTCGAAGCAGACCATGACCAAGACGGCTTACGTATCGACGGTCGGCATCGACGGCCTGTTCATTTCCTGCGGATTTTTCTCGGAATAGCGCCAACCAGGAGAGCGCCTGCGGCATTGCGCCAATTTACGCGCTGGCGATAAAGGCTTCCAGGCGGGCATTGAATTCGGCTGCCTTTTCCTCGAACAGGATATGCCCGGCCTGCTCGAACAGGGCCAGTTCGGCATGCGCGCCGATCCCCTTGACCAGGGTATGCGCATTCTGCAGCGGCCAGACCCGGTCATCGATGCCGTGCATGACCAGCACCGGCACCCGTATCTGTTTCAGCCATTTGTAATAGGGACGCGTATCCTGCACGGCCTTGAGCTGCGCCTGCGCCGCATGCTCGGGCTGGGCGCCGATGCGGGCGTACAGCTTTTGCGCCTGCTCGTACACTTCCGGATGCGCCTGCAGATACTGCGGGTGGTAATACACGCCGTACAGCGTTTCCAGGCGCTGGCGCGGCGTCGCACCGGGCGAGAGCAGCTTTTGCAGCACCGCCATCGGCGGCAGGGTGATGTGCGGATCGCCGCCGGACACCCCGGTGGATGCCAGCACCAGCTGCGCCACCCGCTCGGGGTGATGGTGGATGAAGCACTGCACCAGCACGCCGCCCATGGACGTGCCCACCAGGCGCACCGGTTCGTCGATGCCGAGCGCATCGAGCAGCCCGGCCAGGTCGGCTGCCATGTCGTCCATGCTGTAGGGGCCGGGCGGCTTGCTGCTGCGGCCGGCGCCGCGGTTATCCAGCGAAATGACGCGATAGCTGCGCGCGAAATAATCGATTTGCCGGCGCCACGACTCGACCGTGCCGCCCATGCCGGGCACCAGCACCAGCGGCGCGCCGGCGCCGGCCTCTTCGTAATACAGGTCGATTTCGTTGATGTGGAGAACTGGCATGCGAACTCGTCTCAGTGGCTGCGCTGCTGCACCAGGATCCATGGCTTGACTACCACGGTCCAGAGGGCGGCATCGGCTTCCAGCCACGCTTGCGCCTGCGCATCGGATACCCCGCCGAGCTGGCCGGCCGCCATCCAGTGCGCGACGGCTTCCTTGTTGTCGCGGGCAATTTGCACGGCCACGTCCACCAGGTCCAGGGACATCGTCCACCGCGATCACCGTGCCCGCGGCGAAAAACCGCTGCAATTCTTTCCAGGCAAAGCGCGCGGTTTCGCCGTTGAGGGTGGCGCGCAAGGCGGCGTCCCGGTCATGCGGGGCAAGGGAATCAGTCATATCGGAAGCATTGCAATAAAAGTTGCCGGTGCGCCTATTCTAGCCGCTTGCGGCCGGACCGCGCTATCGGTTCACCAGCACCAGCAGGGATACGCAGGCAGCCACTACGGACACCACCATCGACAGCATGCAGGCGCGCCGCAGGCGCCGCGCCTTGACTTCGGCCGCTTCGGCCGCCTGCTCGAGCGCCTTGACAGTTGCCTCCAGCTGCGCCGCCAGTTCACGGATATGGGCATCGTTTTGCGCGGCCACCGCCTGCAGTTCGGCGATCTGCTGCTGCACGGGGGCATCCGCCGGCAGGCTGGTGGCGGTCTCCTTGCTGCGCGTGCGGGTAAAGATCGGCCTGGCTGCGGAGACGATGTCGCCGACATGCGGCAGGATCGCTTTCAGGGCGGGGATAATCCAGGGGGACATGCAAAGCTCCTTGCGCGCACGGGATACGAGCGCCAGTGTATCAAGTTTATGTCGCCGGATACTGCGCTATTCGAGGCCGGATCGATGCTCGTTCAGCCGTGCGTGCCCGGCGTTTTTTCCGCGTGCGCCACGACAGGCGCATTCAATGGTCTAATAAAGGCTTTTCAAGGCAAGGAAAGGTACGGCATGAGCAGCAAGCGAAGTGAACCCGAAGACGACGATTCGATCTGGGTCGTGTATGAAGCGCCGCCAGATTTTCCCGACCAGTACGTTGCGCGCCGCTTGCACATGAACCGGCGCACCGCTGATTTCGTCGTCGGCAATACCCTGATCGAGGTTCGCAGCAAGCTGCCTCCGAACCTGTTTCGCATCGAGCGCAGCGAACGCGACGACCCGATGATCCGCGAATCCTGGATCTGAGGCACACCCCTGCACGTCCCGGCGCGGCGCGTCTGAGGCGCTCGCCGCGGCCGCCTCAGACGCCTGCCGGCACGCCGTCGAAGAATTCCACCACGCCGGTTTCCAGCGAATATTCGGCGCCGACCACCAGCAATCCTTCGCTGGCAATCAATTGCTCGATCACTTGCGAACCGTGCCGCAGCTGGTTGGTAGAGGTGCGGATATTGGCGCGTACAGCGTGATGCACCAGGGCGGCATGGTCATGCCGCAACTCGGTTTCCATCAGCGACTCCACCGAAGGCCGCACGCGGCCGACGATGGATTGCAGATTGCGCGACTGGTTTTCGACCGGTTGCTGCAATTCCTCGATGGTGGCCTGGATAGCGCCGCAGCTGGAGTGGCCGAGCACCACGACCAGTGGGGTGCGGTAGCGCGCAGCGGCAAATTCGACACTGTCCACCTGCGAGGGCGCAACGATGTTGCCCGCCACGCGAATCACGAACAGGTCGCCCAGCCCCTGATCGAAAATGATTTCCGCCGGCACGCGCGAGTCGGAGCAGCCGAGAATAATGGCAAAGGGTTCCTGCCCGGCCGCAAGCTCGCTGCGGCGCGTCTGGCTGGAAAGGGAAGCGATGCTCTTGGCATCGGAAGCGAAGCGGCTGTTGCCAGCTTGCAAGCGTTTAAGGGCTTCAATTGCCGAAATCATGTCAATTTTCCTTTTCTTAATAGATCTGGGATGAAATTGTAAAGCAGGCCAGCTTCGGCAGCATTTGACATGCAGTATCAGCGATGCAAACCGCAAGTATCACCTGCCGAGACTCCGTAAAGATTGCCCATTCGACAGTATTATTCATGCGATAATATTTGTCATTTTTATAATCTATTGGCGCGCACGGAGGAATCCGCTATGGTCTGGTTAGGCGCTTTGCTGGGACTGCTGCTGGGCGCAGCATTCGAATCGTTCATGGCCGCCATCATGCTGGCGATCATCGGCGCGGTCATCGGCTACATCATTACGCACACGGGGCGGTCCTCCGGTGCGCCCCAGGCAGAGTCGACGGATGGCGTCATCAGCACGCTGCGGGTCGAAGTGCGCGTGCTGCAGGACCAGGTCAACAAGATGTCGCGGCGCCTGACCGCCCTCGAGGCGCAGCAGGGCGATGCCGCCGGCGCACGGGCGGCAGACGCCCTGGCTGCCGAAATGGCGGCGGCGATGGAAATGCCTGCCTCGACCTATGTGCCGCTGACCCCGCAGAAGCCGCCTGCAGCAACGCCATCGCCGGCGCCTGCCCCGAAACCGGCAATGGCGGCAGCGAAAAATACCGCCGCTGCACCGGCAGTTGCCTCGACGATTCCTGCCGCACCGGCACCG
This sequence comes from uncultured beta proteobacterium, assembly GCA_963722005.1. Taxonomy (GTDB): domain Bacteria; phylum Pseudomonadota; class Gammaproteobacteria; order Burkholderiales; family Burkholderiaceae_D; genus Paucimonas. The sequence continues at coordinate 94,586 of CAVRJS010000002.1, forward strand.
GCAAGCACCGCCGCCCCGGCAGCCGCTGCAGCAAAGGCCACAGCGCCGCAACCGCAGCAGCCGGCTCAGGCATCGCAACCGGCACCAGCGCCACAACCACCGCAACCGCCGCGCAAGCCCCCCGTTGCCGACGAACCGTCGCGCCTGCAGCAACTGGTGCAGCGCTGGGTATTCGGCGGCAATCCGCTGGTGAAGATCGGCGTGCTGATCCTCTTCCTCGGCCTGGCCTTCCTGCTGCGCTATGTCGCCGAACATACCGTGGTGCCGATCGGCCTGCGTTATGCCGGCGTCGCCGCCACTGCGATCGGCCTGCTGCTGGGCGGCTGGCGCTGGCGCAACCGCGCCGACAATTACGGCCTGATCCTGCAGGGCGCCGGCATCGGCGCGCTGTACCTGACCACGCTGGCGGCGATGCGCCTGCACCCGCTGATCCCGATGGAGTTCGGCTTTGCGGTGCTGATCGGCGTGGCGCTGTGCGCGGCGCTGCTGGCCATCCTGCAGAACGCGCTGTCGCTGGCCATCGTCGGCACGCTGTTCGGCTTTGCCGCGCCGGTACTGGCATCCACCGGCAGCGCCAACCATGTCGGCCTGTTTTCCTACCTGGCGCTGCTCAACCTGGGCATTGTCGCCATTGCCTGGTTCAAGGCCTGGCGCGTGCTGAACCTGCTGGGCTTTGCCTGCTCGGTGCTGCTGGGCTGCGCCTGGGGCGTCAAGTATTACCGCCCCGATCTGTTTGTTACCAGCGAGCCTTTCCTGCTGCTGCTGTTCGGCCTGTACGTGCTGGTCACCTTCCTGTTCGCGCGCCGCACCCTGGCCGATGCGCCCGCCGCGCCGACAGACAGTTTCGAGGCGCACGTGCGCCAGGCAGCGCCGCAGCTGGGTTATGTCGATGGCACGCTGGCGTTCGGCGTGCCGCTGACCTGCTTCGGCCTGCAGTTGCTGCTGACCCGGCATTTCGAATACGGCGCCGCCTTCAGCGCGCTGGGCTTCGGCCTGTTCTACGTGCTGGCGGGATTCCTGCTTTTCCGCAGGAGCGGCATGCGCTTTGCTCTGCTCAATGAAACCCTGCTGGCGCTGGGCGTCATTTTCGGCAGCCTGGCGATCCCGCTGGGGCTGGAGCAGCAATGGACCTCGGCCGCCTGGGCGGTGGAAGCCGCCGGCGTCTACTGGATCGGCATCCGCCAGGGACGCGTGCATGCCCGCCTGTTCGCGTTGCTGCTGCTGTTCGGCTCGGCGGTGTATTTCGCCCTCGGCGTGCGCCCGGCCTCCGCCGGCGCCGTGCTGGACGGCTCGCTGATCGGCAGTGCGTTGCTGGCCGCCAGCATCTGGTTCTGCTACCGCCTGCTGCGGCGCACGCCGGTGGAATCACTGCATGCCTTCGAGCCGGCAATGCGTCCGTGGATGATCGCCTTTGGCGCCTTCTTCATCGCGCTGGCGCCCTTTTTCATCTGGCGGCTGGATTGGGCCAGCACGGCGCTGGCGATCCTCGGCGCGCTGGGCGTATGGGCCGCCACGCGCCTGGCCGAACGCAGCCTGATGGGCTGGGGCATGGCGTACCAGGCGCTGGCCGGCGCGCTGTTCCTCATCACCTTGCGCAGCGGCCAGAGCGGCGCGGCGCTGTCGAGCGGCTGGGCCGGCCTGCTGGCGGCCGGGCTGATCGGCACGGCGATGCTGGCGGCGGTCTGGGTAATGGTGCGCGCCAGTGATCCGGCCGCCGTGGCGCGGACCAGTGGCGCCGGTACGGAAGGCGATCGTGCCGTCCGCGTCGGTGGCATGGCCAACCTTGGCCTGCTGGCCGGCCTCGCCTTCCTCAACCTGGCACCGCTGTTCGTGCTGCCATTGCGCTACGCCGTCATGGTGTGGCCGCTGGCTGGCCTGGCGACGCTGTGGTGGGCGTTGCGCGCGCGCCATGGGCTGACGACCACTTTTGCCCTGATCATCCAGGTAATCGCCGGTGTCGGGCTGATTGGCAGCCACGCAAACATTTTCACCCCCGGCGAGCCCCTCTATCAGGCCGGCGCCTTTGCGCATACGGGCTTCTGGGGGCCGCTGCTGATTTCCTGCGCCGCCTTCCTGTGCGCGCGCCTGCTGCAACGCCAGACCTGGCCGGTAGTGGAGCGACCGCTGGCGGCAGTCGCCCTGCTCTGGGGCGGCACCTGGTGGGCGCTGGCCTGGGGCGCGGAAAGCGTGCGCGTGGCGCCGCCGGATACCGCCATCCCGGTGCTGCTGGCAGTCACGCTCGCCTCTGCATGGCTGTGGAGCACGCTGGCGCGGCGCCTGCAATGGCTGCAACTCGGCCAGGCCACGCTGGCCTACGTGCCGGTGCTGGTGCTGCTGGCCGGCGCCGGCCTGAGCGGACCGTACGCGCATCCTCTGGCCGGCTGGGGCGCGCTGGCATGGCCGGCGGCGCTGGCGATGCACGTGCTGCTGCTGCGCCGCCAGCAAGCCTGGGCGCCGAACATCGCGCTGCAGCTGGCGCACGTGGGTGGCGCCTGGCTGTTCCTGGTGCTCGCCGCCCTGGAATTGCGCTGGCTGTTCGGCCACTGGGGCGATGCTGCCAGCGCCTGGCCGCTGCTGGGCTGGATGATTGCGCCGATCGCCTGGCTGGCCCTGCTGACCAGCCAGCGCCTGCGCCAGCGCTGGCCGCTGCGCGACTACACGGATGCCTACGTGCTGGTATCGGCAGCGCCGGTGGCGCTGTACCTGCTGCTATGGACCTGGGTCACCAATGGCGTCAGCAGCGGCGCCGCCGCGCCCCTCCCCTACGTGCCGCTGCTCAACCCGCTGGAGCTGGCGCAGTTCGCGGTGCTGGCGGCGGTGGCGCTGTGGCGCCTGTCCTTGCGCGCGCATCCGCGCATGCCGTCGGCCAACATTGCCGGCATCGTGCTCGGCGCCACCGCCTTCGCGCTGGTGACCGGCATGGTGGTGCGCACCTGCCACCACTGGGGCGGCGTGCCCTGGCAATCGGGGGTGCTGCAAGCCTCGACGCTGGTGCAGACTTCGCTGTCGATTGTCTGGAGCATCATCGCCATCGGCCTGATGCTGTTCGCGCACCGCCATCGCACGCGCTGGGTCTGGATCGTCGGCGCCAGCCTGGTCGGCGTCGTGGTGGTCAAGCTGTTCCTGGTCGACATGGCGGCGCGCGGCAGCGTCACGCGCATCGTTTCCTTCATCGGCGTCGGCCTGCTGCTGCTGGTGGTCGGCTACTTCGCGCCGCTGCCGCCGCGCCGCGACGACGACGATAGCGGCGACGCCGCACAGCCCGCGCCGGGCACATCCGGCACCCGACGGCCAGACCGGCGCCCGCCAGGAATCCGAACTTGCAGGAGTCAACGCATCATGAAATCGCTATTGAAACCCGGCCTGGCCTTGCTCGCCGCCGCCGCATTCGCCGCCACGGCGCTGGCTGCACCGGCGGCGCCCGCGGTCACGCCGGAGCAGTTCCGCCATCGCACCGGTATTTTGATGGACGGCCCCGGGCCTTACCACCAGGTGGCGCTGCCGCTGCCGGTCTACCTCGGCGTCACGCAAGCCGGTCTTGGAGATTTGCGGGTGTTCAATGGCAAGGGCGAAGCCGTGCCGCATGCCCTGCTGCGCAGCAGCGCCAGCACCGTGTCCAGCAGCGATGAAGTGAGTCTGCCGCTGTTCCCCGTCACGGCGCCGGCCGGGCACCCCGGCGCAGCGGAAAACTTTGCGGTGGACGTGCGCCGCGGCGCGGACGGCACCCTGGTCAGCATCCGCGAAACGCCGTCTGTGCGCACCGGTACGTCGCAGCGCGGCGTCGTGGTCGATGCCAGCAAGGTGAAGGATGGCATCCGTTCGCTGCGCCTGGAAGTCGGCCCGACCGCCACGCCTTTCCATGCCTACTCGGTGGAAACCAGCGACGACCTGCAGCAATGGCGGCCGCTGGCCTACGATGCGCAGTTCGTGCGGCTGGAGCATGATGGCCAGCGCGTGCAGAACGACACCGTCGAATGGAGCGACGACGCCGGCAAATACCTGCGCATCCTGTGGCGCGACCCGCACACGGCGCCAGCCATCCAGGCGGTTGCCGCGCGCGTCGTGCGCACGCAGACCAGCCGCGCGCCGATGGTCTGGAGCGAACCGCTGGCAGGCGCCGCGGCAGGCCAGCATGCCTACGAGTACGCGCTGCCGGGACGTCTGCCGCTGGAGCAGTTGCGCATCAACCTGCCGCAGGCCAATACCCTGGCGCCGCTGCAGATCCAGCAGTATGTGCGCGATGCCGACCGCCACCGCGAACGCGGGCATTGGCAGACCATGGCGCAAGCGGTCGTGTTCCGGCTGCAATCGCCGCAGGGCGAAGTGCGCTCGCCCGACATCGCCTTGCAGAGCGCGCCTCTGGAGCGGCTGCGGCTGACGGTGGATGCGCGCGGCGGCGGCATCGGCGGCGAAGCGCCAACGCTGCAGGTCGGCTTCGTGCCGCACCTCCTGGTTTTCCTGCCGCGCGGCGAGGGCCCGTTCACTCTGGCCTGGGGCGCCGAAGGCGTTACCGATGCAGCGCTGCCGCTTGCCACCCTGATGCCGGGCTATGTCACCGAACGCCAGCTGGCAGCCTCGCCAGCGGCGCTGCAGGCGATCGCGGCGCCGCCGGCTGCCGCGGCGGCGGCCTCACCTGTCGCGGCCGCGCCCGAGGCGCCGCAAGGCTTGCCGAAACTGGCGTTGTGGGGAATCCTGGTGGCCGGCGTGCTGGTGCTGGGCGGCATGGTCATGCTGCTGTTGCGGCAGATGAAGAGGGATACAGCAAGTGGCGGATCGCAACCCCCTACCTCCACGCCAGGCGCACGGTAAAGCTTATCCCACCGATGTCCATTGCTGCTTGGGTTGCTTGTGATATAAATTAACATTATTGCAATTAATTAATATTACATTAATTGCATTGAAGTTCATTTCATGACATCCATGGGGAGCACATGCACCTGAAATTGTCTATCCTCGCGCTACTACTGTCGCCCTCATTCTCCACGGCGGCCTCCTGTATCGTCCCGGAATTCACTGAATTCACACTCAGCAGCGCGGATACAAGGCATAAGACCATACGCACCAGTGTGGCCGGCATGATGAAAATATCCCTGCCCAGGGAATTCGACGGCATTGCCCTTTCTGGCGATGGCACCGTGTTCGGCTACCTGAATAATGTCCGTATCGTTATTGGTCTCGAAACTTCCGCAGCCATTGCACCACACAAACGCAATGCCAAACCGGAACCTTTTTACCGTGACATCTTCATGGGAAGAACCCGCCTGGGGTGCAAGTATCTGCAGGCCTACCAACTGGAACAGCAAGATTACCGTATCCGCAGCAAGGCAGGCGCCATGGATATTTTTTCATACGGAAAGGGCGGTACGCACGAGGTAATCGTCTTGAATTCAGACAGGCCGGACGCCGTGATTCGCATGCGCTTCAACGGCTATGACCGGCAATCGCTGGAAGCGATTCTTTCAACCATTACGCCGCAATAAGGGAGCCAGAAAATGGATCATATTACGGAAGATGAAGCGCAAGAAATGAGAAGAATCCTTGAAAAACTCTTTGGTCCGCAAGTACAGGGATGGGCTATTACGTTTGCAACCTATGACACGCTAGGCGGCCTGATTATCGAGAGCAGACAATGCACCCAAGCCATGCACCTGGTTCCGCGCCCCTACGATTTTTCGAGCCCGCTGAAATGGACACAAAAGCAGGTCCGCCAGGCTCTCAGGCGTTATCTCGGGACACCTGAAGGCAAGCATTACCTGCTTTGCATGCGCACCACGGCATTAAAAATGAAAACCCAATTCTGGGAATCCCAGTATGCCCTGCCTTAATTAACGGCAAATGGTGGGCATGACCCACCACTCCTCTCAGCACCTGCTCAGTGTTCTCTCAGTGATCGATTTCGCAGCGCGCGTCCACCGCCGTGCCGCGCGCCGTCATGCCGAGCTTGTCCAGCAGGGCGCGGTCGGCATCGATGTCCGGGTTGCCGGTGGTGAGCAGCTTTTCGCCGTAGAAGATCGAATTGGCGCCGGCCACGAAGCATAGCGCCTGCACCGTCTCGCCCATCTCGCGGCGTCCTGCCGACAGGCGCACCCGCGCCTTGGGCATGGTGATGCGCGCCACGGCGATCGTGCGCACGAATTCCAGCGGATCCAGCGGCTCGGAGCCGTGCAGGGGCGTGCCCTCGACTTGCACCAGGTTATTCACAGGCACCGACTCCGGGTACGGTTCCATGTTGGCCAGCTGGGCAATCAGCCCGGCACGCTGCAGCCGCGATTCACCCATGCCGACGATGCCGCCGCTGCATACCTTGATGCCGGCGCCGCGTACCCGCTGCAAGGTATCCAGGCGATCCTGGTATTCTCGCGTGGAAATAACGTTGCCATAGAACTCAGGCGCCGTATCGAGATTGTGGTTGTAGTAATCCAGGCCGGCATCGCGCAGGCGCTCGACCTGGTTTTCGCTCAGCATGCCCAGGGTGCAGCAGGTTTCCAGACCAAGCGCCTTGACCTCGCGCACCATCTCTTCGACCTGTTCCATGTCGCGGTCCTTGGGCTCGCGCCAGGCTGCGCCCATGCAGAAGCGGTTGGCGCCAAGCGCCTGGGCGTCGCGCGCGGCCTGCAGCACGGTTTCCAGCGGCAGGATCTTTTGCGCGGTGACGCCGGTGTCGTAGCGCGCCGCCTGCGGGCAATAGCCGCAATCCTCGGAACAGCCGCCGGTCTTGATCGACAGCAGCGTGGCCAGCTCGACCTCGGTCGGATTGAAGTGTTCGCGGTGCACCTGCTGCGCGCGATAGAGCAACTCGGTAAACGGCAAATCGAACAAAGCAGCAATGGCTTCCACCGGCCAGCGGTCGGCGCTGACCGGCGTCACCGGGGCCGGAGCAGGTTTGAATACCATGGGTTGCGACGACATATTATGTTTCCTTATCAATCAGATTCATGCAAATTCAATGCGGCGCCGTGCGTCGCGCCGCCGGCACCGGCCAGCCCGGCAGGCTGGAAAAATCCAGATGCGAAGCTGCTGCCGCAGGCAGCGCCGAAGGCAGCCGCGGCACGCAGCCCAGCAGCGGCGCCGGCAGGCGTGCGCTCAGGGTTTCCACGTTGGCAATACCGTGCTGCATGCCGAGATCGACCACGTTGCCGATCCAGCCGACCAGTTTCAGGCCGCGCGCGGCGATCGCTTCCGCCGTGAGGAGCGCATGGTTGATGCAGCCGAGCCGCAAGCCGACCACCATGACGACTGGCAAGCCCAGCTGCTGCGCCAGGTCGGCGGTATCGAAACGCTCGTTCAGGGGCACGCGAAAACCGCCGGCGCCTTCGACCACCACGGCATCGGCCATGGCGCAGATGCGATCATAGCAGGCGCGGATATGCTGCGGGTTGATTTCGATCCCTTCCAGGCCCGCGGCGATATGCGGCGAAGCGGGTTCGCGCAGCAGGTAGGGCGTAGCCAGTTCGGCCGGCAGCGTCACCGAGGCAGCGGCGGCCAGGGCATCGGCGTCTTCATTGTGCAGGACACCATCGCGCAGGACGGCGCCGGCCGCGACCGGCTTCATGCCGGCGGCGCGGATGCCATTTTCCGCCAGCACATGCAGCATGGCGGCAGCTGCCAGGGTCTTGCCGATATCCGTATCCGTGCCGGTGACAAAGTAAGCGCAAGATGCGTTCATTGCATGCCTCCCGTTGAAAACGTCAGTGTCTCAATCATAGCGTATCGCCGCCGGCCGCTGCCGCTTCCAGCGCGTTCAGGGCGCTTGCCAGCTGCGCTGCCTGCGCAATGGTATGCGATGCCGACAGCGTCACGCGCAGGCGTGCGGTGCCCGGCGGCACCGTCGGCGGGCGGATCGCCGGCACCCAGATGCCTTGCGCATGCAAGGCCGCCGCCGCATCGAGGGCAGCCTGGTTGGCGCCGATGACCACCGGCTGGATCGCCGTCGCCGAGGGCAGGCGTTGCCAGTGCGATAGCGCCAGGGTGGCATCCAGCGTGCCGATCAGCGCCTGCAGCTGCGCGCGCCGCGCCTGCCCTTCGGCGCCGGCGATCAATTCCAGGCTGGCCAGCAGGGCATGCGCCAGCGCCGGCGCCGCCGCGGTCGTGTAAATATAAGGTCGCGCGCGCTGCACCAGCCAGTCGGTCACGGTTTTGTGCGCGGCGACGAAAGCGCCGCCGACGCCGGCAGCCTTGCCGAGCGTGCCCATGTACACCAGGTTGGGCGAGCGCAGGCCGAAATGCTCGAGCGCGCCGCGGCCGTGCTGGCCCAGCACGCCGAAACCGTGCGCATCGTCCACCACCAGCCAGGCGCCGTGGCGCTCGCATAGCGCCAGCAGCTGCGGCAGCGGCGCGATATTGCCATCCATGCTGAAGACGCTGTCGGTGACCACCAGCTTTGCCGGCGCATCGCCGGCGGCCAGCATGCGTTCCAGCGCCGCCAGGTCGCCATGGGGGTACACCTGCACCTGGGCGCGCGCCAGGCGGCAGCCGTCGATCAGCGAAGCGTGGTTCAGGCTTTCCGAATAAATCACGGCATCGGCGCTGCCCAGCGCAGAGAGCACCGCCAGGTTGGCCATGTAGCCGGTGCAGAAATACAGCGCGCGCGCCTCTTCCAGGTGCGGCGCCATGAATTCGGCCAGGCGTTCTTCCAGCAGCGCGTGCGCGCGCGCGTGGCCGCTGACCAGGTGCGAGGCGCCGCTGCCGGCGCCGTACAGGCGCGCGCCTTCGCACAGGGCTTCCACTACCTGCGGGTGCGCCGCCAGGCCGAGATAATCGTTGCTGCAGAACGCCAGCATCTCCCGCCCGTCCACCGTCACGCGCGGCGCGCACGGCGTTTCCGCGGTGCGGCGGCGGCGGCGCAGGCTGGCGGCATCCAGCTGTTGCAACTGGCGCTGCAGGTCGTCGAGCAGCTTCATGAGCGCAGCACCTCCTCGAACACGGCTTGCGTGCGCGCGGCGAGCAGTTCCGTTTCCTCGTCGTCGAGGATATACGGCGGCATCAGGTAGACGGTCGTGCCTATCGGCCGCAGCAGCAGTTCCTGCTCGAGGGCCGCAGTGAAGAAGCGCCGCGAAAAATCGCGTGCCTGCTGCGCATCGTCGAAGACCGCATCGAAGGCCCAGATCATGCCGCGCCGGCGGAAGTGGCGCACGCGCGGATGCTGCGCCAGCGGCGCCAGCGCCGCCGACAGGCGCGCGGCACGGGCACGGTTGCGGTTGATCACGTCGTCTTCCTCGAAAATCGCCAGCGTCGCGAGCGCCGCGCGGCAAGCCAGGGGATTGCCCGTAAACGAATGCGAATGCAGGAAGCCGCGCGCCACGTCGCGATCATAAAAGGCCTGGTACACCGCGTCGGTGCTCATCACCAGCGACAGCGGCAGGTAGCCGCCGCTGATGCCCTTGGACAGGCAGAGGAAATCCGGCCAGATTCCAGCCTGCTCGCAGGCGAAGAAGGTGCCGGTGCGGCCGTTGCCCACGGCGATCTCGTCAGCAATCAGGTGCACGCCGTAACGGTCGCACAGCGCGCGCAGCTGCGTCAGGTAAACCGGATCGTACATCGCCATGCCGGCGGCGCATTGCACCAGCGGCTCGACGATGACCGCGGCGATTTTGCCGGCGCGCTGCTGCAGCAGCGCTTCCAGTTCCGCCGCGGCGCGCAGGGCTACGTCCGCTGCGCTCTCGCCGGGCTGCGCGGCGCGCGCGTCGGGCGTGGCCACCACGTGCACCTGCTGCAGCAGACTGCCGTAGGCTGCGCGAAACAGCGGCACATCCGTCACCGCCAGCGCGCCCAGCGTCTCGCCATGGTAGCTGTGCTTCAGGCAAACAAATTCATGCTTGTCCGCATGGCCGGCATTGCGCCAGGCATGCGCGCTCATCTTCAGCGCGATTTCCACGGCCGAAGCGCCGTCAGACGCGTAGAAGCAATGCCCCAGCGCGCCGCCGGCCAGCGCCGACAGGCGCTCGGACAGTTCGATCACCGGCGCATGGGTGAAACCGGCCAGCATGGCATGTTCGAGGCGGTCGAGCTGATCTTTCAGCGCGGCATTGATGCGCGGGTTGGCATGGCCGAACAGGTTGACCCACCAGGAGCTGATGGCGTCGAGATAACGCCGGCCATCGGCATCGTACAGCCAGGCGCCCTGCCCGCGCGCCACCGGCACCAGCGGCATCTGCTCGTGGTGCTGCATCTGCGTGCACGGATGCCAGACGCTTTTCAGGCTGCGGGCGATCCAGTCGGATTGTCGGGTCTGTTCCAAACTTCTACTCCAGAAAATTATCCGCGGGCAGCGCCCTGCGGCGGAAAGCTGCCATCGAGGTAATACCAGCGGCCTTCCTCGCGCACGAAACGGCTGATCTCGTGCATGCGCTGCGCCCTGCCGCCGAGCTTGCTGCGGGCGACGAATTCCACCATGCCTTCGTCGCCGTTTGCCGCGTGCCGGCGCACTTCCAGCCCCAGCCACTTGAGGCCGGGCTCTTGCGACACCAGCGGCCCGTCCGGCAGGGTGCGCGGGTACCAGGTGGCGCGCACGTAGGCTTCATCGCCCAGGGTATAGGCGGTATAGCGCGAACGCATCAGTTCTTCGGGGGTTTGCGGGATCTGGCCCTGCGTAATGAAGCGGCCGCAACAGGCGGCATAAGCGTCATTGCCGCAAGGACATGCCTGTGCGCCGGACGGCGTCTTTGAATTACTGCTCATGCTCGAAGGGATGGGTAACGGTATGCCGCCATGATGCCATGGCGGCCGGCGGGCCCGGACATGGCGATCCGGACCCGCGCGGGATTACACCAGTTCGATGGCCATGGCGGTGCCTTCACCGCCGCCGATGCACAGCGACGCCACGCCGCGCTTGCCGCCGGTCTTTTGCAGCGCACCGATCAGGGACACGATGATGCGCGCGCCGGAGGCGCCGATCGGGTGGCCCAGGGCGCAGGCGCCGCCGTGGATGTTGACCTTTTCGTGCGGGATGTTGTGTTCCTTCATCGCCGCCATCGGCACGGTTGCGAACGCTTCGTTGATCTCGAACAGGTCCACTTCGGCGGTGCTCCAGCCCACCTTGCTGTAGAGCTTGGCGATGGCGCCTACCGGTGCGGTGGTGAACCATTCCGGTTCCTGCGAATGGCGCGCATGGCCGAGGATCTTCGCGATCGGCTTGCAGCCCAGCTTTTTGGCCGTCGATTCGCGCATCAGCACCAGCGCGGCGGCGCCGTCGTTGATCGAGGACGAGGAGGCGGCGGTGATGGTGCCGTCCTTCTTGAACGCGGGCTTCAGGGTCGGGATCTTGTCGAGCTTGGCTTTCAGCGGGCCTTCATCCTTGTCGATGACAGTGTCGCCGCCGCGGCCCTTGACGGTGACCGGGGCGATTTCCCAGGCAAAGCCGCCGTTGGCGGCGGCAGCCTGGGCGCGCTTGACCGATTCGATGGCGAAGGCATCCTGCTGTTCGCGGGTGAAGCCGTACTTGGCGGCGCATTCTTCGCCGAAAGTGCCCATCGAACGGCCTGCTTCATAAGCGTCTTCGAGGCCGTCGAGCATCATGTGGTCGTAAATGGTGCCGTGGCCGATGCGGTAACCGCCGCGCGCCTTCGGGATCAGGTACGGCGCATTGGTCATCGATTCCATGCCGCCGGTGACCACCACGTCGTTGGTGCCGGCCAGGATCGAGTCCATGCCGAACATGGTGGCTTGCATGCCGGCGCCGCACATCTTCGACAGCGTCACGGCGCCGGTGGACACCGGCAGGCCCGCCTTGATCATGGCCTGGCGCGCCGGCGCCTGGCCCTGGCCGGCCATCAGGCAATTGCCCATGATGACATCCTGCACCTGCTCGGGCGCCAGGCCAGCGCGCTCGACGGCGGCGCGGATGGCGATGGCGCCCAGCTCATTGGCCGACAGCGAGGAAAAGTCGCCCTGGAAGGCGCCCATGGGAGTGCGGGCAGCGCCGACGATAACGATAGGATCTTGCATGGTGGTCTCTCCAATTGATTAATTATAAAAAATAAAAATTCTGTTCCACTGTGTTTCAAGCGGCGCGCGAGGAGGGTTCGCTGACGATACCCTGAAAACTGAAACGCATTTCTTGCGGATAAGGGAACACGTCCTCGATATAGCCTTCCATTATCCGCTGTTTTCGGTTTTCCCAGAATTCCGGCGTGAGCAAATCGGCATGATGTTTCATGAAATACTTGCGCACATTGGGGTTGCCAAGCAGGAAAGTCTCGAACTGTTCGGGGAAAACGTCGTGCTTGCCGATCGGGTACCAGGGCTCGGCCGACATTTCTTCTTCTTCATTGCGCGGCGCCGGAATGGCGCGGAAGTTGCAGTCGGTGATGTATTCGATTTCATCGTAATCGTAAAACACCACGCGGCCATGCTTGGTCACGCCAAAATTCTTGTACAGCATGTCGCCGGGGAAGATATTGGCGGCGACCAGGTCCTTGATGGCATTGCCGTATTCAATGACGCCATGTTCCATCGCCGCCTCGTCGCCGCGCTCTTCGGCCTGCATCAGCCAGATATTCAGCGGCACCATGCGGCGCTCGATGTACAGGTGGCGGATGACGATCTGGTTCTGCTCTTCCTCGACCAGCGAGGGCGCCACCTGCTTGAGTTCGGCCAGCAATTCCTCGTCGAAGCGGTCGCGCGGGAACGCCACGTGGGAAAACTCCAGCGTATCGGCCATGCGGCCAACGCGGTCGTGGTTTTTCACCAGCAGGTATTTTTCCGCCACCAGCGCCGGCGTGGTTTCCTTGGGCGGCGGGAAGGAATCCTTGATCACCTTGAAGACATACGGGAAAGACGGCAGCTCGAACACCACCATCACCAGGCCGCGGATGCCAGGCGAGGTCTGGAAACGGTCTGAAGAATGATGCAGGTGGTGCAGGAAATCGCGGTAAAACAGGCCCTTGCCGAGCTTTTGCAAGCCGAGGATAGTATAGATCTCGCTCCTGGGCTTGTACGGCATCATGCTGCGCAGGAATTGCACATAGGCTGACGGCACTTCCATGTCGACCATGAAGTAGGCGCGGGTAAACGAAAACAGCACCGTGATCAGGGCCGGATCGAAAATCACCGTATCGAGCAGCAGCTTGCCCTTGCGGTTCTGCAGGATCGGAATCACAAAGGGATAGATGCGATTGCCGTTGATGCCCTTGCCGACGATGTAGGCGCCCTTGTTGCGGTAAAACAGGCTGGACAGCACCTGGATCTGGTGGTTCGATTCGCGCTCGAGATGGCCGAAGGCCTGCTTCATGCGCGCTTCCACATAGCTGATGTCGCGGTCGAGGTCGACGAATTCCGCCTGCAGCTGGAAATTGGTGATCGCGCGCTTCCAGGCATTGTGCATGCCTTCGCGCGCCGGGTAATACACCCGGTAAGTCGGCACACCCTCGACCGGCTCGATGTATTCCGTGGATACTGCCGGCCGCACGAAAATGAAATCGTTGTGGAAGTAGGTGCGGTGCAGGATGCTGCAGCAGACCGAATTGAAGAAAATCTCCGCCAGTTCCGGCTGTTTGTGGTTGATCAGCAGGCCGATGTAATGCAGCTTGGTTTCGCGCCAGACTTCGTCGGTCAGGTCTTCCTCGTCGTATTCATCCTCGAGGATGTGCACGCACTCCTGCACCCGCTTGTCATAGTAGGCAATGCGCTCGCGCGCGGTGCGCGCGGCATTGGTCCAGTCGCTGGTTTCGAAAAATCCCTTGGCTTGCTGGCTGACCTGGCGGAACAGCCGGTAATGCTTGTCGAAACCGTCGAGGATGGTGCGCGCCAGATCGAAAGCGATCTGCGACGACAGCAATTTGGGGAAATCAGCTTGCATGTGGCACTTTACACAAACGCGGGAACGGCTAGTTTAACCAATTCCGCGCTATCTCAGACGGTTTCCTCGAACAATTCGCGGCCGATCAGCATGCGGCGGATTTCGCTGGTGCCGGCGCCGATTTCGTAGAGCTTGGCGTCGCGCCACAGGCGCCCGGCCGGAAACTCATTGATGTAGCCATTGCCGCCGAGCGCCTGGATCGCCTCGCCGGCCATCCACGTCGCCTTCTCGGCCGCATACAGGATGGCGCCGGCGGCATCCTTGCGCAAGGCCCGCACTGCCGCGGCAGTCGTGGCGCGGTCGCAGGCCTGGCCGACCGCGTAGACGTAGGCGCGGCACGCCATCATGGTGCTGTACATGTCGGCCAGCTTGCCCTGCATGAGCTGGAATTCGCCGATGGCCCGTCCGAACTGCCGGCGCTCGTGCACATAGGGCACCACCACATCCATGCAGGCCTGCATGATGCCCAGCGGCCCGCCGGACAGCACCGCGCGCTCGAAATCCAGGCCCGACATCAGCACCCTGGCGCCGTTGCCGACGCCGCCCAGCACGTTCGTTTCCGGCACTTCGCAATCCTGGAACACCAGCTCGCCGGTGGGCGAACCGCGCATACCGAGCTTGTCGAGCCGCTGCGCCACGCTGAACCCCTTGAAGCCCTTCTCCACCAGGAAGGCGGTGATGCCGCGCGAACCTGCGTCCGGGTCGGTCCTGGCGTAGACCACCAGCACATCGGCATCAGGCCCGTTGGTAATCCACATCTTGGTGCCGTTGAGGATCCAGCTGCTGCCGCGCTGTTCGGCGCACAGCGCCATCGCGGTCACGTCGGAGCCGGCATTGGGCTCCGACATGGCCAGCGCGCCGACATGTTCGCCGCTGATCAGCTGCGGCAGGAAGCGGTCCTGCTGCGCCGTGCTGCCATTGCGGCAGATCTGGTTGACGCAGAGGTTGGAATGGGCGCCGTAGGACAGCCCCACCGATGCGGAGGCGCGCGAAATTTCTTCCATCGCCACGATGTGCGCGAGATAGCCCATGCCGGCGCCGCCGTGGCGCTCGCCAGCGGTGATGCCGAGAATGCCCAGCGCACCCATCTTTTGCCAGAGATCGGCAGGGAAGCGGTCGCTGCGGTCGATTTCCGCCGCGCGCGGCGCGATTTCCTTTTGCGCGAATTGCTGCACGGTGGCGCGCAGCGCGGCGATATCCTCGCCATGGTCGAAGTTCAGTCCCGGCAAATCCTTCATGGCGGCCTCCTTGAATGCGATGGGAAATTGCAGCAATGCAGTGGCATTGTAGACGCCTGTGCCGGAAAAATTCCAGCATCACGCAAGCCGGCACATGCCAGGCGAAGCGGCAACGCAATGCCAGGAAATGCAGGACAATGCGGATATCGGCTTATTTACCTATTAGCAATTTCGCATGAACCCTTACGAATCCCGCCTCGATTACCCCTTCGGCGATGCCCTGCCGGCCCCCGGCGCCGCGCTGGAGGTGGCGCCGGGCGTGTACTGGCTGCGCATGGGCCTGCCCTTTGCACTGGACCACATCAACCTGTGGCTGCTGGAAGATGAACTGGCGGATGCGCGCACGGGCGCGCCGATGAAGGGCTGGACCGTGGTCGATTGCGGCATCGCCGACGACGCCACCCGCGCCGCCTGGGAAAGCCTGTTTGCCGGCGCGCTGCGCGGCTTGCCGGTGCTGCGCGTCATCGCCACGCATTGCCATCCCGACCACGTCGGCCTGGCCGACTGGCTGTGCCGCCGCTGGCAGGCGCCGCTATGGATGAGCACCGGCGAATATGCCTCGGCGCGGCTGCTGTCGGCCGGTGCCCCGGGTACCGACAGCGCCGCAATCCTGGCACATTGCCGCCGCCACGGCGTGCAGGATCCGGCCATGCTGGCGCAGTTGCAGGGTCGCAGCAAAAACTATCCGGCGCTGGTGCCGGCGCTGCCCGACTCGCATGTGCGTCTGCAGGATGGCCAGGCCCTGACCATCGGCGGGCGCAGCTGGCGCGTCATCGCCGGATTCGGCCATTCGCCCGAACACGCGGCGCTGCATTGCGACAGCCTCGGCGTGCTGATCTCCGGCGACATGGTGCTGCCGCGCATTTCCACCAATGTCTCGGTGTTCCCGATCGAGCCGGAAGCCGACCCGGTGCGCTTGTTCCTGGAATCGCTGGCGCGCTTCGCCGGCCTCGACGCCGCCACCCTGGTGCTGCCGTCCCACGGCAAGCCCTTCCGCGGCTTGCACCTGCGGCTGGCGCAGCTGCGCGAGCACCACGCCGCGCGCCTGGAGGAAGTGCTGCAAGCCTGCGTCGAACCCTGCTGCGCCGCCGACATCGTGCCGCTCATGTTCCGCCGCCCGCTCGACCCGCACCAGCTTACCTTTGCTCTGGGCGAAGCGCTGGCGCACCTGCACCTGTTGTGGCACCGCGGGCAGCTGCAGCGCCTGCAAGGGGAAGACGGCATCCTGCGCTTCCGGCAAGCGACCGCGCTGGCGCCGCAGTAGCTGCGGCATCGATTTGCAACCGGGAGTGGCAGGGTGTGTGACTTTCGGTTAAACACACTCTGGCTTGCACCCCACTCGTGCACCGAGGTGTGAGCATCCCTGACGTAACTGTTTGTAACCGAATTTCAGCCTGACATGCAGCGCAATTTCCCTTACACTAGTTTGTCTCAGCGACAGCACATCATTTCGTCGCGAGAATCTCCTTAACTAGGCACGAAAAATTCCCGTCCAGGGAAGGACTGTCTGTCTAACCTTGACTTGAAACAGTGCGCCCCCATGAAAGCATCGATAGAACGAGAGGATTTCAGCGAACGCTTGCAACAGGCACTGCGCAATGCTGAATATTCCCCGGACAGCCCTACCCAGCTGGCGCGGGAATTCAACATCCGGTTTTCCGGCCGCCCGATTACCGTCCATGCAGCACGCAAGTGGCTGGTCGGCGAAGCCATACCGACACAGGAAAAACTGCGCACACTGGCTCAGTGGCTGGGGGTGCCGGCGGAATGGCTGCGTTTCGGCAGCGGCGCCGCCAGCCAGCAGGCCGGTACCGGCAGCGGCGACCTGGGCGAACGCTTCGATACCGCCGACGTCAAGCTGATTGCAGACTTGCAGCGACTCGACGACCACCACCGCGCCATTGCCCGCGAATTCATCCGCATGCTATTGCGCGTCAGCCGCACGCGCGACTGAGCCGGTTCAGGCCTGCTGCTGGCGCGGCTTGCGCCCGGCCCTGGCGCCGAAGAAATCGTATACCCGGTCCGGCAGCAAGCGCATCAGCTTTGCCACCACGCCCATTTGCCAGGGAATTACGCGGTAACTGACGCCGGCATCGATAGCGCGGCAGGCGCGCCTGGCGAACGTTTCCGCCGGCAACAGGAAAGGCATGCGATAGGGGTTAATCCGCGTCATCGGCGTATCGATATAGCCGGGGGCGATGGTGACCACGCGAATGCCGCTGGCGCGCAACTCCACCCGCAGCGATTCGCAATAGCTGATTACCGCCGCCTTGGATGCGCTGTAGGCGCCGGCGCCGGGCAAGCCGCGAATCCCGGCCACGCTGCCGATGCCCACCAGCCGGCAATCACCGCCGGCGGCGCTCTGCTGCTTCATCGACGCGATGAACGGCGCAAACGTGGCGACGGTCGCGTTCAGGTTGGTGGCAACGATGCGCTCGAACACGGCAAGATCTTCCACATACTCGGTCAGCGTCCCCTGCGAAATGCCGGCGCTGGCGATGACCACGTCGGCGCCACTGTGCGCGGCGAGAAAATCCGCGGCCGCCGCCGCCAGCGCGGCATGATCGGTGACGTCGAGCGCATAGCAGCGATGCTGCTGCGCGCCCGGCAACCCGTCGGCAAGCTGGCGCAGGACATCGGCACGCCGCCCCACCAGGCCGAGGACGGCGCCGCGCGCCGCATACTGGCGCGCAAGCGCCGCGCCGATGCCGCTGGATGCGCCGGTGATGAAGACTCGTTGCATGTCGCTGCTCCTGTCGATTGCTTCGCTCATAAAAAATCCGCCGTCTTGCGGACGGCGGATCCTTGCATCATCGCAGCGGCATTACCGCCGGCCGCTTACTTCGTCACAACCGCCGGCGCCGATTTCGCCACCAGCCAGTCCATCACTTTCAGCGTTGCGGCATACAGGGCCGGGTCCGGCATGCTGCCGTTGGCTTCCGAAACGATCGCCGGCGAAGTCACGTAACGACCGCCGACTGCCAGCACCGGCACGCTGCGGATGTTGTAGGCCTGCTGCAGCTGGGTGGCGCGTCGCACCTTGGTGCTGACGCCGAAAGAATTGTACAGATCCAGGAATTTCTGCTTGTCGATGCCCTGCTTGACGACGAAGTCGACAATCTGCGCTTCCGTGTCGAGGCGGCGGCGTTCGCCATGGATGGCGTGGAAAACCTTTTGCTGGAACTCATCCGCCTTGCCCATCGCCTCAAGGGAATAATACAGGCGCTGCTGCGGCACGAATTCTTCGCCGAAGCCCACCGGCACCCGCTTGAAGGCGATCTTGTCACCCTGCTTCTTCACCCATTGTGCCAGCGGCGTTTCCAGCGAATTGCAATAGCGGCACGAATACCAGAAAAACTCGAGGACTTCGACCTTGCCCGCGGCTTCGGTCTGCTGCGCCTGCTGCAGAGTCAGGTAGTCCTTGCCGTTTTGCGGATTTTCCGGCGTGGCGCCGGCGCCGGCGGCCAGCAGAGAAAAGCCAGCGGCCAGGAGAAATTTGGAAAAAATGCGCATATGGTTCCTCTACTCTATAAAGTTATTTCTGGATGCGCACGACGGCGACATCCACTCCACTTTCGGACAGTTTGGTCCGCACCCTGTTCATCGCATCGATCTGCGCGAAAGGACCGATCCGCACGCGGTACAGCGTGCCGCTGTCGTCGTTGCGCTCGCTGACGCTGCTTTCCACGCCAAGCAGGGCCAGCTTGGCCTTGGCGTTTTCGGCATCGGCCGGCGCGCGGAAGGCCCCTGCCTGCAGATAATACGTCCATTTCTCTTCGGCTGCCCGGGCCGGCTCCTGCGCCGGCGCTACCGCGGCGCCGGGCGGCGGCACTGCCGCGGGTTCCGCCGGCGGTTCGGCCTGCTTCTGCAATTGCTCGGCAGCCTGCCTGCTCGGCGTGACGTTACCGTACAGCGACTTGTTCAGGTCCGGCATTTCGCCGGATTGCGTGGCCGCTTCCTTGGGCGGCTTGAAGCCGCGATCGACGAAGGGAATCGGCGTCTTGTTGATGGTCATCGCCACTGCTACCGCAATGCCGAGACCAACGATCAGTCCGAGGATAAAGCCGAGAAAAGTGCCGCCGGCCTGCTTCTTCCTGTAATTCATGTAATTCCTGTCGCTTCCGATAAAAAAATTCATCACATCCTGGCTGGCGCAGATACGCCGATCAGCGCCAGACCGTTGCGCAGCACCTGCCGGGTCGCCTGCAGCAAGGCCAGGCGCGCCAGGCGGGTCGCTTCGTCGTCGACCAGCACCCGCTCGGCGTTGTAGTAGCTGTGCAGCTCGCCAGCCAGATCGCGCAGGTAGAAAGCTACCTGATGCGGCCCCAGTTCGTCGAGCGATTTTTGCAGCATGTCGGGGTATTCCGCCAGGCGCCCCAGCAGCGCCGCCTCGCGCGGCGACGTCAGCGGCGACAGGTCGACGCCGGCCAGCTGCGCCTCGTCGCCGTTCCACTGGCTGAATACCGAGCAGATGCGGGCATGGGCATACTGCACGTAATACACCGGGTTTTCGTCGGACTGCGCCAGCGCCAGGTCGACGTCGAAGACGAACTCGGTGTCGGCCTTGCGCGAAATGAGGAAGAAGCGCACGGCATCGCGCCCGCGCGTCAGGTCGCGCGCGCCGCTTTCATCGGCGGCGTCGCCGGCCGACCACTCGATCAGGTCGCGCAGGGTGACGTAGGAGCCGGCGCGCTTGGAAATCTTCACTTCCTCGCCGTTCTTCATGACGGTGACCATCTTGTGCAACACGTAATCCGGGTAGCCCTCGGGGATGCCCAGGCCGACCGCCTGCAGGCCGGCGCGCACGCGGGCGATGGTGCCGTGGTGGTCGCTGCCCTGCACGTTGATGACCTTGCCGAAGCCGCGCTGCCACTTGGTGATGTGGTAAGCCACGTCCGGCACGAAATAGGTATAGCTGCCGTCGGTCTTCTTCATGACGCGGTCCTTGTCGTCGCCGTAATCGGTCGAACGCAGCCACAGCGCGCCATCCAGCTCGTAGGTCTTGCCCGCCTTGATCAGGGCATCCACGGCGGCGGCCACCTTGCCGTCATGGTACAGCGAGGACTCGAGGTAATAATTGTCGAACTTCACGCCGAAGGCTTGCAGGTCGAGATCCTGCTCGTGGCGCAGATAAGCCACCGCAAACAGACGGATCGACTCGAGGTCGTTGGGGTCACCGCTGGCGGTGACTGGCCCGCCGTCGGAAGCCGACACGGTCTTCTTCGCCAGAAAATCGGCAGCGATGTCGGCGATGTAGTCGCCGTTGTAAGCCGACTCGGGCCAGTGCTCGTCGCCGGGCTTGTGGCCGCGGGCGCGCGCCTGCACCGAGTAGGCGAGCGTGCCGATCTGCACGCCGGCATCGTTGTAGTAAAACTCGCGGGTCACCGCATAGCCCTGCTGCTCGAACAGCGCGGACAGGGCATCGCCCAGCGCGCCCTGACGGCCGTGGCCGACATGCAGCGGCCCGGTCGGATTGGCCGAGACGAATTCGATCAGCACCGATTTGCCGGCGCCGGAGGCGCCCTTGCCGAAGCGCTCGCCCTGCTGCTGCACCATGCCGACCACGGCCTGCCTGGCCGCGTCTGCCAGGCGCAGGTTGATGAAGCCGGGCCCGGCGATCTCGGCGCTGGCGACGAGTTGTTCGCGCGCCGGGTCGGCCAGCAGGTTGGCCACCAGCGCCTGCGCCAGTTCGCGCGGGTTCTTTTTCAGCGGCTTGGCCAGCTGCATGGCGATATTGCAGGCGACGTCGCCGTGCGCCGGATCGCGCGGGCGCTCCAGCACCACGTTCGGCGCCAGGTCGCTGCCGGCCACCAGGGGGGCCAGTGCCTGGCGGAACAGTTCGGTCAGTTGTTGTCTTTGTATTGCAAGCATGTAAATTTCTGTATGGGACGGCGCCGCGCGCCGGGTTCGGATCCAGGCGTGATTATACCGGCTGGGCCGTGCGGCTTGCCGTCATGGCGGCAACATGACGCTATCCTACACTGGCATCCTGCCCGCGCCTGTAACATAATGAAACAAAACCAACAAATGGTGAGCAACATGCCGCCATCGAGGAGCACGACATGAAAACATACATCCTGCCCGCCGCCCTGGCGGCCGCGCTGGCGCAACCGGCTGCGGCCGGCGCCGGCCAGGCCGCTGCTGCGCCTGCCAGCGCGGCCGCCCCTGCCGCCGCCGCTGTCCCTGCCGCGCCCGCCGCGGCGCCGGCCCAGGCCACGAACATCTACCGCCATGTCATGCCGGACGGGCGCATCGTCTATTCCGACGAACCGCTCGAAGGCGCCAAGGTCGATCACACCATCACGGTGGCGCCGGCCATCCCCGGCAACCTGTGGACCAGCGAACCCGGCGCGCGCCCGCGGATTGCGCCGCAAACCACGTCCACGCCCGTCAAGCGGGTCGATCCGCCGCGCCGGCCCGCTCCCGGCAAGAGTACCATCGCCGTGCCCGACGCCGTGCTGGCCGAGGTGATGCGCGCCGAAATGCTGCTGGAAGACGCGCTCGCGCGCCAGCAGGCCGGCGCCAAGCCGCGCCCCGAAGAAATCCGTGACAACAGCGCCGGCGGCCTGTCCTACAACGAAGCCTACTTCAGCAGGCAAAGGCGGCTGGCGCGCGACGTCGATTACGCCCGCAGCGAGTTGAACAAGGCCCGCGCCGCGCGCGACGGCGTACGCGCGACGAACTGAGAATGCCAAGGCAAAAACTGGCGCGGCGGCTGCTGTATGCCGTGTTTCCGTGGTACCTGGTGCTGGCGCTGAGCGCCACCGGGGTGCAGCTGGCGATCCAGTATTTCACCGTCGAGCGCACCATCGCCCGCGACCTGGCCTCGCTCGCCAACACCATCGCGCCCAGCGTATCCACCGCCTTGTGGGAACTCGATACCCCCGCGCTCGAAGCCATCATGCAATCGCTGCGGCAAAACGCGATCGTCACCGGCGCGCGCGTCGTCGACAGCAACGGCGCGACTGTCGCCGGCAACGGCAGCCTGCCGGAAACGGCCGTGCTACCGTTCGGCTACCGCCAGCAAAGCGTGGCGCTGAACTTCGCGCCGGGACGCCACGACATGCGCCGGCTCGGCGAGCTGCAGCTGCATTCGAACCGCGCGGTGCTGTGGGAGCGCATCAAGTACAGCTTCTTCGTCGTGCTGGCTTCGTCCGTTTTCATCATGACCGGCCTGTGGCTGCTGTTTTCCTGGACCATCCGCAACCGCCTGGCCGACACCGTCACGCGGGTGGCCGCCGCCGTATCGGCCTGGCGCGACTCCGGCTACGCCGCGCCCGCCGAACAGATCACCTACCCCTACCGCGACGAGCTCGGCGCCCTGGTGCGCGCCCTCAACGACAGCAGGACGCGCCTGTCGGCATCGATGCAAGAGCTGCAGGCGGCCAACCAGAACCTCGAACAGAAAGTCACGGCACGCACCGCCGAACTGCAGCATGCCAAGGAAGCCGCAGAAACGGCGTCGCAGGCCAAGGGCGCCTTCCTGGCCAACATGAGCCATGAAATCCGCACGCCCATGAATGCCGTCATGGGCCTGACCCACCTGGTGCTGCAGACCGATCTGTCCGGGCGCCAGCGCGACTACCTGGAAAAGGTGCAGACTTCGTCGGCGGCGCTGCTGTCGCTGCTCAACGACATCCTCGATTATTCAAAGGTGGAAGCAGGCCGGCTGCAGCTGGAGCAGGACGAATTCGACCCCGAACGCTGCCTGCAGAACGTCGCCGACCTGTTCACCGGCCGCATCGAGCAAAAGGGCCTGGAACTGTTCGTCGAGATCGCCGCGGACGTGCCGCGCCGCCTGATCGGCGACGCCTTGCGCTTCGAGCAGGTGCTCAACAACCTGGTCGGCAACGCCGTCAAGTTTACCGCGTCCGGCGAAGTGCACGTGGGGCTGGCGCTGCAGCAGCGCGAGGACGATCACGTGACGCTGCTGGCGACCGTGCGCGACACCGGCATCGGCATGTCCGCAGACCAGATCGAACATATCTTCGAGGCCTTCACCCAGGCCGACAGCTCGATCACCCGCAAGTTCGGCGGCAGCGGCCTTGGCCTGGCCATCTGCCAGCGCCTGGTCGGCCTGATGGGCGGCGAAATGCGCGTTGACAGCACGCCCGGCGGCGGCAGCACGTTCAGTTTTTACGCGCGCTTTGCGTGCGCGCCGGCGCAGGCCGGCGACGCCAGCCTGCATCCCCTGCAGGCAATGAAGACGCTGGTCGTGGACGACCAGCCGACTTCGCTCGCCGTGCTCGACAGGCTGCTGGCATCGTGGGGCTTCAATGTGACCACCTGCGATTCCGGCGCCGCCGCGCTCGAACTGGTGCACGCTGCCGAGGCGGCCGGCCGGCCCTTCGGCCTGCTGCTGCTGGACTGGAAAATGCCGGGCATGAGCGGCCTGGAAGTGGCGCGCCAGGTGACGCAAGCGGCGCACGACGGCCGCATCCGCGCCATGCCGGTGATGGCCATGGTGACCGCGCACGACCGCGAACAGCTGCTGCGCGAAGCCGGCGACCTGCGCCTGGACGAAGTGCTGGCCAAGCCGGTGGTGCCGTCGGCGCTGTTCGACGCCATCCTGCGCGTGCAGGATCCTGGCGCGGCGCGCGCGCCGCGCCAGCGGCAGCGCGATGCCGATCCGTTCGCGGCGCTGACAGCCATCCATGGCGCGCACGTGCTGCTGGCAGAAGACAATCTGCTGAACCAGGAAGTGGCGCGCGAGTTCCTGCTGCAGGCCGGCCTGCGCGTGACGCTTGCCGACAACGGCGCACAGGCGCTGGAACTGGCACGCACCGGCAACTTCGACGCGGTGTTGATGGACCTGCACATGCCGGTGATGGACGGCCTGGAAGCGGCACGGCGCATCCGCCAGCTCGAACGCGGCGGCGACGTGCCGATCATTGCCATGACCGCGGCGGCCATGCAGCAAGACCGCATCGACAGCATGGCCGCGGGCATGAACGGCCACGTCGCCAAGCCGGTCGATCCGCAGGCACTGGCGGATTGCCTGCTGGCCTGGGTGCGTCCCGGCGCCGGCAGATCCTCCGCTGCGACCGATGCGGCGACGCCGCCAGCCGCGTCGGCAAGACTGATGCAGGCGCTGCCCGGCATTGCCGTCGACCAGGCGCTGGCGCGCCTGCGCGGCAACACCGGCCTGTACCGGCGCCTGCTGGTCGACTTCGCCCGGCGCCATGGCAGCGATGCCGCCGAAGTGCGCCGCCTGGCGGCTGCCGGCGAACGCGAGACCCTGTATCAACTAGCGCACGACCTCAAGGGGGAAGCGGGCAATCTTGGCATGAACGCGCTGTCGGCGGCGGCGGACGTGGCCGCATGCGCGGTGCGCCAGGACGCGGCGCAGGAGGACATCCTGGCAGCCGGCACGGCGCTGGCGCAACGGTGCGCGGAAGCGCTGGCGCAGTTGGCCACCCTTGACGACACAACGACAGCCGCAAGCGTTCCTGCAAGCGGGGACGATGCGCTGCCGCCGGCGCGCCAGGAAGAGTTGGAACGCTTGCTATCGCGTCTGCGCGAAGAACTGGCGGCGCGCCAGTTCAGCGCCATGCAAACTGCGGAACAGCTTGCCGTGCTGGTGGAAGGCAGCGCGCTGGCGGCGCCGTTCAACACGGTGCTGCGGCCGGCGCGGGCACTCGATTTCGGCGCGGCGGAACTGGCGCTGCAGCAACTGCAGGACCACCCGGCATGGGCGCCGGTCTGAGCGCCGCAGCCGCCCTCAGGCCTCGGTGCGCGCGTGTTCGAGTATTTCCTCGAAACGCTCGACCGGACCCGGCCTGCCGAAGAAATAGCCCTGGAACAAGGTGCAACCCTGCCCCTTCAGCAGCCGCAACTCTGCCTCGGTCTCCACGCCCTCGGCGATCACCGGGATGCCGAGACTGTGGCCAAGCGTCAGGATGGAACGGATGATGGCGCCGTCGACGCCGCTTTCCGGCGCATGACGCACGAAGGACTGGTCGATCTTGAGCTGGTCGATCGGCAATTTCTTGAGATAGGCCAGCGAAGAATAGCCGGTGCCGAAATCGTCCAGAGAAAAATGGATGCCGATGTCGCGCAGGCGCTGCATCTTGCGCACCACGCCATCGGTGTTTTCCAGCAGCACGCTTTCCGTGATTTCCAGCTTGAGCAGGCGCGGGTCGATGCCGCTCGACTGCACCAGCAATTCGATATCCTCGACAAAGCCGGCCTGGCTGAACTGGCGCGAGCTGACGTTGGCCGCCACCGTGAGATGGCGCGTCGCCTCGCAGTCCTGCCAGCGGCGCAGCTGGCGGCACACTGCTTCCAGGATGTGCCGGCCCAGCGCCAGGATCAGGCCGGTCTCTTCGGCCAGCGGGATGAAGGCGCCGGGCGCCAGCACGCCGCGTTCGGGATGGCGCCAGCGCACCAGCGCCTCGGCGCCGACGATGGCGCCGTCGGCATCGACCTGCGGCTGGTACTCGAGGAAAAACTCCTCGCGCGACAGTCCCTTGTACAGCGCCTGTTCGAGGGCAACGCGCGACATGGCGTCGGCCTGCATTTCCGGGGTGAAAAAGCGCAGCGCATTGCCGGGCGTCGACTTGGCGCTGTACATGGCCAGTTCGACCTGCTGCATCAGCATGTCTTCGTTCAGGCGCTGGCCCTGGAACAACACTGCGCCCATCGATGCCGACAACAGGTAATCGCTATCCGCCACGGTCACCGGTCGCGCCACGGCAAGCATGATGCGTTCGGCTGCCTGCCCGGCATTGCGGGCAGCCGTCGCTTCATCGGCGCCGATACCTTCCAGCAACACCAGGAACTTGTCGCCGCCGAAGCGCGCCACCAGGCCGGCGTCGCCCACCGCCTTCTCGGCGCGGCGCGCCATTTCGACCAGCACCAGGTCGCCGACGCTGCGCCCCTGCGCCTGCTCGAGGCGGCGGAAGTTATCGAGATCGAGAAACATCAGCGCACCCATGCCGCAACCACGCGCGCTGCCGGCAAGCGCCGCGCGCAGGCGGTCGCGCAGCATGCGCAGGTTGGGCAGGCGCGTGAGCTGGTCATAGAAGGCCAGCGTGCGTATCTCTTCCTCGGCGCGCTTGCGCGGCGTAATGTCCTGCAATACGGCCAGGTAGCCGGTGGGAGCCTGGTCGGAGCCGGCCAGCGCATTCACCGTCAGCTGCAGCGAGAGCGTGTCCGCCCGCAGCACGAGGTCGAACTCGGCCTGCGCGGTGGACTTGCAGTCGCCTGCCTGGAAGATCGCGGCGGCAAGCTGCGTCGCCAGTTCGCGCGGCAGCGCCACATCGTAATGCTGGCCTGCCAGCCCGGATGACAGGCAGTCCAGCCCGCTGCCTTGCGGCACGTGGCACATGGTGATGCGGCCTTCGCCATCGAGCACCAGCACCGCATCCTGCAGCGAAGCGATCATCGTCGCCAGCTGCGCTTCGCGCCGGCGCAACTCCAATTCGGCATGCTTGCGGCGAGCGATGTTCATATAGGTGCCCATCAGGCGCGCCGGCCGCTGCCCGGCGTCGGCATCGGTCGCCTTGCCGTGCAATTGCATCCAGACGTAGGAATCGTCCTTGTGGCGCATGCGGATTTCCGGGTCGAACAGTCGCGTCTGGCCGGCGACATAGGCGTCGCGCGCGCCGAACAGCACCTGCCAGTCATCCGGATGCACCAGTTGCCGCCAGCTCATCACGCACGGCGCCATCTCGCCGCGCGCATAGCCCAGCGGAATGGCCCAGTTGGCATTGAAACGCACGTCTTCCTCGTCGTCGCGCCATTCCCACAAGCCCTGCTCGGCACCGGCCAGTGACAGTTCGAGGTCGCGCTGGCGGCGGCTGCGTTCAAGCACGTTGCGCACCCGCGCCAGCAGGATAGGCACGACGATGGGCTTGGCGATGTAATCTTCCGCGCCGAGACGAAAGCCGGCCAGCTCGCTGCCCGTCGAGGTGTCGGCGGTGACGAAAATGACGGCGACGCTGCGCAGCTGCGGCGAGGCGTGCTGGCGCAGGCGCCGGTGCACCTCGTGCCCGCTCATGCCGGGCATCATCACATCCAGGAGGATCAGGTCGGGGGGGGCGCTTTCGGCCAGCGCCAGCGCTTCCGCGCCGGAGGTGGCGAAGCGCACGTCATAGGCATCCGCCAGCGCATTGCCCAGCACGACCACGTTGGCGGGCACATCGTCGACGATAAGAATTGTTGCGCGGTCAGTTGCCTGGCGATCCACTTACCCCCCTTATGCCGCCGGTTGCAGCGGCGCCCATTGTTTTGGCTTAATTGTATGCCAAATTCCCCCGAAAGCGAGGGCTGTCGGGAAAGCGCTTACCGGACGACGGCAAACGGCAACGGTCGCGCCGGACGCCGGGCGAACTGCTTTTCGCATTCAGCCGCCGGCATCGGCTTGCTGAAATAATAGCCCTGGCCAATGCCGCAACCATGTTCGGCCAGGAAGGCTTGCTGTTCGGGGGTTTCGATGCCTTCCGCCACCACCGCAATCTGCAGCTGGCGCGCCATGGCCAGGATGGCGGTGACGATAGCGGCATTGTGCGGATCGACATTGACGTCACGTACGAAAGAACGGTCGATCTTCAGGGTATCGATGGGGAACTGCTTGAGGTACGACAGCGACGAATAACCCGTGCCGAAATCGTCGATCGAAATCGATACGCCCAGGTCGCGGATCTCGTTGAGGCGCGCGGCGCTGTTGACGGGGTCGTCCATGACGATGCTTTCCGTCAGTTCCAGCTCCAGCAGGCGCGGGTCCAGCCCGGTGCTTTCCAGGCACTGGGCAATCTTGGTGATCAGCGCCGGATCGCGGAACTGGCGCGCGGACACGTTGACCGCCACACCGATGCGCTCGGCGCCGCGCGCCTGCCAGTCCTGCGCCTGGCGGCAGGCTTCCTGCATCACCCATTCGCCGATCGGCACGATCAGCCCGGACATTTCCGCCACAGGAATGAATTTCAGCGGCGCGATCATGCCCTGGCCCGGGCGATCCCAGCGGATCAGCGCTTCGACGCCGACGATGCTGCCGCTCTGCAAATCCAGCTGCGGCTGGTAATGCAGCTGGAATTCGCGGTTTTCTATCGCCTGGCGCAAGTGGGTTTCCAGGTTCAGGTTTTCACGCGCCAGCGCGCTCATTTCCGCCGCATAAAAAGCGAAGCCGTTGCCGCCGCCCTTCTTGGCCTGGTACATCGCCGTTTCGGCGCGCAGAATCAGCTGCTCCGGCGTATCGCCGTCATCCGGGAAAGTGCCGATGCCGATGCTGGGCGTCACGAACATGTCCTGCCCCTCGATGACGAAGGGTTGCTCGAAGCTGCGCTGCAGCTTGAGCGCGGCGCGCGCCAGGTCCTGGGAATCGTTTACGTAAGGCAGCACCACCAGGAATTCGTCGCTGCCCGGGCGCGCAATGAAGTCTTCGGCGCGCAGGTTGCGCTTGAGGCGATCGGCCACCGCGCAGATCAGCGCATCGCCGGCATCGTGGCCGAGGCTGTCGTTGATGCCCTTGAAACGGTCCATGTCGAACATCAGCAAGCCAAGCTTGAATTGCTGGCGGCGCGCCAGCGACAGCGACTGGCGCAGGCTTTCCACCAGCTGGCTGCGATTGGGCAAGCCGGTCAGGCCATCGTGCTGGGCCAGATAGCGCACCTTGTCTTCGGCGGCGCGCTGGTCGCTGACGTCGCGCAATGCCGCCAGGCGCACGCGGCGTCCTTCGTAATCGAAATCGCGCGAATGGACGATCAGCGGCACTTCGCGGCCCTGCGCATCGATCAGGGTGATTTCATACTCGGCATCGCGGCGCGACTGCATCATGGCGCGCAACCGCGCGCGCTGGCCCGGCAGCACGAATTCCTCGGGCGAACGTCCGACCAGCGCGTCGGGCGTGGTGCCCAGCATGCGCGCGAACGCCTGGTTGGTATTGAGGATGAGACCGCCGTCGTGGAAGACCAGGCCCTCGCTGGCCACGGCCGCCAGCTGCTCGAAGCGCGCCTGGCTGGCGCGCGCCACCGCGGTCGATTGCAGCGCCGCCTGTTCCGCCGCCTTGCGGGTCGCCACCTCGTCCTTCAGGGACGCCACCAGCTCGTCATTGTTGAACTGCATGCGCAGCGCCGCCCGCAGCGTTTGCCCAAGCCGCGTTGCCGCCACCACCATGACGGCCAGGAAGATCGCTGCCATCATGCTCATTTCGTGGTTGACGCCGGCGCCGCCGAACATGCTGCGCAAGATTACCGGCATCATCAGGGCCACGGCAAAAACCCGGAACACCTTCGGCACGGCAGCGAACATCGGCAGTGCGGCGGCGCACACGCCCAGCACCAGCACCGCCAGCAGCAGGCGATATTCGAAATGGACGTAGGGCGCGAACAGCGCCGGGCTCAAGCCCCAGCCCAGCCCGATCAGGGCATAGCAGATTGCCAGGCGACGCGTCCAGTGCGCCGCATCCGCCTCTGCTGCCGCTTCGTCGAGACGGGCACGGCGATTATGCACCAGCATCACCAGGCCTGCAGCGCCGAGAATACCGGCCAGCCATGCCAGCAACAGCGCAGCCGGCACGTGCGGCGCCAGCGCCACCGCCACCAGCAGCGCAGTCACGGTGGTGGCAAGCGCTACCACCTTGCATTGCCTGAAAAGCAATGCAACCTGCCGTGAAAACAGGCGATTTTCGCTGTGCACCCGGCTCTCCCCCTATTGTTATATTTAAGAAGTATATTTCCAGATAGAAATACGCGCCAGTGGCCGAATGGCCAGTCCGCAACAGCTGTGTCTTGTTTTGCGCCGCCGCAAACTCTGCAGTGCCACACGCGCATTTTCGTCCACATCGCTTATGCTGATTGCAGCGTTCTTTTCATGGGTGCTGCATGAAATACCTTCCAGTTGCGCCGCTTGCTTCCATCGGGCAGCACCGTTCGGAACAGGACGGCAGTCGGCCACCCTCCGCCGTGAACCTTTACGGCAATGCAGCAGAACGCAACAAGCACCGGCGCCAGATCGAGGCGCTATGCGAACGTGGCGGCTATCCGCGCCCCGTTGTCTCGCGACTTTATGCATCGGTCCTGGCCGACATGCGGCCGGCCGCCCGGATCACCGACTATTTGCCGATCTTTGTTTCGCGGCGCGTGCAGCACCTGCTACGGCCGTGAGCGCAGCGGCGCGCCAGACCAGCGGCATTCCTCGGCTATACTGGACTCATGGAAATCGAGCTGAAACTGTTGATCGAGCGCCAGCATGCCGAGTCACTGCGCCAGTCGCCGCTGCTGCAGCAATATGCCGCCGGTGCGCCGCGCACCATGCGCCTGGTGGACACCTATTTCGATACGCCGGCGCTGGACATCTGCAATAGCGACGCCGGACTGCGCGTGCGCGAAATCGACGGCGCGCTGCTGCAAACCTTCAAGGGCGGCGGCAAGATCACCAGCGGCCTGCACAGCCGCCACGAATGGGAAACCCCGCTGGGGGCGCCGCAGCCGGACCTGCCAACCTTGCGCAAGCAGCTGGGTCGCCATGGCGACTGGGCGCGGCTGTTGCGACGTCCTGACCTGGCCGCCAGCCTGGACGCGGCATTCCGCATCGACATGCAACGCACCGCCTGGGACCTGCGCCTGCCGCAAGGCGACCTGGTCGAACTGGCGCTGGATGAAGGTGAAATCACCAGCGGCGAACACAAGGCCGCCATCAGCGAAGTGGAAATCGAACTCAAGTCCGGACGCGCCGAGCACCTGTTCGATTTCGGCCTGGCGCTGCTCGAAGAAATGCCGCTGCAACTGGCCGACCGCAGCAAGGCCGCGCGCGGCTACGCCCTGTCCCAGGCGCAGCCGCCCGTGCCCCTGCGCGCGCAGACACTGACGCTGGCGCGCAGCATGACGGTGGAACACGGCATGCGCGCCATCTTCGCCAACTGCCTGGGGCAAATCAACGGCAATGCCGCCATCATCGGCGCCGACGACGATCCGGAAGGCATTCACCAGATGCGCGTAGGCGTGCGCCGCCTGCGCTCGGCCCTGCGGCTGTTCCGCGATGCCGCGCCCTGTCCGCCGGACCTGCTGACCGAACTGAAATGGCTGGCCGATGCGCTCGGGCAAGCACGCGACTGGGAAGTGCTGGAGGAGTCGACGCTGCCGCGCATCGCCGCTGCTGCGGCAACGCCGGCGCTGCTGGCGCCGCTGCACGATCAGGCCAGCGCCATTGCCCGCGCGCGCCACCAGGACGCCGCCGCCGCGGTCGCCTCGCCGCGCTTTACGCGGCTGATGCTGCGCTTCGGCGCCTGGATGGCCGGCATGCGCTGGCGCGACGGCGCGCAAGGAGGACGTCTGCGCAAGCTGCAGGCGCCGCTGCACAAGTTTGCCCGCAAGGTGCTGGCGCGCGACCATGCGCGGCTGCTGCGGCGCGGCCGGCGGCTTGCCCATGCGGATGCGCCGGCGCGGCACGAATTGCGCATCGCCGCCAAGAAAACCCGCTACGCTGCCGAATTCTTCCGCTCGCTGTATCCGCAAGCCCGGCTGCGCACCTACGTGCGCACGCTGTCGGCGCTGCAGGATTCGCTGGGATGGCTCAACGACGCCGCCGTCGCCGACGGCCTGCTGGCGGAGGTGCAGGCGGCGCCCGGCACGTCGGCGGAACTGGCCGGCGCCGCCGGCTATGCGCGCGGCAGCCTGGACACGGCGGCGGCGCTGGAACAGCCGGCGCTGCTGGCGGAGTGGCGCGATTTCACGCAGGCGCGGCGACCCTGGCCAAAGTCGAAGAAGTGACGGCCAGGCGCACGGCGGCGAAGAAGATTCAGGCTTGCCGGCTGTGGTAGACGTTGAGCGTCACCGCCGGATCGGCAACCAGGCGCGCGATTGGCCCGGCCGTGTCGAGCGCGGCCGCATCCACCGTGCCGTCGGCCACGGCCGCCGCCAGCGCGCGCGCGCGCATGATGACGGCCAGCTTGTCCGCGCCGCCTGACCAGACATGGCACACGCGCTGCGCCGCCAGCGCCCGCAGCGACAGCGACACGCGCGCATGCGGAGCATGCGCCGGCTGCAGCGCCACGTAACGCCGGCTGGTGGTGCTGGCATCGGGCCATTGCGGCGCATCGGCAAACAGCGAAGCGGTATGACCGTCAACGCCCAGCCCGAGCACGATGACGGTCGGCTGCGCCAGCGCCGGCGAGGCGCTGGCGAGCTGCGCCGAGCGGCGCGCCCACAGCCAGGGATCGGTGGCCTTGGCCACAGTCGCCATCAGCGGCAGCAGGCGCGCGGCGGCGGCCGGCCCCTGCAGCAGGTGCGCGCTCACCAGTGCGGCGTTGGAATCGGGATGGCTCAGCGGCACGCTGCGCTCGTCCACCAGTGACACATCGATCAGCTCCCAGGGCAGCGGCTGCGCTGCCAGCGCGGCAAAGAAGGGCAACGGACTGCGTCCCCCCGACACCAGCAGCAGCGCCCGCTTCGGCGCCGCGCCGGGCGCCGGCAAAAGTGCGCCGAGCAAGTCCTCGCACACGCGCAAAGCCAGAGCATTTGCGGCCTCGCCCGGATAGTCGAAGAAATTCAGGTGCAGGGCCATGGCCGCGTCCGATATGCTCTCTGATGAATGAACGAGCATCATAGCCGATCGGGCCGCGCCCTTCAGAATTGCTGCACGTAACGCAGCGCCAGGAGTTTTTCCGGTGCTGCTGCAGAGACATTGTCCGGATGGCGGCGCACCGACACCGCCCAGCCGCCATAGGCATGCGCCCCCATCGGCGCGACATAATTCAGTTCCGCCAGCATTTCGCGGCCATCGGGCACGGCCGGCTGTCCGCTCCAGGCGCCAAGATAAGGCCGGATCGGCTGCGACAACGTCAGCGACAGGCGGTCGCCGGTGACCTGGCGGTCCGACGCCACCACCCCGAGCGAGAAGGCATTGCTGCGCACAGTGCCGGCCGCGCCCGCCGGCGTGCGGCCGTAGGACGCCTGCGCCGCCAGCGCCACTTTCGGCATCACCAGCCAGACCCCGGTCAGCTGCGCCGAACTGGTCGGCGCCCCCATGCCGAAGGCCGTCACCGTGCGCGGCAAGCCCGGCATGGCGTAACGCTCCTTGCTGCGCATCAGCGACACCGAGTAGGCCGCATCGTCAGCCGCATGCGACAGTTCCAGCACCCGGGCGTCGATGCGTGGCTGCACCGTAATCAGCGCCGGCGACAGGCTATCCGGGTCGAAGGCATGCACCGACATGCTGTGCGACAGGCCGCTGCGCAGGAACACGTACTTGATGCGGAAGTCCCCCAGCTCGCGCGAAATGCCGGCGTGGCGGGAATGCGCCCCCAGGGAGAAGTAGGGATGGGCGAATGCCGGGGCAGCGCCCAGGCTGGCGGCGGCAGCTCCGTGCTTGAGGCCAAGGCCGCGGCCCAGGCCGCCGGCGCCGATATAAATGGAGGCGGCGCTGCCCATGCCGACGCTCAGCGCGCCGTCTTCCGGCGCATTGCCGCGCCAGCGCATGGCCTCCTCGGGAACCGGTTGCAACGATGCCGCGGCGCGGTCGAGGGAATGGTAAGCCTGGTCGAGGGTCATGGGCCCCTGCGCGACAAAGCCGCCCTGCAGCCCTGCCGCCTCCTCGGCTGTGGCGGATGCGGCAGTCATGCACACTGCCGCAACACCGATCGTCCAGAAGCCGATGCCTCCCTGCCGTATGAACGTTGCCATTGCGCCCTCCTTCCCAAAACCGCCAGCGGAAAGTCGTCGTCAATTTCATTGTGGATGAAAATTCCTCAAATGCAATGCTTTTATGGTAAGGCAATAAATTGCCGAAATATCCCATATTTATGGGATGGGCAAAGAGCGGGTTTTACTTTGTAATAGTTGCTTATCATCAATTTGTCTTTGCAATGCCCATGCAAGCCCTCGATGCCTTCACTGAACACTGGCGCGACCTGCCCAGTTTCCTGGTCGATTACTCCGGCAATTCCACGTTCCTGGCCAATGTCGAGTACCGTTCCGGCCGCATGCAGCACCGCCATTCGACGGTAGTACGCATCCGCAAGCAGGAACACGGCATCGAGCAGATCGTGCTGCAGGATGCGCCTGGCATGCTGGCCGGTTTTCCGCAACTGCTGTTTGCGCCGCCGCGGCATGCCTACGATTACGACCATGACAGCCACGCGCTGCTGGTGCGGGGGCATTCCAGCCTGCTGGGCGGCGACTTCCAGGTAGCGATTTTGCCCGCCTGAGGGGTGGCAAATGCGCAATGCCGCGGCTTTTGCCGGGAAATACGCGATTGACAGCGGAATTTTTGCTATAATCTGCGGCTTCGCGCAAGCGACCCGAATCCAGGAGAGATGGATGAGTGGTTTAAGTCGCACGCCTGGAAAGCGTGTATAGGTTCATAGCCTATCGGGGGTTCGAATCCCCCTCTCTCCGCCAAACACAAAAGCCCCGCACACGCGGGGCTTTTTGTTTGGCGGAGCGCGCCCATGGGGGCGGGGGGATTCGAAGCTTTTGCGCTTGCAAGCGCAAAAGCCGGGAGAATCTGCGGGGCGGTGTGACGCGCAGTGGCGCACCGGGCCGCAGGGGTACAGGCAACGCGATTACCGCTGCAATCTCGCCTGACTATACCTCACTGTACAGATCGCGATAGGCTGCTTCATTCCGCAAATAGCAAAGGATCAATTCCTCGAAGTACGTTCCTTTTTCCCTTTCGGACAAGGCAGTCTGGCGATATGTTTCTAGTAATTTATGCAACATTTTTTCAATGCAATCGTGGAAGGGCAAAAGTCCTATTATGCCCAAGCAACGACTATTGAAGTTCGGAATGTTTTCACTGCGGAATTATCAAAGCAGGAGCCTGCTGGCATGGAAGCCGTGGACAAGGAAGGCGGTGCACAATCAAGTACGCGAAAAAATAGCGTGCTGAACGCAATGCCTTGACCAGTTCTTCCATGCATTTTTGGTGCCAAGCATCTCTACCGAAGTCTAACAAAGTATATATATGTATATTAACAAGATGCTATACTTGGCTATATATTCTTAGATGGAGGTCTATTTTGGATCCTGTACGTAACCCTTTTGCACCCGGTGCAGGCAGCAGGCCGCCAGAACTCGCCGGGCGAGAGGAGATTATTGAGGATGCGCGTGTCGCGATTGAGCGCGCTTTGCTCTGCAAACCCAGCCGTTCTCAAATGTTTTTGGGACTGCGGGGTGTAGGCAAGACCGTTCTTCTTAATGCTGTCGAAAACATGGCCGCGGACAGAGGCCATCTTACATCCAGTATCGAGGCGCCTGAGAACAAATCGTTGGGAGAACAGCTATTACCACGGATACATCAGGTATTGCGGAAGCTTTCCATCATCGAGAACGCCAAAGCCAAAGCGCACGACGCAATGCGGGCGTTAAGGTCATTTGCCTCTGTGTTTAAGTTGGAATATGGCGATATTGCAATTGCCGTGGACCCCGAAGTGGGGGTTGCAGATAGCGGCGACCTGGAAAACGACCTTCCCGAACTGTTTGTGCGTATCGGCGAAGCTGCCAAGGCTGCGGGGAAAGCTTGGACGCTTCTGATCGATGAAGTGCAATACCTCAGCGAGAAGGACTTGGCTGCCCTGATCGTCTCACTGCACAAAATCAATCAAAAAGAGCTGCCCGTTCTCTTTTTTGGAGCCGGATTGCCACAGGTCGCAGGGCTGTCAGGGGATGCGAAATCGTATGCAGAAAGATTGTTTCACTTCCCCGAAGTTGGCGCCCTTCCAGAGAAGGATGCTAAAGCCGCGATCCGTCAACCCATCTCGGACGAAGGAGCCAACATCAACGATGATGCCTTGGCAGAAATCCTTGCAAAGACCAAGGGATATCCATATTTCCTACAGGAATGGGGCTATCAATCCTGGAATCTTGCCAGCGGTGACACGATTACTCTTGATGATACACAACAGGCGGAAAAAGCAACACTCGTGCGCCTGGACCAAGGATTTTTCAAAGTACGTTTTGATCGCCTGACACCGAAAGAGCGCGAGTATGTGGTCGCGATGGCAAGACTGGGAAATGGGCCCTATCGTTCCTCCGATATCGCCGATGCGCTCGGTGAAACCCCGCAAAGCCTTGGTCCGCGCCGTGCACAAATAATCAGCAAGGGGATGATTTATAGCCCCTCGCATGGAGATGTCGCATTCACCGTTCCGATGTTTAATGATTATCTGCTTCGCAATCTGGGGACGTTTGTCTGAGCGAAAGTTGTTGACTGAAGTTAATCTCATCTAATTTATCATGCATATCTGGGTCGACGCCGACGCCTGCCCCGCCGTCATTAAAGACATTCTGTTTCGGGTGGCTGAACGCTTGCAGCTCAACGTTACGCTGGTTGCCAATCAATTAATCCGCGTGCCGGGTTCGCGTTTTATCCGCGCGCTCCAGGTGCCGGCTGGCGCGGATGAGGCCGATGCCGAAATCGTTGCCCGCGTCAGCCCCGGCGACATCGTCGTGACCGGCGACATTCCCCTGGCCTCATTGGTGCTGGAAAAGGGTGGGTTGCCGCTCAACCCGCGCGGCGAGTGGTACACCAAAGATACGATTGCTCAGCAACTGACGATGCGGGCTTTCATGGAAGAGTTACGCGGCAGTGGCGTCGACACTGGCGGCCCGGCCGCGTTTAGTCACGCCGACCGCCAGAACTTCGCCAATGCGCTTGATCGCGAACTTGCAAGGCGCAGAAATCACGCAGGCTCCCGCTAGGCATTGCTTTTCCGGGTCATCGCCTGGCTTGGATGGATGATCTCGACACATGAGGTGTCATTACAGCATGTTGCTCTTGCGCAATAAAAACAGTGCTGCCACAATGCCGTTCCTTCCGCATTATCAAAAATAACATTGCGCGCAAGAGCCTCGGCGACATGCCGAGAAACTGGAAGGCTGCGCCAAATTTCATCGGTTGTCCTAATGGCTTTCTTAATTGGCGGTGTGGTGTTCTTTGCCGGGCTCGCGCTCATGTCCCGTCGTGGCAAGGCCCTGTTTGCCCTGGTATTCCTTGCATCGCTGGGCTTCTGCGCATGGGCCTGGTATCGGGAGCGGCTGGGCGGCGGCGGCCTTACCCCTACAGAGGTGCAAATCCTGCTTTCCCTGGTGGGTATCAATATCGGCGCCTTCGCATTTTCCACTGTACTGGGCATCCTGCGAAGAACAAGCCGTAACGAACAAACCTACGTCGCTCGGCGCAAGCGTGTGCTGCTGTTCCTTGCCAAATGGGGCGCGGTATACATGCTGTTCAGCACTGTGGTGAAGTATCTGGTGGACGAACTTTCCGGCGAACCAGGAATGGGATGGCTCGTGATGAAAATCAGCGGCGTCTATCTTTTTGCCATCGTGCTCGTGCTTTATTACATTTCCCGGTATTGGTGGAAGAGGCAGTTTGCGAAACCAGAGCTAACAAAAGCGGGGCCGGTTTCTTGAACTTCGCTAGCGATTAACCGGCAAAACGCGATGAGGACCTGCTAGCCCTCCCTGCCGGCAGGCTCCGGTTCATTCCTCGAATTTCTTCAACCGCGCTGCCACCATGAAGGGAAGCGCCACACTCGTAAAGCCCCAGAGCGCTGCGCCGACCCAGGGAATCGGCCGGATCAGAAAAAAGCCGGCGATGAGGGTAATCACTCCCACCGCGAGGGCCAGGGCGAGATTGCCCGTAATGGAGAACGGTCCCGCGCAGTGTGGGCAAAGCTTCTTGGCATCCAGGCGGCCAACGCCCAGGATGACAGGAGAAAAATGGCTGATCGACTTGGCGCAATGGGGGCATTTCATGGGGCGCATCCTTTTTGTCAGAAATATTTATTCCGCACCTCCCTCACGCACAAAGCAAGAGATCGCGGCGACGCGCAGTTTATTGCTAAAATTATATTATTGCAATAATTGCAAGAGGCCCTTCTCCTCTTTACCACAATGCTTAAACAAATAGCCCTCCGCAATTGCCAGAGGGCTATTTTCTGAAAGTGGTGCCGGTATGTTTCCCGACCGCCGGCGCCGGTAGAAGTGGCGTCAAAGCGCCACTAATTATTGTCTGTTGAAGACCGAGGCGCCATCATACCAACGAGATACTTCAGGAATTTGACATAGAACAAGTCCGCGGCAAGCCGCCACATGCGCGCCCCTGTCAGCTACGTGACGGTGGCCGGGGAACAACAGGCCGCTCCAGCCGGCTGGCCAGTTCGCCGATGGGCATCGGCTTGCCAAACAGAAAACCCTGGGCGTATTGGACACCCTGCTCGCGCAGGTATTGCGCCTGCGCTTCGGTTTCCACGCCTTCGGCAATGATCTTGAGGTCCAGCGATTTCGCCATTTCGATGATGTGCAAAATGACCTGGCTGGTAGCGGCTTCGGTGCCGATGGTATCGACGAAGGATTTATCGATTTTCAGGTAATCCAGCTCGAAGGTGGTCAGATAAGACAGGCTGGAATAACCGGTGCCGAAATCGTCGATGGCGACGCAGATGCCCATTGCGCGGATTTCGCTGATGATGCGGCTGACATGCTCTGCCTGCAGAAAGCCGCGTTCGGTCGCTTCCACCATGATGCTGCCCGGGCCGATACCAGCCTTTTTCAGCATGTCGCGCAGTTCGCCGACAATGGATTCGTTTTGCAGGTCATCCGAGGCGAGGTTGATACCGATGTGGAATTGCGGGTGACGCCGCAGCAGCGCGGCGGTATCGCGCACGATCAGGTCCATGACCTTTTTCGTGACTTGCCGGATCAGGCCGCCTTCTTCGGCGGCGGCGATAAACAGGTCCGGCCGGATCATTTTGCCGTCCACGCGATGCCAGCGGATCAGCGCTTCGGCGCCATGCCATTTGCCGGTTTGCAAATCCACCAGCGGCTGGTACAGCAGAAAAAACTCGTCGCGACGCAAGCCGCCGCGCAGCAGCGCCGGCAGCGACATTTGCTGGCGGGTCAGGTAATACACTGCCAGCGCCAGCACGATGCCGGCGGCCAGGCCGATGGGCAGCAACACCAGCGCGGCGCGGCGCATGCCGGCTTGCAGATAGCCGGCCGGCACGGCGGCATAGGCGATGTAGTCGTACTCTTGCGAACGCGCCGTGGCGATGATGTGACGCCCGTCGAAGCGGCCGCTGTCGAACGCCGCGCTGTTTCTGTCCACCCATTCCGGCTTGTAGAGTCCGCGGCGGGCAATGATTTCGCCGCTGCTGCGGGAGATCAGGCCCATCGCTACATCGGCGCGCGTTTCCGTGACGTCCAGCGTGCGGTCGCGGTGCACGATGGCCGCATAGCCGCTGCTGCGGTCGGTGGAAAATGTAAACAGCATGCCGGGGGCAAAGGGCAAGGCCACGGCTGGCCGGATAAAGAGGCCGCGGTCGTTGAGATAGCCGGCACTGCCGATATCGATGCCGGCGCCATGGCTGCCCAGCGACGAACACATCAGCCGGTCGCCGCGGACATAGCCGACAGCCTGCAGCCGCGTGGAACCGAGATCGATTTCGCGCATGCGGGCAATGGCCTCCGGGCCGCAAGGGTCAGCGTATTGCGCTGCTTTCAGGCTGGCAATGGCGGCGTGGATCTGCTCGCTGACTTCATCGCTATGGCGCACGATGCTTTCCGCCAGCGCCGCTGCCCGCGCCAGTTCGTGGTCATTGCTCTGGCGGCCGGCCAGGTAAATGGCAGCAACGACCGGCAAGACGATCGCCGCCAAGCCGACTGCAGCGGCCAGGTAAATTGCGGGACGTCTTATCAAGTGGCACTCCTTGGGCGATGCGGCCAGCCTTCACCGCGGCGGCGCCGCGCGCGGCCAAGGCGCGCAGCCTTCCATATTTGCAAAGTAAACCATATCCCCCGCGACCGCCAGCAATTTGGCAATCTTTAAAAAGCCTTTGCGGTTTTCGCATACCCGTGCTAAATTGCTTTGCATGGACACTATTTCGACCAGCAAAAGCGAACTCACCCATGCGGCCATCGTCGATGCCGCACTGGAACTGGCGTTCGTGGAAGGCATCGGCAAGCTGTCGCTGGGCGAGGTGGCCAAGCGCCTGGGGCTGAGCAAGAGCGGCGTGTTTTCCCGGGTGGGTTCGCTGGAAGCGCTGCAAAAGGCCGTGCTGGACGCGTTCGACAAGCGCTTTGCCGCGCAGGTGTTCGAGCCGGCGCTGGCGCTGCCGCGCGGGCTGCCGCGCCTGAATGCCATGGTGGAACACTGGATCCGCCAGGTGTGCGCGGGCGACAGCATCAATGGCTGCCTGTATGCCGCCGGTTCGTTCGAATACGACGATATCGCCGGTCCCTTGCGCGATCGCCTGCAGCAAGGCGTGCTGCGCTGGCGCGCCGGGCTGCGCCGCACCGTGCTGCAAGCCATGGAAGCCGGCCATCTGCGCGCGGATACGGAACCCGAGCAACTGGTGTTCGAGATTTACAGCCTGATCATCGGCGTCATGCACGATACGCGCTTCCTGCACGATGATTCGGCGAAAGACCGCATGCGGCGGGCCTATGCCCGCCTGGTGTCGACGTATCGCAGCTTCGATTACCTCGGCTGAGCAGGGCTGAGGATCGGAGCGCTTTTTTCGCCCATGATTCGCACGAGTGTGCGAAAAGGAGCCTGCATCATGTTTCTTTTACTCGGCATTTCGTTCGGCGTCGTCGTCGCCGGCACGTACCGCTATGTCAGCAGCCTGCTGGCCCAACTCCCTGACAGCAATGCAGGGCTCGTCATCGACATGACAGAAACCAGGAGAACCCACCATGCATGATCCCGTCGTTATCGTCAGCGCTGCCCGCACCCCCATGGGCGCCTTCCAGGGCGATTTTTCTTCCCTGGCGGCCAATGAACTCGGCGCCGTCGCCATTCGCGCGGCGATCGAACGCGCCGGCCTGGCGCCCGAGCAGGTGCAGGATGTCATCATGGGCAATTGCCTGATGGCCGGCCAGGGTCAGGCGCCGGCGCGCCAGGCCATGATCAAGGCGGGCCTGCCGGTGTCCACCGGCGCCGTGACCCTGTCGAAGATGTGCGGCGCCGGCATGCAGGCTGTCATGTATGGCCATGACTCGATCCTCGCCGGCACCAACGAGGTGGTGATTGCCGGCGGCATGGAATCGATGACCAATGCGCCGTACCTGATCCCGAAGGCGCGCGGCGGTTACCGCATCGGCCACGGCACCATTTACGACCACATGATGCTCGACGGTCTCGAAGACGCTTATGAGCCCGGGCGCGCCATGGGCACCTTTGGCGAATCTTGTGCAGAAAAGTATGGCTTTACCCGCGAGCAGCAGGATGCCTTCGCCATGGAGTCGGTCAGGCGCGCGCAGGCTGCCGGCACTAGCGGTGCGCTGGCGTGGGAAATCGCCCCGGTCACGGTCAGCAGCCGCCAGGGTAAGCAGGTAATCGAACACGACGAGCGCCCCGGCAAGGTCAATCCGGACAAGATCCCGACTCTGAAGCCGGCTTTCAAGAAGGATGGCACCATCACGGCCGCGTCTTCCTCTGCCAACGCCGATGGCGCGGCGGCCCTGGTGCTGATGCGCGAATCGACCGCCAGGAAGCTGGGCTGCAAGCCGATCGCGAAGATCCTCGGCCATGCGCGCCATTCGCAGGCGCCGGAATGGTTCACCACCGCACCGGTGGGCGCCATCGCCAAGCTGTACAGCAAGGTAGGCTGGAGCACCGCCGAGGTGGACCTGTTTGAGATCAATGAAGCCTTTGCCGCCGTGCCGCTGGCCGCGATGCAGGAACACAACATCCCGCACGAGAAGGTCAATATCCATGGCGGCGCCTGCATCTTGGGTCACCCCATTGGCGCATCCGGCGCGCGCATCATCGTCACCCTGATCGGCGCGTTGCAAAAGACCGGCGGCAAGCGCGGCGTGGCGTCGCTGTGCATCGGCGGCGGCGAAGGCACCGCCATCGCCATCGAACTGCTGTAATCCTTACAGTGCGCGGTCGCGCTCGGCTTTTTCAGCCGCAGCGCCACCGGCCGCCAGCTTCTTGTTTTTCTCGACCAGAACCTGGATCAGGCCGTCGATACCGCTCTTGCTGATTTCCGTGGAAAAGCTGTTCTTGTAGGTCTCGCTCATCCACGCGCCAAGCACGTTGACGTCATAGATTTTCCAACCGTCCGGGGTCTGACCGACACGATAGCTGACGCGCACCGGTTCGCTGGCGCGTGGGCGTCGCACCTCGAAGCGCACCACGACATCGGTATCGCCGGGCTCGCTGCGCATCGGCAGGAACTTCAGCGGATACTCTTCCTTGATCTGCGACATGGTGCCGGCATAGGTATGCAGGATCAGGTTGCGGAACTCCTTGGTCAGCCGCTCCTTCTGTTCCGGCGTGGCCGTGCGCCAGTGGCGCGCCATCACCAGTGCCGTGGCGCGGTTGAAATCGGCATGCGGCAGGATTTTTTCTTCCACCACCGTCATGATGCGCTGGCGATTGCCTGCCTGGATTTCCTTGTCGGTGGTGGCGATGTGGATGATTTCCTTGCTGATGCGCTGGATCATGACGTCCGGCGCTTCTTCCGTGGCGGCGTTGGCGCGCGGCGCCAATAGCGCAAGCAGGCAGGCGAAGAGGAAATAAAGGCGCCAGGTTGGCAACGAGGAAAAGTGTGCTGTCATAGTATTTTCCGCAGGTTAAAAATAATATGACCATGAATGGCGTGATTAGTTGCAACAGAAACAATTTGTTGCAAACCTGATGCCTGTCGCGCTGCCGGTACTTTCCATAGCCAAAGTGGCCGACAGTATTTTCCCTTGTACCCCGAACGCTTGAGTTATCACGACATCCTTGCTAGATTGCAAATTGGCAACAGTCGTCCATTTCCGCGGCACGGCGATCACAAAGGGAGACAACAACAATGATGCAGTGGCAGGGGATCGTTTTCGATGGGGTGAATGGGCCGTTTTTTGGCCATCGCGGTGAAATTTTTGCCCTCAGCGGCACGGCAATGCTCACCGTGGAAGGCACCGTGCTGGTGCCGGTCGCAACTTGCGCGCAAGAAGCGGGGACCTGGTCCTGGCTTTATCCGACGGCAGATGGTGTCTGGGCATCGCATCACCCTGCCGAGGACGGGGCGGCAAGCTTCGTCAAATTTCACGATATTTACAGGACCGGGCGCGATTTTCCCACCCTGCCCGACGTGCTGCCCTGCGACATGGCGCAGACCATTCCCGGCTGCCTGCTGGGCGAAGACGACGATGAGGACGGGCCGCACCTGGTGCTGCATGAACTGGCTTCCGGCGCGCGTCATCGCAAGCCGGGCAAGTACCGCAAGCTGCGCGCGACCACCGATACCATTTATGCGTATGAAAAGCTGCGCGGCATCGTGTGCACGGACCTGCAGCTCAACGAGCGCTGGTGCCATCCGCTCGATAGCCCCGATGCCTACCTGATGCTGATGCAGCCGGAAGGCGACATGCTTATCGTGTACAACGACATGAAAGTGTGGGCCCTGCGGCAGGCGAGCGGAGAAATAGCCTGGGAAGTGCCGCTGAAAAAGTACAAGACGCGGCTGAACACCCAGGATGGCAAGCTGTACCTGGGCGACGAGACAGACATGCTCGTCATCGATTGCCAAAGCGGCGCCATCCTGCTGCAGGAGCCGGCCGGGCTGAGCGGCATCGGCCTGTCAGGCTCGGCCACGCCCGGCTTTGCGCTGCAGGCGGCGCCGCACGCCCTGGTGGCGCTGGATCGCGAAGAGCGTGAAATCCGCATTCATGGCGCTGACGGCAAGAGGCTGCTGACCTCGCTGAACCTGCGCGAGATCGGCTACCTCGTCGATGAAACGTTCTGCGCCACGGTAGAAGACAAGGTCGTC
This sequence comes from uncultured beta proteobacterium, assembly GCA_963722005.1. Classification (GTDB taxonomy): domain Bacteria; phylum Pseudomonadota; class Gammaproteobacteria; order Burkholderiales; family Burkholderiaceae_D; genus Paucimonas. The sequence continues at coordinate 138,327 of CAVRJS010000002.1, forward strand.
GTCAAAATCAGTTCGTCCAGCGGCGAGGGCATGCTCGTGCTGCAGCCGGCGGAACCGGGGGCGCCGGCGTTCGTGCGCGGCGATCCGCCCCGCGTGCGCGTGTTGGCGGTGCCGGGGCTGGCCATGCCCCACTGCCAGCGCATCCATATCCTGGAAACCGAGCCATGGCGGGCCGGCCGGGCGATTGCGCATGCCGTCCAGGAGCTGCATGACCTCACCGGGCATATGGGCATCTACATGGACGCTGCCGTTGCTGCAGATATTCAGCATGACGGCCTGATCGAGGTCGTCGTGGATGCCGACCGTTTCGACGACGACGCCCTGCGTGCGTTCGACGACGTGCTGGCCGGGATACGCGAGACATTTGCAACCCGCAAGGCCTTGAATGGCACCCGCAAGGTAAAGATCAGCCTGGAACGGGTGGCGCTGCCGGTCAGCCAGTGGCAGAAGGAAGGTGACGTGCTCGATCTTGGCGAGATTCGCCGCACCTGCACCCTGGGTGTGGATCTGGTTGCGCCGGATGCCATGATGACGCGCGAGCAGCAGGCGCTGGCGCTGGCGGCGCTGCAGGCCGATCCGCGCCTGGCGTCGGCTGGATTGCGTGCCGCAAGCACGCTGGCGCAGGGCCTGGAGTGCTTCCATTTGCATGCGACTATGGTGGGAAGGGATATCGTGTCGATCCGGCCTTTCGATGAAGCGCCGGCGGAGATGCACGAGGTAATGGCGGTGCTTGCCCCTTACGTGCGCGCGGGTCATGAATTGACGATCCGGGAAATCAACCCGGAAGGCCCGGACGACATCGTGACGGTATTCCGCTTTGACGGCACGCAGTGCGACATGACGCAACTCGAGGAAAAGCCCGCCAGGCGCAAGACAGCGGGCCGGCGCAAGTAGCGCATCACCGCGGAGCCGCCTGCCGGATTGCATGCAATACCAAAGCAGGAAAGCATCCCGCCGGCAAAACCATGTTAAATTGGACAATTCCTCCACGAAAGGAGCGCCAATGGGCACCCGCATGCTACCCCTGCGACGGATGCAGGGCCTGACGATCATCCAGACCATGGTGATCCTGCTGATTGCCGGCATTGCCGGCCTGTTCCTGGTCAACTATCTCATCGACAAGCGCTGCGAAGAAAATCCCGCGGCGGAAATGTGCGACAGCCGCAAGCAATGAGCCGCCAGCAATGAAGAAAATTGCTTTTTCCGGCACGCTTGATCCGATCACCAATGGCCACATGTGGGTTATCGAGGAAGCGCGCGCGCTGGCCGACGAGGTGGTGGTGTTCATTTCGGAAAACCCGGACAAGAAGCCACTGTTCGGCGCCGACCAGCGCAAGGCGATCGTCGAGGCGAGCGTGGCGCAGCGCGGCTGGAACAATGTCAGCGTCATCGTCGTGCGCGCCGATTACACCGCGCGCGCCGCCAAGCGGCACGGCGTCGATTACCTCATTCGCGGCATCCGCAATACCAGCGATTTCGATTACGAAAACCTGATCCAGCAAGTCAACGTCGATGTCCTGCAAGGCGCCAAGACCGTGTTCGTGATGCCGCCGCGCGACCTCGGCTCGGTCAGTTCCAGCTTCGTGCGCGGGCTGCAGGGGCCGGTCGGCTGGCACTGGAGCATGCGCAAGTTCGTGCCCGAACCGGCCTATGCCGCCTGGCTGCTGAACTGGCTGCGGCGCGAATGGGCAAAACTGTGGCCCGATGTGGCGCCCGCCGGCGCGGCGCACTGGTTCGCCTACCTGGTCGGCGCGGAGGCCTGGGGCGCGCCGCAGCGGCATTATCACAACCTCGACCATCTGGTGCACGGCCTCAGCGAAATCACCTCCTGGGCGGTGAACACCGGCGCCGATGCGCTGGACGTGGCCACCCTGCGCAAGGCTTTCTGGTTCCATGACGCCGTCTACGGCAAGGGCGGCGCCATGTCCGACGAGAGTCAGAGCGCGCGGCTTTGGCTCGACGCCCAGCTCGATGACGGCGACGCCGAAGGCCCGGCGGCACTGATCCGCGCCACTGAACATCTGCAGGGCGATGCGATTGCGCATCCGCTGCGCGACGTCATGCAATCGGTCGACCTGGCCATCCTCGGCCAGCCGGAAGACATCTACGACAGCTATGCGGGTAACGTGCGCGCCGAATACGCCCATGTCGCTGACGATGCCTGGCGCGCCGGCCGCGCCCGGGTGCTGCAGCACTTCCTGGCGCAGGCGCAGGGCGGGCATCTGTATCCGGAGCCGTATTTCGCGGCGTTGTACCTGCAGCAGGCCAGCGTCAATCTGGCGCGTGAACTTGCTTCGCTGGCAGCGTGACCGGCCGGTTGCGCCTCAGCCCTGCGTCCGGGCCGGGCTGACGATGCGCGCAAATGCCGAGTGGTTGTGGATCGATTCGAAGTTCTCCGCTTCCACCATCCAGGCCCGCACGCGCTGGTCTCCGGTGAGCGCCTGCGCCACGTCGCGCACAAGGTCTTCGACGAATTTCGGGTTGTCGTAGGCGCGCTCGGTGACGTATTTTTCATCGGCGCGCTTGAGCAAGCCATACACTTCGCAGGATGCGCTGCGCTCGGCGATTGCCACCAGCTCCTCGATGGTCATGTCGCCATCCAGCTCGGCATCGATACGGATGTGCGAGCGCTGGTTATGGGCGCCGTAGGCGGAGATCTCTTTGGAACACGGGCACAGGCTGGTGGCCGCCACAGTCACCTGCATGTGGAAGGCATACCTGCCGGCGGTATCGACCGAAGCGCGCCAGCGCACGTCGTGGTCCAGCAGGCTGGCGACGCCGGAGACCGGCGCGGTTTTCTGCACGAACCACGGGAAGTGCAGCGTCATCGCGCCGCTGCGCGCATCCAGCCGGTCCAGCATGTCGTAAACCAGCGCCTTGCAGCCCTGGCCGTCGAGCGGCGCATGCTGCGCTTCGAGCAATTCCATGAAGCGCGACATGTGCGTACCCTTGACGTTCGCCGGCAAGGCAACCGTCATCTCCAGCGTGGCGACGGTTGGCATGGTGCGGCTGCCGGAACGGATCGTGAGCGGATAGCGCACGCCCTTGATGCCGACCGCATCGATGCGCAGATCGCGCGGGTCGGCCAGCGACTGTATATCCGGCAGAAATACTGTTTCGTCACGCATGTTCATATCTTGTCCCTGTCATTTATTGCATGGCATTGGATGAAGCGGGCAATGGCCGCGTTCCCGCCTGACCTGCGGCTTCCGCCTGCTGAAGTACAAAATGTTTGTTTAATCGCAAAACCAAAAGTTTGCCCCCAGAAAATAATCAGGCTTTTTCGTTACGGATGAATTCATGGATACCCAGCAGGATGTGATCCCGCACGTACAGGCGGATACGCTGCGCACCGATTCAGTCGCCTACCGCGCCGAAGCCTATCTGGCCAGCCTGAATGCGGCGGAAGAAGATTTGCCGGGAATGCTGAACACCGGCATGCGCCTGGTGACGGAGTTGCTGCGCCCTGCTGCCGCAGGCAACACACCGGCTCCGGATGGGCACAGCCGCCTCGCGGCGCTGGTGCTGGCGAAAATGCGCCAGGCCACCGATGCCCGGCCGCGTCGCCACGCGCACGCGCGCTGGCCGGTTTTCAGCTGCTGAGGACGAACCGTCTGCCCTTGTCGCCGGCAGCGGCCGAGAGCCTTGCGCACCTGCCATGGCTGCGCGCGTGCATTACCTGCGGCGCTTTTTCCATTGATAGCCGGGACCGGTTTCCGCGACGCCGGCATGGCCGACGGCATGCGGATTTTCTGAAGACATGGTGACGAAGCGGATCGCTTCGCCGGCGCGCTGGCGGATGCGCAACTGCTCCATGAAATGCATCGCCGCGCCCAGCTCGCTGGAGGCAAATGTCCGCCCATGCGCGCTGTCGCTGCCATTTTCATCAGGTATGGTCCAGTACACCATGTACATGGGCGTCTCCGCCGGCAATTTCACTGGCACGGCTTTGCTGCTGCCGCGCCCCTACAGTGTATCGGAGGCGTGCACCATCTGGCGCGCTTCGCGCACTGCTTGCCGCGCTTCGACCCGTCGGCGGATCTTTTCCCATAACTTGTCATGCAGGGGCAGGAGCAGGACGTTGCACACCGGCTCCAGGATGGCAGCCACACCGCCATAGGTCACAGAGCCGGTCAACGCATACATCAGGCCGAAGGCCACGCCCATGTGCATGCCGATCTGACTGGTGGTTTTCGCTGCGGTGACCATAGTGTACTCCCTGGGTATCCGGCGTCGGATGAAACGCCCATGAGCAAATGGTAACGATTCTCGCTTAATAGATCAAATCGATTTATTTCATGAAGTTCATAGTTCCAGCCTAATCGCTGGAAAATGCCTTCAGCGCGCCTTCGACAGCACGATCAGCCAGCGGCGCAGCAGCAGAATCTGCAGGTGGCCGGGCGCCAGGCCGGGGCTGCATTCGATGACAGGGTGGGCACGGTAGTAACGCGTGCGGCAATCGCGGCCGATGGTGACTTCGCGGCGACCGAGGCGCAACTGGAAGCTGGCGGCGAGAGGGGCATTGCCGAATGCGGCGAAGTGGGGAGAAGTGATGTGAGCCATGGTGCCAACCTTTCTTGTTGATGATTTTTACTTGGAACGCAACATCACTGTAGCAATAAACACTGTATGAATCAACAGTGTTACTGTATTAATACACAGTATTTTCTCCCGTGTTGTTTTGACGTCAATCCTGCCGACGGGCGTCATCCAGCAATATCTGCAAGCCGCTGACGCGCCGCGTCTGGCGCAGCACGGCGGCATCCAGCACTGCCGGCTCGGGCGTCACCAGGGTGAAATGTGCGCGCGCGCGCGTGATGCCGGTATACACCAGCTCGCGCGCGGCGACGTGGCCGGCGTCCGGCGGCAGCACCAGCGCGACGTGGCGGAATTCCGAGCCTTGCGACTTGTGCACCGTCATCGCATAGGCGGTCTCCACTGCGGCCAGGCGCGTCGCCAGCACGCTGCGCACCCGGTCACCATCGAGGAAATACACGCGCGGCGCTTCGGCGCGCTGCGGATCCGGCAGGACAATGCCGATATCGCCGTTGAATACCTTGAGGCCGTAATCGTTGCGCGTGACCATGACCGGCCGCCCGGCATACCATTCGCCGCGGCGCTGGATCAGGCCGACGCGCTCAAGCCGCTGGGCGATGGCATGGTTGATGCCAGCCACGCCCCACTCGCCTTCGCGCACCGCGCACAGCACGCGGAAATTGTCGAAGGCCAGCAGCACCTGCCTGACCCAGGCCTCGTGCGCTTCATCCGCAGCCGGGCCGCGCCGCAGCAACGCCAGGTAAGGACGGTAACCATCGCTGTCGCCGGTGCGGCCGTCCACGGCCAGATCCAGCAAGTCGGCGATGCTGGCCTGCTCCAGCCAGCGCGGCGCGGCGCCGTCGCGGCTGCGCAGGCAGGCGGCGGCCTCCTCGGGACGGCCGTCGTTGACGGCTGTGGCGAGCAAGCCGATGGGCCCACCGAAGCGGCGGCTCTCGCGCAGCATGACGGTGCGCTGCGCCAGCAGGTCGCCCTCGCCCTGCATGTCCGGCGGAATCTGCACGCCGCTGGCGGCCAGCACGTACTGCGCCGTGGTCGGCAGGTACCTGCCCTGCTGCGCATTGCGGCACAGGTCGCCCAGCACCGCGCCGGCTTCCACCGAGGCCAGCTGGTCCTTGTCGCCCAGCAGCACCAGCATGGTTTGCGGCGGCAGCGCGTCGAGCAGCGCCGCCATCATTTCCAGGTGCACCATCGAGGCTTCGTCGACAATCAGCACGTCGGCTTCCAGCGGGTTGCCAGCATGATGGCGCAGCGCGCGCGTGTCCGGGCGCGCACCCAGCAGGCTGTGCAGGGTGGCGGCCGGCGCCAGGCGCTGCGCCAGTTGCGCCAGCGGCAGCGCTGCACCGAGCTTGCCGGCCAGCTCGCCGAGAGCATTGTCGATGGATTGCTTCAGGCGCGCGGCCGCCTTGCCGGTCGGCGCCGCCAGCGCGATGCGCAGGCGTTCCGGTTCATCTGCCAGGGCGAACAGCAGCGCCAGCAGGCGCGCCACGGTATAAGTTTTGCCGGTGCCGGGGCCGCCGGTGATGATCGAGATGCCGCCGCCGACAGCGACGGCGCAGGCGACTTTTTGCCAGTCGGGCGCGGCGCCGGCGGCCGCCGTGCTGTCGAACAGCCGGTCCAGCCACTGGCGCACGCGCGCCGGCTCGGCCTCGCGGCGCTGCGCCGCGCGCGCGGCAATTGCGCGCGCCACGTGCAATTCATTGCGCCAGTAGCGGCGCAGGTAGAGTCGCTCGCGGTCCAGCACCAGCGGCTGGCCATCGTCATCCTGCTCCACCGCCCACACCTGCGCGCTGGCGGCCAGCGCGGCGCGCCAGCCGGCCGCGTCCGCCGGTAATGGGCCGCTGCGCGCCAGCAATCCCTGCCACTGCTCCGGCGGCCAGCCCAGCAGGGCGCAGGGGTCGGCGGCCAGGTCCTGCAGGTCGAGGCAGCTGTGGCCGCGCCCTTCCAGCTCGGACAGCACGGCGCAGGCCAGCACCAGCGGCGCCGGCGTGGCGTCGTACGCCGGCGCCAGCTCGGCGATGAAGCGCGCAAAGGACGCGCCCAGGCGGCGCAGCTGACCGCGCTCGACCAGCTCGTCGAAACCTGCAAACAAGCCGCTTGCACGGATCATGCGAAACCCTCCATGGCTGCCGGCGCCGGCAGCAGTTGATCGAGCGCATCCAGCAGCCCGGCATCGGCTGACAGGTGGTAGCAGCCGCGCGTCTGCGGGTGCTGCACGCCGCGCATGAAATAGAAAATCGCCCCGCCCAGGTGCGCCTGCGGATCGTAATCCGCGCCGAGGCGGCTCTTCAGCAGGCGGTGCAGCGCCAGCATGTAGATCGCGCCCTGGACGTCGTAACGGTGGACCGCCATGCCCTGCGCCAGCGCCGCCTCGTGGTAGCCGGCATCGCCGGGCGCCAGCGCATTGGACTTGTAGTCCAGCACCCAGTAGCGCCCGCCGTGCAGGAATACCAGGTCCTTGAAACCGCGCAGCATGCCATGCAGCGCGCGCTCCGACATCGGCGCGCGCGCGATGCCTTCGAGCAGGTGACGCTGGCACAAGGCATCCAGCGCCGCCGTGGCAAAGCCTTCGGCAGGAAACCAGAACTCGGTTTCCGCCACCGCCGTCTCCACCTGGCGCAAGGACGCACCCAGCGTCGGCAGCGGCGTCGCCACCACCGCGCGCAGCCAGTCGACCGCATCGTCCTGCCGGTGTCCCCAGCCGGCGCGTTCGCAGCGCGCGCGCAGGCGCGCCTCGAAGGCGGGATCGTCGACGCTGGCGAAGCCTTCGTTGGCAATCCATTCCAGCTGTTCATGCAGGAATTGGCCGGGCAGCGCGCCGCGCGGAAAACGGTGCCAGGGCGCATCCTGCGGCTTGCCCACGGCGGCGTGGTCATCGTCTTCGGCAAGCTTGTCGGCCAAGGGCGTAGCCGACGCCGGCATCTCGCCCAGCGTGCGCGTGATCGAGGAATAGCTGGCGATCTTCCAGTTGCGTTCGAACTGCGCGTCGTAATGCGGCGCCGGGCGCAGCGGCGCCGCAACGTCCGGGCGCGCCAGGCGCGTGCGCGCCGGCGACTGCGCCGCATCGACGACGCCGATGGCGGCGCAGCCGTCGCCCATCTGCTGCAGGCGCGCCTGCAGATCCGCGCCGGCAATCGCCGCGCCGCCGCCCAGAAGGTAGCCGAACGCGCTTTCGTGGATCTTATCCTTGAGCGAAGTCACCCCCAGCCACAACGCATGGCGCGCGCGCGTCAGCGCCACGTAGAGCAGGCGCAAGTCTTCTTCCATGCGGGTTTTTTCCAGCGCCTCGTGTGCCTGATCTGTTTTGGCGAGTTCGAGCCGGCGCTCGCCCTGCGCATCGACATAGGCATAGAAATCGCGCGCGCCGACCGGCCGCGCGCTGACCGCGAAAGGCAAAAACACCAGCGGATACTCGAGCCCCTTGGACTTGTGCACGGTGACGACCTGCACCAGCTCAGCATCGCTTTCCAGCCGCAGCACGCGCTCGTCGCCGCCCTCGCCTTCGCCGGCGACCTGCTCGGCCAGCCAGCGGATCAGCGCATGCTCGCCGTCGAGGTTGCGGCTGGCGGCCTGCAACAGCTCGGCCAGGTGCAGCAAGTTGGTCAGGCGGCGCTCGCCGTCGAGTTCGCGCTGCAGGCTGGCCTGCAAACCCAGCTCGTGGATGAAGCGGCGCAGCATCGCCAGCACGCCGTGGCGCTGCCAGACGGCGCGCAGCGCCTTAAGCTGCTCCATGCGCGCTTCCCAGGCCTGGTCGTCGCCGGCCAGCCGTTCCAGCTCGCCCAGCGACAGGCCGGCGGTACGTGTGGCGAAGGCGGCGCGCGCCAGGCTGCTGTCGAGCGGCGTGGCCGCCGCGCGCAGCCAGCGCAGCATGTCAGCGGCCTCGTCGCTGTCGAACACGGAATCCTGATCGGACAAGTAGACGCTGCGCACCCTGCGCTGCTGCAGGGCCTTGCGCACGAAGGCCGCTTCCTTGCGATCGCGCACCAGCACCGCGATGTCGGCGGGCTTGAGCGGAGTAAAGACGCCGTCCTTGTCAAAGCCGGCTGCGCGTATCGCCCAGCAGCGCGACAATGCGCTCGGCACAGCAGGCAGCGAAATGCGTGCGGTAATCGTCGACCCTCATATCGGAGCCCGGCGCGCACCAGATGGTCATGGCGGTGGCGTCTTCGCCCTCTGCCGTCACCAGGCGCTCGGCGCGGCCGTGCGCGGCCACCGGCTCGAAGGGCAGCGGGTTGTTGTCGCCGTTGCGGAAGCGGAAGGCGCCGGCGGGGTGGCCTGACATGCCCTGCCCGCCTTCGGCGTGCAGGAACACGCGGTTGACCGTGGCCACCAGCGCCTGCGTGGAACGGTAGTTGGTATCCAGCAGGTAGTGCCGCCCTTCGGTGGCGCGCCGCGCCGCCAGGTAACTGTGGATGTCGGCGCCGCGAAAGCCGTAGATCGCCTGCTTGGGATCGCCGATCAGAAACAGGCCGAACGCGTCGCGGTTGTCGGCGATGCGGTAAAGGCAATCGAAGATGCGGTACTGCTCGGGCGATGTATCCTGGAATTCATCGATCAGCGCCACCGGGTATTGCGTGGCGATGCGCTGCGCCAGCGCCGCGCCGTTGCCGCCTTCGAGCGCATCGCGCAGGCGCGTCAGCATGTCGGCAAAGCCGAACTGGCGGCGGCCGCGCTTGATTTCCGCCATGCGCTGATTGATGCGGCAGGCGGCGTGCCGGCGAATGGCGTGCGCTACCGGCTCCAGGACTGACAGTTGCTCATGCAGCGCTTCGAGCTCGGCAAACTCTGGCGGCGCGGCGATGACGGCATGGCCTTTCTTGAAGCACCCGGCGATATGCGCCGGCGTCAGCCTTTTCCATCCATTGTAGAAACCGGCGCCAGGCTCGACCGCGCTCGCGTCGGCCGCCCAAGCCTCGAGGGCGTTGAAACAGGCCGCCACGGTCGCCTTGTGCAGGGTGGTGCCATTCAGGCTGTCGCGATGCTGCGCCACCCACTCGCGCATGCGCGCCACGCGCTCGCCCCAACCGGGCTTGAGCGCCGCTGCCGCGTCGTTGCGCACGCGCACGGCGGCGTCGATCACGCTCGCCAGCGGCAGCGCGCCGGCCTCGCCGAACGCGCCGGCATGACGACACAGCTCGTGCATGGCGCCCTGCATGTCGCGCACGCTCTTCCAGCAGTCGCGCAGCGTTTCCAGCGCGGCGCCGTCCAGCGGGTACACCTGCTGACGCCAGTAGTCGCGCGCGGCATCGGCGAACAGGCTGTCCTCGCTGGCGACCAGCTCTTCATCGAACAGGCTGCCGCTGTCGAACGCGTGCTCGCGCAGCATGCGCTGGCACCAGGCGTCGATGGTGAAGATGGCGCACTCGTCCATCGCCTCGGCCGCCAGCATCAGGCGGTGCGCCGCCTGCAGGCGTTGCTGCTCGTCGGGGTAAGCTTCCAGCAGCGTCTTCAGGAAATCGTCGCCCGGCTGCGGCGCCTGGTCGCGGAAGCAATGCGCCGCGTCCAGCAGGCGCGCGCGCACGCGCTCGGACAGTTCACGTGTAGCGGCACGTGTAAAGGTCATCACCAGGATTTCCGCCGGCGCCAGCGGGCGCGCGTAAGCGTTTTCGCCGCCGTGACCCAGCACTAGCCGCACGTACAGCGCGGCGATGGTCCAGGTCTTGCCGGTACCGGCGCTGGCTTCGATCAGGCGCGAACCGCGCAGCGGAAACTCCGCGGCCACCAGAGGCGTGCTCATGCCGCTTCTCCTTTCGCGTCGTCGCCCGCGTACAGGCCGATCTCGACACTGGTGACGCACCATTCGGCCAGTGGCTGGTACAGCGCCTGTGCGCGCGCGCGCCATTGCGGCGCCGCTTCAAGCGCGAGGAAATCCGGCCACAGCCGCGCCAGGCAAGGCTCCTGGGACGCTTCGCCGCTGATCTGGTGGCCTCCCTCATATGCTGCAGCCAGACCGTTATCGCCTTCCTGGCACAGGTGCAGGGCAGTCTTGCAGGGCGCCGGCAAGGGTTGCAGCATGCCCTCGCGCCAGCTGGCCAACAGCATCGCCAGGGTGTCGCGCGCAGCTTCGGCATCGAGCGGCGCGAACGTCAGCACGGCGTCGCGTCCCACCAGGTAACCCGTCACCTGCCGTCCTGCCGCAGCGCAGGCCAGCTGGCGCACCCAGGCATGAATCAGCTTGTGCGCGCGCAGCGGCGGTGCTTCCCCCCCTTGCGCGACTTCGGCTTGCGTGTAAGGTCGCCAGCTTCCAGCTCCATCCAGGCCACGGCGCCATCGGCGCCGCTGCGGAGGCGGTCGATCCAGTCGTCCAGGCGCAGGCATTCGTGCGCAAATTGCACGCGCTGCCTGGGCGCGGCCTGCGGAAAGCGCTCGCACAAGCCAAGCCAGGCAAGGCGCGCAGGCAGCAGCGCATGCACCAGCTGCTCCTGCCAGTGCCGGCCCATCCTGCCGATCGGCAGCATGCCCTGGCGCGCCAGACGGTCGGCGCGCGCGCGCAGGCACTGCTCGGCCTGCGCCGGCTGTTCGCGCGGGCCGCTGTCGTCGAGCAGGCGCCGGGCGACGTCGTGCATCTCCAGCGGGTTCAGGTCGAACGGCTCTTCGTCGCAGCCCTGCTGCGCAGATTCGGCGAACACCACCTGCAGACGCTCGCGGAAATAGTAGCGGACCGGCTGCCGCAGGAAGCGTCCCAGCGCCGCCAGGCCGAGGCTGTCGGGCAGCTCGGCGGGCGGCAGGTGCGCTGCATCGGCGCCGCCATGCGCAACATCGCCAGCGCCGCCTGCGTCATCATAAGCCTCGTCCCCTGCCTCGTGCCCCGCATCGTCATTATCGGCAGTGCCGGCGATGACGTGTGCGCCATACCATTCGCGCGCCCAGGTGAACAGGCCGCCTTCCTCGAAATAGCGACGGCTGAATGGCTGCAGCGGGTGCTCCGTGGTCAGTTGCCGCAGCTCGAGCGACCAGCCGCGCTGCAGGTAATCGCGCAGCTGCGACACCAGCACCGAAGGCGGCTGTTCACTGTTGTCGCGCACGTTGCGGCCGGCCCAGCTGACATACAGCTTGTCGCGCGCCGCCAGCAGGGCTTCCAGCATCAGGTAGCGGTCGTCGTCGCGGCGCGAGCGGTCGCCCGGGCGCGCCAGCTGCGGCAGCGCCAGCAAGTCGAAATCGGCATGGCGCGCGCGGCGCGGATAGTCGCCATCGTTCATGCCGAGCAGGCACACCGCGCGGAAAGGCACGGCGCGCATCGGCATCAGGGTGCAGAAGGTGACGCCGCCGGACACGAAGCGCTGCGCCAGGGTCGGCTCGTCGATGGCGCCCAGCCAGGATTCGCGCAGCACCGCCAGCGGCACCGGCTCGGCAAAGCGGCTGGCGTCGCAATCATCCAGCCAGCACTGCAGCGCCTGGTCCAGGCTGGCCAGGGTCAGGCGGTCGCGCTCTTCGCGCGCGTCGAAGAAAGCCGCCAGCAGGTGGCGCGCGCGCTCGCCCCATTCCTGCGGCGTCGCCTCGCTCGCCAGCACCGTACGCCAGGTCAGCAGCTTGTCGACGAACGCCGCCAGCGAGCCTGCCAGGGTCGCGTCCAGGCCGCCGACCTCGGCATAGGGTTCGATGCCGGCATAGGCGGCAGCGTCGCCGCTGGCATAACCCAGCAGCATGCGGCGCAAGCCGAAGATCCAGGCATTCTGCTCGCCCGCCGGTTCCAGCCCGAGGCTGGCGCGGTGCGCCAGGTCCAGCCCCCAGCGCACGCCGGCGCCGTCGATCCAGCCGCCCAGCCGCGGCAGGTCCGCCTCGGCGATGCCGAAGCGCGTCGCCAGCGCCTGCACGTCGAGCAGGTCGCGCACTTCGCTCTGCAGGCAGCGCTGCTGCGGCAGCCGCAGCAGCCACTCCAGCGCCCCCAGCAGCGGGTTGACGCGGCGTTCGGCGACGTCGGCGATCTCGTAGGGTATCCAGCGCGCATCGCCGCGGCCGTACTGGCCGAAGACGGCATCGATGGCCGGCGCGAACAGCTCGATGTCGGGCACCATCACCACCACGTCGCGCGGGCGCAGGGGCGCAGCGGGCTTGACCTCCGTACCCTGCGCGTCCCCGGCGAACATCGTCAGCAGGCGGTCATGCAGGATCTCCACTTCGCGCTGGGCGCTGTGGGCCACGTGAAATTCGATGGAACGGTCCTCGGGCGCAACTTCGGCGCACGGGTGCTCCTGCAGCGGCAGGTTGTCGCGCACCGCCGCCTGTACCTGCGCCAGCAGGGTGGCGCCCTCGTCTTCCTCGAACAGGTCGATGCGCAGGCTGGAGAAATTTTCGCGGGTAGCCTGGGCGTCGTCGAACTCGTCGAGCATGCGCACGAAGTCGCGCCCGAGCCGCCCCCAGGCGGCCAGCAGCGGATGGCTGTGCGCGTGCATCTGCTCCAGCGGCAGCGCCGCCAGGTCGCGGCCGTCGCGCGGCTCCTGCCGTCGGCGCGGCGCGCGCAGCAAGTCGCGTCCGGCGATGATGTCGCCCCAGTAGTAGCGGCAGGGGTTGGGCGCCGCCACCACCACCTGCGCATGCTGGGCCAGCGCGCCCAGCGCCTGCAGGGTTTGCTGCGGCAAGGCGGAAATGCCAAACACCACCACGCGCCGCGGCGGCTTGCCTGCCAGCGGCAGGCCCTGCTGCAGCGCGTCCACAAACCGGCGGTGCACGCCGGCGCGGCCGCTGCCGCGTTCCTCGGGCGGAATATCGTCCAGCAGCGCGCGCCAGAGCTGTGCCTGCCAGTGCTGGCCTGCCGGCAGCGGCTGCGGCGCGCCGCCGGCGTCGCGCAACACGTCGCGGTCGGCGGCCCAGTCTTCCAGCCAGTCAGCGCGGTACACCTGGTATTCGTCGAACAGGTCGGCCAGGCGTTGCGCCAGCTGCAGGCGCCGCTCCGGGTCGGCATCGGCCAGATAATGCCGCAGCGGCGCAAAGGCTTCACGCTCCAGCAGCCCCGGCAACATGCGCATCAGGCGCCAGACCAACGCCGCCTCGTCCAGCGCCGAGCGGCGCGGCACCTGCTGCGGCCCCAGCACCGTGCGACAGGCATCCCACAGGAAGCGCGCCGGCAAGGTGATGCGCGTGGAAGCGCACACGCCCATTTCCTCGGCCAGGGCGATCTTCAGCCATTCGGCCACGCCGTTGGACTGCACCAGGATGATTTCCTGCTCCAGCGGCGCCAGCGGATTGGCGCGCAGCCACGTGAACACGGCGGCGCGCAGCTGTTCGAGCTGATTGCCGTGCAGGGCGATGAATCCGGGATGCAGGTTGGCGGACATGTAAACGCTTCAGGAATCGGGGGCTTGCAGGATTATGCTTGCGCAACGGCCGGCGCCGCAAGGCTTGCCGCATTGGCCACGCTTGATTCATTTGCCACGCCGTAGGGCACGTGGCCGGTGGCGACGTGCTCGCGCGCCGAATCGCAATGGCCGCGCTGGTCGTCGAAGAAGATGTCGGCGCCGAAGGCTTTGAGGAATTCGCCTTTCTTCATCCCGCCGAGGAACAGCGCCTCGTCGATGCGGATATCCCATTCGCGCAGGGTGCGAATCACGCGCTCGTGCGCGGGCGCGCCGCGCGCCGTGATCAGCGCGGTGCGGATCGGCGCGTCTTCCGGCGGGTACGCTTTCTGGATACGGTGCAGCGCGGCGAGGAATTCCTTGAACGGCCCGCCGCTCATGGGCGTGCGCGCCGCCTTCTGCTCGTTGTCGGCAAAGGCTTGCAGGCCCTGCTGCTTGTAGATGCGCTCGGACTCGTCGGAAAACAGCACGGCATCACCGTCGAAGGCGATGCGCAATTCCCCTTCGGCGCTGCTGCCGACACGCGACGGCAGGATAGTCGCGGCGGCGTGGCCCTGCGCCAGCGTGCGGCAGACGTCTTCCTGGTCGGCGGAAAGAAACAGGTGCGCGCCGAAGGCGCGGATATAGCGATGCGAACTGCCACCGCCGCAGAAGGCGGCGCGCGTGATATCGAGGCCGTAGTGCTGGATCGAATTGAAGATGCGCAGGCCGGTATCGGCGCTGTTGCGCGACAACAGGATGATTTCCACGCGCGGGTGTGCCGGGTCGGCTGCATTCAGCGCCAGCAGCTTTTTCGCCAGCTGGAAGGCCACGCCGGGCTTGAGCGTGTCGTTTTCATGCGCACGCTGGTAATCGCAATAGGCATTGACGCCTTCGCTGACATAGACCTGGTGGCTGTCGTCGAGGTCGAACAGCGCCCGCGACGAAATCGCGATGACCAGCTTTTCCTGGTTGTGTGTATTTGCCGTCATGCCCTTGCCTCTCCTGCTCATGTTCGCGACCCGCTGCCGCATTTGCCTTTTTCCTGACACTGACGCTATATTACGCCACAAGTAGCTCATGGCATGAGCCACTCAAACCGCTCCCCAAAAGGAAATGCATGGACCGCACCGAACGCCTGTACCGCATCGACCAGCTGCTCAACGACCGCAAGGTGGTGCCGGTGCAGGTGTTCCTGCAGGAGCTGGACGTCTCGCCGGCCACCTTCAAGCGCGACCTCGAATACCTGCGCGACCGCCTCAACGCTCCCATCATCTGGGACCGCGACGCCGGCGGCTACCGCTTCGGCCAGGCCGGTGTCGGCGCCAGGTATGAGTTGCCGGGCATGTGGTTCAACGCCGCCGAGATCCACGCCCTGCTGACCATGCAGCAGCTGCTGACCAGCCTCGGTCCCGGCCTGCTGACGCCGCACGTGGAACCTCTGCTGGCACGGCTGCGCCTGATGCTCGCCAGCGAGAATATTGCTCCCGAGAGCATCGAGAAGCGCATCCGCATCCAGCGCCAGAATGCGCGCGCCTACGAGCCCGAACATTTCCCGCCGGTGGCCAGCGCCGTGCTGCAGCGCCGGCGCCTGCTGATCGACCACTACAACAAGGCGCGCGACGAAACCCTGCGCCGCGAAATCTCGCCGCAGCGGCTCAACTACTACCGCGAGAACTGGTACCTGGATGCCTGGTGCCACCTGCGCAACGGCTTGCGCAGCTTCGCGCTGGATTCGCTGCGCAAGGTGCAGCTGCTGGATGAGAAAGCGAAGAATGTCGCCGACAAGGAACTGGCGGCGGCGCTGGATGCCGGTTACGGGATCTTTTCCGGGCAAGCGCTGCAGTGGGCCGAGCTGGTGTTC
Source organism: uncultured beta proteobacterium (assembly GCA_963722005.1). Classification (GTDB taxonomy): domain Bacteria; phylum Pseudomonadota; class Gammaproteobacteria; order Burkholderiales; family Burkholderiaceae_D; genus Paucimonas. The sequence goes on from CAVRJS010000002.1 coordinate 154,017, forward strand.
AGCCCGGAGCGGGCGCGCTGGGTAAGCAAGGAGCAATGGCACCCGCAGCAGCAGGGCCGGTTGGAAGAGGACGGCAGCTACCGCCTGCGCCTGCCTTACAGCGACCCGCGCGAGCTGTGCATGGAAATCCTGCGGCACGTGCCGGAAGTGAAGGTGGCGGCGCCGGCGGCGCTGCGGCGGCAGGTGGCAGAGTTGCTGCGGGCGGGGCTGGAGAATGTCTGATCTCCCGGTGTTAGCCGGTCCAGCTGCGCAAGCCACACCAGCGCCTCTGAAGTTAGTGCAGATAATCCGCTAGGATAAAATACCTTACCGACAAAGCAGGTCGCACCCGTGCGATTCTGCCCGCACCACATTCCATCAACTAGCCAGGACTTGCACATGGCTCAAATCCACCCCGCCGGCTGGCGCGAGCTTGCCGTCACCGGCGCCGCGCAGCGCGAAATCGAAACCCTGGCCGTGCTGGCTGCCAGCCTGTCCGACGATTACGTCGTCTATCACGGCGTGCACTGGACCAAGGCTGACAAGTCTTATTCGGCCTACGGCGAGGCGGATTTCATCATCGTCGCGCCCAACGGCCGCGTGCTGCTGATCGAACAGAAATCCGGCTTTCTGGAAGAGACGCCGGAAGGCCTGGTGAAAAATTATCAGGGCAAGAAGAAAGGCGTGCGCGTGCAGATCATCCGTACGGTGGAAAACCTGCGCACCCGCTTCGGCCGCAGCGGCGATCAGCTTTTTCTGGACTACCTGCTGTACTGCCCCGATTACACCATCAGGCAGCCGCACATCGCCGGCATCGACAGCGCACGGATCGTCGATGCGAGCCGTCGAGAACACCTGGTCGACATCATCCGCGCGCTGTTGCCGGCCGATGAAACCACACCGCAACGCGACAAGGTGCTGCACTTCCTCGGCGACGCGCTGGAGCTGATGCCCGACGCCGGCGCAATGGCCGGCCGCGCCGTGGAAATGGTCACGCGCGTGTCCGGCGGTCTGGCCACCTGGGCGCGCCGCCTGGAATTCGAGCCGTTTCGCCTGCGCGTGATCGGCACTGCCGGCAGCGGCAAGACACAACTTGCGCTGGCGGAGTTCCGCGCCGCGGTCGATGCCGGCAAGCGCCCGCTGTACGTCTGCTACAACCGGCCGCTGGCGGACCACATGCAGCGGCTGGCGCCCTCGGGCGGCAGCGTGACGACCTTCCACATGCTGTGCGACGCTTTCGCGCGCGAACAGGGCATCATGCCGGACTACGCCATGGCGGAGGTGTTTGCCGAGATGGAGCAGGTCATGCTGCGCGCCGACATTGCGGACGCGCGCCGTTACGACGTGCTGATCGTCGACGAAGGGCAGGATTTCACCGAAAGCTGGCGCGATGCCGTGCTGCGCCTGCTGCGGCCCGGCGGGCGGGCGATCTGGCTGGAAGATCCGATGCAAAACCTGTACGGACGCGAAACGGTGCGCCTGGATGGCTGGGTGACGCTGCGTTCCGCGTCGAATTACCGCAGCCCACGTCAGATCGTTGAACTGCTTGCGGACTTGCGCAGTGCCGATATCGGGGCCGAACCGGTCGAGGCTGCCAGCCCATTTCAGGGGGCGGAGGTCGACTTCTTGACCTATCGCAATGACGATACTCAAGATATGTACGACAACACCAAGCAGGCAATTACTCTTTGTCTTGGCGCCAGTTTTTCCCGCAGCGACATCGCCCTCATTTCCTGGCATGGCCGCGAAAAATCCGCCCTGCTCAAGCTGGACCGGCTGGGAACACATGCCCTGAAATCCTTCACCGGCGAGTACGATATTTTTGGCAATCCGATGTTCCGCGAAGGGGAATTGCTGGCTGAGTCGCTCTATCGCTTCAAGGGACAATCGGCGGCGGCTGTGATTCTCACGGAAATCGATTTCGAGGCGCTGGACGAGCGCGCCTGGCGCAAGCTTTTCGTCGGCATGACGCGCGCGCGGCTCAAGCTTATCCTTGTGCTCAGCGAACGCGCAGCAAGCTGCATGCTGGCGCGGTGAGACTGGTTTGACAATTTGTTATCAAAAAACAGCAATAGTAGTCGTATCCGCTACGATACCGCTTTCATGGAACTTCTCTTTATGGATAAAAGGAAAGAAAAATGACCTTGCAAAATGTCGTGTCACCAGTAACACGCGCCATGAATATGATGTCCCCCGGAATGCCCTGCCACCGAAGTCTGGTCCTGATTTCCGTCGCCGCAGCCGTTCTGCTGTCAGCCTGCAAGGAGCCGGCTCCGGAGTCGCAGGCGCCTGCCGCGCCAGCGGCCATTACCAACCCCGCGCCGGCGCTCAACACGGCCCCGAGCCTCGGCGCCGCTGTGCCTGCAACTGCGGCCCCCATAAAGCTGCCACTGTCCATCCAGGGTGTGGCAGCAGCCGGCGTCACGGTGCGGGTCAAGGCCGTGGAAATCGGCACGGACGCCACGGTGCTGGACGTGAGCATCTCTTTTGCCAACCGCATCACCGACACCACCATGCTGGCACTGTCCGACACCTACCTGCAGGACGAAAGCGGCGCACGCCTGCACATCAAGCGGCCCGACAATAACCGCGACATCACCATCCGCGAAGGCGAGACGCTCGACGGACAACTGGTTTTCATGGGCGCCGTCGCGCCGACCGCACGCAAGCTCAAGCTGGTGTTTAACGATGGCAACCAGGACGACAACATCGTCGCGCCCGGCCTGGTCATCGACCTGCCGCTGCAGAGCAGCTGATGCGCGTACAGACCGCGGTGTTCCTCTGCAAGTGGACTGCGGCTGCCCTGGCCGTGGCCCTGCTCTCGCCCGCGCATGCGCTGGAGGTAAACCGTAGCGGCCGCGCACTGGCAGGCGTGCCCACCCGGCTGGCGCCCGTGCCCGCCGCGCCCGTCACCACGCTGCGCAGTCAGCAGCCCGCCGGCGCCCTGACCAGCCGCGCCCTCGACACCACACTGCAGCCCAGCGCCGCTCCGCAGACCATCCTGCGCGAGGCCGAAGTGCCGCCCGCGCGGCTTGCGCAGACGCGTATTCTGCTGGCCGAGCTGAAGGCCCGGCCCACACCAGAGCAGGCCATTTCCATCGATCTGCCCGCCGACGTGCTGTTTGACTTCGACAAGTATGCGCTGCGTGCCGATGCCGCCTCGTCGCTGCACAAGGCCGCAGAACTGGTCCAGAGCTATGCCACGGCACCGCTGACGGTGGTGGGGCATACCGATGGCAAGGGCACAGATGCCTACAACGACAATCTCTCGCTGCGCCGGGCCGAAGCCGTGGCCAGCGTGCTGCACCAGCGCACGGGCCGCCAGGCGCGTGTCCAGGGCCTGGGCAAGCGCCAACCCGTGGCGCCAAACACCACGGCGGACGGCCGCGACGACCCGCAGGGGCGGCAATTGAACCGGCGCGTGCAGATACTCATCGGACTCGCACCCCGGGAAGGAAGGTAAGCCATGGCGCTGGTGAATTGCCCGGAATGCGGGCATGAAGTCTCCCGGCAGGCAAGCGCCTGTCCCTCTTGCGGCCATCCGCTGCAAGTTCCGCGAACGGATGCGCCGGCACCGCAGAATGCCCTGCAATCACCCCACCTGTGGGGCCGCGTCGCCACGGTGCTGGGCGCATGGCTGGTTACCCCGTGGATTGCCAAACTCATCGTGGCGCTGGCGGTGTGTGTGCTGGCCTATTTCATGTTTACCGGGGGTTGAATCACTCCACCACCCGCAACCCCTCCGGCGGCGGCAAATGCCCCTCTTCGCGCGCCGCGTCCACCAGTGACACCGGCAGCGCCTTGGTCGGCTTGATGCCCAGTTCCCGCAGCATTTCCGCCTGGCGGATGACGTTGCCGCGCTGCGCGGTCAGCTTGCCGTAGGCGGCGTCGTAGCTGTCGCGCGCCTGGCCGATGCGCTCGCCGACTTTCTGCAGGTCGGCGACGAAGCCGACCAGCTTGTCGTAAAGTTCGGCGCCGCGTTTGGCGATATCCTGGGCATTGCGGCTCTGCTGTTCCTGGCGCCACAGGTGCGCCACGGTGCGCACTACGAACAGCAGCGTGCTGGGGCTGACCAGCAGCACGTTCTTGCCCCAGGCATCCATGAACAGTTCGCGGTCGTGGCTGACCGCCAGCATGAAAGCCGGCTCGACCGGCACGAACATCAGCACGAAATCCAGTGAGCCCAGTTGGTACAGGTCCTGGTAATTTTTCGCCGACAGGCCCTTGATGTGGGTGCGCACCGAGTCCAGGTGGCGCTTGAGCGCGGTGTCGCGCACGCCCTGCTCTTCGCCGTTGGCGTACTCGTTGTATGCGATCAGCGATACCTTGGCATCGACCACCAGGTTGCGTCCTTCCGGCAGGCGGATCACCACGTCCGGGCGCAGGCGCGAACCGTCTTCCAGGGTATGGCTTTCCTGCAGCTCGTATTCCTCGCCGCGCCGCAGGCCCGAGCCTTCCAGCACGCGCTCGAGGATCAGCTCGCCCCATGCGCCCTGCGTCTGGCTGGAGCCCTTCAGGGCGCTGGTGAGATTGTTGGCGTCGTCGGACAGCTTGCGGTTCAGTTCCATCAGCTGCCTGACCTGCTCGCCGAGCGCGACCCTGTCCTTGCTTTCCTTGACGTAGCTGTCCTCCACCTTGGTCTGGAATTCCTTGATTTTTTCGCTCAGGGGATTGAGCAAGCCGCCCAGGTTGGCCTGGTTCTGTTCGGTGAAGCGCTTGCTCTTTTCTTCCAGGATTTCATTGGCGAGGTTCTTGAACTGCGTACCCAGTTCCACCTTGGCCTGGTTGAGCAGCGCCAGCTTTTCCTCGGCGCTGGCGCGCTCGGCCTCGCTGCGTGCCTGCAGTTCCTTGAGCGCGTTGCTCAGGCGCAGCACTTCGGCTTGCGCAGCATGCAGCTGTGCCTTTTCTGCTTCCAGTGCCTGGCGCGCTTCCAGCAATTGCGCGTGGTCTGCCTTGAGGGCGGATTCAAGACGGCCACTGGCTTCGCGCAGGTTCGCCAGCTGGTTTTCCCTTTCCTGCAGAGCCGTTCTGGCTGCGGCGAGCTGCCCTTCCAGTTCCGGCAGGCGCGCGGCACGTTCGGCCAGCTGCGCGCGTTCATCGCGCACGTTATCGAGATCGTCACGCCAGCGCGTGGCCTGGGCGCGCTCGGCTTCATGCTGGCTGCGCAACTGCGCACGCTCGTCCTCGAACATGCGCAGACGCTCGCGCAAGGCGCCCAGTTCCGCCTGCGGCGCGGCGGCGCCATTCTGGAAGGCGGCGGCGACCCGTCCGCGCATGACCAGCCAGCTGGCGGTTGCACCGGCCAGCGCGCCCACGGCCAGAAAAATCAGCGTCAAGGCCTGTTGTTCCATCATTTCTCCTTGTACATGGCAACGCCGCCATTCCTCGTGGGATTATTCCAGAGGATGACGGAAGATAAAATGGCAATGCGACAAATCGCGGCGTAATTAACAAGACGAGACCGCACCTTATCGCAGCACGATGCATGCCAGTATAAGGAGGCGCTGGCTCAGCAGATGAGCCAGCCGGAAAGGCGCGCAGTCTGCCGTGGCACGCTTCAGGACTTGCAGAAACGCGCGAACAGCGTGTCCGCCATTGTTTCGATATCGTCGCGCATGGCCAGCTGGTGCAGCCAGCGGGACGGAATGCTGCCGGCGCCATAGTACGCGCCGGCGATTTGCCCGGCGATCGCCGCGGTGGTGTCGGCGTCGTCGCCGAGATTAGCAGCCTTCAGCACGGCTTCCTCGAAACTGTCGCTGCCGAAAAAGCACCACAACGCCGCCTCCAGCGAATCGACACAGTAGCCGTTGCCGCGGATCTCGCGCAAATCCTTGCCGATAAAGCTGCCCGTCGCCAGCGCAGCGACCTTTTCCTCCTGCGGAAGGAAGCGCAAGCCATCGAACAGCGCATCGCGGTGGCAGCCGGCCAGCGCCCGGCTGATCAGCTCGGCGAACAGCTGGCAGCATTCCACCGCTTCTGGCGCGCCGTGCGTGGTGCGCGAGCTGTGCGCGGCATAGTGATGCAAGGCGGTCGTATCCGGATGGGCGAACAGCACGACCGGCGCCAGACGCATGAGCGAGCCGTTGCCGGCCGTATGCCGGTCGGTGGCTCCGCTGTAGGGATCGCGCGTGGCGGCAAAGCGCGCCAGCGCAGCGCGCACGGTATTGCCGATATCGAAACAGGTGCCGGTAGCGCTCAGGTAGCCCCATTCCTTCCAGTTCAGGTAGCGCACCATCTGGTCCGCCGCATCGAAGCCGTTTTTCTCGATCAGGCTCTCGGCCAGGCACAATGCCATCGAAGTATCGTCGGTCCACTGCCCGGGCTGCAGGCTGAACGGCCCCCCGCCGACCATGTCGACGAGCGGCGTGAAGCTGCCGCGCGGGCTGAATTCCACCGTGGTGCCGACGGCGTCGCCGCAGGCCAGCCCAAGTAGTGCGCCGCGGTAGCGGTCTCGCAATGCATCCATCTTCACTCCTCCAGCAGACCGAGAAAACTGTCGAGGATATGGAAATGGTCCTCGAAGAATTCTCCTTCCATGCCGGCCAGCTGCGCCAGCGGCAGCCAACGGGCGGCGGCGGCGTCGTCGGCAGCTTGCACCGCCGGCAAGGCATCGCCCGGCAACGCGAAATAATGCGCGTGCGTGATGGTGCGCCCGCGCTGGCTGCGGCCGGGGTGATCGAAGACCTTGACGCCGGCAAGCGCAGCGCGCAGCGTCGCCGCATCCACGTCCAGCCGGGTTTCCTCGGCCAGTTCGCGCAGAGCGCTGGTCAGCAGGCGCTCGCGCGGTTCGACGAAGCCGCCCGGCAGCGCCCACTGGCCCTTGCCGGGAAAGCCGCCGCGGCGGATCAGCAGCACGTGGCCGGCTGCCGTCACCACCGCATCCACTGTGGCAAAAATCGGCGCATACGGTGCAGCCGCCCAGGCTGCCTTGTACTTCACCAGCTGGCGGAATTCCTCGGCCAACGCCGCATGCTCGGGCGATGCCAGCCAGGCTTGCAGGATTGGCAGCACGGCGGCCGGCACCAGCGGCGCCACCGCGGCCAGCACCTGCGCCGCGCTGCCGCCGTCATAAAGGGTGGCGCGGATGGCGGTGGCATCGATGCCGCCGGAGTTTTCCGCGGCGACCAGGCGCCATTGCGGAAAGCGGTTGAGGTAATAGCTGGTGTCGTCCTTGAAGTGCCCGACCAGGGCAATGCGTTCACCTTGCGCGCTCGCACCGGCACGCTCCTCCACTCGCCGGCGCAGCGCCGCCGACCAGCGCGCGTCGTCGTAGTAATCTCGCAGGGGAATGAATTCCACGCGCGCGCTGTCCTGCGCGCTCAGGGTGGCGGCGATCATCGCTGCGCGCTCCTGCCAGGTGAAGGGATTGCGCGCATTGCGCGCGCGCAGCGAGGAACCGAGCACCACCACCACGCGCGGCGCGGTCTCGAGGGCGCGCTGCAGCAGGAAGGCATGGCCGTTGTGAAAAGGCTGGAAGCGGCCGATCAGGACGGCGACATCGGCGTCGGGAAAATCGTTCATGTGCGGCTCCGGTACTGCATATAGTCATAATTGGCAGCAATCGGCATTTGCCGGCCGCTGCCGAAGGCGCGCGAGCGCACGCGGATGATCGGCGGCGCCTGGCGGCGCTTGTACTCGTTGCGCGCCACCATGCCCAGTATGCGCGCCACCAGCTGCGCGCCGTCCGGCGTTTCCTGCAGGCCGGCGACAAAGGCCCCGGCGGCGGCGGCTTCGTGCGCCGGCAGGCGGCTGCCTTCGATGTGCCACTTGAGGATTTCGTCGAGCACTTCGTAGGGCGGCAGGCTGTCGGTGTCGCGCTGGCCCGGCGCCAGCTCGGCCGAGGGCGGCTTGGTCAGCACCGCTTCCGGGATGATTTCGCGCCCGGCGCTGTCGTTGATGTGGCGCGACAGCGCGAATACCTCAGTCTTGTACAGGTCACCCAGCAAGCCGAGGCCGCCGTTGGTGTCGCCGTACAGGGTGCAGTAGCCGACCGAGATTTCGCTCTTGTTGCCGGTGGTGAGCAGCAAGGCCCCGAAAGCGTTCGAGTATTCCATCAGGATGGTGCCGCGCACCCGCGCCTGCAGATTTTCCAGCGGCAAGCCCTGCAGCGGCGCATCGAAGGCAGCGGCGAAACCCTCGCCGTATTGCTGCACCAGCGTGCCGATGGCATGGCTGTACAGGCGGATACCGAGGTTGTCGCACAGCGCCTGCGAATCCGATACCGAGCCTTCGCTGGACCAGGCCGAGGGCATGGTGATTGCGATGACGTTGTCGGCGCCGAGCGCCTCTGCCGCCAGCGCCAGCGTCAGCGCCGAATCGATGCCGCCGGAGGAGCCGACCACCACCTTGCCGAAGCCGCAGCGGCGGGCATAGTCCTGCAGGCCGAGAACGATCTGGCGCCGCGTGAATTCCGGCACGGTGATGCCGTCGCGCTCGGGCACCGGCAAGGCGGCGCCGTCGCAGTCGCTGAAGCAACCGTCGGCAAAGCCGATCACCTGGAAATCCTCGACGAAGCGCTGCGCCTCGAAGGCGACGCCCTGCGCCGGCGACACCGCGAAGGATGCGCCGTCGAAGACCAGCTGGTCCTGGCCGCCGACCTGATTCACGTACAGCAGCGACAGCGCATTCTTTTGCGCCGCGGCGCAAAACAGGTCGTGGCGCTGACGGCGCTTGCCGATGTCCGAGGGGCTGGCATTGATGCTGATGACGAGGTCTGTGCCGGCGGCGCGCAGGGCATCGAACGGGTTGACCTTGTAGTCGCGGCCGGCGTCGTTCCAGCCATCCTCGCAGATGAGAAAGCCGATGCGGCGCCCGCCGATGTCGAGCAGGCAGGCGCCGACGGGGCCGGGTTCGAAATGGCGGTACTCGTCGAAGATGCCGTAGGTCGGCAGCAGCTGCTTGTAGTACTCGGCGACGATCTCGCCGTTGCGGATCGCCAGCAGCGCATTGTGCAGCGGCTTGCCGGGGCCGGCGTTGCGACGCACCGCGCCAACGATGGCGACCAGCTGCGGCACTTCGCGCGAGGCCGCCAGCACGCGCGCCAGGGCGAGGTCGGCCTGTTCCAGGAACGCGGCGTCTTCGAGCAGGTCGCCGGGGTAATAGCCGCACAGCGACAGTTCGGAAAACACCGCAATGTCTGCCTGCTGCGCGCTGGCGCGGCGCATGGCAGCGATGACGGCGGCGGCATTGCCGGCGAAATCGCCGACGGTGAAGTTTAGCTGGGCAATGGCGAGTCGGAGCATGGCCGGATCTTTCATCGTGGCGGTAATGGCTCAGGCGGCAGCGTGGCCGAATACCTGGCGCAGGTAGGCAAGGAAGGTTTCATCCTTGCACATGGTCTTGCCGGCGGCGTCCGACAGCTTGGCGACCGGCTGGCCGTTGCACGAGACCAGCTTCATGACGATGTTCAGCGGCGTGATGCCGGTGTCGTTGCTGAGATTGGTGCCGATGCCGAACGCCGTCATGGTGCGGTCGTTGAAGTGGCGGTACAGCGCCAGCGCGGCCGGCAGGTCGAGGCCGTCGGAAAACACCAGGCGCTTGGTTTGCGGGTCGATACGCAGCTTCGCGTAATGCGCCAGCGCTTTCTCACCCCACACGACCGGGTCACCGGAGTCGTGGCGCAAACCGTCGAACAGCTTGGCGAAGTACAGGTCGAAGTCGGCCAGGAAGGCATCCATGCCGACCACGTCGGTCAGCGCCACGCCGAGGTCGCCGCGATACTCCTGAACCCAGTCCTCCAGTGCCGCCTTCTGGAAATCGCGCAGGCGCACGTCGAAGGCCTGGAAAGCTTGCAGGTATTCATGCGCCATGGTGCCGATCGGCACAAGGTTGTATTTCCGCGCCAGGTGCACATTGGACGTGCCCTTGAAATACTGCGGCACTTCGCGCGCCAGCGTCGCCACCGCTTCTTCATGCCATGCGCCGGAAAAGCGACGGCGCACGCCGAAGTCGAAGAATACGAAGGGATGGCGCAGTGGCGCCTCCTCATCGAATTTGCGCAGCAGCGCCAGCTTGGCATCCAGGCGGCGGCGCGCCTCGGCCAGCGCCGCTTGCTGGTCGAAGCGGCGGAAGTAGAGCTCATTGACGATGTACAGCACGAAAATCTCGAAACCCATCACGTGCACCTGCGGCCCGCGCGCGATGATGCGCAAGTGCGGGCCATCGGTTTCCACCGTGATGAACTTGCGCTGAAAACGGAACAGGGCGAGGAAATCGACGAAGTCGCTCTTGATGAAGCGCAGGCTGCGCAGGTAGTCCAGTTCTTCCTCGGTAAAGCTAAGCGTGCACAGGTGATCCAGCTCGCGCTCGACATCGGCGCGCAGCTCCGCCAGCGGATACTGCGGCTGGTTGCGGCAGGCGAAGGCGTATTCCGCCTGGGTGCCCGGCTGGCGGTGCAGCAGGGCCTGCCACATGGTGAACTTGTAGAGGTCGGTTTCCAGCAGGCTTTGCACGACAGGCTGTGCGGCCGGGTTCTTTTCGGTATTCATGGGGCGGCTTTCCGTGTCTCAGGTGTCATCGTCGATGCATCGGTGCGGCGCGCATCAGCTCCGCGCATTTTCCAGCAGTTCCGGCAGGACGTCGGCGGCAGTGGCAAGCTGCACGCCGCGCGCTGCCATGTCGCGCACGAACTCGCGGTATTGCGCCTCGAACCCCGTCACCGGACTCATGCAGTCCGTCACCAGCACCAGGCGGCCAAGGTCTTGCGGCGCGCAGGCAGCGACGATGTGCTCGGTGGTGGCGCGCACGCAGTGGCTGCCGGCCTCGCCGGTAATGTAGACGCGGTCAGCCTGCGCCAGCAGGTCGAGCAGGGCGCGGTTGCTCTGCGTGCTGTCGTCCTCGGCGTCCGGCACTTCCGCCTGGATGGCGGAATAGTGCTCGGTCCAGGGATTGCTGCCCTTGCCGACCATGTTGACGATGCCGTGCGCCGCATCTTCCCAGCGGTTGCAGGCGGCGTGCACGGCGGCGTGGATGTTGTGCCCCCAGGTGCCGATCTCGCAGTGCACCGGCCACACCATCAGGGTGTAACGGCCGGCCGCTTCCAGCGTATCGAGGTAAGCCAGCACGCGCGGCAGCGACCCGGCATCGCGCGGCAGGTACTTGCCGGCGCGCACCTCGGCGGCGGTGATGGCGGTGAACGGGCCGGGCGCCTGTCCTTGCGCATCGCGCCAGAAGGTGGGGTGGGCGATGTCGAGGCGGTGGTGTGAATCGAGCGTGACGCTGATGCCGTCGAGGCCGTCGCAGCCACGCGCGATCAGGTCTGCCACGCGCAGCATGTCGGCATGGGCGCCCGGCACCGGCAGCGCGGGTTGCAGGACGGCGCCGGTGGCCAGCGGATCGGCCGGCAGCCAGTCCCGGGGCAAGTCGCAGAAATCGTTCTGCGGATCGATCACCAGCATGTGCAGCTTGCGTTTCATCTCGTGCTCCTCTTTGTGGCCAGGGTGAATCCAGTGTAGAACACTTTATTTAATTTTGCAACTAAGTAAATGTGTCGTTGCAGTTTTCTTTCATCGCCCTTAAATGCGCGCATAAATTTCATAAAATTCTCATAAAAACAAGGATTTATCGCAATTTCTATGTGCCATTCCAGCGTCGCCATGCGACATGGGGCGACTTGACATCTCTGCCAGTTAAGATTATTTTGTTACTTAGTAGCCCGCCACTGGCGGCGGGCGTCCCCTGGAGCTGCGCATGCAACAGACCATCTGCACCGTCGACGTCGTCCTGCTGACGCTGCAGGACGACAGCCTCAGGGTGGCCCTGCTCAGGCGCGAGCGCGATCCCTACAAGGGCGTGTTTGCCCTGCCCGGCGGCTATATCCACACTGACAAAGACGCCGATGCGCGCGCCGCGGCGCTGCGCGTGCTGCGCGCCAAGACCGGCATCGAGGCGCCCTACCTGGAACAGCTGGCCTGCTTTTCCGGCCCGGCGCGCGACCCGCGCGGCTGGTCGGTGTCGATCGCCTGGTATGCGCTGGTGGCGCACGACGTGATCCGCGGCGCCGGCCACCCGGAAGTGCAGCTGGCCAGTGTCGACGATCTGCCGCCATTGCCCTTCGACCATGCCGCCATCGTCGACATCGCGGTGGCGCGCCTGCGCAGCAAGAGCCAGTATTCCTCGCTGCCCTGCCACCTGGCCGGCGAAACCTTCACCCTGCCACAGCTGCAGCGCATCTATGAAGCGCTGATGGGCGAGCCGCTCAACAAGGTCAGCTTCCGCCGCAAGATGACCGAGATGGACATGCTGGAAGCGCTGGAGGGGCAGATGGCAAGCGCCGGCGCGCATAGACCGGCGCAGCTGTACCGGCTCAAGCCGGAATTCCGCGCATGCCTGCGCCTGCTGGAACGCGGCCTCTGACAAAACGCCTATCAAAGACAAAGCGCCGCGTCCGCCGCTAGCGGGCAGCGTGCGCGGCAGTTGCTGCCGGCGGCAATTGCGCCGACGCCTGCGGCGCCAGCACGTGCCACTTGGGCCGCTGCCAGCTGGCGCGGAAAGTTTCCAGGCCGGCGGCCATGGCGCCGCGCCGGCGCTCGTCGCCGTCGAGGAAGGCCACCAGTTCGCTCTGCTGTGCCGGCGTGCCGTACTGCGCATCGAACTGCTTGACGATTTCATTGGCCGGCGTGGCGCGCCGCCCCATCACGTCGAGCAGGGGCAGCTCCAGGCCGCGCATGCCCGGCGCCGGCTCGTAAGCCTTGAACACCAGCTCGGTGCAGACCAGCGCGGCATCGGTGCGGAAATCGAAATCGAAATCGTAGGGCCGGCCGGCATAGCCCCAGGCACGCAGCAGCGCCTGCGCCTTTTCCGCCTTGCCGCGACGCGGGCGCAGCACCGCCAGCGAATCGGCATCGGCGGCATGTTCGAGGGTGGTGAAGGTCACGCCCTCGCTGATGGCTTCCAGTACGCGCGGCAGCCGTCCCTGCTCCTGCGGCGCGGCGCCGGCGGCGTGCGCCTGCGGGTAGCGCGTCGCCAGCAGGCGCTCCAGGCTGCCGCTGGGCTCGCCCTGTGCGCGCACCCATGCCTGCACTTCGGCATCGGCAAAATAGCGCGCCCGCTCTTCGGCCGTGCCGATATAGATGGCCGCATGCGGCCAGAAGCCCGGCAAGCCGATGTTCGACAGGTACCACTCGCGCCGCGTCAGGATGATATCGCCCGGCTCCAGCTGCGGCGCCAGCGCGGCGACCTGCTGCGCCGAAATCAGCGAGCGCTGCGGCCGGTACACCTTGACGTCGCCCATCCATTCGGCCACGCCGGCCTGCGCCGGAAACCAGGCGGCATGCAGCGCCTTGCGCGCGACATTGACGCCGTTGGCGGCGGTCATGACGTGCCCGCGCCCCTTGCCGGCGTCGAGAATGGCCGCGGCATCGCGCGCCGCAGCGGCTTCCGCCGCCACGACCTCGGCATCGGCATTGCGACCGATGGCGCCGCGCAAAACGTGCAGCGTGCGCGTCGATTCCAGCGCGGCAAATTCGCTTGCCATGGCGACATTCAGGAAACGGAAGCGGAAGCGGTCGTAAGTCGATGCCGGCAATCCCAGCTCCGGCACCGCTTCATTGAGCAGCGGATCGAGGTCCGTGCGGCCCATGGCATCCAGCAAGTTCAGTGCATTGCTGTACGACGCCAGGAATGCCGCACGCGCCACGCGAAACGAGGCGCGCCGTTCTTCACGATCCTGCAGCGCGGCATAGTCGCCGTGGAAGCGGCGCGCCGAATCCAGCGCCAGGTAATAATCCAGCACGCGCTGCCACATGTGCCGTACTGCCTCGCGTTCGGCGGCGGCCAGCAGGCGCGGCGCGGCGGCGCCGTTCGCGCCGCCGGCGGCCTCGTCACGCGCGAATATCTGCGGGTGCGCGCGCGCGTAGCGCACCGCCTCTTCCAGGCCGTTGCGGTAGCGCGCCACCGCGCGCAAGTCCTCCGCCTGGCGCAGCCGGCGCGCCTGCGGCGTCAGTTCCGCCAATGACTGCTGCGCCCATGCCGGCAGCGCCAGCAAGGCTGCCAGAAACCATGCCGCCTTCTTCATTTTTTCTCCTCCCTGAGCGCCTGCGCCACTACTGCGGCGAGGTCGAGCTGGCCGTCGATGACCGGCCGCGCCGGGTCGGGATTGACGCGGCGGATCAGGATTTTTTCCACGCGCAGCGGATATTTCTGCTGCAATTGCCGGTAGATTTCCGGGTCGTGTTCGCCATCGTCGCCCATCAGCACGAAACGCACGTGCGGCAGGCGCGCGAACACTTCTTCCAGGCGCGCACTCTTGTACGCCACCTGGTCGGTGAGCGGGTCGCTGGTGCGATCGTTGGTGACGCGCTTGGTCAGCAGCACGCCCGGCGGAAAATCATTGTGATCGAGAAAATCGAGGATGTTCGATTGCAGCTGGCGCGGCGTCGCCGACAGGTAAATCACCGGCGCCAGCTCCGGCTGCGCATTGCGCGCCGCCACCGTGCCGATGTAATGTGCAGCGCCGACAACCGCCTGGCGCTGGCGCGGATTTTTCAGAAAGGTATTGGCCAGCAGTGCGCGCTTGCTGTTGACGTCGGAAACCTGCAGGGTATCGTCGAGATCGGAAATCACGCCGATGGTATTTTCCTGCGGCACGATCAGCAGGCGTCCCTGGGCTACGGCTGCGCCCGCCTGCCCTTGCACGACATGCCAGCCGGCAGGCAGTGCCGGCATGCCGGCGACCGGCTGGCGGAAATAGCCTTCCTCGTCGGTCCGGGTAGTGTACCGGCGCCCCGCCACTTCCAGCTGCACCTGGGCATTCTCGCGCTCGCTGTTGATCATCAGGCGGGCATTGCGCCACAGGTTGCGCAAGCGGCCGTCGCCGTCGCCATGCGCGGCGCCGCCGCGGTTGCCGATAACCCGCCCCTCCACCACGGCAGCGCGCGCGTCGCCGTAGGCCGGGTAAATGACCAGCACGTCGCCATCGCCATCGGCCAGCGCGAAACTGGCATACAGCGCGCCGCCCGCCGCCAGCAGCAACCCTGCCGCCCACAGCGCGGCACGGGCCAGGTAGCGCCGCACGCGTGCGCCCGCCGGCGCGCCGCTCATGCCGACTCCTGCGCCAGCACGATAGCCAGCACGTCACGTCCGGCCAGCGGCCGTCCCAGCGCCCGGGCGTGGGCTCGCATCTGCGCCAGCCGCTCCGGATGGGTAAACAGTTCGCGCACGCGGTATTCCAGCGCCACGGCATCGATCGCCTTCAGCGCCGCCCCCTGCTCCAGCAGGTAATCGGCATTGCGCTCTTCCTGGCCGGGTATCGGCGAATTGACGATCATCGGCAAGCCCAGCGCCAGGCATTCGGAAGTGGTCAGCCCCCCCGGCTTGGTGATGGCGATGTCGGCGCAGGCCATCATGCGCTCGACCTTGTCGGTAAATCCTTGCGGGAACAGCCGCCCCGGGTAGCGCGCCGCCAGCGCCTGCAGCGCCGCCAGCGTATCGGCATTCTTCCCCGCCAGGACGATCAGCTGGGCCTCGCCCACCTGTTCCAGCAAGCGCTGCGCCAGGATTTCCAGGCGCCCCAGGCCGGCGCCGCCGCCCATCACCAGCAGCGTGGTTTTTGCCGGATCGGCGCCCAGCTCGCGCGCGCACGCAACACGGTCAGGCGTCACCGCAAAGGTTGGCATGATGGGAATGCCGGTGACATGGATGCGCTCGGGGGCAATGCCGCACGATTGCATGCGGTAGGCAACTTCGTCGCTGGCAGCAAAGTAACCGGCCATGCCGTCCTGCACCCACATGCGGTGCAGATCGAAATCCGTCACCTGCACCCATACCGGGCAAGCCAGGCGCTCCTTGCGCAGCATGCGCGACAACAGCTCCGCCGGCAGGAAGTGCGTGCAGATGATGGCGTCCGGCCGGAAGCGCTCGATTTCCTTGCGCAGCGCGCCAGTATTGAGGCGCTCGACCGCGCGGCGCAAGCGCTCGATGGAACTGTCGGGCCGCGCTTCGTTGGTGAACTGGTACAGGTAGCCCCACAGCGCGGGCGCCTTGTTGACCAGCTTGATGTAGAAATCCGTGTACAGCTTGCGGAAAGTCCTGGGCACAAAATCCATCACGTCCAGATGGGTGGCGCTGACGGCGCCATCGAACGCGGCGGCATGTGCGCGGATCGCCTCGGCCGCACGGGCATGGCCGGCGCCGGCGGAAACGCTCAGTAACAGGATTTTTTTCGGGGTCATCGGCACGGGCTCAAAGGATCGGCATGACAGAGAGGAAGTATTATTGTGACAGGAAGCAATATATGCGATTATAAAGTTATTCTTTAAACAATCTCACAACAATCACTTCTATCATATGAAATTTCCTCGTCTCGCCATTGTCGCACTCTCCGCCGCCGTTCTCGCCGGCTGCCTGGTCCCGGAAAAATTCACTGCACAGGTCGCCATCAAGCAAGACGGCAGCTACGACTATGCCTATGCCGGCACGACTGCATTCGCCCCGGCATTGGCGCAGATCAGGAAGGTGGGCAAGCTGTCTGATAAGGACGAGGCCGCTCTCAAGGGTGAAACCGAAAATATGAAGCGCGACCCCGACGTGCGCCGCGCCGAATATATGGGCGGCGGTCGCTACGACCTGGTGGTGCAGGGACAAAAGAAATCCGGCCAGCCGCTGCGCCTGTTCGATTTCCTGAATGTACGCACCGACAAGGACGGCGTCATGACGATCAGCTCGCCGGAAATCAATGCCAAGACCAGGAAAGAACTGGGCGAACTCGGCATCAAGATCGACGGCACGCTGGAGGTGAAACTGCCGAAAAATGCGGAAATCCTTTCGCACAACGCCACCTCGACACCGAGCTTCTTCGGCATGTTTGGCGCCTACAAGTGGAAGATCGGCAGTGTCGACCAGCAACCGGTGATGAAGCTGCGCTTGAAGCAATAAGGCAAGTCAGAGTGGCTTGAATCAATCCGCCGCCTTGGAACCAACGGCAAAATATTCCTTCCTATTTGCTACCACCACCTTTAGTGAAGGAGTAAAGCCATGAAACATCATGCCATCGCCCTGCTGCTTTGTGCGGCTACCACGGTCCCGGCCTGGGCGGCAACGGAATGCGCCACGACTATCGAAGGCAATGACGCTATGCAATACAACGTCAGCAGCATCACCGTGCCCAAATCCTGCAAGCAGTTCGTGGTAACGCTGAAGCACACTGGCAAACTGCCCAAGACCGCCATGGGGCACAATTTCGTCCTCGGCAAGACGGATGACATGAAAGCGATCGATGCCGACGGCATCAAGGCCGGTCTCGACAACAATTACGTCAAGCCCGGCGATACGCGCGTGATTGCTGCCAGCAAGGTGGTCGGCGGCGGCGAAAGCACCGAGGTCAAGATCCCGGTGACAAAGCTGAAGGCCGGCACCGCCTATACCTACTTCTGCTCCTTCCCCGGCCATGCCGCCGTCATGAAGGGCACGCTCTCGCTGGGCAGCTAGATTCCTCCCATGCACAGGTACTTGGTGACCATGTAATCGTCCAGCCCGTACCTGGATCCTTCGCGGCCGATACCGGATTCCTTGACGCCGCCGAAGGGCGCCGCCTCGTTGGAAATGAGGCCGGTATTGATGCCGACCATGCCGAATTCCAGGCCTTCGGCCACACGCCAGACACGGCCGATGTCACGCGCATAGAAGTAGCTGGCCAGGCCGAATTCGGTGGCGTTGGCCAGGCCGATCACTTCTTCGTCCGCGTGGAAGCGGAACAGCGGCGCCAGCGGGCCGAAGGTTTCCTCGCGCGCCAGCAGCATGCCGGCGTGGGCGTCGCGCACCACGGTCGGCTCGAAGAACGTCTGGCCGAGCGCGTGGCGCTTGCCGCCGGCGATCACCTTGCCGCCCTGCGCGAGCGCATCGGCGATATGCTCCTCGACCTTCTTCACGGCGTTCATGTCGATCAGCGGCCCTTGCGTGACGCCCTCTTCCAGGCCGTTGCCGACCTTGAGCTTGCCGACCGCGGCCACCAGCTTTTCGGCGAACGCGTCATACACGCCATCCTGCACGTACAGGCGGTTGGCGCACACGCAGGTTTGCCCGGTGTTGCGGTACTTGGACGCCAGCGCGCCTTCGACGGCGGCATCGAGGTCGGCATCGTCGAAGACGATGAAAGGCGCATTGCCGCCCAGTTCCATCGAGGTCTTTTTCACGGTGCCGGCGCATTGCTGCATCAACAGCTTGCCGACCTCGGTCGAGCCGGTGAAGGACAGCTTGCGCACGATCGGGTTGGCAGTCATTTCACCGCCGATGTCGGCAGCCGAGCCGGTCACCACCGAAAACACGCCGCGCGGCACGCCTGCTTCCTCGGCCAGCACCGCCAGCGCCAACGCGGAAAACGGCGTCTGCGTGGCCGGCTTGACGACGATGGGGCAGCCCGCTGCCAGCGCTGCGCCAACTTTGCGGGTGATCATCGCCGCCGGGAAGTTCCACGGCGTGATCGCCACACACACGCCGACCGGTTCCTTGACGACGACGATGCGGCGGTCCGGCGCCGGGCCGGGAATGACGTCGCCATAGGCGCGCCGGGCTTCCTCGGCAAACCATTCCAGGTAAGCGGCGCCGTACGCTACCTCGCCACGCGCCTCGGCCAGCGGCTTGCCCTGCTCCACCGTCATGAGGCGCGCCAGGTCATCGATATTGGCATGCATCAGCTCGAACCAGCGGCGCAGGATCTTCGCGCGCTCCTTGGCTGGCTGCCTGCGCCATGCGCCCCAGGCGGCATTGGCCGCTTCGATGGCGCGGCGGGTTTCCGCGGCGCCCATCTTCGGGATGCTGCCGATGGTTTCGCCGGTGGCAGGGTTGGTGACCGGCAGCGTGGCACCGCTGTCGGCATTGCGCCACTGCCCGTCGATATAGCATTGCTGGCGCAAGAGCGCCGGCTTGTTCAGGGTGATCATGATGCAGCCTTTCAGTCAGGAAGTGTGCCCGGCCGCCCTCAAGCGGGGATCGCCAGCCCTCTTGCCACTGCAGGACGCGCAACGAATGCGGCCAGCACGCGCGCGACTTCGGGAAAATCCTGGAAGCCGACCAGGTCGCCGGCTTCATAAAACCCGACCAGGTTGCGCACCCAGGGGAAGATGGCGATATCGGCGATGGTGTAGGTATCGCCCATGATCCAGGCGCGCCCGGCCAGGCGCTTTTCCAGTACGCCGAGCAGGCGCTTCGACTCGTTGACGTAGCGGTCGCGCGGACGCTTGTCTTCGTAATCTTTGCCGGCGAACTTGTGGAAAAAACCGAGCTGGCCGAACATCGGGCCGATGCCGCCCATCTGGAACATCAGCCACTGGATGGTTTCCAGGCGGGCCGCGGCATCCGCCGGCAGCAGCTTGCCGGTTTTTTCAGCAAGGTAGATCAGGATCGCGCCGGACTCGAACAGCGCCAGCGGCTTGCCGCCGGGGCCGTCGGGATCGATGATGGCGGGGATCTTGTTATTCGGGTTCAGCGACAGGAATTCCGGCGAGAGCTGGTCGTCGGTCTTGAAATTGACCAGATGCGCCTCGTAGGGCAAGCCGGTTTCTTCCAACATGATCGATGCCTTGACGCCGTTGGGCGTGGCCAGGGAATACAGCTGCAGGCGTTCGGGGTGGCGCGCAGGCCATTTCTTTGTGATCGGAAAGGAAGTCAGGTCGGTCATGGCGGCTCGGGAATGGTGGGTCGGGAGTTGCCTGGTTCATTATGCATGCATTCGCCCGCTTTCGCAGGGAAGGGCCGACAAACGCGAAAGACGCTGGCCGGAAACCATTTGGCTGCCATGGACGTAAAAAAACCACGCCAGTCTCCTGGCGTGGTTGTTGCCGGCAATTGCATGCCTGCTGTTACTGCTGCAATTACTTGATCATCCAGCGCTGGTTATCGCCGCCGGCAGCATTGTTCGCTGCGCAGCTCCATTGCACGACCTTGGCGCCATCGGCGGTGGACATGGCGGTCACATCCAGGCATTTGCCGCTGGCGACCGACTTCAGCTTGTTATAGCCGCCGGCTTCCGGGACGAAGGTGAATTGCTGCCTGCTCGAGCCAGTCTGGCAGCTCGTTTGCTGCACGATTGCGCCATCCACCTTGCTACCGTCCTTGATGTCCAGGCACTTGCCGCTGGTTTTGGAAATGATCTGATAGCGCGCATTGCCCACATCCTTGAACAGCCATTGCTGGTTGGTGCCGCCGTTGCAGCTCCACTGCGCCATCTGCGTACCATTGGCAGTCGACCAGGCCGGCAAGTCCATGCATTTTCCGGAATGCTTGGCGGCGATGGTCTGCGCTCCCGACAGTTGCGGTGCGGGTGCGGCCGGTGCTTCCTTCGTCGGTTCTGCCGCCACGGTCGGCAGTGCCCATTGCTGGCCTTCGCTGTTGGTGCAGGCGTTCTGCTCGATGATGGCGCCGTTGCCCGAAGAGTAATGACGCACGTTCAGGCACTGGCCGCTGGCCACCGAGACCAGTTGCGAATGGCCGCTGGCCGAGGTGCGACGGGTCCACAGCTGCTGCGGCTTGTCGACGCAGGTGTTTTGCACCACGTCGGTACCGCCCCAGGTAATGCCCTTGTTATCGAGACATTTGCCGCTGCTGCGCGAAACCACCTGGTACTGGGCGCCGCCCATGTCGCGCAGGGACCACTTCTGGTTGTTCTGGCCGTTGCAGGCCCATTGCACGATCGCGCCGCCATTGGCAGTCGAATTGGCGGACACATCCATGCACTTGCCGGAATGCTTGACCGTCAACGGGCCGAAACCGGTGGCTGCGACGGGCTTGTCCGAGGTGCCGGTGCCAGTGCCGGTCGGCGCCGTAGTGGTGGTGACGCTGCCGGTGGTGGTGGTCACGCCGCGGGTCGAGGTCGTGCTGGCGCGGGTCGTGGTGGTCGGTGCCTTGGTCGTTGTCGTGGTGCTGGCGGTTGCGCCGCCACCACCGGTGACGCCCGGCGGCGGATTTCTGCGCATTTCTTCCATGTTGGCGCCATTGCGGGTGTTGGGCACGATCAGGGTCGCGGTGCGCCAGTCCTTCGTGGCCAGCAGCATGCGGCTGTTGCCCATGGCCGGTGCATAGCCCAGGCCCCAGCCACCCTGGCCGTTGCCAGGATAGTAGTCAGCCCCGGTATCGACTACGTACTTGGCGCTGGCGCGGTCATCCGGCTTGCTGGGATCATCCACCACCAGGCGGAATTCCATCGCCACAAAGGTGGCGCGCACATCCTGCGGCACGATGGTCTTCGGATTGCCATAGCCGTGATGGAAGTACGGATACTTCGGCTTGACCGAAATGCCGCCGCTGGATTCGTTGCGTGTACCGCCATTGGAGCTTTCCCAGACAAACGGGTACTTCCACAATTCGGTCGGGGGCGCGTCCTTGACGTCTACCTGCGACCAGGTGCGGTTCTTTTCCGACAAAACGTACAAGCGCAGGTTGGCAATTTGCACACGGGTATTGGTGGCCGCATTGCCCTGGGCTTCCAGCGCGGTAAACCAGGTCAGCGTATCGTAGGTCCATTCCGGACGATTGCCCGTCCACCAGCTCGGGATCGCATCGCCGCGCGGTGCATACATCTGGATGACCGGCTTGTGCTGCCATTCGTAGCGTGGATCGATCACCATCGCTTCGCTGGGCGTGCTCATGTCGCTGATCACCTGGTCAATCGTCACGGCGAACGAGGTCAGGCTGGTCAGGCCGATGGCGAGACCAAACACCAGTTTGGGCAGCTTGCTGCGCTTGGATTTTTTGCTTGGGGTGACCGCCAGGGTGGTCAGTGCAGTGGGGGAAACGTTAGTGCGTGAAGCATGGGTTGCTTGAAACAAAATCTACTCCTGATAAAGCATCAGAATTTTTTACGCTAGGCAAAATCTCTGAAAAATTACGTTGTAAAAATGAATGGTTTTTAGTAGTTGCATCCTTGGAATGTGGACGCTTGTCATTCATCGTTTCCGTGCATAAGTCCCTTATAGACTTTTCCGTGTGGAATTAGGTTCCCACTGGAAATCATTTCTTTAGGAATTTTTTAGAGGGATTTTTGCTTGCTGTAAATTTTCTTACTGCAAAAAAAACAGCATGAAATCGCGGTGCAAGCAGGCGCAGGGGAAAAATAAAAAGCCGCAGCAAGGCGGCTTTTTATTCAGAGAGCAAGCTTTACGACGGCCTGCATCATTTCAATGGCGGCGGGTTTTTGCGCATTTCTTCCATGCTGGCGCCATTGCGGGTGTTGGGCACGATCAGGGTCGCGGTGCGCCAGTCCTTCGTGGCCAGCAGCATGCGGCTGTTGCCCATGGCCGGTGCATAGCCCAGGCCCCAGCCACCCTGGCCGTTGCCAGGATAGTAGTCAGCCCCGGTATCGACTACGTACTTGGCGCTGGCGCGGTCATCCGGCTTGCTGGGATCATCCACCACCAGGCGGAATTCCATCGCCACAAAGGTGGCGCGCACATCCTGCGGCACGATGGTCTTCGGATTGCCATAGCCGTGATGGAAGTACGGATACTTCGGCTTGACCGAAATGCCGCCGCTGGATTCGTTGCGTGTACCGCCATTGGAGCTTTCCCAGACAAACGGGTACTTCCACAATTCGGTCGGGGGCGCGTCCTTGACGTCTACCTGCGACCAGGTGCGGTTCTTTTCCGACAAAACGTACAAGCGCAGGTTGGCAATTTGCACACGGGTATTGGTGGCCGCATTGCCCTGGGCTTCCAGCGCGGTAAACCAGGTCAGCGTATCGTAGGTCCATTCCGGACGATTGCCCGTCCACCAGCTCGGGATCGCATCGCCGCGCGGTGCATACATCTGGATGACCGGCTTGTGCTGCCATTCGTAGCGTGGATCGATCACCATCGCTTCGCTGGGCGTGCTCATGTCGCTGATCACCTGGTCAATCGTCACCAGTGCGCCGCTGGCCGGCGCCTGCACAGACGGCTGCGGCGTGGGTGCCGGACTCGGCGCTGCGGCTGCAGTCCCGGGTGCGCGGGGCGAACCGGCAGGATTGGACGTCGTTGATGTGCTATCCGGTGCGACAGCAGCAAGTCCCTGTTCACCGCTTACGGTCGCGGCACTTTGTGCTTGAGATGTTGCAGCTGTGTCAGCAGGCGCGCCACCACCACCGCCCCCACACGCAGCAAGGACCAGTGACAAGGCAAGAATGGCGGGATAAGTAAAGCGGATCAAATCGTTACTCCTAAGATGCGGTTTGGCGATTATTTACGTGTGGAAAACTTAGTTGCAAATAAGCACTTTGATGAAACATTGATATAACTCTTTGTTTCCATTGTGTTTTTCCGGCCGGAAAGTGCAGATACAGACCATGCCGCTGAGAACTAAGTTCCTGAAGGAATTTACTTCTCCAAGTAAATTTTCAGGAAAGAAGGAAGATTTGATTGCCGAACAGACAGTGCATCGGGCAAACGCGGTCTTGCGCCCGATGGCGAAAAGCAGGAAGAAGAACCCGCGTTTTGCCGCGCAGGCCATGCGCAAAGGCGGGGGAAATCGAGGGAGTCAAACGAGGGAAAAATGCCGGCTTCAAATCCGCCTGGCAAATTGCAATGCAGGGTTTTGCCATCGTCGGATGGCTGGAAAAATGGGCCCGATGCGTTACCCGTATGGGGTCATGAACCGCAATGGCATGGCCATATTCACTGCTCTGGTCTTGATGAAGATTGTTCAGCTGCCGCGTTTACAGCGCTGTCATTTTTGTGTTGTGACGAATCAAAGCAGTGATGGCAAGGAATGAATATGATCAAATCCCAAAAATCAAACATACGAATTGTTTGATACCGATGTTGCCTATCTAAGGATGAAGGCCATGCCAGGTGATGATCATGCAATGGCGCAAATGTTTCCGCCCAAGTTATCCATGCTACAGCGTACACATTGCCCTGCTTGCAAATCTGCTTCTTCCGCTACTTTGTATAGCGAAGCGTATTCCGGCCCGAATATAAAAACGTATCTGCGCACGCATTACGAAGGGCGTGCCACTGATCATGCGGAAGAATACGATTACGAATTAATGCGATGCGCAGAATGCGAATTGACTTACCAGCGCTATGTCCCGGCAGGAGATTTTCTTTCCGAAATCTATGACAAATGGATTCCCCCTACCGAGCTCAACGCCATCCGAAGCCGGCTCAGCCTTGACGATTATCGTTATTTTGCTGAACAGATTCAGTTTGTCATTCAACATTTCCAATTGCCGCCCCATGCCATTCATGTGCTGGATTTCGGCTTTGGCTGGGCGGAATGGGCAAGGATGGCTGCAGCATACGGTTGCAACGTTACCGGCGCAGAATTATCCATTGAACGCATTCAGCATGCCCGCTCCATCGGTCTGGAGACCGTGGATTTTGTAAATTTGCCCAAAGGCAAATTTCATTTTATAAATACGGAGCAAGTATTCGAGCATCTGGTGCAGCCACGTGAAATTCTCGAAGGCCTGGTTGCTGCACTGGCGCCAAACGGGATTCTCAAAATCAGCGTCCCTAATGCAAGGTCGGCCATTCGCAAGCTGACCGCCAAAAAAGATATTGCGCAACTGTCCAGGCACGACTTCATGACGATTGCACCGCTTGAACATATCAATGCTTTTGAATATTCCACCCTGGTGGCCTTGGGCAATGCCGCAGGCTTGAAGCTCTTGAAGCCAGGCCTGATCAAGCTTTACAACTGTTGTTCCGGCATCTTCGAGGCCAGGAATGCGGTGCGGCTTTTCGGGCGCCAGTTCTACCGGCACGTTTATCCGAAAAGCACATTCCTTTATTTCACCCGCAGCATTTAACGGACTGATGCTTCGTCGCTTCACGCGATACGATTCGTCTTGTTGCTGAACACCACGTTCGTACAGGTATCGCTGTTGCTCCATACTTCGGCGACGCGCCAGGGGGAAATCTTCCAGGTGTCGCAGGCTTCGCCGAAATCGGTGGAGAAGTAATCGTGCGAATCGCCGATGGTTTTCTTGATATCCCAGACTGGCACGCCGATGAGGCGATTCCGGTTCTGTTCGAAATAGCGAAACAGGGCATCCTCGTCCGGACGGTTTGGGCAATAATCGACGACCGTGCCCTGCCCATCGCAGATCAGCAGCACGGCAGGGCCACCATAGCCCCAGACGTAATCCACGCGTTCGCCCCAGCGCGGATAGCGCTTGCTGAACGGGCCGATGACGGCGACCGCATCGTCGATGCTGCGTCCGACGAAATAGCCGTTCTGTGCGAATTGCCGCGCCCACTTTGCGACGAGCCTGCGGCCGAAAAAGACGGAGGCTGCGAATAAAACGATTACCGCCGCTATGGCAATCAAAAGGGCTGTCATGTTGGCTGGCGCAGTGGAGAAAATCTTAGATGCCTGATTTTAGCAAGTACCCCCTCTGTCGAAAAGCGAACCGGTCATCCCCCTAAAATCTTGCGTGCGGTCGATCGCGTTTTAGGGGCGTATTAAAGGCGCTTTTAAGCCAGCATTCTCGAATGCCGCGGCAACTTGGCCGCCAGGTAACTCATCTGGTCGGCCAGGACATTGCGCCCCTGGAGCAGAAAATGCTCGAACCGGCACGGCGCGTACGGCACGTAGAGCAGCGGGCGGAATTCATCCACCATCTTGTGCCCTTTGGCCTGGTTGCATGGCCGGCACGCCGTCACGCAGTTCGTAAAAGTGTCCAGGCCACCGTGCATGCGTGCCAACACGTGATCGCGCGAAAGCATATGCCGCGGGAACGTGCCTCCACAGTAAGCGCAGATATGGCGATCACGCTTGAACAGCAAGTCGTTGTCGTCGCCCAGCGGCAGTTCCATGCGCATTTTTGCTGCCATCACTTCTGAGCCGGCGATCGCTATGATCGGCTTGGCACGAACGATGGACTGCACCCCCGCGTTGGAAACGCCGCCACGAAACACGAATTCGTGATCGCCCAGGTCCCATGCCACCTTGCCGGTCGCGTAGTAGTGGATGGCGTCGGCCGGCTCCAGCCATTCGAACGGGTTGCCGGCAATATCAAGTGCAAGGATGCGTTGGTTCATGATCGTCCTGACGGTTATCTCATGGGTTTCTTGGAAAAGTCCGGGCGTAGGGCCGCGTCCGGTTCGGCATAAGTTGGCAATCTGGGAAAAGCTTTGATGATGGTCCCACCGGAAAGATTCGAACTCTCGGGCTGACGGCTTCGAAGGCCGCGCCGCACTCCACGCGCGGTGGGATGAAATGACATGAAACGGAATACCGGTTGCCCCCGGTGGCATGCAATAACAAACTTTCGGTGCCGCATGCCGGCTTACGCGTGCAGTCTATCTGCGACTCTCGCGCCCTATCGTGGACGCTGAGAGAATGCCGCAAACTGCACGTACTATCAGAAAAGTTGGCGGAAGCTGCGAGGCCCCCTGCCCCCCTGCTTACAGGGCAGGCGCTCTGGCAGATGCGCTACATCGGCGAAAAACTTGCGAACCACTTGCGGTCTTCCTCCGGGTACAATTTTTTGTACCGTTCCGTGGTTTCCGCATACACCTTTTCCGCGGCCTTTTTGTCGTCGCGTTCCAGCGCCTCTGCCAGGTCAGAGCCCTTGACTACCCACACATCCTTGAACCGCAATCCCACTTGTCGCACTCATGGCGATCTCCTTTCGCTATGATGAATAATGGCGCCTCGTAGGGGAGTCGAACCCCTGGCCATCGGATAGACAATCCGTCGCTCTCCCACTGAGCTAACGAGGCATAAAACATGGTCGGCGTTGCAGGGATCGAACCTGCGACCTCCTGGTCCCGAACCAGGCGCGCTACCGGACTGCGCTAAACACCGAAACTGGCACCACCGGAGAGATTCGAACTCCCGACCTCGACGTTCGTAGCGTCGCGCTCTTCCAGCTGAGCTACGGTGGTATTAACAACCCTGCATGGCAAAACTGGCGGGGCGTGAAGGACTCGAACCTCCGACATCCAGTTTTGGAGACTGGCGTTCTTCCAGCTGAACTAACACCCCGTTCTGGAAAATGGTGCCCGCCGAAAGATTCGAACTTCCGGCCCTCGCCTTATCAAGACGACGCTCTACCTCTGAGCCAGGCGGGCAAAAAACTTGAAAAGTGTTTTGGGGTGACCAATCGGGATCGAACCGATGACCCCCGGCTTCACAAACCAGTGCTCTATCCATCTGAGCTATGGCCACCACAAAACACTCTTTTTCATCATCCTGTCCGGACGCCGGCCTGCTCCGGCGTCCCGCGCTAAGGGTCCGGAGAGTACGGGTTGATTCCGCAGCGGCCGCAACAGCCTCTTGCCACAGAATCCGGCGCGCATGCTTGCCCGATGGTTGCGACATCGGGCCAGGGCGGCGCCCGGCAGTTGATGAACTGATGTCCCTTGCAGGCCTTGAACCTGCGACCCTCCGGTTATGAGCCGGACGCTCTGACCGGCTGAGCTAAAGGGACGTGAAATGGCAGGGGCACAAGGATTCGAACCTTGGACAACGTGAGTCAAAGTCACGTGCTCTACCTGGCTGAGCTATACCCCAACTGAAACCTGGCTCCGAGGGTAGGGATCGAACCTACGATGTCTTGCGACGATGGATTAACAGTCCACTGCGTTACCTCTCCGCGCACCTCGGAATTGCATTCTTCTTCAAAACCTCCACGGAAGCGTCATGCGCTTTTGTCGAAATTCTGGAGCGGGATACCAGAATCGAACTGGTGTGATCAGCTTGGAAGGCTGCTGCCTGAACCACTCGGCCAATCCCGCAACGCCTCATCCTCATCGGACGCAATCCGTCCCTGGCTGAGCCATGCACTTTTCTTATCAAAGCGCTTTTCCGCAATCCCTGCTCTACACGCCCAAACCTCGTGAGGGAGGCTTGGGGATATGGAACAGGTTTCAAAACTTTTCCCAAATTGTTAAACATCGCTTTCGATGCACCGGGCGTTGTGCCGGGATCGGCCTCTGAACTACCGAGGGCTTGACTGCATGTACTGCCATACTTCCAACTTCTTCGACCCCGGAAAACAAAAAGCCCGGAGGTCTTTCGACATCCGGGCCTTGGGCCTTCGACCTTGCGGTCGGCTGATCAGGTTTGATCCATTTCAGCAGGAGTCTCCTCCTCGGATGTCACGCGCACAATGCCAATCTGAGCCATGAAAGCTGGCCGGCTCAAGGCGGAAATTCTGCGCAAACGCGGGGCGCACAGCGCCAGCGCACAGAATTGCAATGGCCCGATAGCCATTCAATCCCAGTTGTTCAATGCGCTTGGTGGTTGCCATGATTTGCCCTTGCAGAAGCTGCAACGCGAGCGACAGCAGACCTGGCATTTGCCCTGTCTGTGCTATCGATTTATTCGCGGCTGCTTTCACGGTTGTCCTTAAAAAAATGCGGTTGCGCTTTGCACTTTTGCTTAGCGAGTGATTGGATTCTAAAACACGATTTTTCAAAAAACAAGACGCCAATGCAAATATATTTGCATGTGGTGCAAAATATTTGCGCCTGATGCGACGTATTTGCAACATGTGCAAACGCCTTCTTCTCTTTCGGTGTACCATTGCGCCTATCGTGGTGAGGCACGATTTTCCCTATGAGCGCATCGAAAAAACCCCCTGCGGTACCCAGCCCGTCCAAGCCGAAGAAACCACCCGTTCTTCCGCCCGTGCGCCTGCGCATCCATGTGTTGCGCATGGAACACGGCTACAAGTCAATGATGGATCTCTGGAAAAAGCTCAACAGCATGGGCGTGACAATTTCGCACTCGCAATTGACACGCATCGCCAACAATCAAGCTGACATGCTCGACCGGAAACTGTTGGCGGCATTTGCACATGTCTTCAAATGCTCCGTGAAGGACTTGTTTGAAGATAGCTGAGCCTAACGCGAACCTCGTGCCCAAGAAAGACCAAGGTTCAGAAAGCGACGTGCGTCACAACACATTAAAAACGAATGGGCTCAGCGGGGGCACAGAATGGGCACAAGCAAAATTAGTTAGTGCACACTTTGGTGAAGAAACAGGAAATCTGGCGCGCCTGACACGATTCGAACGTGCGACCACTGCCTTCGGAGGGCAGTACTCTATCCAGCTGAGCTACAGGCGCATTGGGGAAATGCAGAATAGTCGTGCAGGATACCTTTTTTCTGCATTTCCGTCCACGCAATCCGCTGCGAATACGTTCCAAACAGACAGCATTGCGTCTATAATCAAGAGTTTGGCAACCTATTGCGCAATGGCATCCAGGGGTCGTCGGGCCTGTGCGCACCGGACTTCCGGCTTAAAAAATGTCTTGAGGGAATGATGAGCGACGCACACAACGAACACGAAACCCTGATTAAAACTCCGAAGCAACTGATCGCCGTGGTGGCTGCGGCCTTCATCGTGCCCATCCTGGCCATCGTGTTGCTGAGCAAATTTGTCACTGGCGACAAGGGTGGCAGTGCCGGCCTGACGCCGGACCAGGTGGCCGAAGCCACCGCACAGCGTATCCGCCCGGTGGGCGACGCTGGCTTTACCCTGGTCGATGCCAGCGCCCCGCGCCAGGTGCTGAGCGGCGATGCCGTCTACAAGGCAACCTGCGCCACCTGCCACGATGGCGGCCTGGCCGGCGCGCCCAAGCTGGGTGACAACGGTGGCTGGGCAAGCCGCCTGGCACAGGGCTATGACAAGGTGGTGGGCAACGCCATCAACGGCATTCGCGCCATGCCCGCCAGAGGCGGCAACCCCGACCTGAGCGACCTGGAAGTGGCGCGCGCCGTGGTCTATATGGCCAACAAGTCCGGCGGCAATTTCAAGGAACCGGAAGTGAAGGAAGCGCCGGCAGCCGCAGCGGAAGCCACCAAGTAAATTCCTCCCCGGCGGGCACGTCCCGCCAGCAAAAAAGCCGACTTGCGAGTCGGCTTTTTTGTCGGTGCGGGCCTTGCGCCGGGGTGGGCGGGTGCGCCCCGTGCGCCGTTACCCGCGTTTGCGCAGAGCGGCCTTGACGGCATAAGCTGCCGCCACACCGAGCAGGCCGGCAGCGACGATCTTGCCGGTGCGGCCGCGGCCGCTCGCCGGGGGAGTGCCGGTCGCGTCTCCGGGTCCGGCCTTGCCGCCGCCCGGCAGGCGCAGGCGGCTGAGCAGCGAGAGGCCGCGCATGGCCAGCGGCGCCGCAAAAGGCAGCAGCGCGGCGATGCCGGTGCGCGCCGGAACGTCGTCGGAGCGGCGCCGCTTGGGCGCGCGCAGCATTGCCAGCGCAGCCAGCCCGACGCCAAGGCCGGCCTTGGCCAGCGCGCCGCTGTGCATGCCCTCGGACACCGCCTGGCGCGCTTGCCCCAGGTGCAAACGGTGCTGCGCGGCCTGCGCCAGCAACTGCTGCTTGCGCGCATGCGAAGTCATGTGGGTGTCGTCGTTCATTTGAGAGCGTCGCGGTCGTTGCGCAGTTCGGCCATGGTCAGCGGCAGCGACAGCTGGCCGGAGCGGATCATGGCGCGCACGTACAGGGCCAGCAGCACGGTGGCAAGCGTATAGCCGCCGGCGACCAGCGCCAGGATTTTCCAGCCCATGCTGTCCCAGGCCAGCATCACCACCAGCCCCGTCCAGCAGGCCAGCGCGAAAATCGCCGCCAGCGTGCCGGCGACGAATACCACCGCCAGCCTGAGCGCGGCGGCGCGCACGTCGGCCAGCTCCAGCGCGGCCAGCTCGACGCGGCACAGCATCAGCCCGAGCAGGTTGCGCCCCATGCCGGCCAGGCCCGACAGCAAACCGGGGCGCGTGGCGTGTTCTTCCTGGAAGTGGTCTTCCATGCGCCGGCTTACTTGCGGCTGATCAGCATACCGACCAGCAGGCCCACACCAGCGGAAATTGCCACCGCCTTCCAGGGATTCTGCCGCACATAGCTATCGGTACCGCTGGCCAGCTCCTTGCCTGTTTCCAGGGCAACTGCCTGCAATTCCTGGGCGCGCTGGGCGGCGCCATCGAGCAGGTCCTGCCCCTTGGCGCGCAATTCGTCGGCGCGCTCACCGGTTGCCTGGCTGGCTTCGCGGAACAGTTGCTGGGCGTCGCGCACCAGGGTTTTCATATCGTTGCGCACGGTCTTGTGGGTGGTTACGGTCATGCTGTGCCTCCAATCAGGATGAAATTGTCACTCTCATCATACCCAGCACGGCAGACGGGGGCAAGCCAGCAAGCATGATTTGCGCCATAAAACCTGCGGAAGCGAAAAGCGCGGCTTGCGGAAGATCGTTCGAAGCAAGTGCTTGCTTACATTAACTCAGCGAAAAATAGCGGGCTTTACCGTCGCAGCCGATACCACAGCAGCCCCAGCCATTCGTGCATGGCATACCAGCTGGTATGCAGACCGGCAGCGCTGGGCAGCCAGCGCCCCACCGATGCCGGCGCATACGAGACGTAGGCGGTAGGCGCAACCAGGACGGTCAGCCCCTGCTCTTCAAAGACGCGGCGCGCGCGCGGCATGTGCATGGCATGCGTGACCAGGGCAATTTTTTTGATGCCCGCTTCGCGCAGGATGCGCGCCGAATACTGTGCATTTTGCGCTGTATTGTTCGAGGCGTTTTCCACCCAGCGTACCGGCACGCCGAATTCGTCGCGCAACACCTGTGCCATCAGGTCGCCTTCGGTGTGCGCGCCACCGTCCGGCGCGCCGCCGCTGACCAGCACCGGCAAGCCGCTGGCGCGCTGCAGCCAGGCGCCGTAACGCAGGCGCGCCAGCGTGTAACCATTGGGGATTTCCCCGCCGCCGTATTCGGGTGCGCCGCCGTGGCGCCCGCCGCCCAGCACGACGATGGCTTCGGCGTCGGGGCGAACCGGGTCGGCCAGCGGCGGCGCCTGGCTTTCGAGCGTGCGCGCCACCATCGCGGAGCCGACGCCGGTGCTGAGAAATGCCAGCAGCAGCAGCGCCACTGCGCAGGTGGCGCGCCCGGCGCGCGGACGCTTGCGCGACAGCCACAGGCCGAACGCGGCCAGCAGCAAGAGGTTCAGCGGCGGCAGCAGCACGCTGCCGACGACGGTGTTGAACAGCCAGCCCGGGCTTGCTTCCATGCGGCGCCGGCGTGCCGTTAGCGGTCCATCTGCCGCTGCGCCGTGCTGCGCAGCTGGAAGCGACCATCGTCATTGAATAGCCAGGTTTCGGCAAGTTCAAGGCGGCCGCGCTTGAGCAGATGGCTGGCAGGCGGTGGGAATGGCGCGCTGCTGCGCAGGGTGGACAGGGCGATCGATTCGGCGGTGCGGTCGCGGTTGGAACGCATGATTTCCGACCTCAGCAACCGGCCGTCGTTATCCACCACGTATTTGACCACCACCACCGAGCGCAGCAGCGCCTGCGGCTGCCCGGAATACATCTTGCTGCCGTGGCGGGCAGCAATGTGGTTGGCCAGCGCCTGCTTGTATACGGTCAGGCTGGCGGGTGCAACGCCGATGGCCGCGGCCTCCGGCGTGCCCGGGAGGGCGGCAGTGGATGGTGGTGCCGTATCACCGGCGCAGCCGGCGAGGATGACGGCGCACAGCAGGCTGAGGCCGGCGCGCAGGGATGGAGAAAAATGCTGCATGGGGTTGCCTCCTCTATCGGTGTCTCTTCTCATGATCTCTTTTTATTGTAAGCAAAAAAATGACCGACGCCATTCAACTAGTCG
This sequence comes from uncultured beta proteobacterium, assembly GCA_963722005.1. GTDB lineage: Bacteria > Pseudomonadota > Gammaproteobacteria > Burkholderiales > Burkholderiaceae_D > Paucimonas. Next base: position 186,506 of record CAVRJS010000002.1, read on the forward strand.
AATCGGCCATACTGGCGGAACTGTTCGGTGGCAGCCACCAGCGCGCGCGCAATGCCGGGTTCGAGACCGGCGTGGCCGGCGTCGGCAATCATGTGGAAGCGCGCTTCCGGCCAGGCCTGGTGCAAGCGCCAGGCCGACAGCGGCGGACACACCACGTCGTAGCGCCCCTGCACGATGACCGCCGGCAGGTGGCGGATGCGGCCGACTTCGCGCAGCAACTGGTCTTCGCTGAAAAAGCCGGCGTTGAGAAAGTAATGCGCTTCCAGCCGGCCCACGCCGATGCTGGTGGTTTCGCTGGCAAAATCGTCCGAGGCTTGCGGCTGTGGCAGCAGGAACAGGCAACGGCCTTCGTAGCGGCCCCAGGCGCGCGCCGCGTCCAGGCTGGCTTCGCGGTCGTCGCCAAACAGGCGGCGTGCAAATGCCTGCAACAGCTCGCCGCGCTCCTGCGGCGGAATCTGCTGCACGAATTCCTCGTGCACTTCCGGGAAAAACCAGCGAATGCCGTGCATGAACCAGTCGATTTCTGCCGGCGTGCACAGGAAGATGCCGCGCAAGACAAAGCCGCTGCAGCTATGCGGATGCGCTTCGCCGTAGGCCAGCGCCAGCGTCGATCCCCAGGAGCCGCCGAACACCAGCCAGCGCTCGATGCCCAGCATGGTGCGCAGGCGTTCGATGTCGGCCACCAACAATTGCGTGGTGTTGTCGCGGTGTTCTCCCAGCGGCGTGGAGCGGCCGGCGCCGCGCTGGTCAAACAGCACGATGCGGTAATGTGCCGGGTTGAAATAGCGGCGGTGGTTGCGCGACAGGCCGGCGCCAGGGCCGCCGTGCAGAAACAGCACCGGCATGCCGTCGGGATTACCGCATTCTTCCCAGTACAGCGTATGACGCGCATCAACTTCCAGCATGCCGCAGCGATAAGCTTCGATTGGGGGAAACAGGGGGGCTTCGAGGTCCATGCGGGCATGATACGCGCAAGCCGCTGCCCGCGAAAGCAGCGAACTCACCGGGGCAGAACCGGTCATAGCTGCTGATTCGCCCTGGAGGACGCCAGCATCATGAGAATCCCCTATATGAAATCCGGCCGGCAACACGGCCGCTCGGCCAGCGACATGCGGCAGATCTTTGCCGAAATCGATGACGAGGAAATCGACAGTATCGAATCGCTGCCGCGCGACATCGAACACGACGAGGATGATGTCGATGCCGCACCGCGCAAGCCCGATGCGAGTGAAGACCATGCGCGCGTCAGGACGGCGGCGCCCGCCACGCGTCCGCGTACCTGAGTACGCCGGAACTGCAGGCTGCCCCCGCACGGACCTTGCAGCGGCTTCAGTCTGCGGGCTGCGGCGGGGACGTTGACGCGGGCTGAGCGCCCTTCTTGCCGTGCTTCTTGCGGTGATTGTGGGAGGAAGCGTTTTTTTCTTCCTCGCTGACGCCGCGCTCTGCCGGCTGCTTGCGGGACGGTTGCTTGGCCTGGGCCGGTAGCGGCAGGGTTTTCGTTGCGGGAAGGGCCTTGGCACCGGCGGGCACCACCACGACCGCGGCGCCGCCGCTGGCACCGGGCGGCGCTATGGCAGGCGGTGGCGGTGCCGGCGCGGCCTGAGGCGCGGGCGCTGCTTGCGGAGCAGCGGGTGCTTGGGGTGCTTGTGGCGCCGGTGCCGCCATTGGCATCCCCGGTTGTGGCATTCCTGGCTGTGGCCTTCCCTGCTGCGTCGGCTGCGGCATGACCGCCGCTGGCGGGGTAGCCGGCGCCTGCACGGCAGCCGGTGCCGGCTGCATGGCTGGCGGCTGGCCTGGCCGCACGGGCGCGCCGGCCGGTGATTCGGCAGCAGGGGCTTCGACCTCGGGCGTTTCGGCCGTTGACGCTGGTACCGGCGAGGGCTCGCCGGCAGGCGCACCGTTTGGCAAGCGCGGAATCGGCGACGGGTTCGGATTATTAGCGCCCTCCGCCGCATTGCGCTCACGTTCGCGGAAATCCTGTGCCGACAGGAGAGGCGCATGCAAGGCTGCGCACAGGCCCAGCACTGCTGCGCCGCAGGAACCCAGCAGGCGCGCGTGGCGTTTGAAGAGAAGTGCCATAAAATCCCTTTGCCGCCCACGGCGGCACGATTCTTGATGCCTGATTGAATCGACAGGGAAATGCCGCGCGAGTTCAACCTGCGGCGGCGCAGGGGATGCCTGGCAGCAAAGCTGCTCAGGCCGCGGGCAGGTCTTCTTCGACGGAAATGGCGCGGTCGCCGCCGCCCGCCTGTGCCTGCAGCATGGCCTGTTCAGCACGCTTGATCAGCGTTTCGGCCGTGTCGCCGTTGGCGTTCGTGGTAATACCGGCAGAAAATGTCAGCATCAGGCCGGGCGCGGTTTCCGCCCAGTCGATTTCTGCCATGGCCTTGCGCAGGCGGCTCATGGCAATCATGCCCTGGTCGAGCCAGGTGGCCGGCAGGACGATGCCGAAGGAGTCGCCGCCCAGCCGGCCGAAGCGGTCGACGGTGCGCAGGATACGCTGTGCGGTTTCCGACATTTTCCGCAGCACGGCATCGCCGGCGACGTGGCCGTACTGGCCGCTGACCTTGTCGAAACCATCGAGTTGCAGTACGGCGAAACAGAACGGGTGGCCGGTGCGCTGGGCGCGCTGCAGTTCCGCCACCAGGTATTCCAGCAGGCTGCGGCGGTTGAAGGCGCCAGTGATCGAATCATGCCGTCCCAGTTCATCGAGGCGCTGGTGCAATTGCGCCACTTCTGCCTCGGCGGCCGCCAGCCTGGCGCGCAGCTGTTCGCAATTGCTGCAGGAAGAGTGTGTGTCCGTCATGGAAATGCTCCGGGAATCGACCAGGAAACCGGCCTCCGCGCTGCTGCGCGTCAACCGCCGTGCTACCTGATAACGATAGCATAATCGTATTGAAATGCGGAAATAATGATGCCGCCGACGGCGGCCGCCGGATCGGCTAGAATGCGTTCATGCGATCCACCAAAGCCAGCGCCGCCGTCACGCGGCTCAACCAGCGCGACCCCGCGCACCGCTATTCGATGGGAATCAGCGGCAATGGCCTGTTCCATCTGCTGCGCATCGTGCCCGGCAGCGCTGCGGAACGGGTTAGCGAAGACTTGAGCCAGGAGGATTTCGTTGCGCTGGTCAATCGCACCGGCCCCCAAAAAGTGGTGAGGACCAGCCCGCTCGATGCGGCCTTTGCACGGCAGCTGAAGCCGCGCAAATAGGGCAGCCGCGGGCGCCCCGGCCCGCTCTGTCCTGACGCAGAAATCAGGCGGCGGGTTTGCCTGCTTCCTGCTTCAGTTTCTGTTCCAGGTCCAGCAGGAATTTCTCGCGCATGCGCAATTGCGTGATGCGCACGAATTCGGCAAAATTTTCCTCGATTTCCGGGATCGCCAGCACGAATGCCTGGCCGGCGCTGGTGGCATCGAAGCGCTTCATGATCTGCTTTTCTTTTTCCGTGAAGGTCAGCGGCTTGGGTTCACCGGTTGCCGCTACCTGCACCTGGCTGGCGATGAGTTTCTTGCCCACCGGCCCTTCCCAGAACGTGGCAATGCGCAGCATGGTGGCACGGTCGAACTTGCCCGCGAACCAGGGCTTCAAGTGCGCCGCGGTGTATTCGCGCTTCAGGTAAGGCGCCATGGTCGCCTTCATCAGCGGCGCATTTTCCGGATCCTTTTCAAAACTGTTTTGCAGCAACAGCTGGGTCGGCACGATGAAGCGCTCCGGCAAACCCATGGCATACACCAGGCGCTCGGCAGCAGCCATGTGCGCCGGTGCGTAAGACCCGGTCGTGGCGGCGGGTGCAACCGGTGCGGTGGGTGCTACGGGCGCAGCTTCAGCGACGGGTGCAGCCTGAGCGGCGGCTGGTGCACCTGCTTCTGCCGCTGCGGCGCTGCTCCAGCAAGCGGCCAGCAGAAGAGAAATCGGAATCAGTCGGTTCAGTTTCATGGGTGTCGTCGCATGCATGTTCAGGAAATGCAAAGCATATCCCAATCCGGGGGCGAAGGCATAGATGGCGCCGGCATAAAAAAGTCCCCCGGCAATGCAGAATTGCCGGGGGCGAAGCCACAGAACCACGAAGAAACTGCTTGATTACTTGAAGATCAATTCAGCTTGGCGCGAAGTGGTGGAACTCTGCAGGCCGAGATGGCCCAGCGCATAGTCATAGCTGGCATTCTGCATGTCGATGTTGCTGGTGTGCGAGCCGTATACCAGGCAGCTGCCGATGCAGACCAGCTGGTCCACCCAGCTCTTGATGGAATACATCTTGGCGCCGTAACGCTTGTTGCGTACCGAATTGACCAGCGGGCTGTTGATCGACAGGCCGGCCGAACCGCAGGTGGCCGACGGCACGTTGAACGGATAGACGCCGCAGGAATTCAGGCCATGCTGGGCGCCGGCGATGCCAATGAAACTGTTGACCTTGCCCGAATAACCCAGTTCGTTGATCGCTTTCATCGCCAGTGTCACGCCCATGGAATGGCCGATGACATCGATCTTGCCGGTGCAGGAAGCCGCCAGTGCCGACTTCAGGGCATTTTTTACCACCGTGGTATTGGTAGCGTCATGGCTGTTGCTGCCAGCGTTGGTTTTCGAACCCCAGCTCGGGCGGAAAATTTGCGAATCGACATAGCCCTTGGCTTTCAGCGCGCTGACGGTATTGTTCCAGCTCGACGGATAGGCTACGTTGCCGTGCACCATGACGACATTGTCGAGACAGGCCGCCTGGGCGGAAATGGCACCACCGGCCAGCACAACGGCAGCCAGCACGCGGGAACGCGAAAAGAATTTGCTCATGTTGTCTCCTTGTTACATTTTTATAGGGGGTGCCGTTTTTTTTTGTGTGACTTCGGCATGAAAGCAATGTAACGACAAGGAAACGACAAATCCACTCTCCGTTCGGGGAGGATGGTCAGATTGGCAAGCAAACCGGCAGTTGCTTCCGATTTGCAACTAAATTACTGGTGGTATATAAATAGCGCTAAAGCATAAAAGGGCGATATGTCAGACCAAGCGACCGTGCCGCATCAGGGTAGCAATTTGCGGGAGCGCTATGAATCCATCGAGGCGCGCCGCATGGCCATGCTGGCCTATCTGGGCAATGGTGTCGCCAGCATTTTCCTGCTCGGTTTCGGTATCGCCAATCTTATGCAGGGCAATGCGGGGCTGGCCTGGTTCTCGCTATTCCATCTCGGCGTCACGCTTGGCAATATCATCGCCTACCGGTTCCAGCGCAGCCGCGCTTGGGCAATCTTCGGTTTTGCCTATGGTCTGCTGGCGCTATACACCTATCTGGTCGCTACCGGCGGCGTCAACCTGACCGGGCCAATCTGGGGCTTTCCGATGGTTGCCGTGGCTATGTCGATCCTCGGTGCGCATCGGGGCGCCATGGTGATCGCCGCGATGTTTTGCATTACCTTGCTGCTGTTCCTGGCGCCGATTCCCGGCGTGACAGAATATTCCACTGTCTTCATGGTCCGTTTCGGCGCAGCTTTTTTGGCGTTGGCACTGTTCATTACTCTGCACGAGTTTGCGCGCGCGCGCAGCCAGGCCGAACTGATCCGCCTGAGCGAGCAGATTGACCGCCTGTCGTATACCGACACTCTGACGGGCTTGCCTAACCGCCGCCACATGATCGACCGGCTGGAAACGGAAAACAGCCGCTACCAGAGACACGCGCGCCCCTATGCGCTCCTGTATGGCGATATCGATGATTTCAAGGTGATCAATGACCGCTTCGGTCACCAGTCGGGCGACCAAGCCCTGCGCGCGGTGGCCGACACGCTGCGCGCGCAGCTGCGCCAGCACGATATGGTATGCCGCTGGGGCGGCGAGGAATTCCTCGCGCTGCTGCCGGAAACTGATGCGGACGTAGCACTGGAAGTGGCGGAAAAACTGCGTCTGGCGGTGGCGGATATCGCCTTCAGCGCGGGGGGAACGCCGCACCGCCTGACCATGAGCTTCGGCGTGCAGGCTGCGGTCGCCGAGGGCAGCATCGATCATTTCATCCATCTGGCAGATCAAAAACTGTACCGGGCCAAACAGCGCGGCAAGAACTGTACGGTGGCGGAACTGGATGGCGAACGCGACATGCCGGGTGCGGCAGCGGCGACACCGGGAGCGCTGCCGGGCAGAACCGCGACGCTACGGGTCGCCGCTAGTCGCGGCGGCGCGGATACCCCTGGCGGGTAATGCGCTCCCATACCGCATCCTTTTGCGCCTGCGACATGGTGACCCACTCGGATACTTCCTGCGCAGTCCTGCCGCAGCCGCGGCAGATCTCGTCGAACAAGGTGGAACAGACAGCCACGCAAGGCGTGTCCGGGCGGTGTTGAGGCGGCTGATTCATGCCGCAAGTATACCGCCGCAGCGGTGATTGCGCCGGCTTCAGTCCTTGTGACCGTGGCCGCGGTTGCCGTGACCTTTCTTGTCGTGATCTTTCTTGCCGTGGCCACGGTGGTCATGGCGGTCATCATTGCGGTCGTCGTGACGATAGCCTGCGCGTCGGTCATCGTCGCGTTGACGGTAGCTCCCGCCATCGCGGTACTCCGGCGATTTGACGAAGTACACCGGGCGTCCGCAGGCATTGTACTTGTGGCAATGCTTGTCCCATTTCTTTGCATGGCCGGGCGGCACGTGCATGTACACCGGGCGCCCCGCATGCACGTGCTGGTGGATGATGCGCGGTTGCTCGTACACCAGCACCGGCCGCGTATTGCCGATGCTGACTTCGCCATAGACGCCCGGCGCGACTTCGCCGCTGACATTGACGCCGATGCGGACATCGCCGGCACTGGCAACCGCGGCGGCGCCTAGCGCCAGCGCAAAAACAAGAGAGTGAGCGAGTTTGTGCATCATGATATTTCCGTAATGAGATTGTCTGATTGAAATAATGCGCTATCTGACAGGAAATTACCCCGGGAGTTTCAAACTGTTACGCTTGTCATACTCATTGCATTAGAGCATTTACATGACAAGGTATCATGTCCGGGTGTCATGCTTCGTTATTGAATGTCAATATTGCCTTTTAAAATGGGAGATCCGATGCAGCAACAACAAGCCCCCCGTCCGGACCGTTTTGCACCGCTGCTTGCCGCCTGCGCCACGTTGGCGCCCGTGCGCACCGCCGTGGTCCATCCCGTCAATGAAATCGCCGTCGAGGCGGCGCTCGAGGCAGCACGCGCCGGGCTGATCGAGCCGGTCCTGATCGGCCCGCAGGCGCGCATCCGCCAGGCCGCGGCCGACGCCGGCATCGACCTCGGCAACTACGAGGTAGTCGATGCCGAGCACAGCCATGCCGCCGCCGCGCGCGCCGCGCAGATGGCCGCCGCCGGCGAAGTGGATGCCATCATGAAGGGCAGCCTGGCCACGGACGAACTGTTGAGCGCGATATTGCCGAGCGCCGCCGGCCTGCGCACCGAGCGCCGCATCAGCCATGCCTTCGTGATGGACGTGCCGACTTACCACAAGCTGCTGTTCATCACCGACGCCGCCATCAATGTCGCCCCGGACATGGACGTCAAGGCCGACATCTGCCGCAATGCCATCGACCTGTGGCGCGTGCTGGTCGACCCGGCGGGCAAGCCCAAGCTGGCGATCCTTGCCGCCACCGAAAAGGTCAAGTCGCATATCCAGGCCACCGTCGACGCCGCCGCCCTGTGCAAGATGGCCGACCGCCAGCAGATCGCCCATGGCTTGCTGGACGGCCCGCTGGCGCTGGACCTCGCCATCAGCCGCCAGGCGGTGCTGGACAAGGGGCTGGAATCGAATGTGGCCGGCGATGCCGATATCCTGCTGGCACCGGACATCCACTCCGGTAACATGATCGCCAAGCAGCTCAGCTTCCTCGGCGGCGCCACCGCGGCCGGCATCGTGCTGGGCGCACGGGTGCCGGTCATCCTCACCAGCCGCGCCGATTCGCTGCAGGCGCGGCTGGTGTCGTGCGCGCTGGCGAAGCACCTGGCGCATGCGCGCCGCAAGGGGCTGGTCAAATGAAAACCGACGTCATCCTGGTACTCAACGCCGGCTCGTCCAGCCTGAAATTCCGCGTCTTCGGCGCCACGCCGGAATTGCCGCTGCTGACCAATGGCCGCGTCACCGGCATCGGCAGCCGCCCCGAGTTCAGCGCCGACGGCCATGCTGCCAGCAAGCTGCCGGCCGATATCGATCAGGCCGGGGCGCTGGCGCACATCACGGCATGGATCGACCGCCTCGACGATGACTGGAACATGCGCGCCATCGGCCATCGTATCGTCCATGGCGGCAATCGCCATGATGCGCCGGTGCTGCTGTCGGCAGCGGTCATGGCGGAGCTGGAAACGCTGGTGCCGCTGGCGCCGCTGCACCAGCCGCATGCGCTGGCGGCAATTCGCACGCTGGCGGCCATTTACCCGGAACCGCTGCAGGTGGGTTGTTTCGACACCGCCTTCCATGCCGGCCAGGAACGTCTGTTCCGCGAATACGCCCTGCCCGCGACACTGCGCGAACGCGGCGTGCGGCGTTACGGTTTTCACGGCTTGTCTTACGAATGGGTCGCGCGCCAGCTGCAGCAGCGGCATCCGCATCTGGCGCAGGGCCGCGTGGTGGCGGCGCATCTGGGCAACGGTTCCAGCCTGTGCGCCATGCGCGCCGGCAGGAGCGTCGATACCACCATGGGCATGACCGCGCTGGACGGACTGCCGATGGGTACGCGCTGCGGCAGCATCGACCCGGGCGTGACGCTCTACATGATGCGCCAGCTCGGCATGAGCGGCGACGCCATCGACCATGCCCTGTCCAGCCAGTCCGGCCTGCTGGGCCTGTCCGGCATCAGCAGCGACATGCGCACGCTGCTGGAAAGCCGCAGCGAGGAAGCGCGCTTTGCCATCGATTTCTATTGCACGATGACGGCACAGCATGCCGCGCGCATGGCCGTAGCGTTGGGCGGCATCGATGCGCTGGTTTTCACTGGCGGCATCGGCGAGCATGCCGCGCCGGTGCGCGAGGCGATCTGCGCGCGCCTTGCCTTCCTGGGGAATTTCGAGGCGCTGGTGGTGGAAGCCGACGAGGAACGCATGATTGCCGGCCAGTGCCTGACATTCCTGTAATTTCTCCCGCCAAAGCTCAGACGCCGAGGGTGCGTGTCTCCAGCGCGTGGTCCGTATCCAGCTCGGGGGAATTGCCGTGCCAGGCGTTAAAACTCTTCCCAATTATCGCCAGTCACTGCATTCGCCACCATGAGCCGCCTTGGCTGCGAAATAGCGCCAGCATTGCGACTTTTTTCGGGAATCTTGCTGACGCGCAGCCCGCCATTCATCGTCCCAGGCGCCGGCATGCTGTTGTAAATTGGGGCCGCCGCTTCTGCTACCGTTCGCTGCATATCATCCAGCTTGAATACGCTGACTACCCGCCTCAGGTTACCGGCCTGCTCCCGCATGGCTTCCGAGGCTGCCGCAGCTTCTTCCACCAATGAAGCATTCTGCTGCGTCGTCTCGTCCATCTGGCTAATCGCCTGATTGACCTGTTCGATGCCGGCGCTTTGCTCTTCGCTGGCGGCGGTAATCTCGTTCATGATATCGGTCACGCGCTTGACCGATTCGACGATCTCGTTCATCGTCACCCCAGCCTGATCCACCAGCCTGCTGCCGGCATCGACCTTATCTACCGAGTCGCCGATCAACTCCTTGATTTCCTTGGCCGCCGCGGCACTGCGTTGCGCCAGCGTGCGCACTTCCGCCGCCACCACCGCAAAGCCGCGGCCCTGCTCGCCCGCACGCGCCGCTTCCACGGCGGCATTCAGCGCCAGGATATTGGTCTGGAAGGCGATGCCGTCAATGACCGCGATGATGTCGACGATCTTCCTGGAGCTGTCCTTGATCGATTCCATCGTGTCGACCACCTCCGCCACCACCGTGCCGCCTTTGACTGCCACATTGGAAGCTACCGCCGCCAGCATGTTGGCCTGGCGCGAATTGTCCGTGTTCTGCTTGACCGTCGACGTCAGCTCTTCCATCGAGGAAGCGGTTTCCTCCAGCGAGCTGGCCTGCTCTTCGGTGCGGGAAGACAGGTCGAGGTTGCCGGCTGCGATCTGGTCAGATGCGCTGGCGATGGCGTCGGTGCCGCTGCGGACCTGGCTCACGATATTGAGCAAGTTGCCATTCATGTCTTTGAGCGCTTGCAGCAGCTGGCCGGTTTCATCCTTTGAACGCACCTCGATGCGGCTGCTCAGGTCGCCGGCGGCAACGGTCTGCGCCACCTTGACCGCCTCGCCGATAGGGCGGGTGATCGATCGCATGCTAAGCCAGCCGATCAGGCCGCCCAGGACAATGGCCAGCGTCCCGATGGCAATCATCAGGTTGCGGGCACTAACGTATTCCCTTTCCGCATGCTCGGCCGCTTTGGCGGCGCTATTTTTTTCATACTCGACGATTTTTCCCATGCCAGCGACAATCGCTTGCGTAGCCGGATCGATCTGTTTTGCCAGGATCTCGGCCGCCTCGTCTTTCCGGCCCTCCATGCGCACTTCGATCGCCTGGTTATTGATCGGCCTTGAGCGGGCGATGGTCGCTGCGACTTCCGCCATGAGGGCCTTGTCTTCGTCGCTGACCGCCCTTTCTTTCAAGGTCGCCCATGCTTTGCCATATTTCGCCCGTGCGGCAGCGATAGTCTCTTTTTCCCGGGGAATGCCGGCATCATCGCCCAGGATGATATTGCTGAAAGCATTGGAAAGTGTCCGGATCTCGATGGCCAGTTCATAGGCGGCAGCGGTTTTGACATTGCTGTCATTTACGATCTGATGCAGCTGGTCGCGCATCTGGTTGAGCGACTGCAGCCCTAATCCAAACAATAGCGCCAATAGCGTAAGCACCGCACCGAAGCCCAGCGAAAGCCTGGTTCCGATTTTCATATTTCTTAGAATATTCATGATTTTCCGGTTAGCCAAAGTCAACCGCACGGCCTTTGAGCGAAGTATCCTTCTTCAGCTCGGCCTTGGCGACCTTGTGGGTCGGTGTAAACGGCATGTCATCCATCAGCACGACATAGCGCGGCACCTTCATCGCCGCCAGCCGGCCGCGGCACCAGTCGACGATGTCCTGTTCCCGGGCGGTGGCGCCGGCCTTCAGCTTCACCGCCACCAGGATTTCCTCGTCGCCGAATTCGGACGGCACGCCAATCGCGCCAGCGGCCACGACCTCCGGATGCTCGCCGATGACGCGGTCGAGTTCCTGACCAGCGATGTTTTCACCGCGCCGGCGGATGATGTCCTTTTTGCGCGAGACAAAGTAGTAAAAACCATCCTCGTCGCGCCGCACCAGGTCGCCGGTCAGGAACCAGCCATCGCGGAAACTGGCCGCCGTCTGTTCCGGGTCGTTGAAGTAACCCTGCATGACAATCGGCGTGCGCACGATCATCTCGCCGGTTTCGCCCGGCGGCACGTCGCTGCCTTCGTCATCGACGATGCGGCATTCGGCCCATGGGCGCTGATAGTCCGGGTGACGGCAGATCACGCCCATGCTGTTGGGCGGCACTCTGCCGTCGATGGGCGTGCTGAGCACGCCGGGGATTTCCGACATGGCATAGCCGCCCACCAGCACCGGCACGTGGAAGCGTTCGCGGAAGCGCGCCACCATGGCCTGGCGCACGCCATAGATCTTTTGCAGCGTATGGCCCGGGATGTACTCTTCCGGCGGACGGTTGAGCAAAATCGAAGCGACCGCTTCGATGATGTTGACTTGCGTCGCCTTGAGGCTGCAGACACGTTTCCAGAAGCTGGAAGCGGAGAAACGGTTTTCGACCAGCAGGGTGGCGCCGGCGGCCAGCATGCCGGCCACCGAGTAGAACATCGCATTGATGTGGAACATCGGCAGGATCAGCAGCAAGCGGTCATGCCGCTGCAGATGCAGGCGTTCAACAAAGGCTTCGCCGGCAGCAATGAAGTTGCGCTGGCTGTGCATCACGCCCTTGGGAAAGCCCGTGGTGCCGGACGTGTAAATGATGATGCAGGTGGCATCCGGGTCCTGGCTGCCTTGCACCGCGGCGGCGTCGCCTTCCAGCAAGCCCTCGTCCAGCGCCAGCACGGCGGCATCAATCCCGGCGCGGGCTATGGCCTGGCGCGCCACGTCTTGCGCCTCGCTGTCGCACAGCACCACGCCCGGCTTGCAATGGCCGAACACGTATTCGGCTTCCTCGACCTTGAACTGCGGGTTGACCGGCACGAAGGTCGCCCCCAGGCGGGCTACCGCCAGCAGAGTCAGCACGTGCCAGACGCTGTTGCGGCCCATGGCGATGACGCGGTCGCCGGCGCCGATGCCGCGCTGCTGCAGGTGCACGGCGATGCGCGCGGCGCTCTCCTGCGCTTCGCGCCAGGACCAGGAACGGCCCTCGTACTGCATCATCTCGCGTTCCGGACCCGCTTCGCAGCGGCTGGCGAGGAAATCTTCGAGCGTGTAGTCGTGGCTGCGGAAGCTGCTGATGACCTCGATCGGCAACATGCCGTGCGGGCCGCTGATCGGTGCATTCATGGTATCGCCTATTCCTGCTCGGGGTCTTCGTAAGGGATGTTTTCGCGGGTCAGCTTCCAGATCTCGCGCGCCGCGTGCGTCGATTTTTCTTCGACGATGTGGCCCAGCAAGCCGCCGGCGCGCGAAATGACGGCAATGCCACGCATGGCATCGACGGGAATGCCGATTTCCAGCAGCACCGCGGCAATGGCGCCGGTGGCGTTGACGGTCAGATGCTTGCCATAGGCTGCATCGACCTTGCTGCTCAGGCGCTGCAGCAGGTCCACGTATTGCCCTGCCACGCCGGCGTCCCTTGCCACCTCGAGGATCACCGGCGAGCGCGGATCGTCCGGCTTGTGCATGCGGTGGCCAAAACCAGGCAGCGTGGTCTTGGTCGCTTTGCGGTGCGCCGCGACCTTTTCGCAGTAGGCGTCGAGATCTTCACCGCTGGCGATGCCGGCAGCCAGGATTTGCGCGCAGCCTTCGATGGTGCCGGCAAATACCGAGCCGACCGTCAGCAGGCCGGCCGCCATGGCCACCTGCACCTGGTCCGGCACGCTGTCGATGGCCAGGCGGGTGACCAGCGAGGTCGGCACCCAGCCATGCTCCATCAGCGTCACCAGGCACACGTCCAGCACCTTGGTCTGCGCCGGCGTCGGCATCTGGCCGCAAGTCAGGAAGTACACCATCTCGGTGAAGCTGCGCTTGCCCATCAATTCGGCAGTCAGGCTCTTGCCGCGCACCGTGATCGAGGTCTGGTCGGCGGTGGCGATATTGGTTTTCACGTCGCTCATTGCCGGCCTCCTGCCGCCGCCTGCGCTTCTTCCGGGAACGACAGTTCCAGCTGATGCTGGCCTAGCTTCGGCGCGACCGTGCCGAAGCCGGCACGCTTGCCGTCGATGGACATCGGCAGGCCAAAAATCTTCAGCTTGTCATTGCCGGATTCGGCCAGCATGCCGATGGCCGCAGTCTGCGGATGTTCCAGCACTTCCGCCACGGTCTGGATGGGGGCACAGGGCACGCCGACGGCTTCCAGCGGGGCAATCCATTCTTCGCGGCTTTTTTGCTTCACGATCGCTTCGATCAGCGGCAACAGCACGTCGCGGTTGCGGGTGCGCTCGGCATTGACGGCAAAGCGCGGATCTTCCACCCATTCCGGGTGGCCGAGCACGCCGGCCAGCTTGGCAAACAGGCGGTCGTTGCCGGCGGCAATCACCAGCGGACCGTCGGCGGTTTCGAAGGCGCCATAGGGCGTCAGAGAGTTGTGGCCGGTGCCCACGCGCGGCGGCAGCTTGCCGGTGGCGCCATAGTCGGCGACGTGGCGCGAGACCCAGCCCAGCGCGGTTTCGAACAGCGAAGTCTGGATCAGCGCACCCTTGCCGGTCTGTTGACGCTGCAGCAGGGCCGACAGCGCGCCGATCACGGCCCACATGCCGGTGCCCATGTCGACGATCGAGGGGCCGACGCGCGATGCCGGACCGGCCGGGTCGCCATTGACGCTGACCATGCCGGAAAATGCCTGCAGCAGCGGCTCGTAACCCGGCTTGTTGCGGAACGGGCCGGCGTGGCCGAAGGCGTTCATGTCGCAGTAGATCAGGCGCGGATTGGCCTTCATGAGGCTGGCGCCGTCGATACCCAGCTTCTCGGCAACGCCCGGGCGCAGGTTGTGCACGAAGATATCCGCTTCGTCGATGAGACGCATGAAAACTGCCTTGTCTTCTTCGCGGTCCAGCGAGAGGACGATGGATTTCTTGTTGCGGTTCATCAGGTGGAAGGTCGTGGACAATTCATCGACGAAGGGAGGCCCCCAGCCGCGCGCATCGTCGCCACCCGGCTTTTCCACCTTGATGACGTCGGCGCCGAGGTCACCAAAGATGCCGGCGGCATAAGGGGCGGCAAGGTTTTGCCCCAGTTCGACCACTTTGATGCCTGCCAGGGAGCCCAAGGGGGCGTCGCGTTCGTCTTTCATTCTATTCTCCGAAATAAATTGCCAAGCTCGATGCGAGTTATTCTATCCAACAGAATACCGTTTTACAAGAAAGAATTTTAAATGATGGGATTAATCGCTATCGCTTCCTTCGCGAGCTGCGCCTTGTCGCGCCGGGAAACGGCCCTGCCGAAATGCGGACGAAGCAAATCCTCCCGGGCAGGGATCGCAAAACAAATTGGATTGGAACAGGCAGAAAGCGGGCGGGCGCCACTTGGCGCCCTTACCCCTTATTTGGCAGTAGCCGGCATGCGGCCGAATTCGCGCTCCAGGCGTGCCGCAGCTTCCATGAGGGATTCGCGCAGGGAATCGATGACTTCCGAGCTGAAGCGCGTGCGCAAGCCGCTGATCGTCAGCGCGCCCAGCAAGTGGTCGTGCGCATCGAACAGGGGCACCGAGACTGCCGCCGCATCCGGATCGCGCTCGCCGAGGGAAACGACGTAGCCGTCGCGGCGGATGCGATCGAAACGCGGTCCTTCTTCCCCGGCAAAGGCAAGCAGCACCAGGCCGGCGGCGCCGCGGTCCAGCGGGAGGCGCGCGCCTTCATCGACATGGTGGCGGATCGCCCGGCTGGAATTCTGCCGGAATACGCATACCCGCTCGTCGCCGTCGCGGATATAGTAGGACACTGTTTCGTTGCTGGCCGCAGCCAGTTCCTTGATGGTGGCCTGCAGCACTTCGCTGAAGTCAAAGGCTGCGCCGTGCGCGCTGGCCAGCCGCGCACAGGCAGGCCCGAGCTGGTAACGGTTGTCTTCGCGCCTGCGCAGGTAGCCAAAGCGCTCCAGCGATGCTGCCAGGCGCAGGATCGTGCTCTTGTAAAAACCCGTGACCTGCGCGAGTTCGTGCAGCGACAGGGTGCGCTTGCCCGACTGGAAAGCGCCCAGCAGTGTCAGCGCCCGCTCGACCGCATCGACGCCCTTGGCATCGTCATTTTTTGCATCTGCAACTTTTTCCATGTGAGGCAGTAATTCCGAAGGAAGTGAAATCTGTAGGTTTCATGCACAGCGCCTTTCCCGGAAGGGGTAGCGCCCATGGGCAAGCAGACCACCGGCGCGCCCGCATTCGGTCGCGAAGTCGGTATCCGGGCGAAGCGTATCGGGTGGCGCGGGAATGCTGAATGTCGCATCAGGGCCGCCATTCAGGAATATGGTCATATTGTAAAGGAAGTGTGCCGAGCAGTGCCAGATTTGCACGATGCATCCCGGGTTCGGACGATTGCGCCAGCAACGCCTCGACGCCCGGAGCAAAAGTCGCATCCGCTGTGGCAAAGGCGTTGCAGGCGAAATCGACCGGACTCACGGCTGCGCCGCTCCTGCCGCTTCAGCAACGACGCCGCGCTGCAGCAGGTCGCTGATGAGCTGCTCGGAATAGTTCAGACTAGCCAGCACCGCACGGGTTTCCTGGCCAATGGCCGGCGGATCGCTAGCCTCATGCCGCAGCGAATCCATCTTGATGGGCAAACGCGGCAAGCCGACTCGGGTGCCATTGGGCAGCGTCACCGGCAGCAAGCCGCCGGTCGCCTTCAGATGCGGATCGTCGAACAAGTCTTCCGGGCGCCGCACTTCGGCAAACGGCACGCGCGAGCGTTCGCAGATGCCCACCGCCTCGGTCATTTCCAGCGTGCGCAAGTACTCGGCCAGCGCCGGGATCAGCCTGTCGCGGTTTTCGATGCGGCCGTTGTTGGTTTCCAGCGCCGGATCCTGCGCCAGCACGGTCAGGCCGGCCTCGGCGCAGAAGCGCTGCCAGTGCTGATCGCTGGTGATGCCGACGAACAGACGGCGCCCATCCTTCACCGCGAAGGTTTCGTAAACGGCCCAGGCCGACACGCGCTCGGGCATCGGCGGAATCGGCTCGCTGGACTGGGCCGAGTAGCACAGGTGCTGCCCCATCAGGAACACGGCGGATTCAAACAGCGCCGAGCCGACGAACTGGCCTTTGCCGGTGCGGTCGCGTTCGCGCAGCGCCGCCTGGATGCCGATCACCGCAAACACGCCGCCGGTAATATCCACCACCGAGGTGCCGGCACGCAGCGGCTTGCCGCTGGGGCCGGTCATGAAGGCCAGGCCGGTCATCATCTGCACGATTTCGTCGAGGGCCATGCGCTCGCCATAAGGGCCGTCGAAAAAGCCCTTCAGGCTGGCATAGATCAGGCGCTCATTGCGTGCATGCAGCGTCTGATAATCCAGGCCGAGCCGGTCCATGGTGCCGGGGCCGAAATTTTCGATCAGCACGTCGGCTTCATCGATGATCTGCTGCGCGATCTCCAGGCCTTCGCTGGTCTTCAGATCGATGGCAATGCTGCGCTTGTTGCGGTTGAAATAACCAAAGTAGCCGGTGCCGAAGCCTTTCAGGCGCCGTGTCGGATCGCCGTTGGGCGAAGGTTCGATCTTGAGCACATCGGCGCCGAGGTCGGCCAGGATCATGCCGGCCGACGGCCCCATCACGGTATGGCCGAAGTCAACGACCTTGATGCCTTGCAGTGGTCCCTTGTTCATTTCTCTGTCTCCAGATTGCGGCGTGCAACGCCGTCATAGGTATACGGAATATTGGTCGGCATCGGCCCCTTGATGCGCCCGCCCTGCTGCATCTGCTCGCAGGCATGCGCCAGGATGCCGACCGAGCGCGACAGGATGAACAGACCGCGCGTCTCGGTCGGGCCGAAGCCCAGTTCGCCAAAAATCACCGCGGTGGCGCCGTCGATATTCATCGGGATCGGCTTTTTCTTGAGTTCGTGCAGCGCCTTTTCCACGGTGCGCGCCACCTTCAGGAAACGCCCGCTCACTTCGCCGGCGGCGACCGCTTCTTCCACCAGGCCCAGCAGGGGCGCGGCGCGCGGATCGACCGGATGGAAGCGGTGACCGAAGCCCGGCAGATGCTTGCGCACCGCGAGCTGTTCGGCCACTGCCGCGGTCAGCGCCTCGTCGCTGGCGCCTTCGCCGGCTTTCACGGCAATCGCTTCATACACTTGCAGGCATTGCTGACCGGCGCCACCGTGCACGTCGCCCAGCGCATTGATTGCAGAAGCCATGGCATTGTTCACGCCCAGGCCGCAGGTGGATGCCATGCGCGCAATCGAGATCGACGGCGCCTGCGGGCCGTGGTCGACGGATGCCACCAGCGCCGCTTCCAGCAGGCGCGCCTTGCCGGCGCTGGGGAGTTCACCCTTCAACATCAGCCAGATCATCGAAACGAAGTCGATCTTGCCGATCAGCTGCTGCACCGGATAACCGCGCAGGTCGATGCTGCCCGGATGGATGTCGATGATGCCGGTTCGCCACCATGCCTTGGCGCCGGCCAGAAGTGCTTCGCTTGCAGTTTCGTTTTGCATGATTTCTCGCTACGTATGTTTTGATTCAGGAGTGATGCTGCGGGTTCACGCCGCAGCCAGCGCCAGCACCGCATCCGGCCACGGCAATGTGCCATCCGCACCCTTGTGCACGAACACGCTGACGGCCCGGGCGGCGCAGCGGCCGTTCTGGAACAGCGCCTGTTCCAGGCGCATCGAGGTGCGGCCGAAGCCGAGGATGCGCGTGCCGGTGTGAATCGGCGCGCCGTAGCGCACTTCGCCAGTGAAATCGACCTCCAGGCGGGCGATGACGAGCTTGGCATCCGCCGCAAGGTGCGGCCTGACCGTGGCAAGGAAGTCGAAGCGCGCATTCGCGAAGAAGCCGGTGATGGCTGCATTGTTGACGTGCTGCTGGAAATCCAGATCGGTGAGACGCAGGATCTCGTCGCGGACATGCGCGAAGTCGGCCTGTACCGGCAAGGCCGGGCGCTCGCTGGCGCTACGCTGTTCAGTGCTCATGAGTCGATCCTGCGAAATTACGCCTTGCCGTTGGCGGCAACCGCCTGGGAATAGTTTTTCAGCGCATCGACACGGTAAGCGCGCATGGCTTCATTGGCTTGCCGTCCCAGTACCAGGCCTTCGGCCAGGGGCACGTCGGCAACCGCCTGGAACAGGCGCTTGGTGGCGCGCAGCGAGGCCGGCACGCGTTCGGCCAGTTTCTCGGCCACTTCGAAGGCGGCATCGAATGCTTCGCCTGCCGCGACGACGCGGGTCACCATGCCGATGCGGCGCGCCTCCTCGGCGTCGACGACCTTGCCCACCGAAACCAGCTCGAACGCCGCCTTGCGGCCGACCTGCTTGGTCAGGTTGGCCATCACCACCGCGGCGACGAGGCCGTGGCGGATTTCCGGATAACCCATCTTGGCGGTGGCGTCAGCGATGGTGATGTCGCATGCCAGCGCCAGGCCGCAGCCGCCGCCGACGGCATAGCCGTGCACGGCTGCCACCACCGGCTTTTCCATCTCGGGGATCGTCTTGTGCAAACCGTAGGTCAGGCCGGCACGATACTCGACCAGTTTTTCCTGGTCCGGCGTAAGCTTTTCGAATTCGCGCGTATCGGCGCCGGAGCAGAAGGACTTGCCATTGCCGGCAATGAGTACCGCGTGGACGCTCTCGTCCTGTTCCGCTGCCTGCAGGGCGGCGATAAGCTTTTCATACAGCGCAATATCCATGGCATTGTGTTGCTCCGGACGATTCAGCGTCAGGACTCTCACATGCTTGCGGTCATCGATCAAAAGGCTGGACATCTGTATTGCTCCTGTATCTGTTTTTACTGCGCGGAGACGACTCCGCGGCGTTCATCGTTGGTTTCAGCCGGCCGTTTCAGGCTGCCTGCTTGCCGCCCAGGAAAGCTTCCTGCACGCGCGGATCATTCAGCAGCGCATCGCCACGGCCGGTGATGGTGGTGCGTCCGAGCGACAGCACGTAGGCGCGATCGCTCATCTTGAGCGCGGCGCGGGCGTTCTGTTCGACCAGCAGCACGGCGATTTTCATCTCGCGCTGCATGACGCCGATCAGGCGGAAGATTTCCACGGTGACCAGCGGCGCCAGGCCCATGGATGGCTCGTCGAGCATCAGCAGTTCCGGGCGGCCCAGCATGGCGCGGCCGATGGCGACCATCTGCTGCTCGCCGCCGGAAAGCGTGCCGGCGGCCTGCTGGCGCCGCTCGCGCAGGCGCGGGAACAGCTCGAACACCATCTGGATATCGCGCTCGATATCCGCGGCCTTGCGGCCGTAACCGCCCAGGCGCAGATTGTCCTCGACCGCCAGGTCGGCAAACATGCGCCGGCCTTCCGGCACCTGGCGGATGCCGCTGCGGGCGATCTTCGCCGGCGACAGGCGGTTGAGACTCCGGCCGGCAAAGGTGATGCTGCCGGACTTGGCCTTGACGACACCGGACAGGGTATTGATCAGCGTGGATTTGCCAGCGCCGTTAGCGCCGACGATGGACACTACTTCGCCGCGGTTGACCGACAGCGAAACACCGTGCAGTACATCTACCTGGCCGTAGCCAGCGCATAGGTCCTTTACGTCAAGCAGCAGGCTCTCAGACATTTTCCGTTTCCTTCACATTTTCGGCGGCCGCCGCCGGCGCTTCTTCCTCGATATCGGCGCCCAGATAGGCGGCGATCACCGCTTCGTTCTTCTGGATTTCCGCCGGCGTGCCCTCGGCCAGGCCCTGACCGAAGTTGACCACGACGATCTTGTCGGCGATCGACATGATCAGCGGCATGTCGTGTTCGACCAGGAGGATGGTGAGGCCCTCGCCGCTCAGGCGGCGCAGGAAATGGCCGAGCTCTTCCGTCTCGGTCGGATTGAGACCGGCAGCCGGCTCGTCGAGCAGCAGGATCTGCGGTTTCTGCGCCAGGCTGCGCGCGATTTCCACGCGGCGCTGGTCACCGTACGACAGCGCTTCGGCCGGGTAGTCCCACAGCGCTTCCGGCAAGCCTGTCTTGGCAAGCGCCTGGCGTGCACTTTCCTGCGCCTGGCGATTGTCGGCGCGCACTGCCCAAGGGCGGTAAAACACGTCGAGGATGGAAAATTTGCCAAACAGATCGGCGCCCACGGTAACGTTTTCGAGCGCGCTCAGGCCGCGGATCATTTGCGGCGTCTGGTATGAACGCGACATGCCTGCGCGTACGCGCTCGGCCGCCGACATCCGGCTGACTTCCTTGCCATTGAGCGAAATCGAACCTGCGCTCTGCCGCAGCACGCCGGTGATCAGGTTGATCAGGGTAGTCTTGCCGGCGCCGTTGGGGCCGATCAGCGCGGTAATCGATCCCTTGGCGACATCAAAGGAAACGTTATTGACCGCGTACAGGCCACCGAATTTCTTTTGTACGCCAGCCAGGCTCAACAATGTTTCGTTCATTTGCTTTTCCCCATTCGCACCAGGCGGGTCATGGCGCTAAACAGGCCCGACGCCAAACCATTCGGCATGAACATCACGACCAGCGTCATGACGGTACCGTAGACAAACAATTTCGCCGATTCGAAATGCTCCAGCGCATGCGGCAGCAGCGTGACCAGCAACGCGCCGATCAGCGCCCCCCAGATGGTCGACAACGACCCGACGATCACCATCATCAGCAATTCGATCGACAACATGATCGAGAAACTCGATGCATTGAATGAACGCAGGTAGAAGGCAAACAGGCCGCCGGCCAGGCCGGCATAAGCCGCGGCCAGGGCGAACACCGCAGCCTTGGTTTTTTCGACGTCGATGCCGGCGCCGGCGGCAACGATTTCGGAGGTGCGGATGGCGCGCAGCGCACGGCCCGCGGCGCTATGCACCAGCACCAGCGACAGGCCGATGACCAGCACCAGGCAGGCCGCGGCAAACGGCATCAGCTGGTCGCCCTCGACGCCGGGAATGATGCGCAGCTTCGCCAGGTCGACGATGCCGGGATCGAGACCGCCGGTCACGCCGATCCATTGCGAGGCGAAGATGTAGGCACTGGAGCCGATTGCCAGAGTGGCCAGCGCCAGGTA
Source organism: uncultured beta proteobacterium (assembly GCA_963722005.1). Classification (GTDB taxonomy): domain Bacteria; phylum Pseudomonadota; class Gammaproteobacteria; order Burkholderiales; family Burkholderiaceae_D; genus Paucimonas. The sequence continues at coordinate 207,799 of CAVRJS010000002.1, forward strand.
ATGCCCCGACAGGCGCAGGATCGGCCTGGCAATGACGTAGGCCAGCAATGCCGGCACGATCGCGCCGACCAGGATGGCGAGTACCGGGTGCAGATTGAATTGCTGCACCAGCCAGGCCACGCTGTAGGCGCCGATAGCCATGAAGGCGTTCTGCCCGAGCGAAATCTGCCCGGCGTAGCCAACCAGCAGGGTCAGGCCGGTGGCAGCGATGGCGAAGATGATCGCCTGCAGGATCAGGCTGCGGTGAAAGTGCCCACCGACCAGCGAGTCGATCAGGACCAGGCCGACAGCCAGCGCCAGCAGACCGGCGGCGTCACGGATATGAGAGCGGTTCATTGATATCATTGCTAGACCCTACGCACTTCGAATTTGCCCAGCAGGCCGGCAGGACGCACAATCAGGATCGCCACCAGCAGCAGGAAGGAAATTGCATCCTTGTAACCGGATGCGCCGTAACCGGCGGCGGTGCTTTCAATGATGCCGATCACCAGGCCGCCAACCACTGCCCCCAGCGGATTGCCCAGACCGCCAGCGATCGCCGCGGCAAAACCCTTCAGGCCGAGCGCAATGCCATTCTCGTAAAAGGGTGGCGCGATCGGCGCCATCAGCGAGCCGGCCAGGCCGCCGATGGCGCCGGCGATGGCAAATGCCAGCAGCGCCATGCGACGCGGCTCGATCCCGCACAGGGCGGCCGCACGCGGCTCCATGCTGGCTGCCTGCATGGCCTTGCCGATGGTGGTACGATTGAACAGGAACCACAGCGCCAGGCTCACGCCGGCAAGCGACAGGGCAATCCAGAGCCCTTGTGCCGGCACGAATACGTCTCCCAGCAGCAGTGGCGGAAACACCCCGAAGTCGGAGACGAAGTTGACGTTGCGCCCAAATATGATTGACGCTGCGCCGCGCAGCATGAGGGTCAGGCCGATGGTCAGCATGACCAGCATTTGCAGATCGCGGCTTTTCGCCTTGTCGAAAGCGAATGCCTGCATGCCAATGCCGATCATGGTGGTGCCGATCACGGCAATGGCCACCGCCAGGAACGGCGGCAGCGTGCCCACACCGGTAACCGACAGCGCGGCTGTCGCCATGCCGCCGGCCATGAGGAATTCGCCGTTGGCGAAGTTAATCACCCGGGTGGCATTGAAGACGATCGTAAACCCGAGTGCCGCCATGCCATAGATACAGCCGACCAGGAGTCCACTAACCAGAATCTGTAAAAAATAATCCATAAAGAAGCCCGTTCCGTGATGGCAGCAAAAACATCTGACTGATGTCCCGGGATGGAACACCCCTGGAACAAAACTCTATCACGGAGAATTTTGTTCTGTCTATCAGAATTTAAGTTGTTTATCGGTTTTGTCGTCCGTAACCCGCCCTGCCGCAAGTTTTTCTGGAAATTTCCTCGAAAATCCACAGATCAGCCGTTATTTCCCAATAATTGCATTATATTTATTGCAACCATCTTGCTTGGCGCAAGCGCCTGTGCGCGCCTCAAATTCTTTCTGGCAGAAATATTTTCCTAAAGGTTTGACTTTTTGCGCCTTTAAATACAGAATTTGATTTCATCCAGAAGAATTCTGGGGCCACCTAGCGTCGAGGTTTTGCGTGTTTTGCGAATTGATCACTTTTACCCTCCCGGCCGCCGCCGTCAGACCGGCCCTGGCGCGCCTGGAAACCCTAGCGGCCGGTCCGCGCCTGCTGGGCTGCTGGCATACCGTGCTTGGCAATGAACCGCGCATTTTTCTGCTGAACCGCGCCGAGCGTTCGGCAGACAATGAGGCAGCGCGCAGCGATGCCGTTGCCAACGCAGGCCTGCTCGAACTGGGCGACCTGGCCACCACGATCTGCGTCGATACGTATGCCACGCTGCCCTGCCTGCCCGATATCCAGACCGGCGCCTTCGGCGCCTTCTATGAAATCCGCTCCTATGAGCTGCAGCCGGCCCGCGCCCTCGAACTGGCACACAAGGGGTGGGCCGACGTCATCGATGTGCGCCTCGGCATCGCGCCAATCACCACGGTGATGCATTCGGTCGGTGGTCAGGTTCCGCGGCTGGTGCACATCTACCCTTACCGCGACCTGGCGCAACGCCGCGAAATCCGCGACATTGCCATCGCCACGGGCAAGTGGCCGCCGAAAGGCGGCGCCGACCGCAACCAGGTGATGCGCACTGAAATCGCCGTGCCGGCGCCTTTCTCGCCGCTCCGCTAGCCCGATGCCGCGCATTCAATGAAATGAGTTCAAACATGCTGCTTGCCGTAACCACCTTTTCCATCCGCCCCGGAAACACGCCCGCAGTCAGGGCTATCCTGGGCGCCGCCTTGCAAACGCCGCCGCTGCGCAGCGGCGCGCCCCTGATCCTGTCCACCGAAATCGGCGAGGTCAACACGCTCACCTGCCTGTTTGCCTGTACCGATGCGACGGCAGACTTGCAGACCGTGCGCGGCTGGGCCGACGATATTCGCACGGGCGAAGCAGGCCCGCGCTTGCGCTCGTTGACCATCGAGCTGTTTTCGAGCGATGTCGCGCCGGACCGGCTGCACGCCCTGGCGGCGCCCGATGTGGCCGCCGTGCTGCTGCAGGAATTCACTGCATCGTCAGCCATGGTCGCAGCAGCTGCGTCGGTGCGACTGACGCCTCTCACCGGCACGCAGGGACTGGAGTGGAGATTGACGCCCGTCGGCGACCCCGACGAAGCCGTGCAGCTCAGCATGCAAACGATGGCGGATCCCGCCGTGCGCCTGCTGCGCTCGCGCATGCTGCTGCCGGTACGGTAGGAAAAACAAAGAGGAAGACATGGAGAAATACGAGGCATTTGATCCCCCCTACCGCGACCCGGAGTATCTGGTCACGGTCGAACGCGCGCCGCTGCAACCCGCCGTGCAACTGCCCGCAGGGTGGTTTCACAACATCAAGGGACCGGTTTTCGACAGCATGCAGGTCAAGCCGATCGACAGCGATCTGACCGCGCACGGCGCCGGCGAACCGGTGGGATCGCGCACCATCGTCTATGGCCGCGTCACCGACAGCGACGGCCGCCCGGTGCGCAACAGTCTCATCGAAATCTGGCAAGCAAATGCTTCCGGCGGCTATATCGATTCGCTCGACGTTACCGGTTTTTCGCTGGATCCGAACTTCAAGGGCGGGGGGCGCTGCCTGACTGACAATGACGGCAACTACCGTTTCGTCACCATCCGCCCCGGCCCGTATCCGGCAAAGTACTCGCCGAGCTACCAGGGCTGGCGCGCCGCTCACATCCACTTTTCGATCTGCGGGCCCGGCTTCGCGAGCCGCCTGGTGACGCAGATGTATTTCGAAGGCGACCCCTTGCTGCGCCAGGATCGCATGATCCTGGCAATCCCCGACGTACGCGGCCAGGAACGACTGATCGCACGCTATTGCCCGGAACAATCGCTGTCCGATTCGTTCGGACCGCCGCGCACAGAACCGGTGCTGGACGGCAGCGGCATCCTGATTCCGCCGCCACACCGCACCGACCCCGGCGCCCTGAACAAACGCAATCCCTCTGCCATCGCCTACCGCTTCGACATCGTCCTGCGCGGTAGCGGCGCAACGCCTTTCGAAAGCTGAAAATGACCCGGATACTCACCCCATCCCAGACCATCGGCCCGCTGTTCGGCTTTGCGTTAATGCCGGCAGGAATCACCCAGGCGCTCCCGGAAAGCGATCCCGAGGCAATCGTGATCGCCGGCACGCTTTACGACGGCAATGGCAAGCACTTGAGCTTCGAAGCCATGCTGGAATTCTGGAGCGAAGGCCAGGCCTGCCGCGTCAGGACCTTCGACGGCCGCTTCCGTGCCGTCATGCGCAAGCCGCAAGCCACCGCGCTGCCTGACGGCCGCATTTGCGCGCCGCATCTCAATATCGCCGTATTCGCCCGCGGCCTGACGCGACAAGTAGTCACGCGCATGTATTTTCCCGACGAGCAGGCGCGCAATGCCGCCGACCCGGTGCTCGAAATGGTCGACCCGGCAAGGCAGGCCGTGCTGACTGCGCGCCCCGGCGACAAGGAGCGTACGCTGGCATTCGACATCCGCTTGCAGGGCGATAACGAATCCGTGTTTTTTTGCCTCGGCGAGGCCTGAAACGCCAACGCCGCCGGCCCCGATCGGATCGCACTGGCGCCGCCGATCATTCACAAACGATCCCTTCAGGGGACGCTATCAAGGAGACAAGCAATGTTCAAGAAATTCAAATCGCTAGCCGTGCTGGCCGCATTCGCTGCCGCAGCAGTGTCCCCGCACGCGGTGCAGGCAAGCGAGAAAAAGGAACTCCGCATGGGCGTGCTGCTGCCGGTTTCCGGCCCGCTGGCGTTCGTCGGCGTGACCAAGAAGCGCGCCCTCGATTTGCTGGTCGAGCAAATCAACGAACGCGGCGGCATGAACGGCCACAAGGTCAAGGTGTTTTTCTACGACACCGAAAGCAACACCACGCTCGTATCGCAGCAGTTCCGCCGCCTGGCCGAATCCGATAAGGTCGATATCGTCATCGGCCCGACAGTGACCGGCGAAACGCTGGTGGCGCGCCCCGTCGCGAACGAATTGAAGGTGCCGATGGTGCCCTTCGCCGGCACCGAAGCGGTCATCAATCCGGTGACTCCCTACATGTTCGCCTTCATCCCGTCGGACCGTCACGTGGCGCGCAAGATGCTCGGTCTGATCAAGGCCAGGGGCCTGAAATCGGTAGCCTTCCTGCACTCCGCCGATGGTTTCGGTCAGACCGGCCTGCGCGTGATGAAGGAGCTGTCAACCGAGATGGGCATCAAGCTGGCGACTGTCGAGGAATTCGGCCCGCGTGATTCCGACATGACGCCGCAAGTCATGCGCATTCGCGCCAGCGGCGCCGATGCGATGTTCGTCTGGGGCGTCAATCCCGGCCCGACCATCATCATGAAGAACGCCCAGGCGCTCGGCTACAACAAGCCGATCGTCAACAGCTATGGCGTGGCGTCGCAGCAGTTCATTAACCAGGCTGGCCGCGCCGGCGAAGGCTCCTACGTGGCCGGCACCGCCATCATGGGCGCGCTGCAAATGGACCCGTCCGACCCGATCCGCAAGTCGACTGAAAAATTCGTCAAGGATTACGAGCAGCGCTACAAGGAGCCGGTTGCCGCATTTGCCGGTTATGTGTTCGACGCGCTGAACCTGGTTGAGCAGGCCGTCATCAAGGCCGGCGACAAGGTCGACCGCGAATCGCTGGCGAAGGCTTTCCGCGACGGCGGCATCAAGTTCACCGGCGCCAACGGCCACCTGGAATACAAGCCGAATTCGTCCACGGCGCAACACGACAACTCGGATGGCATCGTCATCCTGCAGATCAAGAACGGCAAGTTCGATCTGGTCAAATAATTCCGTCTCCTGCAGTCCTGTTTTCCGGCCGGCCTTTTTGCGGCCGGTTTTTTTTCGTCCGTGATAATCGCGTCATCCGCTCGACAGCGTCGTCGCCGTCGCACGCTTGCGGAATTCGAGCGGCGACTCGCCCGTAGCGCGCTTGAAGAAACGGCTGAAATAAGCGGGGTCGCGAAAGCCCAGCATGTAGGAAATGCTGGTCGAAGAGCGCGGCGAGTACAGCAGCTGGCGCTTCGCTTCCGTCAGCAAGCGCTGGTGCATCACCTGTTGCGGCGACAGCTTGGCCACGGCACGGCATATTGCCGTCAGCCGCCCCACCGTCAGGCCGAGGTCTGCGGCGACCTTTGCCACCGAGGGCTGTTCGCGGAAGGTATGCTCCACATGCTTGCGGAACGCTTCATAAATTTCCAGGTAAGCCGGATTGCTTTGCCTGACCAGTTCATCTCCTGACGTCAGGCGCGACAACGCCACCAGCAGCAACAGCAGGCTCGCCAGCAGGGCAGCATTGCGTCCGGGAGCAATCCAGCGATAATCGCGTTCGATGCCGCGAAAGAGAGCATCGATGCCGTGGTGCTGGATCGTCTCGGCATCGAGATGAATCAGGCTGGGCCGCGCCGCCACCAGGCCCACCTCCTTTTCCGCGAAACTTACAGCCTCGCGCATGAAGTCCTCGGAGATGGTCAGGATCGGACCCGCCGTATCGCGCGCGAAATGAAAGCCGTGCACCATCCCTTGCGGCACCATGAAAAGGACCGGCGCTTTGAAGCTGTGCCAGCGATCCTCGACCAGGATTTCACCGCCGCCGCTCTCGAAAAACATCAGCTGGTGCAAGCCCTTGTGCAGGTGCGGCTTGGCATCCCAGTCATGATAGGCGAGCTGTTCCTCGATGCGTTCAAAGTGCAATAGCCGCCCGTCGAATTCGCGTTCCTCGAAGCCATAAAGGAAATAGCTGGGAACGCCGGAGGCATTGGTATCCGCAAGGTTGGCAGCGCGGCTGCCGCGACGTTTGCCGCTCATCTGGTCGCCCTTCCCTGAAAGTCCGCTGAATCGATGAAAAGTACAATGTTTTCAATCGAAATTCCATTCTATACCACAGAACGCAGGCACATAATGAGTTCATCCACGAAACGTGGTTTTCCCATATAAAAGCAGATTGGAGACAGCGATGAAGCCTACCGAATTCCGCATGAAGCCCGAAGATTTCCGTGCAGACAAGACGCGCCCGTTTACCGGCGCCGAGTACCTGGAAACCCTGCGTCACGGGCGCGAAGTCTATATCAACGGTGAACGCGTCGAAGACGTCACCACTCACCCGGCATTCCGCAATTCGGCGCGCTCGATCGCGCGGCTCTACGACGCCCTGCACGATCCCAAGACCAAGGACATCCTCTGCACCCCCACCGATACCGGCAATGGCGGCTACACCCACCGTTCGTTCAAGATCGCCCGCTCGCGCGAAGACTTGCGCGGGCAGCAGCAGGCCATCGCCGAATGGTCGCGCCTGAGCTATGGCTGGATGGGCCGCACGCCCGACTACAAGGCCGCCCTGATGAACACGCTGGACGTCAATGCCGAATGGTATGGCCGCTTCGCCGACAATGCCCGCGCCTGGTACAAGCGCGCGCAGGAGTCCGTGCTGTTCATGAACCACGCCATCGTCAACCCGCCGGTGGACCGCTCGCTGTCGGGCAGCGCCGTCAAGGACGTCTTTATCAAGATCGACCGTGAAACCGAAGAAGGCATCTATGTTTCCGGCGCCAAGGTCGTGGCCACCTCGGCTGCCCTGACCCACTACAACTTCCTCGGCCAGAACGTTGCCGGCGCCGGTGAAGACACCGACATGGCGGTCTGCTTCATCCTGCCGATGGATGCCCCGGGCTGCAAGCTGTTCTGCCGCACCTCGTACGAGCAGATCGCCTCGGAAGCCGGTTCTCCCTTCGACTACCCGCTGTCGAGCCGCTTCGACGAGAACGACGCCATCTTCGTGCTCGACAATGTCTTCGTGCCCTGGGAAAACGTCCTGATCCACCGCGATATCGACCGTCTGAAGCGCTTCCAGCCGACTTCCGGCTTCCTCAATGGCTATTGCCTGCAGGGGTGCACCCGCTTCGCTGTCAAGCTGGATTTCCTCTCCGCCCTGACCGCCAAGGCCCTGCGCACCACCGGCGCCGATACCTTCCGCGGCAACCAGGCACTGCTCGGCGAAATCGTCGGCTGGCGCAACATGTTCTGGTCGCTCAGCAATGCCATGGTCAACGACCCGACGGACTGGGTCAATGGCGCCGTGCTGCCGAAACTCGAACCGGCGCTGTGCTACCGCACCTTCGCCGGCGACGCTTATGGCCGCATCAAGGAAATCATCGAGAAGATCATTGCTTCGGCGCTGATCTACCTGCCTTCCTCGGCCAAGGATTTCGGCAACCCGGAAATCGACAAGTATCTCCAGCAATACGTGCGCGGCTCCAACGGCGTTGGCCACAAGGAACGCATCAAGATCATGAAACTGCTGTGGGATGCGATCGGCACCGAGTTCGGCGGCCGCCATGAACTGTACGAGCGCAACTACTCGGGCAACCATGAAGACGTGCGCCTGCAGCAGCTGACCACCGCGCAAGCCAACGGCGACATGGCCCGCATGACCGCGATGGTCGACCAGTGTCTGGCCGACTACGACGAAAACGGCTGGACATCCGATACCTGGGTCAAGTAAGCCCGCTGCCACCACTTATTACTGGAGGTTCGAATCATGCAAACCAACAGCGCCATGGTGGCCGGCAGCCCGGCCACCGCTCCGCTCACATCGAATGTCATTCCGATGCTGACCAAAGAACTGTTCCGCGAATCGATGGCCAAGCTGCCGGCGGCCGTCAACATCATCACCACCGACGGCCCCGCCGGCAAGGCCGGCATCACGGCGACCGCCATGTGTTCGCTGACCGATGAACCGCCGACCGTGATCGTCTGCCTGAACCGGCAAGCCCGCGCCAACCAGGTCGCGCAGCTCAATGGCCGCCTGGCGGTCAATATCCTGGGCGAGCAATGCCAGGAACTGTCGGCGGTGTTCGCCGGGCAGCGCGGCCTGGAGATGGAGCAGCGCTTCGACACCGGCGCCAGGTGGACCACCTTGGTCACCGGCGCGCCGGTGCTCGAAGAAAGCGTCTGCAGCCTGGATTGCGAAATTGCGCAGGTGATGGATGTCGGCACGCACAGCGTACTGTACTGCCGGATCCTGGCGATCCGGCACTTCAGCGACGACAGGAACCTGATCTACCACGGCCGCCAGTATAAAAGCTGCTGACGGGCGCGAACATAGCCCATCGTTTCGGCATCAAGGGAGAAATTCTGATGACTACACTATCGACTTGGCACTTCATCTTGCGTGACCACTCACGCTCGATCCAGGCGCTGGCGACAGGCCATCGGCCTGTTGCAATCGATGATCAACGGCGCAGCAGCCCGGCGCAAACAAATGCAACGCCCGTGACACCCCGACGCGCCCGCAACGACTATGGGCGCGCCTGGCAAAATTTCTGGGGCGTATAACCCTCGCCAGATACAGGGATGCGGCATTCCGCCCGCATCCCTGTCCTCCTTGTTCCACTTTCCCCTGCCGATTTTCGCCCGTTAAAAGCTGGACGCGCCCTGGTCCGCCAACAGCATGATAAAGTGCGACGTCATTGTTTCGGAGCAACACATGCACCCCCGTTTTCTGGCCGGCGCGCGCCAGGGTTTCCACGACGCGTTTGCACCCTCGATCGGCCTGATCCCGTGGGCCCTGGTCACCGGTGTAGCCATGATCAGCGCCGGTTTCACGCCGCTGCAAGCCATGGGCATGAACATGCTGGTATATGCCGGCGTGGCCCAGCTCGGTACCCTGCCGCTGATCGTCGCCGGCGCGCCGCTGTGGCTGATCGTCACCACCGCACTGGTATTGAACCTGCGCTTCCTGATCTTCAGCGCGGCAATTGCGCGCGGCTTCCGCGACATCGGCGCCGGCACCCGACTGCTCTCCGGCTACCTGCTGATCGACGGCGTTTTTGCCGCCTGCCTGGAAAAATTGCTGGCGCAGGAAGACCGGCGCTGGCGACTGGGTTACTACCTGGCGCCGTCGTTCTGGTCATGGCTGCTGTGGCAAGTCTTTGCTTTCATCGGCGTGCTGGCGGCGGGCCATATCCCGGCCAGCTGGTCGCTCGAATTCATGGCGACCATCGCATTGCTGGTAATCCTGGTGCCGATGGCGAAAATGCGGCCGATGCTGGTGGCGGCAGCGGTCGCCGGCGCGGCGGCGGTACTGCTGCGAAATATGCCGCTGCGGCTGGGCGTCATCGTCGCCATCGTTGCCGGCATCGGCGCCGGCTTCCTCGCCGAACGCGGACAATCGCCACGGAGGCAAGCATGAATTACGACGATACGCTGTGGCTGAGCTTTCTGCTGATCGGCCTGGCCACCACCCTGCCGCGCGCCAGCTTCATTCTGCTGGGCGAGCGCGCAGCATTGCCGCCTGCCCTGCATCGCGCGCTGCGCTATGCCCCGGCTGCGGCGCTGGCGGCCATCGTGGTGCCGGACGTGGTGCTGGTAACGGGGGAAGTGCAGCCATTTAATCCGAAGCTTGCCGCTGCGATCGCCGCAGTGGCAGTCAGCCTGTGGTGGCGCAATCCCTGGCTACCCTTCGTTGCCGGCATGGGTGTATTGCTGGGCCTGCGCTTCGGCCTCGGCTGGTAGCGCCCGGCCGGCTTCATGGTTTGCGTGTCTCTGCGTGTTGCGACGGACCGGTTGTCCGACCGGTCCGCCTGGATGCCGTAAGCGATACGAACGACAGCGTCTGCCTTAACGCGTAACCTTTTCCCATCCATACTTCACGGCATTCTTGGCTTTTTCCCATGGCGTGGCAGAGCCATAGCGCGCGTCCCAATCCGCATGCACGTCTTTTTCGGATTCGTCCCATCCATGGCCACGGAAGCGTTCATCGGCCGCGGCACTGGAACCGTAGCGATAGGCTGACGCATAGTCTTCGTACTTGCCGCCAGTGCTGCCATAGGTTGTCTGGAAGTGCTGACGGTAGGCCTCGTCGCCGACCAGCGTGTCCGCGGTTGCGCCGCTCGCGCCAAGCTGTTCCACTTCGACATCGGTGCGCCGCACGGTGTCGTGAATTTCCTCGGTGCGTTCTCGGGCTTCCTTGCCGACCACGACTTCTTCGACGACGCGCGCCGTCTTCGCGATGACGGGTTCTTCCGCGGTTTCGCGCACTTCGATCGTGCCTTCCTTGAACGCAGCCAGGTCGGCTGCGCTTGCCGGCTGGTCGACCGGACGGCGTTCCACACGCACCTGTTCTTCGCGCAGGCGCACCGTTTCGTCCACCGGGGTTTCGCTGACGCGCTGATACACCCGCACGCCGCCGCGGTCGACTTGTCGTTTGCCGACCTGTAGCTCTTCCTGGATCACCGGAATGGTGGCTTCCTTGCTGCCGGCAGTGCTGTCGGTTGCGGCCGAACCCGTGACCATCCGATCTGTCGCGAGGGTTGCCGAAGGCGTGCCTGTCGCATATTGACGACGCTCTTCTTCAATCTCGGTATCGCTCATTGCCGGCGCCGTTTCGTCATATTCCGACCAGCCGCGGCTCTTCCATTGCTCGGTCCGCTCGTCGATATTGATGGGGCCGAAGCGGTTCATCACGTCCGTTGCCTGCTCGCTTTGCTGATCGCTTTCGGCATGCACCGTCAGCAAGTAATGGCCGCGCCGCACCGCTTCCGAATAGACATCGGCGTGCTGGCGATACTCGTCTTCGCCGCCAAACATGTTATGGAAAAAATTGCGGATGCCGGAGCCGAAGGACTGATCATCGGGCTCCGCGCCAGTGCTCGAGGTCAGCGACGCTTGTCGCGCCGCCGTCGAGTCTTCGGAAGGGGAAAGCTGCAAGTCGCTGCGATCGAATCCGGATGCAAGCAGTTCATTGCACGCTTCTTGTGCCCGACTGTAACTGTCATACACGCCTACCAGAGTATTTGCCATGATAGCCTCCTGTAATAGCGATTACCTGACGCAATTGCCAAGCTCATACGCATTCCGCTTAGGGTCTTCCTATATGGCGGGAGTTCCTCCGGATTCCGGCTTTTCATCGAAGCGTTCGATGCTGATTTGCTGCGACTTCAGTATGACGGTTTGCGGCGCATGCACTTCGCGCTGACGCCGGGTAATGTGAAGCTCTTCCTTCAGGCGCAGTTTTCGATCGATGACCAGCACTTCTTCCAGCACCGGCACGATCAGCGTTTCGCCTTCCTGACGCGGCGCAGGCACGGTATCGGAATCGATTATCCTGTCGATCGGAACGTGCGTAACTTCAAGCATATCCTGCCGCAAGGGTTCATCGACCACTTCCGCACGTTCAACGATACGGCGGCGCACGCGTATGCCGCGACCCGTGCCGACAACGCGCTTGCCAACCTGCAGCTCCTCCCGGAGGACGGGAATCACACGAGACGTGTCCGAACTGCCCGCCATCTCGTCGAGGTCGGCAAACGCGAAGGGCAGCAGATAAGCGCCGCCTTCCTGAAGTGCAAGCATGTGCTGCGGCACCTTCAATTGCCGGCCATGCGGGCGTTGCAATACTACGTGCTCTTCCTGCCCAGCATTGTCTGTCGCGACGACTTGCGCCTGCTGTCCTTCGGCATCGAATACGGTACTGCCCGGAATTAGCGGTGCATGGTGGGCGCGCTCATCGTTGCTCATAAGCCCTTCGATATGGCTATAACGCAGTCACCATCTCCATGCAATTAGCAAGCCCGGTCAAGGCAGGAGACTCAGTACAGACGAGGTAAGCGGGGACATGCAGAAATCGTGTTTCTGCAAACCCCGAGATTTTTACGTGGTCAGCGTAAAACTTACAGGTTTGCTTTACCCGGCAACGCATACGCATGCATGCCAATTGCAGCGTTACAGCTGTAGATTCCCGGTGCCTCCCTTCGTGCGGGGGCCATCGCGGACATTTCGTGCTGACGTAATCCCTCGCTGCCGTTCATTACAGGCATGGACGTTATGCCGGGATTGCGCTCTGAGTCGATCTGACAGGAGGCACCGTCGCCGCAAGTAGCGGTTGCGGCTCGTATTCAACCCGGTTGCGGCCGTTTTCCTTGGCCCGGTACAGCGCTGCATCGGCACGCTGCAGCCATTGCGTCAGCGTTTCGTCCTCGCGCAGGCGGGCTGCGCCGATACTAACGGTGAACTCCGCCATACTCCCTTCCTGCCGGCCCGGCTCGGTCACCGGCAGTTGCCCCGCAACGCATGCGCGCACCCGCTCGGCCACTGCCAGCGCTGCATGCAGATCGGCAGCCGGCAACAATACCGCGAATTCCTCGCCGCCGATACGTCCAAGGTAATCCACTTCGCGAATGGCCCCCAGCGCGCGTGCCACGACCTCTGTCAGCACCTGGTCGCCGACGACATGGCCGAAGCGGTCATTGATGCTCTTGAAGCGGTCCACGTCCAGCATCAGGAGCGACAATGCGCCGCCGCTCTTTTTGACGCGCGCCAGCTCCATTTCGACTTGAGAGAAAAATGCGCGGCGCGACCAGGCGCCGGTCAGAAAATCACGGTTGGCTGCGTGCTCCGCCCGCCCCACCATCCGGTCGTGCACCATCATCACCGCGCCTAATGTCATCACGGGCAAGACCATGGTGCCGGCGGACAGAAACATGAGATTCACCGGTGACAGTTGCCACAAGGACGTCAATTCGCTGTTATGAACAATATGCAGCACCGCACGCATGGCATGACCAATAGCGACCGACACGGCCGTGGCAGTGACGAAAAAATAGGGATAGCGTGAACGGCGCGCCTTGCGCGACCGGATGACGATATAGGCAATCGCCACGCCGATGACGACCTGGAAGATGGAAACCACCGTGGTACGGCCAGCGAACGAGTTGACATGGTGGTGAAAAAAGGCGACCGCGGCGGCAACCAGCGCTACGCCTGTCGCCAATGCTACGTACGGCACATTGCGCCCGAAGAACCGGCAGAAGCCGGCCAGCAGCATGGCAGCGGCGGCGGCATAAATCGCATTGGCGATTTCGTACGCCAACAGCGGCGGCAATCCCCGGCTATAGGCATACAGCAGAAACGCGGTGCAGCCGAGCATATTGGCTGCCATCCATTCCCGGACGCCCCCCACCCTGCCGCCCAGCAGGGAACTCAGCACCAGCAGCATGACGATGCTCTGCATCGCTGCAAGGATAAGAATATGAAAGGCGTTTAACATCAATATTCGCAGGCGGGCAGCGCCTTCTTCCGGCGGGAATTGACCAACAGTTAGTGTAATGCAAAACAGGCCAAGAAATTTCTATGCAGCATCATTTGACAAAGCTGCCGGCCATGCGATTATTCGCGGCCAGAAGTGCCTGTGTCCGCTTGTCGATGAAATGTGTGGCTGCCGCTACCAGCAGGCACGCCAGCGCAACGATATCCGCAACAACCACTTTGCCGATCGCCGCGTTATAGCCGCCGGTCGCCCAGGCAAGCCAGAGGAAGGATGCCGTGCTGACGAATCCACCCAGCAGCGCGACGCCTTGCAGGGCGGGCCGGAAAGCGGCATAGCACATGAACACGCCCAGCAGGCCAAACAGGATGGCACGGTGCCGCATCAGGATGGCCAGGTCGGGGCCGTCGATGTGAACACCATACAAGGCAGAAAGCTTTTCGGGGCCAAGTACGCCGCCAAGAGGCAGGAGATGAATGACACCGACGATGATGAGCAGGGCTGCGGTAATTTTCTTCATGTTATAAATTTAACATGAATTTGACCTGCGCTGCAGTACGCCCTGAATTATGGGGAAGCGCTATGCCACCTTCGGCTTTTGCAACAGCGCCTTCAGGTTCGCCAGCCGGTCCTGCGGCGTGAGGATTTCCTCTTCCGTCGGCACTGCGTCACCCTCGTCCAGCTTCATCTCCTTGATAAAGCGCGAGACATCGCAATTGACCGTTTCCCGCGCGCGCTTGCGCTTCTTGCACCAGCTGACATGCAAGGTACGCTGCGCCCGGGTGATGCCAACATACATCAGCCGGCGCTCTTCCTCGATGCGCGCGGCCAGCGTTTCAACAGGCGCATCCGGGTCGCCCTTGTGCGGCAGAATGCCCTCTTCCACCCCCACCAGGAACACGTGCGGATACTCCAGTCCCTTGGATGCATGCAGGGTGGACATGCGCACCGCATCCGGCTCTTCGTCGCGGCCTTCGAGCATGCTCATCAGCGCCACCATCTGCGTCAGTTCCAGCAGGCTCTTTTCCGCATCCGTGCCATCGCGGCCACCCTTGCCCTTCTCCTTCAGCCAGTTGGTGAAGTCGAGCACGTTCTGCCACTTGTTCTGCGCCGCCCGGTCATCAAAGTTGTCGTACAGATAGGCTTCGTAATTAATTTCCTTCATCATGTCGTCGAGCAGTTCGGCGGCATTTTCGCCGCGCTTGGCGGCACGCGCTTCGAGCTGGTTGATGAAGTCGCAGAATGCGCGCAGCGGGTGCAGCTGACGGTCGGCCAGTTTCGCCTCGATGCCCCCCTTGAACACGGCTTCGAACAGCGAGCATTGCCATTGCCCGGCGAAGGCGCCCAGCGCTTCCAGCGTGCTTTGGCCGACGCCGCGCTTGGGGGTGGTGACGGCGCGGATGAAGGCGGGATCGTCGTCGGCATTGGCAACCAGGCGCAGGTAGCTGATGATGTCCTTGATCTCGGCACGGTCGAAAAAACTCTGGCCGCCGGAAATCGTGTACGGGATGCGTTCCTTGCGCAAGGCCTGTTCGATGATGCGCGCCTGGTGGTTGCCGCGATACAGGATGGCGTAATCAGAAAACTTCGCGCGCCGCTCGAACTTGTGCGCCGACAGCATGATTGCCACCTGCTCGGCCTCGTGCTCGTCGTCGTTCATGGCCATGACCTTGATCGGGTCGCCCAGGCCATGCTCGGACCACAGCGACTTGTCGAACAGCTTGGGATTATTGCCGATGACGGCATTGGCAGCTTGCAGGATGCGCGTGGTGGAGCGGTAGTTCTGTTCCAGCTTGATGACCTTCAGGTCGGGGAAATCGACCTGCAGGGTCTTGAGGTTTTCGATGGTGGCGCCGCGCCAGGCATAGATGGCCTGGTCGTCGTCGCCCACCGCGGTAAACAGCGGCTTCTTGCCCACGCCCGTGACCAGCAGCTTCACCAGTTCGTACTGGCAGGTATTGGTATCCTGGTATTCATCCACCAGCAGGTAGCGCAGTTTCCTTTGCCAGCGATCGCGCACCGCTTCATTGTCGCGAAACAGTTCCACCGGCAGGCGGATGAGGTCGTCGAAATCCACTGCCTGGTAAGCCGACAGGGTGGCGACGTAATTGCGGTAGATGCGCGCGGCCTGCGCCTCTTCTTCGGTGACTGCGCTCTTGATCGCCGTGTCGGGGTCGACCAGGCCATTCTTCCACAGCGACATGGCGGTCTGGATGCGCCGCACTTCCTGCTTGTCGGTGGTGATGGCCAGGTCCTGCACCAGCGAAAAGCAGTCGTCGCTGTCCATGATGGAAAAGCGGTCCTTCAGGCCCAGCTCGCGCGCCTCGCGCCGCAGGATGTTGACGCCCAGCGAGTGGAAGGTAGACACCGTCAACTGTTTGGCCTTGCGCGGTTCCTGCAGCATCTTCGCCAGGCGCTCCTGCATTTCGGTGGCGGCCTTGTTGGTGAAGGTCAGCGCGGCGATGTTGCGGGGATCATAGCCGCACTCCTCGATCAGGTGCGTGATCTTTTGCGTGATCACGCGCGTCTTGCCGGAGCCGGCGCCCGCCAGCACCAGGCAAGGGCCGTCCAGGTATTTGACCGCTTCGCGCTGCGGCGCGTTGAGTCCGAATGAGGGAGGATGCGACATGCGTAAAACCGAAAAGATTGCAGCGCGCCATTGTAACAGCGCAATTCAATCGGCAAGCGCTTCCCGCACATGCCGGCGCAAGGCCGGCACCACATCGCGTTCGAACCAGGGATTGCGGCTTTGCCAGAAGCGGTTGCGCGGGCTCGGATGCGGCAGCGGAAAGTAACGCGGCAGGAAATCGGCATAGCGCGCCACCGCGTCCGTCAATGTTTTACCTTTTGGCAACCGCAAGTAATGGCGCTGCGCGTAGCTGCCCACCAGTAGCACCAGCCGGATGTGCGGCATCGCTGCCAGCAGCCGGGCATGCCAGGCCGGCGCGCACTCGGGGCGCGGCGGCAGGTCGCCACTCTTGCCCTTGCCCGGATAGCAGAATCCCATCGGCATGATGGCCACCCTGGCGGCATCGTAGAACGTCTCGGGCGCCATATCCAGCCAGTTGCGCAGCAGCACGCCGGACGCATCGTTCCAGGGAATGCCGGTTTCATGCACCTTGCGCCCCGGCGCCTGGCCGACGATCAGCAGACGCGCGCTGCCCGACACCTGCACCACGGGGCGCGGGCCGTGCGGCAGATGCGCAGCACACAGCATGCAGCTGGCTATTTCCTGGTGAATCGGTATGCGGGGATGCGCGACCATGCCCCCGACTTTACCGCAATGCGCGGCCGCTTACCCGACGCGGCGCCTGATACCGACCGAAGTGGTGACGGTGTTATCGATGCGCAGCGCCGCAGCTTTCACCAGGCGCAGCTGCACCGGTTCTTCGGCGCGCAGGTTGAGGTTGGTGCGCACCCAGCGCTTGTGCTGTTCTTTCCATTCACGCAAGAGCGCCACGGGATGATGCTCGCCCTTGTTACGGCTGGTCAGTTCGGCACATTTGGCGCACAGGAAAATCGCATTGTCGATCGCCTTGCGCTGATTGCCGTTCATGGCGGGATCGTGGCGCGGACCGCCTTCGGCGCCGCAGATCGCCACTGCGCGGCCGCGATAATTAACCTTGCTGATGTCGTCGCCGCTCAGCGTCAGGGTCAGGCAGCGGCATTCCGGATTGGCGCAGACGTAGGCGGCACGATGCGCCAGCGCATTCCTGACGGATCTTGAAAAATCGATGCCTGACATGACGTCTCCGGTTGGGGCGCGCTACTGCCGCGGGCGGAGGACGCCACCACTACGGCGGTCACTCCACGCAGTATTTCCGCGATAACTTGATTGGATGCAAATCTTTTCGCAACTATGCCGACTAGAATGCGAGAGTTCTGCGTTCCCTGTCATCTTAGCCCCGCACCTGCCCGGTGCGTATCCCATAAATATGGGAGAAACCCTCGAACCCGGTCACTATTTGCATGGAACAGCCCACTCCGACCGCCGTCCAGGATGCCTTGCCCACCCGGGAGCTGCTGCTGGCGCTGGGACAAGCGCTGTTGCGCGGCGTCCCCTGGGCCGAGGTGTTTACGGATGGGCGCTGGGCGTGGCGCGCGCTGCAGATCACCTACACGCACGACCGCCTGGGCACGCCGGACCATGTCGACGGCGTGTTTTTCGAGCGCGCCGAAGCCGAGTCGCTGGCACAGCAGATGGCGCGCAGCCATGCCGCCGGACACGCATGGCAGCGCCAGTTCCTGACGTGCAAGGTAACCGAGTGGCCACTGGGGACGCTGGCCGTGCGCGATGCGCACGACAGCTTTCACCGCGGCGTGCTGCGCCACGTGGTCATGCTGATCAAGCAGGCGCTGCGCGATGTGCGCCGCCTGCCGCGCGGCGTCACCCCGATCACGATCGGCGCCGCGCCGGTCGCCAGTGCCGCCGAGCGCCGCGCCACGGCCGCCTACATCGATTGCAGCGGCAGCCGTGCCGTGCTGTGGGAAGACTGCAACGATATCGCCGGCGAGGAAGCCTCGATCGGTTTTATCACCCATGGCAGGCCGCCGCTGTGCGGCCTGATGAATGGCAACGGCGAAATCCTGCTGCCGCCGGCCTGGGAAAGGCTATCGCCCTTGCGGCATGGCCTGGCGGTCGCCGCGCGTGACGGCAGGTTCGGCTATATCGATGCGCGCGGCAATGTGGTCGTGCCCTTGCGCTATGAAGATGCGCAAGACTGCTGCCAGGATCTGCTGCTGGTGAAATGGGAAGGCTTGTGGGGAGCGCTCGACCGCGAAGGGCGCGAAGTGATCGCGCCGCGCTACCAGGCGCTGTCGCACGACGCCGGCAACCACGCGCTGCGCGCCATGCTGGACGGACGCCATGGCTGCCTGTCGCTCGATGGCGCGCTGCTGGCGGGATATTGCGACCATCCGCTGGCCCTGGCGGAGCCGGCGCTTGCCGGCGACAGTCCGGTATTTGCCGCGCATGACTTTGGCACGCAGGCCGGCGAGCGCAATCATATCCTGGTGGACGCGCTGGGACAGCCTTCGGCCGTGCCGGCCGCTGCTGGCATTGCCTATGGTCCGCTGGACGAAGGCATCCGCTGCGCCACCATGACGATCAATGGCAACCTGCGGCATGGCTATGTCGGGCTGCACGGCGAAACGCTGATCGCCTTCCGGTTTTGCGCTGGGGGGAATTTTTCCGAAGGGCTGGCAGCCGTCGCCGAGGAATCCTCGTCATCCCTGTTCGGCTATATCGACCGTCGCGGCGAATGGGCCATCGCGCCGGCATTCGACGATGCCGGGCCGTTTCGCAACGGCCTGGCGGCAGTCAGCGCGCCATCCTTGCATGCCGGCCGGCGCCAGCGCCTGCACGCCTGGCTGCACCGCTTGCGCGGGCAAGCCGCGCAACCCGTGCCGCCGCGCGCGGCGGGCAGGCGTTACGGCTATATCGACCGCAATGGCCGCTGGGCCATCGCGCCGCTGTATCTGGAAGCCAGGCCGTTCTGCAGCGGCCTGGCGGCGGTGCGCACCGCGCATGGCTGGCGCTACATCGACAGCTGCGGCGAACCGGTGACAGCGTCGCTGTACCAGGAAGCCGGGCCGTTTCGCCACGGGGTGGCGCGCATCGGCCGCAACTGCAACGGCGTGCTGCGCTACGGCCTGGTCGACAGTTGCGGGCGTGAAGTCATCCCGCCGCGCTTCGAACGCCTGACTTACCCGCAGCGCGGCCTGATTGCCGCGCGCGACGAATTCGGCCTGTGGGGCTGTTTCACGCTGTACGGCAACATCGTCGCCCCCTTCATCTACCGCGACGCGCACGACCTGCAGACAGCGCTGGCCGCGCGCGGCGCCATCCAGCTTACCTAGGCTGTGCCAAATTCATGGTCCAGTAGGTGCGATAGCTCGACGCATCGTTGCGCACGCAGGCCACGCCTACTTCCGTGAAGTTGCGGTTCATCAGGTTGGCGCAATGCCCGGGGCTGTTGATCCAGCCGGTCATCACCTGCGCCACGCTGGTCTGGCCGGCAGCGATGTTCTCGCCGGCGGTGCGCCACGCATAGCCGGCGCCGGTGATGCGCTGGCTGAAGCTGCGACCGTCCTGGCTGGTATGCGAAAAATAGTTTTTCACCGCCATGTCCGCCGAGTGGCCGGCTGCGCTGTTGAACAGCTTGCTATTCCATTTGAGCGCTGGCGCGGCAGCATACTGCAGCGTGCCGCAGGTGCGCGCGGCGGCGCGGAACTGGTTGATGCGTTCCATCAGCTCTTGCTGAAAACCGGACAGGCCGCACGTCTGCGCTACCGGCAAGCCGGCTGAAGCCACGGTGGTCGTGGTAGTGCCTGCCGTAGTGGTGGTCGCGGCGCGGGTCGTGGTAGTCGCGGCGCGGGTGGTCGTGGTGGCAGCCTTGGTCGTGGTAGTCGGCGCGGCAGTGGTCGTGGCCGGACGCTGCGTGGTGGTGGTCGATGCCCGCGTAGTGGTGGTGGTTGCGCGGGTCGTGGTGGTGGTCTGCGACTGGAAGCGTTTGAAGAAATCGCTCATGAATGTATTCCAGTCAATACCGGCGGCGGATGCATGGCCGGCGCCGGCAGCGCTCAGCGCACCCACAATCGCAAGGGTGCATGTTTTGTATTTCAAGATAGTCTCCAGGGACAGGCGTCGATCGGATCGCGGCACTACTGCGCGCGAACCTGCTGCTTTGACAAGGATGTTAAAAGCACGCAAGCCCATCACAGACCATGCAGACGGTAAATTAGTTCCAGTATGCAATGCAAGCCGCGCCATGCCCGTCGCCATGCCGCTCAAGATTGCTTTACACTTGCGCCATCCGACTGCTTTTCTTTTTGCCCATGCAATTTCATCATCTCATCGAGATCAACGACCTGCGCAATCCTCTGATTGCCGCCCTGACACGCGAACAGCTCTGGCACGGCCTGGTCCTGCGCGCCGAATCGCCGAAACTGTTCATGCCGCACCTGGACGAATGCACCATCGTCGAACGCAACGCCAGCGGCATCGCACGTTCGCTGCGCTATGGCGAGCTGGTTATCCGCGACCGCGTCAGTTTCACGCCGCAACAGGAAATCCGTTACGACATCCCGGCGCAGGGCGAGATTTCCGCCTCGCGCCTGACCGTACGCATTGAAGAGCCGCAGCCCGGCGCATTTTTCGTGCGCTTCGATTACGAAGAAGGGTCGCCGGAAACCGGCGCGGCCATGGATGAGTTCTTCAATGAATTCCGGCGCTCGGCCTATCACGAAGCCGATGTCGACACGATCGCCCTGATCCGCCAGTTCGCCGCCGAAGGGCGGCTGGACCAGTTGCCCAGCTGAAGCTGCATCACGCGGAAACACCGGAACGCACCGAACCAATTGCGCGCAAGCGACTCTGAATATTCAGGCATTGCCTGACATTCAAGGAGGTCGCCATGAGCAGTATCATTGCCGCCCGCTTCGCTGTGCAGGATGCGGTGGCAGCGGCGCGCGCCGAAATCCTGCGCGCCGGTTTTCCGGAAGACCATGTCAGCAGCTTTTATGTCTCGCCGCCGGGCCAGCACGACATGACGCCTCTGGGCGGTGACGAGATGGAGTCGCCGGGCACCCATTCGGGCGCGGGCGTTACCGACGGCGCACTGACGGGCGGCGCTATTGGTGCCGCCGCCGGCCTCGCCGGCGTCGCGGTGGTGGGGCCGCTGGCGCCGCTGGTGGGCGCGCTGATCGGCGCGCACGTGGGCAACCTGACGGGGCCGCTGTCGGAAACCGACGAGAACGGCGATGCCGCTGCGCCGCCTTACCGGCGCTCCGGCATGATGCTGGCCGTCTCCGCCGACACTGCCGAGGAAGAGCAGCGCATCATCGATGTATTGCGCGCGCTCGATGCGCAGGATATCGAACGCGCCGAGGGCACCGTGATCGACGGCGACTGGCAGGATTTCAACCCCTTGCAGGCGCCGCGCCTGGTCGACTGGCGCGAGGCGCCGCCGCGCCCGGACGTCTAGGCATCATCCAGGAGCGCCTGTCAAAATACCGAGGGCAAGGCGCTCTAGTGGCCTGCTTCGCAATTGGTTGGACTAACCACTAAATATCCTGCGGGTCGACTTCCAGCGACCACCTGACGCGCGTGCGGACCTGGCGTAAATGCTCGAGCCAGGCGCCGAGAAAGGCTTGCAGGGCCGGGCGCGATGCCGACTCCACCAGCAGTTGCGCGCGTTCGACATTGGCCACGCGCGTCATGGCCATCGGTATGGGCGCGTGGATAGCGACGCCCTCGTGCTCCAGGCAAGTCGCCGCCTCTTCCAGGAAAGCCAGGGCATCTGCCAGCACGCGCGCTTCCGCGCGCAGCAGCGCCTGGTAGACGAAGGGCGGCAGTCCGGCCTGGCTGCGTTCCTCCAGCTGGCCGCCGGCAAAGCGCTCGTAATCGTGCGCGCACAAGGCGCCATACAGGGGATGCTGCGGATAGCGGCTCTGGATCCATACTTCGGCAGGATTGCCCTGTTCCGCGCGGGCGCGGCGGCCGGCGCGGCCGGCCACCTGCATCAGCTGCGCAAACAATCTTTCGGCGGCGCGGTAATCCTGCGAAAACAGGGCCGTGTCCGGATTCAGCACGCCCACCAGCGTCAGATTGCGGAAGTCGTGCCCCTTGGCGACCATCTGCGTGCCCACCAGGATATCCACTTCGCCGCGGTGCACTGCGTCGAAAGCCGCCTGCGCGCTGCCCTTGAGGCGGGTCGAGTCGGCGTCGATGCGCAGGATGCGCGCCGCCGGGAACATCTCCTGCAAGCCTTCCTCGACACGCTGCGTGCCGCGCCCGAGCGGCTGCAGGTCGACATCGCCGCAGGTCGGGCAATTGCGCGGTATGCGCATCTCGCCGCTGCAATGGTGGCAGCGCAGGCGCCGGTCCGACTTGTGCAGCACCATGAAGGCGCTGCAGTGCGGGCAATTGCTGACCCAGCCGCAGGATTCGCAGGAAATCACCGGCGCATAGCCGCGCCTGTTCAAAAACAGCAGCGACTGTTCGCCGCGTTCCAGACGCAGCTTGAGCGCGGCCAGCAAGAGCGGCGTCAGGCCGCCGACCGGCTTGTGGCGCTCCATGTCGATCAGCCGCACCGTGGGCAGCACCGCGTCCGGCACGGCGCGCTCGCGCAATTCGAGCTTACGGTAGCGCCCCGACTGCACGTGCTGCCAGGATTCCAGAGAAGGCGTGGCCGAGCCGAGAACCACCGGGATGCCGAGCTGGTGCGCGCGCCACACCGCCAGGTCGCGCGCCGAATAGCGCAAGCCTTCCTGCTGCTTGTAAGAGGGGTCGTGCTCTTCGTCGACCACCACCAGTTTCAGCTGCGGCAGCGATGCCAGAATCGCCAGGCGCGTACCCAGCACGATCTGCGCACGGCCGCAATGCGCCGCCAGCCAGTGGCGCAGACGCTCGCCTTCGGCCAGGCCGCTGTGCAGCAGCGCGATCGGCGTGTGCGGAAAGCGCGCCTGCACGTTCGCCAGCCACTGCGGCGTGAGGTTGATTTCCGGTACCAGGATCAGTACCTGCGACGGCGCTTCGTGCGGCTGCGCGCGCGCCAGGATGCGCGCCGCCGCCTGCAGGTACACCTCGGTCTTGCCGCTGCCGGTGACGCCGAACAGCAGCAGCGGGGCAAAGCCGCTGGCATCGGCAATGGCGGCTACCGCCTGCGCCTGCGCCGGGTTCAGGGCGGGTGCGCCGGCCGTGGCCTGCGCCACTGCGTCCTGGCCGGGCGTCGGCGCCGCGGCGACATTTGCAACAGCATCAGCGGCAGCATCAGCTGCGATATCGGCCGCGGCCACCGCAAGCGGCGGCAAGATTTTGTCGAGCTTCTTCAGGGCCTTGCCGAGCGCCTCCGGCTTGGTAGTACGCAGGTTCTTCGGCAAGCCCGGCACCGCCACCTCGCCCAGCGGCCGGTGATAATAGTCGGCGGCGAAACCGCACAGATCCAGCCATGCCGGTGACAGGGGCGGCAATTGCAGGTGCACCGCCAGCGCATCCTTGAGTTTTTCCGGCGCCACCTCGGAATGCGCTGCCACGCCGACGATAATGCCCACGGCCTCGCGCCGGCCAAAGGACACGATCGCCAGCTGCCCCACTTGCGGCACGCGCCTTTCGCCTGCCGGCGGCAGCCAGCGGTAATCGAAGCAGGCATGCAGCGGGGTATCCAGTGCGACCTTGAGGATGCATTGTTCCACGAAGTTAAAGTGATTCTTTCAATATCTTGGTAAACAACGGTTTCATAAGCGTTTTTTCAACTATCCACAGTTACTGTGGATAACTTTGTGGACAAGCGCCTATTGACAGCCGCAAGCGCCAGTATTCATGCGGGTTTCAATAAAATGCCCATTCCACAAGCAAAAAATTAACCGTTTAAAATCATGCACTTACGTTTCACGCTTTGATGCAGGAAATAGTTTTCGGCAAAATATTTATGTTGCTCCGCAACATGCGGGTAATGTGAATAAGTTGCCGGCGCTGCTGTATTCGATGCATGGCAAGAACAAAAAATACCCTTTACGTCAAGTAATGCGCCAAGGTAAAAAGTCACCCCTGAATTCAAGTAAAGCTTCAACTTTTGACCTAAGTGCCGAATCTATAAGGGTTTTTTGCCCCTATCCACACATTCTGTGGATAACTTTGTGGACAAAGGCCTCTTGACACGCGGAATAGCCGATAAGTACGCGGTTTTTGGCAATTTTTCACGATTTCAGCGGAAAAATGATTTCCTTTAAAATCAATGGCTTACAAATGTTGCCTTGAGAAAAATCATTTTTTCAAATAATTTTTTTACTTCAGGAAATTTGCTTGAATTTTGTGAATAAGTGGCCTGAATTCACCAAAACAGGCCACGCAGCACTTTTCTTCCTTGCATTGTTCAGGCAGCGCTTCAGCCCTGCCGGCGCAGGGCGCGGCTTTGCTCATGAACGGCCGCCACCAGCGCCGCCACTGATTCCGGTGGCGTGAACTGGGAAATGCCGTGGCCGAGATTGAACACATGGCCGTGGCCAGGCGCGCCGAAAGATTGCAGCACCTTGGCCACTTCGGCCTCGATTTGCGCGGGCGCGGCGAACAGCACATTGGGATCGAGATTGCCCTGCAACGCCACCTGCTGGCCGACGCGCGCGCGCGCCTTGCCCAGGTTGA
Organism: uncultured beta proteobacterium; assembly: GCA_963722005.1. Taxonomy (GTDB): domain Bacteria; phylum Pseudomonadota; class Gammaproteobacteria; order Burkholderiales; family Burkholderiaceae_D; genus Paucimonas. The sequence goes on from CAVRJS010000002.1 coordinate 232,562, forward strand.
CCGTCCAGTCCAGGCCGACCGCGTCGGCGCCGATGGCGGCGATTTCTTCCAGCCACAGGCCGCCGCCCTTGGTAAACACGATGCTGGGAATGCGCACGCCGTCATGCTCGCGCTTCACGCCGGCCACCACTTCACGCAGGTAGGCCAGCGAAAATTCCTGGTAGGCGCCGTCGGCCAGCACCCCGCCCCAGCTATCAAAGATCATCACGGCCTGGGCGCCGGCCTCGATCTGCGCGTTCAGGTAAGCCGCTACCGCCTGCGCATTAGTCTTCAGAATATGGTGCAGCAAATCGGGGCGCTGATACAGCATGGTCTTGACGGTACGGTAATCGGACGAGCCGCCACCTTCGACCATGTAGCAGGCCAGCGTCCAGGGGCTGCCGGAAAAGCCGATCAGCGGGACGCGGCCATTCAGTTCGGTACGGATTTGCGTGACGGCGTCGAACACGTACTGCAGGCTGCCTTCTTCCGGCACGCGCAGCGCCTGCACGGCGACTTCGTCGCGTAGCGGCCGCTCGAACTTCGGGCCTTCGCCATCGGCAAAGTACAGGCCCAGGCCCATGGCGTCCGGCACCGTCAGGATGTCGGAGAACAGGATGGACGCGTCCAGGTCATAACGATCCAGCGGCTGCAGCGTGACTTCGGTGGCGTAATCCGGATTCTTGGCCAGACCCAGAAAGGAGCCGGCACGCTTGCGCGTGGCGCAGTATTCCGGCAGGTAGCGGCCGGCCTGGCGCATCAGCCACAAGGGCGTGTAATCGGTGGGCTGACGCAGCAGGGCGCGCAGGAAGGTATCGTTCTTGAGGGGAGCGAAGGAACTGGACATGGGCATTTTCCGGCTGAATTGACTAACCCGCTATTATCGCCCAATAGGCGGTGTTACTGGGGAAAGACGAGGATTTGAGGAGCGGATGGTGAGCAACGGCGAATGCTGAAGCTTCAGCCATTGTTACACAGGAATCATTGCAAGAAAGACATACACTTCTTGCAATTCGGTTACGTTTCGGGGTAGCTTGTTCCTTGCATAAAGCTATCCCGGAAGGTGTTTTCATGTTTCTTTATCGTTACTGCGTCGCGCTCGTCTGTTCCTTAGTCTGGGCAAGCCCGACATGGGCTGCTGATGAGGATCTTAATCTCGACGGCACCTGGTACGAGACTGTTAATTATCCGGCTTCCAGCGTATTGCGGTTCGAACGCTCCGGCAATCTCTGGGTGGGGAAATACATTCATGTCAGCGCACAACAACAACGATGGGGATTCAAGAAAGGTGAAGCCGTGATCCGCGGCAGATTTGAGGGTAAGGTATTCAAAGGAAAGGTTTTGCTCAAACTCAACAAGGAGGCGCTGAGAGGATGTACCAATTTCAAGCCTTATTGGACGGCAATTGAAATGGCGCTGACCGAAACCGGCAAGCTTCATGGTACCTGGCTTCAGACAACCTACGACACGCAACGCAATTGTGCAGTCATTTCAAGGCAGTGGCAGGTGTATGAGCTTGAACGCCTGGAAAGCGACTGAGTTGAAGTATTGCAAACCCGAATCAGAATTAGCCGGCCATCTTGTTTTACACGCCGCACGCCACTCGTTGTCTTCACGCATCGTCAAGAGAGAGTCCTCATGAAAACGCTCGCCATCATCAAGTACGTGTTTGCGGCGATCGGCGCCGCAATGTTGGCCGGCGCATTTTTCTGGTATGGCAACACCAAGGCATTTATCGGACAAGCGCTACGGACCGAAGGCACCGTGTTGGAACTCGTGCGCTCCAGGTCGAGCGACTCCACCACCTATCACCCGGTAGTGCATTTCCAGAGCCAGGATGGCACGCCGGTCGAGTTCACTTCTTCGTCCGGCAGCAATCCGCCGAGCTATGCCACCGGAGAAAAGGTCAACGTTCTATACCTGGCCGATGCGCCGGAGAATGCAAAGATCAACGGCTTTTTCTCGCTGTGGGGCGGCCCGCTCGTTATTGGCGGGATCGGCAGCGTGTTTTTCCTGATCGGCGCCGGGATCGTGCTGGCTGGCCTGCTCAAGGGGCGGCGCGAAGAATACCTCCGCATGCACGGCACGCCGGTATCCACCGAATTCCAGAGTGTCGAACAAAACACGTCGGTAGCGCTCAACGGCAGGCATCCGTTTTGCGTTTTTACGCAATGGCATAATCCGGTCACCGCGGAAGTGCATGTCTTCCAGAGCAAAAACGTATGGTTCGATCCCTCGGACTACATCCAGCAAAAGCAGATCACGGTATTTATCGATGCCGCCAATCCCAAAAAATACCTGGTCGATCTGTCTTTTCTTCCCAAGCTCGCGCAATGACCTTGCGTTGACAGCGTCGCAAAAATGGCGCTCGGCGGCCTGCCCTGCCGCCATATTTATTGCCATACGGATAAAACATCTCTACACTGGCGACTTCCATTTACGGAGAACTCTCATCCATGAACGATATCGTCACCACGGTCGATCCAGCAAAGAAGCAGCTCACCACCATCATCTATGCTCTCTATGCCGTCTCATTCCTGATCGGCCTGACCGGCATCGCCGCGATCATCATGAACTACGTCAAGCAGGACGAAGTCCGCGGCACCTACCTGGAGAGCCATTTCCGCTGGCAGATCCGCACTTTCTGGTTCGGCCTGCTGTGGGGCGTGATCGGCTTCCTCCTTACCTTCGTTTTCATCGGCATTTTCGTTTTGCTCGCCAATGTCGTCTGGATGATCTACCGCATCGTCAAGGGCTGGCTGAACCTTAACGAAGACAAGCCCATGTACGCGTAATCGCGGCATTGCGGCGATCGGGTCGCGGGCTGTAGCATGCCGTCCCCGGATGTCTCGATCGCCTTTTTCGGCCTGGCGCTGCTGATCGGCTTCGCGCCAGGACCGGATAATCTCTTTGTCCTGATGCAGTCGGCGGCGCATGGCCGCACGACCGGCTTTTGCATCGTCCTCGGCCTGTGCTGCGGCATCCTGGTGCACACCGCCGCAGTTGCCCTGGGTCTGGCGGCGCTGTTCGCCGCCGCCCCTGCTGCCTTCACCGTGCTTAAGTTCATCGGCGCCGCCTACCTGGCCTGGCTGGCGTGGCAAGCCTGGCGCGCGCCCGCCGGCGCCCTGCAGATGCAGTCGCCGCCGCGCCTGCAGGCCTGGCGCGCGATTGCACGCGGCGCCTTCATGAACCTGACCAACCCCAAGGTCATCCTGTTTTTCCTGGCTTTTCTGCCGCAGTTCGTCGATGCCGGCCGCGGCGCCGTGGTCCTGCAACTGTGCTGGTTCGGCTTGCTGTTCATGCTGGCGACGCTGCTGTCGTTCGGCCTCATTGCCATCCTCGCGGCCTGGCTGGGCGCGCGCCTGCGCCGGTCGCCGCGCATGCAGCGCCTGCTGAACCGCCTGTGCGCGCTGGTGTTCGGCGGGCTGGCGCTGCGGCTGGCGCTGGCCGAGGTCTGATCCGCCATGCAATGCGACCTGCTGGTCATCGGCGGCGGCATCAATGGCGCCGCCATCGCCCGCGATGCCGCCGGGCGCGGCTTGTCCGTGGCGTTGTGCGAACAGGATGACCTGGGCAGCCATACCTCTTCCGCCTCGACCAAGCTGATCCATGGAGGTCTGCGCTACCTGGAGCATTTCGAGTTTGCGCTGGTGCGCAAGGCGCTGCGCGAGCGCGAAGTACTGCTGCGTGCGGCGCCGCACCTGATCCGCCCGCTTGGCTTCGTGCTGCCGCACGACTGCCACCAGCGTCCGGCCTGGATGATCCGCGCCGGCCTGTTTTTATATGATCACCTCGCCACGCGCGCCTTGCTGCCGGGCTCCGCCCATGTCTCGCTGGCCGGGCATGTCGCCGGCGCCGCGCTCAAGGCGGAATTTTCCGATGCCTTCACCTACGCCGATGCGCGCGTCGACGACGCCCGGCTGGTGCTGGCCAATGCCATCGACGCCGCCGAACGCGGGGCTGCCATCCTGACCCGCACGCGCTGCGAAAGCGCCGTGCGTAACGCCGCGGGCTGGCTTGCGGCATTACGCCGCGTCGATGGAAGCACGCTGGAAGTAAGCGCACGCTGCCTTGTCAATGCAAGCGGGCCATGGGTCAGCGAATTTTTGCAGCAGGCGCTGCCGGCGCGTGCGGCGCCGCGCATCCGCCTGGTCAAGGGCAGCCACATCGTCGTGCCCCGGCTGTTCGACCATCCCCATGCCTATATTTTCCAGCACGCGGATGGCCGCATCGTCTTCGCCATCCCGTATGAAGAAGCCTTCACCCTGATCGGCACCACCGATGTCGACTATGCGGGCGACCTCGCGCAAGTCGCCATCGACGCTACCGAAGTGCGCTACCTGTGCGATCTGGTCAATCACTACTTTCGGCGGCAGATCGCGCCGGCCGATGTGGTCTGGTCCTATGCCGGCGTGCGGCCGCTGGTGGATGAGCCGGGCAGCACTGCTGCCGCAGTCACCCGCGACTACCATTTCGAGCTGGTGGAGGAGGGCGCGCCGATGCTGTCCGTATTCGGCGGCAAGATCACCACTTGCCGCAAGCTGGCCGAGGAAGCGCTGGACCTGCTGACGCCATTGCTGCACCCGCCGCGCGCCGCCTGGACCGCGCACGCCAGCCTGCCCGGCGGCGATCTGGAAGCCGGCGGCACGGATGCAATCACCGAAACCAGCTTCGGCGATTTTCTGCAAAGACAGCAAGCCCGCTACCCCTGGCTGCCGGCGCCGCTGCTGGCGCGCTATGCGCGCGCCTATGGCACGCGCATCGAAGCTTTGCTGACGGGCTGCGACGCGCTTGCCGACATGGGCGCCGAACTGCTGCCAGGCCTGTACGAAATCGAAGCCAGATACTGGATAGACCAGGAGTGGGCGCTCACAGCCGAAGATATGCTATGGCGGCGCTCCAAGCTTGGCCTGCATGCGTCGGAAAATGACGTGGCGCGATTGCGGGCATGGGTCACCAGCCGAATGTCTGCATTGTCTGAATAATTTGCCTCGGTAGGTAGACGCTATCGTTGCTATAACGTCGTGGCTGTAACGTGGCACATAAAGACCTAACCCCGCCACACAGTCTGCACCGTTTCAACCAGTGATCCAAACCCGACGGCAAATTAGTGAGAAAGTTTATGAAGCCAAGAATTCTGTTCGCAATCACCCTCGCCGTACCGGCGATTGCCCTGGCCTGCGCAAAACCTGGCAACGAAGATGTACACGCGCCTCAACACAATGCGCCACATGCGGAAGCCGGAGCGCCGGCTCAAGCGGTTTCGAGCGCCTCAAGTGCTTGCTGCCGCAACGCCACGTGCGATGACAAGGGACGAATCGTTCGCAAGCCTAACGGAAGCGGCGGCTTTACCGAATACATTTATCATCCCCGCAGCGGAAAACTGATTCTGATTTTGGACGGAAGCCAAAAGACCGAATACCACTATAACGACGAAGGTCATCTGCAACGGGCTGAAAACAGTTACGGCAAGGTCATCACATTGGAATATGCGGGCAGTTCACAAATCCGCCGCATGGTCCAGATCGACCGCACTACGGACGAACGCCGTGACTTTACATTCAAATACAATGCAGCCGGCAAGCCGGTGGAGATCGTCCTGGCTGGCGTTGGAAAAGTGACTGTCGACTATGACGAAATGGGCGAAATCAAAAAGACCCGCTCCACCAGAGGTGCAAAAATGGCAATTCAGGTATCTCAGGCGTTTCAGACCCTTTCCAGCTTAGTTCGCCCTACTGGCGGGAAATTTTAATTCGCTGGCGATACTGATTTACTTAAATGCCTTGCCTGTCATGCACTACGGTATCTTTCGTTAAGAGCATCGTTTAAGAACCTGCCCCCACTGAAGCAGGCTCTTGCAAGCGCGGGCTTGCGGCGCATCTGAGAACCCATGCCGAGGGCGATATGCAACATGGCTGCGCGCCCAGGGCACGTCGCCCCTACGCAGCTATGCGCAACACCGCTAAGGTTTTGGCAGAAGTTGTCTTTCCAGCTCGATGCTGCGTTCGATTTGCACTTTCAGCATCCGCAATGCAAGCTCTGGCCAGGCGCGGATCAATTCGATGAGCGGCGCCGCCTGGATGCTCATCAACGTAAGCTTGCCGACCGCCTCGGCGGAGGCAGTCCGGCGACCGCTTCCAAGCAAGGCGAACTCACCGAACAAGTCGCCGACGTTCAGCAATCGCCGTTCCAGGCGCTGCTCCGCCGAACCGATAAAAATACGCACCTTTCCGTGGACGACGACATAGGCCTGTTCGCCGGTTTCATCACCCTCGGAAAAAACCGTCGAGGCATCATCGAAACGCAAGGTGCGCGAAGACAGCGCAAGTGAATAAAGTGCGTCTTTCGGCAGTGGATGGAACAAGGAGGATCGCTGCAGCGCTTCGAAACGTTCTGCGACGTTTTCACCAAATCCCGTGACTGAATCATTCACTTAATATCTCCCGAAGACGGATTGCATCATATTCTGGTTCGCCATGATCGCTTGCGGCGCATCGTCCGCAATCACCTGGCCCTGGTCAAGCACAATGACGCGATCGAAGTTGGACAAGGAATCCAGATCATGCGTCACCGCCACCAGTGTCTGCCCCTCGCATTGCCGCAGCCATGCATTGACTCTGGCGGCGCTTCCCTGATCGAGGCTGGCAGTCACTTCGTCCAGCAACACGATCGGCAGCTTGCGCAACATGACCCGGGCGAGCGCAACTTTCTGGCGCTGTCCTCCCGAAAGTTTTGCGCCCCGTTCGCCGACATTGCTATCGAGTCCGAGTATTTTGGCATAGCCATCCAGGCCATGTTCGATCAACGCTGCCTCCAGAGCCTGTTGCAAGGCACGCGTCTGCGTCACGTTTTCCGTGTCATATATCCCACCGACCAGATTATCGAAGACGCTCATGTTTTCATGCCATGCGCCTGCTGAAAAAACTGCCGGCAAGCTTTGCCCGAGCTGTGTTCGCATCGCTCGACGGATCTGTACTATTTTGTTCTGTAGCGTTAGATTCGCCGTGGCGCCGCGCAGTCCTTCGCGAAACGCCTGCAGCACCGCATGCCTGTTTTTTCGGCTCAAAACCAGGTCGGCCGCCGGCGCTGCTGGAGGAGCAATCTCGCCATGGCCGCTTCCCGATTCCAGGCCTAAATGCGCCAGCAATTTTGGATTTTTCTGACTCACCGACGCACCTAGCATGCTTACAGCAGCCTGCCGTTCGCGCCCCAGTTCCAGCAACCTCACAAGCAAGGTCTGGTCAGCGCCACGGCATGCTTCGTACAGGGCGATGGCGAAGTCGTCCTGGTTCAGTTGCTCGGGCGTGAGCGGAGCGAACACCAGATTCTGCAAGATCGGCCGCGAAGGAAGATATTGCGCTTCATCGTATGCCGTTACATAGCCCGTTTCCATTGCAGTTGCTGCCAGTTTTTGCTTAAGTTCCAGAAACCGCGCGCCGGCCTGCGTGCCGACCAGGGCCTGCAACCCCAGCGTCAGCAGGTCCCGGCCAAGCCCCACTTCCTCGCACAGGGAAATCAGGTCATCATCGCCGGGAACAGCAAGCTCGGTCGGTGCCATGGCAGGCGGCTTGCGGCCGGCCAAGGCCTCATGAAAACCATAGGCAAGGTTGTATCGCAAAGTTTCTGGAAAAAGCACGGCAGTCTGACTGACATATCCCAGCTTCGCGACGCGCTCCCGATCGGGCATTTCAGAAAGCCTGTCTCCTTGCAGGAATATGCATCCGTCAGAAGGCGCCAATCGCGCGGTCAGCAGATGCAGCAAGGTCGATTTGCCGCAGCCGGAGCGGCCGATGACAGCAACATGTTCGCCCTGCCGGATATCCAGATTTACCTTTGACAGCAACAACCGGGCGCCGTCGATCTTGTATGACACATCCTGTAGTCGAATGGCAGGTGCGGATGCAACGCTTGCTGCCGCAGCGGGCTCATGACCGTCCTTGCCGCTTGCAGCGCCGACGGCCAGGTTGGGTTCGGCAAGCAGACCGTGGGCAATGTTGTATCGGGATTTCACCCCTTCCGCAACCGGCATGAATGACATGAACCGATCGAATGCACCAAGCAATCCTGCCAGCGCGCCAAGGAAAGCTATGATGGAGCCGATTGACATGCCGCTGGCTATCGCCAATGCGGCGCCATAACCGATGATCATGATTGGAATGCCGTCCTTGCCGATTTGCGATGCCGACATGACGGTGCTGGCAATAGTCGATTCCTTGATGGCAGCAAGCGACATCAGTCCATGCTTTTCATTCAACCGGGCGACTTCCGCCTCGCTGGTGCCATGCAGTTGAATCTCGAGGGAACTGTCGAGCACCTGCGAGACGTTGCCCGAATAGTGGCCGAGATATTCGCTGCACTGTATCCGTTGCACGCCAAGACGCTTGCTGGCTTTTCCTGCATAGTAAAATAACAGCGGCATCGGTATAAGGGAAAAAATAGCCAGTGCCGGAGAAATCGAAAAAATGTAGCAGGTATAGATGATCGCCGTTGCAGTTGAAATGAATGGCGTTACCAGCACCCATTCGATGCCCGCGCCGAAGTACATCACTTCGTTCACAATCTTGTTTTGCAGCGCCCCGGTGGACTGCCGGCTGAAGAACGACTGCGGCATATGCACCAGATGTTCAAGCAACGCCTGGCGCAAGTCGAACGAATAGGCTTCCTCGAGCTTGCGTGTCCAGATAGTCTGCAGCCTGGTGAGCAATAGCGCCAGCAACAGGGCGCCGACGAGAAGTCCGATATAGACGGCAAGCGCCTGCAAGTCCTTTTCCGGTATGGCCTTGTCAATGATCAGCCGCGTCAGGTGGATCGGCGCCAATGCGGAAAACGTCAGGAGTATGGCCAGCAACACCAGGCGCATCTGCAAGAGCCTGTGGCGGCTCAGGATGAAGGCCCACATGGATTGCGAATGCACGGACGCTGTCTTGTTTGCCATGGCTTCCCGTCGTTGGATGAACATTAATACAGAAAATTTAACTGCATCTATTCAAATCGCAGGACCGAAGGCAAGCTGTCCGGCGCGCGGGCACGCAGCAACTGATAGCCGATACCTGCCAGTCCTTGAAAAAATCCGGTTTCCGTCGAACTGCTGCCCAGGTCGAAAATCCTTCCCGCCAGATATCCCGTGGCTGCAGTACCGGCGATTCCTTGCGCATGAGCGGTCCACTCCGGACGGCGGCAGATACGGCCGGCCTCAAGCAGAAATTCAACGCGTCCCAACTCGCCGCAGCATATATGGTCGGGACCATGACGCAAGGATTTCAGCACACAGGCGACTGCATGGTTGATATCGCCATCGAACGTCCCCGCCATTCCGAGTCTTGCCAGGCCAATGCCCGGCGCGCCATGGCACCATGAACACCGGTTGCCATCGAAGCGCTCACCGCTGCGGCAATCTACGCGATCCCACCAATTGTCAGCAGTGCGCAGGCTGGATTCAAACATCACCATCGATTCCGCACATTTCTTGAACGCGTGTTCCGAGGTGATTTCGAACAGCCGGTCGAATGCAAGGGCGATGCCGGCAGCACCATGGGCCATCCCGGTGAAGCGCATGGCGTCATCGGCCTGCCCGTTGGCAGCATCCGAACCGACCCGTTGCTGCAGCCGCTCGCCTGTTTCAATTGCGTACGCCAGCACCTCGCTCTGCTGAGTGGCTTTATAGACGCTTGCCAGGCCGATGCAAAGCCCCGCCAATCCACCGACAAGGTCGCTTCGTTCCAGGCTCAGGCGATTGTGCTGCATGAAACGTACGCATTCCAGCGCAGACTGTAGCGGCGCGCCGCTGCCGGTCAGACGTCCAAGGAGCGTCAATGCATATAAATCGATTCCGGCATAGCGCGGCAGCGTCGACCCGCATTGCTGGAACAATTGCGCGTATCGCCGGGGATACTGATGTGCCAGCAGCGACTGCATTACCGGGTCGGGGCATTCGTGGCTTGCGGCAGCCAGGAAAACTGCATGACCAAGAAATCCGTCATAGAAATTGAAATCATCTACACCGGCGGAAGAGCGAAACAGCGTAGACGATATTTTCGCTGCCAAGATATCGCGAATGCGCACCGCACAATTTGTCAGGCTCTGCTCAAGCGGTTCATCCGCGTTCCCGGTTGCACCGTGTGCGATGAATGCCGTCCGCAGATGCCTGACAAGCAATTCCCGCCTTTCGGCGCCGCTATCCCTCAGAATGGAAAGGCACTTTTCAAGTGGCGAGGCATTTAACGCAGAGGCAATCTGGAGTCCCCGGTGCCTTACCGTCAAATCACGGCTGCCGCTGCGGCAATGCAGGATCGGTACATCGCCGTCTTCTAGCGCTGCAATTTCACCCAGCACGATCTGATAGCAAGGGTCATCCAGATTGGCCTGCTCGCAAGCACGAAATAATTTTTGTGCCTGCAAACTCCGGTCGATCCCGCTTTTCATGCTGGATGCCTGGTTCAATGTACGAAGAAAACGATGATAGAAATCCGTATCCCGAAAAAGGAAACGCAATTCGATATTGGCAAACAAATGGCCGATCTCATCAGACAGCTTTCCGGTATGGTTCGCTATTGCTCTATACGTCAGATCAAAACCCTCGCAGATTTCCTTGCAGAATCGCCTGGCGCTTCCGGCACTGACAGGACTGCGGCTTTCGAATTTGCGGGCAGACAGACGGTGGAATGGCACAAGCCCGCTGCCCAGCAAGGGATACGGACCATTTACCAGGCCGGCGCTTCGTTGCCGATAAAACGATTCTTCTTCCGCCCCGCGGAAAAAAAGTCCGGTCATGAGCAACTCATGGTCGATGATGACCGGTGTGCGTGCATGAATCAGATTCGACGCAGTGCAGTCGCTCGAACCCAGAAAATAATGCAGCGCAATCACTTGGCCATAGACGCGCCAATATTGGGGAATTGTTCGCTGTGTTTCCGGGGTTTCGTCGATAAAGTTTGCCCAGCCATAGGTGTCGCAGTCAAGCACCTGCAGTGTCTGCATTGGCAGCCAGCCTGGAACATTGTCGGCAAGCCAGTCCGTGAGTACGCCATACGCGCATTCCGCAGCGACATTCTTTGGCTTATAGACCAGGCGGCGACCGTCGCCGAATGTCAGCAGCACGACACTGCTACTGCCGTTATGCAGGTCCGACAATCCAAAATGCAGGGAGGCCAGTGGCGGCAACGTGCAGCCGTCCCAGAACGAATCGCAGATGCGCCCGGCATCCAGGCAAAATCGTTCGAGGCAAACCGCCAGCCCGTCCGCCAGCTGTTGCAGCTTTACGAATAGCAGGCGTGCAACTACCGGGTACTGCAGAAAAAAAGATAGCAACCCATCGCCGCGCATCCATTCCAGATATTGCGGGCCGGTTTTTCCGGCGAGCGCCATGATTTTGGAATGGGTTTGCAGTGCCGGATCGAGGTATGGCAGCAAACAGTTCAACGCCTGCCGCGCAAGCAGCGGCGCATCAATTCCCGCGTTCAAGCGAGTATCGGCGCAAGCTGCGCTCAGCGCTTTTTCAATGGTACGGTGACAAAGAACGAGAAAAAGGCTTTCGGCCAGGCTTTGGCCGGCATCCTGCGCCGGATGTGCTTGGCTGTCCGGGCGCAACCGGATGAAATCATCCAATGCCAGCACCCATTCAGGTACCGGCGCGGTTGTGCGAATGCTTACCGGACCCAGAAGCAGCGACAAGTCTTCCGGGGCAATAGCAATGTTATGCAGATGCTGTTCAAGGTCCAGACTGCCTAGCGCAGCCGACCAGGCCTTGCGGCGCTGCGGGACCAAGCCATGCTCATCAACAAGCGCCTCCAGAAAGGGCATGCTGTCCAGCCGTTCTTGCAACGCCAGGGAATTTACCCAAATGGTAAGGATTTGAATATCCATGAACGCTGATGAATGATTAACGGATAAAATCGAGCCGTTTCGCATGGTTCAGGGTCAGCGTCAACCACTAAAAAAAACGGCGAATCCGGTAGGATCCGCCGCCTGACATTACGCTACGGTTAGCGTGGTGTAGGGCCGACCGGACAGGTCGCAAAACCGGTCGACAGATCGTTGAGGGTGCCGCCGGCGACGCACAGCAGTTCTTCTTCCGCCATCTCTTCCACACCAGTCAAAGCGCGTTCGACGTCGGCTTCGGAAAATTGAAAATCCATCGAGCGTGCCAGGCGCACGATATCGCCAGCGCCTTCGATGCCGCTCATCTGCTGCTTCAGGAACTCATCGCTGTTGATACGCTGCATGAACTCAGTAAACTGTTTTTGCATGGAACACTCCTCTTTATTAATGTTTGTACTGTTATTAATTTGCAAAAAAATATATTCCACAACTTACGACAACCTTCGAAGCACGATAGGCGGATTCCAGTGTAAATAGAATCTTATGTTTATGCAATGCAAGTAAATCAGCAATTTTCTTAGTGCCTCCGCAACCACATTCAGGAGGGTTTTAATTGCCATTAATACAATGCACTTCCATTAACGCCGGAAGCCACAGTGTGCTTTCGGGCTTGTCGGCGAAACCTATTCGCCCTCATGAAACGTAACGCCTGCCCAAGCGGGGTTAGCTTCCATGCATATATATTTGGCGACTCGCCGGGTAAAAATCCTTACCAGCATAATCGCCGCAGTTTTAGCAATCCGGCTAACCCCGCTTCATCATCGCATCTATAATGCGAAAAAATAATGAATGACAGGAGCAGATTCTATGGATAACACGGAATGCCCACTGGAGTCCGCCGAACTTTCTGCCAGCGCCATTGCCATCAATGACGATACGATCATTCCAGTCAATTTGGCCGCACTTTATCTCGGCATGACGCCGGACGCGATGTCGCATGCGTGCGCCTTTCCCGATGCGCCACCACCTGTGGATATTGCAGCCAGCGTACCAGCCTCGACGCCTGCACCCTCCTCCGGCTACAAACTCGGCACTTTACGACACTGGCGCAAATCTCGCCTGTCCGCAGATGACGCGATGCGCTCAACCGGCCGCAAGGACCTCCGTGAATGGGCGGCAGAATGCGCGCCATTCTGGCTCGATGTTTCCGGAAACATCGCAGACCAGGCATCGAATCCGGCAACCCCAGGATGGGCCAGGCTGTTCCTGCAAGCGTTGGCAAACGAAGTGCAAGCGATTTGGCTGGTGCCGCAAAAAGCACTGGAATTGGGCTGGCAGGACCCGGATTTGCAACGGCAGTTCGCGAGACAATATATTGAATGCCTGGACCGGACGCAGGAAGAAATACTGACGGCCTGTTCGGATTCAAGCGGGGGAGGAATTCTTAAAAAAGGCGCCGCCACTCCGGCAACGCTGCGTGCCGGCGTGGCTGACTGGTGTCAGGCGATGCCGCTCATCGCCCAGATCAATGAATCGCGTGCCAAAGAACTGTCCGAATGGACCGAAACTGTCGAACCATTCTGGATAACCGGGGCTTACATGATCGTCAACCCGGCCGCCGGACACACAAATGCGACGCACGACGCGATCACGCGCCTTGCACCGACGGAGGAGATCGGCCTTATCTGGTTGACGCCGTTGCGGGCTCTGAAAATGCGTTGGCGCGATAGCGACAACCAACAGGCATTCGCCGATCAGTTGCTGGCGCTGCTGGCGAATGCGCGGCATCAAGCGCTCCGACCGTCCTGATGAACCGGGCGGCTGTCATTCATCGATGAAAGATGACCATCACTTCTTCGCGGGATGGCGGCACCCCGGGGTCGTGTTTTCCGATCGTCAAATGCACTGAGGGCAAAAATTCAGCGCCCGTTTTTGCCGGGACATAGCTGACCCAGTGCGCAGTATCCTTGGGCAGGTAAAGCATTTGCCCCTGCAACAGCAGGTGCTCATGCAGAGTTTGCCCGCTTGCCTGAAGCCTTTCCTGGGGAATGACAATGGATGCGGTTTCCGTCGTCCTTTGTGCGATCGGATAACTCAACCGCCATAATTTTGAACCGAGCAACTGCAGCACGATCATGTCCAGCGGATCCTGATGCAGACCCCATGCTGCCGGAGACGCGGAAATGAAAAATTTGACAAGCGGCCTATCAATGCCGAGGTACTCCGATGCGATTGCGGAGACCGTCTTTTTGAATGGCAGGTCCTCAAACGCGATGCCGCCCTGGATCGTCGCACGGTTGATCATCCCGGCAAGGCAAGCACCCGTGCCATATCGTTTTTTCAGCAAATCGATGGCGGGAATCCGGCTGAATTCCCCTGCCAGGAAAGCATCCAGCCCAGGGTAGCAAAACGCTTCCTCGCCAAGCCACTGGTACTGCGAAAAAAAAGCTCCGAACATAGTTAATCCACCAATGCAAGATGATATACACGGCGCTTGATTCATTGCGACGCTGGCGCGATGCGCCTTGTACGGACGTCATGCCGCAGACATTGCGCGCTGATTGTCACTCCCTTCCTGACCATCCGCGGGTCGCCACCCATACACCTGCAGCGGCGAGCGGCCTTTGAGCGCGTGTATCCCCAGGTCGAACAGGCCGGCAGGAAAATCCAGCGCCGCAGCGACCGCAGCCGAGCACACCAATGGGTAGCCGACTTCCTTGGTCAGTCCTTCCAGGCGCGCGGCGACATTGGTGGTATCTCCAATCGCCGAATAATCATGTCGTGTACTCGACCCGACATGGCCGACGATGGCCTTGCCGACATTCAAACCGATGCCAATCGTAAGCGGCGCCCCACCCTCGGCCGCGAGTTCCCGGTTCAGCTCCGGCAACGCGGCAAGCATGCGGCGCGCCGCCGCAAACGCCCGCTCGCTCGGATTTGCCATTGAGTTGGGGGCGCCGAATATGGCCATGACGCCATCGCCCATGATGCAATTGATGGTGCCATTCTCCGCATGGATCGCTTGCGTGATTTTCTCGAAATAGCGGTTCAGCATGGCCATCACCGCCTGCGGCGACATCGATTCGCTGAGTGTGGTAAAGCCGCGCACGTCGGCGAACATTACGCACACGGTGCACTCCTTTCCGCCCGGTTCGCCGACAAGGCGCCCGGCCAGGATCTCTTCCATCATCTGGGGGCTGACATAACCGGAAAATGCCCTGCGCAAGCGCCGGCGCTCCTGCATTTCCAGGATGGACTCAACCATCCAGCGGCCCAGCAGTGCAACGACCGCGCTCAGCATCAATGCAACTGCAGCGACATGGACGCCCTGGTGCAGCAACACGGTACTCGCCACATAGATCAGGACGATCAACGCCGACCCAAGCATCAGAAGCTCGGCCAGGCGCATCCGGACAAACCATAGAAGGCTCATCAGCAAGCACATGCCGGCCACTATCGCGGCAGGCACGCTGGCCACCATGCTCTGGTTGAGCAGCGAGGACAGCATCTGCGCCTGGATCATGACACCGGGCACATTCAATCCGTTGTCCGGTTCCCAGGGAGCCAGATTGATCGGCTGGAAATGCCGATCCTCGTACCGCAATACGCTGCCAAGCAATACCGGTTTCCCCGCGAATTCGGCTCGCAGCCGTTGGGCATCGCCCTGTGACATCCAGGCCAGAACCTGGTGAAACGGAATGTAGCCGGTGGGTGGCGTCAATCCGTAATCGATACCGCCGGAAGACGGTTCGATGCCGGCCCGTTGCGCCATTTGGCCAACCAGTGTCGGCACCGCTTTCCCCTGCTCGTCTCTATGGTCGACGTAGCGCCGCACGATATTGTCGCGATCCAGCGGCAGCATGACATAGCCGAATGCGTCGTGCCCGGCGATTGCCACGAACGGCGGATGGATCTTCCTGGCTACGCCGGTCTCGTCCAGCGTCAGGCCGAGCACGAGGCTGGTTTCCTTGCGTGCGGCCAGCAAGCCTTCGAGCAGGCGTCGGTCATAATTCGGCACCAACCAGTCGAATGATCGATCCGGCAGAATGATGTCGAGCCCGACCACGGCAGGCTTTGCCGTTGCCATGGCTTTCAGGAACTCGCCCAAATGCGGATGCCACAAGGAGAGTGGTTCACGCAACTGCCGATAGGATTCCTCGTCAATTCCGACCACCACCACCTGGCGGGCTGGCATTTTTGGAAAAAACCTGGCCAGGATGCGGTTCTGGGAATCCTGCAAGGCCAGATCCATGCCCGCGACCAGGCGGGTCACGCCAAGCAGAAGTGCAATGGCAGCGATAATGACAAATCCGAGCAGTAGTGCCCGGCGAGAGAGAAACTGCGCGCGAAGTGGCATGGGAAGGTCCGTCCCGCCTGATGCACTCATCGTTCTGCCATTTGGCCAATTTCCGTTTGTTCCGGCCGTTCGGCCGCCAGCGCTTTCCAGACCGCCTTTGCCTCCTGGCGCAACTCGGCCTGTTCCAGCAGCGTGGCATAGACTACCCGTTTCGAAAAGGACGCATTGGCTGCAGGTTGCAGTTGCATGAAGCGATGAAACTCATCATTGGAAGCCAGCGTGAATTCCCACGTCCGCATGGCACTGTCGTCGCCCTCAGGATGAAGGGTCCAAACATAAGCCCTGCCAGGAACCAGCTCGACGTGTTCTGGCAGCGCAAAGATGCTGCCATCAACGGACGCTTCCGCAATCGTCTCCTGTGTTTCAAGATCGAACAGGCCGAATACGGTTTTGCCTTTGTTCCCACCTGGAATCCACTGAAAAACCGGACGGCGCGCCAGGATTTTCCCTTTGGGAGCAAGCGGCGTCACGACTTCGCGCTTGACGATGGCGGTCTGATTTTCCCTGCCGTCGTTATCCGCCGAACTTCTATTACTTCTATTCGGATCCGGTGCACTGCGCATGACAATGGCGGCCTGAATCACCCTGCCATTGTCAACCGCCAGTTTTGCATTCTTTGCCGCAAACATTTGCGGTTGCCGGAGCAGCTTGCCGGCGCCGGTCAAGCGGGGGATATCCTGCGCAATCTCGACCTTTCCAGGGCCGGTCACGCGAAACTCGGTGCCGGACTTAATATAGACGATAGCCAGCACCGCGTCCTTTTCCAGCTTGAGCTTGGTGCCTTTAGCCAGCTCGGACAGAATCGCGACAGGTGCTCTGCCACCCCCATCAGCGAAAAAGGCCGTCCCTTGCAAATCGGTCACCATGGCGGCAACATCCTCCGCGCGCACTGGCCCAGTGGAGAAAAGTACCAGCAACAGGATCAAGCAATGCCGGGGGAATCCCCGAAAAAATGAAGGTATGCTCATTTTATTCTCGGCTTAAGTAAATTTGCATCGGCTTTGTATCAGTGTTTTTGAAACGAGCGCCTGATTCCATGCTGCCTCCATGACACTGCCCTGCCAGTTCGATAAACCTTGAGTCATTTTGCAATGGTCTGTCCGGTCTTGTCCAATTCCCGGCCACTTATCGGCGAACGACAAGCGCGATTACCTTCACCTGTGTCTCAAACTTTCAACACACCCCTGGCGTTAATAAAATGGCACTCAATCCGATGTGGCCGTCATAGCCAGTTCCCCATGAGAATGAACGGCGCCCAATAGAAGGGATGCGCATACCGCGTCGCACCAGCGGCATTGGTTGTGGCACCCCCGCCATTGCGCTTCCTGCTTGGCGCCGGCTCTCCATCCATCAGGGTCAATTGGGCCTGACGCAATGCCTCGGCGGTGGTCATGCCCGGATTGTTTTGCCTGATGCGATATAGCGCCTGCATCAGCACGCTGGTGCTCTTGTCGGCAACCGGCCACAGGCTTGCCAATACTGCCTTGGCGCCCTGCCGCTGCGCCAGCACGCCCAGTCCCTCTACTTCACGACCATTGCCGTCCTTGCCGCCACTGACGGCCGTTTCGCATGCAGACAGCGTCAGCAGGTCAAGCCGGCTGAAATCATAGCTACTTTCCCTGATGTCACGCAAAGACAAGCGCGATCCGTCCCCCAGAAGTAGATAGGAATCGGTATCGGTTCCCGCATTGAAAACAAAATGGCTCGAAATATGTAACACTGCATGCTCGCTATGCAGGCTTTGCTTCAGCCGCTCGCCCGTAAAATCCTGGTCGAACCAAGCCTTGCCCGGCATTCCGCCTGCGCCCAGAATGCCATTGATTTCTTCACGGGCTGCCGGAAGCGCCTTAAAGCCTGCGATTTCCCGCGTCAGGCCCAGGCCCAGCATGCTCCAGTTTGCGCGTGGCGATTCTCCGAGACGGCTCCAGGCAGCATCCGTATGAACAGCCAGCGCGTATTTCTGCACCAGGTAATGCTGACCGTCATGCAGTGCCGCCATCGGCAGGTAACGCAAGCTGCCGTCCAGCGAAAACATGAGTGTCTTCGCCCCGGCACGATCGAGATCTGCCTTCACCGGCTCGATCAGCGCCCGGTACAGAAGTCGTGTCAGTGTCTTCGGATCGTGATCGGGATACTTCAACATGCCGCGAAAAAGATTGATCTGCCGCTGAAGATCCTTGCCGGATGCAGGCGACTCCCTGACCACCTGCCAATCCGGCGTGGTCAATACGATGTGCACCTTGTCGTCGTTCATCAGATAATGCAGCAGCACCGAACCGTGCCCGAGTCGCCCGAGGGTTTCGCGCAGCAGCTTTGCCTCCGGGTTGGCAGCGTCCTGGCCATGCCCTCCCGGCGGGCCTTTGCCTGCCACTATTGCTGCATTCGCCAGATGAGCTAGCACTGCCCGCCGTGCAATTTCGGAGTCATGTGCAGCCAGATCGTCCAAGCGTGTTTGCCGCATATCCGTTCGGGCATCCTTGCGCAGCTGGTCGTGCTTGACTTCAATCTGCTCCAGTTGATTCCGGAGGCTTGCAAATTCAACTTGCCAGTTTTTTTCCTGTTCGCTGAGCGTAACCCGGGTGGTCCGAACATTGTCAGCGTCACTGCGCCGAATAAAATCGAAATATTCTTCTTCCTTGAACATCGCAAGCACCTGCCTGGCCTCGGTAATGCGGCCTGCCTCAAGCAGCAGCTCGGCCAGCTGTTTGTATACCCGCTCCTTGTTATGAATATAGGAACGCTGGCTATCCTTCTCGAGTTCGGCCAGCCTTGCACGGATACTCTGCAACGTATTTACCGCATCCTTGCCCAGGATGATCGCAGCATCACGCTTGCCCATCTTTGCCAGCAAATCGCTCAGACCATGCTGCGTCTGCCACAAGACCTCAGGACTGCCTGCTTTTTCCGCTACTGAAAATGCACGCAGGTAATATGTCAACGCTTCCTCGTTCTGACCTGAAGCTTGGAATACGCGACCAAGATCGCCAAGGCTTTGTGCGGTATTGGCATGGCGTGTGCCGAGAGAGGATTCGCGGATAGCCAATGCGCGGTGATACAGCGGCAACGCCGTTTCATGCTGACCGCTTGCATAATGCAAGTCTGCGAGGGCCTCCAGACTTACTGCAGTTACTGCATGGTGAGGACCCAGAGCTTTTTCCCGGATTTCCAAGGCACGCTGCAGCAAGGGCATGGCCAACCCGCTCTTGCCGGTATTTTCGTACATCCGCGCCAGGTTGTTGAGACTGATGGCGACGCGCGGGTGATCAGGGCCGAAAACCGCCTCCCGAATTTCCAGCGCTTTAAGGTAAAGCGGCTCCGCCTTGTCGTACCGTCCGAGCAGTCGATAGATTTCTGCGATATTTTGCATGCGGATCGCCGCAATTGCGCTTTGCGCACCGGCAGACTCTGTTGTAATGGCGAGTGCGCGCTCGTACAGCGGCAAGGCTTTCTGATAATGGCCAGTATTTTTGAACAGCAGCGCCAGGTTGTTCAGGCTCGTGGCCGTGGCCGGGTGTTTTGGTCCGAGCGTTTTTTCCTTGACTGCAATCGCCTTCTCGTAAAGGGGCTGCGCCAGATCATAACGGCCCATGTTGCGGTACAGTCCGGCCAGATTATTCAAGCTTGCTGCCGTATCCGGGTGATCCAGCCCAAGGATTTTTTCACGGATATCGAGTGCCCGGCGTCCAAGTCGCACCGCCTCCTCGTAACGTCCGAGGTCTTGATAAACCAGGGCGACGCCGTTCAGACTGGATGCCGTGATTTCATGCTCAGGGCCGAATCTGCTTTCCCGCGCCGCCCATGCCCTTTGATAGAGTGCAAGCGCCTTGGCATGCTGGCCATCGGCGCGATACAGCCGGGCCAGGTCCATGACTTTACCGATCGTCTGTTCATCCGAAGGACCGGCGGCCGCTTCCATCGCATCGAGTGCTTGTCGTGCCTGTGCGATCTCCAGGGAGAATCGACCTTCCCGGGTCACAGGACCGCTGATTTCCGCACCGTCGGCAGATTCCGGCTCCGGCACGCCTGCATCTGCGGTGCGCGCCTGACATTGGCTGGCGATAGCGCACAGCGACAGCACTGCGAAAAACGTGCACACCCAAGGCTTGATTGCGGCCAAATAGCAGTGTGTTTTCCCGATATTGCCTTGCATGATCTGGTTCCTGTCACATTCTAACAATAACTTTCGACCAATCTGCTTCATTATCAGGCGCCGCGCCGCATGCCAAGGAAGGCCATGAGCAGCACCGGCCATTCCAGCCCTGCATGCATGCCAGCTGCAACCCCATAGAGTTGTCGGGCGCCGCTGAAATCATGCAGGTAGTAGGCGAATAGCATCAATGCTGTCCCGACCAATACATAAACAGTCAGCGGCGACACGACCGCCGCGCCGACCCGCCGGACTTCCGCGCGCGGCAGCAATACGATCACACAGTAATAATGCAGGCATTGCGCCAGCACGATCGCCGAAACGAATGCCTGACGCTGCGTCTTGCCGATGTCTGACGGCAGTTGCCCGTCCAGTGTCCACGCCTGGCCTGCCAGCGCCGCCGGCATCATGCCGCCGTCCCAGCCGCTGAACGCCACCAGCAGCGGCAGCGTCAGCATGCCGGTGATGCCCCATGCCAGTGCTCGTGCCGACGGATAGTCGCGCGCCATGTCCCAGGCCATCGCCAGTGGCGTGAAATTGTGGGCGATTGCCAGCAACAGCAATGCACTGACCAGGTCGCCGCGCTCCAGCAGCCACAACACGCCTCCCGCCAGCGCCAGACCGGCGAGCCGCGCCATCCAGCCGACCCGCATCGGCGCAAAAAAAACCACCAGCGCCAGGATCAGCAGCGCCAGCACGTCGACGATGCGGGTCAGCTCAGCCGGATATTTCCCGAGCCAGGCGGCGCCGCGCGCCAGCGCCTGCAGCAACAATACGGTCCACAGCGCGACCCACCAGCGGGTTGGCCAGCGGGCCGCGTACCGGCTGCGCAGGAATCCCAGTTCCATGACGATGTGCGGCAGCCCGAACAGCGCCAGCGAAACCAGGTAAAGGGGCAAAGGCAGCCAGAGCGCAAGCGCCAGCAGGATGCAAACGGGGCCGGCATGCGGCAGGAATTGTGCAGGTCGGTCCATCATCGCAGCAGCAGGCACCCTAGCAGGAATGAAGCGCTATTCGCCAGCAATGAGCAGCATAACGATTTGGCCAGGCCGGCGCGCAACCATGCCTGCAGCCACATCCCTTCCACCACCACCACGCCGACCTCGATCATGATCAGGCCGATTGAATATTCGGCGGGCGACAGCACCGAAGCCACGTGCCATGCCAGCGGATGGGTCAGCAGCGACGCGCCTGCGGCCACCAGCAGCACGCGAAAAAGTGGCCGTGACCGGAAGCAAAGGAGCAGCAGCGGGATTTCGCAAGCCAGCGTCCATCCGAGCGCATGCAACTTGGTCATACGCTCACTGCCACATTTTTTGCCACCAGACAGCGGGAGGGCACTGGTGCGTTACAGGTTTTTCAGGCTCGCATCGGAGTACTTCGCGCTGGATTACGCGCCGTGCCTGAAAATAATAGTTTTGTTTTTCCCTGGTCTTCATGCAGCCGCCATCGTGCCGTTCGTTGTCATCCTGACAGGCATCATAACGCAGGAAGTCGGATTATTGGATTACAAACTGGAGCTAGTGCAATCCGGCTTCCAGGCCATCGCTACCGGGCGTGCTGAATAAAATCCATCTCGGCGACCGGCTTGATCAGATCCAGATTTTGCAGGATCTTGCCAAGATCGCCCACCTGGGCGGCATCCTGGCCGTGGCCCTGCGCCAGGTTTTCGCCAAGCCCTTTTATCCCCTGCATCCCTTCCTTCAAATTCTTCATCGAAGCGCCTAAGGCGGCAAGGCCATTGAGCGAAGAGAAGTGTGCAACTGGCTTGGCCGGCGTTGCAGGCGCCTTGACTGGCGCTGCCACTGCTGCCTGGATGGCACAGGAAAATAAAATGAATAACAATGATTTCATCACTGGCTCCTTGGTAGTCATGCATGAAACGGGAAGACAGGTTAAACAGGGTTAATCGCTCTCGCACACGCTTTGAAAGATCGGGGAAAATATTAAAATGATCACAAAATCAACCCTGACTTTGTCAACTGCCCGTTTCACTGCCATGATATTAATTACTGATATTAAAATTTACTAAGCTTCCATCCGGCGAATCGAACATCCCCCTGCATAACTGAAATGAAAATCGAACCTGACACTTGCCGGGGACTTGCGTGGATATAGTGCATCACGCCTTGATCGGCGGCGCCGGCTTCCTGGGTGCCGTCGCTGCCGATGCGCCACTGGTTGGCGCGGCGTTTGTCGCAGGCAGCGTATTTCCAGATCTGGATGTGATGTTCATGGCGTTCGGTAAGCGTTTCTTCCTGCGCAACCACCAGGGTATTACGCATTCACTGATTCTGGCGCCGGTTTATGCATTGGCAATCAGCGGCCTGCTTGCATTACTGCCCGAAATCGCCTGGTCATGGCACATGTGGCTAGGCGCCCTTGCCGGCCTTCTGGCGCATGTAACGCTTGACTGGCTCAATACCTTTCGTATTGCGATTTTGGCGCCATTCGGGAGGCGGCGCTTCAGCGCGGATGCGGTGTTTTTCGTGGATGGCGTGGCGCTGGCAATGACCGCGCTGTTTTATCTGGCATATCTCCATTTCGACTTCCAGGCTGCGCTCTGGCTCTATCCGCTCCTGTTTGCCTGCTATCTCGTCGCGAAATGGCGGCTGCGGCGCTGGGTTGAAATCACCTTGCGGCCGCTGTTTGCCATTCCCGCCAGTTTAAATCCGTTCGAATTTTATATTCTGGAAATGCAGGACGGCATGCGGATCGGCTACGTATTCAATACGCTGACACGCAAACGAACCCGGCGTGCCGCTTTTCCGCCAGCCGCTGAAAAATATCAGCGACTGGCGGAAAAAAGCGGTGTGTACAGAGACATGGCATTGATTACCCGCGCGTTTCACATTACCGATGTCCATGAGGATGCCTCCGGCATCACGATTCATGCTGCCGACATCGCCGTGCGCAATTACGGCGGGCGTTTTGGAAAAACCGAATTGCGATTTGATCCGACGGGGAAGCTGGTGCATGAAATGGCTAACATTTAAGGTACGGCAGGAGGCAGGATTCCGTCTGAACCTGATCGACCTCCTGTTCATCGCCCTGTTGTGCACGGCGGCAGCCTGGCTGAAAGCTGTCATGCCCGAGCTGAGCGTGTTTTACCTGCCGCTCTATGTCGGCCTGACGTTTTTCCTGTTCTGCAATGTGTTCAGGATCGGTAACCGCGCCGAAGTCTGGTGGTATCTTCCTTTTGCGGCGACAGCGGCAGCCGCAATTCACACGCTGCGACTGGAGGAATTCTGGTGGTCCGTGCTGTTTTTTTTCGAACCGCTGAAAATCTGGCTGATCACCCGGGCTATGCTGAAAGAAACTTATCATGGGGTCTTTTATCGTCAACTGCGGTCAGGCGCAGAAAAATGACGACAGACGGATAAGTGAAAACACCGGGGAAATCAATTAACCCCAGTTACGGCAGCATGAGATTGCTTTTACAAAATCAGTTGCGCAATTTTTGCCGCCAGCTTGCCGGCGTATATTGGTGCATAACAGGGTGTTCAGGCTCGCACTGGATGACATCGCGCGTGGACGTGCGGTGCCCATGGTAATAAAAACGATTCGTCTCGGTGACCACCTTGCACACACCATCATGCGATTCCTTGTTGCCCTGATAGTCAAGCTCGACCGTACAGCGATTGCCAACCGTCTTGTCCTTGCAAAAAATGTCCGTAGGGGGCAATTTTAGAGGCGTGCAGTTCCAGTGCCTGCTCTCCTTCAGCAGATCTTTATCGGTTGTTGCCCTGGCCTTCAAGCCGCACATGTATTCATCGTGCACAAAGCCTCCCGCCGGCAGCTTGCGGTCGATCGCGACCAGGCCGGTGCGCACGCAGGTCAGGTCGATGCCGGAGTCCTCGCCATCCAGATCAGTAGTGCACACTCCTTTGCCACCGCCTGAAAATGTCGTACCGGGTATCACGCAAGCGCTGCCGTTGCGTTTGCCAGCGCAAAACGTGTCGAAACGATCGAACAGATTCGGGTTGGCCGCCAGCCGCTCGCGTGCGGCCTGCACGCGCGGCGAAATCACATCGGCCTGGACAAAGGCGGGCATGCACCATGCCAGTACCGCAAGATACTTCAACAAATTAACCATCGAATTTTCCTTTCGATACAACCGGCAAACAGGCAGTCCCAGGTAAATCAAATACGTTATTTTTCGAAAACCAGTTCACAGAGCTTATCGGATCCCGGCACTTTTGTGCCTGGGTGAAGACCCGAAATAACCAACTGCCCTTTTGTATTGACGCGGGCTATTCCACTGGCACCGGCATCGGACGGCATGAATTGGCCACTGTTGATGACCCATTGGAATTCGCCGTTTTCCGGGTTGTGAACGTAGGTTCCGGCATAATCGATGTAATGGTGATTCTTGGGTACCCAGGTCAGATCGAACGTTCCATCCAGCCGGAAACGCAGTTCCGTGATCGGCGTGACCGGTTTGCGCGGCCCCGTTCCATCACAGGCTTGTTCGGCAACCTGACGCCAGAATCCAGGTAGCGGGTGCGCCTTGGCCGAATAAACCCGGATCTCTGACGACAAGGTGCGATCCCCGACCTTGGTATAGACGGTAAACCGTTCACCGTCCCTGGCATCCTCGTTCACCATGCCGATGCCCCGGTGTGGATGAATAATGGCCGGCGCACCTTCGCTGAGCGACCAGTTACCAAGGCATTCTTTCATCACTTCCCGGGGCTGCCCCCTACGTACATCATCCTTGTATGGCTCGCTCAGAAAAACTGTTCCAGGCGTAAGCTCCAGGCCTGACAAGCCCAGCTTCAACGTACCTCGACCAATCGAAATGCATACCCGATACCAGTTGTGGTCCAGGTCAGGCGCCATGTCCTTTCCGGTCAGCGTGCCCTTGTGCCGATCCCAGATCCATTTGGGCCCGGAAACCCGCAGCTGCATGTCGGATGACAAGAGTTTCCCTGACGGGACGCTCTGAACAGTACTATGTCGGGAAGCCTGGAGCTGGCCGGCGGCAAGCGCTTGGCCAGCCTGACTCCCTTCGCCGAATTGCTGGCGCCACCAGGCTGCTACGCCTTGATGCAATTGCAGCACGATTTCTGGATTTGCCGGATTGCCTGACAGCTTCAGCGTCGATTCACAGGTCAGCACATGGAATTGCTCCACTGTTTTGTCAGCCGGATCGTGCACAATGAGCATCGAGTCGCAATCCAGTTGAGGCTGCCCCGGCTTGACTGGGGACACGGCCTGCATCGGTTCTGCCTTGACCGCGGCCCCTGGCACGCCCAATACGACGGCAACTCCGGCACACAACATCGCAAAACCATTCCATACGACTCGAGATCTCATGAAATTCGCCCTTCTGCATGCTGCATGACACCTGCTTTGCGGCACCGGTCATCAACTGACGGCAGCGCAGTCGCCCTCTTATTTTGGCTTGACTTCGAATTCACCCACGAATACCGTTTCCCCTTTACCTTTCAGGCGCAAGGTGATCATTTGGTCTTTCTCGTCAGGAGTGCCGAAGCCGCTGCTGAGTTTTACCTGCAGCGTGGTGGCGCCGGCGACCACCTGCTGTCGGCTGCCGTAAAAATTCGCTTCGATCCTGTACTTGCCGGGTTTGGCTTCGCGAAGGGAGAATTCCTCCGGGCCGTAGCCGCCGGTGAAGTCACGCGACATGCGCCCGCCCTGGTATGTGTAGCGATGACCGTAGTAGCATTTTTCGCCATTGGGATCGGTGATCCACAAATCCATGTCGCTATTGTCGGCGTCCCAGGTCAATACTGCCCGCAGGTCTAGCGGCAGATTCTTCAACAGGCGTGCATCGATGCGGCTGGTGTCGATGGCGACCGAGCGCGTCGTCGCCGTGGCGATGATCGCATTCATCTCCGCCAATGCGATCATTTCGATTTCGGCAAAGCGGCCGTCCCATGGCCGCACCACCACCTGGTACAACTGATCGACCGCCTGCTGGTACTGTTTCGCGGCAGCGTGGGCTAGCCCCAGGTCTCGGAAGGATTGCGGCTCTTCTTCTGCCAGATGCTGCACTTTTTCAAACACGGGAATAGCCAGCTCCGGCGCGCCCGCCTGCAACAGCCGGTAGCCGAGAATACGCAGCACATGGCGGTTTTCCAGGTCCATTTCGGCCAGGTTCGACAGCACGCGCAAGCCCAGGTCGGGCTGCCCCTTGTCGATCAGCATATCGGCCGCATCCAGGTAAAACGCGCTGCTGTTGGCGTAAGAAGGCTTTTCATCCAGATACACCTTGTACAAGGTATCGGCGCTTGCCGCATTCATGCGGGCGATATAAGGCGCATCCGACGTCCATTTTTTCAATGTGATGCCGACCTCTGCAGATGCGGATGATGCAGCTGCCGAAGTGCCCGGCGCAGGTGACGGCGCTGGGGGAGATGCCCTGTATGCCGGCGCAGCAGCCATCGGCGCCGGCGCTGCCATCGCCCGTCGCTCTGCACTTGAACCGGTTCTCGGGGATGCAGGTTCTTCCTTGGGCTTGGGCAGCTCGCCTTTCGGATAAGTTTTTTCCCACCATGCGACTTTCTGTTCGAATTCCCGCAGCACGCGTTCCAGCTGTTTTTCCTGCTTGCGCGTCAGTTCGGCGCCGCGCAGGTTTTTCAAGCGTTCGTAGGCGGCCACATAGTCCTGTGGCGGGGTCACGTCATAACGCACATAATCTTCCAGGCGGTCAAGGACGATCAGCGATGTTTCCCGGGTCGGCATGGAAAACTGCGTGCCCAGCCGGCGGATTGCGGCGCGATTTGCTTCATGATCTGCCTCCAGAGCGCGCAGCTTGTAGCCCGCCCACAGATGCGCGGCCAGCGGATGCGCCGCGGCGCGTGCTGAAACGGCTACCGTCATGTCAGCAGTTTTGCCTTGCTGGGTCAGCTTGATGCTCAGTTTTGCCTCAGGGCTGAGAAGCCTGCCGGCAATCCGCAGCACGCCCTGCTGCGGATCGGGCGACTCCATCACCAGGTCGGTGGCGCCAACGGCATCGAGACTGCGCACCTGCGCGCCCTCGCTCAGCAAGCTGCGGGCAGCGGCGCCCGGCTTGTCCGGCAGGATGTGCACCAGGCGGCCACCGCTGCGCTCGGCCAGGGCGGCGAGCCGGCCGGTATCGGCGGCCAGCGAGGAATTGAGGGCATACAGACGCTGCCCCGCAGCCAGGGGACTGAAGCGCGTGTCGCCGTAATTCAGCAGGCCGTCGCTGACCAACAGGTACTCGCCGACATCGGCCTGTGGCTGCCAGTTTGCCAGCGCGCTGGCGCCGTCATATACGGTCGCCTGCAGCGCCTTGCGCAAGGCATCCCAGTTGCCATTGATGACCTGGAAGGTTTCGGTCGCTTCGGCACGGTCGCGCAGGCGGGTCAGGCGTACTTCGCCATTGCCCAGCGCCTTGAAATAATGATCCAGTTCGATCAGTTCGGCGTCGCGCGCACGCGCCGCGCCGGAGCCGGAACTATCCCACAGCAGGCCGACTGTCTTCGGCAGCACGCGCGCGCTGCGTTGCTGCGTGACAGGAATCTCGGTCACGAAATAGGTGCCGCCGTCATGTTCCTGGATGGCGGTTTGCGGCTGCTGGCTGGCTGGCACCAGTATGCTTAGCATGCCGGTCGGCGCGAACCTGCTCTTGCCGACTCTTGCCTGATAAGCCGCTCCCTGCTTGTCGAACCGGATGGCGCCAAGCGCCCCGCGCACTTTGGGCATGGCGGCGCTGCCATGGACCTTCAGGCGCAGGTCGAAATCCTGCAGGCGTTCGCCGTACGCCAGCGGCAGACGATAAGACCAGTCTGCGCCATCGCGCGCCAGCGCTTCTGCATACTTGAGTTCGACCGTGCGCGTGCCCATCGCGGCGATGGGATAGACACGCAGTTTGAAATTGTTGCCCTGTGTGGTTTCCAGCAAGGCTGGATCAACCTGGCGGCGCTCGATGGCTTCGAAAATCTGCCTGCCCTTGGCTTTTTCCACTGGCACCGCCGGGCGCAGCTTGCCATCGATATCGAGCGCAAAGGCCGTAATCTGCTGACCGGCCAGCAGTGGAAATTGCAGATTGCCTTCAAGCTGCCGGGCATTTGGATTGAAAAACACCATCTGCACGGTCGTTTCGGCCATGCTGCCGCTGATCTCGCTGCTGATGCGCAGGCTCTGCAGGCGGATCGGCTTTTCGGCAGCGCTGCTTTCCATGCGCGGCGGCTGCGGCAACTGTGGGGGCCGCGGCGGCAGGACGACGCGGGCAGAGACCGTTGCGGCACACAGCATCAAAATGAATGCAAACAAACGTCGAAACATGAAATTCTCCGGAAATCCGGCTGGGCCGGCTTGTCAGATGAAACGCGCCTGCAGAATACTCAGGGTTAAAAATCAGCGATTAACCAATGTCGTTACGAAAACGCCCCCCATGATTATTAAATTATTACAAAATAGAAATATTTTATATGCAATGGAGCCTCAGGATTGCCATTCATGTCGTATTTTTGCTTTGAACTCGCAGGGGCTCACTTGATTGACACGCGGCGCCGGCTGAGCTCAGCCGTGTCTGATTCAAAACCCTTTTGTTCAGGCTAACGCTGGATTTATGGCCCCCGGCATCTCAATGAAAGCCTGCCATTGCGCAAATTGGCATCGTAATACTCTTGCCCCGGTGGCATCGCCGCAGCTTTGCGCGATCACCGACTGCTCCGCGCTAATTGCGACGGCCGCATCCGGCTTGGCGGGTGCAGCGCATATGCCAGATAACGATGGATCGCAATGCTGGATCTAGCGCGGACCACGCGCAATGCAGCAAGCAGGATTTTGACGAGCTCAAGGAATTTTGAAAAAGTGTGCAAAAGTGCACAAACCGATTTTTCCTCCTGTTTCATACTTCAGTCATGGCAGCGACAAACAGACAGATCGCCAGTCACTCACCAAAAACTGAAACTTTCAAGGAAAAATCATGAAACTGTTCTCCAACACCACTTCGCTCATCAAATCCCTGGCCATCGCCGCAGCATTCGGTGCAGCAGCCCTGGCAGTACCGGCACAGGCAAGCACCTGGGTCTCGCCGTACGGCGTGGTCATGAGCGATACCTGCGTCGCTCCGAACGGCGCCTACATGGTATTTGCCAACCAGGCCGGGCCGGTCGGTGCCGCTTGCCACTTTTATTTCAATGGCTTGCCGGTCATGCACTACGGTGTCTTTCGTTAAAATGTGTGCGAGTCCGGATTGCATGCAGGTTTTACCAGGGCCGCATTCGGACTGCGCCACTGCAATCACCATTACCGCTCTTCCGCTACATCGGAATCATTCGTCCAGAACAAAACCATAGAGAATTCAATGCTGAAGCATATAGCTCCATGGTTCCGACACGTTTTCGGGTCTGGCGATACGCACAATTTAACCGACTGATCTGACAAGCGAGTACATGAAGTGCCTGAACAAAAACGGGCCTTTTATTGATCTCAATTACGCAATGTATTTCAGGGATGGTGTCCGATGAATGTCACGGAGATCCAAGAGGGGAAGAAAATGTTTGCAAAGCTTGTTGCAATAGCAATCCTGGCCGTTACCCCCTTGGCCACCCTCGCCGCGCCCTCCCCTAAGTGTGCAGCGTTACCTGGCAAAGGCGCAGGTTTTGAAAAGATACCCCCCTACCAGGACGTTCTTGCCATTTTTGATTGTGCGGGAATGGCCAAGGACGTAAAGGCGCTGGATCCAGCCGATCACGATATCATGGTCATGCGCGCAAAAACACTTACGCTGGATGAATTGAAGTTGAAAGAGACAAGCTCTACCAATCCAAAAAAGTATTCTCAGATTACTTCGAAATCGCGACTTGCCAGGTTCAAGAATATCGTCGATACCTACTTCAAAAAACCATGAGCGATCACGACGACCACAAATGTAACGAGACTTTTTGCAGCAATTAGCTCACGCTTACAATTGATTGCAGCATCTTTTCTCCAGCCGCTGTAATCGTAATCTGCGCATGCTTTCCGCCGATTCTGGAAAGTTTTCCTGCGTGTTCCTGATTAACGCTGTCGTTGCGCAGAGCCAAATCCGCGTCGAGTTTTTTCAGATATCCGTCCTTGTAAAACTGGCTCATGATGCGACTGGTCTGTTCCCGGGTCGCACCGACTGCGCCGCTCAATTCCTGCTGCGTCATACGAATCGGTTGCCCCTTGAACGTCTTTGACAGTGCCAGCAGGTAGGCGGCAAGCCGCTGTCGGACGTTCAACGACGAAACCTGCTCGAAACGTAACGATAGCCTGCGTACTTCGGCACACAGGAATTTGATAATCTTCTCAAGCATGGCAGGATGTTTTTGCGCGAGCTGGAAAAAATCCGATCGATGAATCGACGCCACCGTGCTGTCGGTCAGTGCGATTACGTTGGCACTGCGCGGCGTCCCGTCGAGCATCGCCAGTTCGCCGAATATGGCGCCTTCCGTCAATACATTGAGCACCACATCATGCTCACCGCCTGCACTAGGCAGGGCAACTTTCACTGCGCCTTCCAGGAGCAGGTACATCCTTCCGATCTGTTCGCCGGACTCCTGAGTCCGAATCACGACGTCCGCCTTCTCGACACGCATGAGATTGACAAACATGTGGTCGGCAAGCGATTGGATTTCCTGCTCATCAAAAAAAGAAAATATCTGGCTATCCCTCAGGATTTTCCTGATAAGCATCGGATGCATAAATTTCTACCTTGAAATTTGTCGTATCGGGACGTGAAGCTGGTCATGCCACCGACTTCACTCACTTTTCCTTCGACCGGTTCAGCTCTTTTTTCAAGTGATCAGGCAGCGGATAAGCTGGATAAGCCTTGCGGAACTGCTTCCATTCTTCCTCTGCATCGCGCCGCAAATCCGCTTTCAGCAATTCCTCGATCAGCTCGAGCCACAGTTTGGCCGGATACTTCGCAACCGGTGCGGTCCTGGCGTTATGAGCGGGCGGCGCCGCAACCGTTGCGGGTGCCGATGCCACCGCCGGCGTCTCTGCGGCAGAGGCACGCGGGCCCGAACGCAATATGTCAGCGTCTTGATTCGCCGTATCCCCCTGGGCGATGATCAGTGGCGGCGCAGCGGAGGAA
This sequence comes from uncultured beta proteobacterium, assembly GCA_963722005.1. GTDB lineage: Bacteria > Pseudomonadota > Gammaproteobacteria > Burkholderiales > Burkholderiaceae_D > Paucimonas. The sequence continues at coordinate 263,921 of CAVRJS010000002.1, forward strand.
GACGATGCCACTGCCGGCGCATCAGTCGACCCGACGGGAGAGGAGCGCTGTTCCTTCTGCGCAATGACCAATGGGGGCGCGACTGCAGGCGCGGGCCGGGCGAGTTTCGTCGATCTTCTCGCAGCGGGCTCGCGTGATGTCGGCATTTCCGTTTCGGCCAACGGCTGCGGCTGCGCCGCCGCAACAGTATTCGACGGCGGCCCGACGACCGTTTCCTGCGCTTGCGGCGCCTGGGCAATTTGCAGCGGCGTGTCCCCGCCGCCCTGCCCCTGCCATTGCAGCGCTACCAGCACCGCCACCATCACGCTTGCCGCAAGCCCGATCGGCACCTGCCACCGGCGCAAAAACGCCGGACGACTCGACGACGCTCCTGGCACCGCGGCATCGTTTGACGCTTCACGCCCCAGACGCGCGTTGCCGGCCAGCTCGCGCTGCACTTTATCCAGGATGGCAGCATCCAGCTCCGCCGAAGGTGCCGGCTGTGCCAGCGACTGCAACTGCTGCGCCAGCGGGCCCTGGCGATCCAGGAACTGCGCGAACTCCCTATCGTCGTCCATGCTATCGTCACGGGAAGTCACGTGGCAACCTCCTGTACCGTTGCCTGCTGCAGATGCTGGCGCAGCTTGCGCATGGCATAGCGCAAACGGCTCTTCACTGTTTCATTCGGCACACCTGTCATTTCCGCAATATCTTCCAGGCTCATGCCATTGAATTGTTGCAATATCAATGCTTCGCGCTGCTCTTCCGGCAATGTGCGAATGGCCGCATGCAGCATCGCAGCCTGCTGCTTCTGATCCAGCGCAGTTTCGGGTGAAACTTCCTCCTGCGCCAGATCGGCCAGGTAGTCGAAGGCGCCGCCGTCGTCCTCATGGCCTTGACCCATGTCTGCGGCAAGCACGTCCTGATGCTGTCTCAATAAATCAATCAGCCGGTTGCGGGCAATCTGGAACAGATAGGTGCGAAAAGTCGCCTGCGGCTGATAGCGCTCGCGGGCGCCATGCAGGCTGGCCCAGGTATCCTGGACAATTTCGTCGACCCAGTCCCGGCGCGGCGAGCGCCAGTAGATGAATTGGTATAAACCGCGGCTGTGACGGTGATAAAGCTCCTTGAACGATACAAGATCGCCCTCGCGGTAGCGCATCATCAACATTTCATCAGACCAGTCATTTCCCATTTAGCAAGTGTAGCGGAGTTGGCATACGGCACCAACTTGCGCAGTGCGCCCTGTGGCGCCAATCCAAATTTCTCCCGTATGGAACGGCTGACAAAGCATAGCGGGGTCAAATTCAGCCGCAGTTATCCAGCCTCCACCAAAAATATAGTCGGAATGACAATATCGATGGCTTAGCTCTTATGGACATGTCGCATTAACGCTGCATGCGGTCTGACCTGCCGGCAGCTAGCCGGCGCTGGCCAGGCACGGCTCCTCATTCCGCCTCTGGTGATTGCATCAGTCAATCCCCAGAACGGTAATTTTGTTGCCACTTCAGGCTTTGTTATCAGAATTAAAGGTATCAGGTGAAAAGGCGTCAGGTGAGCATCGCGCAATGCAAATATTAGTTGTAGCATGAGCCGCTCGCAGCCTTGCTCCAATAAGCATGCAGCCGGCAGGTAGCTCGCAAATATATAATGACATTCATATGATCATTGTGGGCCTTTCATGACAAGAATTGCGCTGTACATCTGGTTATCGTTACTACTCCTGTCAGGTTCCAGCGCAGCAGCGGCCATGCAAGCCCTGCCGGTGGCAGTGCCGCCCCAAATTCCGGCCGACAGCGTGCTGGCGCAGGAAATGACGCTGCTGATGCGCGAGTATTCCGAGCGATTGCTACAAATCCGGGTGCTCAGCTGGCAAGACGCAGAATCATTTCAAACGCATGACTGGACCCCCCATCTGGGAAAATTCCAGGAAGCCTGCAGCAAGCAGGCGGTGCAGTGCATTCTTGTGCTGCAATCGCAGTTGGGGGCGCTGCGCGACCTGGTGGAACAATCCGGCGACGCGCCGCGAACTACCCGTATCGGTGCCGCCCTGTCGGCCATGTCCGATCTGTGCGCGCGTGCACCCTGGACCGGAAAGACCGATGCGCAAATATTTGGCCTGTGCGGAGGGCAAGCTGGGATAGCTTCGGGGGCTGCGGTAGCCTGGCTTCAGCTTGGCTATGATGAACTCTTCCTGGCGTACTATGCCATGCATGAGCAAAATCGCCTGCGTACGATCGCATGGCTGGCGGAACAACCGCCCAGCGACCGAACCGCGCAAGAGCAGCGCCAGCGCCTGGAAAGCCATGTCAGCCACATCGTTTCAGCCGAGTACTTCGAAAAAACAGACCAACTTTATGTTGCCAGGGGAGCCTGGCTGGTAACGCTGAATAGCCTGCTGCAAAAAAAGAGTTTTGCACAGATGCTGATTCCCTCATTGAATCTTGCCAGATTGTCTTACCTGCTCGGTGACGTCGAGCAGGGCAATAGCTGGCATTACATTGCCGAACGAATCGGCACGGAGTACCCGGATTATCAATCGTCGAGAGGATGCGTATACGAGCTCGAACGCACGCGGACCGAACGTGCGCGAGCGAGCGCGACGAATACGTCCGCCGACGCGATAGCTGCCGTCAAGGCGCTCATCGCGCGCGACTGTGATTATGCCGGAGTCGCTGTCGAACATGCATTGGCAGACCTGCGAGCCGCCCGGCAGGCACAAGCCGCAGCCATACTGGAACTGGCAATCGGCGCCTGCAAGCAGACTGGGCAATGCGCCGACAGCCGGATGCATCATTTGAAAAACCTGCTGGTCATTGCGCGCGGCGACGAGGTGGAACTGCTTCAGCAATCAGGCCGCTGGCTGGCTGACGGCAAGCGCGGCCAGTTTAACGCTGTCGAGCGGCAAACTGCCTGGGCACTGGCCGATGTCTTGAAAACCCATGCACAAGGGCAGTCTGCCGCGCAACAGCTGTACACGATACTGGATGAGCAAATATACGGCGTCGGTTTTGCCAAGACCGGCATGAGCCAGTCAGACCTGAAAAACCTTGCGCGTTACGACGGCCTCCGCCGCCAGCGGGTAAAAGGAGCGGTCCAGCAAGGCGAGGTATTATGGTTTGACCGGACCGAATCGCTGCGTGCCCAGTCACTGTTGCGGCGCCTGCGTTTCAAGCGCTGGCAAACGGAATTTGCCGGCGTGCGCGACGATGCGGCAAATGCCAGTCTCCAGACTGCGCTCGCCGCTACCGCCACCTTCCGTGCCAGCCTGGCCGACAACACCTGGAACAGCACGCCCCTGTTCCGCGCTTTACGCGACGAGTTGACGAGAATGGCTCCCGAAATCGAGGCAGACGCCCACGTGCAGTATCTGCGGGAGCTCGCTTCCCGCAGGGCGGAAGCGCGGGGCGCATCGATTCGCAGAAAATGGATCGGCGCGATCGACGATCTTTTTTGGCACGAATTAGACAAGGATTCGCGATCAGGGACTTTCAGTTCGCTCGGGGCCGATGAAGCCTATTTATCCTGGTTGAACGTGCCTGGCGGTTATGTCGGCACGCTGGCAGTACCCGACCCGCAACGCACAGGGACGTGGGGCAGCCACCGGCTGGTCGCCCGTTTCCTTGCAGTGCCGCCGCCCATGGCTTCGACACTCGACCTGTATCGAAAGCTACTGTTGTCAGGGTCGGCTGCCCATCAAGCTGCACCTGTCCAGATTGAATCTCGGGGCCTGATGCTGGAAGGCGTACCGGTGTGGCGTCAACCAGACGGATCTTTCGTGGCGAGCGGACGCAAAATACCGGGTGCAGTGCGTGCAAAATCACTTGCCGAGATCAGCGATGCGATCTCGGAATCGCTGCTGGCGCCATTTCAGGAAAATTTCAAGTCGGTGCGACGGCTCGTCATCAGTCCGGACGGCGAGCTCGCGTACCTGCCATTCGAGACACTTTCCATCGCCGGAACGCCCATTCTGGATTCTCTTGATATTGCCTATGTACAGTCGCTTGCGGTCCACGAGGAACTCACTGCGCGTGCACGCGCGCCAAAGTCTCGGGGCCATGCCCTGCTTACAATGGCAGACCCGGACTACACCTTGGCCACTGCCCCGCCGTCTGCTGCACCAGCCATCGCCGGAGAGCTGGCGGCGGTGAAATGGAAACCGCTGCCAGGAACGCGCATCGAGTCTGACACGATGGTTCGCCTGTTCCCCGAAGGACGGCAGCGGCTGGGCCCACAAGCCAGCCGCAAACAGCTGGACGACATGCAGCGCCGCGGAGAACTCAAGAATTATCGCATCCTGCATTTTGCCACGCACGGCTATGTTGATGACAAGCGCAGCGCGCTGGTTTTGTCGATGGTGAACGGAGTGGACCAAGGTTTTCTGCAAGATACGGATGTGCTGGATCTGCAGCTCGACTCGGACCTGGTGCTGTTGTCGGCATGCGATACAGGCATCGGCCGCAACGTCAGCGGCGAAGGCGTCATGGGGCTTCCCTACGCATTCCTACTGGCAGGAAATTCAAACACCCTGATGTCGCTCTGGCCTGTAGAAGATAAAGGCACGGCCTCTTTCATGGCTGCGTTCATGGAAAAAGTTCGCGCCCGCACTGACTTTCTAGTTGCATTGAATCAGACCAAACGGGAATTCGCGCGCGGCGACCATGGCGCAGCATTTTCCGATCCGCGCGTCTGGGCAGCGTTCGTACAGTATGGTGTCGGCATATCCTTGCGTAAGTGACGCTGCCGCAAAACGGAATCCGGCTGCTGAAACCTGAGAGTGAAAGGACTGGCCCAGACGCATTCCGGCACTATTTTGGTAATTTCAAAAAGTGTGCAAAAGTGCACAAACCGATTTTTCCTCCTGTTTCATACTTCAGTCATGGCAGCGACAAACAGACAGATCGCCAGTCACTCACCAAAAACTGAAACTTTCAAGGAAAAATCATGAAACTGTTCTCCAACACCACTTCGCTCATCAAATCCCTGGCCATCGCCGCAGCATTCGGTGCAGCAGCCCTGGCAGCACCGGCACAGGCAAGCACCTGGGTCTCGCCGTACGGCGTGGTCATGAGCGATACCTGCGTCGCTCCGAACGGCGCCTACATGGTATTTGCCAACCAGGCCGGGCCGGTCGGTGCCGCTTGCCATTTTTATTTCAATGGCTTGCCGGTCATGCACTACGGTGTCTTTCGCTGATACCCTCTGAAGTACGCTCAAGCCGGACAATTCATTGTCACTTTTGCAGCGTGCCGATTAGGGCATTTAACCCTGCCAAACGGACTGCGACGTTTCAATCGATGAGCAGGCAAGCAACTCCAGAACCGAAGCACCGGAGAAGTGACATGAAAAAAATCCACCTATTGATGAGCGCATGGATGCTTGTATCTGGCCTAGCCTTGGCTGATGCCCCCCGGCTTACTTTGCAGATCACGGCCCCGATCGGCGCAACCAATGCAGCCCAGTGTCAATATGCTTCTACGAAGTCAAAGCAAGCGGCGCAATCGGACAGTGTGATCCTGACCGAACAGGATGTGATTGCCTGGGATGGAAGCACCGGCACCTGGACGCTTGACCCCGTCCGCTTTAATAATGCCAATGTCATGCAACTGGTGGATCATTGCTTCGTGCTGACACTGACAGGGCAACGTCCGATCCGCGGCGTCGTGCTGTACAGTTTCTCTGCCCGTTTGATCGAGTTTCCTACTATTGCTGTAACCCCGCGCAATAACGCGCTTGTGCTGCAGCTGCAATCCGTATCCGGCGTTCGTAACGATCCGCTTTACACGCCGATGTTGCATCGCGTATTGAATGACAAGCCGCGCGCAGCGGCGCAACAGCCATGAAGCCATCACTCGCGCGCGCTCTACGCATCATCCGTCACCCCTGGTTGCGTCGCGTTGCGACTGCCATCGTCGCAGTATCACTGGTGCTGGTGGTCAGCTACGATTGTCCTGATTGTCCTCAACCGCTTCGATGAACCGCTGGAGCAGTCGGCGCAGGCCTGGCTGGATTATCCGCCGCCGGCGGCGGCGCCCCCAACGCAGAACGGCTATCTCGCAATACTGTCGCTTGGTTCGCAAGTGGCACAACCGGTTGCTGCAGCAGATGCGTTCGTGCGGGCGCAACATGCAATTTTTGCGGAAGCACGTCCGCTCCACCAGGAAACACTGCCGCGTTACATTGACAAGCGTGTTGCGTTATTGGCGCCAAGTACGCCGCGACTTTCCCTTTCGCTCTCTGACTGCAAAAGCGATTGCTACGCCTATCTTTTAAAAAATGCCCGAGCACTGGAGATATACGCCCATAAAAATGCCAGCCTGATCGCGCGTTATAACGCCATGCTTGACTCTCCCGCTTATACAGAGAGCATTCCCAGCGATCCGCAAGCGCACTATCCCTCCAGCGAGGAGACGCCTTTTTACGATCTTTACAATTACGCCCTCTCCAGAGACCTTGGCCTGATCCATTTGGGAAAAGTAGTGACCGCGCTGGAACAAGGCGAGGTGGAAACAGCGTACCGGGAATGGGCGCGTCATCAACGATTCTGGCAAATGGCAGCAGCCGGCTCAATCAGCATGTATGGCGTCCAAAATGCAATCACTCAACTTGCAAGCAGTGAAGCACTGTTGCAACAGATGCTGCAGGCGTATCCGGGAAGCCGCGCGACTGCGCGCCGACATGTGCTCCCGGTTCTGGCAGAACGGCCTCAGTTGAGCGCCGCTCTGGCGCGCAGCCAGGTATTTAATTTTCAGATCATTGCGTATTACACTGATCGCCTGCTACAGGATAAATCGTTGAGCACCGGAAGCGATCGTCTGCCATTACTTTTCTTGCAAAGAAACGCAACACTGAATCTGGCGCACCGCTTATTTCAAAACAATATGGCACAATACAACGTGGCACTCGATGGAAAAATTCCCGTCATGCATGAGCCAACCAGCACGATGTGCAAGCAAGTGGAAAAAGGATGGTCGTCCCCTGATTTCTGGAGCTGGCAACTAGCGAGCAACCCTGCGGGCATATTACAGTTGTGTGGTCCATCAAACAGCGACGCATTCACCCATGCCGCAAAAATTGATGCCGCAACAAAGGAAATCGAACGGATGCTGGCGCTCTGATCATGCAGGTATCGGATTACCGCTTTCCGTTGCAAGGAATGGATGCAACGACATTTTTAGTATGAGGATGCCTGTGTTCCGGATGATTCAAATGTATCGCTACCGGCAATACATCTTTATGGCGTCATCCTTCATTTTCACAATCATTTCGTTTCCGCTTTTCGACAGTGCGATGAGGTGATTGACGCCGCTGATATTTTGAATCGGTTGATCCGAGCCGAACTTGAATATCGATACGCTGCCGCCGTTCTTCGCCCTCGCATAGACATAGCCGTTGTAGGCATCAACCCGGTCGTAATCGAAACGAGGCAGTTTATTAACGACTCTATCTTCAAAAATTTGCACTATCCATAATTGAGTGCCGAAAGAACCAATAAACCCGCTATCCTCAATATTCTTTCCGCCCATCGCACTGTCACGCTGCATGGCAAAATGATTTTTGTTGGATATTTTCTCTCCCAGATTTAGCGAGGCGTCCAGCGCCATTACATAGGCCGGATCTTTGCTTAACGCGCCCGCCCCCTGCGCAAGAATATAAATCTTGCCATTGTCGTTCCAAGTGCTTAGCCAATAATGTGATTTCGAGTCGAATGGTTTGGCGACCATCTCTTTTTTGTTCATGTTCAGCTTGATCAGATCCCCGGAAGACGCAAGTCCATAAGCGTATCCATTCAGGACCTGCAGTTGTGCGTGCGTAACGCCGCCGTCAAGCGTGTATTCAACGGCTTTTTTGGAAGCGACATTGACGATCGATACGCCACCCTTGCCCGCAAAAATCACATGCTTGCCATCATCCGTTCCCTTGACGCGCACCACTCCGATATTAAATACATTTTCCTTGAACAAATTTGTCTCGGAATTCCTGGTGATGTAGACGTACGTGTCTTTGACTTTGGCGACAAATCCTTCCTTGTGTGCGGCAATTTGATATTGGTCGGCAGACAGTGACTTGCATTCTTTGTACTCTTCGGCAAACGCGCTCGCGGTTACGATATAAGACAGGGTGATAGCGACTATTTTTTTATTCATATTTTCCTCGTTGAAAAATGAAATGCATATCGCGTCATTGTTGCAATGCGAATTGATCGTGCCATGCAACTCTGGGGTTTCGCATGGCGCACAAGTACAACATTTATAAAGTGTGGCTGCCGGCTACAGCGATTTTGGCAGGCTTGTCAAATGCACTCACTGAACGATAATCCGTGGTTATATTGATAATATTTTTAGCTTGTCATATGTGACGGAAGAGCCCCTTTTGTCATCGTTGACCGTTTAATCAATAATCAGACATACTCACAGTAACCAACAGTCGCCATCGATGCAAGCCGATTTTCTTCATTCACCTGCCGGCAAAGGACGCTTTATATTAGGAATTGTTATATTTCCGATTCTACTTGCCGTGACCGCGCCAAGCTGAAAGGATCTGGAAAAAGCTGCTTAGCCACACCGAACTTAAGTATGGTTCAAGTCATGAAGAGACTGCCCTTGCAAATTATCATCTCGGTAATTTCTATCGCATCCATGAACAATATGGCAAAGCGATACCTCTGCTGCGAACTGCGGTACGAATATTTGACGAATCAGGCGCGAAGAATGTCGACTATCAAATTCTTGCCCTGCAATCGCTATCCGGCGCACTGGGTTGTGCCGATATGAAAAGCGCAGCTGAGGAAATCTACCAGCGATGCTTAATGCTCAATCTGCCATCCTGCAGGGTGCCGCCCGGACGTCTGTTTGAACGAGAACAACCTCGATACCAATCATATGGGATACGCATCAAAAATTATCAAAAGGCAGCGACCAGATTGATTGGCGGCATACTTTTTGGCTCAGTATTTCTATTCATTGGCCTTGTTACGGACTCTCAGATCTTCGACGCCAACGATGTCGAGACAGGTTTTCTCCGCACATTGGTCAGTATGGTTTTATCAGGAATTGGCACATTTCTGATATGGATGGCCAGCACCTCGATTTTGTACGTGACGATGCATGAAAATTTGAAAGTCCGCAGTATATTCAAGGCAAAAATCTACCCCTTCAGCGAGATTGCATCTGTCCATTTCACCAGCTTTGGAGAATCACTTGCGACAATCAATCTGCATTCGCGCCAGTCATTTTCGGTAAAACGGAATATTGCAGAAGAATTGAGGATTAAGAATTTTTTCAACGAACGTGGAGTTGAATGCAACTCACCAGATGGCTGAGTCGACAAATAAAATGAGTACTGACCATCAGGGTTAATTGCATACGGAACCAAGGGGTCAACTTGGGCGGGAAACATCAGGGATCTTCATAAAAAGCAAAAAAGAAGTTTTTCCCGAACCATTGCGGCTAAATTTTAGCGATTTTCATAGTCATTATCACGAAATCAAACAACATACATCAAGACAAACAGGGGCAGAAAACATGAAAAAACTTCTTCTTTTACTTGTATTTTTTTGTTGCAAGGCTCTGGCGGCTGATGATGACAATGCTGATCTCGAAAGCCTACGCAAGAACGGACAGAGTGCAAACACATGCTGCAGCGCTGCAATGCTGGCCAATGAGAAGCTTCAACTCCGCGTTGCTCTTATTATGGTGAGCGAGAAAAAGAGCGCGGTCGAGATCATCGAAAAACTCAAGAATGGCGCCAATTTTGCCGAGTTGGCTCGAGAAAGATCGATAGAGTTGAATTCGGCCATGGCAGGTGGCGACGTAGGCTGGCGATCTCTGAAACAATTTGATGAAACTTTTGCAACGGCACTGAAAAATACAAGTGTTGGCAGGTTTTCACAAGTGCCAGTGCAAGTTGGAGAATATTGGCACATTATTCAGCTCAAAGACACGAGAACAGAGGGCGAAAAATTCAGCCAGAACCTGGATTCAGATGAACGCGCTGATGCACTTCGCCAGTCTGCGGTAAACCGAAAAGCAGTTAAATCGCTGCGCTTGAATGCCGTTACTCCTCCGTTCGCGAGTCTGCCCCCCGTCACCAAGGCAAACACACCTGCGCCTGCCGGTGCAACGGAATACAACGGCGCCTACCAGACCAGCAACGGCTGTGTTTTCTTTTATGAGAAAACAGAAGAAACCATTGCTACTCACGCTCATTGGAATGGCAAGGCATGCAATGGCAAAACCCTCAGCGGCCCTGGCGTCTTGCGCATTACCGGGGCTGTTTCTGGCAAGGATGGCAGCAAGCAACTTGTACAGCACGAAATGCAAGGAACTTTCGTCAATGGCCTGCTTTTTGGCCCCGCAAGAAAGACGAATCACCACTACGCCCTGGACAAATCATCCAGTCAGAACTCCTACTTTTTTTCCGGTTATTTTGAAAATGGATTTCTTTCAGGTCAAGGTGTTCGTACCTGGGTAGGTCCTGACAGTGCGCGTCCCAATGCGGTCGAATTGCGGGGTACATTTGTCAATGGGGTAGCGTATGGCATAGTAAGGCGCATCCGCAGCCAACCGTACGAAGGCGCCATCGGCGATGTCATGCCGATCGCCTACTCACCAGAGGGCCAAGTGTATATTCAGCAGTCTGATGTACAAGGTGGTTTTGCCGAAGGAACCGTCTACTTCGACAATGGCGAATGGAACATGTACGTCCAATCCGTGAATAACGACGGCAATCCGTTGGGGGCAGTTTTCACCCGCAGTTCGCTCAATGGAAAGGGAAGAGACGAAATGAGGGATATCACCGATGCCGGCTACGAGCTGTTCGCCGTATGCGAAAATTGGCAGTACGAAAACACCGCATTGAAGTGCAACGACGGAAGACTCAACTATCGAGCGACAGGTTCTATATATTCAATGCAGGCAATCAAAACTGCTTTTTCCATTTCCACCAAATCCGTGTCCAACGTATTAAGTGTCACGTCAAATCCTCCTGTATTCATTGGCGAGACAGACGGCAATGCAAATCACACCTTCCGCTGCGATGCTCACTGGAGTGAATGTACCGGCAAAACGCAAAGCAATATAGTGGGCTACTACATTTGGCGAGGCGAATACCGGTACCATAACGGGGAACTCAGACCTGTCGGTAGTGGCACACTGCTTGGATATGTCAGAGAAAATGGTGAGCTTGTCGTTAAAGCCCTTGCAGAATGCCGACGCCTTTCCAGTCCGACCGAATGTGAGTCTGGAACAATGCATCATAACAATGGGGCATCATCAGATACTGCTTTTCGATTGAAAAACGCTACCTATGGTCCGCGCCCCCATTCCCGCGCTCCCGGCTACCTAGAGGAAGGATCAGCCACTATAGAGCAGTTCGGTTGGGGAAAAATCACTTTCCACAATAGCAGTTGGGCAAAAGTACGATTTGAAAATAATCAGCTTGTCGACGTCGGTGAATGCGACGTCCCAAGTGAGAGCGTAAAAATCACCTGCTCGCTCGAGGGCGGCAGAGTCAACTTCACTGCCCATCGGCAGCGCACTTCTTCGAGCGAGGCAAGCAGGCCGCAACGCACCTGGGCACCTGAGCCGGCACCACAAAGGTTTGAGCCGATCCCGATTCCTCAACGTCAGCAGTACTCATTACCAGGCATGCGTTGAGCGAGATTCATTCAACCAACAATAGCGCCCAGGTGAATGGGCGCATCATCATGCAGGACCATTTCTAAAATTTCATTGCAATTATCAAGGTTTTAATATTAGTCAGGGCCAGGAATACACACTGACCGCGTATTTCTGCTGCGGCAGGCCTGGCACTACAACAGTAAATTTTTGACCACAATTACAGCCGGTGGCTTCACCTTCCGGATGCACATACGAAGTGCGGACAAACAAACGCGAGCCAATGCGTTGCGTCGCCGTGCTCGCGAGTGAGAAGGCGCAGTTTTTCGGTTCTTCCACGTCAACTACAAGTTCCCTGCCACGCCAGGATGTTTGTGTTTGAACCGAAGTATCTAACGAGTGGTTGCATGCTGGATGTTTGACTGTAGTGGTCCCGGCTATCGCCAGTGGCGTATATCTAAAAAAAAGAAAAGTGACCAGAACTGACGCAACGGCACACAATATCAATAACGTTACGCGATTAGTCATTAGAGCGTCTAACAAAATGGAATAAATGGTGTCAAAGCGTCTTTCCTTTGAAGTCTGTGGAGAGACATCATGGCACGCGAACTGGTTGATGATGCACTATGGGAAATCGTCGAGCCGCTGCTTCCTCCGCCACCGCCGCACAAGTCGCCGGCCGGCCGCAAACGCCTGGACGAACGGCGTGTCCTGACAGGCATCCTGTTCATCCTGCAATCCGGCCTGCCTTGGGAAATGCTGCCCAAGGAAATGGGCTGCGGCTCGGGCATGAGCTGCTGGCGTCGCGCCCGCGACTGGCAGCAGGCCGGCGTCTGGGACAAGCTGCACCGCATCCTGCTGGCCAAGCTGCGCCATGCCGATCGCCTGGATTTTTCCCGCGTGATCGCCGACAGTTCGACCGTGCGCGCCGTGCATGGGGGAAAAAAACTGGTCCCAACCCGACTGATCGGCGCAAGGCGGGCAGCAAGCACCACCTCCTCGTCGATGGCAACGGGCTCCCGCTGAATGTCATCCTGACCGGCGCCAATTGTCACGATTCGACGCAATTGCTGCCGCTCCTCGACGGCATGCCGCCAATCGCAGGCAAGCGGGGGCGTCCGCTGAAACGCCCCCGGCATGTCCAGACAGATCGCGGTTATGACTGCGAACGCTACCGTCGCATCCTGCGGCAGCGTCACATCTGTCCCCAGATCGCCAAACGCCGCACCGGGCATGGCAGCCATCTGGGCATGACGCGCTGGGTGGTCGAACGCACCATCGCCTGGTTGCACCAGTTCCGCCGCTTGCGCACGCGTTATGAACGGCGGGCCGATATCCATGAAGGATTTCTCCGATTGGGCTGCGTCATGATTTGCTGGAAAAAGCTGCGCAAGGCATTAAAAAATCCGTTCCCATTTCCATTTTGTTAGACGCTCTTATATAACTTATCATTCGACCAAATAGTCTTTGCCCCGATAACAGTCCATGCTTTTGTTTCTGGACTGCCGATGATATCAGGGTAATCCCCTTCCAAAAATTACCTCAAGGCAGCCTGCATAATTTAACCCCGTTTGCGAATGCCGTCCGTTCCAAGCTGTGCCAGATGCAACACCCGCACGAGATTACACACGAATTTACATTCGTTTAACGACCACCTGGCACAATTTACGCTACATTTTTATGCATATTGAAAAAAAGAACGATACGCACTCTCGCGCCGGCAAGGTTCTTTCACCTGATCGATCGATGTCGACTCAGCCTGCCTTCCTGTCGTTCTAATTTCATGAAATTGATGCAAGGCTATGGTTCACCTCAGACCAGGGTTTTGATGACCGGATTGACCGGCGCTTCCGCTATGTCATGCAATCTGCTCTCATACCCTACATGCACAGCGAGTCGCGGCAGATACATGCGGTGGCAGAAACACTCTATAAAGAGTTTGCACTTGCCGAAAACTATGATTGCGAGTTGAAGCACAAAGCAATCATTGACCGCTTTGGCCGCTACCCACACAGAAATGAAAATCTTGGACGCATTTCCATGCCCGAAGAGATGGCGTTCCTGAAACAACCGGGCTCGCGGTTTTAACTGGCGGCCTTCAATGGCTCGTGGTATGGGCCGTTCAGGCATTGGTGTCCTGGGGCGGCATCTGCGCCGGATCGGCCAATGTTATGCCTTTTTCATGAGCAGCAGACGGCCGATTCAGCCAACAGGATGATATAGTCCCTGCATCGATCGTCACGGCGAGGACGGCCACATGCCCGTTTTATGCCACGAGGCGCAGTATTGACGTATTCATCCCTACAAACTGGCACCAGAATTACGCATGAATAATTTCACATTTCACCCGTTTGCCCCTGTCGCTGCTCTTTTAGTGTTTTCGTTTGCGGCGCCGCTGCACGCCGCCACTTCCCAACTCTGTCCGGGTGAAGAGGGATACAACTATACCAACTTCCGCATCCGGAATCCCCAGGCGGGCGGTTTCGTGTCATGGACTGCCAGCGTCACCGAATCCGATTCGCTGATTATCGCGCCGACCGCCGCAGTCTGCGGCTATGCCATTGTTCGCGATAGCGCGCAGATCATGGGTAAGGCCATTGTGCGGGGCGACGCCCGTGTCGAAAACCGGGCGACGGTGACAGGCGATGTCATTGTGGAAGGCAGTGCGGTCGTCTCAGGGGCAAGCGTCATTCGCGGCCGCGGAACGATATCGTCCGGCGTTTACAAAGATGTCACCAAAACCCTGAGCGATGCCACCGCCTCCGGCACAGCCTTGAAACCTTATGACGCTTTTGCCAAGCTCAATGATTATCTGAAACGCTACGCGTCGAATTTCAATGAAACTGACGCTTTTGATGTCGGAACCTCGGTTCGCCAGGAAATCACGTTTGACGGAAATCCCTGCAAAATCATCATGAAAAGAAATCACGAACCGCATTCTTGCCGGGGAAGCACATCTTCATGGCATGGTTCCTCCCGAACATCCTTTGACATGAAGGACGTTTACGACACCCGCATCAAGGACGTATCGCCCACATTATCGGTAGCGAACCTGCTGATGCAAGACTATAAAAACAAAGCTAAACGCAGCTACACCTACCCGTGCAGCTCCACGCCCAGAGAAGAAAATAACAGCTGGGTCAATTCCACTTTTTCTTACTATACGACCACTGTGGCATCCTTTGCGGCGCCGTCCCATGCCCATGCCGTGAAGCTTTCCGAGTTGGCCAACGACCTGGCGAAGGCTTGCCGTAACTAGCCGGTCCGGATTGTTCCAACCGTGCCATAAACAACGCGAGTGTCGTTAGCGGCGATGGCAAAAGACTATGAGCTGCTATCAAAATGATTCTGAGGGTGTTGCGCAGCCTTGTCGTCCTCGCAGGGCGCGCAAAGGCCTGCATGCCTTTGCCGTTTCGCTTCAATTTGATAGGCGCTCTTAGTGAAAAGTTGGTAAAAGCATTTCTCCATGCCGCAGAGTTAAGCGGCGCCAAAGAGGATCTTTTCTGAGAACTCTCGTGAGGAAAAAAATTTTAGCTAATCAAACGGTATTAATTCTCAGAAAACTTTTTTTTGACAGTGGCAATCGCTTTTGTCGCCATGATGTCATACACCGTGCAGGCCGCTGAGCCGTCGAGAGAAGAAACGGTTGATTACCTGAATAATTGGCTTCAAAAGAACGTTATCGGTCAAGATCTTTCAATCCCGGAAGCAGGCGTCTTTACTCGCTAATGTGCTGAGTGTATATAAACATTTCACCTTAGGGAGCAGGGTTAGGAACACATCTTCGTGACAAAAGAAAAAGGCAGCCGAAGCTGCCTTTTTTATTGCGTGCGTATTCCGCTTAGCGCTTCTGGCGCAGCTTCTGGATTGCGGCCAGCTGAGCAATCGCCTGGGCCAGTTCGATCTGCGCCTGGGCGTAGTCGATCTTTGCGTCCTTGTTGGCCAATGCTTCCTCTGCCATTTTCTTGGCTTCGGCTGCTTTCGCTTCGTCCAGATCGGCGCCGCGGATTGCCGTGTCGGCCAGGACCGTCACCGCATCCGGCTGCACTTCCAGAATGCCGCCGGCGACGAAAACCAGTTCTTCCTGCGCCTGGCCGCCGATCTTGATGCGCACTGCGCCCGGCTTGATGCGGGTGATCAGCGGGGTGTGCCGCGGGTAGATGCCCAGCTCGCCTGCTTCACCCGGCAACGCGACGAATTCGGCTTCCCCGGCGAAGATCAGCTCTTCGGCGGAAACCACGTCAACGTGAATTGTGTTTGCCATATTGGAACCTTATAACGTTCGTCGGATCAGGACGGCGCGGCGTTTTCACACCGCGCCGTCAGGCGACTTAGGCAGCCTTTTTGACTTCCTCTGCCATCTTGCGACCCTTTTCGATCGCTTCTTCGATGGTACCGACCATGTAGAAGGCCTGTTCCGGCAGGTGATCGAGTTCACCGGAAGCGATCATCTTGAAGCCGTTGATCGTGTCTTTCAGCGAAACGTACTTGCCCGGCGAACCGGTAAAGATTTCCGCAACGTGGAACGGCTGCGACAGGAAACGCTGCATCTTTCGAGCGCGCGCCACCAGCAGCTTGTCTTCCGGCGCCAGTTCGTCCATGCCCAGAATCGCGATAATGTCGCGCAATTCCTTGTAGCGCTGCAGCGTGCCTTGCACGGCACGAGCGGTGTCGTAGTGTTCCTGGCCAACGACGTCCGGGGACAGCTGACGCGAGCTCGAGTCGAGCGGATCGATCGCCGGGTAGATACCCAAGGCGGCGATGTCACGCGACAGAACCACGGTCGAATCCAGGTGGGCGAAGGTGGTGGCAGGCGACGGGTCGGTCAAGTCATCCGCAGGGACGTACACGGCCTGGATCGAGGTGATCGAACCGGTCTTGGTCGAAGTGATGCGCTCTTGCAGACGGCCCATTTCTTCTGCCAGCGTCGGCTGGTAGCCCACGGCGGAAGGCATACGGCCCAGCAGCGCGGACACTTCGGTACCGGCCAGGGTGTAACGGTAGATGTTATCGACGAAGAACAGCACGTCCTTGCCTTCGTCACGGAACGATTCGGCGATCGTCAGGCCGGTCAGCGCCACGCGCAGACGGTTACCCGGCGGTTCGTTCATCTGGCCGTAGACCATCGCCACTTTCGACTTGGTGAAGTCTTCGACGTTGACGACGCCGGCTTCGATCATTTCGTGATAGAAGTCGTTGCCTTCACGGGTACGCTCACCAACACCGGCGAACACGGACAGACCCGAGTGCGCCTTGGCGATGTTGTTGATCAGTTCCATCATGTTCACGGTCTTGCCGACGCCGGCGCCGCCGAACAGGCCAACCTTGCCGCCCTTGGCGAACGGGCACACCAGGTCAATCACCTTGATGCCGGTTTCCAGCAGGTCGGTCGACGGCGACAGTTCGTCGTAGGCCGGGGCCTTGCGGTGAATCTGTGCGGTTTGTGCCTGGCTCACGGGACCGACTTCGTCGATCGGATTGCCCAGCACGTCCATGATGCGGCCCAGCGTTGCCGGACCCACCGGCACGGTGATCGGCGAACCGGTGTTGGTAATTACCAGACCGCGACGCAGACCGTCGGACGAGCCCAGCGCGATGGTGCGGACAATGCCGTCGCCCAGCTGCTGCTGCACTTCCAGGGTCAGCTCGGAACCTTCCAGTTTCAAAGCATCGTAAACCTTGGGTACTGCATTGCGCGGAAATTCCACGTCAACCACGGCGCCGATACACTGAACGATTTTGCCTTCAGCCATTTTCGTTCCTTCAATATAAAATTAAATTCGTTAATCCGTTGAGCGAAGCCCGCGTTATACAGCTGCCGCACCAGCGACGATTTCGGACAACTCGGTAGTAATCGCGGCCTGGCGGGTCTTGTTATAGACCAGCTTGAGTTCCTTGATCACGTTACCGGCATTGTCGGAAGCCGACTTCATCGCCACCATGCGCGCCGACTGCTCGGACGCCATGTTCTCGGCGAGGGCCTGGTAAATCAGTGCTTCGACGTAGCGCACCAGCAGTTCATCGATGACGCTTTGCGCATCCGGCTCATAGATGTAGTCCCACGAGTGCGAACCCTGGTCGACTTCCATGTGCTTCGGCGACAGCGGCAGCAACTGCTCCAGCATCGGCTCCTGCTTCATCGTCGTGACGAACTGGGTGTAAGCCACGTAGACTGCATCCAGCTTGCCTTCCTGGTAAGCGTCCAGCAGCACCTTGACGGGGCCGATCAGCTTTTCCAGGTGCGGCGTGTCGCCCAGTTGCACGGCGTGCGACACCACCCTGGCGCCGATACGGTTCAGGAAACCAAGGCCCTTGTTACCGATGGCAACCGCTTCGACCTGGACGCCTTCGCCTTCCGCTTCGCGGAGCTTGTTGGTCGTCAGGCGCAGCACGTTGGTGTTCATGCCACCACACAGACCCTTGTCGGTGGTGACCACGATCAGGCCGATCTTCCTGGCGCCTTCCTGTTTGACCAGGAAAGGGTGCGTATACTCCGGATTAGCCTGCGACAGGTTGGCGGCGATACTACGAACCTTTTCACTGTACGGACGGGCGGCGCGCATCCGGTCCTGCGCCTTGCGCATTTTGGATGCGGCGACCATTTCCATCGCCTTGGTGATCTTCTTCGTATTCTCTACGCTCTTGATCTTGCCGCGTATCTCTTTTCCTGCAGCCATGAGGGTTTACTCCTTCTAGCTGTTGGTTCAGAAAGTTTTCTTGAAGTCGGCAATCGCGGCGGCCAGTGCTGCTTCGCCGTCTTTATCGAGTTGCTTGCTGTCTTCAATCTTTTGCAAGAGTGCGCCGTGGCTGGTCTTCAGGAAGTTGTGCAGACCGGCTTCGAATGCCAGTACTTGCTTGACTTCGATACTGTCGAAATAACCCTTGTTCGCTGCGAACAGCGAAGCGGCCATCAGCGAAATCGGCAGCGGCGAGAATTGCTTTTGCTTCAGCAATTCGGTCACGCGCGCGCCACGATCCAGCTGCTTGCGGGTGGCTTCATCCAGGTCGGAAGCGAACTGCGCGAACGCAGCCAGTTCACGGTACTGCGCCAGGTCGGTACGGATACCGCCGGACAGGCCCTTGATGACCTTGGTCTGGGCGGCGCCACCAACGCGCGACACCGAGATACCGGCGTTAATCGCAGGACGGATACCGGCGTTGAACAGCGAGGTTTCCAGGAAGATCTGGCCGTCGGTAATCGAGATCACGTTGGTCGGCACGAAGGCGGAAACGTCGCCTGCTTGCGTTTCAATGATCGGCAGCGCGGTCAGCGAACCGGTCTGGCCCTTGACGGCGCCATCGGTGAACTTCTCGACATAGTCGGCGTTCACGCGGGCTGCGCGTTCCAGCAAACGGCTGTGCAGGTAGAACACGTCGCCGGGGTAAGCTTCGCGGCCCGGCGGACGGCGCAGCAGCAGGGAAACCTGACGGTAAGCCACAGCTTGCTTGGACAGATCGTCATACACGATCAGCGCGTCTTCGCCGCGGTCGCGGAAGTATTCGCCCATGGCGCAACCGGAGTAGGCCGACACGTATTGCATGGCAGCGGATTCGGAAGCAGTGGCGGCAACCACGATGGTGTATTCCATGGCGCCGTGCTCTTCGAGCGCGCGCACCAGGTTTTTCACGGTGGAAGCTTTTTGGCCGATGGCGACATAGATACATGTCACGCCCTGGCCTTTTTGATTGATGATGGTGTCGATCGCGACAGCCGATTTACCGGTCTGGCGGTCGCCAATGATCAGTTCGCGCTGGCCGCGGCCAACCGGCACCATGGCGTCGATCGACTTCAGGCCGGTTTGCAGCGGTTGCGACACGGACTGACGGGCAATCACGCCCGGCGCGATCTTTTCGATCGGCGCGGTCAGCTTGGTGTTGATCGGGCCCTTGCCATCGATCGGCTGACCCAGCGCGTTGACCACGCGGCCACGCAGTTCAG
The DNA here is from genome assembly GCA_963722005.1 of uncultured beta proteobacterium. Taxonomy (GTDB): domain Bacteria; phylum Pseudomonadota; class Gammaproteobacteria; order Burkholderiales; family Burkholderiaceae_D; genus Paucimonas. The sequence continues at coordinate 283,457 of CAVRJS010000002.1, forward strand.
GGCCGATCGGCACTTCCAGGATGCGGCCGGTGGTCTTGACCGTGTCGCCTTCGGAAATGTGTTCGTAGGCGCCCAGGATAACGGCGCCGACCGAGTCGCGCTCGAGGTTCAGCGCGAGGCCGAAGGTGTTGCCCGGGAATTCCAGCATTTCGCCTTGCATCGCGTCGGACAAGCCGTGGATGCGGACGATGCCGTCGGTCACGGAAATAACCGTGCCCTGATTGCGGATCTCAGCGGATTCGCCAAGGCCCTGGATGCGGCTCTTGATCAGTTCGCTGATTTCAGACGGATTGAGTTGCATGTTAACTCCTAATATTTTTCACTATGCCTGGGACGGTGGCTTTTCGCCACTCACGCCACCAGGGCTGTGTGCATCTTCTGCAGCTTGGCGCGCACCGAGGTATCGAGCACTTCATCGCCCACGGTCACGCGCACGCCGCCAATCAGCGAATTGTCGACGGATACGGCAGGGATGAGCTTGCGGCCAAACTTCTTTTCCAGCGTGGCCACCAGTTCCTTCACCTGCGCGTCGCTTAACTCGAACGCGCTCGTGATGTGCACATCAGCAGCGCCTTCCTCGGCGTTCTTCAACGCCTCGAACTGTTCGGCGATTTCCGGCAGCGCCACCATGCGGCCGTTCTCGGCCAGCGTGGCGATGAAGTTCTTCGCTTCTGCGCCAACCGGCGACTTCAGCAGCGACACGAAAGTGTCGACAATCTGGCCGTCAGTCAGTTTCGGATTGCTGATGAACGCCTGGACGTCGGGGTTGCCGGCGGCTTGCGCCATCTCGGATACCAGTTCCGACCAGGCCTTGATGTTGCCGGCCTTGGCCACGCGGAACAGGGCCTCTGCGTAGGGACGAGCGATCGTTGCGAGTTCTGCCATGATTACAGCTCGGCCTTCAGTTGGCTCAGCAGGTCGGCATGCGCCGCTGCATTCACCTCGCGCTTGAGGATCTGTTCGGCGCCGGCAACCGCGAGGGTGGCGACTTGGCCGCGCAGGGCTTCACGCGCCTGGTTCAGCTGCTGCTCCGCGTCAGCCTTGGCGGCAGCGACGATGCGCGCAGCTTCATCGGCAGCGATCTTCTTGGCTTCTTCGACGATGGCAGCGGCACGCTTTTCGGCGTCGCCGATGCGCTTCAGGCCTTCATCCTTGGCGCTGGACAGTTCAGCTTGCACGCGCTTTTCGGCGGCAGCCATTTCGGCCTTGCCTTTTTCGGCGGCAGCCAGTCCGTTCGCGATCTTCTCGGCGCGCTCGTCGAGCGCCTTCATCAGCGGCGGCCACACGAACTTCATCGTGAACCATGCGAGGACGAAGAAGACCACGAACTGTGCAAACAGGGTTGCATTCAGGTTCACGGTGTTTTCCTTCTCAGAAAGACATGTGCCGGACAAGCTTGTCCGGCAGGATGAGAATTGCTACTGGGCTTAGCCCGCGACGAACGGGTTAGCGAACGCGAACAGCAGGGCAACACCGACACCGATCAGGAATGCCGCGTCAATCAGACCAGCCAGCACGAACATCTTGGTTTGCAGGGCGTTCATCAGTTCCGGCTGACGTGCCGAGGATTCCAGGTACTTGCCGCCCATGATAGCGATACCGATGGATGCGCCGATTGCGCCCAAACCGATGATAAAGCCGCAAGCCAGTGCAACAAAAGCGATGTCAGTCATGACGATTCCTTCAAAGTTAAAGTTAAAAATTAAAAAATTAAAAAACCAAAAACGGCGTTACTACAATCTGATGCTTAGTGGGCCTCGTGAGCCTGACCAAGGTAGACCAGCGTCAACATCATGAAAATGAATGCCTGCAGCAACACGATCAGGATGTGGAAGATGGCCCAGATCGAACCAGCGATAACGTGGCCGACGAACAGCAGCGAGCCACCCAGCGACAGGGCCGCAGCAGAGCCCAGCAGCGCGATCAGCAGGAAGACCAGCTCACCGGCATACATGTTGCCCCAGAGTCGCATTGCCAGCGACACGGTACGGGCAACGTATTCGATCAGGTTCAGCAAGACATTGAACGGCGCCATCCAGGGGCCGAACGGTGCAGTGAACCACTCATGGATCCAGCCGCCCAGACCCTTGATCTTGATGTTGTAGTAGAACACCAGCGCCAGCACGCCCAGGGCAATGCCCAGCGTGCCGTTGAGGTCGGCGGTCGGCACGGCGCGGTGATACGGAAAGACGCTTTCCAGGCCGGTCCAGGCAAACAATTGGCCGAACAGGTCGACCGGCAGGAAGTCGAGGCAGTTCATCAGCAAGACCCAGATGAACACGGTCAGGGCCGCCGGTGCGATGAAGGAGCGGTTGCCATGCACGATGGACTTGGACTGGTCTTCGACCATTTCGATGACGATTTCCACCAGCGCCTGGAAGCGGCCCGGCACGCCCGAGGTGGCGCGGCGCGCCGCCTTGTACAGGAAGAAGCAGCCGATGACGCCCATCACGATCGACCAGAAGACGGTGTCGTAATTGATGATGGAGAAATCCACCACGCTGTCTTGATGGATGTTGGAGAGGTGCCCGAGGTGGTGCTTGATATACCCGGATGCGGTGAGATCACCAGCTGTAGATGCCATATTAGAGCCTAAATAGTAATATCAAATAACTTTTCAGTGCCACGATGAAGGCGGCGATCAGCGCCAGCCAGTTGACATCGCGGTACAGCCAGACCACCGCGCCCAGGAGCGCAATGGTCATTCCTAACTTGATGAATTCGCCGATGAAAAACGTCATCGGCGTGGCGCCGCCAGGCTTGCGCGCGCTCATCCACAGGCGCAATGCAAACAGGCCATTCGGCACCGCACAGCACAGACCGCCGAGCAGCGCTGAATACAGCGCAGCCATCCCACCGATGGCGCCGGCAATCAGCGCGGTGACCGCCGTGGCGGCAAATTGCAAGAGTACGACGCGCTGCATGCTAGTCCAGATCAGGCGCTACGCATTGCGCTGCGCCATGTTTTTTGTTTCCGGGGGGTGATCCTGTGAAGCCTCGGGATTATAAGGTTATTCTTAAACGTGCGTCAAACGTTTGCCTGTAAGCAAACTCTTGCTGCTTCACAAAAACGACCGTAAAAATACGATGCCTGTCGTCAGAGGAAGCCGCTTGTGTTAATCCTCCCTGCCACTCGCCTGTCCGCTAGGCATTTTCCCGCAAGCGACCGATGATGCCATCGAGCGCATCCAGGTCGGCAAAATCGATCATCAGTTGGCCCCGATTCTTCGCACCCACCTTGATCGTCACGGTTGTCGCCAGCGCATCCGACAATTCTTCCTCCAGGCGCTCGATGTCGCGGCTCTTGCCGCGACCATCCTTTTGCCGCGGCGCGCCCTGCTCGCTGGCGGCACGCACGACCAGCTTTTCCGCTTCGCGCACCGACAGGCGCCGCGCCACTACCTGGTTGGCGAGAGTGATCTGTGTAGCAGCATCGACTGCCAGCAAGGCGCGCGCATGCCCCATGTCGATGTCGCCGGCCATCAGCATGGTCTGCACCGGCCGCGCCAGGTTCAGCAAGCGCAGCAGGTTGGATACCGCGCTGCGCGAACGGCCGACCGCGCCGGCAGCCTGCTCGTGGGTGAAATTGAAATCGGTGATCAGACGATGGATGCCCTGCGCTTCTTCCAGCGGGTTCAGGTCTTCGCGCTGCATGTTTTCGATCAGCGCCATGGCAGCGGCGGCCTGGTCGTCCACTTCCCTGACCAGCACCGGCACATCGGTCAATCCGGCGATCTGCGCCGCGCGGAAGCGCCGTTCACCGGCGATGATTTCATGCGTGACGCCACCGCCAGCCGCGACCGGCCGCACCAGGATGGGCTGCATCAGGCCCTGAGCCTTGATCGACGCCGCCAGTTCATTCAGTGCGCCCTCGTCCATGCGCGTGCGCGGCTGGTATTTGCCGGCCTGTAGTTTCGTCACCGGCATGACATTCGGCGCGCCGGCCACCGGCACTTCTTCCATCATGTCGGCCGAGCCGCCCAGCAATGCATCCAGGCCGCGGCCGAGTCCCTTGGTTTTTTTCGTTGCCATGATTTCTTTCTTACATAGTCTTGATGCGTTCCACCATTTCCGCGCCGAAGGCGATGTAGGCCTGGGCGCCCTTGGAAGCGGGGTCGAAAGTCACTCCCGGCACGCCGTACGAAGGCGCTTCGGCCAGGCGCACGTTGCGCGGTATGAGGGTCTTGAATACCTTGTCGCCAAAGTGCTGTTCCAGTTGCGCCGACACCTGCTGCGACAGCGTCATGCGCGGATCGAACATGACACGCAACAGGCCGATGATTTTCAGGTCCGGGTTGAGCTTGGCATGCACCTTCTTGATGGTGTTGACGAGGTCCGAGAGGCCCTCCAGTGCGTAGTATTCGCACTGCATCGGAATCACCACGCCGTGCGCTGCGCACAGGCCGTTCAGGGTCAGCATCGACAGCGCCGGCGGACAATCGATCAGGACGAAATCGTACTCGGCATCGACCTGCGCCAGGGCGTTCTTGAGGCGCATTTCGCGCTGCTCGAGCTCGACCATCTCGACTTCGGCGCCGGCCAGTTCGCGGTTGGCCGGCAGGACATCGAAGCCCCCGGCTTCCGAGCGCTGACGCGCGCCGCGCACATCGGCCAGGCCGAGCAAGACTTCATACACCGACGCCGTCAGGGTCGCCTTGTTGATGCCGGTGCCCATGGTGGCATTGCCCTGGGGGTCGAGATCGACCAGCAGCACGCGCTGGTCCAGGCTCGCCAGGCCCGCAGCCAGGTTGACCGCGGTCGTGGTCTTGCCAACCCCGCCCTTCTGGTTAGCCACACAAAAGATTTTCGCCATAGTTACCTGTCATTCCCCTGTTGCGTTCGTCAGTTCGGTTCGTCTTCAATTTGTCGTCAGTTTCACGCCAAAGCCGATCAGGAAAATCCCGGCCAGGCGTGAAGCCAGCGCAGTGACGCGGCGCTGCTGCGCCAGGCGCCGCGCGGCGGCATTGCCGATCAATACCAGCATGCTGCCGTACATCAGGGTGCACAGCGCAATCAGCGCGCCCATCACCACAAAAGTCAGCGCACCCTGGTGGGTTGCCGGCGCGATGAACAGCGGGAAGAACGCCATGTAAAATACGATCGCCTTCGGGTTCATCAGCGTCACCAGGAAGCCGCGGCCGAAATCGGCCATCGCCGAAAACGGTACCACGGCCGCGCCCTCCTCGCCTCTTGCCAGCAGCAGCTTCAATCCCATCCAGGCCAGGTAGGCCGCGCCCATATACTGCACGCCCTTGAACACGGTCGGGTTGGCCTGCAGCAGCGCCGCCACCCCCAACGCCGCCAGCAGCATCAACAGGGCATCGGCCAGCATCAGGCCAGCCAGGCAAATGAAACCGCCACGCAGGCCGCGCTTGCCGGTGCAGGTCAGCACGCAAAACGTGCCCGGCCCCGGCAGCATCAGGAACACCAGCGTCGCCATCAACAGTTGGGTGACATCGGTGATGCCCAGCGCGTGGAACATGGCGTGCATGGCTTAGCCTTGCTCCCCTGCGGCGCGCTCGATGAACACCAGGTGGCGCTGCGCATCCAGCCCCGGGACCTGCAGCGGTCGCACTTCGCGCACGCGCCAGCCCGGCGGCAGGCGGCCGATTTCCTCGACCGGATTGACACCCTTCATGGCGATGTAGCAGCCCCCTTCGGCCAGCAAATGCTGCGACCAGGTGATGAAATCCTTGAGTTCGGCAAATGCGCGCGAGGTGATCACGTCAAATGGCTGCTGTACCTGCAAGCTTTCCACCCGAGCGGTATGCACGGTCACATTGGCCAGCCCCAGTTCGCTTCTGGCCTGCGTCAGGAAAGCCGTTTTCTTATGCACGGTATCGACCATCGCTACGCGCATGGCTGGCTGCGCCCTTGCCGCCCAGATCGCCAGCACCATGCCTGGCAGGCCGCCACCGGCGCCGACATCCAGCACGTTGGCAGCGCCCGCAAAGGCCGGCAATGCTGCCAGGCAATCCAGCACATGCTGCGTCAGCATCTGCTGCGGGTCGCGCACCGCGGTCAGGTTATAGACCTTGTTCCATTTCTCCAGCAAGGCCAGGTAATCGAGCAGCTGGCCGATTTGTTTCTCATCCAGTTCCAGCTGCAAAACTTGCGCACCCTCTCGCAACTGGCACGCAAAAGCTTCCCCATCGAATTGCCTCATTGACAACAATCCTCAAGCTGCTGCTGGGGCATCGGTGACGCCGCCAGCAAAGCCCTTGAAGCCGCCCTTCTTCAGGTGTACCAGCAACAGCGAAATCGCTGCCGGCGTGATGCCTGAAATGCGCGAAGCCTGACCCAGGGTTTCGGGGCGATGCTTGTTGAGTTTCTGGCGCACTTCGATCGACAGGGCTTTCACTTCCATGTAATCCAGCCCATCCGGCAACTTGAAATTCTCGTAATGGTCGTGCCGCTCGACTTCGCGCGCCTGGCGGTCGATATAGCCGGCGTACTTGATCTGGATTTCCACTTGCTCCTGTACCGCTTCATCGATCGCGGCGCCGCTGGCCACCTGCACTTCGCCAGCCCGCATGCTCATCAGGCTGTCGTAGCTGACATTGGGCCGGCGCAGCAGATCCGCCAGCGAATATTCACGCTCGATCGCCTTGCCCAGGATGCGCTCGGCTTCCGCCTCGGCGAGGATGCGCGGATTGACCCAGGTCGTGCGCAGTCGCTCGACTTCCCGGGCGACGGCTTCGCGCTTGCGCTCGAAGGCTTCCCATTGGACATCACCGACGCAGCCGAGCTGGCGGCCGATCTCGGTCAGGCGCATGTCGGCGTTGTCCTCGCGCAGGCTCAGGCGGTACTCTGCCCGACTGGTAAACATCCGGTAAGGCTCCAGCACGCCCTGGGTAATGAGGTCATCTACCAGCACGCCCAGGTAAGCCTGGTCGCGACGCGGCGTCCAGGCTTCGCGTCCCTGGACTTGCAGGGCAGCGTTTATGCCTGCCAACATGCCTTGTGCTGCCGCTTCTTCATAGCCGGTGGTGCCGTTGATTTGTCCGGCGAAAAACAAGCCCTGAATCGCCCGGGTTTCCAGCGATGCTTTCAGGCTGCGCGGGTCGAAGTAATCGTATTCGATGGCGTAGCCGGGGCGCAGGATATGGGCGTTTTCCATGCCGCGGATGGAATGCACCAGGTCCTGCTGCACATCGAACGGCAGGCTGGTGGAAATCCCGTTGGGATAGATCTCGTTGGTGCTCAGGCCTTCCGGCTCGAGAAAAATCTGGTGCGATTCCTTGTCGGCGAAGCGGTGGATCTTGTCTTCTACTGAAGGACAATAACGCGGGCCGACCCCTTCGATCTTGCCGGTGTACATAGGGCTGCGATCCAGGCCGCCGCGGATGATGTCATGAGTGCGCTGGTTGGTGTGCGTGATCCAGCAAGGCAATTGCCGGGGATGCATGGCTGCCGTGCCCAGCACGGAAAATACCGGCACCGGATCAAGATCGCCGGGCTGCGCCTGCATGACGGAAAAATCGATGCTGCGACCATCGATGCGCGGTGGCGTGCCGGTTTTCAGGCGTCCTTGCGGCAGCTTCAATTCCTTCAGGCGCGCCGACAGCGAGACGGCTGGCGGATCGCCGGCGCGGCCGGCGGCGTAATTATTCAGGCCGACGTGGATTTTCCCGTCGAGGAAAGTCCCCGCGGTCAGCACCACCGCGCGCCCGCGGAAACGGATGCCCACCTGAGTGACGGCGCCCACCACGCGGTCGCCCTCCACCATCAGGTCGTCCACCGCCTGCTGGAATAGCCAGAGATTGGGCTGATTTTCCAGGCGGTGGCGGATCGCTGCCTTGTAGAGAATGCGGTCCGCCTGGGCGCGGGTGGCGCGCACGGCCGGCCCTTTGGAAGAATTCAGGATACGAAACTGGATGCCGGCCTCGTCGGTGGCCAGTGCCATTGCACCACCCATGGCATCGACTTCCCGCACCAGGTGCCCCTTGCCGATGCCGCCGATGGAGGGATTGCACGACATTTGCCCCAGCGTTTCGATATTGTGAGTAAGCAGGAGGGTATTTTTCCCCATGCGCGCAGCCGCAAGCGCGGCCTCAGTGCCGGCATGGCCGCCGCCAACCACAATAACGTCGAATTCCGTGGGAAAGAGCATGATGTATTCCAGTGCCGCAATGAACTGCCGAAGCGAGATTATAAGGTCTTTTGGAAGAGGAGTTTCGACCTGGCGGCGATTTGTTGGTTTCACGTGAAACAATTTGCACTACTTGCCGAGCCGGCAGCCCGAAACCGCCTCCCTCCCGGCCCATCGCCGACAATCATTAAGCACCGCGTCGCAAGTCAGGGCGCGAGGAAAACATGGTTTCACGTGAAACATTGAGCACGGCTTTCCAAAAAGCACAGGCGGCCGATCATCGAAGCTTCCGGCGTGGGGCGCCCTCAAGCCGCCCCGCTCCTTGCCTCGAAAACCCAACCCCGCCCTACCATGTCGTCATGCGCAATGTTCCACGTGGAACATTATGGTTAGTCAGGAAATCGCTTGAAGAACCCGCCCGGCCTGCCTTTTATTTCATTACGGAAAAGAAAACGGCTGCCCGGGGATACTAGGCCGCAAAGGCATCGTACGCCGTCTTGAGGATAAGCCCCGACACCACAGCGAGGAATACCTTGCGTACCAGGCCACTACCATGTCGCAAGGCAAACCTGCTGCCTATCAGTGATCCGCCCACATTGCATGCAGCCATGGCCAGCCCGGCAAGCCACAGGACATTGCCGCTGTAACCGAACCAGAGCAAGGCAGCCGCATTGCAGGCGACATTGACAATCTTGGAGGTAACGGAAGCGCCGAGGAAGTCGAAACCAAAAAAACGCACGAACAGAAAAATCAGGAAGCTGCCCGTGCCCGGCCCGAACAGGCCGTCATAAAAACCGATCACGGCGCCGATGCCCACCGCACGCCAGCGTTCTGCATGGCCGCGGTAACGGGGCGCATGCTGCAAGCCCATGTGGCGAGACCGCAAGGTATAAACAAGCAAGGCGAGCAGCAGGAATGGCAGGCACTGGCGCACCAGGTCGGCCGGAAAGTGTGTGACGGAAAATGCCCCGAGGAAAGCAAACCCGAAAGCTGCCAGCGTTGCCGGCAAAGCCGTATTCCACTCGATGCGCACACGCCGTGCGTAATTCAGGGCTGCCGCCCCGGTTCCCCAAATGCTCGCCAGCTTGTTGGTGCCGAACAAGGTGGCAGGCGCCGTATGCGGCATCGCGGAAAACAATGCCGGCACCTGAATCAGCCCACCGCCTCCACCCATGGCATCGACCAGGCCAGCCAGAAAGGCCGCGCCAAGCAGGAAGGCAAGTTGTTCAGGCATGTAAGGGAAAAGTGATGATCGAGGCCCGCAGTTTATCTGCGGCGCAAGATTTCCGCCAGCCGCGCATCGACCGGCAAGCGGCGAAACATGCCGATATTGGTCCCGCCGGTATTGCCGACCGGGACGATGCCAACCGCCGAACCCAGTGCGCCCAGTCCGATCCTGATGAGCTGTCCGATGACTTCCCTTGCCGACCGGCGCTTCATGCCTATGCGCAGCATCAGCCAGTGGGAGCGTACATGCGGGCGCACATGAAGCTGCCCGAGCACATGCGCCTGTTCGGCATGCCGCATGGCCTGTACCAAATCCCCGGCATGCAAATGCTGCCAGGCCAGCGTCATTTCCGCCTCAAAATGGGTTTTTACTACCATCTGCATGACAACTCCTGCGCGATATTTGGTGGATGGAAAATTGAAACGCCGTGGCGGGGAAACCGCAAAACCGTGTTCGTTAGCTCACGTCCGCATTTCCCGCCAGGCCAGCCGGATGAGTTCGCGTGCGGCTGCGAGACCGAGAATGCCCATTGCCAATGCGACAAGAGTATCCGGCCAACCGCCGCCGCTGGCCGACACGCCCAGCGCCGCCAGCATCACGGCGATATTGCCGATGGCATCGTTGCGCGAACACAGCCAGACCGCGCGCATGTTGGCATCCCCCTGGCGGTAGGCAAACAGCAGCACCGCTACCAGTACGTTGACCGCGAGCGCCAGCAAGCCGGTCATGCCCATGGTGGCTGCTTCCGGCACGATGCCGCGGCTGGCATTCCAGAGTACGGCGCCGAGAATGAATACCCCGTACAAGCCCATGGTCACGCCCTTGGCCAGCGCCGTGCGCGAGCGCCACACCGGCGCCAGCGCCAGGACAAAAAGCGACAAGGCATAATTGGCCGCATCCCCCATGAAATCCACGGCATCCGCCAGCAAGGCGGTGGAATCGGCGCGCAAGCCGGCAGCCAGCTCGACCCCGAACATGGCCGCATTCAATAGCAGGGCTGTCCACAGGATGCGGCGAAAACGCTTGTCCGCGCTCGCCTGCACGCTGCCACACCCGCTATCACAGCAATTCGACATGATGACGCCTCTTCCGGATAACAGTATCATTCCTCATTTAAAACCCTGTAGCCACTACAAGGTCAAGCGTTATCCTCATTTACAAGGAAAATCCATGCAAGCCAGGCTGATGACGATAGGCGCGCTCGCTACGCAAACCGGGTGCCAGACAGAAACCATTCGCTATTACGAACAGCAAGGCTTGCTGCCTGCCCCTGCCCGCTCGCCGGCGAACTATCGCCTTTACGGCGAAGCCCACGCAGAACGCCTGCGCTTCATCCGCCATTGCCGTTCCTTGGACATGACACTCGATGAAATTCGCACGCTGCTGAAACTGCGTGACCAACCGGAAGAAAACTGCGGCGAAGTGAATTTGTTACTGGAACACCACATCGGCCATGTCGCGCAGCGCATCAAAGAATTACAGGCACTGCAACAGCAGCTGCGCGTGCTGCGCGAACAATGCCAGCACGCCCAGGCGGCAAAGGATTGCCGCATCCTGCAAAGCCTCGCCGGCGATATCGAGGAACCGGTAACGCCCCTGGGTAGCCACCGCGGCGGCTGTCACTGAAGCGACTGCCATTTGCGGTCGTGCCTGCCGCAAGCAGGTGCGGCGCCCTTGCCTGCCCATGGCGCGCCCTCGATGCGTATCGGGCGACGCCCAAAAAAACCGCGGGCGGCAAGCCTGGAAAGCTTGCCGCCCGCGGCGGTAAAAGACGGCGGCTTGCGCCGCCACCTCATGTTCAGGCGCGCTTGCGTGTGAAGAAAGCCATGAATTCGCCGACGATGCCGCGACGGAAGGACAGCACGCAGAGGATGAAGATGACGCCGATCACGGTATTGACCGATTCACCCAACGAGTTGAACCACTCGATGCCGGTCAGGTTGGCAAGGCCGACACCGATTTCGCCCAGCTTGGATTCGAGGATGACGATGACGAAGGCGCCGACGATCGGACCGGCAATGGTGCCCAGGCCGCCGACCAGGGTCATCAGGACGATCAGGCCGGACAGACCCCAGTGCACGTCAGACAGCGTCTCGAAACCCAGCACCAGCGTCTTGGTGGAACCGGCCAGGCCGCCCAGTCCCGCCGAGAGAACGAATGCCAGCAGCTTGTACTTGTCGACATCGTAGCCCAAGGAAATGGCGCGCGGTTCGTTTTCCTTGATCGCCCGCAGGACCTGGCCAAAGGGGGAGTGGACCGTGCGGATGATCACCGCGGTGCCTGCGACGAAAATCGCCAGCACCACGAAGTACAGCGTCATGTCGTCGGTGAGGTCGATGAAGCCGAGCAGCTTGCCGCGCGGAACACCCTGCAAGCCATCCTCGCCGCCCGTGAAGGGGAACTGCAGGCACAGGAAGTAGAGGAACTGCGCGATCGCCAGCGTGATCATGGTGAAGTAGATGCCCTGGCGGCGAATCGCCAGCGCGCCCATGATCCAGCCGATGCCGGCGCCGGCCAGCGTCCCCAGCAACAAGCCGAGTTCGGTCGGCACGCCCCAGACCTTGAGCGTGTGGCCGGCGACGTAACCAGCGGCGCCGAAGAAGGCCGCATGGCCGAACGACAGCAGGCCCGCATAGCCGAACACCAGGTTGAAGGCGCTGGCGAACAGTGCGAAGCACAGCATCTTCATCAGAAAGACCGGATAGAAGAAGAACGGCGCAATCAATGCCGCTACCAAAAACAATCCGTAACCGATTTTTTTGTTCATAAATCCCACCGTTTGCCGCTGCGGGCGGCCAGTAATGCCAGAATGATCCTTGTTGACTGAAACCGAAGCCATGTCACTTCACCTTGCCGAACAGGCCAGCCGGACGCACCAGCAGGACGATGATCATGATGATGAACACGACGGTCGAAGACAGTTCCGGGTAGAAGACGCGGGTCAGGCCTTCGACCACGCCCAGCATCAGGCCGGTGATGATCGAGCCCATGATCGAGCCCATGCCGCCAATCACCACCACCGCGAACACGACGATGATCAGGTTGGAACCCATCAGCGGCGAGATCTGGATGATCGGCGCCGACAGCACGCCGGCAAACGCTGCCAGCGCCACGCCGAAGCCGAAGGTCAGAGTCACCATCAGCGGCACGTTGACGCCGAAGGCTTCCACCAGTTTCGGGTTTTCGGTGCCGGCACGCAGGTAAGCGCCCAGCTTGGTTTTTTCGATCATGAACCAGGTGAACAGGCAGACCGTGATCGAAGCGAACACCACCCATGCGCGATAGTTCGGCAGGATCATGAAGCCAAGGTCGGTGGCGCCGGACAGGGCTTCCGGCACCGAGTAAGGCTGGCCCGACACGCCGTAGATCGAGCGGAACACGCCCTCAAGGATCAGGGTCACGCCGAAGGTCAGCAGCAGGCCGTAGATGTGATCGATGTTGTACAACCAGCGCAGCAAGGTGCGCTCGATGATCATGCCGAAAATCGCGACAATGAACGGCGCGGCAAACAGCATGACCCAGTAATTGACGTCGAAGTAAGCCATGCCCATCCAGGCCAGGAAGGCCCCGAGCATGTACATCGCGCCGTGAGAAAAGTTAATGACATTGAGCAAGCCGAAAATGACGGCTAGGCCCAGCGACAACATTGCATAAAATGACCCATTGACCAGACCCAGCAACAGCTGGCTCAACATGGCTTGCAGGGGAATGCCGAATATTTCCATGGCAGATCACACAGATAAAATTCACCCGTAAAGGGCGATGAAACTTGGGAAGCGGTGCGCCGCAAGGGCGCACCGCAGGCTTGACGCTACTTGATGCTGATTATTTCCAGAGTGCGCACTTGGACTCGGCCTTGCTCATGTAAGCCTGGTCGCCGGGGATGGTTTGCACCACCTTGTAGTAATCCCACGGATACTTCGATTCCGCCGGCGTCTTCACCTGCACCAGGTACATGTCGTGCACCATGCGTCCGTCCGGACGGATCACGCCATTCTTGGCAAACATGTCGTTGATCTTGGTCGCTTTCAGGTGCGCCATGACCTTGTCGCCATCATCCGTGCCGGTGGCCTTGACCGCATTCAGGTACTGCGTCGCCGCCGAGTAGTCGGCCGCGTGCAGCATGGTCGGCATCTTCTTGGTCTTGGCAAAGAACTTCTTCGCCCAGGCGCGCGATTCCGCGTTCTGATCCCAGTACCAGCCATCGGTCAGGTACATGCCCTGCGTCAGGTTCAGGCCCAGCGAGTGGATGTCGGTGATGAACACCAGCATGCCCGCCAGCTTCATGTTCTTGGTGATGCCGAACTCGTTGGCTGCCTTGACGGCATTGACGAAGTCGCCGCCGGCATTGGCCAGACCCAGGATCTGCGCCTTGCTTGACTGCGCCTGCAGCAGGAACGACGAGAAGTCCGACGCGTTCAGCGGGTGCTTGACCTGGCCCTTGACGGTGCCGCCGTTGGCTTTCACCACGTCGGCCGTATCTTTTTCCAGCGAATGGCCGAAGGCATAGTCGGCGGTCAGGAAGAACCAGTCCTTGCCGCCCTGCTTGACGGTGGCACCACCGGTGCCGCGGGCCAGCGCCACGGTGTCGTAGGCGTAATGCACAGTGTAGGCGGTGCAGTCTTCATTGGTCAGGCGCGAGGAGCCGGCGCCGATCGAGATGAAGGGCTTTTTCTTTTCCGCAGCAATCTTGGCCATGGCCAGGTTGGCGCCGGAGTTGGTGCCGCCCAGGATCATGTCGACGCCTTCGCGGTCGATCCATTCGCGTGCCTTGGACGCGGCGATGTCGGCCTTGTTCAGGTGGTCGGCCGAGATGAATTCGATCTTCTTGCCGTTGAGCGTGCCGCCAAAGTCGGCAATCGCCATGCGCACGGCTTCCGCGCCGTTGGGGCCATCCACGTCCGCGTACACGCTGGACATGTCGGTCAGCAGGCCGATCTTGATCGTGTCACCGGAAATCTGTGCCGAGGCCGTGCCGGCAAAACCCAACATGGCTGCTGCGGTGGCCAGTGCCATTGCATTCAGTTTCAACGTCATTCCTTGTTTCTCCTATGGTTCTGCTGTGATTATTTAATTTATAAAGAACTACCGAACTACACGCCCAAAAGCGTATTCAATACAGGCATCTTGACTTCCAGCTCGGACGAAGCAAAAGTCTCGACGATCTGACCGTGCTCCATCACGTAAAACCGGTCCGCCAGCGGCGCGGCGAAACGGAAGTTCTGTTCCACCATGATGATCGTATAGCCCTTGGCCTTCAGGGTCGTGATCATGCGCGCGAGCGTCTGCACGATGACCGGCGCCAGCCCTTCGGAAATTTCATCCAGCAGCAGAATCTTGGCGCCGGTGCGCAGGATGCGGCCCACCGCCAGCATCTGCTGTTCGCCGCCCGACAGGCGTGTGCCCTGGCTATTCTTGCGTTCCTTCAGGTTGGGGAACATCTCGTAGATTTCGTCTACCGACATGCCCTTGTCCGTCTTCGAGACTTGCGGCGGCAGCAGCAGGTTTTCCTCGGTGGAGAGCGACGAGAAAATACCGCGCTCTTCCGGGCAGTAACCCAGGCCCAGGTGGGCGATCTTGTGCGTCGGCAGATGAATCGATTCCACGCCGCCGATCTTGATGGAACCCTTGCGGGCGCCGACCAGGCCCATGATGGCGCGCAGCGTGGTGGTGCGGCCGGCGCCGTTGCGGCCGAGGACGGAAACGACTTCGCCGTAGTTCACCGACAGGTTGACGTCATGCAGGATGTGCGATTCGCCATACCATGCATGCAGGTTGCTGATTTCAAGCGCTTTCTGGGTCATGATCAATGGGCTCCCTGGAGTTCTGCGGCGGAGGTACCCATGTACGCTTCCATCACTTGCGGATTGCTCGATACTTCTGCATAAGTGCCTTCCGCCAGGATGGCGCCGCGCTGCAGAACGGAGATCTTGTCGCAGATGCCGGAGACCACGCTCATGTTGTGCTCCACCATGAGGATGGTGCGGCCTGCCGAAACTTTCTTGATCAGCTCGGTGACGCGATGCACGTCTTCATGGCCCATGCCCTGGGTCGGTTCGTCCAGCAGCATCAGCTCCGGCTGCATGCCCAGCGTGGTGGCGATTTCCAGCGCACGCTTGCGGCCGTACGGCAGGTCGACCGTGACCGTGTCGGCAAAGCTTTCCAGGTCGACTTCCGCCAGCAATTGCATGGCGCGGTCGTTCAGCTGGTGCAGCGACTTTTCACTCTTCCAGAAATGGAAGGACGTGCCGAGTTTGCGTTGCAAGCCAATGCGCACGTTTTCCAGCACGGTCAGGTGCGGAAACACGGCCGAAATCTGGAACGAACGGATGATGCCCTGGCGCGAAATCTGCGCCGGCTTGTCCATCGTGATGTCCTTGCCGTTGAAAAGGATCTGCCCGGAAGTGGGAATCAGGAACTTGGTGAGCAAGTTGAAACAGGTCGTCTTGCCGGCACCATTGGGTCCGATCAGTGCGTGGATGTGTCCCCGCTGCACTTGCAGATTCACGTCACTGACGGCCGTGAATCCCTTGAACTCTTTGGTGAGGTTTTTCGTCTCTAGGATGACAGGGGTCATCTTTTCTCCTTCAGTACTTCTATTACTTGTCGACGCCGAAAACTGCTGACCGGCGTGTGCATTGCTGCTGTTGTTTACTACTAAATTTGGCGAATAGTACTAGCTCTTATTCCAAGAAACAATACCAGAGATTCACATAGAAAATTGTTTTGTTCCTGATCATATTCTTTTCACAAATCTTTGTTGCAGCGCAATGTATGAAGCTGTGTCATACACTATTGAACAGTTTGTTCGACGTCATGATTGTTGGCAAATTCTTACCAACTGAAAGTCATGCACTGCAGTACCCTTGCCTGCTGCAAGGTCCAGCCATGCATTCCTCCTAGGCACAGCTAGTTGTCATCCGTTGCGATCGCAATTTCTGCCTCCTCCTTCGGACAGTATGGATCCGGTAAATAATGGTCATTGCTACCGAACCGGCAGCGTGGCGCAATGCCTCTTGCCCAGCTCCGACGAGAAGTGGATTCGTTTCGTGCCGTGAAATTTGTTGCGCTGCAGGAGCTGCAATATTTTTTTCATCCTTCTCAAGATCTTGCAGCGATCACGCTTCTGTCGCGTTTGCTTCATCCCATCTCGTACGTGCTGAGATTATCTGGCGTGATAACCGGCACCGGCCTGAACACAGTTTTGCATCAGCCTCAGCATCCGTTTTTTTCCGGGAATGTGAACAAACCTGGGGATAAACATTGGCTGATTTGTGAACAAGTCAGCATTTTTATTCCCTCGGTTTTTTTATCCAGAATTTATCAGGGGTAAATACACGCGTTTTCAGGCAGCTTATACAGCACGCAATGCCTTGAATTTTTTCCGGTTTCTGCAGTTATCCACAAAAAATCCTGTCGTTAACTATTACTACTATTTATATATATAAATACTTATTCAAAACGTCCTGATTTTTTACCGGCCGGAATTGCATGCTTAAAACAGTTGTAAAACAATAAATTTCTTGAAAAGGCGCGTAGTTTTACAGGCAAATACATGTCCGTCGGTAACAACGCCTGTGGACAAGCCGGTGTACAAGCAGGGGAAGTTTTGTGAACAAGAGGCAGATTTATCCTGGCCGATTTTTTTATCCAGAATTTCTCCGCATTGAAAGCAAGCCTTATCAAGAGGCTTTTACAAGGCCCAAGCAATTGATTGTATTTGCGATTTTCAACTTATCCACAGAAAAACGCGACGTTAACTATTACTACTATTTATATATATAAATACTTATTAAAAATCCCCTGAAGCTTTGCCAAGCACCTCCCAGGATTGAAAAACATAGCAAAAAGATATCGAAAGACATAAAAAAATCCCCGGCATGCTTTGCTTGCCGGGGATTTTTTTTAAAACTTGTAATCGTTATAACTTCAGCATGCCGCGTCCGATAGCGTCATCTGTTGCTTCCGCCAGGCGCGCGCGTAACCAGCGGTGTACGGGATTGCGTGCGTCGCGTTCATGCCAGAGCATATCCACATGTACCGGCGGCATCGGGAAAGGTAATTCCTTGGCAATCAGTTCATGGCTTTTACCTGTAGATGCGATTAGATGACGGGGCAATACGGTAATCAGGTCGGAACTGGCGACGACTGCACCACCGGTATAAAATTGATTAACTGTCAGCAAAATACGCCTTTCTCGCCCCATCTGTGTCAGTACGTCGTTGACCTGGCCGTGCGCGCGCCCGGAAAAGCTCACCAGCAAATGGTCTGCGGCGCAGTAGGCATCCAGTGTCAGCTCCTGGGAAGCCAGTGGATGGTCCTTGCGCATGACGCACACATACTGGCCCGTGTACAGGCGCTCATGCCGGATTGGCGTGCTCGGCTCGGTCGCCATCTGGTTGACCACCCCCGGAAAGAAACCGATGGTCAGGTCGATATCGCCATGCAGCAGGATGGGTCGCGGATCACGGGTCGTCAGCGGCACCATGCGCACATTCATGCCGGGCGCCTCTTGCTGGATATTTTGCACCAGCCTGGGCAGCCACAGGGCTGCCGGCGCATCCGCCATCGCCAGGCGGAACGTGGTCTGGGTACTGGACAAGTCGAATGCTTCCGGCGTCAGCGCCGCTTCGAGGTCGGCCAGCGCCGTGCGCACGGTCGGCCACAATTCTTCGGCACGCGGCGTCGGCCGCACCCCGTGCGCGGTGCGGATCACCAATTCATCGCCGATGGCATCGCGCATGCGCTTGAGCGCGTTGGAAACAGCCGGCTGCGTCATTGCCAGCCGGTTGGCTGCACGCGTGAGGTTTTGCTCCGACATGACAGCATCGAATACGCGTAACAGGTTCAGATCAAGGGTAAGGAAACTCATGGGATTTGGATTGCATTAAATATCAATAACTTAGGTGAAGGGCAGACGGAGCCCGCACCGCAGTTATACAGGAAATTTATAGGAGATATGGCAAATCAAAATTGGATATTGATCTACAGCAATTTTATACTGGCAGGCTGTCATAGAGTATTTGTCAAAATCAGAGGTTTATCCGATGTTTGCACTTGTATTTCCCGCTGAAAATGCTGATGCCATCATGGCCAGCACGATCAACACCCTGTCGCTGGGAATGCTAAGCCTCGGTGTCGCGGGCATTGCCGTTACCCTGCTGTTCACCCTGAAACAAAGAAGGCGCAAGCAAGTCGCGCTGCGCGCCTGATTCCCGGCGCTTTCTTCGCACACAAACTTTCCTTTTCCACGGATGCCTGCGCGGCGGCTGCCGCGCCTAGGAACGGGATTATTGTCCGAAGCGCGTGCCCGCCAAGGCAAATCCCTGCAGGAATTCGCGCGCGCCCAGGCGCTTTCCTCCCGGCTTTTGCAAAGCCGTCACGCGGATCGCCCCGTTGCCGCAGGCAATCACGATACCTTGGGCATCGGCTTGCAGTACTGTTCCCGGAGCACCAACAGATTTTTCCTCCTCTATTGCCTCTGCATGCCAGAACTTGATGGCGATGCCGCCATGCTCGGCAAATGCTCCCGGAAAAGGATTGAAAGCGCGAATCTTGCGCGCTACCGCGGCTGCCGGCGCGGCCAGGTCGAGACGCGCTTCATCCTTGGCGATCTTGGCCGCATAGCTCACGCCGGTTTCGGGTTGCGGCACCGCTTGCAGTAGTCCTTGCTGCAGTTGCGCCAGCACACTCACGATCATTTCTCCGCCCAGCGCCGCCAACCTGTCGTGCAGGCTGCCGGTCGTGTCCTGTTCGGTGATGGCCAGGCTGCGGGCTGCCAGCATGGGGCCCGTATCGAGTCCTTCATCCATCTGCATGATGGTAATGCCGGTTTCGCTGTCGCCGGCTTCGATGGCACGGTGGATGGGCGCCGCGCCGCGCCAGCGCGGCAGCAGCGAAGCATGGATATTGAGGCAGCCATGTGCCGGAATGGCCAGCACCGAGCGCGGCAGGATCAGGCCGTAGGCCGCCACCACCATGACGTCGGCGTGTGCGTTTTCCAGCAGCGCATGCGCTGCGTGTGCTACATCGCCATGCTTGCCGTCGAGCCGCAGTGATACTGGCTGCGCCACCGGGATACCGTGGGCAAGGGCGAATTGCTTGACGGCCGAGGCATGCATCTGCATGCCGCGCCCGGCCGGGCGGTCAGGCTGGGTCAGGGTCAGGACGATGTCGTGCCCGGCTGCATGCAGGGCGTGCAGCGCAACGGCGGCGAATTCAGGGGTACCGGCATAAATGATCTTCATGCCGGAATTGTATTACGAGCAGCAGTGCAAGGACATGGGCGCCGCCGTGCTAATGCCTGGCAGCGCCGCCGGTTCAGCGCGCGGCCACGCGGTCGCGGCTGCGGGCGACTTCCTTTTCTTCCTTCAGCAGCTTGGTCTTGATGCGATTGCGCTTGAGCGGCGACAGATATTCGACGAAGACCTTGCCTTTCAGATGGTCGATTTCATGCTGGATGCAGACGGCCAGCAATTCGTCGGCGGCGATTTCAAAGGGCTTGCCCTCGACATCCAGCGCCTTGACGCGCACCTGCGCCGGCCGTTCGACGCCGTCGTAGATGCCCGGCACTGACAGGCAGCCTTCATCATAGACGCGCTTTTCCTCGCTCGACCAGACGATTTCCGGGTTGATGAAGACTTGCAGCGCATCGTGGCTTTCCGATACGTCGATGACCACGACTTGCTGGTGCACGTCGACCTGAGTGGCAGCCAGACCGACGCCGGGAGCGGCGTACATTGTCTCGGCCATGTCGGCGACCAGCTGCTTTAATTTAGCATCGAAAACAGTAACGGGACGGGCGACTTTTTGCAGGCGCGGATCGGGATAACGCAGAATATTTAATAAAGGCATACGGCTTTTGCGCAACAATGCACCAAGTTAAGAGTATGGTTTCTCTTGCTAGTTCAAGGATTTATGTGCAGAATTTGATTCAAATTGACAACTGTTGCCATGTATCATGTACTCATGTGCTGGCAACATGCTGTGGCTGAGCATGTGTAAGCATTTCAAAAAACTGGCCACATTCATTGGATGAACCATGAAAAATTTTAGCACAGCAGTCGTTTCCCTGGCTTTTGCCGCGGCCTCCGCTACCCTTCTTGCACCCACTGCGCACGCAGCAAAAAAATGCGAATTCAAGCCTGATGCGCCCGACTCGCACAAGGTGGTGCGCGGCGACACGCTGTGGGACATCTCCGGAAAATTCCTGCAGCATCCGTGGTGCTGGCCGCAAGTGTGGGGCCTGAATCGCGAGCAGATCAAGAATCCGCACTGGATCTATCCGGGCCAGATCGTCTACTTTGATCGCGCCAGCGGTCGTCTCAGCCTGGGCAAGCCGGTGGGCGGCTCGGGCGGCACGGTGCGCCTGTCGCCACAGATGCGCATCGAAGGCATGGGCGTGGATGCCGTGCCGGCGATTCCGTCGAGCGTGATCGAACCCTTCCTGACCCAGCCGCTGATCGTCACCGAGCTGCAGCTGGCGAACACGCCGCGCATCGTCGCGACCCAGGAAGGCCGCGTCAATCTGGCCAAGAACGACCGTGCCTACGTGCGCGGCGACCTCAAGGATGGCACGTCGTTCCAGGTATTCAGGCCGGGCAAGCCCCTGCACGATCCGGAAACCAAGGCCGTCATCGGCTATGAAGCTGTCTATCTCGGCGACGTCAAGCTGACGCGCGCTGCCAAGGCGGCCGACGAGGCCCACACCATGGTAGTGACTTCCTCCAAGGAAGAAATGAGCGTAGGCGACCGTCTGGTGCCGACGCCGCCGACGCCGCTGATCAACTATGCGCCGCACGAACCGCTGCAACCGGTGGACGCGCGCGTGGTGGCCGTCTATGGCGGCGTCACCTACGCCGGCCAGAACCAGATCGTGTCGATCAACCGCGGCGCCCGGGATGGCCTCGACATGGGTAGCGTGCTGGAACTGTATCGTTACCGTGGTTACGTCAAGGACACCACCGATACCAAGGAAATGATCAAGCTGCCGGATGAAAAATACGGCAACGTGTTCGTTTTCCGTGTCTTCGACAGCATTTCCTATGGCCTGATCATGCAAGTCTCCGAAACCGTCCAGGTCGGCGACGTTGCCAAGTCACCGGAATAAAAACCCCGCGCAGGACAGCGCCACGCAGCTGGCGCACTGGTTGCGGCTGGACCGTGTGCGCGGCGCCGGCCCCGACACGGTGCGCCGCCTGCTGCAGCGCTTCGGCATGCCGGCCAATGTATTCATGGCCGAACATGCCGCGCTGCGCGAAGTCGTGCCGGACCGGATTGTCCGCGCACTGCTGGCGCCGCTCGACGCCGCTGCCGCGGCAGCCATCGACCAGGCGCTGGCCTGGGCCGGCGAGCCGGGCAACCGTATCCTGACGCTCGCCGATGCCGATTATCCGGCATTGTTGCTGCATATTCCCGATCCGCCACCGCTGCTGTACGTGAAAGGCCGCGCCGAACTTCTGTCGCGCCCGGCACTGGCCGTGGTGGGCAGCCGCAATGCCACGGCCCAGGGTATTGCCAACGCCGGACAATTTTCCGCCGCCCTCAGCCGCGCCGGCTGGACCATCGTTTCCGGCCTGGCGCTGGGCATCGACACCGCTGCACACGAAGGAGCGCTGCTGCATGCCGCCGGCGGCGCCACCGTGGCGGTGATCGGCACCGGCGCCGACATTGTTTATCCGGCACGCAACCGGGCGCTGGCGCATCGCATCGCCGAAGGCGGCTGCATCGTCAGCGAATATGCCCTGGGCACGCCGGCAAATGCCGGCAATTTCCCGCGCCGCAATCGCATCATCAGCGGCCTGGCGCGCGGCGTGCTCGTGGTCGAGGCTGCCGCCGAGTCGGGTTCGCTGATCACCGCACGCATGGCGGCCGAACAGGGGCGCGATGTCTTTGCCATTCCCGGCTCGATCCATGCGCCGCTGGCCAAGGGTTGCCACCAGTTGATCCGCCAGGGCGCCAAGCTGGTCGAATCGGCCCAGGATATCCTGGAAGAATATGCACACGAAGTGCCCGCGGCACGCGTCGACCCCGGCTTGCTGCAACCGGCACCGACGCGCCCGGTGCCGCCGGATCAGCCCTTGCTGGCCCTCCTCGGTTTCGATCCTGTCGATATCGAAACGCTGGCGCAACGGGCAGGCCAGGATATTGCCAGCCTGCATGCACAATTGCTCACCCTAGAATTGCAAGGCTGGCTGGAACGCTTGCCGGGCGAAATCTACCGCCGATTGCCCTGACGAACTTTTTCCTTGCGGCACAGTCTGTTCTTTCGCTTGTTCAAGAACACCCAGTCCTCTTGCGTGGCAAGAAAAACAGTTGCATCGTATAAAATGCTTTGCGACTTGCTTATCTTCAAGCTGTCTGCAAAGCGCAACTGCGGCATCGGTCGAATGCGCACTGCGCTTGTCACACTGCAATCTAAAGGCTAAATTAGACTCATGTTCGACGTGCTCGTTTATCTCTACGAAACTTACTATCGTCCCGATGCCTGCCCGGAACCGCAGGCACTGGTCAAGAAACTGTCGGCAGTCGGATTCGAGGACGAGGAAATCACCCAGGCCCTGGGCTGGCTGACGGGCCTCGACCAGGCCACCACGGATTATTCCCACCGCTACCCGGAACAATCGGCGTTTTCATTCGGCATGCGTTTTTACGCAACCCAGGAAGCGGAAGTGCTGGGCACCGCTGCGATCGGCTTCATCCAGTTTCTCGAATCGGCCAAGCTGCTCGACCCGATCCAGCGCGAAATCGTCATCGAGCGCGCGCTCGCTGCCAGCGAACGCCGCCTGTCGCTCGACAAGCTCAAAGTCATCGTGCTGATGGTGCTATGGAGCCAGGGCAAGGAGCCGGACGGCCTGATGTTCGACGAGCTGTTCTGGGACAATGAAAATACCGAAGCGCGCTTGTTGCACTGACTTTCAGGGCCCGGCATGGCTGCCGGCGCCTGTCATCTCTTCTCATACCATTTTCACAATATTGTCGTGACAGCAGCCGGCATGTGCCGGCTCGGCTTGCGGATTGTGGCGGAACACGCTTATCATTGGCCGCTAATTGCCAAATTGTCAGAGCCATGCGCACAGCGCTTCGGGCAGTGGCGCGTCTGTTTCCTATTCATAAAAGCAGCAAGGTTCCAGTCCGTACCGCCGCGCCGCAGCGGCAAACGACGCAGCGCGCCGGCCCCTACTAGAGAATGGATTTATGAGCAAAACCCTCATCATCGCCGAGAAGCCTTCGGTCGCCAACGACATCGCCAAGACCCTGGGCGGCTTCACCAAGCACGATGAGTATTTCGAATCCGACGAATACGTCCTGTCGTCGGCGGTCGGCCACCTGGTCGAAATCGCCGTGCCGGAAGAGTACGACGTCAAACGCGGCAAGTGGACTTTCACGCACTTGCCGATGATTCCGCCGCACTTTGCCTTGAACCCCATCGCCAAGACCGAGTCGCGCCTGAAGGTGCTGAACAAGCTCATCAAGCGCAAGGATGTCACCGGCCTGATCAATGCCTGCGACGCGGGGCGTGAAGGCGAACTGATTTTCCGACTCATCGTGCAATACGCCAAGGCCAAGCAACCGGTCAGGCGGCTGTGGCTGCAATCGATGACGCCAGGCGCGATCCGCGACGGCTTCAAGCAGCTGCGCAAGGATGAGGACATGCTGCCGCTGGCCGATGCGGCGCGCTGCCGCAGCGAAGCCGACTGGCTGATCGGCATTAACGGTACCCGCGCCATGACTGCCTTCAATTCCAAGGAAGGCGGCTTTTACCTCACCACGGTCGGCCGCGTGCAGACCCCGACCCTGTCGATCGTGGTCGAGCGCGAAGAAAAGATCAAGAAATTCGTGCCGCGCGACTACTGGGAAGTGCGCGCCGATTTCGTCTGCGCGGCCGGCGTGTATGAAGGCCGCTGGCTCGATGCGCAGCACAAGAAAGACGAGACCGATCCGGAAAAAAGACCCGAGCGCCTGTGGAGCCGCGCCGCTGCCGAGTCGATCGTCGCCGCCTGCCGCGGCAAGCCCGGCACGGTCACGGAAGAATCCAAGCCGACCACGCAAATGGCGCCGGCGCTATTCGACCTGACCAGCCTGCAGCGCGAGGCCAATGCCCGCTTCGGTTTCTCGGCCAAGAACACGCTGGGCCTGGCGCAGGCACTGTATGAAAAGCACAAGGTGCTGACTTACCCGCGTACCGATTCAAAACATCTGCCGGAAGATTACATTGCAACGGTAAAACAGACGCTGGAAACCGTCGCGGAAAATAACAACTACCACCAGTTCGCCAAGCAAATCCTCAACAAGGACTGGGTCAGGCCGAACAAGCGGATTTTCGACAATACGAAAATCAGCGACCACTTTGCCATCATCCCGACCACCCAGGCGCCGAAGAACCTGTCGGAGCCGGAACAGAAGCTCTACGACCTGGTCACGCGCCGTTTCATGGCGGTGTTTTTCCCGGCGGCCGAATTTCAGGTCACCACGCGCTTCACCGAAGTCTCCGGCCACAAGTTCAAGTCCGAGGGCAAGGTCATGACCAATCCCGGCTGGCTCGCCATCTATGGCAGGGAAGTAGCCAGCGACAAGGATGAAGACAAGGAAAAGTCCAAGATCCTGGTGCCGGTGGCCAAGGGCGAATCCGTCAAGACCGACAAGATCGATGCCTATGGCCTGGTGACCAAGCCGCCCGCGCGCTATTCGGAAGCCACGCTGCTCTCGGCCATGGAAACCGCCGGCAAGCTGGTCGACGACGAAGGCTTGCGCGAAGCCATGGCCGGCAAGGGCCTGGGCACGCCAGCCACGCGCGCGGCCATCATCGAAGGCCTGCTGAACGAAAAATACCTGCTGCGCGAAGGGCGCGAACTGATCCCCACCGCCAAGGCATTTCAACTGATGACGCTGTTGCGTGGCCTGGGCGTGAAAGAGCTGACCGCGCCGGAGCTGACTGGTGAATGGGAATACAAGCTGGCGCAAATGGAGCGTGGCCAGATCAGCCGCGAAGAATTCATGCGCGAGATCGCGCAAATGACGCAGATTATCGTCAAGCGTGCCAAGGAATACGACAACGACACCATTCCTGGCGATTACGCCACCCTGAAAACACCCTGTCCGAATTGCGGCGGCGTGGTCAAGGAGAACTACCGGCGCTTCGCCTGCACCAAGTGCGAATTCTCGATGTCGAAGACGCCTGGCAGCCGCCAGTTTGAAGTTCCGGAAGTCGAGGAATTGCTGGCCAAGCGCGAGATCGGTCCGCTGCAGGGTTTCCGCTCGAAGATGGGGCGGCCGTTCGCGGCCATCCTGAAGATCGTGCGCGACGAGGAAAACAATAACTGCAAGCTCGAATTCGACTTCGGCCAGAACCAGGATGACGACGAAAATGCCGAAGGCGTCGATTTTTCAGGCCAGACGTCGCTGGGGCCCTGCCCCAAATGCGGCAGCGGCGTCTATGAAATGGGCCTGGCCTATGTCTGCGAAAAGACCGTAGCCAAGCCCAAGGCGTGCGATTTCCGCAGCGGCCGCATCATCCTGCAGCAGGAAATCCTGCCGGAACAAATGACCAAGCTGCTGAATGAAGGCAAGACCGATTTGCTGCCCGGCTTCATTTCGCAGCGCACCCGGCGTCCTTTCAAAGCATTCCTGGTACGCGGCAAGGATGGCAAGGTGAGCTTTGAATTCGAGCCGCGCAAGGCCAAGGCGCCTGCGCGCAGTAAGGATGAGACGGCAGAAGGCGATGCCGGCGACGCGGCGGCAGTGGATGCCGGCAAGCCGGCTGCGCCGAAAAAAGCGGCCGCCAGAAAAACTGCCGCCAGCAAGGTTGCTGCCAAGAAAGCCCCTGCAAAGAAGGCCCCGGCAAAGAAGGCCGTTGCAAAAAAAGCGCTTGCTTAAATAACTATCAGTAAAATTAAATCTTGTTTAAGTAAGCGCTCATAGAATGGGCCAATAAATAGAGCAACAAAGGAAGTTTGCAAAAAATCAAACTTCTGGAGGAGACCCAGAACTATTCGGATGTTGGCATTGTGGCTATAATACGCGCCTTATTGACATGGTGCATAAATGACAAGCCCATCCGGTCCCCTCATTGTTCCCTGTTAATAATTTATTAACGCCGCAGGCAGGTTTGCGCGTCGCACCGCTTCGACAACATGAAGCGAAAAGACGGAATGGGCACAACCTATTCGAGCGCAGCAAGGAAGCCGGGTGTTAAAAAATGTGGAATTGTCGGCAAAATAATACGCCGGCGCATTTTGCACATTGACAAGCTATCAGCGTTGCTGATCTTCTAGACGTTGCTTGTATTTTGATTGATTTAACCCACGAAGAGGAATGAAGATGATGAGACGTCACGTACTTTCGGCCCTGGCCGTTCTGTGCGCAGCAGGTGCTGCGACATCGGTGCAAGCCAAGGACATCAAGATTGCCCACATTTATTGCAAGACGGGCATCCTGGAAGCCTACGGCAAGCAGACCCAGGTCGGCCTGAAGCTGGGCCTGCAATACGCCACCAAAGGCACCAACGAAGTCGCCGGCAACAAGCTGGTGCTCATCGAAAAAGATGACCAGTGCAAGCCCGACATCGGCAAGGCCCAGCTGACCGCAGCCTTCCAGGACGAAGACGCTGACCTGGCCGTGGGCCCGACCGCCTCCGGCGTGGCGCTGGCCATGCTGCCGGTTGCCGAAGAATTCCAGAAAGTGCTGATCGTCGAGCCGGCCGTGGCGGACGCCATCACCGGTGAAAAGTGGAACAAGTACATTTTCCGCACCGGCCGCAACTCGTCGCAGGACGCCATCTCCAACGCCGTGGCGCTGGACCGTGAAGGCGTGACCATCGCTACCCTGGCGCAAGATTCGGCGTTTGGCCGTGACGGCGTCAAGGCGTTCAAGGGCGCGCTGAAGAAATCCAAGCTGGTGCATGAAGAGTACCTGCCGGCATCGACCACCGACTTCACCGCCGGTGCGCAACGCCTGTTCGACAAGCTCAAGGACCAGCCGGGCCGCAAGATCATCTGGATCGTGTGGGCAGGCGCGGGCAACCCGTTCAAGATTGCTGACCTGAACCCGGGCCGCCTGGGCATTGAAATCTCCACTGGCGGCAACATTCTGCCGGTGCTGTCGGCCTACAAGGCATTCCCGGGCATGGAAGGCGCCGCGTACTACTACTACGGCATCCCGAAGAACCCGGTGAACAACTGGCTGAACTCGGAACACTACAAGCTGTTCAAGTCGCCGCCTGATTTCTTCACCGCCGGTGGCATGGCAGCGGGTATTGCCGTGGTTGAAGCACTGAAGAAGACCGGTGGCAATCCGAGCGCCGACAAGCTGATTCCGGCCATGGAAGGCATGAGCTTCGAAACGCCGAAGGGCAAGATGACTTTCCGCAAGGAAGATCACCAGGCCATGCAATCGATGTACCACTTCAAGATCAAGAACGACCCGGCATTTACCTGGGCCGTGCCTGAGCTGGTACGCGAAATCAAGCCGGAAGAAATGGATATCCCCATCCGCAACAAGCGTTAATCCCACGCTGCAAGCGCCCGCGCAAGCGGGCAACCAGCCAGGGCCGGCGACGTCGCCGGCCCTGACAGATTCACAGAATTTCATACGGGGTGCGGCATGTCTGTACAAAAAATGGATGCGGCCGGCAAGAAAGCCGGGACCGTGTCGCTGGAGACGCGCGACTTGACGATACGCTTCGGCGGTCACGTTGCAGTTAATGCGGTATCGTGTGCCTTCAAAGCCGGCACCCTGACCGCGATCGTCGGCCCGAACGGCGCCGGCAAAACCACTTATTTCAACCTGATTTCGGGCCAGTTGAACGCCTCCGAAGGCCAGGTGCTCTTGCATGGCAAGGACATTTCCCGCCTGCAGGCGTCTGCGCGCATGCACGCCGGCCTCGGCCGCGCTTTCCAGCTGACCAGCCTGTTCCCGCGTCTCACGGTGCTGGAAAACGTGCGCCTGGCGCTGCAATCGCGCCGTGAACTCGGCCTGGACATGTGGCACATCTGGAGCCATCACAAGGATCTGATCGCTCGTGCCGAAGAGGTGCTGGAAGCGGTCGCCCTGGCGCCCAAGCGCAATGTCTATGCCGCGGCTCTGCCGCACGGCGACCAGCGCAAGCTGGAAGTCGGCCTCTTGATGGCGCTGGATCCGTCGATCTACATGTTCGACGAACCGACCGCCGGCATGAGCGTCGATGAAGTCCCGGTGATCCTGGACCTGATCCGCAACCTCAAGGCCAAGACCGACAAGACCATCCTGCTGGTCGAGCACAAGATGGACGTGGTGCGCGAACTGGCCGACCGCATCATCGTGCTGCACAACGGCACACTGATGGCCGATGGCGAACCGGAAGCCGTGATTGCCTCGCCCGTCGTCCAACAAGCCTACCTCGGTCTCGCACCGGTTGGAGAAGCCGCATGAATGCCCCAATCTTGAAACTCGAAGGCGTCCAGACGCACATCGGGCCGTACCACATCCTGCATGGCGTCGACCTGCAGGTGCCGCGCGGCCAGCTGACCATGCTGCTGGGCCGTAACGGCGCCGGCAAATCCACCGCCCTGCGCACCATCATGGGCCTGTGGCAGGCATCGGCTGGCAAGATCACGTTCGACGGCCAGGACATCACCAAGAAATCCACGCCCGACATCTCGCGCGCCGGCATTGCTTACGTGCCGGAAAGCATGGGGATTTTTTCAGACCTGACCGTGCGCGAAAACATGATTCTCGCCGCGCGTCATGCAAAAAGCGCCGATGACATCGACCAGAAGCGCCTGGAATGGATTTTCTCGCTGTTCCCTGCGATCAAGAAATTCTGGGAGCATCCGGCCGGCAAGCTGTCGGGCGGCCAGAAGCAGATGCTGGCCGTGGCGCGTGCCATCGTCGAACCGCGCCAGCTGCTGCTGATCGATGAGCCCAGCAAGGGTCTGGCGCCGGCGATCATCGCCAACATGATCTCGGCCTTCCGCGAACTCAAGCAGACCGACACCACGATCCTGCTGGTTGAACAGAACTTCAACTTTGCCAGACAGCTGGGCGATACGGTAGCCGTGATGGATAACGGCAAGATCGTGCACCGCGGCCTGATGGCAGAACTGGCTGAAGACGAAGCGCTGCAGACGCAGCTGCTGGGTCTTTCCCTGAACGCTCACCAATGAGGAAATCATGAGCACAGCTGAACTCCCCATTGCAAAATCTTCGAAGGCGCCAGCCATCCCCAAGGCCAAGCTTGACTGGATCCCGCTGGCGCTGGCGCCGGTGATGATGCTGGCGGCCCTGCCCTTCATCGGCTCGACCTCCACCTGGCTGACCCTGACCCTCGCCGGCCTGGCCATGGGCATGATCATCTTCGTCATCGCTTCCGGCCTGACGCTGATTTTCGGCCTGATGGACGTGCTGAACTTCGGTCATGGCCTGTTCATCGCGCTCGGCGCCTTCATGGCTTCGACCGTGCTGGGCTTGCTGCCGTCCGAATGGATGACGGCCGACAATCTCGGCCTGAACATATCCGCCATGCTGATTGCCATGCTGGTGGCCATGATCGTTTCCGGTATTGTCGGCTGGATTTTCGAACGTGTTCTGGTGCGCAAGGTCTATGGCCTGCACCTGATGCAGATCCTGATTACCATGGGCGGCATGGTCGTCGGCGAAGAGCTGATCAAGGTCTTCTGGGGTCCGGAACAGCGCGCCTTCCTGCTGCCGACCTCGCTGCAAGGCTCGCTGATCTTCCTCGAAGCCGGTATCGAAAAGTACCGCCTGTTCGCGGTGGCAATCGGTCTCATCGTATTCGTCGTCATGCTGCTGGTGCTCAACCGCACCAAGCTGGGCCTGTTGATCCGTGCTGGCGTGCAGGATACCGAAATGGTCGAAAGCCTGGGTTACCGCATCAAGACCCTGTTCGTCGGCGTGTTCGTCGTGGGTTGCGCCCTGGCAGGCCTGGGTGGCGTGATGTGGGGCTTCTATCAGCAGGGCATCGTGCCGCAGATGGGCGCCTCGATCAACGTGCTGCTGTTCATCGTGATCATTATCGGTGGTCTCGGTTCGACCGGCGGCGCTTTCATCGGCGCAGTGCTGGTGGGCCTGCTGATGAACTATATGGGCTATCTGACCCCGAAACTCAATGCCGTATCGACCATTCTGCTGATGATCGCCATCCTGGTATGGCGTCCGAACGGCCTCTATAAGGTGACCAACCGATGATCTCGCGACTCTTATCCAACGACCTGCCGCGCAGCCGCGTGCTGAGCGTCATCCTGATCGTTATTTTCCTGGGCCTTGCGCTGGCGCCGTTCCTGTTCCAGAGTTCGCGCGCCATGAACGTGGCTGCCAAGATCTCGATCTTTATCGTGCTGGTGGCCAGCTTCGACCTGCTGCTCGGTTATACGGGTATCTTTTCGTTCGCCCACACCATGTTCTTCGGTATCGGCGCTTACGGCATCACGATTGCCAGTACCCGCATGGGTCCCGGCTGGGACAGCATTCTGATCGGCATGGGCGCCGCACTGGCCCTGTCACTGGTGCTGTCGCTGGTGATCGGCTTGATGTCACTGCGGGTCAGGGCGATTTTCTATGCCATGATCACGCTCGCAGTGGCGATGGCCTTCCTGACGCTGGCAGGCCAGATGTCGGACATCACCGGTGGTGAAGACGGCCTGAACTTCCGCCTGCCGAAGCTCCTCACGCCGGGCTTCAAGCTGATGGATGAACCGTTCCTGGGCGTCATGCTCAATGGCCGCCTGATCACCTATTACCTGGTGTTCCTGGCTGCCGTGGTGCTGTTCCTGATCATGCTGCGTATCGTTAACTCGCCGTTTGGCCGCGTCCTGCAAGCCATCCGCGAAAACGACTTCCGTGCTGAAGCCATCGGCTACCGCATCGTCGTGTTCCGCATCTGGTCCAACATCCTGGCTGCGCTGTTCGCCACCCTGGCCGGCTGCCTGCTGGCGCTGTGGCTGCGCTATAACAGCCCGGACACCTCGCTGTCCTTCGTCATCATGGTCGATATCCTGCTGATCGTGGTTATCGGCGGCATGGGCAGCCTGTACGGCGCGGTGGTGGGCTCGGCGCTGTTTCTGACGGCAGAAAGCTACCTGCAGGAACTGTTCCGCATCGCCTCCGAAGCGACCGCCAGCGTGCCCATGGTGTCGGCGCTGCTGTCGCCGGACCGCTGGCTGCTGTGGCTGGGCGTGCTGTACATCCTCTCGGTGTACTTCCTGCCCATGGGCGTGGTTGGCAAGCTGCGTCTGCGCGCACTGTTCGGCAAGAAGAAGTAAGCACGCATGCAGCAAGCAAGTTCGCATTACCTGCGTTGCCAGGGCCGTGAAATCCACTATGTCGAGTGGGGCGACAAGTCCGCCCCCACCCTGATCATGTGGCACGGCCTGGCGCGCACCTGCCGTGATTTCGACGATCTCGCGCAGGAGCTCTGCGGCACCTACCGGATCATCGCGCCCGACACGATCGGGCGCGGTTATTCCGAGTGGAGCCCGGTGCCGGACGAAGAGTACTGCCTGGAGTTTTACGCAAAGATTGCCGGCGACCTGTTCGACCAGCTCGGCATCGAGCGCGCGCGCTGGGTCGGCACGTCAATGGGCGGCGCCATCGGCACCCGGGCAGCGGCTACCACCCTGCAGGGCCGCATCAGCCACCTGGTGCTGAACGATAACGGACCGATGCTGGCCGAGCCGGCGCTGGAGCGCATCAAGGCGTACGCCGGCAATCCGCCGGAATTCGATACCGTCAGCGAGCTGGAAGCCTATCTGCGCAAGGTGTACCTGCCGTATGGCTGGCAAAGCGATGCGCAGTGGCGGCGCATGACGGAAACCTCGGCGCGTCGTCTGCCCAATGGCAAGATCACCACGCATTACGATCCGGCCATGGTGCGTCAGTTCTTTACGCATCCGTCGGATTACCGCACCTGGGAATTCTACGATCGCCTCGATATGCCGACGCTGGTGCTGCGCGGCGCCGATTCCGACCTGCTGCTGCAGGAAACGGTCGAGGAAATGCGCACGCGCGGACCGCGCGCGCAAGTGGCGATCATCCCGGATTGCGGCCACGCGCCTTGCCTGAACGTGCCGGAACAGATCGATATCGTGCGCGATTTTCTCGCACAGGCGTAAAGGCCACGGCATTGCGCAGCTAAAAGCGGACTCCTGTCCGCTTTTTTTTCTCCGGGTTCTCGTCCCTGCGGGCCGTCAATACATTCCCAGGAAGAAATGTTGGATCGGCAAGCCCGATAGCTTTACGCTACACTGGCAAGCATCCGCATTCAAGATCCCAGAATACCCCCATGTTTACCGCCAGCCGCACCCCCAACCTGAAAACTGTCCTGCTTGCCGGCGGCATGGTGCTGACGCTGGCCATGGGCGTGCGCCATGGCTACGGGTTCTGGCTGCAACCGATTTCGCAGGCAAACGGCTGGACGCGCGAAACGTTTTCGCTGGCCATGGCGCTGCAAAACCTCATGTGGGGCGTATTCGGTCCCTTCGCCGGCATGGCCTGCGACCGCTTCGGCACCGCCCGCGTGGTGATCGTCGGCGCGCTGTTGTATGCCGCCAGCCTGCTGTGGATGGCGCTGGTTACCGACGCCACCCTGTTCGTGCTGGGTGCCGGCATGCTCGGTGGGGCGGCCCTGGCCTGCACCGCCTTCGGCGCCATCAGCGGCATCGTCGGCCGCGTCGCGCCGGTGGAAAAGCGCTCCTGGGCATTCGGCATTTCCTCGGCCGCCAGCTCTTTCGGCCAGTTCGTGCTGATGCCGGTGGAGCAGCAACTGATCGCTTTTACCGGTTGGCAAAATGCCTTTTACGTGCTGGCAATACTGCTGTTGCTGGTCATGCTGCCGATGGCCTGGTACCTGCGCGAACCCGCCTACACCGACCAGGGCGGCCATGCGCAGAGCATCGGTGAAGCCATCCGCGAAGCCTTCAGCCACAAATCCTTCCTGCTGCTGGTGGCGGGCTACTTCGTGTGCGGCTTCCAGCTGGTATTCATCGGCGTGCATCTGCCAGCCTACCTGCAGGACAAGGGTGTCGTCGATCCCGACATCGCGGTCATGGCGCTGGCGCTGATCGGCCTGTTCAACATCTTCGGTTCCTACTATGCCGGCAAGTTCGGCGCGCATATGCCCAAGCGCTACCTGCTGTCGTCGATCTATATCACCCGCTCGGTCGTGATCGCCCTGTTCCTGCTGGCGCCGCTGTCCGCCGCTTCGATCTACGTGTTCGCTGCGGCAATGGGCTTGTTGTGGCTTTCCACCGTGCCGCTGACCAATGGCGTGGTCGCCGGGATCTTCGGCGTGAAGTACATGTCGATGCTGTCGGGATTCGTGTTCTTTTCCCACCAGGTCGGCAGCTTCCTCGGCGTCTGGCTGGGCGGATATCTGTTCACCCGCGAAGGCAGCTACAATACCGTCTGGATGATCACCATCGCCCTGGGCGTGTTCGCCGCGGTGGTCAACCTGCCGATCAACGAGAAAGCCATCGTGCGCAAGCCGGCCGCCGCCTGAGCCGGGTTGCGTCACCACGGAGATTGATGCCGATGAGCGCCGAAGGACATGCCATGATGCACAAGCTGCGCCAGCACCTGCCAGCGATGCTCGGCAAGCTGCTGCTGGCGGCGGTGCTGGCCGCGGCCTTCATGGCTTACCTGCGCCCGGCCTTCGTGGTCGACCTCGCCAACCGCATCATGCTGTGCATGTAGCCCCGGTAGCCAAGGTATGGATATCGCCATCACCGACCTGGAACAGGCCATCAATTACTGGCGCGTTCAAAAGCCTTCGCACGGCGAAGAGCACGCGCTGTCGCCCGAGGTCAGCACGCTGGCCACCGTATATGCCATGATGATCTGGCAGGGTAGCGACCGGCTGGCGCTGGCCGCGATCGCGCCCGACGCGCGCAGCCTGATCGAGGCCGCGCAGGCGCAGCGCGGCATATCGGCTGCGTAGGCACTTACTTCCCTCTATCCCGCCAGGTGGCGCGCCTGCCGCGGCGGCATCGCGCTTTCGGCTGGCTTCGTCTCGTTTGCGGCCTTTTTCAGGCGATGCTTTTTGTGCGCCTGCCCGGCGTAATCGCTGTCCACCAGTTCCAGCGCCTGTTCCGCAGCCATGCCGCGCGCCTGCAGCCACTCGCCAACCAGCATCGCCAGCCGATCCAGCGCGATGCGATGTGTGGCATCGGTGCGGGCGTACAGCCAGTCGGCCAGATCCATGAAGCGCGCAAAGGGCGAGGCGCCCAGCACGTGCGGCAGGGTGTTGGCGAAGCGCCCGGAATTGGCGATCAGGTCCCAGTAACGCGCAAAGCGCACCAGCCGTTGCATGTCGGCAAAGCCGATGCGGTCGGTGGCAAGGATGGTGTACGGCGGATAGGCATCGTACACCATGCCGAAAGTCTCGGTATGGCGAATGATGGGCGTGCCGCGCAGGCGCTTGAGAATGCCGAACTGGATCTCGTGCGGTCCGAGCGCATGCAGGCGGTCGAAGCCGCGCGCAAAGCTGGCGATATCCTCGCCGGGGAGGCCGGCGATCAGGTCCACGTGCAGGTGGGCATGGGAATGCGTGCACAACCAGCGGATATTGTCCACCGCCTTGGCATCGTCCTGACGCCGGCTGACCAGCGCCTGCACTTCGGGATTGAACGTCTGGATACCGATTTCGAATTGCAGCGTGCCCGGAGGAAAACGCGTGATGGCTTCCTTGAGCGCCTCTGGCAAGTGGTCCGGCACGACTTCGAAATGCGC
Organism: uncultured beta proteobacterium; assembly: GCA_963722005.1. Classification (GTDB taxonomy): domain Bacteria; phylum Pseudomonadota; class Gammaproteobacteria; order Burkholderiales; family Burkholderiaceae_D; genus Paucimonas. The sequence goes on from CAVRJS010000002.1 coordinate 318,496, forward strand.
GTACACCGGGTCATGCGGGGCCGCCTCCAGCCGGTCGAGGAAGAATTGCAGGATCTTCAGGCTGGCCTTGATGTTGAGATTGAAGGTGCGGTCGACAAACTTGAACAGGCGCGCGCCGCGCGCATGCAGCGACGCCAGTTCGGCGAGGAAATTATCCAGGTCGAAGGCCCAGGCGGTCTTGTCCAGCGACGACAGGCAGAATTCGCACTTGAAGGGGCAGCCGCGCGAAGCTTCCACGTACAGGGTGCGTTTACCGATATCTTCGTCGGTGTACAGCGCATACGGCAGGCGGATGTCGGCAAGCGGCGGTTGCACGCCGGCATGGATCTTCATCAGCGGTTGCGGGCCATGCAGGATCTCGCGGCACAGCGCGGCAAACGTGATGTCGCCCCAGCCCGTGACGACATAATCGGCCAGCCGCACGATTTCCTGCGGCGCGGTTTCGTGCGAGACTTCCGGCCCGCCGAGGACGATCCTGACCTCGGGGGCGACGCGCTTGAGCATGGCCACCAGGCGCGTGCTTTCCTCGACATTCCAGATATAGATGCCCAGGCCGATGATGCGCGGATTGCCAGCCAGCAGTTTTTCCACGAGTTCGGCGGTACGGGTGCCGATCACGAATTCCTGCAACTGCGCTTGCGCCTGCAACTCGCCCAGGTTCGCCAGCAGGTAGCGCAAGCCGAGCGATGCATGACTGTAACGGGCATTCAGGGTGGCGAGAACAATGGACATGGGGACGCTGAGGGGAAAATTGCCATTCTACGCGCATCACGCCCGGGGCGATTGCGGTAAACTCGGCATATTGCAGTGCAAAAAAATCCACCCCGCAAAAAACGGAATGGCCATGGACATGAAGGCAGAAAAGAACCTCAAACCCGACCAGCACCGCATCGCCCTGGTCCTGCAGGGCGGCGGCGCCCTCGGCGCCTACCAGGCCGGCGTCTACCAGGCCCTGCAGGAACACGGCCTGACGCCCGACTGGGTGATCGGCACCTCGATCGGCGCCATCAATGCCGCCATTATCGCCGGCAATGCGCGCGGCAACTGCCTGAACCGCTTGCGTGAATTCTGGGAACGCGTCGCGCATGGCGATTTGTTCGACATGTCGCGCGTGGCGGATCCTGCCAGGCAACTCAACATTCGCCTGGCCACCATGGATACCGTCCTGCGCGGCGTGCCGGGATTCTTTTCGCCGCGCCTGCTGCATCCGTTCGCACTCGGCTTGCCGTCCCTGCCGGAAGAGGCGGGCTTCTACGATATCGCGCCGCTGCAGCAGACGCTGCGCGAACTGGTGGATTTCGATTACCTCAATCATGCCGACGGCATGCGTTTGACCGTCGACGCCGTGAAAGTGACCTGCGGCGAACTGGTCAGTTTCGACAACCGCAAGCAGACCATCGGTCCGGAGCACATCATGGCCAGCGGCGCCCTGCCGCCAGGATTTCCGCCGGTGCGGGTCGATGGCGAACTGTACTGGGATGGCGGCCTGTTTTCCAATACGCCGCTGGAAACCGTGCTCGACGAAGAGCCGCGGGTCGACACCCTGTGCTTCATGGTGGACCTGTGGAGCGCCACCGGCGAAGAGCCGACCACCATCGATGAGGTGGCGACCCGGCAAAAGGACGTGATGTATGCCTCGCGTTCGAAAAACCATATCGAGCATTACCTCGAATTGCACAAGCTGCGCGGCCTGGTGCGCAAGCTGCATGCCGAGTTGCCGGACTCCTGCAAGCAGCGCACCCGCTTTGCGCTCGACGCTGTCGGCCGCGATTCCACCATCCACATTGTGCGACTGGCCTATTCGGGGCGCGACTGGCACATGGCATCGAAAGACATCAACTTCGCGCGCGGCTCGATCCGCTGGCGCTGGGACCAGGGCTATGGCGACGCCATGCGCGCCCTGCGCCATCGCAGCTGGATGGATTTCGTGCCGGCCGAATCCGGCATCGTGGTGCATGAACTGCACGGTGATAAAGAGGAATCGACACGCGAGCCATAGCATTGCGATGCAGCAATATGTTGCAAATTATATACTTGACTTTTTTACAATCCATTTTATAATCGGCCGTCTGCATTGCAGCAATGTAATGTAGCAATGTTTCCGTTTCTAAGTGATACCCCTCGGTGTGTATGGATTCAGCAACAAAACAATTGTTTTGTTGCGACGCACAAAAAAGTCTTGACAATTATAAAGGGGTGTCTAAAATAGTCGTTGTTGCAGCGCACAAAACCTGCTGCCCCGGCTAACGTAACTCATCTCAATATAGGAGAAGTAAATGTTTACGATTCAAGACCAATTTTCCGCTGCTACCAAAGCCAACGTCGAAGCCCAACTTGCCCTGGTGACCGCACTGACCAGCAAGGCTTTCGAAGGCGTGGAAAAGCTGATCGACCTGAACCTGACCGTTGCCAAGACTTCGCTGGAAGAAAGCAACGCAACTGCCAAGCAACTGCTGGCCGCCAAGGATCCGCAAGAATTCTTCTCGCTGGCCGCTGCCCAGGCACAACCGAATGCTGAAAAGGCTGCCGCTTACGCACGTCACGTCGCCAACATCGCTTCTTCGACCCAGGCTGAAATCACCAAGACCGCTGAAGCGCAAATCGCTGAAACCAGCCGCAAGGTTGCTGCCCTGGTGGACGATGTCGCCAAGAACGCCCCGGCCGGTTCGGAAAACGTCATCGCCATCGTCAAGTCGATGATCGGCAATGCCAACGCCGGTTACGAGCAGTTCGCCAAGACCACCAAGCAAGCTGTCGAAGCGATGGAAACCAACATGACCTCCGCTACCGCGCAGTTCGCCCAGGCTGCCGAAAAGGCCACCGGCCGCAGCAAGAAGTAATACGCGGCGCCGCCAGGCGCAACGCAGACAAAAGGGGCCGCATCGCGGCCCCTTTTTTATGTTCATGCGCGGCGCATTCGCTGTACACTGCGAGCTTTGTCGAAGCATTTGCGGACCGTCGCGGAGTTTGTCAGCATGTACCACGAAAGCATTACCGAAGGCGCCGCCGAAGCGGCGCCCGCAGCACCGCGCAAGGGGCCTGCCATCGTCGTGCGCGGCTCGCGCATACATGGTCGCGGCGTGTTCGCCGCCCGCCCGATTCCCGCCGGCGCCCGCATCGTCGAGTACAAGGGCGAGCGCATCACCGACGAGCAGGCCTGGGAGCGGCATGGCCGCGACCCGGAAAATCCGCACCATACGTTTTTCTTCAGCCTGGAAGATGGCCGCATGATCGACGGCGATGCCGGCGGCAACAATGCGCGCTGGATCAACCATCATTGCGCCCCCAATTGCGAAGCGCGCGAACAGGACGGACGGGTTTTTATTCATGCGCTGCGCGACATTGCCGCGGGCGAGGAGCTGGGCTACGACTATGCCCTGATCGTCGAAGGGCGCCATACTGAACGCGTCAGGAACGATTATGCCTGCCGCTGCGGCGCGCCGGAATGCCGCAAGACCATGCTGGCGCCGCGAAAGAAAAGCAGCCGGAAAAAATAGAGCAAGGCGCGCCGCGGGCGGCGCTACCTGACTTGGAGGAGTGCGACGATGCGCGTATGGTTGATGATACTTGTGCTGACGCTGTGCGCCGGATGCGCCACGCGCCTTGACCTTGGCGCTGCCAGCGCCACCCCTGGTGAAGGCGTGGCCGCGCCGCGGCCGCTGCTGAATTTCCAGAGCCGCGCGCTCAGCCCGCGCAATGGCGGCCAGCTGGTCAAGGCGGATGCCCTGCAAGCCGGCGACATCCTGCTGTCGGCCACCAATGGCGTCACCTCGGTCGGGATACGCCTGGCGACGCTGGCGCCGGTCAGCCATGCCTCGCTGTATGTCGGCAACGGCGAAATTGTCGAAGCGGTCGGCAAGGGCGGCGTGCGCAGCCGTCCGGTCGCGGAGGCCATGAACGAGGAAGCCGTAATCGTGGTGCTGCGCCATCCGAACCTGTTGCCCGGACACGGCGAAGCAATCCAGCGGTTCGCGAAGGAAAATGTCGGCAAGCCCTACGATCACTTCGGCATCATGCTGCAGGCACCATTCTCGCTGGAAAGGCGGCTGTGCGAACTGCCGCTGTTGCCCGAAGCCGTGCGCAATGCCTGCCTGCATGGCATTGCCAGGATACAGTTGGGCACGCCGGACAACGAGCGCTTTTTCTGTTCCCAGCTGGTGCTGGAAGCCTACCGCCAGGCCGGCTTACCCCTGACTACGGCAGACCCGCGCTGGGTCAGCCCCTCCGACATCCTGCACATGCGCGAAGGCGATGTGGCGCCGATGCGCATTCACCAATCGCTGACTTATATAGGCCACTTGAAGTTCCCGGATGAAGCTGCTGTAGCCCAGGCAGACTGAGCCTTATCAAGTCACCCCGAGAATCAGGCATTCCCCTCTCCCACGCGGCAAAAACCCCTGCTAGCATCAAACTGGTAATGGTATCCGGGCATTCGTTCGGAGGGATTTTGGCCACTCTATTGGAGGATATGGAATGAACTTCATTATCTGGATCGTGGTAGGCGGCATAATCGGCTGGCTCGCCAGTCTCATCATGAAGACGGATGCGGAACAAGGCATGATCCTGAATATCGTGGTCGGCATTGTCGGCGCCTTGCTGGGTGGATGGCTACTGGCGCCGTTGTTTGGCACGGGCACCATCAACCAGAATGACTTCAGCCTGGGTTCCCTCCTGGTGTCTTTCTTGGGCGCTATCATTCTTTTGATGGTGGTCAATCTCGTGCGTCGCGGCCGCACCCGCTAGGCATCGCCTGTGCTTTCCTTCCCGGGCGCACCCAGCGCGCCCGGGGGAATTTTTTGTTCTGCTAATCCCCTCCGTTCTAATCCTTCCTTTCTGCTTCCTGCCTTTACTCCCTCTTTTTCTTGTCTTTTCGCGTTAACGCAACTGCACAACTTGCCGCGAAATTATTTGCTGAATGGAAATATTCCATCTGACAAGTTTTGCGATGATAAGAAACGCCGCTCTTCGCCCATCGGAGAAGCTCTCGTTCATGTAGGGATTTTCCATCTATCAAGTTCGGAAATGGTTGACTATTGCATCATTGGTAATTAGCATACGATCAAGTTTCGCTCATGCCACACTGCAAAAATAAGCGGCAGGCGAATCTTGTTCTACCATCAAGCCGGTCGATCGAGAACCGGCACGATGTCCCCCAGTTCCCCGATTATTTGGAGATATGATGCAATTGAAAAAATCTTTGGCGCTGCGCAGCGGCATCGCCAGCGCTAGCCTTGCCTTGCTGATGGGTGCCGCGACCCTGTTTGCCCCGGCCGCCGCTGCCGCTGGCTGGAGCCAGGAAACCCTGTCGAACCATTCCTCCTGGATCTACGAGCCGACCAAAACTTTGGCTTCCGGTAAGCGCGCTCTGATGGTCGTGCTGCACGGCTGCGACCAGACCCATGACCAGCTCAAAGTCTGGGGTAACCTCCAGGCCGCCGCCGATGAAAAGGGCGCCGTGATCGTCGTGCCCTGGGTGGGCAGCAAGCCCTGGCCTCTGTTCGCGTCCACCAAGTGCTGGAATTACGACGGCGCCACGGACGGCTCCGCGCACGTCGCCGAACTCGTGCAGTTGACAAAGACGCTGGTAGATCGCTCCAGCCTGAACATCGACCCCCGCCACGTTTATATGAGCGGCATGTCTTCCGGCGCTTCGGTTGCCATGCTGGCAGCGTGCAAGGCGCCGGATCTGATCGCCGGTGTGGCTGCGGTGGCCGGCCCCTCGGTGGGCAGCAACCAGATGCAGGCGATTTCCGACAACCCCACTTCGCCGACCCCGGAAGCGGCAGCGGCAAAGTGCAAGAGCCTGGCCGGCACCGCCAACCTGGCACATTTCAATACCCAGATTGCCAATATCGGCTACGGTGAAATGGACCGGAATGCCGAGCGCCCCGGCTGCTCCTATTCCTCAGGCGACACGCGCTGCCCCGGCACCTACCTGCTGGTAAGCAAGGGCTGGAGCACCATCAACGCCAACATGTACCGCCTGGTGTATGGCACCGGTGCGCTGGGCACGGCCGTCAAGGTCAACAACAATGCCAAGCCTGAAGCGGAATACATGGGTGAACACCGCGAAGCGCAGGTGGGCGCCCAGACGGCCCTTTCCCTGACCCGCGTCTACAATGTCGGCCATGCCTGGCCGGCCGGCAGCGGCGACGCAAACTCCGCCAGCAAGGGCGGCGTCTGGGTGGCGCAGAAAGGCATGAACTATGGCCAGTACGCGCTCAGCTGGCTGATCGCCAACAATCGCCGCGATACCGGCACGCCTGAGATTGCTTGTCAGGTCGTGCGTTACGGCGATACCGGCTTTACCGTCAGCGCCCAGGCAACGGATAGCGATGGCACGATCGTCAGCTATCGTGTGAAAGCCACCGGTCCGCAGGATATCAACGAGGTATTTGCCGGCGGCGCCAGCATGAGCAAGACGTATGCGCCGGTTGCCGATGGCATTTACTCGGTGGAGGTTACCGCAACCGACAACGACAACAAGACTGCAGTATGCCCGGCAAGCGTCGATGCCGGCAAAGTGCTGCCGCCGTCGCCGCCGGTCATTACGCTGCCGGTGGAATCTACCAAGGACTCCGTGACGCTGCGCTGGAATGCTGTGAAGGGTGCGACCAGCTACAAGGTGTACCGCGCTGACAAGTTGCCGGCCAGTGTTTCGGTTTCCGGTACCAGCCACACCGATAGCGACCTGCAGCCGGTCACTACGTACACGTACACGGTCACTGCGGTCAATGGCGGCGGCGAGAGCGCGCATTCGCAACCGGTATCGGTGACCACCAAGGATGCCTGGAAATGCACGGAGACCTATACAAGCAACTACACGCATGTGTCGCAGGGCCGCGCCTACCACGCGCTGGGCTATGCCAAGGCCAAGGGTTCGGATCTGAACATGGGCTTGTACACCCTGTTCCACTACACCCGTCTGGCAAACACCAAGGAAGGCCATTACATCATCGGCGCCTGCCCGAAATGATGCAGGAGTAAGCTGATCTACGGTTCCTCTCGCGGAAGCAATCGCTAGAGGAACATGATCGCAAGCAAAAGCAAGCCGTAAGGCTTGCTTTTTTTATGCGCGCCGGATTGCCCCACCAATGCCATAATTCCGTTTTCTTTCCTCTCAAACAAACCACCATGATTCTTGAATTTGCAGATATCCGCATCCAGCCCGGCCGCCAGGCAGAATTCGATGCCGCCATCCGGCGCGGCGTCACCGAAGTGATTGCCAGGGCGGAAGGCTTTCTGGGCTACAAGATCACCAAGGGCATGGAATCGCCGGAACGGTACGTACTGATGATTTCCTGGGCATCCCTGGAAAGCCATACGGTGGGCTTCCGCGAGTCGCCCGCATTTGCGGAATGGCGCGCAATCGTCGGCCCTTACTTTGCGCAGCCGCCTGTGGTGGAACATTTCACGGTGCTGGCGCAATCGGATTGACACCCTTCGGCAGCATGCAAATCTTCGCGCGGCAGGCAGCAACCTTTATGGAAACACCCGGTCAAAATCAGGTGACAACTTGACAGGGGGAATGCAAATGCGCGTCGATATCTACCGTCGCCCCGAATCGGGCGGCCAGTTTTCCTATCTGGCAGTGCCGGAAGGCCAGTTGATTCCGGATGAAGCCGTCAGCATCGACTGGGAAGCGGCGGAACGCAGCGTCGACCTGGAAGAAAGCGTGGATCGCCTGCCGCAATTTTCGATTGATGATCCAGTCGAGCAGATTTCTGCAAAGGGGTATGCCATTACCAGCGTAAGAACGCTGGGCGATGGCGAACTGCCGATGTGAAAGCGCTGCCAATTTAGCCAAATATTGTCATTTTAACGGGATTATTGCCGATTTTAAGGATAAAAGACGACATTTTCACGCATCTTGATTGAACTGCGGCAAGGCAAAACGGACTAATAAACAGCCCCTTTGCTTTGAGCAAGTTTCCAGGAGAATTCGTCTATGTCCAGCAATATTTCCGGTATCAAACGACGCCAGTTCTGGCGCAAGGTGCTGACGGCTCTCGTCAGCATTGCCATCATTGGTGGCATTGCCGCCTATTTCACCGTCCAGCAAAGCCGGCAGGTCACGCAGACCTACAGCCGCTTTGCCGGCGATCTCGATGCCGGCAAGGTCGGTACGGTCAGCATTGCCCCCAACCGCGACAGCGGCAAGGCGCAGGTGACGCTGCAGGACGGCAGCCGCTATACGGTGCAATTGCCAGCGATGGACCTGGAAGCGGCCAACCGTTTCACCGCCAAGGGCGCGAACGTGGAAATCGATCCGCGCGCCATCAACCTCGATACCATGCTGCCGATGCTGGTGCTGCTCGGCGTGCTGGGCCTGTTCGGCCTGGTCGCTTCGCGCCCGGAACCGCTGGCGCTGCCTTTCCTGAAAAAGAAGCGCACGACCCAGGTCAGCTTTGCCGACGTTGCCGGCGCTGAGGAAGCCAAGCGCAACCTGATGGAAATCGCCAGCTACCTGAAGGCACCCGATGTCTATGAAAAGATCGGCGCCAATTTTCCGCGCGGCGTGGTGCTGTATGGCGACCCCGGCACCGGCAAGACCCTTCTGGCAAAGGCCCTGGCTGGCGAATCCGGCGCCAACTTCATCGCCACCAACGGCTCCGAATTCGGCTCGATGTTCGTCGGCGTCTCGACCCTGAAGATCAAGCGCCTGTTCGCCCGCGCCCGCGCCATGGCGCCTTGCGTACTGTTCATCGACGAGATCGACGCCGTCGGCGGCAAGCGCATGAACGAAGGTTCGGCCGCCGCGCGTGAAATGAGCAGCACCCTGAACCAGTTGCTGGTGCAGATGGATGGCTTTGAAAACAATAACGGCGTCATTGTCGTCGCCGCCACCAACCGTCTCGATTCGCTCGACCCGGCGCTGCTGCGCTCGGGCCGCTTCGACCGCCGCATCCAGGTCGGCAAGCCGAACCTGAAGGAACGCGAACAGATCCTGAAAATCCATGGCAGCAAGGTGCGCGTCGCAGATCAGTTGAACTATGGCGAGATCGCCCGCCAGACCATCGGTTTTTCCGGCGCGGACCTGGCCAACGTCATGAACCAGGCGGCGATGATCGCGGTGCAGAATGGCGAAGAACAGGTCGCCCTGGAAAACGTCCTGCGTGCACGCAATGTCATGCTGATGGGTGAAGAGCGCCGCTCCACCCTGTCGCTGATCGACCAGGACGGCCGCCGCCGCCTGGCGATCCACGAATGTGGCCACGCCATCCTGGCGATGGCGGGCGGCACCGACCCCGTGACCGCCGTGTCGATCGTGCCGCGCGGGCAGTCGCTCGGCCAGACCTTCATGACGCCGGCCAAGGACCAGTTGCTGATCGAGCGCACCGACCTGGTCAACCGCCTGCATGTCTTGCTGGGCGGGCGCGTGGCCGAAGAATTGTTCATGGACTCGATGACCACCGGCGCCGATGACGATCTGTCGCGCGCATCTGAAATCGCACGCAACCTGGTGTGCCGCCACGGCATGTCCGACTTTGGCCTGCTGACCATCGACGAGGATTCCAGCCCGCAGCTGCGCTATGAAGCCGAACAGAAAGCCATGCAGATCATGGCGCATGCCAGGCAGAATACCGCTGCCCTCCTCACCACCCATCAACACGTGATGGAAGCAATGGTCGAGCGCCTGCTGGAACGCGAAGAGCTGGATATTGACGACGTGCGGGAATTCAAACGCATGATGGATGGCGATCCGGTCACGCTGGCGGTTGCTGCCTGACGCGATCCCGCCCTTCCTTTGACAAGCCGGCGCAGCCTGACAGCTGCGCCGGCTTTTTTCATGCCGGCGTGGCCAGCTTCAGGCCGATGATGCCTGCGGCGATCAGTGCCAGCGATACCAGGCGCAGCGTGCCGGCCGGTTCGTGCAGCCAGAAGATGCCGAAGAGCGCGGTGCCCAGCGCGCCGATGCCGACCCAGATGGCGTAGGCGGTGCCGATCGGCAGGGACTTCAGCGCCAGGCCGAGCAGTGCCACGCTCAGGGCCATGGCGGTCAGGGTGCCGACGGTCGGCCAGAAGCGGGTAAAGCCTTCGGTGTACTTGAGTCCGATGGCCCAGGCAATTTCGAACAGGCCGGCGACAATGAGAAGAATCCAGGACATGTGTTCCCTTTCAGATAAAAAGGGGCCGTCCCCGGATGATTTGCAAGGCGAGGTCGTCCACGCCAGACAGGATTATGCCCAAAACGGCGGCAGCCTGCCAAAGAAAAACGCCCGCATGCAGCGGGCGTTTTTGAAGGCAAGGCAGCGATCAGTCGACTTGCTGGATACCCGCCAGCAGCCAGCCGCCCTGGCCGTTTTGCGGCTTGGACAGGTTCCAGATCTCGCTGAAGGCTTCCGGCGCGGCGCCTTCGGATTCGCGGATGCTGCCATCGAATTTGACGCCGGCCAGGTAATCGTTGCCGACAGTTTCGATGCCCATCAGCGTGGCATTCAGCGACACCACATCGGTAAGGTTGGCCGAGGCGCCGCGTTCCTGCAGTTGCAGACGCAGTTCGGCAAACATTTCCGGCGTCGAAAATTCGCGGATGTCATTGATGTCGGCACGATCCCAGGCCGCCTGCAGGCGGATGAAATTGGTCTTGGCGTGTCGCAGGAAGGCTTCGGTGTCGAAATCCGCCGGCACGCCGACGGGGCCGGCAGCGACGACAGCATCTTCTGCTGCAACGCTTGCCGGCGCGGCGCCGGTGAAGGCCGCCGGACGGGCCGGTTCCACGCGCGCGCCGATGTCAGGCGTGCGGAAGCTGGCGTTGCCATTGTCGGCGGCGCCGGCATAGGCCGGACGCAGCGGCGCCGATGCGCCGCTCTTGCGCTTGATCATGCGGTAGATGAAGTAGACAGCACCAGCGATCAGCGCAATCATCAGGATCGAGCTGATGGCGCTCGCCAGCGCGCCGCCGATGCCGAGATGCGACAGCAGGGCGCCCAGGCCGAGGCCCAGCAGCGCGCCGCCCAGCATGCCCTTCCAGGGGCTGGCCGGTTTTGCGGCGGCAGCGCCCGGTGCGGCCGCCGGCGCCGCCTGCTTGGCGGGCGCGGCCTGGTTGCTGGCTGGCGGCGTGGTCGCCTGCCGCTTGTAGGTCTGCGATTGCTTGCCGAACGAGCCGCCACCACCCATGCGGCGGGCTTCGGCATCGGTCGGCATGCCGAGCGTCAGCGCCAGGGCACCGACGAGAAATGCCGCAAATAAATTTTTCATGCTATCTCCAGATAAAGGCTTGCGATATGTAAGAACGGACGGCAGCATGCAGACACTGCCGTCGCACTGGCCAGATTCAGGGTCGACAAGGGCGATCCTAGGACAGTCCATGCCACATGATAGTGCCCGTGCCAGAAAGTGAAAAGCGGAAATACTGGAATGTATACTTCATTAAAACAGAAGTATTCCCTAGGCGGACAATTGTTCCTGCTGTGCATCGTCCGTGGCATCGTATTCCAGCGGGATCGAAAGCGTGAGCACCGTGCCTTCGTCCGGCTTGCTCTGGACAGTCAGGTCACCGCCGATGGCGCTGAGGCGCTCGCGGATGCCGAGCAGGCCGAAAGACTTTGACTTGCGGCGGTCGCCGGGATACATGCCGACGCCGTCGTCGGCGATTTCCATGCGCAGGCGGCCATCCTTCCGGCTCAGGGCAATGTTGACGCAACTGGCATTGGCATGGCGCGCCACGTTGGTGAGCGACTCCTGCAGAATGCGGAACAGGGTCGTGGTCTGTTCTTCGGTCAGGCCCTGGTCGAGCTCATCGGCCTTGGCAAAGAGTTCGCAGGCAAGGCCGGTGCGGCGCTGGAATTCGGCGATCTGCCACTGGAACGAGGCATGCAGGCCGAGGTCCAGCACGACCGGGCGCAGGTTGTTGATGATCGCGCGCACGCTCTTGATGGTGTTGTCGATATTGTTCAGCACCATATCCACCTTGCCATGCAGACGCGGATGGCTGGCGGCGGTGCGCGCATGCAGCATCGATACGTCAATGCGCAAGGCCAGCAGGTTCTGGCCCATCTCGTCGTGAATTTCACGGGCGATGCGTTTTCTTTCCTCTTCCTTGATGGTTTGCTGGTGCACCGCCAGCTGGCGCAGCATTTGCTCGGTCTGCGTCTGTTCGGTAATGTCGAGCATGGAACCGATCAGCACCACCGGGTCGGCGTCGCCGTTGGGGATGGGCTCGCCCTGCAGCAGCACATGGCGCAGGCTGCCATCGGGCCGCAGCACGCGCAGAGTGGCACGGTATTCCTGGCGCGCTTTCACGGCATTCAACACTGTTGCCGAGATCATCTGGCGGTCGTCCGGATGGATCAGCGCGAAGCCAGCCGGGATGCTGGGCGTGACTGATCCGGGCTCCAGGCCGCAGATGCGGAAAAATTCGTCGGACCATTGCGCCGACCGGGTCTCCAGGTTGATTTCCCAGCTGCCCACATTCGCCACTCGCTGGGCAATGGTCAGGGTATTCTGCGTCTGCCGCAATGCTTCTTCGACGCGACGGCGCTCCTCGATCTCGCACTTGAGCTGTGCATTGGCGATCATCAGTTCGCGGGTACGCATCGCCACCCGCGCTTCCAGGGCATCATGGGCCGCCTGCAAGGCTTGTTCGCCCTGGCGGATGTCGGTGACATCGACGTTGACGGTGATGGCGCCGATGATCTGTTGCTGGCTGCCGCGCAGCGGCATGGCCGAGGCGCGCAGGATGCGGCGCTGGCCGTCGGTGCGGCGGATCTCGAATTCCCGGTTGATGGTGACGTCGCCGCAATGCAGGGCGCGTATCACGCCGTACTCTTGCGCCTGCAACTGCTCGCCGGTGTCGATGCGCCAGGCCTTGAACGAGCCGGGCACGTGCAATTCGTCTTCCGAAGTGGTCCCCCAGATGTCGTGCGCCGCCGGATTCATCATGTTGAGCTTGCCCTTGCAGTCGGTCACCAGCACGCCGACCGGCAGCAGCGCCAGCACCTGGCGCAGCAGCGCCTCGCTCTTCTCCAGTTCGACGCGCGCTTCCTCGCGGTGCAAATTGCGTTGGATGGCAAAGTAGAGGCCGGCCAGCAGCAATGCCAGGCCGAACAGCAGCACGGCCGCGCAAATCTGCATGCGCACGACGCTGGTCTGATCGGCGTCGGTCAGCTGCTGCTTCAGGGCGGCCTGCCGTAATTCGATATCGCTGAAGATGGATTGCATGCGGTCGCCGGCGCGCCGGTCGGCCGCCACCTGCCGGAGGGTTGCGGCGATATCGCCCCGGTTGTGCGCGGCATCGGCATGCTGCATGGCGTAGGCACGCTCGTCGGCGATCTGTCGTAGCCGCAGCAGTTCAACCTGCAGCTCCAAATCGTTGCCTGCCAGTTCGCCCAGGCGGTCGAACGTGGCTGTCAGCACTTCCAGCGCGGCTTTGTGCTGCAGCGCCGGGTCGGGCAGGCCGCTTAGCATGCTGGCAGTGTTGGCGGCCATCGCGAGCGCCATGCTTGAGTTCAGCTTCTGAACTTCAAGCAGGATTTCACTGCTGTGGTGGATTTCCCTATCGATTTCCAGCGAGACGGTCATGCTGTGCCAGGCAACACCGGTCAGCAGCGCCAGGAACAGCACTGCCGCCAGAAAGCCGGTCAGCACCAGCCGATTGATCGTCCATTTCTTCATTGCAGGAAAGCAAATAGAAAAAGTTAGTAATTTATTATCTAAATTACCATTCTAGGCCATTTCAGGGAGGCGCGGCCATTCCTGCAAAAAATTACCCGCCGGCTGGCGCACCTGAGGTGCGAAGCCGGCGGGTCTGCGCGACAGTACCCGGACTGTCAGATCAGTTTGAAGATCAGTTCGAATCCGGCGCGCGCTCGATAGCGCCGCCGGAAGGGCTGGCCGGGGTATTCTCGGTCGGCGTCGGCGTACTCAGGTCGCTGCCGGACGGATTGCTGCTGCCGTACGGGCTGCTGCTACCGCTCTCGCCCGAGGTAGATGAAGAACCGCTGCTGCCGCTACCCGTTGTAGATGAAGAACCACTACTGCTGTCGCTTGGCATGGAGGAAGAACCACTGCTGCCGCTGCTGCCCGGCATGGAAGAGGAGCCGCTGCTGCCGCTGCCGCCTGGCGTGGAAGAGGAGCCGCTGCTGCTACTGTCGCTCGGGGAGGAAGATGAGCCGCTGCTGCCGCTGCCGCCCGGCATGGAAGATGAACCGCTGCTGCCACTGTCGCTCGGGGAGGAAGACGAACCGCTGCTGCCGCTGCCGCCTGGCGTGGAAGAGGAGCCGCTGCTGTCGCCGGGCATGGATGATGAACCGCTGCCGTATGGAGTGCTGCTGCCAGAGCCGCTGCTTCCTGTCGAACTGTCCGACGCGCCGCTGCTTCCCATTCCCGATGTGGAAGAAGAGCCGCTGCTGCCACTCTCGCTGCGGGATTTCTGGGTACGATGCTTCTTCTTCGTGTCGCGCGCTTTATGTTTCTTGTTGGTGTCCGACATCGACTTGTCCGAGGTGGCGTTGCTGCCGACAGCATCGCTGCCGCTCGACTGGTCGCCCTGCTGGCGCATGCGCAGTTCTTCGGCGCGGCGTTCGACTTCAGCTGCCCTGGCGGGATCGTTGCTGATGGTTACGCCACTATCGGAACCGGTATCGGTACTCTGCGCAAAGCTGGCACCGGCAAGGCCGAGTGCGGCAAGCATGGTAAGCAACTTGAGTTTTTTCATCGTCATCTCCGTGGGGAATAAACCGAAATGCATCCGTCGTTCAAGCGAGCTTGAATGCAAGCGAGGGGAAACGTTCAGACTGAGCAAACTCGTGTCGGTTTCGTCAACACGTCAGTAAGGTGCAAGATTTGACATCGCCACTTTAGCTTTCGCAAAAAGGTGGCCGATTTGGGGAACTGGTGAGCAAGCTAGCCGACTAAGGGGATTTTTCAAGATTGATATTTCTTAAAGCATCTTCTTGTCTTCATGCATTCCTACACGAATATGCGTCAGACACCTACTTGCAGCGTCGGGTTGTTCTTATACATTGCCATGACTGTAAACAAGGACAAGGAGACTGCCATGAGTGATGAAGCCGATATTGCCGATGACGAAATCGAACACAGTCGCCTGGCTGCAATTGAAGCGTGCCGCCGGAAAACCGGGATCATTCCAAAAGGCTCGTGTTGGTATTGCGAAGAAGAATTGACGTTCGGACAGAAATTCTGCGATCGGGATTGCGCGGCCGATTATGAAGCCGAGCAGGCTGCACTGCTGCGTAATGGGCGCTTTGGCGGCCTGGAGGCATCGGCCGATTGATTGAAAGACTACCGATTCAGCCAAGCACGATCCAGGCTGCCAGCAAGCTGACCAGCAGCAGCCTGGTCAGCTGGTAGACCGTGCGGTTCCACGCCTTGAAACGGCGACGGTACTGGCCGGCCAGCCAGACGAAGCGGAACAGCCGGTTGATGCCGCCGGTCTGGTCGCCGGTTTCATTGGGCGAACTGGCCGCGGTCATGAGCGTACGGCCGAGCCAGCGGTTAAGCGCCTGTGCCCAGCGAAAGCGCATCGGCCGCTCGATATCGCAGAACAGGATGATGCGGTCATGGTCGCTGTCATTCTGTGCCCAGTGAATATAGGTTTCATCGAACATTACGCTTTCGCCGTCGCGCCAGCTGTAGCGCTGGCCATCGACCTCGATGAAGCAGCGGTCGCTGTTGGGGGTGGCCAGGCCCAGGTGGTAGCGCAGCGAACCGGCAAAGGGGTCGCGATGCATGTTGAGCTTGCCGCCCGGCGGCAGTTCGGCAAACATCGCTGCCTTGACGCAGGGGATGTCGCGCAACAGCGCCACTGTCCTGGGACACAGCCGCTCGGCCGAGGGATGGCTGGCGCCATACCATTTCAGATAAAAGCGCTTCCAGCCATACTTGAAGAATGAATTGAAGCCGGCATCGTCATTTTTTTCCGCCGCACGGATCTTTTGCAGCGCAATCAGCTGCAACGCTTCGCCGCGTATGACGTGCCAGTTGTTCTCCAGCACCCGCAATTGCTGAAAATTTTCCGTAGAAAGATAAGGTGTCGACGGCACACCGGAAAACATGTGCATGAAGGCATTGATTGGCGCCACCAGAGAGGAATGATCCGCCAGTTGCCGCAAAAAAGGCAGGCGCACGCGACCGCGTAGATGCACATGGAAAATCGAAAGCAGGTACAGCGTGACGAATGCCCATTTCATGAAAACCGTCCAAAGGGAAAGGAAAATAAGAAAGAATCGCCCGCAGGAAAAATGACGTATTACGAAAAATCAACGAAAAATTTAGACGGCATTACACGGTCAGAATTCCCGTGTCCGCGACCGCCACAGCCGGCTCACGGCAGCAGGCGATTGCGGGATGCGCGTAATTTATCGATCATTCTGCTGTCGAATGATGTTGGTGCGTGCAGTACGCGATCGCAGAGATGAGGAGGGCGGCATGCAAACGACTACATCACGGCACTGGCTGGCCGGCGTTGCGACAACCGCGCTACAGGGATTTGCCATGGCTCAGGGCGTACAGCCGCAAGTGCTCACCACGGGGCTGGAGCACCCGTGGGCGCTGACTTTCATCGATGGCGGCAGCATGCTCGTCACCGAGCGCCCGGGGCGCTTGCGCGTGGTGGCGCCGGACGGCAAGCTGGGCGCGCCGGTCGCCGGCGTGCCGGCAGTCGATGCCGGCGGCCAGGGTGGCCTGCACGATGTCGTCGCCGACAGCGGCTTCACCGACAACCGCATCATCTACCTGTGTTATGCCGAAGCCGGCGCCGGCGGCAATTCCACCGCGCTGGCGTCGGCGCGCCTTTCCGCGGACGCGCAGCGGCTCGAGCAGGTGAAAGTGCTGTTCAGCCAGCGGCCCAAATTCCGCAGCAGCGCCCACTTCGGCTGCCGCATCGTCGAAGCCCGCGACGGCACGCTGTTCCTGACGCTGGGCGACCGCTTCAGCCGCAGGGACGATGCGCAAACGCTCGACAACCATCACGGCAAGATCGTGCGCGTGGCCAAGGATGGCAGCATCCCGCCGGACAATCCCTATGTCGGCCCCGACAAGCCGGCCGGCGCCCTGCCCGAGATCTGGAGCTATGGCCATCGCAACAGCCAGGGCGCCACGCTGGGTCCCGACGGCAAGTTGTGGATGAACGAACATGGCCCGCAGGGTGGCGATGAAATCAACATCGCCGAAGCTGGCCGCAATTACGGCTGGCCCGTCATTACCTATGGCGAGGAATATGGCGGCGGCCCGGTTGGCGCAGGCATCACGTCCCGGGCAGGCATGGAACAGCCACTGCATTACTGGACGCCTTCGATTGCGCCTTCGGGCATGGCGTTTCTGACCAGTGGCGCCTACGGCGCCGCCTGGCAGGGCAGCCTGCTGGTGGGGGCGCTCAAGTCCCGCTACCTGGTGCGCCTGGAACTGGCCGGCGGCAAGGTGGTGCGCGAGGAAAAGCTGGTGCAGCAGCTGGGACAGCGCATCCGTGACGTGCGGGTGGGGCCGGATGGCCTGATTTACCTGCTCACCGACGAGAATCCCGGCCAGCTGATCCGGCTGCAACCAGCCTCTTGATTTGCCAAAAAGATCCTTGTGGCAATTTTATTTCTGGATCCTGCAAAAATTCATTTGCCTCCGGGAAATGCGTTGCCTTTTCACCCTGTCTCAAATCCTCCTACAAATACCACCGCACAGAGTGGCGATAGCAAGGCAGAGCCAGACACCGCAAGACGGCATGCCTGTTGCGCTTGCTGTCTTTTTTGCCACGTTCTGTCGAGCCCTCCGGGCAAGGGGAATTAATCCTTGGATGAGTCAGGCTGTAGGGATTTCCTGAATGCCCCCTTGCTTTGCTTACCCGGGATTTCAGCGAGTACCTGATTTCCGTCAAGTGGGGAAATTTTCATAATTCAACCCATCGATTGCTGCACTGCAAAGACCAGCACGGCATTGCCGACGCTGATACACATTTTTAAAGAGGAACTACCATGCTAAATACGTCCGCTTCCGACATCCGCTCCACTTCCGCCAGCGTACGCAATGTTTCTGCTGCAGTGCAGCGGCAGGGCAAGCTGTGGTCCAATCTGGCCGAGGTGTGCGAGCTGCTGCGGATTCCGGCTGCGCTGAACGGCTGCCATGACGAATTCCAGTTCCAGCACATGCCGTTCAAGTCCGGGCAGCGCGTGCACACCATCGGTCAGCCCTTCGACATGCTGTACATCGTCTATTCCGGCTTCCTGAAGTCGGTGATCATCGACGAATCCGGCAACGAGCAGGTGCTGGGCTTCCCGATGAAGGGCGACCTGTTCGGCATCGACGGCATCCATGGCAAGCATTATTCGACCGAAACCGTGGCCCTTTCCAACTGTGAAATCATCCTGGTGCCGTTCAAGGCCTTCCTGACGGTCGGCCGTGCCAATGCCGAACTGGAAGCGGCCATCTACGGCGTCATGAGCCGCGAACTGGTGCGCGAGCAAAGCCTGATCGGCACGCTGGGCTCGCTGTCGGCCGAGGCGCGCGTGGCGCGCTTCCTGGTGTCGCTGTCGGAGCGCTTTTCCGACATGGGCTATTCGGGCAAGCAGTTCAACCTGCGCATGACGCGCCAGGAAATCGGCAACTATCTCGGCCTGACTCTGGAAACCGTCAGCCGCACTTTTTCCGCCTTCAATTCCATCGGGCTGATTTCCGTGGACCAGCGCGCCATCGTGCTGCACGATATCCAGGCCCTGCGCACCCTGCGCCGTCTGCCGCCGTCGCATGCGCGCGCCAAGGCGGAAGCCGCCAAGGCGCTCAAGCTGGCCAATGCCAGCGCCAGCACTGCCGCCGACGCCGGCGTGGCCCAGCAGCCGACCTGAAGGCGGCGCTGGCCGGGCAGCCGGCATTGATGGTAAAGTAAAAACCATCATTACCCTGATGCTGCCTGCCCATGCGACGATTCCTGAAGATCACCGCAATCGCGATTGCCGTTCTGCTGGCACTGATCGTGATTGCGGCCGGCATTTTTGCCGCCACCTTCAACCCCAACGATTACAAGCCCGAGCTGATCCGCATGGTGGCGGAAAAGCAGCAGCGCACGCTGGCCATACCCGGCGAGATCAGGTTGAGCTTCTTCCCCGCGCTCGGCGCGCAGCTGGGCGAAGTCAGGCTGTCGGAACAGAACAGCACGGCCGAATTTCTTTCTGTTAAGGAAGCAAAGGTGGCGCTGGCGCTGATGCCGCTGCTGCGCCGCGAACTCGTGGTGGACCGCATCAGCGTGGATGGCCTCGACGCCAGCCTGCGCCGCAACCGCGACGGCAGCACCAACTTCGACGACCTGCTGCAGCAGGAAACGCCGCCGGAATCCACCGAGGGGCAGCCGCCGGAGCCGTTTAGCTTTAACATTTCCGGCGTGGACCTGCGCAATGCGCGCGTGCGCTTTGACGACCAGCAGGCCAAACGCAAGACCGAGCTGGCAGACCTGAACCTGGCAACCGGCCGCATCGCCAACAATGCGCCGAGCAAGCTGGAGCTGACCTCTCACGTAAAAAACAGCGCGCCGGCGGTCGATGCCCGTGTCGCTATCAAGACCGGATTCACGCTGGATCTCGGCCAGGGTCATTACGTGCTAAAAGGCGCCGATGCCGAGATCAAGGGCACGCTGCTGGATTTCGCCGACGCGGTGGTGCGCTTTGCCGGCGATGCCGATCTCAAGCCTGCCGACAAGCGCATTGCGCTTGATGGCGTGCGTCTGGACGCCAGCGGCAAGCGCGCCGCGCAGGCGCTGGATCTGCGCCTGGATGCACCGAAGCTGGCGATTACCGATGCCGCCGTCAGCGGCGGCAAGCTGGCCGGCAATGTAAAACTCGTGGAAGGCGCGCGTACGCTGAGCGCGAACTTCAGCGCGCCTTCTTTCGAAGGCACGCCGCAGGCGTTCAGGATACCCTCGGTGGCGCTCGATGCGACCCTCCGCGAAGGCGAACTTGATGCCACCGCCAAGGTGGCCGGCAGCATCAGCGGCGATATCGACAAGCTGCTGTTCCGCGCGCCGCAACTCAAGCTGGCGCTCACCGGCAAGCAGGGCGCAACCGCCATCGACGGCACGCTGAGTACGGCATTGACGGCCAACCTCAAGGCACAGAAGATCGACCTGTCGGAACTCATCGCCGCCTTCACCTTGCCCAATCCGGCCGGCGGCAGCCTGAAGCTGAATGCCGCCGGCAGCGTCGGCGTCGACCTGGAAAAGTCACGCCTGAATGCCGCGCTCAAGGGCAAGCTCGATCAGAGCAGCTTCGATGCGAAGTTCGGCATGGCGTCGTTCTCGCCGGCGGCGTACACCTTCGATGTCGATATCGACCGCATCGATGCCGACCGCTACCTGAAAAAAGACGGCGCGCCGGCGGCCGGCAAACCGGCCGGCAAGCCCGCCGCGGAGACGGCGGCGCAGGGCAAGAGTGCGTCCATCGACCTGTCGGGGCTGAAGGATTTGCGTGCCAGCGGCACGCTGAAGGTCGGCGCGCTGATCATCCACAACATGAAGGGCAGCGACTTGCGCGCCACGCTGCGCGCCGGCGCCGGCAAGCTGGAGATTCCTTCGCTGGCGGTCAAGCTGTATGGCGGCAGCGCGGACGGCTCATTGTCGGCCACGGCCAGCAAGTCGCCGCGCTTCGCGGTGAAGCAGGATTTGTCCAACATCCATGTCGGCGCGCTGCTGCAGGACGCCATCGGCAAGAAACCCATCGAAGGGCGCGGCAATGTCGCGCTCGACGTGACCAGCGCCGGCGGCGGCTTCGAGCAGATCAAGAAGAGCCTGAACGGCACCGCGCGCCTGGAACTGCGCGACGGCGCCGTGTATGGCGTGAACCTGGCGCAGACGATCCGCAAGGCCAAGGCGCGCATCGGCGAATTGCGCGGGCAGGCGGCGCCGGAAACCGGCACCGCTTCGACAGTGGAAAAAACCGATTTCAGCGAACTGACCGGCAGCTTCCGCATCACCAACGGCGTGGCGCGCAACGACGACCTGAGCGCCAAGTCGCCGCTGATCCGCCTCACTGGCGCCGGCGACATCGACCTCGGCGCCGAGCGCCTGGATTACCTGGCGAAGGTGACGGTGGTCTCCACCCTGCAGGGCCAGGGCGGCCCGGAACTGGAGTCGCTCAAGGGACTGACGGTGCCGGTGCGGCTGTCCGGGCCGTTTACCGCGATCGGCTGGCGCATCGATTTTGAAGGCTTGCTGAAGGAAAAGGCCAAGGCGAAAGTCGAGGAGAAAAAGGAAGAAATCAAGGAAAAGGCGCGCGACAAGCTGGAGAACAAGCTCAAGGGATTGTTCGGCAGGTAGCAGCGCGGCAGCAGCGCGACTTTGAAATTCTCCGATGGTTCAGGCCTGATAAATCCTGACCGGTCGTGTCGCCACCGGAAAGCCTGCCGCGCCCAGCGTGTCGGCAATGGCCTTGTTGGTGTCGAAATACACCTGCCAGTAATGTTGGGTGGCGCAATAGGGGCGCACCGCGAGTTTCGGGCCGAATTCGTTGAATTCCAGAATCTCGACATCGACCGGCGGATCCTGGGTAATGTTCGGCATTTTCGACACCGCTTCCTTCAACAGGGCAATCGCCTTGTTCAGGTCTGCGCCCCCGGCCAGTTGCGCCACCAGCTCTACGCGCCGGAAGGCATGGGCCGAATAGTTTTTGATGTCATTGCCCATGACCTTGCCATTGCCGACCACGGTCTTGACATTGTCCGGCGTGTTGAGGGTCGTGCCGAACAGGCCCAGTTCCAGCACCGTACCTTCGACGCCGCCGACCATCACGTAGTCGCCAGCCTGGAAGGGGCGTAGCACCAGCAGAAAAATACCCGCCGCAAAATTGCCCAGCAAGCCGCTCCATGCCGCGCCGATGGCCACGCCGGCGCCGGCGACCAGGGCGGCGAAGGAGGTCGTCTCGACGCCGAAGTAGCCGAGGATGGCAACCACCAGGATGATATTGAGCGCCACCGAGATGAAGCTGACCAGATAGCGCTGCACGGTCGGATCGACCTGCTGGCGGGACATGCCGGCGCCGACCAGCCGGGTGACCAGGCTGATCAACCAGCGGCCGACGATGAAAACGGCGATTGCGCCGATGACCTTGAGACCGAAGGCCACCAGAATGGGTTGCGCCTGCGCCATCCAGGAGGTGATTTTTTCAGTTTCCATGCTGGGCATCCTGCGAGAAAAGTGGGCTGAACTCCATGTATTTCTTCGTCATTGGAACTGAGGCAGGGACAATTGCTTTGCGTTTAGCTAACTAATTAAAGAATGCATGAAAGTACAGTCTTATGAGTTTTTCGTTTTCGCGATTACTTCCTTATAAGAATTTCGCATAAGCATAGGATTTAATAATCGTTGTTCGAGTACAAGCCCTTCGCTACCCTGTACCTGTTTATCGCGTCTTTTTTATAATGCCTGCTTTGTTACCACGCCATCTCGTTTCCCATGAAGCTTAGTTTTAACAACATTGCCAAGAATTTTGCCGACTTGAAGGTCGTCGAGCAATTCAGCGCCGAAATACAGACCGGTGAACTGGTGGCGCTGGTGGGCCCTTCCGGCTGCGGCAAGTCCACCCTGCTGCACATCGCCGCCGGGCTGGAAAAGGCGAGCGCCGGGCAGATGCTGGCCGATGGCAAGCCGGTGGCCGGGCCGCATCCGGAACGCATGCTGATGTTCCAGGAAAACGCCCTGTACCCGTGGATGACGCTGGTGCAGAATGTCGCGCTGGCGCTGAAGTTCCAGAATGTCGCCAAGGCCGAGGCGCACCGCAGGGCGCGCGACTGGCTCGCCAAGGTCAAGCTGCAGGGTTTCGAAGATTACTACCCGCACCAGGTGTCCGGCGGCATGCGGCAGCGCTGCGCGCTGGCCCGCGCCTTCGTCTCGCAGCCCAAGGTGCTGTTGCTGGACGAGCCTTTCGGCGCGCTCGACGCCCTGACCCGGATGACGCTGCAGGATGCCCTGCGCGACCTGATCCGCGAAGTGCGCCCGACCGTGCTGCTGGTGACCCACGATGTCGATGAGGCGTTGTTCCTGGCCGACCGCATCGTCGTGTTCAGCAACCGGCCGGCCACGGTACTCAAGGAATTCAACCTGGCGCATCACGAAAAGACGCACGATCTGTCGGAATTTGCCGCCATGCGCCGCGAAATCCTGGGTCTGCTCGGCATTCATGCCGAACACGAAGAAATCAATCAATTGGAAGGAGTGGAAGGATGAAGATGTCGCACAAGTTTCCCCGCCTGATGCTGGCCGCGATGGCCGCACTGGCGCTGTCGGGCCAGGCGCTGGCCGCGGACAAGTTCAAGATCGGTTATCTGCGCGTGATGGACGATGCCCAGGCAATCGCGGCCTACGAAGGCGGCTTTTACAAGAAGCAGGGCCTGGACGTGGAACTGGTGGAATTTACGTCCGGCACCGACCTGATCAAGGCCATCGTCGGCGGCCAGCTCGACACCGGCGTGCTCGGCTTTACCAATGCGGTGGCCTGGGCGTCCAAGGGCGCCGACCTGAAGGTGGTCGCTGGCGCCCAGCTCGGTTACCACGCCATCCTCGCGCGCGATGATGCCAACGTCAAGACCGTGGCCGACCTCAAGGGCAAGACCCTGGCGTCGCAAAAGGAAGGCAGCACGGCCGACACTGTTCTGCGCGGCGTGGTGCTGAAAGATGCCGGCCTGAAGCCCGACGACCTGAACATCATGGGCGTGTCGCCGCAGGTGGCGGTGCAGTCGCTGGTCGGCAAGCGCGTCGACGCGGCCTTCCTGTTCGAGCCGCAAGCCAGCATCGCCAAGCTGATCGCGCCGGTCAAGCAAATCTATGAAGTCGGCGAAACCTGGCCTTTCCCCTGCATGGTGGTAATCACCTCGGCCGAAACGCTCAAGAAGCGCCAGGCCGACGTGTGGAAGTCGCTCGATGCGCAAAAGGAAGCCATCGACCTGCTGCAAAAAAAGCCGGCGGAAGCATCGAAGCTGATTTCCGGCTACTTCATTTCCGAGCCGACCCTGAAGACCCTGCACAAGGGCGAAGTGCCGCGCGACGTCGTGATCACCGATGCCATCAAGACCCAGACCTTCACGCCGATCGTCTCGGCCAAGGATGAAGCGCGCATGCAGGAAATCGCCAACATCCTGCAAGAGCAAGGTTCGCTCAAGACCCGCGACGGCAAGCCCTTCGACGTCAAGAGCATCCTCGACCTGCGCTGGCAGAAGGACCGCAAGCTGTAAGCGGCAAATTGCTATACTGCGGCTTTTGCGCAGACTGACGATGGCCGGCTTGCTGCCGGCCATCTTGTTTTGAAATTGATATGAGCACACAGACCCGTCTTTCCGGTTTCCACAAACGCGCTGCCTTTGCCCTGGCGGTGGTGCTGATCCTGTTCGGCTGGCAGGTTGCCGCCTGGAGCCTGCCCGATTTTCTGATGCCGGATGTGCCGGTGGTGATCGCGCGCCTGTGGGGCGAATTCCGTTCGGCGGATTTCCGCGAAGCGCTTTGGGGAAGCCTGGGCCGGCTCGGCAGCGGCTATGGCATTGCACTGCTGTTCGGCATCGGTTTCGGTTTGATCGGCGCAGTGCTGTTCTTTTTCCGCGAAGTGCTCAAGTCGGCCATCATCATCCTGCAATCGATCCCGTCGATCGCCTGGGTGCCGCTGTTCCTGATCCTGATGGGCTTCGGCAACCTGCCGATCATCGTCGTGGTGGCGCTGGCCGCCTTCTTCCCGGCGGCGCTGTCGGTGATGAACGCTACCGAGAGCGTGCAGAAGGTGCATGTGTCGGCCGCGCGCGTGATGGGCGCCTCGCACGGCGACATGCTGCGCCACGTCTATCTGCCGGCGGTCATGCCGGAACTGATCACCGGCGCCCAGCTCGCCTTCGGCAATGCCTGGCGCGCGCTGATTTCGGCCGAGATGCTGATCGGCTTCGGCAAGGGGCTGGGGCGCAACCTGTCGTATGCCGGCGAAACCGCCGACATGGTCGGCGTGATGGCCAGCATCCTGACCATCGCCATCCTGGCACCGCTGATCGACCAGCTGGTGCTGGAAAATCTGAAGCACCGCTTGTTGCGTTACCAGTACGTCTGAGCTTGCCGTGAAACCGCTGCCACCTGTTGTCGACCCTCAACAGCCTTTGCGCAGGCCGGGCCTGTTGCGGGCGGTTGCATGGGCGGCGGTTTGCGCCGGCCTGTTGCCGTCGGCAGTTGCCCAGGCCACCGGTCAGGGCGAGACCCTGGCGCAGGCACGCCAGCGCGGCGAACTGAAAGTAGCCATGCATTACGTAGCGGCGGAATTCGTTCCCGGCAGCGCCGACAAATTCCGCACCCCGGAAAATGTCGAGCACGCGCTGGCGCAAGACCTAGCGCAGCGACTGCAGGCCACGGCGCGCATCGTCAAGGGCGATGCCGGCACGGCGCCGGCACAGTTCAAGTCAGGCAAGTCCGATTTGCTGCTGGTAACGCTGCCGGAAAAAATGTCTCTGCCGGCCACGCTGGTAACCGTGCCGGTCGGCTATGTCGCCGCACCCATGGCCATCATGCGCACCGATACCACCATCAAGACCTGGGAACAATTGAAGGGCCGCACGGTATGCGTGCCCGCCAGCAGCCGCTACCGCGGCCTGGCGGCAAGCTACGGCGCGAAGGAAATGCCGGTACGCGCGGCCACCGATGCCTTGCTAGGCGTGCGTATCGGCAGCTGTGACGCCACCATCCATGATGCCGCCCTGCTGGAGGAATTGCTCAAGCTGCCGGAGTGGAAAAAATTCTCGGCGCGGCTGGCGCCACCGGCCGGCGCGCCGCTGGTGTTGGTGTTGCCCGCCGGCGATCGCAAGCTGCACGCGTGGGCGCAGGAGGTGGTGCAGCAATGGCGGACAAACATCTACCCGCAGCAACACTTGCGCGTGATGGCGCGCAATATCGCCTTTGAGGTCTATCTCGACCAGGATGTGCCGGACTGCCATTGAGCGCGGCGCTCGTCTTGCCCGCCATCGGCCTTGCGGCTATTCCAGGTACTGCGCATTCCAGCGCTGGTACATTTCGTACGCCGCCGCCTTCATCGCATGCCTGTCTTCGAAATCCTTCGGATCGAGCGGATCGTACACATAGAAATTGGCGCGGTTGTTGACTGCGCTTGCCATGTGGCGGATCTTGTCCGGCAAGGTCCACGGCGGCTGCCATTCGAAATCGTCCTGCGCTTCGTAATGCAGAAATACCGGCAGGATCGGCACCCCGGTGCGCATCGACACTTCGAAGGCGCCGGATTTGAACTCAGTATGCAGGCGCCGCCCCTTGCAACCGCCTTCCGGATACAGCGCGATATTTTGCCCGGCGTTGACGGCATCGACCATGGTCTGCACCGACAGCCGGCGCGATTCCGGGTCGTCGCGGTCCACGTACAGCGTGCCGGCGGCGCGGCTGATGCGCCCCACCACGAACCAGTCCTGCACCTGCAGCTTGGCCAGCGACACCACGTCGAACAGCGCCGGGATGCCGATGTCCTCGAAGGCGCTCGGGTGGTTGGCGATCAGGATGTAGCGCTGCGGCAGGGGGTGCAGATTTTTCTGGTGCAGGCGCAGATCGATGTCGAGCGCGCGCACGAAGGCGCGGCACCAAGGATGGAACAGCCGCGCTACCGGATGCTTGCCGCGCCACGGCAGCCACGACAGCAGGTACAGCAGCGCCGTGAAGGCGATGAAGTCGATCCAGCCGACGGTCTTTCGCAACAGGCGCAGCAGCGGCAGCATCAGTGTGATTTTCCTTGCATTCCCGGCAGGTGCGCCGGCCTTACGGCAGGCCGCGCACGCTGCCTTCCTTGGGATAAGTGATGGTGTAATCGATGCCGAACTTCAGGCTCTGGTTCGGGTTGATCGCGCTTTCCCAACCGACCACGCCGCGCCGATCTTCCCACGCAGTAATCGTCGGCTGCGGCGCGTAGACGGTCTTGATGCGGATTTCTTCCGAGGTCGATACCGGCGACGATTCCAGCACCACCAGGTCTACCGGCTTCTTGTGGAAGCTGGTGATGGTGTAGGTTTCTGCGATGCGGCGTTCATTCTGCGGGGTGAATACGCCGCTGCTGCCGGATTGTTCGCCGGTGCGGTCGACCGCCACGCGGATCAGGTCGTCGCGGCCAAAGGGGAAGACGAAGCGGTCGGCGGTCTGGGTATTCCAGTGCGTAACGCCGACGTAGGCGCCGTCGCGGAACAGCTGGATGGCGCCGGACAGCCAGACGCCGGATGGACGTTCGGCCTCGGCGGTGACCACGCCGAATTTCTCCATGCGCGGGGCGATGCGCACGCGTTGGCGCACCGGGAATTCCTGCGTCGTCAGCGCCACCGAAATTTCGCGGCCGTCGGCGGCGAGGTTGACGGTCGCCGGCACGGCGAACTCGGTGGCGAAGGCGCCCTGGGTTTCCAGCACCGGCGCGATGTAGTCGTCGGCATCGCTGCCGCCATCGGCCAGGGCGCGCAATGCTTGCTTGCGCACAGGCGCTGCTGCCGGCGCCGGCGCCGGCGCATAGGCGGCGCGTTCCCGGGCTTCGGCCGGCACCGGCCTGGGTTTCTGGTAAGTCAGCAGCCACGGCTGCGGTTCCGGGGCGGCGGGCGACAGCCGCGGCTGGCCGGTGGACAGCGTCATTTTTACGCCCGACCAGTCCTCGCCAGTTTTTTGCGACACCGTCGCCAGCCGTTCCAGCGCCACTTTGGCGCTGCCCGAATCCAGTTGCGCGCGGTAGGTCGGCTTCCAGCCGGCGCCGTTGACCTGGTAAGTCAGGCGCAGCGTGCCGGCCTGGCGCGCCGCCAGGCGGATGGTGACGTCGCGGGTGTCGCGCGCGCCGCTTTGCGCCTTAGCCAGTTCGCGCTGCAGCGCTTCGATCTGCTTGCCGGTCTCGCGCTTCTGTACCTCGGCCTTGTGGATGCGCCCGAGCGCATCGCCGCCGCCGCGGCGGATGGTTTCCAGCAGCGCCGGCATCGACTTCGCATCGAAAGTGGGCACTTGCTTTCCTGCTTCGCCAGTATCCGCAGCATTCAGGTTCTCGAGAAACTTGTGTACCAGGGCGGCCGATTTCGCCTCCACGTCCAGCTCGGCCAGCTTGTCCTGCAGCGCCTGGATCTTCGCTTCCAGTTCCGCTTCGCGCGGGCCGGCGCGTTCCGTGCGGCCGACGTCGCGGGTGACGATCTGACCGATCTGGATGCCGTTGTCGGCCTGCGCGCGCAGCGTTTGCAGGTCGAAGTTGGCGGGCAGGCCGCTGATTTCCAGGCGGGTCATGCCGGGCGTGATCTGCGCGGTGCGCTCGATCATGGCGCTGCCGGGGTACAGGGTGACGGCCGTAATCGGCGTGCGGCCGATGGCATGGGCCGGACCCAGGCTGCAAAAGGCCAGGGCGATGGCAAGGCTGAGGCGGGTTACATGAGGCATGTGATGAATTCCCGGAAGGAGGTTCGGATCGTTCGGATGCAAGGGCGCCGTGGCGCATGACGCATTACAGCGTGCGTCATGCATTGATCGAATGCAATTTACAAACTATTACAAGAAATCATCGGTTTGGCAATGGCAACGATATGGACTGCACGATGGCGACGCTGCCGGGCGCAGCCTGTGTCTTCTTGCCGGAAAATGCAGGGTACGATATTGCACAGCTATACTGGCGGCAATTTCTTGAACCACGCTGCGCCGGCCAATCGCGCCGCCCCCCGGGAGTATCGATGAAAGTGTTTCGTCCCCTTCTGCTCGCACTGTCCCTGATCGGCGCCTTGCTGTTTGGCGCCGCGTTTGCCGCCTCGGTGCTGAATCCCGTTTATGTCGAAGGCATCGCCAAAGGCCTGATCAAGCGGCAGATCGAACAGCGCACGCATGAAAAAATAGACGCGCTCGATGCCAGGTTCCTTTCCGGTAAAGCAGGCATCCTGCTCAGGAGCCGCGCGCAGGAAATGGCGCACGCAAAGCAGCAACTGCGGGCCCAGGTGCCGGAGCGCCTCGCTGCCGTCATCGCCGAAATGGGCCAGCTCGATTGCGAATGCCGCAAGCAGATCGGCGACAGTATCCGCAAGGGTTACGAATGGCAGATCCTGGAAGCCGGGCAGATGCAGGCACGCCTGACGGCGCTCATGCGCGCGCAGTACATGGAAACCGCCGGCAAGCTCACGCGCGAATTCAGGATTTTCACCGGCACCAATGCCGTGGTGTTCCTGCTGCTCGGCGTGGCCGCCTGGCGCAAGCGCGGCGCAGGCCTGCAGCTGCTGCCGCCGGCGCTGGCGCTGCTGGCCGCGGCTTCGCTAACGGCTGGTCTGTACCTGTTCAACCAGGACTGGCTGCACACCATCGTCTTCAGCGACTATGTCGGCGCCAGCTATATCGCTTACCTTGCCGTCGTTTTCGTGTTCTTGTGCGATGTCCTGTTCAACCGCGCCCGCGCCACGACGCGCCTGATGAACATGGTGTTCAGCACCTTGGGCAGCAGCGTGCAGATCCTGCCATGCTGACGCCGGCCTGGCGCCAAGCTGGCGACACTGTTCATGCATACAGTATAATAAGCCGGGTGTGAATCCTTTTTCCATCCTGGTTTTTTATCGCCGTGGTTCATGAAACGTGACGTTCGCCGCATCGCGCATCTCGACATGGATGCCTTTTTCGCTTCCGTCGAGCTGTTGCGTTATCCGGAGCTGCGCGGCCAGCCGGTCGTGGTGGGCGGCCGCGCCGTGGATGCGCCTACGCTGCAGGCGGATGGCAGCCGGCGTTTCGCGCGCCTGCGCGAGTATGCCGGGCGCGGCGTCGTCACCACCGCCACCTACGAGGCGCGCGCCCTCGGCGTGCATTCCGCCATGGGCCTGATGAAATCGGCGCAGCTGGCGCCGGAAGCGATTCTCCTGCCGGCGGACTTCGACGCCTACCGCCATTACTCGCGCCTGTTCAAGCACGCCGTGGCGGACCTCGCGCCGCAGATCGAGGATCGCGGCATCGATGAAATCTACATCGACCTGAGCGAACTGGGCGGGGAAACGCGCGCCCTGGCGGCGCGCATCAAGCAGGCGGTGCGCGACGCCACCGGCCTGTCCTGTTCCATCGGCGTGGCGCCCAACAAGCTGCTGGCGAAGATCTGCTCAGACCTCGACAAGCCCGATGGCATCACCATCCTGTCGCAGGAAGACATCGCCACGCGGATCTGGCCGCTGCCGGTCCGCAAGATCAACGGCATCGGCCCCAAGGCAGGGGCCAAGCTCGATGCGCTGGGCATCCGCACCATTGCCGAACTGGCGCAGGCAGAGCCGGAGCTGCTGCAGCAGCATTTCGGCCGCAGCAGTGCCGCCTGGCTGCTCGAATCCGCGCAAGGCGTCGATGCGCGCGCGGTGGTCACCCGCTCCGAGCCCAAGACGATCAGCCGCGAAACCACCTTCGAGCGGGACCTGCATGCGCGCCAAGACCGCGCCAGCCTCTCTGAAATCTTTACCACCCTGTGCACGCGGGTGGCGGACGACCTGCGCCGCAAGGGTGTTGCCGGGCGCACCATCGGCATCAAGCTGCGCTACGCGGATTTTCGCATCGTCACGCGCGACCTGAGCCTGCCGGCGCCGGTGGACGATGCCGTGAGCATCCGCCGCGCCGCCGGCGAATGCCTCAAGCGGGTGCCGCTGGAGCAGCGTTTCCGCCTGCTGGGCGTGCGCGTGAGCGCGCTGTCGCCGTCCGGCGCGACGCCGGCTGCCGCAGCGCTGGCGCAGGCGCGGCTGCCGTTTGCCGAGTGAGCAGCGGTTGCGGCAGGCGGTTGGTCATCCTCGCATGCCGGCAGCGCGTCATTCCACCTTGATCTTGAAATACTCGGGATTCGGTTCCGGGTAGGCCAGCTGCATCGCCGTCATGGTTTCCGTCACCACCGAGGCGACTGCGAGGTTGCGGTGGGTCTTGCTGTCGGCCGGGATGACGTACCAGGGCGCGGCGTCGGCATCGGTTTCGTCGATCGCCTTTTCGTAAAAGTCCTGGTAAGCGTCCCAGTGCTTGCGCTCCTCGAGGTCGTTCAGGTCCACCTTCCAGTGCTTTTGCGGGTCATCCAGGCGTTCCTGCAGGCGTTCGCGCTGCTCGTCGCGCGAGATATGCAGGAAGAATTTCATGATGACCGTGCCGGTCTCCACCAGCATGCGCTCGAAGTCGCGGATCTGGCGGTAGCGGCGCTTGCATTCCTTTGCATCGATCTTGCCGTGCACCGCCGGCCACAGCACGTCTTCGTAGTGGCTGCGGTTGAACACCACCAGCTCGCGCTGTGCCGGCATCACCTGATGCACGCGCCAGAGGTAATCGTGCGCATACTCGGCGGGGCTGGGCGCGCGGAAGGATACCGTGCGCACGCCCAGCGGATCGAGCTGGCCGAACACGCCGCGCACCGTGCCGTCCTTGCCGCTGGTGTCCATGCCCTGCAGGATCACCAGCAGCTTGCGGTCGTTCTCGGCGAAGAAAACATCCTGCATGGCGGCGATTTGCGCAGCCAGCTCGGCGGTGCGGGCCTGGTCGGCGGCCTTGCTGCCGTTGGTGACGCGCTTGTCGCCGGCGGCGGATTCCTTGAGCTGGAGCGGCAGTTTGGCGCGGAAAAGTGCTTGTGCAGTCATGGTGGCCCTTTCTGGATTGGCGCTGCGGTTGCCTCAAGCATAGCCGCATGGGCCGCGCCTGTGTAGTCCCGCTGCAGTATTGGTGGCAGTATCGCGCTGGTGTTGCGCCGACGCTTCAGGCGCCGTCCAGCGGCAGCGACGTCTTGCTGACCACGCGCCGCAGCACGAAGCTCGAATGCACGCCGGTAACGCCTTCGATGCGGGTAATTTTATTCAACAACAGTTCCTGGTAAGCGTCCATGTCGCGCACCACCACCTTCAGCTGGTAATCGGCAGACTGGCCGGTGATCAGCAGGCATTCCAGCACTTCCGGCAGCGCCGCCACGGTGCCTTCGAAATTGGCGAAGCGCTCCGGCGTGTGGCGGTCCATGGAAATATGTACCAGCGCCATCAGCGTCAGGCCCAGTGCCCTGGCATCCAGCAGCGCGCGGTAGCCGATGATCAGGCCGCTGTCTTCGAGGGTGCGCAGGCGGCGCAGGCAGGACGATGCCGACAAGCCGATGCGCTCGGCCAGGTCCTGGTTGCTGATGCGGCCATCCTGCTGCAAAACGTCGAGCATTTGGCGGTCGTGGCGGTCGAGTTGCATGGAATAAGGTGGAATCCTAAGGAAGTTGGCAATTTATTCCATTGTAACTCAATAAAGTGCAATTAAATTGTGAAAAATAAGTAAACAGGCCAATAATTGCAAGCACATTGCAGTGTGGCTGCGGTAATCTTTCACTCGTACATTCCTCGCCACAAGCGCGGAAGAAAATTCAAATCGTCATACAGAACAGAAAGAACGCCATGAAAGCCTTCGACCATCGCAAGTATCGCGCTGCCCCCGTCATCAATTTGCCCGGCCGCCAGTGGCCGAGCCGCACCATCACGCGTGCGCCGCGCTGGGCCAGCGTTGATCTGCGCGATGGCAACCAGGCCTTGCTGGAACCGATGAATGTCGCCCAGAAGCGTCGCCTGTGGTCCTTGCTGGTCAAGCTCGGCTTCAAGGAAATCGAGATCGGCTTTCCTTCGGCGTCGCAACCGGATTACGATTTTGCGCGCTGGCTGATCGAGGCCAGGCAGATTCCCGACGACGTCACCGTGCAGGTGCTGGTGCAGGCGCGCGAAGACCTGATCGTGCGCACTTTCGAAGCGCTGCAGGGCGCCAAGCGCGCCATCGTGCACGTTTATAACTCGACCTCGACCGTGCAGCGCGAGCGCGTCTTCGGCCTCGACCGCGCCGGTATTGCCGACATTGCCCGCCAGGGCGCGGCCATGGTCAAGCGCGAAGCCGACAAGCATCCCGAGTGCGAATGGACCTTCGAGTATTCGGCGGAAAGCTTTTCCAATACCGAGATGGATTTTGCCGTCGAGGTATGCGAGGCGGTGATGGACGTGTGGCAGCCGACTCCCGCCAAGCCCTGCATCATCAACCTGCCCTCTACCGTCGAGAGCAGCATGCCCAACGTGTACGCCGACCAGATCGAGTACTTCGCCACCCACATCAGCCGCCGCGACGCCGTTATCCTCTCGGTGCATACGCATAACGACCGCGGCTGCGGCGTGGCAGCGGCCGAGCTGGCGGTGCTGGCCGGCGCCGACCGCGTCGAGGGCACACTGCTCGGCAACGGCGAGCGCACGGGCAACATGGACATCACCACCATGGCAATGAACCTGTACAGCCAGGGCATCGACCCGGAACTCGATTTGTCGAACCCCGACGAGATCATCGCGGTTGCCCAGGAATGCACCGGCATCGCCCTGCATCCGCGCCATCCCTGGTTTGGTGAGCTCGTGTACACGGCGTTTTCCGGCAGCCACCAGGATGCCATCCGCAAATGCCTGCACCAGCAAAAGGAAGACGAGGCCTGGCAAGTGGCCTACCTGCCGATCGACCCGAAAGACCTCGGCCGCGATTACCAGGCCGTCATCCGCGTCAACAGCCAGTCCGGCAAGGGCGGCGTCGCCTTTGTGCTGGAGCGCGACTATGGCCTGGTGCTGCCGCGCTGGTTGCAGGTGGACCTTGCGCAAGTTGTGCAGAAAGCCAGCGAAGCGAAGAGCGGCGAGATCGACAGTGCCAGCATCCATGACCTGTTCCGCCAGAACTTCGTGGTGGCGCAGGGCGCGATTGCCTTGCAGGGTTACCAGATCCGCCACGAGGGCGGCCATGATGCCGTCGAGGCCACCATCGATGAAAACGGCGCGCTGCGCCAGTTGCGCGGCGAGGGCGAAGGTGCGTTGTCGGCATTTGTCGCTGCCCTCATGAACCATAGCGGCCGGCAGATCAACGTGGTCGATTACAGCGAACATGCCATCGGCGCCGGCACCGATGCCGAAGCGGCGGCGTACGTGCAGCTGAACGTCGATGGCCAGCGCTATGCTGGCGCCGGCTTCGACCAGGATACGGTCAGCGCCTCGCTCAAGGCGGTGCTGTCGGCGCTGAACCGGGCGCGTCAGGCCAGAGAGGCCGCGCTGGCAGCCTGAGGCCAGGGACGATGCGCGGCTTGCCGCCGCGCGTCGCCTACGGCTGCTGCGCCAGGAAGCGCTCCAGCACGGCGTTGAATTGCGCCGGCTTTTCCATCGGCAGCGCGTGGCGCGCATCGCGCACCACTTCCAGCTGCGCGCCGGGAATTCTGGCGACATAGGCTTCCTTCATCGACAGCGGCGTGTAATCCTGGTCGGCGGCGATGGCCAGCACCGGGCAGGCGATGGCGCCGATGCGCTCCGCCACGCTCCAGCCGATCAACGCCTCGAATGCATGCAGGTAGGCTTGCGGATCGTTGCGCGCAGTGCGCTCGATGAAACGCTCGCGCAGCGCGCGGTTTTCCGGCTTCGGAAACAGATGCGGCGCGATCAGCCCGGCCAGCTTGCCCATGCCCTTGCGGCGCACGACATGCTTGCGCATCCACACCGCGAATTTTTCCTTGAACGTGCGCATGCGCGCATCCGGGCCGCTATTGACGATGGCCAGGGTTTTCACCAGCGCGGGATGGTCGAGCGCGAGCTGGAAGGCGATGGCGCCGCCCAGCGAAATGCCGACCACGTGCGCTGTGCCGATGCCCAGCGCGCCCAGCAGCGCGGCGGCATCGTCGGCGAACTGCGCAATGCTGTAGGGGCCGGCCGGCTTGTCGGACTGGCCGTGGCCGCGCAGGTCGAAGCTGACAACCTGGCAATGTCGCGCGAATGGGGCAAGCTGGTCTTCCCAGTCTTCCTTGCAGGATCCCAGCCCGTGAATGAGCAGCAGCGCCGGGCCTTCGCCCTGGAGATCGTATTCGATGCCGATGCCGTTGATCTGTATGCGTGCCATGGCGGTTGACTTCCTTGTCGTGGATGCGATGCCCTTCACTATAGAGGTTTCATCGCCGGCCGCCACTAGCCGGGCGGAGAGGCGCAACCGCGTCGAGTGCGCCGCGGATTGATCGCCGACTAGCCGTGCAGCGCTACCACAGCGGAGATGCGCTGCGCTGCGGCCTGCAGCGGATCGAGGAAATCCTTGACCATCTGCTTGGCTGATTTGCGCTGCGCATTGCCGCTGATGTTGACGGCGGCAATGATCCGGCCCTGGCGGTTGCGGATCGGCACCGACAGGGAAATCAATCCCGCCTCCAGCTCCTGGTCGACCACGGCCCAGCCCTGCTGGCGCACCGTGGCAATGGCGCGGCGCAAGTCGGCCGGATCGGTCAGCGTGCGCGGTGTGTGCGCGCGCAGTTCGGATTGCGCCAGCGCGGCGTCGAGCTGCGCTTCGCCCAGCCCCGACAGCAGCACCCGGCCCATCGAGGTGCAGTAAGCCGGCAGGCGGCTGCCGATGGACAGGTTGATCGCCATGATCTTGTGGGTCGGCACCCGCACCACGTAGACGATCTCGGTATGGTTTAGCACGGCCGCCGAACTGCTTTCATGCACCTGCTCGACCAGGTCTTCCATCACCGGGCCGGCGCTGCTCCACAGCGGCATCGACGTCAGGTAGGCAAAGCCGAGATCGAGGATCTTCGGCGTCAGGCGGAACAGGCGCCCTTCCGCTTCGACATAGCCGAGCGTTTGCAGGGTCAGCAGGATGCGGCGCGCGCCGGCGCGCGACAGGCCGGTGGCGGCAGCGACATCCGACAGGGTTTGCGCCGGCCGCACGGCATTGAACGAGCGGATCACGGCCAGGCCGCGCGCGAAAGAATGGACGTAGGAATCGCCCGGACGTTCCGGGTGGTCTTCGCCCGTGGCGGGCAGGGCGGAAAAAGCGTCGCTCATGACCAGGTAGTTAAGTGGGTGGCAATAACAGCAAACAGCGGCGGATTATACCAACCGCCATAATGGCGCAGGCCGGCAGCGTTGCCATGTCTGACCGCGCGATTGCAGCAAAATCGTGTCGTGCAGGGTGCCGGTCGAAATATGACAATCTCTTGACAGTCGTTTTTTTCACGCCTAGAATCCCCGAGAAATGTTCGCAGAATGAACAGTGGTTCGCGGTGCGAACAATTATACCGCTAAAATCCCGGCCTGACGTACTTTCCGGTACCCCGACAAGGCATGATAAATGATTAATAAAATCGTTTCTTCCCTGGCTACGGCAGTGGCCGATATCCATGACGGCGCCACCATCATGATCGGCGGCTTCGGCGCTGCCGGCATGCCGGCGCAACTGGTCGACGCCCTCATCGACCAGGGTGCGCGCGATCTCACCATCATCAACAACAATGCCGGCAACGGCGAAACCGGCCTGGCCGCCCTGCTGAAAGCGAAGCGGGTGCGCAAGATCATCTGCTCCTTTCCGCGCCAGGCCGATTCGCACCACTTCGACGCGCTCTACCGCGCTGGCGAAATTGCCCTGGAACTGGTCCCCCAGGGCAACCTGGCCGAGCGCATCCGCGCCGCCGGCGCCGGCATCGGCGGCTTCTTCAGCCCGACCGGCTACGGCACGCTGCTAGCCGAGGGCAAGGAAACCCGCGAAATCGATGGCCGCCAGTATGTCTTCGAGACGCCGCTGCACGCTGACTTTGCGCTGGTCAAGGCGCTCACCGCCGACCGCTGGGGCAACCTGGTGTACCGCAAGACGGCGCGCAACTTCGGCCCGATCATGGCCATGGCCGCGAAAACCGCCGTCGTCCAGGTGGAGCGCGTGGTGGAACTCGGCGAACTGGACCCGGAACAGATCGTTACCCCAGGCATTTTCGTGCAGCGCGTGGTCGTGGCCGGCGCAGCCGCAGGCAAGGAGGCCGCAT
The DNA here is from genome assembly GCA_963722005.1 of uncultured beta proteobacterium. Lineage (GTDB taxonomy): Bacteria > Pseudomonadota > Gammaproteobacteria > Burkholderiales > Burkholderiaceae_D > Paucimonas. The sequence continues at coordinate 355,209 of CAVRJS010000002.1, forward strand.
AAATGGCACAACTGGAACAACCGAAAGAACGCCTGAGCCGTGACCAGATGGCGCAGAAGGTCGCGCGCGACATCCCGGAAGGGGCCTATGTGAACCTGGGCATCGGCGTGCCGACCCTGGTCGCCAACCATATCGGCGCTGACCGCGAAATCATCCTGCACAGCGAAAACGGCGTGCTGGGCATGGGCCCGGCGCCGGCGGCCGGCGAAGAAGACGGCGACCTGATCAATGCCGGCAAGCAGTTCGTCACGTTGCTGCCCGGCGGCGCCTATTTCCATCATGCCGATTCCTTTGCCATGATGCGCGGCGGCCATCTCGATTACTGCGTGCTGGGCGCCTTCCAGGTGTCTAGAGAAGGCGACCTGGCCAACTGGCACACCGGCGCGCCGGATGCAATTCCCGCGGTCGGCGGCGCCATGGACCTGGCAACCGGCGCCAAAAAAGTGTTCGTGATGATGGACCACCTGACCAAGCAGGGCGAGAGCAAGATCGTCGATGCCTGCACTTATCCGCTCACCGGGCGCCGCTGCGTGGACCGCATCTATACCGACCTGGCGATGATCGACGTCACCGAAAACGGGCTGGTGGTGCGCGAAATTTACACCGACCTCGACTTCGAGGCGCTGGTGGAACTGACCGGCGTGCCGATGCAGGACGGCAGACAGCCGCAGGCAAAATAAAGGAGCCGGCATGAAAGACGTGTTTATCTGCGACGCCGTGCGCACCCCCATCGGCCGCTATGGCGGCGCCCTGTCTACGGTGCGTGCCGACGACCTGGGCGCAGCGCCGATCCGCGCTCTCATGGAACGCAACCCGGGCGTGGACTGGAGCGCGCTCGATGAAGTCATCTATGGCTGCGCCAACCAGGCGGGCGAAGACAACCGCAACGTCGCACGCATGGCGGCGCTGCTGGCCGGCCTGCCGCAGGAAGTGGCGGGCTCCACCGTCAACCGCCTGTGCGGCTCCGGCATGGACGCCATCGGCAGCGCCGCGCGCGCCATCAAGGCCGGCGAAGCTTCTCTCGTCATCGCCGGCGGCGTCGAAAGCATGAGCCGCGCGCCCTTTGTCATGGGCAAGGCCGACAGCGCCTTTTCGCGCGCCGCGAAGATCGAAGACACCACCATCGGCTGGCGCTTCGTCAATCCGCTGATGAAACAGCAGTACGGCGTGGATGCCATGCCGCAAACCGCGGAAAACGTCGCCGACGACTACAAGGTCAGTCGCGCCGACCAGGACGCCTTTGCCCTGCGCAGCCAGCAGAAAGCGGCGCGCGCGCAGCGCGACGGCATCCTGGCGCAGGAAATCGTCGCCGTCGACGTGCCGCAGAAAAAGGGCGACCCCGTCCGCGTCGACAAGGACGAGCACCCGCGCGAGACCAGCCTGGAAGCGCTGGCAAAACTCAAGCCCATCGTCCGTGCCGACGGCACCGTCACCGCCGGCAATGCCTCCGGCGTCAACGACGGCGCCTGCGCCGTCTTGCTGGCCGATGCCGATGCCGTCAAGCGCTTCAAGCTCACGCCGCGCGCACGCGTGCTCGGCATGGCCACTGCCGGCGTGGCGCCGCGCGTCATGGGCATCGGCCCGGCGCCGGCCGTCAAGAAACTGCTGGCGCAGTTGGACATGGGCATCGACCAGTTCGACGTGATCGAACTGAACGAAGCCTTCGCCTCGCAAGGCCTGGCGGTGCTGCGCGAGCTCGGCGTGGCCGATGACGACGCCCGCGTCAACCCCAACGGCGGCGCCATCGCCCTCGGACATCCGCTGGGCATGAGCGGCGCGCGCCTGGTGACGACCGCGACCTACGAACTGCAGCGCAGGCAGGGCCGCTATGCCCTGTGCACGATGTGCATCGGCGTTGGCCAGGGCATCGCCCTGGCGATCGAGCGCGTCTGAAGATAGCGGCGGTTTTCGCAACTTGGAAACCCGCTTTGGCAGGCCGCACCGGGATGGGGTCGCAGAACCCTCCCATGCGCGCCTTTACTAAAAAACTCTGTTCAATTCAGAAAAATTCGGAGAGACCATGCATTCCAAATTCACCAAACTGTGCCGCCGCCCACTGGCCGCGGCAATCGCCAGCCTGATGCTGGGCGCTGCCAGCACCACCGCCATCGCCCAGGGCAAGCCGGGCATTTCCGACGATACCGTCAAGATCGGCCTGTTGCTCGATCTGTCGGGCGTGTATGCCGACATCGCCGGCCAGGGCACCGCGACTGCCGTGCAGATGGCCATTGACGATTTCGGCGGCAAGGTGAACGGCAAGAAGATCGAGCTGGTGTTTGCCGACCATAACAACAAGGCCGATATCGCCGCCGCCAAGGCGCGCGAATGGTTCGACGTCAACAAGGTCGACGCCGTGCTGGACGTGGCCGGTTCCGCCACCGCCCTGTCCGCGCTGGAAGTGGCGCGCAGCAAGCACAAGATCATGTTCTTCAGCGGTCCCGGCGTGCAGCGCATCACCACCGACCTGTGCGCGCCGACCGCGATCCACTACGCCTATGACACCTACTCGCTGGCCAACGTGACCGCCAAGGCCATGGCCAAGCGTGGCGGCGACACCTGGTACTTCATGACCGTGGACTGGGCTTTCGGCGTGTCGCTGCAGCAGGCGGCGGAAGACGTTGTCAAGAAATCCGGCGGCAAGGTGCTGGGCGCGATCAAGCACCCCAGCGGCGCCCCGGACTTTTCGTCGTACATGCTGCAGGCGCAAGCCAGCGGCGCCAAGGTGATCGGCCTGGCTAATTCCGGCGCCGACACCATCAACTCGATCAAGGCAGCCCAGGAATTCGGCTTGATGAAGTCCGGCAAGCAGAAACTGGCCGGCCTGCTGCTGTTCATTAACGATATCCACGCCATCGGCCTGCCCACCGCACAAGGCCTGATCCTGGCGGAAGCCTTCTATTGGGACCTGAACCCGGAAACCCGCGCCTGGTCGAAGCGCTACTTTGAAAAAACCAAGCGCATGCCGAACATGATCCAGGCCGGCGCCTACTCGTCCACGATGCACTACCTGAACGCCATCAAGGCCACCGGCACTGACGACACCGACACCGTCATGAAGAAGATGAAGGCCACGCCGATCAACGATTTCTTCGCCAAGAACGGCAAGATCCGCGACGATGGCCGCATGACGCACGACATGTATCTGTTCGAAGTGAAGTCGCCGAAGGAATCCAAGGCACCGTGGGATTACTACAAGGTGCTGGGCACGGTGCCGGGCGACGAGGCATTCATGCCGCTGTCGCAATCGACCTGCCCGCTGGTCAAGAAGTAAGCATTTCACAGATTGATTAAAGAAAGGACCACCATGCTGTTTCTCGCCCATATGCAAGTCAACATTCCCGATACCGTGCCCGCAGAGCGCGCCGCGCAGCTGAAGGCCGATGAAAAGGCGCTGGCGCAGGAATTGCAGAAAAGCGGCAAGTGGCGCCACCTGTGGCGCGTGGCCGGCCAGTACGCCAACTACAGCGTGTTCGACGTCGCCTCCAACGATGAGCTGCACGATATTCTCATGAGCCTGCCGCTGTACCCGTTCATGAAGATCGAAGTCACGCCGCTGGCGCAGCACCCTTCCGCCATCGCCAAGAACTGAGCGGGGCGCGCATGCCCTACATGATCGAAACCTGGGACAAGCCGAACCGCCAGGACTTGCGCAAGGCAACGCGCGACGAGCACCTGGCATTTCTGGCTGCGCATGCCGGCAAGCTGCTGGCGTGCGGCGCCAAGCTGCATGACGATGGCAGCGATGCCGGCGGCGGTATCTACATCGTCGATGTGGATACCCGCGCCGAAGCGCAAGCCTTCATCGCCGCCGATCCGTTCTCCCGGGTCGATCTGTTCCGCGAAGTGCGCGTGACGCGCTGGCGCAAGGCTTACCTTGCCGGCCAGTGCCACCTGTAGCGCCCGCTTTTCAATATACAGTCAGGAGGTATCCATGCCCCAAGCCCAGCTTGCCGACGTTCGCATCCATTACCAGCTCGACGGCGCTGAAAACAAGCCCGTGCTGGTGATGTCCAACTCGCTCGGCACCACCCTCGACATGTGGGCGCCGCAAGTCGCAGCGCTGTCGGCGCATTTCCGCTTGTTGCGCTACGACACGCGCGGCCACGGCCAGTCGGAGGTCACGTCCGGCCCCTATTCGATACCGCAGCTGGGCGCCGACGTGCTTGGTCTGCTCGATCACCTCGGCATCAAAAAGGCGCATTTCTGCGGCCTGTCGATGGGCGGCATCACCGGCATGTGGCTGGCGTCGTCGCATCCGGAGCGCATCGAGCGCCTGGTGCTTTCAAATACCGCCGCGCTGATCGGCCCGGCGGACGCCTGGACCACGCGCGCGGACAAGGTGCGGCAGGAAGGCATGGCCTCGATCGCGTCCGCCGTGGTGTCGAAATGGCTCACACCGGATTACGCGGCACAGCACCCGGAACAGGTCGCCAGCCTGGTGGCCATGCTGGAGGCCACCCCGGCCGACGGCTATGCCGCCAACTGCATCGCCGTGCGCGACGCCGATTACCGCGAAGCGGTGAAGAAGATCACTGCGCCGACCCTGGTGATTGCCGGTGCCGGCGATATCCCGACGCCGCCGCCCGATGGCCGCTACCTGGCGGAAGCGATTCCCGGCGCGCAATACGTCGAGCTGGCCGGCGCGCACCTGTCGAACCAGCAGGAGCCGGAGCGCTTCAGCAAGGCCGTGCTGGCATTCCTGCAAGCCTGAAAATAATTCCTCTGTCTTCCCGCTCTTAACGGAAAAGGAAGTTTATATGCCCCCGGCATCGATGATGCCGGGGGCATTTTTTTTGTAAAACATTCTTACTTTCTCGAATTATTGTTGCAAAAACTGAGTTTGGAAGTGCATTACGGATACCTGCGGCCTGGGAGTGTTGAATTTTTTGTACACGATGTTCGTGGATTTTTCCACGGCATCACGTGCTACCAAAGACGTTATTCATTATGAAATAATGATGTACGCTGTTAACTTTCTATTTAACGTTCAGGCAAGGAAAGGACCATTACATGATCCTCGGAATCGATTTGGGCACCACCAACAGTCTGATGGCCGTATTCAGAGAGGGCCGGCCTGAGTTGATACCCAATTCGCTCGGACATGTTATGACGCCGTCCGCGATCAGCCTTGGCGACAACAACGAACTAATAGTCGGCCTGGCGGCGCGCGAACGCTACACGACCCATCCCGAACTCAGCACCCTGGCCTTCAAACGCTGGATGGGAACCGAGAAAAAGATTCGGCTGGGGAAAAAGGAATTTCGTCCTGAAGAATTGTCTGCGCTTGTTTTGCGTTCCCTAAAACAGGATGCTGAAGCTTACCTGGGCGAACCCGTGACGGAAGCCGTCATTACCGTTCCTGCCTATTTCAACGATGCACAGCGCAAGGCAACCAAGGCTGCAGGCGAACTCGCCGGACTCAAAGTCGAACGACTCGTGAATGAACCGACCGCTGCCGGACTGGCGTACGGCTTGGCCGAACGCAGCGAGCACAGCACCTTCCTGATTTTCGATCTGGGCGGCGGAACCTTTGATGTATCGGTGCTGGAATATTTTGAGGGTGTAGTGGAAGTACGTTCCAGCGCTGGCGACACCAGGCTGGGCGGCGAGGATTTCTCGGCCGAACTCGTCAAGCTTTTTCTGGCGCGCAGTACAGAATTATCCCCGCAAGAAAAACAGCAAATTCTAGATGCCCAATCCCTGTGGCGCATCGCCGAACAGGCCAAGCGCGATCTCGGCGAGTCAGAGAAAATTATCATGCGCTTGAATTATCAGGGACGCGCGCTTGAGCAAATCATTACCAGGCAAGATTTCGAATCGGCTTGTGAAGATTTGTTGCAACGTCTGCGACAGCCGATTGAACGAGCGCTGAAGGACGCTCAAATCAATCCTTTGAGCCTTTCCGAGATCGTGCTGGTTGGCGGTGCGAGCCGCATGCCAATGATCCGTCAACTCATTACCCGCCTGTTTCAGCGTCTGCCGCTGCGTCACATCAATCCTGACGAAACAATTGCGCATGGCGCAGCATTGCAAGCCGGATTGAAAGCCCGCGATGCCGCTTTGGAAGAAATTGTACTGACGGATGTCATGCCATATTCGCTGGGCATAGTCATTACACAAGAACACAATGGGCGACGGATTACCGATCGCTTCTCTCCTATCATTGAACGCAACACACCCGTTCCGGTTTCCAGGGTCAACAATTACTGCACCATAGAAAATAATCAGGCCCATGTCGTACTCGATATCCGACAAGGCGAATCCCCGATCGGCAGTGAAAACCTTCAGCTCGGCGAGCTGGAAATCCAGGTTCCTCCCCTGCCTGCGGGAGAAGCAAGATTCGATGTCCGTTTCACTTACGATATCAACGGTTTGCTTGAAGTGGAAGCAACGGAACTTCATTCCGGTCGCAAGATTTCGTCTGTAATCCATCAATCCAGGAATGTCATGAGCGAAGGCGATATCAGTGCCGCGCTCAAGAAACTGGAAGCGCTCAAGATTCACCCGCGGGACCAACAAGAAAATGCTTACCTTCTTAGCAGGGCAAAGCGCCTTTATGAAGATAACCTGGGGGATATTCGCGGCACTATCCTGCAATGGATGACACTGTTCGAAATGGCGCTCGATACGCAGGACGAGCATATCATCCGGCCAGCCCGTAGTGATTTTGCCCGGGCCTTGAATAGCATAGATCGCGGATTTGTTTTGTAAGGCAAAGGGCTTTCAAGATGCACTCCAACTGGAGCATTCTGGGCATTGCCCCCACCGCCGATCTCATTGCGATCAAGCGGGCTTACGCCAGCCAACTGAAGCGCAATCGACCGGACGATAACCCTGCAGGCTATCAGAGATTACGCCAGGCATATGATTGGGCGCAGCAGCATGCTCACTGGCAAACCCCCACTGCCCCGCATCTCGTTGAGGAAACTGAAGAGGAAACATTTCATTCTTCGGCAACAAACACGCCTTCCGGATTGAATGCGCCAGACATTCCGAGTGTTTTCGAAGCAGAGCATACGGAAAGCAGCAGGAATAACACCGGCGCGATCGATGCACATGCGGATGAGGAAGCATTTTCACCTCACGGCTTGATAGACGCTGTACAGGCGCATTATCGTCAATACGGGAAAGATTCTTTGACGTCCTATTGGCCAGAATTGAGAGAGGCACTTGAACTTGCGCCGTTTCATATGCGCGATCAAATCAATATAAATTTTGTTGATCTGGTGCTTACAGAAAATTTTCCGACCGAGTTCATTGGTGAACTGGCGGAATATTTTTCTTGGGGGCGGGATTTTCGTTTGGAAAAAATATTAGGAATCGACAAGGCGCTGCGTCTATCCGAATTCCTTGATGGCTTGATTATTAGCCCAAATCGACGCAAACAATTCCTTGTTCAATACGCGAATCTGAACACCTATCATCGACTGCATCAGACTGGCAGTTGGCTCAAAATATGGCTGTTTACCCTGCTCAATCCTTTGGAATTATTCGAGCAAACCACTAACCATAAACCGGAATACCACACACTGGGATTTGATGTGGGCGAGCATGGCGCATTTCGCCAAAAGGCCAAAACGGCTTTCATTCTTGTCTTTTCCCTGCCATTTCTGTTACTTGGCGCCTTGCATCAAAAAAATGCCCTATGGTCTCTACCCTGGCCTGGGAATGCATTTGCATACATCTTTGTCGCATTCTTCAGCATCATCCTTCTCGTAATTTTTCCGAACTTGATTCTGCAACAGGTGTATAGCAGCCTGTTTCGGGAAACCAGAATGGAAAAATGGCTCATCCAGAATAAGCCGGGAAAGTGGTTGAATGGCGTGGCATTTGCCTATTTCATTACTTTGGCTAGTTTGTTCGCTTTCTTTCCGTCAGTTTCAATACAACTCGCGGATGGCACGCCACTAGCTTGGTTGCTAGGCGCGATAACCGTTGTTTTTATAGTGTTGCTTTGGCCGCATGATTTACCGTGGGCACCAGTATTTCCATTTCTTGGCTTAGCTCTTGGAAGCTCAATTGCGATACTCATAGAGCATCACGATGGAGCGTGGACGGTCTTCTTTCTGGTGGCGGCATGGCTGACGGCCACACAATGGCTATTGTTCAAGACTTTCTCTGCGATCTCAAAAATCGATAGGTTGCCATGGCGCGCTTTCTTTCCCAAATCACCGGGTGGATGGATACTGTATCTCGTGGGATTTCAGGGCGTACTGGCCATAATGGGCATTGTATTTTTTATTTCCGCCCCTTATTCCATACTTGTATATGCAATCCGATACGGCTGGAACAAAGCATATCTTGCTCTGTGCGCCGCAAGTATTATTTCCATATCCGGGGCATTTCCCTTCAACGTTTTTACATTTTGTCTCTCGCTACAGCTTTCTGTACTTGCCTTCATTTTGATTGAGAGATTTTCAAAACGTCTGACGCAATCACGATTCTTTCAGGGTGCTGGCAACCCCTAAATTTCACGTAAGGACGCCTATCGAAATTAAGGCGTATTTCCGCAAATATGCAATCGCCGCGGGCCAGCCGCTGACGATTGCCATGCGTTTTCGGGAAGCGCGCGCGGCGCCGCTTGCGGCCGGGAGTTTCGTGGGCGCCGTAGCCGGCACAGTGCGCCGGCGGAGAAATGCAGCGAACAGGCCTCGCCCGCTTGCGTTTTTACGGCATCATCCCCGGCACTTGCGGCCGGTGCGCTGGCGCTGGCGCAGCCGCTCCCGCCTGCGGCCGCTCGCCGCCGCCTGCGCCGGCAGGCGCAGGCTCGCTGCCCCCGCCGCCGAACACGCGGTTCCACCAGCTGCGGATCGGGTCGCTGTCTTCCATGCCGACCGTGCGGATGCCGCCGTCGCCGGCGAATTCCTGGTAAGCCCAGTCGCCGTCCGCCTGCACCAGGCCGTCCGGCTGCGGGCGCCAGGTGTCGCGCTTGCCGCGCAGCGCCACTTTCATGTAGTCGATCCACATCGGCAGCGCCACGGTGCTGCCGAATTCGCGGTTGCCCAGCGAGCGCGGCGTGTCGTAGCCCATCCAGGCCACCGCGACGACGTCGGCGCCGTAGCCGGCAAACCAGCCGTCCATGGCGTCGTCGGTGGTGCCGGTCTTGCCGGCGATGTCGGCGCGGCCCAGGCGCGCGCCGGCGGCGGCGGCCGTGCCGGAATGCGCCACGTCGCGCAGCATGCTGTCCATCAGCCAGGCATTGCGCATATCCAGCACGCGCTCGCTGTCGCCGGCGGATTCCGGCTTCTGTGCCAGTATCGTGCCGCGCGCATCGGTGATGCGGGCAATCAGCCACGGTTTGCGCTGGTAGCCGCCGTTGGCGAACACGGCGTAGGCTGCCGCCATTTGCAGCGGCGTCGCCGAACCCGTGCCCAGCGTCAGCGTCAGGTTGTTGGGGTGCTTTTCCGGTTCGAAGCCGAAGCGGCCCAGGTAGGATTGCGCATACGGCGCGCCGATCTGCTGCAGGATGCGGATCGACACCAGGTTTTTCGAGCGCTTCAGGCCGTGGCGCATCGACACCGGTCCTTCGTAGTCGCCGCTGGAGTTTTGCGGATTCCAGGCGCGGCCGTTGCTGTCGGTCTGCTCCGCCAGCGGCGCATCGTTGACGATTGTGCCCGGCGACATGCCTTTTTCCAGCGCCGCCGAATAGATGAAGGGCTTGATGACCGAGCCCGGCTGGCGCCACGCCTGGCTGACGTGGTCGAACTGGCTGATGCCGAAATCGAAGCCGCCGACCAGCGCGCGGTACGAACCGTCATTGGCGTTCAGCGCCACCAGGGCGGCCGCCACTTCGGGCAACTGCGCAATCGTCCATTGCTGCTTGTCGTCGCGCACCACGCGGACCACCGCGCCCGGGCGCAGGCCGTTCTTTGCGCCGGCGGCCAGCTTGCCTGATGCAAAGCGCAGGCCGGCGCCGCTGACCGTGATTTCTTCCCCGGACAACAGTTGCGCGCGCACCGACTTCGGCGACGCCGCCAGCACCACCGCCGAGATCAGCTCGTCGCTGTTGGGATGCTTCAGCAGTGCCTCGGCGATTTCCTGGTCGCGCGTTTCGTCATCGGCCGACAGCTTGACCCAGGCTTCCGCGCCGCGGTAGCCATGGCGGCGGTCGTATTCCAGCACGCCGCGCCGCAGCGCCGCATAGGCGGCATCCTGGTCGGCCTTGATCAGCGTGGTGGTGACATTGAAGCCGCGCGTGTAGGCTTCGTCACCGAATTGCGCATGCATGAACTTGCGCACCTGTTCGGCGGCGTATTCCGCGTGGCTGCCGAAGCGCTGCGCATTGCCGCGTACCACCAGCTTTTCTTCGAGCGCGCGCTGGTACTGGTCTTCTGTGATGTGCTTCAGCGCCAGCATGCGCTTGAGGATATAGGCCTGGCGGTGCTGTGCGCGCTTGGTGTTGACCACCGGGTTCATGCTCGACGGCGCCTTGGGCAGGCCGGCCAGCATGGCGGCTTCGGCGAGGGTAATGTCGCCGATATGCTTGCCGAAGTACGTGCGCGCGGCGGCAGCAAAGCCATAGGCGCGTTCCCCGAGGTAGATCTGGTTCATGTAGACCTCGAGGATCTTGTCCTTGCTGAGTTCCTTTTCGATCTTGTAGGCCAGCAGGACTTCGTTGAACTTGCGCGAATAGGACTTTTCCCGGGTCAGGTAGAAATTGCGCGCCACCTGCATGGTGATGGTGGAGGCGCCCTGGCCATTGCCGCCGCTGACGACATTGGACAGCGCCGCGCGCAGCACGCCCTTGTAGTCGACGCCGTCGTGGCGGTAAAAGCTTTCATCCTCGATCGACAGCAGGGCGTTTTTCATCACGTCCGGGATTTGCTTGATCGGCACGAAATCGCGCCGTTCTTCGCCGAATTCGCCGATCAGCACATTATCGGAGGTGTACACCCGCAAGGGGATTTTCGGCTGATAGTCAGTCAGCGCATCCAGCTTGGGCAGGTTGGGCACCACCAGCACCATCGCATAGACGCCGATCAGGCCGCCGATCAGCACCAGCAGCAGGAATCCGTACAGCGCAATGCGACCGATGCGCCAGCCCAGCGAACGCGGCGCGGATTTGGGGGAGGGTTTCGCCCCTTTGGAAGATTTCGATGATTTCATAAATTGTCTGGAAGGCAATATATCGCCAGCCATTGTATTGCGGTTTTGTCAAAAATTAGTGCAATAATCTTACTGCCGATGATAAGCGATGATTCTTTGCAAGAAATGAGAAGGATGGGATTAGGCAAGAGTTTGCGGGAAAAGTTGCTTTACCACTATGAAAAATTCACATATGCCGAAGACAGGGGGTTTTCCGCGGTGCGTCGATCTATGCTTAAATGCCCGCTTTCCTCACTGCCGTGTGCCATGCCGATGTCTCCTGCCCGTCCTGATTCCGGCACTGAAGCCGCCGCCCTGCCACTTGCCTTGCCGCAGTTTTGCTGGAGCGAGGACGGTATGCAGCATTGTGCGCACTGGCGCAGCGAAGGCGGGACGCCGCCGCCGAAGCGCGTGGTGATCGGCGACGACACCCTGGCGGCCGATGCCGCTTACCGCCTCGCCTGCGAAGGCACCGCCATCCTGTGGCGCGGCGACTTCCAGAATGCGCGCCAGCTGCTGCAGGCGCTGGCGCGCCGCGTGGATGGCAAGGGGCGGCGCAAGCCGGCGCGCAGGCGCGAAGACGCTCAGCCGCAAGGCGCCGCCGCGGATCCCGCGGCCGCCTTTCATTTGCACCGGCAAGCACAGGCCCAGCGTGCGCGGGTGCTCGGCATGCTGTTGCTGCCTTTCGACGCCGGCTACGGCATTCCCCTGCGCCGCGCGCCTGATGCGCGTCAGGCATGCCGGGAAGCCTGGGGCGACAGTGCCGCGCCTTGCGTGGCGTCGCTGCGCGAACTGCTTGGCGTGATCGGCGCGCACGAATGGCGCAAGAAGGGCGTCGAGATCGGTCCGCTGGCGGCGCGCATCTACCCGCATTACGGCGTGTTCTCGCCGGTGCGCGGCGAATACCTCGAACTGGTGGCGAGCGCGCCGCTGCCGGTACCGGTACCGGCGCTGGCCTTCGATATTGGCACGGGCACCGGGGTGTTGGCGGCGATCCTGGCAAAACGTGGCATTGCCGGCGTGGTGGCGACGGATTGCGCGCCGCGCGCACTGGCATGCGCGCGCGACAACCTGGCGCGGCTGGGCCTGGACGAGCGCGTGCAGGTCGTGCAGGCCGACCTGTTTCCTGCAGGCCGCGCGCCACTGGTGGTGTGCAATCCGCCGTGGCTGCCGGCGCGGCCGAGTTCGGCGCTGGAGCAAGCCGTCTATGATCCCGGCAGCAGCATGCTGCGCGGCTTTCTTGCCGGCCTGGCGGCGCATCTGACGCCCGACGGCGAAGGCTGGCTGATCCTCTCGGACCTGGCGGAACATCTCGGCTTGCGCACGCGCGAAGAATTGCTGGCGCTGATCGATGGCGGCGGCCTGGCGGTGATCGGCCGCATGGATACCCGGCCGCATCATCCCAAGGCAGGCGATGCCAGCGATCCGCTGCATGCCGCGCGCGCCGCCGAAGTGACGTCGCTGTGGCGGCTCAGGCGCCAGGATGCCTTGCCCTGACGGCGTGCGCCGCGCTCAGCGGGGCGCGCCGAACAGCTGACGCAGCCAGCGTGCCGGGCCCTTGCGCAGGTGGCGCCGTTCGTCTGTGCCGCGCGCTGTTGTGGACGGGTTGGCGCCGGCAGCCCCGGCGCCGCCCGCGGCAGGCGCTTCCGGCGTCAGCACCGGCACGGCCTGGGTCTGCCTGTCGTACTCCAGGAACAGCACCTTGTTTTCCAGTATCTTGATGAGCGCATCCTTGTCGGCCAGGCGCGCCCGCAATTCCCCGCTCACCTGGTCTTTTACCCGACGCAGCTCGCCTTCCAGCGCGATCACCCGTTCCAGCGAGCGAATGCGTTCTTCCAGCAGCGCGATCTTGTGCCTGTCGCCGCTGCTGCGGGCCGCAGCTTTGTTCGGCGCAGCAGCAGGCTGCAGGCGACCGTAGGCGCGCACCAGTTCGGCCGTGTCGATGCGGATATCGCCGTCCTGCAGCACGGTCTTGGCTACGCGCCCTGCCTCGATATCCCGTGCCACCGTGGCACGTGCCTTGCGCACGAGTTTTGCTGCATCCGAAATACTGACCAGGGCCATGATTACCCTTCTTAATTGCCAGGAAATCAGATTGACCGCGCCGCAGCGGGAAAATTCTGCCAGGCTCGTGACATGCCCTGAACTTGACAATCTGGAAAGGAAAGTCTTGCGGATGCGACAGCATTTCTGCAAGATGCAGGAATATATTTCACAAAAGTAACATTTAATTGACGTTGCTCACGATAATCTGCACCATTTACCAGCTGCGGCCACGTCGGCTGCCAGCAGTCGTGCCGGTACCGTGACAGCCAGGATCTTCCGAAGACAATATGAACAACGACACCATATTTACCAAAACGGCAAAGGGGTTGGGGGAAGCGCTTGGCAAAACCAGGCAACTGTCGCGCGAGCAACGCAAGATTCTCAAGGAAATCGATGGCAAGCGCAGCTTCAGAGAGTTGCACGACCATTTGGATATGAATGGGGTCAAGCTGCGCAAGGCCATCGAACAAATGCTGGAAGGCGATTTCATTCGCGAGTTCGGCATGGCCACCGCTTCCGGTGCCGCGGCAAAGGCTGCGCCCTCGATGGGTGACACCGAATTCGGCCTGACCATGCCGGCCATGCTCGACGCCCCCAACAGCCAGCTGACCATAGGCGATTTTTTTCGGGCGATGGAACAGCCCGAGTCTGAAGCGGAGGAAGCTGTAGCGGGCAGCAGCCTGGATTTCAAGAACATTGCCAAGGCCGAAGCGCCTGCCGCGAAAAGCGCGCGGCCGGAAGTCGCGCAGACGGAGGAGGCGCGCCGCGCCATCGAGGAAGAAGCGCGCCGCATCACGGCGCTGGCGCAGAAGCGGATAGCCGAGCAGGCGCGCAAGGAAGCCGAAGACAAGGCGCGCTTCCGCGAACAGCAGGAAGCAAAACAGCGCGCCGAAGAGGAAGCACGTCGTGCGGCGGAAGAGAAAGCGCGGCGCGAAGCAGAGGAAGTCGCGCGTCGCAAGGCCGAAGAAGCTGCGCGCAAGCAGGCTGAGGAAAAGGCACGGCAGGAAGCTGAAGCGAAGGCGCGTGCGGAAGCCGAGCGCCAGGCAAAATTGCGCGCCGAGGAAGAAGCGCGTCGCAAGGCTGAAGAGGAAGCACGCCGTAAAGCCGAAGAAGCTGCACGCAAGCAGGCGGAGGAAATGGCGCGCCAGGAAGCCGAGCGCCAGGCGAAGCTGCGTGCCGAGGAAGAGGCACGTCGCAAGGCTGAAGAGGAAGCACGTCGTGCGGCGGCGGAGCAAGCGCGGCGCGAAGCAGAGGAAGTCGCACGTCGTAAGGCCGAAGAAGCTGCGCGCAAGCAGGCGGAGGAAAAGGCACGGCAGGAAGCTGAAGCGAAGGCGCGTGCGGAAGTCGAGCGCCAGGCGAAGCTGCGCGCCGAGGAAGAGGCACGTCGCAAGACCGAGGAAGAAGCGCGCCGTGCGGCGGAAGACAAAGCACGACGCGAAGCAGAGGAGGCTGCGCGCAGGCAGGGGGAAGAAAAGGCACGCCAGGACGCCGAAGCGAAGGCACGCGTCGAGGCTGAGCGCGAGGCAAAATTGCGTGCTGCGGAAGAAGCGCGACGCAAGGCTGAAGAGGAAGCGCGGCGCGAAGCCGAGAAAGCCGCGCGCCTCGCGGCGGAAGAGGCTGCACGCAGGCAGGCGGAGGAAGAAGCACGCCGCCTCGCCGAAGAAGAGGCGCGCAGGCAGGCGGAAGAACAGGCGCGGCAGGAAGCAATGGAGCAGGCGCGGCTGCGCGCGCATGAAGCGGCGCGTCGGGCGGCGGAAGAGCTGGCGCAGCGGGAAGCAGAAGCGCAGCAACGCGCCGAAGCCGAGCGTCAGGCAAAGTTGCGCGCCGAAGAAGAGGCCCGCCGCAAGGCAGAAGAGGAAGCGCATCGTGCTGCCGAAGAAAAGGCACGGCGTGAAGCAGAGGAAGCGGCACGTCGCGAGGCGGAAGAAGCGGCGCGCGTGCTGGCCGAAGAAAAGGCGCGGAAAAAGGAAGAGGAAAAGGCCCGCAAGCAGGCCGAAGCGGAGGCGCGCCAGGCTGCGCGCGAACAGGCACGTCAGGAAGCCACGGAAAAGGCCAGGATCGAAGCTGAACAGAAAGCCCAGCGTGCGGCTGAGGTCAGGGCCCACAAGGAAGCCGAGCGGCTGGCGAAACAGGAAGAAAAGGAAAGGCTGCGCCGGGAAGCCGAGCATGCGGCTCGCCTGAAAGCGGAAGAAGCCGAGCGCATCGCTGCGGAAAAGGCAGAAGCAGCCGCAGCTGCCGCGGAAGCGAAAGCCGCAGAGGCGAAGGCTGCCGAGGCAAGGATGGAAGCGGAACAGGCCGCCGCCCCGGCGGCAGATGCGGATCCGCAACCTCACTCCCACTCGCATGCACAGCCGCCGGAGCCCGCCGAATATGCGCGGTCGCCGCGCTGGCGGCCGCCGCACGGCTGGCTGGCCGACGTGAAGTGGGCGCTGCGCCTGGGCGTGGCGGCCCTGGTCGTGCTGGCGATTGCCGCAGTGGCGCTGGTGCATGTATTCCCATTCAACGAGCGCCTGGCGCGCCTGCAACGCGATGCCAGCCAACAGTTCGGTCAGCCGGTGCGCATCGGCAGCATGAACCTGTCGCTGTTTCCGTATCCGCAATGGCGCCTCGGGCAGATCGTCGTGGGTGAAGGCAGGCAGATCACCATTGAACGCATCAACGCCCGGGTCGAATTTGGCGCGCTGTTAGCCGACTCGATGCAAATCAGCGAGCTCGAGGTCGTTTCGCCCATCATCAGTGACGAGGGCATGGGCTGGCTATTGTTCGGCAAGGGTGGCGCTGCCTGGTCGCAGGTGCCCTTGCGCGCCAGCGAGGTGCGCTGGCGTTCGCAGCATGTCACAGTGCCGGTTTTTTCGGCCGGCATCGAGCCCGGCGACGGCGGCTGGCGCAAGGCCGTGCTGTCTGCGTCCAACGCCAAGGCCCGCGTCGAGCTGCAGCGGGTCGATGGCGCCTGGCGCTTCGAGATGACGGCGGGCGACCTGGCCCTGCCGTTCGGCGGGACCCGCGCGCTGGACGCCCTCAATGCCAGCGGCACCCTGGAACCGGATGGCGCGACGATCAGCCAGTTCACGGCGGTGGTCCTGGACGGCACGCTCAGCGGCGCGGCCAGGTTGCAGTGGGACGGTGGCTGGCGCCTGTCCGGCGAGGCGCAGGCGCGGCAGGTGGATCCGGTGCGCATCGCGCCGGCGCTGCTTCAGCAGGGCGTCATGCATGCGCAATTCCGTTTTACGATGCAGGCCGAAAAGGCGGAAGACCTGTTCGCGGCGCCACAGGCGCGCGGTAGCTTCAGCATCAAGGACGGCGTGTTGCAAGGTATCGATATGGCGGCCCAGGTCATCGGCCAGGCCGGCAGCGGCAAGACCACCTTCGGCGATCTCGGCGGCGACTTCGTCTACACGGCAGACAAGATGCAGCTCTCCAGAGTGCGCCTGGTCGCCGGTTTGTTATCGGCCCGCGGCGATGCCGTGGCGGATGCCAACGGCAAGCTGACCGGCCGGGTTGGCATGGATCTGCGCACGGAATCGCGTCAGGCGAGCAGCAGCGTTGTTCTTGGCGGCACGTTGACGGCGCCGCAGTTCCAGCCTTAAGCCAGTCCGAACAGGCGGCGCAGGCTGCTGCGCATGTCCCGGGTGGGTGCCGCGGCGTTGCTGCGCAGACGCACGTACTGGCGCAGCAGCGCAAGGTCGGCCGGACTCAGGCCGGCGAACTGGATGCCGAAGGAGTCGCCCAGCACATGCCGGATGCGGCCATGCGTGCTGAAATGTCGCGAGATCGGCGCCGGCAGATGGACAATGACCGATGCCGGCTGATCGACATGGCAGCCGGCAAAACGGTGCCGCACGCTGATGCGGATGCCGCCTTCGCTGATGTCGATGGCGTCGATGACTTCGATGAAATCCTCGCCGTTGATGTGTACCCGCACCGGTGCGCCTGGTTCGGGAATGACGCGCTCCGTTTCGCGCCGGTTGATCGCCGCCGTATTGTTTTTATCTGGCATGGGTTGTCTCCCCCTCTTTGCTGCAGTGTACGAACACGCTGATCGCTTGTCCAATGGCAGCACGGCAGGGGCGGCGTGGCGACACAGTCCTTAACAAATTGTGGCGCTTCCGCCGCGCCTGGGCGAAATTGTGCCGGGCCGATTGAACAAAATGGCATGAGAAATGTCCTAGTGGCTATAAAAGATCATGCAAGTTCAGGACACGATGGAATCGACGCGGGAAGAAGTGCTGGCATTTCTGGCCAGGGATGTATTCAACAAGCGGCAGCGCTTGCTGCAGATGAGTGCGGTCAGCGTGAATACGCTGGACAGCGAAGCCGCACAGGCGCTCGAATCCGAGTACCATACCGCCGAGCTTGAGTACCGTCAGGCCAAGGCGGCGTTTGCGCGCGCAATGACCGCGGACAAGCCGGATGGCGGCTAGCCTGGAGAGCGGGGACACCATGCCTGCCTGTGAAGCATGCAATGCCCTCGACGGCGCGCCAGTGGACACGGCGCCACACGCCAACCTGCTGCTCTACACCGCAGCGGAAATCAATTTCTGGGAAACCGCCACCGGCAGCGCCGAATTCTATGTCTGCCATGCGTGCGGCGCCACCTGGGAACGCGATATCGCGCGCAGCGAGCCGGATGCGGTGTGGAAGCCGTCCACGCGGCCGTTGCCCTAGCAGGCACGATATTGCACTCTCTGAAAAATGCAAACGCCCCGCCAGTCGGCAGGGCGCGGGCCGGTATTCGGCGGGTAACGGTTACTTGCTGACCTGGATATTATCGATCAGCACACGGCCGCTTGGCTTCTGGTTGAACTTGAACACGATGCCCTTGATCTGGTTGAGATTCAGGGTCGGCTTGCCCGCGACGAAATCCGCCAATGGTATGCGCACCGTGCGCAGCATCGTATGGCTGAAATCGGCGCCGATTTCGTTTTCGTTCATGTAAGTGTAAACACGATCCGGATACGGCAGGCGCGCATAGTTCGAAACAGGCAATGCATTGCTGACCTGGGTGGCGCCGAAATAATTGACCAGCAGGTGCACGCTGAAATCCTGGTCAACCCCCTTCGGATTCTTGTCCTGGGCAAATTCGTACATCTGACCGACGTCGAACGACAGGATCGGGTTGCTGCTCACCAGCGAACCGACTGTGGTAGTGGAAGCAAAATTCAACCGGTACTCGGCTGCATTGCTTTGCCATGCCAGCCGTAGCGCATTGGTCGCCAGGTAGCTGTGCGGATAGTCGGGATATGCGATTGGCGTGCCGAAGAACCAGATTTCATTCGGAAAGAGGTTCATTTCCTGCATTTCGAACAGGTTGCTGCCGGCATTGGTGACGCCGCTGCGCGAGCCGGTCGAGGCCGAGGCGTCTTCCTGGTAATGGTTCAGCACTACCCTGCCCTTGGCCTGGAAGCGCGGCACAATGGTCACGCCGGCCGGCAGGCTGCTGTCCGGCGTCCTGTTGGTCAGCACGTCGATCGAGTTGGCGGCGCGCAGCACGTTCTGCAGGTAGGCAGTCAGGTAAACCTTCACGGCTTGCTGGCTCTGGTCCGGCCGGATCAGGCCGGACAGCGGGCGGATGTGGAAAGGACCGTCGGCGCACGCTTCCGATGTATAGCCGGCTACGCACGGCGCTGCCCAGACGCTGTTGAAGTGCTTGTGGTTGGCGCCGTTCACCATGTACGCCGCCTTGATGTGGGTCGGCGTCGCCAGGGCGGCGCGTTGCGCACGTTCATACTGGTTCTGCCCGTAGAAGAAGCCGACGTCTTCATCGTGGCTGCCGTGGATGGTTGCGTAGGCGATATCGTCCAGCACGATCGGGGCCGACTGCGCCGGATCGTTCGGATTGGCCGGGTTGGCAAAGTACGGGCGTTGCGTCTTCGGATCGATATCCGTCAGGATGTACTTGTCGGTCGGGGCGATTGCAAACAGCGCCGAAATATTGAACTTATAATAATCCGGCGCGCTCGTCAGGCTTGCCGAATGCGCGGTATTCAGCGCCTTGGCCACCGCAATCGCTTCGCCGCCGCGCGAGTGCCCCACCAGGGCGATCTTGGTCATGTCGACCTTGTTGTAATACGCGTTGCCGTAAGTGGTGCTCCATTTGCGCCACAGTTGCATGTGACGCAGCAGCACGATCGCGCGCGCATCCATTTCACCGAAACCGCCATTCAGGAAATCCTGGTCGATTGCCACGGCGATGTAGCCGTGGCTGGCCAGGTGCTGCTGCAGCCAGGCATGCCCCTGGAAGCTGGCTTCTTCAGGCGCGTGGTTGCCATGCAGGATAAAAACAATCGGAAACTTGCCGCTGGCGGACGGGCGGAAGACAGTGGCGCGCAGCGGCACTTTATCCATCGTGATGCCCAGCACATCGGTGACATGGGCAGCCGGCGAGTCGAAATAGCTGCGGATATCGGTGGTGGTGTTGCTGCCGCCGGTCCAGCTGCCGTAGGATTCCTGCACCACCGCATAAGTGCCCGCATCGCCGAAACCCGCGTGCGCGGCAGACGAAAAGCCGACCAGTGTCAGCAGCAGGAGGGCGGTACGTGTAGCATGTGCTGCAAGGTGTTTGAACAAAGCCATTTTATTTTCCCCCTTATTCGGCCGGTGCCTTGAAGATCAGCGACGTCTGCCGCGCCGCCTTTGCGTTGGCGGCATAGCGGAACGGTTTGCCGTGCATCTGCTTCAGCACGCGCGCATCGTAGACTTTGAAATAGATGCCATCCCTGGTCGCGCCGTACTCGCGGATCGGCATGTCGCCGACGAACAATTGCACCGGCAGGGCATGATTGGTTGGTACCACGCCTTTGACCTTGACCACGTAAACTTCGCCGAAGGCGCGTTCGGCGCCTGCAGCATCCCGTGCCGCCATCGCCGCCGGCAGCGTCTTTTTTTCGATCGCATAGGAATCGAGGCGAACATCGGCGGCAAATAGCCCCGGTGCTGCCAGGCATCCCAGCAAAAACATCGCTAAGTTCAGTTTCATTGTTATCTCCGACGGGTTCAGGAAGGGCACGTTCAAGGCCATTCATGTGGCGATGCAGCATGCGGATGTCAGGGCGTGCGGGGTTGCAGGCAGGGTCTGTACCGGGTAGATACAGAAGAGACGGCGGAATTATGATGCGGCGCATCATGCAAAACAATTAACTAATTGTGATATCAGTTATATATTGTTTGAATGTCAATGTCGTTTGCCGCCTGTTGCTTTGGAGCGGTAGGCAGGTCGGGGAAGAATTGCTTCAGCGCCGCGACGACAGCACGATGCCGCTGATGATCAGCAGGAAGGCGGCGCCGTGATAGAGGTGCGGCAATTCGCGCAGGATGGCCGAGGACATCAGCGCGGTAAACAGCGGGATCAGGTTGGTGAAAAAAGCCGCGATGTTGGGGCCGACCCGCGCTACGCCAGCGTTCCAGAAGCCCAGCGCAACGATCGACGGCAAGGTCGAGACATACAGCAGGCACAGCGCCAGCGGCCAGCCCCAGTGGAACTGGGTGGCACCCGCAGCCCATTCGCCAGCGGCGAATACGCTCGACCAGGCGGCGCCAAACATGGTCTGCGCCAGCAGGAAGCCGCTCCAGTTCTGGCGCACCGTTGCAGGCTCGCTGGGACGCGCCAGCAGCCAGCTATAGACCGACCAGATAATGGTTGCGCCGATCATGATGAGATCGCCCGGCACCAGCCGCAGATTCAGCAGTGCGTGCCAGTCGCCGCGGCATAGTACTACCAGCACGCCGACGAGGGATAGCATGGCGCCAGCGATCTGCTTGCCGGAAAAATGCACGCGGAAAAAGATGCGGCCGATCGCCATCATGAAGATCGGCATGCTGGCGCCGACCAGGGTGACGTTGATCGGCGAGGAGGTGCGCAGCGCCAGGTAGAGCAAGCCATTGTAGAGGCTGGCGCCGAGCAGGCCCAGCAAGGCGAAGCGCTTCCAGTGCGGCCACAGGCCGCTGTTCCGGCGCAGCACGGCGCGGCCCAGCGGCAGCAGGATCAGCAAGGCCACCGACCAGCGCACCAGGTTGACAAGAAAGGGCGACGCCAGGGTACTCATCATGCGTCCTGCAATCGCATTGCCGGCCCACAGGAACGGCGGAATGAGCAGCATCAGGACGGTAGAAAAAGTAAGCGGGTGATTCATGCAGCGGAAGGATTCGGCAGAGGTGGCGCGGAGGCTGACCTGTCCCGGGTAAGAGGGATTGCGTGGAATCGTGAAGGATAACCGATTTTTACGACAGACGAGGGACACCCCCGGTGCCGGGGAACAGGATAGAATCGGCTTGTCATCCCGGCATACGCCTCACTCATCCCGCGCATTATCGTGAAAATCCAGATCGCCTCCGACCTGCATTACGAATTCCTCGAGGAGCCATTCCCCGCATACCGCATCATCGAACCGGCAGCTGCCGATGTGCTGGTGATCGCCGGCGACATCCACCGCGGCGCCATGGCGCTTGCGACTTTCGCCGACTGGCCGGTGCCGGTGGTATACGTGCATGGCAACCACGAGGCTTACCACGAGAATTATGATGACTTGCTGGCCGAATTGCGGCGCAAGGCGCAAGGCAGCAACGTGCATTTTCTCGAGCGCGACGCACTGGTTCTGGATGGCGTGCGTTTCCTCGGCTGCTGCCTGTGGACCGATTATCGCCTGCCGCCCTACGAGGAAGCGGCGGCGATGCAGGCGGCCGACGGCATGCTGCCGGACCACCGCCTGATCCGCTTCGGCGACGGCATCCTGACGCCGGCGGATGCGCAAGGCATCCATGCCGCGTCACGCGCCTGGCTGGAAGAGCGGCTAACCGAACATTTCGACGGCCCCACCGTGGTGGTCAGCCACCACGGCCCGCATGTCAACTCGGTGCATCCGCGCTTTGCCGACTCGATCGTCAATGCTGCCTTCGTCAGCGATCTGTCCCCCCTGCTCGGCCGTGCCGACTTGTGGATACACGGGCACGTGCATGACAGTTTCGACTACGAGGTCAACGGCACGCGCGTCGTCACCAACCCGCGCGGCTACGCCACCAATCGCCTGGCAGCAGTGACCCCGGCAGAACTGGCCTGGGAGAATCCGGATTTCGATCCGCAACGCGTGATCGATCTCGGCTAGCGCATTTTATTCTGGCGTCGGGCTTCAATCATTGACCACGAGGCGCTTGTGATTTGCAGTACACCCGTGCCACGTTCAAAAAGTTATGCAGAATCGGCGATTGGTCGTCGTTGCGGTACAGGCAGCTCAGGTCCACCGTCGGCGCCGGAATTTTCCTGATCGGACGATAGACGACATTGGGAATCTGCAGCGCCGTGGCCGACTCCGGCACCAGGCACATGCCAAAACCGCCACCTACCAGGGCAACGCCGGTAACAGCATCAGCAACTTCCTGGGTATCCTGCATGTGGAAGCCTTCGGCATGACAGAGTTCCATCACGTAGTCGATGAAGTTCGGGCGCGAGGCGCTGGGAAATAACACGACAGGGTTGCTTGCCAGTTCAGTGAAGGCGATTTCCTTTTGCCGCGCCAGCGCATGAGTTTGATTCACTGCGATATAAAGCCGTTCGTTCATCAGGACTTCCGCCGTGATATCCGGCATATCCCACACCAGCCGGTTAAAACCCACTGCCAGAGTGTGATTGCGCAGCGCGTCAATCTGCTCCTTCTTTCCCATCGTATGGAGCACGATTTTCACGTCCGGATAGATGGTCCGGTAACTTAACAGCAGTCCGGGAATCAGGCTCAGGATGCTGGAGCCAAAGATGCCGACATCGATACGGCCGAGCTGGCCGGCCTCTGCCCGCTGGGTTCGCTCGGTCGTCTGATCAATGAGCGCAAAAATATTGCGCACACCCTCAAGGAACATCTGCCCGGCATCCGTCAACTCCATGCCTTTTGCGGTGCGCAAGAACAGCGTTGCGCCGAGAGATTGTTCCAGTAGCTGGATCTGGCGCGTCAGGGGTGGCTGCGAAATGTGCAGGCGCGCTGCAGCGCGGCCCATGTTCGATTCTTCGGCGACCGCCAAGAAATACTTAAGCTGACGAAAATCCATGGTCTGGCTGGCCTCCCGCAAAGTTCCATACAATTTTTGTATGAGATGGGAGCCAATTTGGTATTGGAAAGTATTGCATGCAGAGGCTAATTTACCACATACGCGCTAACGCCGAGTTTGGCACTGGCGCAGCAAAGCAGCCCACACAAAGGACATGAGACACCCGTATGCAATTCTTAATCTTTTTATATGACGCTACCGACGCCGGTGCGCAAGAACGCCGCGCCAGGATTCGCCCGGACCACCTCAAGCGCGCCGAGCATTACCAGCATGCGAACCATCTGCTGATCGGTGGCGCATTGTTGAATGAGGCCGGCGACGTGATCGGCTCGGCCGCCGTGATCCAGTTCGAAACGCGCGCCGAGCTTGACGAATGGTACAACACCGATCCTTTCACGATCGGCAATGTCTGGGCCCGCATGGAAGTGCATAACTACCGCGTCGCGCCGCACTACAACATTCAACCGATCATCAAGGAGGCTCACTAATATGGCAATCGTTGAAAAACTCAAACTGCGCGTCGTGCACGACAAGCTGGAAGCCGGCGCGAGCATTACCCTGCGCCCGGAAATGCGCGTCGTCTATTGCCGCACCGGTACCGTACGCATTATCGAAGGCGGACGCCGGCGCGTCCTCAGCGAAGACAATGCGCAGCTGGTGCAGACCGAGACCACCATCGAAGCCGCCTTCGGCCCCGCCACGCTATGGCGCTGGGAACTGGCCCCGGTAGCATCCGACGATGCCGCCACGCTGGCGCAAGGCGCCGGCGTCGACAGCCAGAACAAAGGCGCGTATCCCTTGCCCCTGCCGGATGATGAACGGCAGTTCGCCATTCGCTGTGACCGGGTCTCGTTTCCGCCTGGCGGCGAAGCGTTGACCCACATCCACGCGGCACCGGGCGTGCGATGCGTCCATACCGGTGAAATTTTCATCGACTCGCTCGGCAAACAGTGGACGGCTACGCCGGGCGTGACCTGGCTGGAACGCGGTCCCGAACATGTGTATGCCAGGGTGTGGGACCAGGGCCCCGCCAACTTCATCCGCGTGATGGTGATCCCGAGTGCGTATTTCGGCAAATCGACAATTTCCTACGTGAAGCCGGAAGACGCGCAGAAGCCCAAGTCACAGCAGTACTACCGCTACCTGGAAGAGGAAATCCGGTTGCCAGGCTAGCGCCGTCGCGGGACACAAAAAATTCAATTAAAAGGCCGTGACCGCACATGGCCTGGAGACAAACATGATAGAAAATGTGGCACGGCTCGTCCCTGCACCCAGTTTAACGCCCTTCATTGAGGTGAACGGACTGGAAAAATGTTACGACACCCGTAACGGTCCGATCAATGCGATCGAAAAGGTCTCGTTCAACGTCAGTAAAGGCGAGTTCATCTCCATCGTCGGTCCTTCCGGCTGTGGCAAGAGCACGCTGATGAAACTGATCGGCAAGCTTTTGCAACCCACCGGCGGTTCGATCGAGTTCCACGGCTTGCCCGACGGCGCTTCCAGCCCCGATCTCGGCATGGTGTTCCAGGATGCCGTGTTGCTGCCATGGCGCACCGTTTTCCAGAACGTATGCCTGCCGATCGAGGTGATGGGCCTGGAACGACGCAAGCATGAACAGCGCGCCCGCGATCTGATCGAGCTGGTAGGGCTCAAGGGGTTTGAGAACAAATACCCGACCGAGCTTTCCGGCGGCATGCAGCAGCGCACCTCCATCGCCCGCGCGCTGGTCAGCGATCCGTCGTTGCTGCTGATGGACGAGCCATTCGGTGCGCTCGATGCCCTGACGCGCGAAACCATGACGCAGGAGCTCCAGCGAATCTGGATGGAGAGCAAAAAGACCGTGCTCTTCATTACGCACTCGATCCCCGAATCCGTGCTGCTGTCGGACCGCGTGGTCGTGATGTCGGCCCGGCCGTCACGGGTGCAGGAAATTATCGACATCGACCTGCCGCGCCCGCGCCAGCTGACCGACACCACCTCGGCCGCTTTCGGAAAGTATGTCGCGCATATACGCGGCCTGTTATCTGCCACTACGGAGTTATGAACGCCATGAGCCAGGTCATATCAAAACCCGTCGCACCTGTAAGCCGCTTGCCCCGCTTCGATCTCGGTAGCGTTCTCTCTGTCGTGGTCGCCGTCGCTCTTCTGGGGGGCTGGGAATATTGCGTCCAGGCCGGCCTTATTCCCGGCTATCTGCTGCCGGCGCCTTCAAAAGTCGTCATGCAGCTGTACGCCGATCTGATGCAGGAAAGCGTGCGTGTCGATATCTACTACACGCTGGCTGAGATCCTGCTGGGGTTTGCGCTGGCTACCGTGCTCGGGCTGTTGTGCGGCGCGGCCATTGCGCTCATTCCAATGGTCGACAAAATCCTGTCGCCCTACATTACCTGCCTGCAGACCATTCCCAAGCCGGCAATTGCGCCCTTGCTGATCATCTGGTTCGGCTTCGGCATCAGTTCCAAGGTCGTGATCGTGGCCCTGATCGCCTTCTACCCGATCGTGGTCAATGCGGTCGTCGGTTTTCGCGGCTCGGACCCGCGGCAGATCCTGTTGATGCGGGTGATGAAAGCCTCGCGCTGGCAGATTTTCCGCATGGTGCAGCTACCAAACGCCTTGCCTTATCTGATGGCCGGCCTGCAGATCGCCATGGTGTTCTCCGTGATCGGTGCAATTGTTGGCGAATTTCTCGGCGCATCCCGTGGCCTGGGCGCGCTGATCATCCAGCGGCAGTCCGCAATGGATGTGGCAGGCGTGTTCTCGGTGCTGGTAGTGCTGTCGACAGTGGGGATCATTCTCAGCATGATCATTAAAGCCCTTTCCAAAAAGCTGGTTTTCTGGGGCCCAGCCGAAGAGCTTCGCGGCGTTTAAACATTATTTAAAACTGATAACGGAGACATAATGAAAAACCATCTGATTCGCCATATCAAAAAATCGGCCTTCGCCTCGGTCGCCCTCGCACTCGCTTTCACAGCCGGCGCTGCCCAGGCCCAGACAAAGCTCACGGTACAGGGCGGCGCACCGGTGCCGACCTATTCCCTGCTCCCCCTGTATGTCGGACAGCAGCTTGGCTATTTCAAGGCCGAGGGGATCGACCTGGAAATTCGCAATACGGCCAATGCTTCGACGGCCGTGCAACTGATGGCATCCAATAATGCAGACATTGCCCTTGCGACGGTAGAACCTTTGCTGCTCGGTCAGGATAGTGGGGTAAAAGCCAAGGTATTCCTGCAGAACCACAAGACGCTGATGTACAGCATTGGCGTGCCCAGGGGCTCCAGCATCACTACGCCGGCCAGCCTCAAGGGCGCGAAAATCGGCGTCAGCAATCTGGGCAGCGCCTCGCTCACCGTGGCCAAATCAATCCTGCTCAGCGCAGGCATTACGCCAACCGCCGATACCTTTGTACCTGTGGGCGTGGGCGATCAGGCCCTTACAGCGCTTCGCAGCGGCAACGTGCAGGCATTGGCGATGTGGGACGTGATGTATGCAGCGATGGAACGCAATGGCCAACAGTTTACTTACTTTACCCATCCGACCCTGGGCACTTTCGGCAACCTGGCGTCGATGGCTTCCGATCGCACCATCGCCACCAAGCAAAAAGCCTTGTGCGGGTATGGTCGGGCAGTTGCCAAAAGCTCGCTTTTCGCCGCTGAAAATCCGGAAGCCGCGCTGCAACTTTACTGGGATTTCAATCCGGCCGCACGTGTTCCTGCCAGCAAGCCTGAGGAGATAAAAAAAGCGGTCGCTGAATTGAAATTCATTGCCGACATCTTCAACGTCGGCTTCGGTCCGGGCGAAAAGTACGGCGTGATCGATGAGGAAAAATTCGGGCAATACGCTGAGCTGCTGTTCAAGGACAAGGGCACGCCGGAAAAAACGCCCGCGATCTCTGCAGTGGCAACCATGGCGCTGAACGACTGCATCAATGACTTCGATCGTGCGGCAGTGCGCAAGGCTGCCAAAGAGTGGAAAAAATGAGCGCCGGGGGAACACGATGAAAAAGATTAAATGCGCCTTGATTGGTTCCGGCAACATCGGCACGGACCTGATCTACAAGCTGCAACGCAGTCCATTGCTGGACCCAGTGTGGATGGTCGGCATCGACGCCGATTCGGAAGGCCTCAAGCGTGCGCGCGAAATGGGGCTGAAGACGACCGCCGCCGGACTCGATGGCCTGCTGCCGCATGTGAAGGAGGATGGCATCCAGATTGCCTTCGACGCCACGTCAGCGTATGTGCACGCCGAAAATTCACGCAAGCTCAATGCGCTGGGTGTCTTGATGATCGACCTGACGCCGGCGGCCATCGGCCCGCTGTGCGTCCCGCCGATCAACCTGCGTGAGCATGCCGGCAAAGGGGAAATGAACGTCAACATGATTTCCTGCGCCGGCCAGGCGACTATCCCGATGGTGTATGCGGTCTCCAGCATTCAGTCGGTTGGTTACGGTGAAATTATTGCCAGCCTGTCGTCCAGGTCGATCGGACCCGGCACGCGCAAGAATCTCGATGAATTCACCTACACCACCTCGAATGCGATCGAAAAGATCGGTGGCGCCAGGCTCGGCAAGGCGATGGCCATCATCAATCCGGCCGAACCCCCGATGGTCATGCGCAATACGATCTACTGCGAAACCGATGCGCTGCCCGACCAGGAAGCCATTACCGCTTCCGTGAAAGCGATGATCGCCGAAGTGCAGAAGTATGTGCCGGGTTACCGGCTGGTGAATGGCCCCGTGTTCGACGGCCACCAGGTGTCGATTTACATGGAAGTGACGGGTCTGGGCGATTTCTTGCCGACTTATGCCGGCAACCTCGACATCATGACTGCTGCCGCCACCCGCACCGCTGAAATGTTTGCCGAAGAAATCAACGCCGGGCGTTTCAAAGCCCAATCGAAAACTATGGAGCCAGCATGATGTCACTCAAGGGAAGAAAGGTCATGTTGCATGACATGTGCCTGCGCGACGGCATGCATGCCAAACGTCACCAGATGACGCTCGATGAAATGGTGCGCGTGGCAACCGCGCTGGATGATGCCGGTGTGCCGCTGATCCAGGTTACGCATGGCGACGGCCTGGGTGGCTCCTCACTGAACTATGGCCGCTCGCGTCATACCAACGAAGAATACCTGAACGCGGTCATCCCCAAACTGAAACGCGCCAAGGTATCGGTGCTGCTGGTGCCAGGCCTGGGCACGATGGATCAGCTGCGCTCGGCGCGCGAATGCGGCGTGCACAGCGTGCACGTGGCTACCCATTGCACCGAAGCCGACGTCGCCGAGCAGCACATCGCCTACGCCCGCGGCATGGGCATGGATACCACCGGGTTCCTGATGATGTCGCACCTGAACTCGCCGGAAGGCCTGTTGAAGCAGGGCTTGCAGATGGAATCCTACGGCGCCAACTGCATTTACGTCACCGACTCGGCCGGCTACATGCTGCCGGAAGACGTGCGTGCCCGCATCGCGCTGCTGCGCAATGCGCTGGACCCGAAGACCCAGCTCGGCTTCCACGGTCACCACAACCTCGGCATGGGCATCGCCAATTCGATCGCCGCCATCGAAGCCGGCGCCAACCGCATTGATGGCTCGGTCGGCGGCCTCGGCGCGGGCGCCGGCAACACGCCGCTGGAAGTATTCGCGGCAGTGTGCGAACGCATGGGCATCCATACCGGCGTCGACCTGTTCAAGATGATGGATGTGGCGGAAGACGTGATCCTGCCGCTGATGGACCAGCTGGTGCGGGTCGACCGCGAATCACTGACCATCGGCTATGCCGGCGTGTATTCGACCTTCCTGCTGTTCGCGCGCCGCGCGGCTGCCAAATACGGCGTGTCGGCGCGTGAAATCCTGATCGAACTTGGCAAGAAGAAGCTGATTGGCGGCCAGGAAGACATGATCGAAGACACGGCAATGACCATGGCCAAGGAACGCGGCCTGCTGCCGCATTGACGATTAACCTGGAAACAGTAATGACAAAATTTAAAGAGCTCGCCGTTGTCGTCGGCGCCACCGGCTCGTTCGGCACGGAGATTGTCGCATCACTCGCAGCGGCAGGCCTCGGTGTGGTTGCCGTTGCACGGACGGAAAGTTCGCTTGCCTCGCTGCAGGAACGTTTTCCCAGCCTGATCCCGTGCGCAGCGGATATCAGTTGCGACAGTTCGATCGAGGCGATCCGTGCAGTGCTCGACCGGCCGGTACGCATGGTCGTGCATGGTCCCGGCGTGGCGGTCGCCGGCGGCATCCTGGTTGCACCGACTTCGGCAGTCGTCGATTCGGTCAACATCAAGGTGGGCGGCATGTTGCGTCTGACGCGCGCAGTCGATGAACGGCTGTTGCCACATTCGCGACTGGTCGCCATCGGCGGGCACTATGGCCTGGAGCCAACTGCCTATGCCGCGGCTGCCGGCATTGCCAATGCCGCCCTGGTCAACCTGATGCGCCAGTTAAGCCTGGCCTATGGCGAACGCGGCGTGACTGCCCACCTGATCGCACCGGGTCCGGCCGATACCGAACGTCTGCATCGGGTTGCGGCTGACCGTGCCGCCATCCGCGGCGTCAGCGTCGAGCAAGTGCTGAACGAGATGAAAGCGGAGTCATCCATCAAGGCTTTCACTACACCGAAGCAGGTTGCCTGGGCAGTGGCCACGCTGCTGGCCGAAGAGGCCGATGCAATGACCGGCTCGACCCTCATGCTCGATGCCGGCCGCCGGCGCGGTCTGCCTTGAGTAGAAACCAGGAAGACGGAGACATAACATGCCAGTCATCAATTTTCATATTGTCGAAGACAAGTACACGCCGGGCCAGCTGGAGTGCCTGTTGCTGGAGTCGAGCAAGCTCTATGCGGAAGTGCTGGAATCGCCCATCGAACGCGTGCGCGCTTTCGTCACGCTGCACAAGCCATCGCTGTTCGCCGTAGGCGGAAAGCTGGTTTCCTCCCGCCAGGCGGATGCGCCCTATTTCAGCTTCATCGTACTGGAAGGCCGTCCCGTCAAGGAGCGCCAGCGATTGCTGACCGGCTTCACCGATCTGGTTGTCGACATCCTGGGCGCCAGCCGTGAACTGGTGCGTGGCGGCTGTACACCGATTCATCCGGAGAACTGGTGTATTGGCGGCACACCTGCCAGCGTGGCACGCGCCACTGAAATCCGGTCCCGCGCCGATAGCGCAGCCTGATCCGGCATCTCCACACTCTTTATAGCGACTTCAAAGATCATGAATTCAACAAAAATAGAACAGTACGGAGACGAACTGTACATGGCTTTTCTGCATCGGACTACAGTTCCGCCGCTGCTTGAACGTGAGCCCGAAATTACGATAGAAGATGCTTACAGGATTCAGCAGCGCATGGTGGATCGCCGGGTTGCGGCTGGCGAGAAAATCGTCGGAAAAAAAATCGGCGCGACCAGCAAGGCGGTGCAGGATTTTCTTGGCGTATTCCAGCCTGACTTCGGCCAGCTTACCTCGGGCATGATTTACCAGGAAGGCGACACCATCGATCTCGGCCAACTGATCCAGCCAAAAGCGGAGGCTGAACTGGCATTCGTGCTGAAGGAAGACCTCACAGGACCGGGGATCACCGCCATGGACGTGATCCGCGCAACCGATTATGTGGTGCCTTGCTTCGAAATCGTCGATTCCCGCATCCAGGACTGGAAAATCAAGATTCAGGACACCGTCGCAGACAATGCCTCTTGCGGCGTCTACGTCCTGGGTAAAACCCGGGGCGATCCACGTGCACTGGATATCACGATGGCCGGCATGGTGCTGGAAAAAAATGGCGAACTGTTTTCCACCGGCGTCGGTGCCGCGGTACAGGGTTCACCGGCCAATGCGGTTGCCTGGCTGGCCAATACGCTGGGCGCCTTGGGAATCCCATTCAAGGCGGGTGAAGTCATCCTTTCCGGTTCACAGTCTGCACTGGTGCCCGTCGCTGATGGCGACGAGCTCGTATGCACGGTCGGCGGCCTCGGTAGCTGCCATGTCAAATTTGCAGGAAGGAGCGCGGCATGAGCGCCACCACATTGTCTCGTGATGAAATCGTCCGGTTGACCGAACGCGTCGAAGGTGCGCAGATGCGCGCTTATGAAATTCCCAAACTGACCGATGAATATCCGGGCATGAACATAGCCGATGGCTATGCCGTGCAAAAGGAACTGCGCCAGCGCTCGATCGCGCGCGGGAATCGCCTGATTGGCTGGAAGGTCGGCCTGACGTCGAAAGCCAAGATGATCCAGATGGGCATCCATGAACCGAGCATCGGTTTTCTGATGAGTGACATGGCTTGCCCGGAGAATTCAGCGATCGATATCTCGAAGCTGGTGCATCCGCGCGTCGAATGTGAAGTGGCTTTTGTCACGAAAAAGCCCTTGCAGGGACCGGACTGCTCGAAGGAACAGGTACTCGATGCGACAGATTTTGTATTGCCGGCAATCGAAGTAATCGATTCGCGCTTCAAGGCCTTCAAGTTCGACCTGCCCAGTGTCATTGCCGATAACGGTTCCAGCGCCCGGGTAGTCAGTGGGGGGCGGGCGTGTTATCCGCAGGATGTCGATTTGCGGACACTAGGTGCAGTCATGGAGAAAAACGGTGAAATTGTTTCACTCGGGGCTTCTGCTGCCGTGCTTGGCCACCCGGCAGAAGCGATCGCGTGCCTTGTCAATATCTTGAGCGCACAAGGCGAGATCCTGCCGGCAGGCAGTTTTGTGATGAGCGGCGGCATCACCGAAGCGATTCACGTGAAAGCGGGTGACAGCATCATTGCGCGCTTTCAGGATTTGGGCAGCGTATCGGTGCGTTTTATCTGAAGGGCGACATTCATGAAAGTCTTGATCGTTTTTGCGCACAATGAAGAAAAATCCTTCAACACCGCCATGAAAAATCGGGCGGTGAGCCAGCTGCGTGGCAATGGCCATGAAGTGATCGTCTCCGACCTGTATGCAATGAAGTTCAAGGCCGTCGCGGACGCTGACGATTTCCTTGAACGGGCCAACCCCAATTACCTGGTGTACGCCATGGAACAGCGCGCCGCTTATAAAAACGGCACGCTGGCGCCGGACATCATGGCCGAACTGGAGAAGGTGAAATGGGCTGACCTGATCATCTTTAACTTTCCCATCTACTGGTATTCCATGCCAGCGATCATGAAAGGCTGGGTGGATCGCGTGCTGGTGTCCGGGTACTGTTACGGCGGGATGCGGTTTTATGACCGCGGCGGACTGACGGGGAAAAAGGCCTTGGTCGCAACCAGCCTGGGCGGGCAGCCGCACATGTTCCAGAAAGACGGCATTCACGGCGAGCTTGACCAGATGCTCAAGCATATTTTGCAGGGAACGCTAGCCTACACGGGGCTGGCCGTGCTGCCGCCGTTTGTGGCGTTTCATGTGCCGTATATTTCGGCAGAAGCCCGTACCAGATACCTGAATGACTATTCGGCGCGGCTGGATGCGCTGGCGTCTACTGAAGCAATGCGGTTTCCCAGCATGGATGATTTCGATGAGAAGCTGCATCCCAGGGCGGCCACATCTGCTCTGACTGCTTGAAAATGGCGCTAACTTCCCGCCTTTGATGGAAGCCCCTGCCGTCGATGCGCGGCGGGTGGTCGAGGTTGGCTGAGGCAGCAACTGCCGCCGAATACCGATTTACAGGAAGCGGTCGAGAATCCGGCGGCTATGCCTGTCCAGCGCCGGCAGCGCGCGCACCAGGAAATGGATGCCGTGGCTGTCGCTGATGAGCAGGGATTCGGCGCCGATGCGGCGGATGTCCTCTTCGCCGCGCAAGACGAAGCTGGTGTCGCCGCGGTCGGTGGCGACATGCCAGGTGCAGGGCGTGGCGAAACTGCTGACGGATTCGATGCGGGCGATTTCCGGCATGAATTCGCGCCCGGCCAGTTCCTCCTCGATCAGGCCGCGCGCGCCCGCTGGCAGCGCGGACAGCCTGTCGATCCATGCCACTTCAGCGCCGTCGGTGTTGACCAGGGCAATGCCGTCATCCGGCGCCTGGATCGGAAAAGCGCGCACCGGCGCCACGCCTTCATGCACGGCGCCGTCTGCGCCAGTCATCACCAGGCGGCCGAAGGGGTCGCGGACAAGGTCGAAACGGGTGTCTGTGCTCATTTGGCTTATTCCCCTTGCAGCGCCATTTCGGCGGCATTCCTGGCTTGCGCCTGGTACAGGCGGTAATACGCGCCCTGCTGCGCCATCAGGGCGTCGTGCGGCCCTTCTTCCACCACCTGGCCGCGGTCCAGCACCACCAGGCGGTCGGCGCGCTGCAGCGTCGACAGGCGGTGCGCGATGGCGATCGTGGTGCGGCCCTGCACCAGGTTGTCGAGCGCCTTCTGGATTTCCTTTTCGGTTTCCGAATCGACCGAGGACGTCGCTTCGTCAAGGATCAGGATGCGCGGGTTGATCAGCAGGGCGCGGGCGATCGAGATGCGCTGGCGCTCGCCGCCAGACAATCCCTGGCCACGCTCGCCCACCATCGAGTCATACCCCTGCGGCAGGCGCAGGATGAATTCGTGCGCGTGCGCCGCGCGCGCCGCCGCCATGATTTCCGCGCGGCTGGCGCCGGGCTTGCCGTAGGCGATATTCTCGGCGATCGTGCCGAAAAACAGGAAAGGCTCCTGCAGCACCAGGCCGATGTTGCGTCGGTAATCGGCGAGACCATAGGAGCGGATATCCACGCCATCGACCCGGATCGATCCTTCGGCGACGTCGTAGAAGCGGCAGATGAGATTCACCAGGGTGCTCTTGCCCGAGCCGCTGTGGCCGACCAGGCCGACCATCTCGCCCGGCTTGATGGCAAGGTTGATGCCGCGGTTGACGGCGCGGTTACCGTAGCGGAAACCCACGTCGACGATGTCGATCGCGCCTGTTACGTCCTTGAGCGGCACCGGGTTGGCCGGCTCCGGCACGCTGGAGACATGGTCGAGGATATCGAAGATGCGCTTGGCGGCCGAAGCCGATTTTTGCGTCACCGAGACGATGCGGCTCATCGAATCCAGGCGGCCGTAGAAGCGGCTGATGTAGGCGATGAAGGCGGTCAAGACACCCACGGTGATGTCGCCTTGCCCCACTTGCCAGATGCCGAAACCCCACACCACCAGCAACCCCAGCTCGGTCAGGAACGATACGCTCGGCGAAAACAGCGACCAGGTCTTGTTGAGGCGATCGTTGACGGCGAGGTTGTGCTTGTTGGCTTCGCGGAAGCGTTCGGCTTCGCGTTTTTCCTGGGCGAAGGCCTTCACCACGCGCACGCCCGGAATGGTATCGGCCAGCACATTGGTCACTTCGCCCCAGACGCGGTCTATCTTTTCAAAGCCGGTGCGCAGGCGGTCGCGCACCACGTGGATCATCCAGGCGATGATCGGCAGCGGCAGCAGTGTGACCAGGGCCAGCCAGGGGTTGATCGAAAACAGGATCGCCGCCGTCATCGTCAGCATCAGCACGTCGGTGGCAAAGTCCAGCAGGTGCAGCGAGAGGAATACGCAGATGCGGTCGCTTTCGCTGCCGATGCGCGACATCAGGTCGCCGGTACGCTTGCCGCCGAAATATTCCAGCGACATCTTCAGCAAGTGCTCGTAGGTGGTGGTGCGCAGGTCGGCGCCGATGCGTTCCGACACCAGCGCCAGGATATAAGTCTTGGCCCAGGACAGCGCCCAGGCAAGCACTGCCGCGCCGAACAGCCCGCCCAGGTACAGCGCCACCAGCTGCGGGTCGATGCTCTTGCCGTTCTGGTAAGGGATCAGCACGTTATCCATCAGCGGCATGGTGAGATAAGGCGGCACCATGGAGGCAGCCGTGCCCAGCAGCGTCAGCACGAAGCCGAGCAGCAGCTGGCCCTTGTAGGGCCGGGCGAAACGCCACAGGCGCAGCAGCGTCCAGGTCGAGGGCGGCGTATGGATGACGCGGGTGCAGACCGGGCAGACATCCTGATCAGGCTCCAGCGGTGCCTTGCAGCTGGGGCACAGGCTGCCGTCGGTTTCTTCCGGCGGCTCGCCGGACACATGGCTGGCCTGCAGCAGTTCGAACTGGTCGATCAGGCGGATCGCCGCCAGGTTTTGTCCGAGCGTGAAGCGCCAGGCCGCCAGCAAGCCGTTGGCGTCCAGCAGCTGCAGGTGGCCCACGCCCGCATGGTCGTGATGGCGCAAGGCCAGGCCGGGGCGGAATGCCCATTCGCGCCA
The DNA here is from genome assembly GCA_963722005.1 of uncultured beta proteobacterium. Taxonomy (GTDB): domain Bacteria; phylum Pseudomonadota; class Gammaproteobacteria; order Burkholderiales; family Burkholderiaceae_D; genus Paucimonas. The sequence continues at coordinate 390,550 of CAVRJS010000002.1, forward strand.
GGCGGTTTCGCCGGGCGCGCGCGCCAGCAGGCGGCGGTCGGTCAGGACCAGCAAGCCTTTTTTGAAGTGCAGGCGCTGGTCGAGGTCAACCTGAACCCATGCTGCAACGTTTTCATCCGGAGCGAGCTGTGGCGCCAGCGCCGCCTGCCACTCCGGCGGGAGGTCGGTGCGGACAGAATCGGGTGCAGGCAGATTGGTTGTCATTCTGAAAATGCTTCAAGTGGTTGCCGGAGCAGTCAGGGGCGCCCGGCCGGATCACTGTATAACGGGCGAGAGGCAATTCGGTTGAATAAAAAAATTTATTCCGAAGCTTAAGCGAAACTTAGGAAAATGGCGAATAATGCGTACGCCGGCGGCATTCGTCAACACGCAACCAGACATGAGCAAACACGACATCCAATTCAAGCGCGTGGCGCATTTGCGCGGACCGAACATCTGGACTTATCGTCCTGTCATCGAAGCGTGGGTGGATATCGGCGCGCTTGAAGACGCGCCTTCCAATACCCTGCCCGGCCTGTACGAACGCCTGACTGCCTGGCTGCCCGGGCTGATCGAACACCGCTGCGGCGTCGGCACGCGCGGCGGTTTCCTCGAGCGGCTGCGCGAGGGCACCTGGGCTGCGCACATCCTCGAGCACGTCACGCTGGAGTTGCAGACCATGGCTGGCATGAAGACCGGCTTCGGCAAGGCGCGCGAAACGGGAGAGCGCGGGGTGTACAAGATGGTGTTTCGCACGCGCCAGGAAAAGGTCGGCCGCGCCGCCCTCGAAGCGGGCCGCGCGCTGCTGCTGGCAGCCATCAACGATACGCCCTGCGACGTCGCCGCCAGCGTTGCCACACTGCGCGACATGATCGACGACCTGTGCCTGGGGCCGAGCACGTCGAGCATCGTCGAGGCCGCCGTCGATCGCAACATTCCGCATATCCGCCTGACCGACGGCAACCTGGTGCAGCTCGGCTACGGCAGCCGCCAGCGCCGCATCTGGACCGCCGAAACCGACTGCACCGGGGCCATCGCCGAGGGCATCGCCAGCGACAAGGACATGACCAAGTCGCTGCTGCAATCCTGCGGCGTGCCGGTGCCTCGCGGCGTCATCGTCACCAGCGCCGAGGAAGCCTGGGCAGAAGCCCAGGATATCGGCCTGCCGGTGGTCCTGAAGCCGCAGGACGGCAATCACGGCCGCGGCGTGTCGCTGGACCTGAAGAGCCGCGAAGAAGTGCTGAGCGCGTTCGCGCTGGCGGCGCAGGAAGGCGATGGCAACGTCATCGTCGAACAGTACATAGCCGGCAACGAGCATCGCCTGCTGGTGGTGGGCAACCGCCTGGTGGCGGCCGCCCGCGGCGAAGCCGCCTGGGTCACCGGCGACGGCGTGCAGAACGTGACGCAACTGGTGGACAGCCAGCTCAATACGGACCCGCGCCGCGGCGAATCCGAAGAATTCCCCCTAAGCCTGATCAAGCCTGCTGAATGGGGCGAAATCCTGCTGGAACTGCAACGCCAGGGCATGACGCCGGACTCGGTGCCGGCTGCCGGGCAGAAAGTGCTGATCCAGCGTAACGGCAACGTTGCCTTCGATGTCACCGACGAGGTGCATCCCGAAGTTGCCGCGCGCGCCACCCTGGCAGCGCGCGTGGTAGGCCTGGATATCGCCGGCATTGACCTGGTCGCCGAAGACATCGGTCGCCCGCTGGAGGCGCAACGCGGCGCCATCATCGAGGTCAACGCCAGCCCCGGTCTGCTGGCGCACATCAAGCCTGCCAGCGGCAAGCCGCGCGAGGTCGGCGTGGCCATCGTCGGGCACCTGTTCGGCGCCGGCGATGACGGCCGCATTCCGGTGATCGGTATTGCCGGCAGCCGCGACACCGCGCTGATCGCACGCCTGGCGGCCTGGCTGACGCATGTCGGCGGCCGCCAGACCGGCCTTGCCAGTGGCACGGAAGTGCAGGTCAACGGCCGCAGGACGCCCACCGGCCCGTGCACGCCTTTCGACGCAGCGCAGCGCCTGCTGATCAACCGCGCCCTGCAGGTGGCGGTGGTCGACAATGGCCCGCGCATGATCCTGGCCGAAGGCTTGCCCTACGATCGCTGCCAGGTCGGCGTGGTCACCGATGTCACGGTCACGCCGGAACTGGCGGAGTACTACATCACCGAGCTGCGCCAGGCCTGGAACGTCCTGCGCACCCAGGTCGACGTGGTGCTGCCACAGGGCGTCGCCGTGCTCAACGCCGAGGATGCGCTGGTGATGGAAATGGCGACCCTGTGCGACGGCGGCGTGCGGCTGTACGCGCGCGACGAGCACGCCGCGGCGCTGGCGCCGCATCGTGCCGCCGGCGGCAGCGCGGCATTCCTGCGCGGCGGCGAGATCGTGCTGGCGCAGGGACAAGGCGAACTGGCGCAGCTGCCGCTGCCGCCTTTCGCCGCCGCGGTGGCGCCCGCAGCCGTGCTGGCCGCCGTCGCTGCCGCGTGGGCGGCGGGCGTCGAGCCGCAATTGCTCAGCGCCGGCCTGCACACCTTCCTCTTGCAGCCGAATCAGGCGGCCTGAGCGGGCAAGCACTGGATACCGAGACAACCACAAGACCTGGACCAACATGCAAGTTTCACGCATTCGCGCGCTGCGCGGCCCCAATCTCTGGACCCACCATACCGCCGTCGAGGCGGTGGTTTCCTGCAGCGAAAGCAAGATCGCCATCGGCAGCATTCCCGGCTTCGAGCAGCGCCTGCGCGAACGCTTTCCGCAATTGCCGCCGCTGCAGCCGAGCGGGCACAACGACATCGTCTCGATTGCCCAGGTGCTGGAACTGGCGACGCTGGCGCTGCAGGCCGAGGCCGGCTGCCCGGTGACCTTCAGCCGCACCACGCCGACGGTCGAAGCCGGCGTGTTCCAGGTGGTGGTGCGAATATTCCGAGGAAGCGGTCGGCAGACTGGCGCTGGAGCTGGCGCAGGAACTGTGCCGCGCCGCCGATGAAGACCGTCCTTTCGACCTCGGCGCGGCGCTGGCGCAGTTGCGCGAACTCGACGAGGACGTGCGGCTGGGACCGAGCACCGGCGCCATCGTCAATGCCGCCGTTGCCCGCAATATCCCCTTCCGGCGCATGACCGAAGGCAGCATGGTGATGTTCGGCTGGGGCAGCCGGCAGCGCCGCATCCAGGCAGCAGAAACCGACGCCACCAGCGCCATTGCCGAATCCATCGCCCAGGACAAGGAGCTGACCAAGTCGCTGCTGGCGGCCGCCGGCGTGCCGGTGCCGCACGGACGCGTCGTCACCAGCGCCGACGATGCCTGGGCCGCGGCCAACGAAGTCGGCCTGCCGGTCGTGATCAAGCCCCGGGACGGCAACCAGGGCAAGGGCGTCACCGTCAACATCACCACGCGCGAACAGATCGGCGCTGCCTATGCCGCCGCCGAAGCGCACCGCGACGACGTCCTGGTGGAGCGCTATGTGCCGGGCAACGATTTTCGCCTGCTGGTCATCGGCGACAAACTGGTGGCAGCGGCCCGGCGCGACCCGCCGCTGGTCATCGGCGACGGCGCGCACACGGTGCGCGAGCTGGTCGACATTGTCAACGCCGATCCGCGCCGCGGCAGTGGCCATGCAACTTCGCTGACCCGCATCCGCTTCGATGACATCGCGCTGGCGCGCCTGGCCGAACAGGGCATGGATGCCGGCAGCGTGCCTGCGCTCGGCCAACGCGTGCTGCTGCGCAACAACGCCAATCTGTCCACCGGCGGCACCGCCACCGACGTCACCGACGACGTGCACCCGGACGTCGCCGCTTGCGCCGTGGCGGCGGCGCAGATGGTGGGACTGGACATCTGCGGCGTCGACGTCGTGTGCGACACCGTGCACAAATCCATCGAGGACCAGAACGGCGGCATCGTCGAGGTCAATGCCGCGCCCGGACTGCGCATGCACCTGTCGCCGTCCTACGGCAAGGGCCGCGCGGTGGGCGAGGCAATCGTCGGCCAGATGTTTGCCGAAGGCGACGATGGCCGCATTCCCGTGGTGGCCGTCACCGGCACCAACGGCAAGACCACCACCGTGCGGCTGATCGCGCACATCTTCACCCAGGCCGGGCTGCGCATCGGCATGACCAACACCGACGGCGTGTACATCGAAGGGCGCCAGATCGACAGCGGCGACTGCAGCGGTCCCAGGAGCGCGCGCAACGTGCTGCTGCATCCGGACGTCGATGCCGCCGTGTTCGAGACCGCGCGCGGCGGCATACTGCGCGAAGGCCTGGCCTTCGACCGCTGCAAGGTGGCGGTGGTTACCAACATCGGCAGCGGCGACCACCTTGGACTGAACTTCATCACCACGGTCGAGGACCTGGCCGTGCTCAAGCGCGTGATCGTGCAAAACGTCGCCGCCGACGGCATGGCGGTGCTGAACGCTGCCGACCCGATCGTCGCCGGCATGGCCGAGAAATGCCGCAGCGCCGTCACTTTCTTCGCCGTCGACGGCCAGCATCCGCTGTTGGCCACGCACCGCGCCCATGGCAAGCGCGTCGTGTTCGTCGACAATGGCGAGCTGGTGGCAGCCGAAGGCGCATTCGAGGAGCGTATTGCGCTGGCGCAGGTGCCGATCACCGCGCGGCGGCGCCATCGGCTTCCAGGTCGAGAACGTCATGGCGGCAACCGCCGCCGCCTGGGGCGCCGGCGTCGCCTGGGAAGCCATCCGCAAGGGCCTGGCAAGCTTTGCCAACGACAGCGACAACGCGCCCGGGCGCTTCAATGTCTTCGATTACCGCGGCGCCACCCTGATCGCCGACTACGGCCACAATCCGGACGCCATCGCCGCGCTGGTGCAGGCGGTCGAAGCGATGCCGGCCAGTCGCCGGGCGGTGGTCATCAGCGGCGCCGGCGACCGCCGCGACCAGGACATCAGCGACCAGACGCGCATCCTCGGCAAGGCCTTCGACGACGTCATCCTGTACCAGGACCAGTGCCAGCGCGGCCGCGCCGACGGCGAAGTGATCGCCTTGCTGCGCGCCGGCCTGCAGGGCGCGCCGCGCACCAGCCGCATCGATGAAATCACCGGCGAATTCGTCGCCATCGACCATGCGCTGGCGCGGCTGCAGCCGGGCGACCTGTGCCTGATCCTGGTCGACCAGGTCGAGGAAGCGCTGGCGCACATCGCCCGGCGCATCGGCGGCGGCTAGCCGCCCCAAAGATGCGGGCGCGCCACAGAAATGTTAAATACATTGAACTTGGCCGGCGGCGCGCCCCGCAGGCAAAACGATGCTGCTAAGATGGGCTCATTGGTACAATAAAAACGAGCATTTCCCCAATGCGCAACCGGCGGACAATTCATGGTCAATGTCGATACCCGCAAGCTGCTGCGATCGCTTGCCAGTCTCATTGAAAAGCCAGAAGTCAAGGCCTTGCAGGTCTCGCTCGTGCAAACGCTTGGCCAGCTGATCGATGCCGAGTCGATCGCCCTGTACGATATCCGCACCCTGAAACAGATCGACGCCGATCAGGCAGAGGATTACCTGGTGGCGGTCGGGCTTGACGACGGCATCCTCGACGACGAGGCGCCGCTGCTGCTGTTGCGCGAAGACCAGGGCTGCATGGATTGCCTGAACCGCAAGAGCCTGGTGATTGTCGCCAGCGGCAAGACCGGGCGGCCGCTGCTGCGCTTCATTCATCCCATCCTGGGCGTCAAGGGCGTCACCGGTTTCCTGGTGATCGAGGCGGCCCGGCATGTCGAACGCGACCAGGAAATGGCGACGATATTCCTGGGGTTTTTCCGCAATTACATCCTGCTGCTCAACGATAACCAGCGCGACCACCTGACCGGCCTGCTGAACCGCAAATCCTTCGACGACAAGGTCATGAAGATGATCCTGTCGATGGGCGCTGCCAACAAGCGCACCGCCGACAAGGTTTGCTATTGCCTGGCGATGCTCGACATCGACCATTTCAAGCGCGTCAATGACACCCACGGCCATCTCATGGGCGACGAAGTGCTGCTGCATTTTTCGCAATGCATGAACGAGACCTTCCGCGACTACGATCTGCTGTTTCGCATCGGCGGCGAGGAATTCGTTGTAATCCTGCGCAATGTCGACGTCGAGCGCGCCACCTCGGTGCTGGAGCGCTTCCGCAAGGTCGTCGAAACCCATTATTTTCCCCAGGTCGGCCAGGTCACCGCCAGTATCGGAGCCACGTTCATCGGCGAGCACGACTTGCCGGCCACGGCCGTGGACCGTGCCGACCAGGCGTTGTACTATGTCAAGGAGCATGGCCGCAACCAGGTGGCCTTCTACGAGCGCCTGGTGGAGCAGGGATGCCTGCAGCATCAGCAGAAACAGAGCGACGTCGAGCTGTTTTGAACCGGATTGAACGCGGATGGCATTTTATTCAAATGAGGAAAAGCTCGCCCTGCTGGACGGCATCAGCAAGGCGGAAGACCTGGCAGCGCTGCTCGATCTGCTGGGCGCCTCGATCGAGCGCCTGGCGGGCATCGACGCCTATGTCGTCAACCTGTGCGACCACACCGGTGACAGCCTCGTTACGCTGAAGATTCGCCTGCCGGCCGCGTTCCGCTACCTTGAAAAGACCTATTACGGCTACCACACCTCGCTCACGGGCGAGGTCAGCAATACCAATGTGCGCGCCATGCGCAGCCGCGCGCTTGCGCGCCTGAGCGCGCAGGATGGGCCGGAAAGCGAACGGCCGGCGCTGGCGCGCTGGCAGATGGAGGAATGTGTTGCCGTGCCACTGTATCTGGGCGACGGCGAGGAGGCGGCGCCGGTCGGCTCGCTGATGCTGATGCGCCAGACCGGTCGCGTCGACGACGAGACGCTCGCCATCGTCCGCGAACTGGCGGAATTCTTCCTGGCGCCGATGCGGCGCGAGGTGGGAGCCGCCTTCCTGCAGGATTTCCACGACCGCTTCCAGACGGCAGCCAGCGAGCATGCGCGCGCGCTGGAATTCGTCATCGAAATCAATAACCTGACCGCGCTGGAAAATGTCTTCGACAAGTTCGCCAGCGACGTCTTCCGTCAGGTCGCTTTCGAATCGATCGGCTTTTTCCTGCTGGAAGACGAAGTCATCCGCTGCAAGCGCGTGGTCAGCGCCACGCCCCGCTACCAGCATATTGCCGATGCCTGGTACGAGATGATGCGCGACAAGAGCTACGAATTGCGCAGCATCGCGGGCGGCATCCCGCACGCTTTCCTGAAAAATGCGCCGCTGACCTTCCACGACGTGCAGGAAGTGCTGCACATCCCGATGTCGGAGACCGACGCCGAGAACCTGCGCATCATGGAAACGCCGCGCACCCTGCTGGTCATGCCGATCCGCTACCAGGGCCAGCCGATCGGCTGCATTTCCTGCTTCAGCCTGTCGCGCACCATCGAAATACCGGCATCCGACCTGCAATTGCTGGAAAAGCTGGCGGCATTTCTCGGCACGGCCATCATCAATTGCCGCAATTTCGCCATCAACCAGATGCAGAATGCCGAGCTCGAGCGCCTGGCCACGCACGACGTCCTCACCGGCCTGCCCAATCGGGCGCTGCTGCGCGACCGCCTGCAGCAAGGCATTGCGCGCTGGTCGCGGCAGCGTCAGGGCGCCACCATCGCGTTCGTCGACCTCGACCACTTCAAGAACATCAACGACACGCTCGGCCACAGCGCCGGCGACCGCGCCCTGGTCACCGTGACCGCGCGCCTGCGCGCCTGCCTGCGCCAGAGCGACACGGTGGCGCGCTTCGGCGGCGACGAATTCGTGCTTATCCTGGAAGACACCGGCAACGGCGACAGCCACGGCCCGGTGCTGCAGCGGGTGCTCGAGGCGATGTGCCAGCCCATCGGCGACCTGGCGCAGGACCTGCGCCTGTCCTGCAGCATCGGCTGCAGCCGCTATCCCGAAGACGGCGAAGATGCCGATACCCTGCTCAATGCCGCCGACGTCGCCATGTACCAGGCCAAGATGCTCGGTCGCGCCAATATCCAGCGCTACACGCCCGACATGCGCGTTGAGGCCGGGCGGCGCATGGCCATTGAAAGCAAATTGCGCCACGCCGTCGAGAACAATGAACTGGTGCTGCATTACCAGCCCAAGGCCGACCTCAAGAGCGGCCGCATCGTCGGCGTCGAGGCGCTGGTACGCTGGCAAAATCCGGAACTGGGCATGGTGTCGCCGGGCGTATTCATCCCCATCGCCGAGGAAACCGGCCTGATCGTGCCGATCGGCGACTGGATCCTGCGCCAGGCCTGCGGCCAGGCGCAAGCCTGGCGCGAAGCGGGCCTGGGCGTGCCGGTAGCGGTGAACCTGTCGGCCAAGCAGTTCGAGTCGCCCGGCATTGCCGCGCGCGTGCGCGACATGCTGGAATGCGCCGGGCTCGACCCGCATTTCCTCGAACTGGAACTCACCGAGAGCATGTCGATGGGGAATCCGGAAAAGAGCATTGCCATCATGCAGAGCTTCAAGTCGCTCGGCATCACCCTGACCATCGACGATTTCGGCACCGGCTATTCCAACCTGAGCTACCTGCAGCGTTTCCCTGTCGACAAGCTCAAGCTGGACCAGTCCTTCGTGCGTGACATGGCCGACAGCCCCGCCGCCATGGCGATCGCTCAGGCAGTACTGGCGGTGGCCCACAGCCTGCGCCTGAAAGTCGTGGCCGAGGGGGTGGAAACCCGTGAACAGCTGCAGTTGCTGATCAAGAACCGCTGCGACGAAATGCAGGGCTATTATTTCAGCCGCCCGCTGCCGGCCGAGCAATGCACCCAGTTCCTGGGCGATAAACGCACCCTGCAGCCGCACGCACAGCCGCAAATCCTGGTCTGAATCCTGGTCTGAGCGGATTTTTCGCCGGCGCGCGTTGCCCCGTTCCCCCCTCTTTTCCTGAACGCCCATGCCGGGCGCCTGCATGCCGATCAAGCCCGGCGGTGAAACCGTGCGCCTGTCATGCAGCCTAAACAGATATGGGTTACAATAAACCATAGCTATTGATACTAAGTGAATTGATTGATTTAGACTATCAAGCTCATGCAGATTATTCATTTCACAGCGGCAGCGATAGCCGATAAGATGGATCTCAAGCAGTTCGGATTTCTGCAGTTTTGATTAACCAATAATGGAGCAAGCACATGTCCCAGATTAATACGCAAGTCAAACCCTTTAACGCCACCGCTTTCCACAATGGCAAGTTTGTTCCGGTTTCCGATGCCGACCTGAAGGGCAAGTGGTCCGTCGTGTTCTTCTACCCGGCCGACTTTACCTTCGTCTGCCCGACCGAACTGGGCGATCTGGCCGACAACTACGCCGAATTCAAGAAGCTGGGCGTGGAAATCTACTCGGTCTCGACCGACACCCACTTTACCCACAAGGCCTGGCATGACACGTCCGAAACCATCGGCAAGATCCAGTACCCGATGATCGGCGACCCGACCGGCGTCATCAGCCGCAACTTCGACGTCATGATCGAAGCCGACGGCCTGGCCGATCGCGGCACCTTCGTGATCGACCCGGAAGGCAAGATCCAGATCGTCGAAGTCAACGCCGGCGGCATTGGCCGTGACGCTTCGGAACTGCTGCGCAAGGTCAAGGCAGCCCAGTACGTGGCAGCACACCCGGGTGAAGTCTGCCCGGCGAAGTGGAAGGAAGGCGACAAGACCCTGGCCCCGTCGCTGGACCTGGTCGGCAAGATCTAAAGCGGCACCGGCGCCCGATGCAGTAACAGCGGCGCCTGTCTTGCCCACTTGCCGGATGCACCCCGCATCCGGCAGGTCCACCCCCAGATTAGCTAGTAAAGCCCGGGAGCCACAAGCTCATCCGGCGGTGGTTTTGCACCCTACAAATACGCATAACGCACTTTAGAAAGAGAGGACATCATGCTGGATACCAACCTCAAGACCCAACTCAAAGCCTATCTCGAAAAGGTCACCCTCCCCATCGAGATCACCGCCAACATCGACGGCAGCGATGCCTCGCAAGAAATGCAGGGCTTGCTCAACGATATTGTTGCCCTTTCCGACAAGATCACGCTGAAAGAAACCAGCGACGCTGCCGTGCGTGCCCCGTCCTTCTCGGTCAACCGTGTCGGCAGCAACATGGGCATCGGCTTTGCCGGCATCCCCATGGGCCACGAATTCACCTCGTTGGTGCTGGCGCTGCTGCAGGCGGGCGGCCATCCGCCCAAGCTGGAGGCCGACGTCATCGAGCAGATCCGCAACCTCGAAGGCGAATACAATTTCGAGACCTACATATCGCTGTCGTGCCAGAACTGCCCGGAAGTGGTGCAGTCGCTGAACCTGCTGGCCGTGCTGAATCCCAACATCCGCCACGTCATGATCGACGGTGCGCTGTTCCAGGATGAAGTCGAGAAGCGCGAAATCATGGCTGTGCCGACCGTATTCCTGAATGGCGAAGTGTTCGGCCAGGGCCGCATGGGCGTCGAGGAAATCCTCGCCAAGATCGACACCGGCGCCGCTGCCCGCGCCGCTGAAAAGCTCGCGCAGAAGGATGTGTTCGACGTGCTGGTAGTCGGCGGCGGTCCGGCCGGTGCGGCGGCCGCGGTGTATGCGGCGCGCAAGGGCATCAGCACCGGCGTGGTGGCCGAGCGCTTCGGCGGCCAGGTGCTCGACACCCTGGCCATCGAGAACTTCATCTCGGTGAAGGCCACCGAAGGTCCCAAGATGGCGGTGGCGCTGGAAGAACACGTCAAGGAATACAACGTCGACATCATGAACGTGCAGCGCGCCGAGAAACTGGTCCCCGGCGACATCATCGAGGTGCAACTGGCCAGCGGCGCCAGCCTGAAAGCCAGATCCGTGATCCTCGCCACCGGCGCGCGCTGGCGCCAGATGGGCGTGCCCGGCGAAGAGCAGTACCGCAACAAGGGCGTGGCTTACTGCCCGCACTGCGACGGCCCGCTCTTCAAGGGCAAGCGCGTGGCGGTGGTCGGCGGCGGCAACTCCGGCGTGGAAGCGGCGATCGATCTGGCCGGCATCGTCGCCCACGTGACGCTGCTGGAATTCGGCAGCGAGCTGCGCGCCGATGCGGTCTTGCAGCGCAAGCTGCGCAGCCTGCCCAACGTCAAGGTGATTACCGATGCGCAGACGACCGAAGTGACCGGCGCAGACGGCCGGGTCAACGGCCTGGTCTATACCGATCGCAAGAGCGGCGAGTCGCACAAGGTCGAGCTCGAAGGCATCTTCGTGCAGATCGGCTTGTTGCCCAACACCGAATGGCTGAAGGGTACGGTGGCACTGTCGAACCGCGGCGAGATCGAAGTCGATGCACGCGGCCAGACCTCGGTGCCGGGTGTGTTCGCCGCCGGTGACGCCACCACGGTGCCGTACAAGCAGATCGTCATCGCCATGGGCGAAGGCGCCAAGGCTTCGCTGGCCGCTTTCGACCACCTGATCCGCACTTCCGCGCCCGCGGAAGAGAAGAAGGCGGCATAAGCCTGATCGCTGCGTGCGCGTCCTGCAGTAATAAAAACGCCGGCCATGAAGCCGGCGTTTTTATAGGCGGAATCAATCCCAGCCGGCAGACTTTTCGCCTTTCATCGACTCGATATCGCGCGCGAACATTTCCGCCAGTTCGTCGCGCGCCTGCCGTGCCATCGACACATACTGTTCCTGATCCTTGTAATACGGATAGACGGCATGCACCGAGGCGATATTGTGCGCGCGGAATTTCATCGCCGCCTGGCGCGCCTGATAGGCGCCATATCCCAGCGTTTGCAATACCTGGCGGCCGAGGCGCAACGAGCCTTCAAAGGTTTCACGCTCCAGCAAGGTCACGCCGCGGTCCATCAAGTCATAGTAATGGGTGACATTGCGGGCGCGCGCCAGGATCGGCAGGTCTGGAAATTCCTGTTTCACCGCATCCACCAGCGCCAGGCTATCCTCGACGTCGTCGATGGCCACCACCAGCGCGCGCGCCTTGGCGGCGCCAGCCGCATGCAGCAAGTCGGTGCGGGTGGCATCGCCATAAAACACTTCGAAGCCGAACTGGCGCAACAGATCGATCTGGTCGGGGTCATGGTCGAGCACGGTCAGCGCCACCTGGTTGGCATGCAGCAGGCGGCCGACAATCTGGCCGAAGCGGCCGAAGCCGGCAATGATCACATGGCCTTCCCGTTCCTCAGGAGTATCGTCCGGCCGGGTGGCCGCGGCCTGAAAGCGCGGCACGATCAGCTGGTCGTACACCAGGAGCAGCAGCGGCGTCATCAGCATCGACAGCGCCACCACCAGCACCAGCATGGAAGCAATCTCGGGCGTGAAAACGCGGGCCGTGGCGGCCGCGCCAAAAATAACGAAGGCGAATTCGCCGCCTTGCGACAACAGCAAGGCAAACAGCAGTTGCTGGCTGCGCGGAATGCCGAAGCGCTTGCCCAGGCCAAGCAGCATGCCGATCTTGATCGCCAAAAAAATGACGACCGCCGCGGGGATCAAGACCGGATGCCGCAGCAGCACGCCGAAATCGACCGACATGCCGACGGCAATAAAAAACAGGCCGAGCAACAAACCCTTGAACGGCTCGATGTCGGTCTCCAGCGCATGCCGGTACTCCGAGTCCGCCAGCAGCACGCCCGCCAGGAAGGTGCCCAGCGCCATCGATACGCCCACCGATTGCATCAGCAGGCCGATGCCGATCACCAGCAACAAGGCAAATGCGGTAAACAGTTCACGCAGGCCGGTCCTGGCAATGGCGCGCAGTAAAGGCCGCACCAGGTAGCGGCCGCCGACGATCAGGGCAATCACCACGCCGATGACTTTCACCGCATCCAGCCAGCTGTGCACGCCGCCGGCGGTCGCAGATACGCCCAGCAGCGGCACGATCGCGATCATCGGAATGGCGGCAATGTCCTGGAACAGCAGGATGGAAAAGCTGGCCGACCCCGCCGGCGTTGCCATCAGGTTGCGTTCATCCAGCGTCGCCAGGGCAATTGCCGTCGACGACAGCGACAGGCCCAGCGACGCAATCAGCGCAACCTTCCAGTGGATGCCGGACAGCACGCCCGCCGCGCACAGCGCTCCCGTGACCAGGGCGACTTGTGCGCTGCCCCAGCCAAAGATGGGTTTGCGCATCGACCACAGGTGTTTCGGGTCCAGCTCCAGGCCGATCAGGAACAACAGCAGCACCACGCCAAACTCGGAAAAGTGCAGGATGACTTCCACTTCGCGAATCAGCCCGAAACCGTAAGGCCCGATGACAATGCCGGCGACCAGGTAACCCAGAACCGCGCCCAGCCCCAGCCGTTTGGCGAACGGCACCGCGACCACGGCCGCCGTCAGATAGACCAGAGCGTTGAGTAAAAGATTGTTTTCCATCCCGTTACCCTCGCTTCCCGATCCCAACCAAAGTGTCAGGTGTGGCCGATACTTGCGTTTGAAACCTTAATCCTTATCCCGGCGAGATATCGCCCGACCAGTCCTGGCCGAAGCCCGGGAAATGCACGGTCGCGGCGCCGCACCAGTTCGGGTAATCCGCCAGTTGTGCCAGATACCCTTCCACGTGCCGGGCCACTGCCGCATCGTCGACCCGGTGCGCGCCATGCAGAATATACGGCGGCAGCCAGCGCATGCCGCACAAGGCGGCGGTTTGCTGAAACGGCGGCAGGAACGCCGAGAATTCGCGGCCGTGATAGCCGCCCGCCTGATAAGACTCGTTCGAGCCGCCGGCGGTTGCAGCCAGCCAGAAATCCTTGCCGTGCAGCGCGGTGCCGCCGTGGCCGTGCGCCCAGCCGGTTTCCAGCACCACGTCGAGCCATTCCTTCAGCAGTGACGGCATGCTGTACCACATGATCGGATGCTGAAAAACGATCAGGTCCGCCTTGCCCAGCAGCGCCTGCTCCTGCCGCACATTGATATCGAAATCCGGATAGGTGTCATACAGGTCATGCACATTGACATGGGCAAGCGTGCGCGCCGCGTCCGCCATCAGCCGGTTGACGCGTGAGCTGTGCGCAGTTGGATGCGCGTATACAACAAGAATGCCGGGAGGCATGATCATGGCACGCAGGCGGCCGGTATGTGCAAGCGCCTATTGTAATGACTGCAGCGGGATGACGCGTCTACTCGGCCATCAGCATGCGGCGCTGGCGTTCCTCTTCTTCTTTTTCCGCCAGGTGAATCGCTTGCATCACCGCGCCGACATCCGCCGGCCGCTGGTTTTCCTGGATGCGCCCGGTGAGTGCCGTATCGGGTTTCAGCAAGCCCGCCTGGTACAAGCCCCAGATTTCCTTGCCGAATTTTGAAGTGGCCAGCTGCGGCGCAAAGCGGCTGAAATAAGTCGCGAGATTATCGACATCGCGCTCCAGCATGGCGCCGGCATTGTTGTTGCCGGCCGCATCGACCGCCTGCGGCAGGTCGATGATTACCGGGCCGTCGGCATCGACCAGGATATTGTATTCGGACAGGTCGCCATGCACGACGCCGGCGCACAGCATCAGCACCACCTGGCGCAAAAGCTGCGCATGGTAGTCCAGCGCGGCCGCCTCGGAGAGTTCGACATCATTCAGGCGCGGCGCGGCATTGCCCTCGGCATCCGTCACCAGCTCCATCAGCAGCACGCCTTCGAAGCAGATGAAAGGCTTGGGCACGCGCACGCCGGCGGCAGCCAGCCGGTACAGCGCATCGACTTCGGCATTCTGCCAGGCTTCTTCGGCCATCTGGCGGCCGTAACGGCTACCCTTTTCCATGGCCCGCGCCTGGCGGCTGTTCTTGACGCGCCGGCCTTCCTGGTACGACACCGCCTGATGAAAGCTGCGCTGGTTGGCTTCCTTGTAGACCTTGGCACAACGCACCTCGTCGCCGCAGCGCACGACATAGACGGTGGCTTCCTTGCCGCTCATGAGCTGGCGCAGCACGGTGTTCACCATGCCTTCGTCGATCAGGGGCTGCAGGCGTTTTGGCGGTTTCACGGATGGGCTGCCCGATTGCGTCTGATGGGGAGATTCAGATCAATCCTTGCCAAGCTTGTAGACGACATCCTCGCTATCGACCATGTCCAGTATCTCGTTCAGGAAGTCTTCGTCGTCCGTGCTGGTCCAGGTTTCCTCGGGATCGGTGGCCACCAGGGGTTCGAACGTCAGGTCCAGGAATTGATTGTTCGGCAGCTTGATGACATCCACGCCGGTGGAGGTCTTGACCAGCTCCCAATCGTCGGGAATGGACATTTCCAGCTTCATGGTGACGGAGAGTTTTTTCATTGGGTGGCTTTCTGTTGTGTGTTTGGTGGAGAGGCGGAATTCATGCTCAACCCCGAAGTGTATCGTTAAAGCCGTCGCAAACGGCTTTTATCATTCAGCGAGCGTGTTCAGGGGCGACGCATGAGTTGCTCATGACACATGGGGAAGAGTCGATGATCGCGGAGAAAATGGAGAAGGCGAAGGGGGCGCTGGATGTTATTTAACTATCGGATGTCAGCTTGAAGCATGTTCTGTTTGAATGGATGACGCACGGTGCAGTCTCCTCCATGCAAGAAAATCGCGTATCGACCAACTGATTGCGGCTAAGGCGAGCGCAGAAAGACCCCACGACAATAAGCCATGATCAACCGGCGTCAGCGCGCCTGCCTGTGAAGACCAGTCGCGCAAGGTTGGCACCAGCACAAGCGTAATGCACCCTAAGTTCAGGATCAGGAAAAAGTGCAGCATCCGCTCGTTCTGCGGCAGCACCCGAGTTCGGTTTTCGATGAGTTCGTCGATTGCATCAATGAGGATCACAAGGACAAGTAAAACGCCAATAAACGCGGCATATCCGCCATGCCAGGCCAGCCACCCTACGGCCAGGAACAAGAGGCCATAAACCGCTTCGCGCAACGCATGAATGCCGATCTCAGTGCGAGCCTCGATCCGGTGCGGCAGGCGAGCGATTATTTCATGGTTGAGTAGCGTGTCTATGCCGCCGATCACGCCTTGCATCAACAACAATGTGGGCAACAGGATTTCGGTACTCAAGTTGCGATCTCCAATGGTCGTCTCGGGACGCCGTGCCCGTCAGCCGCCTTGCCGTTCATCGCGTGTCTGCTTCCGAGGAGTGCGATCGGCCGGTTCGCGTCGGAAGCAGGCATTGACCATCAGGGCTTGAGCGAGCTGATATAGGAAAGCACGGCTTCTTCACGGCCTTTATTGACCAGCTCCGCTGCCGTTTTCCCTCCAAACGTCGGCAAGGCTGCATTCATCCAGGCATTGGCCGCATCATCGCTTCCCGCGATATCCCTGACTTGATGCATGATCGTGTAATAAGCCTGGGCTTTGCGCGAATGCTCTTGAAAACGTGTGCGGAGCGCTTCAAGCCCTGCGGATGAAAGGTTATCGTCTTTAGACATGCTTATCTCGAAATTTTCGTATCTGGTATTTTACGAAAATATTTATCTTTGATGCTGAATTCAAAACGGGCAATTAAATGAGACTATGTAAGCGTTGCACAGTTCGAACTGCGACGTTTTTCGAGCGCTCAATAATACTTTCAAGAAACAGGATGGCTGAATCCTGCCGGGTAAATAGGCTCGCCTTCCGTGCTTTACGTTTTTGAGAGCATTTATTTTGGACAACCACTTGAAAAGCAGCGAGCGTGATGCCTGTCGAACCACCCCCGCTTATGTTGAAGCGATACGACTGCTGCAAGAAAAGAAGAAACTTCAGGAGAAGCTGAGGGGCGTCGATAAAATGTTGCGGGAACTGGAAATCCTGGCGGCAGGTGTCATCAGCATTGCGCGATACGACATCGATCACGACTACCCTAGCAAGTCATTGATTTTCCCGCCTTCCTGGCCTTGATTAATTTTTCCGTGGCGGACTGGTCTTTACTGTCGTCCTTTGCCTGTACGCCGCTTGCGCACCGCCGCATTCTGCGCCTGCAGCATTGCATCCACCCGGTCCGATGCCTCGCGCGCCAGTTCATGCGCCAGCTCGCCATCCGGGAAATGTTCAGGGATCCGGAAACTCAGCCAGGCATAGGCGGAATACATGCGGCAGGTATCTTCTACCTCTTGCAGGTTCTGCCGCACCAGCTCGTACGGGTCGCGTTGCAGCGTGCAGGTTTTGCGCTTGGCCAGGGCGCGCGCCCAGTTTTCCCACACCTGGTGCAGCGAAGGAATGCGCGATGAAATCGGCACCAGCGACAAGGTGTACTTTTCCGCCACCGACAGCGCCAGGGTGTCGAGCCACAGGGCGCGCTCCGTCTGCTCATCCGTAATGCGCGGATAGAAAAAGCCGTCGGGCACATCGATGTTGTGCACGAAGCGCTTAAACAGGCGCGCCAGCGATTGCTCGCCGGTGACCGATGAAATCCGGTGCAGGTGCTCGATCGACGGCGCCACGGCAAAGCCGCTGGCCGGCACCGGCGGAATCTTTTCCTTCATCAGCTGCCGCATGACCTGATGGGTGTCGTCGTCATAGCCGGCCACGAAGCCTTCTTCGTGTACGCCGTAGCGCCCGGCGCGGCCGGCGATCTGCCGCGCCAGCGCCACCGGCACTTCTTCCTCGTCGATGCCGTTGAACTTCACATAGGTGGTCATGACGATCCGTTCGATCGGCAGGTTCAAGCCCATGGCAATCGCATCGGTGCCGACCACGATATCGGCGCTGCCGTCGCGAAAGCGCGCCGCCTGCGCCTGGCGCACTTCCGGCGAAAGGTTGCCGTAGATGGTGGCGACGGCATGTCCCTGCTCGGCGATCATGTCGCGCCACATCAGCACGTCGCGCCGCGAAAAGGCAATCACGGCGTCGCCGCGCCGCAGGTTGCGCAGTTTCCTGACCGGCCCGGGTTCCATGGACAGCGGTCCCTTGCGCTTCAATACATGCACTTCCAGCGGGCATTCCAGGCGCGCGGCCAGCGCCTCGACCGCGCGCCGCGCTTCCAGCGCGCCCACCAGGTACACCACGCCGGCCGGCGCGCCGCACACCGCCGCCGTCCAGGCAGCGCCGCGGTCGCGGTCGGCCAGCATCTGGATCTCGTCGATCACGGCAACCTCCACGGGCGTTCGCGGATCGAGCATTTCCACGGTGCTGGCCACGTGGGTGGCGCCTTCGGTGATGCGGCGCTCCTCGCCGGTGACCAGGTTGACCTTGAGCGCCTTGCCATACGGGCGGGCATCCACCAGCCGCTCGTAGTTCTCCAGCGCCAGCAGGCGCAAGGGTGCCAGGTATACGCCAGTCTTTGCCTTGATCAGCGCTTCCATCGCCTGGTGAGTCTTGCCGGAATTGGTTGGGCCCAGCAGCGCAATGAAACGGCGCGGCAGGCGGCGCGCCACCTCGAACGAAGCCGGGTATTCCGCCAGGTTGATGCTTTCGCGCGTCAGCGCTGCATGCCGTTCTTCCTGCCGCCGCTCGATAGCGTGTTCCAGGCGCTGTTCGATGCGCTCGAACACCTGCGGCGCAGGGAGGGAGGAAGCATCCGCGGCCAGCGTGCCCAGCAGGGTCAGGGCATCCAGGCCGGCATCCTCGGCTTCCGCCGCGATCCTGCCGGCGAAGGCGACCACGCTGCGGCGCAATTCTTCCATGGCGGCGGGATGGACGCGCTCCCTGACGAGTTCCAGCTGGCCCTCCGGCCCCAGTCGGCGCCATTTGGACGGCTTGGCCAGCACGCCGTGGCGCGGCACCAGCGCATACGGCACTTGCAAGCCGCCGGCTTCGGCAACGCCGGAAAAGCGCACGACCACGCTGTCATCCAGCTTGAGCAGCTCGGCGCCCATTTGTTGCGCATACGACTCGGGCGCTTCGGCAAGCAGATCTGTGACGGCAACCGGCAAGGCGTCAGGTAGAGAAAAAGAGTTCGGCATCTTGAAAATTTGCATCTCGAAGGTCTGGCGGCCGCTTCCGCATTTCATCGACATGCAAACCGCCCCGGCGAGTAACAGACTACACTGCGTCCGCAGATAAGTCTGCTGTTTCCGGATTGGCCTTTTTAAACTTTTTCAAAAAAAGAGGGCCTTAATTAAGCTGGGTAGCTTGAGGCCCCAAAAATCACAGGACTTGATGGCATGTCATATGGCTAGCTTGGGACCGTTAAGCGAGAGGGTGAATCTGGACGCAATGGTGAATGCGCTGCCATTCCCATGCGTAATTCTTTCAACCGGCTTTATCATTCTCGGCGCCAATGAGGAATATCTTCGTATTACAAGGCATGCGCGTGAAGAAATAATGGGCCGCAATCTGTTCGCGGCTTTTCCGCAAGATCCTCGTCAGCGCGAAAAAACCAGCCTGGCGACCATACACGAATCATTATGCCGGGCGCTTGCGACACGTCGGCCGGACTATCTGGCCGTCGTCAATTACAACATTCCGACCCGCACGCCAGCCGGCCCTGCATTCGATGAACGCTACTGGAGCCTCATCCATACCCCGGTTCTCGATGAAAAAGGCGAGGTGGCATTTTTCTGCCAGAATTCGATCGATGTGACGGAACTGGTCAGGATGCAGGAGAGGGGATCTGAAAAGCATTTGCAGGATGATGTCGACTTTCAGTTTGCCGCCAGTGTATTCAGCCGGGTACAGGCGCTGGAAGCGACCAACCGTTTGCTGGACAAGGAGCGCGCGCATCTGCTGAACATGTTCCGCCAGGCGCCCGGCTTTGTGGCTGTGGCACAATGGTCCGCAGCACAGGGTCGAGATGGCCAATGAAGCGTTTTACCAACTCGTCGGCCATCGCGACATTGTCGGAAAATCCATGAAAGAAGCCCTGCCGGAATTGGCCGGGCAAGGCTATTACGATTTGCTGGACCAGGTTTTCCGGACGGGCACAGCCTTCGTCGGCCAGCAAATGAAGATTGCGTTCCAGTTGCAACCCGGTGCGTCATTGAGCGAGCGATACGTCGATTTCGTTTACCAGCCGATCTCCGGTGTGCAGAATGAAACCGTCGGCATTTTCATCCAGGGGCATGACGTCACTGAACAAAAGCATGCACTGGATGCGCTGGAGGTAAGTCACCAGCGCTGGCAGCGGGCCGTGGAAGGCATCGGTGACGGTGTCTGGGACTGGGACATGGTGACGGGCGAGGTGGTGTATTCGAGGCGATTCAAGGAAATGTTCGGTTACAGCGATGCAGAATTTCCGGACCGGATTGAATCATGGGCCAGCCGCATCCATCCTGACGATCTGGCTGCCGCGCTGGCCGAGCTTGATAAAAGTATCCAGGCAAAAGGGACGATAGCGCTGGAGTATCGTTTTCTGTGCCATGACGGCAGCTGGCGCTGGGTGCGCTCGCGTGGCGTTGCGGTCGGACACGATAACAATAACAAGCCGACGCGCATGACGGGCACGATCACCGATATCTCGGAAAAGCGGGAATCGGAGGAACGCATCTGGTATCAGGCCAATTTCGACGCGCTGACTGGCTTGCCGAATCGGCGACTGTTTCGTGACAGGCTGGACCAGGAAGTCAAGAAGGCGCGCCGTTCCGGGCATTCGGTCTGCCTGATGTTTCTCGACCTCGACCGCTTCAAGGAAGTCAACGATCTGCTGGGACACGATGCCGGCGACCAGTTGCTGGTGGAAGCCGCGCAGCGTCTGACCAAATGCGTCAGGTCATCCGATACGGTTGCCAGGCTCGGCGGCGATGAATTCACGGTCATTCTTGCCGCGCTGTCTGATCTGAGCCATGTCGAAGATGTCGCGCAAAAAATACTGGAATACCTGGCCGCGCCTTTTTTCCTGAATCAGCATAATGTTTATGTGTCGGGCAGCATCGGCATCACGATCTACGAAGCCGACGCCGCCACCCCGGAGCAGCTCATCAGCAATGCCGATCAGGCAATGTATGCGGCCAAGAATGCCGGGCGTAACCAGTTCCGCTACTTCACGCCATCAATGCAGGAAAGAGCCCACCAGCGCTTGCGCATGGCAAACGATTTGCGCAGCGCACTGGACGCCGGTCAGCTGCAGGTGGTTTACCAACCGATCGTGGAACTAGCGAGCGGCAATATCGTCAAGGCCGAAGCCCTGTTGCGCTGGAAACATCCGACGCTGGGCCAGGTGGCGCCGTCGGAGTTCATTCCGATTGCCGAAGAGGTCGGCTTAATCAGGGACATCGGCGACTGGGTATTTGAACAGGCAAGCGCCCGTTCTCGGCAATGGCAGCGCCAGCTGGGCAAGAGCGTGCAAATCAGCGTCAACGCCTCGCCGGTGCAGATCCGCTCGGCAGAGGCTGGCATAAACTGGCTGGCGTACCTGGAAAAGCTGGGCATGCCGGGCAGCAGCGTCGTGGTGGAGATTACCGAGGGATTGCTGCTGAATGCCTCCGCGACGGTTGCCGACAAGCTCTTTGCCTATCGCGACGCCGGCATCCAGGTCGCCATCGACGACTTCGGCACGGGATGCTCGTCGATGCAGTACCTCAAGAAGTTTGACATCGACTACCTGAAAATCGACCGCTCGTTCGTGCGCGACATGGTCACTGACGCCAGCGACCGCACGATCGTCAAGTCGATCATCGTCATGGCCCACGAGCTTGGCTTGCAGGTCATCGCCGAAGGCATTGAAACCAGCGAACAAAAGGAATTTCTGCACGCCGCGGGCTGCGATTTTGCGCAAGGCTTCCTGTTCTCGCAGGCCGTCAGCGGCGATGCCTTCGGGCGCCTGATGCTGTAAGCAGGATGCGCTTTGCTACAATCGCGGACGATCTGCCGGCAAGGCCAAAGACAAACATGACCACATTCAAGAAAACCATTCTCTATACCGATACCGACGGCCGTGCGAAATTCCGCGACGAGGAAGTCACCTTGGGCGAAGGCACGCCGCAAGCCATGCTGTCGCCGCTCTATCCTTCCACGGGCTACCAGTTGCGCCAGAGCCCGGTGGGTTTTCGCAGCCAGTTCCACTGCACCACCGCGCCGCAATGGCTGTTCGTGCTGAGCGGGCAGATGGAAATCGGCCTGCAGGATGGCACTTCCCGCATCTTCGGCCCGGGCCAGCATTTTTACTCGGACGATACCCTGCCCGCCGGCGCCAGTTTCGATCCGACCGTGCACGGCCACTGGAGCCGGCAGGTGGGCGACACGCCGCTGGTGACGCTGTTCGTCAGGACGCCGGCTCCTGCCGCCTGACGATTCTGGCAGCACCATCGGTGATCGTGGCGCTCGCAGCATTAATGGCGTCCGGCTTGCCGCCGCCGCGAAAAACCGGCGCTGTAAACCGGCGCGCCACCGGCGCCGGCAGGCGCATCTGCGCCGCTACCCAGTCCAGCCGCTCGCGCGCCACCTTGCCGGCCTGGTACTCCTGCCGGTAAGCGTGATGCGGATTGCGCAGGATGCCGGCCAGCCAGGCGGCCTGCGATGCGGACAGCCGGCGCGGCGCTTCACCGAAATAGTGCTGGCTGGCGTCGGCAACGCCGCAGATGCCCGGCCCCCAGTCCACCGTGTTCAGGTACAGCGTCAGGATGCGCTGCTTGCCCAGGGTGCGCTCCATCTCGACGGCATACAGCAGTTCGCGCACCTTGCGCGCCAGCGAGGCATCGGCGCCGGTGAAAAAATTCTTGGCCAGTTGCTGCGTGAGCGTGCTGGCGCCGCGCCGGCCGCTGCGCTGCGGGTTTTCCAGCAGCGGCAGCAGCTCGCCCAGGTCGTAGCCGGCATGACGGTAGAAATGCGCATCTTCGGTGGCAAGCACGGCGCGCGGCAGCCAGCGTCCCATGCGCGGCAGCGTGATCCAGTCCTGCGTACCCTCGCCGGCGCTGCGCATGTGCCTTTCACCGGCGCTGCTGCGGCAGCCGTATGCGAAGCGGCCGTGGCGCAGGCGCTCGGTGCCCAGCCCCGCCACTTCGAAGCCTTCCAGCTGCGGTACCACCGACCATGTCGCCGACGGCAATTGCAGGGTGCCGTGCGCCGCCAGCGTGCCGTGTACGCGGGCAATCTGCGCTTCCGGCACGGCCGCGCCGAACAATTGCAGCAGTTCCGCAATGCTGCTTTGTTCCAGGGTCCAGTGCAGCGCCATGCCGCGCTCGGCGAGGTCGCCGGCAAAGCTGACTTGCCGTTCGGCCCCGCCCGCGGCGATCCAGATCCGCCCGCTGACGCGCTCTTCATGGCGCGCAATGGCGATCGACAACCGCGAAAACTGCAGCGGCTGCGGCGCCAGCCGCGCATGCCGCAGCGTGCAGGGCGCGCAATGCACCACCAGGTGCGCACCTTGCCGGGCAAAGGCAACCTGGCCGTATGGCGTGCGCATGCTGGAGCCATCGAGCGCGCGCATGCCTGCCGCCGAAGTGGCCAGACGCAGCAACGGGGAAATGCGCACGGCAGGGCCGGCGGGGCGCGAGCGGAACGCCGGCACCGTCCAGGATGCCACGTCGCCCTCCTGGTTGCCGGATTCCAGCAGCCAGCACGCCAGGCCGGCGGCGGCGAGCAGCAGCATCAGCAGCAGCGCGCCCAGGATGCGGATGGCCCGGCGCATGTCATTCCACCGCTTCGACGTGGGTCACGGCCCACCATGGCCCGCTGCCCTGGCGTGCTGCACCCAACAAGGCGGCCCAGTACCACGAGGAAGCATCGGTCCAGCGGCCGCTCTGCGCATCGAAGATCCGCTCGCACACCTGCAGCGTCCTGCCGTTGCGGGTAGCCTTGAAGCAGCGCCAGCTTTCGCCGCGCCGGTCCAGGCGCACGCGCGGCGCGCTCACCGTGTAACCCATGCCCTGAAAACAATCTGCCGCCGGGTGCAGCATGCGGGTCGGCTGGTCCATGACGCGCACGATCCATTCGTCGCGGCCGTCGGTAAAGCGCCCTATGTGGCCGGGAAACTGGCGCGCGAAGCGCTGCTCCAGCGGCGACAGGTCCAGCCGCCGGATCGAGCCGTGCTGCGGCACCCATTGCGGCTCGGCCCATTCCACCGAAGCCGGCTGCCGCGCCTGCGGCAATGCCGTGGAGGCCGCATGCCAGGCGCGCAGTGGCAGCAGGGCCGCAAGCAGCAATGCCGCCGCGAACAAATAGAGCTTGAGGTCAACGGCGCGCATGCGGCCTCCACGACAGCAGGTAATAGATGAGCAGGAAGGAAAGCGCGAAGATTGCCAGGCCGATGCCGTCATGGGTCCAGTCCGGCAAGCGGGTGATGCCCGCTTCCTTGAAAAACAGCACGGTATTGCGCAAGGTATTGCCGGCCACGACGACGACGCCGGCCACGAGCAGGTTCACCAGCACGCGCAGCGTCGCGGCGCGGTGCAGGTAAGACAGCAGCGCCGCCGCATAAATGCCGACCCAGAGCATGGCGATACCGGCACACGGAGCATCCACCAGGATGGTCTTGCCGTTCCAGATCAGCGCCGCGCCTTCCGCGGTGGCGTGCACCCCCGTCAGCGACAGCAACTGCGCGCTGCCCCAGGCGCACAGCCAGCGCAGCGGATAACCGATGTAGAAGTTGAGCGAAGCTGCCAGCGGCAACACCAGCAGGGCCAGGATCAGCAACGGCAGGCGCGGGCGCCCGGGCGGCAGCAGCCCGGCCAGCAGGATGAATACCGCGGTCATCGCCAGCGCGCCGCCAATGATCGGCGGCAGCAACGACACGCTGGCGGCGGCCGCCAGCGCCAGGCCGCCAGCGGCCGCCAGCACTGCGCCGGACGGGCGCGCGGCAATGTGGCGGCGCTCCAGCCAGGCCAGACCAGCCAGGGTGGCGAGGGCGACGATGCCCCAGGGCTCGTCGGAGCCATCCACGGCGCGGCGCGCCATCCACAGCCAGTGCGGCCACAGCGCGGCCAGCAGCAGGCCGACCAGCAGCGACGGGCGGCCAAGGGCATCGTACAGCTTATTTTGCATGGCGGTTCTTCCGGCGACGCAGCCAGGCGCCCATGCCGCCGGCCACGGCGATCAGGGCATAGAATTCCGGCTCCGGCGTGCTCGGCACTTCGCCGCCGACGGCCAGGTTGCTCACGCCCTGCGGCATCGGCTGCGGCTGGTCGACCGTGTCGCTGCCTTCCTGGTTGCGGACGATGCGGTCGACCGCCACGAACGAAGTGTAATCGGTCAGCAGGCTGTACTTGAGGCCGAGCGCGGTGATCAGGCCGACTGTCTTTTCATCGGCGCTGCCATCCAGCCGCGCGGTGTCGGCCAGTTCGGCGATGCGGCTGCGCGCCCACAGGTAACGCAGCGAATCGGTGTCAGTCGGGCGCGCACCGTCCAGGCTGACCGTGCGGCTGGCGAAGCCGTCGCCGGCATGGCCTGCCACGGTGATCGTGCCCCTGGGGGTGCCGCGCCATTTACCCATCACTACCACCGGACGCGCAGCGAACAGGTCCGGCAGCGCCTGCGGCTGCACGTCGTAGGCATCCAGGCCCTCGATTTTCAGCGCCAGGCGGGTCCAGACAGGGCTGTCGACATAGCTGCGGAAGCGCGCCGCGGCTTCCTCGGCCTGCGCGGCGCTGGTGACGATGAAGGCTTCACCCTGGCCGGCGCGCGCCAGGCCTTCCATCAGGTGGCGGTTGACGCTGGAGCCGATGCCGAAAGAAAACACGTTGGCCTTGCCGAGATTCTCGCGCACCAGGGCGAAGGCTTCTTTTTCCACCGTGATGTAGCCATCGGTGACCACCACGAAGTTGCGCGAACGGGCTTCGTCGTGCGGCATGGCCAGCGCGCGCCGCATGGCCGGCAGCAACTCGGTGCTGCCGCCGCCGCGCTGGCGGTTAATGACGGCGATCGCCTGTTCGATATTGTCCCGCGTGGCCGGCATCGAGGCCGGGGCCAGCAGCGAGTTGTCGCCGGAAAACAGCAGGACATTAAAGGTATCGGTCGGTTTCAGGCTGCCGACCAGTTCGCGCAGCAGGGCCTTGGTGGTATCCAGCGGAAAGCCGTGCATGGAGCCGGAAATGTCGACAATGAAGATGTATTCGCGCGGCACCACCTCATTGCTGGAAACGCGCGCCGGCGGCTCGATCAGGGCCATGAAGAAGTTTTCGTCGGCGCCTTGCTGCAGCAGCACGCCGGATTCGATGGTCTTGCCGGCGAGGCGGTAATCCAGGATGAAATCGCGGTTGCCATGCGCCGGCGACGGCGGCAGCACGACATCGACGCGGCGGCCTTCCTTGTGCACGATGCGCACCGGGTGCGACGTGGAGGAAACCGCCTTGACGGGAATCGGCGAATCGATCGCCAGCTTCAGGCCGAATGCCGGCTGCGGCGCTTCCCCGGCCGGCTGGGTCGGTTGCGCCACCCATTTTTCCGCGGCGTGGCTGGCGCTGGCGGGGCGCTCACCTTCAGCGGCGGCGCCGTTGTAACGCGGGCCGACTACGGTCGGGAACACGAACTGGTAATCGCCGTCGGTCGGCACCAGCGATTCGGTGTAGCGCATCTCGATGGCGATGTCGTCGCCGGGCATGATATTGGCGACATGCATCTGGAACACGTTGGGGCGATGCTGCTCCAGCAGGGAAGCGCTCTTGCCTTCCTTTTTGGCGCTTTCATACTCGGCGCGCGCCTGCTGCTTTTCACGGATCTGCGCATCGATGCGGCGGTCGCCCACGCGCATGGTCATGGCATACACGGCGGCGCGGGTGGATGCCGGGAACACGTAGCGCGCCTCGATCGGCCGCGTGCCCTCGTTGCGATAGCGCTGGGTTACGGTGACGTCGGCCAGGATGCCGGCCACGCGCACCTCGACGTCGGTCGACTTGAGCGGCAGGCGGTCGACCGAGGGATCGGCGCTGGGCAGGAAAAAATAGGGGGCGAGCGACTTGTCTTCGGCGGCGTCGGCGCTGCGCGTCTGCGCGGCAGCCAGGGGGGCCGTGGCGGCTGCGGCCAGGGTTGCGGCGGCAGCCAGCAGCACCGCCAGCCTGTGTAAGCATTTCATGGCAATCTCCGTGATCGTTGCGCGCGCCGGGTAGCGCGTCCGGATACAGAATCGCCCATGGACGAGAAGACAATATGAAGCGTGCCTGAAGATCGTGTGAAAATTGCGTGAACTTGCCGCAGCCGCAGCCGCTGGCGCAGGTGCGTCAGGCGTCAGGATCAGGCCCGGGAATCAGGCGCCGGGCGCGAGCGGCAGTGTCAGCGTCGCCAGCGCGCCACCTTCGGCATGGTTTGCCAGCTGGATCTGGCCGCCATGCAGTTGGGCAATCTCGCGCACGAATGCCAGCCCCAGGCCGGTGCCCTTCTTGCCGGTATCCGGGCGCTGCAGCGAATAGAAGCGCTCGAACACCCGGTCCAGCGCATAGTCCGGCACGCCGGGGCCGCGGTCGCGCACCGTGATGTCGACGCGGCGCCCGGCCACCGTGGCTGCCAGTTCGACGGCGCTGCCCGCCGGCGCGAAGTCGGTCGCGTTCGCCAGCAGGTTGACCAGCGCCTGGTGCAGCAGGAAGCGGTTGCCCTCGATGCGGATATCCGGCGGCACCTGCAATGCCAGCGTCACCGCCCTGCTTTCCATCGCCGGCGCAAGCGCGCCTGCGGCTTCCTGCACCAGCCCGGCTAGGTCCACGATTTCGCTGTCGTCGACGCTGCGGCGCTTTTCCAGGCTGGCCAGCTCCAGCAGGCGGTCGGCCAGCAATTGCAGGCGTTGTACCTGTTCGCGGATGTTGGTGACAAAGCGCTGGCGCTGCGGCGCCGGCATCGATTCCTGCAACAGCTCGGCGGCGCCGCGGATCGCCGTCAGCGGGCTCTTGAGCTCGTGCGTCAGCGCCTGCACGTACTCTTCCGTATAGCTGCGCCCTGCCAGCGCGTCGCGCATGTCCACGAACGCGGCCTTGGTCACGGTGGCCAGGCGCCGGCACAGGCGGCGCGGATGGCGCCAGCCTTCCTGGCGCACGATACGCAGCAGGTCGGCGGTGAAGCCGAACGGGCGCGTCAGCCAGACCGACAGCACCAGCAGCAGGAAACAGAATGCCAGCAGGGTGACCAGCCCGAAATACAGCAGTTTCTGCTGCGCGGTGGCCAGCAGTTCCCAATGGTTCACCACCGGCTTGCCGACGGCCAGCATGCCGACGATGCCGCCGGCGCCGCCCGTGTCGTAGATGGGCGCGGCGACGTACATCACCGAGGTCGCCGGGTCGTCCGGGTCCGAGCGCGTGGTGCGCGCGCCGTACTCGCCGCGCAGCGTGCGCGAAACGTCGCGCCAGGCGCGAAAGTCGCGGCCTTCGGCAAGACCCTCGGAATCGAAGACGACGGTGCCGTTAATGTCGGTCACGTACACCCGGATATCGACGCGGCGCTTGGTGATTTCATAGATTTTCGCCTCGAAGCGGCGCCGGTAGGTGCTGTCCAGCGCCGCGCGCAGCCGGCCCGTGTCAATTTGCCGGCCGTGGACGTCGGCCTCGACGAAGGCTGCCAGCAGGTTGGCGGTATCGACCAGCGATTCTTCTGCAGACTCGCGGTAGCGCGAATCGAGGTCGTCGGCGATGCGGTACAGCAGCAGCGACACCACCACCGCAAACAGCACCAGGATGCCGAGGAAGATGCGGTTGCGCCGGCTCACGGGCCTTCTTTGAGCGAGTAACCCATGCCGCGGTGGGTCTGGATCGGGTCGCTGTCCGGCGCGATCGTCCGCAGCTTGGCGCGCAGCTGCTTGATATGCGCATCCACGGTGCGGTCCAGGCTCACCTCGGGGTGTTCCCAGGCCAGCGTCATCAGATCCTGGCGCGAATAGACCCGCCCGGGCCGCTCCGCCAGCACCTTGAGCAGGCGGTACTCCGTGCGCGACAGCTCCAGCGGGCGGTCATGGAAGGCGATGGTCTTCTTTTCCTCGTTGATGCGGAAGGCCGATGCCGGCGCCGCGCTAGCGGCAGCCGCGTCCGGCGCGGCCGCGTCGCCGCTATGGCCATTGCCGCGCTGGACGCGCCGCAGCACCATGCGCACGCGCGCGCACACCTCGCGCGGGCTGAAGGGCTTGGCAATGTAATCGTCGGCGCCCAGTTCCAGGCCGACGATGCGGTCGATCTCGCCGGCGCGCGCGGTCAGGAAAATCACCGGCAGCTCGCGCACGCGCTGGATTTCGCGAAACAGCGCGAAACCGTTCATGTCGGGCAGGCCGACATCCAGCAGCGCCAGGTCGAAGGCCGATTGCCGCAGCATGGCCAGGGCCGCCGCGCCGGTGGTGCTCCACACCGGCTCGTAGCCCTCGGTGCCCAGCGCATACACCAGGGTGTCGGCAATGGCGGGCTCGTCTTCGATGATCAGTATTCTGGTCGACATGGATCTGACGGACATGGCAGGACGTGGCTACAATCCCGGTATTGTAGCCGCAAGAATGTTGAAAAAGGGGCATGATGATGTCGCA
This sequence comes from uncultured beta proteobacterium, assembly GCA_963722005.1. Classification (GTDB taxonomy): domain Bacteria; phylum Pseudomonadota; class Gammaproteobacteria; order Burkholderiales; family Burkholderiaceae_D; genus Paucimonas. Next base: position 419,699 of record CAVRJS010000002.1, read on the forward strand.
AGGCAGCACCGAAAACGCGCAACGCATGTTGCTGTGGCTGGTCGCCATCGGCTTTTTCATGCAAACCCTGGATGGCACCATCGTCAATACGGCGCTGCCGGCGATGGCAAAGAGCCTGGGCGAAAGCCCGCTGCGCATGCAGTCCGTCATCGTTGCCTATTCGCTGGTCATGGCCATGCTGATCCCGGCATCCGGCTGGCTGGCCGACCGTTTCGGCACGCGCCGTCTCTACCTCGGCGCACTGACGCTGTTTACCCTGGGCTCGCTGCTGTGTGCCTATGCACCTTCGCTGGGATGGCTGACCGCGGCGCGCGCACTGCAGGGCGCCGGCGGGGCGATGCTGCTGCCGGTCGGCCGGCTTGCCGTGCTGCGCGCTTTTCCCCGCGAAAAATTCCTGCCTGCCATGGCCTTCGTCGCCGTGCCCGGTCTGATCGGTCCCCTGCTCGGGCCGACGCTGGGCGGCTGGCTGGTCGAGTATGCGTCATGGCACTGGATTTTCCTGATCAACCTCCCCATCGGCATCATCGGCTGCATTGCCACCGTGGCGCTGATGCCGGATTTCCGCGCCGGCGGGGCTGTCGAGCGTTTCGACCTGGCCGGCTACCTGCTGCTGGCGGTCAGCATGGTGGCGATTTCGCTGGCGCTCGACGGCGTCGCCGACACGCGCATGCGCCATGCCATCGTGCTGGTATTGTTCATCGTTGGCCTGGTCTGTCTGGCGGCTTACTGGCTGCGCGCCGCGCGCCATCCGGCGCCGTTGTTCCCGTTGGCGCTGTTCAAAATAAATTCCTTCAGCGTCGGCGCCATCGGTAACCTGTTCGCGCGCATCGGCAGCAGCAGCATGCCGTTCCTGATCCCGCTGCTGCTGCAGGTGCAGCTGGGTTACTCCGCGCTGGATGCGGGCATGATGATGATCCCGGTCGCCGTCGGCGGCATCCTGGTCAAGCGTATCGCCACCACCCTGATCAGGAAGACGGGTTACCGCCGTGTCCTGATCGGCAATACCTTGCTGATGGGCGCGTTCATCTGCAGTTTCGCGCTGTATTCGGAAGCCCTGCCGTTCTGGTTGCGCGTGCTGCAACTGGGGTTGTTCGGCGCCATCAACTCGCTGCAGTTTTCCGCCATGAATGCGGTGACGCTGAAGGATTTGCCCGTGGCACTGGCCAGCAGCGGCAACGGCCTGCATTCGATGGTGCAGATGCTGGCCATGAGTCTCGGGGTGGCGGCGGCCGGCGGCATGCTCGCCACGTTTTCCGGCGTGCTGGCGGCTGCACCGCCAGGCGCAGGCGTATCACCCTTTCAAGTCACCTTCCTGTGCATCGGCCTGATCACGGCGTGTTCGGCCTGGATCTTCTGGCAACTGCCGCCAGACAGCGGCACGCACGGCCGCGAAGAACCGCCCGCCGCGGTGCCTGCCGAAATGGCCTGAGCCGCTTGGCTTAGACGCTCAATCAGGCATTCAACGCCGTTCCTGCTCGCGACTGCCGGACGCGGCGTCGTGGCCCGGCAGCTTGCGCTCCATGCGGTCTTCCAGCTCCCCCACGTAAGCGGCGACCGTATTGTTTGCATCCTGCATGGTGCCGCGCACGGTGTCTTCCAGCCTGTCCATGCGTGCCAGCAGCGCATTGTGCCAATCGCCATCGCGCGCCGCATCGTTCTGCAGCGCCGCTTCGATGAACTGGCGTAGCTCCGTGAAGCGCGAGGCTTCGGCCTGGTCGGCCAGCCCGCGCTGCGCCTGCATCTCCCGCCCATGGCGGCGGTTCTCCACCAGCACCGTGGTTTGCAGCGTGACGATATAAACCAGGAACAGCACGCAAACGGCCGCCAGCAAAACCAGCATCACCAGCCCCAGCGGCGCTGCCACCGTACCGAAACCGAGCGACAGCGTCGACGGCTGGTTGAAGAGTTGCCAGTTCAGCGAGGCAAACACGGCAATCGCCGCCAGTGCCAGCAGCAGAAACAGGGTGCGGATTTTCATGACGGTTTCCTTTTCATGCAAGCCAGTCCTGCAGTCTAGCAAATTCGCCATGCTGCCATTTTGTGCAACGCAAAATAATTTCTTCCGTGCAGAAACTATTTCCGTTGGTCAGCGTCACAGAGGCGTTCCCTGATACATCATTTTCTCTCGTTAAAAATGCACTCCATTGCGCCTGCACAAACCCGACAATTTTCGCTGCAACAACTCACTGCCTGGGCGCTGCCCGCCATCTTCATCATGTTCGGCCTGGTCACGGCGTCGTGGGCCAGCCGCATACCCGACATCCGCACTGCCTTGCAGATTCCTCACGCCGGCCTGTCGATGGTGCTGCTGTGCGGCGGCATCGGCGCGGTGGTGTCCTTCCCGGTGTCGTCCTGGCTGACTGCGCGCCTGGGCGCCCGCAGGAGCGTGCTGCTTGCCGGCATGGCCATGGTGGCTGCGCTGATAGGCATCGGCCTGGCGCCGAATGTGCGGTGGTTGATGGCCGCAGTGTTTCTCATGGGGATACCCTCGGGTTGCATGAATGTCGCCATGAATGCCGTTGCCACCAATGAAGAAAAGCAAAAGGGCAAATCACGCATGGCCATGTTGCATGCCGGCTGTTGCGCGGGCGCGCTTGCCGGCGCCCTGCTCGGCGGGCTGATGGCCAGCATGGAGATTGCGCCGGTATCGCACTTTATCGCCGCCGGCGTGGCGATGGCGGCGCTGCTGTGGCTGGCATGCCACCTGTTGCGCGGCGAGGTCGCGGAAGCGCCGCGTGCCGCTGCCGATATTGCCGGTAAAAAGAAAATGTTCGCCCTGCCGCGCGGCCCGCTGGCACTGCTGGGCGCCCTGGTATTCCTGAGCGCCATGTCCGAAGGCAGCATCGCCGACTGGAGCGGCGTCTTCCTCAAGGACCATTTCGGCGTCGGCGACGGCGTGGCACCGCTGGCCTATGCCGCCTACCTGGGCGCCATGCTGTGCGCGCGCATGGCCGGCGACCGGCTGCGCCAGCTTCATGGCGCGCGCCGCCTGGTGTCCGGCGGCGCTGCAGTGACGGCGATCGGCCTGCTGTTTGCCGTCGTCGTGCCCAGTCCTTACCTGGCGATGGCGGGTTTCGCCGCCGCCGGTCTCGGCCTGGCACTGGTATTCCCCTTTGTTTTCAGCGCGGCAGGCGCGCAAGGTCCGGTGGCGCTGGCCGGCGTCGCCACCATGGCTTATAGCGGCAGCCTGATCGGCCCGCCGGTGATCGGTTCGCTGGCCGAAGGCCTCGGCATGCAGGCGGCCATTGGTTTTGTTGGCCTGCTGGCTGCGACGCTGGCGCTGGTGGCGCGCCGCGCCCGGCTGCTCGAATAAGCGCTATTTTTTCGGCGTCTGCGGCGGCTTGCGCGCCTGCGCCAGCAGGCGTCCGCAGGGGTTGTCCTGCGCCGGGCCGGGATTGATCAGCGCCAGCAGCGCCGCCAGCGGCGACGCTGCAACGCCCAGCACGGTGGCCGCCCCTGCCCTGAGCGCCACCGCCCCCTTGTCAACTTCGACCGTCGGCGCGCTGAACGTGCCGCGCACGTGCAGCGGCGCGCTCAGCGAGATCAGGCGCACGCCCTTGCTGTCCGGCTCGACGGTCAGCGCCAGCGTTTCGCGGGCAAGGTCGATGCGCCCGCTGACGCCGATGTTGGCATCTTCGGTGTCGACCACGAAGACGCGCGGCTGCATGATGCCCTCCTTGAGGGCGAAGTCGCTTGCCAGGCAGTTCAGCTGCACCTGGCGGTCGCCGAACAGCTGCGTCAGCACGACGCTGCCGAGATTGAGGCCCATGGCTTCCAGCACGAACTTGCTGACCGTGCCCTGGGTGACAAAGGCGCGCAATTCGCCGTCCGCGGACGCCGCCAGCGCCGCCACCGAATTGCCATCGGCGGCGAGCGCGGCATTCGCATGGACCTCCCCAAGGCTGGCGCGCATGGCCGTCACCTGCGGGAACAGGCGCTGGATTTTCAAGCCGTAGGCCGCCACCTGCACGCGCGCGTGCGCCGGCTTCTTGCGGCCATCGATGACGACGTCGGCAATGAACTGGCCGCCGGCAACGCTGAAGTTCAGCGGCGACAGCGCCAGCACGCCATTGTCCAGGCGCACCCGGGTCGAGAGCGCATCGAGCGGGATGCTCTTGCCGCGCACGATGCTGTGGGCAGTGATGCGGACCTCGGCGTCGATCTTGCTCCAGCGCTCGGTGCGGAATTGCCCATCCGGCAGCACCTTGCCCGGCCGCCGCTTTTTCTCCTTGCCGGCCACCAGCACGCCCAGATCATCGAGGTTCAGACGCTTCGACGTGACGTCGCCGCGCAGCAGCGGCCGTGGCTGCTTTCTCAGGTACTCCAGCGTGCCGGCCAGGTCGCTGCTGCCCAGCTTTCCGGTAAAGCGCTCGTAGCGCAAATGGAAACCGTCGCGCGCGAGCGAGCCGACGAGTCTGCCTTCCGTAGAAAAGCGCGGCGTCTCCGGCAGCACGATGCCGGTAAACGGAAACAGGTGCGCCATGCTGGCGCCGCTGACTTTCAGTTGGGCGTCAAGTGCGCTGATGCTGCGCGGATTGGTCAGCGTGCCTTCCAGCGACAGCCTGGAATGGCCTACCCGGAGTTGCGCCTGCACCGGGTATTTCTGGCCCTGCGCCCGCAGCGCCAGCAGTTCGCCGGCCTTGCCTTCGCCGCTGACGGCTTCTTCGCCGACCTTGCCGGCGATTTTCCAGGTCACGCTACCATCCTCGAGCGTATCGATGCGCGTGGTGACATCCGCCTTGCGCACCGGATCGACCAGCCGCACCGTGCCTTTGTTGAGCGCCAGGTCGCGCAACTCCAGCTGCCATGCCGATGCCTTGTCGGCAGCGGCTGGCGGCGCGAACGTCCAGTTGTTGCCGCCGTCCGAGCCCAGTTCCAGCACCAGGTCCGGCGCGCTCAGGATCAGCTTCTCCACGCGAATGCGTTTGCCAAAGAGCGGTAGCGTAGCCACGGAAAAATCGACTTGCGGCACGCGCAGCATGACCGGACCGGTGGTGGCCCAGTCCGGATTGCCGAGCACGAGATCGTGCGCGCGCAGGTGCGGCCACGGCACCAGGCGGCGCCAGCCCAGATCGCTGCCCTCTGGCCGGCGCCAGCTCATGTCCAGGTCGCCATGAATGGCAAACGTGCGGCCGGTGGCGGCGCTGACGCGCTCGCTGATCCAGGGGCGTGCAAAATTCCAGCTGATCGCGCTCAGCAGCAGCAATGCCAGAGCCAGCAGGAGGGGGATGCCAATCAGGCTTGCAGCCAGTATTTTTTTCTTGGGCAGCATCTCGATAGCGGGTCAGGATGGGGTATCAATTCCTTTGAGCACTATCCTTCGAAAAAGTTGCATTGCCGGCAAGGCATAAAGAATGGCCGCCTGTCTGTCAGCGGCAGTCCTTCAGTCAGCCGGCGCCGGCTGATACGCCAGCGCGTTCCAGGTCACGCCCAGCCGCACGTCGGTTTTCAGGGCCACCAGCCGGCGCGACAATTCCAGCTGCTCGCGTTCCTTGCGCAGGCGTTCGCCCAGCGGATTTTTCAAAATGCCGGCGCCGGCCAGCACCTGTTCCAGGCTGCCGTAACTCTGCAGGAGCTTCGCCGCGGTGCGGGCGCCCACCTTGGAAATGCCGGGGACATTGTCGGCCGGCTCGCCAGCCAGGGCCAGCAGTTCGGGCAGCTGCGCCGGCGGCACGCCGAACTTGTTCTCGACCCAGGCATGATCGTGCCATTCGCCCTTGAAGTGGTCCCACAGCTGCGCGCCCTGCGCGAGCAGGACATGCAAGTCCTTGTCGGTGGCGGCGATGATCGCTTCGCCGCGGCTTTCATGCAGCCAGCGCAAAACCGCCGTGGCCAGCATGTCGCGCACGGCGGCTTCCGGCACGGCAACAGTCTTGACGCCAGCCGTCTCCAGCTGGACGTAAAAGGCTGGAAGGCGCTCGCGCAGTTCTTCCGGCAGCGGGCCATGGCCGGCGCGGTAGCCGGGATGGATGGCATGGCGCCAGGTGGCGCCGCCGGCGTCGAACGCCGCCATGGCATGGCTGGGATGGTGCGTCGCCAGCAGGCGGCGGAATGACGACAGCGCGTGCCGCAGCGCCGCTTCCGCCCTGGCATCCGGCGCGGTTTCGTCGTTGGCTTCGTAGATGCGGCGCACGATGTGCATGCCGTCGATGGCGAGCAGTTTTCCCATTAGACATTATGATAGCGCACGGCCGGCAGGACACCCTCCGGCCCGCGCACGCCGGGCGCAATTACCGGATAATATTCGCATGAAATACATGCATCTGCTGATCCATACCCACAGGCACCCATCGGCCATTCTTCTGGTGGTGCAGCTGCTCGGCATGATGCTGTATCCGTTCGTGGAAAGTACGCCCCTGGGGCGCATTGCGCTCAACGTGTTCGGCATTGCCGTGCTGGGTATTACCACCGGCATGGTGCGACGGACGCCGGGCCTGGCGTGGATCAGCGCCTGCATCGCCGCCCCTGCAGTGGTCTTGCTGGTGCTGCAGCTGGCGTTCGACATGCCGCAGCTGCTGCCATGGTCGTCTGCGCTGGAGGCGATATTCTATTTCTATGCCGCCGCCAGCCTGATCCGCTACATGCTGGAAGACCACCGCGTCACTACCGACGAGCTGTTTGCCGCCGGCGGCACCTTCACCCTGCTGGCATGGGGCTTTACTCACTTGCACTTGCTGGTGCAGGCGCTGCAGCCGGGCGCCTACGCGGCCGCGGTCAATCCCGAAGGCATGCGCACATGGACCGAGCTGCTGTACCTGAGCTTCGCCTTGCTGTCGAGCACGGGAATCGGCGACATCATTCCACTGACACCGCACGCTCGCGCACTGGCCAGCCTGGAAATGTTCGTCGGGCTGATGTATCTGGCGCTGGTGGTGTCGCGGTTGGTGGGGATGGCGCTGAATGCGCGCAGGTAGACGGCCTGTGTGGCCAAAAAAAAATAACCGCGCGGGTTTATTTTACAAACGGTGGCGCGCAGACCCATATCGCCCCCTGCGGCACTGTTGCACCGTATCCAAGCGCCACGCCGGCTTGTATCCAGGCAGCGCGGCCCAGCTTTGCGCCGCCCGCCATGCAGGCATTCACGCCCAGGTGGCCAAAATCATCTACTTCGGCATGGTGGTCCACCACCGCTGCGCAATTGACGATCACGCCGCGGCCAAGCTTTGCTTCCGTGCCCACGATGGCGCCGGCCATGATGGCGCTGCCGGGGCCGATGTCGGCGCTGGGCGAAACAATAGCCCGCGTATGAATGACCGTCGCCAGTGCAAAACCTGCTTGCAACAACTGGTCAGTCAAGCCTTCCCGTATAGCATTGTTACCGATGGCGACAATTGCAGAATCCGCCTGCGCGCGCATGCTCGCAATGTCGCAGATCGCGCCCAGCACTGGAATGTCAAAGATGCGAGCAGATGCGGGAACGGCATCGTCGGCAAATCCTGCAATTTCATACTGGCCGGCTGCTTTTGCGGCCTCGGCTACGGCGCGGCCGTGACCACCCGCGCCGACAATAAGCAAGCGTCTGGTCGACATGCTAGTGCACGATCCCGTCTTTGCGCAGCACCTTGAAAAAGGTCATGAAAAGAATTTTCAGATCCAGCCAGAAGCTGCGTTGGTGCAGATACTCGACATCAAGTTTCACCTTTTCCGGGATGGGCAGCTCGTCGCGACCGTTGATTTGCGCCCAGCCCGTCAGGCCAGGCTGCAGCGCGTGGACGCCATGTTCCGTCCGCAGCTGGATCAGGTCGTCCTGATTGTAAAGCGCCGGGCGGGGGCCGACAAAACTCATGTCGCCTTTCAGGATGCTCCACAGCTGGGGCAGTTCGTCGAGACTGGATTTGCGCAGGAAAGAACCGATCGGCGTCAGGAATTGCGCCGGGTTTTGCAAAAGATGCGTGGCAACTGCAGGCGTATCGATGCGCATGGTGCGAAACTTCGGCATTTTGAAAATTTTGTTGTTGCGACCGACACGGTCGGACCAGTAGATTGCCGGGCCGGGTGACGTCAGCTTGACGAGCGAGGGCGACAACCACGATCGGCACAAGCAGAATCAGTGCGGCCACTACGGCAAGAATAAAGTCAAAGAATCGCTTCATGAATGTCGTTTCGGGCGTGGAGATAGATGTTCCGGTTCGACTGTTGGGTGCGCCGCATCGATCAGCGATGCGACGGTCGCCTGCATTCCCTCCTCGACGTTGAAGGGCGGCTGCCATTCCAGGGTGGCGCAGGTATGGCCGATGTCGACCTGTAGCGAACCCAGCACCCGCTCGGCCACTGCACCCTTGCCCAGGAGACGGGCGGCAAGCCGCATCATGCCGGGCATCACCGGCAGCAGCCGCGGCCGTTTTCCCATGGCGTGCGCCAGCTGGCGGATCAGTTCGCCGGAGTCCAGGTCGCGGCCGTCGCTGACGAGAAAGGTATTGCCCGGCGCGCGCGGATGGATGACGCAGCACTTCAGCAAATCCACCAGGTTGCCCAGGTACACCATGCTGCGCTGGTTATCGGCCAGGCCGAATGGCAGCGGCACGCCGCGCGCAACCGCGCGCATCAGGCGCTCGAAATTGGCTTTCACGCCGGGGCCGTATACCAGCGGCGGGCGCACCGTCACCACTTCCATGCCGGTGCGATGCGCGATTTCCTGCAGCAGCAATTCGGCTTCGTACTTGGACAAGCCGTAAGCATCCTGCGGTGCTGGTGCTTCGTCATGCGTGTAGGGCGTCCGCCCCGTAGTGCTTTCGCCATTGACCTTGACGGAACTGACGAACACGAAGCGGCGCACCTTTGCCGCAGCGGCTTGCTGCGCCAGGCGACGCGTGCCCTCCACATTCACATGCCGGAACAGCACCAGCGATTCAGCCGGCGCGACATCATTCATGACGTGCACGCGCGCGGCGCAATGCACGACGACATCGACATCGCGCAAGGCGTCGGACCAGTCGGTTTCCGGCCCGATATCGCCGATGCTGACGAATTCGGGCGCGCCTGCCGGCGGCTGCCGACAGGCGCCGCGCACAATGAATTCCGGCGAATGCTGCAGCAACCGCAGCAGCGCTGCGCCGACGAATCCGCTGGCGCCGGTGACGAGGACGGTGGTACGTTTCATGGCTTCGTTCCCGCTTCGGCGAGTATTTGTTCAATACGGTTCATCAATGCCCGGCGCTCGAACTGCTTCCGGTAACAGGTTTGCGCCGCTGCGCTCATGGCGTGCCGCTGCGCCGGCGCGGCGTCGGCGAGCTGACAGGCCAGTGAGGCAAGGGCGGGGCCGTCGCCGGCAGCACAGGTCAGGCCCGCGCCCGCATCGGCAATCACGGCGGCCCCTTCGCCATCGAGCATGCCGAGGATCGGACGCCCGGCAGCAAGGTAGGACTGCACCTTGCCCGGAATGGTCATGGCAAACACTTCATTGCGCTTGAGTGTCACCAGCATGGCATCGGCGCCGGCGTAGAACGACGGCATGCGCTCCAGCGGAAAACGCCCCAGCATCGTGACGGTGCGCTGCAAGTCGCGGCGCCGGATTTCTTCTGCAACCCAGGCGGCCATGCGGCCATCGCCGACCAGCAGCCACTGGATGTCCTGACGGTCCTTGCAGATCTCGGCGGCATCCAGGATTGCCGGAAAATCCTGCGCTTCGCCGATATTGCCCGCAAATACGATGCGAAAGCAAGCCATGTAGGGCTGCAGTTCCGCAGCTGGTGCGGCGCTGGCGTCGGCAAACATGTCTTCCGCCCAGCTGGGGAAATATTCCACGCGCTGATCCGGACGGCAGTACTTGCGGATATTGTCGATGAATGAACGCGACTGCGCCAGGATGACGTCGCAGCGCCGGTAGATGAAGGATACCAGGCGGCCGACCATGCCCAGGATGCGCTCCGAGCGCACCATGCCGACAGCACGCAGGGTTTCCGGCCACAGGTCGAGTACCCAGAACGTGATCGGCGCCTTTTTCGCCCATTTCATGACAATCGCGGGTAACCCCACCGTGATGGGCGACGGCTCAAAAACGAAGATGCGGTCGAACTTGCGGCCGCGCAGTTTGACCAGCCCGGCCAGCGATGCCGAAACGACGAAGCTGGCGTAATTCAGCGCCAGCCGCAGCGAACCCTTCCCGCGCGGCACCAGTGGTACACGGACGATCTCGGCCCCCGCATAGTGCGCATACTTCGCCGGATGGGCGCGGAAATCCTCGAATACCACGCCGTCCGGGTAATTCGGATAGCCGGTCAGCACCGTCACTTCGTGGCCGCGTGCGACCAGTTCGGCAACCAGGTCGTTGACGCGAAAATTCTCGGGCCAGAAATACTGGCTGACAACCAGGAGCTTCAATTCCAACGTCCTACTGATAGCGCTGCCACACGACCCGGTTGACGTAATCGGTATAGCTCAGGATGATCCGTACCACCTTCTCGGACACGTTCGGCATGCTGTAGTCGCCCACAGGCCGCAGCAAGCGTTCTTCGCCCACCGGTTGATGTTCGAGAATTGCCAGCGCCTGCATGACGCGGTCCGGGTTCAAGCCCGGTCATCATCACCGCTGCTTCTTCCATCCCTTCCGGGCGCTCGTGCGCCTCGCGGATGTTCAGCGGCCGGAAAGTTGAGGATCGGACGATTCCTCGCTGATCGTGCCGCTGTCCGACAGCACCGCGCGCGCGCACATCTGCAGCTTGACGTAGTCGATGAAGCCCAGGGCTTGAGCAGCTGCACGTTGGGATGGAACTGTACGCCCTTGGCATCGATCCGCTTTTGCGTGCGCGGATGCGTCGACACGATCACCGGCAGTCGAACATCTGCGGCGACGCGCGTTCAGGACTTCCACCAGCGCTGCCGAGCAGTGCGGTCGGAATCGATGTTCTCCTCGCGGTGCGCGCTGACGACGAAGTAGTCGACCCTGCTTCAGCCCCAGCCGCTGCAGTACGTCGGAGGCGTCGATGCCGGCGCGGTAGTGGTTCAGCACCTCGAACATCGGGCTGCCGGTCTTGATCACGCGGTCCGGCGGCAAGCCTTCGCGCAGCAGGTACTCGCGCGCGATGTCGCTGTAGGTCAGGTTGATGTCGGCGGTATGGTCGACGATCTTGCGGTTGATCTCCTCGGGCACGCGCTGGTCGAAGCAGCGGTTGCCGGCTTCCATGTGGAAGATCGGGATCTTGCGCCGCTTGGCCGGGATCACCGCCAGGCAGCTGTTGGTGTCGCCGAGCACCAGCACGGCCTCCGGCTGCACTTCCGCCAGGACGCGGTCCACCGCGATGATGACGTTGCCGATGGTCTCGGCGGCGTTGCTGCCGGCGGCGTTCGAGGAAATGGTCGGGCTTGCGCATTTCCAGATCCTCGAAGAAGATCTCGTTGAGTTCGTAGTCGTAGTTCTGGCCGGTGTGCACCAGGACATGGTCGCAATGCTGGTCGAGCGCTGCCATCACCCGCGACAGGCGGATGATTTCTGGCCGGGTGCCGACCACGGTCATGACTTTCAGTTTTTTCATGGTTTCACCGGGCGTGCGTAAGTGTCTGGTTGTCTCTCGGTCGAAGATTTCGTTGGCCCACAGCATGACGATCATTTCGTCTTCGCCGATATTGGTGATGTCATGCGTCCAGCCGGGCACGGTCTCGACGATCTCCGGCTTGTCGCCTGAAGTGTCGAGAGCATAATACTCATCCGTGACGATATGGCGGAAGCCGAAGCGGGCTGTACCTTTGATCACCAGGAACTTCTCGGTCTTGGTGTGGTGATAGTGGCCGCCACGCGTGATGCCGGGGTGCGCGGTGAAAAACGAGAACTGACCGCAATCCGGCGTCTTCAGCATTTCCACGAACACGCCGCGCGGGTCGCCATACTGCGGCACGGTGTAGGAAAAGCTTGCCGGCGGCAGGTAGCTGACATAGGTGGCATACAGGGCGCGCACCAGGCCGCTGCCGACGCGTTCGGTAATCAGGGTCTCGCGGCTGTCCTGGAAGCCCGGATCTGCTCTGCCAGTTCGCCCACGTCGTGGTGTACTCCGGACTCACCTTCGCGAAACAGCTCACCGCCAGCCTTGCCATCCAGGAGTCGCAAGAAGCGCTCGACGACGTCGTCGATGTACACCAGGGTGAGAGGCGCTGCCGGGTCGTTGATCTGGATCGGCAGATCACGGCAGATGTTGTGGCAGAAGGTCGCGACCGCCGAATTGTAGTTGGGCCGGCACCATTTGCCGAACACGTTGGGCAGGCGGAAGATGTGCACGCCGCCGCCCATGTCTTCGCCAGCGCGGCAAGCGCTTCTTCGGCAGCGCGCTTGCTGCTGCCGTAGGGATTGTCGCGTTCCGCCTGGGTCGACGAGGTATAGACAACCGGGATCCGGCGGCCCGCTTGCGCGACCAGCGTCGCACAAGCGTCTGCGGTCAGGTCGGCATTGCCGGTAACGAACTCAGCCGGATCGGTCGGCCGGTTGACGCCGGCCAGATGGAAAACGAAATCGGCCGCGCCGACCAGTTCGTTCAACTGTTCCTGCGTCGATTCCCGCGTGAAGGACAGCACTTCGATATCCTTGCGCTCGCCAAGGCGGGCGACCAGGTTCTTGCCGACAAAGCCGTCGGCGCCGGTGATCAGTATCTTCATGATTCTGTCGCTCAATCGACCGCATGCGCGGGCCTGCCCGCCATCAGGTCGCGGATGAATTCGAGCTTGAGCAGCAGCTGCTTCATGCCTTCCACATCGAGTCGTTCGGTGTTGTGCGAGTTGTAGTCTTCGCTGACGGAAATCGAGCGCTCGCCCTGCTCGACGAACTTGCCATAGTTCAGGTCGCGCACATCGGGCGGCACGCGGTAATAGTCGCCGCAGGTCCTCGGCGCACGCCATTTCTTCCCGGCTCAGCAGGGTTTCGAACAGCTTCTCGCCATGGCGGGTGCCGATCACGTTGATCGCATGGCTGTGGCTTGCCGAGCAAGCCGAGCAAGGCCTTGGCCAGGACTTCGATCGTGGCCGCCGGGGCCTTCTGCACGAAGATGTCGCCGTTCTCGCCATGCTCGAAGGCATACAGCACCAGGTCCACCGCGTCGTCCAGCGTCATCATGAACCGGGTCATGGCCGGATCGGTGATGGTGATCGGCTTGCCGGCCTGGATCTGCTCGACGAACAGCGGAATCACCGAGCCGCGCGAGGCCATGACGTTGCCGTAGCGGGTGCCGCAGATGACGGTGCTGTCGCTCCGGCGTTGCGCGACTTGGCGACCATGACCTTTTCCATCATGGCCTTGGAGATGCCCATGGCGTTGATCGGATAGACCGCCTTGTCGGTGCTCAGGCAGACCACGCGCTTGACGCCGTTGGCGATCGCCGCTTCCAGCACGTTCTCGGTGCCGAGGACGTTGGTCCTCACCGCCTCCATCGGATGGAACTCGCAGGACGGCACCTGCTTCAGCGCCGCGGCGTGGAAGACGTAGTCGACGCCGCGCATGCGCGTTCAGCACGGCGTCGTAGTCGCGCACGTCGCCGATGTAGAACTTGAGCTTGTCGCTGGCGTAGCGCTTGCGCATGTCGTCCTGCTTCTTCTCGTCGCGGCTGAAGATGCGGATTTCCCGCAGGTCCGATTGCAGGAAGCGGTTGAGCACGGCATTGCCGAAGGAGCCGGTGCCGCCGGTGATGAGCAGGATGCGGTCAGAAAACATGTGAACTCCCTTTATGCAGGCCGGCGGCTGGCGCCGGTCTAGGCCCCTTGCCGGGACAGCGACGCGGCGCGAATGATCGCGTCCCGCTGTTCCAGGTTGGGATAGTTGATCAGCACGGCCTTGTACGGGCCCTTGAAGACGAACAGACTGCCGGCCGCGGCGCCGACGACGCCGCAGGCGCCGATCAGCTTGCCGATATCGTCCAGCGAACCGGCGCCGCCCAGGATGGTGATCGGCAGTCGCACGGCCTGGCGCAGGCGCTGCGCCAGGGCCAGGTCGTAGCCCTTCATCTGGCCGTCATGGTCGATCGAGTTGATGACAATTTCGCCGGCGCCGAGCGCCTCGGCCTCGATGGCCGTTTCAATGACGCTGCGCTTGGTGTTGCGGGTGCCGTTGTGGGTCCACACCTCCGGTTCGCGCGCCAGCATGCGTTTCTTGTAGTCGAGCACGACGACCACGCTCTGGCTGCCGATTTCGTCGGCGATCGCCGGAATGATCTGCGGATTCTCGATGGCGGCGCTGCTGATGGCCACCTTTTCGACGCCCAGGCCGATGATTTTGCGCGCCTGCTGTGGCGTGCGGATGCCGCCGCCGTAACACAGCGGCATGCGGCATTCCACCGCCAGGTTGGCGATCAGCTTGTAGTTCGGTTCGGCTTGCCTGACCGCGGCGTCGATGTCCAGCACGATCAGTTCGTCCGCTTCCTTCTCGTTGAAGATCTTGACGGCATTGATCGGGTCGCCGACGTACTTGGGCGCCTTGAAGCCAACGGTCTTTACCAGGCCGTTGTCGTGCACCAGCAGGCACGGAGTGATTCGGGGTCTGAGCATGTCACAGCTCCGCAAAGTTCTTCAGCAGATTGACGCCGAAATGATGGCTCTTTTCCGGGTGAAACTGCACGCCATAGACATTCCCCGACTGCACCGCGCAGTTGAAGTCGATGCCGTACGATGCCTGCGCGATGGCATGCTGGGGCTGGGCGGCTTCGAAGTAGTAGGAATGCAGGAAATAGAAGCGCGCATCCGATTCCATGCCCCTGAATAGCGCGTGGCCGCTGGACGGCTGCACGTCGTTCCAGCCCATGTGCGGCACGGGCATGTCAGCGGCGCCCGCGGTATTGCGGAATGCCCGCACCCGGCCGGGAATCCAGCCCAGACCGGGCAGGCTGCCCTCTTCGCTGCTCTCGGCGAGGATCTGCATGCCGACGCAGATGCCCAGCACCGGCACTTTTTTTTGCAGCACCAGTTCGTCCAGCGGCGCACGCATGCCCGCGTCCTGCAGCATTGCCATGGCGTGGTCGAACGCGCCGACGCCCGGCAGAATCAGCTTGCTTGCGCCGGCCAGGTCCGCCGGCGTCCTGGCGACGCTGACAGGTATGTTCAGGCGCTTGTACACGTTGGCGAATGCCAGGATGTTGCCGAGACCGTAGTCGACGATGGCGATCATCGGAACAGCCTTTTTTCCAGGCCGAGCGAGCGCATCACATTCGAGCCGAGGCCGATCAGATAACGCTTGTTCCTGTACTCGTGATAAGTCTTGTTTTCGCCTTCGAAGATGTCGCGCAGCTCCGCCACTGACAGATCCAGCTTGTTGGCGACGTACTCGAACTCCTGCTGCAGGAAGTGTTCGTCCAGTTCCGGCCGGGAGATGCGATCCAGCGCCTCTTCGCGCGTCATCTGCCCGGTCATGATCAGGCTGGAAAAGTGCGCGCGGCGCTTGTCGTAGCCGAACTTGCGCGGCATCCAGTAATCTTCGTAGAACCTGGTGAAGCGCGACTCGTGGTGCTTGTGCTGAAATTTTTGCCAGCCAAATTTCTCATGCAGCAGGCTTTCAGCAGCTTTTTTATTGTATGGCACAAGATTAAGCGGCTTGACGACTTCCATGCCATGGAAGTAGCGGTAGAAAATCTTGTACACCATGATATCGACCAGCGGGAACGTCTTCAGCGCACGCTTGCCGAAGCGGGCATGGATGTCGCGAAACAGGCGCGTGTCGATGCCCGGATAGCCGCCCCATTCCTCTGGCTCGCGGCAGCACTCGGTAGAGAAGTTGCTGCCGGTCAGAATGTGCTTGAACCCGTGCTGGCGGGCGAACTTGTACAGCGTCGAAAAGAAGGCGTCATCTTGCGGCAAGTCCTGGTCCGGAATCTGCGACTTCAGGAAGGCCACCTGCAAGTCTTTCATCTCTTCCCAGTCGATCACCTCCGTGTAGAGGTCCAGGCCCAGGCCGTCCACCAGCTTTTCGATGTTGCCGACGGCCTGATCCGTGTTCCAGCCGGCGTCGACGTGGAACAGCAAGGGGCGCAGACCCATTTTTTCCTTGGCGATGTAGGTCAGGTAGGAACTGTCGAGGCCGCCGCTGAGGCCGATGATGCAGTCGAAATCCCGCCCTTCGCCAGATTTTCTGATCTTGTCGGCGATCTGCATCAGTTCGCGTTCGCCGCGCTCGTCGGTGTGCCAGTTTGGCAGGATCGTGCTGTGGTAGTTGTTGCAGTAGTCGCACCAGCCGCGGTCGTCGAACGTGATGTTCGGGTCGGACGTGTCCATGATGCAGTTGGCGCAAATGCGGTAAGCAGAATGACTCATTATTCAGGGTCGTGTCAAAATTTGATTCAGAGGATCTTCCGCAATGTGGCAACCACCCGGTCCAGACCTTCTTCCGTCATGTTCGAGCCGGACGGCAGGCAGATGCCGCGTTCGAACAGGTCGTCCGATACCGATTTCTCGCCGTCCGTGAAATACGGCGCATCGGCAAATACCGGCTGCAGGTGCATGGGTTTCCACAATGGGCGCGCTTCGATCATTTCTGCAGAAAGGCGCTGGATCAATTCGGCGCTGTCCGTGCGTGCCAGCTTCGGATTGATCGTGCACGCGGTCAGCCAGTGGCTGGCGTAGCTCCATTCCGGTTCAGGCATCCATTCCAGCGCGGGGAGGTCGGCGAGGGCTTCGCGATAGTGCGCGAAAACGGCGCGCCTGGCCTCCACGCGTTCCCGCAGCACGCGCAACTGGCCGCGTCCGACGCCGGCAAGGATATTGCTCATGCGGTAGTTGTAGCCGATTTCGCTGTGCTGGTAGTGCGGCGCCGGATCGCGCGCCTGGGTTGCCAGGAAGCGCGCCTTTTCAATCAGGGCGGCATCGTCGGAAACCAGCATGCCGCCACCCGAGGTGGTGATAATCTTGTTGCCATTGAATGAGTAGATGCCCATGCGGCCGAAAGTACCGCTGGCCTTGCCCTTGTAGTTTGCGCCCAGCGATTCGGCAGCATCCTCCACCAGCGGCACGTCGTATTCATTGCACAGGGCCAGCAGCGGGTCCATGTCGGCGCTCTGGCCGTACAAGCTGACCACGATCACCGCCTTGGGCATGCGTCCTTGCTCGCGTGCCCACTCCAGCGCCCGCTTCAGTGCGGCCGGGGACATGTTCCAGCTTTCCGTATCGGAATCGATGAACACTGGCTTCGCGCCCTGGTAGGCGATCGGATTAGCGCTGGCAGCAAAGGTCAGCGTCGAGCAAAACACCAGGTCACCCGGTCCGACGCCCAGCATGCGCAGGGCAAGGTGGATGGCTGCGGTGCCGGAGCTGAGCGCCGCGGCATACTTGCAGCCGACCATTTCAGCCAGCTCGCGCTCGAACGCGTCGACATTCGGGCCGAGCGGCGCAATCCAGTTGGTGCGGAAAGCTTCTTCCACGAACTCGCGCTCGGCATCGCCCATGTGCGGCGTCGACAGCAGGATCTGGCCGTCGATCTCGCGCCGCTCCAGCACTTCGATGACGCGTTCCTGTTCGTCGACCACCGGCAAATGATTGATGGCATGCCGGTTCATCAGGGCCAGCGCCTCGCGCCGCGTGTAAGGTGTCTTGAGCACCACCGACTGGATGGCGCCGAGCGTCGCCAGCGATTCGTCGAGCTGGCGCCCGTCCAGTATCAGGCGACGCAGATCGCCGTCGGTGACGGTGCGCTCGAAGCGGCCATCGGCGGCGCTTAACAGCAAGATCCCGGTGCCGGCGCGGTTCAGGGTTTGCAGCGCATCCCGCAAAGCGGTGGCACGGGTTACTGATATTTCTGAAACATTAATCACATTTTCTCCTGCTGGTGCGGGTGGCCGGAACACCGGCATACGTTTCACCCGCAGCAATATCCTTCAAGACGACTGCGCCTGCGCCGACCACGGCGTCGTCGCCGATGTGCACGCCGGGCAGCACATTGGCGCCGGCGCCAATCAGCACGCGGGCGCCGATACGGACGCCGCCGGCCAGCGTGGCATTGGGCGCAATGTGCGAATACGCGCCTACCTGGCAATCGTGGTCGACCACTGCGCCATGGTTGACGATGACGCCGTCGCCGATGGTGGCGGCTGGCGCGACGATCGCTCGGGCCGCCACGAAACTGCCGCTGCCGATGCTGGAAAAGCGCGACAGGAGGGCGGCGGCGTGCACCACGGTGAGGGGCCGGCAGCCGGCAGCTGTCAACTGGTCGTGCAATTTCTCGCGTACCCGGCCATTGCCGATGGCAACGTGGAACATGCCTGCGTGGGGGCCGGTAGGCAGCGCCGGCACGGCGATTGTCAGCCCGAGCAAGGTCTTGCCCTGCAAGGCAGGATTATTGTCCGAAACGCATATCCGCCTGTTGGCAAATTCGTTCAGCAACAATGCATCCAGGACAACTTTGGCATGCCCCCCGGCACCGATCAGAAAAATCGTGTCAGTATGCATTGAATTTCGCAAGTATATAAGTATTCAGCGGAATCGATTCCAGAAGCCCGACGATGCGTTGCGCCGCCTGGCCATCGCCATAAATATTCCCTGGTGCATACCTGCCCTGCGCAAGCGCTTGACGGATTGCCTGCACGATCGCATCCGGCGCCGTTACAGTGTCAATTATATTGGCATTGCGTTCGCGCAAATTCTGCCGGGAACCGATATTGACGACGGGGGTGCCGAAAGTGGCTGCTTCGATGATGCCGGCACTGGAATTGCCAATCATGAGGTCGGCAGCCGCCATCCACGATACAAAAAGGCTGCGATGTAAGTGAGTGGCTACTTTTATTTCCGGATTGGCAGCTTGCTGCGTGAGCGTGGCACGTATGGCATGGCTACCCGCATCCGAATTGGGCATCAGTGCCATGATCTGCACATCCATTTGCAACAGTGCATCCAGGATGGCGCGCATGCCGTCGCCGGCATCTGCCGCCTCTTGCACCACCGGATGGTAGACCAGCAGCGCGACCTTGCGTTGCGGATCCAGTCCCGCTTCCTGTAACAATTGCGTGCGCCCGGCGCAGGCAAGATTTTCCAGGCCATCCAGGCCGGGGGCGCCGGTCACCCAGACATGCTCTGCCTGCTCGCCCATGCGCACCAGGCGCTCGCGAGCTTGCGGGGTGGCGGTGAAATGGAAATGCGCCAGCTTCGAAATGGCATGGCGCACCGGCTCGTCGATGGTACCGGAGCGCTCGCCGCCGTGTATGTGCGCGACGGGGATATTCAGGTGTACCGCCGCCAGCGCGCCGGCCAGCATTTCGCCGCGGTCGCCCAACAACAGGACCAGGTCAGGCCGGCTGGCTTCCAGCGCCTCGACGAAGCCCGCCAGCATCGTGGCGATATTGCGGGCCATGCCGGCGCCATCCGGCTGGCCGATCACCGGGATGCGCGCCTGGATCGGCAACCCGGCGGCTTCGATATCCGCCACGGTATTACCGTACTCCGGCGAAAGGTGCATGCCGGTGACGATGAGCGACAGCGATAAGCCGGGGGCGCGGTGGATGGATTCCAGGGTTGCTTGCATCAGGCCGAAGTCGGCGCGCGTACCGGTGATGTAACAAATCCGGCGGCTCATGCCAGGTCGCTCCATTGCAGCGTGGTTCCGGCCGGGATATCGCGGGCGGCGGTCTTGCCGACGACTTGCTGCAGATCGCACGGCGCGATGCCGGTGCCGGGGCGCAGCAGGGCGATGTCGGCTTCGCCGATCACGGCGCCAACGACCAGCGGCCGCGCCGAGGTGACGCTGCGGCGCACCAGCGCACGCACGGGCAATTCGGATGCTGTCGGCTGCTTCTCGGGTAAGCCCAGCGCTTGTTCGACGTCGCGGATCTGCCTGACCAGCTGCGCCAGCTCTTCCGGCGACAGCGACGCCTGGTGGTCCGGCCCCGGCAACGCGCGGTCGAGCGTGAAATGCTTTTCAATGACGACCGCACCCATCGCCACGGCAGCGGTCGACACGGCCAGACCGAGGGTGTGGTCAGAATAGCCCACCGGCAGCCCGGTTGCCTGGGCGATGGTGTGCATGGCGCGCAGGTTGACGTCGCCGCACTGCGCCGGATAGTTGGAAGTGCAGTGCAGGATCGTCATCGCTTCGGCCAGCGGTGCCGTCAGGCCGGCACGCTCGCGTGCGGCGCGGATCACCGCGACAGCTTCGCGGATTTCTTCGAGGTTTGCCATGCCGGTGGACAGGATGAGCGGCCGCCCTTTTTCTGCCAGATATGCAAGAAACGGCGTATTGGTGATTTCTCCTGAAGGGATCTTGATGCGTTGCATGCCCAGATCCAGCAAAAAGTCCGCGGCTTGCTCGTCGAACGGCGTCGACATGAATTCGATGCCGAGTTCGCTACAGCGCGCAAACAGGCGACGGTGCAGCGCCGGCGACATTTCCAGCGCCTTGAGCATTGCATACTGGTCGCCGGCGCCGGTCGCCTGTTTCTGGTACTCGGCCTTTTCCGCGCCGGGGCGCACCAGCTTGTCTGCGGAAAAAGTCTGGAACTTCACGGCGTCGGCGCCGCAGCGCGCGGCGGTTTCCACCAGCGCTAACGCCAGCTGCTCGTCGCCATTATGGTTGACGCCGGCTTCGGCAATGACGAAGCAGCGGTCGCGCAACTGTGTCTGATTTACCATACCGTCCATCCACCGTCCACCATCAGGTTCTCCCCGGTTACCCAGGCCGACAGGTCGCTCGCGAAGTAAGCGATCGCACCTTTGAAATCCTCTTCCGTGCCCATGCGCCGCAGCGGGGTCTTTTCTTCGTAGCGGTTGACGAAGGCTTCCGGCTGGTTGCGGGCAATGCCACCCGGGCTGATGGCATTGACGCGCACATCCGGACCCAGGACCGCGGCCAGCCATTTCGTCGATTGCAGCAGGCCACCCTTGCTGGCGGCGTAGGCTGCGGGGTTGCCCATGGCGGTGCCTTCGTACAGGCGCATGTCCGGGCCGGCGACGCCATAGATGGAGCCGACGTTGACGATCGAACCATGACCGCTGGCGCGCAGCAGCGGGGTCAGCACCTGCGACAGATGGAATGCCGCGGTCAGGTTGACTTCGACAGCGCGGCGCCAGGTGCTGATCGCCTGTTCCTCGAACGGCACCACCCAGCCCTGCAGCTTGCTGTCGCCAACGAATCCGGCATTGTTGACAAGAATATCGGCGCGGCCGAACCGGTCTTTGACCCAGCCAGCCACGGCGGCGCGTTCGGTCTCGGATTCGAGGTCGATCTCGAGCGTGGCGACCGGGCTTTGCCAGCGCGCCTGCAATTGCGTTTGCGCGGCTTCCAGCGCCTCGCGGTTGCGGTCCAGCAGGCAGACGCTGCAACCGAGTTCGGCCAGGGCATCGGCCATGGTGCTGCCAAGGTGACCGGCGCCGCCGGTGATGAGGGCGACACGCCCTTCGAGGTTGGCCAGTTGGGACAGGGTACGCATGCTGTTTCTCCGAAAACGCGCCGTCAGGCTTGTCGGCTGCGGATTTCCGCAATCGCCTCGGCGAGCAGGAAATCGTAAGGGGTGTCGATATCTAGCGCGCGTTCCGCCGGTACCGTCACCGTGCGGACGTTGCCGTCAAACAGGCGGCTGGCGCGCAGGATGAAGTCCGGCCGTACGGCATAGGCCACCGTAGTGATGTCGTACACGGCGGGTGCGTCCTGGCGACGGCTGATTGCCCCCGTCGGCTTGCACACCAGGCCGGCGTAGCCGTGTTCGTCCAGCGATACCATGTTGAAATACGGGCTGCGTTCTGCCGTCTTGACGGTGATGACCACGTCGGCCTGCGGATCCTGGCGCAGGACTTCGATGCAGGCTTCGACGTCTGCCACGGCGCGGAAAGGCGAGGTTGCCGGCAGGCTGACGAAAGCATCGAAGTGGCCATATTCCTGCTGCGCCCACTCGACCGCATGGCGCCAGGCCAGCCACTCCGGCGCCGTATCCGTTGCCAGTTCGGCCGGACGCATGAAGGGCACGCGGGCCCCGGACGCGCGCGCGACCGCGGCAATGTGTTCGTCATCCGTGGAAATGTTGACCGCGCCCAGGCTGGGGCACTGTTGCGCCACCTCGATCGAATGGGCGATCAGCGGCTTGCCGGCAAGCGGCTTGATGTTTTTTCCAGGGACACCCTTGGATCCGCCCCGCGCAAAAATGAATCCGATCGCCCGGAAATCAGCTGCGTTCATAACCGTTCACCTTTACTTGCTGCTGTTCCTGTAACGATTTTCTGGCGGCCTCGACAATGGCAAGGACGTCATACCCTTGGGCGCCATCGATCAGGATCGTTTCGCCTCCCGCCAGGCAAGCGAGGAAGTGCGCCATCTCCTCCATGTACATGCGGTTGCGATCTGGCTGGTCAGTACTGCCCAGGCGCTCCCAGGAACGCGTTTGTGCCGAATATATATCGATTGTGTCGCCCAGGCCGTTCCAGACAAGCGTGCCTTCGGAGCCGATGAACTTGCAGGTGCGCGTTGGCGCCCGCTGCAGGAAATCAAGATGGATGCTGACCAGACGGCGCGGCGTATCGTATTCCAGGTTCAGGCTCACCAGATCTTCGACATCGATTTCGAGGCTGCTGTAGCGGCCGCCATTGGCGGATACCGAGGCCGGCAGGCCGAAAAGCCAGTAAAGATAATCGATTTCATGGCTCAACTCAAGCAGCGCGCCGCCGCCCAGCGCCTGGCGCGCCGAGACGCTGTCCTGGTAGCGGCTTGCCGGGCGCCAGTCCGGCAGGTACTGGCCAACTTCGGCGCGCGCGGCCAGGATATCGCCGATGCGCCCCTGCGCCAGCTGCTGCTTTACCTGCTGCAGTGAAGGCAGGAAGCGCAGGTTATAGCCGGTCATGACCAGGATATTCCTGGCGGCGCAGATTTCCAGTATTTCATGCAAGCCAGCCATGGCGCTGGCGATCGGTTTTTCAAGAAACATCGGGATGCCGGCGTCGGCGAAGGCGCGCATGAGCGGCACCCGGCCCGACGATGGGCCGGCAAGGATGGCAGCGTCCGGCGCGAAGGCGAGCGCTTCTTCCAGCGCGGTGAACTCGCAATCGAGACCGTCTGCCAGGGCAGCGCCGGACCTGCCGCCCTGCATGCGCAGCGCAGCAATCTGCGCATCGGGACGCAGGCTGCGCAGATTTGCCAGGTGCCGGCGGCCGATGCTGCCCAGGCTAACGATCAGGAATTTTTCAGGCATGGTGTTATATGAGCAATGACCTCCGCCTCGAATTCATGGCAATTTTCGGCGGCGAGGGTGATAGGGTGTACTGCAGCGGGGATGCCGGCAGCCGCGTACTCGACGACCAGCGTGGAGGGGTAAGAAATCAGGAAGCTGACTCTCGGGAAGTAATTTTTTTCCGTGATGACGATCCAGCCGCGTTCGGCCATTTCCGCGCTCATGGGCATCAGTGGATGCGGCTTGTAGAAGGCGGTAAGCGGGTAATGTTGCCGCAATGCGTCGAACAGGCGGGCATGCAGCGTTTCGCAAGCCGGGTGGCCGACGAAGAGCACGCCGACACTGTCCTGCGCCAGGGCTAAATGGTCCTGCAGCGTGACTTGCGGACGGAAGTGGCGTACGGTGACACCGCGCGCCAGGCACCCTGCCGACAGGATCGACTCACGGAATATCTGCTCGGACGGCTGGTCATAGACGTACAGTGCGGATACCGCCTTGAGCCGCCGCCGCAGGGTCAGGTGGAATTGCGGCGTCTGTTGTTGCGCACCGCCGCTCATGCCCTCCACCCGGCCATGCTGGATCAGCGCAAGCGGCGCCTTGCAGCCCTGGCGGATGCGCTGCCGCGCCAGGCCATCGGCCAGGATCGCCCAGCGGTCGTAGTGTTCGGCCATGAAAAAGGCGCCGTCAAGCTTGTCCAGGGCTGCGCGCACGGCGAACCAGCGAAATGCCGTATAGCTCAATAGCCCCCATTTCCTGGTGCGCGCACGGCGCGACAGGATGCGCGAACTTGCCGCCGCATGCCGCCAGGCCCGGCGCAGATCTTCTGCCGACAGCAGAGAAAATGCGTCGACCCGCCGCGCATCGGCCGGGAGGTTGACGGACGCCCAGGGGAAGGTCACCCAGCATGCCGAAAAATCCGGCACGCTGTGCGTGTTGATCACTTCTGTCGCACGCGTGGAAAATGCCAGGGCAAACTGCCGGCACGAAGCAGCCGTAGCATCGCCGCGCGGCAGCGCGCTGGCGTAGGCCCGGTACTGCAAGAACTGCTTCCAGTGGAACGCCGCAGCGCCGCCGCAGCGCCACACCAGATTGCCTATGCACCATGCCAATCGGGAAATCCAGAAACGGGGGGCGATGCGACCGACCCATTTGGTCGGCCGCGGCAGGTAGCCGCAGCTGTCCGGCGACAGGTTCAGAAAACGGTAATCGTTCTGGTCGAGCAGGATTTCGTTGTCCGTCGCTTGCAGGTAATCGACGATCCAGCGCTTGTTCAGAGAATCATTTTGGGTGGGCATGGGGGGCCATTCTACGTCTGCAGCATCATCAGGCCGGACAATGCCAGGCCCGTGAGCATGCAACATGCGGCGCCAGCCATCACCGCCCGGGTTTCCTTTTTCAGCAAGGATGTGTCAAGCGATGCGGCATGCACTGCCGCATCGCGTACTGCCGCCATGTAGTACACATATGCCGCCAAGGTCGCCAGCGCCGCGCCGATTGTGCCCAGCGCATACACTAGCGGCACCAGCACCACAAAATACAGTAGCGATACCAAGACTGTAATTTTGCTGAGCTTCATGGTCGCTTTCATGGCAAACAAGTAACACACGTAAACTTGATAAATGCCCAAGAACAGTAAGGCAGCAGCAACAATGCCAATGATGAGCGGCATTGAATAATGATAATACTTCAGTGCTCCGATAAAACTGTAATCCACCATGAAGGCAGCAAAAACGCCCGCCAGAATGAGCACGTAGGCCACCACGCACTTCTTGATAAAGTCATGACGCATGGTGGGTGAAGCCCATTTATCCATGTGCTTCATGATTTCATGCGGCAGGTACAGGCCGAGCCCGCTCAGCAGCACCGACATGACCGAGGCGACCGTATAGGCAAGGCTGTAGATGGCGAGTTTTTCATTGCCGATCATCCAGCCGATGACGAACCGGTCGGAACTGTTGAGCGCCCATTGCGCCAGGCCATGCACGATCAGCGGCAGACAATAGGGAAGGTGCTGCCAGATCCAGGCGCTGCCAGCGGCAGGCGACGTCATCTTACGCACCGGCGGGCCGCGCCAGGCCAGAAAGGCCAGACTGACCAGCGCATAGGCGCCCAATTGCATGGCCAGCCAGAGTTCGAGTGTCCAGATGCCGTGTGGCGCCAGTCCCAGCATGGCTGCGGCAATGGCAACCCAGGCAAAGGTTTTTAGCAGCGCAAACCCGAGAAATATGCGCGGACGGTTTTCCGCACGCAGCGTCAGTTGCATGAGCTGCTGCATGGCTTCGTGCGCGGACAGAAAAATGAAAAACATCCAGTAGCGCCCGATCGGCAGCACTGCTGCTGTCGCTGCCAGCACGATTCCCAGCAACAAAGCCGCCAGGGAAAACTGCAGCGCCAGCGTACGCGCCAAGGCCGGATCGGCGGCGCCTTCCCGGGCAACGGCGGCACCGCCGCCGAGCGACAGAAACTGCGCCAGGATCTGCACCAGCGCCATCCCCATGGCAAAAATCCCGATATCCCCCAGGGAAAGTGCATGCGCCGCCACCGGAATGGCGAGCAAGCCCCCGGCCCTGCTCACACCCGCAGCCAGACCGTAAATGAGGAATTCAGAATTACGAAAAGAAGAAATAAATGCCCCTGGCGAAAGAACCTGTTGTTATTGTTTTTCTGCCTTTTCCTGTGCCGGCAGCTGCAGTTTTCTGAATGCAAAGAACATTAGTATCAGATAAGGATACAGGTAGAAATCCGTGTGGTTGTAGAGGCTGCCGCGCAAATGGGAAATCAGCCAGAGCGACATCAGCGTGCTGACGAAGAGCCAGCCGAGCGTGCGTGTGGCACATGCTCGTCCATGCAGATAGCCCACCAGGGCCAGATAGGCCGCCACCAGCGGCAAGCCGCCGACAAAAAAGAAATTCAGATACAGATCAGTTTCGACAGGCCATTGTTCAGTAGCACGGATCGCCCACTTTTCAGGATAATAATGGTCCGTCAGCATGTGGTTCATGTCGAAATACATTGTCGGTTCCGCCAGCCCAAAAGGCGTTTGGAATTTAACAAATGGCAAGAAAAAAGTCTGGAGCAGGCTTGGATCAAAGTCCCGGATCGACATGGCAAGATTTTGCAGAGCTGAAAAATAATTCAGCACCAGGGGCATCTTGTACGCCAAGTCTTGCCAGAGGACGCCCCGGAAATACATTCCCAGGAAGAAAACCGCTGTAAGAGCGGCATAGAGGATGGCAGATTTAAAAGTGAAGGGACGCAACTTGGAAAGCCAGGGTATCAGAGCAATAATGGCCAACAAGGCAATCTGCAGCTTGCTGCCATGTACCGGGGAAGTAGCCACGAGCCAGAGCAGATAGGCTGTTACGGCCCCCCAGTTTTTGCGAATGCAAGAGTAATAGCCGCTCAAGGCCGCCAAGGCAAAGGCGGAAAAATGACTGAGGATGACATAGACACCTGAACCACCACGATTCAGGAAGGCATTGCCCGGATCCTCCAGCCAGTTTTCCAGACCGCCCGAACGCATGACGACCATGGCTACGGCAAAAGTCGCGATCATGTATAACGCAAAAATCCACCGCCGCACATGCCGCAACGACGTTTCATCGGAAATAGGAGGGGAGTGCGACTCGTACCGGACAGTGCTTTCCGCATGCCGCAAGCCTAAATTTTCTCCGCACCGCAAACTCATTATGCCGATGCCAAAAACAGCATAGGCCATCACGAAGGCCAGCGTGTACTCAGGCGTGTATAAAACAGGGCCTTGGTATTGTTGAGCAAATACCGGGGCGAGCACAAACCAGAGCCCGTAGTAGCCGTACAGGACGCTCAGAGGGGAAATCGTCTGTCTGGGTGGGGTGATGAGCAAATGTACCAGGTACAGTGCACAAAACACCAAAAAATTCGGAATGCCCAATGCATGCAAAATATACAAGACCGCAGTTCCCGCCAAGTATATTGCTGCAGTAACTATCAGGATTCCCTTGCCGGTCAAGAAAGAGCGTTCTCGTTCGAGAATAGAAAATATGGCCGCTAAAGTTTTCGGCATTGTTAAATACTGCATCTTTCGGGAAAATAAGGAAGTTGCTGTTGATTCCGGCGCGCTATTCTCTCATTATTACTTGCAGTATCCAAAAGAAAATGCGGAAGGTATTGTGGAATTGGCAATGGCGCCGTCTGCGCAAGGCTGATCCAGCCTTTAATCGTCCCGTTTTCGGGGCGGATGCAGTTGCATGCGTCTTTATTAACGGCACGATGAAAAACTTAATCGAATATGTATTCTTGCGGCGTGGCGTAATGGGCGACATGATTGCAATGTGCTCGCCGGCCTGCACAAAATTCGATTATGTTACGAAGCAGGAATGTATTTACGATCGAGTATATATATAGCAGCAAACTTCACCTGGACAGTATTCAAGAATCACAGAGTGTTTCTTTGTTGTTTTGGCAACTCATCGCATGGATATAATTAGCCCTTTATTTTGTCTCCAAGGGGGGGGCATTGCTGTGTTTATTTGCAGGTAAAGAATTCACTTGTAAATACCATCAATATTAAGCATGGTATACTTACCTAATGTAGGTTCAGGGTGTGAGTCGATATACCGGGACTGTCGTGCCCGACGTTTTCCTCTTCTGCTCCTATTTCTATTCCCCCTCGCAATCCAGTCCGCCAAACGGTGTGAATGAGTTTATTGCAGGGGGAATTTTTTTTGTGAAAGCAGGCTCCGTGGATTAATCCTGTTCCCCGATTTATCTATAAAGATTTTTGCGTCGGCATACGTGAATATTAAGTGTTTTTGGTGGCTGCTTATCAAGCCGCGAGTTTTGCGCGCCTTTTTCAAGACGTGTTGCGACAGCTTGGTTGTAAATGAATTTGGATTAAATTTTGGAAAATCATGCTTAATTTTAATGGCAGAAAAACAAAGCTAATATCAAATGATTTTCATGGTGCGCGCAAGCGCCTCCTGCAAATGCATTTCGAAAGCGGAGTGGGGCATATTGGTGGGAATTTGTCGGCTTTAGATGCGATCCTGATCGTGTTTCATGAATATCTCGCGGCAGAAGATAAATTCATTCTTTCGAAGGGGCATTCCGCGGGAGCACTGTATATCGCACTCTGGAGCTTGGGGCGGCTTGAAGAGCAAGACTTAAGGCTTTTTCATAAAGATAATACTTTACTCGCGGGTCATCCTCCCGCACAAGGAATTGCCGACATACCTTTCGCCACCGGCAGTCTGGGACATGGTTTATCGCTCGCTGCTGGCACTGCTTTAGGCTTTAAGCTAAAGAACAGCGATGCGCAGGTTGTGTGCTTAACCTCTGATGGCGAATGGCAGGAAGGGGCAATATGGGAAGCGCTTATCTTTGCAATTCACCACAAATTAAATAATCTTACTGTTATGGTTGACCACAACAATTTGCAGGGGTTCGGTTCGACAGCTGACGTAGCCTCTATGTCGCCGTTATGGGAAAAATTGCAAGGGTTTGACGTCGACCTTCAGGTGGTTGATGGGCACGATCCTGATGCAATTCGTGTGGCGCTGGCGAGTGGACAAACTCGCCCCAAAATTCTTGTCCTGCGTACAATCAAAGGGCGAGGTGTAAGTTTTATGGAAAACCGGATGGATTCGCACTACCTCCCGCTTACTGAGGGTCAGTTCCAGGCCGCTATCAGGGAGCTTGATTCGCTATGAGAAAGCAACTTTGCGATGCATTAGTGGCACGATCCGTGAACTCCGAGATGGTATTTCTAACCGGCGATTTAGGGTTTATGGCGCTTGAGCCTCTGCAGGCGGCTATGGGGTCACGATTCATAAATGCTGGGGTCGCTGAGCAAAACATGATTTCTGTTGCAGCTGCGCTCGCCCATCAAAAATTCGAGGTTTGGGCTTATAGTATCGCCCCATTTATATACGCGAGACCATTCGAACAAATTCGCAATGACATTGCCTTTCACAATTTGCCGGTGAAACTTATTGGTAATGGGGGCGGCTATGGTTATGGCGTAATGGGCCCCACGCATCATGCAATTGAAGATTACGGGGTGATGCTGGCCTTGCCCAATATGTCGGCATACGTGCCAGTATTTGATGAAGATTTGGACACCGTGATTTCACGTGCGGGTGCGTCCTCTCACCCCGCTTACATACGCATGGGGCGTGGGGAACCCCCCAAAGGCTATGCGGTGCCAGCCTATAAGCCCTGGCGACAGCTAACACATGGGCATGGGGCTGTAGTCATCGCGGTGGGTCCGTTGGCAGGTACTTATATTGATGCCTTTGAAAAAATGCCGACCGAGCGCCGCCCAAATTTCTGGGCAGTTGCCGAGCTCCCCATCAACAAGTCGCCGATGCCGGAGGAGCTTATAGCTCAATTAATGAACTCACGTGGCTTGTGCGTTGCAGAAGAACATGTGCAGCGTGGCGGGTTTGGTTCTGAGTTGTTGCTTCATCTTGCTGCACAGCAGATACCTGTGCGTCGCTTTCAGCATCTTTACGCCCGCGCCCATCATTTTGAACGTTATGGTTCTCAAAGCTTTCTACGAAGCCAATCCCACCTGGACGTAGGCAGCATGCTCAGTGTTTTGGAAAATATTTAGTATGTCAGATATGCAAGCATATATACGCGCCTTGCGCGGACCGATACTTGTGACCGGTGCGTCTGGTTTTGTCGGTGCTAATCTTTTTAAAACCATCAGCGCCGTCCGCAACGACGTTTTTGCGGTTGTCCGCCGCGAAAAAAATTGGCGTCTCGCTGATGTTAAAGATGAGTCGGTCATTGCTGTGGATATCAATGACTATGCAGCGGCGAAGAATATGGTCAATAGCGTCGCGCCCCAAACGGTTTTCGACTGCATGGCCTATGGCGCATACTCATTTGAAGAAGATGCGACGCTGATTTACCAGACCAATTTCCAATCGGTTGTTAATTTCGTCGAGTTGCTTGCTCGACATCCTTTTGTTGCCTATATCCATGCCGGCAGTTCGTCTGAATACGGTACGAATTGTACCGCTCCGGCAGAAGACGCTGTCTGCGAGGCCAACAGCCCTTATTCGGTTTCCAAGGTGGCTGTGGCAAGCTACCTGAGATTTATGGGTAAGCACCGTGGCTTCCCGTGCGTGAATCTGCGCCTCTATTCTGTTTATGGCCCATTGGAAGACACTTCGCGATTGATGCCGAATTTGTTGCGCCAAGCGCTCGCAGGAACATTGCCATTTTTTGTCGACCCAAACACATCGCGTGATTTCATTCATGTTGACGATGTGTGCGCAGCCTTCATCTTGGCCGCAGCAAAAATACATCCCGGTCTCTATGGCGAGAACTACAACATTGGCTCAGGGATCAAGACCACTATTGCAGAATTGGCACAGATCTCCCGTCATGAGTTTAATGTAAAAGAGGAGCCGAAATTCGGCACGATGGAGGGGCGTTCCTGGGATCTCGCCGAATGGTACTCAGACCCCCGGAAGGCTCATGAACAACTAGGCTGGAAACCGTATGTCGAGTTGAAGGACGGGTTGCGCTCGACGGCACGCTGGATCGCTCAACTGAGCGATAGCGAAATGCTTACTTCCACCAAGAAAAATAGTACTGATCGCAAGCGCAGCATATCTGCCATCATTGCTTGCTACAAGGATGGTCAAGCCATTCCTGTCATGCATCGTCGACTGACGGATACTTTCAATAAGCTAGGAATTGATTACGAGATTATTTTTGTTAACGATGGCAGCCCTGACGACAGCGCTCAGGTGATTCAGGACATCAGTGCAAATGATCCTCGTGTCGTCGGCATCACGCATTCCCGAAATTTTGGTTCACAGATGGCGTTTCGCAGTGGAATGGAACTGTCAACAAAGGATGCTGTGGTGTTACTGGATGGCGATCTGCAAGACCCACCCGAACTAATTGAATCGTTTTACGCTGAATGGGAAAAGGGTTATGACGTTGTTTATGGCCGTCGCGTCAAGAGAGAAATGCCGTGGCACTGGGGACTGGCGTACAAACTCTTTTATCGTATCTTTGCAATGTTTAGCTATGTGAATGTTCCGCTCGATGCTGGCGACTTCTCTTTGATAGACAAGAGAGTTGTTGGATGGTTGCTTAAATGTCCTGAGAGGGATCTCTTTGTCCGTGGCTTGCGGGCCTATGTAGGCTTCAAGCAAACGGGCGTGGATTACGTAAGGCCAGAGCGCATGTTTGGCGTCACAACGAACAGTTTTGTTAAGAATCTCGATTGGGCAAAAAAAGGGATATTTTCCTTCAGCAATACGCCACTCACCATGCTGACGAGCATAGGGATTGTCGCGCTTGCTCTTTCCACCATAGTGGCCATTGTCGTTGCGGGGTTACGACTGTTTTTCCCAGATATTGCCCCGCGTGGCATAACCACGCTGTTGATTGCAATCTTGATGTTTGGGTCGTTCAATATCTTTGCTGTTGGCCTAGTAGGCGAATATGTTGCCAAAATCATGGCGGAAGTCAAAGGACGTCCGCGTTTAATACGGGCCGCCTTGATTCGTAACGGTAACGCTACCGAACTGCTACCTGATGGCAAGGCTCGTTAAATGAATACAAGAACGACCGAGCGCCCCCAGGAGGGCTTTCAACCGGTTGCTGTCCAGTCGCCTGCTAATCACCCATTTATGTTTAGGCTGCGGTGTTTAGTCGATCTACAGCTTGGAAGCATTGTTAAATATCTTCGTCCAGCCTTGGCACAGATAACAGGCTGCGTCCTGGATGTGGGTGCCGGGCAGTCACCCTGGCGTGCCTGGCTGCCGGCTACGACCAGCTATAAAGGTATAGATGTCGGGTATGCCAATGAATTTGGAATGGATAGCGATCGCTCGGATATTGTTTATTACGATGGAAGAGTAATGCCATTCGGCG
This sequence comes from uncultured beta proteobacterium, assembly GCA_963722005.1. Lineage (GTDB taxonomy): Bacteria > Pseudomonadota > Gammaproteobacteria > Burkholderiales > Burkholderiaceae_D > Paucimonas. The sequence goes on from CAVRJS010000002.1 coordinate 451,621, forward strand.
ATTCTACGTTCGACAATGTGCTTTGTATTGAGGTTTTAGAGCATTCGGAAGATCCGCAGCTCTTAATCACTGAAATTGCACGAGTAATCCGACCGCGAGGCACGCTTTTGCTAACGGTGCCTTGGTCAGCCAGGCAGCATCACCTGCCCCACGATTATCATAGATTCACGCGTGAACGCCTATATGCTCTTTTTATACAAAATGGTTTTGAGAGCATCGAAATTCACGAGCGTGGAAATGACATCGGTGCAATCGCAAATAAGTTGACGGTTCTGACGATAAGGCTATTACGGCCTTTCTCGCTCCGGAAAGTCCTGGGATTTTTTTGGAAATTCCCCTTGGGCGTGCTTTGCGGGATGCTCGCAGCTAGTTTCATCGTTGCGGCACACATATCGGTCGCCCTGGGAATGGGTGCTAAAGAAGATCCGCTCGGGTATTTTGTGCGCGCCACGCGAGGCTAATATGATAGAAGCCCTCCCGGTTTCGTTAATGTCGGAATGCCCAGATTGCTCGTATCGTTTGAGGAAATATTATTGATGCAAAAATCCCGCTCTTGTCCAGTCTGCAATACGGAATCGTCCGCAGCCAAACTGTTCCTCAAACAAAATATTGATCCGTCACGGATGTCTGCATTCAGCTTCGCTTCGCGCAAACTGCCTGAGTTCATGTGCCATCAACTTGTTCAGTGCCCAACTTGCGATCTGGTGTATGCCAATGAACCTCCTGATCAAGCCGTTCTGGCTCATGCATACCACGTTTCTGATTTTGACAGTTCGCAAGAAGCCGATGATGCAGCTGCCGCGTACGAGAGGGCAGTTCAGCCAGTGTTGAGTGGTCTCAGGAACATGGACGCTGCTTTGGAAATCGGGACAGGAACGGGCGTCTTTCTTGATGTTCTCAAAACCCGAGGCTTCAAGACACTGGTCGGCGTTGAACCTTCGTCTGCTGCTATTGCCACTGCTCCCGCGCACCGGCAAGCCTGGATCCATGAAACGATTTTTCGAGAGTCGGATTTTCAACCCGAGAGTTTTGACTTCATTTGCTGTTTCATGACACTGGAGCATGTTAGAGATCCGCATGAAATTGTCTCGGCAGCTAGCCGTTTGCTGAGACCTGGCGGCGCAATTGCCTTGGTTACTCACGACTATCGTAGCGGCATCAACCGACTTTTGGGCAGGCGCTCGCCCATCATTGATATCGAACACATGCAACTGTTCTCTCCGCGTAGCATCAAGCAGCTTTTGGAGCGCAACGGTTTTGAGTCGATCGGAGTTAACAGTTTTAAAAACCGCTATGCGCTTCGTTACTGGATGCGCCTGCTTCCGCTTGGCGTCGGCCCGAAGCAAAGCATGATCAGAGGACTTGATGCTCTTGGCATGGCAGATATCAAGCTCAGTTTCAACGTGGGTAACATGCTTTCTTTTGGCTATCGTCCGCAGAGATGAGTTTAAAACGTAACGCCACCTTTGTTCGCTATTTGATTGCGGGAGGATTAAATACCTTATTCGGGTGGCTGGTTTATTCGGTGGCAATTCTCGCGGGGGCGCAGGCATGGCTGGCGTTGATTGTCGGCATAGTTACAGGCATCGGGTTCAATTTCATCTCACTGGGGGGCTATGTTTTTCGAGATATGGCGCTGAAGAGGTTGCCCCGATTTGTGCTTTCTTACGGCTTCATTTATACAACCAACCTCATTTTCCTGAACATGGTAAAGCCGTGGATTGTTAGTCCCATATGGGGCCAGTTGTTACTGACGCCTGTCATGGCTATTCTCTCCTACATTGTGTTGTCCCGCATGGTGTTCAATTTAAAGTGAATCAAAGATATTTTTAATTGAGCGATTTCGGTACAGATGTAACGTTGCCCCAGGATGCGACGATGGCGCTCGCAGTTATAATCGCGATCCGCGTACATATGCCTCGGGTGTTTCACCAGATGGTCACGCCTACCGCCGATCGGCACCGTGCTAATCCTTGAATTAATAAAAATTTTTCTAACCAATACCTGCTATTAAATGTTAGCTGTACAAACCAGGAATGCCAAACAGGCGACCACCAGTGTAACAACTGAACATTCACAGACAAAGCCTGCATATCGCCCGGATATTGATGGTTTACGGGCAATCGCGGTGCTTTCTGTGGTGGGATTCCATGCGTTCCCTGACATCTTTGAAGGCGGGTTTATTGGTGTAGACATATTTTTTGTAATTTCCGGCTTCCTTATCTCAACTATTATTTTCACTAGTCTGAATCAGGACAATTTCAGTTTTATTGAATTTTATAGTCGTCGCATCAAACGTATTTTTCCAGCGCTATTAGTATTGATCGCAGGCAGTTTGCTTTTTGGGTGGTTTTTTCTATTCCCGGAAGAATATGCGCAACTTGGTAAACACATAGCGGGCGGAACTGGATTCGTATCTAATTTTATTCTGCTGGCGGAAAGCGGGTATTTTGATAATGCTGCAGAATCCAAACCATTGCTGCATTTATGGTCTCTCGGAATTGAAGAGCAGTTCTACATTATCTGGCCCTTGGTGCTATGGTGGGCATGGAAAAAAAAATTTAATTATTTAAAAATTGCGATTTTTTTCGCTTTCCTGTCTTTCGCACTCAACATCGGCTTCATTCACCGCGATGCGGTCACAACCTTTTATTCTCCGCTAACCAGATTCTGGGAATTGCTGGCCGGTTCCATTCTGGCTTACATCGCGCTTTACGCGACCAGTTCCAACGTCGGCGTTAAGAAAAAAATTCTTTTCGCATTCCCAGGGTATCTAATGCCGACTCAATCGGCACATGAACATAAGGAGACGCAGCATAATTTCCGCTCGCTGCTAGGTGCGGCTTTGCTTATGCTCGGTATGGCGATGATGAACAAAGACCGAACATTCCCTGGTTGGTGGGCATTATTGCCAGTAGCAGGATCTGTTTTGATAATTTCTGCCGGTGCAAACTCCTGGATAAATCGAGTCATTTTGTCCTGGCGCCCATTAGTGTGGTTTGGACTAATCAGTTTTCCTCTTTATTTGTGGCACTGGCCTTTGTTATCGTTTGTGCGCGTGGTTAAAGGGGCATGGCCTACATGGGAAGTGCGCGTTGCTGCCGTTTTTTTGTCTGTTGTTTTGGCGTGGCTCACCTACAAATTTATTGAAAAACCTTTGCGATTTGGAAGGCACAGGAAGCGTGCCGTTGTCATATTGCTTCTGTTGATGGGAGTCGTAGGCGTGCTGGGTTATGGCGTTTATCAGAAAGAAGGCATGCCTCGTCGGAACTTCGCACCACAGCCTGGTATGTATATGAAATCAATCGCCACTCCGGAAAGGAGGGATGAGTGTTTTGAGATTCCGTTTGCCTTCGAAAAGAAAAATAACTGGTTTTGCAATTTGGGGGATCCACAAGCGTCTCCCAGAATATTCGCATATGGAGATAGTCATGCATTGAGCCTGGTGCCTGCACTGGATAAGTTGGGTACGGAAAAAAATATGCAAATCCAGTTTGCGGGGAGTTCTGGTTGTCCGCCTTTGCTTGGAATTCAGTCCATGCGCGGTGAGAAATGGATAAAAGAATACAACTGCAAAAAGCTAAACGAAAGAATATTTGAACACGTAAAAAATAACCAGATTGACACTGTTTTGCTTATCGCCAGATGGACGTACTATACGGGCGGGGTAACAAGACCGAACGAATTAAATCCGATATCCATGAGGGAATCCGAACCTACGACTGTGGAGCTATCCAGAGCTTCGTTTGAGTTTGGCCTCAAACAAACGATTGAGAAATACGCCAGTATTGGAGTAAAGATATTTCTGGTCGAAGACAATCCACAGCAGTTACATGAGCCGAAAGACGTACTCAAGAAATTTCGGCACCCGTCGGACATTCAGATCAACAAATTGGCAGTTCCTGCACAGGAGCATATTAAAGACCAGTATGCAGTATCAAAGTTATTTCGAAACTTCACCGGAGAGCGGGTGAAGACAATTAATTTCAATGATCTGCTATGTAATGAAGAGGCTTGCCCCTTGGTTGTAGATGGGAAATTTCTCTATTCTGATGACGACCATTTAAGCGTAACGGGTGCAATGCATGTTTATCCCCGGCTTTATGCGGAACTTGTTAAAGATTGAAGCAAGTATTCCTTAGAAAATTAATGATGTGGCCATGGTGGTTTCTCTCTTGCCTTGGCAACCCCAGCCACATCTTCCACCCCTAGCCAAAACCCCCGCGGCCGCCACCCCAGCTCGCGCCCAAGGTCAGCGATATCGAACACCATGTCCTGGTTCATGCGCTCGGCCATGGCCGCATGCCAGTGTCGGTAGCGCGGCGCCAGGCGTGCCACCCTCAGCAACAGCCGAAATGCCCAAAGCGGCACCGTAACCAGGCGTGGAGCCCTGTCCAGCGCGCCGAAAATGCGCCGCACCATTTCGCGATAAGCAAGCGTTTCGCCGCCGCCGAGGTTGCTGGCGCAATAGCCGGACCCGGTGTGCTGCAGCGCCGCCAGGCAGACCGCGGCGACATCGTCAGCATGCACCGGCTGGCGCAGACCCATGGCGTCGCCGAACACGGGAAAGAAGCCAAAGCGGCGAATGAAGCGTGCAATCTCGGCAATGTTGCCGTCGCGGCCGCAGCCGTAGATCAGCGTCGGCCGCAGTACGCGGCAAGCCAAGCCACGCGCCTGTGCCCATTGTTGCAGCGCGTCCTCCGCCGTGGCCAGGCGCCTGGCAATTTCCCGCTCTGCCGGCGCGCTGGACGCCTGCTTGGTAAACCGGCTAGTGGACGACAAGGCGACCAGCCGGCGAACGCCAAAGGCTTCCAGCATGGGGAACATCTGCGGCAGGCTCCAGATGGGCGCCAGGCTGATCCAGTCTTCGATGACAGCATTTTGCGGATCGAGGAAGTCATCGATGCGGCGCCAGGTGACTACATCCGAGGTGACGACATTCGTATTATTGTGGGATACCGCATGCCGGGTGAATGCCACGACAGGCGCGCCGGTGGCTGTGCGCATCGCCAGCAAGCGCTCACCCACCAGGCTGCGCGCGCCGATTACGCCGACAACGTTTTCAGTTACGTCAGTCAAGTTTGCCAGCTTGCCGTCGCAGGCCATGCCAGATGCCCAAGGTCATCATGCGCCAATGGCCCAAACGAGGCTTGGCAAAAAGCGTATAAAAGCCGTATTTCAGCAGCAGGCGCCAGCCATCCACCAGCTTCCAGTTAGCCGGCACCCAGCGTTCCCGATAGAGAAGCACCGCATTGCGAAAATGGTAGTAATGCCGCAAGGGGCGATGCACAGGCAGTTTTTTGCCCAAAAACTCGATGGGCTGGTCGCCCAGGCTATGGCGCATCTGGGCGGCACACACGCCGTAACTCTGAAACCCGAAGTGCCGTGCCCTTAATCCCCATTCGATATCGACGTAATCAATGAACAGGTCTTCACGCATGCCGCAAACCTTATCGAGCACGGCCATCGGAATCAGGCAACCCGAGGCGATCAGATAATCAACAGGCACGATGGCATTGTCGGTATCACAGGCGCAGCGTTCAAGCGTCAACCCGGTTACACGAATAAATGGCGGCGGATTTTGCTGTCGATCATCCAGATAGCGCGGCCCGACGCAAGCGGGCATTTCTCCTTCTGCGCGCATCCTTTCCGCCGCATCGACCAAAGTAGCTACCATGGACTGCGCAGGCACGCTATCCTGGTCCGAGAGCAGGATGTATTCGCCTCCCAGTTCCCGGGCACGCGCAATGCCCACATTCTGGGCCGCGGCAATCCCCACATTGCTTTGCAGACCAATGCTCTCCAGGCGCTCGAAACCACTATCTTTGATGTGACCCGGCACGTCGGTACGCGAGCCGTTATCGACAACAATGGTGAAATCGGCTTGGGAAGTCAGCGTGGACAAAAGTTTTGACAGTTGATCAGGCTCAGGATTAAACGTTACGACGATTGCCACTACTTTCAATGCATGCGCCATATTCTGCCTACAAAAATCTGTTGCACTAATTCAGCATGTTCGTAAATTCCATCTGGACAATACTTCAGGAATTACAGTGCGTTTCCTTATCGTGTAAGCAAATCATGAGGGGGATATGAAGAGGCAAATTGTTCTGTTTCCAGGCGGAGCTTTACTGGATTTGTCCGCGCGTAAAGAAAGCATCTGTAAACGCCATAACATGTTCAGCATGAGGCACTTGCATGAACTTGTTGCAATGTGTCAGTAGCTGCGTTAGGACTTCATGCCCTCCGCTCGCCAAATTCCACGTCGACATCCATCTCGCGCCAATGGGGTAAATAAGTGCATTTTATAAGTGCATTTCGAAGCCGGTGAGCTCGTTGGAAATTTCGACAAGCGTAGTTACGCGGGCAATCCTGGGAATCTCGTCACCCTGAAAGGTGGCTCACGGCAAATACCCATAAATAATCATGACACAGCGCAAAGGCATAATTCTCGCAGGCGGCTCTGGCACACGGCTTTACCCGGTGACCCAGGTCGTCTCCAAGCAGCTCCTGCCGGTGTATGACAAACCGATGATCTACTACCCGATCAGCACTTTGATGCTGGCCGGCATACGCGATATTCTTATTATTTCTACCCCGCAGGACACGCCACGCTTTCAGGAGTTATTGGGAGACGGTAGCGATTGGGGCATTAACCTGCACTACGCCGTTCAGCCCCGCCCGGACGGTCTCGCCCAGGCTTTCATCATCGGCAAAGATTTCATTGGCAACGCACCTAGTGCCTTGATTCTTGGTGACAACATCTTCTATGGCCATGATCTGTACAGCCAGCTGGAGCGAGCCATGGCGCGCGACCAGGGGGCCACTGTCTTTGCCTACCATGTGCAAGACCCTGAACGCTACGGCGTTGTCGCCTTCGACGCCGATGGCCGAGCCACCAGCCTGGAAGAAAAGCCCGTCAGCCCCAAAAGTAACTACGCTGTAACCGGTTTGTATTTTTACGATAGGCAAGTCCTCGAGATGGCAGCGGATCTCAAGCCATCGGCTCGTGGTGAGCTGGAAATCACAGACCTGAACCGTATTTACCTCGAGCACAAGCAGATGAATGTGGAAATCATGGGGCGCGGCTATGCCTGGCTCGATACCGGCACCCATGAGTCCTTGCTGGATGCCAGCCAATTCATCGCTACCTTGGAGCAACGCCAAGGCCTGAAGGTGGCTTGTCCGGAAGAAATCGCCTTCCGTAAAAAATGGATCACTGCCGGTCAGCTCGAGAGGCTGGCACAGCCGCTGGTCAAGAATGGTTACGGAAAATACCTGCAACGCATACTCAAGGAAACGGTGTACTCATGAAAGCCAGCGCACTCGCAATCCCCGAGGTATTCATGTTCGAGCCAAAAGTTTTCGGCGACGATCGCGGGTTTTTCTATGAAAGCTTCAATCAGAAGCAGTTTGAAGCTGCCATCGGCAAGAAGGTGGATTTCGTTCAAGACAACTACTCACGCTCCACGAAGAATGTATTGCGTGGCCTGCACTATCAAATCCAGCAACCGCAAGGCAAGCTGGTGCGCGTGGTGGATGGCGAAGTGTTCGATGTCGCAGTCGATCTCCGCAAATCGTCTCCGACTTTTGGCAAATGGGTAGGTGAAATCCTCTCTGCAAAGAACAAGCGCCAGCTATGGGTGCCAGAGGGTTTTGCCCATGGTTTCGTCGTGCTTTCGGATACTGCCGATTTTGTGTACAAGACGACCGCCTATTATGCGCCTGCGTTCGAACGCTGCATTGCATGGAATGAAGAGTGTTTGGCCATTGACTGGCCCATCGGGGCTCCGCCCGTGCTTTCCGGAAAGGATGCGCAAGGTGCCGCATTTGATACAGCAGAGGTCTTTGCCTGATGCAAAATTATTCAATCTCCTCAAAGGAAATGCTAGGAAGTTTGTGGCGCAATCGAGGTTTAATCAAGGCCTTGATCAAACGTGAGATCGCCGGACGTTATCGTGGTTCGGTGATGGGCATTCTCTGGTCATTTTTTAACCCACTGCTGATGCTGGCGATTTACACCTTCGTTTTTTCGGTCGTGTTTAAAGCGCGTTGGAGTACGACCGCTGAGATAGGGGGAGGCAAAGCTAACTTCGCCATTATCCTGTTTACCGGCATGATCTTGCATGGGCTGTTTGCAGAATGCGTCAATCGTGCGCCGGGACTGATTCTGACTAACGTCAACTACGTTAAAAAAGTCATATTCCCACTAGAAATTCTGCCTTGGGTCGCCTTTGGATCGGCGCTGTTTCATGGCGCAATCAGCCTTGTGGTTTTGATGGCAGCACAAGTAATTCTCATGCAGCAAATTCCATGGACCGCAATACTCTTTCCTTTTGTATTGTTACCACTGGCCTTCGCTACCATGGGCTTGGCCTGGTTCCTGGCTGCATTAGGCGTGTATGTGCGTGACATCGGCCAAATCACCGGCATGTTTACCACGGTGTTGTTTTTCCTCTCCCCCGTGGTGTATCCCATCTCGAGCATACCGAGGGAGTATCAGGGCTGGATGCAAATTAATCCGCTCACTTTCATTATTGAAGAAGGACGTAACACTTTGATCTTCGGGCGTCTGCCTGATATTGGGCAATGGGGCTTGATGCTTGCCGCAAGTATGCTGATCGCATTGGCAGGATTTGCATGGTTTCAAAAAACGCGCAGGGGGTTTGCTGATGTCCTCTGAATACGTTGCGTTCACACAAAACATCGCTACCACATCGCCTTTAACAGATCGGCTTGATACACAAACTGGCGCAACCGAGCGCTACGATGGCGACATTGCAATTCGTGTTGAGAATCTTGCAAAGTGCTATCAGATTTACGATAAGCCACATGATCGTCTCAAGCAGTCACTCTATCCGCGTCTGCAACGACTCATCGGAAAGCCTGCCAAGCGATATCACCGTGAGTTCTGGGCCCTTAAAGATATTTCGTTTGAAGTCAGGCGTGGCGATACTGTCGGGATAATTGGTCGTAATGGCTCTGGGAAATCAACTTTGCTGCAGCTTATCTGCGGCACGCTCTCGACCACCAGTGGAAAAATAGAATCTACAGGCCGCATCGCGGCCTTGCTGGAATTGGGGGCGGGTTTCAATCCGGAATTCACCGGTCGAGAAAATGTCTACATGAATGGCGCGATACTAGGCTTGAGCGAAGACGAAATCGACAATCGCTTTGACAGTATCGCCGCATTTGCAGATATCGGTGAGTTTATCGACCAGCAGGTCAAAATATATTCAAGCGGTATGTATGTCCGCCTTGCATTTGCAGTAATAGCCCACGTTGATGCGGATATCTTGATAATCGACGAGGCGCTCGCCGTCGGCGATGCGATTTTTACCCAAAAATGCATGCGCTATATCCGTGACTTTCAGCAGCGAGGCACCTTGCTGTTTGTCAGCCATGATATGGGATCGGTGCAAAGCTTATGCAAAACCTCTATCTGGCTCAATCACGGCACAACTGAAATGATCGGACCGTCAAAGGAAGTGGCGGAGGCATATCTGCAGTTCACATTGCAGGAAACTTATGGCAAGGATGCAAAGCTACACGCCATAAAAAATAACAAAAAATCCCGGGCCGAAGAAAGCGAAATTGCATGTGAAGACGAAGCCGTTGTCGCTCCTTTACACCGGTATGGAGAAAAGTTGACGGTGCAGAATAATTTTGCCAATGCCAAGGGATGGCAGACTGGATTGGCAGATCTGGTTTCCATCCAGGTCGCCAGGGTGAGCGGAGAGGACGGGGAGGCCTATTCCGGTGGCGAACAAGTTCTTGTCACCGTGCGGGCAAAGGCTAATCAGGATTTGCCGAATCCCATAGTGGGTTTTGTAGTGCGAGATCGATTGGGCCAGGATCTTTTTGGGGAAAATACACTGCCCTTTACAGATATTGCCCCTGTACCCATCAAAGCCAGGCAGGAATTTTTTGCCGAGTTTGCTTTCCGCTTACCCATGTTACCTAACGGCCAGTACGCTGTCATGGCATCAGTTGCCGACGGCACACTATACGACCACATTCAGCATCATTTTTTACATGATGCTCTTATCCTCACCGTTACCTCAAGCAAAATTCGGTGGGGCTTGGTTGGCATATCCTTTGAAAACGTTGCTCTTAAAATTTCTGATGAACAATAAAACGCTAAAACAAATTTATCAGGACCACAGAGGAAAAGTTTCGGATAAATGGTCCTTGTATCTTAGTGAATATGATCGGGTATTTTTTGAATTTCAGGAGCGAGAAATTTGCATCTTGGAAATTGGAATACAGAATGGAGGTTCGTTAGAAATATGGGCTCGTTACTTTTCAAATGCAAAAAAAATTGTTGGCTGCGATATAAATGCTGATTGTTATCGCCTTACCTATGAAGACCCACGTGTCGCAGTGGTTGTTGGCGATGCCAACCTTGCCGGCACAGAGAAAATCGTGCTTTCACATGCACAGTCTTATGACCTGATCATTGATGATGGTTCGCACCGGTCTTCAGATATCGTCAAGTCGTTTGCTCGCTACTTTAAACATTTGGCAGATGGCGGCCTCTTTGTCGTGGAAGATCTGCACTGTAGCTACTGGCGGGAATTTGAAGGGGGACTTTATGATCCTTTTTCCTCAATTGGATTTTTCAAGCAGCTGGCGGATGTTCTCAATCACGAACATTGGGGATTGGCTCGGACTAGAACAGAATTGTTGGCTGACTTCGCAAGCCATTATGAAACCTCTTTTGATGAAGAGGTGCTGGCTCACATTCATTCAATTGAATTTATCAATTCTGTATGCGTTATTCGCAAGCAGATGCCAGAGGGAAATGAATCTGGGCGCCGGATAATTTCTGGTGAGGAGGAGTTGGTCGTAAAGAATGTCAAAGTTTTCAATGACAGTAAGGAAGTGCCATTAGATCAGTCCCATAATATTTGGTCAGTGCCAGTATTGTCGCTGGAAGGTGATTGGGAGCAAAGGCTCAAGGCTTTAGGTGAAAGTGACAGACGAATCGCAGAGTTCGAGGAAGAAATTTCAGAGCGTGGCAGGAAGATCGAAGAATTCGAAGAGAGAGTATCGCAGCGTGACAAACAGATCGAAGAATTCGAAGAGAGATTAACGGAGCGTGACAAACAGCGCGCAGAATTCGAGGAGAAAATATCAGAGTGCGACAGGAAGATATCAGAACTCGAAGAAAAAATTTCAGAGTGTGACAGACAGAACGAACAATACAAAGAGAGGCTCCACAATCTTGAGCAGGCATTGATCGAACGTGATGTGCGAATGGCAAATCTGGAAGAGCAGGAGAGCATTCGAAGTGCCGAACTTTTCCGCCTGACGGCTGAATCTGCGAGATTCGGTTCGAGAATCGGAAGAAAAATCACACAGTTACGTGCGCATATTGCGCCAGTCGGGACAGTCCGCGGGACTCTCGTTACCCTTTTTTCAAAATTTGTATTCAAGCTTTTTTCTCAAGGACTCAGAAGTGTCGTTTCCACTACCTATCGTTACGTATCGTACCGGCTTCGTTCAAAACTCTCGCAAATAAATATTTTTCAAAAACGATACTTTAGAGTGGGCAGCGCAGATGAGAATCCGATTATTTCTGCGAATGATGAAGTAACGGCTACAACAGATCATCCTCAATTTTCCGCCTGGATCGCTAGTCACGAGCCAAACAGCGAGCAACTTGCCGCGCAAAAATCAGACGCAGATAAGTTCAGCTATAAGCCATTGTTAAGCGTGGTCATACCGATTTACAAAGTGCCGCGTGATGTTTTGAGTGAGACGCTCGACTGTTTAGTGGCGCAGTCATATTCGAACTGGCAGGCGTGTGTCGTGTGGTCCGACTCGGAAGATCTGGCTGGATGGGCGTGGTTGCAGAATAGTACAAGGTCGGATAAGCGATTCAAGATCAAATATCTTGATGAAAATGGTGGCATCTCGCGCAATTCGAATGCGGCGCTTGAATTGGTTGATGGGGAGTATGTGGCTTTGCTCGATCATGATGACACGCTGACTCCCTGGGCATTTTATGAGGTCGTCAAACTGCTTCAGTCGTCCCCTCAGCTTGATTTTATTTATTCCGACAAAGACTCAGTGACGGCTGACGGGCGGATTCGCTTGAATGCATTGTTCAAGCCAGAATGGAGTCCTGAAATGCTCCATTCAGTAAATTATCTTACGCACTTGAATATTATGCGTACTCGCTTGGTGCGCGAAATTGGAGGGTGGGACCCTGCAACCGATGGTGCACAAGACTGGGATATTTTTCTACGCATTGCTGAGAAAACGCGGCACGTGGCTCGCATATCCTCAATTCATTACCATTGGCGAATTTTGTCAACGTCGACTGCGACCGGGCTTAAAGCCAAGCCATACGCCGCCCTGGCACAGCTCAGAACACAGCAAAACTTTTTCAAGCGAAAAAAATTGATGGCTGCAGTGATGCCAACGCCTGAAGGGCTTTTTCACGTCAAATGGCCCGCAAAGCCGGCATCTACAGATGTCATTGTTTATCAAACGGGTTCACTGAAGCAGTTGATAAATGTGGTGAACCAGTTGCGAAGAAGCAGTCAAGACATGATCCGGCAAGTGTATGTCGTGCATAACACGGCGCCAAATGAAGCTTTGCAAAAATCCAGGAAGCGATGGGGTGACCACTATGTTGTTGTCAGAAGCAATTCAACTGACTGGCATACCGCGCTGAAACTAATTAAGGTCAATGATGAAAGCCAGGCAGTGCTTTTACTGGACGGCAGGATTTCTATTCTGTCAGAAGGTCTTGTCGAAGAATTGGCAGGCTGGGTTGTGCACCATCCCGATATTGGCTGGACAAGCGCTATAGCATTAAATTCCAGTGGCACGGTTTATGAAGCCGGGCGTGTGGTTGCCAAAAATTACCAGTCTGCACCGATGTTTCATGGGAGTCCGATATTCTCGTTTGGCTGGCTTGGCGGCCCTGTTTGGTATCGTAATGCACGCGCGGCTTCGCCATATGCATTCGCAATGAATGCGCGCGATATGGAGGAGGCGTTGTCAGAACTGGAAAAAAATGAATGCCAAACGAACAGCTTCACGAAGTTCTGCCTGGCCTTGACTGCCGGTGGCCATCGCGGCCTTATCAATCCGTTTGCGAAAGTATATTTTAGTCAGCCCCCCGAGTTGAATTGGCCCAATGATGGTCGGCTATATCACGAGGATCCTTACTTTAGCCCTGTCTTTGACCAGGTTAGCCCACTTAGGCTGCAGTCATGAAAAAATATCTTGACGCATTGATTCATCGTGTCGCTCGACGTGTAGTGGGCCCCGCTTCTTTTCCTGTTGAGTCGATTTGGGCAGGATATACACGCGATGCGCTTCAGTTGGCAAACATTATTGACTGCACCCCCGAACAGCTTTTGCGCCTGCAGCAGCATCCTGATCGTGTAGCGAATAACGTGGCGGATAGAACTTGCAATTGGTATTTGCCCCAGTTCGATAATCCATTTTATGGTGGGGTGATGACGATTCTCCGCCTGGCGGAAAGTCTTCAACGGCTGCACGGTATCAAACAACGCTTTCTGATATGCGGGGCAGCAAAGGCATCTGACGTTCATGCCAATTTGGTGCGCGCATTTCCGGCGTTGACGGCGGCCGAAGTTATTATTCTCGATACGAGTGAAGCAATAACAAACGTACCCCCTTCCGACTATTCCGTGGCAACGCTATGGACTACAGCATACGTTCTGTTAGGTGTGCAGAATACCGGCTGCAAGTTCTATATGATCCAGGATTTTGAGCCGGCATTTTATCCAGCCGGTAGTACTTATGCGCAAGCGGAACTGACTTATCGTTTTGGTTTTTACGGAATTTGTAATACGCAAACACTCAAAGAAATTTATGAGCGCGATTACGGTGGCACGGCAGTCGTTCTGAAACCCGGCATTGATAAAACAATATTCTATCCTGGCGCAGCAAAACATTCTCTGCCCAAGCGGCTGTTCTACTATGCCCGCCCTGGCACGCCTAGAAACGGTTTTGAATTGGCTGCCGCTGCGCTTACACAGCTTAAAAAACAGTACGGCAATACGTTGGAAATTATATGTGCTGGGGTAGGCTGGAAGCCAGAAGACTATGGCCTCAAGGGTGTTGTACGAAGCGTCGGTCTTTTGCCCTACGCTGCAACTGGTGATCTTTATCGGAGTTGCCATGTGGGCTTTGTCATGATGATGACCAAGCATCCGTCTTACTTGCCTTTTGAGCTGATGGCTTGTGGAACGATCGTCGTGACAAACTTTAATGAAGCAAATACATGGCTTTTAAAAGATGGGGAAAATTGCCTGTTATCTCCGGCCAGCGCTACCAGTTTAAGTAAAACCTTGTCTTTCGGATTGGATAATTATGATGCCTTGGGCTCTATTCGGCAGCGTGCGGCAGATCATGTTCTCAATAGCAATAATGACTGGGATGTGAGTCTCGGTGAAGTAGCCAAATTCATGCTCGATCCACCCGCAACGGTAGATTGCCAACTTGCGCACAATTCTTTTTTTGCCACAAAAGTAACGAATTTCTAAACGGAGTGGCCGTGTTATTAAAATTGAATTCTCTCAAATTTGCTCATCTCGTATGTTCAGCAATTATCGAGGTTCACAAATTTAATAATAAAGGTAGTTCGAAAATGAAAAAAATTCTGCCTGGCGTACTTCTCCGCTCTCAGGCGTCAGAGTTTGGTGACAAGGTTTATTACGTCGACAGAGGGCGCCGCTACTGGATCAGAGACGGGAAGTGGTTAAGTCAATATGGCTTTGAGTGGGCTGTCGACGTAATAGATGTAGAGCCCGCGATCTTATATAGTTTTCTCAATGGCGGTATGGCGCCACTAAGAACGTTTTCAGATTTAGGCGCGTCTCATCTAACAAGCATTGACCTGCGTGAAATCGCAGCTTGTAACCTTTACGGAACAGGGATGGAATTCGGCGCTGGCGCCTCACCTTTTCCTGTTCCATTGCATTGCAATGTTCTTTATGCCGATGCATTTTCCTATCAGGCGTTACGGGAAGGAATGTATCCCGGTCAGACAGCGCATGACTTGATTCGACCGGATTATGTGACTGATATTAAAACATTGAATGGTGTCTCAGATGCATCTTTGGATTTCATCGTTGCTTGTCATGTAATTGAACATACAAATAACCCGATTGGCGCAATTAATTCTTGCTATCGTGCGTTAAAGCCCGGTGGCTCTTTGGTTCTTGTTGTTCCTGATATGAACAAGACGTTTGATAAAAATCGCGAGCTAACAACTTTGGCGCATCTTATAGAGGATAACCATAATCCATCGCCAGACCGGGATTGCCGCCATTATGAAGAATTTTATTCGAAGGCGTTTGAGCTGCCGGCGGGCTCCAATCTCTTGGAGTATGCCGCTCAAAAACAGGCTGAAGGTGGAGACCTTCACTACCATACATGGACTTACGAATCATTTGGAGAGCTTGTCGAAGCTTGTGCGGCAAGCACCCCTTGGTCCGTAAGCTTTTCTCATCCAACCCTGCAAGGGCCGGAGAACATCGAATTTTATTTCGTTTTAAAAAAATGATTGCATCATCAATCATCAGTGGTGGGGTATTCGGGGCATAAAAATTATCAGCGATGCGGGTTCTTGAAAAGGAAATTTGTGCATAGTAATCCCCGCCAGAAAATTGGTGCAACATTAACCGGTGATGTTCTCGAAATAGGCCCGGGCAGTAGTCCATTCCCAACTGCTCCAGGGGCAATGGTCAAATTTGCAGATCGCTCTGTGGAGGGGGGAAGAGACGCAAATTGGCCGGAATTAAAAGGCAGCGCATGCGGGCCAGATGCACATTTCGACGTAAATCTGGACACTGATAATCTGACCGTTATTCCGGATTGCTCTTTTGATGCTGTCGTGGCGTCACATGTAATTGAACATTTAGCCAACCCCTTAAAATCGATTTGTGAATTTGAACGAGTACTACGGCCTAACGGTCGTCTGGTATTAATTGTCCCTGATCGGTCATATACTTTTGACGCAACTCGTGTCCCCACCTCCTTCAGCCATGTATTCGAGGAATTTCAAAATAATATTACCGAGGTAAATGAAGACCATATAATCGAATTCTGCTCAGCAATTTACTCGCTGCCGCCCATTCATCCTGACCCGGTCCGTGAATGGCACAATCCCGATAAACTTGACGCAGAACTTTTCACACTTCATCGCAAACGTAGCATCCATGTTCACTGTTGGTCAGCAGTAGAATTTGCCTCATTAATTGCAGGCTCACTTGCTAATGGATTAATGTCATGGAGGTTTTCAAGCGCATATTTTGCCAATGACTATCTTGGTAGCAATGAATTCGGCATAGTGATTCAAAAGTCTTCTCGTGAAGATCCAAAGAAGCTCTGCAGTTCTTTCATTGAAATGTGGACTAATGCTTTTTTTGCAGACGGAAAACGTGATCCGCACCAAATAGTGGAATTGGGAAAAGTGTTGCAGTGTGACGTGGGGTATAAAAAAGAATTCAGTGAATTGCCTATGATTCCTTTGGCAATTTTAGCGAAAGAACTGATTTCTTCTCGGGAAAAAAATCACAAGCTTTTGCAAGATGTACATAAAACAGTCATCGATCATAAAGTCGAAGTTGAAAGACTTGAGCGAGCTATTCAGGCTGCGCAAAAATCCTCTGTGGATTACGAATCAAAGATCGAATGTCTTGAGCAACTTGTTCACGGGTTAATGAAATCTAGTTCTTGGAGAGTTACAGCGCCATTTCGTAAAGTCTGTAATTTAATCCGGAAAGCATGAAGAAAATTGACAAGGAAGAATTTGCAATGGCGGAATGATATTGGACAATTGATATTGATTTGCAGCGCCCATATTCATTTGAACGATTTTTATATCATCCGTGCTTTAACAATGTTTGCCATGGCGCGCAGCGGTTTTGTAATTCGCCATGAACGAGAGCTAAATATGTCTGAAATTCTCGTCTCCAGGATTTTTGCTTCCAGTTTGCGGAGTTCCAGCTCTTTCTTCTGAGAAGCTATTGTGTGCAGCAACATGTCTATTTCTTGTTGCGGTTGCTTTTTCTGCATATGTAACTGAGGGGTGTCGACCGTAACATTCTTCAGCGAAGACCTGACCATCTCCCAGCTTTCGACAATTTCCTTCTGATCGTTACTTTTCTTTAGTGTGACAAAGAATTCGTATTCTCCAGGAGCAGTATCGAAAAAGGACGTACATTCCATATCGATTAACCGCTGGTTGGCCAATTCAGCGAATAATTGTGCAAACGTGCGAGGAGTGAAAACCCAGCAGTGCACGTCGATGTATTCACCTTGCAGTGATTTTTCAGCCAGGGGGCGTGCATCTTCGAAAGTGTTTTTCCTTTGGAGTAATTCAGGATCGAAAGAGTCTTCCCATGCGGCATTTTTATCTACGTCCACATAGTTAAGTACGAAGTCGAATATCTGCACAGGCTGCGGCACCCTGGCCTTGACTAGATACGCACTTAGAATGTCCGCAAGGCTAGTTTCTCTGCGTAGATAATCAAAGCTGAATCGTCTGTCAGGGATGGCTAACCTGATTTGGCCGTCGGGCTTTAATATGGCACTTAGTTCTGATAGCCAACCAAGAAGATCCGGTACATGCTCAATTACATGCGATGCGATAATGTAATCTACAGATCTCTCGCCTATGGCTTGTTGAAGGGTGTTGGCGCCCCAAATTGCGTCTACTTCGACAATTTGTTCTAACGGTACCGTGCCTGAGTCGCGGTACTTATTTTTAAGAAATTCCGCATCTGCGAAGTCTACATAGATAACGTTTCCCTCATGCTTTCTTACTAAAGGCCAAGCCAAGGGGCCGATTTCCACACCATCCAGGCCGGATAGGTTCAAGCCACTTAAAATTTTCTCTCGGCGCCCTAGTGTGATTGCACCATCTACCATGTTCTCGTTTTTCAAGAATTCACTCTCTTAGAATTAAAACATCGGCTACCGCATCAATAATGCTGACGACGACTTCAGTCGCGCACCAGATGTAGCAGTCGTGCCGCGTTGCGCGTGTAATGGTAGGCGGCTGCCATGGAAAAGCGTAGCCAGACACCCAGTTCCACCAGCCACATCATGAACTGCGGGTACTGGCGACGGAAGAACTTGCGATAAAAACGCATCATGCCAAGATGCTTGTGCCACTCGACAAAAATGGGATGAACGCGGCTGCACACGCCTTTGTAATGCAGCACGCGCGCGTCCGGCACGAACAGAATTTTCTTGCCGGCATGGGTCAGGCGCACGCAAAGGTCGAGGTCTTCGCAATGCAGGAAATACGATTCGTCCCAGTGGCCGACTTCATCGAGGGTAGATTTGCGCACCAGCATGCAGGCGCCGGAGATGGCTTCGACTTCGATGGGATGCCGGGGCAAGGGTTGCTTGTGCAGATTGAAATCGCTGAATAGCGCAGGCCAGTGGTGCGCCAGGCGCGCCAGGCCGAAGGCGCGCACGAACGAACGCCATGGCGTTGGAATGGCACGGCGGCCGCCACCCTGCTCGGTGCCGTCGGGGTTGACCAGCAGGCCGCCAACCATGCCGATGGTCGCGTCAGAGCGCAATGCGCGGAACAGTTTGGTTGCAACATCGGGCGCCAGCAGGCAATCCGGATTCAGGAACAGCAGGTGGCTGCCGGCGGCACGGCAGGCGCCGATATTGCAGGCAGTTGCGAAACCGACGTTGCGCTCGTTGCGGATGACATGCAGATGCGCGTGACGCGGGAAATTGCGTTCCAGAACGCGAATGCTGGCGTCGGTCGATGCATTATCGACGACAATGATTTCATCGCATTGGCACATGACGGACTTGATGCAGTCCAGGAGATAGGAGCCGGCGTTGTAGTTGACGATCACTACCGAAAGCAGGCAGCGTGCATCGCGGGGGAGAGCAGCAAGGCCAGTATTGTTCTGCACGGATTTATCCCTCGGGATGGTTGGCAGAAAAATAATAGCGCCGAACTCGTCAGCGAAATGACGGATTTGGTTGATCTCCTGATGCCGGTCAAGTGGGGGATTGCCGTTCGAGGGGCAGGCGGGCACGTAGCACGCGCCCAACCAGGGCGGCGATAACCCGATACAATAGAATAAGAATTTCATTCATCGCCAGGCTAATCCATGCAGTACGACCGCACAGGCCAACCCGACAACGCCGCTGCTCCCCTCCTCGCTTTCGTCGAGTCGTGCGAGCTGCCCACGCCCTGGGCGACCTTTACCCTGCACGGCTTCACCGAACCGGCCACGGGCAAGGAGCATCTGGCGCTGACGCTGGGCACGCTCAACGATGGCGCGCCGGTGCTGGGGCGGGTGCATTCGGAATGCCTGACGGGCGACGTTTTATTTAGTCAACGCTGCGACTGCGGCGCTCAGCTCGAAACTGCGCTGCAGCGGATCGCCGACGAAGGGCGCGGCGTGCTGCTGTACCTGCGCCAGGAAGGGCGCGGCATCGGCCTGCTTAACAAGATCCGCGCCTACCGGTTGCAACAGGCCGGCGCCGACACGGTCGAAGCCAACCTGCAGCTGGGCTTTGCCGCCGACCTGCGCGACTACCGTATCTGCGTGCCGATGCTCAGGCATCTGGGCATTTGCAGCCTGAAGCTGATGACCAACAACCCGCGCAAGATCGCCGCGTTGCAAAATGCTGGTCTGACGGTCGATTCGCGGGTGCCCCTGATGGTCAACCGTAATCGTTTCAATACGCTGTATCTGGATACTAAGGCGACCAAGCTGGGACACATGTTTCCGGTTGCGGGGAGTGATGCGGCGGATGAACAGGATGATGTGTGAGGGAATGATGGATAGGGAAAACGTCCTGGCGGCCACTGCGGCCCGGGTCGCCGCTGCGCGTCATCCCGCCCCGCAGATTCTCCCGGCTTTGCGCTTGCAAGCGCAAAGCTTCGAATCCCCGCCGCGCGCAGGCGCGCTTGGAGACGCCAAAAAAAATGCCCCTTCCGGGGCAGTTTTTTTGGCGTCTCCACGGGGATTCGAACCCCGGTACTCACCGTGAAAGGGTGATGTCCTAGGCCTCTAGACGATGGAGACTTGTCTGGCGGAGTGGACGGGGCTCGAACCCGCGACCCCCGGCGTGACAGGCCGGTATTCTAACCAACTGAACTACCACTCCGCTGTGGTTTTGCTGTATCAGCAGGGCACGAATTCTACAGTAAATATCACGAATCGCAAAACTTTTCGGGAGTAAACATGGAAAGCCCTGAATCCATTCGGGAATTCTGGTTCGGCAACGGCGCCGACGATGCGGCGGTGGCCGCGGCAATGGCGCCGCTGTGGTGGGCCAAGGACGATGCCGTCGATGCGCAGATGCGTCAGCGCTTCGCCGATACGCTGGCGATGGCGGCCAGCGGCGCCTTGGCCGAATGGGCTGCCACGCCGCAGGGGTGCCTGGCGCTGATCCTGCTCACCGACCAGTTCCCGCGCAACATGTATCGCGGCACGGCCCTTGCCTTCGCTCATGACGCGCAGGCGCGCGCCGTGTGCAGGAACGTCGTGGCGCATGGCGTCGACCGCCAGCTGCGGCCCATCGAACGCGTATTCTGCTATCTGCCGCTGGAGCATTCCGAGTCGCCGGACGATCAGGACCTGTGCGTGGCGCTGTTCGAGCGTCTGCGCCAGGAAGTGCCGGTAGCGCAGCGCGAAGTGTTCGAGGGCTTTTACGATTATGCCGTGCGCCACCAGGTCATCATCGCGCGCTTCGGCCGCTACCCCCACCGCAATGCCATTCTCGGCAGGACATCGACTGCAGCCGAAATCGCCTTCCTGCAGGAGCCGGACTCGTCCTTCTGAGGCGCGCGCCCGCACTGTCATCAATTTGTCATCAGATTGATTCCTGTTGGCATGTAAAATCCGGCTGTCCCAATCGGAAGGAGTCCCATGCAGACCGCGGAAATGCTACAGCTCGGCCTCATGCTGGCCGGCGTCGTCGTACTGGCCTTCATGTTCGCCAAGGTGGAAATCCATATCGAAGGCGACGGCGGCTGGGCGGCAAACCTGCCGACCTGGCGCATCGAAGAGCACTGGCTGCTGGATATCTTCTGGGGCGGGCGCGCCATGACCGGCTACCACGCCTGGGCCTTTCCCTTCATCGCCGTGTTTTTCCACTTCCCGCTGCTGTTCGCCGGCGAGTGGTCGCTGCAGCTGGAGGCGCGCGCGCTCGCCTGCATCATGGTGTTCTGGATCGTCGAAGACTTTCTGTGGTTTATCCTCAACCCGGTCTTCGGCTGGAAACGCTTTCACCGGGATCATGTCGCCTGGCACAAGCACTGGATCGCCGGGGCGCCGGTGGAGTACTGGATCTTTGCCGGCGTCAGCGCCCTGCTGTTCTGGTATTCGTACGCGAGATAGGCACATCCCTTATCATTGAGGGTTGTCAGCTCGATCAATCCCTGTACTTTTCTCCGAATGCCGGCTTTTCTGAAAAATTATCAACGCGTCAGCATTGCTGTCAGCATTGCCCTGCTCATTGCTTTTTTCATGGCGATGCGGGGGCCTTTCCATCCTATGCTGGATGGCAATGGACCCGACCCAAAAGTCATCATTGCCTATTTTCTGAGCATCGCGCTCGTTGCCGCCCTGGCGCATTCGACTCTCGTCAGCGCTTTCATATTTGCCAGAAAAGATCGGAAATCCGGCAAGCTGGGCCTGGCGATCAATGGCGCGGCCATGCTGGTATTGCTGCTGCCGATGGGCATGAACATGGCCAAACGCGCCATCGACGACTATCGTTTCCATGTGTCACCCTACAATCGGATGATGATCGCGATCGAAGAAGATTCTGTTGCGAACTTCCTGGGGGCGCTGGAACGCGTGCCTGCGGCAGACAAGGAAAGAGAAGGGTTCCGCGACGACGTCATCGATGAGGCTGCACGCATGCTGCGTCTCGACATCCTGCAGGCACTCAAGGAACGGGGCTATGCAATGGCGAACGCATCCTCGCCGCAACCCTGGCATAACCACGTGCTGGCCGCCATGAACAATAACGATGTGGCGCGCCGCCAGCAAAAAGTGGCAACCGTTGCGTGGCTCATCGAAGAAGCCAAGCCGTTCGGGCACTCGCTCGCGCCGATTTCAGGGCAGCTGTTTGCGGGCGATTTTTTTGTGTACAAGGCATTCCGAGATATCCGCGATCCGAATACGGCCGGGCTTTTCCAATTGCTGGTGCGTCACGGTGGCAATCCGGATGACTGCGATGCAGGGCTATGTCCGCTCTGGTACGCGGCCCGCTTCGGTCACCTCGAACATGTGAATTTTTTGATTGCCCATGGCGTCAATCTGGATGCGCTCGACCCCGACTATCACACGACGGCGCTTGGCGAAGCCATCTCGCACTCCTACGTGCCGATTGCCGAGGCACTTCTAAAGGCGGGCGCGAAAATCACGCACCTGCCGAAACATCACGACGTGGTTTCCGTATGTCTGGAAGACAGTGGTGCGCCCCGCAAGACGGTTTCTGCTGACATGTTGCGGATATTGCATGAGGCCGGAGCCTATATCACTGAAGAAGAATTAGCCGCTTCCCAGAAGATATACAAAGGCCGCATCACCGATAACGAATGGGAGTGCGCGCGGCAATTCCTTCGCGCGCCAGCTGCACGCGCCGGCTAGCCGCGTGGCGCCGCCGTAAGTGCGGACTATCTCAAGTCCAGTGCGTGGCGCACCCGTGCGCACAGCACCTCGGACGTACGCGAGATCACTTCTGCCGGCACGCCGAATTTTTCCGTCAGCCGCTCGAAATCCTCGAAGCCGTAGGACACCATGAAGGGATGCAAGCCGGCCTGGGTGGCGGCATTGAAGTCCTTGTGCTCGTCGCCGCAGATGTAGCCGCGCGCCGGATTGATGTCGAAGCGTTCGCGGATCGCACGGAACGCCGCGGTCTTTTTTTCCTTGAGCGGGATATGCACGAGGAAATCGAGTGCATCGATATCGACATCGTGGCGGGCAAACAGCTGGCGCAAGGTGTTCAGCGGATCGTTGGTGATGTTGCGCGTCACCAGGCCGACGACCACGTCGGGCGCGGCAATCAGCGAACGGATCAGCCCGGCGATGCCCGGGTACAGCTGCGCTTCGGTGCGGTACACCTCGGTCAGGGTGTCGATGATTTCGGTGCGGCTTTTCTTGCGCAGGTTTTTCTTGAGGATGGAGGGGAATTCCTTGATCCCGCCCAGGTACTTGAAGAGGTTGTGGCGCTTCTGGAAGCTGACTTCATCGCCAAGCGACAGGCCGTGCCTGTCGAATGCCGCATCGATCGCCTTGAAGGCGTCGATGGTGGTGCCGTCCGCATCGAGGATCACTAATCGCTTATTGCTTTTGTACATATGCCTGGAGGTCATTGGCCGAGCGCTCCGGGCGGAGTATAGCAGCGCAATTATGACGGCTTGATGACGTCGCGCGCGACGCCTCGGGCAACAGCGGCGATGCGCGCGGCTTAGGTGCCGCCTCTGACTGAGCCGGCGCCTTCGGAATGCCGCACCACGGTCTTGCCGTATTTCCAGATCAGCGTATCGGTGCTGCGCCCCGTGTAAGTAATCAGGGAGCCGCCTGCCGTCAGGGTAAAAGAGGTTTCCACGGTCGCTGTCTTGCGGTCTGCGGAAAACGAGATGTCATGGATCTCGTGGCGATAGTCGAGGTGCAGTTCGCCGCCCATCTTTTCGCCCAGTTCGGCGAATTGCCGGTAGAGGGTTTCGAGTTCCTTGCAGGCCTGATCCTTGCCGTGTGACTGCTCCAGCTTTTTGCCGCCCATGTCCCAGCTGAACTTCGACGTAAAGTCGCTGGCGAACTGTGCGCACAGTTTATCGGGATCCCTGTGCATGGTTGCTTCGAAGTCGGCGCGATAGAAGCTGGCGACGCGTTCGTCCGAGAGCTTGTTGTCGCCGATAAAAAACCACCAGAACACGCCCCCTACGATTGCCAAAAATAGCAGGATTTTTTTCATTGTTTATTGTTGTTCGTTGGACATTGCTCTGCATATTAGCGCGGATTTGTTGCTGCGACACCTGCAGATTATTTTTTCTTTGCGGCTTGCTGCTTTTTCGGCGTGGAAGGTTTTTCCGGCTCGCCGGGATCGAGGCGCAGCAGGGTGTCTGCGTAGGAAATGAAGCGGTTGAGATAGTCCGGCGAAATGTCACGCATCAATGCCAGCGAGCGCAGCGCCAGCATGTGGGAATTGATTGGCCCGGCGTTTTTCGGCGCTTGCGCAAGGGTTTGCGCCACCTGCTTGTCGACGCTCAGTTTTGCCCAGGTATTGCGGAATTGGCGTATCACTTTCAGCTCGGGCTGCGCACCGGCATGGCCGCTCGGATCTGTCGTCGTGTTTTCTGCAGAATGCTGGTCGAGCCGGCGGGTGAGCGACCTCAGCGCGGCGATTCTTTCGCGGGCATCCAGATTGGCGAGCAGGCGCTGCAATTCACTGAATTCGCCGGCATCGAAGTGCCGCTGCAGCGCTTCGGCTGCCTGCGGATGTTGCTGCGTGCCGCGGGAAAGGGCCTGCGCGGCATTGTCTTGCGCCAGGGTGAAGCGTGCCTGCAGGTCCGCGAGCGCTTGCGCCAGCCGGGCGTCGAGCGCGTGCCTGACGCTGCCCTGATGCGCCACGGCGCGCCTGGCCAGCGTTTCGGCATGGTGCAGGCGCACGGGGTCGAAACCCTGCGCGCCGGCCGTGCGCAGGACGGCGATCAGCGCCGCCGCATCCGCCGTCTGCTCTGGCGGCGCATCGGCGCATGCATCGCAGTCCGGCGTGTTCACGGCGCGGTCAGTCATGGCGCGGCAGTTGCGGCTGGGGCAGTGCGCGGCACCGGCGCCATTTCCACGCGCCGGTTCAGCGCGCGCGCCGCTTCATCGGTGTTGGGCCTGACCGGTTGCTCGGCGCCGAAGGCCGCGGCAAACACCATGGAGGACGGCATGCCTTCCTCGATCAGGGTGCGGGTGACGGTCAGGGCGCGCTGCGCCGACAATTCCCAGTTATCGGTGAAGGGGCCGCCGCGTATGGGCTTGTCGTCGGTGAAGCCGCTCACCATCAGCAGCTCGCCGCGCGCCGCCAGGTAAGCCTGCAGCGGCGTGACCAGGCTTTTCAGCAATTGCCGCCCTTCCGGCTGCAACTGGTCCGAATTGAGCGCGAACAGGACCTGGCCGCTGATGCCGATGCGGCCGTTGTCCAGGGTGATGCGTCCCGACGCCAGCGGCACCGCCAGCGCCTTTTCCAGGCTCATGCGGCGCTGCTCTTCGATCTGGCGCCTTTTCACTTCGTCCTGCAGGTGCGCAGTCAGTTCCATCTGCACGGCCATCACGCCCACCAGGATCAGCACGAAAGCGCCCAGCAACCCCGACATCAGGTCGCCGAACACCGGCCAGACCGGCGCACTGTGGACTACGCTTGCGTCGCTGTCTTCCATCATCCGGCCTCGGCAAGGGCGCCCGCTTGCCGCGCGGGCAACTGCTGCAGCGCTTCCACGATTTCCTTTTGCGACGCCATGGAAAGATCGATGATGTCGCGCGCCTGCGCCACGTAATAGGCAAGCTGCTCGTCGCTGCGCGACAGCGACTGGCCCATTGCGTCTTCGATGCGTTGCAGGTTGGCCACCAGTTTTTCATTGGCGGCATTGAACGATTGCACGGCAATGCCCATGGCCTCGGCCAGGCTGGCGACGTCGACGGCGCTGCCGGTGACGCTGGCAGCGGTCTCGGACAGCCTGGCGGCTTCGGCGGCGACGTTGTCGGCAAACGCGCCGGCGGTGGCATTAAGCGCCTCTGCGGAGGAGGTGACCATGGCATCGATCACCGTGCGCTGTTCCTGAGAGGCATGGTTGATCGCTTCCAGCAAGCCATTGAGCGTTTCCAGGATGCGGCTGCGCTCCTCCAGCAACTCGTTGTCGCGCGCGACGCTGCCGGAGACTTGCTCGCGCAGTTGCGCGATCACGTCCGCGGCGGCGCGCGGCGCTTCGGAGGCGGTTTCGATGAGGCGTGCAATCGGCGCCTCCATCGCCGTGCCCAGCGTGCTCAGGTGGCTTGCCAGGGCTGCCTGCAATTCGCTGAGCCGCGCGACCGCCGCCTCGCCGCGCGCAGCTTCATCATCACGCAGCGCGCCGAGTTCGCTGCGCAGCTGGGACGAAAGCTGCGCCATGCTGTCGCGGTGCTGGTCGCGCCACTGCGCTTCGGCAGCGATGCGCGTGCGCATCAGCTCTTCGGCAGAAGCGAGCAGGCCGCTGGTTTCGGCCAGGGCCTGGCCGGCGCTGGCCTGGACCTGTGCGGCCATGTCTTGCAACGATTGCGTCCATGCCTGCTGGCGCCGGGCATCGCGTTCGTCCTGGCCCGTCTGCTGGCTGGCGTAAGCCTCGCCCACCCTGGCTACCAGGGCATCCGCGCGCTGCTCGAAGGTTTCGCCGAACGCCGCCAGCTGGCGGCCGGCGTCTTGCGCAATGCCGCGCATGGTGGCTTCCATCACCGGCTTGATGCTTTCACCGGCCGCCTGCGCGCCCTGGCTCAGGCTTTCGCGCAGGGATTTGTCCACCGAACGTGCCAGATCGCTGTAGACCTCTTTGGCATTGCGGTGAAAATCTTCCTGGTTGCCCAGCAGGCGCTGGTTCAGCTGCTGACTCATGCTGTCCATCTGCGTCATCATGGCTTGCAGCTTGTCGACCACCGCAGGCAAGGCCTGAGACTGCAATTGCAAGGCCTTGAAGGTTTCCTGGCGCTGGTGCGCCAGCGAAAAACGGCGCAAGTCGGTGGCGATCCTGGCATCCAGCGTTTGCGCCGCCAGCAATCTTTCGCGCCGGCTCAGCGTCGACATCAGGCCCAGCATCGCCGAGGCGGCCACGCCGGCCACCGACGTGCCGAATGCCAGTCCCAGCCCCTGCACCGGCATTGCCAGCGCCGAGCGCATCGCTTGCAGGTCGCTGGTTTTTTCCAGGGCAAAGACGGCGCCGTTGAGGGTGACCACCATGCCGAGGAAGGTGCCCAGCATCCCCAGCATCACCAGCAAGCCGACCAGGTAGGGCGTGAGCGTCGGGCCCGGCAGACCCACCCGTTCGCCCTCGATGCGCAGGCGCACGGGATGCTGCAGCGATGCAGGCACTTTGTCCAGCCAGTCGCCGAGCGCGGCCAGCTCTGCCGGGATTGCCGCCAGCGCGCCGGCCAGCGCGGATGTCGCCTGCCGAAAGCGCTGCAGCTCGAGCGCGCCGACCGCGTAGACTGCGCCGATCAGCGCGGTCATGGCCAAGGCAAGGAAACTGGCGCCGATGAAGCCGGCGCCGACCCAGATGATGGCAAGCGCCCCCAGAAAGAAGGCTGCCGTGTAAATATGTCTATTCATTGCGTTTCTTGTTTGAATGCTTCCATGAGCCCCGTTACCGGTTGCAGGCGCAGCTCCAGTTCGGCCAGCAACAGCATTTGCATGTCATTGCAAAAACGCGCCAGCCAGGCACCCGCCTGCATCCAGCCGGCGGGCTGGTCTGCCTGCCCCGTATCGGCAAGCGCTTGTTGGTGTTCCCCGAACAATTGTTCAAAGCGCTTCTTGAGAAGCGCCGGCACCCTGGCGAGAAATTGCCGTTCGCGCTCGTGCAGGATCTTCTCCAGCGTCGCATCCAGGTCGGCCAGTTTGCCGAGCCTGGGCGATGCCAGCGCCAGCGCATCACGGACATTGCGCCGCAGCGGTTGCAGGCGCATTTCCATGTCGCGCTGATGCGCTTCATAAAACCGGCGGTACGGCACATACGCCGCCGCCACGTCCACCGGCAAGTCGATTGGCGGCGCAGGCAGGCTGAGGCGCGCCCTGCCGGGGATGGGCGAACAACTTTGCACGATTGCCTGCTGCAGGGAAGCCTTCGTCCGTGTGAACTCGGCCTCGGCTGCGGCAAGCGCGGCGGCGCGCGTGCCGGGTTGCATGCCTGCCGGGCTCGTCATGCCTTCGCTGAGCACGGCAGACAGCGTGATGGCATCGGCAAAGTGAATCCACTGCCCCAGCTTTTCCGCAAAAGCCTCTCCCGGATCGACCGTATCGGCCATGGCCAGATCGGCAAGGCAACGAATGAGTTTCGAACTGTGGAAATTAGTACGCGGCAGGCTTCGCGTCATATGCGGGCGCAATCGGATTCGGCGAATCGGCGATTATATCGCGGCGGGGGAGCGACCTCAAACCTTCGTCCGGGCGGCGGTCGCAAGCGTCGTCTATACTGGGGTTGCCTGTGGCGTGTATCGAACGGGATAAATGCATATTTGTCTTTTTGCGTTATTCATCAGGAAAGGTCTTGCCATGCTTGCTTCCACCGGATACGGCGCCACCAGCGCCAGCGAACCGCTCGGCAAAATCGATTTTCAGCGCCGCGACCTGCAGCCGGACGATGTCCAGATCGATATTCTTTACTGCGGCGTGTGCCATTCCGACCTGCATACCGCCCGCAACGAGTGGGGCAATACCGTGTATCCCGTGGTGCCGGGCCACGAAATCGTCGGCCGCGTGACGGCGGTCGGCAAAGAGGTAATGCGCTTCAGGGAAGGCGATCTGGTCGGCGTAGGCTGCCTTGTCGATTCCTGCCTTCATTGCAGTGCTTGCAATGAAGGCCTGGAGCAATACTGTGAAAACGGCTTTGTCGGCACTTATAACGGCGAGGAAATGCATAGCGGCGGCATGACTTACGGCGGCTACTCCAGCAACATCGTTGTGCGCGACAAGTTCGTGCTGCGCATTCCCGACAAGCTCGACCCGGCCGGCGCCGCGCCCTTGCTGTGTGCCGGCATCACGACGTATTCGCCGCTGCGGCAATGGAAAGTCGGCCCCGGGCAGAAAGTCGGCATCGTCGGCTTGGGCGGCCTCGGTCACATGGGCCTGAAGCTGGCGCATGCAATGGGCGCGCATGTTGTGCTCTTCACCACGTCGCCGGGCAAGCGCGACGATGCACTGCGGCTCGGTGCCGATGAAGTCGTGGTGTCAAAGAATGCCAGCGAGATGGTGGCGCACCGCAATTCGTTCGACTTTATCCTGAATACCGTGGCGGCGCCGCACTCGCTCGATGCCTTCCTGGAATTGCTCAAGCGCGATGGCACCATGACACTGGTCGGCGCCCCGGCTTCACCGCATCCTTCTCCGCAAGTGTTCAACCTCATCATGCAGCGACGCCGCCTGGCAGGGTCGCTGATCGGCGGCATTGCCGAGACTCAGGAAATGCTGGATTTTTGCGGCGAGCACGGCATCGTTTCCGATATCGAAATGATCCGCATCCAGGGCATCAACGACGCCTATGAGCGCATGTTGAAGAGCGATGTGAAATACCGCTTCGTGATCGATATGGCTTCGCTCCGGGAACAGGCCTGATATCGGCAAAGGGTTGGGCTACCGCTTGTTCACGGTCGCCCGGCGCTAGCCGTTCAGCGCCGCCTTGGCCGCTTCCTCGGGCGTCAGGCCATCGTAATACTGGTCGGTGAACCATTCCACCTCTTCCTCGATGTGCTCTTGCGCCTGTGCCAGCGTGGCGCCGCCCGCTACCAGGAATTTTTCCACCTCGGTGCACCATTCGATCAGGGCGGCGGTTTCCGGGTCGAGTTGTTCTTTCTTGGCCATCAGTCTGTCCTTTCAAAGCGGGTAGCCCAAGCTACAAGTTATACGCCGATAAACCGCATCCTGAAATTGCGCCCCTTGATATTGCCGCTGGATAGTTTGGCAAACGCCTGTTCGGCGATGCGGCGGTCGAGCGCGACATACGTCATGAATTCAAAGACATTGATCTTGCCAACCTGTTCCTTGGCAAGGCCGGCATCGCCTGTCAGCGCGCCAAGCAAGTCACCGGGACGCAGCTTGTCCTTCTTGCCGCCCTGGATACAGAGCGTCACCATCGGCGCCTGCAAGCTGTTTTCCGGGGAGGCGTCCGGCGCCGGCAAATCAAACCATTGCACAGGCTGACCCTGATATTCCTCGATCAACCTGACCCATTTCTTTTCATTCTGCGCGCACAGCGACAGCGCCAGGCCTTGCTCGCCTTTGCGGCCGGTACGGCCGATGCGGTGAATGTGGACTTCGGCATCTTTCGATACATCGACATTGATCACCGCGCCCAGCGTCTGGATGTCCAGCCCGCGCGCGGCGACGTCGGTTGCGACCAGCACCGAACAACTCTGGTTGGCAAACAGCACCAGGATCTCGTCACGCTCGCGCTGTTCGAGGTCGCCGTGCAGCGCCAGCGCAGAAAAACCCTGCGCGCGCAAATCCTCCACCAGCTCGCGGCAGTGGATCTTGGTATTGCAAAATGCCAGCGTCGACACCGGCTGGTAATGCCGCAACAGGCGCGCGACTGCGGCGTGGCGCTCTTCATACGCAATTTCATGGAAGCGCTGCTCGATCTGGCCGGCAGCATGTTGCGGCTCCGCGGCGACTTCGACCGGATCGCGCAAGAACGGCGCGCTCAGCTTGCGGATATTGTCCGGGTAGGTCGCCGAAAACAGCAGGGTCTGGCGCCGCGCAGGGCAGGCGCTGACGATGCCGGCAATTTCTTCCTGAAAGCCCATGTCCACCATGCGGTCGGCTTCATCCAGCACCAGCGTCTGGATTTTGCTCAGATCGATGCTGTTGCGCCCGAGATGATCGCGAATGCGCCCCGGCGTGCCGACCACGATATGCGCGCCGTGTTCGAGCGAGGCGATTTGCGGCCGTATCGGCGCGCCGCCGCAGAGCGTGAGCACCTTGATATTGCCGGCAAAGCGCGCCAGGCGGCGCAATTCGTTCGCGACCTGGTCGGCCAGTTCCCGGGTCGGGCAGAGTATCAGGCCCTGGATGGCAAACCATGCCGGATTCAGACGATGCAGCATGCCGATGCCAAATGCCGCTGTCTTGCCGCTGCCGGTCTTTGCCTGCACGATCAGATCACGGCCTTCGAGGGCGACGGGCAGGCTCTGCGCCTGCACCGGCGTCATGTTGTGATAGCCGAGCGTATCGAGATTGGCCAGCATGGCAGGCGCCAGCGGCAGGCTGGAAAAAGGCGAGGTAATCATCATGGTTGTGCTTGCCGGCATGGACGAGCAGACAGTCTAGCAGGCGCTGCGATGCCTGATCATCGAATGGCTTGCGGATAACAAAAAGCCCGGCTGCAAAAGCCGGGCTAAATGCAAATGCGTAAGGTATCTGGTTGCGGGGGCAGGATTTGAACCTACGACCTTCGGGTTATGAGCCCGACGAGCTGCCAGACTGCTCCACCCCGCGTCTGAGAGAACGGATTGTACAGGCTATGGCGCATTGCAGCAAATAAAATGATTGTGCCTGCTGCGGGCCGGCTAAAATCTCTTGAGCCGCAGGCCAATGGTATGCTTTGCAGTTCCATTTCTTCAATCGAAAACAAACCCTCTTATGGCTTCATCCCCGGAAAACATCAGCATGGCAGTATTTTGCGACTTTGAAAACGTCGCCCTGGGCGTGCGTGATGCAAAGTATGAAAAATTCGACATCAAGCCGGTACTCGAGCGGCTTTTGCTCAAGGGTAGCATCGTCGTCAAGAAAGCCTACTGCGACTGGGACCGTTACAAAGCCTTCAAGGCAACCATGCATGAGGCGAATTTCGAAATGATCGAAATTCCGCATCTGCGCCAGTCGGGCAAAAATTCGGCTGACATTCGCCTGGTGGTGGACGCGCTCGACCTCTGCTACACCAAATCGCACGTCAATACCTTCGTCATCATCAGCGGCGACTCGGATTTCTCGCCGCTGGTTTCCAAGCTGCGCGAAAACGCCAAGCAAGTGATCGGCGTCGGCGTCAAGCAATCGACCTCCGACTTGCTGGTTGCTAACTGCGATCAGTTCATTTTTTACGACGACCTGGTGCGCGAGAGCCGCCGCCCTGCAGCCAAGCGCGAGGCGCGCGAAGCGCAGCCCGCCGCCAAGCGTGCGCCCGATGAGGAAAGCCGCCGCAAGGAAGAGCTGGAAGCGCGCAAGGGCAAGGCGATCGATATGGCGGTGGAAACCTTCGATGCGCTGATGTCAGAACGGGGTGACAGCGGCAAGATCTGGGCTTCCGTACTGAAGGGCGCTATCAAGCGCCGCAAACCGGATTTCAACGAGACTTACTATGGTTTTCGCACTTTCGGCAATTTACTGGAAGAAGCACAGAAGCGCGGCTTGCTGGAATTCGGCCGCGACGAGAAATCTGGGGCGTATGTCTATCGCAGCGCCGGCGTCTCGGGTGCCGGCGAGGTGGTGGCGGAGCCTGTAGTTGCAGCGGTGAGCTTGCCGGATGCGGCTGAAATGATAGCGGAACCGGCTGCTGCGGAAGAAGCCGGTGACAAGCCGGAAACGCGCCGCAAGGCCCGTGGCGGCAGGAAGCCGGCCCAGAAGAAGGCCGCGGCAGAGCCGGAGGCAACGGCGGCGCCAGCGCCGAAACCCGACGCCGCGGCGGCAGAGGTGCCAGCTGGCACCCCCGCGGAAGCCGCGCCGCCGGCGCCGGATGTGCCAAAGAAGCCGGCGGCCAAGGCTGGGCGCAAACCGGCGGCGCGTAGCCGCCGCCCGCGCAAGCAGGAAGCGGCCGCGGAGAGCGAACCCGGCAGCGAATGAGGCAGGCATAATCGGCATGGCAGAGTTACAATGAGGCTCTGCCTTGGCAGTTTTTGTTTCCCTTCTTAAATTTGCCATTTTCCATGCCAGCAAACACCAGTAATGCCTCCTCGGCAGCAACCGCCGCTTCCTTCGCCGACCTGAAACTGGGCGAGCCCTTGCTGCGCGTGCTGCAGGAGCTCGGCTACGAAGCGCCTTCGCCGATCCAGGCCGCCACCATTCCGGTGCTGCTCACCAACCGCGACGTACTGGGGCAGGCGCAGACCGGCACCGGCAAGACCGCCGCCTTTGCCCTGCCGGTCCTGGCGCGTATCGATACCCGCCAGAGTACGCCGCAGGCGCTGGTGCTGGCGCCCACGCGCGAACTGGCCATCCAGGTGGCCGAAGCATTTCAGCGCTATGCCACCTACATTCCCGGTTTCCAGGTGCTGCCGATTTACGGCGGCCAGAGTTACGGCCCGCAGCTGGCGGCATTGCGCCGCGGCGTGCACGTGGTGGTGGGGACCCCGGGCCGGATCATCGATCACCTGGAAAAGGGCACGCTGGATCTCTCGCAACTGAAAACCCTGGTGCTGGATGAGGCCGATGAAATGCTGCGCATGGGGTTCATCGACGATGTCGAAACCATCCTGCAGAAGACACCGGCATCGCGCCAGACCGCCCTGTTTTCCGCCACCATGCCGTCGGCGATCAAGCGCATTGCGCAAACCTACCTGCAGAATCCTGCGGAAGTCACCATTGCCGCCAAGACCGGCACTGCGGAAAACATCCGCCAGCGCTATTGGCTGGTGAGTGGCATGCACAAGCTTGATGCCCTGACGCGCATCCTCGAAGCCGAGCCCTTCGACGGCATGATCATCTTCGCCCGCACCAAGCTGGCGACCGAAGAACTGGCCGGCAAACTCCAGGCGCGCGGCTTTTCGGCAACCGCCATCAATGGCGACATAGCGCAGCAGCAGCGCGAGCGCACCATCGCCCAGCTGAAAGACGGCAAGATCGACATCCTCGTGGCCACCGACGTGGCCGCACGCGGCCTGGATGTGGAGCGCATCAGCCATGTCATCAATTACGACGTGCCGCACGACCCGGAAAGCTACACCCACCGCATCGGCCGCACCGGCCGGGCCGGGCGCAGCGGTGAAGCGATCCTGTTCATCACCCCGCGCGAAAAAGGCTTGCTCAGGGTGATCGAGCGCGCCACGCGCCAGCCGGTGTCGCCGCTGGAGCTGCCGACCATCCAGGCGGTCAACGACGTGCGCATCGCCCGCTTCAAGGAACAGATCAGCGAGACCCTGGAAGCCGGCGGCCTGGAAATTTTCCAGTCGCTGATCGAGGATTACGAACGCGAGCACAATGTGCCGGCAGTGGAAATCGCTGCGGCGCTGGCGAAACTGGCGCGCGGCGATGTGCCGCTGCTGCTGGATAAAAATCAGCGCGAGCCGCAGGCCGAACGTGTCCGCCAGGATGACAGGCCGGTGCCGGGCGCCAGGTTCGGGCACGGTCAGCGTGATGAGCGCCGCGAGCGCGCCGAACGCCCGGCACGCCCGCCCAAGGAGCGCATCCATCGCGAACCCGACCCCGGCATGGCCAGTTTTCGCATCGAAGTCGGCCATGTGCACGGCGTCAAGCCCGGCAACATCGTCGGCGCCATCGCCAACGAGGCGAACATCGATTCGAAGCATATCGGCCGCATCGAGATTTACGATGACTACAGCACGCTCGATTTGCCGGACAGCTTGCCGGACGCGCTGTTGCAGCATATGCAAAAAGTGTGGGTCGCCGGCCAGCAATTGCGCATCCGACGCGATGGCGAGGCGCCCGTGGCAACCGAGCAGCCGGCAAGCAAAAAGGCACGCCCTGCCGACAAGCCGAAAAGTGATAAGCCGGCAATCGACAAGTCGAAATTCGATAAGCCAATTATCGACAAGCCGGTGCGCGAAAAGCCGGCAGCCGATAAATCAGCAATCGACGAGGCGACGGACCAGCCGGCCGCGCCAAAGAAAGCGCGCAGCGGCAAGGGCGAGTCCGGCATGCAAGCCTACCGTATCGAGATCGGCCATGCGCATGGCGTAAAACCGGCCAATATCGTCGGCGCGATTGCCAATGAAGCCGGACTCGATGCCAAATATATCGGCCGCATCGACATTTTCGATGACCACAGCGTGCTCGACCTGCCGGAAGGCATGCCCGGGGAAATCTTTGAACAACTTAAAACCGTGATGGTTGCAGGACATCCGTTGCGCATCAGCCATGCAGGGGCAGCCTTGGGTAATTCCGCCAAGGCCGGCAGCGCCGATGTCAGAAAACCCGCCTTTACCGCGCCCAAAAAAGGCGGCGACCGGCGCGTGCATGAAAAATCCCTGCGCGATAAAACGTCCGGCAAAGGCAGCGCGGCGCCCGGCAGGGCAAAGCCACTGCCGCATCGCAAGGGCAAGGTCTAAACCGGTTTTCTGGCATGCAGGATTGTCCAGGGGCGAGGAAATAAGGAACTGCGATGAGGACTTGCTGATAGCGAGTGTTCGCTCAGCGATCGATCTTGGTTTTCGCATAAAAATGGTAGCCGACAGCGTGTAATGTGCTTATCGGAAGCTGCTGGCCGCACGCCTCTTTGACCTTGCGCCGCAAACGGCGCATTTGCGTATCCAGGCGACGTTGATCGTATTCCAGGAAATCTTCGCCCAATGCTTCGACAATCGTTTTGCGTGTGACGCATTTCCCGCCGCTCATCAAGGTCAGTAAAACAAGATGGTCTTGGGCGGAAAGTGCGATGCTGATGCCTTGGGGCGAGACCAGACGTCGTGGCGCTGCAGACAGTCGCCAGTACGCCAGATTTTCCGGAAGTATTTGGGAAGAAACCAGGTCGCCATCATCGAACTTGCGCTGGGTGATGTCGCGAGCCACGCCGATCCTGACCTGGTGTTCCTCGGACCATGACGCCGACCAGCTGAGATAAACGACCTGGCCATCCTTGCGGATATAGCGATTCTCGAAATAACGCTGTAGATAACCGCCCATTACTCTGTCGATCGATTGCAAGGTCCGCTCGCGGTCTTCTATGTGGAC
The DNA here is from genome assembly GCA_963722005.1 of uncultured beta proteobacterium. GTDB lineage: Bacteria > Pseudomonadota > Gammaproteobacteria > Burkholderiales > Burkholderiaceae_D > Paucimonas. The sequence goes on from CAVRJS010000002.1 coordinate 487,234, forward strand.
CATATCAATCATTTTCTTGCCTACCATCTCGGCTGGGGTATAGCCAAAGATGCGTTCGCATGCGCCGGTGACGGAGAGACATCGGGCTTGTGCGTCAACCACGAAAATCGCATCGAGTACCAGATTCTCGTACTCGCTTATCGGGACGCTCCCTTTCTTTCCCATGTCGCGCTCTTCTTGTAATTTATGATGGAAACGACATTTTACGGAATTACATGATTGCCTGCAGCTGGAGGAGACACGTGTAGTTTATTTTTGGAAATTCATGAACCAATCAGAATGTCGATGAAAAAGTTCAAGATCAGCCAGTCCGACATCGTTCCCGGTCAACCGCTGCAACGGGATGTGTACGATGTTTCTGGCAATCTGATGCGGGCAAGAGGCAATGCCATATTGGATGCGGTGAAGTGACGTACCTCTGGAGTCGGCGTCATCTCAAGGAAAGGCGATGCGTGCTTAGCGCACGATCAGCTTGGCCTTCATTACCGGATGCAATGTGCAAAGATAGGCGTATTCGCCTTTTTTGCGTACCTTGTATTTCCATTTTCCACTGGGCGAAATCGTCGGCGACTGAAAACCGCGATTGTCGGCCGTGGCATTGTGCGGCACGATATCCTTGTTGTGCCACACCACCGTGTCGCCGGCTCGGGCTTCCAGCACATCCGGTGAAAACTTCATGCCCTCGATAACGATGATGTGCACTGCGGGCTCCGCCACCACTGGCGTATAAGCCACAACGCCAAGCAGCGCCGCCAGTATCGTGGCGGCGCGCCTGGCGCTGTATCGTTGACCGTATCGATGCAATACGGTGCGCATGCTCAGGATTTGTTCAGCGTGGCCTGGATTTGCTTGGCGTGTTCCAGGTGTGCGGCGATGGCAGGACGTACCTTGGTGATCAGGTCTTTCAGTTCGGCGTTCTGCGCATTGGGCAGCAAGGTGTTGTCGATCGTATCCAGGACTTGCTGGTGATAGGTGACTTCCTGGTCGATGTAGGCCTTGTCAAACTCGGCACCCTTCAGCGGCTTCAGATCGGCAATGGTTTTCTTGCCGCCGTCCAGCAAGCTCTTGCTGGTTTCATTCTCTTCAGGCTTTACCTTGAGCTTTTTCACCAGGGCGGTGGCCTGCTTGTTGACCCCGGTATGGTCGGTAATCATTTGCTTGGCAAAGGCTTTCACTTCCTTGTGTTGCGCCTTCGATTTGGCAAGCTTGCCGGCGTTGATATCGACATTGTTGGCCGCCACCACGATTGCAGCGATTTGCGGATCGGTCGGGGCGGCGCTACTGCCCTGCGCAAATGAAGTCGCGGTTGCCACTGCCAGGATACCTGCAGCCAATGCATGGAATAGCTTTGTCATTGTTCACCTCTTGTTGTCGAGAAGGCCAAAAAAGCTGAAAGCCGTGTCATCAATACGCACGGCAGGATTGCGCTGTCCAGTATAGGAGCCGAAAGATAGTGGAGATTGTGATAACACAAACCTGCCGGGGCCGGCAGGTTTGCAGTCTGATCATGCGAGCAATTGCGCTGTGCAGTGTCACCCAAACAATTCTTCGATCGCCAGGCGGTAATCGTCTTCGCCCACGCGCATGCTGTTGCTGTGGTCGCCGCCGTGGATCAGCAGCAGTTTCTTTTTTCCCGGCGCGGCGGCATACAGTTTTTCGGACAGGTACGCCTGCACATAGTTGTCATCGGCGCCATGCACGATCAGTTTCGGCACATCGACGTGGCGGATCTTTTCTGCCGAATCGAATTTTTGCGACATGAACAATTGCACCGGCAACCAGGGATAGGTCATGGAGCGGGCGGTATCGGCCAGCGATGAAAAGGACGATTCCACGATCAGGCCGCCCGCGGCCGGCGCCTGGTCCGACTTGCCAAGGTGTGCAGCCAGGTCGACCGCTACCGCCCCACCCAGGGAGTGACCATAGATGAAACGCTTCCCGGCATCCGGCTGCAGGCGCGCAAGATATTGCCATGCCGCGCGCGCATCTTCGTAGACCGTGTTTTCCGATGGATAGTCGCCATCGCTTTTGCCGAAACCGCGGTAATCGATGGCCAGCACGGAGAAACCGAATTCGCGCAGCTTCTCCAGGCGAAACACCTGGCCGGTCAGGTTCCAGCGCGCGCCGTGCAGATACAGCACTGCCGGCGCGTTCTTGTCGCGTGCCGGCCACCACCAGGTGTGGATATGCTGCATGCGACCATCCTTCGTTGCCACCGGCAAATCCACTTCGACCAACCCCTGCGGCAGCCCCTCGTACCACTTGGCGACGCCCGGTTCGACGCGGAAGGTCAGCTCGCGTTCCTTTTCCACCAGCTGGCCGCAACCGACCACGGTCAAGACAGGCACGACGATGGACGCGATCACAAGTTTGCGGGCGCGTGTGCGCAGGCTGCGAAAAAGGGAGGGGAACAGGGGCTTCAGAAGCATTGTTTATGATCGATAGAGAAAAATTGGCAAAAGTTGGACTAATGCCGACATGTTTGCCGGCATTCGTTTGGATATGGAAAGGAGGAAAATGTTCCTGCGGGCATGCAGGGCCTGGCAGGCGCGTGCCAGGACGATCTTGCAATGCGCCGGCTCAGGCCGCCTGCACGAGGGCCGGGTAATCGGTATAGCCGACCGGCCCCGGCGTGTAGAAGGTTTGCGGGTTGGGTGCGTTCAGCGGCGCATTCTGTTTCAGGCGCTGCACCAGGTCGGGGTTGGCGATGTAGAGCCTGCCGAATGCGACCGCATCGGCACGGCCGGATGCCACCGCTTCGATGGCCATCTCGCGCGTATAGCCATTGTTGGCGATATAGGCGCCCTTGAATGCCGTGCGCGCCCAGGCGAAGTCGAAGCCGGGCACATCGCGCGGGCCGCCGGTGGCACCTTCGATGAAGTGGATGAAGGCGATGCCGCGCTTGTTCAATTCCTCAACCAGGTAGCCGAACACTGCCTGCGGGTCGCTGCCCGAGATACCGTTGGACGGGGTGACGGGCGACAGGCGGATGCCGACACGGCCGGCGCCGATTTCCGCCACCACGGCATCCACCACTTCCAGCGCAAAGCGTGCGCGGTTTTCCACCGAGCCGCCATAGGCATCGGTGCGCTGGTTGGCGCCGTCGCGCAGGAACTGGTCGATCAGGTAACCGTTGGCGCCGTGGATTTCGACGCCGTCGAAGCCGGCGCGGATGGCATTGGCGGCGCCGCGGCGGAATTCATCGACGATCCCGGCGATCTCGGCGTCGCTCAGGGCATGCGGCACCGGCAAGTCCACCTTGCCGTTGCGGGTATAGGCCTGGCCACGGGGCTGTATGGCGGAAGGCGCGACCGGCTGCGCGCCGCCGATGAGATCCGGATGCGTCACACGCCCCACGTGCCAGATTTGCGCCACGATCTTCGAGCCGGCTTCGTGCACGGCCCGGGTGATCGGCTTCCAGCCTTCGACCTGGGCATCGGAATAGATGCCCGGGGTGGCGATGTAGCCTTTTCCCACAGGCGAAACCGGCGTGCCTTCGCTGATGATCATGCCGGCATTGCTGCGCTGGCGATAGTATTCGACATTCATCGGGCTGCCGGGGATGTCGCCACTGGCTTCATCGGCGCGGCTGCGCGTGAGCGGCGCCATCACGATGCGGTTGGCGACGTCGATATCGCCGATACGGGTCGGCTGGAACAACCGGCCTTCGCTTGCTTGCGTCATTTCTTTTCTCCTGCAGGGTATTTACACATATTCATACGCATTCCATTATGCTTATCTCTGTTTGCTTCTGGAAAAATCAAGAGCGACAGCACTATTTCCGTTATTCGTCAGACCATTGCCCATGAAAAACAAGACCACCGCCGTCCTTCTCGCCTTGCTGGCCGCCAGCGGCGCAGCCCATGCGCAACAACAGAAAATTCATCAATTCAAGGATTGGTACATCGCTTGCGACAACACCAGGCGCTGCGAGGCAGAGGGCTATCAGGCGGATGTGCATAGCGGTCTGCCGGTGACGTTGTACCTGGTGCGCGAGGCCGGCCAGACGACGCCGGTTGTCGCCAGCTACGCCGTGTTCGATCCGGCAGGCGACGTTACCGGCAAGCTGACGCTAAGAGTAGGCAAGACGTCCATTGGCAATCTTGCCCCGGCAGGTGAACTGACTACGACACAGGTGAGCACGCTGCTGCCTTCCCTGCTGGACGCCTCGGTGCTGACACTCTCCAGCAGCAAGCGCACCTGGACACTGTCGCTGGCAGGCATGAAGGCGGCGCTGCTGAAAATGGATGATCTGCAAGGCAGGGTCGGCACGCCGGGCGCGCTGGTGCGCAAGGGCGACAAGCCGGAATCCTCGGTGCTGCCGCCGCTTCCGGCGCCGGTGATTAAGCCGGCCCGCATCGTGCCGGACAAGCCCGGCGACGGCAAGCTGCTGCAAGCGATTCTCAAGGCGGTCAGGGACCGCAGCTGCTGGGAAGACATGCCGGACGAAGAAAATGCCGCGGCCGAGATCCATCGTCTCTCGGACAGGAAGGTGCTGGTGATGCGGACCTGCGGGCGCGGCGCTTACCAGGGCTGGCAAAACCTCTGGATCGCCAATGACAGGCCGCCCTATGACCCGCAAGCCGTGCGGTTGCCGACAGCGGGTGGCAGCCTGGATGACTCGATTTCCGAAGCCGAGTACCAGGGCGGCGTTCTCAGTTCGTACGCCAAGGGCCGCGGCATCGGCGACTGCATCTATTCCGCAAGCTGGGTCTGGACCGAACAGGGGTTCAAGCTGAAGGAGGAAACGGCTTCCTCCGACTGTCGCGGCATCCCGGGCGGCGGTTACGGCATGCGCTTGTGGACCAGCAAGTAAAGTCTGTATCAGGCAAAGGTAAGGCGATTGAATTTGGCACGCAGGCGTTCTTGCATAAAAATAAGTGTAGGTGATCGATCGCTTTACCTGTATATTGAAAGCTGCACGTGCAGTTCAAGTCGTTTCTTGTTGGTCTCTTTCCCGTCTAGTTCGTTTTCGAACCATTCCTGTTTGACTCCCTTCGGTTAGCTCTCTTGGTCTCCCGCGTGTATTTCCGGGCATCGTCCCTTATTTTTTAAAAGGTAATCAAATGAGCATTCAAACTGGCACAGTAAAATGGTTTAACGACTCTAAGGGTTTCGGCTTTATCACGCCGGAAGCCGGCGGCGACGATCTGTTTGCACACTTTCAAGAGATTCAGTCGACTGGCTTCAAGAGCCTGTCTGAAAATCAACGTGTTTCATTCGAGCGCGCTGCGGGTCCGAAGGGCGACAAGGCAACCAATATTCGTATCCTCTGATCGCAGCAGCAACGCGCTGCAGATACAAGGGTCGCTCAGGCCCTGTGCTGCAGACAAGTAAGGCGCCTGCGGCTACGCCGGTTCGGTACACCATGCAGATAGCATGGGTGCCAACAGGCAGCCGCCAGGTTCCCCGCGATGCGTTGCTTTAGCGTCAAACCTGATCCGGATGGATTCGCAAAGCTCGCTGATGCGAGCTTTTGCATTTTGGGCGCACAATACACCGGCGGCAGTTTTTCTAGCCGGATCCATTACCTTCGTACACAACAGGAGACATCATGAGCAAAAGCCAGGACGCCAAAAAAGCGGTGAAGAAAGAACCCGCGAAGACCATGAAAGAAAAAAAGGCGGCGAAAAAAGTGAAGAAAGAAGAAGCAAAGCGCCAGCAGTAATGAGGTACAGGGGCGTGCTCTGCACTAGCCCCTGACCTTGGCAACCGGGCTATGCCGCAGCCGGAACGCATCCGGCATGCCCGATCCCAGCAGCGGTCGCAGGTACAGGCGGAAGGCATCGGTAATGTCGGTGCCGCTGGCGGCAATGAATTCCTCTTCCATGGTGCGCGTCTTGCCGGCCACCGCGTCGAGTGCCAGCAAGTCGTATTCGACCGAGTAATAGCCGGTGCGCCTGATCGCCACCGAGCCGTCGCGGTCACCCCACATCGCGAACTGCACCGCCTTTTCACCGACTTCGCGCGCTTCGCGCTGGTCCACGTCCGACACGCAGCCGATGAAAGAGCGCTGCAGATAGCCGAAGGTGTCGCCGCGCACCCGCTTGATGCCGAGCTTCGCCTTGATTTCCTCACACAGCAGGTCCGCCAGCGCGCCGGTGCCGGAGAGTTGCACGTTGCCGTGCGCATCATGCTCCAGTTCTTTGGCAAGCAGGCTGGCAATGGGCGCGCCGGACGCATCGTGGATGCCTTCGGATACGGCAATCACGCAGCGGCCGAAGCGCTCGTAGGTCGCCTTCACATCGGCGAGGAATTTTTCCAGCACAAAGGTGCGCTCCGGCAGATAGATCAGGTGCGGGCCATCGTCGGGAAATTTCTTGCCGAGTGCTGAGGCTGCCGTCAGGAAGCCGGCATGGCGGCCCATCACCACGCCCACGTACACGCCGGGCAGCGCAGCGTTGTCGAGATTGGCGCCGGCAAATGCCTGCGCGACGAAGCGTGCAGCCGAGGGGAAGCCGGGCGTATGGTCGTTGCCGACCAAATCGTTATCGATGGTTTTGGGGATATGGATGCTGCGCAGCGGATAGCCGGCCTTGCGCGCTTCTTCGCTGACGATGCGCACCGTGTCCGACGAGTCGTTGCCGCCGATATAAAAGAAATGCTCGATCTCATGCGCGCGCAGCACCTGGAAGATTTCCTGGCAATACTTCAGGTCCGGCTTGTCGCGCGTGGAGCCCAACGCGGATGAAGGCGTGTTCGCAACCAGTTCCAGGTTGTGGCTGGTTTCCTGCGTCAGGTCGACAAACTCTTCATTGATAATGCCGCGCACGCCATGGCGCGCGCCGTACACCCGCTCGACCTGGCGGAAGCGCCGCGCTTCCAGCGTCACGCCGACCAGGGACTGATTGATGACCGCGGTAGGGCCGCCGCCTTGGGCGACCAGGATTTTTCCGGAAGGCATACGATCTCTCCTTGTTGTTGTCGATATGGATAAGCGCGTATGCCGATTCTATACCCGGCGCACCCGCACATTCCAAATCTCTGCTGCTCATGCCGCCGCGTGGATGCCTTCCCAGTCTAAATCGAACCTGGCAAGATATTTCTTGAGGCGGTCGGCATCGTTGGCCTTGGCCTTGGCCTCCCGCGAAACGGCAAACAGCTTGCGACCGGCATCCGACAGGGAGCGGGATTCGCGGCACACCTGGATGACAGTGCGCAGCTGGATTGCATCGAAAAGGTCAATGCTTTCCGCGGCTTCCCGGCCAAGAAAATCGGCGAGATCGATCGCGTCTTTTTCGGCTGGCCGGCGCGCCTGTTGGTTCCACAGCCGGTTCAGGCGCGCAATCTCTTCCGTCACGATGCTGTCCGTAATGCGCCCGGCATCGGCGAGCGTCGCCATGCGCAGGACAGACGCCGACAGGTCGCGGAAGTTGCCGGTCCAGAGCGCGTCCGGCGACATGGCAAAGCGCATGAAGCGTTCGCGCGCTTCCTTGTTGAAGCGCACCATCTGGCCGTTTTCCGCACCCGACTGCAGCAGCAGGTAGTCCAGGTTCGGTTCGATATCTTCGGGGCGCTCGACCAGGCCGGGCAGTTCGTAGGTCCATAAGTTGATGCGCGCGTACAGATCTTCGCGGAAGCGCCCTGCCTGCACGTCCCGGGAAAGATCGCGGTTGGTGCCGGCGATCAGCTGAAATTCGCTTTGCACTTCATGGTCGCTGCCCATGGGAAGAAAGCGCTTTTCTTCGACCGCCTTGAGGAGCATGGCTTGCTCGTCCAGGCCAAGTTCGCCGATCTCGTCCAGGAACAGCAGCCCCTTGTTTGCCGTGCGCAGCAGTCCGGGCCGGTCCGATGCCGCACCGGTAAATGCTCCCTTCACGTGGCCGAACAGGGTGGAGCCGGCGCCATCGCCATGCAGGGTGGCGCAGTTGATTTCAACGAACCTGCCTTGCAGCTGGTGCCGCGCTTTCTTGAGTTCGAAGACGCGCCTGGCGAGAAACGACTTGCCGGCGCCGGTCGGTCCCATCAGCAGGATGGGGGCCTTCGATTTGATCGCCACCCGCTCGATTTCATCGATCATCGCATTGAAGCGGGGATTGCGGGTGGCGATGCCCGACTTGAGGAAGGTGACGCCTTCCAGCCGTTCATGCGAAAAGCGCTGGGCGATCTGGTCGTAGCGGGAAAGGTCGAGATCGATGAGCGCGTAGCTGCCGGGATCGCCCGGCGTCTGCCGTCGCGGCGGCGATGTCTGCAGCAAGCGCCCGGGCAGGTAGCGCGCCTCGGTCATCAGGAACAGGCAGATCTGGACGACGTGCGAACCGGTCGTGATGTGGATCCAGTATTCCTCGTTGTCCGGATCGAAGGGGTAATCCCTGGCGAAATCGAAGAGGCTGCCGTACACCTCCTCGAAATCCCAGGGATCGGCGATCGGCAAGGCGCGCGGCACCACCCGGGTCTCGGGCGAGACCGTGGCGATGTCGCGGCTGATGTGCGCGGCCAGCTCGCCATGCCGGCCGCTGTACAAGAGATCGAAGCGGCTGACCACCATGTCTTCGTGCTGCGTCAGCGCCACCGACGGGCGCCACTTTTCCCAGCGCGCGCCGCTGGTGCCGCTGTCGAGCTGGGTGCCGAGAAAACCGATGACGACGATGCGCTTGGCCATTTTACTAGATATAAAAAATTATATAAAAATATAAGATATCACGAAATTACTGCGGCGCCCATGAACGCGAAAATACTGGAGTTAAACAATTAACCTTTAAAAATCAGATACTTAAGCAATTCCTGAAATTTCCTGCAGCTGCTGGCACGCTTCTCGCAATAAAGGGAATGTCTCAAGCGATAACGGCTGCAACAGGCAAAGGTTCAAAAGCCTTTCCGGTGCATCTAGCCCAGGCGGGGAGATTCCCTGACCTGGTGGAAGAAATGCATGCCGCACCGATGCCACTTGAAACGCCTGCGGTGCTCCTGGTGGAGACGTATCGGGTTCGATTCCCGGCATTGCAACAATGGATAGCTCATTGGGTAGAGCAACTGACTAGTAATCAGTGTGTAGCGGGTTCGAATCCCGCTCCATCACCTTAAACAGGTGTCTTAGAAATGCATGGTAGTACGGGGTGGGATTGCTTTTCACCGAATGCGGAGGCCTCCGGGTCGACAGTGCAGTCTTTTGAATTGGCGGCGTGGTCGCATGCAAGCAGCGATCAGCCGCCAGGGAAAAATGCTTCACCCTCGCCATGGCTGCCGCCGCGATTCCGTGACTGGCTAAACACCCCGCTAAATATGGGAAGGAAAATAAAAATGAAAACCGTACAAGTCAAAAAGAATGAGCGCGCCATCCTGTTGAAGGACAAGGATTTCGACCGTGTGCTGGGGCCGGGAAAATACCGCTTCATGAATCCGTTCGTGAAGCGTGATGTCGCGGTATTCGACATGAACGAAGCGCGTTTCGATCATGCGCTGGCCGAGTATTTCCGCCGGCACGAAACCGATGTGCTGAACGAGAATTTCCACGTCATCGATGTCGCAGACGATGCAGTCGTGCTGCGTTACGAGAACGGCAATCTCGTCGAGATTCTGGCGCCGGGGTCGCGCAAGCTGTTCTGGAAGTGGGGCGCCCCGCAAACCTTCGAGGTCATCGACATCCAGGAAAACTACACGGTGGAGGCCAAACTGCTGGCCTACGTGACGCAACCTGCCCTGCGCGGAAAGGCGGTCGCCGGCTTGCAAAACATCTTGCCGATCGTCGTGCCGGAATCGCATGTGGGCTTGCTGAAGGTGGATGGCAAGCTGGTCGGCCTGTTGAAAAGTGGTAAAACCGGCTACTGGCGCTTCAACCGCGATATCCAGGTCGAATTGGTGGATACCCGATTGCAGGCGCTGGAAGTCGCCGGCCAGGAAATCCTGACCCGCGACAAGGTAAGCTTGCGCGTCAACCTGAATGCAAACTGGCAGTACGACGATGTCGAACTGGCCTTTACCCGCCTGGCAAAGCCGGCAGAATACGTGTATCGCGAACTGCAATTCGGTTTGCGCGCCGCGGTCGGCACCCGCAGCCTGGATGAACTGCTGGAAAACAAGCAGATTATCGACCAGGTGGTGGGCCAGCATTTGCAGGACAAGCTGCAGGGCTTCGGCTTGCGGGTGTTGAGCCTGGGCGTGAAGGATATTGTGTTGCCGGGCGAGATGAAAGCCTTGCTGGCGCAGGTGGTGGAAGCCGAAAAGGCGGCGCAGGCGAACGTGATCCGCCGCCGCGAAGAAACCAGCGCCACGCGTTCCATGCTGAACACGGCGCGCGTGATGGAAAATAACGCTACCGCATTGCGCTTGAAGGAACTGGAAACGCTGGAAAAGATTGCCGAGCGTATCGACAAGATTTCCGTCGTCGGCGGCCTTGATCAGGTGTTGAATGGCCTGGTCAGAATCAACCCGTAATGTCATGGATGTGCCTTGCACATCCAGTTTGAAGATTGGAAGAAGTCATGAAACATGAAGAATACGATGTGCTGAATATCGAAAACGGCCGCCCGGTGAAAATGTGGACCAAGGGCGTGCCGGTGGAAGACGATGCCAAGCGCCAGCTGAGCAACACTGCGAAGATGCCCTTCATTTACAAGCACATCGCAGTGATGCCGGACGTGCACCTGGGTAAGGGCTCGACCATCGGCAGCGTGATTCCGACGCTGGGCGCCATTATCCCGGCCGCGGTCGGCGTGGATATCGGCTGCGGCATGATGGCCGCCAAGACCACGCTGACGGCGAACGATTTGCCGGATAACCTGGGCCGCTTGCGTTCGGCGATCGAAAAGGCGATTCCACATGGGATGTCGCCCAAGACGCGCGGCTTCAAAGGGCGCGACAAGGGTTCATGGGAAACGCCGCCGAAGCCGGTCGATGCCGCATGGATGCAGCTGAAGGAAGAGTTCGACGTGGTCTGCGCCAAGACGCCGAAGCTGAAGAACACCAACAACTACCGCCACCTGGGTACGCTGGGAACCGGTAACCATTTCATCGAAGTCTGCCTGGATGAAGTGGGGTTTGTCTGGTTCATGCTGCACTCGGGTTCGCGCGGCGTGGGTAACGCCATCGGCACGTACTTCATCGAACTGGCGAAGCAGGACATGCGCACGCATTTCATCAACCTGCCGGACCAGGACCTGGCGTACCTGCCGGAAGGCACGAAGCACTACGACGATTATGTCGAGGCGGTCGGCTGGGCGCAGAAGTTTGCGCGCCTGAACCGCGAAGTGATGATGCAGAACCTGATCGCCGCAGTGCGCACGGTGATCACCAAGCCGTTCGAGACGCACGTGGAAGCGGTGAACTGTCACCACAACTACGTGCAGAAGGAGCATCACTTCGGCAAGGATGTGCTGGTGACCCGCAAGGGCGCGGTGTCGGCGCGTGCAGGCGAGATGGGGATCATTCCCGGTTCGATGGGCGCGAAAAGCTATATCGTGCGGGGCAAGGGCAACCCGGAAAGCTTTAATAGCTGCAGCCACGGGGCGGGACGCACGATGAGTCGTACCGCAGCCAGGAAGATGTTCACGATCGATGACCAGGTCCGGGCGACGCAAGGCGTGGAATGCCGCAAGGACGCCGACGTGATCGACGAGATCCCGATGGCGTACAAGGACATCGACGCCGTGATGGAAGCGCAGCGCGACCTGGTGGAAGTGGTGCATACCCTGAAGCAGGTGGTTTGTGTGAAAGGGTAGAAAACAACAATGAAAATGATTGAACTGGATGGCGCCGCCGGGGAAGGCGGCGGACAAATCTTGCGTTCGGCCTTGAGCCTGTCGATGATTACCGGCAAGCCGTTTCGCATCACGAATATTCGCGCCAACCGGCAAAAACCGGGACTGATGCGGCAGCACCTGGTTGCCGTGCAGGCGGCCGCGCAGATTTGCGGCGCTGCTGTCGAGGGCGCGGAAGTGGGCGCACGCAGCTTGCAGTTTGTGCCAGGTAAATTACAGGGCGGCGACTACAAATTTGCCATCGGCACCGCCGGCAGCTGCACGCTGGTCTTGCAAACCGTTTTGCCGGCGCTGCTGCATGCCAATACGGCGTCCAGCATCACGGTATGCGGCGGCACGCACAATCCGCTGGCGCCGCCGGTGCAGTTCCTGCAGCGAGCCTATGGCCGCGTCCTGGCGGACATGGGTGCAGAGATCGATATCGAGCTGAAGCGCTTCGGCTTTTATCCAGCGGGCGGCGGCGAAGTCGTGGCGCGCGTGCAGCCGTGTGGGCAATGGCAGCAGGTGCGCTTGCCGATGCGCGGCGAGCGTGTCGCGGCTTACGCCGAAAGCTTCATTGCCGGTGTGCCGATGGATGTCGCCAGGCGCGAGCTGGATTGCGTGGGAAGCGGCATGGGCTGGGGCGCCGAGCAGTTGCTCGTGCGTGGCTTGCCCGGAGACCAGGGACCGGGCAATGCCCTGCTGATCACGCTGGAACACCAGCATGTCACCGAAGTGTTTTGCGCCTTTGGCGAGAAGTCCGTGCGCGCTGAAGCCGTGGCCCGGCAGGCAATCCAGCAGGTACGCGATTACGTGCGCTCGGGCGCCGCAGTTGGCGAATATCTGGCAGACCAGATCATGCTGCCGATGGCGCTGGCCGGCGGCGGGGAATTTACGTTGAGCCAGGTATCCGGTCATGCCAGGACTAATGCGGAAGTGATTGCCGCATTTCTGCCGGTGGACATCGCCTTCCGGAAAGAGGGCGAATGCAGCACGTGCATCATCAGCGCATCGGTGTGAGAAATGTGCAACAGCACATGCCGAATCGTTTGACACGGCGGCCGCGCCTGCCGCAGAATCGCAGCTCATCAAATTTTGATTCAACCATTTTTCAGGAAAGGACCGACCATGCCGCGTAAGGCTATCGACAATCTGCACGATTTCTAGCCCCGCGCATGACTGCTCGGGGCATGGCAATGAATGCCACCCGAGCCGGTCGTTCCTCATATCGAACCCCGGCCACCCATGCCGGGGTTTTGTTTTTTCGGCCGCGCTTTGCCGCGGCCGTCAGGCATCGCCGCCGGCTTAACAGCACCAGGAAATGTTAAGCCATGAAAATCACCATCAAGATACCCAAGCCGCGCAACCCGGTCGCCGTTGTCGTGAAAACGCGCAAAGCCGGTGCGCATGCCTCGGACAAGCCGAGGCGGCAACACCGCCGCGCCGAGAAGCAGCGCCTTCATCGATTGCTATCCGGCCGCGACATCGACGGCATGGATGCGTTGTAAGGGAAATCATCATGCAAGCTGCAATACAACTGAACCAGAAACAGGCGGTCGACTTCCTGTTGAATGTCGCGGTGGTGCGCCCGGTCTTCATGTGGGGCGCGCCCGGCATTGGCAAGAGCGCCCTGGTGCGCCGCTTTGCCGACGCCGTCGGCATGGAGTGCGTATCCTTGCTGGGAAGCCAGCTGGCGCCGGAAGATCTCCTGGGTATCCCGAAGATCGAGGGCGAATGTTCGCGATTTTTTCCGCCGGCGAACATCGTGCGCCATCAACCCTTCGTGCTGTTCCTGGACGAACTCAACGCCTCGTCGCACGAAATCCAGAAAGCCTTTTATTCGCTGATCCTGGAAAAGCGCGTGGGGGAATACTGCCTGCCGGAAGGCACCGTGGTCATTGGCGCCGGCAACCGCGCCAGGGATGCTGCCATCGTCAAGCCGATGCCTTCGGCATTGATCAACCGGATGGTGCATATTCACCTGCGCGCCGATCACCGGCAGTGGCTCGACTGGGCCATCAATGAGGGCGGCATCCACCCCTGGGTGGTGGAGTACGTGCAGTTGCGTCCGGACCACCTGTGGAACGAGCCGCCCAAGCATGAGGAAACGTTTTCCACGCCGAGAAGCTGGCACATGCTGTCGGACGCGCTGCATTCCTTCGGCGACGGCATCAGCGATGAAATGATCGAGGCCTTGTCGCATGGCTTGCTGTCGCCGTGCGCATGCCGGGCATTTCAAGGGTTTCATCAAGCAGATCCGGCAAAAGCACACGCTGCACGCGATCATCAAGGGCGATGCCCAATGGCCGTCCACACCGGAAAACCGCGACGTCCTGTATTTTCTGGCGCAATCGTTTCGCGCCCATTTGTTCAAGGAACTGCCGCAGGACGAGGCGTCGGTGCGCGCCGCGCATAAGGAACTGGCACTGCGCGCGAAAGACATGCTCAAGAACCTGGCGCGTATCAGCGTCGAGATCGCGCAGTCTGTCATGAGCGAAGATGAAGCCGGGCAGCGCTTGCCGGCATGGTTCCTGATCGAGGTGGCGCGCGACTTGCCGCGTCTGGCCGGGCGTGATGCCAGGGTGCGCGCATGAAAAAGAGCCGGCAGCAGGATTCCGCAGCACAGGCACGCGAAGCCGGCTTGCGGACCGTGCGCGAGCATCCGGTGCTGGCTTCACTGGCGCAGTCGGCATGGATCTATGTCGATACCGGACATCGCCATGTGTCTCAAAAAGGATGGCTGGCGGTATCGCCGACAGGCGTGATATGGCTGCATCCGAAACGCCGCGCCGAGCCGCACGAATGGGCGCGATTGGTCGCGGCAGCGCTGGTGTGCCTGGGCTTCAGCCTGGTGAGAAAGCAGGAGCCGTATGTGCTGTGGGAAATGGCCAGCTTCCTGATCGCTGACCGGTTTTGCGACGAGCTCAAGCTGGGGAGCCTGCCGGAAGAGTTGCGCTACGCGGAACCTGACATTCCGCACGGCGGCGCAGACGCCTTGCTGCGCAAATTTTGCGTGGACGGATGCGAGGAAGCGCTGGTGCAGTGGTACGAGCGACTGGGCGGCGGCGAAAATTTTTTCTGCAACCTCGATGACAAGGAGGCGAGCCGGCAGCGGCAACCCAGATGGGCGGATCTGCTGGCGGACGGCATCGCCCGCGGCGTCGGCCAGGCGATCCAGGCGGCTTCCGGCGCGCAGGTGAGCAGTGGTGTGAACAAATCACCGACGCGCGCGCAACGCGCCAGGCAGCGCCTGATCGATCATTACCCGCTGCTGGGCGCGCTCGCAGCAAGTTTCGACATCGAGGAAGACCCGCGCCTGTGCCAGCAGTATGAGGTGCGGGTCGCCGCGATCGATGTCGGCGCACGCCGCATCTGGATGAACCCTGTCGCGGGCTTGTCGGACGATGAGTGCCTGTTCGTTTTCGCGCACGAGCTCCTGCATGCCGGCCTGAACCATGCGTCGCGGCGCCGGGGGCGGGATCCGCTGTTGTGGAATATCGCCTGCGATTTCATCATCAACGGCTGGCTGATCGAAATGGGTGTGGGCGCTGCGCCGGCGATCGGCTTGCTGCATGATCCCCAGTTCGCCGGGAAATCGTCGGAAGAAGTGTATGACAGCCTGGCGCAAGACATTCGCCGCGCCCGCAAGCTGTGCACCCTGCGCGGCGCGGGCCAGCAGGACATGATCGGCGAGGACGACGGCGGCATTTTTACCGATGCGGAGACGTACTGCCGCCGGGCGCTGGCGCAAGGTCTCGACCGCTATGCCTGCAGCGGCGGACGCGGCACGCTGCCAGCCAGCCTGGTGGAAGAAATCAGAAGCCTGGCGCAGCCGCCGATTCCATGGGATGTGCGCCTAGCGGAATGGTTCGATGCGCGCTTTCCGCCGCCGGAGCTGCGCCGCAGCTATGCCCGGCCATCGCGTCGACAGTCGGCAACGCCGGAAACCCCGCGGCCCTCGACCATCAAGCCTTCCGAGGAGGAGCGACGCAGCCGCGTATTCGGCGTGCTGCTCGACACTTCGGGTTCCATGGCGCCGAAAACGCTTGGCAAGGCGCTGGGGGCGATCGCCAGTTACTCACTGGCGCGCGATGTCTCGGCGGTGCGGCTGGTTTGTTGCGATGCGCAGGCATACGACATGGGCTGGGTCAACCCGGAAAATCTGCTTGACCGCTTCAGCCTGCGTGGAAGAGGCGGCACGGTGCTGCAACCG
Source organism: uncultured beta proteobacterium (assembly GCA_963722005.1). GTDB lineage: Bacteria > Pseudomonadota > Gammaproteobacteria > Burkholderiales > Burkholderiaceae_D > Paucimonas. Next base: position 503,122 of record CAVRJS010000002.1, read on the forward strand.
GGGCTGGACAGTTTGCGCGAACTGGCCGGCAGGGGCGAATTTCCGAAACAGGGCCCGATCCTGATCATCACCGACGGCTACTGTGAAGATTACATCGCCACGTCCATGGACCATGCCTACCTGCTGCCGCAGGGACAGCGATTGCCGTTTCATACCCGTAGTGAAATCTTCTTCGTCGATTAAACGGGCAACTCTCTCCCGGATTCCAAAGAGAGCATTCAATGGAGGTGCATCATGAAACGCAAACACGACAACTTTCTGGCCAGCTTTCGAGGTCACCAGTAAGCGCAGAAAAGGTTACCCGTCCGAGACGCAGGTCAAACGTGGCTACCGCATCGTCCATGGCGACAAGGAATTGCTGGAAAAGCTGGGCCGCAACGATCCCTGCCCCTGCGGCTCCGGGAGGTTGTTTTAAAAACTGCTGCATGACGTCAGGCTGCTTTTGACGGCGCCAATCGCAGAGATTATTACCGTTAGAAAACGTTATTGCCACCCGGAGAAGAGAGGGGGATTCTCCATCGTAAAAAATTAATTTTGGAGAATTTTCTTCTCTTTACAACTGTGCATATTCGAGGAAAAAGCATGTTTTGTCCGGGATGCAGATGAAAATCTCCTCAAAATATCTTGTCGGAAAACTTTACAAAAAAGTTAATTTTATTGGTTGAAAAAGCCTAACTAGCTGTTTCAGTTGGTAAATTTTTCCAGGCATAAATATTGCGTATATGCACTTATTCCGATAACGACAACTATGAAGGTAATCAGTATGAAAAAAATCCTCGTATCCTTTTTGATGGGATTCAGCATTTTTGCTGCATCCGCACACGCTGCAGTAGAAACATTTGACAGCAAGGCATCCGCTGCTGCCAATGGCTTTAACCTGTCCAGCAACATCTATTTTCATGATGCAGGCAGGCCTTATCTCGAATTCTGGAGCCAGAGCCATACCATCACGGCGAACAATCCGTTCACCTTCAATAGCATCGATTTCAACTACGATCCCTGGCAAAACTACAATGGCGGCTACAATACCATCCTGAATATGCGCCTGCTCGACGCCAGCATGAACGTGCTGCTCGACGCATTTATTGCCATTCCGACGGATCGCCAGTGGATCACTTATGCCAACACCGTGTCCAATGTCAGCAGTATCTACTTTGCGCCCACGAACGGGTTCTGGCCGAGCTTCGACAACCTGCAATACAATGCACCTGCCAACGACGTTCCCGAACCGGCAACGATCGCCATGCTCGGACTGGGTTTGTTAGGTCTGGCAGCATCGCGTCGCAAGTTGCGCAAAAACTGAATCAGAACCGGCGCGCACCGCCATCCTGGTGCATTGCCGGGGTCGGGAGCGCCGGCTGGAATGCACAGAAAAAAGCTCGCTTTACGCGAGCTTTTTTGTCGAATAAGGAAAATCTCTATCTTGCCGACCGAGGCGGTGCGTCCGCAGTGACGCGCTGATGCATGTAAAGACACCGTTCAGGCGCATGAGGATATGGGATGAAGGTGTCCGCGAATAATTGACTGGCGCTATTGCAAAAGCCTACTATTCATGCAGGCAGGTGGTCGCCAGATTCATCATCGCGTTACCCTTCTCCGAGGGGCCGGCGCGCCCCGGGGAAGGAGTTAATCCATGCCAATCGAGCCCTCCGACGACGAACGCTCCGAAAGCGTTCCGTCAGGCACGCAAGCGCCGCACGCACCGCCGGCGAAGCCGCCGCTTCCGCTTGAGCGCAGCCGTTTCGGCGGCACGCAACGCAGCCATGAGCGCCCGGCGGAGGACGAGGCGCCGGTATCGCGCAGCGACCTTAGCAAGGGCCCGCAGGAGCTCCTGGAGGATCGTTCGGCCCGCATCAACTGGCAAGTTCTGGCGATCTCCTCTGCGGTAATTCTTGCCTTCTCGATCTGGGCCACGCTGACGCCCGAGGACGCGCGCACGTCGATGAAGACGGCCGTCGACTGGATCGCGCTGAACCTCGGCTGGTACTACGTGCTCACAATGACGCTCGTGATCGGGTTTGTGCTCTGGGTCGCGTTGTCCAGAGAAGGCGACGTGCGGCTCGGCCCCGACCATTCGCGGCCGCAATACAAGCTGGGAACCTGGGTCGCGATGCTGTTCGCCGCAGGCGTAGGGATCGACATGCTCTTCTACTCGGTCACCGGCCCTGTCGTGCAGTATCTGACTCCGCCCTCCGGCGGGGGTAGCACAGCCGCTGCGATGCAGGATGCGGTCGTCTGGACGATGTTTCACTACGGCATCGCTGGCTGGGCGATGTATGCCCTGCTCGGTATGGCAATGGGGTACTTCGCCTACCGCTGGGGCATGCCCCTGTCGATCCGCGCGGCCCTTTACCCGTTGCTAGGCAAGCGCGTGCGCGGGCCACTGGGTGACGGCATCAGCATCATCGCGCTGGTCGGCACCGTGTTCGGCGTCGCCACCTCGATGGGCATCGGCGTCGTCCTGCTGGCAGTCGGCTTCTCGCTGATCTTCGGCCTGGAGCAAGGCCTGACGCTGCAGATCGCATTGGTCATTGGCGCGGTCGTTCTCACTATCGCGGCTACCACGTCCGGTGTCGACCGCGGCATCCGCTGGATTTCCGAGTTGAACCTATGGAGCGCCGTGGCGATGATGCTCTACATTCTTTTCACCGGACAGACGGCATTCCTCATGAACGCCCTGGTCGAGAACATCGGCCAGTTTATTGTCACGCTCCCCGCACGCACGCTGCAGACCTTCGCCTATGAGCCCGGCGGCGCCGAGTGGATGGGCGGATGGACGCTGTTCTTCTGGGCGTTCTGGCTTGCGTGGGGGCCGTTCGTCGGTGTCTTCCTCGCACGCATTTCGCGCGGACGCACGCTGCGGGAGTTCGTAATTGCGGCGATCACTGCGCCGGTGCTGTGCGACTTTATCATCGTCTCGCTGTTCGGAAACTCGGCCCTGTTCCAGGTGCTGCAGGGTAACACGGCGTTCGCCGAACTCGCAGTCGAGAGTCCGGAGCGCGGGTGGTACGCACTGCTGCAGATGTTCCCTGGCGCGATGTTCCTGATCGGTCTGGCGACCTTTTCCGGCTTGCTGTTCTACCTGACGAGCGCCAATTCGGGCGCGATGGTGATGTCGAACTTTTCCGCATCGATCCCCGACCCGGCGCAAGACGGACCAAAGTGGTTGCGCATTTTCTGGGCCGTGCTGACTGCGGTGCTCACCGTGGCAATGCTGCTCGCCGGCGGCGTGACGACGATGGAATACGCGACGCTCATCTTTGCGCTGCCGGTAACAATCATCGCCTACCTGGTGATGGCATCTTTTTACAAGGTGCTGCGGATGGAGCGCGCCGAGCGCGAGGGGCAGGTGCTGCGCAAGCCATCGATGGCGCCGATCGGCGGCCATGTGCCGGAGCGCTCCTGGAAGCAGCGGCTCGAGCAGCTGCGCGCCTTCCCGTCGCTGCCGCAGGTGATGCAGTTCCTCGAGCGCACGGTACGGCCGGCGCTCGACGATGTCGCCGCCGAGTTCAGGAACCAGGGTTACGACGTCGAGCGCAGCGCCATGACCAACGCCAGTGGCATCGAAGAACCGCTGCTGCGGGTGTCGATGGACAAGTTCCGCGCCTTCCACTACCAGGTTGCCGTCGTCGAAGCGCCGGTGCCCATGTTCGGCGGCCGTATGTCGCGTGAGACCGACGTCTACTACCGGCTCGAGGTGTTTACGCAGACCGGCTCCGGCGGCTATGACCTGATGGGCCTCACCAGGCAGCAGGTGATTGATGACATATTAGAGCGATACGAAGCCCACCTTGCGTTTCTTACCTTCTCTACGGAGACCGATACCGCATCCGTGCTTACGCCGCCGATGCCGCCCAAAGACCAGCGGTCCGCAGTGCCGAAGGACGCCGGGGATATCCAGGATCTTGGGGAGGAGAAGTGACGGCTGCTGGTCAACGCGGCCGAGCCTTTGGTGCGCAAGCTGCTAAAGTAGTCATTGCGACTGCCTGCGCAGCCTGAATGTACGCATCTTTTTCCACTCAGGAGAATCAAGATGGTGAGCAAAAATACGATATGTCTCTGGTATGACGGCACCGCACTGGATGCCGCAGAGTTTTACGCCGCCACGTTTCCGGACAGCGCGGTGGTAGCGTTTCATAAGGCGCCGGGCGACTACCCCGCAGGAAAGGAAGGCGATGTCCTGACGGTCGAATTCACGGTCATGGGGATTCCCTGTCTCGGCCTGAACGGCGGCTCGGCGTTTAAGCATAACGAGGCATTCTCGTTTCAGGTAGCGACTGACGATCAGGCAGAAACGGATCGCTTATGGAACGCCATTGTCGGCAACGGTGGCCAGGAAAGCGCGTGCGGCTGGTGCAAGGACAAGTGGGGGATATCGTGGCAGATCACGCCGCGTATCCTGACAGCCGCGATTGCCGATCCCGACCGTGCCGCAGCCAAACGCGCATTCGAAGCCATGATGGAAATGGGGAAAATCGACATCGCGCGAATTGAAGCGGCGAGACGCGGCTGACGCGCTGTGCTGGACGAATGAAAGCTTTAGTAAAGAGAACGTACCTAACATGTCAAAGAAAATTGCTAATGTTCCTCGCAGGCATGATGCTGGCTTCTGTGTCGGCCATGACTTCTGGCGCGGAAACGGCTAGAGGATCAGTCCAGGCATTTTATGCAGGCTATCTGAACAGTGGCGATGGTATAGCGCCAGGCAAGGCGCGGCCGCCCATGCGTTTGTCAAAAGCTTTCCAGGATGAGATCAAGAAAAACACAGATGCATGCGCCAGGTATGTCAGCGGCCCCTGCGGGTGGGGCGCGGAGGGTGACCGATATCTGGACGCCCAGGAGATCGATCCGCATCTGCGCTACCAGAATTCAGGCATCACGATCCGGGAAATCAGGCCCCGAATAATTCAGGTAAAACTGAATGTCTATCCTTCGATGAAGGATGCCGGGAGCTACTACGACAGAACGATCACCTACAGGATGGTGAAGGAAAATGGCAGTTGGGCAGTCGACGACGTGGCGTATGCCGACGGGATCTCAACGCGGAAAAGGATGGCGGAAGAAAATGCGCATGCCATTGCCCATCCGGATCCGGATATGCCGGGTGCGCGTAAAAAATAAAGGCATCGTGGCCATGCAGAGCGGTTCAGCTACTTTGCGATGCATCATCAGCTGCGCGCCGCGCAAGAGGGGGCGAGCGATCGGGGCGCGCACGTTTCTCAGCTGTTAACAATTAAGCTGAACGGCGCATAGCGTCCGAATATGGGTGCGAATTGCATTCTGGCGTCTTGCGTCTATGCCGGAAAGCGCCTGGCGATATGGCAGAGTGGCCAGACGTCTAATAATCCCTCGTTAATTAAATTGCATTGGTTGTAACTTTGTTGGATGATATTGACCGCATCTCGGTCGCCGTCCTGGTTGTAGACAGTGAAATTTGTGCCCCCAGCGTACTCAATTCTGCGTCTGCATTTCTACGTAAAAACAATGCATTGGATATCCGGTCTATCATGCTTTCCAACTTGCGATCATGTCTTTCAGTAGCAGTTATCTGGCTATGGAGCATCTCCGTTCCAGCCATCGCAGCAGAACAGGTAATCGATATTCCTACCCGTTCCGGTGTTACGCAACGCTTCCTGTATATTGCGCCGGATAGCCAACCGCGCGCTGCGGCCATCTTGTTCGCCGGCGGCCATGGCGGCTTAAGCATATTCCCGAACGGGTCAATCGCCTGGGCCGAGCGCAGCTTCCTGGTCCGCAACCGTACTTTATTCGCGCAGCAGGGTATTGCGGTTGCGTTGATCGATGCGCCGTCCGATCGGCGTTCAGGTTTGAGCGGCTTTCGTCATACCGCAGAGCATGCGGCAGACATTGGGGCCGTCATTTCATGGATGCGCGCACGCACAGGTGCACAAGTCTGGTTGATTGCGCATAGCAGAGGAACGGAATCTGCGGTCGCCAGCACACTTCATCTGGGAAGTGCCCCCATCGGGCCGGACGGTTTGGTATTGACCTCGTCTATCCTGACGGAGACGATGTTCGTTTCGGGTAAGGCAGTGCCTCAATTCCCGCTAGATAAACTCACCGTCCCAATATTCGTCTTGCATCACGAGGCAGATACGTGCGCCGTGACACGTCCAGAGCATCTTCCCACATTGGTTGGCAAGCTTCCGGAAGCCCTGCCGAGAAAGTTGGTGAGAACCTTATCTGGTGGGCAGGCGCCTGGCAGCACATGTGAGATGGACGCTCACCACAGCTATGCGGGGCAAGATGACATGGCAGTAGGGGCAATTATCGATTTCATGATCAGTAAATAACATGGGCAGTGACATAAGCTGTTTGGCTTCGTGCTGCCTTTCTCTTGATTCAAAGGTACAATCCGAAAAAGATTGAATAGCTTTACTTATGGAGAAAGAGAAGTTGAACATGGCAAAAACTCCCAAAGCGGCTGCACCTAAAGCCAAACTCAAATTCATCAACGTGCCTGTAACGAATGAGACTGCAACAGGCCTGATGCAACTGAAAGAATCAATGGGCGCATCCAGTCAGGGTGAAGTCATCGAAAAGATGGTACGCATCTGCCTGGCCATTGAAACGGCTGCAAAGCAATAAGCCGCTTATAAAATTCCCGAAAATCCCAACGCCCGAAAGGGCATTTATCAGAGTGAGAAAATGAGCAAAGCAGAAATTATCGCAGGCATCGCCGCTGAACATGATTTGCCGAAGGCAAAAGCACAGCAAATCTATGACGGCATTTTTGCCGGCATCGCCCAGCAATTGAAAAAGGAAGGCCGTGCTTCCATCGCGGGTTTTGGCACCTTCGTTGTGTCGAAACGCGCCGCGCGTACCGCGCGCAATCCGCAAACCGGCGAACCGTTGAAGATCAAGGCATCGAACGGCGTGCGATTCAAGGCAGCGCCCGGCGTAAAAGAAACTGTCCAGAAATTCAAAGTCAAATAATTTCTGTCAGGAGGCTGGTATTCCAGCCTCTTTTTTTTGACAGGAACTCATTCCTTTACAACCGCTTTTTAAACTTCCCGAATCTTGGATATGCATTCGAGGCGGACGCTGGTTACTCAATTAAATCTTTCATGAGATTGCGTCATGGCCGCTCTGACTGAGACCCCCTGGTTTCTTTACATGATCGAATGCGAAGACGGAAGCATCTATACCGGCATTGCGACGAATGTGGAAAGCCGGTTCCAGGCACATGCATCTGGAAAGGGCGCAAAGTACACAAGAGCGCACAAGCCGCGGGAATTGCTGCTGGCGGTACGCTATCCGAACCGATCCATCGCATCCAGGGCCGAATACGAATTCAAAAGGCTTTCAGCAAAACAAAAGCGCAGCTGGATAGCAATAGGAATCAAGCTGGCCGAGGCTGAACAGGCTATTTGATGGCCGATACCGTAGCATCCCTGCACCAGGCCGCATTGCTCGGCTGATCAGTATCAGCCGCCGTGGTTATGCAGCACGGCATTGCGCCGGGCATACAGGAAGTAGATTGCCAGTCCCAGGGCCATCCAGATCAGGAAGGCCAGCCATGTCAGCGGCTGCAGATGTGCCATCAGAAAGATGCAGGAGCCTACCGACAATACCGGCACCACAGGGCCGCCGGGGCAGCGGAATGCGCGTGGCAGGTCCGGGCGCGTACGGCGCAGCACCAGCACGGCAATGGAAACCAGCGTGAAAGCAGCCAGCGTGCCGATGTTGATCAGCTCGGCCAGCACGTTTAACGGTACGACGGCGGCGATCGTGGCAAACACGATGCCCACTGTCCAGGTGGCAAAGTACGGCGTAGCGTGTACCGGGTGCACCGATGAGAGTCGCTCGGGCAGCAAGCCGTCGCGCGACATCGCGAAGATGACGCGGGTCTGGCCATAGGTCATCACCAGGATTACCGTGGTCATGCCGACGATGGCGCCCAGGTCCACGAAGCCTGCCACCCAGGTTTCGCCGGCATACTGCAGCGCTAATGAAACCGGATGATCCACGCCTGCGAACTTGGGGTACGGTACGATGCCTGTCATGATCGCGGCCATGGCCACGTACAGCACGGCGCAGACCGCCAGCGAGCCGATGATACCGATGGGCATATCGCGGCGCGGGTTGCGCACTTCCTCCGCGGCGGAGGTGACCGCATCGAAGCCGATGAAGGCAAAGAATACCAGCGCCGCCGCATTGAATACGCCGGCGGCACCGAAGGGCGCAAACGGCTGCCAGTTGGCAGGCTGCACATGCCAGACGCCAACGGCAATGAACAGCAGTATGACGCCCACCTTGATGGCCACCATCAGGTTGTTGAGGCGTGCGGATTCGCGCACACCGTACGACACGATCCAGGTGACCGCCATCATGATGAGGAACGCGGGCAGGTTCAGGATCGTGCGGACACCCGGCACCGCTCCCGGCGCGGCAGTGAGCGCCGCCGGCAATTTCAGGCCGAACCCCGCCATCAGCGACTGGAAATACCCCGACCAGCCGACCGATACCGCCGACGTGGCCAGCCCATATTCCAGCAGCAGGTCCCAGCCGATGATCCACGCCACGATTTCGCCCAGCGTGGCATAGCTATAGGTATAGATGGAGCCCGACACCGGGATCGTCGAGGCAAACTCCGCATAGCACAGCGCGGCAAATCCGCAGGCTACGGCAGCGATGAGGAAAGACAGCGTCAGTGCCGGGCCGGCAGTCAACGCACCCGTGCCGGTCAGCACGAAAATGCCGGTGCCCACAATGGCGCCGATACCCATCATCACGAGGTCCATAGGGCCCAGCACCTTTTTCAGGCCATCGTCCCGGGCCACGGCGAGCATGGCATCGATGTTCTTGGTGCGGAAGAGACTCATCGCTAACACTCCTGCGGTCGCCGTCTTGCCAACGGTTGCGCCTGTTGTGGAATGGTCAGTATTCTACTCCTGTGGCGATGCATGAACTGGCGCACTTGCTGGAGCTGACACACGATGCCCACTTTGTGGCCCTGATGGATGGTTTCATGCCGGACTGGCGCATGCGGCGGGACATGCTGAATCAGCTGCCCGTGCGGCATGAGAGCTGGACGCACTGAATGTAGATGGCGGATAAATTGAAAAAGGGCTCCACGCTGAGTCCTTGGATTTTCAAGCCATTACTGAACTTAACTGCAGTCAACTCAACGCTTGGCGCTTTCCGTAGGCATACTGTTCTGCGCTTTGAGTTTGTTAATGATCCCGTAGACGCCTTCTATTTTTATTTCGTTTTTAAAATGCGCGCTCAGAGACTTAGACAGCCAGTTATCTCCGATAATAATATCGTTAATTTTCCAGTCATCCCATCCTCGCACAAGTCGAACGCCCGCTATTATTGGTATTTGCGGGGGTTCCTCAATCAAGATTTCAACGTAGGCAACAGAAACGTCGGCCTTCCCGGAGATAACCTCCATTTTGCTTGATGCGAATACCTTCTTTAGGGTCGAAATATGCTTGCGCACCAGGTAACGGGTGAAATCATTTACCAAGGCCTCCTGTTCGCTTTCACTTAAAGCGCGCAGGGATACATTCTTTTTCGATCCAATCAGAAGGTCGTTAAGTAACATATGGACATTCACATATTTTTTTACTTTTTCAGAAAAATATTGCTCGGTTACTTCTGCCGGGCCAGTGTACAGGTCTGGATTTGATTTTGCTTCTTGTAGCAATTCCTGCGTGATATTGGCAACATATTTGCCCGGATCCCCAGGATCATAAGAATTGTCTTTTGCCGAAGCCTGCACCGAGAAGAAAAGAAAAAAAATGATTAAAAGTGAGGCCTGTAGCTCGCGCAATAGCCAAGTTGGAAAAGGGATTCGATTGCTCTTTTTTTTGATGTTCATGAGTGCCAATCTTATTAATTGATCGAAAATCTTGTTTAATTGGACGTCACTATCGGCCGCAGAGAATAATTGGACGAACGGCCGATGATAAGCCAAATATGCGTCCAATCTTTCACCTGGTTTAAAAGGCAACGGATACCCAACGACTGCGCAATCCGAATTGCTGCAAGGCGAGGTGAATCAGCAGTTTCACCTCGAGAACAGGGGGCGCCGGCGGTTTGCTGTATCATCCCGTTCCTGAAAACGAAAGTCGCGCATGCTCATCATCACCATCAAACAGGGCAAGGAAAAAAGCCTGCTCTCCGGCGACCCGTGGATTTACGTCTCCGCCGTCGAAAAGGTCGACGGCAAGCCGCAGGAGCGCAACAAACCGGGCGCCACGGCGATCGTGCAGTCGTCAGCTCACCAGTTTCTGGCCCGCGCGGCCTATAACGCCAAATCGCAAATCGCCGCCCGCGTCTGGACGCTGCGCGAGGACGAGCCGGTTGACCACGCGATGATAAAGCGGCGCGTACAGGCCAGTGTACTACTGCGTGCCGATGCGCTGCGCAGCGCCGATCCGCAAGCGCTGGTCCAGCTGGTCGATGGCGAAAAGGACGGCCTGCCGGGTCTACTGGTGCACAGCTATGGCGGCACCGCAGGCTATCTGGTTTGCCAGTTCAATGCCGGTGGCGTCGACCTGTGGAAGGTACCTGTAGTGCAGGCGCTCCTTAATGCCACGGGCTGTCGCAACGTTTACGAACGCTGCGATCCACTGCTGCGCAAGGGCGAAGGACTGTCCGTCACGCCGCGTGCGCTGGCAGGCGACGAACCGCCCCAACGGCTGATGGTGCGCGAGAGTACCCGCCTGGTACCGATGGATATTCGCACCGGCTTCACCTACCCGCGCTGAGCGGTCCAGCCGTCGCGCCACTGATACACAGAGAGAATCAGTATCCACGTTAGCAATAAAATATTGGCTGGCATATTGATCATCATCGATAGCGCTGAAAAACCGGTGTAGGCAATCATAGCGCCTGCAATACCGGTACAAGTGCCGCCGAAAGCCCCGATATAGGCAATCCAGCGTGGAAATCGTTCTTCTGTATAGAGCGCGGCCGAAAAAATTACTGCAGTAAATCCAACACTGAAACAAAACATGCTTGCCAGGCCGATCTCTATATATCGGACCGCGAGTGCGGCATGGAAAAGGCTTTGTTTGTCCGCCGACGAAGCAACAGCCCAGGCATCCACCATGGCTTTCAACGCAATCCCGTCAACTGCCTGCAATGTGGCGCCTACAGAAATACTCATCACCGCGCCGGCGATGGAGAGTTTTACCAGGCCGGAATCACCTTTCAGATCCAACTTGTTTGCGAAAAGAATGAGTCCAACCATGATGCCGGCGATTCCCACTAACTGCATCAGATGGCTGGTGATCCAATGCGGGGCGTTTGCGTATTCAGCAAATGCTGCAAGGGGATTATTCGGGTCTGCCTGCATGGGATGCAGCATTGTTCCGGCAAGGAGCAATATCACGCCGATAGCCGTGCTAATCGGTCCCAACTTGTTTTTCTTGTTCATTTGCGTTGGCCTAAGTGGATGCAGCCGCTGTATTGCCGCGCGCCACATGCAATTTCTTATAGCTGTCCATCAGGCGGTGGTGCCGGTCGAGCCCCTCTAACTTTATGCTGGTCGGCGTCAAGCCAAAGAAGCGCACGCTGCCGTCCACCGAGCCCAGCACCGCGTCCATGCGCGGATTGCCGAACATCCGGCGGAAATTGACCACGTAATCCTCCAGTTTCAGATCGTCATCCAGCATCACTTCCAGTACCACGTTCACCGCTTGATAAAACAAGCCGCGCTCGACCGTGTTGTCGTTGTACTGCAGGAAGGCGCCCACCAGATCGTGTGCATCTTCAAATTGCTGCAAGGCGAGGTGAATCAGCAGCTTTAACTCGAGAACGGTCAGCTGCCCCCACTCCGTATTTTCATCAAATTTGATGCCGATCAGCGTGGCAATGTCGGAGTGTTCATCCAGTTCATTGTTTTCCAGGCGCTCCAGCAGCGCTTCCAGGCTGGCGTCGTCCAGGCGATGCAGGTTCAGGATATCTTCGCGGAACAGCAGCGCCTTGTTGGTGTTATCCCAGACCAGATCTTCGATCGGATAGATTTCCGAATACCCCGGCACCAGAATCCGGCAAGCAATGGCGCCCAGCTGGTCATACACCGCCATGTACACTTCTTTGCCCATGCCTTCCAGGATGCCGAGCAAGGTCGCGGCTTCTTCGGCATTGGAGTTTTCACCCTGGCCGGAAAAATCCCACTCGACAAAATCGACATCCGCCCTGGCGCTGAAAAAGCGCCACGACACGATCCCGCTGGAATCGATGAAGTGTTCGACAAAGTTGTAGGGCTCGGTGACGGCTTCGCTTGCAAAGGTGGGCCGGGGCAAATCGTTCAAGCCCTCAAAACTGCGACCCTGCAGCAATTCCGTCAGGCTGCGTTCCAGCGCCACCTCGAAGCTCGGATGCGCGCCGAACGAGGCAAAGACACCGCCCGTGCGCGGGTTCATCAGGGTGACGCACATCACCGGGTAGCGGCCACCCAGCGAGGCATCCTTCACCAGCACCGGAAAGCCCTGTTCTTCCAGGCCCTGAATGCCGGCCAGAATGCCTGGGTATTTCGCCAGCACTTCGGGCGGCACATCCGGCAGGGCCATTTCCCCTTCCAGAATTTCGCGCTTGACCGCGCGCTCGAAAATTTCGGACAGGGCTTGCACCTGCGCTTCGGCCAGCGTGTTGCCGGCACTCATGCCATTGCTGACAAAGAGGTTTTCAACCAGGTTGGACGGGAAATACACCACTTCGCCGTCCGACTGCCGCACATAGGGCAGCGAACAGATACCGCGCTCGATATTGCCCGAGTTGGTGTCGATCAGGTGCGAGCCGCGCAATTCGCCATCGGGATTGTAAATGGGCAGGCAGTACGCATCGAGAATTTCCGCCGGCAGCGCATCGTCAGGACCAGGCTTGAACCAGCGCTCGTTCGGGTAATGGACGAACGCGGCGTTGGCGATGTCTTCGCCCCAGAACGACCCGGCGTAGAAATGGTTGTTATTGAGCCGCTCGATCATCTCGCCCAACGCCGACGCCAGCGCGCTCTCCTTGGTCGCCCCTTTGCCATTGGTAAAGCACATCGGCGAGTGCGCATCGCGGATATGCAGCGACCACACGTTGGGCACGATATTGCGCCACGAAGCGATTTCGATTTTCATGCCCAGGTTCGCCAGCACGGCCGACATATTGGCGATGGTTTGCTCCAGCGGCAGATCCTTGCCGATAATGCAGGTGCTGGCATCGGCGGCCGGCTGCAGGGTCAGCAAGGCCTGCGCATCGGCATCCAGGTTCTCGACTTCTTCAATGACAAATTCCGGCCCGGCTTGCACCACTTTCTTAACCGTGCAGCGCTCGATGGAGCGCAATATGCCGCGGCGGTCTGCATCCGGGATGTCCGGCGGCAGTTCGACCTGGATCTTGAAAATCTGCTGGTAGCGGTTTTCCGGATCAACAATATTATTCTGCGACAGGCGGATATTTTCGGTCGGAATATTGCGCGTGTTGCAGTACAACTTAACAAAATAAGCCGCGCACAAGGCCGATGAGGCCAGAAAGTAGTCGAAGGGACCGGGCGCGGAGCCATCGCCCTTGTAGCGGATAGGCTGATCGGCTATCACCGTGAAGTCATCGAACTTGGCTTCCAGACGCAGCTTGTCGAGAAAATTGACTTTGATTTCCATAGGGTTATTTCAAAACTTTTAAAAAATAAAAAAGGCTGCCCTAGGACGCTAGAGTGAATGCGGCTGGAATCAAGCAAAAACAATGGTTTACGAGCACTCGGGTCATTCAAAATTCTAGTTGGTGTGCTAGTTATCGCGACTGGCTTACGTTCGCGCCTAAGTGAATGTCCCCGCGAATTATAGCGGGGCATTCGTCGTAATTGGATGTGTTCGGTGACACCAGGAATAGAAAGTAGCTGAAATATTGCTGGTATCGTCATTCATCAAGTTGCTCTCCGATAGGAGGGGGTTAGTTCTCTAATTTGATCGGTATTGAAATACCGTACCACCCCTCTGGATTCCAAAGTTCGCATCAATTCCGTCGTTATAGTGTGGCCGAGTCGTAAATGTCGCTGGAGTAGGGCAATTGACACTTGCTGCTCTCTCACCAGAATTGATAATGCCTTTTGAATAAGCTGTTCGTCAGCCTGATTGGGTTTTTGTATTTCAGTCTTCATGATTGATCAGTGCCCCAAGTTAAGAAATCTAATAGTTTGCTTGTTCGGCTGGAGTTTGGCCCAACTTGCATTAACAGTTGTATGCAACTGCTAACCTTCTGAAATTTGTTCAATGAGCTTGAAATGTTTTAAGGTAGGATTACGCACAATATATTGAACTAGTGCTCAGGTGAATGAATGAACGTTTTTTCCGCAATAGAAGGACTGTCTGGCGAAAACTTTGGCTCAGGACTGCTAAGTTACCTGATCTTCAATTCAGATGAGATAAGGGAAGCCATCATTGGATTGTTGTCAGATCATTCCCCTGAAGGACCTATCAGCTACACGTCCCATTTCGCATGTCGCACCGAATATCAGACCACAGATGACGCTCTCGGTAATGGGCGGCTCGACATCCTGATACAGCTTGACGATGTTGTAATCGGCATTGAAAACAAGTTTTTTGCGAAGTTCGAAGATAACCAACCCTTCAAATACGTAAAAACATTGAATGACGTTGCCAATGCCTTGAAAGTCATTAATCGCATTGATGTTCGCACGCTCTTGTATGTGCTTTGCCCGGAATCCCGAAAAGCGGAAGCAAAGGCACATATCGACAGTAGAGTCGGTTTGGCAGTTATCACTTGGGAAGAGGTACTCGGGTGTATGAAAAAAATCGGGGATATCTCCAATCCGGTCGCCAGAATGGTGAAGAACGAATTTATCGAATACCTGGAGCGGCGTTTTAGCTTTGTTCCCGACTTTGCGCGCAAGGCCATTCATTTAAATCGGGCCTTTCCAGAATATGGATCTCCATCCCAGGCAGAATTAATCGCGAAACTATGGACCTTGTTTCCTAGTCCGGGCGGACGAATTAGCAACGGTAAAACTTGGCTGGGTTACTACTTCTATGCCGATCCGATTATTAAACATAAGGGGTGGTTTGGATTTGTTCCTAAAGCGGAGTTGATAAGTAATACTGCAAATGCAGCGGAATTGATCATCGCTAGTACCTACAAACCGCTGCTTGGTTCCGATTTTGAGCCAATAAATTTAAAGAACTCTCATTTCATCGGCGCACCGGGAAGTACCAATGCGTGGCGCGTCAAATTTGATGCAAGCTGGAATAGCGTGGAAGAGTGGCGCAAAAAGCTGGAGCCGTTTGGGGACGCAGAAATGGGCGATGCCGTCGGGTAGCAGCTGCGGTTCTTCGTAGCAGTAGGCGAATACTTTTTTTACTGGCTCTTCTGGATATATAGCCGGAACCCTCGGCACCGCTGGGACGCTTCCGGCAATCGTCACAATTGGTGTCGTGGCTGGCGGTAGTGCGGCAACGTTAGAGCTTGTATGTGCATCCAAAAATCATCCTGAGCTGGCGTCTAAAGTAGAAGCGGCTGCATTGGAATTCGCGCGCCGTAGCAGACGGTCAGTTGCGAGCGCATCCGCGCAATCAATCGAGGGTGCAGGAGCTTTTATCGCTGATGCCAAGGCCGTCATTGTGAAAACCAGCAAAAATGCCTTCGAACACGCAAATCGTGTGACTGTAAAGCTGTCGGACAAAATTAGGGACAAGGTTAAATAGCCTGAATTTGCGCCTTCCTGTTCCGAATCATTTTCATTAGCTCGGGCCCTGTTGTGGCAATTTGGCTTTGCGTGTGGCGCGATTATTTGGAGTGTTGAATGAAAAGTGCATTGTTCGTCGACTTTGATAACGTCTATTCCGGTCTCAGAAAACTCGACCCTGCATGCGCTGATCGATTCGCGCGACGTCCTGCTGATTGGATGGAGTGGCTGATCGGCTCATTAGGACTGCCGGAGCATTCTCCCGATGGTTCGAAGCGCCGTGTCTTGGTTCGCCGATGCTATCTCAACCCACAAGCTTATCAGCGGTTTCGACCCTCATTCAATCTGGCTGGTTTCGAGATCGTTGATTGCCCGGCGCTTACGAGCGAGGGGAAGACAAGCACCGATATCCATATGGTGCTTGATATCGTGGATCTGCTTCAGCATGAAACGCATTACGACGAGTTCATTGTGTTTTCGGCCGATGCAGACTTTACACCTGTATTGCGGAAGCTACGCCGATGGGATCGACGTACGACGGTGTTAGCCATTGGCTTTCCTTCTGCGGCATACCGTGCGTCGGCTGATCTGCTGATTGATCAAGATGATTTTGTCCGCAACGCACTTGGCTTCGATGATGAGCCAGATCCTAAGTTGGTAGCTTCGGCACCCGAAATCTCTCGTACAGATGCTGCGGCCTCCGCCATCAAGTTGGTGCGGCAGGTCGTGTCGGATTCTCCAGGTCCGGTTCCGCTGTCGAAGGTTGCAACGCTAATCCTCGCCAAAGTTGAGGGTGTAGATGCATCATCATGGGCCGGCTTTGGAAGCTTCCGTGCGTTAATTGAGTCCAAGGGATTGGCGCCATTGGATGTTTGCTGGGAGGGTGGTGGCTCTATCAGAGATCTAAAGCGGCATGTTGTTGCAGAATCAGTTACTAAGCCACAAAAAATGACTGATCCCGATGTTGTCGCACAGTCGGCCGCTAACTTAGTCCGCACTGAAGTCATGAAAGCGCGGCAACCACTATCTGGTGGTAAGTTGGCAAATCTCATCATCGAATTACACCCACAGCTTGCTACGGACTGGAACGGAAAAGGGACGTTCAGGAAATTTGCAGAATCCCTGGATGTTCGTCCGGTGGTATTTGACTGGTCGGTTTCGGGAGGCGCTGCTCTGGATCCTTCGAAGCCTGTCGTTCGTCAGAGGGCACAAGAGGACTGGGGCGCTGCGCAAGGGTTGTTCAATACGGCGAGACAAATTCACGAGAGTACTGGGATACCGTTACTCTCGCCAGCTAAATACCGTAGCTTGTTCGGTTTCATTGAGGCAGATATCGCCATTCATCCATTTCACCTCATGGAGACTGGCAAACGGGTGAGGGACCTTAGCAAGGAGGCGGGCACACCAATCAGCCGAGCCGACGTCAACAATGTGTTGCGTGGATTGTTGGTGCGCAACCATGATTTTGAGAAGGGGCCGAACGATGTCGTGACCCTACGCAAAAAATTTGCTGACAACGTCAGATCACTTTGTCTGCGTGAACAAATTGTGCTCGACTCCGTTACCGACGGTATGGTTGATGCGTGGTTTGCAGGGAGTAATGGAATGGTCGATGGAGCGGCCTAAATTGATTCCAGATCGACTGTAAATATTTACTCACGCTGTATCTGAGTTATCAACAAAATGCCATGATAAGTACATCTTTCACCCTGTTGGATAAGATCCAGTTTCGGCGCTCTGGCTGCCATCTACCACCAAAGCGCTTCAAAATCTGATTGATTTCAGGATCATAGGGCGACCATGCCACCAATCCGAAAGGGTATTCAGTCAACCGCACCGGCTTTCCTTTAAACGATAGTTTGATTTTAGGATATGTCTTTACCGGTTTGCGCTCAGGGAGCGGTTCCTCTGCATTCGCCAGTTCCTGCGCTTTCGTGAGCGCTTCCTCTTTAAGAGCTGCGACTTGCGGGTGATGTAGCCAGTGCCGATTTTCCGTATTCCTTAGCACTTCGTCGCTCAGCTTTTTCCAGTTCCAACCCGTGTGTTTCTCAAGATCCAAAGAAATCTCGATCGCTGGAAATCCAAGTTGCTTTATAGTCATCAGCTTGTCATCGCCAACTGGATGAGTGACTGCTATCTCAATGAGTATTTTCAGTTCTCCGACTTGCCCAAGTATGTCCGGTATGATTCCGCCAATGGGTTGTTCTAATTGAATGCGATCAAAATGCTGCAGTCGTTCTGGTAACGACGTTTCGGCAAAATATAGCCGGCCACTGTACTTCCCTAATGCTTGTGCGGTTATGGAAATCGACGGAAGCAATAATTCATGTGTTTCTAATATGATCTGCTTGGCTGCTTTGTGGAGCGCAGTTTCGGTACCATGTGCACAGTCCGCGCCCAAAGCATGAGCAAAATGCCATATTTTTACATCGCCCTGCTTGGCAATAAGTCGCTCCCCGCAGGCAGGGCAAAAGCAACCGCATGCTGCTCCACGATCTACGTGCTCAATTGATACCACTGCTCCGCAGTCATTCAGGGCAAAGGTCAAAAGCGATTTGTGTTGTGACATAGCCTGCTTCCTATTTAATTGGTGAAAAATGACGACCCACCTCAAAACAGTAGTTGAAGACAGCGCTAATAACTCGGCGCCAACCCCCGATAGCCCGGTTAACGGGGTATCGGCAGCGGTTTTTGCCTGTCTTGTGGAGTGGTTAGAGCAGGATCCGAGCGATCAAAAGAACCATGCGATTCTTCTCGCTCTTGCTCAAGAGTCGCTGAAAAAAGCGCGCTCATTGAATCAAATTGGTAAATTTGACAAGAAAGACCTCGCAGAGGCGGCTGGTGTTGATCCGGCGCTAATCGACTTAGGCAGCTGGTTTCGTTGGGGCGACATCAATAAATACTGGGAGGCCAGGCGGGATCGTTACATTGCTTTTGCACGGGAGAGGCGGGTTGAATACTTGCCCACGCTGCACCGCACAGCCACTCAGGGTGGTCGAAACATGGTTGCGGAACACTGGCTAGAAATCAAAAAATTGCCGAATTTAGATTCGGCGGACATGGCTGCAATTCCGCCAGGCTCTGATGAAAATTCTGAAAACCAGGATCCGTTAGTCCGAAATGCCATCACCTACGAAGTTACTCGTCCGGGTGAAGTGGCTTGCGCCTGGTGGATCAGACCATGGTTGAATGATGGGAGTTTTGTACTAAAAGGCTGGCGAAGATGGAGTATTTTTGGGTTTGTTCTGTCTGTGGGGTTGCCCGCTGATATTCGCGCTTTTATATGCCTACGGACTGACAATTCGCCCTGCGTTGATCAACAGGCATACGATTATTATCCTCGGCACTTTGATTGGTCTGGCATGCACCATGTGGCATTTTTTTGTGCGTCCAATAGTTCAACTTCTCGACGATCGTATTATTTCTTCGAACCTGATTCCGGCGCTTTTTGAAGATCCGGCGCAAGTAGAACTGATGAAAGAAGGTGATTCCAGATTAATGCGTCTTGTGCGCTACACGTCATCTTGTGCAATTTGTGGTGCAACTGTATCCCTTAGCAAGGGAGAGCCAGATTTCCCGCGAAGACTGGTCGGGAGATGCTCTGAAAGCCCGCAGGAACACCTGTTCAGCTTTGATCGCGTTACAAGAAAAGGTCGATTGCTGCGATGAGCTGAAATTTACCATTCCCCAATCTAGTCGTTTTTCAAGGAAGTTCTAAGCCATCTAAATAATTCCCTTCGTACGAAGATGATTAAGAATTCCCTTTGATTTGAAGGCAATGGCAATTTTGATACTGTCCATACCATCGGAATCCTTTTGATATGGATCGCCGCCACGTCGAAGCATTAGATCAAAGGTTTCTACCGAGTCACTTTCTGAGGCAAGCATCAGTGGCGTTCTGTTAAGAACGGGATATTTATGCGTTGCATTTGGATTTGCGCCAAATTTAAGAAGTAGCTCAATAATTCGATTCAAGCTAGTAACTGAGTGGCGAGAAATTTTTTCTTGAACCATGTGGCTTACTAGAGATTCATAAATTCTTTGGTATTTTGGGATTTTTATTAATTCTTGAATTCCTTGCCCCTCACCAAATACTCCAGCAAGGCTTACGTTGTACCGCCTAAGAATTTCACGTTGCACGAGATTCGGTTTCTCTATCATGGAGTGGTACAGGTGTCGATAGAGCGTTTCCGGGTTACGAATCGCGCCCAGTTTGTTGAGAAGCGCTTAAAACTGACCCACCATTTTCATCGAATTTTGACCCACCCTGTTTTTGCGTAGATCACAACGAATCTGTGGATAAGTCTTCTGTCTGAGGCGTCGTTTCTCCTTTCCTTGTCGATTTTCTGGTGGTGGTTTTTCGTTGTGAATCGCTGTTTCTGAAGCGCCAGGAATCGTTGCCGGTTTCAATGATGTGGCAATGATGGGTCAGCCGGTCCAGCAATGCCGTCGTCATCTTGGCATCGCCAAACACGCTCGGCCATTCCGCAAAGCTGAGGTTGGTAGTGATCGCCACGCTGGTGCGCTCGTAAAGTTTCGACAGCAGATGACAACAGCAAGGCGCCGCCCGCCTGGCTGAACGGCAGATAGCCCAGTTCGTCCAGGATCACCAGGTCCACGTACATCAACCGGTGCGCAATCTGCCCCTGCTTGCCTGCCGCTTTTTCCAGTTCCAGCGCATTGACCAGTTCGATGGTCGAGAAGAAGCGCACCCGCTTGCCGTGCCGACCGATGGCATCAATCCCCAAAGCCGTTGCCAGGTGCGTCTTGCCGGTGCCGGGGCCGCCGATGAACACCAGATTGTGCGCGGCTTCCAGAAACGACAGCGACTGCAATTGCCGCATCAAACCTTCATCGACCTGGGCCTGGGCGAAGTCGAACCCGTTGAAGTCACGGTGCGCCGGAAACCGCGCCGCTGTCATCTGGTACCTACTGGACAAGCCGTATTCCGGGGTCGACATAGTCAATGTACGTATCAATTTGGGCCTTGGCTCTCACGGTCACTATCTGAACGAGCACTTACTCGACAGCAGCAATGATGATCGCAGCAATAGCCTAAATCCCAACAACGTCGCCCATCACCACGCCGTGAACAACCGAGCGAACCAGCTCAACCCCAATAGCAAACGCTTTTCGCGCTGACGCAAAAAAGAGCCTGCTACCGGCTGGCACTGGATCACATCCGAGCGATTGAGATCCAAGTGCCAGCGACTGCTATGGGTCGGAAACGGAACATGCTTGATCGTTGACTACTGAACCAAGGTGCTATGAGACGCGACCTAGTCTCCATTTTCAATGCGGCCCTATAGATCTACTAGAGGGCTTGCTGTTCCTTGAGAATTTCATCTCCCAAACTGATCTTGAGCCAGTCCCGACCACCTGCATCCATTGCGGCGGCGATAACTTCGGGTGGCAAGCTATAAACCGTGGCCCAAGTAGCTCGGCCATCGGCGGCATTGGACGGGAAACTTGCCGTTTCTATAGGCCAGTGATATTTCCGTTTCAAGGCCTTAATGATCGCAGCAAGCGTTACGCGTCCGCGCAATGGCTCGGCACCAGTCTGGTCGGCGTTTGAAAGCAATATTGCAAGCACGGCGCCACGCGCTGTACGCGGGCCGGGAAACACGGGAGGTTTCGGAAGGCATTCCAAGATTCTAGCTGGCTCGTCAACTTCATGCCGCGTTAGTTTCGATAGTGGCCGCTATCGGCCAGGAGCGGACAGTCGCCGATGTGGCCGATGCATGTTCCAACAATGGACTCGACCGATGTAAGCCGGTCGTTCAAGGCCTCTGAGATAGCAACCCGTAGTGGCGTTACCCTGGCCTCATTACTGACAGCACACCGCTCAAGAGATTTTGGGCAGCGGCAAAGTCGAAATCCTAGAGACGTACCGCCCAACGCGGTCCTGCAAGCACGGAGGCTTGGCTAACTGCTCAGCAGCCGACGAAGGTTGTGTTTCAGCTGCTCCTCGACGATGTCGATAGGCAGCGCCCAAAGCTCGGACAGGACGCTACATACGCCCCAGGCGTCCCACGGCTTCAGTGCGACTCCGTCCGTCATGGCGAAGGGGCCATCGGTTTCCGGGAGCACGCGGTCCCATGGCATTCGACTAAGAAGATTTCGCCCCTTCTCGCCGGCTAGCATCGATGGTCCAACACTGAACCAACAGCCCAATCGGCAAGCGGTTTGAAGCTCCGCGTTACTACCGGAGAACCAGTGCAGAACGGGGTTGCCTACGGACTTGGAAGTCGCCAGGAGTTCCACCACACGGCTCTCCGCCCCCCTAGAATGGATGCTAAGAATCCTTCCACCTTGTTTCGAGCATTCGTCGAGCACTGCCCGAAAAATGCGCTCCTGTAACGCCAAGGTCTTGCGAAAGCGGGACGACCCGTCCATGCCGACCTCCCCGATGAAGCGCGCGCCAGCGACGCCTCCCACAAGCGCATCAAGCTCGCCAACTTTGCTGTCAGCCACTTCGGGATGCAAACCCAGCGCAACCTTGATGTTTCGCAGCCCTGCAAAGACACGAGACGTCGCGTAGTATGCGCGAGGGCTGGTGGTCACCACTAGGGTGAATTCGTTCCGCTCGTTCACTTCGCGGGCGAGCGCCAAACCATTTGGATAGAGGTCGAGGTGGGAGTGGAAGTCAATCACAGGACATTGTGAAGTCGAAGTAGTGCGCCTAGCTCTCTGATTCCGCGTTCCACGACTCCTTCGAACTCCGCTCGACGTGCTGGTTCAGCAAACGCGAACTGGCCGGCAGTAAATGCGCGAACTCCACTCTGCTCTACTTTGAGAACAGCTGCGGCCGCAGCAGCCACATCGTTTGGGCCCTTCTCGGGCTGTGCTGTGCCAAGGTCCGGAAAGACATACGTCGCCGTAGTATCGGCCATTCCGGCACGAAGAAAAGCAGACCGTCGCACCATGCATGGGACACAGCGACCGCAGTGCTTCAAGCCAAACACGCTGAACCGACCGCAACTTGTAGAGCGGCCCGCGAAATTACCCAAACTAACCTGGTCCAAGCACGAGACCATCATCTCGCCCTTCGTCAGGGCGGCATATGGGAGGCGAAGGACCGCTGGAATGCCGAGCGCCGTCCAAAGGGCCTGCAAACGCTGCATGAAAACCGGGTGCGTCGTCTTGGTACTTAGGCTGCCAACACGTCCCGCGTTCAATGGAACATTCAAGCTGATGAGGCCGTTCTCAGGCACGAAAACATCGACCTGAGCTCCTGTCGTAGCGGACGATAGGTTGTCTGCTGCAAGCGCGGCGAAGGCGAAGAAAACAATAGAGCGACCACGTGTCGAACCCTCGCCGTCGCGCTGCGGCTTGAGCCAAATGTTTTGGTTCCACTGCAGGTGACGCTCTGTCCCGCCCAGGCTTTGCGCATACAGGCGCTGAGTGTCTGAGTCGCCCTTTGCAATGTGAGAGACAAAAATCGGAGCTCGGCCCTGTGCGGTAAGGTCTAACGCACCTATCAGGCTGTCGAGGCCACCCGACAGCAGCGATATGCTGTCCGCCTCATGGACCACGCGGTGACGAGGCCTTGGAGGGGGATAGCCACCTTCGGTAAACGTGAGCCGCCAGAAATCTCCCGTCAAGAAGCGAAGTGCCTGCTGGATATCCACGACCAAATGCTGGAATGGGTCGGGCTCGTAAAGAGCGACCTCCAGCTCAATGGTCCTTGTCCATCCGTCTGACGATGTGTTGCGCTCCACTGCGTGGTCAGCAACATTCACTGCGAGCGCAAGTGTTAAGAAGTCCCAGCTTGCGGCGCTTCCTCATCGGCGCTGCCACCCGGGGGAGCCAGTTCACGAACAATGGCGGCCACCACATCGTCCGCAGACGGGTTCGTTGCCCGAAGGTCATCGA
Organism: uncultured beta proteobacterium; assembly: GCA_963722005.1. Lineage (GTDB taxonomy): Bacteria > Pseudomonadota > Gammaproteobacteria > Burkholderiales > Burkholderiaceae_D > Paucimonas. Next base: position 526,661 of record CAVRJS010000002.1, read on the forward strand.
CCCATCTGGCTGCTTCGAGTGAAGAGCGCTGGCTGATGGCATTCAGGAACGAAAAAAGCTCAGCGCCAGCACGAGTCGAGACACGCATCCGACTTGCTGCTGCGCTAGCCCCACCACTGCCTTGCCTCGAATAGTGTCCGAGCGAATTTCCGAGATGCTGGGTGTTGCCGTTCCTGACGTACTTACCTAACTCACGCCGAGCGTCGCCATATCGAGCGGGCGGCGCAGTGCCTGACGCACCAGGTGGCGATACGACTGGCCCTCCATCGCCAGGTGGGAGCGAACTACCCGTTCCTATATCGCCCAGCACATCATCCAACCACGGGGGGTCGAGACTCACCCCGCTGCCAGGCCCCATGCTCGAAGTGGAGGTGCCCATCACTTGCCTCCCTTCTGCTTCTGAAGGTACTGCCGCGACCTGGCAGTGGTTTCTGGGTCGTCCGCCCACTCTAGGAGGAGACCTTCAGCCCAAGGCCGCGTCTTCAAAAGGGGCAATAGCGCCACATCGCGCTTGTTCCCAGGAATCTCAGCCAGAGCTGGGGCGAGCTGAATTCCAAGCGATGGATGGGCATCTGTGCAGTTGAGGCATCGGGTGATGTCCTCAACCTGCCACTGGTCTTCCCGAGCTTTTCGGATGGCTCGCGTCAATATCCGTGACACATCGCCTTCGCCCAAATCAGCCAGCTTTTGGACGAGGAGTTTCGAGACCTCGTTCGCGGCCATGGTTGCTTCGAGCAACTGCTTGGCCGCCGGAGAAAGCTCGTCATATGCCGCCAAGCCAAGGCTGCGGTCACTGCTAAGATGCAGGATCGGGCGTAGGTCTTTTGTAGCAAGGCGCGGGTTCAGCTTGATCCATTGCTCGTAGAACGATCCAGTCCATGAGGGATGCGGAGGCTCGTACTCCTCCGCTTTCTCTGCTGCGGCTTCTAGAGCCTGTTATGAACTTGCCGGGGTGTCAGGATGTCTGTGGCGATTATGGCACCGCGCAAACCCTACCCCAGTGACGTCAGCGATGAAGAATGGCAATTTGTCGCTCCCTATTTAACCCTGATGACGCCCGAAGCTGGCCAAAGGCGGCATGACTTGCGCGAGGTATTCAATGCCTTGCGCTGGCTGGTCAAAAGCGGCGCGCACTGGCGCATGATGCCCCACGATTTGCCGCCGTGGCCCCTGGTTTATCAGCAAACCCAGCGCTGGTTCAAGTCGGGCTGCTTCGAGGCGATTGCCCATGATTTGCGCATCCTGTTGCGCCTGCATGCCGACCGCGATCCCGACCCGACAGGTGCCATCTTTGACAGCCGCACGCTGCAATCGACGCCGGAGTCGGGTGCACGGGCCGGCTATGACGGCGCCAAACGGCGCAAGGGATCGAAAGTGCATCTGGCCGTCGATACACTGGGGCATTTGCTGGCGTTGCATGTTACGCCGGCCAATGCGCAGGACCGGGAACAGGTCGGCGAACTGGCGCAACAGGTGCAAGAAGTCACCGGTGAAGCGGTGGAAATGGTGTTTGTGGACCAGGGCTACACTGGCGACCAGGCGCAGGAGCAGGCGGAAAAACAGGGCATTGCGCTGATGGTGGTGAAACATACCGAAGCGAAAAAAGGATTTGTGTTGTTGCCGCGGCGTTGGGTGGTCGAGCGCAGCATTGGCTGGATTGCCCGCTTTCGCCGGCTGGCACGTGACTATGAGCGCCTGGCTGAGTCGCTGAAAGGACTGCATGTCGTTGCCTTTGTCTGTCTGATGCTCGGTAAATTAGTCACTATGCTCAGCGAAAATTCATAACAGGCTCTAGCCCAGTCAGAAATTTCGCCTTGCCATCAGCTCCCGATGCAACAGCTTTGGTGAAGAACTCAGCGTACGCTTCCTGAACGGCTTTTAGGTTTTCCTCACGCTTTTCCGCATCGTTGTAGCCTTGGACCAGTCCTGAAACGGCTCCAAAGAGGGCGCCGAGCGGCCCGGCAGCGACAGTCCCAACAGCAACGTGTGTGATGACTGGAGCTACGATACGCCCTACCTTTAGCAACTTGACGCGCTTCGCAAAGTCAGTCGCCTTCTCGATGAATGTCTCCCGCTTCTTCGCCTCTTCTACAAGGCGGTCGGACACTGCTTGGAGCAGTGCTTGCCGTGCGTCTTCGTAGCCTTGATACAGCCACGCGTTAAATTCCATCAGGATGTAAGAAGAATGTTCATCATCCTTCTTCTGGGTGCTTGCCTCCAGGTCAGCTTTCACAAGCTTGACCAGAGTTGACTTTCCAGCCCCCCAGCCGCCAGAGACGCCGATGGTCAGAGGCGTGCCTCGAGCATCGCGAATAAGACCTGCCGCCGCGCTGGCCACCATGCCGAAGTTGAGCAGGTCAACCTCTGCCTCAATGTCGTGCCACATGTCTTATTCCCTCTAAATGGATATCCCTGGCCTTGAAGAGTCACTCGAAGCTCAACCGGCTTCCGAAGGAACCCAGATGTCTGTCGCCATTTTTCGGGCCGCCTAGGGGAAGACCAAGAATCCGAGCGAGACTGTCACCGGTGTCAAGCATGAAAAGTGCGAATTTAGCCTGAAGCCAATACTGTAACATTGCTTATATGCAAATCACATCTTTATCGTCCATCACGCCTCGCCTGCTTGTATGTATGTATGTATGTATGTATGTATGTATGTATGGAGTTCCATTGAATTAAAGTCTTGAAGCGCAAATTCGGTCAGCAACGCGGGTAATCGCTGGCGAGCATAGCTAGTCCGTCAAGGAACGCAGCTAGACGTCTGTTCAGTGCCGCTTTGGGGCAGTAATCGCCTATTGGAAAGTGCCTAATGTAAAAGACTAGCCTTGGGACACCGTTCAGACCTTAAAAGTACAATTTGAAAATTAGTAGAAATTATGAAAATCAGATAATTATGCCGTTTGCGTAAAAAGACATAATTTGCCGATCAGCACACATATTGAGAATTGCCGCGACCACCATGAAACCAAGAAGGTTTCCATAAATGAAGCAAAACTATAATTAACTATGATTTCCTATAATTTATGGTGAGCCTCATAAAAAAGGCAGATTTTTTCGTAAGTCATTGAAATTTAATGGATAAGTCAGTTGCTACTTAATAGCGGAATGGCGAAAAAAAACCCGCATCAAAAATGCGGGTCTTAATTTCTTAAAAGAAAATAATGCCAATTAGTGGTTCTCAAATTGCCATTAATTGCTTCTCGCTACACACGCTTAAACGTCAATATTCCCCGCCTGCAGCGCGTTCGATTCGATGAATGCCCTACGCGGCTCGACGTCGTCGCCCATCAGCGTGGTAAAGATCTGGTCCGCCGCAATGGCATCCTCGATCTGCACCCGCAGCAGGCGGCGCACATTCGGATCCATGGTGGTTTCCCACAGCTGTTCCGGGTTCATTTCGCCCAGGCCCTTGTAGCGCTGCTTGGAAACGCCGCGTTCGGCTTCGCCGCGCAGCCAGTCCATCGCCTGGCGGAAGGTGGTCACGGCGATTTCGCGTTGCTTGTCGCCGGTGCCGCGCCGCACCAGCGCGCCGGGGCCGAGCAGGTCCTGGAAGGTGGCGGCGGCATTGGCCAGGATGGCGTAATCCGGGCCGGTGATGAAGTCGGCGTCCATGACGCTGATCTTGAGGTTGCCGTGATGGCGGCGCTGGATGCGCAACTGGTGCTTTTCCGACAGTTCGTCGGACTTGACCAGCACTTCCACGGTGGGGTCGTTGATGGTCGTGAGCAGGGTCTGCGCCGATGCCTGCGCCGCTTCCAGCGTGTCGAGGTTGAGCTTGACGCCATTGGCAATGGCGATCAGCGCCGCTTCATCCATGGTGCGCGATAGGCGCAGCACGATGTCGTTGGAAGTCTTGTACTGGCGCACGATTTCTTCCAGCGCGCTGCCGGTGATGGCGTCGGCGCCTTCGCGCGGGATCAGCGCCGCATCGTTCAGGGCGATCTGCAGCATGTAGGCCGATTCTTCCAGGTCGTCCTTGAGGTAGCGTTCGTCGCGGCCATGCTTGACCTTGTACAGAGGCGGCTGCGCGATGTACACGTAGCCACGTTCGACCAGTTGCGGCATTTGCCGGTACAGCAGGGTCAAGAGCAGCGTGCGGATGTGCGCGCCGTCGACGTCGGCGTCGGTCATGATGATGATGCGGTGGTAGCGCAGCTTGTCGATGTTGAATTCGTCGGCGCCGATGGATGTGCCGAGCGTGGCGATCAGTGTGGTGATCTGTTCGGAGGCGAGCATCTTTTCAAAGCGCGCCTTTTCGACGTTGAGCACCTTGCCGCGCAGCGGCAGGATCGCCTGGAACTTGCGGTCGCGGCCTTGTTTGGCCGAGCCGCCGGCGGAGTCGCCCTCGACGATGTACAGTTCGCACTTGGCGGGATCGCGTTCCTGGCAGTCGGCCAGTTTGGACGACAGGCCCAAGCCATCCATGATGCCCTTGCGGCGCGTCAGTTCGCGCGCCTTGCGGGCGGCTTCGCGCGCGCGCGCGGCTTCGACGATCTTGCCGCAGATGATCTTGGCATCGTTGGGCTTTTCCATCAGGTAGTCGGTCAGCGTCTTGGCGACGATGTCCTCGACGGGTCCGCGCACTTCGGACGACACCAGCTTGTCCTTGGTCTGCGAGCTGAACTTCGGCTCGGGCACCTTCACCGACAGCACGCAGGTGAGGCCTTCGCGCATGTCGTCGCCGGCCACATCCACCTTGGCTTTCTTGGCGAAGTCGTGCTCTTCGATGTACTTGTTGATGACGCGCGTCATGGCCGCGCGCAGGCCGGTCAGGTGGGTGCCGCCGTCGCGCTGCGGGATATTGTTGGTGAAGCACAGCACCTGCTCGTTGTAGGCGTCGTTCCATTGCATGGACACGTCCACCGAGATCAGGGTGTTCTGGTCCGACATCTTTTCGCCGGTCGCCTGGAACACGGTCGGGTGCAGCACGCTCTTGGCCTTGTTGATGTATTCGACGAAGCCGCGGGTGCCGCCTTCAAAGGCGAAGTTTTCTTCCTTGCCGGTGCGCTGGTCGGTCAGCTTGATGTGCACGCCGTTGTTGAGGAAGGAGAGTTCACGGATGCGCTTGGCCAGGATGTCGTAGTGGAATTCGACATTGGTGAAAATTTGCTCGTCGGCCCAGAAGTGCACTTCGGTGCCTTTCTTGTCGGTGTCGCCGATGACCTTGATGGGCGAAATCTGCACACCGTCTTGCACTTCCAGCTCGCGGTTCTGCACCACGCCGCGGGCAAATTCCATGGCGTGGACCTTGCCGTCGCGGCGAATGGTCAGCTTCAGCATCTTCGACAGCGCGTTGACGCAGGATACGCCGACGCCGTGCAGGCCGCCGGAGACCTTGTAGGCATTCTGGTCGAACTTGCCGCCGGCATGCAGCTCGGTCATGACGATTTCAGCGGCGCTTCGCTTGGGCTCATGCTTGTCATCAAACTTGACGCCGGTGGGAATGCCGCGGCCGTTGTCGGTGATGGAGATGGAGTTGTCGGCGTGGATGGTGACGTGGATTTCGGTGCAGTGACCGGCGAGCGCTTCGTCGATGGAGTTGTCCAGCACTTCAAAAACCAGGTGATGCAGGCCGGTACCGTCAGAGGTGTCGCCGATGTACATGCCCGGGCGCTTCCTGACCGCTTCCAGGCCTTCGAGGATCTGGATGGAGGATGCGCCGTACTGGGCTTGCTGCTGCGGCTGGCTCGGGTTTTCCGGGGTTTCTTGCGGGAGTGCGGACATGGCTGCCTTTACAAAAACTTGCTACTGAATAGACTTCAAAAGAACGATTTTGTTGCTTCTAATTACTAATTTTTTGCTTCTAAAATGCGGCAAAGGGGCGCTGTCCTTCCGCGCCCCTCTTGTCACCAGCGTGTTGCCAGGTCAGATACGCATGGGCATGACCACGTACTTGAAGTCGGCATTTTCAGGAATCGTGATGAGCGCCGACGAGTTGGCGTCGCCCAGGGCGATGTTGATGTTGTCGCACTTCAGGTTGTTGAGCACGTCCAGCAGGTAGGTGACATTGAAGCCGATGTCGATGCTGTCGCCGCCGTAGTCGATTTCGATTTCTTCGACCGCTTCTTCCTGGTCGGCGTTGGTGGAGCTGATCTTCATGCTGCCGGGCGCGACCACGCAACGCACGCCCTTGAACTTGTCCGAGGTCATGATCGCGGCGCGTTGCAGCGATTGCAGCAAGGTGACGCGGTCGATGGTGAAATTGTTCTTGTAACCCTTGGGGATCACGCGGGTGTAATCCGGGAACTTGCCTTCCACCAGCTTGGAAATCAGCTCGATGTCGGCAAAGCTGAGCTTGACCTGGTTGTTGGCGATCTGGACTTCCACGGGGTTGTCGAGGTCTTCCAGCAGGCGCTGCAGTTCCAGGATGGTCTTGCGCGGGATGATCACTTCCTGGCGCGGAAATTCTTCCTCTGTCTCCACTTGGCAGAAGGCCAGGCGGTGGCCGTCGGTGGCTACGGCAATCACGTTCTTGCCATCGACGACCAGCAGCAGGCCGTTGAGGTAATAGCGGATATCCTGCTGCGCCATCGAGAAGTGCACCATGTTGAACAGGTGCTTGAGGGTCTTTTGCGGCAGGGTCACCTTGGCATTGAACTGCTCGGCTTCGGCAACCGTGGGGAATTCTTCCGCGGCCAGCGTCTGCAGGGCGAAGCGCGATTTGCCGCTCTGGACGGTCATGCGCTTGTTGGCCAGCGATAGCGACACATCGGTCGAATCCGGCAGGGCGCGCAGGATGTCGAGCAGCTTGCGCGCTGCGACCGTGATGGCAGTGGATTCACCGCCGCTGCCGACTTCGGCGTGGGTGGTGATCTGCACTTCGATATCGGTGGACAGGAAGGAGACGCGCTCGCCCTCCTTGCGAATGAGGATATTGGCCAGAATCGGCAGCGTGTGCCGACGCTCGACAATACCACTCACTATCTGCAGTGGCCGGAGCAGCGTGTCCCGGGTGGTTTTGACCAGTTGCATTTTTGTCATCCCTGATAGTGATTGAAAACGTTGTCCTTTACAGGTATCAATTTTGACCGAAAACCTGTCGGTCTGGCCATCAATTTATTTCCAAGTTATCCACAGGCAAATAGGCAATTGCCTGTTCGGATGGTCATCCCTTCAGCGTTTGCTCCAGAACATGGAGCTCGTGGTTGACTTCCGGGTTTTTCGTGCGGTCGCCGGCAATCTTGCGGACCGCGTGCAGTACCGTTGTATGGTCGCGTCCGCCGAAGAGTTCGCCGATCTCGGGCAGACTCTTTTGGGTGAGTTCCTTGGCCAGGTACATGGCGATCTGGCGCGGCCGGGCGATATTGGCCGGCCTTTTCTTGGAATACATATCGGCGACTTTGATATTGAAGAAGTCGGCCACCGTTTTCTGGATGTTTTCCACGGAAATCTGGCGATTTTGCACGGAAAGCAAGTCTTTCAGCGCTTCCTTGACCACGTCGATGGTGATGTCCTTGCCGTGGAAACGCGAGTACGCCAGGATCTTGCGCAACGCGCCTTCGAGTTCGCGCACGTTGGAGCGCAAGTGCTTGGCGACAAAAAAGGCGACATCGTCCGATAGCGGCGTACCTTCCTGTTGTGCTTTTTTTAACAGAATCGCCACCCGCATTTCCAGTTCTGGCGGCTCGATGGCCACCGTCAGGCCCGAGTCGAAGCGGGAAATCAGGCGGTCATCCATGCCGGTGATTTCCTTCGGGTAGGTATCGCTGGTGATGATGATTTGTTTCTTTGCTGCAATCAGCGCTTCGAAGGCATAGAAGAATTCTTCCTGCGTGCGGTTCTTGCCGGCGAAGAACTGAATATCGTCGATCAGCAGCAGGTCGAGCGAATGGTAATAACGCTTGAAATCGTCGAAGCCCTTGCGTTGGTAAGCGGTCACTACGTCGCGAACGTACTGTTCTGCGTGGATATAGCGGATGCGCGCGTTGGGATTGTCGATCAGCAACTGGTTGCCGATGGCGTGGATCAGGTGGGTTTTACCCAGACCGACGCCGCCGTACAGGAACAGCGGGTTGTACGAGGTGCCGGGATTGTTGGCCACCTGGATGGCGGCGGCGCGCGCCAGCTGGTTGGCTTTACCCGTGACGAAACTGTCGAATGTCAGGTCCGGGTTGATGCGGCTTTGCTCGCGCCGCGGCGTGACCTGCGCGACCGGGATATCCTGCAGGGCGGGCGGCAGGCTGCCATTGCTCGTCACCGGCTGGGCGGCAACTGTTGCCGGTCCAGGCACGCCTGGCGCGGCCTTGCGCGCATTGTTCGTGCGCGGGTCGAGCACGAACTGGACTTCGATGGGGCCGTCCCAATGCTGCGAGGCGAGCGCATGGATGCGGCTGGCGAACTGGGTCTTGACCCAGTCCAGCTTGAAGCGGTTGGGCGCGGCGATGCGCAGCAGGCCATCCTCGAAATCGAGGGGGGCGAGCGGCTTGATCCAGGCGCTGTATTGTTGCGGCGTCAGTTCCTGTTCCAGCTGATGGGAACAGGCCTGCCAAAAATTTTCCATGTATTGCTTGAATTGCCAGACAAGAGGGGTGATGCGGCGCAGGCCGCCGTGATTTCACGCCATTTTACCCTTCCCGGGAAAAGTTATCCACAGGCGCGGCATCTATTTCTACTATGTCAACCTGTGGTCCGGCTTGCTTGACAATCGCTAAGTTATTGACAGACAAGCGGAAAATGCTGTCTAATTCTGGGTTCGCCGCACGTTGCGCCCATAATGCGCCGGGATGTTGCCCGATGGTGGCAGGCGTTGCCCCTTTTTTCCAGAATCAGCAAACAGCGAGATAACAATGAAACGTACTTACCAGCCTTCCGTCGTTCGCCGCAAGCGCACCCACGGTTTCCGCGCGCGCATGGCAACCCGCAGCGGCCGCGCCGTCCTCAATGCACGCCGCGCCAAGGGCCGCAAGCGCCTGGCTGTCTAAGCCGGGTAGCTGCATTCCTTGCGTGAAGCGCGACCGTTCGCAGGATTTTGCCCGCCACCGCCGCATCGTCAAAACGGATGAGTTTTCATCCGTTTTTCGTTTGCGGCCCGTGCAACGCAGCGCGCATTTCGTACTCTATACCCGGATCAACGGGCTGTCGCATGCCCGCCTGGGCGTCGTTGCTGCCAAGCGGCTGGCGCCGCGCGCCGTTACCCGCAATGCCATCAAGCGCGTGACGCGCGAGCTGTTTCGCCAGATGCCGCTGCCGGCGCTGGATTGCATCGTGCGGCTGTCGAAACCGGTCAACGTCAGGCGCGGGCCGGCAACGTCATCTGCCCTGAAAGCCGCCTTGCGCCAGGAACTGCAGCAACTTTTGCGGTCGCAAACGCCGCCGGAGGCCACGCCATGAAAGCCCTGCTGCTATTGCTCGTGCGCGGCTACCAGCTGTGCATCAGCCCGTTTCTGGGGCAGAACTGCCGCTTTTATCCGACCTGTTCGCAGTATGCGCTGGAAGCAATTGGCCGGCACGGTTCGCTAAAAGGCGGTATGCTCGCGGCGCGGCGCCTGTGCAAGTGCCACCCGTGGCATCCGGGCGGCGTCGACCCGGTGCCCGAGCGCCCCGGGGCCGCTGCGGCCCAGCCGCCTTCCGCCTGTGACTGCGGGCATCACCCGCATTCTGCAATCATTCGACCAATTTCCGACCGATAAAACCATGGATATTCGACGTACTTTCGTGTGGGTGGTGTTCTCGATGGCGATCATCCTGTTGTGGGACAACTGGATGCGCTACAACGGCAAGGCATCGCTGTTCTCCTCCACCCCGGTTACCCAGCAGGCAGCCCCGGCTGCCGGCGCAGGCGCCAAGGGCCCGGCGGATGCCGGCGTGCCGCAGGTGACGCCGGGCGCGCCGCCGGTGGCAGGCGTGCCTGCTGCCACGCCGCCGGCCGCCGCTGCCGATACGGCCGCCGTCAAGACTGAGCGCATCACCGTCACCACCGATCTGTTCAAGGCGCAGATCGACTCCCTCGGCGGCAACGTGGTGCAGCTGGAACTTCTGCAGCACAAGGAATCCGTCAAGCGTGTCTGGTACGCTGCCTTTGCGGACCTGGTCGGCGCGTCGGAAGCACCCGAGCCGCCCGGCAACGTCATGCTGTTCGACGAAAGCCGTCATTACGCGGCACAGACCGGCCTGATCGGCGGTCCCTTCCCGAATCACAAGACGCCTTTCGTTGCGCGTCCCGGCGCGCGCGTGCTGGACGGCGGCAACCAGGTGCAGCTGGTGCTGGAAGCCACGCAAAACGGCGTGACGCTGGTGAAGACGTTTACCTTTACGCGTGGCAGCTACGTCATCGACGTGCGGCACGAAGTCGTCAACGCCAGCGGCGCGCCGATCACGCCGACGGCTTACCTGCAGCTGGTGCGCGACAACAGCAAGCTGCCGGGCGAATCGATGTTCTACAGCACCTTCACCGGCCCGGCGACCTATACCGATGCCGACAAATTCCACAAGATCAGTTTCGACGATATCGAAAAGGGCAAGGGCCCCAAGGGCCAAAAGGCTGACGACGGCTGGGTGTCGATGGTGCAGCACTACTTCGTGTCCGCCATCCTGCCGCAGGACAAGGCGCCGCGCGAAATTTACACCGACAAGGTCGGCGCCGCGCAATACTCGGTGGGCACCAAGCTGCCGATGGGCGTAGTGGCGCCGGGCGGCACTGTGGCGGTCGATGCGCAGCTGTACGCCGGCCCGCAGGAATCGGCACGCCTGGAAAGTTTTGCGCCCGGTTTTGACCTGGTCAAGGATTACGGCTGGCTGACGGTGGTGGCCAAGCCGATCTTCTGGCTGATGGTGCAAATCCAGAAGATCATCAGCAACTGGGGCTGGACCATCATCGTCCTGACCATCATGATCAAGCTGGCGTTCTTCCCGCTGACCGCGGCCAGCTATCGCAGCATGGCCAAGATGAAAACGGTCACGCCGAAGATGACGGCGATCCGCGAGCGCCACAAGGGCGATCCGCAAAAGATGAACCAGGCCATGATGGAGCTGTACAAGACCGAGAAGATCAATCCGCTCGGCGGCTGCCTGCCGATCCTGATACAGATGCCGGTGTTCATTGCGTTGTACTGGGTGCTGCTGGCCTCGGTGGAAATGCGCAATGCGCCGTGGATCGGCTGGATCCATGACCTGGCCTCGCCCGATCCGTTCTACATCCTGCCGGTGCTGATGGCCGTGTCGATGTTCATCCAGACCAGGCTCAACCCGACGCCGCCGGACCCGCTGCAGGCGAAGATGATGATGTGGATGCCGATCATTTTCTCGGTGATGTTCTTCTTCTTCCCGGCCGGCCTGGTGCTGTACTGGGTGGTGAACAACGTTCTGTCGATTGCCCAGCAATGGCTGATCAACAAGAAAATGAAGGCCTGATCTTCGCTTGAATGAGTCGGCTCGTTGTATTTAGGCCATGGAAAGCCCGCGATACAGGTCGCGGGCTTTTTTGTTTGTGCGGCAATAGCTTAGAATCAAGGCATGAAATTCGATAACTCTCCCATTGCTGCGATCGCCACTGCGCCGGGTCGCGGCGGCATCGGCGTGGTGCGCATCTCCGGCAAGAACCTGGCGCCCGTGATCGAGGCCGTGTGCGGCCTCAGCAGCGGCGCGCCACTGCAGCCGCGTCACGCTACTTTCCTCAAATTCCTGCAAGCCGATGGCGGCATCATCGACCAGGGGCTGGCGCTGCACTTCAGGGCGCCGCATTCGTATACCGGCGAAGACGTGCTGGAACTGCAGGGCCACGGCGGCCCGGTGGTGATGCAGATGCTCCTGGCCCGCTGCCTGGAAGCCGGCGCCGGCATCGGCCTGCGGCTGGCCGAACCGGGCGAATTCACCTATCGCGCCTACCTCAACGACAAGCTCGACCTGGCGCAGGCGGAAGCGGTCGCCGACCTGATCGATGCCTCCACCGAAGCGGCGGCGAAGTCAGCCACGCAATCGCTGGCGGGCGAATTCTCCCGTACCATTCGCGATCTGGTGCAAAAGGTGGTCAACCTGCGCATGCTGGTGGAAGCAACGCTCGATTTTCCGGAAGAAGAAATCGATTTCCTGGAAAAATCCGACGCGCGCGGCCAGCTGGCGGCGGTGCGCGCGGCGCTGGAAGAAGTGTTCGTCCAGGCGGCGCAGGGCGCCATGCTGCGCGAGGGCCTGAACGTGGTGCTGGCGGGTCAGCCCAATGTCGGCAAGTCGTCGCTGCTGAATGCCCTGGCCGGCGCCGACGTGGCGATCGTCACGCCCATTGCCGGCACCACGCGCGACAAGGTGACCGAGACCATCCAGCTGCACGGTATTCCCCTGAATATCATCGATACTGCCGGCATCCGCGAACTGGGCGGCAGCGGCGACGAAGTCGAGCGCATCGGTATCCAGCGCACCTGGGCCGAGGTCGAAAAGGCCGACGTGATCCTGCACATGCTGGATGCCTCGCGCGGACCGACCCGCGCCGACGAAGCCATCGCCGCGCGCTTCCCGGTGGACGTGCCGGTGATCCGCGTGTGGAACAAGATCGACCTGTCGGGCCACCGTCCGGCCGCCGACGTGATGGATGATGCCACCCACATCTACCTGTCGGCCTCCGAGCGCACCGGCGTCGACCTGTTGCGCGACGCCCTGCTGCGCGTGGCCGGCTGGCAGCAGACGGGCGAGTCGCTGTACCTGGCGCGCGAACGTCACCTGATCGCGCTGAAGATGGCGCGCACCCACCTGGATGCGGCGGCCGAGCACGCGGCCACTTCCGATCAGGCGCTGGACCTGTTTGCCGAGGAATTGCGGCTGGCGCAGGAACAACTCAACAGCATCACCGGGGAATTCACTTCGGATGATTTGCTGGGGGTGATTTTTTCGCGGTTTTGTATCGGTAAATAAAAGCGCCCCAGTACGGGGCGCTGGCGTTCGGAGCGGCAGATTGTTTCTGACCGGGAATGCGCAGAGCTTAGGCCGTTGCGGCAGCAGCGAGTATCAATTCCGGATCATCCGCGTGTTCGAGCAGTATGCGCCTGACACGCTCTTGCCACAAGCTGGCGAATTCGCGCATTTCTTGTGGCGAGGCCACTCCTTCCAGGAATTTTCTCAATAGCCCGCTGGTGCGCGGGTCGGCCGGAACCCGGCTCATGTGCATGCGCAGCGACACCGATGCGCCATTGTCGAGCCGGTCGAAGCGGGCTTCGCCCTCGATGGCGCAGGAAAAGTACATGAGATTTTTCCGCCTGAAGTTGTGGCCGATGCCCTTGAAGCCGCCCGGGCCGGCGGCGCCGGTGACCAGGCTTACCACGCTGGCAATCACGCCGGCGACGCCTTCATCCTGTGGCGCGGAAAAGCGCACTTCCACGGCGCCGCGCTCGGCGACGCCTTCGGGGTAAAGCATGGCCAGCGCGCGCCGCGTCATCAGCCAGGCGCCGGCCACGGTCGGGCAGGAGTGCCCTGCCAGGCGCACCGCGTCGATGTAACGATAGGTGATCAGGCCGTCATCGCAGGCGCCGAGGAATTCGGCGAGACCGTCGCGCACGGTAATGGCCGGCGCCTGGTCGAAGAATGCAGGGTAATTCATGGTGGGTGCCTTTCGCATGCAAGAGTAATCGCGCGGCCGCTATAGCAGGCCCAGTTCCAGCTTGACTTCATCGGACATTGAATCGATGCTCCAGGGAGGTTCCCAGACGAGCTCGACGTGCGCGTCCTTCACCCCGGGAACCTGCCTGACGTGCGATTCGACGACGCCGGGAAACGTGCCGGCAACCGGGCAGGCCGGCGCGGTCAGCGTCATTTCGATGGCCACATTCCCTTCCGGATCGATATCCAGCGTATAGATCAAGCCGAGGTCGAGAATGTTGACCGAGATTTCGGGGTCGTAAATCGTCCGCAATACGGTAATGATGTCCTCTCTTAATTCTTCTTCGTCGATCGCAGAGGCCGGGGCGGCGCTGGTGTTTTCTGATTGCATGGTGTGCTCGCATTCATCGTGAAATTCTGGCTATTCCGTGGAGACCGGTTCCACGCGGTTTTTCAGGGCGGCCTGCAGGGTGTGCCATGCCAGCGTCGCGCATTTCACCCGCGCCGGAAATTCATGCACGCCAGCCATCACTTCCAGCTTGTCCAGCGCTGCGTCCGGTTCCGCTGTCGCTGATGCGTTCGGGGCGGCAGCCGTGCCACCGTGCGTCAGCATGTGGTGAAAAGATTCGAACAATTTTTCGGCCTGGTCCAGTCGCCTGCCTTTGAGGGCTTCGGTCATCAGCGAAGCCGATGCCGTCGAAATCGCGCAGCCGCTGCCTTCGAAGCTGACATCCTCGATTACATCGCCGGCCACATGCAGATATACCGTCAGCTGGTCACCGCACAAATGGTTGTGGCCGCGCGCGACATGGCTGGGCTTTGCCAGCGCATGGAAATTGCGCGGGTGCCGGGCGTGTTCGAAGATGACCTCCTGGTACAGGTCGCGCAGCTCGCTCATCGCTGAAACATCTCCCGGGCTTTGGCCACGCCGGCCATCAGGGCATCGACTTCCGCGCGCGTGTTGTAGAGCGCAAACGAGGCGCGCGCCGTGCCGGCAATGCCGAAGCGCTGCATGACCGGCATGGCGCAGTGGTGGCCGGCGCGGATGGCGACGCCCTGGTGGTCGAGGATGGTGCCGATGTCGTGCGGGTGCACGCCATCCAGCGTAAACGACAGCACGGCGGCCTTGTGCTGCGCGGTGCCGACGATGCGCAAGCCTTCGATGTTCTGCGCCAGGCCGGTCGCGTACGCCAGCAGGTCGTGCTCATGGGCGGCAATGGTGGCAATGCCGATCTTGCCGATGTAATCGAGCGCCGCGCCCAGGCCGATGGCGCCGGCGATATTCGGCGTGCCGGCCTCGAACTTGTAGGGCAGCTCGTTGTATTCGGTTTCGCCGAAGGTGACGGCGCGGATCATGTCGCCGCCGACCTGGTAGGGCGGCATGGCATCGAGCAGCGCTTCTTTGCCGTACAGCACGCCGATACCGGTCGGGCCATAAATCTTGTGCCCGGAAAATGCATAGAAGTCGCAATCGAGCGCCTGCACGTCGACGCCCAGGTGCGAGATCGCCTGGGCGCCGTCCAGCAGCACCGGCACGCCTTGCGCATGCGCCAGCTCGATGACGCGCGCCGCCGGCGTGATGGTGCCGAGCGCGTTGGACAAGTGCGTGAGCGCCACCAGCCGGGTGTTGGGTCCGATCAGCCGGGCGCACATTTCCATGTCGAGCTCGCCGGCATCGTTGACCGGCACCACGCGCAGTTCCGCGCCGGTTTGCGCGCAGACCATTTGCCACGGCACGATGTTGGAATGGTGCTCCATCGCGCTGATGACGATATTGTCATCGCTGCCCAGGCGCGGACGCGCATAGCTTTGCGCCACCAGGTTGATCGCTTCGGTGGTGCCGCGCACGAAGATGATTTCCCGGTTGCTGGCGGCGTTGATGAATTGCCGCACCTTGTCGCGCGCGGCTTCATAGGCATCGGTGGCGCGCTGGCTGAGCAGGTGGACGCCACGGTGCACGTTGGCATTGTCGTGCCGGTAGAACGCCGCCTCGGCTTCGATCACGGCGACGGGTTTGTGCGTGGTGGCGGCATTGTCCAGGTAGGCCAGCGGCTTGCCGTGGACGTTCTGGTGCAGCGCCGGAAAATCGTCGCGCCAGGCGGCGACGCAGTCACTGCCGGCCAGGCTGGGGGCGAGCAAAGCTTCGGATTCCATTTTCATCGCAGTTCTCCGGTCAGCTGATCCTGCGGCAGGCGCGTCAGCAAGAGTTGTTCTAGCCGGGAGCGTAAGGCGCCGGCACGGATCCGTTCGATCAGTTCCTGGGCAAACGCATGCACCAGCAGGCTCCTTGCCACGGCTTCGTCGATGCCGCGCGAGCGTAAATAGAAAAGCTGCTGCTCATCCAGCTGGCCGACGGTGGCGCCGTGATTGCACTTGACGTCGTCGGCGTAGATTTCCAGTTCCGGCTTGGTGTCGATTTCGGCGTCGCGCGACAGCAGCAGGTTGTGGTTGGCCTGGGAGGCGCTGGTTTTCTGCGCGCCGGGGTGCACGACGATCTTGCCGTTGAAGACGGCGTGCGAAGCCCCATCCAGCACGCCCCGATAATGTTCGCGGCTGGTGCAGTTCGGCTTACGGTGGTCGATGCGCGTATGGTTGTCCACGTGCCTGCTGCCATCGGCGAGGTACAGGCCGTTGAGCGTGGCGTCGCAGCCGGAGGCTTCAAACGTGGTCGTGATGTCGTTGCGCGCCAGCGCCGCGCCGAGTGAGAAAGAATGCGATTCGAAGCGGCTGTCGCGCTGCTGGAAGGCATGCACGCCGGCGACGTGGAATGCCTCGCGGGCTTCCTGCTGCAACTTGTGATGCACGATTGCCGCGCCGGCGCCGGTAATGATCCGCGTCACCACGTTGTTGAAGTAGAGCGCGCCGTCGATGCCGGCATGGTGCTCGATCACGGTGGCGGCGGCGCCTTCCTCGGCGACGATGATGTTTTTGCCATGGCACATGGCGCCCGATCCGGTCGAGATGAACAGCAGGTGCACCGGCGCCTCCAGCACCGTGCCGCGCTTCAGATGCAGGAATGCGCCATCGCTCATGAAGGCGGCGTTGAGCGCGCCGAATGCCGACTGCGGTTCTTCATCCCAGAGCCACGGCTCCAGCACTTCCGGCTGCGCATGCAATGCATCGGCCAGGCTGCACAGCCGCACGCCCGCAGGCAGCTTGCCGGGCGAGGATAGCGAAGGGCATGTACTGACCGTTATGGAATACCAGCACATGTCCGGTGTCGCCGTCCAGCGCAAGGCTGCCGGCAATCGCGCGCGCGGCATGGCTGTCCGGGCGCGCCCCGGTGACGAAGAAAGGGTGGCTTTCCAGTGCGGCCAGACTGGTGTATTTCCAGTCCTCGTCGCGCCGGGTCGGAAAGCCGCGCTGGGCAAAGCGGTCGATCGCCGTTGCGCGCAGCCGGCCGAGCCAGGGCACGTCGGCGCCGGGCAGGTTTTCCGCCACGCGCATGAACTCGCCCAGATAGTGGTTGCGGGCCTGGATGTTCATCGCACCCCCGCTGCACGGATGGGGGCGTGTCTTGCCGCGGTGGTATCGTCCAGCCAGCCATAGCCGCGCGCTTCCAGTTCCAGCGCCAGTTCCTTGCCGCCGGTCCTGACGATTTTTCCGTGCGACAGGACATGCACGAAATCCGGCGTCACGTAATCCAGCAGGCGCTGGTAATGGGTCACCAGGATCATGGCGCGCTCGGGGTTGCGCAAGGCATTGATGCCTTTCGCCACGAGTTGCAGCGCATCGATGTCGAGCCCGGAATCGGTTTCGTCCAGGATCGCCAGCTGCGGTTCGAGCAGCGCCATCTGCAGTATTTCATTGCGTTTTTTTTCGCCGCCGGAAAAACCCTCGTTGACCGAGCGGTACAAAAATTCTTCGCTCATTTCCAATTGCCGCATGGTCTGCTTTGCCAGCTTGAGAAATTCGATTGCATCGAGTTCCGGCAGGCCGCGATGCCGGCGCACGTTGTTCAGCGCCGCCTTCAGCAGATAGACATTGCTGACGCCGGGGATTTCGACCGGATACTGGAAGCCCAGGAAGATGCCTTCGCGCGCGCGTTCTTCCGGCGCCAGCGGCAGCAGGTCGCGGCCCTGGTACAGCACTTCGCCGCGTGGTGACCTGGTAGTTGTCGCGCCCGGCCAGGACTTGCGCCAGCGTGCTCTTGCCCGAGCCGTTCGGCCCCATGATGGCGTGGACTTCGCCGGCCTTGACCTGCAGATTGAGGCCATGCAGGATCGGCGTCTTGTTGACCGAGGCGTGCAAGTTGGTAATTTTTAACATGGCTGATTTTCCTTCGTTTAGCCGACGCTGCCTTCCAGGCTGACGCTCAGCAGCTTTTGCGCTTCCACCGCGAATTCCATCGGCAATTCCTTGAACACTTCCTTGCAAAAGCCGTTGACGATCATGGAGACGGCGTCTTCCGCCGACAGGCCGCGCTGGCGGCAGTAGAACAGCTGGTCTTCGCCGATGCGCGAAGTTGAGGCTTCATGCTCGACGCTGGCGGTCGGATTCCTGACTTCGATGTAGGGGAAGGTATGCGCGCCGCATCGATCGCCCAGCAGCAGCGAATCGCATTGCGTGTGGTTGCGCGCGCCTTCGGCGTTTTTCATGATCTTCACCAGGCCGCGGTAGGTATTTTGCGCCATGGCCGGCGGAAATTCCTTTCGACACGATCGTGCTGCGGGTATTGCGCCCCAGGTGGATCATCTTGGTGCCGGTATCGGCTTGCTGATAATGGTTGGTCAGCGCCACCGAATAGAATTCGCCGGTGGAATTGTCGCCGCGCAAAATGCAGCTCGGGTACTTCCAGGTGATGGCCGAGCCGGTCTCGACCTGGGTCCAGGAAATGTGCGAATTGGCGCCGCGGCAATCGCCGCGCTTGGTGACGAAATTGTAGATGCCGCCGACGCCGTTCTTGTCGCCCGGGTACCAGTTCTGCACGGTGGAGTACTTGATCTTGGCATCGTCCAGCGCCACCAGTTCGACGACGGCGGCATGCAGCTGGTTTTCGTCGCGCATGGGCGCGGTGCAGCCTTCGAGATAACTGACATAGGCGCCCTTGTCAGCGATGATCAGGGTGCGCTCGAACTGGCCGGTGTCCCTGGCGTTGATGCGGAAGTAGGTGGACAGCTCCATCGGGCAGCGCACGCCGGGCGGGATGTAACAGAACGAGCCATCGGAAAACACGGCGGAATTGAGCGCGGCAAAGAAATTATCGGCATACGGCACCACCGAGCCGAGGTATTCGCGCACCAGCTCGGGATGTTCCTGCACCGCTTCGGAAAACGAACAGAAGATGATGCCCAGTTCGGCCAGCTTTTCCTTGTAGGTGGTGCCGACGGAAACGCTGTCGAACACCGCATCGACCGCCACGCCTGCCAGGCGCTCGCGCTCGTGCAGCGGCACGCCGAGCTTTTCATAGGTGCGCAACAGTTCGGGGTCGACTTCGTCGAGGCTCTTGGGCCGGTTTTTCAGTGATTTGGGCGCCGAATAGTAAATGATGTCCTGGTAATCGATCGGCGGATGCTTCACCATGGCCCACTCGGGTTCCTTGAGCGTGAGCCAGTGGCGGAACGCCTTCAGGCGCCATTCCAGCATGAAGGCTGGCTCGTTCTTGCGCGCCGAGATCAGCCGGATCGTGTCTTCCGTCAAACCGCGCGGCGCGGCATCGGATTCCAGCTCCGTGACGAAGCCATGCTGGTATTCGCTGCTGATCAGCCGGTCGACGCTGGTGAGTTCTTCTGTCATGGTGTTTTTCCTATGCCTTGTCCAGCGCCCTGGCGGCCGGCTGCTGCCTGATCGGGACGGGGATCGCCGCCGGCGCCTGTATGGCCGGCTGGGCCATCTGCGCCAGCGTAATTTGCCGCAGCGCGTCGATGACGATGCGATTGACGTGCTGCCAGTTGGCGCGCACTGCGCATCCGTGTTCTTGCGCGCACAGGCCGGGGGTGATGCTGCATTCCGTCATGCCGATCGGCCCATCCATGGCGTCGATAATGTCGACCAGGGAAATGGCTTGCGGCGCGCGCGCCAACAGGTAACCGCCACGGGCGCCGCGCACCGAGGACACCAGTCCGGCACGCGCCAGCATCTTGAGAATCTTGCTGACGGTGGGCGCCGGCACGTGGATGGCCGCGGCAAGTTCCGTCGCACTCTTGCTGCGCGCCGGCTCGTGCGCCATTCCGCTCAGGACGACCGTGCCGTAATCCGCCATTTTGCTGAGTCGCAGCATATCTGCATTCCCGGTTTAAACAGGACTGAATTGGTCCTGTTACAGCTGTTTAAAAAATCCAGGAGCAGGAAATTCTCTGGATTTCTATCGGCGACACAAAACTACCGTGTCGCAAAAACTTCCTGTACAGCCGCAAAAATTTGCAGCAGGGTCTTAACTTCCGCCGCAGCCCCCGCAACACATGCCTTCTTCTCCATGGGCAGGGCGTTTCGCGGTGAGCCCGGCTTTTTCCAGGACAGCGCGAATTTCCTGAATGGAAGTAACGTTGTCGTCATACGCAATATCGACGGCGCCTGTGGCGGTGGTAATGGCGACCTTGTTGACGCCGCCCAGCGTACTGAGCACGCGGGCGATTACCTGGGAACCGGCTTCGTCGAGAGCGCTGGACAGACGTAGAGTTTCTTCTTTCATGGCAATCCTTTAGGGTGGTTTAAGTCCCTTGGAGAAGGGCGGTAAAGATACTTTAGCATAAGATGCAAATAATATGCATCTTTAATTTTAACTGCTTCCACACGTGATTCGATGGCGTTTTTCTATGAATAAGTGATAAGAACTGGGGGAGTAGAGAAGGCGTACTTCGGCGTTACGACTGGCCGGGTCGATGCAGGTGGCAAGTTCGGCCGAACATGCCCGGTTCAGCCCGACATGCCCAGTTCGCGCAGGCGCGAGATGGCTTGCAGGCGGCTTTTGACGCCCAGCTTGCCATAGATGCTTTTCATGTGCGAATTGACCGTGTTGGCCGAAATGAACAATGCCTGGGCGATTTCCTGGTTCGAATCGCCCTTGATGATGTGCGAAACGATCTGCTTTTCCTTCTTGCTAAAGAGCGAACAGAGCGGCGTTGCCGTGTCGGTGGACGCGTGCTTCGGGGCAGCGGCGATCAGGCTCAGGAGCCGGTGGGCGTGGTCGGTATAGTCGCTGCCCCGCGCCAGCCGGGTCAGCAGGTCGCGCAGGCCGGCGCCTTCGTCCAGGAACGGCCGAAGGAGGCCGGTGGGTTCCGCCAGGGTCACGCCACGCCGCAACGCTGCCAGCGCTTCGCAGGTGCGTTCCTGCGCCTGCAGGCCCAGCGCCCTGAAAATTTCTATCTCGATCATGACGGCCAGGCGCATGCCGCGCTCGGCGTCAGGCCATAGCCCGTCTAGCAATTCCAGCGCCCGGTCTGCCTGCCGCGAGGCGATGAAGTGACGCGCAAGCACCAGGTATTCCGCCTCGCGGCCTGATTTCATCAGCGGCACGCCGGCAGCAAGCTGAATGGCGTCGGACCATTGCGCCGGATCTTCGCTGCGATGCAGGTGTAACGCCAGGCGTCCGACTGCTGCCGAAAGCGGCGGCGGATCCAGCAGGAAGCGTCCGGCATGCCTGTCGAGCACGGCCCTGGTGTGAGCATCCACGGCAGCCGCGCCTGCGCCGGCGACCAATCGGGTCTGTGCCAGCAGAACGCGGCCCCACGCGTTGACGAAGCGCATGCTCATTGCGGTTATCTCAACGCCACGCTGCAAATGCTGTTCGGCTTCGGCGATGGCGTTGGTGAGATAGGCGACTTCACCCAGGCCGATATGCAGCATGCCGACGCCGGGGAAATCCTGCAGTCCCAGCGTGTGCGCTTCACGCAGAGTGCTGTGGTAGATCTGCCGGCTTGCCGCTGGATTGCCGCGCAGCAGATGCAGGCGCGCCAGGCCGAGCGCCGCCGTAATCGGCACATGCGGATTGTGCTTGCCCGGCGCAATGGCGGCATGCTGTTCCAGCAGGGGCTGCGCCTGCTCGAAATCGCCGGTAACGAAGTACGCTGCGCCGAGATAGACGGCCGCTGCCTTGTGCAAGGTGCTGGCGGGCGGCAGCGATTCGAGCGCTTCGCGCATCTGCGCGATGCCTTCCTCGATGGCGCCGTTGTAGATGCATTGGCTGCCGCGCGCCAGGGCCAGTTGACCATACATGATACGTTCCGGGCTGAGACATGGCGCTAGCGCGTGGCGGTCGAGGCAGGCGCCGGCGGTGCGGACGTGGCGCCCCATTTCGGCCAGGTCGTCCATGTAGAAATTCCCCCATGCGCACATCAGGGATAGCGCAGGGCGTTGCGCCAGCAGAGATGCCGGCAGGTTGTGCGCCCAGCGCAATATGGTGCCGATGCGACTATGGAAAAACAGTCTGCCGCCGTGCTTTTCCATCAGGTCGGCGGCGGCGGCGTGGTCGCCTGCCTTGAAGGCATATTCGATTGCTTCGGAGGGCAGGTCGTTTTCATCGCACCACTGGCTGGCGCGCCGGCAGAGCGTATCGGCAAACGCCGGATCGGCGCTGCGCAGCCGCGATTGCAGCAGCGAGCTGAACAGATGATGGTAGCGATACCAGAGACGATGCTGATCAAGTTCGACGATGAACAGATTGTCGCGCTCCATTTCGTCGATCAAGGCACTGCTGTCGCTGCGTCCGGTAAGGGCGTCGCACAGTGGCGCGCAGAAGCGGTCCAGCACCGAAATCTGCAGCAGCCAGGTTTGCATTTCCTCCCCGCGACTGCGCAAAACTTCGTCGAGCAGGAAATCGGTGATATGCCGGTTGTCGCCGGTGAAGTGATCGATGAAGCCGGCCTTGTCGCGCACGGCATGGATCGAGACGGCGGCCAGTTGCAGGCCGACGATCCAGCCCTCGGTGCGCACGGCCAGTGTGTCGAGCTGCTGGGGCGGCAGATCCAGTTGCATGCGGTCGTTCAGGAAAGCCTGGATTTCCTCCGGCATGAAGCGCAGGTCGGCGGCGCGCAGTTCCAGAAGCTGTCGCTGCCCGCGCAGGCGCGCCAGCGAGAAGGGCGGATCGCAGCGGCTGGCGATGACGAGCTGCAGTTGCGGCGGCTGGTGCTCGACCAGGAAGGCGATGGCCTGGTGCACGGTGCTGTCGGTTACCAGGTGCAGGTCGTCGAGAATGAGAAAGATGGATTCGCGCAGCCGGCACAAATGGTTGATCAGCGCGCGCATCATGTCTTCCATCGGCGGCAGCGATGACGCGCCAGACGTGCCGACGACGTGGGCGCTGAAACGCGGCAGTCGGGCCTGGATCGCGGCAATCAGGTGCGTCAGGAAGCGCAGGGGATCGTTGTCGAGCCGGTCCAGTGATAGCCAGGCCGTCGGTATCGCGGCAGCAGCGGCCCAGGCGGCCAGTAGCGTGGTCTTGCCATAGCCGGCCGGTGCGCTCACCAGCGTCAGGCGGGGTGCATCGGCAGCCCGCATCAGGCGCGCGCGCGGCACCATGTGCGCCGGCACGACTGGCGTCACCAGTTTGGTGGCAAGAATGTGGTCCATCAATTGATGTTACGCATCCTTTAACAATTTGACTACCGTCTGACAGGAGGGGGCGGAACCCTATTCCAGACGCATGGATTTCTTTAAGGAAACATCCGGCGATGCTACCCAGTTTTGTTATGTCTTTTTTTATCGGTATACATGATTTTCACCATGAATTCACCATTTCAGGTGATGCCTTGCGAAATATCTTCCCGGTATCTTTCAGATAAATAGTTGATCAGATGTTAACGACAGAGTCCGGCCCATGCAATTCAGTGCGGGACTCTCATCGCAGGACGCATTGGCAGGCGCGAAAGGATAAATCATGAGAGGCGGCATTTCGCATCCCGTATTTTTTGCTGGCATGGGCTTGAGCTTTGCAGTTGGCTTTGGCGTCGCCTGGCAACTGCAGCCGGATAGCGCGGCGCAGCAAGATGCATCGTCACAGTCGGCGCGCACCACGTCGGCGCACGGTGGCGGCAGCATGAACCAGTTTGCTGCTGTGTGGAGCGGAGGCAGCGCGGATCCGCATACCTCGCCAAAGGCAACGATCGATGAATTATGGGCAAAGGGCAAGGAAGCCCAGGACAAACACCAGCAAGCCGCCGAGATCCAGGAGCAGCTGCGTGATGCGGCGCTGAACGATCCGGCGGCGCAGCGCGACCTGATCCGGCGCTTCGAGGCTGAACGCGACCCGCAGGCCCGCGCAATGTTGCAGACGGTCCTGGCGAGCGTGAACTCGCCCGAAGTGCTGGCCCTGTCGACTCGCCTGGCGGCCAGCCAGGATGCGGCCGAACGCGAAGAAGGTTTCGCCATGCTGATGCGGCTGTCGCCGGATTCGCCGGAAGTGCGCAAGCTGGTCAGGCAGGCGCTGGCAACCGAACAGTCGCCGGCGGTGCTCAGCCAGGCGGTCGCTGCCCTGACGCCGGGCGTGGTCGCGAACTCGGAAGCAGCAGGCGTGGTGGCGCAACTGGACCAGCTGGCGCAGCACGCCGACCCTGCAGTGCGCAGCCAGAGTCTGCTGCAACTGGCGCAATGGGACAAGAGCGGCCAGGTCGAAGGCCGTCTGTCGCAGGCATTGAACGATCAGTCGCCGGAGGTGCGCAATGCGGCAGTGGCAGCCATCGGCGAGTCCGGCATTCGTTCCGACAGCATGAAGGCGGCCTTGCTGGGCATCCTCGCCAATTCCGCCGAGCGCAGCGAGGTCAAGGACGGCGCCCTGTATGCGTTGACAAGGTTTTCATTGAGCCCGGATGAATATGCACTGTACAGCCGCGAACGGGCCGAAGCGGACAAGCGATTCAAACAGTGATGATGTCATCACACTCGACAACAGGGAGAAGACAGATGAAAAAGATGAAACTTGCAATCAGCCTGGCCGGATTGACCTTGATGGGCACGCTGGCCAGCCAGGCCAGCGCGGCGCCGGCTTTCCAGATGCCGTTCGCCTGCGGCGAAGTCTGGTCGGGGCAGACCCGCACCAACCATAACCCCGTCAGGTCGATCGACCTGAATCGCGACCCCGACCTGGGCAGGCCGGTAGTGGCATCGGCATCAGGGCGAGTCGTGACGGTGCGCAATCTCGGCAGCACCAGCTATGGCAAATATGTCGTGGTCGATCATGGCGGCGGCTGGACTTCCCTGTATGCGCACCTGAATGAATACAACGTATACGTGGGGCAAAACGTTTCCCAGGGAACGCGCATCGGCACGGTGGGCAATACCGGCGGATCGAGCGGCGCGCACCTGCATTACGAGCAGCGCTATAACGGCTCGGCGCAAACCATCGTCTGGAATGGCGCACAGGTGTTCTATTACGGCACGCGCAGCTATACGAGCCGCAATAACTGCGGTGGCGGCACCAGCGGCGCGCCCGGTACGGTGCGCACCGCCGGCGCCGATCTGAATGTGCGTTCGGGCCCCGGCACCGGTTACAGCATTGTCGGTTCGCTGGCCAATGGCACCGCGGTCACGATCAGTTGCCAGACCACCGGCACCACCGTGACCGGCACCTATGGCACCAGCAATATCTGGAACCGCATCGGCACCGGCCGCTTCATCCCGGACGCCTATACTTACACCGGTTCCGACGGCCGAGTGGCGCCGAACTGCTGATCGCCGGCGCAGCACAGCCGGCGCCGGCCAACTACAGCTGCGACAGCAGCGGTTGCCCCTGTCCGGCCCAGCTGCGTTCGAACTGTTCTTTCGCGGCGGCGGCGCGGACGCTGTCGCCGCGCTTGCGGTATACCTCGGACAGGCCGTACAGCGCCCAGCCATTATTGGGCGTTTTCATCAGGCTGTCGCGGAAGGTCTGCTCGGCGCCGTCGAGGTCGCCGCCAAGCAGCTGCATGGCGCCCAGCGATTGCCGCACCGGGTAATACCAGTAGGGCGGCTCCATGTAGGAGAGCTGGTCTTCCAGCGCGACCGCCTGGCGGAATTGCGCCGTCGCCGCCGGCAGATTGCCCCTGGCCTGGGCGATGCGCGCATCCACCACGTGGCGCGCGACCTGCAGCACTTCGCGCGCGGGGATCAGTGCTTCGGTGAGGTTGTCGAAGTCGGCGGTCTGCAGCAACCGCGTGATCGCCGCAGATTCCTGCGCTGCAGCAGTTGTATCGCCCTTGGCGGCGAGTGCCACGCCGCGGGCGTAATGCCACAGCGCCTCCACATACGGCAGCCCGGCACCCGGCGCCGGCAGCGCCAGGATCGTGGCCGGTTCGCTGAACTGCGCATGCGTGAAATACGGCGCCGCCTTGACCGGCTGCGCAATGGCGAACTGGCGCGCGGATTCATCGCTGACGATGGCCGCCAGCTTGTTGGCGGCCTGCACCGCGGTAATGCCGTCGCCGGCCATTTGCGCCGATACCATCACGAAGTGCACATTGTGCGGGTAGTAGCCGAGCGGGTAAATGCCCTGTGGCTTTTGCGAGGCGATATAGGCTTCGTCCACCGCCACCGCCTGGATATTGGTCGCCAGCGAATCGCGGTAGCGACCGATGCGGTAGTAGATGTGCGCCGGCATGTGCACCAGATGGCCGGCGCCGGGCACCAGCTTGCCCAGCCGTTCGGCGTAGGGCTCGGCGCGTTTCGGATCGACCGAAGCTTCCACGGTGTGGATGTAGTAGTGGATGGCGCCGGGATGCTCCGGGTTGGCCTTGAGCACCCGCTCCAGCGTGGCGACCAGCTCGGCTGTCCTGCCCTTGGGCCGGGTGCCGCCGGAGGCCCAGTAATCCCATGGCGACAGGTCCATCAGCGATTCAGCGTACAGCACGGCGATATCCTGGTCTTGCGGATAGCGCTTCGTCAGCCTGCCCATGGCGTCGGCATAGGCCGCGTCCAGCGCGGCGCGGTCGGCATCGGGAGCGTCCGCGTAACGCTTTGCCAGTGCCGCGATCAGGTCCTGTTCGCGACGGGTGGCGCCCTTCTTCAGCAGCTGCGCGCGCTTCACGGCGGCCAGCGCCGGCGCATTGGCGGCCGGATCCATGGCCAGGTTGATGTTGGGACCGAGCGCCAGCGCCTCGCCCCAGTAGCACATTGCGCATTGCGGGTCGATTTTTTGCGCCATGCGATAGGCGCGGATCGCTTCGGCATGGTTGAAAGCATAGGTCAGGCGCAGGCCCTGATCGAAATATCGTTGCGCCAGCGGCTGCCGTGTGGTGATGCGGTAATGCAGCGTGCCGAGGTTGTCCCATAGCGGCGGGTCGGTTGGGGCAGCGGCCTGGGCAGGCTCTGCCTGTGGCAGTTGGCCAAGTGGCCGTAGTTCATTGCGGGTGGCCTGCGCCAGCCGGAAGTAGGGACTGCTGCGCATGCCGGCGCTGCCCTGGCGGCATATGGGCTGGGTAATGGCGGCTCTCGCGGCAACGGCGGCAGGGTCGGGATTGTTGCCGGCGGTGACGGGGCGCAGCAGCAACATACTAACGAGGGCAATGGCGGCGGCAAGGGCGATGCCGAGCGCGGATTTGAAATACGGCATGATGCTCTCCTGTGAAGCGGGCGGCAGACAGGAGACAGTTATCCGGCGCATCGGCGGCAAATGCCAGCGCTGGCGCGACCGGGTTTGCGTTACCTCAAGCGTGTTTCCGTGACGCGGCGATGTACCGGATCAGCGCGTGGTGAACGACCAGGAGCGCACCGCCCTTATGCCGTCGACGGTGCCGCGGAATTCCACGTCATAGGTGGCTTGCGTGGTCAGCACTTGAAGCGGCACGATGGCCGCAGCCGAGGTTGGCGTATTGGCGTCAACTGCTGCGCTGAGCAGCCGCACCGGCAGAGGCGTGCCGCCGCGCGGGGTGATGGTGAAGCTTTGTACAACGATGCTCGAGGTAATGTCGGCATGGACGCTGACCGGATAGCCGACGGCATTGCGGTCAGCGACCGGGTCGGGCGTTTCGGTATCGCTGAGAAAAATGGTCGGCAATCCGCGCTGGCCGTCGAACGGGTAGACGGTAAAGCGGCCGCCGCCAAGGCCTGCGCCCAAGCCGCCGGTGGCAGCAAGATTGAGCGTAAACCAGGTGCGTCCGCCCGGCGTGGTGGCAGCGCCGGCGCCGGCTTCCAGGTAGCGCGGCTCGAGCATGATGAAGCGGTGGTAGATGGCGGTGACGAGATTTTCGGCGGCCTCGAAGCCGGAGGTGCTGCCGCCGGCGGAAATCACCTCGCCATAGGCATAAGGCACGACCAGGGCATAGCCGGCGGCGGCCAGCCTGTCCGTCATCGTGACGCCCGTGAAGCCGGAAGCGCCGGGGGTTTGCACATGGGTGATGGTGTTGTTGACGCGCTGATAATCCGAGTGGCCCTGGGCGGCATTGTTGATCAGGGTATTGCGTGCCAGGGTGGCAAGGCCGATCTGCTGGCGGCGGAAGTTGGTCCAGTTGAAGCCATCGGTGGCGGTGACGCCGGTGGCTTGCGGCGCACCTGCTTCCGGAGTGGACAGCGGGATTGCGGCATTGCCGGCATTGTTGTCGATGGTGCTGCCTGCTCCAGCGCCGGCATTGCCGCCACCATCTCCACCACCGCCACATGCCGCCAGCAGGGCAGCGAGGAACAGGGGCAGGCAGGCGGGCCGGAAACGAGGTAACAGCGGCATTATTTGCGGAAGGGATGGGCAAATACCCGATATGACTGTGCCCCACTGCAGATAGTTCGATCGCGTGCATGCCTGCCAACGTGTTGGCAGGAGCGCCATGGCCGGGAACATCCGCGCAACATTTACTCCTGTGCGCCAGCATGCGCAAGTATAATTTGGCAACTTGTTTCGTGCCCATAATGATCGCTCTACACACGCCCACTCTTGGTCTGATCGTTACTCTGATGCTGGTGATGGTTGCCGGCCTGATGCTGTTCGTGCTGAAAACACGCACCACATATTCCGGTTTCGGCTGGTGGGCGGCAGGGTTCGTCTTGCTGGCAGGCTGTTTCCTGCTTTCCGTGCTGCGCGACGCGCTGGACTCGCCGGCTGCGATTCTTATCAGCAACATCCTTGGCATTGCCAGCTTGTGTCTTTTTTATGATGGCATCGCCGGGTTTTACCAGCGGGAAGAGCCGCGTCCGAATTTTCTGAATTACGGTCTGGCTGCGGTGGTCGTGGCGATGCTGGCGTTTTACCTGTACCGGACCAATGATCTTAATAGTCGCATCGTCTGGTTTAATGTCTTTCAGCTGTTCGTCACGTTGCGGATTGCAAGGCATTTTTACAGTCACGCGATCGGCAAGCAAAGATCTGCCACGCTGTTAATGTGCGCCATTTTTTATGGCACTGCGGCAGCGTCCATTTGGCGCATTATTGCCGTCTTGCGCGCACCGGCCATGACGGACCTGCTGGTTGAAGATACCACTTACCGGCTGATGATTCTGATCGCCGCCATGCTGGCTTTTTCGCTGGCATTCTGTTTTTTGCTGCTGACCCATATCCGCATCGAAGAGGAGCTCGAGGCCGCGCGCGCCAATGCCGAACATTTCGCCCGCGTCGATGCCTTGACGGGATTGTGGAACCGCCGCCACTTCGAGGCGGAAGCCCAGCGCGAGATCGAGCGCGCGGGCCGCTATGGCCAGCCGGTTGCGCTGATGCTGTTCGATATCGATCATTTCAAGCAGGTCAACGATCGCCTCGGCCACCTGGGGGGAGATGAAGTGCTGAAGCGGGTGGCCGGCATCGTGCGCAGTACCATGCGCGCCTCCGACCTGGTGTGCCGCTGGGGTGGCGAGGAGTTCGCGATCGTGATGCCGGCAACTATAGGCGAGGCGATGCAGGCTGCGGAAAAACTGCGACTGGCCATCGACAGGGGTGACTTCGCACAAGGCGGCAGGATGACCATCAGCGTCGGCTGCGCGCAATGGTGCGCCGGTGAAGACCTGGGCGCATGGAGCCGGCGCGCCGACCATGCCCTGTACCGCGCCAAGGCGGCCGGGCGCAACCGCGTCGAAGCCGCCGAGGCGGCGCCGGCTTCGCTAGCTGCCTGAGGCCGTTTCGAACACGCCGGCGTCGCGATTCTTGCGCACCTGCTCCCAGCCGAACACCTGGCCGTTCATCGCCACATAGACGCCTGCCGGCAGGGTTTGCGCCACGCCGCAGGCAAAGCCGAAATTGAACAGGGCATCGCTGCCGGCGATTTCGAAGGGGATCATGGCGCCGGTCAGCACGATGGTCTTGTCGAGCGCGGCCGCGCCCAGCACCTGCGCCGTTTCGCGCATGGTGTCGGTGCCGTGGATGATGACGATGGCCTGGCCGGCAGCCTCGCGGCAGGCATCGAGGATGCGCTGGCGATCTGCTTCGCGCATGTCGAGCGAGTCGAGCAGCGGCAGGGTTTCCAGCGATACCGGCACGGTGATGCGCGCGCGCCGGATGGCTTCCGGCAAGTGGCTGGCGCCGAAGCCGAGACGGCCGGCGATTTCATCGTAATGCTTGTCGAAAGTGCCGCCGGTGGCGACGATCTGCAGGGTCATGGCGAATTCCGGAAAACGCAGCAAATGGCGCTGCGAATAGCGCCATGATACCCCGTTGGCGGTTTGTCATCGCCTTGGCCCCGGCGTTTTGCGGGGAACTTCCGAGCACTGGCAAAACCCGGCATGATGTGCGATTCTATTTGCTGTGCATCCTTGAATCCTGCTCTGAAAACTTTCCGATGAAAACCGTAGCGCCCGGCACCGTGATCTTCCACCGCCATCGCGGCTATGGCGTGATTACGTCCATCAACCTGCTGACCGGCTGGATTGCCGCGCGCTTCGGCAGCGAAGTGCGCACCCTCGACCTGAACCTGGGCAGCGACGAAGTGCAGCATGCCGACGGCGAGCCGATCCTGTTTCGCCGCCGCCCGCCCGACCGCATGCCGCATGCGCGCCTGATGGCACTGGTGCGCGAATTGCACCGCGCCGGTTACCAGCGCCTGTACCTGTACAGCTGGCCGAAACCCTCGGGCCTGCACTGGCGCTGGCATCTGTTCGCCGGCCAGCGCAGCTGGATCGAGCGTCCCTGGCGCGAAGGCTGGTACGGCTCCGGATCTGATTACAATTTCAACCCGGTGATGGGCTGGGGCGATGCTCCGGGGGAAACGGCAGAAGAGCTGGCGCGTACGCTGGCGCGCTTCGACCCCCAGGGACTGGCGCAGGCGCTCGGGCGCGACGAGGACCACAGCGCCTGGTTCGAGCAGGTGTGCGCCGCGCTGCTGCCGGATTATACGTTTACGCTCGGCTGGGACAGCCGCGACGGTCCGGCGCCGGACAGCCTGCCGGTGATCGCAGTGCGACGTGGCGTGCCGGCTTATGATGGCCCGGCCTTGCCATGGCCGCCGGGCTGGGCGCGCCTGTGGACCGGCGCGCGCGCATCCGCCAATGCGGGGCACGGCATGCTGCCGGCCGGGATGCCTTTCGATACGGCGCGCTAGTCCCGGTCGCCGGCGCTTGCCGTTCAATGCGGCAAGGGCTGCGGCTGGCCGAGCAGGGAGCGCAGGTTCTCGAACGGCATGGCCGGGAAAAAATAATTCCCCTGTATTTCATCGCAGTCGTGCTGGCGCAGGAACGCCAGCTGTTTCGGCGTGCACACGCCTTCGGCAATGACGTTCATGTTCAGGTTATGGCCGAGCGTGATCATTGCCTGCGTGATGGCGGCATCGTCCGGATCCTCCGCCACGCGCTGCACGAACGACTGGTCGATCTTGAGCTGGTCCACCGGGAAGCGTTTCAGGTAGCTCAGGCTGGAGTAGCCGACGCCGAAATCGTCGATAGCCAGGCGCACTCCCATGCGCTTGATTTCGTGCAGGATTTCTTCGGCCTCTTCCGGCCGGCTCATGACCATGCCTTCGGTGACTTCCAGCTTGAGCAATCCCGCGCGCAGCCCGGCGTGCTGCAAGGCCGACTGGACCGACCTGACCAGGACTTCGGGTAAAAACTGGCGCGGCGACAAGTTGACCGATACTGTCAATCCGGCAAACCCGGCACTCTGCAGCGCCTTGTTCTGCATGCAAGCCTGCTCCAGCACCCATTGTCCGAGCGGCACGATCAGCCCGGTTTCTTCGGCAACCGGGATAAAGCGCTGCGGCGACATCAGGCCCAGTTCCGGATCCTGCCAGCGGACCAGTGCTTCGGCGCCGACGATCCTGCCGCTGGCGAGGTCGATCTGCGGCTGGTAATACAGCAGGAATTCCTCGCGCTCGAGCGCGCCCCGCAGCCTGGCTTCCAGCATAAAGCGCTCGCGGATGCGCGCGTTCATGCTGGGAATGAAGAACTGGAACTGGTTGCGCCCTTCCGCCTTGGCCTGGTACATCGCGGCATCGGCATGCTTGAGCAGGGTTTGCACGTCCTTGCCGTCGCGCGGATAGACCGACAGGCCGATCGAGCAGGTAATGAACAACTGGTGTTCTCCCACAGGGAAGGGCTGCGAAACCCGTTCGATGAGACGGCCGATCCACGCAGCGAGCGCATCCTCGCCATGCTGGTCCTGCAGCACCAGCACGAATTCATCGCCGCCATGGCGCGCCACGGTATCGCCTTCGCGCACGCATTTTTTCAGGCGATTTGCCACGCCCACCAGCAGCCGGTCGCCCACATCGTGTCCGAGCGTGTCATTGACCAGCTTGAAGTTGTCGAGGTCGATGAAAGCAATGACCGCCATTGCGTGGTTACGGTCGGCAGCAGCTACCGCCAGTTCGATGCGGTCGTTCAGCAGGGCGCGGTTGGCCAGCTGCGTCAGGCTGTCGTGGCTGGCCTGATGTTCGAGTTGTTCCTTGTGGCGCCTGGTTTCGGTGATATCGAGGCCCATGCCGGACAGGCAGGTGCGTCCATCGATCTCCAGGCGCACGGCGTTGAAGAGGTAAGGGATCCGCTTGCCGTTGCGGGTGTGGAGCGTCGCTTCCGCCTGGGTCTGCCCGGTGAGGAAGGCATCTGCAATCTTTTGCGTAACAAATTGCCTGTCCGCTTCATTGTCGAAAAGATCGAGCGGGTGCACCCGGGTCATTTCTGCATCGCTAAAACCCGTCACGCGCTGAAAATTGTCGTTCCAGCGCAGGTAGCGGCCGGTCTCGTCGAACACATAAAAAATGCCTGGCAAGCTGTTGATCAGGGCGTCCGAGACATTTCTTTCCTTGACCCGCTCGGTGATTTCGCTACGCAGTGCGGCATTGATTTTTTCCAGCGCTGCACTGCGTTCCCGGACCCGGGTTTCCAGTTCGGCCTGGATGCCCCGTAGTTCCTGTTCCGCGCGGTTACGCTCGGCAATGACACGCTTGAGCGCCGCAACGTTTTTGCGCAATTCCAGCAGGACGACGACATGGCGGCTCAAAGTGCGCAGGGCTTGTTCCTGCTGGTGGCTCAATCGTCGGGGCTTGCTGTCGATGACGGATAGCGTACCGATCACATGGCCTTGCGGCGTGGTCAAAGGCGCGCCGGCATAAAACCGGATGTGCGGGGTGTCCAGCACCAAGGGGTTGGCGGAAAAACGCGGATCATGCAGCGCGTCATGTACGGTAAAAAAATTACGGATTGCTACCGTATGATCGCAAAAGGCAATGTCACGCGGCGTTTCCGACACTTCCAGTCCGATGCGCGACTTGAACCATTGCCGTTTCTTGTCGAGCAGCGTGATGATGGCAATCGGCGTATTGCAGATGAAGCAGGCCAGTGTCGTGAAATCGTCGAATTCCTTTTCCGGAGGCGTATCGAGGATCCTGTATTCCAGCAAGTCCGCAAGCCGCAGGTGCTCGTCGGTGGAAAGCGAATCATTCATTTGAAAAGCGGTTTGCCCGATCAGGGCCAGCAAAAAAAACTGCAAGCTTTTTTTGACCGTATGTTACTTGCGCCGTTCCCGCATCTGTCCTCGCAAAACAGGTCGCGCTAAAACAGGTCGCGCTGGCGTCCCTTGTAGCGCTGCTGGTTGACTTGCGTAATCGATACCCGCCGCGGTCCCGCTACCAGGCGCACGGCATCACCCTGCTGCAGCACGCCCGGCTGCAGCACGCGCAGATAAAAGCCGGTATGGCCGCTTTGCACCATCATCTTGATGGCATGGGAAAAGCCCATCCTGGCAGCGAACTTGTAGCAGGGCCGGCGCGGTTCGCTGACTTCCAGCACGACGCTGCCGATTTCCAGGATGTCGCCCACCCAGACTTCGTTTTCCAGCAGGCCGGAAAGGGTCAGGTTTTCGCCCATGGCGCCGAACGGCAGGGCTTCCTCACGCTTGAGCGCGGCGGCGCGCTGCTGCTCCCAGAAGGCATAGTGTTCGACAGGATAGGCATAGACAGCCTTGGCCAGGCCGCCGTGCACGGTCGGGTCGGCCTGCTCGTCGCCGGCCAGGCCCAGCAGCGCGACTGCCACCGTGCCTGCCACGGGCTGCTTGTTGATGGCGCTGGCGATGTGGTGCACGCGCCCGTACTGTTCTACTTCGAGTCGGCCCACCGGGGCCAGGTTGACGCTCAGGACTTTCATGACTTCTTTTGCCGCGCTGCCGGCATGCGGGAATAAGGCTCTTCAGTGTACAAGTTGCCGTGCGATCCGGCATTTTACCGGCATGTTTGCCTGAATTATGTTTGCCATGTGACATTTAAGAAAAGGCAATTTTCTCGTCAATTTAAGCAAAGTTGCCAGATTTTCGTAACAAAATAACGTATACCATCCGGATATTAATAGCCTACTACAAAATTCAACTATTATTTGCTGTAATTACTACATTATTTAACCTAAAGCCATTGAGGTTGCCAGTAAGCGGCGGTACAATCCTCCTCCTATTTTCCGCAGCCACCCCTTGCGGAATGCAAGCCCATTTCGCCCGAGTCGGCACACGGCTTCCGGACGGCATCCCAAGCGCACCGCACCCGAGCAGGTGCGCAAGAGAAACTGGGGCAGCGCAGCCGAACAAGATGGCTGCACTTCGACAAGACCGCCGTTCCGTCAGAGTTATATGCTGACCGTGCCTCGACGACGATCCTGCCGTGCCGGGAGCTGACAGAATTCTTTATTGGCATTGGAGGTAGTATGAATCAACCCGTCATGGGTGGCATTGCAGCAGTAAATGCCCCCGCATTCGTCAAACAGCAAAAGCTGATCAACTGGGTGGCCGAAGTCGCCGCGCTCACCAAGCCGGACCGCATCTACTGGTGCGACGGTTCGCAGGAAGAGTACGACCGCCTGTGCGCCGAGATGGTTGCTTCCGGCACCATGAAAAAGCTGAACCAGGAAAAGCGCCCGAACAGCTACCTGGCCTGCTCCGACCCCTCGGACGTGGCGCGCGTGGAAGACCGCACCTTCATCTGCTCGGAAAAGAAGGAAGACGCCGGCCCCACCAACAACTGGATGGCGCCCGCGGAAATGCGCAGCACCCTCAACGGCCTGTTCGACGGCTGCATGAAGGGCCGCACCATGTACGTGGTGCCGTTCTCGATGGGCCCGCTGGGTTCGCCGATTGCCCATATCGGCATCGAACTGTCCGACTCGCCCTACGTGGCCGTCAACATGCGCATCATGACCCGCATGGGCAAGGCCGTGTATGACGTGCTGGGCGCCGACGGCGAATTCGTGCCGGCCATCCACACCGTCGGCAAGCCGCTGGCTGCCGGCGAACAGGATGTGGCATGGCCGTGCAACGCTACCAAGTACATCGTGCATTTCCCGGAAACCCGCGAAATCTGGTCCTACGGCTCCGGCTACGGCGGCAATGCCCTGCTGGGCAAGAAGTGCTTCGCGTTGCGCATCGCTTCCACCATGGGCCGCGACCAGGGCTGGCTGGCCGAGCACATGCTGATCCTCGGCGTCGAATCGCCTGAAGGCAAGAAGCACTACGTCGCTGCAGCCTTCCCCTCGGCCTGCGGCAAGACCAACTTCGCCATGCTGATCCCGCCCAAGGCGTTCAACGGCTGGAAGGTCACCACCATCGGCGACGACATCGCCTGGATCAAGCCGGGCAAGGATGGCCGCCTGTACGCGATCAACCCGGAAGCCGGCTACTTCGGCGTGGCGCCGGGCACCAACACCGCGACCAACTCCAACTGCATGGCCTCGCTGACCGCCAACACCATCTTCACCAACGTCGCGCTGACCGACGACGGCGACGTCTGGTGGGAAGGCATGACCAAGGAAGCGCCGGCCCACGTCATCGACTGGCAGGGCAAGGAGTGGAGCCCGCAAATCGCCAAGGAAACTGGCCGCAAGGCAGCGCATCCGAATGCCCGCTTCACCGTCGCCGCCACGCAAAACCCGGTGATCGACCCGGCCTGGGATGATCCGGCCGGCGTACCGATTTCGGCCTTCATCTTCGGCGGCCGCCGCTCCACCACCGTGCCGCTGGTGACCGAGGCGCGCAACTGGATCGAAGGCGTCTACATGGCTGCCACCATGGGTTCGGAAACCACCGCTGCGGCCGCCGGCCAGCAGGGCGTAGTGCGCCGCGACCCGTTCGCCATGCTGCCGTTCATGGGCTATAACATGAGCGACTATTTCCAGCACTGGCTGGACATGGGCAAGAAGATCGAAGCCTCCGGCGCCAAGCTGCCGAACATCTATTGCGTCAACTGGTTCCGCACCGATGAAAACGGCAAGTTCGTCTGGCCGGGCTTCGGCGACAACATGCGCGTGCTGAAGTGGATGCTGGACCGCATCGAAGGCAAGGCCAGCGGCGTCGAAAACATCTTCGGCGTCACGCCCGAGTACGGCGACCTGAAGTGGGATGGCATCGACTTCACGCAAGCCCAGTTCGACACCATCACCTCGATCGACAAGGCCGCATGGGAAGCCGAACTGAAGTTGCACGCAGAACTGTTCGACAAGCTGAAATACCATCTGCCGACCGAGCTGGAAGCGGTCAAGGCACAGCTGGAAAAGCGTCTGGCAGCCTGATCACGGCGCGATAGCCATTAAAAAAGCGCGGACCGGATTTATCCGGTCCGCGCTTTTTGCTTATGGGGCTGCTTATTGGGCGATCGCCAGTGATGCAATCCGCTCCTAATGGATTGCCATGATGGCACCCGCAACCTCGGTTTCGCTGGTTGCCTGTTTCACGCAGTTGCGCCCGCTTTTCTTGGCAGCGTATAGCGCCTGGTCTGCACGATTGATCAGGCTGCTGATGGTCTCGCCGGGCTGATATTGGGCGACGCCAATGGAGGCCGTGACTTTTCGATCGATATGGGAGAATGCCTGTTCTTCAATGCTTGTACGGATGCGTTCGAGAATGCTGCTTGCCGATGCGATATCGGCATCCACGATGAGCAAGGCAAATTCTTCCCCGCCGTAACGGCCGAAATAATCCGATTGCCGGACTGCCTTCTGGACGGATTCAGCGAAGATACGCAACACCCTGTCGCCCGCAGAATGGCCATAAAGATCGTTGATCGCCTTGAAAAAATCCAGGTCCAGCAGCGCCAGGCAAAATGGCTGTGCTTCGCGGTCGACACGCGCTTGTTCACGGCGTAAGGCATCCAGGAAACAGCGCCGGTTGGCGATGCCGGTCAGTTCATCGTGTGACGCCAGGTGTTCGATCGTTGCAAGCGCCTTTTCCAATTCCTTGTTTTTATGCCGCAAGGCGCTCCGGATATCGCTGATGTAAGCCCCAATCCATGCAAACCAGGGCAGCACCATTGCCAGTAGCACCCACTGCAGCAACTCAATTTTCACATCGATCGCTTGTGGCTGATTGTAGGCAAGCAAGGCAATGATCAGCGCGTAGGTCAGCAGCGTGAAAAGCGCGGCGCCGATGAATTGCGCGCGGCGCAAACGAAAAATGCCGAACACGAAAATAATCATGAACAGCACCAGTACTGCACCGCGTACCTGGTCGATAAAATACAGGACGAACATCATCCACAGAATGCTGTTGATGATCTGCACCATTGTCATGCTGGGATCGGCAAGGCGACGGTTCCAGCCCGAGCAAATCGCCGCATAAAACAAGGCGTGAATCACAAAGGCAAGCGCCAGAAAGCCGGATAGGCTGGGGACCGACATGCGGAGCAGGCCGATATGACTGCAATACAGGGCAAAGCTGCTAACTGTCAGTGCGGATACCGTCGACATTAGCGTATGGCGTGCGCGTGTTGCCTGGGCGGGGTCGTTTTTGGGAAAGCGAAATAACGCAGACAGAAATTTCATAAGCCGGTGTATCAGTTGCAAAAGAAATTATTGCATCAGAGTAACACGGCTAGCCAAAAGTATAAGCTTGCCTAAGAGTTGGTTATCCCAAAGTCGGGGTATTTGTATGAATTATTTGCCGATCTGTTGCTTCAGGCATGTTTCAGCGGCAGTCCGGAAGCCGGTTTAATTTCTTCCAGGCAAACGGTTGAGCGCACGCCGGCGACGCCCGGCACCTGCATCAGGCGGTCGGTCAGGAAATTCGACAGTGACTTCAGGTCCGCCGCCACGACCTTGAGCATGTAGTCGAAGTCGCCGGAAATCGTGTAGCACTCGATGATTTCCGGAAACTGGCGGATGGTCTGTTCCACCTGGCGCGCCTGCCTGGACTGGTCGCGGTCGAGGTTCAGGTTGACGAACGCGGTCACGCCCAGGCCCAGTGCCGCCGGGTCGAGCCGGGCGACATAGCCGCGGATGTAGCCGGCGGTTTCCAGGCGCCGCACGCGCCGATAGCACTGCGGCGGCGACAGATTGGCGGCTGCCGACAGTTCCACGTTCGAGGCGCGGCCGTCATTCTGCAGCATCTCCAGCAAGACTTTGTCGTAACGATCGAGCTTTTCCATGAAATTTCCTCAATGATCGCCATTATCATGAACGATTCTTTCATAAAAGTAGAGTTTTGACGTGAAATATGCAAAAAAATTTCCCCGATGGTGGCCTATGATGCAAGCATCAGTCGGAGGAGGTGGCCATGGACAAGCTGATCAAACTCGAGCGGCAATATTGCGCACGCAACTATCATCCGCTGCCGGTGGTCTTGCACCGGGGCGAAGGCGTGTGGCTGTGGGATGTCGATGGCAAGCGCTATCTCGACATGATGTCGGCCTATTCGGCGGTGAGCTTCGGCCATAGCCATCCGAAGCTGGTCGCGGCGCTGAGCGCGCAGGCGCAATTGTTGGCGGTGCCTTCGCGTGCCTTCCATAGCGACCGCCTCGGTCCCTTCCTGCAGTTGCTGTGCGAAATGACCGGCATGGCCAAAGCGTTGCCAATGAATACCGGCGCCGAAGGCGTCGAAACGGCGATCAAGGCGGTGCGTAAATGGGGCTACAAGGTCAAGGGAATACCGGAAGGGCGCGCCGAGATCATCGTTTGCTCAGGCAATTTTGCCGGGCGCACGACGACCATCGTCGGATTTTCTTCGGAGCCGCAATACCGCGACGGCTTCGGCCCGTTCGCGCCGGGCTTCGTGCACGTGCCCTTCGGCGACGCCGCAGCGCTGGAAGCGGCCATCACGCCGCATACCGCGGCATTCCTGGTCGAGCCGGTGCAGGGCGAGGGCGGCATCATCGTGCCGCCGCCAGGCTACCTGGCCGCCTGCCGTGATATCTGCTCGCGCCACGACGTGCTGCTGGTGTGCGACGAGGTGCAGACCGGGCTGGGCCGCACCGGCCGCCTGCTGGCATGCGAACACGACGGCATCAAGCCCGACGGCCTGGTGCTGGGCAAGGCGCTGGGCGGCGGCCTGCTGCCGGTGTCGGCATTCCTGGCGCGCCATGACGTCATGAACGTGTTCAATCCGGGCGACCATGGCAGCACCTTCGGCGGCAATCCGCTGGCAGCCGCGGTGGGCACGGCCGCGCTGCAACTGCTGCGCGAGGAGCGCCTGGTCGAGCGCGCGCGCGAAATGGGCGCGCGCCTGCTGGAAGGCTTGCGCGCGCTGCGCCACCCGGCGATCCGCGAGGTGCGCGGCAAGGGCCTGCTGATCGGCATGGAGCTGGATTCGCAACTGGTATCGGCGCGCGTGTTTTGCGAGCGGCTCATGCTCGCGGGCGTGCTGTCCAAGGAAACCCACGAAACGGTGGTGCGCTTTGCGCCGCCGCTGGTGATCGGCCCGCCGGAAATCGACCTGGCGCTGGCGACCATCGGCGCCGTGCTGGATGGCGTGGCGCCGGTGCGGCGCGCTGCCGACCACATGCTCGTGTAAGGCATCACGCCATCTTTTTCGGATGGAGAAGAGACTCATGACGGACCGTTACCTGATGTGCGCACCCGACCATTTCGAGGTGAGCTACGTGATCAATCCCTGGATGCAGGGGAACGTGGCGCAGGGTCGCAGCGAGGCCGCCGCGCGCCAGTGGCAGGCGCTGGCCGACGCCATCGGCGCCGTCGCCCGGGTGGAACGGATCGCCGGCCAGCCGGGCGTGCCGGACATGGTGTTTACCGCCAATGCCGGGCTGGTGCTGGGCAAGACCGTGGTGCTGTCGCACTTTCGCCATGCCGAGCGCCAGCCGGAGGAAGCGCATTTCCGCCAGTGGTTCGGCGAGCACGGCTTCGAGGTCGTCACGCTGGCGCCGGAGCTGGCTTTCGAGGGCGCGGGCGATGCCCTGCTCGACCGCGGCCAGCCGCTGCTGTGGCTGGGTCATGGCCACCGTTCCAGCCTGGCATGCGCGCCGCCCCTGGCAACGCTGCTGGATATCGAGGTGGAGCCGCTGCGCCTGGTGGACGAGCGCTTCTATCATCTGGATACCTGCCTGTGCCCGCTGGCGGGCGGCTGGCTGTTGTATTATCCGCAAGCCTTCGACGCGGCATCGCAGGCCCGCATCGCCGCGCGCGTGCCGGCCTCGCGCCGCATCGCCGTGACCACGGCCGATGCCTTGCAGTTTGCCTGCAACGCCGTCAACAGCGGCCGCCATGTGTTCAGCAACCGGGTCTCCGACGAACTGGCGCGTACCCTGGCTGCCCATGGCTTCCTGCTGCACCAGACGCCACTGGGGGAATTCATGAAGGCGGGCGGGGCCGCCAAGTGCCTGACGCTGAAACTGAATGAAACACGCTTGCGCGCGGCGCAGGCGGCCGCCTGAGGAGGAGGCAGTTATGGGTGAGGCTTATAAAGTGATATATTTTATATGAATAACACATATTGCAAAAGGAAATTGGCCTTACACAGGGCAGTCTCATAGACTGGCCCTGTCTCCTCCATGTCTCCTCCTTTGATATGGATTCAAGCCCGCCAATCTCGCGGGCTTTTTTTTGCCCTTTTCCACGATTTGTGCGTCGGTTTGCCCGGCGTTTTCGCCTTTTCGGCGCTTTCATTGATTTGGATGCTGCCCCGAAGAATGGCCATGTCTTACGCAAGGTCTTGATACGGCGTATAATTTTCACAGCGCCGATTTGATTAAGCCAGTCAAACCAGCTTGCGGGCGCCCGGGTCGATCCAGCATCGAGTCCCATTACAAATACTGCTAAAGCGGCCAGGCGCATAACCCGGCCCCGTATTGCAGGCCGGGTTTTTTTATTTTTAAATTTAATTATTGCGGGACAGAGTTTGAAGCGAGCCAGGGTTTCAAGCCGCATGCGGCTTGCTGGCGTAGCGGCACAAGCATGCAAGCTTGTGCCTGTGCGCCCCTCGCCGAGTTATTCTGTCCCCAACCGACTAGATATGAACCGTCACGTCCATTCCGATACCGAAGCGCTGTTGCGCGACCTGCTTTCCCGCCGCATCCTGGTCCTGGATGGCGCGATGGGGACCATGATCCAGCAGTACAAGCTGGGCGAGGCGGAATACCGCGGCGAGCGTTTCCGCGATTTTGCCGTGTCGGGCAAGGAAGTTTTCCTGAAGGGGAATAACGAATTGCTGCTGCTGACGCAGCCGCACATCATCCAGGAAATCCACGAGCAATACCTGGCTGCCGGCGCCGATCTGATCGAGACCAATACCTTCGGCGCCACCAGCATCGCCCAGGACGATTACCACATGGCGCATCTCGTCTACGAGATGAACGTCGCTGCGGCAAAGCTGGCGCGCGCCGCCTGCGACAAGTATTCGACGCCCGACAGACCGCGTTTCGTCGCCGGCGCCATCGGCCCGACCCCCAAAACCGCGTCGATCTCGCCGGACGTGAACGATCCGGCGGCGCGCAACGTCACCTTCGACCAGCTGGTGGCGTCTTACCTGGAGCAGACGCGCGCGCTGGTGGAAGGCGGCGTCGACGTGCTGCTGGTCGAGACGATTTTCGACACGCTCAACTGCAAGGCGGCGCTGTTCGCCATCGATGCCTTTTTCGAAGAGACCGGCAAGAAGCTGCCGCTCATGATTTCCGGCACCGTCACCGACGCATCCGGGCGCATCCTCTCGGGCCAGACCGTGCCGGCCTTCTGGCATTCGGTGCGCCATGCGAAACCCTTGACCGTCGGCCTGAACTGCGCACTGGGCGCCACGCTCATGCGCCCCTATGCCGAAGAGCTGTCGAAGATCGCCGATACCTTCGTCTGCATCTACCCCAACGCCGGCCTGCCCAATCCAATGGCCGATACCGGCTTTGACGAAACGCCGGACGTGACCTCGGCGCTGCTGAAGGATTTTGCCGAAAGCGGCTTCGTGAATATCGCCGGCGGCTGCTGCGGCACCACGCCCGCGCACATCAAGGCGATTGCCGACGTGGTGGCAAAGATCCCGCCGCGCCAGGTGCCGGAATCCGACCATCGCATGAAGCTGTCGGGCCTGGAGCCGTTCATCATCGATGACAGCTCGCTGTTCGTCAACGTCGGGGAGCGCACCAACGTCACTGGTTCGAAAGCCTTCGCGCGCCTGATCCTGAACGAACAGTTCGACGAGGCGCTGTCGGTGGCGCGCCAGCAGGTGGAAAACGGCGCGCAGATCATCGATATCAACATGGACGAGGCGATGCTGGATTCGGTCGCGGCCATGACGCGTTTCCTGAACCTGATCGCCGGCGAGCCGGATATCGCCCGCGTGCCGATCATGATCGACTCGTCGAAGTGGTCGGTGATCGAAGCGGGCCTGAAGTGCGTGCAGGGCAAGGCAGTGGTCAACTCGATCTCGATGAAGGAGGGCGAGGAGGAATTCCTGCGCCAGGCGACGCTGTGCCGCCGCTACGGTGCGGCAGTGATCGTCATGGCTTTCGATGAAAAAGGCCAGGCCGACACCTTCGCGCGCAAGACCGAGATTTGCGCGCGCGCCTACAAGTTGCTGACCGAAGCAGTAGGCTTCCCGCCGGAAGACATCATCTTCGACCCGAACATTTTCGCGGTCGCCACCGGCATCGAGGAACATAACAATTACGCCGTCGACTTCATCAACGCCACGCGCTGGATTCATGAAAATCTGCCGCACGCGAAGATTTCCGGCGGTGTCTCGAATGTGAGCTTCTCCTTCCGCGGCAACGACCCGGCGCGCGAAGCGATCCACACCGTGTTCCTTTACCACGCCATCAAGGCAGGCATGACCATGGGTATCGTCAACGCCGGCATGGTCGGCGTGTACGACGACCTCGACCCGGTATTGCGCGAGCATGTCGAAGACGTAGTGCTCAACCGTCGCGAAGATGCTACCGAGCGCATGATCGAATTCGCCGCGACCCTGAAAGCAGGGGCGAAAAAGGAAGAGGCGACGCTGGAGTGGCGCAACGACCCGGTCGAAAAGCGCCTCTCGCACGCGCTGGTGCACGGCATTACGCAATGGATCGTCGAGGATACCGAGGAAGTGCGGCAAAAGATCGCCGATCGCGGCGGCCGCCCCATCGAGGTGATCGAGGGGCCGCTGATGGATGGCATGAACGTGGTCGGTGACCTGTTTGGCCAGGGCAAAATGTTCCTGCCGCAGGTGGTGAAGTCCGCGCGCGTCATGAAGCAGGCAGTGGCCCACCTGGTGCCCTTCATCGAGGAAGAAAAGCTGCGGGAGCAGGAACGCACCGGCATCGTTGCCAAGCCACGCGGCAAAATCGTCATTGCTACGGTGAAGGGCGACGTGCACGACATCGGCAAGAATATCGTCACGGTGGTCCTGCAATGCAATAACTTTGAAGTGGTCAACATGGGCGTCATGGTGCCGTGTTCGGAAATCTTCGCCAAGGCCAAGGAAGAAGACGCCGATTTCATCGGCCTGTCCGGCCTGATCACGCCGTCGCTGGAAGAAATGGCTTACGTAGCCAAGGAAATGCAGCGCGATCCATATTTCCGCGAGCGCAAGATGCCGCTGCTGGTGGGCGGCGCGACGACTTCGCGCGCGCATACCGCCGTGAAGATTGCGCCGAACTATGAAGGCCCGGTGGTGTATGTGCCGGATGCTTCGCGCACGGTGCCGGTGGCGCAGGCGCTGCTGGGCGATGAGGCGC
Organism: uncultured beta proteobacterium; assembly: GCA_963722005.1. GTDB lineage: Bacteria > Pseudomonadota > Gammaproteobacteria > Burkholderiales > Burkholderiaceae_D > Paucimonas. The sequence goes on from CAVRJS010000002.1 coordinate 570,343, forward strand.
AGCGTACGCAATTCCTGGCCGAGACCGCCGCCGATTACGAACGTATCCGCGTGCAGCACGCCAACAAGAAAGCCGTGCCGCTGCTGACGCTGGCGCAGGCGCGCGCCAACAGGGCAAAGCTGGATTTCACCGGCGCCAATGCTCCCGTGAAGCCGAAATTCATCGGCCGGCGCGTGTTTGCCAATTACGACCTGGCGACGCTGGCGCGCTACATCGACTGGGGCCCGTTCTTCCAGACCTGGGACCTGGCCGGCCCGTATCCGGCTATCCTGAAAGATGAAGTGGTGGGCGAGGCGGCGTCCAAGGTATTCGAGGAAGGCCAGGCGCTGCTGAAGAAAATCGTCGAGGGCCGCTGGCTGACCGCCAACGGCGTCATTGCCCTGTTGCCGGCCAATAGCGTCAACGATGACGATATCGAGATCTACACGGACGACACGCGCAGCGAAGTGGCGTTTACCTGGTACGGCGCACGGCAGCAGACTGAAAAGCCGGTGATCGATGGCGTGGCGCGCCCCAACCAGTGCATGGCGGATTTCATTGCGCCCAAGTCATCCGGCATCGCCGATTACATCGGCGTGTTTGCGGTGACCGCTGGCATCGGCATTGAAAAGCACGAGAAACGTTTCGAGGAAGCGCACGATGATTACTCTTCGATCATGCTCAAGTCGCTCGCCGATCGCCTGGCGGAAGCCTTTGCCGAGCACCTGCACGAACGCGTGCGCAAGGATTTCTGGGGTTACGCCGCCGACGAAGATCTGGCCAATGAAGCGCTGATCAAGGAAGCCTATCGCGGCATCCGACCGGCGCCGGGTTACCCGGCCTGCCCGGAGCACACCGTCAAGGCGGACATGTTCAGGGCCTTGCAGTGCGAGGAAATCGGCATGCACGTCACGGAATCCTACGCGATGTTCCCGGGCGCGGCGGTGTCGGGCTTTTACCTGGCACACCCCGGTTCGAAATACTTCAGCGTCGGCAAGATCGGCAACGATCAGGCCGACGACATGGCGGCGCGCCGTGGCGTGCCGAAGGAAGACATTGAACGCTGGCTGGCGCCCAACCTGTAATCAGATCCCCATGTTCTCCAGGGTGCGGCCGAGCTCGCGCAGCATTCTTTCCAGTTGCGGGTGCTGCGCGGCGAAGCGCGCCGCCAGTTCCTGCGAGCGGCCAGCCAGGCTGTCGTCGTCGGCCTGACGGGCTGGCGCCTGTTGCTGCAGGACCTGGTCGATGTCGGTGTCCAGCACTTGCAGCAGGTTTTTCAGTTCGTCATCGACAGCGGTGCCGGCCGCTTCCAGCTGACGGTGCAATTCCTTCAGGGAGTTTTTTAGTTGCTCGTTGCTCATGGCCTCTCCTTGCAGTAATGGCAGGCGCGGCGGCGCTCATGCGCCGTCCGGCTTGCCGTCGATGAATACTTTCATTTCACCAGCCTGAAACGCCGTCCAGTTTTCATTGGCGGTCAGTGGCTCGGTGACGATGATGGCGACCCGGTCGTCGGGCGTCGTCACCTGGGAAAAATCGACGCGCATGTCTTCGTCCGCCAGGCGCGCTTCGGAAAACGGAAACTGGCGTACGATGTAGTACAGCTTCGTCGAGCAATGGGTAAACAGCGCACTGCCATCCGACAGCATCATGTTGAAGGTGCCGTGCGCGGCGATCTCGGCGCAGAGTTCGCGCACTGCCACGGTCAGCGCGGGCAAGTCCGGGGGCGTATCGCCGAAGCGCCGCCGCAACTGCTGCAGCAGGTAACAGAATGCCCATTCGCTGTCGGTGGTGCCGACCGGGCGGAACGCGCCATCCAGCGTCGGCGTGAAATCCTTCAGATCGCCGTTATGCGCAAATACCCAGTAGCGTCCCCACAGCTCGCGCACGAAAGGATGGCAGTTTTCCAGGGAAACCTGGCCGATGGTCGCCTTGCGGATATGGGCGATGACGTTTTTCGACTTGATCGGATAGCGCTTGATCAGGTCGGCAACCGGTGAAGCCGTTGCTGCCTCGTAATCCACAAAATGGCGCACGCCGGCGCCTTCGAAAAAAGCAATGCCCCAGCCATCCTTGTGCGCGTCGGTGCGGCCGCCGCGTGTGGCGAACCCGGTGAAGCTGAACACGATATCGGTCGGGACGTTGCAATTCATCCCCAGGAGCTGACACATGGCTGCAATGCGCGTATGAAATGATTTCATACACTAGCACGAATGCAGCGATTTGGCATCCGGCGGCAGGCGCCAGCACGCCTGGCGCGAGCGCATTGCCGACGGGCGCCAGGTGCACGCCTAACGGGAGCCGACCGCCTGGGTAATGGCATCCAGCAGGGTGCTTTGCAAATTTGCGCCTTTGAGCAATTCCATGCTGTTGGTAGTGGTATTGATGATGGTGACGCTCTGGATGGTTTGATTGTTGATGCTGTTCTGAATGAAGGTTGCGCCAGTAGCCTGCGTCAGCAATCCGGGTGAAAAGGTGTTGCCGGGGCCGTTCTGGATCAGGACGGCGCCGCCGTTGCCCAGGCTCGTCGTCACCGAAGCCGCGCTGGCGGCAGGAGTGGATGTCGGCGCAGCACCTTGCGTTGTTTGCGTGGCAGATGCTGCTTCGGCGGAAGCCTGCGTGCTAGGCGCGGCCTGGGTAGCCGATGCGATCAATGGTGCGACTGCCGCAGCAGTTGTGCCGGCGGCTCCGGTGGAGGCGATGGCCGGGGTTTGCTGCGACTCGATCAGCTTGCCCGCATCCGGCACTTCGATGCGGATGGCGGTTTGCAGCACTCCGTTCAGGTTGATGACGCGTTCAATGCCGAAAGACACGCGCAGGCCGGGCGCGATGTCGAAGCCGCCGCGCATTTCCTCCAGGCGCGCGTTATCGACTGCGACCCAGCCGTGCAAAGGGGACGATACCGCCGCGCTGTCAGCTGCCAGTGTTTCAAGCGGCCAGGCGAAGCCGGGCAGTATGGCCGCGCTGCCTGACAGCAGGCTGAGCGCAATCCATTTTCCCTTGAATGCGTGCATGGTGGACTCCAGGTTAAAAATCGCTGCTGCCGAACTTGGGCAGCGTGACGCTTTCCAGGCCTTCGCGCCGCACGCCGGCAGCCAGGGGGGCGCGCGGAGCGGCGTTCCAGTCGGCAGCCTGGTTGAAGCGCGCCTGTTCCTGGCGGTTGTGAATGACGAACAGCAGCCGGTTGACCCAACTGGCTTCGAAGCTGGCGCGGTCGACAGCACGGGTGCCGGTGGCAGGGTCGCCGATCAGCACGCGACCGTCGCGCAAGCCCTTGACCACCACGAAATGATGATAGCCCTTGTCGTTGATCAGTACGATCGCCGGCAGGCCGGCTTCAGCCAGTTTTTCCAGGGGCTGTGCGAAACCGTCTGCGGCAAAGCCGTGCGCGGTCAGGTAGCGCTTGATGTCCAGCAGAGAAAATCCCTCGCGGCGGATTTTGGCCTGGTCGCCTTGTTCGTACATGGCCTGGAAGACCATTTCCTCAGTCACGGGAACCCCGTACTGGTGCGTCAGCAGGGTGGCGACGGCAGCCGAACCGCAGCTGAAGTCGTACTGCTGGCGCAGAGTTGAACTGAAACGTGCTTCCTTCATGCTGGTCACGGGCACCGCGAAGCTGCCGCCGATGCCGGAAAAATGCAGCCTGGCGGCGCCGGCCAGGTTGGCCAGCAACAGGCCGAAGATCAGGAGTGCGAGATGACGTCTCATGGCTTACCGGAATTGCACGTTGACGATGGTCGAATTCTGGATCAGCACGTTGGCGCCGGAATTCTGGATTACGATCGGCATGCCGACTGCATGAGAGAAGGAGCCATCGGCGATGGCATTGCTGCCGGTCGCAACGCGTGTGGCGGTAGCGTTTTGCAGCAAGCCATTGGAGACCGCTTCGCTATGGATCGTCGCGCTGCCGCCACGATACTGTTCCAGTGCCTCCGGTGCGAGAACCGGCCCCATGGCGGTAGTTTCGGGAGCAGGCGCGAATGCTTGCGCCGGCGCCGGCGCTTCCACGGCATCGAGCGGCGTGAAAGGTGCTGCTGCAGCTGACGCAGATTGCGGAGCTTCGCCGGCAAGCGCCAGTGCCGGTGCCAGCAGTCCCACGGCCAGCAGCGTTCGGACGTTGCATCGGGCGTTGAGTTTTACTGCACGCATTTGCTTCTCCTTGCATTTGCCAGCCCGGCCGGAGCCGGGCTGGCGTTGAATCGCCTTGCCGGCGATGACATGCCTGCCAGGCAGGCATGCCTTCGCCAGGCAGCGTTTTAGCGGCCGACCGCGAGGTTGGCTTGCACGTTGACGCTCTGCTGGATCAGCGAGGCGATGCCGGAGTTCTGGCTGATCACCGTCACCCCTGCTGCCGACTGACCGACATGCGACATCGTGTTGGAGAAGTCGAACTTGCCGGCACTCACCTTCACGCTGCCGCCGTTGCCGCCGTTGCCGCCGTTGCCGCCCGCACCCGCGTCGGCGCTGGCCGCGCCGCCATAGCCGCCGTCGCCGCCACTGCCGCCATTGCCGCCCTTGCCGCCCTTGGCATTGCCTGTGCTGGCGGTGCTGGTGGCTTTCTGGCCGATGCTGCCCGAGGTGGTGTCGCCTGCATCGCCGCCGCCGCCGGCAGTGTTGGTGGCATCGCCGCCGTTGCCGCCAGCGCCGAGGCCGTCGCCGCCGCTGGCATTGGCGGTGGCATCGTTGCTGCCGCTGTAGGCTGTCGTGGCGCCGGTGCTGCTGCCGCCAGCCTTGGCCGAGGCAGTGCCGGTGGCATCGCCGCCAGCTGCGTTCGCCGAGCCGTTGGCATCACCGCCGGAAGTGCTGGACTTGTTGGCGGCAGTGCCGTTCTTGGCTGCCGCGGCGTTGAGGGCATCGCCGCCGGCTGCCTTGGCGGTGCCGGCCTTGCCGATGCCGCCGTTGCCTTCGTCGAGTTCAACCCCGACACCGACGCTGGCCGCGATTGCGCCACCGCCAGTGGCAGGGCCGGCTGTTGCGCCTGCAGTGTTGCCCGCAGTCTGTCCGTTTGCGGCCGCACCGGATGTCGCGGTGTTCGTTGCGCCGGCACCGCCGCCTGCGGAAGTGTTGCTTGCAGTTGACGTGCCGCCTGTTGACGCGGCACCCGCGGAGGCGTCGCCGCTGCTCTGGCCGTTGGCCGCTGTCGCTGCGCCGCCGGTACCGGTGCCCGTTGCGCCGGCGCCGCCGGTTGCCGTTCCGCCGCCGCCGCTGCCGGCGACGCTGCCTACTGCGTCACCGGTGGTCGCGCTGTTGGAGGTCGGGCCGGCCGTCGCGGTGTTGATTGCATCGCCGCCGCCGCCGCCGCCGCCGCCACCACCACCGGCGCCGCCGACGCCGCCAGTCGCAGCGCCGCCGGAGCTGGCGCCACCGGCGCCGCCCGCCGCACCGTTGGCGCTGCCGGCATTGGACGCAGTGTTGCCGATGCCGCTCACGGAAATGCCGCTCACGGAGCCGGTCAGATTGCTGGTCGCAGTCGCCGTGCTGCTGTTGAACGAGTCCTTGATGTTTGCGGTTGCCGTTGCGCCATTGGCGGCGGCAGCCGTGCCGGTGCCGCTCGCTGTGGCTGTACCCGTGACCGTCTTGGTCTTTGTGCTGGTCTTGGTCAGCGTCTTGGTATCGACCGAGTTGTCGGTTTCAGTATTAGTGTTGGCCGTGGTTTCGGTGTTGGTCTTGGTTCTCGTAGAATTGTCGACCGAATTATCGGTCTTGACCTTGGCATCGATATCGACATTCAGCTTGTTGACCGTCTTGGTGTCGGTCGAGTTATCCGCCCAGGTCTTGGTGTTGGTTTCCGTATTGGTCTTTGTGTTGGTCGAATTATCCTGCGCCGCGGTCGAATTGTCGTTGGCGAGTGCGCCCGGTCCGGTCTGGGTTGCAAAATTGTCGTATGCCATGGCGTGGCCGCTCAGTCCGAATGCCAGCGCAAGTGAGGTTGCCAGGAGAGTTTTTTTCATGATTGTGCCTTTGTGAAAAATATCGAAGGTTGATCAATATCCGACAGGGCTTGGCAAACCTAGCCAATCCGATTACGGCATTGCAAATGCGGTGCCAGAGCGTCCAGGACAGGAGTAAGTCATTGATAAACAGAGGGTTGTGGTGCAATGGGAAGGGCTTGAACGATAGCGGCGGAGCGTGCTCTTGGCTGGTTCGCACATGCGTTGTAACGCATGCGATACGGTGACGTGTACGGCTAGGCATGCAGCGATTCCGCTGGGAATGCGCCACGCGGGAAAACCTAGTTAATTCAAAGCGAAACGTAAAAATCTTCGCGTTGTTGCGTAAGAATGGAGAGTGTAAAGCCGGCGTTACATGACAGCTCCAAGCGGGAGCGTGCGCATTTCTGTAGAGCATTATGACGAGCCAACGACAGGCATGGCCGCCGATACTGCCCGAGTGTGGCAGGCACAGATCGCCCGCCGATCGGCGCGCTTTGTCCCATGCGGGCCGCACCGCTCGCTCGGACTGCACGTGTAAGGTTTCGATACAGCCACCTGCGCGCATTGCGCAGCGGCGGCGTTGCGCAGTGTGGGGAAATACCGACGTGGCGTTTGACCGCTTGTGCAGAATCAATATGGTGAATGCATGCTTAAAGAAAAATGTGGCATTCCTTCACTAATCAAATTTCCTCATGATGAATGTACATGCAGCCGCGCCGATGTCATTCAAACTGCGCAAGGCAGGCGCGCTGTGCTGCTCGCTGCTGGCGTTGATGCACGGACTGGCCCATGGCAGCGATGTGCCGGACAGCGCACCCGAACACCAGGTCCTGCAACGCCGGCTGGCGGAGCAGGCTGAGCGGATAGAGGCCCTGAAGCGCGCTATCGCGGAGCAGGAAGCCGGGCTGGCACAGCTGCGGCGCGCCGTGGCTGGCTCCGCCCTCGCTGCCCAGCGCGGTCGCGGGCCGGCAGAAACGGCAGGGCAGGCCGCCCCGCCGTCACAGCAGCAGCCGGTTCAGGGGGCGCAGGCCGCGCCGGAAACGCGGGCCGGCGATGGCACTGGCCAGGCGCAGCAAGCCGAGACGCGGCCGCCGGAAGTGGCGCAGATTTTCGAGCAGCCCGGCGTACTCACGCCGCCAGGCAAGTACGTGCTGGAACCTTCACTGCAGTACAGCTATTCCTCCGCCAACCGCGTTGCGCTGATCGGCTACACCGTCATTCCGGCGCTGCTGATCGGCCTGATCGACGTGCGCGAGGTCAAGCGCAACACCACGACTGCGGCACTTGCCGGCCGCTTCGGCCTGACCAACCGCATGGAAGTCGAGGCGCGCATCCCCTACGTGTACCGCTCGGATGCGACGGTGAGCCGGGAAGTGGGCGTTGGCACTGCCGGCGAACGCATCTTCGATGCCAGCGGCCGCCATCTCGGCGACATCGAGCTGGGCATGCGCTACCAGCTGAACGACGGCGGCGCCGACAAGCCCTACTACATCGGCAGCCTGCGTTTCAAGTCGCGCACCGGGCGCGACCCCTTCGAGGTGACCACCGATTGCGCCCAGCGCTGCGTCGACAACACCACCGGCACCGGCTTGCCGCTGCAGCTGCCTACCGGTTCCGGCTTCTATTCGCTGCAGGGCGGCCTGACCTGGCTGTTTCCCAGCGATCCGGCGGTGTTCTTCGGCAGCGTGACCTATCTGCACAACTTCAAGCGCAACAATGTCAGCCGCACGGTACTCAACGGCGAGCAGGAATTTCTTGGCAGCGTTGCACCTGGCGGCATCTTCGGCTTCAACTTCGGCATGGGCCTGGGCCTGAACGACAGGACGACGTTCAGTATCGGCTACGACCACAATTCGGTGGGGCGCACCAAGCAGAATGGCCAGGTCGTGCCGGGATCGGTGCGCACCCAGCTCGGCACGCTATTGCTCGGTTATTCCTACCGCATCGACAACAGAAAATCCCTGTCGGTGTCGATCGGCGCCGGCCTGACGCGCGATACTCCCGACATCACGCTAAACGTCAAGATGCCGATTTCAAACTAGGCGCGCTGCTTTCTGGTGCACTACTTCGGATTGTCGAAATAGGGCGCGTTGGGGGCGGAAATCGTGCGTCCGCGGATGTTGTACTTTTCGATCAGGCGGTACAGGGTCATGCGCGACACCCCCAGCAGGCTGGCCGCCTGCGACATCTGATTGCGCGCCTGCGACAGGGCGCGGTGGATCATGACGCGATCGGTGGTGGCGCGCGCGTCTTCCAGCGACAGCAACCTGTCGTTGCGCGGCACGTTCATGAAGCCGAGGTCTTCAGGCTGGATGAAGCGCCCCTCCACCATGACGGTGGCGCGCTGGATGCGGTTGATGAGCTCGCGCACATTGCCGGGCCAGGAATGGTTGCGCATGGCGGCAGTGGCGGCGCGTGAAAATCCGCGCACGGCACGATTGTGCATGCCCGAGAACTTGGTGAAGTAGTGGTGCGCCAGTTCGTCGATGTCGGCGTCGCGCTCGACCAGGGGGGGCATGTTGATGCACACGACGTTGATGCGATAGTACAGGTCTTCGCGGAAGCGCCCCTGCGCCACCGCATTCGCGAGGTCGACGTGGGTGGCGGCGATCACACGCACATCGACGCCCACCGTCTCGGTGCCGCCGACGCGCACGATGTGTTTTTCCTGTAAAAAGCGCAGCAGGTTGACTTGCATCTCCAGCGGCATGTCGCCAATTTCGTCGAGGAACAGCGTGCCGCCCCGGGCCGCTTCGATGCGGCCGATCTTGCGTTGCTGCGCACCGGTAAACGCGCCCTTTTCATAACCGAACAATTCCGATTGCAGCAGCTGCGGCGCGATTGCCCCGCAATTGACGGCGATGAAGGGCGCATGACTGCGCCCGGATTGCTGATGCACCGACTTGGCGGCGAGCTCCTTGCCGGTGCCGGAGGATCCAGTGATCAGCACCGAGGCTTCGGTGCGCGCCACCTTGCGGATTTGCGCGTGCAGCCGCTGCATGGCTTCGCTTTTGCCGACCATCATCAGCCCGGTATCGATTCCCATGCATTCCCTTGCCGTTGCATGGCAGGATTCGCGTATGAAAGCCATGCCCCATGCGTGACGCAGCATGAGCATGGTATGGTCGGGATGGGCAGGAAGTATCAGGAAATTGAACAGGTAGTTGCTGATGCATTCGCGCACGCGCGTGTCCCCCAGCAGTTCCGGCGCGATCATGCCGATCCAGGACATGCCGGGACGGTTCAGCAGAGGTTCGCAGTTTTCCAGATGCGCGACATCGTCCGCCTGGGACAGCATCAGCAGGCCGACACGGCAGCCTGCCTCAAGGGCCTGGCAGCTTGCGTCTGCCGTCTGATGTTCGATCAGCTGCACCCCGTGCTTCTGCAACTGGGTCGTGTAGGGGCAATATAGTTCAGCGCGTCTGGCGGGACGCAGGATCAATACAGTCTGCTCCTGCCGAACGGTTCTGGAAACATCCTGCACACACCCTCCTGTGAGAATTCAGGGTACGCAACAACCTGACTGGATGTGCCCGAATGCTGTTGCGACCACTGCACAGGTTAATCATGCAGGGCAGTACGCGTTTGTTGCGGCGCAAAAAACGAAAGTCTAGCGTCTCAAAACTGTTATAAATTTGATGTAAGGCCTTGCAGGATTTTCACAGACAATATTAACAAAAGGAAGAATTGCAACTCGCAAAACGGTGGGGAGACGATCCGCTCCATGGCCGATGCGTGTCGGCCATGGGCGTCAAGGGGTCAGTGCAGGACGACAGGCTGGCGCATCATGGCATCGTACTTGCCCAGAAATGTGTCGATATCTTCTACCGAGGGTTCAGTGGCGATCAGATCTTCGACATCCTTGCGGAAAGCTTCTGCCAGTACGCCACCGATGAAAATTTCGCGCTTGCCGGACTTGTCCATGATTTCATAGCCGCCCGAACGCATGGACTCGTTGTCGCCGTCGGCAAAGAATTCCACCACGCTGTATTGATCGCTGTTGTAGATGAGGTTCATGAGGCGCTCCTCGGTAATGCATTGCTGTTGAAAGGCGGTGATGCCGTACCCCGCACATGGCGACCGATTGCGGCTTTTCAAGGCAGCCGTCGGATAAAACGGTAAGCAATTGTTACGGGAACTGCAACAGCATGACTAGTCAGACGCAGCCATGACTATTACTACGGCTGTTCGCCACCAGTTCTTTAGTCAGACTCAGCCGTTCCGCATATGGTTCCAGCGTCAGGAACTGGCGGATTTGCGGCAAATGGGCGCTGCCGGCAAGGCTGATGTAGATGCAATCCGGATGCCTGCGCAGGATCCGGTTGAGGGTGACGCGCATGACGAGGTTGCCGCTGCAACAGATGCAGCCAGGCGCGATGCGCGTGAGTATGAGCCAGTCCGGCAGCGGGTCGCCAAATGCAGAAGCGCCGTCAGGCAAGCCTTCGAGAATCACCTCGGTACGCAGGCCAGGCCGGAGCGCCGCGGCAATCGCGGCTTCGCGCAGGACTGCGCTCGGTCCGGTGACCAGGGTGAGAGGAATGCGTGTGGCGGTAGTCAGAGATTTTTCTTGCCCAGCTTGCTGGGCTCGACGCCGAGTTGCTTGAGCTTGCGGTAGAGGTGGGTGCGCTCCAGCCCGGTTTTTTCGGCAACACGGGTCATGCTGCCGCCTTCGCGCCCGAGGTGGTGTTCGAAATAGGCGCGTTCGAAGGCATCGCGCGCTTCGCGCAGCGGCAAGTCGAAGGACAGCGTGAAGCGTTGCGGTTCCATCGGTGTGGCAACGATTGCCTGCGGCGGCGCCATGCCGGGGGCGGCGACGGGAAGGGCGCCCGGGACTGCAACGGCTTCGACAGGGGTGGCTGCGCGGGCAAATTGCGGCGCAGGCACGCGGCTGACATCCTGGCTGCGCGTCAGGCCTTGCTGAACAGCCTTGAGCAGTTTTTGCAGCGCAATCGGTTTTTCCAGGAAATTGAGCGCGCCGATGCGCGTGGCTTCCACGGCGGTATCGATGGTGGCATGGCCGGACATCATGATGACGGGCATGGTCAGCAAGCCATCGCGCTGCCACTCCTTCAGCAGGGTGACGCCATCGGTATCGGGCATCCAGATATCGAGAAGCACGAGGTCAGGCAACCCGGCAATGCGCATTTCGCGCGCTTGCTGGGCATTTTCTGCGGTTTCGACCACATGGCCTTCATCGCTGAGAATTTCCGAGAGTAATTCCCGGATACCCATTTCATCATCGACCACCAAGATATTTGCCATTTGCCACTCTTTCTGAACTTATTACCCGTAAAACGCAGACCTGATATTTACTCCCAGAAACATTTGCTTGAATCACGGAACAGGTGCTAACTTTAACAGCAATATTAATACTTTGGCACCATTTCCATCAACACGATTCTGCAGATCGACGCGGCCGCCATGCTCGTCGACGATTTTCTTCACCATTGCCAGGCCCAGGCCGGTGCCGCGGGACTTCGTGGTGACATACGGTTCGAAGGCACGCCCGAGGATCTTTGCAGAAAATCCCGGGCCGTTGTCGACAATGGTCAGGCGCACGGCGCTGCGTTCGCTGCCATCCGATGCGGGATAGTGGACGGCTTCCGTGCTGACGTCAATGCGTGGCTGCTCGCCTTCCTTGCCGCGCTCGGTCACCGCATCTTGTGCATTTTGCAGCAGATTGTGGATGATTTGGCGCAATTGTGTCGCGTCTCCCATGATCTGAGGCAAACCATTTGCGAGATGTACATGAATGATATCGCGTTCATCGTCGCCGATATACAGTTGCAGGATTTCCGTGATCAGAGCATTCAGGTCCAGCGGCGCCAGGACGGCGGGCGGGGTCCGGGCAAAATCGCGGAAATCGTTGACCATTTTCTGCATGGCAGCGACCTGGTTGACGATGGTGGACGTGGCGCGCCGCAGCATGCCGCTGTCGGTTTCCCCGAGCTTGTCGGCCAGCTTGAGTTGCAGGCGTTCCGCCGATAGCTGAATCGGCGTCAGCGGATTCTTGATTTCGTGCGCCAGCCGCCGCGCCACTTCGCCCCAGGCCAGCGATCGCTGCGCCGAGATGACGTCGGAAATATTGTCGAAGACAACGACATAGCCATTGCCGGCAGCGGTGGGCAGGCGCGACCCGCGTGCCAGCAGGGTGATGTCGTCGTCGCCGTCCCCGGCTGCGCGCGGAATTTCGATCTGCTTTTGCCAATGGCGGCTGGTCACGGTGTCGCCGCCGGCCGACTGCGCATTGTGCTCGGAAAATGCCTTGGTGACGGCGTCGGCGAGCGGCAGCAGGCCGTCGATGGCCGCCAGCGGCTTGCCGATGTCGGGGCCGATATCCTGCTGCAGGATGCGCTCGACGGATTCATTGCAGGTCAATAGCTTGAACTCGCGGTCCAGCACCATCACGCCAGCCGACATGTTGGCCAGCACCGATTCCAGGTAAGCCTTGGCGTTTTCCACTTCGCGGCGGTTCTTTTCGACGGCGGCATGCGCTTCGGACAGCTGCCGTGTCATCATGTTGAAGGACTTGGTCAGGGTGCCGAGCTCGTCGCTGCTGCTGACGATGGGGCGCGGCGACAGGTCGCCTTCAGCCACCGCCTTGGTGCCTTCGGCAAGCAGCAGCAGCGGCTGCGCCAAGTCGCCGGCGATCAGGAAACCGCTCGCCACCGCGCCGAAAATGGTCAGCAGCAGCGTCAGGGTCAGGGTCACCAGGTAAATCTTGCGCAAGCCGGTACGCGACAGCGAGCGCTCCTGGTATTCGCTGTAGGTCGCGCGCAGCATTTCGGCATTGGTTGCCAGCATCGGCGGCACCGGCTGAATCAGCTGCAGGAAGCGCGGTTCGGTGCGCAGCGAGGTGGCATGCAGCGAAGCAGGCATCAGCATCACCACGCGCATGCGCAGCCTCGTGGGCGCATCCGCGCTGGCAATTTCGTTGGCGGCGGCGATGGCCGCACTCATGTCGCTTTCGTCGCCGGCGACATCGCTCTCGCTTTCGATGATAGTGAAGGCGCGCGTCAGGCGCGCCTGACGCAGCATGGCCTGGCTGGGCAGGTTCGGCACCAGGTTGCCGGCATCGCTGTCGGTGGCGACGATGCGCCCGGCGCCGGTGACGATGGTGGATTCCTGCAGGCCGTACTGGCTGCGCAGGCGCGACAGCTGGGTGGCCTGCCCGGTGTCGGACAGGTCGGCGATCTCGAGGGCGATGTTGCGCGCCTTGCTTTCCAGGTCGGCGAGCTGCGCATCGAGCGCCGTGCGGCCGAGCGTCAGGCCGGATTCCAGCGCGGCCTCGACCCGCACGTCAAACCATGATTCAATCGAGCGCGAGACGAACTGCACCGAAACCAGGTAAATCAGCAGTCCCGGGATAATGCCGACGGCGGCGAACAGAAGCACCAGCCGGGTCATCAGGCGCGAGCCGAACAGGCCGCGCCGGTAGCGCCGGTACAGGCGCGTCAGCAGCAGCAGCAGCAGCACCGCCAGCGCCACCGCCACCAGCGCGTTGAGTCCGAGCAGCCAGGGATAGTGCTGGTCGAAGAGCGCGGAGTTTTCCGAGGCCGACGCCAGGAGGAATAGCAGAATGCCGACGAAGGCCGCGCCGACGATGAAGAAATACCGGAATAACCTGCTCAATTACTCGACCTTGTAAGTAAAGGTGTGCCAGTCGGACGCCAGGCGCCAGTCGCTGTCATTGATTGCGTTGACCTGGAAAGGCTTGGGCAATTGCGTGACGTCGAGCCGCATGCGCAGCTTTACCTGGTAGGTGGCGCCGGGCGCCAGCGCATCCCGCTCGGCCACCAGCCAGCGCGCCGGGCGTCGCACCATGGCAAGCGCCTCGGCCAGCGAGGAAAAGCTTTGCCGCAGGTTGCCGGTTGCATTGATGTAGTACTGGCGCGTCAGGACATTGTACGACAGCCGGATGGTGTGCGAGGTGCGCACGGCGTTTTCATCGAACCAGTACCAGCGGGGGCGGTTCAGTTCGATGTCGGTGGTGAAATAGAGCGGCACGCCGCGATTGAGGGCGTCCAGCAGCACTGGTTTGAGTTCGAATTCGAAACTGCTGGCAAGGCGATAGCCGTCGTCGGCAAGTTCCAGGCGCGCCTGTTCAATGGCGATGTCTGCGGCGCGGGCCGCCGGCACAGCCAGCGCCGCGGCGAGCAGCAGCACCGGAAGCAGGCATCGGAGGGCAAACTGGAACAGGCGGCTCGTCACGGGCTTTGGTCTGGGTATGGTCGGGTCAGCGCCTGCCACCGCCTGTGACCGGTTTCCGGAACAGGGCGTAGAACAGGCCGTCGTGATCGGTGTCGCCTTCGGCGCCGGGCAACAGCTGCCCGGGCGTGGCAAGTACCTCTGCGCCGTTACGGCTGGCGAAGGCTTGTGCCTGCCGGGCAGATTCCTCCGGCCACAGCGAACACGTCACAAGCAACAATTTACCATCCGGCTTGAGCATGCGCCAAAGATTGTCCAGAATTTGCGCGGAAAGTGTTGCAAGACGGTCAGCGTCCTGCGGCCGCCGCAGCCAGCGGATGTCCGGGTGGCGCCGCACCACGCCCGAGGCGGTGCAGGGGACGTCGGCCAGGATGCGGTCGAACGGCTGGCCGTCCCACCAGTCGTCGCGGCTGGCGTCGGCCTGTTGCAGGCGGGCTGCGAGTTGCAGCCTGCCGAGGTTGTCGCCGATGCGCGCCAGCCGTTCGGCATCGCTGTCGAGCGCCAGCAAGTCGATGTCGGCGCATTCGAGCAGATGGCCGGTCTTGCCGCCCGGCGCGGCGCAGGCGTCCAGTACCCGCATGCCGGCTGTGGCGTCGAGCAGCGGCGCGGCCAGCTGGGCGCCGGCATCCTGCACCGATACCCGCCCGTGGAGGAAGCCGGGAATGGCGTGCACCGGCATCGGGCGCGCCAGGCGCACGGCGTCGGGACCGATCTGCCGCGCGGCGATGCCGGCCGCTTCCAGCTCCGCGAGGTAGGCCGCCGGCGTGCCGCGGCGCCGGTTGACGCGCAGTGTCAGGGGCGGCGGCGCATTGCCGGCGGCGAGGATGGCTTGCCAGGCGTCGGGGTAGTCGGCACGCATCTTGGCTATCCACCACCGCGGATAGTTCCAGCGCGCTACCGGGTCGTCGCGTAGCGTTTCTTCCAGCAGGGCGGCGCGCTCGCGCAGGAAGCGCCGCAGGATGGCGTTGACCATGCCCCTGGCATGCGCGGTTTTCGGACTGGCTGCCGCCGCGGCGACGGCCTGGTCGACGAGGGTGAAATCGTTGTAGGGGCGGTCGCCGTTCGCGTCATCCTGGCACAGCAGCGCCAGGCTGCAGCGCAGCAGGCAGGCCAGTTGCGGCGATTGCGGCGCGCGCTCGGCCAGGCGCGCCAGCAGCGCGCCGGCGCGGCCCCACTGACGCATGGCGCGGTAGGCGATGTCCTGCTGCGCGCCACGTGCGGCGTCGTTCAGCGCCAGCTGGTGCGTGATCCGGGCCAGCGCTGGCGGCAGCGCGCTGCCGGCCTGCACCAGGGCCAGCGCCTGCGCCGCGCCGTACAGCGTCAGCGCCAGCGAATCCGGTTTCAGGTGCGGCTTTGCCAACGTGCTCAGACTCCCCACACGATATCGCGCCCGCCGGCATTGGCGGCGCGCAGCATTTCCAGAAGCGGGTAGGCGCGTGCGCCGAAGCTGACGTTCTTTTTCGCCACGCGGCGCCGCTCTTCGGCGTCGAAATCGTCGTCATCCTGCTCCTGCGCTTCCTGCTGCGCCGCCAGTTCCGCTTCGCGCGCGCGTTCCGCTTCGATGGCGGCTTGCAGGGTGTCGATGGCCTGCGCCGTCTCGGCTGCGGTAATGATGCCGCGCGCAGTTTCCTTGCCGAGCAGTTCGAGCAGCGGGCGGGCATGCTCCTCGTACATCAGGATGTCGGCGGCGGCTTTGGATTTGAAAGTGATGAGCATGTCGAAATTCTCCGTGACCCGGGGTGAGGCGCGCCGGCGGCTGCGCCTCAGGCCGGCTTGAACGATGAAAGGAAAGTGTCGGCTTCGGTGCGCCGCAGCTTGTCTGCCGGCCCCAGCACCAGCACCTGGTAGACGCGCGCATCGACGGCGACGAAGCGCGCCAGCAGCAATAGCTCCGGGCCGCCGGCGGTACGCCTGCCGATCGCTTCGACTTCGAGCGGCGCGCTACCGGGCGCCGCCGCGCCGACTTCGCGCACGATCCTGCCATCGATATTGCCGACCAGCGCCGCCTTCATGGCGGGCAACGCGGCGGTCGCGGCCTGCGCATCGGCCATGCGCGCGGCGCCGACCGCGAAGGTGACGCCGTCGACTTCGGCGGCGGTCATGGTCATGTCGGTGCGCACGCCGCCGAGGCTGATCGGGCGCGTCAGGGTGGCCGGCTTGGCCGGCAGCAGCACTTCGAAAGGCACGGGCTTGCCGTGCACCAGGCGCCAATTGAATTCCGGACTGCACGCGGCGAGCAAAAGTGCGGCGGCAGCCAGGAGGAAAATACGAAAATATCGTTGCATGCCCGCGATGGTAACTTAATTTCATGCCTGGACGATGACGATCGCATGAGGCCGTAGTGGCTACGATGCCAGCAGGGCGCGGCGATACTGGATCGCTTCGGCCATGTGCGTGCTGTCGATGACGTCGGACGCGGCCAGGTCGGCGATCGTGCGCGCTACCCGCAGCACGCGGTGGCAGGCGCGCGCCGACCAGTTGAGGCGTGCCATGGCGTTGCGCAGGAGTTCGGCGGCAGCGACATCCGGCCGGCACCAGGCATCCACTTCGGCCGCTGTCAGGGCATGATTGGCTTTGTTCTGGCGCGCATGCTGGCGCGCCGCGGCCTGGCCGGTGCGTGCGGCAATGGTGGCCGAGCTTTCACCCGCGGCAGGGGCGAACAGGTCTTCGCGCGGCAGCGCCGCTACCTCGATCTGCAGGTCGAGGCGATCAAGTAGCGGCCCGGAAATGCGCGCCTGGTAGCGCGCCACCATGTCCGGCGCGCAGCGGCATTTGTTGGCGGCATGGCCGCGGTAACCGCAGGGACAGGGATTCATCGCCGCCACCAGCTGGAAACGCGCAGGAAAGTCGGCCTGGCGCGCTGCCCGCGAGATCGTGATATGTCCGGATTCGAGCGGCTCGCGCAAGACTTCGAGCACGCGCCGGTCGAATTCGGGCAGCTCGTCGAGAAACAGCACGCCGCGATGCGCCAGGGAGATTTCCCCGGGACGGGGATTGCCGCCGCCGCCTACCAGCGCCACGGCAGAGGCCGTGTGGTGCGGCGCGCGGTAGGGGCGGCATTTCCAGCGCGTCGCCACGAAGCTGCCGCCCAGCGATTGCACCGCGGCCGACTCCAGCGCTTCTTCGTCGTTCATCGGCGGCAGGATGCCGGGCAGGCGCGCTGCCAGCATCGACTTGCCGGCGCCGGGCGGGCCGACCAGCAGGATGCTGTGACCGCCGGCGGCCGCCACTTCCAGCGCGCGCCGGGCGTGCAGCTGGCCCTTGACATCGGCAAAATCCGCCGCCGTCGCCACTGTCCCCGGCACGGCTGTCCCGGCATGGCGCGCCAGCCGTGCGCTGCCGTCACTGCTGATGAAGTGCGCGCAGACCTGCTGCAGGGATTCCGCCGGCATCACGGTGGCATCGGTGACCAGCGCCGCTTCGGCGGCATTGGCCGCAGGCAGGATGAAGGCGCGCCGGCGGCCGGCGGCCTCGTTGCTGCTGCGGATGGCATAGGTCATCGCCAGCGCGCCGCGGATCGGCCGCAAATCGCCCGAAAGCGAAAGCTCGCCGGCGAATTCGTAGCGGTCGAGTTCCGCCATGGGAATCTGCCCGGACGCGGCCAGGATGCCGAGCGCGATCGGCAGGTCGAAGCGGCCGGATTCCTTGGGCAGGTCGGCCGGCGCCAGGTTGACGGTGATGCGCCGCGCCGGAAATTCGTAGCGGGCGTTGAGCAGGGCGGCGCGGACGCGGTCGCGCGCTTCCTTGACCTCGGTATCGGGCAGGCCGACGATGGCAAATGCCGGCAGCCCATTGGCCAGGTGCACCTCAACGGTGACTTCCTGGGCTTGCATGCCGGTCAGGGCGCGACTTTTCAGGACGGCCAGGCTCATGATTTGTCTCGTTTTCAATAAATTGAAATGAGACAAGCTTACGCACCTGGCCCATGCAGGTATTGCCGTAAATCAGCTTGCCTGAGAGCTGCCAGTGCGGTCAGGGCTGAGACTGGCGTAACTGAGCTTCCAGTTCCGCCACGCGCGCTTCCAGTTCTTCCAGCTTGCTGCGGGTTTTCGCCAGCACTTGCAAATGGATATCGAATTCTTCCCGCGTAACCAGGTCGAGACGTGAAAAACCCTGACTCAGCATGGCCTTGACGTTTTTTTCTACATCCTTGACCGGCGAATTCTCGATTGCCTGGTGAATTTTCTCTTGCAAGTCTTCAAGAAAATTAGGCTTGTTCATATTCATCCTCTTTCATCGTGGTAGGCACCATTTTGATGCAAATCCCTAAATGCGCTCCGCAATGGTGCATTCCTGTCACACCGCAGCGCATATTTTCGCAGATTTGCAACAACTTATTGCCGTATTTCCAGTGCGACTGCACGGCAGCAGGTTGGCACAGCTCCTGCTAATCAATGTTGAAGCTTATCTCAATACGTGATTTTTGATTCAACACAACCAGGGAGTGACCATGAAAAAATTGATGCTTGCCGCTGCCGTACTTGTCACGGTCTCGGCGCCTGTCCTTGCGGCCGAGCCCGCATCGCCGCACAGCTTGACTGCCAACGTCACCGTGGCGAGCGATTACCGTTTCCGTGGCATTTCCCAGACCTTCAAGCAACCCGCGCTGCAAGGCGGCTTCGATTATGTCCACGCCAGCGGCTTATATTTGGGGAACTGGAACTCGACCATCAGCGGCCTGCAGTTCAACGATGCCGCCGGCATTGAAATGGACTTTTACGGCGGCTACAAGTTCGAGCCGGTCAAGGATGTGACGGCAGATATCGGCGTGCTGTATTACTACTATCCGAGCGCCAGGATCGTCGGCGCCGGCTTCACCGAAAAATACGACAACGCCGAAGTCTATTTCGGCGCCTCGTACAAGTGGTTCTCGGCCAAGTACAGCTACAACATCACCGATTTTTTCGGCCTTTCCAATGCCGTTGGCGGTAATGGCGGCTCCAAGGGATCCGGCTACCTGGACCTGAACGCCAATTTCGAGATCGCCGAGAACACCACGCTGGGCTTCCACGCCGGCAAGCAGTGGGTGAGCAATTACGGCAACCTGAACTACGTCGATTACAAGGTGAGCGTGAGCCGCGCCTTTGGCTTCGGCACCCTGTCGGCAGCCGTCGTCGGCACCGACACGAAGAATGGCGCCTATGCCAACGTGGTCAGCAGCACCGGCAAGTCCAGGGACGTGACCGATACCGCGCTGGTGCTTTCGCTCAGCAAGTCCTTTTAACCCGCCCACGGCAAGAGGTTCACATGAAAATGATTACCGCCATTATCAAGCCCTTCAAGCTCGATGAAGTGCGCGAAGCACTGTCTGCCATCGGCGTGCAAGGCATCACCGTCACCGAGGTCAAGGGCTTCGGCCGCCAGAAAGGCCATACCGAACTGTATCGCGGCGCCGAGTACGTGGTCGATTTCCTGCCGAAGACCAAGATCGAGGCCGCGCTCGACGACGAGATCGTCGAGCGCGCCATCGAGGCCATCGAATCTTCCGCGCGCACCGGCAAGATCGGCGACGGCAAGATTTTCGTCAGCGACCTGCAGCAAGTCGTGCGTATCCGTACCGGTGAAACCGGCAATGAAGCCCTCTAAGGAGAATCTCATGAAACAAGCTCTGGCACGTATCCTGGCGGCGGCAGCGCTGCTGGCTGCCGTCGGGTTCGCCCCGGCCGCGCATGCTGCCGAGGAGGCATCGGCAACCCCGGCAACGACAGCTGCGGAAGCGACAGCCGCTCCCGCCGTCAGCGCAGCAGCGCCGGCAGCAGTACCTGCGGCAGCGCCCGCCGCCGCAGCGGCGGCAGAAACGCCGAAACTGGACTCCGGCGACACCGCCTGGATGCTGACCTCGACCCTGCTGGTCATCCTGATGACCATTCCCGGCCTGGCGCTGTTTTACGGCGGCCTGGCGCGGTCCAAGAACATGCTGTCGGTGCTGATGCAGGTGTTCGTGGTCTTTGCGCTGGTGTCGCTGCTGTGGGCCATCTATGGCTACAGCCTGACCTTTGGCGGCGAGGGTATGTTCTTCGCCAACCTCGACAAGCTGTTCCTGAAAGGCATTTCGGCAGATACCCTGTCCGGCATGCTGGCGACCATTCCGGAATTCGTGTTCGTGGCCTTCCAGGGCACCTTCGCGGCCATTACCTGCGCCCTGATCGTCGGCTCCTTTGCCGAGCGCATCAGGTTTTCCGCGGTGCTGCTGTTTTCGGTACTGTGGTTCACCTTCAGCTACATCCCGATGGCGCACATGGTGTGGGGCGGCGGCCTGCTCGCCAAGGATGGCGCGCTCGACTTTGCCGGGGGCACCGTGGTGCACATCAATGCCGGTGTCGCCGGCCTGGTGGGCGCCTACGTGCTGGGTAAGCGCATCGGCTTCGGGCGCGAAGCCTTCAAGCCGCACAGCCTGACCATGACCATGATCGGCGCATCGCTGCTGTGGGTAGGCTGGTTCGGCTTCAATGCCGGTTCGGCCGGCGCCGCCAACGGCATTGCCGGCCTGGCGTTCGTCAACACCGTGCTGGCCACTGCCGCAGCCACCATGTCCTGGATTGCCGGCGAGGCCCTGAGCAAAGGCAAGGGCTCCATGCTGGGCGCCGCCTCCGGTGCGGTCGCCGGCCTGGTGGCGGTAACGCCGGCAGCCGGCTTCGTCGGGCCGATGGGTTCGATCGTGCTGGGGCTGGTCGCCGGCATCGTTTGCCTGTGGGGCGTCGGCGGACTCAAGAAGATCCTCGGCGCCGACGATGCATTCGATGTCTTCGGCGTGCATGGCGTGGGCGGCATCATCGGCGCCATCCTGACCGGCGTGTTTGCGGCGCCGGCGCTGGGCGGCACTCAGGCAGCCGACTTCGCCATGGGTCACCAGGTATGGGTGCAGGTCAAGAGCGTGGTGATCACCCTGATCTGGTCCGGCATCGTTTCCTTTGCCGCCTACAAGCTGATCGACCTGGTCGTCGGCCTGCGCGTGACCGAAGAGCAGGAGCGCGAAGGCCTGGATATCGCCAGCCACGGCGAATCGGCTTACCACCTGTGATGCTGGCAGCCGCATTGCGCTGATTTCCCCCGGCCCTGCCGTTTGGCGCCCCGCTTTGCGGGGCGCTTTTTTTATGGCCGGACTTTAAATCGGTGATTTCGCCCCGATCTGGATACACCGACGATGTTCGGGCTGCGGGCACGGGAATGCTTGCCGTTTATGCATGTTGCGGACGAAATGCAGAGATTCCCGTTAAAATCTGCCCCAAAATCCAATTATCTGCTGAAGGGTGTATATGGTTCCCCATCTGGTCACGGCCCTCAATGGCCCGCTGCTCGACCTCGAAAAGAAAATCCTGAAAGCCACGCCTGCCATCGAGCGCTGGTTCCGGCTGGAGTGGCAGGAACACACGCCGCCATTCTATTGTTCGGTCGACTTGCGCAATGCCGGCTACAAGCTGGCGCCGGTCGATACCAACCTGTTCCCGGGCGGCTTCAACAACCTGTCGCCGGAAATGCTGCCGCTGGCAGTACAGGCCGCCATGGCCGCCATCGAAAAATATTGTCCGGATGCCAAGAATCTCTTGATGATTCCGGAAGGCCATACCCGCAACACCTTCTATCTGCAAAACGTAGCGCGGCTCATGCAGATCTTCCGCCAGACAGGCCTGAACGTGCGGCTGGGTTCGCTGTCGCCGGACATCACGGAACCGACGCCGATTGCCTTGCCGGATGGAACGACGCTGACGCTGGAACCGCTGGAGCGCATCCAGAACGACCGCCGCGTCGGCCTGAAGAACTTCGATCCCTGCACGATCCTGCTCAATAACGATCTGTCGTCCGGCATTCCGCCGATCCTGGAAAACCTGCACGAGCAATACCTGCTGCCGCCGCTGCATGCCGGCTGGGCGGTGCGCCGCAAGAGCAACCATTTCGCCGCCTATGACGAAGTGGTGAAGAAGTTTGCCAAGCTGATCGATGTCGATCCGTGGATGCTCAATCCTTACTTTGCCAAATGCGGCGAGATCAATTTCCACGAGCGCACCGGCGAGGATTGCCTGGCTGCGAGCGTCGACAGCGTGCTGGCCAAGATCCGCAAGAAGTACAAGGAATACGGCATCAAGGAAACGCCTTTCGTCATCGTCAAGGCCGACGCCGGCACCTATGGCATGGGCATCATGACCGTGCGCGATGCGTCCGAGGTGAAGGACCTGAACCGCAAGCAGCGCAACAAGATGGCGGTGGTCAAGGAAGGTCTGCAGGTATCTGACGTCATCATCCAGGAAGGCGTGCATACCTTCGAGCACATCAACGATGCCGTCGCCGAGCCGGTGGTGTACATGATCGACCGCTACGTGGTGGGCGGCTTCTACCGCGTGCATGCCGAGCGCGGCATCGATGAAAACCTCAATGCGCCCGGCGCGCATTTCGTGCCGCTGGCCTTCGCCCAGCAGCACGCGCTGCCGGACGTCAAGGCCAAGCCCGGCACCACCGCGCCCAACCGCTTCTACATGTATGGCGTGGTGGCGCGCCTGGCCTTGCTGGCAGCGTCGCTGGAAATGGAAAAAACCGACCCGAATCCGGAAATTTATTAATGAAAATCGCTTTCCTCGCCGACCACCTGTCCGGCTTCAAGACGCACAAGGATTCGACCTATGCCATGATCGCCGAGGCAGCGGCGCGCGGCCACGAAATCCACGCTTTCGAGCAGGCCGACCTGGCGTTCGAATCCGGCCGGGTGCGCGCCAATGTCGCCCGCATCATCCTCACCGGCGACGCCGAGAACTGGTACCGCGCCGAACCGAAGTCCGTACAGCCGCTGACCGCCTTCGACGTGGTCGTGCTGCGCAAGGATCCGCCCTTCGACATGGAGTACGTGTACGCCACCTACCTGCTGGAGCTGGCCGAGCAGCAGGGCGCGCGCATCGTCAACCGTCCCGGCGCAGTGCGCGATCACAATGAAAAGCTGGCGATCGCGCAGTTCCCGCAATTTCTTTCTCCCACCCTGGTCACCAGCGACATGGCGCGCCTGCGCGCCTTTCATGCCGAGCACCAGGACATCATCCTCAAGCCGCTGGATGGCATGGGCGGCGCCGGCGTATTCCGCGTCCGCGACGATGGTCTCAACCTCGGTTCGATCACCGAGACCCTGACGCGGCATGGCAGCGTCACCGTCATGGCGCAGCGCTACATTCCCGAGATCGCCAAGGGCGACAAGCGCATCCTGCTGATCGGCTCCGAAGTGGTGCCTTACAGCCTGGCGCGCATCCCCCAGGCCGGCGAGGTGCGCGGCAACCTGGCTGCGGGCGGTCTCGGCGTGGCGCAGTCACTGTCTGCGCGCGACCAGGAAATTGCGCAGGCGCTGGCACCGGTACTTTCAAAACGCGGCCTGTTGCTGGTAGGATTGGATGTGATTGGCGACTATCTGACCGAGGTGAACGTGACCAGCCCGACCTGTTTCCAGGAAATCCGCCAGCAAACCGGGTTCAATGTCGCCGGCATGTTTGTCGACGCCCTGGAAAGGCAGTGACGACGCCATGATCGGCATCCTGCTGTTGACGCACGCGCCGCTGGGGCAGGCCTTCGTCGACGCGGCCACGCATGTGTTTCGCATGCGTCCGGAGCGCCTGGAGGCGATTGACGTTGCGCCCGACCAGGATACCGCCGAAGTCCGGCGTATGGCCGCCGAGGCGCTGGTGCGCCTGAACGACGGCAGCGGCGTGCTGGTGATTACTGATGTCATGGGCGGCACGCCGTCGAACTGCACGCACCCCCTGTGCGTGCCGGGACAGGTCGAGGTGATCGCCGGCATCAGCCTGCCAATGTTGCTGCGCGCGATTACCTATCGCAACGATACGCTGGACGTGGTGGTGGAAATGGCGCTGGCCGGCGGTCAGGGCGGCGCGGTGCGGGTGGACAGCCGGGTACGGCTGGGGCCCGGCTGACTTCAATCGATGGCATCAGGGACGACATGATTCAAAAAGAAATCGAAATCATCAACAAGCTCGGACTGCACGCGCGTGCGTCCGCCAAGCTCACGCAGCTGGCTGCCAAATACAAGAGTGAAGTCTGGATGAGCCGCAATGGGCGGCGCGTCAACGCGAAATCCATCATGGGCGTCATGATGCTGGCCGCGGGCAAGGGCGCCACGGTGACGCTGGAAGCCGACGGCGCCGACGAGCAGGAATGCATCGATGCCCTGACGGTCCTGATCGGCGACAAGTTCGGCGAAGGCGAATGAATTAATCAAAAATGGCGTCCTTCACCCTCCACGGCATCCCGGTTTCGCGCGGCATCGCCATCGGCCGCGCGCATCTGCTCGCGCCGGCGGCGCTCGACGTCAAGCATTACCTGATCGCCGAGGCGCAGGTGGAGGCCGAGGTCAAGCGGCTGCAGGATGCGCTCACTACGGTGCACAAGGAATTGCAGACCATCTGGAGCGACTTGCCCAAGGATTCGCCGGCCGAGCTGGGCGCGTTCATCGACGTGCATGTTCTGATCCTGTCGGATCCGATGATCTCGGAAGAGCCGCTGAACATCATCCGCAGCCGCCACTACAATGCCGAATGGGCGCTGGTGACGCAGATCGATGAGCTGTCGGCGCAGTTCGACGAGATCGGCGATGCCTACCTGCGCGAGCGCAAGGCGGACATCGAGCAGGTTGGCGAACGCGTGCTGAAGGTGTTGACCGGCAGCGCCATCGACCTGCCGAAGTCGCCGGGCGACGAATCCCTGGCAAAGATGATCGTGGTGGCGCATGACATATCGCCGGCCGACATGCTGCAGTTCAAGGACGGCGCTTTTGCCGGCTTCGTCACCGATGTCGGCGGCCAGAACTCGCACACCGCCATCGTCGCGCGCAGCCTCGACATTCCCGCTGCGGTCGGCATGTTCAATGCTTCAGTGCTGATCGCCCAGGATGACTGGGTGATCGTCGATGGCGACGCCGGCGTGGTGATCGTCGATCCGCCGCCGGTGGTGCTGGATCAGTACCGCGACCGCCAAACCAGGCTGCTGCGCGAGCGCAAGAAGCTACAAAAGCTCAAGAAGACCCCGGCGGTGACCCGCGACGGCACCGGCATCACGCTGCTGGCCAACATCGAGCTGCCCGAAGATTGCGCCGCGGCGATGGAAGCGGGTGCCGCGGGCATTGGCCTGTTCCGTTCCGAATTCCTGTTCATGGGGCGCGGCGCCGTGGTCACCAATCTGCCGTCCGAGGATGAGCAATACGAGTCGTATCGCAAGGCGGTGACGATGATGAAGGGGCGGCCGGTGACCATCCGCACGCTCGACATCGGCGCCGACAAGCCGCTCGACGCCGCCGAGCAGACCGCACTCAATCCGGCGCTGGGATTGCGCGCAATCCGCTATTGCCTGGCCGAGCCACAGATTTTTTTGATGCAGCTGCGCGCCATCTTGCGCGCGTCGGCGCATGGCAAGGTGAATATCCTGGTGCCGATGCTGGCGCACGCATACGAAATCGAGCAGACCCTGGCGATGATCGCGCAGGCCAAGCAGCAGTTGCGCGACGCCGGCAAGAAATTCGACGAGAACATTGAAGTCGGCGCCATGATCGAAATTCCGGCCGCCGCACTGGCGCTGCCGATGTTCATCAAGCGCATGGATTTCCTCTCGATCGGCACCAACGACCTGATCCAGTACACCCTGGCGATCGACCGGGCCGACCATGAAGTTGCGCACCTGTACAATCCGCTGCACCCGGCCGTGCTGTTCCTGCTATCGTCGATCATTGCCGCCGGCGCGCGCGAAAACATCCCGGTGGCAGTGTGCGGCGAAATGGCAGGCGACATCAAGCTGACGCGATTGCTGCTGGGTATGGGCCTGCGCGAATTTTCCATGCATCCCACGCAGCTGTTGCCAGTCAAGAACGAAATCCTCAACAGCGACCTCACCGTTCTCGGCACGCAGACACGGCGCATCCTGCGCACTACCGATCCTGTCCAGATTGCCGAAGCCGTGGCGCAGCTCGGCACGCTCTAAGTCCCGCAAATCATTTGCTGAAAAACAACTTAATAGCCAGCAAAAATGCTGGCTGTTTTGCTTTCATGTTATTTTCTTTTCATTATTTTTTAAGTTCCGGCGGGAATTCCTAGCCTTGGGCATTCTGCTTCCGGATATTTTCCCGAACATATCCCGCAGATGCCGACGATTTACCAGCTCAAACCAAAATTCCAGCAATTGCTGCGTACCCCAACTCGTGGCCTGCACCGCGCCGGGATCAGCGCCAACGCCGTCACCATCTTTGCCTGCCTGGCATCGTTTGCCTGGGGCGCGTGGATGGCGCTGCAGCCAGGCAGCCGCTGGCCATGGTTATTGCTACCCCTGTTCCTGTTTGCGCGCATGGCGCTGAATGCCATCGATGGCATGCTGGCGCGCGAATTCAACCAGCAAAGCCGGCTCGGGGCGATCCTGAACGAGGCCGGCGACGTGGTAGCTGACACTTGCCTGTATGCACCATTCGCCTTGCTTGCCGGCGTGAATTCGGGCATAGTGGCAGCCGTTGTATTTTTGTCCATATTGTCGGAATTTATCGGCGTGCTGGGCCAGGTCATCGGCGGCGGGCGCCGCTACGACGGCCCGCTGGGCAAGAGCGACCGCGCCTTCCTGTTCGGCGCGCTGGGCTTGCTGGTTGGTGCGGAAGTGCCGCTGCTGCCCTATCTGAACAGTCTATTCGTGCTTGCTGCCGCCTTGCTGGTGTGGACGGTCGTTAACCGGACCCGCCAGGCCTTGCGGCAGGCGTCGTCCTGAGGGGGGACCATCGCATGTTCAACCTGTTGCAGTACGCCTTCGGCGGCATCATCGCGGTGCTTTGCCTGGCTTCGCTCATTACCTTTGCGCTGATGCGCACCTATCCGGAAAAGAATTACGTCGAACTCAAGTTGCGCATCCAGACCTGGTGGTGGCTGGTGGCGGTGCTGTTCCTGGCGCTCTGCTTCGAGCGCACCGTGGCGATCGTGTTGACGGCCGTCGTCAGCTTCATGGCATTCAAGGAATTCCTCTCGATCGCGCCCACGCGCCGTGCCGACAACAGCGTGCTGCTGCTGGCTTACCTGGCGATTCCGCTGCAATACCTGTGGGTGGGCATGGCGTGGTATGGCATGTTCATCATCTTCATTCCAGTATATGTCTTCCTGCTGCTGCCGATGCGCATGGTGATGGTCGGCGAAACCCAGGGTTACCTGCGTGCCGCCGGCACCATCCAGTGGGGGCTGATGACCACGGTGTTCAGCCTGAGCCACATGGCTTACCTGCTGCAGATGCCGGACCGCCAGGGCGCTCACGGCGTCGTTACCGGCGAAATGCTGGTGTTTTACCTGCTGCTGCTCACGCAAGGCAACGATATCGCCCAATACCTGTGGGGCAAAATGCTGGGCAGGAACAAGATCGTGCCCAAGGTCAGCCCCAACAAGACGGCCGAAGGCGTGATGGGGGGCGTCGCCACCACCACGCTGCTGGCCTGGCTGCTGGCGCCGTGGTTTACGCCTTTCGGTACCCTGCATGCCTTGCTGGCCGGCGTGCTGATCAGCATGTTCGGCTTCATCGGTGACGTGGTGATTTCCGCGGTCAAGCGCGACATCGGCGTCAAGGATTCCGGCAACCTGCTGCCGGGGCACGGCGGCATTCTCGACCGGCTCGATTCGCTGACATACACGGCGCCGCTGTTTTTTCACTTCATTTACTACCTCTACTACTGATGGCGGCGCGCCTGCGTTCCCTGCTGCGCATGCTGTTTGCGGTGTGCATCGCCTATCCGGTCGTGCTGCTGTGGCTGGGCATTAACGTGCGCCACCGCGAGCGCCTGCCGCTGCGCGGGCCAGCCATCGTTGCCGCCAACCATAACAGCCACCTCGATATCCTGACGCTGCTGTCGCTGTTCCCGCTGCTGTCGATTCCGCAGGTACAGCCGGCTGCCGCTGCCGACTATTTTTTCAAGAACCGGCTGCTGAAATGGTTCTCGCTGAATGTCGTCGGCATCATCCCGGTGGTACGCGGCGGCGCGGTCGCCGGCGGCGACCCGCTGCAGGAATGCTACCGCGCGCTGGAAGCTGGCAAGGTGCTGGTGATTTTCCCCGAAGGCACGCGCGGCGAGCCGGAGCAGATGGCCGAGCTCAAGTCTGGCATATGGCACCTGGCGCGGCGCTTTCCGCAGGCGCCGGTGGTGCCGGTCTACATGCATGGCCTGGGCAGGGCGATGCCCAAGGGCAGCTGGATACCGGTGCCGTTTTTCGTCAGCGTCGCTGTCGGCCGCCACCTGCACTGGCTGGAAAGCAAGGAAGAATTCATGGCGGGGCTGCGCGATCGCCTGCATTTGCTGAAACAGAAAACCCGACTCATCAGCGAGGAAACATGACCACATCCCCACCGAGCGTGCGCGTCTGCACCGAGAGCCATTTCCCGTCCTTCGACGACACCGGCCTGTTCTATCGGCACTGGCCGGCACAGGCAGGCGCTGCCGAAAGGCGTGCCGTGGTGCTGTTTCATCGCGGTCACGAGCATGGCGCGCGCATGGCGCACCTGGTCGACGAACTTGACCTGCCGGACCATGACTTCTTTGCCTGGGATGCGCGCGGACTCGGCCGCTCGCCCGGCGAGCGCGGCTATGCCGAGCATTTCGGCGTGCTGATCAAGGATGTCGATGCTTTCGTGCGCCACATCGCCGCCAGCCATGGCATCCCTGTCGAAAATATCGCCGTGGTGGCGCAAAGCGTCGGCGCCGTGGTGGTGGCGGCCTGGGTGCACGACTATGCGCCGAAGATACGCTGCATGGTGCTGGCATCGCCGGCGCTGAAGGTCAAGCTGTACGTGCCCTTTGCGCGTGCCGGGCTGGCGCTGCTGCAGAAATTCCGCAAGAAATTTTTCGTCAATTCCTACGTCAAGGCGAAGTTTCTCACGCACGATCCGGCGCGCATCGCATCCTACAACGACGATCCGCTGATCACGCGGCCGATTGCCGTGAACATCCTGCTTGGCCTGTACGGCACGGCCGAGCGCGTGGTCGCCGATGCCGGTGCCATCCACGTGCCGACGCAGCTGCTGATTTCCGGCGCCGATTGGGTGGTGCACCACAAGCCGCAGCATGAACTGTTCGAGCGTCTCGGCAGCGCGGTCAAGGAGCGCCACGTGCTGGATGGCTTTTACCACGATACCCTGGGCGAGAAAGACAGGCATCTGGCCGTGGGCAAGGCGCGCGACTTCATCTGCCGCATGTTCGCGCAGCCACGGGCCGTGCCCGAACTGGTCGACGCGGACCGCAGTAGCCAGGCGCAGGCCGAGCTGGCACGCCTGCGGCGTCCGCCGGCGTCGCTGGCGGCACGCGCCTACTGGGCCATGTCGCGCTTCTGGATCGGCGTCGGCGGCAAGCTATCTGCCGGCATGGGCATCAGCGCCGCTACCGGCTTCGATTCCGGCAGCACGCTCGATTACGTTTACCGCAACCGCAGCCACGGCGTCACCCCGGTCGGCAAGCTGATCGACCGCGTCTACCTGGACAGCATCGGCTGGCGCGGCATCCGTATCCGCAAGCAGCACCTGGAGCGGGTGATCGGCAAGGTGATCGATGCACTGGCGGCGGCCGGCACGCCGGTGCGCATTACCGACATCGCCGCCGGCCATGGCCGTTATATTCTGGAAGCGCTGGCAGGCAGGGCGCAACAGGTCGAGCGCATCCTGCTGCGCGATTACAGCGACATCAATGTCGAGGCAGGCACCCGCCTGATCGCGGAAAAGGGTTTGCAGGACCGCGCGCAATTCCTGCAGGGCGACGCCTTTTCGCGCGAGTCGCTGGCAGCCATTGCGCCGCGGCCGACGCTGGCAGTAGTGTCTGGTCTGTACGAACTGTTCCCTGACAACGAGCTGCTGCGCGCGTCGTTGGCCGGCCTGGCCGACGCTACCGACGAAGGCGCTTACCTGGTCTATACCAACCAGCCATGGCATCCGCAGCTGGAACTGATTGCGCGCTCGCTGACCAGTCACCGCCAGGGTGAGCCTTGGGTGATGCGCTGCCGCAGCCAGGCCGAGATGGACCAGCTGGTGGAGCGCGCCGGCTTCGAGAAGATCGACCAGTACGCTGACGAGTGGGGCATCTTCACGGTGTCGTTGGCGCGGCGCAGGAAGACATGACAGAGTCGCTGGCCGGCGCCACAGGCGCGGCAAAGGTCGCGGCCGGCACGCAGGCGGCGGTCGCGGCGCGGCCCTGGAAGCGCGCGCTGGCATGGCTGGCGCTTCTGGGGCCGTTCTTTTTTCTGAGTTACGGTTTCGCCAACTGGCGCACGTCGCAGCTGGCGCAGGTCGATTCGCTGGTGTTCTGGTGGGAGAAGCACATTCCCTTCCTCGACTGGACCATCCTGCCGTACATGTCGATCGATGCCTTTTACGCCATCTCGCTGTTCATTTGCGCTAACGCGCGCGGAGCTCGATGCGCATGCGAAGCGATTGCTGGCGGCGACGCTGATCTCGGTGGCGGGCTTCCTGCTGTTCCCGCTGCAGTTCAGCTTCGCCCGGCCGGAGACCAGCGGCTTCAATGGCATGCTGTTCGATATCCTGACTGGTTTCGACAAGCCCTTCAACCAGGCGCCGTCGCTGCACATCAGCCTGCTGCTGCTATTGTGGGTGGTGTATGCCCGCCACCTGCAGGGCGTCAGGGCGTGGCTGCTGCACGTCTGGTTTGCGCTGATCGGCATTTCGGTATTCACGACGTTCCAGCACCATGCGATCGACGGCGTCACCGGCGTCGCCGTCGGACTCATCTGCCTGTACCTGTTCCCGGATGCGCCGCGGGGCTGGGCGCGCGCAGCCCATGGCGCCGCCGGCGCGCACCGGCGCCTGCAGCGTCTGTACCTTGCCGGCGCGGCGCTGTGCCTGGTGCTGGCCTATGGCCTGGGCGGCTGGGCCTGGCTGCTGCTGTGGCCGGGGGCGGCGCTGCTGCTGGTCGGGCTGGCGTATGCGCATTTCGGCGTTGCCGTGTTCCAGAAGCTGCATGGCCGGCAGAGCAGCGCCGCGCGTACCTTGCTGGCGCCGTACCGCCTCGGGGCCTGGCTTTCGTCGCGCTGGTTTACCCGCACCGGCGCGCCGTGCGCCGAAGTGACGCAGGGTATCTGGATAGGCCGCGCGCCGGGCAGGGTGGATCGCCTGCACTTGCAGCCCGGCGCCATGCTCGATCTCACCGCCGAGTTCCATGCCGGCGCCAATGCCGTGCGCCTGCCGCATCGCAGCGTGCCGATGCTGGACCTGGTGCCGCCGTCGCTGCCGCAGTTGCGCCATGCAGTGGCAGCGCTTGACGAGTTGCACAGCCGGCATGCGCCCGTGCTGGTCCACTGCGCGCTGGGCTATTCGCGCAGCGCCCTGGTTATTTGCGCCTGGTTGCTGCGCCGCCGGCTTGCTGCCACGCCCGCCGAAGCCATCACGATGGTGCGGGCGGCGCGCCCGCAAATCGTCCTCGATGCGCCATTTGTCGCCACGCTGGAGGCGTTCGCCAATGACTGAAGCGCAACACGCCGCCGATGGCGAGGCCCTGGAACATCCGGCGGGCGTCGGCGTGCTGGCGGCATTCCTGCAATCGGGACGCGTTCTCGACCATGCCTCCTCGGTCATGCTGGTGGCGACCCTGCTGGCGCTGCGGCCGTTCGACAGCCTGTCCCTGGCATTGTTCGCGCTGGCGACGGTCGGCGCCCTGGCCGAAAAATACTTTGCCTGGCGCGTGACACTGGATGCCGGCCTGTTTGCCGTACTGCAGCGCCATCCGGACGATGCCGCCGCCTTCGATGCGGCGCTGGCGCACGTTCTCGGCCGCCAGCCCGGCGACAGCCGTTCCATGGCCAGCCGCTGGCAGGGCGCGCGCCGGCTGTTGTGGCGCCAGGGCATGTGCCTGGCGCTGCAGACCGCAGCAGCCGTGGCGTTTCTGGTATTGACGTTCGCTGGACCATTTGCGCATCCGGTTTGACGACGGCAGCCGACTTGGTTATTCTTACGTAACGGCGCCGATTTGACATCAGCTTGCGGGCGCATGATAAATACGGCTAAAGCGTGCTTGGTACAAGTTCGAACTTAGCCCGATGCGCCTTGCGCTCTCGGGCTTTTTTTATATTGAAAAATGACTTCCATCGGAATCGTCGCGCCGCAGTCCATGCAGTTCAGCGAGCCGCTGCCGCTGCAGGGCGGCAGCACGCTGGCCGGCTACACGCTGACGTATGAAACCTACGGCAAGCTCAATGCCGACCGTTCCAACGCGGTGCTGGTGTGCCATGCGCTGAACGCATCCCACCACGTCGCCGGCTATTACCTGAACGACAAGGGCGAAAAAAGCATCGGCTGGTGGGACAACATGGTCGGCCCCGGCAAGCCGCTCGACACCGACCGCTTCTTTGTCATCGGCGTCAACAACCTCGGTTCCTGTTTCGGCTCCACCGGGCCGATGCACGTCAATCCGGCCACTGGCGCGCCCTATGGCGCCAGCTTTCCGGTGGTGACGGTGGAAGACTGGGTGGATGCGCAGGCGCGCCTGGCCGATGCGCTGGGCATCGAGCAGTTCGCCGCGGTCATGGGCGGCTCGCTGGGCGGCATGCAGGCGCTGGCCTGGAGCCTGCGCTACCCCAAGCGCCTGCGCCACTGCGTGGTCATCGCCTCCACGCCCAAGTTGTCGGCGCAGAACATCG
Organism: uncultured beta proteobacterium; assembly: GCA_963722005.1. Classification (GTDB taxonomy): domain Bacteria; phylum Pseudomonadota; class Gammaproteobacteria; order Burkholderiales; family Burkholderiaceae_D; genus Paucimonas. The sequence goes on from CAVRJS010000002.1 coordinate 603,092, forward strand.
CCTTCAACGACGTCGCGCGCCAGGCCATCCTGACCGACCCCGATTTCCACGGCGGCGACTATTACGCGCACGGCGTGGTGCCGAAGCGTGGCCTGCGGGTGGCGCGCATGATCGGTCACATTACCTACCTGTCGGATGACGACATGGCAGAGAAGTTCGGCCGCGACCTGCGCGCCGGGAAATACCAGTTCGGTTTCGGCATCGATTTCGAGATCGAATCCTACCTGCGTTACCAAGGCGACAAGTTTTCCGAATACTTCGATGCCAATACTTACCTGCTGATCACCAAGGCGCTGGATTACTTCGATCCGGCGCGCGATTTCGACGGCGACCTCACGCGCACGCTGGCCGCCACCGAAGCGCAGTTCCTGCTGGTGTCCTTTGCCACCGACTGGCGTTTTTCGCCGGCGCGCAGCCGCGAGATGGTGCAGGCGCTGGTCAACAACAAGCGCCGCGTTTCCTACGCCGAGATCGACGCGCCGCATGGCCACGATGCCTTCCTGCTGGAAGACCCGCGCTACCTGCGCACGCTGCGCACCTATTACGACCGGGTGTGGCAGGAAATCCAGGGAGGGGGCCAGTCATGAACTTTCAGGAACTGAGTCAGCTGCGGCCCGACCTGGCCTTCATTGCCCACTGGGTGGCGCCGGCATCGCACGTGCTCGACCTCGGCTGCGGCGATGGCGTCATGCTCGACCACCTGCGTTCCGACAAGGGGTGCCACGGTTACGGCATCGAAATCGACGACGACAAGATCCCGGTCTGCATCGAGCGCGGTGTGTCGGTGATCCAGCAGGATCTCGAAGCCGGTCTGGCGATGTTTGCGGACGACGCCTTCGACATGGTGCTGTGCCTGTCGGCGCTGCAGATGATGAAGGACGTCGAGGGGGTGCTGCGCGAAATCACGCGCGTGGGCCGCGAGGCGATCGTGTCCTTTCCCAATTTTGCCCACTGGCCGCACCGCCTGGCGCTGCTGAACGGCCACATGCCGGTGTCGAAGTCGCTGCCCTACCAGTGGCATGACACGCCCAACCTGCGGTTTTCCACCATCGGCGATTTTGCGGAACTTGCCAACCGCGTCGGGCTCGAAGTGCTGGAATTCATCGCCCTGCACGAAGGACGGCCCGTGAGCTTCCTGCCAAATTTGCGCGGCAGCCTGGCGGTTTTTCGTCTTCGTAAAAGAACCGGCTAGATCCAACCGACCAGATCCCCTACATGAGCCAAGATCCCGGCACCGTCCAGCACCGCCAAGAACCGGGCGACAACCGCTCGAACAACCCTTATGCGCCCCCTGCCAGCGCGGCGTCTGTCGGCAAGGGCGGCAGCAAGGCCAAGCTGCGCATGCGCGACGCTTTTCTGCAGCCGTCCGCGCTGACGCTGTTTTTCTTCGGCTTCGCTTCCGGCCTGCCGTTCCTGCTGGTGGCCGGCACGCTGGCCTACTGGCTCAAGGAAAACGGCATCACGCTGCGCGACATCACCATGATTGCCAGCGCCGGGCTGGCCTACTCCTTCAAGTTTCTGTGGGCGCCGCTGGTCGACCGCCTGCGGCTGCCGCTGCTGGGGCGCCTGGGGCAGCGCCGCAGCTGGCTGCTGCTGGCGCAGCTGGCAGTGATGGCCGGCCTGCTGGCAATGGCGGCGGTGACACCGTCGCCGTCGCAACTTGCGCTGTTCGTCGGCCTGACCCTGCTGGTGGCATTTGCCGGCGCCACCCTGGATATTGCGGTGGACGCTTACCGCATCGAAATCGCGCCGCCGGAAGCGCAGGGCGCGCTGGTGGCCACTTACTCGCTGGGCTACCGCATTGCGCTGATCGTGTCGGGCGCGCTGGCGCTGGTGCTGGCCGACCACGTGGCGTGGACCGCGGTGTACCGGGCCATGGCGCTGTTCATGCTGATCCCGGTGGCGGCCTGCCTGCTGGCGCCGGAGCCGCAGGTGCGGCGTGAGCACGCGCGCAACTGGGTCGAAGGCGTGCGCGAGGGCGTGATCGAGCCGTTTGCCGATTTTTTCCGCCGCTTCGGCGCGCACACCGGCCTGGCCATCCTGCTGTTCATCCTGCTGTTCAAGATTTCCGACCAGGCGCTGGTGGGCGGCATCATGGGGCCGTTTTACCTGGATCAAGGCTTCACCAAGACCCAGATCGCTGCCGTTTCCAAGTTTTATGGCATCTGGGTGGGCATCGCCGGGGCTTTTCTGGGCGGTGTTGCCGTCGTGCGCTGGGGCGTGGAGCGGGCGCTATTGGCAGGCATCGTCATCGGCGCCGGCAGCAACCTGCTGTACCTGTGGCTGATCGGCGCCGATGGCGACGTCGCCAGGCTGACGCTGGTGATCTCCGGCGAAAACCTCGCGCAGGGCGTGCTCGGCACGACTGCGGTCGCGTATCTGTCGGCGCTGGTCAACCAGCGTTATACCGCCACCCAGTATGCCTTGTTCAGTTCGCTGATCACCCTGCCGGGCAAGGTGCTGGGATTTCTACTCGGGACGCATCGTCGAGGCGGTGGGCTATGCACCCTATTTCTGGATCACCACGCTGGCGATCGTGCCGGCGCTGGGACTGTATTTCTGGCTACGGTCGCGCGTGCGCCTGGACAGCGCAGCGACCGGCGAAGGCGCCGACGCAGCAGACTGAGCCGGGCGCACGCGCGGCGCAAACAAAGCGGCCCCGGCAAGCCTTGCGCCTGCCGGGGCCGTTGCTTTCAGGCCGCGAGGATGGCTCAGGCCGCTGCCAGCGCCTGGTCGAGATCGGCGATCAGATCGTCGATGTGCTCGATGCCGATCGACAGGCGCAGCATGTCTTCCGATACGCCTGCCTTGGCCAGTTCGCCGGCGTCGAGCTGGCGGTGGGTGGTCGATGCCGGGTGGGTCGCCAGCGACTTGGCGTCGCCGATGTTGACCAGCCGGGTAAACAGCTTGAGACCGTCCAGCACGCGCGCGCCGGCTGCGCGCGGGTCGGCATCGTTCGACTTGACGCCGAAGGACAGGATGCCGGAGGCGCGCCCGCCCATGTACTTCTGCACCAGCGCGTGATCCGGGTGCGCCGGCAGACCGGCGTACTTGACCCACGCGACTTTGGGGTGCTTCTCCAGGTACTTCGCAATCGCCAGCGAATTGTCGCAGATGCGGTCCATGCGCAGCGCCAGCGTTTCGATGCCTTGCAGGATGAGGAAAGCGTTCATCGGTGAAATCGCCGCACCCATGTTGCGCAGGGGTACCACGCGCGCGCGGCCGATATAGGCGGCCGGGCCCAGTGCCTCGGTGTACACCACGCCGTGGTAAGACACGTCCGGCTCGTTCAGGCGCTTGAAGCGTTCCTTGTGCTCGGCCCAGGGAAACTTGCCGCTGTCGACGATGGCGCCGCCGATGCTGTTGCCGTGACCGCCCAGGTACTTGGTCAGCGCATGCACGACGATGTCGGCGCCATGCTCGATGGGGCGGAACAGGTAGGGGCTGGGCACGGTGTTATCGACGATCAGCGGGATGCCGTGCGCATGCGCGACTTCGGCCAGCTTGGCGATATCGGTGACGTTGCCCAGCGGGTTGCCGATCGATTCGCAGAAAATCGCCTTGGTGCGGGCATCAATCAGCGCCGCAAACGAGTCCGGCTGGCGCGCGTCGGCGAAGCGTACTTCGAGACCCATTTGCGGGAAGGTGTGCGCGAACAGGTTGTAGGTGCCGCCATACAGCTGGCTGGCCGAGATGATGTTGTCGCCCGCTTCGGCAATCGTCTGGATCGCATACGTCACTGCCGCCATGCCGGACGCCAGCGCCAGTGCGGCAATGCCGCCTTCCAGGGCGGCTACGCGCTTTTCCAGGATATCCTGTGGTCGGATTCATGATGCGCGTGTAGATGTTGCCCGGCACTTTCAGAGTCGAACAGGTCGGCGCCATGCTGGGCATTGTCAAAGGCATACGCAACGGTCTGATAGATTGGCACCGCGACGGCTTTGGTGGTGGGATCCGGCGTATAACCGGCGTGAACGGCAAGAGTTTCCAGCTTCATCGACAATTCCTGAGTGGATTAATAGGAGAAGGGGAAAATAACACACTATCAACGGATTTGCGAAAGCTGAAACTATTTCGGCGAGCGACCATCGTTACTTGGCGAAAGTGCGCCAAGTCACTGATTATTTGCGAGAAATGTTTCGCAGGCCGTATATACTTGTTTCGTGGCATTTTCATGTTGTCCGGCTTAATTTCTCATCGTTAATTCCCAGTACCTCTTTTTCACCCGGTATTTCAGCCTGCCTGAAGTGATCGGGAACAACCCGACAAGACTGCTCCAACAAGAAGAATGGATCATTTTCTGGCAATCCTGTCAGGGGGTGGCATCACCCTGATTATCGTGGCACTGTTCCTGGCGATCGGCGACCTGGCGGCGGCTTATCTCTCGCTGCGCCAGCGGCAGCAGTTGCGCAGTCTGCTGTTCGTCACGACCGGCGTGGCGGTGATGCTGGTGCCGGTATATGTTCAGGGCGATGTCCAGCTGGACCAGCGCGCGGCGATCCTTGCCGTGGCCGCGTTGTTCGCCGGCGGCCCGACCTTGCTGGCGACGGGTGCGGTGATGCTGGTTTGCCGGTGGTATATCGGCGGCAGCGGCATGCAGGCCGGCATGATTTGCATCGTCGCGACCATGGCACTATGCGCCGCGCTGACCGGTTGGTGGCGCCGGCGTCATGGCACGCGTACGCCCGCTGCGTCGCTGATCCTGGCTGCCGGCGTGATAGCCGGCTTGAGTTCGGCATTGGTGCTGTTGCTGGTGCCCGACGATGCATGGCAGCTGTTTTTGCGCGACGGACCGGACCTGTTCCTGGTGCAGGTGGTATCGACCTGCCTGTTCGGCTTCATGCTCAAATTGCAGGCCGAACGTCAGCAGGGGGTCATGGAACTGAAAAACAAGAACCTGGCCTTGCATGAAGCCTTGCTGCAGGCGATCGGTACGTTGTCAGTGGTGATGGCGCACCGCGATCCGGCACTGGCCCGTCATGAAGCGCGCGTGGCCGACCTGGCGCAGGCAATCGGCATCGAACTCGGACTGAATGCATGACCGCCTGGAAGGCTTGCGGCTGGCGGCGCTGGTGCACGATATCGGCAAGCTGCAGCTGCCGGCGGAAATTCTCATGCGACCGCGCAAGCTGACCGAGGAAGAGTTCGAACTGGTCCGGCAACATCCGGACAGCGGCTACCAGATTCTCAAGGATGTGCGCTGCCCGTGGCCGCTGGCCGAGATCGTCCGTCAGCATCATGAAGACGTCAATGGCGGCGGTTACCCGCGCGGCCTGACCGGCGGCCAGATTCTGCTGGAAGCCCGCATCCTGCGCGTTGCCGACAGCATGGAAGCCATGTTGTCACATCAGCCTTTCCGCCGTGCCTGCGATCTCGATTATGCGATCGCCAGCCTGGAGGAGGCAAAAGACAGGTGCTACGATGCGCAGGTCGTGGACGCTTGCATTCGTTTGTTCCGCAGCGGGAAGTTTGTATTTGCGACTGCAGGGAAGGCTGCGTAAACATGGATCCGACCCTGGCGATGCTTGATGAACTGGCTGATAAGCAAACGGTTGCAGTGCATTCCCTCATGCAGATGCCGAGCGAGTTGATCTCGCCGGACACCACGCTCGGAGAAGGCCGCGCAGGTGCTCGATCGCCTGCAGGGTAGCAGCCTGCTGGTGGCGGTAGAGGGAGAAATGATCGGCATTCTCACCCTGCGCGACTTGACGATGGCCTTTTGCGGCGGGCACGGCCCGCAGGAACCGGTGCCGCGACTTCATGTCGCGCGACGTGATCACGGTGCGGGATTCGGACAGCCTCGGGGCGCGCGGCGCGCCTGATGGCCGAGCATCGCATCCGCCACCTGCCGGTGGTGGATGCATGCGGCAAGCTGGTCGGCGTGCTCAATACCCGCGATTTGCGCCGGCAGAGCGCCGCCGCTCTGCAGGCACGGGCGGAGCATGCGGAAAAACTCGAGAAAGCGCTGGAAGACACGCTGCTGGCGCTGGTGGCGGTGATGGAGCAGCGCGATCCGTACACGGCCGGCCATCAGAAGCATGTCGGCATGCTGGCGGTATCGATCGGCAGGGAGCTGGGCTTTGACGAAGGAACGCCTGCACAGCCTGAGTCTGGCGGCCATCGTGCACGATCTCGGCAAGATCCAGGTTCCGGTCGAAATTCTGACCAAACCGGCGCGGCTGAATGCGGCCGAGTTCGCTCTGGTCAAACGCCATCCGCAAGCTGGCTACGAGATTCTCAAGGCCATCGACTTTCCCTGGCCGATCGCCGACATCGTCGTGCAGCATCATGAATATCTGGACGGCAGCGGATACCCTTACGGGCTCAAGGGGGAGCAGATCCTGCCGGAAGCAAGGGTGCTGACGGTTGCCGACATCGTCGAATCGATGTCGGCGGACCGTCCTTACCGCGCGGCGCTGGGCATTGACGCGGCGATCGCCGAAATCATGCGCCTGCGCGGCAGCAAGCTCGATGCCGAGGTGGTCCACGCCTGCGTGCGGGTGCTGAAACGCGGCGAATTTACGCCCAACGTCCTGTAACTGGCCGCGGATGGCTAGTCTTCCGCTGCCACCACGCGGTTGCGGCCCTCATGCTTGGCGCGATACAGCGCCGCATCGGCGCGCCGCATCAGCTGCTTGTAATCGGGATGACCGTCGTAAAGCGCCAGGCCGATGCTGATCGTGACCGTCAGCGAGCGATCGCCCGGGAGATGGAAGCTTTCTTCGGCGATTTGCCGCCGCAGTTTTTCTGCCGCCTTCTGCGCCCTGGCCAGATCGACGTCCACCAGCAACACCAAAAATTCCTCGCCGCCCAGGCGGAAAATGTAATCGCCGCCGCGGCTGTGGTTGCTGAGCAGCACGGACACTTGTTGTAACACGGTGTCGCCGGCTTCATGGCCGTAGGTGTCGTTGATCTGCTTGAAGTGGTCGATGTCGACTGCGAGGACTGCGAAGCCGGCATTGTGCTGGCGCGCGTAATCGACTTCCTTGGTCAGCACGACCGGGAGGAATTTGCGGTTGAGCAGGCGCGTCAGCGCGTCGCGGCCCGCTTCCAGTTCGTTATTGTGCTGGAACAGGGTATCGAGATGAAAGCCGATCGCCTGGGTCTGCTCGCGCAATTCGCGCAGACGCTGCACATGGGTTTCGCTGCCGGCGCCGTGCGACTGTCCGAAAGCCGGCAGCAGCGTCCTGGTCGATGCGGTCCATGGCTTTGCAGGATGAGCGCCGTTTCCGCCGCGCCCTGGAATGCATGCGCGCCTTTATGGCGAAACCACAGGCCGAATTCGGCCGCACCGATATGCGGCAACTGGCCGGCACCGATGACCGACGGCCAGTTCGAACATCAGGCGGTTTTCCCAGTCCAGCAGGGCGGCACGCTGGCGCTGCCTTTCTGCGGAAACGTTTTGCACAACCGAGAACAGCCGGTAAGCTTCCGCCGCGCGCGAGTTGCGGTCATGCGAATTGGCATAGGCATAGCTCATGATTTCCATCGCCATATCAATCAGACAGGCCACCAGGCGCGCCGCCTCGAAGCGCCCGACGGCGTCCAGCACGGGATCGTTTTCCAGCAGGTTGTAAAATTCCCGTTTGAGGCTGCGCGCGCCTTGCAGCACCAGGTGCACGGGTACATCGATGCGTGCGTGGACTTCGCCGATCTGCATCTGGCGCGCCACCAGGGCTTGTGCATCCGCTTCGGCGCCAGCGGAAAAAACCTGGACCAGCCAGTTCATCATCGAGCCGTGCAGGCGGGTTTTCACCTGGTCATGCGAAATGATGCGCGAAGCCACCGGATCCTGCAGCATTTCCTTGTAAAAATGATCGGCCAGGGTCTCGCGATGTTGTTCGGCCAGGGCGCGTACACGCTGCGTCACGGGCGCGGGAAAACGGACCTGCCAGCGGTGCCAGTCGGCGGCCAGTTGTTCGATGAAGGCTTTTTGCATGCTACGTTCCTGTTGCCGCCCAGGCTAGTCGGGCGGCGGCTGCGAATGGAGAGAGGGTGCGAGGAATGGTGGGTCCCTGAATGGCGGGCGGCGCGCTGCCGCCCTGCCGGTCACAGGCGCCAGTCGTAATCGAGGATCAGGGGGGCGTGATCTGAAAAGCGCGCTTCCTTGTAGATCATCGCTTGCCGGGCGGTGGCTGCGATGTTTTCGGTGGCGACATGGTAATCGATGCGCCAGCCGACATTGTTGGCCCAGGCCTGGCCGCGGTTGCTCCACCAGGTATAGGCTTCACCGGTGGTATCCGGATGCAGGCGGCGGTAAGCGTCGACCCAGCCCACCTCGCCCAGCACGCGCGACATCCAGGCGCGTTCTTCCGGCAGGAAGCCGGAATTTTTCTGGTTGCTCTTCCAGTTCTTCAGGTCGATTTCCTGGTGTGCGATATTCCAGTCACCGCAAATCACCACTTCGCGTCCGCTGGCGCGCAGGGCCGCGAGGTGCGGCAGGAAGGAAGCCATGAAGCGGAATTTTGCTTCCTGGCGCTCCGGGCTGGAAGAGCCGGACGGGCAGTACACCGATACCACCGAGAGCTTGCCGAAATCGCACTGCACGTAGCGGCCCTCGGCATCGAACTCGGGATCGCCGAAGCCGGTCACCACCGCATCCGGCACAGTGCGGCAGTACAGGCCGGTGCCGGAATAGCCCTTCTTTTCCGCGTAGTGGAAGTGGCCCAGGTAGCCGGGCGGATTCAGGAAGGCATCCGTCATGTCGGCCGCCTGGGCCTTCAATTCCTGCACACAGATGAAATCGGCCTGTTGCTCCGCCATCCACTCGAAAAATCCCTTTCTGGCGGCGGAGCGGATACCATTCAGGTTGGCGGAAATAATCTTGACCATCGAAGAAAAAATCAGACAGGAAACAAAGCAACAGCATACCTTATCCCGCTGGTTTCCTGCCTGCTTTTTCAGACTCCCTGCAAGGCCTGCGGCGTCAGCGGCGCAATATCCTGACGCGCGGCGATGTATTCCGGCCGCGGCTTCAGGCCGTCGCGCGGCTGAACCAGTTGATTGTCGATGCTGTTATAGACAAAAAATACATTGCTGCGCGGGTAAGGCGAGATATTGCCATTCGAGCCATGCATCGTATTACAGTCGAAGAACACCACCGAGCCGGCCTTGCCGGTACAGGAAGTGATGCCGCCCATGTCGGACAGGTAGCGCAGCAAGGCTTCGTCGGGTACGCCGATTTCCTGTCGCTTGAGCGACTTCTTGTAATTTTCTTCCGGCGTTTCGCCGGCACAGGAAATGAAATGGCGGTGCGAGCCGGGGATCAGCAGCAGCGGCCCATTCACCTCGTTGTTATCCGTCAGCAGGATGGAGCAGCTGACCGCGCGCATGGCCGGCATGCCGTCTTCGCTGTGCCAGGTTTCGAAATCCGAGTGCCAGTAAAACTCCTTGCCCTGGAAGCCGGGCTTGTAGTTGATGCGCGACTGGTGGATGTAGACTTCGCTGCCGAGGATGTCGCGCGCCACGTTCAGCACGCGCGGGTCGCGCACCAGCCGGGCAAAGAGGTCGTTGAGGCGATGCACGTTGAAAATCGAGCGCACCTCGCCGCTGCCGGGTTCGGCAATCACTTCGGCGCGGCCGGCGCGCGCATAATCCTTGCGCATGTGCTGCATTTCCGTGTACAGGCCCTGCACTTCGTCCGCCGAGAATAGTGCCGGCAGCGACAGGAAGCCGTTGTCGCGGTAGCTTTCGCGCTGTGCCTGGCTGAGGGCAGGCGCATGGCTTGGCGCCTGCGGCGCATATACCACGGGTTCCTGGCGTGCCAGGATGGCCGGGTTGCCGTGGGTGCGTGTAGCGTAAGCGTTTTGCTGAAGCATGTCAGGTTCCTTCGTTCAGTCGGCGTGTTCCGGCGCGGGCGCGTAGACGCCGTCGGCATCGTGCACTTCATTGCCTACCAGCGGCGGGTTGAAGGCGCAGACGACACGCATGTCGCAGTGCGGGTCGGCGCGCAGCCAGTGCTGGTCGTGCTTGTTCAGGGCATACATGGTGCCCGGCTCGATGCGGAAGATTTCGCCGGAAGGGATCAGCTCCACTTCACCGCTGCCTTCCACGCAGTACACGGCTTCGACGTGGTGCTTGTACCAGATATGGGTTTGCTTGCCGGCAAACAGCGTGGTCTCGTGCATTGAGAAGCCCATGCCATCCTCGCGCAGCAGCAGCCGGCGGCTGGCCCAGGTATCGGTCTGAACGTCGCGTTCGGTATTCAGGATGTCTTTGAGGTGACGTACGATCATGCTGCTACTCCTTTTTTGCTGGTGACGTTTTCATTGCTGATTTCGGTGGCGGTGTCGGCGACGGCCTGTTCCAGGATGTCGAGGCCGGCCAGCAGGGTTTCGTGCTCGATGGTCAGTGGCATGAGCAGCTTGACCACTTCGTCGTGCCCGCCCGAGGTTTCGATGATCAGGCCGTTCTGGAACGCCAGCGAGGTGACGCGATCGGCCAGTTCGGGATTTTTGAAGGCCAGCCCCTGCATCAGGCCGCGGCCGCGCCGCGTCATTTCTGCGGCCGGATAGTTTTTGACCAGCTTGTCGAGGTAGGCGCTCACCACCTGCGCCTTTTTCTCGACGGATGCCTGGAATTTGCCGTCGCTCCAGTAATGGTCAAGGGCGGCAGCGGCCGTCACGAAAGCCATGTTGTTGCCGCGGAAAGTGCCGTTGTGCTGCCCCGGCTTCCAGACATCGTGTTCCGGCTTCATCAGCAGCACCGCCATCGGCAAGCCGTAGCCGGAAAGTGACTTCGACAGCGTGATCATGTCGGGTTTGATGCCGGCCGGCTCGAAGCTGAAGAAGGTGCCGGTGCGCCCGCAGCCGGCCTGGATATCGTCGACGATCAGCAGGATTTCGTGGCGGCGGCAGAGCTGCTCGAGCTTTTTCAGCCAGTTCAGGCCGGCGACATTCAGCCCGCCTTCGCCCTGCACGCACTCGACAATGATGGCGGCCGGGTGGTCGACGCCGCTGCTGGGGTCGGCGATGAGCTTGTCGAGCATGGCGATGGTGTCGACATCCATGCCGAAATAACCCGAGTAGGGCGCATGATGCACGCCGCCCAGCGCCACGCCGGCGGCATCGCGGAACTTGCAGTTGCCCGTCAGGGAAAGTGCTCCCAGCGTGACGCCGTGGAAACCGTTGGTAAAGGAAATGATGTTCTGCCGTCCGGTGACGTTGCGCGCCAGCTTGATGGCCGCTTCCACCGCATTGGTGCCGGTCGGGCCGGTGAACTGCATCTTGTACTGCATCTGGCGCGGCTTGAGGATGCGTTCCTCGAAGGTGCGCAGGAAGTGTTTTTTGGCCGATGTCGCCATGTCCAGGCCGTGCACTACGCCGTCATTGACCAGGTAATCGATCAGTGTCTGCTTGAGCACCGGATTGTTGTGACCATAGTTGAGGCTGCCGGCGCCGGCCAGGAAGTCGATGTATTGCTGGCCGTTTTCATCGGTCAGTCTGGCGTTTTGCGCCTTGGTGAAAATGGTGGGAAAGGACCGGATGTAACCACGGACCTCGGATTCCAGACGATTAAAAGTACGCATCATGCTTCTCCTGTACGGATGAGGTGATGGAGGGAGAGTGTCTTGCTGCGGTAATCAGGCCGTACGGCCCCAGGGACCGATCCTGTAAAGACACTCCGCTTGGTGGCCACTCGCGCCAAAGTCGCTGGCGGCAAACAGAGTGGTGGTGGTGCAGCCGGCGCCATGGCGCGCGGCGAATCGGGTAAACAATTGTTGCGAAGCCGGGTTGTCCGGGCTGATGGTGGTTTCCATCCAGCGCAGGCCGCGCGCCTGCATGCAATGCTGCAGCAGGTGCTCCAGCATGCGCGTGCCCAGCTTCTGCCCGCGCATGTGGCCGGCGACGGCGACTTGCCAGACAAACAGCGTGTCCGGCTGCTGCGGCGGCACGTAGGCGGTAATCGCGCCTGCCAGTGTGCCGCCGGCTTCCGCCACCACGCAGGTTGGCGCATGGTGCTCGCATAGCAGCAGGTAGGCATAGCGGGAATTGAGGTCCAGCGGCGGGCAGGCGGCCACCAGGTCGTGCAGCGGGGCGCCGTCTCGCCGCTGGGGCGATCGCAGCAAGATGCCGTGGCCCTCAGTCGAGGCGGGCGTGCGTTCATTCATGGCTTTCTCCTTTTTCGGAAAAAAGCTCCCCCTGCGGCGAAAACACCGCAACGCAAGCTTGTCACTACAGGCGGGGAATCAGGAAGAGGCTACAACGTGCCGCCGGGCGCTTTCACTTCCAGCAGGGTGGCAAACTGCTCCAGGGCCACCACCAGCGTATGCTGATCATTCTCCGGCAAGGCGCTCAGCGCACTGGTAAAGCCCAGCGGCAAGGCAGACGGCGCGGTTTCGATCAGGGCCATGCCTTCTGCCGTCACGGTGACATAGACATTGCGCCGGTCGCGGGTGTCCCGTTCGCGTCGCACCAGATGCTTTTCTTCCAGCCGGTCGACAATGCCAACCACCGTGCTCGGGCTCAGGTAGATGGCGCGGCCGATCGATTTCAGCGTGCTGGGCCCCAATTGGGCAATTGCCATCAACGCCACCAGTTGCGGTGACGTGAGTTTGTGCGTCGCGCTCAAGCGCTTGGAATGGTGCTCGACACACTGGGCGATCCGTCGCACGCTTTGCAGGATGCGAATCGAATCGTTGATGGCGACAAGCTTGGTGACATCGTTCATGTCCGCAAGTTTATCGGCATCCAACCCTTCTGTCTCTGCCGCGTAGTGCCTGCCGGCTTTCCTGTTTTCGATTTTCAAAATCCCCAAGTTGCTTATTTTTATTCTATAAGCGCTAATATTCCATGTCAAATAATATTAACAGCGATTATTTCTATTCAAATCAATTTTATGAATTGGTCAGAGGGTGGGGCAAAAAAAGCAGCGCAAAAATCAAAGGCGGAGTAAACGCAGGCAGCATAAATTCCTGCAGGCATGTTGCTTGCATATAAGACTGCATTGAGAAGCCTCTCCAATTACAATGCCGCTGTGGCGTGCCGTAAGGCGCGCAAAACCGACAAAATTCGTCACTTCACAGCGTATCGAGGGTATTTTGAACAATTTACGTCAGCAATTTATTGAATTTGCCGTTTCCGCCGGGGTGCTGAAATTCGGTAATTTCGTTACCAAGGCCGGCCGCAATTCGCCGTATTTTTTTAACGCCGGCCTGTTCAGCGATGGCGCCAACCTGGGACGCCTGGCGGATTTCTATGCGCAGACGCTGCTGGATTCGGGCATCGAGTTCGATATGCTGTTCGGCCCGGCCTACAAGGGCATCACGCTGGCGTCGGCAACCGCGGTGGCGCTGGCAGCCCGGGGGCGCAACGTGCCATTCGCCTTCAACCGCAAGGAAGCCAAGGACCACGGCGAAGGCGGCAGCATCGTCGGTGCACCGCTGCAGGGCAGGGTGGTGATCATCGACGACGTCATTTCGGCAGGCACATCGGTGCGCGAATCCGTCGAAATCATTCGCGCCGCCGGCGCCACGCCTGCGGCAGTGCTGATTGCGCTGGACCGCATGGAGCGGGCGGGCATGGACGAGGCGTTATCGACATACTCGGCGGTGCAGGAAGTCAGCCAGATGTATGGCATGCCGGTGGTTTCCATCGGCAATCTGGCTGACCTGATGACATATATCGGCGCGGCCGGCGCGGATTCGCAGCTGGCACGACACAAGGAGGCGATCGGCGCGTATCGTCAGCGCTACGGAATCGATTAGCATCCGGCCGATTTAACAATTGTTCATAACCGTGCCGGCTGCATTGTTGCAAAATTAGACATACAAGGGGGATGCAATGCAAGGTGTTATTCTCAAGCTGGCCGGATTATTACTGACGGTAGGCATGCCACTGCTGGCACAGGCGGAAATCTATGTTTGCAAGGATGCCAGCGGCCGCACGCTGACGTCGGACCGGCCCATCATGGAATGCCAGGACCGCAAGGTCCGGGTGTTGGGCAAAAACGGCATGACGCAGCGGGAAATTGCGCCGCCGCTGACCGAGCAGCAAAAACGCGAGAAAGCCGAAGCGGAAGAAAAGCAGCGCCTGGAGCATGCCGCCGCCGAAGAGCAGCGCCGCCAGGATCGCGCGCTGCTGGCGCGCTACAGCAAGGAAGAGGATCTCGAAATGGCGCGCAAGCGCTCGCTGCTGCAAGCCAGTGAAAACGTGCGGCGCGAGGAAGCCGTCCAGGCCGATACTGAAAAGAGCTGGCGCCTGGCGCGCGCCGAGGCAGCCAAGGCCAAGGGCAAGGTGCCGGCCAACCTGCAGAGCCGCATCAACAGCCTCGAGCACGAAGTGGCAGAGGGCAAGCTCCGCATCGAGGCAAGTAAAGCTGAGGCTGCCAAGATCAACCAGAAGTACGACCAGCAACTCGTGCGCTTCCGCGAACTGAATGCGCCGAAATCGGCGACGCAAAGCGCCGCGCGCTGATCCGACCGGCGGCCGCTTAGCTGGCCGCCAGTTTTTGCTTCAGCAATTCCGTCAGCTGCGCCGGGTTGGCCTTGCCGCGCGAGGCTTTCATGGCCTGGCCGATCAGCGCATTGAAAGCCTTTTCCTTGCCGGCGCGGTATTCCTCGACCGACCTGGCATTCGCCGCCAGCACCTCATCGACGATTTTTTCCAGCGCGCCAGTGTCGGAAATCTGTTTCAGGCCGCGGGCGTCGATAATCGCATCGACGGCCGCCGCATCGCCCGAGGATGAATCCCACATCGCGCCAAAAATTTCCTTGGCAATCTTGTTGGAAATGGTGCCGTCGGCAATCCGTTGCAGCAGCAGCGCCAGTTGCGCCGCCGACACCGGCGAGGCGTCGATGTCGATACCGGCGCGGTTCAGCGCGGATGAGACATCGCCCATGAGCCAGTTGGCGGCCGGCTTGGCCTGCTCCTTGCCGGCCTTGCCGGCCACGGCCTCGAAATACGCTGCCATCGCCTTGGATTGCGTCAATACCGCGGCATCGTATTCAGGCAGGGCATAGTCGGCCACGAAGCGTTCGCGCATGGCGTCCGGCAGTTCAGGCATGTCCGCCCTGACGCGGGCGATCCATTCCGGCGAAATCGCCAGCGGCGGCAGGTCGGGATCAGGGAAGTAGCGGTAATCCTGTGCATCTTCCTTGCTGCGCATGGAACGGGTTTCTTTTTTGTCCGGGTCGTACAGGCGGGTTTCCTGCACCACGCGGCCGCCATCCTCGATCAGCTCGATCTGGCGGCGCACTTCGTAATTGATCGCCTCTTCGAGGAAGCGGAAGGAGTTGAGGTTCTTGATTTCGCAGCGGGTGCCGAACTCCTTCTGGCCCAGCGGGCGCACCGAGACGTTGGCGTCGCAGCGGAACGAGCCTTCCTGCATGTTGCCGTCGCAAACACCCAGCCATACCACCAGCGCATGCAGCGCCTTGGCATACGCCACTGCCTCGGCGGCGCTGCGCATGTCGGGTTCCGTGACGATTTCCAGCAGCGGTGTGCCGGCACGGTTCAGGTCGATGCCGGTCATGCCATGGTAGTCCTCGTGCAGCGACTTGCCGGCATCTTCTTCCAGGTGCGCACGCGTCAATTGCACGCTGCGCAGTTCGGCCTTGCCTTCTTTTTCCAGCACGAAGGAGACGCGGCCGCCCTGGACCACCGGGATCTCGAACTGGCTGATCTGGTAACCCTTGGGCAGGTCGGGGTAAAAATAGTTTTTGCGCGCAAATACCGATTGCGGCGCGATGGTGGCGCCTACCGCCAGGCCGAACTGGATGGCGCGCTCCACCGCGCCCTTGTTCAGCACCGGCAGCACGCCCGGCAGCGCCAGGTCCACCGGACAGGCCTGGGTGTTGGGCGCTGCGCCGAAAGCGGTCGATGCGCCGCTGAAAATTTTGCTAAGGGTGGTCAACTGCGCATGCGTTTCCATCCCGATCACGACTTCCCACTGCATATGCTTTCCTCGCTATATCCGCTCTGTGTGCTATGGGCTTAGACGCCGTCCGGCTGGCGTAGGTGCCAGTCGGTCGCCAGCTGGTACTGGTGGGCGACGTTCAGCAGCCTGGCTTCGTCAAAATAGTTGCCGATGATTTGCAGGCCGACCGGGCGCTTGCCATTTTTCTCGCCCAGGCCGAAGCCGCAAGGAACGGACATGCCGGGCAGGCCGGCCAGGCTGGTCGAGAGCGTGAAGATGTCGGCGAGGTAGTTGGCCACCGGGTCGTCAGCCCTGGCGCCAAGGTCCCAGGCCACCGTCGGCGCCACCGGGCCCATGATGACGTCGCAGGACTGGAAGGCTTGCTGGAAATCCTGGGCGATCAGGCGGCGGATCTTTTGCGCCTGCAGGTAATAGGCATCGTAATAACCGTGCGAGAGCACGTAGGCGCCCACCAGGATACGGCGCTTGACCTCGTCGCCGAAGCCTTCGGCGCGGGTCTTGCAGTACATGTCGGCGAGATCCTTGTACTCCCTGGCGCGGTGGCCGTAGCGCACGCCATCGAAGCGCGAGAGGTTGCTCGAAGCTTCGGCCGGGGCGATCACGTAATACACGGGAATCGACAGCGATGTTTTCGGCAGGCTGATTTCGACCAGGGTCGCGCCCAGCTTTTCATATTCCTTCAGCGCCGCGCGCACGGCCGCGTCGACATCGGCGGACAGGCCTTCGCCAAAATATTCACGCGGCACACCGATTTTCAGGCCGGCCAGCGGCTTGCCGAGGTCGCGGGTGAAATCTTCCGCCGGGCGTTCGATGCTGGTCGCGTCGCGCGCGTCAAAACCGGCCATGGCATTGAGCAGCAGGCCGCAATCCTCGGCCGTTTGCGCCATCGGTCCGCCCTGGTCGAGCGAGGAGGCGAAGGCGATCATGCCGAAGCGCGAGACGCGCCCGTAGGTGGGCTTGATGCCGGTGATGCCGCACAGCGCCGCCGGCTGGCGAATCGAGCCGCCGGTGTCGGTGCCGGTGGCGCCGGGGGCCAGGCGCGCGGCGACGGCAGCGGCGGAGCCGCCGGAGGAGCCGCCCGGAACGGCAGTCTTGTCCCAGGGGTTCCTGGCTGCGCCGAAAAACGAGTTTTCATTGGACGAGCCCATGGCGAACTCGTCGCAGTTGAGCTTGCCCAGGGTGACGGCGCCGGCGGCGTTGAAGCGCTCCACCACGGCGGCGTCGAAGGGGCTGACGTAGTTTTCCAGCATTTTCGAGCCGGCCGTCGAACGCCAGCCGCGCGTGACGAAAATATCCTTGTGGGCAATGGGAATGCCAGTCAGCGCCGTGGCGTCGCCCGCGGCCAGGCGTGCATCGGCCGCTCCGGCTTGCGCCATCGTCAATTCCTCATTGACGTCGAGGTAGGCATTCAGGTCGCTTTGCCGGATGCGTGCCAGGAAGAGGCGTGCCAGTTCGCTGGCGGAGATTTCGCGGGCTTGCAGCAGCGCCGAGAGTTGTTTGATGGTCTTGGTATGCATGGATTCGATCGTCAGGCGGTTGCGGCTTATTCGATTACCTTGGGCACCAGGTACAGGCCGTCCTGGGTCGCCGGGGCAACTTGCTGGCAGGCGTGACGGCTGTCGGTTTCGGTGACAACGTCTTCGCGCAGGCGCAGCGCCAGGTCTTCCTGCAGGGCAGCAATGGGGTGGTTCAGCGGCGCGACGCCGGCGGTATCGACCGCCTTCATCTGCTCGACCAGGGCAAAGATGCCGTTTAGCTTTTCCAGGGTGGCCTGGGCCTGGTTATCGGTCAATTCCAGCTGGGCCAGCTTGGCAAGACGTTTTACGTCGGAAAATTCGAGTGACATGGCGGGAAAGTGGCAAGGCTTTCAAAGGGCGTTTTTAAATCGGCAAAAAAACGTGGTAATCCAGCAAAAAACTCGGCAAGGCAGCGTGTTTCCTGCGCATTTTTGGTTTTTCTGTGCGCTAATTTAAGGCAGATTATAAGGTAGAATGTCGGGCTATTGCCTGTGCGGGTGGAGTTTCCCCTCGGCAGTGGGAGCCATATCCAGTTGGGGGCGGCGCACGGTTGCGCTCGTATCCGTCCTCGCATCCATAATTTATCAGGGCGAATACATGTTTGGATTTTTACGCGGCTATTTTTCGAATGACCTGGCCATCGATCTGGGCACGGCCAACACGCTGATCTACGTGCGCAATACGGGCATCGTGCTGGATGAACCCTCGGTGGTGGCGATTCGCCAGCAGGGCGGTCCGAACGGCAAGAAAACCATCCAGGCCGTCGGCAAGGAAGCCAAGCAGATGCTGGGCAAGGTGCCGGGCAATATCGAAGCAATTCGCCCCATGAAGGATGGCGTCATCGCCGACTTCACCGTCACCGAGCAGATGCTCAAGCAGTTCATCCGCATGGTGCACGATTCCAAGCTGTTCAAACCCTCGCCCCGCATTATCATCTGCGTGCCCTGCGGCTCGACCCAGGTGGAGCGCCGTGCCATCCGCGAATCCGCCCTGGGCGCCGGCGCCTCGCAGGTCTACCTGATCGAGGAACCGATGGCTGCCGCAATCGGCGCCGGCCTGCCTGTATCGGAAGCCACCGGCTCGATGGTGGTCGACATCGGCGGCGGCACCACCGAAGTCGGCATCATTTCGCTGGGCGGCATGGTGTACAAGGGTAGCGTGCGCGTCGGCGGCGACAAGTTCGATGAAGCCATCGTCAATTACATCCGCCGCAACTACGGCATGCTGATCGGCGAGCAGACCGCCGAAGCAATCAAGAAGGAAATCGGCTCGGCTTTCCCGGGCTCGGAAGTCAAGGAAATGGAAGTCAAGGGCCGCAACCTGTCCGAAGGCATCCCGCGCTCCTTCACGATTTCTTCCAACGAAATCCTCGAAGCCCTGACCGACCCGCTCAATAACATCGTCTCGGCGGTGAAAAACGCCCTGGAGCAGACGCCGCCGGAACTGGGCGCCGACATCGCCGAAAAGGGCATGATGCTGACCGGCGGCGGCGCGCTGCTGCGCGACCTCGACCGCCTGCTGATGGAAGAAACCGGCTTGCCGGTGATCGTCGCCGAAGACCCGCTGACCTGCGTGGTGCGCGGCTCCGGCATGGCGCTGGAGCGCATGGACAAGCTCGGTTCCATCTTCTCCTACGAATAAGGCGGCGGTGTTTTGCCCGGTGAGCCGCGCAAGACCCGCAGCGCGAGATTTATATCCGGAGCTTTGTCAGGCGGGCGCGTCCCGCCTGTTTTGTTGTAAACCAGTAAAATTGTCGTTCCGCTAATCCATCGATGGAATATAGCCCGCCACCCCTCTTCAAGCAAGGCGCTTCCGCCCGCGTCAAGGTGGTGTTCTTTTCCCTGCTAGCCATTGCGCTGCTGGTCGTCGACGCACGCTATGCCACCCTGGGCGCGATCCGCCAGACCATCGGCACGGCACTATATCCGCTGCAGCGCCTGGCGCTGATGCCGCGCGACGCCGTCTACGGCATTGGCGACTATTTCACCTCGCTGGACCAGGTGCAGGAAGAAAACCGGGAAATGGCGCGCCGCCGCATGGCGGATGCGCAGGCGCTGCAGCAGATGCAGCTGATGACGGCAGAGAATGCGCACCTGCGCCGCCTGCTGGGCGCTTCCCAGACCTTGCCGGTGAAGTCGCTGATGGCGGAGGTACTGTACGATGCGCGCGATGCCTTTACCCGCAAGATCGTGCTCGACCGCGGCTCGCGCCATGGCGTCACGGAGGGCCAGCCGGTCATCGATGACGCCGGCGTGGTCGGCCAGGTGACACGGGTGTTTCCTTTCACCGCCGAAGTCACGCTGCTGACAGACAAGGACCAGGCGGTCCCGGTGCAGGTGGTGCGCAGCGGCTTGCGCGGCGTTGCTTACGGGCGTGGCCAGGCAGGCGTGCTCGACCTGCGCTTCATGGCGTCCAATGCCGATATCCGCAAGGGCGACGTGCTGGTGACGTCCGGACTCGACGGCATTTATCCGGCCGGCCTGGCCGTGGCTACAGTGCAGCAGATCGAACACAAGTCTGCAGATGCCTTTGCCAGGATCGTTTGCCTGCCGGCCGCCGGCATCGACCGCAACCGGCAGTTGCTGATCCTGCTGGCGCAGGCACGCAATCCGGCGCAGCACCTGCCCGGCGCAGCCGCTGCGTCCGGCGATGCGCCGGCATCAACAGCGCCTCCGACCTCGACCGCGGTACCGAAGTCGGCCTCGACTTCGACCTCGGCTGCGACGCCGACCTCGACTTCGGTATCGACCTCGACTTCGACGTCCGCGCGCGCATCAGCGCCGGACAGTCTGCCCAAGCCAGGAGCGCCCCGCCCGTGAACCACCCGAATTACATCCTGTTGCCGGTCAATCCGATCTTCATCGCCCTGAGCCTGGTGGTGGCATTCCTGCTGAATATGCTGCCCTGGGGCGGCTGGATCGGCGTGCCGGATTTCGTCGCCCTGGTGCTGGTGTTCTGGAGCATTCACCAGCCGCGCCGCGTCGGCATCGGCGTGGCGTTCTTCATGGGCATCCTGATGGATGTGCACGATGCCACGCTGCTGGGCGAAAATGCCCTGTCCTACACCTTGCTGTCGTACTTTGCCATCATGATCCATCGCCGCGTGCTGTGGTTTCCGATCATGACGCAGGCGCTGCACGTGCTGCCTCTGCTGCTGATGATGCAGGCGGTGCAAATGGTGGTGCGCTGGGTCGTCAGCCAGCAGTTTCCGGGGTGGTTCTACTTTGCCGAAAGCATAGTGGCAACCCTGCTGTGGCCGCTGGTCACCGGTATCCTGCTGGCGCCGCAGCGCCGCGCCGTCAACCGCGACGATAACCGTCCCATCTAGTAGCGCAGGCAGCATGACAGAGTTCAAGAATACCGAGCGCGAACTGCATTACTTCCGCATGCGTCTGTCGGTCGTGGCGGTGTTCGTGTTCATTTTTTTCGGCATATTGCTGACGCGCTTTTTCTGGTTGCAGATGGTGCACCATGGCGATTATGCCGCCCAGGCCGAAGATAACCGCATTTCCGTGGTGCCGGTGGTGCCCAATCGCGGGCTGATCACGGATCGCAACGGCGTCGTCCTGGCGCGCAATTATTCGGCCTATACGCTGGAAATCACGCCATCCAAGCTCAACGAGCCGCTGGATCAGGTGATCGACGAGCTGGCCAAGCTGGTGGATATCCAGCCCAAGGACCGCAAGCGCTTCCGGCGCCTGCAGGAAGAGGGCCGCAGTTTCGAGAGCCTGCCGATCCGCACTCGCCTCACCGACGAGGAAGTGGCGCGCTTTACCGCGCAGCGTTACCGTTTCGAAGGCGTCGATATCCAGGCGCGGCTGTTTCGGCAGTATCCGCTCGGACAAACGGCGGCGCACGTGGTCGGCTACATCGGCCGCATCAGCCAGCGCGACCAGAAGCGCATCGAAGAAATGGAAAACCCGGCCAATTATGCCGGCACCGACCATATCGGCAAGGAAGGGCTGGAAAAGAATTACGAGCAGATCCTGCACGGCAAGACAGGCCATGAAGAAGTGGAAGTGACGGCCGGCGGCCGCCCGGTGCGCACGCTGAACCGCACGCCGGCCACGCCGGGCGACAACCTCGTCCTGTCGATCGATATCGAACTGCAGAAGATCGTGGAGGCGGCGTTCGGCGACCGCCGCGGCGCGCTGGTGGCGATCGAGCCGGCCACCGGCGATGTGCTGGCCTATGTTTCCATGCCCACCTATGATCCCAACCTGTTCGTCGAAGGCATCGACCAGCAAAGCTGGGACGAACTCAATACCTCGATCGACAAGCCATTGCTGAACAGGCCGCTGTCCGGCACCTATCCGCCGGGCTCGACCTACAAGCCGTTCATGGCGCTGGCGGCGCTGGAGTCGGGCAAGCGCACGCCGACACAGGCGATTGCCGACCCCGGCTATTTCATGCTCGGCAGCCATCGCTTCCGCGACGATAAGGTCGGTGGCCATGGCATGGTCGACATGTACAAATCGATTGTGCAGTCATGCAATACCTATTACTACGTGCTGGCCAATGATCTCGGCGTCGACGCTATCCATGATTTCATGAAGCCGTTCGGCTTCGGCCAGAAGACCGGCATCGACCTCGAACACGAACGCACCGGCGTGCTGCCGTCGACTGCATGGAAGCGCGCCGCCTACCGGCGTCCGGAGCACAAGATATGGTATGCCGGCGAAACCATCTCGGTGGGCATCGGCCAGGGCTACAACACGTTCACTCCCTTGCAGCTGGCGCATGCGATGGCCAACCTCGCCAATGACGGCGTGGTGATGCAGCCGCACCTGGTCAAGTCCATCGAGGATAGCGTCACCCGGGAGCGCACGCTGACCGTGAAAGAGCCGACGCGTCGGATTGCCCTCAAGCCGGAGAACATTGCCGTCATCAAGCACGCGATGGAAGGGGTGCCGGTGGCGGGCACCTCGGCGCGCGCCTTTGCCAATGCCGGCTACGTCTCGGCCGGCAAGACCGGCACCGCGCAGGCGATCACCATCAAGGCCAATGAAAAATACAATGCCGCCAAGCTCGCCGAGCACCAGCGCGACCACTCGCTGTATGTCGCCTATGCGCCGGCGGATAATCCCAGGATTGCGCTGGCGGTGATCGTCGAGAATGCCGGCTTCGGTTCGGCGGCGGCGGCGCCCATCGCGCGGTTGGCAATGGACTATTATTTGCTCGGCAAGCGGCCCGGCGATCCGCCGGCCAAGCCAGCGCCCGCCAATGCCGCGCGCCCGGGCGCCGCCGCGACCGTGCATTCGCATGCGCATGCCACGGCGGCACACGTGCACGCGGGAGGTGAGTGACGATGGATATCGACGGTTTTGGCGGCAGGCGCGCGCTCTGGCCGAGCATCAGGAAGTACGTCATGGTGTTCGACCGCTCGCTCGGCCTGATCGTGTTGCTGATCCTGGCCGTCAGCACGGTCACCATGGTGTCTGCCGGCCTCGATTTCCCCGGGCGCCTGGAGCACCACATGCGCAATATCCTGCTGTCGTTCGCCATCATGTGGATTGCCGCGCTGATTCCGCCGCAAACCCTGATGCGCCTGGCCGTGCCGATTTATACCGTGGGCGTGGCCCTGCTGGTGGCGGTCGCCATGTTCGGCATCATCAAGAAGGGTGCCCAGCGCTGGATCAACATTGGCGTGGTGATCCAGCCTTCGGAAATCATGAAGATCGCCACGCCGCTGATGCTGGCATGGTGGTTCCAGAAACGCGAAGGCGTCATCCACTGGCAAGAGTTCATGGTGGCGGGCGTCCTGCTGATGATTCCAGTGGCGCTGATCATGGAACAGCCCGATCTCGGCACCGCGCTGCTGGTAATGGCGGCAGGCTTTTACGTGATTTTCCTCGCAGGCCTGCCGTGGAAGGTGTTGCTGGGCCTGCTGCTGGCCGGCCTTGCCTTCCTGCCGGTGGGCTGGCACATGATGCACGATTACCAGCGCACCAGGGTGCTGACCCTGATCGACCCCACCTCTGATCCCCTTGGCAAGGGCTTTCACATTATCCAGTCCATCATTGCCATCGGTTCCGGCGGCCTGACCGGCAAGGGCTGGATGAACGGCACCCAGGGACACCTGCAGTTCATCCCTGAGCGCACCACCGACTTCATCTTTGCCGTGTATTCCGAAGAATTCGGGCTGGTCGGCAATATCGTGCTGGTGCTGCTGTTCCTGCTGCTGATCGGCCGCGGCCTGCTGATCGCCGCCAATGCGCCGACGCTGTTTTCGCGCCTGCTTGCCGGGGCGCTGTCGCTGATGTTCTTTACCTATGCCTTCGTCAATATGGGCATGGTCAGCGGCATCCTGCCGGTGGTCGGGGTGCCGCTGCCTTTCATGAGCTACGGCGGCACCGCATTCGTCACGCTCGGCCTGGGCGTGGGCATCCTGATGAGCATCCAGCGGCACCGCAAGCTGATGCAGAGCTGAGCCGGCGGCCGCGCGCTGGCGCCGGCAAACTTTGCCAATGCCAGGGGTATCCCATTACAATCCGGGTGTCTTCAGGCAAATATTGCACAGTCAGGAATGCGCCGGGCGCGCGAGCTGTGCTTCCAATAACGCAATCAGGGAGAATGCCATGCCGGCGATTCCATGCATGCGCCACGCCCTGTGGCGGCGCGCCACTCTATCCATCACGGGTGCGGCCTGCGCCATCCTGCTGGCGGCCTGCGGCAGCGTGCCGCTGACGCCGTCCGGAGATGCCGGCGGCACGCGCGCCGGCAGCAGCGCGCCGGCAGCCGGCGTGCCGGCGTTGCCGCCAGCCGGTTCCGGCCGCGGCGCATACTACCAGGACGACGGCCCGGGCGACCGCATACCGGAGGACGTTCTGGCGACGCCGGACGCCGAGCCGAAAGTCGAGCCGTACACGACGCGCGGCAACCGCCCCTATGTGGTGTTCGGCAAATCCTATACGCCCTTTACCGATGACAGGGAGTTCCGGCAGCGCGGTCGCGGCAGCTGGTACGGCAAGAAATTCCATGGCCAGCGCACCTCGTCGGGAGAAATCTATGACATGTACAAGATGACCGCAGCGCACCCGACGCTGCCGCTGCCATCGTATGTGCGCGTCACCAACGTCGCCAACGGCAGGCAGGTGATCGTGCGCGTCAACGACCGCGGCCCCTTCCATTCCAGCCGCATCATCGACCTTTCCTACACCGCCGCCCTCAAGCTCGGCTACCTGCAGCAGGGCAGTGCGGAGCTAGAGGTCGAGCGCCTGCTGCCCGAGGAAATAGCGCGCATGACCGCGAACCGCCCGGCCTCCGCTTCCGCGCCGGTTGCGGCGACGCCGGTGGCCATCGTCGAAGCCAGGCCGATGCCTGTCAGCCAGCCCGGCGCCGCCCCCGGTTCCGGGGTCACCGTGTATGCCGTGCCGGCGGTGGGCACGGCAGCTGCGTCCATCGTGAGTGCTGCGTCCGCACCCGTCGTGAATGCGGCGCCTGTGCCTGTCGCCGCGCCCGGTTTTTACCTGCAGCTCGGCGCCTACTCGCAGCCGGGCAGCGCCGAAGCCGCACGTGAGCAGCTGCAGCGCCAGTGGGCCGGCGCGATGCCGCCGTTCGAGGTGCAGGCCGGCGGCGCATGGTACCGGGTGTTCAGCGGCCCCTTCGGCAGCCGCGAAGAGGCCGCAGCGGCGGCGCAGAGGCTGCAGGAAGCTGGCGCCGGCAAGGCCATGGTGGTGCAGCGCTAGGCGCTGCCGGCGTCATTCGCCTGCGCCGCGCCGTCGCGCAACTGCAGTGCGCGTTCATACAGGGCATTTTTTTTCTGGCCGGTGATTTGCGCCGCCAGCGCCGCCGCCTGCTTTAGCGGGCATTCCGCCAGCAGGATTTTCAGGATGCGTTCGGCCTCGGCATCGGCGCCTGCCGCCGCGGATGCCGCGCCTTCCACCAGCACCACGAACTCGCCCTTGCGGCGGTGCGCGTCCGCCGCCAGCCAGGCGCCGGCCTCGCCCAGCGGGCAGCGGTGGATTTCCTCGAACAGCTTGGTCAGCTCGCGCGCCAGCACGACTTGTCGGTGCGGCCCGAATGCCGCTGCCAGCGCCGTCACGGTGTCGGCGATGCGGTGCGGCGCTTCGTACAGCACCAGGGTGGCGCTTTCGGCGCGCAGTTCCTCCAGAATGGCGTCGCGCTGCCCGGCGCGGGCCGGCAGGAAGCCGATGAAATGGAAGCGGTCGTTGACCAGGCCGCCTGCTGCCAATGCCGCCAGCGCCGCGCACGGGCCCGGCAGCGGCACCACCCGCAAGCCGGCGGCGCGCACCGCGTCGACGATGCGCGCACCCGGGTCGGACACCGCGGGCGTGCCGGCGTCGGACACCAGGGCAATGCGCTGGCCTTCGCGCAGCCGCGCGATGATCTTGTCGGCGACCTCGCGCTCATTGTGTTCGTGCGCCGCCAGCAGCGGCCGGGAAATGCCGTAGCGTGCCAGCAGTTGCGCGCTGTTGCGGGTATCTTCACAGGCGATCGCATCGGCGAGCGCAAGCACATTGAGGGCGCGCAGGCTGATGTCGGCGATGTTTCCGATCGGCGTGGCCACCACATATAATGTGGCGTTCGGGCAGGATTGCCGGGCGAGTTCTTCTCGCAGCGGCAGTCCGTCGCCGGCGTCATGCGCGGCTTGCGGGTTCGGGTTCATGAGGAGAAAGTATGTTGGGCCAGTCGTTGAAAGTGCTGATGCTGATGCTTGTGTGCGGATTGTGCGCCCCTGCGATGGCAAATACAACCGAAAACGCCGCTGCGCAGGCCGTGGCTGCAGAGCCGGTGCGCGTGGCGCTCATGCTGCCGCTGCGGTCGGATGCGCTGGGCGCCGCTGCGCAGGCGGTGCGCGCCGGTTTCATGGCGGCCTGGGAGCGCGAATCTGATGGCGTCGAAGTGCGGGTCATCGAAACTGCCGATGGCGCCGCCAATGTGCTGTCGGCATTCGATGCGGCGCAGGCAGGCAGCGACATCATCGTCGGCCCGCTGTCGCGTACCGATGTGGGGATACTGGCCGTGAGCGGCAAGGTGGCCAAGCCGACGCTGGTACTGGCGCCGCCCGATGCCGTCGAAGGAAGTGGTGCGGCGGCATCGCCCCCCATCCTGGCGATCGGCCTGTCGGTCGAGGATGAGGCGCGGCAGCTGGCATCCTGGGCCGGGGAAGGCAGGACGCACACCAGGGCTTATGTCATTGCCGGCCCGGCAGCCTGGCAGCGCCGCGTTGCCCGGGCATTTACGGCGCAGTGGGAACAGCAGGGCAGGGAAGCGCAGCAGGTGGAAGTTTTTCACGAGGGCGGTTATGTCGCCGCCGCCGCACTTGCGGAACTGAAGCGCCAGCTCAATGATGACAAACGCCCGCTGCTGTTCCTGGCGCTGGACGCTGCACAGGCGCGCCAGTTGCAGCAGGCGCTTGGCCCAGGTCAGACCGCTTACGGCACGTCGCAACTCAATCCCTGGGGCCATGCCGACTGGCATGCGGCCGAGGCAGTGCCGGAAATGAACGGTGTGCGCCTGCTCGACATGCCCTGGATGCTGCAGCCGGATCATCCGGCGGCAATGATCTATCCGCGCCTGGTGACGGCGCCGGATCAGCGCGCCAGCGCCGATCTCGAGCGCCTGTACGCGCTCGGCATCGATGCCTTTCGCGTGGCCCGGGAAATTGCCGCGCGCCGCACCGATTTTTCGCTCGACGGCGTGACCGGCCGACTGCGGGTGCGTTTCGGCAGCGCCGGCAATCATTTTCATCGCGCCGCCCAGCCGGCGGCTTACCGCGACGGCAAGGTCGAGCCTCTGTCGCGGCGTCCCTGAGGCCGGCGCATGGATGCGCCAGGCAAGCGACCGCAGACGGCGCGTCAGGCGCGCGGACAGGCTGGTGAAGATCAGGCGCTGGCGCATTTGCTGCGGCACGGCCTGACGTTGGTGACGCGCAATTTTCGCTGCAAGGCCGGCGAGATCGACCTGATCATGCACGACCGCGACAGCCTGGTGTTCGTCGAAGTGCGTCGTCGCAGCAGCGCCGGCTTCGGCGGTGCTGCCGCCAGTGTCACTGCCGCCAAGCGCCTGCGCCTGGTGCGCGCAGCCCAGTTCTATTTGCTGCGACAGCGCGTCGTGCCAGCCTGCCGCTTCGACGTGGTGGCGATCGACGGCGACCGGCTGGACTGGCTGCAAAACGCGTTCGATGCCTTCTGACAGCACGGTGTCCCGGCAACATTTATAATGCCCCTCATGAACAACCGAATTCTCGGACATTTTCGCGAAAGCGCGGAACTGAAGATCCAGACAGCATCGACCTCGGTACAGCCGATCGCCCAGGCCGTGGAACTTATCTTTACGGCATTGTCTAATGGCAATAAGATTCTTGCCTGCGGTAATGACGGCGCTGCGGCACTCGCCCAATATTTTGCCGTAGCGCTGATCGGCAGCTTCGAGCGTGAGCGCCTGCCCCTGCCGGCGCTCGCGCTCGGAACCGATGCCGCCCTGTTCGGCGCGCGCGGAGAAACTGGCATTGGCGAAGTATTTGCCAAGCAGGTGCAGGCCTTCGGTCAGCCGGGGGACGTATTACTGGCGATTGCCGTCGGCAGCGCCGACAGCTTGCAGCTTGCGGTGGAAACGGCCCTCGAACGGGAAATGCGTGTTGTCGCGCTGACCGGCAGCAGCGGCGGCGCGCTTGCCAATGCGCTGAGCGACGCCGACGTACTGATTCGCGTGCAGCATGAACGGCCCGCGCGGATCCTGGAAGTGCATTTGTTGACGATTCATTGTTTATGCGACGGTATCGATGTCGCCCTTTTTGGAGGAAATACGGATGATTGAATGGAAAGCGTTGCGCCGTCCCCTGGCGACTATCCTGATGTGCGGCATGCTGGCAGGCGCATTGCAAGGCTGCCTGGGCCTGGCCGTGGGCGGCACCGTGGTCGGCACTCTTGCCGCCACCGACCGCCGCACGCTCGGCGCACAGACCGAGGATCGCAGCATCATGATCAAGGGCGATTCACGCATCGCCAAGCTGGTCGGCGATGCCGGACACGTCAACGTCAACGGCTTCAACCGTCGCGTGCTGCTGACTGGTGAAGTGCGCGATGAACAAATGAAGAGCGCGGCTGAGCGCGAAGCCGCAGCTATCGAAGGCGTGGTTTCGGTGGTCAACGAACTGGAAGTGGCGGGTGTGTCCAGCCTGACGTCGCGCTCCAACGATGCCCTCATTACCGGCAAGGTCAAGGCCTCCTTTGTCGATGCCAAGGATCTGTTCGCCAATTCCTTCAAGGTGGTGACCGAGCGCGGTAATGTCTACCTGATGGGCCGCGTTACCGAGCGCGAAGCTGCGCGCGGAGCACAGGTGGCTGCAGGCGTGCCTGGCGTGCGCAAGGTGATCAAGGTGTTCGAGTACATCAGCGAGGAAGATCTGAAAAAGATGGCGCTGTCGCCGGAACCGCAAACCGAACAGCGGTGAGGACGCGGTGACGAGCACGCAAGAATCCGCCGCACGGTCGTCCCGCCGGGCTGCCTGGAGCAAGGGCCTGGCGCTGCTGGCCCTGGCTGCCTTGGCAGTGGCGGGTTATTTTTCCTTCTTTTCGCAGCAGAAGGCGCCGGACGTCACCTTCGTCGATTTGCAGGGCAAGCCGGTCAGCATGCAGGATTTGCGCGGCAAGGTGGTCATGGTGAATTTCTGGGCGACCAGCTGCACTACCTGTGTCAAGGAAATGCCGCAGATGGTCGAAACTTACCAGAAGTACCGGGGGCGTGGCCTGGAATTCGTCGCGGTGGCGATGAGCTACGATCCGCCCAACTACGTGCTGAATTTTGCCCAGACCCGCCAGTTGCCTTTTGCCGTGGCGCTGGACGTGGAAGGTAAGCTGGCCAAGTCCTTCGGCGATGTCCAACTGACGCCGACGACCTTCGTCATCGACAAGAATGGCAACATCGTCAAGCGCTACCTGGGCGAACCCGACTGGGCTGGCCTGCACGCGCTGCTGGAACGGGCGCTGGGCTGACGTCCGCCCGCTCTGCAGCCGGGTCGTCTCAATGCCGGCCGCGGTAGCGGCTGGCGCCCTGGTCGGGCCACTCTTCGTCGGATAGCGACGAAACATCTTCCTCGTCATCCTCGCCGAACTGCTCCAGGCCATGGTTGTACACTGCTGAACCGATGCCGATGAAACGGTAAAACTCGTCTTCGCTCAGGCGATCCGCGATATCGGCAAGGGTTTCGGCAAACAGGCTGGAAATGCTGAGCAGGTCTGTCTGAGTGGTTTGCTGGTTGCGGCGCATCATGAGCGCCAGGATTTGTGACTTGTTCATCGCGTCTCCTCTGGCTCGAACAAGCTATCAGTATAGAGATCATTCCCCGGGAAACAAGGGCCTGGCGGCTTGACGCCAGTCCAATCCCGGAAAAGCGCCACAATACATTTCTTTCCGGGAAATTCTCGCTATTGCTGGTTGCCGTACACGCGCCATGCATTGTCTTGCTGCTTGAGCACCATGGTTACGGGCGTGGTGCCAAACGTATGACGCACTTCCATGTCGAGCACCAGCAAATCGTCCTTGCGTTCGATACCAAATACGATCAATTCCCAGCGTGATACGCCGCTGATGAAGGTCTTGAAAAAGGCGATCACGTCCTCGCGAGTTCTGCCATCCTCACGGAAATCCGCCCGCCATAACTGGCGTACGGCTTCCAGGTCCTGGCTGAGAACAGCCTGTTCGTACTGGCGCTTGAAATGCCGTATGTCTTCAGGCAGGCTTTGCAGCGCCGCGCGCGGCGGCGGCAGGTAGGTTTGCGGGTCGCCGGCATAGAGCGGTGGGGCAGCCTGGCCGGTCTGAAGGAAGGCCAGCACGTCGGCGCTGAACTTCTCCGGCAAGTCGGTATGGATGAAATGCCCGGCATCCGCATACAGCTTGATCTGCACCGGCGCCTTGCGCAGACGCGCCATGGTGTAGAACGGCTGCACCACGTCGGTCACCAGGTTGGTATTGCCGGTGCCGGGAACGGGGATGGTCGGTTCCTTCACGCCTAAGGCCAGCAGCGTCGGTGTCTTGATGCGTGACAGGCGGTTGTTCAGGGAATTCTCGTCCCCGGCTCGGGTTTCCATCAGGCTTGAAATCGAATCCCAGGTATAGGCCTGGTGCAGTCGCTCCAGTTCGGCAGGGTGGCCCCTGAGAGCGCCGGCGCGGCTGGCGACGATGAAGCCGGCAAGTTCGCTGCCGCGCTGCATGTAGGGCTTCGTGCCGGGGCGCGAGGTATAGAAGGCGCGCTCGACGGCTTCTGCAGTAGCGCCCATCGAGATAGTATCGCGCAGCTTTTCCCAGGCGGCGGCGAAGGCCTGAGGCGAGTCAGCCAGCGCCGGATCGTCCAGGCGTACGCCATTGACCGTCATTTCGGGCGTGCTTTCCAGGCCGCCCGGCGCATACAGCACCAGCTTGTCGACATTGTCCGGATAGCGCAAGGCGTAACCGGCAGCGACTTGCCCGCCCAGCGAATGGCCGAGATAGCTGGCCTTGCGGATGCCGAGTTGCTCCACCACGAGCTGATGGATCATGTGCCGGGCGTCTTCCAGGCTGCGGTTGACCGGCAGGTGCAGGTTGCGCGGCAAGGATTTGCCGGTGTTTGACCAGTCGATCGGGATGACGCGCCAGCCGGCGGCAAGTGGTGCTTCCAGCAATGTGCCCCAGTAACCCGAATTCATCGCCCGGCCGTGCAGCAGCACCAGCACGGGTGCGCTGGCCCGGGCAGCGGCATCGCCGCGGAACAGGTCGGCGTAGGCAAGTTCCCACTGCTGCCCCCGGCTGTCGCTGACCTTGGCAAACTGGTGCGGAAAGGCATAGTGGACGTGCTCGGCGAAGAAGCTTTTGGCCGGATCGATGTGCGCATCGACATGGGGGCGCAGGTTTTCGGCACGCGGACTGACTGCGGCGCACAGCAGCAGCGCAGCACACAGGAACTTGATCGACATGGGCGGTCTCCGGAAAATGAGTGGGCCAGAGCAGCATGCCGTGACAGCGGCATCGGCGCAAACGCAAATTTTTCATCCCGACTTGCGCTTTTTTCATGCCGGCACTTCTCCACTATAATTGCCCGCAAACCTGTAAGCGCAGCGCAGGTTGCAAGCGCGGACCGGCGCCTTGTAGCGGCCGCTCGCATCGAGCTGCATGGAGAGCGTTTGCACATGAGTCATTTGCCGTCCACAAAATCGCTGAGGGCATTCGAAGCGGCCGCCCGGCTTGGCAGCATCAAGGCTGCCGCCGACCAGCTGCATCTCACCCCGTCTGCAGTCAGCCGGCGCATCCAGACGCTGGAAGAAGAGCTCGGGCAGGCGTTGTTCGTGCGCGACATGCAAGGCATCACACTGACCGAGGCAGGGCGTGGCTATGCCGAGCAGTTGCGTGGTATTTTCAGGTCCCTAGACCAGGCCACGGCAATGGTACGCAGGCCCACGCGCAGGCGCCTGACGGTCGCCGGTCCGGCACTGGTCATCCAGGCGTGCATGGACCACTTGCATGGCGTCGAAGACAGGTTGCAGGATCTCGACCTGAGCTTTCATTCGGCGACGATCACAACGGCATCGCACCCGGCACTGGCACAGGCAGACGTCGCCTTTTTCTGGGGAAGGGGGAGTTGGGAAGGCTGGCAGACCAAGCCGATTACCAGTCGTACCCACCTGGTGCCCTTGTGCTCACCCGCGCTACTGAAAAATAGCCGGCTGCTATCGGATGAAGAATTGCCGGATTACAACTGGATCGTGCCGGTCACTTTCGAAGAAAGCTGGTCATTGTGGTATCAGGCGCTTGATGTCCCGATGCCAGAGCCGAAACGCCTGACGCAAGCCGCCGATGCCAACGCGGCAATACAGATTGCCCGTCGCGGCGGGGGCATTGCCATGTTATCTGGCTTTAGCGGCCTGCCCAATTTTCACGTGCTGGCGGGGAACCTGGTGCCGGCTCACGCCTTTCATGCTTTTGCACACGATATCGCCTTCCATATCGGCGTGCGCGCCGGCGACGATAACCCCGACCTGGCCCATTTTTCAGCCTGGTTTTTTGCGCAGGTATGGAGCCGCACGGCGCTGGTGCAGTGGCTTGCTGCCCAAAAGCAGGCCTAGCCTACGCCTTCAGGCAACCTTGCGCACGTGCGCCCGTTGCGCCAGGTAATGGCGCAGGATTGCCTGTTCCACCTTGACGCGTTCGTTTGGCCTGCAGGTGTAGCGTAGCGATAGTGCAGCCTGCTTGACATCGTCCAGCTGCAAAATGACTTTCGGCTCCGCCGATGGCAGGTCCACCAGCTGGCGCGATTCGATGCGCTGCAGGTGGGCGTCGGCTTCTTCCAGCCAAGGCGCGCACACTTCGCGGGCGGCGCGCAGCAAGGCTTCTTCCAGCGCGATCAGGTCTTCCGATGGCTCGGCTGCCACCTTGAGCAGGTGCACCACGTAGGCGCCGGTGGCGGTCAGGTTGCGCAGCGGCTTTACCAGCAGCAGGGAATGTGGCAGCGAAACGGTGCGGCTGGTCACCTGGCTGCCTTCCTGCGCTTCCGACAGCGTCGTTGCCAGCAGGTCGGTATCGATGACGCGCCCGGAAACGCCATCCAGTTCGATGAAGTCGCCGACACGATACAGGCGCGATACCGTCAGGAAGGCCGAGCCTAGCAGGTTGGCGAGAAATTCCTTGCTGATGATGAGCATGGCGCCGGCCACGGCTGCCAGCGACAGGGCGGCGCCGGCGATCTTGGATGCCCAGATCGTGCCGATGACAATGACCGCCGACAGCAGCACCAGATTCTTGACCAGCACGAAATTGCCGCGCCGGCGCGCCAGTTCCTGGGTGTTGCCGGTAGCCTGGCGCGCGTGTTTCTGGATCACTTTCATCAGCAGGATCGTGATGAACAGGGTGAGCAGGGTTGCAGTGAGGCGGCCCATTTCCGACAGGGCCAGCAGTTGAAAATCTTCCATGTGCTTGATTGTGTCCATAATGAGGATTACTGTCCCGCATTATGCCAGCCTCATGCGGCTGGTTGTATGATGCGGTTTCGTCAATTGAAGGATAGTCATGAGCAAGCAAGTGCCTCCCCACAGCGAGACGCCGCTGCCGCTGCAAGGCATCAAGGTGATCGAACTCGGTAGCCTGATTGCCGGCCCCTACGCCGGCAGCGTGCTGGCGCAATTCGGCGCGGAGGTGATCAAGATCGAGTCACCCGTGGATGGCGATCCCCTGCGCAAGTGGCGCAAGCTGCATGCGGGCACTTCCCTGTGGTGGTATGCGCAGAGTCGCAACAAGAAATCCGTCACGCTCGACTTGCGTACGCCGGAAGGCCAGCAGATCGTGCGCGAGCTGGCCGCGGATGCGGACATCGTCATCGAGAATTTCCGTCCCGGTACCCTGGAGGGATGGGGGCTGGGCTGGGCGCAGCTGTCGGCGCTCAATCCGGAGCTGATCATGGTGCGGGTCTCGGGCTATGGCCAGGACGGCCCCTACAGCAAGCGCCCGGGCTTTGCCGCGATTGCCGAATCGATGGGCGGCCTGCGCGGCCTGACCGGCTATCCGGACCGGCCACCGGTGCGCGTTGGCGTCAGCATCGGCGATACGCTGGCTTCGCTGTACGGCGTCATCGGCGCGATGATGGCGATGCACCACCTCAAGGTCAACGGCGGCAGCGGCCAGTTCATCGACGTGGCGCTCTACGAAGCCGTGTTCGGCGTGATGGAAAGCCTGATCCCGGAATACGCCATGTTCGGTTACGTGCGTGAACGCACCGGTTCCAGCCTGCCGGGCATCGTGCCATCGAATACCTACCCGTGCCGGGACGGCCGCTACGTCATCATTGCCGGCAACGGCGACAGCATTTTCAAGCGCCTGATGCGCGCCATGGGCCGCGCCGATCTCGCCGACGACGCGCGCCTGGCGCGCAACGATGGCCGCGTCCAGCATGTCGGCCTGATCGAGCAGGCAATCACCGACTGGACCATGCAGCACGACCTGGAACAGGTGCTGCCGGTGCTGGAAGCGGCCGACGTGCCCGCCAGCCGTGTATTCGACGCGGCCGACATCTATCACGACCCCCATTACCGGGCGCGTGACATGATCCAGCAATTCCGGTTGCCGGACGGTCAGCCGGTCGAATTGCCGGGCGTGGTGCCAAAACTGTCGGCAACGCCCGGCCGCACCCGCTGGCTCGGTCCGGCGCTGGGCGAGCATACCGGCGAGGTGCTGGCTGAACTTGGCCGGAACGCGGAAGAAATCGCCGCGCTGCGCGCCCGCGGCATTATCTGAAGCGCGCGCGCAGCGCGGCCGGGCGTGGCACGGTCTGACGGCCGGTGCGCCGCACCAGGCGCGCGACTATCACGCCGGCCGCTGCAGTGGCCAACAGGTGCTTGAGGGTGTGGCCGCTCACTCCGCCCAGGTGGGCGAGCAACGCATGATCGGTTACCTCCGCGCCCTTGGCAAGAACATACAGGGCGATCGCCCAGCCGAAGGCGGCGCGGTCTTCGGCATTGCTGCCGTAGATTTTCTGCCAGAGCGGGATCAGCAACAACGGCAGGATCTGCAGCAGCAGGTAGGGGCGCAGGTCCTCGCTGCCCAGCTGCGCGCTGGCGTACCACCAACCCACGCTTGCCGTTGCCAGCAAAGCCAGCAGCCAGGCGTCGCGCGTGCCGTGCGTGACACCCTGCGCCACGCCAACCGTCTCCGCGCGCACCGCCGCCAGCAGGCCGACGCAGGCCAGCGCGATCGGCAGGCGGTCCCAGACCAGTCGGAAATTATCCGGCGCTGCATGGTAGAAGGATGAGCCGGCCGCCGTCAGCAGCAGCGCGATCATGAACAACAGGTAGCCAGGCCAGCCGGCGCGCATCGCGGCGTGCTGCCGTTGCGGCCACAGGCGCGCCAGCCCCCACAGCGCCACCAGCGCAAAGCCGGCATTCGACAATATGTTGCCGGCATGGTGCATGCCGAACAGGGAGCCCGTGTCGGCGAAGGCGTGGTAGTTGGCCAGTTGCGGCACCGGTCCATACAGCACCAGGATGGCGCACGCCAGCAGGGTGAGAAACAAGGGCAAGCGGTACAGGCGAGCATTCATGGGATTCTCTGTAGTGATGATCATGCCGCCATCATGCCGCCCGCCCGGCGGACGCGCCGGAATATTATCCGGCGGATGCATGTGCAGGCACTGCAGGTATCGCCGCAGGCTACCGGATGACACTCCGCACGCCGTAGCGGAAGATATCCGCATACAGCTTCCGGCGGCGCTTTGGCCGCGCCGGCAGGGCGCGGATGGGGCCTTTTACCGCCGTGCAAACTTGTAACGCGCCTCTTATTGGCCCATGGTGACGATGGATCGGGGGTTCAATCCTGCGGCGAAAGTGCCGGCCGGGGTGAGCGCGCCGGTGGCGGCATCGATGGTGTAGGCGGAGACATTATTGCTGCTGTAATTCGCCACATAAGCGAACTTGCCGCTGGGGTCGACCGTGACGGAAACGGGGGCGATTCCCGTGGCAACAGTCCCGGCCGTGGTGAGTGCGCCAGTCATGGCGTTGATGTTGTACATTGAAACATTGTTGCTGGTGACATTCGATACATAAGCGAACTTGCCGCTGGGGTCGACTGTGACGGAAACGGGGTCGATCCCCGCGCCGACGCTTCCGACAGGCGTGAGCACCCCCGTGGCGGCATTGATGGTGTAGATGGAGACATTGTTGCTGCCTTGATTCGCCACATAGGCGAACTTGCCGCTGGGGTCGACCGTGACGGACCAAGGGAGCATTCCCGCGGCGACGGCGCCCACAGGCGTAAGCACGCCCGTGGTGGCGTTGATCGTGTAGGCGGAGACATTGTTGCTGCCTTGATTCACCACATAGGCGAACTTGCCGCTGGAGTCGACCGTGACGGAGAGGGGGTTCATTCCTGCGGCGAAAGTGCCGGCAGGGGTAAGCGCCCCAGTGACGGCATCGATCGTGTAGGCGGAGACATTGTTACCGCCAAAATTTGCTACGTAAGCGAACTTGCCGCTGGCGTCAGTCGTGACGCTCCATGGCTGGATTCCCGCGCCGACGGTTCCGACAGGCGTGAGCACCCCCGTGGCGGCATTGATGGTGTAGATGGAGACATTGTTGCTGCTGTGATTCGCCACATAAGCGAACTTGCCGCTGGGGTCGATCGTAACGGAGTGTGGGGCGCTTCCCGCGGCGATGGTGCCGGCCGTAGTAAGCGCGCCAGTGACGGCATCGATGGTGTAGGCCGAGACAGTGTTGCTGCTGGCATTCGCCGCATAGGCAAAACGCGGAATTGGCAATGCGCAGGTGACGGTGATGCCGGTGACGTTGGCGGATGCCATGCCGCTGCCGCTGGTTACGGTGCAAATTTGCGAAGGGACGGTCGGTTTGGTCTTGACCGTGACTGCATAGTTGCCGCCACTGGTGACTGGTGCACTGAAAGTAAAGCCACCGTTGGCGGCAATGGCCAGGTCGTCGCCGGCATTGTTTTGCAATACCAGGCCGGTGCCGCTCAGGCCGCTGACAGTGCCGCCAATGGTGTAGGTGGCCGGCGCGGCCGGACCAGTGCCTCCCCCCCCGCCACCGCCACCGCAGGAAGCCAGCGTCACCAGCAAGGCGAGACTCGCAGCGCGGCACAACAGCTTAGGGAAGCAGGAAGAGAACACGTTCATGGCAGGGGCCTTTCAGGGCGTGGCAAGCGGTTGCAATGGGGAAACAAACCGATAGTAAATGCCGTAGTGTGGTAAGGCAAGGAATGTAAGGCAATGTCCCTGAAAATGAAGTTCTCTGGCATGGCTCCTGTAACCGGAAAACTAAAGTAAAGAAGGCAGGAAAGGTGTTTGCAAACCATCTCTTGGAAGGGATAGGCGGCAATGCCAAGAAATTTTATGGTTTCAGGAACTTAATGTCGCGGTTGCACGCCGAAATATAAATGTCGGCAAG
The DNA here is from genome assembly GCA_963722005.1 of uncultured beta proteobacterium. Classification (GTDB taxonomy): domain Bacteria; phylum Pseudomonadota; class Gammaproteobacteria; order Burkholderiales; family Burkholderiaceae_D; genus Paucimonas. The sequence continues at coordinate 640,365 of CAVRJS010000002.1, forward strand.
GCGGTCCTGCGGGGGCATCATGAATCGTACTGAAGGTCAGGCATACAAGCTTGAAATCCTGGTTGAAGCTGCTTGCCGCTATTCCCTGGTGATGGACTTACTTACGCTCGTTCACGATATTCGCAATGGCAGGCAGATCGATCCGGCGAAATCCGAACTCCTCAATACAGCAAGTATCGCTGCGCTTCTGGCGCGTGCCGAACGTCGCAATCACGGCATCGACCCCGAATAAGGGGTGCCGCGCAGCAGGTGCGACATAAGCACGAGGCGCTGCCATTTCACAAGAGGAATCAAGCCTGCTAGACTTGCTTTCAAGCAAATTTACATTACTCAGGGGAGGGCAAGTGAGTCCCGAATTGAATCCGGACGGCATTGAAGAACGGTTTTTCGTTCTTGGCCGCATGGAAATCCTCGCGCAGCTGAATGAACTGATCTATCGCCACGAACCGGTAACGGTGCATTTCGGTCAGGGCGAGCATTTTTCCACGCACCTGCTGGAGGCGCGCGACGATGACCTGGTGTTCGAAAATGGCGACGATGCCGGCATTCGGCAACGTCTTGTGCAAGCCGGCAGCTGCATTTTCCTCGCTTTCCCCAACGGCATACGCGTACAGTTCGCCGCAGGCCCCGTGCAGGTGCACGCGTGGGGCGAAAGTACGGCCCTGCGCGTATCGCTGCCGCAGCGCCTGGCGCGCGTGCAGCGTCAGGAAAGCTTTCGCCTGCAGGTGCCGCCGCGGCAGGCGCCGGACGTTGCCGTGTTTGCTGCCGACGGCGCCCGGTTGGGGATCTGGCCCCTGCATAACCTCAGCGTCGGCGGCCTGGGCGTGACCACCGCGCGCCAGTCAGAGCTGGCGCTGGCGCCGCAGCTGGCGCGCGTGCGCCTGGAGTTGCCCGGCCATGGCACGCTGGAGTGCGCCGTCACCCTGCGCCATGCCACTGCGCTGGCCGGAAAGGATGGCCGTTTCTCCTGCCGTATCGGCCTTGGTTTCCAGGATTTGCCGGATGCGATGCGCGTGGCCATTCAGCGCTACATCGTCGACGTCGAGCAGGCGCGCCGCCAGGCGCCGGCCCGCCAGCACGCGGAAGGCTGAGACATGCAACTGCCGGCACTGAGCGACAACGAGATCGAGGACCGCTATTTCCTGCTGGGTCGCATGGAAATCCTCAGCGTGCTCAACGAGCTGATCCATCGCCGCGAGCACGTGACGCTTTACTACAACGGCGGCCGCGATTTTTTTCAGACCATCCTGCTGGAAGCGCGCGCCGATGTGCTGGTATTCGACCTGAGCGGCGACGCCGCCGCCAACCGCAACCTGCTGCTCAGCTCATCCTGCGTGTTCGTCGCCCACCTGGACGGCATCCGCGTGCAGTTCAGCGGCCGCCTGCCGGCGCGGTTTTCCTGGGGCGATAGCGACGCCTTCTGGGTGGCCTTGCCGGAGCGACTGGTGCGTATCCAGCGCCGCGAGTATTACCGCATCCTCCTGCCCGTCGCCAGGCCGTTGCTGGCCAGGCTGACCGGCGGCGATGGCGCGCTGCTGGCGGAGTGGCCTGCGCATGACCTGAGCGTCGGCGGCCTCGGACTCTCCGTCACAGGCGAGCCTGTGCTGGAGGCCGGCCAGGATATCGCGCGCATGCAACTGCAGGTATCCGCGCAAATTTTCATCGATTGCGCCGCCCAGGTGCGCCATGTCACCCACCTGGGCGAGCATCGCGGCGACGAACGCTACCGCGTCGGGCTATCCTTTGCCGATCTGGCGGCGCCGACCGCCGTGGCAATCCAGCGCCACATAACCCGCATCGAACACGAGCGCCGCGGTAATGCCATGTGATTGGCGACTGCCTCACATGCGGTACTTGCCGAGTTCGCGGTGGATGTCGGCATAAAGCCGGTTGAGCCACGGCGCCAGCCGGCTGTCTGGCACCGGGGCGGCGTGCCGGAAGTCGCGCGGCGCCAGCAGGACGGCCACGTTGTCCTTGCCGACGCGGCTGGCCAGCACGAAAATTTCTTCGATCGCTTCGTCGCCCATGGCGAGGCAGCCGATGGAAACGGCCTTGCCGTGGATGAAGATGTCGCCGCCGAGGCGGACCCGGCCTTCATGCTGTGCCTGCTGACGGTCGAAGGCATTGGGGTAGTTCAGCTTCAGCGAGAGGTGGTAGCTGCTGTTGGGATTCAGGCCTTCTATGCGATAAAGGCCTTCCGGAACCTGTTCGTCGCCTTCGCGCAGTTTCGGGCCCGCCTTGCCGCTGGCCCGCTTGATTTCATAGCTCCTGATCAGGACTTGCCGGCCCTGGTGCTGCGCCCATAGCTCGAGGCGCTTTTCTTCTTTCAGGCCGATGAAGGAAACGCGCGCCGGCGGATACGGCACGCCTGCCTTGCGAAAGTGAGGCGCAAGCCGTGCCTGCGCTGCCGGCCCGAATTGTGTCACTGCCTGGTCGACAGTGCGTTTGCCGGCGATCTGCTGGACCGCCGGCACCCAGATGGCGCGCCCGTGTTCGTGAAAGCGCTCGAGGGAAAACGCCGCGGCAATGAGGGCGACCAGGGTAATCAGTTTCGTCATCTTTTTCTCTTTTCAGGCAGGTCGCATTCAGCGCTTGAGCGGCTTGCAGGGAATGGCAAAATCGACGTGGTAATGCTCATCGTGGCGTACCCATGCCTTGCCCTTCATGAATGGCAGGCTTTTCTGCAGATACGGTCCACGCCGGGTCGCGAAAAGCTTCGGCAAAAGGGGCGGATCGAAAATGACCAGCGAAACGGGAGCGTTGTTCTTTCTGGCGGCGACGGCAAGCTGGTAAAGGTGTTCTGCCAGCGCCTCGAAGTCGATTGCCAGGTCGCCGGCCTTACCGTCCTGGTCGAATTCGATGGCGTAGCCATACTTGTTCAGGGGCGAGGCCGGCAGCGGGACGGAGTCGCCCTTGCCGTTCTTGACCGGCACCATGAAATCCACCGACAAGCCGTTCTGGTGCGTGCGATGCGGCTTGAATAAGCCGCCTTCCTTGCGGCCGGTTTCGCCATAGATAAAAAGTTTTTGCGGCGCCGAGGTTTCCAGCGCCGTGTATGCTTCCAGGATCACGTCCCGCACCTGGCTGTGCACGTAGGTGCGGCCCAGGGCGACACCGGCGGTGCTGTAAGCGGCGAAGTTCTTCCCGGCGGCGGGCAGTTGCACGCCTGCCGTCAGGCGGCCCTGCGCCACGCGGCCGTGGCAGGCGCTCTGCGCAGCGAATGCCCAGGATGACGCAAGCACGTAAACGGCAAGCACGCTTGCAAATCGGCGCATCCCGGAACTCCTCCCTGAAATATTGGCATGCGTGGTCGCTGGCCCCGCTTGTATTGATTAATTATAACGACATCGCTTACGCGGCACGCAATTCCCAGCAATCGGTCGGCGTGGTCGCCTGGCTGGTGGCGACCAGCCATTCCTTTTCCAGCAGGACGAGTTCCGATTCCAGCGCCGCGCTGGTCCAGGCATGAGCATTGGCGGCAGCATCGCCTGGGCGGCGCTGGGCAAAGGCGCGCGCGAACCACGACAGCACCGCCGGGCAATGCACGCCCGAACTCAGGTTGACGACGAACAGGTGGAATACATCCTTGCGGTAGGCTTGCGCGGCTTCCTTGAGCAATTCGGCAACGTGCGGCGCGTCTTGTTCCACTTCAAGTTCCATCCCCTGTTTTTGCAGCCAGGCGTGCTCTTCCTTGAAGTTTGCCAGCATTTTCTTGAGGAGGATGAGCCAGCCTTCCCAGCAAAAGAGAGCGGGATCAACTGCGCTCGGCACGCCCCCTGCGGCACGCATTTCCTTGTGCTCTTTCAGGTAGCCTGCCGATGATTCGATCCAGTCTTCCGCTGCCGGCAGCCACGCGCCGTATTTGCCGCGGCTGCGTAGCATGGCATGCTCAATCAGCAACGCCAGCCGTGCTTCATCCAGCGTGGCAGCGAGGGTGGCGCCGATATACAGCACGCGCCCGTCCAGCACTTTCCGGTCGGGCTGCAGCCGCATCTTGCCGAACGTCAGGCGACAGTCGGGCGCCACGCCCATCACCAGGTAATCCGGCGCGGGGATATCCAGGTGCGCACACGCCTGGTTGACGAGCAACCAGAGCGCCGGGGCTTCTGCGGGTGTCACCGGCTTGCCGGTGCGGCTGCGGCTGATGCCGTGCCAGAGCTGCCAGATGGCCTTGAGATGCGGCGGCGTGCGGATGGCGGCAATGATGCAGATGACGGTCGCGATTTGTACGCCGATGGTATGGTTTTCCCACCAGATCTGGGGGATGAACCAGGCGGTCAGCGCGGCGACTGCGCCACGCGCCAGCACCATGGTCAGTGTTACCAGCAGGCCGATGGCGCCGAGCCAGCGGGCATGGCGCAGGAATCGCTCTTGCCAGCGCTGTGACCAGGCGGGCAGCGAGGCCGCCAGCAGCATGAATTTCGGCAAAAACAGCAGCACCGCCAGCGCCAGCCAATGCGTGAACGCAATCGTGTTGTAGGGATCGCATGCATCGCTGGCGCCGCTGGCGCACAGCTCCGCCAGCGGGCGCGATTCCCCGGGGTTGGCGCGCGCCCAGTCCAGTTCCAGCTTGTGCAGCGATTCGCCGGCCCAGTACCAGCCGAGCAGAAGCATGGGCAGCAGCAGGCCGAGATAGCGAAAGGGGCTGAACGGCACCGGCTTGCTGATCGCAGAACGAAAATGATCTTTGCGCGGGTCGACTTCGCGGACATCTATCATGGCAGTTTTCCTTCTTCGCTATTGTTGCTGTGACGGTGAGCCGGCGACGCGCGCCGGTTGCTGCTGCAGGCGGCGCTGCAGGAAATCGAACATCTGCTTTTGCGCCTCGCGCGTCGCGTCGGCGTCGTAGGCAAAAATCATGCGGTCGCCGCGGAATGTCCTGGTGGCGCCACCGCTGAATTCCTTCAGGTCCCAGCCGTGCACCGCTTTCGGGTAAACCTGCCATTCCACCGGCACGCCGCGCGCCTGCAGCGATTCCAGGTGCGGCACGCAATCGTAGGCCGGCGTGTAGATGTCTTCGCCGCCCATCAGCAGCTGCAGCGGCGTATCGATGTCGGCGCGCAGAAAATCGGCTTCCCGCTCGGCGTAGCGCGCCGACATGTAACATAGCGGATACCATGCCGTGGCCGCGGCAAAGCGCGGCGTGCGCGTGAACAGGGCAGACACTTTCGGCGAAGCCAGCAGCAGGGCGATGGTGCCGCCCTGGGAGTAGCCGGCCACCGCAATGCGTTGCGGATCGACCTGCGGCAGCGTACGCAGGTGCGCCAGCGCATCGTAGGCATCCTTGATGCGGCGTTCCATCGGCACACGCAGCGGCAGCACGCAATTATTGGCATGGCCGCGCATGCTGTCGACCACCATGACCACGTACCCCTGTGCGATAGCATCCTCGACGCGCCTGCGCATGGTTTTGCCGATGATGCCGCCGCAGTCCGGCAGCAGCACCAGGGCCGGGAACGGCCCCGCGCCGGCCGGCTTGAAGGGGCGGTTGGCGAGGCTGCTGAGCGAGTCGAGGGCATCAAGCTCGCCGGAGAATTTCAGGTCGTCCGGGCGGGCCAGCAATTGCTGCACCTGTTGCAGGAACTCGTCCGGGATGTCGTGCGTGCCGGCTGCGTCTTCCGCCAGACGTACGTGACGGCGTTCGTGCCAGGAGCCGTAGTCGGCGTAAAACCGCCAGCGGTCGCCTTCGCGCAGCAGGCGTCGTTGCGCAGGCTGGGTACCGTCTTCGGTGACGATCTCGCCGCCGATGTAGGCGAAGTCGCCCTCTTCGCGATAATCATGGACGCGCCATTCATAACGCCTGCCATACGAAAACAGCCTGCGCATGGCCGTCAGGTCTTTCTGGTTGGTGACGCTAAAGGCCGAGTGGTGCAGCGCCATCACCGCATCCATGTCATGGGCGGCCCAGGCGGTGGCGGTAGCATCCAGCAATTGTTGCACCCCTTGCGGCACGGCGGCAGTGGCGACCGGCATGATGTGCAGCTTGAATGCGCCATCGAACTGCAGCGACTGCGCCAGCGCCCGGCTGCCCGGCGCCAGTAGTGCCTGCCATTGCGGTGCTTGCGGCGTCACCGTCATCCAGCCGAATTCGCGTTGCAGCTTCCTGGGTGGTTGCAGGGCGCGGAATGCCGCCTTGGTGGGAGTGCCGTCCGGCCCGAGGAGGAGCCATTCTTCGGGTGTCTGCGGCAGATCTTCGGCATAGCGCGACGTTTTCGTGGTGATGACGGCGTCGAAGGCGATTTCCGCCAGCGGCTTGCCGTCATGCCGCAAGGCGACTTGCCACTGGTTGCCCAGCGAGCGGCGGATATCGATGTCGGCGACGAATTTCGGAAAGCCGATAGCCTTGCCGGCCTCTACCGCCAGCCAGTCGGTTTCCGGCATGGCGAGCAGGTGCCAGATCTTTTCGCCATCCTTGCTGGCGAGGATGCTGAGTTGCGCCAGTCGGTAAGGCTGGTTCGGCGCGCTCACGCGTTGCCAGTCCGTGACGGAGACGCGCACGTAGGGCGTATCCGGCATGGTGTAGCCGGCAGGAAGGAAACGCTTGTAGGCTTCCAGGTCGGCGGGCGCGAAGTCGGCGATGATGCCGGTCGCCTGGCGATATTGGCTGACTTCTTCGTATTCGCGGTTGCCGCGCAGTTTCCACTTGCCGTCTTCGCGCACCAGCGTGGCGCCGGCTTGCAGCGGCAGCAGCTGCAGCGACGGCGCCAGCACGCCGCGCTCCGACCTGGCCCAAGCATCCAGTTCCGGCTCGCCGGCATGCGGCTTCCAGCCAACCGGTGTGATGTCCAGCTTGCCTAAATAGCGCCGGTGCTGCCGCAGATGATGCAAGAACGCCGCGCGGTCCATGCCCTGGTGAAGAAAATCCTGCGCCAGGAACTGACCCACTGCGGCGCCGTCGGCGCTGCCATAGGCATTGCCGAGTTCACGCAGGAACTGGCCGACATCCGCCGGTACGGCGACGGCGGCCGGCGGCATGGTCGTGGTCGGGCTGCTGTTGGCGTCGAACTTGATCTGCGTGCAGCCGATGCCGATGGCAAACAGCGCCGCACCGCTCACGCCGAGCGTGCGCAGGCTCAGCGGCACCGGGCGGCGATTACCATTGAGCATGGCGCCGATCGGCGTGTAACGCACCAGCAGCAGGTAGCTGAGCAGGCAAATCGCCGTCGTCGCGGCCAGGTTGATGGCCATCCTCATGAATGCGCCGTGGGACGTCTCGTACAGCAGCACACCGAAGCCGACGATGATCGGCAAATGCACCAGGTAGACCCAGTAGGAACTGTCCGAGAGAAAGGCCAGCACGCGGTTGTGCGCCGGCAGGTAGCGCAGGAACAGGCCGATCAGCGCAAGGCTCCACAGCCAGCTGGCGCCGTGGTAGAAGAAGGCGATGGCGGCAGGAAGCCAGGCGAAAAGCGCGGATTTCTGTGCCAGCAACGCAAACAGCGGCAGTGCAGCGGCGAAAAACACCGCACCGGCGCCCAGCAGGCGCCAGCAGTTTTGCGCATACAGCGGCAGCAGAATTTCGCGGTGGCGATGCAGGTAGCAGCCGAAGATGAAGTACAGGCCGTTGTGGACGAGTTCGGCCACTGGCGGCAGGAAAGAGCCGTTGGGCACCACCACGCCATCCGGGTAGAAGGCGCCGGTTGCCGCCAGCGGCAGCGTCAGCACCAGGACGCCCCACCAGCGTGCGCCCAGCGCCAGCCAGACGCGCGCGGCGGCGTCGCGCAGAGATGCCGGCAGGCGCGGCGCCAGCATGGCGGCCAGCGCGGCGGCAGCGCAGAACCAGATCAGGAAATACAGGAACCAAAGATGCGCGGTGTGCAGCATCGGACGCTCCGCTTCGAAGGCGCGCAGGTCGGCCGGTTCGATCTCCATGAGACCGAAGTATTGCCCGGTCAGGCCGCCCAGGACTACGTACACCAGCGGCCAGAAAAGCACGAAGGGCAGCACCAGGCGGAGCAGGCGGTTCTTGAGCATGCCGGGAATGCCATTGCGCGCCAGTAGCAGCATCACGAAAAATCCCGCGAGGATGAAAAACACCGGCATGCGGAAGCTGTGGATGAAAGTGACCGTGAAGTCCGCCGCCGGCGTGGTGTGGGGATCGCGCCAGGGAACACTGGTCTTGCCGACGGTATGCAGGATGGCGACATGCAGCACGATGCCAAGCCACATCATGAGCGCCCGCAAGCTATCGAGCGCGTGGATACGTGCGGCCGGCTTCATTGCTGCACCTCGCTGTGTTCGATCTTGTCCGTAGCCGTTGCTGTCGCCGTACGCAAGGTTGCGCCGGCGCGCAGGGAAGCCTTGAGGAAGGCGCGGAGTGGCGGCGCCAGCGGCGCGCCGGCGGCCAGCAGCGGATCGTTATCGGTGGCGTCGATGATCTTGCGGCGCAAGCCGGCATCCCCCTTGGTGGCGCGCTCCAGCAAATCGTCCCATTGCCGCACCGCGGCTTGCGCCTGAGGGCTGGCGGGATCGGTGCCCACCTGCAGCAATTCTTCGACCCCGGCCGCCAGCGCCTGCCATTCGCTTTCCAGCGATGAATTGAAGCGGCTCAGTTCTTCCATGGTGAAATGCCGGCGCAGCGCTTCCATGCGCATGTGTATGCCGCGATAGATGTATTGCGACATTGCGGCATCGACGCCATTTCTTCCCTGTATGACGGGTTCCTGCATGAACATGCGGTTCCAGCGATGCATCAGGTCGAAGTCGCCGCCCATCCATGCATGGGTCAGTTCCATCCAGCGCCGCGCCAGCGGCTGGAGTTCGAGGCTGTCGGGTGCCACTTGTCGCGTCATGGCATCGCGCACCTGGTTGATCAGCGCCGGCCAGGAAGCTTCCACGCGCTTCCAGTTGTCGAGGATGGTGCGGGTTTCGGCGGCGCTGAAATAGCGGTTGTAGGTGGCCATGCGCTCGAGCAGCGACAACCATTTGCCCATGTCGGGTTCGCAGCCCTCGGCCAGCCGTGTCTGCAGCAGCGCGAGCTGGTCGCGCAATTCGCCGGCGCGCGCGATCTGGCGGTCCAGCGCCAGTATCTGGCGCTGGATGGTGGCGCCGAGCGGTTCGCCATTGCCTTCCAGAAGGGGGGCGATATCGGCCAGCGGCAAGCCGACCTGCCGCATTGCCTGAATGGCATGCAGGCGCGCGACGTCGTCGCGGTTGTACAGCCGGTAACCGGCATCCGATCGCGTGGATGGCTTGAGCAATCCGAGGCTGTCGTAATGATGCAGGGTACGCACCGTCAGGCCGGTGCGCTTGGCCAGTTCTCCCACCTTGAGCAGCATCCCCCACCCCTTGACTTCTGGTTATTGTGGAATGAGTGTAAACCCTGACGTTGCGTCAGGGTCAAGGTTTATGCCTGCCGTTGTGTGAGTGTTGTTTGAAAGATACTTTTATTCAGACAATGCAATTCCGGCCATTGCGTTTGGCTTCGTACAGCCGGTTGTCCACCTGGTCGATGAAGCGGCGCGGCTCCTCATCGTGGCGCGGCACGGTGGTGCCTGCGCCGATGCTGACGGTCAGCGCCTTGCCTACCGCGGATTCCGCGTGCGCGATACCGGCTTGCGCAAGCTTGTCGCGGCAGCGTTCGGCGATGATCCGCGCCGCGGCTTCGTCGGTTTCCGGCAGCACGATGACGAATTCCTCGCCGCCGAACCTGGCGAGGAAATCGCGCGGGCGCTGCAGTGCGCTCGCCAGCAATTGCGCCACTTGCCGGAGGCATTCGTCGCCCTGGATATGGCCGTAATGGTCGTTGTACTGCTTGAAGTAATCGACATCGACGATCAGCAACGACAGCGGCGCGCGGTTGCGCTGCGCCTGCGCCCATTCGGTCTTCAGCACGGCATCGAACATGCGGCGGTTGGCCACGCCGGTCAGGCCATCTTTGTAAGACAGCTCTTCCAGTTCCTTTTGCAGGCGTTCGAGCTTTTCTTCATTGCGCTTGCGCTCGCTGATGTCGAACATGAAGCCGACCAGCGCATCCACTTCGCCATTGTCCTTGCGTACCACGTGCACGACGTCGCGGATCCACACATAGCTGCCGTCGCGGGCGAGGGCGCGGTAATCCGCCTCGTGGTCGATGCCGGATTGCGACTGCGACACGCAAAAATTCACGACCCGTTCGCGGTCGCCCGGGTGCATGCGTTCCGCCCAGTCCTGCACGCTCACCCAGCTTTGCGGCGACCAGCCCAGCAGCGCTTCGATCTGCGGGCCGATGTAGGTGAAGCGTGCGGTGCCCCAGTCGATTTTCCAGGGAATCGCCTTGGTCGATTCCAGCAGGGTCTTGTAGACGGCGGCATCGGCTTCCGGCGGTAGCGCCGCATCCTGTGCAGCCGGCGCAACGCCGGCAACTTTCGCCGGCCCGGCCTCTTTCATATCTTCTGGACCGGTATCCAACTCGTCCTCACGCCTTAATTCCCGGGAATGTCCATGCCTGCGCCATGCGCCTGCTGGTCTGCATGATACGAGCTGCGCACCATGGCGCCGACTGCGGCATGCACGAACCCCATCTTGTAGGCTTCTGCCTCGAACATCTTGAAGGTGTCGGGGTGCACATAGCGCCGCACCGGCAAGTGGTCGCCGGAAGGCATCAGGTACTGGCCGATGGTGAGCATGTCGACGCCGTGCGCGCGCAGGTCGCGCATGACTTGCAGGATCTCCTCGTCGGTTTCGCCCAGGCCGACCATGATGCCGGACTTGGTGGGCGTATCCGGGTGCAGTTCCTTGAAGCGCTTGAGCAGGTTGAGCGAGTAGGCGTAATCGGAACCGGGGCGCGCTTCCTTGTACAGGCGCGGCACGGTTTCGAGGTTGTGATTCATGACGTCCGGCGGCGCGGCCTTGAGGATTTCCAGGGCGCGGTCCATGCGGCCGCGGAAATCCGGCGTGAGGATTTCGATGCGGGTTTGCGGCGACAGTGCGCGCACCCGGCGTATGCAGTCGGCGAAATGGCCGGCGCCGCCGTCGCGCAGGTCGTCGCGGTCCACCGAAGTGATCACGACGTAATTCAGCCGCAACGCCTGGATGGTCTTGGCGAGATTCTCGGGCTCATCTGGATCGAGCGGGTCGGGGCGGCCGTGGCCGACGTCGCAGAACGGGCAGCGGCGGGTGCACTTGTCGCCCATGATCATGAAGGTCGCGGTGCCCTTGCCGAAGCATTCGCCGATGTTGGGGCAGGAGGCTTCCTCGCACACCGTCACCAGCTTGTTGGCGCGCAGGATATCCTTGATTTCATAAAAGCGCGTGCTAGGCGAACCGGCCTTGACGCGGATCCAGTCCGGCTTGGGCAGGCGCTCGGCCGGCACGATCTTGATCGGGATGCGCGCGGTCTTGCCGGCGCCTTTCTGCTTCTCGGCGGGGTTATAGGCAGCGGGCGGCGGGCTGCCGGCGCTTGCGTCCTTCGGATGCTTGTCCATGGTGTGAACCGCACCGGCGCGGCCTGACCCGGCAGGGTTGATGCCGGAACAGCCATCGCTGGCGCTTATCCTTTCAATCTTTCCAACAGGTTGTGAGTAAGTGCTGACTGCACTTGTTCCAGGCTGGCGCTGCAGCCCAGCGATTTCATGTCGACGGTTTGCAGGCCGGCATAACCACAGGGATTAATCCAGGAAAACGGCGCCAGGTCCATGTCCACGTTCAGCGCCACGCCATGGTAGCTGCAGCCGCTGGTGCGTATCTTCAGGCCCAGCGCGGCGATCTTGGCGCCAGCGGCAGGGCCGTCGACGACATAGATGCCGGGCGCGCCGGCTTTTCGTTCCCCGTGTAAATTATACGCCGCCAGCGTATCAATCACAGCCTGCTCGATGGCGTGCACCAGTTCGCGCGCATACATGCGCCCGCCGCGGCTGCGTCGCAAGTCCAGCAGCGGGTAGGCGATCGCCTGGCCGGGGCCATGATAGGTTACTTCGCCGCCGCGGTCGGTCTGCACCAGCGGGATGCCATGGGCGTCGAGCACGTGCGCAGGGTCGGCGCCCAGCCCGAGCGTATACACCGGTGGATGTTCGACGATCCACAACTCGTCCGGGGTATCGGCGCGGCGCGCATCGGTAAAGGTGCGCATGGCGGCAAAGGTCGGCGCGTAATCGGCGCGGCCGAGCTGGCGCACCAGGATGCCGGCGGCATCCGCTGCAGACATCACAGCACGACCTTGACCATCGGATGCGAGGAAAGGTCGCGATACAGGTTGTCGAGCTGTTCGCGGCTGGTGGCGCGCACGGTGACGGTGAGCGACAGGTAATTGCCCTTGGAGGAGGGGCGCATTTCCATCTTTCCGGCATGGAAAGTCGGGTCATGCACGGTCACGACTTCCACCATCGTCTGGGCAAAGGCGTCCTGCATGGCGCCCATGATCTTGATGGGAAAGTCGCTGGGGTATTCGATCAGGCTGTCAGTTGGTGGAATAGGCTGCGGCATGGCATTTCTGCAATCGTCATTCATACCGCAGCCATTTTACGCCTTTATTACTGCATCCACAGGCGCATGGCATCCCAGGCACGGCCGAAGATGCCGGCTTCACCGACCGATTCCAGCGCCAGCACCGGCAATTCCGCCACCGCTTTGCCATCAACCATCATTTTCAGCGTGCCGACCTTGCTGTACTGCGCAATCGGCGCCACCAGCGGGTCATTGCGCTCGAGCACGGGCTTCATCTTTTCGGCGACGCCTTTGGGCACCGTGACATAGACGTCATGGTTGAAGCCGATCTTCAGCTGATTCTGCGAACCCTTCCAGACCTGCGGCGTATCTACTGCCTGGTCCTTGGCGTACAACTTGACGGTATCAAAGTTCTGGAAGCCCCAGTTCAGCAGCTTCTGGCTTTCCTGTGCGCGCATCTGGTCGGAAGTGGTGCCGATCATGACCGAGATCAGGCGGCGATCACCGCCCACCCCGGGGCGCTTTGCCGAGGAAATCAGGCAATAGCCGGCAGTGGAAGTGTGGCCGGTTTTCATGCCGTCCACGGTCGGATCCAGCCACAGCAAGCGGTTGCGGTTGGGCTGAGTGATCTTGTTGTAGGTATAGCTCTTGGTCGAATAGATCTTGTAGGACTCGGGGAAATCCTTGATCAGGCGCTGCGCCAGCTGCGACAGGTCGCGTGCCGTGGAATAGTTATCAGGGTGGGGCAAGCCATGGGCGTTGCCATAGCGGGTAGCTTTCAAGCCCATTTTTTGCGCTTCCTGGTTCATCAGCGCGACAAAGGTTTCTTCAGTGCCGGCGACCGCTTCGGCCAGCGCCACTGCGGCATCGTTGCCAGATTGTACGATCAAGCCATGCAGCAATTCGTCAATCGTCACGGGCGTACGCGGCTCGATGAACATTTTCGAGCTGCTCGGATCGACTTTCCAGGCGCGTTCGGAAACGTTGACGCTCTGGTTCATGGCGAGACGCTTGTCGCGCACCGCCGCAAAGGTGACATAGGCCGTCATGATCTTGGTCAGCGAGGCCGGTTCGATGCGCAGGTCGGGTTCGTGCGCGGCAATCACCTGGCTGCTGGTAGCGTCCAGCAGCAGCCAGGACTTGGCTGCCAGGGTAGGAGCGGGCAAGGTGGATTGGGCGAATGCCGATGTGGCAATGAATAGCAGGCTGGCGGCGCAAGCCGCAAATAATTTCTTCATGAATAAGACGGCAAAAGGAGTGAATGAAACAGCGCGGAAGGCAAAATTATAGCCCCGCTTGCTTAAGCGAATATGATGCGTTGCGCCAATAATTTCAGCGGCGCCATAGTTCGACCACGAAATTCTTTATATGTTGCAATTTCCGGTTGAAAAAATGGTCGCCTCCCGGCACCACGATGACGGGCAAGTCTTGCGGGCGCGCCCAGTCGAGCACATTGATGAGCGGAATGACATCATCCTGTTCGCCATGGATGACGATAGTGTCGGCCGGCACAGCGGGAATCGGCCACTTGCCGGCAGCGGTGCCGGCCAGCACCAGTCGCTCTGCCGGGCGGCCCTGCACCGTCAGGCGCTCTTGCAATTGCGCCTGCACCAGCGTGCCGAAGGAAAAGCCGGCCAGCGCCAGCGGCAGGCCGGGAAACTGCTGCAGCAGGTGATTGCACAGCAATTCCATGTCATCGGTTTCGCCGCCGCCGGCATCGTGCGTGCCGCCGGACTGGCCGACGCCGCGGAAATTCATGCGCGCCGCGGCGTAGCCCAGGCCAGTGAAGGTGCGCGCCAGCGTGGTGACGACCTTGTTATCCTTGGTGCCGCCGTACAGCGGATGCGGATGGGCCACCAGCGCAATGCCGCGCGGCGCGGCGAATTCGGCAGGGTCGGGCAGGTCGAGCACGCATTCGAGCGCGCCGGCAGCGCCGGCCAGGATAAACGGCTGGCTGCGCGCGTTCATATCTTCAGGCGCTCGACGACCTTGCCGCCGACCAGGTGCTGGTCGATGATTTCATCGATGTCATCGGTGTCGATATAGGTGTACCAGGTGCCTTGCGGGTAGACCACCAGTACCGGGCCTTCCTCGCAGCGATCGAGGCAGCCGGCCTTGTTGATGCGCACCTTGCCCTGGCCGGCCAGGCCCAGTTCCTTGATGCGGCGCTTGGCGTGTTCCTGGGCTTGCGTGGCGCCCTTGTCAAAGCAGCAGGGACGGCCTTCCTCGCGATGATTCAGGCAAAAGAAAACGTGGTGTTCATAAAAGGGGGCGTCGCTCATGGGCCGTCGGATTCGGGATGGGGGAGCGTCGTATGATACACCGCCCTCAGTTCTGCTTCAGGCGGTGCGTCGGGTGCAGCAGGAACCACAAGGCGAAGAATGGCCACATCAGCGAGAGGAATTGCGCGGCGCCGTTGAAGTTAAGGAATTTTCCCTGCACCCAGCTTTGCATGGTCGCGAGGAAGTAAGGATTGCTGGGCAACAGGTTGATGACGAACAGGCCGAGCAGCAGCATCAGCACCGCGATGCGCCTTTGCGCCTGCACCGGCGCGAAAGCCAGGCCGAACAGCATGGCGCCGGCAAACAGCAGGCCGCCCTGGGCGCCCGGCGTGAGCCAGCCGAAGGCATTGTCAGGAGTGAACAGCAGCGCGCTGGCCAGCGCCTTGAACGCCAGCGTGACGATCAGCAGCACCAGCGCCAGCAATCCGCGCGGCGCCACCGGCTTGAGCGTCACCAGCAACAGCAGGATGGCGCCGGTGGCGCCGCAGGCGGTGATAATGGTTTCCGCCAGCCAGTACTGCTCGATGGTCAGGATAAGCTCGTTGCGCAGCAGCGCGGCCAGATCGACCGGGCTATCCAGCCAGTCGGACAGCCAGTCCGACAGGATCGGCGCCAGCTGGCCATGGCCGAACAGATAGCCGGAAGGATAGACTTGCGCCAGCGGCCACAGGCCGGCGACGATCAGGCCGCGTCCGGCGTCGCCGACAAACCAGAAGCGCCGCAGCGTCAGGAAGCGGCTTTGCACCAGGAACAGCGGCGTCAGCAGCACGCCAGCGATGCCTCCCGTCAGGCTGCCGGCGACATTGGTGTACAGGTCGAGATTGGACGATACCCGCGACGGCAGGAAGGTCTGTGCCGCTTCCATCGAGCCGGACAGCAGCACGCCGGCGGCCAGCGCCAGTGCGACGGCGGCCAAGCCGCGCACGCGCGGCCAGGCGGCAAATGCCACAAGGATGCCGAAAGGCACGTAGCCAACGGCATTGGTGACGGCATCGAAGACGGTCCAGTAATGCGGCAGCGGTCCGTCCAGGTAGGCCAGCGGCGCGATGCCGTTATCGCGCCAGCCGGCAAACGGAAACAGGCTGGCGTAGACGATCAGCAGCAAGTACATGAGCAGGCCGACCCGGGCGAAGGTCGATGCCGGCTGCTGATCGCGGGCGGTGTTCATGCTTGCCTCAGCGCTTGAGCGGTTGCGTGGCCAGCCAGGCCAGCATGTCGGCGATCACGGCATCGCTGGCCGCTGCCAGCGCATGCGCTGCGCCGGCGGCATCGTTGCTCGGCGCCGGCGCGCGCGTGGCGAAGCTTTTCTGCGCCACCAGGGTGCGGCCGTGGTAGAGCGAGGCGCGCACTGCGATGCTGCCGAAGCTGCGCCCGGGCGACTCGAACTGGTGGGTGAAATCGTCCGCCTCGATTTTCAGCAGCGCCAGGTTGACCGGGCCGTCGACGGCGGATGCCGCCACGCCGCCGGCCTGCACGATGCGCGCCTTGAGGCGCTGGCCGAAGAGTTCAGTCGGTCGCATGATCCAGCGGTGATGGGCGTAGGCCCCTGGCTGCTGCGCATCGGCATAGAGCAGGCGGTAGTAGATCAGCGGGCTGTCGAGCCAGGCCGAAGGCACCACGTCGGCAACGCTGAGAACCAGCGCCGGCTGCGCCGAGGCAGGGTGCGCCGACGGCAGCGGGCCGAGGTCGTAGAGGTTGGCGCCGGACAGGCGTCCGCTTTGCACGGTGCAGCCGGCAAGCAGCAGGAAGCCGCAGGCCAGCGGCAGCAGGAAAAGGCGGGCAATGTTTTTTTTCATGGCGGGCGTACTGGTCAGAGAGGCGATCATTTGGTGGCGGGCGCAACGAAGCCATCCTCGCCCGGCCCGGGCGCGCGTCCGCGGACGCCGAACAGCAGGCTTTGCGGCTGCTCGCGGAAGGTGTCGATGGTGCGGTTGAGCGCGCGCAGCGTGGAGCGCGCATCGTGCGCCAGCGGCAGCGCTTCGGTTTCGATGCGGTGGGCCACGGCGCCGACCTGGTCGATGGTGGTGGTCAGGCGGGTGACGGTGCCGTCGGGCCCCTGCAGGCTGGTCGCCAGGGCATTCATGTTGCGGCTGAGCGCGCCGGCATCCTGCGCCAGCTTGTCGAGCGAGGCCAGTGTGCGCGTGGCCTGGTCGGTCAGCGCCGGCAGCTTGTCCAGGGTCGGCTGCAACTGTTGCGGCAACTGCTCGAGCTTGCTGGCGGCATTGCTGACGGTTTCGAAGGTGGACAGGATCATTTTCTGGTTGTCCGGCGCCAGCATGTCATTGAGGCGCCGCGTCAGCTCTTCGGTCTGGGTAAGGATTGCCATGCCCTTGATCTGCAGGGCGTCGAACAGGCTCGGACGCATTTCGATGCGTGCCGTTTGCTCCGGCGAAGTGTGCACGCGCACCGGCTTGCTGCCGTCGTCATCCAGTTGCACATAGGCGATGCCGGTCACGCCCTGGTAACCCAGCGTGCTCCAGGTCGATTGCGTCACCGGCGTATCTGCGCGCACCTGCACGCGCACCAGGATCTGGCCCGGCACCTGCGGGTCGAATTCGATGCTTTCGACCTTGCCCACATCCAGTCCGCGATAGCGCACCGCTGCTTGCGGCGTCAGCCCCGGCACCGACAGCTTGGTGGCGATCTCGTAGGGGACCAGGTCGGTTTCGTCGCGCTGCAGCCACATGGCGATTGCGATCGCGGCGGCCAGCAGCAGCATCGTAAACAATCCCGCCATTAATGCATGTGCCTTGTTTTCCATAGGTTTGCCTCGTAACGATCCTCAGGGATGCGCGTTCTTGCCGCGCACCTGCTCGAGGGCGCGCATGCTGCGCTCGCCCCAGAAATACTCTTCGATGAACGGATGTTTCACCGCCATGACTTCTTCGCGCGTGCCATCCGCGATCACGTGCCTGTCCGCCAGCACGGCAATGCGGCTCGCCAGCGCGTACAGCGTGTCGAGATCATGGGTGATCATGATCACCGTCAGCGGCATCGACTGGTGCAGCGTACGGATGAGCTCGACGAAACTGTCCGACATCGCCGGATCGAGACCCGCGGTCGGCTCGTCGAGAAACAGCAGCTCCGGTTCCAGCGCCAGCGCGCGCGCCAGCGAAACCCGCTTGACCATGCCGCCGGACAGGTCGGCCGGCATCTTCAGCGCCTCGGCTGGCGAAATGCCGACCTGGTACAGCTTGAACAGCGCCGCGTCGATGATCAGTTTTTCCGGCAGCGTGCGCAATTCGCGCATGGGCAGCGCGACATTGTCCAGCGCCGACAGCGCCGAAAACAGCGCGCCGTGCTGGAACAGCATGCCCCAGCGCTGGCGCAGGCGCGCCAGCTGGCGCGGGTCGCCGTCCTGCATGTTTTCGCCGAATACTTCCACGCTGCCGCGCGCAGGGTGCTCCAGGCCGAGTATCTGCCGCACCAGGGTCGTCTTGCCGGTGCCGGAGCCGCCCACCAGCGCCAGGATTTCGCCGGCATGCACTTCCAGGTCGAGGTCCTGGTGCACCACATGGCTGCCGAACTGCGTCCACAGCTGGCGCACGCGGATCACGGGCGTTGCCGCTGCCGTCATCAGCTATACCCCACGCCGCTGAAGACGATGGCGAACACGGCGTCGGCCAGGATGACGATGGTAATCGCCGTCACCACCGAGATGGTGGTGCCCTGTCCCAGGCTTTCCGTGTCGGGCTTGATGCGCAAGCCGAAATGGCAGGCGATCAGCGCGATCAGGATGCCGAACACCAGGCCCTTTCCCAGGCCGATCCAGTAGTTTGCCAGCGGCACCGCGTCAGGCAGGCGCTGCAGAAAATACACCGGTGACAGCTTCAGTTCCAGCTCGGCCGCCGCCATGCCCCCCAGCAAGGCCATGACATCGGTCCAGATTACCAGCAGCGGCATCGCCACCGCCAGCGCCAGGACCTTGGGCATGACCAGCCGAAAACCGTGGGGCAGGCCCATCACCTGCATCGCATCGAGTTCTTCGGTGACGCGCATGACGCCCAGCTGGGCGGTAATGGCGGAACCGGAGCGGCCCGCCACCAGGATAGCCGCCAGCAGCGGCCCGAGCTCGCGCACCACGCTCATGCCGAGGATGTTGACCAGGTAAATGTCGCCGCCGAAGGTGCGCAACTGTTGCGCCGACAGGTAGGACAGCACTATGCCAATCAAAAAGCCTACCAGCGCGGTAATGCCGAGCGCCTGGAAGCCGGCGTGGTAAATGTTGGCGGAAATTTCTTTCCAGGGGCCGCGCTGCGGGCGGCGCAACAGCGTGCCGCAGTCCAGCAGCAGCTGCCCGAGCAGGACGAGCAGGCCAAGGGTATGCACGGTCGCATGACGGATCAGGCCATGCCAGGCGCGGTGCAGGGCGCGCAGCGGCGTTAAAGGACGCTTTTGTGCCGGCGGCAGCGAGGGCGCGCCAGCGGCCTCCAGGCGCTGGAAATAGGCGTCGAAGCGCGGCGCCACGGTCAGGCCGGCCGGGCGGCGGCGCTGCCAGGTATTCCAAAGCCATTGCGCGCCGATGTGGTCGAGCGCAGTCAGTCCGGACAGGTCCCATTGCATGCTCGCTTCTTTCGCAGAAGCGGCGGGCAGGCTGGCCTGCAATGCCGCCAGGGCGCCGGGCTGCGCCAGCGCCTGTACTTTCCAGGCGCCGCGCACACATAGGCGTGCGGGGTCCCGGGCGTCGGGCGTCAGCATCGGTTGGTCGAATTCTGGCATGGCCCGAGTGTAAGGGAGAATTGAAAAAACTTCATCACGGAGAAAGATTTTCAGCGTCGGGTGGCGCTGTGCGCAGGGAAGCAAGCGCTACAGTCCCTGGTATAAAGTTAGTATAAAAATAAGCATTTTTCTGGGTGACTACCGGTAGTTGTGGTTTAATGCAAGAAAAACCGATGCAAATCGGGCAATCAAGCTTGTAGCGGGTCATGAGCGCATGGACAGGACTGTTTTGCTTGTCGAGGATAATCCGGATGAAATTCTTCTGGCGCGGCGCGCATTTGCGCGCGCTGGCCTGGCGCAGGCATTGCGCGTGATCGAAGCCGGTACGGCGGCATGCGCGCTGCTGCGGCAGGCGCACAACCACGACCTGCCGTCCCTGGTGCTGCTCGACTGGCAAATGCCGGACATGGATGGACTGGCAGTGCTGCGCGCGCTTGCCGGCGTGCGGACCGCCTCGGCATTGCCGGTGGTGGTGCTTTCCTCTTCCGACGATCCCGGCGATATCGCCGCAGCGTACGGCGCCGGCGCCAACAGCTATCTGCGCAAGCCGGTTGATTTCGACCAGTTCGTGCAGTTGGTCGGCGACCTGCACCGCTACTGGATAGGCCACAATGCCTTGCCGACGCTGCGGGAGAACCCATGAAAAACACCTTGCTGCGCGTATTGCTGGTCGAGGATGCGGATGACGACGCCCAGCTTTTGCTGCGTCTGTTGCGCAAGGAAGGGTATGCGCCGGACTACCTGCGCGTGGATAACGGCAGGGACATGGCCGCCGCGCTGGCGGAAACGGCATGGGACATCATCATTTCCGACTACACCATGCCGGGGTTCAGCGCCCACGATGCGCTGGAAATCTACAAGCAGGCGGCCATCGATATTCCTTTTATCATCGTTTCCGGCCACATCGACGACGTTTCGGCCGTCGCGGCGATGCGCGCCGGCGCCCACGACTACCTGCTCAAGGATAGCCTGGCGCGGCTGGCGCCGGTCATTGCTCGCGAGCTGGACGAGGTGCGGGTGCGCATCGCCAAGCGCCGCGCCGAGCAGGAGCTGCGTTTTCATGCTTATCACGACCCCCTGACCGGCTTGCTGAACCGGCGCGAATTCGAGAGTGCGCTGACGCAGGCGGTGTGCGCGGCGCAACGCGACCGTTCGCAGCACTTGCTGTGTTATCTCGATCTCGACCAGTTCAAGCTGGTCAACGACACCTGCGGGCACGGCGCCGGCGATGAACTGCTGCGCCAGCTCGGCGCCAATCTGGGCCGGCAGGTGCGCTCCGGCGATACGCTGGCGCGCCTGGGCGGCGACGAGTTCGGCTTGCTGCTGGCAAATTGCCCGCTGGAAGACGGCCTGCGCATCGTCGCCGGTCTGCACGAAATGGTGCGCAACTTTCGCTTCCACTGGCATGATGCCGTGTTCCAGATCGGCTGCAGCATCGGCGTCACCGTGCTCAGCGCCGAGACGGCAGATGCAAGCGAAGCGATGAGCGCGGCCGACGTTGCCTGCTACGTCGCCAAGGAAATGGGGCGCAACCGTTTCCATGTTTACCAGGCCGATGACGAGGAGCTGGCGCAGCGCCGCCGGGAAATGCGTTGGACATCACGCATCGGCGCGGCGCTCGAGTCGAACCGCCTGGCGCTGTACCGGCAGCCGATCTGCCGCATCGGCACCGGTGTCAAGCCGGTGGTGATCGGCCACGAGATACTGCTGCGCATGGTGGACGAGGATGGCACGTTAATCCCACCCAACGTTTTCATCCCGGCAGCCGAGCGCTTCAAGCTGATGGCGGCGCTGGATCGCTGGGTGGTGCACCGCCTGTTTTCCGCGATTGCCGCTGCGCGTACCGAAGAAGGCGTTGAGGATGACGGCATGATCGTTTTCGTCAACATTGCTGCGGCAACGGTTAACGATGCCGACTTCTTCGATTACGTGCAGCAGCAGCTGGCGGAATTTGCCATCGCGCCGCAGCGCGTTTGCCTGGAAATCACCGAATCGACGGCGATCTCCAGCCTGACCGTGACATCGCCGCTGTTTGCGCGCCTGCGCGCGATCGGCTGTCATTTTGCGCTGGATGACTTCGGCAGCGGCCTGTCGTCGTTCGGCTACCTGCGTCACCTGCCGATCGATTTCGTCAAGATCGACGGCGGCCTGGTGCGCAACATCGCTGACAACGAAATCGACCTGGCGGTGGTGGAATCGATCAACAAGATCAGCCACGTGATGGGTTTGCAGACCATTGCCGAATTCGTCGAATCCGAAGAGGTCCTGCAAGTGCTGCAGGACCTCGGTGTCGAGTGCGCGCAGGGTTTTTTGCTCGGCCGCCCGCAACTCATGGTTGACGCCGATATCCGGCAGTCGTCGGGCGCATAGGGGATGGCTGCGCACAATGCTGCTCCGCTGTACGGGCGCCGCCAGGCGATCGCCCGCCTGGCGCATGCCTGCCGCCAGGCCGATCCGTCGCGGCCGCTCTGGGTGCTGACGGAGGGGCCGGCGGGCATCGGCAAGACCAGCCTGGTCGGTTTCGTGCGCGCGGCCATGCAACTCGGCGCCACCCAGTTCGGCGCCGGCAAGTTCGAGCAGTTTCACCGGCAGACGCCGTACGGCGCGCTGATCGCCGCCCTGCGCAGCCTGTTGCAGGCGGTGCTGGCGCTGCCGGCGCCGCAGCAGCTGCAATGGCGCGAGATACTGCACGGCGCCGGCGAGGCCAGGCTGGCGCCGCTGGCCGACGTGCTGCCGGAACTCGCCTGCCTGCTGGGCGCCATGCCGGCGCTGGCGCCGCTGCCGCCAAAGGAGGCGCAGGCGCGGCTGGAGGCATCACTGGCCGGGTTCCTTGGCTGTTTTGCCAGGAGCGGCCATCCGCTGCTGCTGTTCCTGGACGATTTGCAATGGGCCGACGTCGGCACCCTGCGCCTGCTGCGCAATCTCGATGGTGAAGCCTGTCCCGGCCACCTGATCGTGCTGGGCACCTTTCGCGACAACGAAGTGTCGGCGCTGCATCCGCTGGCGCAACTGATCGAGCACCTGGAGGCGCAGCCGTCGCCACCGGTGCGCATTCGTCTGGGGCCACTCACGCCCGCCGATATCGCCGACTGGATGCGCGACGCCTACGGGCTGGAGTCGCCCGACGCGGCGCAATGGCTGCAGCAGCAATCGGAGGGCAATCCGCTGTTCGTCAGCCAGCTGCTGGGCACTCTGCGCGAGCGCGGCGTATTGCGCCGCGAGGGTGGCGCCTGGCAATGGCACGCGGCGCAACTGGGCCAGGCGCAGCTTGAAGGCAGCATTCTCGGTTTCATGGAAGC
This sequence comes from uncultured beta proteobacterium, assembly GCA_963722005.1. Lineage (GTDB taxonomy): Bacteria > Pseudomonadota > Gammaproteobacteria > Burkholderiales > Burkholderiaceae_D > Paucimonas. The sequence continues at coordinate 663,028 of CAVRJS010000002.1, forward strand.
GCGCCTGCGCGAGCTGCCGCCGCAGCAGCAGGAACTGCTGTCGAGCGCCGCCAGCCTGGGCACCGAATTCGGCGAAGACGAATTGATGTGCATCCTGCAGCAGTCGCGCGAGCAGGTGCGCAGCGGGCTGGCCGCGATGCAGGACGCGCGCCTGGCGGAGCACGTGCGCGACGGCAACTGGCGCTTTGCCCATGACCGCATCCAGCAAGCCGCCTATCGCCTGCTGCCGGACCAGGAACGGCGCCAGCGCCACCTGAACATCGGCCGGCTGCTGCTGTCGTTTGTCGCGCCGGAGGCGCTGGACGCGGCCAGCTTCGACCTGGCGGCGCAGTTCAATCACGCCAGCGAGCTGCTGACCCCGGCAGAGCGGCTGACGGTGGCCGATCTCAATCTGCGCGCCGGCCGCCGTGCCAAGGCCGCCGCCGCCTACGAAGCTGCGCTCGGCTATTTCCGCGCCGGACATGCGCTCCTGCCTGAGCTGGCCTGGGAAAGCCACTATGCGCTGGCTTTCGAGCTGCTCCAGCAATGCGCCGAATGCGCCTACGCCGTCGGCGAGCATGAACAGGCCGGGCGCATGTGCGCGCAGGCACTGGACAAGGCGCGCGACCGCATCGATCGCGCCCGCATCCATGGCCTCATGATCATGTTTACGCTCAATGCCGGCCAGGCCGAGCGCGCCTGGCAGTACGGCAGCGACTGCCTTGCCGAGTTCGGCATTGCGCTGGAGAGTTGCCGTGACGCCCTCGCGGCGGCCATTGAACGCGAAGAGCCGGCCTTGCGCCGGCGCCTTGCCGCCGAAAATCCCTTGCTGCTGATGGGCGAGCATGCGCAATGCAGCGGCGAGCAGGAAGCGGTAGCCGACGTGCTGCTGCGCCTGTACGTGGCCGGCTATCAGCTCGGCAAGCACCCTTATGCTTACATCACCCTGCGCATGCTGGAATTCGGCCTGACCAACCGGCACAAGCCGGCGCTGGCTTTCGGCATGATGAGCTTTGCGGTGCTGCTGGTTTCGCGGCACGGCGCCTATGCGGAAGCGGAGGGACATGCACAGGTAGCGCTGCAGCTGGCGCAGCAGATCGACGACACGCAGTTGCGCTCGCGCATCGACTACATATATGGATCGATGGTGGCGCACTGGACCCGGCCGATACCGGTTGGCCTGCAGGCGCTGGAACGCAGCTACGAGCTGGCGCTGGTCAATGCCGACAAGGTGTACATCGGCCTGGCCCTGAGCTTCATCCTGCGCGCGCGGATCATGTCCGGCGAGCCGGTGCCGCAACTGATGCGGATGTGGGAACAGACTGCGCCGGTGATCCGGCAGATCGAGTCTGCGCCGATCGGCGCGATGTACGAAATGAACCGGCAATGGCTGCGCGCCTTGCAGGGGCGGACGGCGATGCCCGCGCGGCTCGGCGAGGACGGTTTCGACGAGCAGGCCTTTGCCGCGCGCCTGCAATCCTTCCCGGCCAAGTCGCCCTGTCACTGGTTCGGACTATTGCAGGCGATCCTGGCGTACCTGCATGACGAGCAGGAGCTGGCGCAGCGCTGGATTGCGGATGCCGAGGCGCATCTGGATGCCGTGACCGGCCAGATCGCCATTCCCGAGCACTATTTCTGGCGGGCGCTGATCCTGCATGCTGCCGGCGACCGCCAGGCGCTGGCCGACAGCGTGCGCAAAATGGACGAATGGAGCGCTGCATGTCCGGGGAATTTCGGTCATCGCGCCAGCCTGTTGCGTGCCGAAATGCTGCGCGCCGACGGCCACATCGATGCTGCGCTGGGCGCCTATCATGCCGCCATCGACCAGGCACGCGAACATGGCCAGATGTTGCTGCTGGCGCTGGCGTTCGAACGCATGGGCAACTATTTCGTCGAGCTGCGCCTGGACCACCAGGCCGGCGCCTGGCTGCAGGAAGCAGTCGGCGCCTGGCGCGCCTGGGGAGCGTCGGCCAAGGTTGCGCAACTGCGGCACCGCTATTCCGCACATGCGGGCATGTCCGGCCAGGGCGACGGCGATGCCTTGCTGATCGCTTCGCAATCCATTCTCGCTGCCCTCGGCGACATCCAGCTGGATCGGCTGCTGCGCCAGTTGTTGCCGCTGCTGGGGCGGGCCAGCAGCGCCAGCCGGACCGCTGCCTTCATCGTTCGAGAAGGCGAACTGATGCTGGAATGCGAGGATTTAGCCGACCCCGGGAGCAGCGAGGCGCCCTTGCCGCTGCCATTGCGCCATGCCGACGGCTATCCCGTGCCGTTCATCATGGAATGCTGCAAGCTGCGCCAGCCGATGGTGCTGGCAACGCCGGCAAGCCACCCGCAATACGGCGGTCTTGCCTGCTGGCTCCAGCATCCTGCTGCCGCGGTGTTGTGCCTGCCGGTGTTGCGGCACGGGCGCCTGCTCGGCGCGCTGTACATGGAACGCCGTTGCGACGACTCTTTCGCCGCGACGCTGTCGCTGCTCGAATCGCTGTTGCGGCAGCTGGGCGCGGCGATCGAGAACGCCCTGCTGTACGCCGATCTCGAGCAGCAGAACGCCGAACGCGGCCGCGCCGAAAAGATCGCGCGCGAAGGCGAGCGGCGCTGGCGGGCGTTCCTGGAGCATGCGCGCATGGCGGTGCTGGCGCTGGATCTGTCGGGAACGATCGAATATGTCAATCCCTTCCTGTGCGAGCAGTTCGGTTATGCCGAAGATGAGCTTGTCGGCAAGGACTGGACCCGGGTGCTCCTGTCCCCAGGTGAAAACAGGCCGGACCTGCAGTCTGGGCTGCAGGCGGAATTGCTGGCGCACGGACATTGCAACAATCTTACCTGGCTGCGCGCCAAGAGCGGGCAGGAGCGCCTGATCGCATGGTCCATATCGCTGCTGCGCGATCCGGACGGCCGGCCGATCGGCAGCATTGGCATCGGCAGCGACATGACCGACCAGCACCGCGCCGAGCACGAATTGCGCCAGCTTAACGAAGAACTGGAACAGCGGGTGGCGCAGCGCACCAGCGACCTGGCAGTCGCCAACCAGGATCTCGATTCGTTTGCCTATTCCATTTCGCATGACTTGCGCGCGCCGCTGCGCAGCATCGACGGCTTCAGTCAGGCGTTGGCGGAAGATTGTGGCGCAGCACTGGATGCGCAGGGGCAGGATTACCTGCTGCGCGTGCGCAAGGCTACGCGCAGAATGGGCGGCATGATCGACGCCATGCTGGACATGTCGCGCAAGACACGCGGCGCGCTGGCCGCAGAAGAGGTTGATTTGTCGGCGCTGGCGCGGGATGTGCTGGACGAACTGCGCCAGCGCGCGCCGCAGCGCCGTGTCCGGGCAACCGTGGCGCCGGGCCTGCGGGTGCGGGCCGACTCGCGCCTGATGCGGGTGGTGCTGGACAACCTGATCGGCAATGCCTGGAAGTACAGCGCCGGCAATGCGGATGCAGAAATCGCCTTCGAGGCGGAATGGCATGACGGCGTCCTGGCTTACTGCGTGCGCGACAACGGTTCGGGTTTCGACATGGCCCGCGCCGGCAAGCTGTTCCACGCTTTCCAGCGCCTGCATGCCGACGTCGAGGGCCATGGTATCGGCCTGGCGACCGCGCAGCGCATCATTCACCGGCATGGCGGCCGCATCTGGGTGCATTCCGAGCCCGGCAAGGGCGCGGCCTTTTACTTCACTCTGGCCGGCTGAGGCGGTCCCGGCGCCAGGCCCCGTGCTTTGGGCCGAAATCGAATGCCGCTACAATGCCGGCATGAATGCTTCATTATCTGCGGCAGCGATTGCCGCCTGCCGGCGCCAGGATGCGCCCGGAATTGCCATCGAAGTGGTGGCGCAGACCGCATCCACCAACGCCGATTTGCTGGCCCGGGTCGGCCAGCTGGCGCAGCCGACCTTGTTGGCGGCGATATCGCAAACGGCGGGGCGCGGGCGCGCCGGCCGCGCCTGGCGCTCGTCGCCGGCCGACAGCCTGACTTTTTCGCTGGCCTGGCCCTTCCATGTGCCGGTGCGCGCGTTGTCCGGATTGCCGCTGGCGGTCGGCGTTGCGCTGGCCGCAGCATTGGCGGACGGCGCCGTGCCGGTACGCCTGAAGTGGCCGAACGATCTGCTGCTCGACGGCGCCAAGCTCGGCGGTATTCTGATCGAGACCGCGCTTGACCGCAACCGCGGCGACTGCGTCTGGGCGGTCATCGGCGTGGGCATCAACCTGGCGCTGCCGGCGGCGTTGGCCGCGCAGATCGGCCAGCCTGCGGCGGCGCTGCAGCAGGCGGCGGGGTGCGACCGCAACCGCCTGCTGGCGCAATTGCTGGACGGCCTGGCCGAGGCGCTGCCGCAATTCGCGCGCGAGGGACTGGCGCCGTTCGCGCCGCGCTGGAATGCATTGCATGCCTGGCATGGTCAGGCTGTGCAGATCGTCGAGCATGAGCGCGTGCTGTTGCAGGGCATTGCCGCCGGGGTGGATGCGCAGGGCCGGCTGCTGCTGGATACGGCAAGCGGCCGCGTGCCGGTGCTGGCCGGCGACGTTTCGCTGCGGCAGCTGGATGAGGGAGGAGTGCACCGTGCAAGCTGAAAGGACGAGCCATGCTATTGCTGGTTGACGCGGGCAATACGCGGGTCAAGTGGGCGTTGATGCCGTCGGCACGGCTGGGGCAGGCGGGCCTGGGCGACTGGGTCGGTTACGGTTCGGTGCGCAAGGAAGACATTTGCCTGATGGGCGACGCCTTGCGTAGCGTCGAAATTTCACGCGTGCTGGCTGCCAACGTCGCCGGCGTCGACATGCGCGCGGCGCTGGAGCGCATGGTGCTGCGGGCGCAGGGCATGAAGCCCGTGCCGCTAAGCTGGTTTACGTCGCGGGCGCAGCTGGCCGGCGTCAGCAATGGCTACCGCGAGCCGGCGCAGCTGGGATGCGACCGCTTTGCCGCGCTGATCGGCGCGCGCGCCCTATTTCCGGACCAGCCGCTGGTGGTGGCCACCTGCGGCACCGCAACCACGATCGATCCGCTGCAGGCGGATGGCCGCTTCGCCGGCGGCATGATCCTGCCCGGGCTGACACTGATGGCAGCGGCGCTGGCGCGCAATACTGCGCAGCTGCCGCACGTGCCGCAATATAATGGCGGTGCTTCACCGTTCGCCGACAATACCGCCGATGCCATCGCCGCCGGCTGCATCGCCGCACAGGCCGGCGCGGTCGAGCGCGCCGTGGCGGCGCATGCCGCTGCCGTGGGGGCGGCACCCGGACAGATGCAGTGCGTGCTTTCCGGGGGCGCAGCGGCAACGTTGGCGCCGCATCTTGCTGGCAAGGTGCAGCGCGTGGACAACCTGGTACTGGTCGGCTTGCAGGCCGTACTCAAATTGACGCAATCATCATGCTGAAACTGGCTTTCTTTTTTCTGTTGCTGGTCAATGGCGCCTTGTTCGCATGGCACCAGGCGTACTTTGCGCCGCTGCTGGCAGGCAGCGCAGTCGGGCGGGAACCGGAGCGCATGGGGCGGCAGCTGCATGCCGATAAGCTGCGCCTGCTGGGGCCGCAAGGCGGCAAGGCAGCACCTGCACCTGCACCTGCAGCGGACGCCGGCGCGTCCGCCGCCCCGGGCAACCCGGCGCCCGGTGCCGCTGCCGAAGGAGGCGATGCCGCAGCCAGTGGCGCCAGCGTGCCGGCGCAAGGTAACAGCCAGGCCGGCGCAGCGGATGCCGTGCCTGCAGCCGTTGAGGGGGCTGCGGCAAGCGCCGCGCAAGAGCCGGGCGCAACAGCCGTGGCTGCCGGTGCGAACGTGCCAGAGACGCAGGCCTGCACCGAAATCGGCAATTTCAGCGAGGCCGATGCCGACCGCTTCGAGGAGCGGCTGGCGGCACTGGCGGCGGGCGCGCAGCTGACGCGGCGCACGGTGCGGGAAGCTGGCAGCCACATGGTGTATATGCCGGCGCAGGGCAGCAAGGAAAAGGCGGACCGCAAGGTTGATGAATTGCGCGCGCTGGGCATCAAGGACTTTTACGTGATCCAGGACCAGTCCGAGCTGCGCTGGGGGATTTCGCTGGGCGTTTTCGGCACGGAAGCGGCCGCCCGCAAGCGTCTCGATCAGCTCAGGGAGGCGGGCGTGCGCACCGCCCGCGTCGGCGCGCGCAACATGGTTGCCCGGGTTGCAGTACAGGTGCGCGGGCTGGAGGTCGGCGCGCGCGACGGCCTGGCCAGGATCAAGGCCGATTTCCCGCAGCAGCAGCAACGCGCCTGCAGTTGAAGCGCGACGTCACGACCAGGTGTCGTCGAGGCTGCGCGCCCCTGGCTGGTGCGAGTGATCCAGCCTTTGCATGGCTTGCCGGATGAGTTGCATCTGGCCGCTGAAGTGGTGACAGCCGTCGCACAGCATGACGTGCGCGCGCAGGCGCGTGCGCTCCATCAGCGACAGTTCGCGGTCCAGCGCTTCCGAGGTGAGGCGGTGCGCTTCCTTGCAGGTAAGCTTGAAAGCCATGCTAGTCCTTTCGTTGCGCTGCCGGCGCACGGCGGTTGCCGAACCAGTGCAGCTCTAGGCACTCCCGCAGCCCCAGGCGCGCGCGATACAGCGTCACCCAGACGCCTGATTCCGTCATCCCCAGCTCCGTGCAGATTTCTCGTGTGCCAAGCCCGAGCCACTCGCGCATCATGAAGATGCGCGCCGTCTTCGGTGGCAGCTTCTCCAGGCACAGTTCCAGCGTCCGGAAAAAATCCTGCTGATGCAGTGTGGCTTCCGGGCTGCCCCAGTAATGCGGCTGCGCCAACGCATGGCCGTCTGCCGCAAACAGCGCTGTAGCGATATCGTCATCCTCGCTTTCCCCGGCCTTGTCCGCGTCGTCGAGTTGCCGGGTGCGCTGGCGCGCGCGCAGCAGATCGACGATCTTGTGCTTCATGATGCCGATGACGTAGCTGCGCAGCGAAGACCGGCCGGCGTAGCCATCCGGCTTTTCGAGCACGGCCACCAGCGCATCCTGCACCACGTCTTCGGCCTGGCTGTCGTTGCGCAGCTGCAGGCTGGCGAAGCGCAGCAGCGCCGGGCGCAGGGATTCGAGTTGTTCGTGTGTCAGAGTGAGCATGGCATCGTGCTTGCGGGTTGGGCGAAAGACTAGCGGATCGGCTGTAGAATGACAAGAAAATCGACAGGAAAATACGCCGCATTCACTGTAAAATCGCGGAAATATTTTTTCAGGACTAGCCATGACCGCCCAACACCCCGATCTCGCCGCCGTTTCTCCCGTCATCAAGGCCGAGATTCTCGCCCAGGCATTGCCGTACATCCGCAAATTCCACGGCAAGACCATTGTCGTCAAGTACGGCGGCAATGCCATGACCGAAGAACGCCTCAAGCATGGCTTTGCGCGCGATGTCATCCTGCTCAAGCTGGTTGGCCTGAACCCGGTGATCGTCCACGGCGGCGGCCCGCAAATCGACAATGCCCTGAAAAAGATCGGCAAGCAGGGCAGCTTCGTGCAGGGCATGCGCATCACCGACGAGGAAACCATGGAAGTGGTCGAATGGGTGCTGGGTGGCGAAGTACAGCAGGATATCGTCATGCTGATTAACCATTACGGCGGCCAGGCTGTCGGCCTGACCGGCAAGGATGGCGGCTTGATCCGTGCGCGCAAGATGAAGATGGCCGATCGCGAAAAGCCGGGCGAATTTCTCGACATCGGTTTCGTCGGCGAGATCGAGGCGATCAATCCGGCGGTGGTGAAGGCCCTGCAGGACGACGCATTCATCCCGATCATCTCGCCCATCGGTTTCGGCGAGGATGGCCAGGCGTACAACATCAATGCCGACGTGGTGGCAGGCAAGATCGCCGAAATCCTGCGCGCCGAAAAACTCATCATGATGACCAATATCGCTGGCGTCCAGGACAAGAGCGGCAAGTTGGTCACCGACCTGTCCGCCCGCGAAATCGACGAGATGTTCGCAGACGGCACGATTTCCGGCGGCATGCTGCCGAAAATTTCCTCGGCACTGGATGCTGCCAAGTCGGGCGTCAATACCGTGCATATCATCGACGGCCGCATCGAGCATTCGCTGCTGCTGGAAGTACTCACCGAACAGGCGTTCGGCACCATGATCCGCTCGCATTGAGAGACTTGCTATAAAAGAATGTTTCCGTCGGAAAATTTTACATAGGCAATAAAATAACCGGCGGAAAATTATCAAGTGCTTGATTTTAAAGATTAAATTATTTTTGGCATGGTAGTTGCTTATTGTTAAGTATCGCGAGTGGCAGCAGCTTGCCAGTCAGCCAAGTCAAAAAATTATTTTGCATTTAATCTGGAGCAGGCATGAACCTCAAGAAAATCTTCGCAGCACTGGCAATATCGGCCGCCATGATCGGCAGCGCTAGTGCGCACGTGGTCACCACGACCAACGGGTTGACCACAACTTATACCGAAAACTTCAACGGTGGCACATCCTTCGCCGGCGGCACCCACATCAATGGGCTGTTCAACGACGATTACCTGCAGGTGAGCAACGGTACTGGCACCAGCTATACGTTCTCTTCAGCGCAAGCGCTGGTCGAGCTGTCCGTGAGCTTCTGGTACTCCGGAAACAATCTGCTTGGCGGCAGCGTGGGTTCGCTGCAGCTTGCCGGCAGCAATACACAGTCTCTTCCGGATACGCCCGGCAATTTGGCCCAGTTCTGGGGCAATAACCCTGGTGCCGCCAGCGGTAGCGGTTTCCTGAATTACAATGATTACGATGGACTGTTCAGCTTTTCGCTATTCGATTTGAATCCGGGCACGTTTACCCTGACATTCACGTCCTCCTTGTTTTCATACCTGAAAGTGGACGATCTCGTCATTACCGCCATCGCCGCTCCGGCGCCTGTGGCTGTGCCAGAGCCGGCCTCGCTGGCCCTGCTGGGCCTGGGCCTGCTGGGTTTTGCCGCAACACGCCGCAAGGCCGCTGGCCGCGCCTCCTGAGTATCAAGACCTATGCTTTGCCAAAAGCCCGCCAGGTGCGGGCTTTTTTCATGGCGCAAGCCATACGGTACAATGAGCGTTCAAGTACACCTTGCCGGATCGGCCGGCAGCGCGCGCCTCTCCCATGTCCCGGATTACCTGGCTGTTCGACCTCGACAATACCCTGCATGACGCTTCGCACGCGATTTTCCCGGCGATTCACATCAACATGAACGCTTACCTGGCGCAGGTGCTGGGCGATGGCGAGACCCCGGCCGATGCAGCGCATGTCGATGCCGTGCGCACCGCCTACTGGAAGCGTTACGGCGCCACGCTGCTGGGCATGATCCGCCACCACGGCGTGCGCGCCGACGATTTCCTGCGCGAAGCGCACCGCTTCGACGACCTGGCTGGCATGATCCGTGCCGAACGCGGCCTGGCGCGCCTGCTCAAACGCCTGCCGGGCCGCAAGATCCTGCTGACCAACGCGCCGCGGCGCTATGCGCATGATGTCCTGCGCCATCTCGGCCTGCATCGTCATTTTGCGCGCCATATCCCGATCGAAGCCATGCACGTGCATGGCCAGTTGCGCCCCAAGCCGTCGAAGCTGCTGCTGAAGAAGCTGCTGGCGCAGCACCGCATCGCGCCTGGCCGCGCCGTGCTGGTGGAAGATACCGTGGCCAACCTCAAATCGGCCAGGGCCGTCGGCATGCGCACCGCCTGGGTCACCGGCTACCTGTCCGGGAATGACGCCCCGGCCGCCTCTGTGCTGGCGCCGCGCGCACGCAGCGCCACAAAGCTACCCGCATACGTCGATGTCAAAGTAAAATCGGTGCGACGTCTTTCCGCCAGCCTGGCAAGGCTGCGCTAACCGCTGAAGAATCCGACAAGAACATGGCCACCTCCAAACCGGGCGAACGCAAGCTGCAGATCCTGCAAACCCTGGCTTCCATGCTGGAACAGCCCAAGGGCGAAAAAATCACCACTGCGGCGCTGGCGGCGCGCATGGAAGTGTCCGAGGCGGCGCTTTACCGCCATTTCGCCAGCAAGGCGCAGATGTTCGAGGGCTTGATCGAATTCATCGAGACCTCGGTCTTCGGCCTGGTCAACCAGATCACCGAGCGCGAAGAAAACGGCTTGCAGCAGGCGCATGCCATCGCCGTCATGCTGCTCGGATTCGCTGAGCGCAACCGCGGCATGACGCGCGTGATCATCGGCGATGTCCTGGTCAACGAGGACGAGCGCCTGCAGGCGCGCATGAACCAGTTCATCGACCGCATCGAGCTGGCGATCCGCCAGGCCCTGCGCCTGGCCGCGACGCAGGGACAGGGCCATGAAGATCAGGCCGCCGCGCGGGCCAGCCTGGTGACCAGTTACGTGGTTGGGCGCTGGCACCGTTTTGCCAAGACCGGCTTCCGCCAGGGCCCGGCCGATGGCGCGCCGGTGCAACTGGCCATGCTGCTGGCCTGAAGCGTCTGCCGCGCCGCGCTCCTTCCTTCACTGATTCTTCCCGGCATGTCCTGTTACGCCTTGCTTGACGATGCCAGCGCCAGCGAGGCGCGCTCGCGTTTGTATACCGGCCATGTCGACACGCTGACATGCATCGATGCAGCGCAACTGCCCGCCTTGCTCGAGAAACTGCGGCAGGCGCTGGCGCAGGGGCGGCATGCGCTGGCGCTGTTCGACTACGAGCTCGGCGCGCAATTGCACGGCATCGCCGCGCGTCCCGGGGAAGACAGCGACGCGCCGCTGGCGCGCGTGTTGCTGTTCGACGATTGCCGCCATCTGCAGGTGCACGAGGCAGAGGCCTGGCTGGCGCAGCAGACCGGGCCGGAGGAGCGGCAGGCCGGCATCGCCGGCCTGCAGGCCAGCAACGACCGTGCGCGTTTCGACGATGCCATCGCCCGCATCCATGCCTGGCTGGAAGCGGGCGATACCTACCAGGTCAACTATACCTGGCGCCTGCATTTCGATGCCTACGGCACGCCGGCCGCGCTGTACCGGCGCCTGCGCGCCATCCAGCCGGTACCCTACGGCGCGCTGGTGCAGTTGCCGGACGGCGGTGCGGTGCTGTCGTTTTCGCCGGAGCTGTTCGTGCGCAACGACGGCGGCGAGCTGACGGCGCGGCCGATGAAGGGCACTGCGCCTGCCGCCGGCGACGATACCCAGGATCAGGCGCGCGCGCAGGCGCTGGCTGCCGATGAAAAGAACCGTGCGGAAAACCTGATGATCGTCGACCTGCTGCGCAACGACCTCGGCCGCATCGCCCGGCCGGGCACGGTGCGCGTGCCGCGCCTGTTCGAGGTCAGCCGCTATGGCCAGGTGCTGCAGATGACTTCGACCGTCCAGGCGCGCCTGCGCGACGATGTTACGCTGGCGCAGCTGCTGCAGGCGCTGTTCCCCTGCGGATCGATTACCGGCGCGCCCAAGCACCGCACCATGCAAATCATCCGTGAGCTGGAGCCGGATGCGCGCGCCTTGTATACCGGCGCACTGGGCTGGTTCGACGCGCCGGCGCGCGATGCGCAGGAAGGCATCGGCGACTTTTGCCTGTCGGTGCCGATCCGCACACTGCTGCTGCAGCCGATGCAGCACGGCGTGCGTCGCGGCGTCATGGGCGTCGGCGCCGGGATCGTGCACGACAGCGACGCTGAAGCCGAATTCCGCGAATGCCAGCTCAAGGCGCGCTTTCTGACCGGCTTGCGGCAGGACTTCGAACTGCTGGAAACCATGCGCGCCGACAGCACCGGTTGCGCCCACCTCGAACGCCATCTGCAGCGCCTGCAGGCTTCCGCCGCCTACTTCGGTTTCATTTGGGATGAGGTGCAATTGCGCGCGCGCCTGCAACAGGCATGCGCGCAATTGCCGGCAGGCGAGTATCGCCTGCGCCTGGCGCTGCGCCAGGAGGGCGGCATCGACATCCGCACTGCGCCGCTGGCGCCGCTGGCGCAGCCGGTGCGCCTGCTGCTGGCGCCGCACCCCGTGCAGGCCGACGATCTCTTCCTGCGCCACAAGACCAGCGTGCGCCAGCGGTATGACGATGCATGGCGAGAAGCCGAGGCGCAGGGCGCATTCGACATGCTGTTCCATAATGAGGCAGGCGAGCTGACCGAAGGCGCGCGCAGCAACCTGTTCCTGCGGCTCGGCGGGCGCTGGCTGACGCCGCCCGTGGCGGCGGGCCTGCTGCCGGGCGTAATGCGCGCGGTATTGCTGGAGGATCCGGCATGGCAGGCCAGTGAGGCGCGCCTCACCCTGGCAGATCTGCATAAAGCCGAGGCCATCGTCGTCTGCAACGCGCTGCGCGGCCCCTTGCACGCCCGGCTCGCCTGAACGCGAGTATCTTCCCTGAAAATCCCTTCGCCGAATTCATTGGCGCGCCTTGCAATTCCGAAACTGGTCGAATGGCCAGTGCTGGTAAATCGGCCAGTGTTAATTTGCCAAAGTTGAACTTATTATCGGATCAAGGCGGAAAAATAACATTCAAACACCCAATAATTCGCCCGCATACCCCAACCAAAAAACAAGATTGGAGACAAGACAATGCGAAAGCAGCAAGCACTGAAATTCCTGGCGAGCGCAGTCATCGGCCTGGGCCTGGCTGCGCCGGCAATGGCGCTGACGCCGGGCAGCGGCACCTGGGTCAAGGAAACAGCCACCTACGGTTCGCCCACCCTGAAAGAAGCGTTCGTTTATGTGCCGAAGAGTACGGCACCGCAAACCCTGGGCGGCAAGCGCGCACTGATGCTGAGCCTGCATGGCTGCGGCATGACGGCGTCGACCAGTGTCATTGATAATCGTTTCAACTGGGAAACCACCGCAGAAAAATACGGCATGGTCGTGATTGCGCCGACTGTGCCCGCAGGCACCAGTTCTACCCGTGCCGCCAGCGGATGCTGGGACTGGTTCGGCACTGCGCACAACCGCAACAGCCGCGATGCCGTACCGTTGATGAAGCTTCTCGAGGCAGTCAAGGCGCGCACCAATCTCGATATCGATCCTAACCAGATTTACGTCAGCGGCCTGTCCGCCGGTGCCGGCGAAGCCCACGTGCTGGGCTGCAGCTTCCCGGACGTGTTTGCTGGCGTGGCGCCGAATGCGGCGCCTACCCTGGGTGCGGCCGCGGGCGACATTTCCGTCGCGCCGAAACGCTCGGCCCAGCAGGTCGCCGATACCTGCCGCGCCATCAACGGCAACCAGTTCAACGCCTGGCTCGACACGCAGATTTTCTCCACTGTGTACGGCGACAAGGATTTTCTCGTGTTGCCAGCGCATAACGTCCGCAATGCCGATGGCATGAAGATCGTCTACGATGCCTTTACCGCGGCCGGCACCGAAAGCGTGCCTGGTGGTGGCACCGCGACGCTGTGGAAAGACGGCAAGGGGAAACTGCGCCTTTCCAGCATGGTGGTGGCGGGCATGAGCCACGCCTGGCCGGCGGGGAAAAGCAGCGTCACCTCGACTGCCTGGGTGGATTACACGCGCGTGAATTATCCCGAATATGTCACCAGGTTCTTCTTCGAGAATAACCTGCGCGTCAACAAGTGGAAAATTGCTTGCGACGTGACCGTGCCCAACAATAGCAGCGCGAAGATCACCGGTTCGGCCACCGCTGCTGCTGGTGCCACCGTGACGGCTTACAAGGTGGCGTTGCAAGGCAAGAGCCCGGTCAACGACAATGCTGCAGGCAGCGGCCCCAGCTTCGCCAAGACCTACGCGCTGGCTGCTAGCAGCTATACCGGCACCGTGACCGCAGTCGATTCCAACGGCAAGCAATCCGAAGCCTGCACGCTGCCGAAGTTCCGCGTCGGCGATGTCATTCTGCTCAACCCACCGACCAACATCAAGGCAGCCGGCATTTCGTCGAGCGCAATCAAACTTACCTGGACAGCGGTATCGGGCGCAAGCGGTTATGAAGTGCGGCGTGACGGTGGCGCTCCGGTCAGCGTGGGTGGCACCGAATTCATCGACAACGGCCTGACTGCCGGCAAGAGCTATAGCTACACGGTGGCTTCGGTCAACGATGAAGGCGCCGGCGCCGAGTCGGTGGCAGTTATCGGCACCACCCAGCCCGTCACCTACACCGAGACTGTCACCGCCACTGTCACGGGTCACTATGCGGCAGGTCGCATCAACGTCAATCAGTACCTGCAGTTGGGCGCCAAGTACGGCTACAACGCCTCGATGACCCTGTACAAATGCGAAGGCGCCTGGACCAATTCGTCCAGCTGCGGTCCGCTGCAATAATTTCTCCTTGGTCGCCGCCTTCTCCGAGGCGGCGCTGGCCTGATGCCAGGTTGCCAGCCGGATTTCCGGCTGGCTTTTTTGTTTTGTGCGGCCGGTTGTCAGGGGCGCGCGGCATAGCGCCGGGCCAGTACGGCGCAAACCATCAGCTGGATTTGATGGAACAGCATGACCGGCAACAGCATCGAACCGAGCGTGGCGCCGGCAAACAGGACTTGCGCCATCGGCACGCCGGTCGCCAGGCTTTTCTTGGAAGCGGCAAACTGGATCGTGATGCGGTCTTCCATGCTGAAACCCAGCCGCCTTGCCAGCCAGGCGGTCAGAAACAGCACCAGTGCCAGCAACAGGCAGCAGGCCAGCGCCAGGCCGGCAAAGCGCGCCGCCGGCAGTCGCGACCACAGGCCTTCGACCACGGCATGGCTGAAGGCGGCATACACCACCAGGAAAATTGAACCCTGATCGACATGCCGGATCCAGGATTTATTGCCGTTGACCCAGCCGCCGATCCAGCGCTGTGCGATCTGCCCCGCCATGAAGGGCAGCAGCAGCTGCAGGGTGATCTTACCGATGGCGTCGAGCAGGGAAAAATCCCTGCTGCCGCCGTTACCGATGAGCAGCATGACCAGTAGCGGCGTCAGGAAAATTCCCAGCAGGCTGGAAGTCGCTGCCGAACAGATGGCTGCCGGTATGTTGCCGCGAGCCAGAGAGGTAAAGGCGATTGCCGACTGCACCGTGGCGGGCAGGGCGCAAAGGTACAGGATGCCCGCATACAGTTCGGCGCCGACCAGCGGCAGCAGCAAGGGTTTGAGCAGCAGGCCCAGCAGCGGAAACATCAGGAAGGTGCAGGCAAACACCAGGCCATGCAAGCGCCAGTGTGACAGCCCGGCAATCACCGCTTGCGTGGACAGCTTGGCGCCGTGCAGGAAAAACAGCAGGCCGATGGCCAGGTTGGTGACCATGTCCATGGTGGTGGCGAAGCTGCCGCGCGCCGGCAGCACGCTTGCCGCGATCACCACGGCAAGCAGCATCAGCATGAAATTGTCAGGTAAAAAACGGGGTCTTGTCATTGCGCGCATCCTCGGACGGGCGCACATGCAGTGCGCCACAGGCAGCGCAGTCTATCACCCCAAGGAGTTTCTGACAGGCATCAACTTAAGCGGTGCAGGCTTCAGGAATGGGCATGAGCGCATACGATGCATTGCTGATTGCGCGGTATGCCGATGCTGCTCCATTCCATGCTGCGCGCATCCAGCATCAGCAGACGCCCCGCCAGCGAGCGGCCGATGCCGGCGACCAGCTTGAGCGCCTCCGCTGCCTGCGTAGCGCCGATGATGCCGACCAGCGGCGCGAATACGCCCATGGTGGAGCAGAGCACTTCTTCGTAGACTTGTTGCGGCGGGAACAGGCAGGCATAGCAGGGCATGTCGCCAGCGCGCACATCGAACACGCCGACCTGGCCATCGAAGCGGATCGCCGCGCCCGACACCAGCGGCACCCGGTGCCTGACGCAGGCGCGGTTGACGGCATGGCGGGTGACGAAATTGTCGCAGCAGTCGAGCACCACGTCGGCGCTGCCGACCAGTTCTTCGAGGCGCGCCTCGTCCAGGCGTTCGGCCAGCGGGATGACCTGCACCTCCGGATTGAGTTGCTGCAGCGCCGTGTGCGCCGACGCCACCTTGGGCTGGCCGACGCGTTCGGTGGTGTGCAGAATTTGCCGCTGCAGGTTGGTCAGATCGACCGTGTCGTCATCGGCCAGCGTCAGGCGGCCGATGCCGGCCGATGCCAGGTAGAGCGCGGCAGGCGAGCCGAGGCCGCCGGCGCCGATAATCAGCGCGTGTGCGGCGAGGATTTTTTCCTGACCCTCGATGCCGATGTCGTCGAGCAGGATATGGCGGGAATAGCGGAGCAGTTGGTGGTCGTTCATTGCCGGACTCGTGGCGTAACAGCGCGTAGTGTCGCATAAAGGTGCTGCCTGCGGCAGCTTGCCGGAACAGGCGCAGGCCTCGTCTTCGTGTCGAATTTCTTTACACACCTTCCTGGCCCGAAAGACAAGTTATTGATATTAATGAATATTTACTATCGGCATGATAATTGCTAATCATCTTGCGATTTATCAATAACAATTTTGGGGAATTAAGATGGCAATGATCAAGAAAATCCTGGTGGCATCTGGCATGGTTGCTGTTGCCCTGGCTTCCGTACCGGCAACTGCGGCAGTGATTACCTTTGATGACCATGGTTCGGGACAACGCACCATCAACAATGGCTATCAGGGCTTTAACTGGAATAATTTCATTACGCTCGATACCAGTACGTATTCGCCTTCCGGCTATGTCAATGGTGTCGTTTCGCATAGCAATGTGGCGTTCAATGCAAATGGCACGCCTGCTACCATCAGCAATGCCGCCGGCTTCACGCTGAATAACGCATACTTCACTGCTGCCTGGAACGATGGCCTGACCATCAATGCTGTCGGTACGACCCTCGACAGCCAGATCCTGAATTACTCCTTTACGGTAGACACCAGCGGGCCCGCCAACATCCTGTTCAACTGGACGAACCTGGCTTCCGTAAGGTTTACGACCAGCGGTGGCGCGAACGCGGGCTATAACGGCAGCGGCTCCCATTTTGCCCTGGACAATCTGACCGTGAACGAAGCCATCGGCGTCGTCCCGGAACCTGCAACCCTGGCGATCGTCGGCCTGGGCTTGTTCGGTTTCGCCGCTGCACGCCGCCGCAAGCAATAAGCGCGACTGCCCCAGCAAAAAGCCCCGCGAATGCGGGGCTTTTTTAATGGGCCGGCACGGCGCGCCGGCCGGGCGCACGGGCAAAAATCAGGAATGTCAGGCCTTGATGACCTTGGTGCCGGCGATCATGTCATGCACGCAGCGGCGATCTTCGCCGAAGATGAAGAGTACGTCGATCAGCGGCAGGAACTGGCCGAGGATAGGAATCAGGCCGACGGCATATAGCGGCAGGTAGCGCAAGAGGAGTACGCGCTGCAAGGGAGCTACCTGGTTGTCGAGGTCAACGATCTTGATGCCGAGGGCTTTCTTGCCGATGGTCTGGCCATCGCGCTTGAGGAAATAGCCATGCACCAGCGCGAACACGCCGAAGCTGAGTGCGGTAAAGCCGACCATGATCAGGAAAGGCGGTTCGCCGCCGCTCATAGCGTAGCTGAAAAAACCGAAGGCGAACATCAGCGGCAGTATGCAGACAGCGCCGATGATGGCGTCGAGGATCGCCGCCCAGAATCGTTGCCAGCGCGTGGCCAGTTCGATCACGGAGGCATCCGCTTCTACCGTGAGCGAAGCTTCGGGCGCGAGATACGGGTTGGCATTGGTCATGTACTTACCTTTCTTTGGGGAATTGACGACATGTTGAAAAATGCCAGCATAAGAGAAAATTTCCAGTTTTTCAATATTGCTGAATGCCAGGCGTGGCGGCTGCGCATCAGCGCGCGGATATAAAGAAAAAAGGCCGCAATGCGGCCTTTTTCCGGGGTGTCACAACGGCTTATTTTTTATCGCCGTTCTTTTCGCCGTTTTTCTCGTCCTTGAGCTGGTTGATCGTGTTTTCATTCTTGCTTTCGATCTTTGCCGTGGACAGCTTGACTGGCAAGCCTTTCAGGTGATTGAGCGCCTGCGCCAGCTGGAAATCCTCCTTGCTGCCGAATTCCAGGCGCTTGCGGTTGCGGGCCAGCGCAGCCAGACGCTGTTCTTCTTCGAGTTCATCGATCACGCTCTTGCCGCTGGCGCTTTCCTTTTCCTTTTCCTTGTCGTTGCGCAAATGCTTCTGCAGGTCCGATTCATGCAGGCGCAAGCCGTTCAGAACGTCGCCGTCGGCGTATTCATCCACCAGCATGTCGGGCACGATGCCCTTGGCCTGGATCGAACGGCCGTTCGGCGTGTAGTAGCGTGCCGTGGTGAGCTTGACGGCGGTGTCGGCGGTCAGCGGGCGAATGGTTTGCACCGAACCCTTGCCGAAGGTTTGCGTGCCCATGATGGTGGCGCGCTTGTAATCCTGCAGGGCGCCGGCGACGATTTCCGAGGCCGAAGCCGAGCCGGCGTTAACCAGCACCACCATCGGCACCTTTTTCACCGCTTCCGGCAGCTTGGACAGCGGGTCGTTCAGCGCGCGCGAGGAATAGAATTCGCGCCGCGCAAAGTAGGTGGCCTTGGAGTCGGGCAACTGGCCATTGGTGGAAACGATGGCCACGTCTTTCGGCAGGAATGCCGCTGATACGCCGATGGCGCCCGGCAGCAGACCGCCCGGGTCGTTGCGCAGGTCGAGCACGAGGCCCTTGAGACTGGGGTCCTCGGCATAGAGGGCGTGGATTTTCTTGACCATGTCCTCGACCGTCGGCTCCTGGAACTGCGCCACGCGCAGCCAGGCATAGCCGGGCTCGACCATCTTGCCCTTGACGCTCTGGATGCGGATTTCCTGGCGCACGATGGTGACGATGATGGGCTTGTCCTCTTCCTTGCGGGCGATGGTCAGGGTGATCTTGGTGTGGGGTTCGCCGCGCATGCGCTTGACTGCCTCGTCCAGCGTCATGCCCTTGACCGGGGTCGTGTCGAGGCGGGTGATCAGGTCGCCTGCCTTCAGGCCGGCCTTGTAGGCGGGCGAATCCTCGATCGGCGAAATCACCTTGACGTAACCGTCTTCCATGCCGACTTCGATGCCGAGGCCGACGAACTTGCCCTGGGTGCTTTCGCGCAGTTCCTTGAAGGCTTTCTGGTCGAGATAGGCGGAATGCGGATCGAGCGAGGAGACCATGCCGGAAATGGCTTCGGTCAGCAGCTTCTTGTCCTCGACCGGTTCGACGTAGTCGGACTTGATCAGACCGAAGACATCGGCCAGCTGGCGCATTTCCTCAAGCGGCAGCGGGGCGGCGCTTTTCTGCGCCATCGCCTCGAACTGGAGCGAGCCGGCGACGCCGGCGAGGATGCCGAGGCCGATCAGGCCAAAATTCTTCAATTTACTGCCCATGTGTCACCTAAGAGTAATCCAGCTTTGAGGGTCGAAAGCGCGGCCTTGATGCCGCAGCTCAAAGTATAAACCCGATTGCGCGTTGCCGCCGCTGTTGCCTGCACTGGCAATGATTTCGCCCATGCCCACGGTGTCGCCGCTGCGCTTCAGGACGGCCTGATTGTAGCCATAAATGCTGAGGTACTGGTTGCCGTGATCGATAATGATCAGGTTGCCAAAGCCACGCAGCCAGTCGGCAAACACCACTTCGCCAGCTGCCACCGCCCTGATTTCCGTGCCTTCCGGGGCACCGATGTACATGCCTTTCCAGGCAGGGCCGTCGCTGCGCTTGCTGCCGTAACGGGCCAGGATATCGCCTCGCAGCGGCAGGCGCAGCTTGCCGCGCAAGGAAGCGAACGAGCGTCCGTTTCCTTCCCCTTGGACAAGAGGCTGCGGCGTGAGTTCATTGCGCCCCAGGGAACGCGCCGGCGGCGCGTCGTCGTCGATGGCGTCCGGGTTGGTAATCCTGCCCTGCGAATTGGTGCTGCCTTTTGCCTGTTGCGCCGCGCGCCGGGCATCGCGTTCGGCAAGGCGCTTGCGTTCGGCTTCTTCCTGGCGCCGCTTGCGCGCTTCGGTTTCGGCCTTTTTCTGTTCTTCGATCAGTTTTGACAGCTTGTCTACCAGGTCGCCAAGGCGCTGCTCGTTGCGCTGGATGGTGTCGACCTGCTTGCGCTGGGCCGAGAGCTTGCTCGACAGTTGCGACAGCAGCTTCGTGCGCGTGGCCTTTTGCTGTTCCAGTTCGAGCTTTTGCTGGCGCGCTTCCTGGGCGATTTCGTCCAGTTCGTCCTGGGCATTCTGCGCCATCGCCTGGTTGGCCTCGATCTCGTCTAGATTCTTGCGCAATGATTCCAGTAGCTTCGACTGCGCCTGCGAGACGTAGCCAAGGTAACGCAGCTCGCGATTGATGCGATTCGGATTGTCGCCCGACAGCAGCAGCTTCAGGTGATCTTCACTGCCGGCGATATGCTGGTGGCGCACGAGTTCGGCCAGCTGTCCCTGCTGGGTGCGCACGGTCAGGTCCAGCTGTTCGCGTTGCCGCTTCAGCGCCTCGAGCTTGTTGCGGGTCTGGCGCTGCTCGGCATTCAATTCATGCAATTCCCGGTTGGCTTCCGAGATCGCCTGCTCCGAACGTGTCAGCTCATCGGCGGCCTGTTCGCGCGCGCCTTCGGTTTGCTGGATTTCGCGCTTGAGGTCGTTCAGCTTTTTCTGCAGGCCGGCGCGTTCGCGTTCTGCAGCGTGCTTTTGCTGGCTGCGCTCGGTGACCTTGCCCTGCGCTGATGCTATGCCTCCAGGCAGCGCCAGGCCAAGCGCCAACGCCAGCGCGCACGCGCGCACGCGCGCCGACGCAGCGCGCGGGGTGACGGGGAAAGACGAATGCGACACTGCCGGCGCGGTCCTGGCCTAGCGGGACTTGCCCTGACTCGCCACTGCCTGCAGCGCGGCTTCGATTGCCGAAGCGTCGCCCAGGTAGTAATGGCGGATCGGCTTCAGTTCGGCGTCGAGTTCGTACACCAGCGGCTGGCCGTTGGGGATGTTGAGCTTGACGATGTCTTCATCGCTCATGTTGTCGAGGTACTTGATCAGGGCGCGCAGGCTGTTGCCGTGCGCTGAGATCAGGATATTGCGGCCGGCGCGGATGGCCGGGGCGATCTCATCGTTCCAGTAAGGGATGACGCGCGCCACGGTATCCTTCAGGCATTCGGTCAGCGGGATTTCCTCGCGCTTGAGGTCGGCATAGCGCGGGTCGTTGTAGGAAGTGCGCGTATCGTGCGCTTCCAGCGGATTGGGCGGCACGTCATAGCTGCGGCGCCACACCAGCACCTGTTCGTCGCCGAACTTCGCCGCAGTCTCGGCCTTGTTCAGGCCTTGCAGGGCGCCATAGTGGCGCTCGTTCAGGCGCCAGCTGTTCTTCACGGGAATCCACATGCGGTCCATTTCGTCCAGCGCCAGCCAGAGCGTGCGGATGGCGCGCTTGAGAACCGAAGTGTAGGCAAGGTCGAAGCTGAAGCCGGCATCGCGCAGCAGCTTGCCGGCCTGGCGCGCCTCGGTGACGCCCTTTTCGGTGAGATCGACGTCGGTCCAGCCGGTGAAGCGGTTCTCGAGGTTCCAGGTGGATTCGCCGTGGCGCATGAAAACGATTTTGTACATGATTACAGTCGGAATGAATGAAAAGTGAAAATGGACGGATGGGGCGAAGCCATGGCGGAAATCGGGATTCCGATGGCTTTCCTGCTTCTATTTTATAATGGCGGGATTATTTAAAACCATACAGGCGCTCGATTCCGTGAAATTCATCGTTGATAACATCTGGCTGTTCGCCGTGCTGCTGGCCTCCGGTGGCATGCTGCTGTGGCCCCACCTGCAGGCGCGCGGCCGCAAGGCTACCGTACTCGAAGCCACGCAATTGATCAATCAGGGCAAGACCGTCGTGCTGGACGTGCGCAGCGCCGACGATTTCAAAGGCGGCCATATTCGCGGCGCCCTGAACTTTCCGCTCAATGATTTGCCCCAGCGATTGGGCGAACTGGAAAAATCCCGTAACAAGAACATCGTCGTGGTATGCCAGTCAGGCGTGCAATCGGCACGCGCCTGTGCCCAGTTGGGCAAGGCGGGTTTCAAGGAAGCCTGGAGCCTTGCCGGCGGCCTGGCGGCCTGGCAGGCGCAAGGATTGCCGCTTGTAAAGTAAATACAAGGTACAAGGAGTATTGTTGTATGTCCGCCCGCGTTGTAATGTATAGCACTGCGGTATGCCCGTATTGCGTGATGGCCGAGCGCCTGCTCAAATCCAGAGGGGTCGATAATATCGAAAAGATCCGCGTCGATCTGGAACCACAGCAGCGTGCCGAAATGATGGAAAAGACCGGCCGGCGCACCGTGCCGCAGATTTACATCGGCGACACCCATGTCGGCGGTTTCGATGATCTCGCCGCGTTGGACCGGCAGGGCCGCCTGGACGGCCTGCTGCAGGGGGCATGAAGGCTGCCGCACAGTTTTGCTTTACCCTCGAGCGGAAGATGGCTGCCATCTTCCATGATCAATTTAACGAAAGCGTTCCATGTCCGAAGAACAAAATCAGCAACCAGTTTTCCAAATTCAGCGCATTTACCTGAAGGACCTGTCGCTTGAACAGCCGAATTCGCCGGCAATCTTCCTCGAACAGGAAGCCCCCACCATCGAAGTGGCCGTGGACGTCGGCGCCGAACAGCTTGCCGACGGCGTTTTCGAGTCGACCGTGACGGTCACCGTGACTGCCAAGGCCAAGGACAAGGTCGCCTTCCTGGTCGAAGGCAAGCAGGGCGGTATTTTCGAAGCCCGCAACATTCCGCCGGAACAGCTCGACCCGCTGCTGGGCATCGGCTGCCCCAACATCATCTATCCGTACCTGCGCGCCAATGTCGCCGACGTGATCACGCGTGCCGGCTTCCCGCCGATCCACCTGGCCGAGATCAATTTCGAAGCGTTTTACCAGCAGCGCCTGCAAGCGCTGGCGGAGCAGCAGGCACAGCAGGAAAATGCCGGCGCTGCCGGCCTGGTGATGCCGGACGGCTCGGCAGCCAAGCACTGACATGAAGCGCCTGCGCATCGCTGCATGCGCGGCCGGCCTGCTGGCGCTGTGCGCCAGCGCCGGCGCGCTCGAATTCAAGTCGGTCGGCAGCGAACCCGCCGTCCTCTACGACGCGCCCTCGCAGAAGGGCCGCAAGGTCTTCGTGGCGCCGCGCGGCATGCCGGTTGAAGTGGTGCTCACCTACGGCGAATGGACCAAGATCCGCGATGCCGCCGGCGACCTGTCGTGGATCGAGTCGCGGCAGCTGCAGCCGCGCCGCATGCTGACGGTGAAGGCGCCGCAGGCGGTGGTACGGGTGCAGGCGGAAGAAAACGCCGCCGCATTGTTCCGCTGCGACAAGGGCGTCCTGCTGGAACTGGCCGAACCGGCCGGCGCCGGCTGGCTCAAGGTCCGGCACCGCGACGGCCAGACCGGTTATATCAAGGCTGTCGACGTATGGGGCGCATGAGCAGGGCGCCGATGGCCGTCATGACGGGCCGTGGCGTCGGCTGCTGACATGCGCATCGCGATACTTGGTGCCGGCGCCTGGGGCACTGCGCTCGGCATTGCCCTGGCCGCGCGGCATGACGTGCTGCTGTGGGGGCGTAATCGCGAAGCGATGGCGGCCGCGGCGCAGCACCGAGAGAACAGCGCCTATCTGCCCGGCTGCCGACTGCCGGATGCGTTGCAGCCAAGCGCCGACTTTGCCGCCGCGCTGGCGCATGTGGCCGACGGCGGGCTGCTGATTGCCGCCACCGCTGTGGCCGGTTTGCGGCCCCTGGCGCAGCAATTGCGCCAGCAGCCGGTTCCCAATCTCATATGGCTGTGCAAGGGCCTGGAGGAAGGCAGCCGCCTGCTGCCACACCAGGTAGTGCGCGAAGTCATCGGCGATGGCGTGCCGACCGGCGTGCTCTCAGGTCCCTCGTTTGCCCAGGAAGTCGCGCAAGGATTGCCGTGCGCGCTGGTGGCGGCGTCCGCAGACGCCGGCCTGCGCGAACTCATGGTGAGCGCCGTGCACGGCGGCGCCATGCGCGTGTATGCCACCGACGATGTCATCGGTGTGGAAGTCGGTGGCGCCGTGAAAAACATCCTGGCGATCGCCACCGGCATCATTGATGGCCTCGATCTCGGCCTGAATGCGCGCGCCGCGCTGATCACGCGCGGCCTGGCGGAAATCACCCGGCTCGGCGTGGCGCTGGGCGCGCGCGCCGAAACCTTCATGGGCCTCGCCGGCATGGGTGATCTGATCCTGACCTGCACCGGCGATCTGTCGCGCAACCGCAAGGTGGGCCTCGGCCTGGCGCAGGGCAAGCCGCTGGCGGCAGTGGTCGCCGAACTGGGACACGTGGCCGAAGGCGTGCGTTGCGCCGCAGCGGTACGCAGCCTGGCGCAAGAACTGGGCGTGGAAATGCCGATCGCCGACGCGGTGGCCGGCATCCTGTTCGACGGTCATGCGGCCGCCGATTCCGTCGCCCAGCTCCTGGCGCGCAATCCACGGGACGAATCGCGCGCCTGCTGATGCCTTCAGCCCGCCTCGCTGCCGTCCGGCTCGTGGCGCAGCAGGATCGTCACCAGTAGCGACGAGGCTTCCTGCGCATGCAGCGCATGCGGCACGCCGCCTGCCAGGTACACCATTTCTCCGGCGCGCATGAGCAAGGCATCACCATGCGCCTGCAATTCGACGGCGCCTTCCAGGCACTGGATGGTGATCTCTCCCGGCACCTGGTGTTCCGGCACGGATTTCCCCGCCGGCAGCACCATGCGCATTACTTCCAGTGACGTACTTTTGAGGATGGCACGCGTGGGCGCAGACGCAAGCTGACTGCCCAGGGGGCGTACATCGATCAATTGGCCGGAACTTGCGTGTGGTAGCGCCATGGCTGAATTTCCCCTGAGTGATGATGGCAGCGCTGCGCTTGCAAGGCTGCCTGCCTAGATAGTTTTCATGCTAGCGGGGTGGTGCGCAAAGTCAAGGAGGCGGCACAGACATCCGCCGTTCTTTGCACGCCGATGCGTTTTTTCGTCCACCATTTTGCAATGCTGGTGCACGGCACACGCGATGTAACAATCGTTTGCAATCCGGGCGGGCGATGGCCGGCCGGGAAACCGGTTTCTGCAGCGCTGGATGCTGCACTGCGGGATGGGGCGTCGGTCAGAACAGCAGGCCCAGCAGCATCGCCTTGGCCACTGCCTGGGTACGGTTCCTGACCTGCAGCTTGGAGAAAATCTGCTCGATGTGATACTTCACGTTCTTTTCTGTCATCTCGAGGATCTGGGCGATTTCCCAGTTGGTCTTGCCCTCGTTGATCCAGCGCAGGATCTGCTTTTGCCGGTCGCTCAGGGTTTCGTTGGGCGCCGTCATCCGGCTGAATTCCTGCACCGTGGTCAGCGCCCGCACCAGCGCCAGGTGGAGGTGCGGCGTGATCAGCTTCATGACAAATATCTCGCGCTGGCCGATTTCGCCGGGCATGCGGGAAAAGATGAAATAGGATGCCAGTGTGCGCTGCACGTCGAGCATGCCATGCGCGATCGTGTTGTCCAGTTCGTACTTGTTGAATAGCTGTACCCATTCCGGCGGGAAGTCATGGTCGTCGCGTCCGCTCTGGAATAGCACCGGTTCCTGGTTGGCGCGCCAGCGCTGCATCAGCGGGCTGTCGACACGTCCTTCCGCGGTGGCGAGTTCCTCGAAATAGGAGGGCGGATAATTGTGATGCAGGACCTTGTGCGCGTAACTGCCCTTGGGGCTGACGCCGCCGACGCCGCATACCATCACGTCCTGGCGCATGACTTTCTGTACTTCCGTATTCAGCAGGTCCAGCAAGGATTGCGCATCGTTGATGGCTGTCGAGCGCACGATGATATTCATCAGCAGGCCGGGATCGACTCCCAGTGCCGCCGCCTGGCTGAGCGCGTCTGTCTCCTGTTCCACTTGCCTGTCTCCGTTTCCTGCTTATTTTTTTTTATGTCATGCAAAAGGAATATTTTTGCATGCTGATTGGCAATGTTGCACTGCCAATTTTTATTTATCACGGGCATATAAACACAAAATGCCTGGTTTTAAGCGATTTTGTGCTGCGATGCATCAGCCGGAAGTCTGGCCGAATGGCCCGTTTACTGTGTTTATACCTGTAACTATGATGAATTCATCACCCGAGCACAATGCTTTTTTACGGCGGCGCGCAGCGGCTGAAAAAAGAGAACGCCGCAACAATGCCAGTGAGCTTTAAATCATAACCCTAATTAACAGGGCGATGAAAGATAAGGATTGTTTTTGATCAAATTTTTTCCGATCAAATAATTCCAAAAACAAAAACCGTATGTCACGCATTCCTTGCACAAGAATTATTTACACCACTGCCGGCAAGTGGGCAATAACGTAATGCCGGGCAAAGCAAGCAGTTTGATTTCATAAAACAGACAACGGAGACACCACCATGCAACGTACACTCAAGGCTGTTATTACCCCCGGCATTCTTGCGGCGGCATTGCTCGCCCCGCTGGCTTCTCACGCCGCCCAGGCCGGGCCCGGCGCCTGGTCCTCCAATCAGACCTGGGCTGCGGACACGGTCAACGGCGGCAACCTGAGCGGTTATTTCTACTGGCCGGCGAGCCAGCCGGTGCATGCCAATGGCAAGCGCGCGCTGGTGCTGGTGCTGCACGGCTGCTCGCAGACGGCCGCCAACGATGTCATCAACAGCAGCAGCGACGGCGGCTACAACTGGAAAGCCGTGGCTGACCAGTACGGTGCCGTGGTCCTGGCGCCGAACGCCACCGGCAATGTCGCCAATTTCCACTGCTGGAGTTACTACGGTGCTTCGCATTCGCGCACCTCGGGTCATTCCGGCGTGCTGCTGGACCTGGTCAACCGCTTCAAGAACGATCCGAAATACGCCATTGATCCCAACCAGGTGTACGTGACCGGCCTGTCTTCGGGCGGCGGCCAGACCATGGTGATGGGTTGTCTGGCGCCAGACGTGTTCGCCGGCATCGGCAACAATGCCGGTCCGTCGCTGGGCACGTCTTCGGGGCAGATCGGTTCGGTGCCGTCCGGTTATACCGCTACCACGGCCAAGAATCACTGCCTGAACATGGCAGGCAGTAATGCCAGCCATTTCTCGACACAGATTGCCAATGCCATCTGGGGCACTTCCGACTTTACCGTGGGCCAGGCCTATGGTCCGCTGAACATGGAAGCCATGCGCCTGGTGTATGGCGGCTCCTATAGCAGCAGCAGCATCACGGTGGCCGGTGGCGGCAGCGGCTCGCAGCACACTGCCAACGGCAAGGTGCGCACCAGCCAGATCGCGGTATCCAGCCTGAGTCATGCGTGGCCGGCCGGTGCGGGCGGACAGAACACCAATTACGTGAACAACACCAAGGTGCACTACCCGAACTACATCATGAATTTCTGGTTCGCCAATAACCTGCGCGCGGGCGGCACCGGCACCACCACCACCACGAGCGGCGGCACCACCACCACGGCTGCCACAACCAGCTCGGTTGCCACGACGACGACGACAACCGCGGGTGGCGCCTGCTTCAAGTCGAGCAACTACGCGCACGTGACCGCGGGACGCGCCTACAACAGCGCCGGCTATGCGAAGGCCAACGGCTCCAATCAGAACATGGGCCTGAATAACTCCTTCTATACCAGCAAGCTGCGCCAGACCGGCAGCAATTACTACATCATCGACAATACTTGTCCGTAAGGGGAAGGGGCGGTTTCCCGGTTCATCCGGGAAGCGTTCAAAAGCGGATCGCAAGGATCCGCTTTTTTTATATGAAAAAGGCTTGCCGGTTGCAGCGCCGGCAAGCCTTTTCCCGTTTTGCCCGGATGTTGCGGCTGTTATTTCTTAAGGTTGCGGCGTAGGAACGATTTCACCGACCAGGAATTCCGGCCGCGCCTTGATCTCGTCAAAAATCTGCGCCAGGTAAGCCCCCAGCACGCCGATGCCCAGCAGGTTGGCCGAGCCGAAGAACAGCACTACCACCGTCATGGACGTCCAGCCGGATACCGCGGCATGCGAGGTCCAGGAATAAATCGCCTGCAGCAGGAGCAGGAAGGCGGCCAGCATGCCGAACAGCCCGAGCCGGAAAATCATCGACAGCGGCTTGGCGCTGTAGGAAGTGATAGCGGTAATCGCCAGCCGCGTCAGCTGGCCGGTGCTCCACTGGCTGCTGCCGGCGATGCGCGGCGCCACGTCGAACGCCAGCGGCACCGTGGTAAAGCCGGTCCACACCGTCATGCCGCGGAAGAAGCGCACTTTTTCCGGGAAACTGAGCAGCGCGTCGACCACGCGCCGGTCCAGCAGGCGGAAGTCCGAGCCGCCTTCCAGGTCAAGCCCGGTCAGTGCATGCATGAGGCCGTTGAACATGCGGGCGTTGAGGCGCGCAAACCAGCTGTCGGTATCGCGGTTGGCCTTTTGCGCGGCGACGATCTGCGCCTGGCCGCTGCGCCACAGCGCCAGCATTTTCGGCAGCAGCGCCGGCGGGTGCTGGCCATCCGCGTCCATGACCACCACTGCGCGCCCGCGCGCATGGCGCAGGCCCGCCAGGATGGCAGCCTCCTTGCCGAAGTTGCGCGTGAAGCGCAGGCCGCGCAATTGCGGGTAGCGCGCCAGTTCGGCGCGCACGCGCTCCCATGTGGCGTCGCGGCTGCCATCGTCGACCACCCAGACTTCATGATGGTCGCTGCAGGCCGCCAGCACGCCGAACAATTGTTCCAGGAAGGCAGCGATGCCTTCGGATTCGTTGAATGCCGGGACGATGATGCTTACTTCCGGCGTGTCGGACGGATGGGTCGGGGTCATTTCAGTTGGTTCAGCTTGTCTGTCCACGGATTGTTCGGATATTCCTCGCGCAAGCGCTGCGCATAGGGCAGTGTCGGTTCGGGGCGGCCGTCTTCACGCTCCAGCAGGATGTAGGTATACAGGCTTTCCGGCACCCAGAAGCCATGGTAGGTGTCGATCAGTTCCCGGTAGCCTGCCTTGGCCTCTTCGCGCTGGCCCGCCAGTTCGCTCGACTTGGCCATCCAGAACAGCGCCTCCTCCTTTTTCGCCGGCGGCTTGCGCAAATGGTAGGCCTGGCGGAACTGTAGCGCGGCGGTGGCGTAACGATTGGTGTTCATGGCTTCCCAGCCCAGCTGATACACGCGTTCCGGCGAATAGATGCCGGCATACAGGCCGGCCAGCGCCAGTGCCAGCCAGCCGGCTGCCAGTGGTGCCATCCAGCGGCGCCAGCCGGAAGGGAAGGTAGCATCTTGCGCAGTAGCGATGCCTGCAACGGCCTGCCGGCGCCGGCCGCGCCACAATAGCAAGGCGCTGGCCAGCAGCGCCGCCACGGTGGCGGCCATGCCCAGCTTGCCAGTCAGCGTGTGGCCGTATTCGAGGCGGATTTCCTTTTCCTGCGGCACCACCAGCATGAAGCCCGGGCCGGCGACATGCAGGCTGCCCTGCGAGACCAGGTGCCAGCGCGGATGGTAGGCCATCTTGATCAGGTGCGGGCTGCCGATTGCGCTGGTTTCGAACACCATCTTGTCGCGCTCGAGCGAGACTTCGCGCACCTGCGGCGCCGGTCCGGCATGGGCTTTCAGCGATGGGTCGGCGCCGTATACGGGCAACCAGGCGTCGAAGCGGCTGCGCGTGCGGAACCAGGCGAAGGCATCCTGCATCCAGTCCTGCGTCGGTCGCACCTGCAGCGGCTGCGTGACCACCTGCGCCAGGCTGCTGTCGAAATGCTTGAGGCGATACAGCGCGAAGGGGCTGGCTTCGGCAACCTTGTCGAACAGGCCGCTGGCTTCCAGCGCCGCCTTGGCCTTGTCGCTGCGCAGCAGCGCACTGTCGGCGTGCAGGAAATTCATGTGGCTGGCAGCGAACTGCGGATCGAGGCTGCCGCTGGGGAAGCGCACCAGCGGCGAGGACGGCCTTGCCGAAATTTCGGACTGCAACTGGTAGATGGCCGGGCCCAGCAGCGCCGATTCCATGTACAGGCCTTCCAGCACCGGCCTGTGGTTCAGGAACATGGGCAGGGCTTCCAGCGAGCGGGTTGAGCCGATGTCGCTGTTGGCCGGGTCGTGTTCGAAGGTCAGGCGCGGACTCCACAAATCGCCCTGCATGGCCGGGAAGAGTTGTGACAGGTTGTGCCACTGCGGCTTGGCATCCAGGCCGGAGTGGTTCCACAGGCCCCAGTCGGGCGCCTTTTGCACATGCTGGCCCAGCCAGCCGAGCAGGCCCAGGCCGGCGGCGCCGGCCAGCAACAGGCGCGCTGCAACCATGCCTCTGCTGCCGCCCACGGCTTCGCCGCCGATATTGCAGACGCCAGTGAGGGCCTGGCCCAGCAGCCAGCCGCAGGCGATGGCGCCCAGCAGCCACACCAGCGGGAAAAAGCGAATGTCGGCCACGCCCAGACGGTCGCCGGCCAGGAAGAATACCGCCGCCAGGCCGGCTGCGCCGATCAGGTAGCACAGCGCGCGGCGCTGGCTGTCGCTCCAGCCGCGCCGCACCGCGGGCAGCACCAGCAGCTGCAGGCCCAGCACGCCGCCGCCGAGCACCGGCCACAGCGTCGCCGGCAGCAGGTCGCGCCAGTTCGCCAGCGGGAAAGAGCCATCGTTGGGAATGGTCAGGCGATGCATTTCCAGCATCGGCCAGAGCCAGCCGCCGAGCAGCGCGAATGCCAGGATATGGCCGGCCATCAGCATGAAAAAGCTGCGTTTCAGACGGGCCAGCCTGTCCGGGCCGCCGCCGCAGTCAAGCAGCAGCAGGAAGCTGGAAAAGCCGACGATCAGCAGCGGGAAGCCGTGCGAGAAGCCGCAGGCGGCTTCCAGCAGTGCCGCGCCCAGCCAGCCGCGCTGGCGATTGATGGCGCGCGCCCAGGCCAGCATGGCCAGCACGGCGAACAGCATGCCGTAGCTGTAGGCAAATTCGCCGGCCAGGGTCGACAGCAGGTTGCCGCCCCAGATGGAATTCTGTTCATGCACCAGGAAGGCCAGCGCCCCCAGTGCGCCGAACAGCGCCGCCGGCCAGGCAAAGCCGAACCAGCGGCGGCTGGCGGCAAATACGGCGCCCGGCAGCAGCATCGCCGCCAGGAACGAGCCCCATTTGAAGGCGACTGCCAGCCCGGTAAACTTGGACAGTACCGCCATGACCATGAAGGGCAACGGGAAATAATAGGACAGGAAAGGCATGCCGCCGAATACTTCCGGCATCCATGGCAATACCTCGCCGGACCACAGCAGGTCGTCGGCGTACAACTTGGCGTACAACAAGTGCGAGGCGGCATCGCCGCCGGTCGGCCAGTTGGATGAATTGAGGAAGCCGACGCCAAGAATGGAAGCGATCAGGCCGGCGCTGGCCAGGGTGAACAGGAGGTCAGCGATCCAGCCGGCGGCTTGCCGGGAAGGCGGGAAGAAGGCGAGACGTTTGGCGATCATGTTGTTATGCGTGGTCGGGGCGGTGCTGCGCTTCGATCAGGTTCCAGGTCAGCAGGGACAGACCGGCGAGCAGCGCCAGCAGGGCGGCAATGCGCAAGGGCCGGCCGAGGTCGAGCCAGGCTGCACGCTGCTGGCGGCCCTGGGTCACACCCTTGGCGACAAGCTGCGAGCGCCAGCCCGACGGCGTCTGGTGCAGCAGGAATACCGTCGGCATGCCATTGCCGAGATCGAATTCCTGCGGCGTGCGTGCGCTGGTCCAGTCGATGCGGCGCGCATCGGGCTGCGGCGGCGCCGGGCGCATCGGCTCGCGCAGGGCGGTAATGCCGTTTTCCTGTGCCCATAGCAACCAGGTGGCGGTTACCGCCGCCGACGCCGGCGGTGCGATCGTCAGCCGGCCATCGTCATAGCCGGCCTGCAGAATCTGCGCGTCATCCGCAGGCAGGGGATGGTCGAAAAACGTGATCTGGCCAAAGGCCGTGCCGGCCTGGTCGAAAAAACGCACCATCACGGGCCGCAGCGATGCCGGGGATTCCGGCGCAGCAGGCGCCTGCGGTGGCCACTGCACCTCGAGGGCGGCCTGCGGCAGCATTTCGGCCGGCGCAGCGCCGGCTACCGGCGCCAGCGCGACCCATTTGCCGTTGTCCTGCAGGCGCAGCACCTGCGGGTGGAAAGCCGTGCTGTCGCCGCGATTGACTACGCGCAGGCGCGCATCGGTGATCGCCAGGTCGAACGAAATGCTGCCTGCCTGCGCCGCCAGCGCCAGCAGGAGAAAAGGCAGCAGCGCCAAGCCTCGCAGGGCGCGCAGCAGCGATAAGCGTAGCGTCATGCCGGATGTGCGGAGTGGTTGATATTCTTGACAGAAAACGGGCTTGTCATGATAGCAGCAAGCGCACTTTCTGCCTCTGCTATTTGTCGTCCGGCGCACGGAAAGTCCAGAAGCGGTTGGCGCCGAAGCTCCACAGCATCACCAGTCCGGTGGTCAACACCTGCGCCAGCAGGTAATGGATGCCCAGCAGGTCGGCGCCGATCCACATGAACAGGGAATTGAGCAGCAGGCCGACCAGGGCAACCACGGCAAACCGGCTCACGCTCTCGGCATGCCGGCGGGTGCTGCGGAAGGTGAAGCGGTAATTCAGGGTGTAATTGATCCACGCGCCCAGCAGCGCGCCTGCCGCCGAAGCCGGCACGGGCGCCACGCCTGCCACCTGCACCAGCAGGATCAGCAAGCCGTAATGGCCGATTGCAGAAACGCAACCGACACCGAAAAAACGGACGAATTGTCCGAAAAGCGTGGCCAGGCCACCGGATTTTGTGGGTACCGGCATGAACAGGGGTGGAAGGCAATGGGAAGACGGATATGCCGGCATGTGCCCTTGGGCCCGGCGCAGCCTGAATACTAGCGGTTATGGCACTTTTTGGGAAATTTGACGTCTGACTTTGTCCTGTTCTGGATCAATCTTTCTAGAAATCACGAAAACCCCGTGATTCCGACCGTGTCAGAATGGCCACTTCGGCTTTATACTGCCATTTCTTGTCATTGCATTTTATTAATCGAAATACATGGAGACGATTTTGACTGCTCTTGATTCGCGAAGTGCAGGGACGCGCCGTGCGCGCGGCTTTACCCTGATTGAAATCATGGTGGTGGTGGTAATCATGGGTATCCTCGCGGCATTGGTTGTGCCAAAACTGATGGGGCGTACCGACGATGCGCGCATCATTGCTGCGCGTCAGGATATTTCCACCATCATGCAAAGCCTGAAACTCTACAAGCTCGACAACCTGCGCTATCCGACCACGGAGCAGGGTTTGCAGGCGCTCATCGCCAAGCCGACGTCGGGTCCGGAACCACGCGGCTGGAAGACCGGCGGCTACATCGAACGCCTGCCCAACGATCCCTGGGGCAATCCCTACCAGTACCTGTCGCCGGGCCTGAAGGGTGAAGTCGATGTGTTTTCCCTTGGCGCCGACGGCCAGCCCGGCGGCGCCGGCGCCGATGCCGACATCGGCTCCTGGGAACTGTAGGCGTAGCGGCGATGCGCCGGTCGCAGCGCGGATTCACGCTGCTGGAATTGCTGGTGGTGCTGGTGGTGGTCGGCATCATGCTGGGCTTCGTCACCCTGAACGCGATGCCGAGCGAGCGGCAGGCGCTGCAGAACGAGGCGCAACGCATCGCCTTGCTGCTGCAGCTGGCGCGCGACGAGGCGATCGTGCGCAACCGCCCGATCGCTTTTGAAGTCGATCAATACCGTTACCGTTTCTGGATGCGCGATGATGACAATGTCTGGCAACCCATCGACAAGGACGACATGCTGCGCGAGCGCGAATTCCGTCGCGCCCCGGTCAACCTGGCGATCGACCCGCCCATGATCGGCGAAAATAACGTGCTGCGCATCGTCTTCGGACGCGAGCCGGTCGACAAGCCGTTCGTGCTGAGCCTGTCGCTGGGCAGCGCCGCTGTTTCCATTCGTGCCGACGGCATCGGCAATTTCGTGGTGGACTGAGATGCGTGCCGCATGCAAGCGTCGCTCCGTCGGCTTCACCCTGCTCGAAGTGCTGGTGGCGCTGGTCATCGTCGGCACCGCCCTTGGCGCCAGCCTGCGCGCGATCGGCAGCCTGACGCAGAACAGCAACGATCTGCGCGCCTCGATGATGGCGACCTGGTCTGCGGAAAACCGCCTGTCGCAGATTCGTCTCGGGCGCGAATGGCCGCCCCTGGGCAAGCGCACGTTCGAATGTTCGCAGGGCGACCTGCAATTTCTGTGCGAGGAAAACGTAATACCGACGCCGAATGCGAATTTCCGCCGCGTCGAAGTCGGCGTGTTCGATGCGCAAAATCAGGGGCGCCGTATCATCATGCTGTCGCAGATCGTTCCCAATAACGGTTGAGCGCCATGCCTGCCATCGCCCCGCGCCCCCAGCTTCCGCCTGCCGCCGTCAGGCGCCGCAGCGGCTTCACGCTGATCGAACTGCTGGTCGCCATCACCATTCTGGCCATCGTCGCCGTACTGGGGTGGCGTGGCCTCGACAGCATCGTGCGCGCGCGCGTGGCGCTGACCGACGAGATGGAGCAGACGCGCGGGCTGCAGCTGGCGCTGGCGCAAATGCAGCGTGACTGCGCCATGATCGTCGATCTCGAAGCCATCCCCGGGCGCGTGCCGATCATGGTGGAGGGAGGACGCATCGTGCTGGTACGCAAGGTGTTCATCGAAAACCAGCCGTCCGCCATGCAGCTGATTGCCTATTCGCTCAAGGACGGCGTGCTGTCGCGCCGCGAATCGCAATCCACGCGCGACCTGCGCGATCTCGACAACATGTGGCTGGCGGTGACGTCCGAACAGGGCGGCGCCCCCGGCGTGGCGCTGCAGTCGAATGTCGCCGCCATGACCGTGCGC
Organism: uncultured beta proteobacterium; assembly: GCA_963722005.1. Taxonomy (GTDB): domain Bacteria; phylum Pseudomonadota; class Gammaproteobacteria; order Burkholderiales; family Burkholderiaceae_D; genus Paucimonas. The sequence continues at coordinate 697,554 of CAVRJS010000002.1, forward strand.
ACCTGGATGAATGACGGCGCCGGCTGGCGCGTGCCAGGCATCGACGTGGTCGCCAGCACGGCATCGACCGAGTCTTCGGCGGCGACGATGTCAGTGCCGACAGGCATCGAAGTCGTGCTGCAGCTGCAGGGCCGCTCCGGCGTGCTGACCAAGGTTTTCCTGCTGGGGGCGGTATGAGGCACGCACCTGTTCTGCCCGCACGCCAGCGGGGCGTCGCCGTCGTCACCGCGCTGCTGCTGACGACGCTGGCAATCACCATCGTCGCCAGCCTGTTCTGGCAGCAGCAGGTGCAGGTGCGCTCCATCGAAAACCAGCGCCTGCAGTTGCAAAAGCAGTGGATACTGCGCGGTGCGCTCGACTGGTCCGCGCTGATCCTGCGCGCCGATGCCGCCACTTCGGGGCCCGATCACCTGGGCGAACCCTGGGCGGTGCCGCTGGCCGACACGCGCCTGGACCAGTACGTGGAAAACGGCCAGGGCGATGCCGACGCCGGCGATGCCACCCTCTCGGGCGGCATCGTCGATGCGCAATCGCGCTTCAACCTCACCAATCTGGCAGCGGGCGGCGTCATCAACCCCGGGGAGCTGGCAGTATTTCGCAATCTGCTGACGGCGCTGCGCATCAACCCCGGGCTGGCGCAGCCAGTGGCCGAAGCGGTCGCCGCCGGCCAGCCCAAGGTCGAGACCTCCGGCGCCCCGCCAGGTGTCGCAGGCGCGCGACAGGTCAGCGACAATCAGCCGCAGCCGCTCGCCGTCGCCTATGTCGATGATTTGCTGGCCGTGCGCGGCATGACGCCGGCGATTCTCGCCCAGCTCCGGGATTTCGTGGTGGTGCTGCCGGATGCGACAAAAATCAATGCCAATACCGCTCCGGCCGAAGTTCTGGCGGCAAAATTGCAGACTATTGATACACTGTCGGCTGACGATGCCGCTACATTGATCGCCAGCCGCGACCAGGCCTACCTGAAAGACAAATGCGATATCGGCCTGCGGCTGAACCAGACCAACATGGATTGCGAAGCCTTCGATATCCAGAGCCGTTATTTTCTGGTGAACGGCAAGGTGAGCATGAACCGCGCGGCGCTGTCGGTGCAGGCATTGATGCGGCGGGAAGGCGCAGCGGCGCCGAGAGTGCTCTGGATACGGGAAAATTAGAACAATAGCGAGAACCGCCGTGACTACACTGTATATCCGATTGCCGTCGAAGGCCGCCGCGGGCAATGCGCCGCCGGGCACGGGGCTCGAATGCCGCTACGCCGTGGCGACCGACGGCGGCGCCGTCGAACGCGAGGGCGTCGCCGTGCTGGACGAACTGGGCGACGCCATCGGCAAGGCGCGCAAGGTGGTGCTGCTGCTGGCCGCCAGCGATGTCAGCCTGCTGCAGACGCAGGTGCCGCCGATGTCGTCGGCAAGGCTCAAGGCAGCGCTGCCCAACCTGGTCGAAGAACAGCTGATGTCCGACCCGGCAACCTGCATCCTTGCCGCGGGCCCGGAAATCGACGGCATGCGCACCATTGCCGCCGTGGAACGCGACTGGCTGACAAAGATCGTGCAGCACGTGCTGGCCCTGGGCGCGCGCAGCGTTGCTGCGCTGCCGCAGCAACTGTGCCTGCCGCTGCAACCGGATACCGTGTCGGCAGCGGTTGCCGAATCCGCCGTCAGCCTGGATGTCGAACTTATCGTGCGCAGCGGCGAACAGCAAGGCCTGGGACTGGCACTGCTGCCGGCACAGCCAGACGCTGCCGCGCGCGAAGGCGTGCAGGCGCTGTGCGCATTGGCGCCGCACCTGGAGGTGGCGCTGTATGTGGCGCAAGAGCGCATGCCGGCGTGGCAGGCGGAAATCGACGCCGCCGACGAAGACGCGCGCATCACGCTGCATGCCGATGGCTGGCCGCACTGGATCGCGGGCGCCGGCGCTGCCTCGGTCAACCTCGCCGCGGGCCTTGGGACTGCCGGCGGCACCGGCTTGAACCTGAAGGCATGGCGCTGGCCGCTGGCGCTGGCCGCATTGCTGTTGCTGGTCAATATCATCGGTCTCAATGTCGAATGGTTGCGCCTGAAGGGCGAAGCTGCCGACCTGCGCGCCAGCATGACCCAGGCATTCCGCTCGGCCTATCCGAAAGAGCCGCTGACCGGCGATCCGGCTTTGCAAATGCGCCGCAATATCGCCCAGGCACGGCAGCGCGCCGGCCTGGTCGCCCCGGACGATTTCCTCGCGCTGAGTTCGGCGTTCGGCGAAGCCTGGCAAGCCGCCATGCAGGGACGCACCGCCCCCGGCATCGCCAGCATCGAATATAGCGAACGCACCCTGCAGGTAACGCTCAAGCCGGAAGGCGAAGCGCCGGCAGAGCAGGTCGAGGCAGCGCTGGCGGCGCGCAACCTGGCGCTGGTGCGCAAGAATGCCAGTGTCTGGCAGATACGGAGCGGCAAATGAGCAAATCCACCACCGTCGCCGGCTACCGTCAGGCATTCGACGAATTCTGGGGCGCGCGCAGCGAGCGCGAGCGCAAGCAGTTGCTGCTGGCCGCAGCCGTTGCCGTACTTGCCCTGATCTATATGCTGCTGATCGAGCCGGCGTGGCAGGGCGGCGAGAAACTGCAAAAGAACTTGCCGACCACGCGCCAGCAGGCAGCCGAGCTGCAAGCCATGTCGTTGCAGGCTTCCGCGCTGGCGCGCGAAGCGCCGCCGCCGGCGCCGCCGATGACGCGTGAAACCCTGGAAGCATCGCTGACCCGTGCCGGCCTGCAGCCGCAGAATGTCGCGATGGCCGGAACGGATATCGCAAACGTACAATTCGCTTCCGTATCCTTTGCCGGCATGGTCGCCTGGCTCGATGAGTTGCAGAAAGCATTTCGCATTACTGTTTCCGAAGCGAACGTTACTGCAGCAGGAAGCATCGATACGGTCAACGCCACGCTGACTTTACGGCAAACAAAGAGCGAGTAGTGGTGATTAAATGCAAAGGTGCTGCAGGCAAGCTCGTGCTATGGTTACTGGCGGGCATCGCTACGGCTCTCTTGACGGTGCTGTTTTTTTTGCCGGCAAGCTGGATGGGTAGCTTGCTGGAGCGCCAGACCGGCGGGCGTCTGAGCCTGGGAGATGCCCAGGGCACACTGTGGCAGGGTTCCGCTTTCCTGGGCGCGGCGCCGGGCAGCAGGGGGCCGGTGACGCCCTTGCTGCCAGGGCGCTTCGCATGGCGCCTGTCACCGCTGATCCTGGTGGGCACGATCCGGCTGACAATGGAAAACCCTGTTGTCTTGTCGCAACCCTTGCAGGTCGCAGGCAACTGGCGGACCTGGCAAGTCGGCGCCGCGGCGCTGGATTTGCCCGCGGCACGCCTGGCAAGCCTGGGGGCGCCGCTGAACACGATACAGCCGGACGGCCGCATGCGCCTGTCCTGGTCGCAATTGCAGGTGAGTCGGGAAGGCAACGCCGTCGGCATGCGCGGCGCGATGACGCTGGCAATGGAAGACATGTCGTCGCGCCTGTCGCCGGTCAAGCCACTGGGCGCTTACGAGCTGACGTTCGACTGGCAGGGTCAGCAGGCGCTGCTGCAGTTGAAGACGACGAGAGGACCGATGTTGCTGTCCGGAGCGGGTACGCTGACAGACGGCAGGCTGCGGTTTTCAGGGAAAGCGGAAGCTGAGAAAGGGCAGGAGGAACGGCTGGGCACCCTGCTGAACCTCCTCGGGCAGCCCCGCAGGGAAGGCAATAAAAACGTAATCGGGCTAGAGTTCAGATAATGAAAAACAACACAAGCAAGACATCCCGTCCAGGCAGGAAATGGCATCGCAGCGGCATCGTGGCCGCACTGATGTGCGCCCTGGCGCTGCCGCCCGCCTATGCGCAGGAACCTGCCAAGGGCGAAGCCGTCCTGAATTTCGTCGGCGCCGATATCGAATCCGTGGTCAAGGCGGTTGGGCATTACACCAACATGACCTTCCTGATCGATCCTCGCGTCAAAGGCAACATCAGCCTGATATCCGAGCGGCCGGTATCCAAGTCGGAAGCGTTCAGCCTGCTGTCCTCGGCGCTGCGCCTGCAGGGCTACACGGTGGTCATCGGCGACGGCTTCGCCAAGGTGGTGCCGGAAGCCGACGCCAAGCTGCAGGCCGGTCCGATCCAGGCGGGCGGCGCCGGACGCGCCAGCGGCGACCAGATCGCCACGCAGGTGTTCCGCCTGAATTACGAATCGGCCGCCAACCTGGTGACGGTCCTGCGACCGCTGATTTCGCCCAATAACACCATCAATGCCAACCCGGGCACCAATTCGCTGGTGATCACCGATTACGCCGACAACCTCCGGCGCCTGGGCAAGATCATCGCCGCGCTCGACAGCCCCGCAGGCAGCGATATGGACGTCATCCCGGTGCGCCATGCGATTGCCAGCGATATCGCCACGCTGGTCAACCGGCTGATGGAACCCGCCCCGGGCACCGGCGTCGGCGACCGCGTCAGCGTGCAGGCCGATTCGCGCACCAACTCGCTGATCGTGCGCGCGCCGTCGGCGGCGCGCGCCAACCTGGCCAAGTCGCTGGTTGCCAAGCTGGATCAACCCACCGCCAATCCCGGCAACGTGCACGTGGTGCACCTGAAAAACGCCGAGGCGGTCAAGCTGGCGCAAACCCTGCGCGCAGTGGTTTCAGCCGACGCATCCATTCCGGGCGGCACGCAGCAGGGCGGCGGCCTGTCGCAGCAGACCGGCATGGGGCTCGGCCAGCAGAACGGCGCGGGAGCAAGCGGCAGCGCGGGCCTGCAAAGCGGGCCGCTGGGCGGCAGCAGTCAGCAAAGCAACACCCTCTCGGGCGGCGGCTCGGCCGGTTTCATCCAGGCCGATCCGACCACCAATACCCTGATCATCACTGCCAGCGAAGCGGTCTACCGCAACCTGCGCGCCGTGATCGACAAGCTCGACGCGCGCCGTGCGCAGGTGTATGTGGAAACGCTCATCGTCGAAGTCACTGCCAACCGCGCCGCCGAATTCGGCGTGCAATGGGCCGGCTTGTCGGGCGACGCAGCCAGCCGCAATCGTGTCGGCGCCATCACCGGCTTCCAGAACCAGGGCAACAACCTGATCAACCAGGCCCTGGCCAGCGGGGCCACCCGCCCGCCGCCGGGCAATGGCCTGAACATCGGCATTTTCCGCCAGAGCGCCACGGGCGAGCTGACCCTGGGCGCAATTGCGCGTGCGCTGGAGACCGACGACAATGCCAACATCCTGTCGATGCCTAACATCATCACGCTCGACAACGAGGAGGCGCGCATTATCGTCGGCCAGAACGTGCCGTTCATTTCCGGCCAGTTCACCACGCCGGCATCGGGCGGTTCGGCCACGGTCAACCCGTTCCAGACCATCGAGCGCAAGGATATCGGCCTGTCGCTGCGCGTCAAGCCACAGATTTCCGAAGGCGGCGCGGTCAGGATGGCGATTTACCAGGAAACCTCGAATGTCCAGCCCAAGGGCGATGCCTCCGACATCATCACCAACAAGCGCTCGATCGAGACCAATGTGCTGATCGACGATGGCGAGATCATCGTGCTGGGCGGCCTGATCGAAGACACGATTTCTGACAACGAGGAAAAAGTGCCGGGCCTGGGCGACATACCGGTGGTCGGCAACCTGTTCAAGTACCAGAAGCGCGGCCGCACCAAGACCAACCTCATGGTATTCCTGCGGCCCACCATCATCCGCAGCAGCGAGCAGAATGCCAGCGTCGCCAGCGACCGCTACGATTTCATCCGCAATCAGCAGATCGTCGGCCAGCCGCAACGCAAGCTGCTGATTCCGGACATGCCGTCGCCGGTATTGCCGCCGCTGGAAAACGGCCGCCCGCAAGGCGGCACGCTGCTGGAACACTCCCCGGCGCTGCCGCGCATGCCGTCGCCGCCTGAAGCCGGTCAGGTCGCGCCGCAGGGCGGCGTCGTGCCGGTGCAGGCGCCGGGACGTACGCCGTAAGACACGATTGCACGAATTACTGGACGAATTAATCATGGATTCCCGACTGCTGCCATACGCCTACGCGCGCGACTTTGCATTGCTGGCGCAGCGCGTCGGCGACGAAGACACGCCCGTCGAAGTCTTGGTTTCGGACGCAACCAGACCATCGGCGATCGCCGAGGTCAGCCGCCGTTTCGGCCGTGTCCGCCTTAAATCGATGGCGCGCGAAGATCTCGAAGCGGCGATCGCCCAGGCCTACGCCGGCTCCGGCGGCGATGCCGCCCAGGTGATCGACGAGTACGAGTCCGACCTCGATCTTGCCAAGCTCATGCGCGACATGCCGGCCATCGAGGACTTGCTGGAATCGGCCGACGACGCACCGGTGATCCGCATGATCAACGCGCTGCTGACGCAGGCCTTGCGCGAAGGCGCGTCGGACATTCACATCGAGCCGTTCGAGCAGGTCTCGGTGGTGCGCTTTCGCATCGACGGCTCGCTGCGCGACGTGGTGCGCCCCAAGAAGGCGATCCATGCTTCGCTGATTTCGCGCATCAAGATCATGGCCCAGCTCGACATCGCCGAGAAGCGCCTGCCGCAGGACGGCCGCATCACCCTGCGCATCGGCGGCAAGGCGGTGGACGTGCGCGTCTCCACGCTGCCCACCGGCCACGGCGAGCGCGCAGTGTTGCGTCTGCTGGACAAGGAAGCCGGCCATCTCGACCTGAAGAATCTCGGCATGAGCGCCGACGTGATGTCGCAGTTCGATCACCTGATTGCGCAGCCGCACGGCATCGTGCTGGTCACCGGGCCGACCGGTTCCGGCAAGACCACCACGCTGTATGCCGCACTGTCGCGTCTGAACGCTTCCACCACCAACATCCTGACGGTGGAAGACCCGATCGAGTATGAACTGGCCGGCATCGGCCAGACCCAGGTCAACGCCAAGATCGACATGAGCTTCGCCAAGGCCCTGCGCGCGATCCTGCGGCAGGATCCGGACGTCATCATGATCGGCGAAATCCGCGACCTCGAGACCGCGCAGATCGCCGTGCAGGCTTCGCTCACCGGTCACCTGGTGCTGGCCACCCTGCACACCAACGATTCTGCCGCCGCCGTCACGCGCCTGCTGGACATGGGCATCGAGCCTTTCCTGCTGTCTTCCTCGCTGCTGGGCGTGGTGGCGCAGCGCCTGGTCAGGAAACTATGCCCGCATTGCCGCCGCCACGATGGCAAGTTCTGGCATGCGGTCGGCTGTGAGCACTGCGGCCAGACCGGCTACCAGGGACGCGTCGGCGTGTACGAACTGCTGCAGACCAATGATGAAATTGCCGCGCAGATCCACAACCAGGCGTCGGAAGCGGAGATCCGCAATGCCGGGCAGCGTTACGGCATGCGTACCATGCGCGAAGACGGCGAGCGCTGGCTGAGTGACGGCGTCACCACAGAAGCCGAGCTTCTGCGGGTCACGAAAGAATAGGGCGCGCCTTGCCAGCATTCCGATACGAAGCCGTCGACGCCGGCGGCAGCACCAAAAAGGGTGTGCTGAACGCCGACAGCGCGCGCGGCGCGCGCGCCGACCTGCGCTCCCAGGGCCTGGTGCCGATCAAGGTCGAGGCGATTGCCGCGCAGACCGATGCCTCCGGCGCCACCCGCAGCCGCGTCGCCTTCGGTGACAAGCTGTCGACCGTCGAAATCGCCCTGTTTACGCGCCAGCTCGCCAGCCTGCTGGAAGCCGGCCTGCCGCTGGAGCAGGCGTTCACTGCGCTGCTGGAGCAGGCGGAGCGCACCTACGTGCGCGACCTGATCGGCTCGATCCGCTCCGAAGTGATGGCCGGCGCCTCGCTGTCGGATGCGCTGTCGCAGCATCCACGCGACTTCGCCGACATCTATCGTGCGCTGGTCGCCTCCGGCGAACAGATCGGCCAGCTGGCGCGCGTGCTGTCGCGTCTGGCCGACTACATCGAACGGCGCAACTCGCTCGTGCAGAAGGTCAAGCTGGCCTTTACCTATCCCGCCATCGTCACCGTGGTCGCCTTCGCCATCGTGATCTTCCTGCTCACCTACGTGGTGCCGCAGATCGTTTCGGTGTTCGCCAACACCAAGCAGAAGCTGCCGCTGCTGACAGTGATGATGCTGGCGATTTCGGATTTTGTGCGCAGTTACGGCTGGATCGTTGCCATGATCGTCGTCGGCGCTTTCCTGATCTGGCGCCGCATGCTGAAAAATCCGGCGATCAAGCTGCGCTGGCACACCTGGCTGCTGGGTGCGCCCATGTATGGCAAGTTCGAACGCAGCCTGAATACGGCGCGCTTTGCCAGCACGCTGGCCATTACCACAGGTTCAGGCGTGCCCATCCTGCGTGCCCTGCAGACCAGCCGCGACACGCTCTCCAACGTCGCCATGCGCGAGCAGGTGGAGGATGCGACCAACAGCGTGCGCGAAGGCGTCAGCCTGGCGCGCGCGTTGTCCGCGCACCCGCATTTTCCGCCGATGCTGATTCACATGATCCGTGCCGGCGAAGTCACCGGTGAACTGCCAGCCATGCTGGAGCGCGCCTCCAATGCACAGGAACAGGACCTGGAACGGCGCGCGCTGACCATCGCCGGCCTGCTGGAACCGGTGCTGATCCTGGCGATGGGAGTGGTGGTGCTGCTGATCGTGCTGGCAGTGCTGATGCCGATTATCGAAATCAACCAGCTGGTGCGCTAGCGCCAGGCCGAACAATCAAGGGATTTTCATGAAGCAGTTGCCGCTTGTAGCCAGTTTCATCCTGTTCATTGCGCTGTGCGCAGCGCTGGCATACTGGGGCTTGCAATTGTTCCGCCCGCCGTTGCGGCCGGTTGCGGCAGCGCCGGCGCAGGTCGAGGCGGAGGTGCGGCTGGATGCCGCTGCCGCCCTGTTCGGTGGGCGCCCTGCCGCCATGGCCGTGGCCAGCAACTATGAACTCAAGGGCGTGCTGATGTCAGCCATTGCCGCGGAAAGCGCGGCGATCATCGCAGCCGATGGCAAGCCTGCGAATGCTGTGCCGGTCGGCAAGGAAGTCATGGCCGGTGTCACGGTCCGGGAAGTGCACCCGCAGTATGTGGTGCTGTCCGAGCATGGCGTCAGCAAGCGCATCGAGCTGCCGGCCAGCGCGCGCGCGCCGACCACGCTGTACAACGTCGCACCGGCCACCAGCTATCCGGGGCTGCAGCCGGAGCCCCAGCAGCCGGCGCCGCCGCCACCGCAAGAACCGACGCCGCCGCCAGAGCAGGCGGCGCAGCCTGCCGCGGGCCAGTAGCCCGGCAGGCCGCTACAGGACGTAGCGCGACAGGTCGTCGTCGACGGACAGCGCGCCGAGTCTTTCGTCGACGTAGGCAGCATGGATGCGCACCGTGCTGTCGCCGGGGTCGCTGGCGGCGAACGACAATTCCTCCAGCAGCTTCTCCATCACCGTATACAGCCGGCGCGCGCCGATGTTCTCGGTTTTTTCATTCACCGAGTAGGCGATTTCCGCCAGCCGTCGGATGCCGTCCGGGGCAAATTCGAGCTGCAGGCCTTCGGTTGCCAGCAAGGCTTCGTACTGACGCGTCAGGCAAGCATCGGTGCCGGTCAGGATACGCTCGAAATCGGCGATCGACAGCGATTCGAGTTCCACCCGGATCGGGAAACGGCCTTGCAGTTCCGGGATCAGGTCCGAAGGCCTGGCCAGGTGAAAGGCGCCGGAAGCGATGAACAGGATGTGATCGGTCTTGATCATGCCGTACTTGGTGTTGACGGTCGTGCCTTCCACCAGCGGCAACAGGTCGCGCTGCACGCCGGCGCGCGAGACGTCGGCGCCGCCGGTCTCGGCGCGGGCGGCGATCTTGTCGATCTCGTCGAGGAACACGATGCCGTTCTGCTCGACGTTGGCGATTGCCTTCTGCTTGAGTTCATCGTCGTTGACCAGCTTGGCCGCTTCTTCCTCCACCAGCAACTTCAGCGCCTCCCTGATCTTGAGCTTGCGCTTTTTCTTGCGGCCGCCGCCGATGCCGGAAAACATCGACTTGATCTGCTCGGTCATTTCCTCCATGCCAGGCGGCGCCATGATTTCCATGTGCGGCGCCGTTTCCGCCACTTCGAGCTCGACCTCGCGGTCGTCGAGCGCGCCTTCGCGCAAGCGCTTGCGGAAAGTCTGCCGCGTGGCGTTGCCGGATTGCGCCTCGTCGTCCGGCGCCGGGCTGGCGTGAAAACCGAAGTCGCGCGCCGGCGGCACCAGTATATCGATCACGCGGTCTTCGGCGGCATCCTCGGCGCGCGGGCGCACCTTGCGCATTTCGCTTTCGCGCGTCTGCTTGATGCCGATGTCGACCAAGTCGCGGATGATGGTGTCGACGTCGCGGCCGACGTAACCGACTTCGGTGAACTTGGTGGCCTCGATCTTGATGAACGGGGCGTCGGCCAGCTTGGCCAGGCGTCGCGCGATTTCAGTCTTGCCGACCCCGGTGGGGCCGATCATGAGGATGTTCTTGGGCGTGATTTCGTGGCGCAGCGGTTCGTCGACCTGCTGGCGGCGCCAGCGGTTACGCAAGGCGATGGCGACCGCGCGCTTGGCCTTGGACTGGCCGACCACGTGCTTGTCGAGTTCGGAGACGATCTCCGCAGGAGTCATGTTCATGGTGTCAGTCGAAAAAGTTATTCGAGGGTTTCAATCACGTGGTTCAGGTTGGTGTAGATGCACAACTCGCCGGCGATCGTCAGCGATTTCCTGACGATTTCGAGTGGCGCCAGCTCGGTGTTTTCCTGCAGCGCCTTGGCTGCCGATTGCGCAAACAGGCCGCCGGAGCCGATCGCGCCGATGCCATCTTCCGGCTCCAGCACGTCGCCGTTGCCGGTGATGACCAGGGTCGATTCACGGTCGGCCACCAGCAGCATGGCTTCCAGGCGGCGCAGCATGCGGTCGGTGCGCCAGTCCTTGGCCAGTTCCACCGAGGCGCGCAACAGGTGGCCCTGGTGTTTTTCCAGCTTGGATTCGAAGCGCTCGATCAGGGTAAAGGCATCGGCGGTGCCGCCGGCGAACCCCGCCAGGACCTTGCCCTGGTATAGCTTGCGCACTTTGCGGGCACTGCCTTTCATGACAGCGTTGCCAAGAGTCACCTGGCCATCGCCGCCCAGCGCGACGACATTGCCGCGCCGGACGGACAGGATAGTGGTGCCGTGAAATTGTTCCATGAAGACCTCAAATCGGAATGGATGCCATTGTGCGCCGGCCATCACGCTTGCCGCCGTCGATGTGCAAGACACATTGAAGCAGATCAAGGGCGCAATGGCAGCGCAATGAGGGAATAGTGGGGGCCGTTACGCCGATTGCAAGGCCGTATCGCTGCGAATCGGCGCGGCGGGGCAATGCCGCGGCGGCATTTTGGCAGGCGCTCTTAGCGCTTGTGCGGCGTAATCTGGACGACGTCACGCAAGCCGATGACGTGGAACAGTGCCATGACCAGGTAATTGACGTTGACCAGGTGTACTTTTTTGCCTTGCCCGGTCAGGGGTAGCAGCATTGACAGCAACTGGCCGGCAGCGCTGAAATCAACGCGCGTCAGGTGCTTGCAGTCGAGTACGGCCGGGTCGTGCAGCCCAATGTATTCGCCGATCTGGGCCAGCGCATTGCTGCGACCGTCGACCACTTGCGGCATTTTGTACTTGTCGCCTGGCTGTTCCGGCTTCTTTTGCGCATCCATCAGGGTGGAAACCTTCTTGGGGGCGACAAAGGTCGGGGGCGACACCTCGAAGGTGATGCAATAATCGATGCTGGTTTCTTCGAACTCCTGTTCGCGGTTCAGCAATTGCAGGATTTCCAGCAGCAGCAACCAGGGCGTGTCGGTGTCGTCACGGCGGCCGGTTTCGATAATGGCGCGGATCTTGGTCGCCAGTTCCGGTGCGCCGACCAGGATGAGTTCGTTGCCGGATTTCTGCAGTTTCCTGAGCGCTGACAGCAGCAGTTCGCAGCCGTCTGGCTGGACTTCGGCGACGCGCGCGAACTCGAGGCGCAAGGGGCCGTTCTTTTCGCTCAGCTTGTAGGCCCGCTCGATCTGCTTGGCGATCGATTCGTCCAGTTTGCCGGAAAAGGTGATGCCGGGCGTAGCGCTGGCGGGCTGGCTGCTGCCGGCCATGTCGGGTCGGCCATCGTCCCAGCCTGGCGGCGAGGTTTCGAACTTGGCGGCGAATTCGATCGAGAGGTTTTCGAACTGTTCCTTCTTGCCGGTTACCTGGTACAGGTCGAACAGCATGTGCCAGACGATCTTGCTCTTGTCGCCCAGCGAGGTGTCATGGATGGCGCTGGCCAGCATCTGTTCGACCATGTCGTACTGCTCGTTGGCGAAGAGGATGGCGCTTTCTTCGATGGCCGGATGTGTCTCGGAGCTGGAAATTTCGACGCTGGCGTTGCGGGGGTCAAAGCCGAAGCCGGTGGAATTGCCCAGCGCCGGGGTTTCTCCGGCGGGCTGGCTGCCCGGCGCGCTGTTGGCGGCTTCGGCCACGACGGTCGCGGCGCGAGGGGCGCCTGCTTCTGCCGGGGCCGGCGTTTTTCTGGCGGCGCGGCCGAGTTCCGACGTCATTTCGGATTCGATCGCGTCGATCTTGCGGGCGGTGGCGGCTGCAGCGTCACGCTGCTGTGAATTGCGGAAGCCTGCGCGCGCCGCGCCACGTGCCGGATCGCTCTCGCGTTTCTGACGAGAGGAATCCTTGTCGGACTCGGGTACGTCCGCCTGCCGGTCCTTCTTGCCTAAGAACGAAAAAATCCCCACGTCACTCCTGTCCCAATTCCTGCCGGCCGTTCGCAGCGCCGAAGCGGACGCCGCGAAGGCGGGCTATGAAGCCTGTCGTGTCAGACTGAAAACCATGAGGCAATTATAGCCCCAAAGTGAATGCCCGAAGACGATTACAGCCTGATGGAAAGAATTTGTCAAATGGTACGGCCATATTGCTGCAGGATTCAGCAACATATCCGCTATAAGAGGCGGTCCGCAAAGGTGGGGTGATACGGAGGGGGCGACGTGCCGCTGCAAAAAGGGGCCAGCGGCGGCACGTGCAACAGGATGGCGGTAATCAGTCGCCGTACAGCTTTTGCTTGAGTTCGCGGCGTTGCTGTGCTTCCAGCGACAGCGTCGCAGTAGGGCGCGCCAGCAGGCGCGGGACGCCGATCGGCTCGCCGGTTTCCTCGCACCAGCCATAGTCGCCGGAATCGATGGACGCGATCGATTGCTGCACCTTCTTGAGCAGCTTGCGCTCGCGGTCGCGGGTGCGCAGTTCCAGCGCGTGTTCTTCCTCGATGGTGGCGCGGTCGGCCGGATCCGGCACCAGCACGGTTTCGCGCAAATGCTCGGTGGTTTCGTCGGCATTCTTGCGCAAATCCCGTTCGAGCTGTTCCAGTCGCGCCTTGAAAAAGGCCAGCTGGGCCTTGTTCATGTAATCCTTCTCGCCCATTTTCAGGATTTGCTCTTCCGTGAGCAGCGCGCCGTCGGCGGGGATTGCAGGGGTTGATTTGCTAGTCTTGGTTGCCACTTTGCTTACTTTCGAAACGACGGCGGCTTCGGTGCGACCGGTGGGCCGGGCGGGCGGGCTGGTCTTGCTCGCACGCGCGGCGGGTGTCGCGGCACCCGATTTCGCCAATTTGTTAACTGCCGGACGAGACTGCGTGCCGGATCGTTTTGCAATTACCGTAGTTTTCGCGGACACGGATTTTACAGCAGATTTGGCCGGGACATCCCGGATAGCGGATTTTGTTGCGGATTTCGCTGCCGGCTTCTTGCTGCCGTTGCCTGCAACCGTTTTGCCGCCGCCGGATTTGGCCACCTTTTTCACAACGCTTGCATTCATGATCTCCCCCTGGAGGATTGCACAACGTCTCGCGCAAGGTCTGGCCGACATGGAATGTGTGCCGGCAGCCTCATCTCTGTCAAACGCCGTACTTTATACCAGACATTGTTGCAAACCGCTAATAATGACGTCTTTCGGTAAATCTTTGCCGATAAAGACGATTTTGCTGCAAGGTTTTTCATCGTCGCGCCATTTCGGCCCGAGATCCGTCCCCATCATCTGGTGCACGCCCTGAAAAACGACCTTGCGTTCGCCGCCTTCCATCCACAGGATGCCTTTGTAACGCAACATTTGTGGCCCGAAAACCTGCACTATGCTCCCAAGAAATTCATCCAGCCTGCGCGCATCGAACGGCCGTTCGCCGACAAAGGCAAAGGCGGCGATGCTGTCATGATGGTGCGCATGCCGGTGCGCGTGAGCATGGCCATGGCCACCGGCATGATCATGCTTCCCATGGGCGTGGTCACAATGCGCATCGCAGGCGTGCCCTGCGTGTTCATCATGCGCGCGCGGCTGCTGGCCGGGCAGGTCGTCGCGCAGAAAATCCGGATCGATTTCCAGCTTGTCGTTCAGGTTGAAGCCGCGCAGATCCAGCACTTCGGCAATGGGCGCGCGGCCGAAATCGGTGCGGCCGACCGGCGCACGCGGATTCATGCGACGCAGCCGCGCGGTGAGCGCCGCCACCGCTGTCTCATCTACCAGATCGGTCTTCGACAGCAGGATGCGGTCGGCAAAGCCGACCTGGCGCTGCGCCTCTTCATGCGCGTCCAGCTGTTGCATGGCGTGGCTGGCGTCGACCACGGTAATGATGGCATCCAGCATGTAATGGGTCGCCACCACATCGTCCATGAAAAAGGTTTGCGCCACCGGGCCGGGATTGGCCAGACCGGTGGTTTCGATGACCACCCGGTCGAATTGCAGCGTGCCGGCGGCGCGCTGCTGCGCCAGCTTGCCCAGCGCTTCGATCAGGTCGCCGCGCACCGTGCAGCAGATGCAGCCGTTGTTCATTTCGACGATTTGCTCGTTGCTGTCCTGCACCAGAATCTCATTGTCGATGTTTTCCGGGCCGAACTCGTTTTCGATGACGGCAATCCGGTGACCGTGGTCTTCCTGCAGGATGCGCTTGAGCAGGGTGGTTTTGCCGGCGCCGAGAAAGCCGGTGAGGATGGTGGTCGGAATCAGTGCCATGTGGTCACACAATCGTTAAAAGAGGCGGGAAAATCATGCTGCGCATCATATGGGGACGCCTGCAGGATTTTGGAAGGGCGGGCGACGCTACTTCTTTTTCGCGCGCGGATGGGCGGCATCGTACACCTTGGCCAGCCGCTGGAAATCCAGCGCAGTGTACACCTGGGTGGCGGCAATCGAGGCATGACCCAGCATTTCCTGCACGGCGCGCAAATCGCCCGAAGACTGCAGCACGTGCGAGGCGAAGGAATGGCGCAGCATGTGCGGGTGGACGTCGGCCGGGATATCCAGCGCCCTGGCATGCGCCTTGATGCGCATCTGCACCAGGCGCGCCGACATGCGGGCGCCGCGTTCGCTCAGAAACAGGGGATGCGGGTCGAGCTTCACCAGCGCCGGGCGCGCGGCGATCCACGCCGCCAGCGCCTGCAGCGCGGCTTGCCCGACCGGCACGCGGCGCATCTTGCTGCCCTTGCCGGTGACCGTCACTTCGCCGGCGTCGAAGTCGATCCAGCCAGCCGATTCGTGACCGCCTTCTTTCGCATAGCGCACGTCCAGCTGCACCAGCTCCGATACGCGCAGGCCGCTCGAATACAGCAGCTCGAACATGGCGCGGTTGCACAGCGCGGCGGCATCGTTGGCTTGCTTGCGCGGATCGGCTTGCGCCACCAGGCGCACCGCGTCGTCGGGCGACAGCGCGCGCGGCAAGGGCCTGGCCCGTCGCGGCGCCTTGACGCCATCGACCGGATTGGCGGTGATCTCAGCATGCTGCGCCAGCCAGGCATAGAAGCCGCGCCAGGCCGAGAGTTTGCGCGCGATGCTGGCGCCGCCCAGGCCGCCTGCATGCAGCTGCGCGGCAAATTTTCGGACATGGGAATGCGAGAGCGCTTGCGGCGTTACGCCGGCGCCGTCGCGCTGCGCCATGGCGGCCAGTTCGCGCAGGTCGCGCCGGTAATTGTCGATGGTGTGGGCCGACAGTTGGCGTTCCGCCGCCAGGCTGTCGAGATAGCGACCCGTCAGGGTTTCCCAGGAAGCGGGAGCATGCATGGCGCCTTCCTGCCCGCCGTCCTGTCGTATCGCGTCGGGCTGCCGGCGCCTAGTCCAGCAGGCAGGTCATGGATGCAGCGGCGCAGTCGCCGATGCGGGTGAGGAAATCGGTCGCCATGTCGGCACTGAAGCGCTGGGCGTCGGGCGAGCCCAGCACCAGCAGGCCGAAAGTCTCGGTGGCGCCGTCGCGGCGCAGCGGCACGATCGCCAGGGATGCGACCGTTTGCGCATCATCGATCCAGGACGTGACCTCGAAATCGTTGTTGGGGCCGCAGAACGGGCCGTTCAGGCCGTTGGCGAAGAGCCGCGCATCGTCGGAGACGCCGGCGGCAAACCAGGTATGGGTATAATCCGGCGCCACGTTCCACAGGCGCAGGGTCGCATACGGCACGCCGAAGATGTTTTGCAAGCCGTCGATCAGCACGTGCGGCAGGTCGACGTCATTGCGCGCCAGCAGCAGCGCACGCGCCCACTGCTGGAACTTGTCGGCGATTTCATCGTTGTCGCGACCGATGCGCACCAGTTCGGCGAGACGTAATTCCAGCGCATGGTATTTGTGTCGCAGCACCTCCATCTGCCTTTCCTGCAGCGATACGGCGCGGCCAAGCAGGGGGCTGCTCAGCTTGATCTGCGACAGCACGTCGGCATGCTCTTCGAAAAAATCCGGATGGTCGAGCAGGTACTGGGCAACGGTATGGGAATCAAGTTGAACGGTCATGTTTATCGGGCTCGAATCAGTAAGAATGGCGCAGCTGGGCGCGCAGGGCATGATGGCATTGTACAACGGCAACGGCGCCTCAGATATCGATCTCGCCTTCGAATACGGTCACGGCGGGACCGGTCAGCATGACATGGCGGTTGTCGCCTTCCCAGGCAATCGACAGGTGGCCGCCGCGCGTGGCGACTGCCACCGGCGAATCCAGCAAGCCGCGCCGGATGCCGGCGACGACGGCGGCGCAGGCGCCGGTGCCGCACGCCAGGGTTTCACCGGCGCCGCGCTCGTACACGCGCAGCTTCACATGGTGGCGGTCGAGCACCTGCATGAAGCCGGCATTGACGCGGTTCGGGAAGCGCGCATGGTGTTCGATGAGGGGGCCATCCTGCGCTACCGGCACTCGCTCGACATCGTCGACCACCTGCACCGCGTGCGGGTTGCCCATGGAAACCACCGAAAACAGCGTGGTGCTGCCGTTGATTTCCACCGGCCACAGCACATCGTCGCCCTGCGGCGTGCCCTGCAGGCCGGCGGCGTCGAAGGGCACGCGCCCCGGCTCCAGCACCGGCGCGCCCATGTCCACGGTAATGCGGCCATCGTCCTGCATGACCGGCTCGATCACGCCGGCCATGGTTTCGACGCGGATGGCGCGCTTGTCGCTCAGGCCCTTGTCGACGACGAATTTGACGAAGGCGCGCGCGCCGTTGCCGCATTGTTCCACTTCGCTGCCATCGGCATTGAAGATGCGGTAGCGGAAGTCGATCCCGGGCGTTTGTGCTTTTTCGATCACCAGCATCTGGTCGGCGCCGACGCCGAAACGGCGGTCGGCCAGCGCCTGCCATTGCGCCGGGGTGAAAGCTATGGTCTGGTGGATGGCGTCGAACACGACGAAATCGTTGCCGGCGCCATGCATCTTGGTGAATTTGATTTTCATGCACGGATTATATCGCCGCGCCGCCGGCAGGCGAAAGGCCGTCAAATCCGGTCGTAAAATCCCGGACTGCCCGGCGGGCGGGTCTTGAAGCGCTTGTGGGTCCAGAAGTATTCCGCCGGGGTTTCCCGCGCCCGGTCTTCGATGAAGGCGTTCATGCGGCGGGTTGCTTCCAGCAGGTCATCGCCGGGGAAATCCGGCACCGGCGGGTAAAACGTCACTTTCCAGCCGCGGTAGCCGGGCAGGAATGTCGCCAGCACCGGAATGACCTGGGCGCCGGTGGTCGCGGCGATGCGCGCCGGCGCCGTCAGGGTCGCGGCCGGCACGCCGAAGAAGGGCACGAACTCGGCATCCTTGCTGCCGAAGTCCATGTCGGGCAGCATGAAGTAGGGCAGGCCTTCGCGCATGGCGCGCAGGATCGGCTTGACGCCTTCGGCGCGCGTCAGCAGCTTGACCGGGCGGAAGCGCGAGCGGCCGCGACGCAGGGCGGCGTCGAAGTCGGGGTTGCGCTGCTGCATGTAGATCGAGCACAGCGAGGTTTCCAGCATCACTGCCACGCCGGCCACATCGAGGCAGACGAAATGCGGGCACAGCAGGATGGTGGGGCGGGCGGCAATCTGCGCCAGCGGCACGGCAGGCTCGACCTGGATCAGGCGGCGCAGCCGCGCCTCCGATGCCCACCACAGGACGCCGCGCTCCAGCACGCTGCGCGCATACGCCTGGAAATGGCGCCGCGCAATCGTGCGCCGCTGCGATTCCGGCAGTTCGGGCATGCACAGCGCCAGATTGGTCAGGGCGATGCGGCGGCGTTTGCCGACCAGCAGAAACAGCAGCGCGCCGACCGCTTCGCCCAGGCGTCCCAGCAGCGGCAGCGGCAGCCAGTGCAGCACCCACATCAAGCCGAGCAGCAGCTTCATGCAGGATCCTTCGCGTCGCGTGGCGGCGCTTCGACGCCGGGCGGTGACTTGTAGCGGTTGTAACTCCAGAAATACTGTTCCGGGCATTGGGCGATCAGGCGTTCCATGGCGGCGTTGATCGCGCCGGCCTGCTGCTGCGGCGTTTCGCCGAGCGCTTCGTCGAAGCGGACAAGGTGCATGCGGTAACCCGCGCCGCGCGGCAGGCGGCGCGCGTAGGCCAGCACGATAGCCGCGCCGGAGAGTTGCTGCAGCTTGGCAGGCAGGGTCATGGTGTAGGCCGGCTTGCCGAAAAAATCGGCCCACACGCCTTCGCCGTGCTGCGGCACCTGGTCCGGCAGCAGGCCAACCGGCTCGCCTTTCTTCAGCGCCTTGAGCAGGGTGCGCACGCCGGCCAGATTGGCCGGCGCCAGCGTCAGACCGGGCCTGGAGCGCGCGCCCTCGACCAGCGGCTTCAGCGCCGACTTGCGCGGCGGGCGGTACAGCACCGTCATCGGGTGGCGCGCGGTAAAGCTTTGCGCAAGCATTTCGAAACAGCCCAGGTGCGGGGTCAGGAAAATGATGCCGCGGCCGGCGTCGAGCGCGGCTTGCGCGACTTCCCAGTTGTCGAAGCGCGCGGCTTGCGCCACCCGCTGCGGCGCCGCGCACCAGACGAACGGCAGTTCCATGACATTTTTGCCAGCTTCGACAATGGCCGTCCGCAGGTGCGCGGCATGGCCGGCGCGGGAAATATTGTCCTTCAGGCGGCGGCGGTATCCGGGCGCTGCCAGATAAACCACCCAGCCGAGCGCGGCGCCGAACACATGCAGCACGCGCAGCGGCAGGCAGGACAGCAGGCGAAACAATTTGACAAGCATCTAGAATGGCAGGAACTTTTTGCCGATTTTTTCCAAGAGGCGTAAAATAGCACGAATTGAAGGGCAACCTTCACACCGCCGAGTTAATGACAACTTGCGAGGCGGGTTAAAAATTTCGCTAAAGCGTCGCAGGCTCAAACAGTTTGGCCGCGACAGTTACGGTCAATTTTTTACAGGAGCCTGCACATGGCAAACGATTACCTCTTCACTTCCGAGTCCGTCTCCGAAGGTCATCCCGACAAGGTTTCCGACCAGATTTCGGACGCCATCCTCGACGCCATCCTGGCGCAAGATCCGACAGCCCGCGTTGCCGCGGAAACGTTGTGCAATACTGGCCTGGTGGTGCTGGCCGGCGAGATCACCACGACCGCCAACGTCGATTACATCAGCGTGGCGCGCGACACCATCAAGCGCATCGGTTACGACAACGCCGACTTCGGCATCGACTACAAGAGCTGCGCCGTGCTGGTGGCCTACGACAAGCAATCCCCGGACATCGCCCAGGGCGTCGATGAAGGCAAGGGCATCGACCTTGACCAGGGCGCCGGCGACCAGGGCCTGATGTTCGGCTACGCCTGCGACGAAACCCCGGAGCTGATGCCTGCGGCGATCTACTACGCGCATCGCATCGTCGAGCGCCAGTCGCAGCTGCGCAAGGACGGCCGCCTGCCCTGGCTGCGTCCGGATGCCAAGTCGCAAGTCACCCTCAAGTACGTCGACGGCAAGCCGGTGGGCATCGACACCATCGTGCTGTCGACCCAGCATGCGCCGGAAATGACGCACAAGGCGATCGAGGAAGCCGCCATCGAGGAAATCATCAAGCCGGTGCTGCCGGTCGAATGGCTCAAGGAAACGCGCTACCTGATCAACCCGACCGGCCGCTTCGTCATCGGCGGCCCGCAGGGCGATTGCGGCCTGACCGGTCGCAAGATCATCGTCGACACCTACGGCGGCGCTGCGCCGCACGGCGGCGGCGCATTCTCCGGCAAGGACCCGTCCAAGGTGGACCGTTCCGCCGCCTACGCCGGCCGCTACGTCGCCAAGAACATCGTCGCCGCAGGCCTGGCATCGCGCTGCCAGATCCAGGTGTCGTACGCCATCGGCGTGGCCCAGCCGACCTCGGTCATGGTGACCACCTTCGGCACCGGCAAGGTCAGCGACGAAGTGCTGGCGCAGCTGGTGCGTGAGCATTTCGACCTGCGTCCAAAGGGCATCGTGCAGATGCTCGACCTGCTGCGCCCGATCTACCAGAAGTCCGCCGCTTACGGCCATTTCGGCCGCGAAGAGCCGGAATTCTCGTGGGAGCGCACCGACAAGGCCGCGGCCCTGCGCGCTGCAGTCCTGTAAGCGGAGCGAATTTTGTCGGGCCTGGTGTTGGCGGCAATGATCCATGGTTTCACGCGGCGGGCGCGCCTGGCCTGGCTGGCTGCCGCATGCGGCGCCGGCCTGACGGCCGCCGCGCTGGCAGCGCCGCCCGCAGCGCCA
This sequence comes from uncultured beta proteobacterium, assembly GCA_963722005.1. Taxonomy (GTDB): domain Bacteria; phylum Pseudomonadota; class Gammaproteobacteria; order Burkholderiales; family Burkholderiaceae_D; genus Paucimonas. The sequence continues at coordinate 718,461 of CAVRJS010000002.1, forward strand.
GCTGCAGCAGCAGCGCCATCGTCAGCGGACAAGCCCGGCAGGCCGGCCGCCGCGCCGAAAAAGGCGAGCGTGGTGACGCCGGCAAAGACAAGCGCGCCCGTGCCGGCAAAGACAACCGCTGCCGCGGCGCCAGCCGATCCGAAGGCGGCCGCATTGCTGCCGTGGTGCAAGCCGATCGCCGCGCGCCTGGCCAGTCTGGCGCTCGATTCCTGCCTGCAGAGTGGCTTGACGCCAAGCGGGACGAAGTCGGTGCAGGGCTTCCCCATCCTGCAGCGCGAGTATCTGCCGGCCGCCAAGGGTGTGCCCGGCAAGCGGCCTGTCAAGGTGCTGCTCATCGGCGGCATCCATGGCGACGAGCTGACTGCGCCGGCCATCGTGTTTCGCTGGATGCAGTGGATGCAGCAGCCGCAGGCGCAGGAATTTCACTGGAGCGTGGCGCCGCTGGTCAATCCGGACGGCTTCCTGAACAAAAAGGCGACCCGCATGAATGCCAACGGCGTCGACCTGAACCGCAATTTCCCCACGCCCCATTGGCACCAGGAAGCGTCCGCCTACTGGGTCAAGCGTACCGGTCGCGATCCGCGCCGTTTCCCCGGCAAGGAGCCGCTCTCGGAACCGGAAAGCCAGTGGGTCAATGATGAAATCGCGCGCTTCGATCCGGATCTGGTGATCTCGGTGCATGCGCCCTTCGGCGTGCTCGATTTCGACGGCCCGGTGCAGCCGCCGCGCAAGTTCGGCCGCCTGGTGTTTACGCCGGTCGGCGTCTATCCTGGCTCGCTGGGCAACTACAGCGGCGTGCACAAGAAAGTACCGATCGTCACCATCGAGTTGCCGCACGCATTGTCCATGCCGAACGAGGCCGAGTCGAAAAAGATTTGGCAAGACATGCTGGTCTGGATTTCGGCCAATGTCACGCCGCAAAAGCCGGCGGCCGCTCCAGTCCGCCAGGTCGCTGGCAAGTAAGGCCGCCCGCCGTTATTTGCGCACACTGCGTTGAATTGCACTGTGCCGAGAAACTTTCTCCATTTGGCGCCGCAACTTTGCGCTGCGGATCTTCCGCCTTTTCGCTCATAAGATTCCTTATCCTTGCGCTGTCCTCGCCTGCCTTCATGCCGGCGGCAGGCTGCATTCCTGCGCGCGGCGGCTTCTGTTCGTGGCATGCATTCTGGACGGCTCCCCAAGAAATTCTCGTGGCCATATTTGCATCAAAAAAGCAAAACTGGTCCGCACAACGAAACGATGGTTCATTTTTCTTGCGACATGGCATTCCGGTTGCTACGCTCTATCTCATAACAAGCCATCCCTTTTTAAAGGGCCACTTCATTGAGCCAGGAGATAGGAGTCCCCATGAAATCGTTGAAATTGCTAACCGCCGCCATCCTTTCCGTTTCGTTCGGAGGCGCAGCGATTGCGCAAGACAAGCCAGCATTCCGTATCGGCGTTCTGAATGACCAGTCAGGGCCGTACTCCGATCAGGGTGGCCTGGGTTCGGTGCTTGCGGCAAGAATGGCGGCGGAAGACTTTGGTGGAACCGTGTTGGGCCGCAAGATTGAAATTATCGCCGCGGACAATATGAACAAGCCGGACATCGCCAGCACGACCGCACGTAAATGGTTCGATATCGACGGCGTGAGCGCCATCACGGACGGTGGCTCGAGCGCTTCCGGACTGGCCGCACAAACGGTCGCCACGGAAAAGAAAAGGGTCATGCTGAATACCGCCGGCACTGCGCCGGATTTCAGCGGCAAGCGCTGTTCCCCCTATGGTACGCAATGGGCGACAAGCTCGTATGCGCTGGCGAACACGGTGGTCAAGGACCTGGTCCAGGGCGGCGGCAAAAAATGGTATTTCCTGACCACGGACTTTGTGTTTGGACATGCGCTGGAGGCGGAAACCACCAAAGCCATTAAGGCGGCAGGCGGCACCGTGCTGGGAAGCGCCAAACACCCGATCAATACCTCGGATTTCGCTGCCTATATCTTGCAGGCGCAAAGCGCCAAGCCCGATGTCATCGCGGTCGCCGCAGGTGGCGCAGACATGATTCTGGCCGTGAAGCAGGCCAAGGAATTCGGCCTGAAGACCAAGCTGGTCGCCCTGTATGTCTCCCAGCCGGAGGTGGAAGCCATGGGGCTGGCGCAAGGCCAGGGCTTGCAGTTTGCCACGCCGTTCTACTGGGATCTGAATGACACTACGCGCAGCTGGTCGCTGCGCTTCAAGGAACGCCACAAAAAAATGCCGAGCATGATCCATGCAAATACCTATTCGGCAGTGTCGCACTATTTGAAAGCGGTGAAGGCAGCCGGGGTGGATGATGCGGAAAAGGTATCGGCCAAGATGCGTGAAATGCCGATCGGGAAGGATTCGCTGATTCAGAATGCCTTCATCATGGAGAATGGCCGCGTGGTCATGGACATGCACGTAGCGCAAGTGAAAAGCCCGAAGGCATCCAAATTTCCAGGCGATTCGTTCAATATCGTGGCGACCTTGCCTGGGAAGACAGTGTTCGAGCCGATCGAAGCCAGCGATTGTCCGCTTGTGAAAAAGTAAGACAGCAACTGAACAATCCCGCATCCGGCGCTTTGCGGATGCGGGCCACTTGAGGAACAAATCATGCAATCCGGAATTCTCATCAACGGCGAATGGCAATCGCACGGCAGCCGTGTCGCCGATATCAACCCCTCCGACACGCGCGATGTGATCGAAGAATATACATGGGCAAGCGAAGCGGATGTCCATGCCGCCGCCGCGGCGGCAAGGGTGGCTCTGCCTGCCTGGCGCGACGTCCGCCCTGAAGCGCGGGCGCAAATCCTGCGAAAGATCGGTGATGAATTGCTTGCGCGCGCATCCGAACTGGCCCATGTCATGTCGCGGGAGCAGGGCAAGACGCTCAAGGAATCCCTCGCCGAAGTGCGCCGCAGCGGCGAGACTTTCCATTTTTTTGCCGGCGAAACCGTGCGCAATCACGGCGTATTCACCGAAGGCTTGCGCAGTGGCTTTACGATCAGCGTCAGCCGCGAGCCGCTTGGCGTCATCGCGGTGATCACGCCCTGGAACTTGCCGATGTCGATCCCCGCCTGGAAAATTGCACCGGCGCTCGCGTATGGGAATACCGTGATTTACAAGCCCAGCGAGCTGACGCCGGGCTGCGCCTGGGCTTTGGCCGATATTATTCATCGCGCCGGCGTGCCTGCGGGCGTATTCAACATGGTCATGGGCAATGGCCGGGATCTCGGCAAGGCCTTGATCGACCTGACCGATGGCGTCACTTTTACCGGCTCGAACCCGACCGGCGTGGCGATTGTGAACGCTGCCGCCGCGCAGATGAAGAAGGTGCAGGCGGAACTCGGCGGCAAGAGCGGCCTGGTCATCGACCGCAACGCCAACATGGATCTGGCCGTCGAAGTGGCTTTCCAGGGCGCGTATTACGGCACGGGCCAGCGCTGCACCGCGTCCAGCCGCATCATCGTCATGGAAAGCGTGCGCGACGAGTTTTTTGAGCGGCTGATCCAGCGAATGAAAGGCTGTCGCGTCGGCCACGCCCTGGAAGCCGACACGGAAATCGGCCCCGTCGTCGACGAGCGGCAGTTGGCAAAGAATTGCGAGTACATTGACATCGCCCGTGCAGAAGGCGCCGAACTCCTGTTCGGCGGGGAAAGAATGGAACTCAAGTATCCCGGCTTTTATCTGCAGCCTGCGCTGTTCCTCGCCAACGATAACCAGATGCGGATCAACCAGGAAGAAGTGTTCGGACCGGTGGCGTCGGTCCTCTGTGTCCATGATCTCGATGAAGCCATTGCCGTCGCCAATGACGTGCATTTCGCCCTGTCCAGCGGCATCGTCACCGACAACCTGATCGCTGCCGAAGAATTCCGCCGCCGCTCGGCGGCAGCCATGGTTACCATTAACGCGCCGACCGCGGGGCTCGACTTCCACGTGCCATTCGGCGGGCGCTCGCCATCAGGCTACGGCAGCCGCGAACAGGGGCTTGCCGCCCACGAGTTCTATACGGAATACAAGAGCAGCTATACCAATGTGTCTGGCCGGATCTGACGGAATCGATTCGTTGTAAAGGAATTACTTATGCCTGGACCACTACAGGGAATCACGGTAATCGATTGCAGCACGGTCATTGCCGGCCCCTACGCGACGCATATCCTTAGCGAAATGGGAGCGGACGTCATCAAGATCGAGCCGCCCGAAGGCGACATCATGCGCGCGGCAGGGCCGGCGCGCCATGAAGGAATGGGCGCGGCTTTCCTGAACTGCAACCGCAACAAGTCCAGCATTGTGCTGAACCTGAAGAATGCCGATGACCGCACGCGTTTGCTCGACATGGTGAAAACGGCCGACGTGTTCATTCATAACATGCGTTCCGCCGCATGCAGCCGTCTCGGCCTGGCGGCCGAGGCATTGCTTGAAATAAATCCACGCCTGATTTATTGCGCGATCGTCGGCTATGGCCAGGATGGCCCCTATCGCGATCGACCGGCCTATGATGACATCATCCAGGCCGCTTCCGGATGGGCTGGCATGACGCAGCGCATGGAGGGCGAGCCGCGCTACGCGCCGACGATCGTCGCCGACAAGACTTCGGCGGTGTATGCCGTTGGCGCCATCAACGCTGCCTTGTTTTACCGGGAAAGAACCGGCGCCGGCCAGTACGTCGAAGTGCCGATGTTTGAGGTCATGGCTTCTTTCCTGCTTGTCGAGCAGCTCGGCGGCATGACGTTCTCGCCGCCGCTGGACAAGCCCGGCTACGCGCGCCTGCTTTCGCAGCATCGTCGGCCCCAGCGCACCAGAGACGGTTACATCAGCGTCATGCCCTATACGGGCAAGCACTGGATTCGTTTCTTTAACGAGGCCGGCATGCCGGAAATGGCTGCCGACGGGCGCCTGGCAAACCCTGCCGAGCGCGCTGCCATGATTGACGAGTTATACGAAAAGCTTGGCGCTGCACTGCTTCGGCGAACCACGGCCGAGTGGATGCGTTTGCTGCCGGCGGCAGATATCCCCTGTTCCGCGGTGAATTCCGTCGAGTCGCTCTTTGAAGACCGCCATCTGCAGGAGGTGGGCTTTTTCGTGCCGGTACAGCATCCGACGGAAGGGGCGATTATCGCGACCAAGCCGCCGGTCCGCTTCTCCGAGTCGCCGTGTGAACTGAAGTTGCCGGGATCAATCCGGCAACTGGAGGGACACGAGCATGAGGTTTTCACTCCTCAAATTTCGACATTGATATAGTGGATCGGAAACTCTGCATGCTCTTGAAGGAAGCGACATGACATCTACTCAGCCAGTTAATGCATTGTTGCGTGGCCTGCAATTGCTCGAGGTCGTCAACACAAATGGGCCGGCCGGGCTCGCCCAGATACAGCGGCTCACCGACTTGCCCAAGGCGACCGTGTTGCGGCAACTGGAAACGTTGCGGCATGCAGGCTACATCGCATTCGATGACGTGACACAGACCTACCATGTGGATTTGCGTGCGCTGGCACTGACGAACAACTTTTCTTATGAAAAGCAGTTTCTGCGGATGGCCGCGCCGATCATGGCCAGCTTGCGCGAGAAACTCGGCTGGCCATCCGACCTGGCGGTTTTTCAGCACGACAAGATGGTAATCGTCGATACCAACCGGCGCCCCGGCATGTTATCGACAAACCGCAGCATCGGTTCCCGCATACCCATCATGGCGTCGGCCACGGGTCGGGCCTACCTGGCAAATCTTCAATCCGATGAGCGCGAGGATTTGCTTGAAATGCTACGCGCATCGAATGACCCCTATGAAGCGTTGGCCAAGAACAAGGAGGCCACCCGCGCCATTGTCGAAAAAGCCCGTGAACAAGGGTATGCCATTTCCGACCAGGAGTTTTTGCCAACCAATCGGGGCGCTGCCGTCGCAGTGGAATGGAATGGGAAAGTTGTCTGCGTCATCAATCTCATTGCCATCGCTTCCCTGGTCACTTTGGAAGACGTGCACAAGCGGTATGTGCCGCTGCTCCTGGAAGCCAAGTCGGAAATGGAAGACCAGCTCTGCAGCATGAGCAACTACACCCGGGACGCCCGGCCGGGAATCGCACCGCGCTCCTATGGCGGTCGCCGTCGCAGCGCGAAGGAGGGCGGCGAATGAAGCTTTTCTACTCTTCCGCTTCGCCCTACGTTCGAAAAGTGATGGTGCTTGCGTGGGAAACCGGCCTGGTGGAGCGCATCGAGTGCATTCCCGCGGTAGTGAGCCCGGTAAATCGGGAAAAGTCCGTCGCCCTGCATAATCCGACAGGCCATGTGCCGACGCTGGTGCTGGACAACGGCGAAGCGATTTTCGATAGCCGGGTAATCTGCGAATATCTCGATGGCTTGCACGACCGCAATCCGTTTTATCCGGCGGACATTCAGCGCCGTCTGAAAACCCAGTGCTTGCATGCGCTGGCCGACGGCTTGCTCGATGCCGCGGTGCTGGTGCGCTTTGAAGAAGCCTTGCGTCCGGAAGCGCTGCGCTGGTCCGCGTGGATCGACGGGCAATGGGACAAGGTCACTTCAAGTTTGCGCGCCCTGGAAGCCAAATGGCTGCCGCACTTGTCCGGGACGCTCGACATGGGGGGGATTGCCGCCGCCTGCGCTCTCGGCTACCTGGATTTCCGTTTTCCCGACCGGGCGTGGCGCCCGCACTATCCGAACCTGGCGAAGTGGTACGAGCAGTTCGCCGGAAGAATATCGATGCAAAAGACCTGGCCGGCGCCGATGGTCTGAGCAAGTTTTCTCAAGAATGGAACCCTATCATGAAGAATGAATTTGAAAACAATGTCGTGGTCATCACCGGCGGCGCTGCCGGCATTGGCAAGGCAACCGCCGAATTATTCCTCGGTTATGGCGCCAGGGTTGCGGTGCTCGATCTGAATGTGGACGACGCACCTGCCGGTGCGGATGCATTTGTGGCCAACGTCACCGACGCCGAGGCGGTCAATTCCGCCATTGATCAGGTCGCGCAAAAATACGGAAAAATCGATACGCTGGTCAACAATGCCGGGATCAGCTTCTACGGCACGATCGAGGATGGCACGATGGCTGACTGGGATCGTCTCATCGACGTGAACGTGCTGGGACTTGTCCGCGTCACTCGGGCGGCGTTGCCTCACCTGCGCCGTAGCGCGCACGGTTCGATTGTCAACATTGCCTCCTGCCTGGCCCAGACCGGCTTGCAAAAGCGCGCACTGTATTCCGCAACAAAAGGTGCGGTCGAAGCTCTGACGCGCGCAATGGCGGCGGATCTGGTCAAAGAAGGCATCCGGGTCAATTGCGTCAATCCCGGCACGGTCGATACCGCGTTTGTCGAAGGACTGGCAGCGGCCTCCGGGCGGGATCGCAGCGAATTCGCCGCGCGCCAGGTGACGGGGCAAATGGTGAGCGCCGACGAAATCGCGCATGCCATCGCGTATCTGTCGCGTCCCGGCGCCCGCTCGACCATCGGAGCGGTGCTCACCGTGGAAGCCGGTTTCGGCAGCCTGCGATTCTGACATTGCAAGGAATTGCCTCATGCCCGGACTTTACTTTGAAGAATTCAATGTCGGCCAGACGTTCGAGCATCCGTGGGGGCGCACGGTCACCGAGGCCGACAACATGCTGTTTTCCTGCCTGACGCTGAATGTGCAGCCTTTGCATATCGATGCTGAATTTGCTGCGCAAACGGAGTTCGGCAAGCCGCTGGTCAATAGCCTTTTCACGCTGGGGTTGATGATTGGCATGACGGTCAACGACACGACGCTGGGAACGACGGTGGCAAATCTTGGCATGACCGATGTCAGGTTTCCCCGACCGGTTTTTCATGGCGACACCTTGCGCGTGCGCACGACGGTAACCGCTGTCCGGGGCAGCAAGTCCCGGCCCAATGCCGGCATCGTGGAATTCGAGCATCAGGCCCTCAACCAGCGCAAGGAAGTGGTCGCAGTCTGCTCCCGCCAGGCGCTCATGCGAAGAAAAGAAAATGCCGAGGCGGCGATCTCATGATGCCGGCGAAAAAACCCATCCGGTCGTATCTTTTCGTTCCTGCAAACCGGCCGGAGCGCTTTCCCAAGGCAGAGGCGAGCGGCGCCGATGCGGTCATTCTTGACCTGGAAGACAGCGTTCCCGACCAGGACAAGACCACGGCCAGGGAGGCGGTGGTCAACTGGATGCGGGAGAGGCCGGACGCGGGTGTTTCGGTCTGGATCCGCATAAATTCCCTGCGAAGCCAATGGATAGCAGAAGACCTGCAAGCCGTCATGCAGGCGAAGCCGGATGGGGTGTTCTTGCCGAAGTGCGAAGGCATCGATGATGTCCTGGCGCTGGACGGCATGCTGAGTCGTGCGGAATCCGGCCATGGATTGCCCGACCGTGGAATCGCCATCATTGCCATCGTCACCGAAACGCCGCGCGCCCTGCAAAAACTGCATACTTTCGCTCAGCCTGCGCCGCGGCTGCACGGCATGCTTTGGGGGGCGGAAGATCTTGCTGCCGCACTCGGTCTGCGGTCCTTGCGCGACAAATCCGGCGCATACCTGGCGCCTGCGATGGACGCACGCAATCGCGCACTGATGGCGAGCCATGCATGCCAGGCGATTGCAATCGATGCAGTTTTTACCGACATACATAATCCCGCTGCATTGGCACACGAAACGCGGCAGCATGCCTCGCTGGGGTTCGCTGCCAAAGCGGCCATTCATCCGGGCCAAATCGAAGTCATCCATCAGGCATTGCAGCCCTCTGCCGAAGATATTGACTGGGCGAAACAAGTTATCCAGGTGCTGGATGACGGCAGGCTTGCATCCGGCACGGTCGATGGATCGATGGTGGACAGGCCGCATTTAAATGCGGCAAAGCAAATTTTACAGGCACATTCTTCAGCATGCTCCTGACTTCCTGCGCTTGATCAGAAATCAAGCTAATTTCTGCGATAGGCCGGTACATTGCGCCTTTGACGGTATGCCACCGTGCCTCGATGACTCTTTGATTTTGTGAAAGAGTCAAGGGGAAGGTGTGCGTAATTCCTCGCCAAACTCGGTTATAATTCTTGCTCCAAGGAGCGTTGCAGCATGGCAGCCCGCCATGTCAGGCTTGGACCATATGGCTTGGCCATATCATTCGCAACGGCGCTCACGTTACTTTTTTCACATCGAAAGGAGGGCGTGATGAACGCCGTAGTGTCAAATTCCAAAGATTCCACCCAAGATTTCTTCGTTGCCGATCTGAGCCTGGCTGACTGGGGCCGCAAGGAAATCAAGATCGCCGAAACCGAAATGCCCGGCCTGATGGCCATCCGCGAAGAGTTCGCCGCGGCGCAGCCGCTGAAGGGCGCGCGCATCACCGGTTCGCTGCACATGACCATCCAGACCGCGGTGCTGATCCAGACGCTCGAAGCGCTGGGCGCCAAGGTGCGCTGGGCTTCCTGCAACATCTACTCGACCCAGGACCACGCCGCCGCCGCCATCGCCGCCAACGGCACGCCAGTGTTCGCCTTCAAGGGCGAGAACCTGGATGAATACTGGGATTTCACCCATCGCATCTTCGACTGGGGACAGGGCGAGCAGGCCAACATGATTCTCGATGATGGCGGTGACGCGACCCTGTTGCTGCATCTGGGCACCCGCGCCGAAAAGGATCAGAGCGTGCTGGCCAACCCGGATTCCGAAGAAGCCGTGTGCCTGTTCAACTCGATCAAGAAAAAGCTGGCGACCGACCCGACCTGGTATTCCACCCGCCTGGCGCAGATCCTTGGTGTGACCGAGGAAACCACCACCGGCGTGCACCGCCTGTACCAGATGCACAAGGAAGGCAAGCTGGCTTTCCCGGCGATTAACGTCAACGACTCGGTGACCAAGTCGAAGTTCGACAACCTGTACGGCTGCCGCGAATCCCTGGTCGACGGCATCAAGCGCGCCACCGACGTCATGGTGGCCGGCAAGATCGCGGTTGTGGCCGGCTATGGCGATGTGGGCAAGGGCTCGGCACAGGCGCTGCGCGCGCTGTCGGCGCAAGTCTGGGTCACCGAGATCGACCCGATCTGCGCGCTGCAGGCAGCGATGGAAGGCTACCGCGTGGTGACCATGGATTACGCCGCCGAGCATGGCGACATTTTCGTCACCGCCACCGGCAACTACCATGTGATCACGCATGAGCACATGAAGAAGATGAAGGACCAGGCGATCGTCTGCAACATCGGCCACTTCGACAATGAAATCGAAGTCGCGGCGCTGAAGCAGTACACCTGGGAAAACATCAAGCCGCAGGTCGACCACATCATTTTCCCGGACGGCAAGCGCATCATCCTGCTGGCCGAAGGCCGCCTGGTCAACCTCGGCTGCGGCACGGGCCATCCGTCCTACGTGATGAGCTCGTCGTTCGCCAACCAGACCATTGCGCAGATCGAACTGTTCACCAACACCAAGGCATACCCGGTGGGCGTGTACACGCTGCCCAAGCACCTCGATGAAAAGGTGGCGCGCCTGCAGCTGAAAAAGCTCAATGCGCAGCTGACCGCGCTGACCGAAGAACAGGCTGCGTACATCGGCGTGCAGAAGGAAGGCCCCTACAAGGCTGACCACTACCGTTACTGATAACTGATACAGGAGCCCGCCATGCGCCTGCTGCTGACCTGGCTGATCAATGCCGCCGCGCTGTTCGCGTTGCCGTACCTGATGCAGTCCATCAGGATCAGCAGTTTCGTCACGGCGCTGGTGGCGGCACTGGTGCTGGGCCTGATCAACACCCTGATCAAGCCCATCCTGGTGTTGCTCACGTTGCCGGCGACGCTGCTGACGCTCGGCCTGTTCATCTTCGTGATCAATGGCCTGCTGTTCTGGCTGGCGGGGCGCCTGGTGCCGGGCTTCCAGGTCGCCGGCTTCTGGCCGGCGGTCGGTGGCGCCCTGTTGTATAGCCTGATCTCCTGGGCTCTCTCCGCATTATTGTTAAGCAAATGACGAAACCCACATCCGTGCAACAAGACTTCAGCATCGAGTTTTTTCCGCCCCGTACCGCGGAAGGCGTGGAAAAGCTGCGCGCCACGCGCGCGCAACTGGCGGCGCTGAAGCCCTCCTATTTTTCCGTCACTTTCGGCGCCGGGGGCTCGACTCAGGCGGGCACCCTCGATACCGTGCTGGAAATCCGCAAGGAAGGCCACGACGCCGCTCCCCATCTTTCCTGCGTCGGCCGCTCGCGCGCCGACCTGCGCGCCATCCTCGACGAGTACCGGGCCAGCGGCATCCGCCGCCTGGTTGCGCTGCGCGGCGACCTGCCCAGCGGTTACGGCGCGGTAGGCCACGATGCCGGTGAATTCCATTACGCCAGCGAGCTGATCGAATTTATCCGCGCCGAAACCGGCGACACGTTTCGCATTGAAGTGGCCGCGTATCCGGAAATGCATCCGCAGGCGAAGTCGCCCCAGGACGATCTGCAGAATTTCGTGCGCAAGGTAAAGGCCGGCGCCGATTCCGCCATCACGCAGTATTTCTACAATGCCGATGCCTACTTCCGCTTCGTCGACGAGGCACGCGCGGCCGGCGTGGAGGTGCCGATCGTGGCCGGCATCATGCCCATCACGAACTATACCCAGCTGGCGCGTTTTTCCGACACGTGCGGCGCCGAAATCCCGCGCTGGATCCGCCTCAAGCTGGCCAGTTACGGCGACGATACCGAATCGATCCGCGCTTTCGGCCAGGACGTGGTCACCCAACTGTGCGAAAGGCTGCTGGCAGGCGGCGCGCCCGGCCTGCATTTTTACACCCTCAACCAGGCCGGCCCGACCGCAGCCATCTGGCAACGCCTGCGTCGCTGAACGCGTTCTTCGCTTTTTCTCCCGGGCCGGTTTCCGGCGCATGACGGCTGCCCGCGGCCGTTTTGCAACACCGGGGGAAGAAAGCAGCCTTTTCTTCCCTTGATTTTGTCTTTGGACGTTGTCGCCTGCGCTATGCTGGCATGAGCAGGCGCACGGCTGCGCACGCCCGTCATTTGGTGTCCAAGTGGAAATATTTATATTATGATGCAGGCGGAGACAAGGACAAACCAATGAAATTTCCCTCTTTCGGCATGGGCGCGCGCATTGCAATCAGCTTCGGCATTCTTCTGGCGCTGGTCATCATCCTGAGCGTGGTTGCCACACTGGGGCTAAGCGATGCCGGCAGCAGCACAGCGGGCACGGTCATCGCGCTGGCCATCCTCACCGTAGCGGCTGGCGGCGTGCTGGCATGGTGGCTCCGCCGCGGCATCGCCCGGCCGCTGGCGGAGGCAACCGCGATCGCACGGCGCCTGGCCGAGGGCGACCTGAGCGAGCCCTTTGTCGCCGATGCCCACGGTGAATTGGGCGAACTGCAAGCGGCGCTGCAGGAAGCCAGCGAGCGCATGTTCAAGATCGTTGCACACGTGCGCGCCGGCACGACTGCGGTGGCCACGACCTCCGGCCTGATTGCCGCCGACAACACGGCCCTGTCGGGCCGTACCGAGGGGCAGGCAAGCTCGCTGGAAGAAACCGCTTCGTCGATGGAGGAACTCACCTCCACCGTGCGCCAGAATGCCGATAACGCGCGCCAGGCCAATGCCCTGGTGGCGTCGGCCGCAGACTCCGCCGTCAAGGGCGGTGACGTGGTCGGCAACGTGGTCGCCACCATGGGTTCGATCAAGGATAGCTCGCGCAAGATCGTCGACATCATTGCCGTCATCGATGGCATCGCTTTCCAGACCAATATCCTGGCACTCAATGCCGCCGTGGAAGCGGCGCGCGCCGGCGAACAGGGCCGCGGCTTTGCCGTGGTGGCCACCGAAGTGCGCACGCTGGCGCAGCGCAGCGCAGCGGCAGCGAAGGAAATCAAGGAACTGATCTCGAACTCGGTCGGCGAGATCGATGCCGGCAGCCGGCTGGTGGACGATGCCGGCGTCGCCATGGCGGAAATCGTCGCCAACGTCAGCCGCGTGGCCAGCATCATGAGCGAGATCGCCACCGCCAGCACCGAGCAGAGCAGCGGCATCGAGGAAATCAACAAGGCCATCGTACAGATCGACGGCACCACCCAGCAGAATGCCGCCCTGGTGGAAGAAGCCATGCGCACTGCCGCCAGCCTGCAGGAACAGGCGGTGGCGTTGTCGCAGGCGGTATCGATCTTCAATCTCGGCGCGCGCGAATTCGGCAATGCCGAAGAAGCTGTCGGCATTGTCAGTGAAGGCGTGGAGTTCATGCGCGCGCATGGCCGCGCCGCCCTGATCGACGAAGTGAACAAGCTGGGCAAGGGCCAGTTCATCGACCGCGACCTGTACATCAGCATCTATTCGACCGATGGCAGCATCGTTGCGCACGGCGCCAACCGCCGCCTGTGGGGCAGCGACTGGAGCAAAATCAAGGATACCGACGGCCGCTTCTTCGTCACCGAAATGGTCAGCATGGCCAGGAGCCGCGGCGATGGCTGGGTCGACTACAAGTGGGTGCACCCGGTCAGCAAGGACACCATGGTCAAGTCGGCCTACTTTGAAATCTGCGACGACCTCGTGATCGCCTGCGGCTTCTACAAGCAGTAATTGCCCGCAGTCGCCTGCCCTCGCAGCGGGTCTGCCTTTGCTGTCAGGCCAGCAGGCCCGCCTCTGTCACCATCGCATCCAGGGCAATGTCGTGGTCTTCCACGGCAAATTCGGCACGGCTGCAGGCATGCGCTACACCGATTGCCCATGGCCTCTGCGCCGATGCCAGCGTGCGGTCGTAGAATCCGCCGCCGTAGCCCAGACGAAAGCGCGCCGCATTGAATCCCACGCAAGGGATCAGCAAAGCCTCCGGCAACACTTCCGCGCTGCACCGCGCCGGCACCCACACGCCCATTGCATCCTTGACCAGGGTGTCGCCAGGCGTCCAGGCCAAGAACTTCAGGGGCGCATCCTTGTCGATAACCATAGGCAATGCCAGGCGCACCTCAGCGGCTGCCCAGCTTGCATAAAGATCACGCAGATCCGGTTCGCTGCGCATCGGCCAGAACACGCCGATCACGCGTGCCGGTTGCCGTTCGAACCACGCTTCCAGATGCCCGGCGATGGCAGCATCCCATGCCGCACGTGTTGCTGCCGGCACCGCCTGACGCTGCGCCAGCAGTTGCCGGCGCAGTTGGGTCTTGCCATGGGTAAATGTAGTGGAGGTCGTGTGCATAATCGGGCCCGGCAAGCGTGCTATCCTAATTGCTTATCAGCATAAACAAGATAAACGGATTTGAGAACCATGCTCCTGTTCAAACGAGTTGTCCTGGCGGCAATTGTCGCCGGTCTCGGCGCGTGTGCGCTGCCGTCAGCCCAGGCCCTCAGCGATGACGACGTCTTCCTGTCTCTGCGCGAGGCTGCGCGGCGCGACGATCCGACGCGCGCGGCGGAACTGGGGTCGCGCCTGCAAAATTATGCCATTCCCTCCTACGTCGATTACTTCCGCCTGAAACCGCGCCTGCGAGATGCCTCAGGTGCGGAAATCCGCGATTACCTGGCGCGCTACAACGGCGAGGCGATCGCCGACCGCTTGCGCAATGACTGGCTCCTGGAACTGGGCCGCAAACGCAACTGGTCAGTGTTCGACGAACAGTTGCCGCTATACCTGGTCGACGACGACATGCAGGTGAAGTGCTATGCGCTGATGTCCAGGGTGTCGCGCGGCGCAAACGTCGCCGACGATGCGCGCGCGCTGCTGGTCACCCCGAAAGGCTACGGCGAGGCATGCCCGGCGCTGATTACCATGCTGGTGGAGGCGGGCCAGTTCAATGCCGACGACGTCTGGGCCCAGGTGCGGCTGGCGGCGGAGCAGGGCAATGCCGGCCTGGCGCGCCAGCTGGCGCCGCTGGGCGGCGGCGATGCGAAGCGCATCGCGCTGGCGTTTTCCCAGCCGACGGTATTCGTCGCCCGTGGCGTCGGCGCCGGACGCGCCGAGCGCGAGACCTGGCTGGTGGCGCTGGGTCGTGCCAGCCGCCAGAGCCATGAGCAGGCTGCCAACGCCCTGGAAGTACGCGCCGCCGACAAGCTGACGGCGCGCGAGCAGGCAA
The DNA here is from genome assembly GCA_963722005.1 of uncultured beta proteobacterium. Classification (GTDB taxonomy): domain Bacteria; phylum Pseudomonadota; class Gammaproteobacteria; order Burkholderiales; family Burkholderiaceae_D; genus Paucimonas. Next base: position 733,478 of record CAVRJS010000002.1, read on the forward strand.
TCGGCTGGGCGCAGATCGCGCTGCAGGCGTCTTACCAGCTGGCGCCGGAGACGGCAACCTACTGGCGCAAGGCGCAAGGCGCCCCCCTGTCGCAGGAAGGCCAGCAATGGCAGGTGCGTATCGCCCTGCGCAATGAAAACTGGAAAGCGGTGAAGTCCGGCATCGAAGCCATGGCCGCGCCGCTGCGCGAAGACCCGACCTGGATCTACTGGTACGCGCGCGCGCTGCAGGCAGAGCGCAAGGGCGAGGAAGGCACGCGCCTGTTGCGTTCGATCGCCGGCCAGCATCATTTCTACGGCCAGCTTGCCAGTGAAGACCTCGGGCAGAAGATTGACATTCCGCCGGCAGCGGCGCCGGTGACGGCCGCAGAACTGGCGGCGGCGAGCAGCAACCCGGGCTTGCGCCGCGCCCTGAAATTTTTCGAGATGGATTTGCGTTTCGAAGGCGTGCGCGAATGGAACTGGGAATTGCGCCACATGAAGAGCGAACGCGAGCTGCTGGCCGCGGCCGAGTTCGCGCGCCGCAGCAACGTGCTCGATCGCATGGTCAACACCTCCGACCGCACCCGCAGCGAGCACGATTTCCGCCAGCGCTATCCCATGCCTTTCGAGGATGTCATGCAGCGCGCCACCCGCTCGCTCGACCTCGACATGGCCTGGGTGTACGGCCTGATCCGCCAGGAATCGCGCTTCATCATGCATGCGCGCTCGCACGTCGGCGCTTCTGGCCTGATGCAGCTGATGCCGGCGACGGCAAAATATGTTGCACGAAAGATTGGCATGACTGATTTCGATCATAGCCAGGTCAATCAGATCGACACCAATATCCAGCTTGGTACAAACTACCTGAGCATGGTGCTTAACGATCTGGACGGTTCGCAAACCTTGGCTACGGCTGCCTATAACGCCGGGCCGGGCCGACCGCGCGCCTGGCGTTCCACGCTGGCGCGGCCGGTGGAGGGCGCCATCTTTGCCGAGACCATTCCTTTTTCGGAAACCCGTGGTTACGTCAAGAATGTCCTGGCAAATGCAGCCTATTACGCAGCATTGATTGAGGGCAAGCCTCAGTCGCTCAAGGCGCGGCTGGGGACTGTGTCCCCGAAAGGATTGGTGCAGACAGAATTGCCATGACGACGCCCGAGAATCCGCCGGAACGCCTGCACAGGTATCCATCGCTGCTCGTGATCGGCGGCTCGGGTTTCATCGGCAGTCACCTGGTGGCGCAACTGGTGGCGCGCGACTACAACGTGCTGGTCCCCACCCGCCACGAAGAAAATGCCCGCGACCTCCTGGTATTGCCGAATGTCGTCATACAGGAAGCCGATGTCCACGATCCGGCGCAGTTGCGCCCCCTGATGGATGGCGTCGACGCGGTCATCAACCTGGTCGGTATCCTGCATGGCAAGCCGGCGAGCGGCAATGACCGCTACGGCGCCGATTTCGCCCGTGCCCACGTCGAATTGCCGCGCAAGATAGTCGCGGCTTGCGTCGCCGCCGGCGTCACCCGCCTGCTGCACATGAGCGCGCTCGGCGCCGACCGCGATGCTCCCTCCATGTACCTGCGTTCCAAGGCCGATGGCGAAGCCGCGGCCGCTGCCAGCCCGGCCGTGAGCGCGACCATCTTTCGCCCGGCCGTGGTTTTCGGCGATGGCGACCATTTCCTCAACATGTTCGCCACCCTGCAGAAAATCCTGCCGGTGATCCCCCTGGGGGGCGCCGATGCGAAATTCCAGCCGGTTTTCGTCGGTGACGTCGCCACCGCCTACATTCACGCGCTGGAAAACGAGCAGACCCGCGGCCATGTGTACGAACTGGCCGGGCCGCGCGTGTATACCCTGCGCGAACTGGTGGAACTGGCCGGCGACATGAGCGGCCACCATCACCCGGTGGTCGGCCTGCCGCCGTCATTGGCGCGCCTGCAGGCCTGGTTTCTCGAGCATGCCCCGGGTGGCCCCATCATGAGCCGCGACAACCTCGCTTCCATGGAAGTCGACAACGTCGCGCGCCAGCCGATTGCCGCCGAACTCGACATCACGCCTACGCCGCTGGAAGCGGTGGCGCCGGACTACCTCGGCAAGACCGCCAACCGCGTCGACCGTTTCCGTCCGCACGGACATTGAATCGCCGGCGCTGGGCTGTGATAATGTTCGTTTATCGAACATCCACAGTCCGCCAGGCAAACGATGCAATCCACCGAACTCGATCCCACCCTGATGCAAACCCTGGACGAAGCTGGCAAGAAGCAGCTTGTCCTCGTCATCGCCAATAAAAATTATTCTTCCTGGTCGATGCGGCCCTGGGTGGTGCTCAAGGCATTCGGCATTCCTTTCCGGGAAATCCAGGTCGGCCTGGGCCAGGATGATACCGCCAGCCAGATCGCCCGTTACACTGCCAGCGGCCGCGTACCGGTGCTGCTGCATGGCGACATTACCCTGTGGGATTCGCTGGCGATCTGCGAATATTTGGCCGAGCAATTCCCGGAAAAGCGGCTGTGGCCAGGCAATGTCGCCGCGCGCGCCATGGCGCGCAGCATCTGCGCCGAGATGCATGCCGGCTTTGGCGACTTGCGCGCGGCAATGTGGATGAACATCCGCGCGCGCTTCCCCGGCAAGGGCAGGACGCCCGGCGCCCAGGCCGACATCGGCCGCATCAGCGAAATCTGGGAAGATTGCCTGGCCGAGTTCGGTCACCACGAATTCCTGTTCGGCGACTTTTCCATTGCCGACGCCTACTTCGCCCCGGTGGCGATGCGCTTTGCCACCTACGATGTGGCGCTGGCGCCGGCGTTGCAAGCCTATTGCGACCGCCTCGCCGCCCATCCCGCAGTGGCGCAATGGATTGCCGAGGCGCTGGCCGAAACCGAGACGGTGGCCCGCTATGACAGCTATCCGGACTGAGATGAAGATCTATGCCGTCGGCGGCGCGGTGCGCGACAGCCTGCTCGGCCTGCCGGTGCAGGACCGCGATTACGTCGTGGTCGGCGCCACGCCCGCGGACATGCTGGCGCGTGGCTTCACGCCGGTCGGCAAGGATTTCCCGGTCTTCCTGCATCCCGACACCCACGAGGAATACGCACTGGCCCGCACCGAGCGCAAGACAGCGCCCGGCTACAAGGGCTTCGTCTTCCATACCGACGCCGGCGTCACGCTGGAAGAAGACCTGAAGCGGCGCGACCTCACCATCAACGCCATTGCCCAGGCCGAGGATGGCAGCCTGGTCGATCCCTTCCATGGGCAGCGCGACATTGCCGACAAGGTGTTTCGCCATGTGTCCGATGCCTTCGCCGAAGACCCGGTGCGCATCCTGCGGCTGGCGCGTTTTGCCGCGCGCTTCGCGGAATTCACGGTGGCGCCGGAAACGCTGCAGCTGATGCGGCAGATGGTGGCGGCAGGCGAAGTCGATGCGCTGGTGCCGGAGCGGGTCTGGCAGGAACTGGCGCGCGGCCTGATGGAACAGCGCGCCTGCGCGCATGTTCGACGTCTTGCGCGAATGCGGCGCACTGGCACGCATACTGCCGGAACTCGACGCCTTGTGGGGCGTGCCGCAGCCGGCGCAGCACCACCCGGAAATCGACACCGGCGTGCACGTGATGCTGGTACTCGATTGCGCTGCGCGCGCCGGGTTTTCCCTGCCGGTGCGTTTCGCCGCGCTCACGCACGATCTTGGCAAGGGCGCCACGCCCCGCGAAAACTGGCCCGCCCACCATGGCCACGAAGCGCACAGCGTGGCGCTGGTGGAGCAGGTGTGCCAGCGCCTGAAAATCCCCAACGATTGCCGCGACCTTGCAGTGATGACCGCGCGCGAACACGGCAATGTCGCGCGCGCGCTCGAGCTGCGCGCCAATACCGTCGTCAAACTGTTCGAGCGCTGCGATGGCTTTCGCAAGCCACAGCGCTTTGCCGACATGCTTGATGCGGCGCAATGCGACTCCCGCGGTCGCACTGGTTTCGAAGAGCGTCCCTTTCTGCAGGCCGCCTACCTGCAAGCGCTGCTGTCGGCGGCGCGCCAGGTCGATGCCGGCGCCGTCGCCCGGCAATGGCCGGGGCAGCCGCAAAAGATCGCGGAAGCCGTGCATGCCGCACGCATCGCAGCCGTGGCCGCAGCGATATCCCAGTACGGCAACCACCCCTCCCACGAAGCCTAGCCAGTCGTCAGGGACGGTTCCGTTCCCACGCATCACATTTGTTATAAATCAAAAATTGCCGAATTGACATTCCACGACGTCGCGGGCAAACTGCTAAAAAATTGCCAATATGATAATTTAACGATGTCGCGGCGCCTGCCGTCGTGACGGGAGACAGCGACCATGAACCTGCACGACCTGCAGGCCGCAAGCGGTGGCGGCCTGACCGAAGCTGCGCGCCCGATCCGGTTGCGGCTGGGACACGAGCAGAAAGTGCTCGACGATGTTCTGATGGTGAAGCAGGTCAGCGGCAGCGAATCACTGTGCGGCGGTCTCGAGTATCGACTGCATTGCGTCTCGGGCAACGCCTTTTTGCCACTCAAGGAATTCATCGCCTTGCCGGTCGAACTGCAGTTCGTCACCGACAGTGGTGCATTGCGCAGCGTTTGCGGCATCGTCGCCCAGGTGGCCGCCGGCCAGAGCGACGGCGCCCTGGCTACCTATGAATTGGTGGTGCGCGATGCGCTGACGCTGATGGAACAGCGCGTCAATACCCGGGTATTTCGTAATCGCAATGAAATCGACATCAGCAAGACCCTGCTGGAAGAGTGGCGCAACACTAACCCGGTGCTGGCGCGTGCCTTCGGTTTCGATCTCGGCTCGCTGACGCAGGAATATCCCGCGCGCGAATTCACCTTTCAGCACAATGAATCGGACGCCGACTTTTTGCGTCGCCTGTGGCGGCGGCGCGGCATTGCCTGGTTCATGCGTCCTGGCCAGGCCAGCAAGAGCGGCAGCGACGACACGCCGGCGCATACCCTGGTGTTGTTCGACGAAGCAGCCACGCTGGCGCAGAATGCCGCCGGTACCGTGCGCTATCACCGCGACGCCGGCGCCGAGCAGCGCGACAGCGTCACCGCGTGGCAACCGGTGCGCAGCCTGCGGCCCGGCAGCATCGTGCGCCACAGCTGGGATTACCGCGAACCCGGCCTGATGGCCGCCAGCGTCGCCAGCGCGCAGCAGCAGGGCGCGCTGGGCCACCAGTTCGCCGCCAGCCTCGAGGATTACCAGGTCGACCCGCCGCACGCCGGCGATGGCTGGGACGATTACGCGCGCCTGGGCGCGCTGCGCATGCGGCGCCACGAATACGAAGCCAAATGCTTTCACGGCCAAAGCAGCGTGCGCAATTTGTGCGTCGGCGAATGGATCGCCCTCGACGATCATCCGGAGATCGATACGCACCCGGTGCCGGAGCGTGAATTCGTCATCACCGCGCTGCACGTCGAAGCGCACAACAACTTGCCCAAGGCGGGCAGTGCGCAGGACGACGCCACCGTGCCGCCATACCGCAACCGCTTTACCTGCGTGCGGCGCGGCACGCCCATCGTGCCGGCATACGATGCCCGCGCCGACCTGCCGCGTGTGCATCTGCAAAGCGCCATGGTGGTCGGCCCGGCCAACGAAGAAGTGCACTGCGACGAACTGGGCCGCGTCAAGATCCGTTTTCCCGGCACCCGCAGTACCGACCACGCGCATGCGCAGGGTGCGGGCGCCGCCAGCGACGAGCGCGACTCCGCCTGGGTGCGCGTAGCCAGTCATTGGGCCAGCGACCGTTGGGGCGCTTCCAGCCTGCCGCGCGTGGGCGATGAAGTCATCGTCGACTTCCTTGGCGGCGACCCGGACAAGCCGCTGATCGTCGGACGCGTGCACGGCGCGCGCACGCCGCCCTCGGACTTCAGCCACCGCGGCAAATTGCCGGGCAATCGCTACATCGCCGGCATCAAGAGCAAGGAAGTGCAGGGCAGCCGCTACAACCAGTTGCGGCTGGACGATACGCCCGGGCAGATCAATGCGCAACTGGCCAGCGAGCACGGCCATAGTCAGCTGAACCTGGGGTGGCTGACGCATCCCCGGGAGGATGGCAAGGGCGAGGCGCGCGGGGAGGGGGCGGAATTGCGCAGTGACGAGCATGTCAGCGTGCGTGCAGCGCGGGGCATCTTGCTGAGCGCATGGAAACGCCTGCATGGCGACGACGGGCAGCTGGCGCGGGAAGAGTATCTCGGCCTGATGCAGGAGTGCGTCGACCTGTTCCGTTCTCTGGGCGATTACGCTGCCAAGCATCAGGCCATGCCGATCGATGCGCAAGCGCAGGATGACTTGGGCGCGGCAATCAGGAAGTGGGAAAGCGGCAGCAATACCGAGCCGCGCGGACAAAAAGGCGAGGAGGCGCCAATCGGCGTCACGGCGCCGAGCGGCATCAGCTTTGCCACGACCAAGACCATCGTCAGCTACGCCGGCGCCAACCTCGACAGCGTCGCCCAGCAGCATATGCAGCTGACCTCCGGGCAGCGCTTCAATGTCAATGCTGGCAAGGGCGTGTCGCTGTTTTCTCATCACGACGGTATCAAGGCCATCGCGCACCATGGCAAGCTGCTGCTGCAAAGCCAGCATGATGATACGGAGATCAATTCGGCGAAAAACATCAAATTCACCTCCGTCGACGGGAAGATCGTTGGCATGGCAAAGGAAATCGTCCTGATCGCCGAGGACGGTTCTTACATCAAGATCGGCGGTGGCATTGCGCTCGGCACCAATGGGGCCATTGCGCACAAAGCAGCCAGCTATCCGTTTTCCGGGCCGGCGACCATGGCAAGCGAAAAGCCGGTGTTTGATAGCGGTGATTCCAATTTGCGTTTTGTGTTGAAGTACGGCGCCAATGACAAGGGTGGTGCGACCGTCGCCGCCCAGCGCGCATACGAAATCGTCATGAGCGACGGTAGCATTGTCAAGGGCGTGAGTGATGCGGAGGGTAAGACCGATTTGTTGTTGCGGGATGCGATGCAGATCGCGGATATTCGCGTGTTTTCCAGCGCGGGTTAATGCTGGAAAGATGAGGAAGCAAAGCATGCATATGATTACTCTTGGCTATATTCGTCGTTGCCTGCGTAGGAATTTTTCGCTTGCAAGCTTTACTGCAGCATGCCTGATACCGCTGGCAGCAGTGGCGGCAGAGTCTTCTTCGGTGCTAAGCACAATCGCACAGCGGCAGGATGAATGCGTGCGTCCAGATTTTCGCAGCAGCGAAGTCGTCCCGAATTATGGAACAGGCGGCTATGGCATCGAGGTTAAAGGCGAGCGCTATTGGGTCAGCCTAGCAGAGCGCCAGACATTTTCCTTGATTGATAGGGATGGCGAAACGGCTGTCGTCCAGCTGAGGTTGGAACATGCTGCGCCCAACGAGTTTGCAGAACAGGCAGTTTGGCGCGAGCGATGGTTGGAAGATGTTGCGGAGCGAGCCGGCAGTTTGGTACATCGCCGTGCCTTAGCAGGTGAAGCCTATTTGCTGACCGTGAATAAAAATGCCATGACGGGAAAATTTGCCGGATTGTCTGTGCTTGTGGCGCCACAGCAGCAATTTTTTGTGCAGTGGAATTGGCATCTTCTATCACGGTACCAGACGCCACAAGATCTTGTTGAAGCGCAAGACAAGATATGGAAGCGCGCGATTCCTTGCTTGTTAAAGTAATGACGCTACTCATTTTCATGACACTTTGAATCAAGTCTTTATAAGCCGAAAAGCAATCAGCTTTGAAAAGGATAGCGTATGTCAAGAAATAATGTCCGGGCGAAGTACGACAAGGTGCCGTACACGATCGGTGCCAATACCACCGTAACGTATTGCGAAACCGATTGGTGCAAGGAGGTCGACGTGCAACGCAGTTTGCCGGGCAATATCATTCTCATTCATGGCGTCAACGATGTCGGTGTGTCCTATGACAAGGTCGAACAAGGTTTGTGCGACGGATTAGGAGAACGCCTTGGCCGAAAATTCACGCCTGCCCATTATCGGATGCCGCAGGCCGAGGACAAGGGTAAGCTGGAGCTAGATCCGGATAACGTCTTTTTTAAGCGCGCTATCGATAAAACGACCAATAGTCCAATTATTCCATTTTACTGGGGATTTCGAGAAGTTAAAGACGATTCTCGCCCCAAAAAAAACGGGCAGAATGTTGATCGTTATGGCAATCGCTTGGACGCGGATTTATCCAAGGGGGGCGGCCCTTTCGGTAATGCCACCAGTACGCTGCCGGATATGTGGAACCGGGGCTTCAGCGCTTTACCAGGCGATTTGGTAGATGGGGTAGGCAGGGATGCGCTGCGTCCTGTATTGCATGCGCCTGGGCGCATGTATATGATCTTGGCTGCCAAACGGTTGGCAGCATTGATTTCGATGATACGTGACTATAATGAGGACGATACAGTCTCGCTCGTCGCACACAGTCAGGGTTGCCTGCTCAGCCTGCTGGCGCAAGCCTTCCTAATGGAACAGGGGTTGCGTCCAGCCGATACGCTCGTACTGACGCACCCGCCGTATAGCCTGATAGCCGATGCACCTTGGACAGCAGATTTTGCGGAAGCATTTTCTGGCGGAGAGGATGCGCTAATGGCAGGGAAATACAACTTCATCGGCAGTCGTCAAAGCGGCCATGCACGTCTGCAAACCCTGATCAATATCGTCACTGGCGTTGCGAAAGGCAAACATGCACGTCCGGATTTCAGCACGCTGAGAAATGCAAAAGATCATGAAGGGATCATCGGCAATTCCTGGCTTACGGATCGTGACAATCGCGGCAAAGTGTATCTGTATTTCTGCCCGGAAGACATGACGGTTGCACTCGCCAATGTGCAAGGCATCGGCTGGCAAGGTGTGCCCGATGTAATTACGTACAAGCAAGTGGTGAGACAAAAAGCTATTACTGGTCCAGCCTTTCCAATTGCTATCCCGATTCCTCTCACGGTTAAGCGCAAGCCACTCGAAGAATTGGGCAAGGGTTTTTTTCAGCGCGTATTTACCGCAAAGCTGCGCAGAGAGGGTAGTGCAGTACCCACACCAGTACTAGTTGGTTCAGCTCCACACGAATTCAAATTGCGGGTTAAGGGTGAAAATGACCATGCCCATGTCGCCGAAGGCGGCGCTACGATGCGTATGCATTTGCCTGAGGAGGATGCCGCAGAGCGTGCAGGCATACGAAGAATCACCGGTGAAGCGCTGTGCTATCCGGTGCCCGCGTCCCTGTACGATGGCGCACTGAATTTGAATGGACAGCCGAAGGGAACACACGAAGAAGTCGATCCAATCGACGCGGCGATTGCGTCAACCAGTGACTATGGTTTGATGACAGTGTGGTTGCGTGTCAAGGATCCGCAAAGTTCCATGGCGCCGGCAGAGCTTGCGAATCAGATGCGCAACCCCCACTACAGCGGTCAACTCGCCCAAAGTCCGCATCCATCCACCTTTCAGGGATGGACGTGGCGTGCACAGCAACGCAAGGAAGTAGTGCAGGACTTGATCAACAAGGAAAAAATTCCACGGGACAAATGTGCCGTGCAAGAAGTATTTTTTTGTCTTAACAGCCTGACCGACAGACGTCCAACGGGCGAACTTCTGGTAAAGGCCGAACCGACTCCGGAGGCTGCACGTTTGCGTTGGCAGCAGTCAACATCGCCACGTTCTTTTCATGGTGCGATCTTCGGTAGTCGCGCCAATCATGCACAAGTTACGGCTTACGATGTCGCCATTGGCAGCGCCAAAGCGTCGACGGATCCGGCGTTCTATGGATACCTTTGTGCGGTGGCGGATTGGCGGTTAAAAATCCCGGAAAAATATGAGCGAAGGCGCTCATCGATTCTTTCATGGACAAAATTTATCAAGAACTACGAAGTTTACTGGATGGCCGAGCCGGTATGGCGTAAGAAGATCATCAAAGGTAATGCCGATTACTATAGCTCCGGAGAATTGCCTGATTGCCTGCCTGTTCTTCCTGATGAATTGCCTTCGGAGGTTGTGTGTATAACAACCTAATTGAAAAAATTTTGTACAAGCTGGACAGAAAAGTATGAGCACTTTATCTAGGGGCGAGGGTGGGCACTTTCGAAATTATTGTCTAACGGGATTGATACTAATATTTCTGCTGATTCTGCTCTTGATCGGTTTCGTCACAAGGGAGCCAGAGCTGGGCAATTCGGCATCGCAGCATTCAATATTACAGGGGCAAGCGATGCAAAAACGCTGGTTGTGGTGGGCTGCAATTACTGTTGTCTTGGTAGTATTGGCAGGCGTCGGCAGATGGCTTTTTTTTTCACAAAGCACGGTCAGCAATGAACGGCTTGTAAAGAACGAAAAGGCATTCTCCTCTCTGGAAACGAGCGATCAGGTTCGGCGCGAATACGTGCTGGAAGTAATCGGTCTTGGCGTTACGCTTGACAAGTACCGACAGGGAAAACTTTGGGAAGCTTTACAAGAGGGTAGCCCTTACGTCACCATTCGCGAACAGGATCCAGAAAAGTATCCGTGGGGTGAACAGGATAAGGATGGGCAGGGCGGCGACCGGGCAATGGATGCGCTAGAGAATGGCGTCAAAACTACGCCCATGTACTGGGGAGTGCCATCATTTTATGCCGGCGGGCCCGATGCCGACCCTGCCAACCAGCCTTCGGCTAACGATCCTGCGGGCGGTTTAGTGGGTGGCGCCGATACGAGCGGTATGGCATTCCATCTGTTCAGCCTTGGAACATGGAAGCTTGCAGAGCGGCCGGATTTATTGGTGGGAGATGTGTTTTCCTTTTTCGATAAGCATCCGGATGTGCCATATGTTGTTGTTTCCGTAAATGACGACATGGGCGCACGTGATCGAGATCGACCGCCGGGCACACCAAGACTTCTCAGAACTGGCCACTACATACCCGAAATGCCGGATGCTACTGCAGTTTTCGTCCTCGCCCGTCGCGAACGCATCGATTCCATGCGGCCATTCGTCTGGGACGACCCCAATAACGAATTCGTACACACGAAGCTGGGGAGAATGTATTTCCGCCTTGAGAGAAATGTGTCGCGTCCCGAGCGAAAACAGGCCGGCCTGACACCTGCACAAATTGGCGCAAGCTTGGACGAGGATCCTAACAAAAGGGAGTTGCCGCGGCAGCCCACCGTCACCGAATGGCTCGAAGCCACCACCGCTTTCGCGCAACGTCCCGACATCCGCGGTACCGGCATCACCGGCACCCTCGTCAGCATGAACCCCTTCGATAGCCGCCCGCCGCGCGACTGGAAACCTACGCCCTGGTTTCCCATTCCCTGGAATCGCGAGCAACTGGACACCTTCGACCGCCTGCCCACGCTGGGCTACTTGCACCGCCCGGTCTTCGTCAAGATGACCGATGAAAACGGTCAGCCGCTCACGCGTCGCACCGATCGCGAAAAAGCCTTGCAGGACGGCTGGCAGCAAGCGCTGCAAACGCTCCCCGAAGCACAGCGCCCCAAGGCGCCGGCGCGCATCATCGCTGCGACTCACAACAATACCGAGCAGCTGATTGCTCTGCATAGCTTGCTGAACCAGCAGGCGCAGGCGGGTCATCCGGAAATCGACACGGGCAAGTCCAGCCAGTTCATCGATACCGACAAGCGGCTCGGCAATACAGGCGCCGCCACCTGGTTTGTGCAGATGGCCATCGGCGTCATGGGCAGCTATCGCGACGGCGGCATCAGTGCCGCCGTCAACCTGCGCGACCCGGCCGAGGCCAGCATCATCTTCATCAGTCCGCCGCCCGAAGAAAAGCGCAAGAACCAGCAGCACGCCATCGGCGGCGACGTGTTCCGGCACAGCGTGACGCCGGCCATCGATCCGGCCAATTACGCACAGCCGCAGCAATGAGAAAAGTCATCCGCCTCGGCGACCCCACCACCCATGGCGGCAGCGTCATCAGCGTCGCCGCTACGCACTTCACCGTCGACGGCATTGCCGTCGCGCGCATCGGCGACATCTGCACCTGTCCGCGCAAGGGGCACACCAATTGCACGATCATCGAAGGCAATCCGCTGCATACCATCGATGGCGTGCCGGTTGCCTACGAAGGCCACAAAACTTCTTGTGGTGCAGAGTTGATTGCCAGTGCCGGTCATTTTGGACGAAGCTGATTCGTGGGATTTTCTTGAGCAGCCAGTCGCATCCAGGGTGCCGCAAAGAAATTTGTGCCTTGCAGAAATTAACTAAGCCATGAATTGTTGTATCGCCACAAATCAACCGCAATAAAATGTCGCATTGCGCAAGGCGCACCATTCTTTTTCTCCAATGACACGCAAATCGCCTACAATGAGTTTGTGCGCCGCAGCAACCGGGCGATTGGAGAAAGGCAATTTATGGCATCCATTATTGATCCTGCCAGCAATCCTTGTAGTTCCAGCCACGGGCATTTTTCCATCCGCATCAAGGAGCTGACCGAGCGTGACCGCCGCCGGCTGCTGATGCATTTCCTCTCGCTGGACGAGCAGGAGCGCCTGATGCGATTCGGCACCACATTCCCCGATGCGCTTGTCACGCGTTACGTCCAGAAAATCAATTTCTCGCGTGATGCCGTGTTCGGCGTCTACAATGACGCCCTCAAACTGGTCGGCGTCGGTCACCTTGCCTATACGCCACGCGGTGCCATGCCGACGCTGGCTGATGCCACCGGTCGCGACCGCATCGCTGAATTCGGCGTTTCCGTGCTGGCGCCTTGCCGCGGCCTGGGCATTGGCACGCGCCTGCTGGAGCGTGCTGCCATGCACTGTCGCAATGATGACATCGACACGCTGTACATTCATTGTCTCGCCTCCAACGACGTGATGATGCACATCGCTGCCAAGGCGGGCATGGAGATCCATCGCGATCATGGCGAAGCCGAGGCGCTGCTCAAGCTGCCGCCCGCCAACCCGGCCAGCATCCTGCGCGAAGTCCTGGACGAGCAGGTGGCCAGCATTGACCTGACCGTCAAGACCAAGACCCGCGCTATCGGCAAGTTCTTCAAGAACCTTCCCGGCATCAAGGGCGACTGATAGCACTTTTGGCCTGTGCAGGCACAGGCGCAAGCGCGGACGTTCAGCTGTCCGCGCTTTCCTGTTGCAGCCATTCATTTCCGTCTATACTGAAAAGCGTGTCAGGCACTGGACGGGAGCTGCCATGCAGTTCGAACCTTGGGACAATCCGATGGGCACCGCCGGCTTCGAGTTCATCGAATACGCCGCGCCGGATCCCCAGGGGCTGGGAGCATTGTTCACGCAGATGGGTTTTGCCGCGGTTGCGCGCCATCGGCACAAGAATGTGACCCTGTATCGCCAGGGCGGCATCAATTTCATCGTCAATGCCGAGCCGGATTCCTTTGCGCAGCGCTTTGCGCGCCAGCATGGTCCGTCGATCTGCGCCATCGCGCTGCGCGTGGCCGATGCCGGCAGGGCGCAGCGCCGCGCCGTGGAACTGGGCGCCTGGAGCTTCGACCAGCATGCCGGGCCGATGGAGCTGAACATTCCCGCGATCAAGGGCGTGGGCGATTCGCTGATCTACTTCGTCGATCGCTGGCGTGGTAAGGAGGCAGCCGGCGCCATCGGCGATATCGATATCTATGACGTTGATTTCGTCGCCATTCCTGGTGCAAAAATGCGTCCGGCCGGTGCCGGCCTGGAGTACATCGACCATCTGACGCACAATGTCCATCGCGGCCGCATGCGCGAGTGGGCGGAATTTTATGAAAAGCTGTTTAATTTTCGCGAGATCCGCTACTTCGATATTACCGGCAAGCTGACCGGCCTGAAGTCGAAGGCGATGACTTCGCCTTGCGGCAAGATCCGCATCCCCATCAATGAATCTTCCGACGACCGCTCGCAGATCGCCGAGTACCTCGACCAGTATCACGGCGAGGGCATCCAGCACGTCGCGCTTGGCAGCGCCGACATCTATGCCACGGTGGCGGCGATGCGCGAAGCAGGCGTGCAGTTTCAGGAGACGGTCGATACCTACTACGAGCTGGTGGAACGGCGCCTGCCTGGCCACAGCGAGGATATCGAGGCGCTCAGGCGCCTGCGCATCCTGATCGACGGCGCCACCGATGGCGGCAAGCGCGAATTGCTGCTGCAGATTTTTACGCAGAACGTCATCGGCCCGATTTTTTTCGAGATCATCCAGCGCAAGGGCGATGAGGGATTTGGCGAGGGCAATTTCCGCGCCCTGTTCGAATCCATCGAGCTGGACCAGATCCGCCGCGGCGTACTGCGGGAGGGATGATGGGCGTCGATGTCAGCCGCGAAGAATTCCTGCGCTCGCTGGCGGAAAAGTCCGGCAGCGGCGCGCTGCGCGGCGATTACGCGCAAGCCGATGCGCATTACGTGGTGCGGCAGGACTGGCAAGCCTATACGCCGGCACAGCACGCCTTGTGGCGGCGCCTGTACCAGCGCCAGGCGGCCCTGCTGTCGGGGCGCGCCTGCCAGTTGTTCATCGATAGTCTGGCCGCGCTGGATGCAGAGGATGGCATTCCGGACTTCGCGCGCACGTCGGACGCGCTCGCGCGCGCCACTGGTTGGCAGCTGGTGGCGGTGCCGGGGCTGGTGCCGGACCAGGTGTTTTTCGAGCACCTGGCCAGCCGCCGCTTCCCGGTGACAGTGTGGCTGCGCGAGCCGGCGGAGTGCGACTACATCGTCGAGCCGGATGTCTTCCATGATTTCTTCGGCCATGTGCCGCTGCTGTTCGATCCGGTGTTCGCCGACCACCTGCAGGCTTACGGCAAGGGCGGCTTGCGCGCGCTTGCGCTCGGCGGGCTGCCTTGCCTGGCGCGCCTGTACTGGTACACCATCGAGTTTGGCCTGGTGCAATCCGAGGCCGGCTTGCGTGCCTACGGCGCCGGGCTGCTGTCGTCCGGCGGCGAAATCGATTACTGCCTGCGCAGTCCGCAGCCGCGCCGGATTCCATTCGAGCTGGAAAGGGTCATGCGTACCTTGTACAAGATCGATACCTACCAGGAAACCTATTTCGTTATCCGCGATTTCCGGCAACTGCTGGAAGATACGCAGGTGGATTTCGCACCGATCTACGCGCGCCTGACAGCTATGCCGGCGCTGTCGCCATCGGCGCTGTTGCCCGGCGAAACGAATCTGCCGCCGCAATAAAAAAAGCTCCCCGCGAAGGGGGAGCAAACGGGGTGAGACAACAGCGAAAATTTTCTGGCGTGGCTTAGCTCAGTTCAGCTTGTCTTGGGCTGGACGCGATGCATGCGCTTGCCGTGGCCGGCACGCAACTCTTCTTGCGACAGCTTGCCATCCTTGTTGGCATCGAGGCGCGCAAACTTGCGTTCCAGCATGGTGCGCTGGGCCGCTTCATATTCCTGCATGCTCAATGCGCCGTCGCCATCAGCATCTGCTGCCTTGAAGCGCGCTTCGGCGCGTTCGCGGAATTTTGCGCGCATGGCTTCGTGCGCTGCCTGCAGTTCGGCCTGCGACAGCTTGCCATCCTTGTCGCCGTCGATGCCGTCGAAGCCTTTTTCCAGCATCGGGTGGCCAGCCGCTTCGGTACGGCTGATGAAGCCGTCCTTATCCTGGTCGAGCGCGGCGATGTGCTGCGCGTGGTTGCGGCGTCCGTGATGCCCACCATGCATGTGGTGCGGCCTGGCCATACGATCGGAGGGCGCTGCGGACGAAGCAGGGGCGGCGGCCGGTGTGGCAGGCGCAGTCGGGGTCGACTGGGCAATGGCGATGCCTGCTGCGAACAGGCCGGCGACGATGCCGGTAATCAATTTCACTTGCATGATAGGTTCCTTTCCTGTGATGCCGGTGTGGCTTGCAGTCATTACACCGCGTCTGCCCCGCTTGCCCAAGCCCGCTTACGGTTTGTTACGGTTGTTACGTTCCAGGGACGTAGCCTGCAGCATGAATGCTGCGGTGCGCATAGAGGCCGGTAACGCCTTGTGATACGGTCTACAATGCATGAACGGGCACCCACAAGGCTGCCTGCAATGCGGGCAGCAACCGCGCTGCCGCATGACCTCCAAAGACACGATTTTTGGCACGGAGACAGGGTATGAATGCACCATTGCGTCCACAGCAAGTTGTCCTTCCAGCGCCTGCTACTGGCGAAGTTTCACTGGAAGACAAGTTCACCATTTCCCGCGGCCGTGCCTTTCTGACGGGCACGCAAGCGCTGATACGCCTGCCCATGCTGCAGCGCGTGCGCGACAGCAGCGCCGGCCTGAACACGGCTGGCTACATCAGTGGCTATCGTGGTTCTCCGCTGGGCAATGTCGACCTCACCGCCTGGAAAGCGCAGAAGCACCTGGAAGCGCACCATGTGAAGTTCCAGGCCGGGGTGAATGAAGATCTGGCAGCTACGGCGGTGTGGGGCACCCAGCAGGTTAACCTGTTCCCCGGCGCGCAGTATGACGGCGTGTTTTCGCTCTGGTATGGCAAGGGGCCGGGCGTGGACCGTTGCGGCGATGTCTTCAAGCATGCCAACATGGCCGGCACCAGTCCGCATGGCGGCGTGCTGCTGGCGGTGGGCGACGATCATGCCGCCAAGTCTTCCACGACCGCGCACCAGAGCGAGCATATCCTGAAAGCCTGCGGCATCCCGGTGCTGTATCCGTCCTCGGTGCAGGAATACCTCGACTATGGCTTGCACGGCTGGGCCATGAGCCGCTACACCGGCCTGTGGGTGGCGATGAAATGCGTCACCGACCTGGTCGAGTCCGGCGCCGTGGTCGAGATCGACCCGCAGCGGGTGCAGGTCGTTATGCCGGACGACTTCGACTTGCCGCCGGGCGGCCTGAACATCCGCTGGCCGGATGCCGTGCTGGAGCAGGAAGCGCGCATGAACAATTTCAAGTGGTATGCGGCGCTGGCGTATGCGCGCGCCAACCGCCTGAACCGCGTCGTCTGGGACAGTCCGCATGCGCGCGTGGGCATCATCACCGCGGGCAAATCCTACCTCGATACGCGCCAGGCGCTGGATGATCTCGGCATCGACGAGCAGGTCGCGCGCGACATCGGCATCCGTCTCTACAAGGTCGGCATGGTCTGGCCGCTGGAAGCCGAGGGCGTGCGCGCTTTTGCGCAGGGCCTTGAGGAAATCCTGGTGGTGGAAGAAAAGCGCCAGTTTCTCGAATACCAGCTCAAGGAAGAACTGTACAACTGGCGCGACGACGTGCGCCCGCGCGTGGTCGGCAAGTTCGATGATACCGGCGAGTGGAGCAACCCGCACCATGAAGGCCACGGTCACTGGCTGCTGCCGGCTACATACGAATTGTCGCCGGCGCAGATCGCCCGTGCCATCGCCAGTCGCATCAGCCGCTACTTCGCCGGCCACCCGGTGGCAGTGCGCGTGCGCGAGCGTATCGCCTACCTCGAAGCCAAGGAGGCGGTGTTGCAGGCAACCGGCGCGGCGCCCGATCCGGCGCGCGACCGCCTGCCGCACTTCTGTTCCGGTTGCCCGCACAATACCTCCACCAATCTGCCCACCGGCAGCCGCGCCCTTGCGGGCATCGGCTGCCATTACATGGTGCTGTGGATGGATCGCGAGACCGCCACCTTTACCCACATGGGTGCCGAGGGGGTAACCTGGATCGGTCATGCGCCGTTCACCAGCGAGCAGCACGTGTTTGCCAATCTGGGCGATGGCACCTATTTCCATTCGGGCATCCTGGCGATCCGCGCTGCCGTGGCCGCCAGGGTCAACATCACTTACAAGATCCTGTACAACGATGCCGTGGCCATGACCGGCGGCCAACCGGTCGACGGGCCGCTGGACCCGGCCGCGATCTCGCGCCAGCTGGCGGCGGAAGGCGTGGCGCCGATCGTGGTAGTGACCGACGAACCGGACAAGTATCCGGCCGGCACCGCTTGGGCGGGCGGCGTGACCATCCGTCACCGTCGCGAGCTCGACGACGTGCAGCGAGAGCTGCGCGAAGTCAAAGGCGTCTCGGCCGTGATTTACGATCAGACCTGCGCCGCCGAGAAACGCCGGCGCCGCAAGCACCATGCTTACCCGGATCCAGCCAAGCGGGTAGTGATCAACGAGGCGGTGTGCGAAGGTTGCGGCGACTGCAGCCGTACTTCCAACTGCCTGTCCGTGGAGCCGCTGGAAACCGAGTTCGGCCGCAAGCGCCAGATCAATCAGTCGTCCTGCAACAAGGACTATTCCTGCGTCGAGGGCTTTTGCCCCAGCTTCATCACGGTCGAGGGCGGTCAGTTGCGCAAGCCGGCGCAGGCGGCGCTTCCTGGCGCGGTGCCGCTTGGCGACGATGGTGAGTTGCCGGCGCCGGTGCTGCCGGACGTCGCCCAGCCCTACAACATCCTCGTCGCCGGCATTGGCGGCACCGGTGTCATCACCATTGGCCAGATCATGGCCGTGGCTGCGCACATCGAAGGCAAGGGGTGCAGCGTACTCGACATGAGCGGACTGGCGCAGAAGGGCGGGCCGGTCATGTCGCACGTGCGCATCGGCGCGCGCCAGGACGACATATTTTCCACGCGGGTGGGCACCGGCATGGCGGACCTGGTGATCGGTTGCGACGTCATCGTCTGCGCCGGCCGCGATGCCCTGACGCGCATGGGCGAAGGCCGGACCCGTGCGGCGATCAATACCACCGGCGCGCCCACCGCGGCCTTCATCCGCGACCCGGACTGGCGCTATCCCGGCGCTTCTGCCGAACAGGCGATCCGCACCGCCTGCGGCAGCGAGCGCGTCGCCTTCGTCAATGCCGGCCACGTCGCCACTGCGCTGATGGGCGACACCATGGCGACCAACATGTTCATGCTCGGCTATGCCTGGCAACAGGGCTGGGTGCCGCTGGGCGAAGAGGCGCTGATGCACGCCATTGCGCTGAACGCGGTCGCGGTCGAGTTCAACCGCCAGGCGTTCCGCTGGGGCAGGCGCGCGGCACATGACCTGGCCGGCGTGGAAAAGCTGGTGCACACCCGCGATACCGCGGCGCACGTGATCGAGTTCAGGCGCGCGCCGAAGCTCGACGACCTGCTTGCCCGGCGTGCGCAATTCCTTGCTGCCTATCAGGACGCGGGGTACGCGCAGCAGTACCGGAATTTTGTCGAGGAGGTGCGCGCCGCGGAAGCGCGCCTCGGCGCCGCAGCGAAAGCGCATCGGCTCACCGAGGCGGTGGCAAAAAATCTTTTTAAACTGATGGCCTACAAGGATGAATACGAAGTGGCGCGCCTGCATGCGGATCCGGCCTTTCTGGCCAAGGTAGCCGACATGTTCGAGGGCGACTACCGCATCCGCTATCACCTGGCGCCGCCGCTGTGGGCCGGGCGCGACAGCCACGGTCACTTGCGCAAGCATGCATACGGTCAGTGGATGCTGTCGGCGTTTCGCCTGCTGGCGCGCCTGAAATTCTTGCGCGGCACGGCATTCGACCCGTTCGGCTACACGCGCGAGCGTCGCGCCGAACGCGCCCTGGTCGGCCATTACCGCGAGATTGTGCGGGGCTTGCTGCCGGCCCTGCGTGCCGACAATCTCGCGCAGGCCGTGGCGATTGCTGCCATGCCGGAAGAGATTCGCGGTTATGGCCACATCAAGGAACACAACATGGCGCAGGTGCGCGAGCGCGAAGCGACGCTGCTGGCAGCATTTCATGCGCCGCTCGTGCCAACGGCCGCGCCGCAAGACAAGGAAAGACTGGTGACGACATGACTGCGAAAAAGCTTGCACTCAAGCGCGTCTACGATGACGCAGCCGACGATGACGGATTTCGGATTCTGGTGGATCGCCTGTGGCCGCGTGGCGTACGCAAGGAAGGCGCGCATATCGACCTCTGGCTAAAGGAGGCGGCGCCGTCGTCGGAATTGCGCAAGTGGTTCAACCACGAACCCGAACGGTGGACGCAGTTTCGCGCTGCCTACCTCCACGAGCTTGCTCAGGATCCGCAAAAGACTGCGCTGATACGCGCACATGCAGGAAAAAATAAAGTGACGCTGGTGTATGGTGCGCGCGATGCGGAGCATAACCATGCGCTGGTGCTTCGCGATTTTTTGAATGGCAGTAAGACGCAAGCGGTTTAATGCGCATCAATGCCATGCGGGGAAAAATAAACTTTCCCTCTCGCTAGGTGCCTACCTTGGAGAGAAAAGTGAGGTCATCGACGATTTTCCCCGCAAGGAGCCCATCATGAAACTCTCCATGCATTCACTGCGACTTGCCGCGGCAGGCGTAGCGATTCCCCTCGTGATCGCGGTAGCGGCTTGCGATCGTCGCGAGGAAAGCGCGAAGGCGCCGCTATCGCCGTCACCTGCGGAAGAGGCACAAGCGGCACGGCAGGCCGGGGAAGCGCAACAGGCGCAAGACGCGCAACAAGCGCAAAATGCTCGGCAGGCACAGGCACCGCAGACGACTTCACCGTCTGCCTTGCCCCCTTCCGCGCCAGGTGCTTCCGCGCCATCGGTGGCGGCCAGCGAGCCGGTCATGCCACCCGCGGGGCAGGCTGCCCCTGAGTCGGCTGGCGCCATGGGTACCTCTTCTGCCGCAGGGCCGGGCGAGTATGTGGTAAGCCCAGGGGATACACTGGGCAGCATTGCGCGCGAATACAACCTTGACTACCGGAAACTGGCCAACTGGAACGACATCCGCGACCCCAACCGCATCCAGCCGGGTCAGACCTTGCGCCTGACAGCGCCCTGATATTGTCTTCATGATTGCCGCGCGGTGAAAAATTTCACCGGCGCTGACATGCCCGGGCAAAGCGATTCGAGGCATAATTCTTGTAATTATGCAATTCGAAGAAGAACCCCTGCCTACTGATCCCCGCACGCACCTGGTCAAGGCGCTCGACCTTTTGCCGGACGTGATCTGCATCGTCGATGTGGACGGGCGATTCGTCGCGCTCAGCGCGGCATGCGAACAGGTATTCGGCTACTTGCCGGAGGAGCTGATCGGCACTCCCATGATCGACCTGGTGTTTCCGGCCGACCGTCAGCGTACGCAGGAGGCGGCAGCGGGTGTCATGCTGGGCATCACCTTGCGTAATTTCGAAAACCGCTATGTGCGCAAGGATGGCCGGGTGATCGATATCATGTGGTCTGCGCGCTGGTCCCCCGACGATCGCGTCCGCCTGGCAGTCGCGCGCGAAATCACGCAGCGAAAACGCGCCGAAGCAATGCAACTGGCCTTGCACCGGATTTCCGAAGCAGCCTATACGATCGACTTTCTGGCGGATCTGTGTTGCCGCATCCAGGAAATTGCCAGGCATCTGTTGCCGCCCGGACGTTTTCTGATCGCGTTGCAGGAGGCGCCCGACCTGGCGCTGGAAATTGCCTGTCAGGCGGGGGAGTCGATGGCAACTTCCGGTGATGGCATGCCGGATGCGCTTGGCATCGCCACGGCCATGGTGCGTGGCGGCGTTGTTGACGTGCTGGCGGCGGATGCGCCGGCGGCATGGCCGGCTGCGCTGGCAGGAACGGATAGCGGGGAATGCGACTGGCTGGGTATTCCGCTGGTTGTCGGGCGGCGCACCGGTGGCGCGCTGGTGGTGCAGAGCGCTGCGGCGACGCAGCGGTACGACCCTACGCACAGGATGCTGCTGCAGTTTATCGCTACCCAGGTCGTCGCCGCAATCGAAAGGCGGCAAGCCAACGCACGCCTGCAGTATTTGGCGCAGTACGACATCCTGACCGGCTTGCCGAACCGCGCGCTGTTCGATGATCGCCTGCGCGTGGCGCTATCCCGGGCAGCGCGCGCCGGCGAGCGGGTGGCGCTGCTGTATCTTGATCTGGATAATTTCAAGCCGGTCAACGATACGCATGGACATGCTGTTGGTGACCTGCTGCTGCAGCAGATTGCCGCGCGAATTCATGCCAGCGTGCGTGAATCCGATACGGTATGCCGCATCGGTGGTGACGAGTTCGTGATCTTGCTCGGTGTGGTGAACGATACGCAAGGCGCCATGCAGGTGGCGCAGCATATCTGCGCGGCCGTGAGCCAGCCTATTGTCGTGGCAGAGCGCGTGGCGCAGGTCACGGCAAGCATCGGCATCGCCTTCTATCCGGACCACGGTGTCGACAAAACGATGCTGTCGCGCAATGCCGATACTGCCATGTATGCTGCCAAAAAAGCTGGCGGCAATCAGTGGCGGGCATTTTCAGAGTAATTGATGCATTCGCACTACTGCGTGGGGCGACACGTTAGGATGTATTTTTTTAACGTGTTCGTTTCGGAGGTGTGTCCATGTCTGTCGCCAAAGTAATCGAAGTCATCGCCCAGAGCCCCACCAGTTTTGAAGACGCAGTCCAGCAAGGCATTGCGCGTGCCACGGATTCCCTGGACGACGTCACTGGCGCCTGGATCAAGGATCAGAAAGTCATTGTTTCCGGCGGCAAGATTGCCGAATACCGGGTCGTGATGAAGGTGACGTTCGTGCTCAAGGATTGATGCCGCCGCCCAAACAAAAACCGCTGTCTCCGGACAGCGGTTTTTTTTATTGGCCGGCATTTTGATAGACGCTCTTAGCGCCGCTTCGTCATCGAACCCAGCACGCCCCGGATGATTTCGCGGCCGACCTGCGAACCGATGCTGCGCGCAGCCGATTTGAGCAGCGCCTGCACGGGCGATTCGCGCCGGCTGCTGCCGCCGCCGAACAAGCCGCCCAGCATGCCGCCCAAGCCGCCGGAGGCGTCTTCCTCCTGCGTCTGGCGGCGGCCGCGCGCCGCCGGTTCTTCTTCCTGCGTTTCTGTTTTGGCAGTGGCGGCACGGGCACTCAGCTGCTCATAGGCCGATTGGCGATCCACCGCCTTGTCATAGATGCCTGCCACGACCGACTTCACCATGGCTGTCTTGCGCTCGTCCGCGGAGATCGGGCCGATCTGCGAGCCCGGCGGCAGGATGTAGGCGCGTTCGACGATGTTGGGACGGCCCTTTTCATCGAGGAAGGACACCAGCGCCTCGCCCACGCCCAGTTCCGTGATCGCCTGTGCGGTATCGATGGCGGGATTGGGGCGGAAGGTTTCGGCGGCAGCCTTTACCGCCTTCTGGTCGCGCGGGGTATAGGCGCGCAAGGCATGCTGCACGCGGTTGCCGAGCTGGCCCAGCACGGTGTCGGGGATGTCGAGCGGATTCTGCGTGACGAAGAATACGCCCACCCCCTTGGAACGGATCAGGCGCACCACCTGTTCGATCTTTTGCAGCAGCGCCTTGGGCGCTTCGTTGAACAGCAGGTGCGCTTCGTCGAAGAAGAACACCATCTTCGGCTTGTCGAGGTCACCCACTTCCGGCAGGTTTTCGAACAGCTCGGAAAGCATCCACAGCAGGAAGGTCGAATACAGGCGCGGCGCGTTCATGAGCTTGTCGGCGGCGAGGATGTTGACGACGCCGCGGCCATTGCCGTCGGTCTGCAGCATATCGTCGATGTTGAGCATCGGCTCGCCGAAGAAACGGTCGCCGCCCTGTTCCTCGATGCCGATCACGCCACGCTGGATGGCGCCGATGCTGGCTGCGGAAATATTGCCATAAGCGGTGCGGTAGTCGGCGGCATTGTCGCCGACATGCTGCAGCATGGTGCGCAAGTCCTTGGTGTCGAGCAGCAGCAGGCCATTGTCGTCGGCGATCTTGAATACCAGCTGCAGAACGCCTTCCTGGGTGTCGTTCAGGTTCAGCATGCGCGCCAGAAGCAGCGGCCCGAGGTCGGAAATGGTGGCGCGCACCGGGTGACCCTGTTCGCCGAACACATCCCAGAAGGTAACCGGGCAGGCGCCCCATTGTGGCTCGTCCAGGCCCAGAGTCTGCAGGCGCTTGGCCAGCTTTTCGGAAGTCGCGCCAGCCTTGGCAATGCCCGAGAGGTCGCCCTTGACGTCGGACACGAACACCGGCACGCCGATGTTCGACAGCGCTTGCGCCAGCACCTGCAGCGTCACGGTCTTGCCGGTGCCGGTGGCGCCGGTAATGCAGCCGTGGCGGTTGACCAGGTTCGACAGCATTTCCAACGTCACCGCAGGTTGCTGGTGCGTGTTCTTGGCGATCGGCAGAAGGATGGACATGGTGGGCGCCCTAGGTGCGTGAGGTTGGATGAAAACTGCGGAAGTTGCTGATTATTATAGCCAAGCGGCAGTAACGGCTGCGGCAATTTTGCAGCCGTCCTGCCTGCCGCTCAAGCCTGCATGAACTGGCGGTAGCCGCGCGCGCGCAGTTCACAGGCCGGGCAGTGACCGCAGCCATGGCCCCAGTCGTGCAGCGTGCCGCGCTCGCCCAGATAGCAGGTGTGGGTCTCGCTGCGGATCAGTTCGACCAGCGGCGCGCCGCCGAGATCCTGCGCCAGGCGCCAGGTCGCGCCCTTGTCCAGCCACATCAGCGGAGTTTCCAGTTTCAGGCGCGTGCCCATGCCGAGATTGAGCGCCACTTGCAGCGCCTTCATGGTGTCGTCGCGGCAGTCGGGATAACCCGAGTAATCAGTTTCGCACATGCCGCCCACCAGCACGTCCAGGCCGCGGCGGTAAGCCACGGTGGCGGCGACGGTCATGAACAGCAGGTTGCGCCCAGGCACGAAAGTGTTCGGCAAGCCATCGTCCTGCATGCGGATTTCGACGTCGCGCGTCAGCGCCGTGTCGGAAATCGTGGACAGCAAGCCCAGGTCAACCAGGTGGTCTTCGCCCAGTTTGTCCGCCCACGCGGGTGAGAGCGCGCGCATCTTTTCCAGCAACGGCAGCCGCACGGCCAGTTCGATGGCATGGCGCTGGCGATAGTCGAAACCGATGGTTTCTACGCGCGAATAGCGGCTGAGTGCCCAGGCCAGGCAGGTGGCGGAATCCTGGCCGCCGCTGAACAGAACGAGTGCGCCGTCAGTCATGTGCATGGTATCGAGGAGAGGGTGAGTCGGGACACCATTATAGGGTTACTCGCGGTCGATCCGTTCCAGGGTTTCTTCGATGACGTCGCCGTCGGGTTCGGAAAACAGCAGTTTGACCGGGTACCAGTCCAGCGATGGCGCCAGCCAGAGGTCGAGTTGCTGCTGTCGGCTGCCGGCCGGCAGCCGGCGCGTCACGCGCACGGCGCTGACGGTGCCCAGCGGCGTGGCAATCTGCTCGCTGTTGCCGACCACGAAAGTCCAGGCTTCGGCATCTGCCCGGCCGACGACAAAGTAGTGCCACTGCGAGCCGGCAACGAATTTCTTGCCGGCGGCGCGGGCGTTGCCGACGAGTTGCCAGGTAATGCTGGTGCGGTCCTGTTCCCCGCCCAGCAGCGGATAGCTTGCTGCCGATTCGGAGAAGCTGATCAGCTTGCTTTCACGGTCGAAGGTGGCGGTGGTCGGTTTTTTGCGAAAGCGCTTTTCGGTTGCCATGGCTGGCGCCAGGCCGTAGCCGTCGATGCTGCCTTCGCTGCCGGAGGTGACGATCTTGCCGAGCAGGCTGGCGCGCGTCTCAATGCCGATACTGTAGGTCTTGCCATCTGTTTGCCATTTCACGACTGAGTCGCCATTGAGACGCAGGCCGCTGTGCTTCGCCTTGACGGCATAGCTGAGTTCAGCTGCCGGCGGCAGCCTGAAAGGGCGCTTGAATGCGGGATGATCGACAGCCGCCGCCTGTGCCATTCCTGCAGTCGCAAAGGCCATTCCTGCAAGAAGCCAGGCCCCGGCCCTGCGGCAGATTGGAAGAAAATATTGCTTCATGCAGAGTACTTTCCAGTAATTGTGTTCATTCGTCGCCTGGCACATCGATGCGCTTGAGCGACAGTTCGAGATATTCGCCATTGGCTTCGGTGTAGCGCAGCTTGACCGGATACCAGTGCTGCGCCGGCGCCAGCCAGATATCGATGGCATCGTCCCTGGCGCCCGGGCGGGGCGCGCGCCGCACGTGCCAGGCGCGCGTGGCACCCAGGTCCACTTCAATATCTTCCTCGCCCAGGATCTCGATATTCCAGATGTAAGCGTCGCGCGTGCCGGCGACGAACAGCGGAATCTGCGCCCCGGCTGCAAAGCGCGCCGGGTCGCCGCGGCCGATGCCGGCCAGTTGCCAGACGATGCTGGCGCGATCCTGCTCGCCGCCCTGCAGAGGGTACGATGCCGCCGAAGCGGAAAAGCCGATTTGCGCGCGCTCGCGATCGAAGCGGGTATCGGTAGGCGGGCGGCGGAAGCGCTTTTCCGAATACAGCAGTGGCGCGATGCCGGCGGCGTCGATCTGCCCCTGGCTGCTGAACTCCAGTGCCGAAATGAACAGGATGCCGGCGTCGCCGTTGATGAAATAACGGCTGCCGTCGGTTCGCCAGGTAATCGTGCCATGGCCATAGACTTCCTGGCCGTCTCGCCGCGCGGCGACATTGTATTTCAGCGACGCCGGCGGCGGCGGGTCGAGCCTGACCGCTTCAGCTGCCACTGTGACGACAGGCGTGGCGGCGGCGGGGGCTTCCTGTGCGGCTATCATCTCGATGCCATCGGGTATGGATGCCAGGTCGCTGGCATGGATGCCGGCATCCGCGGGCACATCGCTGTCGGCCACGGCGGTGGACGCAGCGGCAGTGGCAGTCATGGCCGCTGGCTGCAGTATGGCGTCGGCGGCCGGCGTTCGGGGTGGAGACGGAGGTTTTCTCGGGCGCGCGGCCGGCTTCGGCCGCGGTTTTGCCGGCGCCGCCACGCGTACCGGCACCACCTGCGGTGGCGCCTGCAGCTGCACCAGCACGGATTGCATGACCGGCGGCGCCTTTGCCGCGGGCGCCGCCAGACGGAACCGGTCGCCGGCCCAGTGCAGCGCCGCCGCGTGCAGCAACAGCGACAGCAGCGCCACGCCCAGCCAGCGTCCCCATGGCAATGCCGAACGCCGGCGGGGCGCGTCGGCGAGGCCGGTGCTGCGGGCGGCAAAGGCGCGAATCATGACGCTGTCTGCTCCATTGACGAAGCTGGACATCGGAATGCCTGAGTTATTTGCCAATAGGGTGCCGCTATCATGACCGCCTGCCAGAAGTGGCTGCCGCGCCATGTGCCGGCGCGTAAAATGCCTATTTTATCCATTCCATCCGGCCATCATGCCATTTTCCCTGTTTTTCTGCCTGTTGCATGTGCGGCGGACAGCATGTTTCCTGTCTGTGGTGACGGCAACTCTGGCGGCGCTGCTGGCCATGGGCGCGCCGGCCGCTGCGGCGCCCGCGCCCGAACCGATACGCATCGGCATGATCGAGGGAGTTTCCGGCACGTTTGCCAATGCCGGCGAAGCGGTAAGGCGCAACCTGCTGTTGGCCATCGAGCGCGTCAATGCCCGTGGCGGCGTACACTTGCCGCAGGGCAATCGCTTGCTGGCGCTGGACGTGTTCGACAATCGACAGGGAGTGGAAGAGTCGCTGGTTGCCTTGCGCCAGGCGGCTGACCGCGGCATTCCCTTCGTTGTCCAGGGCAACAGCTCCGCCGTGGCGGCTGCGCTGGTCAATGCCATCGACAAGCATAATGCGCGCACGCCGTCGCAGCGCCTGCTGTTCCTGAACTATGCCGCGGTCGACCCGTCGCTGACCAACGAGCACTGCAGCTTCTGGCATTTCCGCTTCGACGCGCATGCCGACATGCGCATGCACGCCCTGACGGAAGCGATCCGCGCCGATGCGCACGCGAGGCGCGTTTACCTGATCGGCCAGGATTACAGCTTCGGCCGCCAGGTGGCGCGCGCGGCGCGGGCGCAACTGGCCGCCAAGCGGCCTGACATCGTCATCGCCGGCGACGAGTTGCACCCGATCGGGCGCATCAAGGATTTCGCTCCGTATGTGGCCAAGATCAAGGCATCCGGCGCCGATACCGTCATCACCGGCAACTGGGGTAATGACCTGACCTTGCTGGTCAAGGCCGCGCGCGATGCCGGCCTGGCGCTCAAGTTTTACACGTTTTACGGCAACAGCCTGGGCGCGCCGGCAGCCATCGGCGATGCCGGTGTCGATCGCGTGCGCGCGGTGGCCGAATGGCATCCGAACGTCGGCGGCAGCGCCAGCGACGCGTTCTATCTGGAATTCCGCAAGCGCTTCCCACAACCGGCAGACGACTACGTGCACTTGCGCATGCAAATGATGATCGAAATGCTGGTGGCTGCCATCGAAAAGGCAGGCACGACCGAAGCTGTCGCAGTGGCGCGCGCGCTGGAAGGCGCGCAATACCGTAATGCCTTTCACCAGGCCAGCATGCGGGCCGACGACCACCAGCTGATACAGCCGCTGTACGTCTCCGTCATGAAAAAATTGCCGGATGCCGGCATCCGCTTCGACAATGAAGGCAGCGGTTACGGTTTTCAGACAGAACTTCGGCTGGCAGCCGCGCAAACCGCCTTGCCGAACACCTGCCGCATGCAGCGGCCGCCGCGGGCGCGGCAGCGCTAGTTTCGGCCTCAGCCGATCGGCGGGTAGCTGCCGTAACCGTCCGGCCACGGCGTCAGCACTTCGACGCCGTCATCGGTTACTACCACCATGTGCTCCCATTGCGCCGACAGCGAATGGTCCTTGGTGACGACGGTCCAGCCATCGGGCAACTGCTTGGAAAAGCGCTTGCCGGCATTGATCATCGGCTCGATGGTAAACATCATGCCGGTCTCCAGTCGCAAGCCGGTGCCCGGCGTGCCGTAGTGCAGAACTTGCGGCTCGTCGTGGTATACCTGGCCAATGCCGTGCCCACAATACTCGCGCACCACGCTGAAGCCTTCGCGGTGCGCCACGGTCTGGATGGCGTGGCCGACGTCGCCGAGCGTGGCGCCGGGCCTGACTGCAAGGATGCCGGCACGCATTGCTTCATAAGTGGTTTCCACCAGGCGCCGCGCCAGCGTGCTGGGTTCGCCGACGAAATACATGCGGCTGGTATCGCCGTGCCAGCCATCCTTGACCACGGCAACGTCGATATTGATGATGTCGCCGTTCTTGAGCACCTTGTCCGACGGGATGCCGTGGCAGATCACGTGGTTGACCGAGGTGCACACCGTTTTGGGAAAGCCGTGGTAGCCGATGTTGATCGGAATTGCCTGCTGCACGTTGACGATATAGTCGTGGCAGATGCGGTCCAGTTCGTTGGTGCTGATGCCGGCCGTGACGTGCGGGGTAATCATGGCCAGCACGTCGGCAGCCAGACGGCCGGCAATGCGTGCCTTCTCGATTTCTGCAGGTGTCTTGGGCGTGACGCGCTTGCTGTTCGTGTTCATTGACGTGCTCCTTGTGCTACGCCCGCATTGGCTGGCTGTTGATCGGCAAGCTCGCCGGCAATGGTTGTCAGGTCGAAGACGCCGGCCTGGCCGGCACGGATCAGTAACTGGCAAATATCGCGATGCGGCAGGTCGGGGTACAGCTCCGACAGCATGCCGATGCGCAGCCAGTGCTCCGCCTGGGCGTTGATCGAGCGATTCAGCGCATGGCTGGCAATGCGCAGGTTTTCGTGGGTGGTATCCGAGATTTTGACGATGCCCATGGTATCCATTGAATATATGAAACGTATATGTTTCATATAATACCAACTGCGGGCAAAGTGCGCTTGCAGGCTCTTTTCGCAGGGCGTGCAGTGGAGTAGAATTTTTGCTCAAGGGGACGTAGCTCAGCTGGGAGAGCGTCGCGTTCGCAATGCGAAGGTCGGGAGTTCGATCCTCCTCGTCTCCACCACTACTCAGCGCCCAACCGATTGTAGTTGGGCGTTTTCACTTCTGGTTCCGGCAGAACAATTCAGCACACCGCAGCCAGCTGCCATCCCTGATGCAGCATTTCCATAACCTCATCGCGCGCAATCATCTGAAGCAGCACTGCAGCCGAGTTTATGCCAATCAACAAAACTTGCTATCATTCGCCACCCTTCGGCCTATTTTCGCCCTGTTTAATCGTCAATTCTGACCCACCGATCCGCAATCCCCATGACTAAACGTATCAGCCTGGCTTTACAAGGCGGCGGCTCGCACGGCGCCTTCACCTGGGGCGTGCTCGACCGGCTACTGGAAGACGACCGCATCGTCATTGAAGCGGTAAGCGGCGCCAGTGCCGGCGCCATGAATGCCGCGGTGCTGGTCAATGGTTACGTCAAGGGCGGCGCGAGCGGCGCGCGCGCCGCGCTCGACAAGTTCTGGAACACCATCAGTGGCTATGCCGGTTTCAGCCCGATACGCCGCACCTGGGCGGATCAACTGATGGGCGGCTGGAGTGTCGACAACTCGCCCGGCTATCAATGGTCCAGTTTGGTCAGCCAGTTCATGTCGCCGTACCAGAGCAATCCATTGAACATTCATCCGCTGCGCGGCATTTTGCAGCAACAACTGGATATCGAGGCGTTGCGCGCGTGCGAAGATATCCAGATGTTCATCGCCGCCACCAATGTGCGCACGGGGCGGTCACGCATTTTCGACCGGGACGATCTCTCCATCGATGCCCTGCTGGCGTCCGCGTGCCTGCCGCACGTGTACCAGGCCATCGAGATCGACGGCGACGCCTATTGGGACGGCGGCTACCTGGGCAACCCCGCCATCTGGCCGCTCATCTACAAAGCCAAGACCGCAGATGTCGTGCTGGTGCAGATCACGCCGATAGAGCGCGACGAAGTGCCGCGCAATATCGCCGACATCAGCAACCGCCTGGATGAAATTACGTTCAATTCTTCGCTCATGCACGAGATGCGCGCCATTTCATTCGTGCACCATCTGCTGGAGCGGGGGGCGCTGAAGGAGTCTTATGCGTCGCGCTACCGGAACATGCACATGCATATGATCAGCGACCCCGATAACCTCACGGCATTGAGCGCCAGCAGCAAGCTCAATGCAGAACCCCGCTTCGTCGAGCATCTGAAGGAAATCGGGCGAGGCAGCGCCGATCGCTGGCTGGTCGAAAATTTCGAAGATCTGGGCAAGAAATCCACGCTGGATATCCGGGAAACCTTCCTTTAACGCCCATCATCCCCAGGCAAGACGATGGGTGCGGTATCGGCCCGCAGCATGGCGCGTGCTTTGCTCTCGCGGCGAATGCCTGCATAATTAGCAAAACAACAACCAATTGCCGACTATAAACGCTATCATTGCTGCATTGATACTTTATCGCGCAATATGGGTTTGCTATTCGAATCGCTGACTGTCTGGGACGTCATGCTTTGGGGGCTGGCTTTCTTCGGCGGCATCTACCTGGTTTTCGGTAGCACATGCTGGGTGCTGACCCGGCATGTCTTGCCGGGCCTGGGTATCGGCCGTGTACTCGACTCGCGCCCCTTGGTGCCGGGACAGCTGCGCCGGGAAATCGGCTTGTCCGCCGTGTCCATCCTGATTTTCGGTACGGGCATGATTTTCCCCTGGGGTTTGCTGCAACTCGGCTGGGCGCAATTGACGCACGACGCCGGAGCGCAGCGCATTATCCTGGAAATCGTGCTGCTGCTGATCTGGAACGACGTGCATTTCTGGATCAATCATCGCCTGCTGCATACGTCCTGGCTGCGCCGCTTTCATTTGCCGCATCACCGTTCCGTCGTCACCACGCCGTTTTCCACTTACAGCTTTCACCCTGTGGAAGCGGCGATGCTGGGCAATGTCATCCTGCTGCCAATGATCGTGCATGACTTCAGCTTCTGGTCGCTGTTTTCCGTGCCCTTGTTCAGTCTGTTTTTCAATTGCATCGGCCATGCCAATTACGACTTTTTCAGTAAAGTCTCGTATCAGCACTGGTTTGCCGCGAGCCGTCGCCATCATTTGCATCACGCCTGCTACAACGGCAATTACGGTTTCCAGTTCACCTTCATGGACAGGTTGTTCGGCACGCGCCTGGGCGCCGACGCCGCCGAGGCATCGATTGCGCGCCACGAGGCAAAACAGGCGGCCACGTCATCGGCTGGCATGCATTCATGAGAATGCGAAAGCGCCATGGCCGTCGCCTGCTGCCGCGCCTGCGGCATTGGCGCGACTGGCAAAGCCTGGTGTACATGGCGCTGCTGCCGGTCCTGGTCATCGTGCAATGGCGCCACGGTTTTTCTCTGCCGCTGTATGCCATCCTGCTGTTCCTGACGCTGGGCATCGGCGTCATTCACCACAACCACACGCATCTGCGCATGTGGCATGGCCGCGTCGCCAATCGCATCACCGACTATGCGATCACCTTGTTGCAGGGGCATCCCACCTGCGTGTTCTGGCCCAGCCATGTGCGCAATCATCACCGCTACAAGCACGGTCCCAAAGATATCGCGCGCACCTACCGCTTCGGCGACACGAATGATCTTGCCGGTTATATCCTGCATCCCTTCCTGGCGATTCCCGTGCTGTACCCGGCAATATTTTCCTGGCTGGCTTCCCTGCGCCGCCACTGGCCCGGTGTCTGGCGCTATTGCCTGATGCAGTATGGTCTGTGGCTGTCGTCGTGGGTCATTCTGCTGGCCATCCATCCGGGCAAGGCCTTGCTATATGTGATCTTGCCGCAGCTGCATGGCTTGCACTGGCTGCTGGCGACAAACTACCTGCAACATGCCCATGCCGATGGCAGCTCCGACAGTCGTCATGGCAACCCGCAACTGAATTACTCCAGGAATTTCGAGGGGCTGGTGAATCCCCTGCTGTTCAATATCGGCTTGCACACGGCGCATCACGAAAATTCAAGAACGCACTGGTCGCATCTGACATCGCTGCACCGGCAGCATTACCGCCATCGCGTCAACCCGCTGCTGAATGAAGCAGGGCTGGCGCCCTACATGCTGCGCGTTTTTTTGCTTGGCATCGTCATCCCAGGATTGCGCAGCAAATCCTTGCAGCCGCCGCCACTTGCGCGCGCAGTGGATACGGTCCCGACGATTTCCCCATCTTCCATACAGGAGCCCTGATCCATGCCCATCG
Source organism: uncultured beta proteobacterium (assembly GCA_963722005.1). Classification (GTDB taxonomy): domain Bacteria; phylum Pseudomonadota; class Gammaproteobacteria; order Burkholderiales; family Burkholderiaceae_D; genus Paucimonas. The sequence continues at coordinate 766,179 of CAVRJS010000002.1, forward strand.
CTTTCGAGCACGTCTATCTCAGGAATGCGGCTTACTTCATGCCGGGCGAGCCCGTCGATAACGTGCGCATGGATGACTTCATCGCGCCCCTGAACCGCATCTCGGGGCGCATCAAGCAACGCATCCTGAATGAAAACGGTATCAAGCAGCGCTATTACGCCATCGATGCGCAGGGTGCCACCACCCACACCAACGCCGTCATGGCGGCCAACGCGATTCGCCAGTGCCTGGCCAATGCCGAGGTGGGGCAGGGCGACATTTCCCTGCTTGCCAGCGGCTCGTCCGGGGGCGATGCGCTGATGCCCGGTTTTGCCAACATGATCCAGGGGGAGCTGAATGCGCCTCCCATGGAAACCGCCTCGATCCATGGCATCTGCGCCGCCGGCGTGACTGCCATCCAGGCCGTGGCGCAGGGCATTGAACTGGGCGCGCATCGCGCGGGCATCGCCGTGGCCAGCGAGATGCCTTCGCGCCTGTTCAAGCGATCGCGTTTTGCCGCGCGCGGCTACGACGCCGACTTCGACGCGCACTTCCTGCGCTGGATGCTGTCCGACGGCGCCGGCGCCTTGCTCCTCAGTCGCGACAACAGCCATGGCATGCCGATTGCGCCGGGCTTGCGCATTCGCCTGAAATGGATCCACCAGCGTTCGTTCTCGGGCGATTATCCGGTCTGCATGCAACTGGGCCTGACTGCCGACCGCCAGCGCGGCCACCTGGATTATCCCTCGTGGCAAGAGGCCGAGGCCGATGGCGCGCTATCCTTGCGCCAGGACATCCGCCTGCTGCCGCACCTGTTCGATATCGGCATCCATGAATACGTCAAGCTGGTCAACGATGGCTGGGTGCAGCCGGAAAAAATCAGCCATTTCCTGTGCCATTATTCTTCCGAAAAATTCATCCCCGTGGTCGATGAGCTGATGCACAAGGCCGGCCTGGCGATCCCGCGCGAGCGCTGGTACAGCAACCTGGCATGGCGCGGCAACACCGGCGCGGCTTCCATCCTGATCATGCTGGCGGAATTCCTGCAAACCAAAACATTGGCCGCAGGCGAGCAGATATTCTGCTACGTGCCCGAGTCCGGCAGGTTCATGGCGGCTTACATGCTGTTTGAAGTCGAACAGGACGCACCGGGTGCGGTTTCGTCTGCACCGCAAACAGCGATTCGCGACACCATCACGCGCGCGCAGCAGGCAGCACTTCGTACGCATGCGTATTCGTCTGGCAGCAGTGCCCCGGACTTCGTTGCGCCACCCCACGATCCGGCAGCGGCGCCGGATGGATTGGGCAAGCTGCTGACCGAGCTGGGCGCCGTCTGGCACGATTACCGCTCGAACGTGTGGCGCACGCCCCTGGTCACGACCTTGCGCGAGCGGCGCTTTGCCACGCCGGATTACATCAAGTGGATGGGCGACTGGATTCCGCAAGTGCGCCAGGGGACGAAGTGGATGCGCAAGGCGACCGCAGGATTGTCAGCGCAATATGCGCCGCTGGCGGCGCTGATTGCCGTGCATGCCGGCGAGGAGCAGGACGATTTCAAAATTCTTTACAGCGATTACCGCAAGGCCGGGGGCACGGTGGAAGATATCGACGCGCTGCAACGCAACCCCGGCGGCGAAGCGCTCAACGCCTACCTGCATGCGCTGGCGGCGACGCCGGATGCCATCGGCCTGCTCGGCGCCATCTACATCATCGAGGGCACGGGCCAGCGCATCATCCCGGCGCTGCTGCCCTTGCTTAAGGCTAGCCTGGCATTGCCGCCGGACGCTTTCCGCTTCCTGGAGTACCACGGCCAGAATGACGAACATCACCTCGAACGCTGGCTGGTTGCCGTCGCGCTGGCGCTGGACTGCGACGAATCCGGCACTGCCGAAAGACAGATCATCGATACCGCGCGCCGCACGGCAGCCATGTACCTGATGCAATTCCAATACGCGAAAGAGGGCGATACGCCATGAGCCGGACTGACGATTTTCTGAATCGGGAGCACGATCCCCTCGATCCGAATCCCTGGCTGGCTTCCTACCTCGACCGCAGCACGCCTTTGCCCGACGACGTGAAAGCCGCCTGGCTGCAGGACTCCAGCTCGGCATCGCGGCAATACCTGCTGCCATTCCTGCGCCCCGTGGCGCGCGGGACGATCATCCTCATCCAGGTGGTAAAAACTTTCCTGCCCAGGCGATGGTCGCATTCGGCGCTGTTGCACCGCATCCTGGTCTGGGGCCTGAAGCGCTTCGTTTCGCCGGAAGCCAACTGGCTGATCCTGCGCCATTTTCACGTGGGTTCGCAGATCCTTGGCTTTATCGCTGCCAATGCGCCGGTGACAGTCGCGACGACGCCGCTGACGCCGGGCAAGATCGATGACCTGGGCGACCATCTCTTCGTCAAGCATGACATCAACCTGTACAACTTCGTCATCCGCCTGAACCAGGCATTGCGGGAGGCTGGAAAAAACATGTCGGCGCCGGCGACGCTGGATCTGGCCATGATCGGTGATACCGGCCTGCGGCTGGAAGACATGCCGTCCGGGCGGTTCAATGTGCTGGACCTGCAAAGCGCGATCGAATTGTTTACGCCGCTGTACCAGTTACTGCTGACGGATAACGATTTCTGGCGCGCGGCCAACTCGCTGCAGCTGGATGAAACCATCGGCATTTATGCCGCCCAGATCCTCGAGGCCCCGCAGCACCTCATTCTGATCAACAACAGCCACCCCCTGGTGCCGCTGTCGACGCTGCGCGCCGGATTCCGGCTGGTGTTGCATGGCCTTTCTTCCGAGATGCTGCATAGCCTCCTGATGCAGAAAAAGGCAGCGCTGCATGGCGGCCCGGAGCCTGCGCCTGTCAGCTAGGATTTGCGCAGGGCGAAGCGCCTTTTGACGCGATGAAGGGCTTGCTTTGCGCAAGTCCTTTTTTCATCAGTGGTGATGCCCGTCTTGCTGCTTCAGGTGCGCCTCCGCCTTATGTTCGCCGCACTGGCTCGGCAGGGCGATTTCATTTCGATGCCGCGGCGGCGTGACTATACTGGATCCAGGTGCGGCGGCCCATGCTCCTGGAGCGGGCAGAAAGCTGGAGGCAAATCATGTTCAGCAAGGAACGTTTCATCGAGGATTGCATCCGAGGAGTGACGGAGGGTCAGGGGGCCATACGCGAACTCGTGTCGCAGGCGGTTTCCGACCAGGCGGGAATGCTGTCCGCCTTCGGTGCGCCCGAGCATGCAGGCATCAGCCCGCTGTACAGTTCGCCCAAGCTGACCATCATCAATTTCGTCTGGGCGCCCTGCATGAGCCTCATGCCGCACAACCACCAGATGTACTCGGTAGTCGGCATCTACGGGGGCCGGGAGGACAACGTATTCTGGCGCAGAACGCCGGCCTCCATCGAAGCCATGGGCGCCCGGTCGCTCGGTGCCGGCGATGTCGCTGCGCTGGGCGGGGACGTCATCCATTCCGTGCTCAATCCAATTGGCAAGATGACCTGCGCCATCCATGTTTATGGAGGCGATTTCTTCCACCCCCTCGAGCCAAGAAGCCAGTGGGATCATGAAACCTTGCGCGAAGAACCCTGGAATGTGGAAAAGGTCATGTTGCTGTTCCGGGAGGCGGAGGCACGCTTCAATGCCGTGCCGCGCACCGGCTGACTTGCCTTTGTCTCGCGGCTTCACGTCGCAGAACCCGGGCGGCGTGGCGCGGCCAGGTGCGTTGAAAGGTCATGGTAAATGGCAATTTTCTTCATTGCACCATCTTGCACATGCATGTCCTTGACTACATATGTCTTTAAATGCATAATTCGGCTTTGCATTTATCCGGCAAGGAAATTCAGAAATGGCAAAGAAGCGCGATGACGAGAAGGTCGAGCGTGGTGCCGTTCGCGGCAAGCGCGCCGGAAAAAATGTCATGAGCCTGGTCGCATTGAAAGACTTGCGAAAATCCGCAGGTCTGACCCAGAAGGATCTCGCCCAGGCGCTTGACGTCGGGCAAGATACGATTTCGCGGCTGGAGAAGCGCAACGACATGCTGGTTTCCACGTTGCGACATTACATTGAAAGCGTCGGCGGCGAGCTCATGCTTGTGGCGGTATTCCCGAATCGCCCGCCGGCAGCCATTGATCATTTGGGCGAATAAGGCGGGTTGCAACACGAGGATGTGGCGCAGCGCCGGAGATTGCCCGGGTCGCTGTCTGGCATGTGCCAGTTTTGGAGGAAGTGTCATCCATGATTCCCACCCCTTACTACCTGATCGACAAATCCGCCCTGCTGCGCAATCTGCAGGCAATCGATTACGTGCGCAAGCATTCCGGCGCAAAGGTGCTGCTGGCCCTGAAATGTTTTGCGACCTGGTCGGCATTCGACCTGATGCGCCAGTACATGGACGGCACGACCTCGTCCTCGCTGTACGAAGTCAAGCTCGGGTATACGAAATTCGGTGGCGAGACGCACGCCTACAGCGTGGCGTTCGCCGACCACGAGATCGAGGAAGTGGTGGCCAATTGCGACAAGATCATCTTCAACTCGGTCAGCCAGTTCCAGCGCTTCGAATCGTTTGCCGGCGACAAGCCGCGGGGCTTGCGCCTGAATCCCGGCATCAGCAGTGCCAGTTTCGACCTGGCCGATCCGGCGCGGCCCTTCAGCCGGCTGGGCGAAGGCGATCCGGCGAGCATTGCAGCCATCATCGACCGCCTCGACGGCGTGATGATCCATAACAATTGCGAGAACAGAAGTTTCGCGCGTTTCGATGAATTGCTGAACCAGGTGGAGGAACGCTATGGCGCCATCCTGGATCGCCTGAAATGGGTCAGCCTGGGCGGCGGCATCAGTTTCACCGCGCCCGGTTATGACCTGGACGCCTTTTGCGACAGGCTGCGCCGCTTCGCGCAAACCTGGAATGTGCAGGTATACCTGGAGCCGGGTGAAGCGACAGTGCGGCATACCACCACGCTGGAGGTCAGCGTGCTGGACGTTGGCTTCAACGGCAAGCGCCTGGCGGTCGTGGACAGTTCGACCGAAGCGCACATGCTGGATTTGCTGATTTATCGGGAAACGGCGCCGATCGGCAATGAAACTGGGGCGCACCGCTACATGATTTGTGGCAAGACCTGCCTGGCCGGCGACATCTTCGGCGAGGGAAATTTCGATGCGCCACTGCAGGTCGGCGACCGCATTTCGATCGGTGACGCCGGCGGCTATACCATGGTCAAGAAAAACTGGTTTAACGGCATCCATATGCCGGCAATCGCCATCAGGGAGCTTGATGGCAGCGTCCGCGTGATACGCGATTTTTCCTTTGACGATTACGTCAACAGCCTTTCCTGATCCGGCTGCCAATAACTTTTTCGAAGGAGATGGTTCCATGAAACGCAATGTCCTGATCATCGGCGCGGGCGGTGTCGCACACGTGGTGGCGCACAAGTGCGCGCAAAATAATATTCTCCTGGGCGATATCCACATCGCTTCGCGTACCCGGGAAAAATGCCAGGCCATCATCGATTCGATTCGCGAAAAGGACAGTATGCAGGGCCCCGGACGCTTGCAGGCGCACGCGCTGGATGCTCTCGACGTCGACGCCACCAGTTTCCTGATCCGTGCCACCGGCAGCAAAATCGTCATCAACGTTGGCTCCGCCTTCCTCAATATGTCGGTGCTGGAGGCATGCATCGACACCGGCGCGGCCTATATCGACACCGCCATTCACGAAGATCCGGACAAGGTCTGCGAAGCGCCGCCCTGGTATGCCAACCACGAATGGAAGCGCCGCCAGGCCTGCAAGGAGGCCGGCGTGACGGCGGTGCTCGGCGCCGGCTTCGATCCGGGCGTGGTCAATGCCTATGCGCGCTTTGCGATGGATGCGTATTTCGACCGTGTCGATTCCATCGACATCATTGACATCAATGCTGGCAGTCATGGACGCTATTTCGCGACCAACTTCGACCCGGAAATCAATTTTCGCGAATTCACCTCGACGGTATGGTCCTGGGAAAACAACCAGTGGAAAGCCAACGCCATGTTCGAGCGCCGCAAGGAATGGGACATGCCGGTCACGGGAAGGCAAGCCACCTACCTGACCGGACACGATGAACTGCATTCGCTGTCGCAGAATCTGGGCGTGCCCAACATCCGTTTCTGGATGAGCTTTGGCGAGCACTACATCAATGTATTTACGGTGCTGAAAAATCTCGGTTTGCTTTCCGAAAAGCCGGTGCGCACCGCCGAAGGCCAGGAAGTGGTGCCGCTCAAGGTGGTCAAGGCAGTGCTACCGGATCCGGCCTCGCTGGCACCCGACTACACCGGCAAGACCTGTATCGGCGACCTGCTCAAGGGCAGCCGCAACGGCCAGCCCCATGAAGTGCTGTTGTACAACGTCAGCGATCACACGGCGTGCTATGAAGAAGTCGGCAGCCAGGCGATTTCCTATACTGCCGGCGTGCCGGCAACCGCAGCGGCGATGCTGATCGCGCAGGGCAAGTGGGACGTGGGCCGCATGGTCAATGTCGAAGAGCTCGACCCGGTGCCCTTCATTTCGCTGATGAACCGCATGGGACTGGTGACGCGCGTGCGCGATGCCCAGGGCGACCGCGTGCTGCAGCCGCAGCAGGAAGCCGCTGCCGGCGCGATGCAGGAAATGCTGGTGAATTGATGAGCCGGGACCCGGGGCGCCGGGTCATGCATTCATGCCGGGCGCGGCCCGAACATGATGATGGCCATGCCCAGCAGGCAGACGCCGGCGCCGACGGCATCTGTCAGCGTCGGCCGCACCGAATCCACCGCCCATAGCCACAGCAGAGCAACGCTGACATAGACGCCGCCATAGGCGGCATACACGCGTCCGGCGGCCTGCGGGTGCAGCGTCAGCAGCCAGGCGAACAGTGCCAGGCTCAACACTGCCGGCGCCAGCACCCAGGCGCCGTAGCCCTGGCGCAGCCACAGCCAGGGCAGGTAGCAGCCGACGATTTCCGCGATCGCGGTGACGGTGAAGAGGCCGAGTGTTTTCAGGAATTCCATTTGATTGCCTTGCGTTATTGACCGCATCATAAAGCATTTCTGCAGCAGCCCCCGCACGGGCAATCTGCATAAGAATTGCCGTATTTATATGCATTGCCTCAATAATCTGCTAGGCTAAATGTAATTATCATATGGAGACTGACATGGCCAAGTCCAATTCGTCCGACATCCCCGGAATGAGCATGATGACGGACACCCTGGATTTTTTCAAAAACATGTGGGAAAACGTGCCGGGCATGAATTTGCCGGGTATGAAGCATATTCCGGGCATGGTCATGCCGACCCTGTCCGTGGAAGAGGTCGACAAGCAGATCAAGGATCTGAAATCGGTTGAATCCTGGCTGACGCTGAACCTGAGCATGTTGCAGGGAACGATACAGGCGCTCGAAGTGCAGAAGGCGACTCTGTCGACGCTGCAAACCATGGGCGAGACATTTACGGCGGCAATGCAGCCGCCGAGCATGTCGGCAAGCACTGACAAGCCGGTTTTCCATTCGCCGTTTACCGCAGCGTCGACTGAAGCGGCGCGGGATGCCGGCGTGGCTGAAAAGGCGCCAAAGCCTGAGCCGGAAAAGCCGGCCAGGCCCGCTGCGGCAAAAGTGGAAAAAGCAGAGCCACCCGTCAATCCTGCGATGGCGCAGGCAGCCGGCAGCATGGCCGATGCAATGCAACCGTTGGCCAATCCGGCTGCGTGGTGGGGCATGTTGCAGGACCAGTTCAAGCAGGCCGTTGACAACGCCGCTGCCATGACGCCGGAAACCGACGCCAGCGGTAGCACCGCCAAGCGGACTGCCGGCGCCGATGCCGGCACTGCCGCGCCACGCCGCCGTAAATCGTCCAAAGAATAAAGTCGGGTGCCGCCGCAGGCGCGGCGGCCTTCAGCCGTAGCGTCTTGCCGCGTCCAGCGCCAGGCCGGCGCCGATGCTGCCGAACAGGTCGCCTTCCACGCAGCGCGCCTTCGGCAGCAGCGCGGCGATCTTTTGCCGCAGCAGCGGCACGCCGCTGGAGCCGCCGGTAAAAAATACTGTATCCACCGCGTCGCTGCCGATGCCAGCATCCGCCAGCATGGCCTTTACCGTGCTTTCTATACTGTCGGTCAGCTGCAGGATGGCAGCGTCGAAACGTGCGCGTTCCAGCACCACTTCCAGCGGCTGGCGCAGGCGTTCCAGCAGCAGTGGCGACGAATCGCTCGCGGACAGCGCGATCTTGCCCTGTTCCACCTTGTAGGCCAGCCAATGGCCGGCACGCTGCTCGATCAGGTCCAGCAGGCGATCCAGCTTGTCGCGTTCGAGCGCGTCGCGGTAAATGTCGCGCAACTGGCCCTCGGCACGCCGGGTGTAGGCCAGGTTAATGGTATGCCAGGTCGCGAGGTTGAAATAGTAGCTGGACGGCATGTCGATATCGTTCTTCATGCGGCTGCCCAGGCCGAACAGCGGCATCACGCAGGCCAGGCTCAGGTACTTGTCGAAATCGGTGCCGCCAATATGCACGCCGGCGTTAGCCAGCACGTCGTCGCGCCGTGTCGGCAGGGCAGCGCGGGCAGGCGACAGCCGCACCAGCGAAAAATCCGAGGTGCCGCCGCCGATGTCGGCCACCAGCACCAGTTCTTCGCGCTGCAGCGTCGATTCATAGTCGAAGGCAGCGGCAATCGGCTCGTACTGGAAGGCGACGTCGCGAAAGCCGGCGCCGTGGGCAATCTCTTCCAGCGTGCGCTCGGCCAGGCGGTCGGCCGCGGCGTCGCCATCGACAAAAAACACCGGGCGGCCGAACACGGCTTGCGTGAAGGGGCGGCCGGCGGCGGCTTCGGCGCGTTGCCGGAGGGTGGCAATGAAGCGCGCCAGCAAGTCCTTGTAGGCCAGTGCGCGCCCATGCACCTCGGTATATTCCTCCATCAGGCTCGTGCCCAGCAGGCTCTTGAGCGAGCGCATCAGGCGTCCCTCACTGCCTTCCAGATAGGCGGCCAGGGCGGCCCGTCCGAAACTGACGGTATCGTCTTCCGCATTGAAAAACACCACCGAAGGCAGCGTCAGCTTGCCATCTTCCAGCGGCAGCAGCGCCGACTGCCCCGGCCGGCTCCAGCCGACTGTCGAATTGGAAGTGCCGAAATCGACGCCGCACGCGTCTGTCATCATGATTTACCAGGTACAGGAAATTGAATGGGGCAGCAATCATAGGCGATTTTTGCCTCGCATGCCGTGCCTGACGCACGTCACTCAAGCGGAGGTCCTCTATTGTTTCACCGGCAAAATCCCGTTTTTTCATCACCGGGCGCGGCGCGGAAGCTTGAGACCATCTGGAGGCGCGGCTTTCTTGAAACGCTTGACCTTCCCCCCGTGGGAAGCTTTATAGTATTAGTAAATGCCCGCTGCAGGAGAGCAGGAAAGCGGGCTGCGAAGGCGCTATACTGGTCCCGACATGAACCATTTCTTCAAGACATTGCTGCTTTGGCTACTTGTGGCCGTGCTGCCGCTCCACGCAGTGGCCGCAAGCGCGAGCATGTCTTGCGGGCTGATTCATCAACAGGCAATGCGGCTTGCCATGGGCGACAACGCGCCTCATCAGCATGGTATCGGTGACACATCCTCCAGTCACCATCATGAGCATCACGACATCGCAAAGATGGCAAGTGCGGCGGCTGATACGGATACGGCCGACGACTCCGCATCGGGGCCCTATCATTATTCAAGCTGCAGCAATTGCGCCGCCACCTGCGTCGGTGCCGCAGCACCGCCTTCCGGCTTTAATCCGGCCCCTGTGTTTGATGGCTCGGAATTGGTAACCGTTTCTTCTGCTCCCTTGGTCGTCGGGACTACCCCGAGCGGCTTCGAACGTCCTCCCAAACGCATTTCCGCCTGATCGACGCGGCCGCCGGACGCGAAGGCAATCTTGCGTCTTGTTCCGTCTGAGTGGTCGCACCAGTCGCGTGTCCTGACACGTCCATTGCATCGATTTTCGGAAATAACATGTTAGTTAAACAATTCCTGGCCGTTGGCCTGCTGGCGTCCCTGTCGGTGACCGCCGTTGCGCAGCAGCGCAATCCGCTGGATGCGCCTGCAGCTGCTCCAGTCTATGAAGCTGCCTTCAAGAATTACCGGGGCGTTTCTGCTGACGGGGAAACGCCTGACAAGGCGTGGCGCGCCGCCAACGATGAAGTGGGTCGTCTCGGCGGTCATGTCGGGCATATGCAGGCCGCTCCTGCCGCATCGCCGGCTGCATCACCGGTGCGTCCGGCGCCACCCTCCCGGCAGGCACCCATGCACCACGGTCACCATCATTAGAGCGAGGAGCACAGCAATGCATTGGCAAAATTACAGGCCCCTCCTCAGGCCACTTGTTTTTGGGGCTGCCGCCCTGGTATTGGCTGGATGCACAACCCTTTCCAGCGATGGCGGCATGAATGAAGTCTCAGCGCTGACCAGCGAACGTACCGGTCAGGCGGTGCAGCTTGCCCAACCGCGCAGCCGCACGGAAGCGACGGATCGGCATGTCAACGAGTTGCTCGGCAAGCCGCTGACGCCTGATGCCGCCGTGCAGGTGGCGTTATTGAACAATAAAGGCTTGCAAGCCTCGTTTGCGGAACTGGGCATCGCCGAAGCCGACCTGGTTGCCGCCGGCTGGATGCGCAACCCAAGCTTTTCGTTCAGCCGTATGCGTACCGGCAATGACGTCGAGATCGAGCGCGGCATCATGTTTGACCTGATCGGCTTGATGACCATTCCGGTTCGCCGCGGCATCGAGCAGCGCCGCTTCGAGCAAGCCAGGCTGCAGGCGGCAGCACAGGCGGTGGGCCTGGCGGCAGACACGCGCAAGGCCTGGTTCAACGCGGTCGCGGCTCAGCAAACTGCGCACTACATGGGGCAGGTCGGCGGCGCCACCGAAGCCTCCGCGGAACTGGCAAGGCGCATGGCGCAGGTCGGCAACTTCAGCAAGCTGGACCAGGCGCGCGAGCAGGCATTTCATGCCGACGCCACCGCCCAGATCGCGCGCGCCCGCCATAACGCCATTGCGGCGCGCGAACGGCTCGCCCGATTGATGGGCGTGTGGGGCGACCAGGCCGCATTCCAGTTGCCGGAGCGCCTGCCGGGTCTGCCCAAAGAGCCCCGGGTCATCAGCGATATCGAAGCGCAGGCCATGCAGCAGCGCCTCGACATCCACATGGCCAAAAGCAGTACCGAGTCCACGGCCCGAGCGCTGGGTCTCACCAAAGCCAGCCGCTTCATCAATGTGCTCGATCTGGGCTACGTGAACAAGAGCGAAACCGGGGCGCCACGCGGCAACGGCTATGAAATCGAGTTGCAATTGCCAATCTTCGACTGGAGCGGCGCGAAAGTCGCGAAGGCAGAAGCGATCTACATGCAAGCCGTCAACCGTACCGCCGACACGGCGGTACGCGCCCGTTCGGAAGTGCGCGAAGCGTACTCCGCCTATCGCACCACCTATGACCTGGCGCGGCACTACCGCGACGAGGTAATCCCCTTGCGCAAGAAAATTTCCGACGAAATGCTCCTGCGTTACAACGGCATGCTGGCCAGCGTCTTTGAATTGCTGGCGGATGCGCGTACGCAGATCGGCAGCGTCAATGCCGCCATCGAGGCGCAGCGCGACTACTGGCTGGCCGAGACCGAACTGCAGGCAGCCATCAACGGCACGGGCGGCACCGCCTCAGGCTTATCAACCCAAATGAGCACACAGGCTGTTGGCGAAGCCGCGCCAGGACATTAAAAGGGAAATACCATGGTTTCACGCAGAGACTTTTTTACGGGCGCGGCGGTAATGGTCGGGGCAGGGCTGGTAAGCCGTGTCGGCGCCGCTTCGCTGCCCGAAGCGCCCATGATGGACAAGGCTGCCACGCAGGCGCCGCTGATGCCGCCCAATGGCCGGCCCTACAACCCGGTGGTGACACTGAACGGCTGGTCGCTGCCCTGGCGCATGAACAACGGCGTCAAGGAATTTCACCTGGTGGCAGAACCCGTGGTGCGCGAAATCGCTCCCGGCATGAAGGCCAATCTGTGGGGCTACAACGGCCAGTCGCCGGGGCCGACCATCGAAGTGGTGGAAGGCGACCACGTGCGCATCTTCGTCACCAACAAGCTGCCGGAACACACCAGCGTGCACTGGCATGGCCAGCGCCTGCCCAACGGCATGGATGGCGTGACCGGTCTGACCCAGCCCTTCATCCCGTCCGGCAAGACCTTCGTGTATGAATTCGTGGCGAAGCGCCCGGGCACCTTCATGTATCACCCGCATGGCGATGAAATGGTGCAGCTGGCAATGGGCATGATGGGGTTCTGGGTCACGCATCCGAAGAACCCGGATTTCATGAAGGTGGACCGCGACTTCGTCTTCCTGCTGAATAATTTCGATATCGAGCCTGGCGCCTATACGCCGAAGATCAATACCATGCTCGAGTTTAACCTGTTCGGCTTTAACAGCCGCGTCTTCCCCGGCATCGATCCCATGGTCGTGCGGCAGAATGACCGCGTGCGCATCCGCATCGGTAATCTGACCATGACTAACCACCCCATCCATCTACATGGGCACGAGTTCGAGGTCACTGGCACCGATGGCGGCTGGACCAATCCGGCGGCGCGTTGGCCGGAAGTCACCGTCGATGTTGCCGTCGGCCAGATGCGTGCCATCGAGTTCGACGCCACCGACCTGGGCGACTGGGCCTTCCACTGCCACAAGTCGCACCACACCATGAACCCGATGGGCCACGATGTGCCGACCATGATTGGCGTGGACCATCGCGGCATCGTCGAGAAAATCAACAAGCTCGTGCCCGATTACATGGTCATGGGCGAGCGCGGCATGGGCGACATGGGCCAGATGGAGATGCCAATACCCGACAATACGCTGCCGATGATGAGCGGCCAGGGGCCCTTCGGTGGCGTCGAGATGGGCGGCATGTTTACGGTGGTGAAAGTGCGCAAGGAACAGAAGCCGGGTGACTATCGGGATCCGGGCTGGTACAAGCATCCTGCCGGCACCGTGGCGTACGAATGGCAGGGCGCGACACCGGCGCCTGCGCGCAGCAAGTCGTCGGGCGGCAAGCTGATGGAGCCGGCGCAACGACCGGCCAACGGCGCAGGCGGAAGAAGCGAGTCAGGCGGAAAAGCGAACGGACGCAAGCCTTCGCTGCACGACGGTCACCATTAACAGCTTACGAGAGGAATTTACATGAAGATATACGCGAAACTGCACATCCTTCTGGGCGCGTCCGCGCTGGCACTCATGCTGGGCATCGCTGCGCCAGCGGCATTTGCCCGTGGCGATGCGCCGGACGCGGGGCACAAGGCGCATGCGCCGGTTTCCACCGAAAAGCACGCGTTCGGCCAACTGGGCGACCCGAAAAAGGTCACGCGCACCATCACGGTGGACATGAACGACCGCATGCGCTTCGTTCCCGGCGACATCAAGGTCAGGCAGGGCGAGACGATCCGCTTTGTCGTCAGGAATAGCGGCAAGGTGCTGCACGAAATGGTCATCGGCAGCATGGGCGAATTGAAATCGCACCAGGAAATGATGCGCCAGCATCCGGGCATGGAGCATGACGAGGCCTATATGACCCACGTCAGCGCAGGCAAGCAGGGAGAGATGATCTGGCAATTCACCGAGGTGGGCGAATTCCATTACGCCTGCCTGATACCGGGCCATTTTGAAGCCGGCATGATCGGCAAAATCACAGTTACGAAAGGATAAGAGATGAAACATCATATTTTCAAACGCGCCATCCTGGCAGCATCCCTGGCCATGCCCTTGCTCGCAAGCGCGGCGGGGCCGGTGGTCGAAGTCTACAAGAGCGCCTACTGCGGTTGCTGCACCGCCTGGGTCGAGCATATGCAGGCCAATGGCTTTGACGTGAAGGTGAAGAATGTCGAAAGTCCGTCCGACTACCGCGAGAAATTCGGCATTCCGCAGGAATTCGGTTCCTGCCACAGCGCGAAGGTGCAGGGGTACGCGATCGAAGGCCATGTTCCCGCGGCGGATATCAAGCGCCTGCTGGCAGAGAAGCCGAAAGCGATCGGTCTGGCTGTGCCTTCCATGCCGATGGGTTCGCCGGGCATGGAGGGGCCGCGCAAGGATGCCTACGATGTCTTCATGGTGAAGGCTGACGGGCAGAAATCGGTTTACAAGCATTACGACGGCAAATAATGCCTTTGAAGAAAACAGACATGAACACTCTAAGCAAAATTACGCTGGCCGCAGCACTGGCAATTTTTCTGGCGCCAATCGCACAGGCCAACGAGGCACATCATGCCGCGGGCGCGACACCGGCTTCGGCGACTGCAGCCGCTGACGCGCCGGTAGAAGGCGAAATCAGGAAGGTCAACAAGGACACCGGCAAGCTGACCATCAAGCACGGCGAATTGAAAAGCCTCGGCATGCCGCCCATGACCATGGTATTCCGGGTCAAGGATCCTGCCATGCTGGATCAGGTCAAGGCCGGCGACAAGATCCGCTTTGTCGCTGACAAGCTTGATGGCCAATTCACCGTGATGAAACTGGAAGTCCTGCAGTAACTTTTGTCAGGACGCGAAATGAGCCCGTCGTCAGTGCGCAGTTGCGCCGCTTCCGACGCCCTTGAACATGTCGGGAACCGCCCTGGCCATGCGTCGGCATTCATCGGCGCAGCGCCGGCAGGCGGCGGCGCACGACTGGCAGTGGTCGACCTGGTGTTTTGCGCACTCGTCTGCACAGGCGTCGCAAACTTCCGCGCAAGCCATGCAGACCGTGCCGCTCATTTCACTGCCGCGCGACATGTAGGCGGTGGCCAGGCGGCAGATTTCCGCGCAATCGATGTCGAGCGCAATGCAGTGGGCCATTTCTTTGGGATAGGTTTCACGAAGGCAGGATACTGCGCAATAATCACAGGCATCCGCGCAGATTTGGCAGGCTTCAATGCAGGACTGAAATACAGGATGTGCCATGGTGTTCTCCATCAGGAATGGAATTGTTTGTAAGAAAAATGCGCGAGGGCTCGCAACATGAAAAACGATACGCACCACCGGCATGACCATGTTCATCATCATGAACATACCGCTTCCGGCCAGGAACACACGGTGGCGGAAAATATGAACAAGCCGTTTACTGACCCGGTTTGCAGCATGAAAGTTGCGGCTAACCCGGGGAAACAGATCGCCTATGCAGGCAAGGATTATCATTTCTGCAGCGTGCGCTGCATGGATAAGTTCCGCGTTGACCCTCAACAGTATGTCGGTCCTGCTGCCGGGCAGCAGACTGCACAGGAAGCACCTGCCGGCACGATCTATACCTGCCCGATGCACCCGGAAATTCGCCAGCCGGCGCCCGGCAATTGCCCCAAGTGCGGCATGAGCCTGGAGCCGGAGTTGCCGTCGCTGGAAGAAGAGGAAAATCCCGAGCTGAAGGATTTCCGCCGTCGCTTCTGGTGGACATTGCCGCTGAGCGTGGTGGTGATGGTGCTGGCGATGGGTTCGCACCTCCTGTTTCCGCACGGACTGCCGTACCAGAACTGGATCGAGCTGGCATTGAGCACGCCGGTGGTGCTTTGGGCAGGATGGCCTTTCCTGCAGCGCGGCGTGCAGTCGATCGCCGGGCGCAGTCCGAACATGTGGACCCTGATCGGCCTGGGTGTGTCTGCCGCCTACGTCTACAGCGTCGCGGCGACTGTTTCCCCCGGAATTTTCCCTGCCGCCTTCGTTGACGCGCATGGCCGTGTCGGCGTGTACTTCGAGGCCGCCGCAGTCATCATTTCCCTGACTCTGCTGGGGCAGATCCTGGAACTGAAGGCGCGATCGCAGACCTCGGCAGCGATCAAATCACTGCTGGGCCTCGCGCCCAAGACCGCGCGCCGCATCCGCGACGACGGCAGCGAGGAAGATGTACCGCTAACACACGTGCATGTCGGCGACACGCTGCGCGTGCGTCCCGGCGAAAAAGTGCCGGTCGATGGCGTGGTGCTGGAAGGCGAAAGCGCGGTCGATGAATCGATGCTGACCGGCGAGCCGGTGCCGGTGACCAAGCGGACCGGCGACAGGCTGATCGGCGCCACCATCAATGCCGGCGGCAGCCTGGTGATGCGCTCGGAAAAGGTCGGTTCGCAGACCATGCTGTCGCAGATCGTGCAGATGGTGGCACAGGCGCAGCGCTCACGCGCGCCGATGCAGCGCCTGGCCGACGTGGTGGCCGGCTGGTTCGTCGTCGCCGTGGCGGCAGTGGCGCTGCTGACCTTGCTGGGTTGGGGACTGTTCGGGCCCGAGTCCGGCTGGGTGTTTGGCTTCGTCAATGCGGTCGCGGTGCTGATCATCGCCTGCCCCTGCGCGCTTGGGCTGGCCACGCCCATGTCCATCATGGCCGCTACCGGGCGCGCGGCAACGCAAGGTATCTTGTTTCGCGATGCTGCCGCCATCGAAAACATGCGCAAGATCGATACCCTGATCGTCGACAAGACCGGCACGCTGACCGAAGGCAAACCTGCTTTCGACCGCGTCGTGGCCGCGTCCGGCTTCAGCGAGGAAGACGTGCTGATGGCGGCTGCCAGCCTCGACCAGGGCAGCGAGCATCCGCTGGCGCACGCAATCGTCGCCGAGGCGCGCCGGCGCGGCATGGCATTACACAAGCCGGACTCCTTCGAATCCTCCAGCGGCATCGGCGTACGCGGCATGGTGGCCGGCCACCGCCTGGCATTGGGCAATACTGCGCTGATGGACGATGAAAAAATCGACTGGCGCGGCCTGGCAGGCGAGGCCGAAGGCTTGCGTGCGGAAGGCGCTTCGGTCATGTACCTGGCGGCGGATGGCCGGTTGGTCGGTTTGCTGGCGGTATCCGATCCGGTCAAAGCCAGCACCCCGGAAGCCCTGGAGTCGCTGCGGCAGGCCGGCATGCGGGTCATCATGGCCACCGGCGACGGCGTCACCACGGCAAAATCCGTGGCAGCCCGGCTGGGCATCGACGAAGTACATGGCGAGGTCAAGCCGCAGGACAAGCTGGCATTGGTCGAGCGCCTGAAAAAAGAGGGCAGGACGGTGGCGATGGCGGGCGACGGCATCAATGACGCGCCGGCGCTGGCAGCATCCGATGTCGGTATTGCCATGGGCACCGGCACCGATGTGGCGATCAACAGCGCGCACCTGACGCTGGTGAAAGGCGACTTGCGCGCGATTGCCCGCGCACGCCGCATTTCGGTCGATACGGTGCGCAACATGCACCAGAATCTTGGCTTCGCCTTTGTCTATAATGCCTTGGGTGTGCCGCTGGCGGCCGGCCTGCTGTATCCGGTCACCGGGCACCTGCTGTCGCCGATGATTGCGGCGCTGGCCATGAGCCTGAGTTCGGTATCGGTGATTACCAATGCCTTGCGCCTGCGCGGTTCGTCAATGTAAAGCCGCAGGGCTGGTGGGAACAATGTATCTTGAGGAATATGAAAATGATCAGAAAATCCCTGTTGTCCGTGCTGCTGGTCGTGATTGCGGCTGGCGCCCAGCCGCTGACGCATGCCCAGCAATCCACCGCCCCGGGCGCACAAAAAGGCCTGGGCAGCCTGTTTTCCAGTCCGAAGGAGGAAGACTTGCTGGAGCCGGACAAGGCCTTCACCATCAAGACCTCCTTCAAGGGCAAGGATACGCTGGTGGCGGTACTGACGCCAGCGCCAGGCTATTACCTTTATAAAGAGCGGATCCGTTTCGCGCTCAAGGATGCGCCCGGCGTCGCCATCAAGTCGATCAAGCTGCCGGCAGGCACGGTCAAGAACGACCCGACATTCGGCAAGACCGAAACCTACAGCCAGCCGGTGCAGGCGGAGATTGCGCTGGAGCGCGCGCCGATGGCGAAAAACTTCACGCTGATGGCTGGTTACCAGGGCTGCCATGAAAAGCTGGGCGTCTGCTACCCGCCGATCGACAAGACGCTCAAGCTCACTTTGCCGTGAACGATAAGTGGTGCATGTATTGAAATAAATTCTCCTCCTGCCAGCCAGGCGCGGGATCTTGTCCCTGCCATATCCTGTGATGTTGCATCCTAACCGCTAGGGGAATGGCCAATGTCGATATCCGGTCTGGTGGAGCAGTACGGCTATGTTGCGGTTTTCATTGGCACCTTTCTGGAAGGGGAAACCGTCCTGATTTTTGCCGGTTTCGCGGCGCACCGCGGATTTCTCAAGCTGCAGGATGTGATGCTGGTGGCCCTGGTCGCCAGCACGCTGGGTGATCAGCTGTATTTCTTTTTGGGGCGGTGGCGCGGTGCCAAGCTCTTGCGCAAGTTTCCCTCGCTGCAAAGGCAGGTGCCGCGGGTCGAGGCGCTTCTCGACAAATACCATAGCCCCCTTATCCTGGCAGTGCGTTTCCTGTATGGATTGCGGATTGCCGGACCGGTCATCATGGGCGCGCTGCATGTTTCCCCACTGCGATTCGTGATGCTCAACCTGATTGGTGCGGCGCTGTGGGCGGTGCTGATCGCCGGGCTGGGCTATCACTTTGGTACGTTGCTGGAAACGGTGATGCGCGATCTCAAGCGATTCGAGGAGGTGATCCTCATCTTGATTCTCGTGATCGGGCTGGCCTGGACGCTCTTTCGACATTTCAGGCGCAAACCGGGCAGCAGGTGAAATGGTGCTTGCGTGATTATTTCGGGATTGGTTCGCAGCTTGTGATCCGAATTTTCACGTCATGAAATGCAGGGATGGAAGGCTAGGAATTTTTTCGTCGCAGGGAGAACGCTGCTGCATCGGTCTTTGTATCAGGCGCATACAGCAAACGTGCAGCCACTACCACGATAAGCCCCGTCAGCCATAGCGACCAGAGCGTGTGCGTCAGGAAGTGCGCGCCACGCATTTGTTGCACCCACCCTAGCAAGATGCCAGGAATTAACCCGATGCCAAAGGCAATCGCTGCTCGCCGTGGCTGGTTGGGCAGCCAATACACCGAAAATGCCGCCAGCCAGAGGCCACTGGAAGCATGCCCGGCAGGAAAGCAATGGCCGGGCGAGGCCAAGGCAGGCAGGGAGTCAAAAAGTCGGAGATAGGGTGCTTGCCCGCCATAACGCATCAGATCCCACGGACAGGCGTGAATGGATACTGATTTCAATAAACTCACAAGGAGCGGTACCAGCACCAAGGATGCGACAACCACACGCAAAGTGTACCGCATGTCCGCGGCGAGAAAGGCGGGGATCTTGAGTTGATCGACTGTTAGCAGCAGAACGATAGCCAAGCCAAATGCAATAAGTGCAATTTTTATCGCCTCATGCATGAATACTGCGGCAAACCAGTTATGTCGCCAAGGGAAATCATGCCTTGAAAAATCGAACATCCAATCGCCAATCCTGACGTCAAGGCTTGTGTATCTGCTCACGAGGATTAAGAGAAGTCCTGTTGCGGCCAGAATGAGCAGGGACTTCCGGAAAATATTTTTATGCATGTTACGATGATTGGAAAAAATATTTTAAATGAAACTCTCCGGCTCCAAGAGTGCATATAAAAACATAGTCATTTCATTACTGCGAACCAGGTGCAGCTGGATTGAGGACCGCTCACGCCCGGCATCCTGAAAAAATATCGTAATCCTTGTCATAGACCGTCGTGGAAACTTGCAGCATGCCCAGGACGGAATGAAACAGGTAATCGTGACTGATCGGCTTTTGCACTTTCTGTCGCAGGCATGCCGTATCGATGCCGAAACTGGAGGAAAATCCGCCGGAAATCCACATCACCATCGGTACTTCCGTTTGCTCGCTCGGCGCAATCGCGTACGGCAGGCCGTGCAGGTAAAAGCCTTTCTCCCCGAGCGATTCGCCATGGTCCGAAACGTAGATCATCGCGGCATCATGGGTTGTCTGTGCCTGAAGTTTATGAATGGTTTTTCCAAGAAAATGGTCTGTATATAACAACGCATTGTCATAGCTGTTGACGATTTGTTGTTGGGTGCATTTGCCCAGATCGGCGGTGTCGCAGGTGGGGGTGAATTTTCTGAAAGCGGCTGGATATCGCTGGAAGTATGCCGGTCCGTGGTTGCCCAGCTGATGCAATACCAGCACGAGGTTGCGACGGGACTTGAGTTCGGCCTCGAGATTTTCCAGCAAGACTTCGTCAAAACACCTGTCGCCGTCACAAAACTGATTTTTCGGATTTCCGCTGATTTGCTGCAGTTCGACGCCATCGCATACGCCCTTGCAACCCGATTGATTGTCACGCCAAATCGTCTGGATCCCGCTGTGGTCGAGAACGTTCAGGAGCGATTCATGCTGGCGGATCTTTTTTTCATCATAGTTTTTTCTGCCAAAGGGCGAGAACATGCAGGGTAGCGACACTTCCGTGTTGCTGCCGCACGCACTGACATGCTGGAAATTGATGACATCCAGCGCTGCAAGATCGGGCGTTGTCTGGCGTTCATAACCGTTCAACCCCCAGTTTTTTGCCCGCGCGGTTTCACCGACGACGATGACGAGCAATGCCGGCTTGGTGCGCTTGGCCCATGCTGCTGCCAGCCGCGCATCGCCGCCGACTGGTTGGCGCACGGCGCCTGCTGCCTGGCTTTCGCTGCCCAGCACGCTGGCGGATGAAATCAGGAAATTGCCCGGCGTGATGAGATACCGCATCGCCTTGTCATTGCGCATACTCGCCGACAAGTCCTGAAATTCCAGCGCAATGCCACCAGCTACCACCAGCAGACTGCTGATCATCAAGGCGCTGCGCGCGAGTATTGCCGCACCCGCCGGCCGGCGAATCAGCCTGGTGCGGAATAATAGAAAGCCCGGGAAAAGGCCGTAGAGCACCACATTGATCAGGAGGGGCCATGACAGCAGTTCGCGGGCTTCCTTGACATCCGTGTGCAATATGTTGCGCACCATGCTGGCATCGAAAAACACTTTGTAGCGCTGCATGTAGTAAATTGCCATGCTTGTCACCACGAACAGCACCATCAGCAGGGGTTTTGCGGTCCGGCGCGTGACGACGAGGCCAAGCAACAGGCAGTGCAGGCCGGTCACGAGGGCAAACACGGCACCCGCATAAATCCAGGTGCTCGCGCTCCACCAGTCGTGTCCTTGCATTATTGCCAGCCAGAAAGGGTGATTGCAAAAGACCGAGAAATAAAGACTGGATGCAATGATCAGCATCTCGGTCGTCATTTCAGGAAGTTTCCAGCGGTCGTGGCGTAGGCCGGCGTGCTGATAATGCCGGAATGCCGAGCCTGTGGCTGATGGGATGGAGAGTGATTTGTGCACCGCGCGTCCGTCTTCCTGATCCAAAGTGGCTCAAGATAAATGGCGGAACGTTAAGCGGGTGTTAAGTCGCGATCCGCCATGGGGCGCAATGCATTGACTGGTATTAACTGACCGGCACGGGCGGGAAGCGCAATTCGAAACGGCTGCCGCCGCGCGGCGAGGTCTCGTAGTGCACGGTCCAGCCAATATGGTCGACCACGCGCTTTACAATGGACAGGCCAAGCCCGACGCCATCAGGGGCCTCCGGGCTGCCACGCACGAAGCGCTCGAACAGGCGGGCTTGCACGTGCGCGGGCAGCCCGGAGCCGGAATCATCGATGCGCAGCAGGCCGACCTCGAGTGTGACCGTTACGGTGCCGGCGTCGGTATGCAGGCATGCGTTGCGGAGTACATTGCCGATGACGATGCCGGCCAGTTCGGGACGCACCCGGACACTAATGTTTTCACGCAGCTCCAGAATGCATTGGATAGGCTTGCCTATCAAGAGCGGCTGGCATCGTTCGAATTCCGACCGGATCACGGCATTGAGAGAAATCATCGGTGCGTCAAGGAACTCCGGGGAACGCGACAGCAACAGCAGCGCGCTGACGCGCTCGGCAGTTTCGGCTGCCACGCGACGCACGCGTTCGGCTACCGCATGCTGCGCCGGCTGTTCAGCAAGCTGGGTTGTCAGGACTTCTGCAGCGCCGAGGATGACCGTAAGCGGTGTGCGCAACTCATGGCTCACATCACCGGTAAACAGGCGTTCGCGCGCCAGGTACTGCTGGAGCTCGTCGGTGCGTTTGGCAAATGCGCGCGCCAGCACGCCAATTTCATCGTCGGATTCGAGCGACGGCAGTTGTGTGGCGCTGGCATTCCGGCTGACGGCATCGGCCAGTTCGGAGACCGGGAAAATGATATGCCGGGCGGTCGTGACGCCGAGCATTGCTCCCAGCAGCAAGCTTGCAATGAATCCGGCGCCGAGCGCCGAAAACACGACCAGTTCGGTTTGTTCGAATTCATCCATGTCCTGAACGACTGCGTAGCGCTTGCCATCCTGAATATGCACTAGCGCCTGCATTTCATGTCCATCCATGAGAAATTCATGGATGCCGGCAGGGACGGTCTGCAATGGCCCGGGCATATTTCCGTCGGCATAAAAACTCAAATCCGATGGAAGATCAAAATTTTCATTGGCGAGATGGTGCGCAATGAGCTTGCCCGACATTTCCTGGAGCCGTACGTCGATCGTCTGTGTTTCGATGACTTCCACTGCAACGATTGAAACGATGGTAAAAAATCCTGCGAGCGTGACTGCGAGGAGGACGAATGCGCGGGTAATGCGGTGTTTGAGAGAACGGGAAGTCGTCATGGCTTGCTTTCCAGACGAAATCCGGCGCCCGGCACGGTCATTAATAAAGGCCGTGAAAACGGCTTGTCGATCGCCTGGCGGATTGCGTGAATGTGCGTACGCAAGGCATCGCTATGCGGCGGGTTGTCCCCCCACACTTCCCGCTCAAGCACTTCCCGCGACACCAGATGCGGGGCTTTGCGCATGAGCGTAACGAGAATCTTGTGGCCAATGCGGGTGAGCGTAATCGGCTGCCCGGCGCGCGACACTTCACCGCTGCGCGTATCAATGCGCAGATCATCGAAGGCAAGCACGTACTCGACGGTTTCCTGGCGCGACCGTCGCACCATGGCCTTTAGTCGGGCATCCAGTTCCTGCAGCGAATAAGGCTTGACCAGGTAGTCGTCGGCGCCGACTTCGAAGCCGCTCAGCTTGTCCTGCACGGTGTCGCGCGCAGTCAGCATCAGGATCGGCGTGTCCAGACGATGCTCCTGGCGCAGCCGGCGGCAGACTTCCAGGCCATCCAGTCCGGGAAGCGACAGATCGAGCACGATCGCTTCGTGGGGTTCGCCGAGCGCGCGTGCAATGCCGGCGGTGCCCGTGCGGGCAATATCAAGGGTGTAGCCCAGCGGCTCGAGGAAGCCGTAGAGATTGGCAATAATATCCGGATTGTCTTCTACGATCAGGATGTGCATGGTGTGTAATTCCAATAATGGCAATATGACCGCATCAAAAATCGTCCGTCAGGAAGGCGAAGATAGAGGCGATATTTTGCGTTTGCATGGCGACATATTTTTCAAGCCCCCTGGCTGGAGATGGTCCAATTGTACCGGCAGGCAATGGTCGATGGGGCCATGCCTGCGTATGGAGAGAAGCGCATAAGCCTCAGATCGACAGGTATCGGACCCGCTCTAGGGGGGGGGGCAAGCCTGATTTCTCGTAATGTCGGGCGGTTTCGAAATCAATTGCTGTGGGTTTTGCGAATTCGGCAACATGCATGGTTTTTCTTGAAATGTGCTTGACCTTGTAGTGGCTATAAGGTTTTAAATGGCGCTATACATATAGAGAGTCAGATGTCTGCAGGTTGCTCAGTAGGCTGTTCTAAATAACAGGTGAATTTTGAACACGATGCGGCTTCAGTTTGAGTCAAAGGTGGCAGCTTCTGCTGATCAGGTGTGGTCCTGGGCCGTTTCCGTAAAAGGCATATCAACTGAAATGTGGCCCTTGCTGAAAATGACGGTGCCGAACGGAAAATCGAATATTCTCGATTTTCAGGTCGCGCCAGACAATCCTCTTTTCCGTAGTTGGTTTTTGCTGTTTGGCGTACTACCGATTGACCGTTCGGACCTGACGTTATTGGAAGTGGATAGCGGGCGGCGCTTTCTTGAGCAGTCACCCATGTTGACGATGCAGCTCTGGCGCCATGAGCGCGTGATTACGCCTACGCTTGAAGGGACATTGGTGAGAGACACTCTGGAATTTGCCCCGCGTATTGGCAAACCCATCGTTGGCTGGTTCGTGAAGGTGTTTTTCCAGCACCGCCATTCCGTTCTGCGGCGTGTTTTCGGCCGCATAGAATATTCGTAATTTATTGGCTCAAGCGATGCCCTGGGCGCAGTGATATGATGACACCCATGAGAAAACTGCTCATAATATTTTTGCTGGTAATTCTGCCGCTCCAGTTCAGCTGGGCAGCGGCGGCCGTTTATTGCCAGCATGAAAATGAAGTGAACACGCAGCACCTCGGTCATCATGAGCATCAGCATAAGACAAGCCCGGCGGATGATGAGTCGAAGAACGGCTCGACGATCAAGATTCACGCGGATTGCGTGACCTGCCATGGGGGCGCAGCCAGCTTCGCAATTTTGACGTCCGATGCCCAACCGCATACGCCTTCGGCACAGGTAATCGTCGCTGACGCATATATTCTGAAATCCCCACATCTCTCCCGGCCCGAACGGCCGAAATGGTCGCTCGCCGTCTGATCCGGCGAGTCGCTCCTTCTTTCTTACCCTGATTTGCCTTAGCCGATAGCGCTCTCGCCGGATTCCCTCTTGCTTTTTCATAAAGGAGAATCCCATGCGAAGTATTCGTTCGCCCAAACAATGGTTGTTGAAATTGGCGTTGACGGCTGTATTGACCCATACAGTCGCCTCGTTTGCCGCCCCTCCCAGCTTGCGGGAAGCGGTGGAAGCCGCCTGGACCAGGCAACCCGAGACACGCGGGTATGCCGCCCGCCAGGAAGAAATGGCGGCCAGGCGCGATGCTGCCTCGGCGCTGTTTGCGGCGCCACCCAGTATTGCGCTATCCGCGCGCAGCGACCGCTATAACCGCAACCGCGGCGACCGGGAAATCGAGGCCGACGTATCAGTGCCGCTATGGATGCCAGGCACTAGAGACAAGGCGCAGCGTTTGGCTTTGGTCGAATCCAGCCAGGTCGACCGCAATCATCTGGCATCCCGCTTGAAGATTGCTGGCGAGGTGCGTGAGGCCTATTGGCAGGCACGGCTGGCACAGAATGACCTGGCCATTGCATTGCGCAAAGCCAGCGAGGCAGCCGCACTGGCAAAAGACGTCGAACGTCGCCTCAAAGCCGGTGACCTCGCGCGCACCGATTTGAATCAGGCGCAAGGCGCTGAGCGACTCGTGCGCGCCAATGCCGCCGAGGCGCAAGCACGCGCGCTGCGGGCCTCGAAGGCATTTACCGCGCTGACCGGGTTGACCACGCTTCCTGCAGTGGATGAGCAAGTAGCCGACAGCGCATCGCCAATCAACGCGCATCCTCAACTGGCTGCATTGAGCGCTGCGGTCGATGTCGGGCGGGCGCGCCTTGCGCATGCCAGTTCGGAAAGGCGTGATCCGCCCGAGGTCTCGGTCGGGATGGTGCGTGAACGCCCAACGTTCGGCCAGGCATACGAAAACTCGGTCCGTATCGGCGTACGGATTCCTTTGGCAACCCGGTCGCGTAATGCGCCGCGCATGACGGCGGCGAACGCCGAGCTGATCGAGGCGGAGACCAGGCTGGCACTGGAACGTGACCGTTTCCAGGCTGAAATCGATGCTGCCCGAGCCGAGTTGGCAGAAGCACGCACCATCGAGACGCTTGCCCAGGAACGATATCAACTTGCCGCGGATACGCAGGCCTTGCATGACAAGGCTTTCCGCCTGGGCGAGCTCGACTTGCCGACCCGCCTGCGCAGCGAAAACGAGCGCTTCGACGCCGAGCTGTCCCTGACACGCGCGCGCCTGGACGCGCGTCGTGCTGTTTCCCGTATTAACCAAGCATTAGGGCTTTTGCCATGAATCGACTTTTAACTCTCTTCGCCGGGTCTGTATTGACCTTGGCAGTATCTATTGGGAATGCAATTGCAGGTCCTGGGCATGACCATGGGGACGCGGCAGCGGCAACGCCGACCGGTCCGACTGCGCCGCGTTTTGAAGCGCATTCCGACTTGTTCGAACTGGTGGGCGTGCTGGAAGGCGAGGAACTCTCGGTCTTCGTCGACCGGTTTGCCGACAACGCCCCCGTGTTGAAGGCAGAGCTTGCACTGGAGAGCGGCGCTATCAAAGCCACGGGCGAATTTCACAATGACACAGGCGACTACAAATTCAAGGCAGCAGGCTTCGCCAAACCCGGAAGCTATCCGGTCACGATTACTGTTTCTGCGGGCGATGAAGTCGACATCCTTGCCGGCAATCTCGTGGTACCCGACGAACATGCCGACGACCATGCCGAATCGGCCGCAGTGCCCGGGCGTCTTGGCATGGTGGCAGGGGGGCTGATGATCCTGGTTGCCCTTCTGTGGGTGGGTCGTCGTTTGCAAAAGCGCCGCGGCGCTGGAGGAGTCAAATAATGCACAATATCTTTTCTCGTTCGATTCTGGCGGGCGCCGTGTTTGTCCTGTGTGCCGGTCCCGTGTTCGCGGGTGACGGACATGACCATGGCCCTGCACCGGTGGTTGCCGGCGCCAATGCGCCGAAACGCCTGTCTGACGGCAGCGTTTTCCTTCCCAAACTCTCGCAACGCCAGCTTGCAGTGCGTACTGTCGTGACCGAACGCAAGGAACTGCCCCGGGCCATTGAGCTGGTGGGGCGCGTCGTGATGGATCCCAATGCCGGCGGCAAGGTGCAGCCGACCGTTGCGGGCCGCGTCGAGCCCGGCCCGAAGGGCTTGCCCTCCCTCGGCCAGGCCGTTCGGCGCGGCGATATCCTGGCGTATGTACGTCCCTCAACGGATACCATTGAGCGCGCAAACCAGGTTGCCCAGGCCGCAGAATTGCGTGCCGTGAAGACGCTGGCTGAACAGCGTCTGGCCCGCGTGAAACAGCTGGAAGGCTCGGTGCCGCAGAAGGAAATCGATGCCGCCCAAGCGGAATTGCAAAGTGCAAATGACAGGCTGAAGGCAGTCGCCGGCAGCCTGTCGTCGCAGGAAGCGCTTGCAGCGCCTGCCTCGGGCGTGATTGCCGCCGCCAATGTTGTCGCCGGCCAGGTCGTCGATGCGCGTGAAGTCCTGTTCGAGATTGTCGACCCCGATCGCCTGCGGGTCGAGGCCGTCGCCCACGATGCACAGATTGCGACAGATATCGCAACTGCAACGGCACGTGCCGAATCTGGCGAGTTGTTCGGCCTGGAATTTATCGGTGCCGGCAGAACGCTGCGCGAACAGACGGTGCCGATTCACTTCCGCACGCGCTTGCCAAAGAATGGAACGCTTCCGGTGCTCACCGTCGGGCAGCCGCTGAAAGTGGTCGCGCAGTCGAAAACAACCGTGGCAGGGATCGCGGTGCCGGCCAGTGCCATTGTCAAGAACCCCAGCAACCAGGACATCGTGTGGGTGCATGCCTCTGCCGAGCGCTTCGTGCAAAAGCCGGTGCGCCATACGCCTCTTGATGCGAATACGGTCACGGTGGTCGGCGGCCTGGAGGGCGGCGAGCGTGTCGTCGTGCAGGGCGCGCCCCTGGTCAATCAGGTGAGGTGAGTGGATGTTCAATTACCTCGTTATCGCAGGCCTGAAAAATCGCCTGTTTGTCCTTGCCCTGGCGGTCGTGCTGATGGTGGTTGGCGGTCTGACGCTAGTGCGTATGCCAGTCGACGTGTTCCCCGACCTGAATCGCCCGACCGTGACACTGATGACCGAAGCCGGCGGGATGGCGCCGGAAGAGGTCGAGCAGCTCATTACGTTTCCTCTAGAAACAACGATGAATGGCATGCCAGGCGTCACCGGCGTGCGTTCCGTATCCTCGGTCGGTTTGTCTTTCGTTTATGTCCAGTTCGACTGGGGAATGGATATCTATCGTGCCCGGCAAATGGTGTCGGAGCGATTGAACCTGGTCAGGGAGCAGATGCCGGAAGGGATCACGCCATCCATGGGCCCGATTTCATCCGTCATGGGCGAGATCATGCTGATTGCAATTCCCATCGACCCTGAAAAAATCTCGCCGATGGCCACGCGCGAGTATGCCGATTTCGTACTGCGGCCACGCCTGTTGACCATCCCGGGAATTGCCCAGGTCATCCCGATTGGCGGCGAGGTCCGGCAGTATCAGGTACAGCCGAACACGGCGCGCATGGCGAGTCTTGGCATCACGGTCGAGCAGGTCGAGGCGGCCTTGCGCGGATTTTCCGGCAATACCAGCGGCGGCTTCCTGGAACTCAATGCGCGCGAATACCTGATTCGCAATATCGGGCGCACGTCGCGGCTGGAAGACCTGCAGCGCTTGCCGCTGGCCGCAAGGGAAGGCCAGTCCATCCTGCTCAAGCAAGTGGCCGACGTGACATTCGCCCCGGCGATCAAGCGGGGCGATGCCGGATTCAATGGTAAACCTGCTGTCATCCTCGGCGTGCAAAAGCAGCCCGATGCGGATACTGTGAAACTGACGCGGCAGATCGAGGGTGCGCTGGTCGAAATGAAGAAGAGCCTGCCGTCCGGGATGGAAACCCCGCAGGTAACGTTCCGGCAGGCCAACTTCATTGAATCCTCCATCGGCAACCTCCAGAGCAAATTGATCACAGCGGCGGTCCTGGTGGCGGTCATCCTGTACTTCTTCCTCGGGAATTTCCGTACCACGCTGATTTCGCTCACGGCGATTCCGGTATCGATCCTGATGACGGTGCTCGTCTTTAAGTATTTCGGCTTGTCGATCAACACCATGACGCTCGGTGGCCTGGCCATTGCCATCGGCGAGCTGGTGGATGACGCCGTGGTCGGGGTTGAGAACGTGTTGCGCCGCCTGAAGCAGGAGCGCGGCCATGCGGCCAAGCTCAATCCCCTGGAACTCATCGCGCGCGCCACGCTGGAAGTACGCTCTGCCATCGTCGTGGCCACCGTCATCATCGTGCTCGTGTTCGTGCCGCTGTTTTTCCTGCCGGGCATGGAAGGGCGGCTGTTCGTACCGCTGGGCGTCGCCTACATCGTCTCCATCCTGGCGTCGATGCTGGTCTCCGTGACCTTGACGCCGGTCATGGCGTATTACCTGTTGCCTGGCATGAAGCAGCTTGACCATGGGGATCCGGCGCCGGTGCGCTGGCTCAAGGAACGTTATGCGCGGGGACTGGCGTGGGCCCTGGCGCATAGCCGCACGCTCCTGATTGCCGCTGGCGCGGCGGTGGTGGTGGCAGTGGCGACCATTCCATTCTTCCCGACGACCTTCCTGCCGCCATTTAACGAAGGTTCGGTGCTCATTGGACTGCGACTCAATCCCGGCACCACGCTGGCAGAATCCGTTCGGCTGGCGAGCCAGGCGGAGTTGCTGGTCAAGCAGGTGCCCGAGGTGCAGTATGTCGGGCGGCGCTCCGGCCGGGCCGAGCTGGACGAACATGCTGAGGGCGTGCATGTGTCGGAACTGGACCTGAGCCTGAAGCCGTCCGCACGCTCGAAAGAGGAGATCTATGCCGACATGCGGCAGCGGCTATCGACGCTGCCCGCTGCAGTGAACATCGGTCAGCCGATTTCCCACCGCATCGATCACATGCTCTCCGGGGTGCGTGCCCAGATTGCCATCAAGATTTTCGGTGACGATCTCGACACCTTGCGAGGCCAGGCGGAAGCCCTGCGTGCCGGCTTGTCGACCATCCCTGGCATTGCTGACCTCGAAGTGGAAAAACAGGTCTTGACGCCGGAAATCAAGGTGCGGGTGGACTATGACCGTGCCGAACAGTATGGCATTGCGCCATCCATGCTGACGCAGGAGCTGCAGACGCTGGTCGATGGCGAGCGCATCACGCAGGTTATCGAGGGCAATCGCCGCTTTGACCTGGTGCTGCGCTTGCCGGAAACGGCGAGATCCGTGGATGGCTTGCGTCAAATGCTCATCGATACGCCGAACGGGCGCGTGCCGCTTGAAAAGCTGGCGACCATCGAAGAATCCGATGGCCCGAACCAGATTTCGCGTGACGACGGGCGCCGCCGCATCGTGCTTTCAGCCAATGCGCAAGGGCGGCCATTATCGGACATCGTCGCCGACATCCGTGGCGTCATTGCCGAAACGAAGATGCCAGATGGGTATTTCGTGACAATGGATGGCCAGTTCCAGGCACAGGAGGAGGCGAGCCGGCTGATTGGGCTGTTGTCCCTCATCTCGGTCGCCATGGTTTTCCTCGTGCTTTATAGCCGCTACCGCTCGACCTCTCTTGCGATGATGATCATGGCGAACATTCCGCTGGCGCTCGTCGGCTCCGTCATCGGGCTTTGGCTATCCGGGCAGCCGCTGTCCATCGCCGCGCTGATCGGCTTCATCACGCTGGCAGGCATCTCGACCAGAAACGGCATTCTGAAAGTCAGTCACTACATCAATCTGTGTGCGTTTGAAGGGGAAAAGTTCGACCAGAAGATGATTCTGCGCGGTTCGCTGGAGCGGCTGACGCCGGTGCTGATGACGGCAATGGTGGCAGCCTTCGCGCTGGCGCCACTGCTGTTCGAGGCAGAAATGCCGGGGACGGAAGTGTTGCATCCCGTTGCCGTGGTGATTTTTTCCGGCCTCATCAGCTCAACTATCCTCGATACGTTTCTGACGCCGGCCATGTTCTGGTTGTTCGGGCAAAAGCCGCTGGAAAAATTGTTGTCGGAAAGCGGCAAGGAAGCCTTTTGATTCAAGTTAGAATCGTGTTGTCTCCTCCAGCAAAAAGATGACGTATATGAGCGGCCACCACCATCACCACGGACACAGTCATGGTCACCATCATGACCATGGCAGCGAGGGCAATCTAAAGATTGCCTTCTTTCTCAATTTCGTTTTCACCCTGATCGAGATTGCCGGCGGCATCTGGACCAACAGTATCGCCATCCTGAGCGACGCAGTGCACGACCTGGGCGACTCGATGTCGCTGGCGCTGGCCTGGTATTTCCAGCGCCTGTCGCAGCGTGGCCGCACGCCCCAGGATACTTATGGCTACCGCCGCTATGCCTTGCTGGGTGGCCTCATCACCGGCGTGGTGCTGGTGATCGGCTTGTGCTTCGTGCTGTGGAGCGCTTTCCATCGCCTGCTGGCGCCGGAACCGGTGAATGCCCCCGGCATGATCGCGCTGGCGGTGATCGGCGTGCTGTTCAACGGTGCGGCAGTGCTGCGCGTCAAGCGCGGCTCGTCCCTCACAGAAAAGGTGGTCACCTGGCACCTGATCGAGGATATGCTGGGCTGGGTTGCGGTGCTGGTCGGCGCCGTGGTGATGGCGATCTGGGATCTACCCATCATCGATCCGCTGCTGTCGATCGGCATTTCCGTGTTCATCATCTGGAACGTCGCGCGTAACCTGCGCCAGGTGTTCGAGGTCATCATCCAGAAGGTGCCGCCTTCCTTCGATGTCGAAGCTTTCGAGCGCGAAGTGCTCAAGCACCCGAAGGTCTTGTCGATGCACGACACCCATAGCTGGTCGGTGGATGGCGAAATTCACGTGCTGACGACGCACCTCGTGATGCAGACCGACGCGACCCGCGACGAAATGATCGATGCCAAGAGCCACGTGCGCAGCCTGCTCGATGAAAACACTTTCGAGCACGTCACCGTGGACGTGGAGCTGGAAGGCGAGATGTGCGTGATCGGCAGCGGTCGCAAGGGCGTGCTATCGAGCGATCCGCACGATCATGCGCACCCGGCACGTCATCAACACTGAGAGGAAAAGCGCCATGCCTCAATTTGTCTTTGAAACCGCATCGAAAATTTTTTGCGAACAGGGCGCCGCCAACCGGCTCGGTGAATTGGCCGGGCAGTTGAGCATTAGCCACCTGTTTGTAGTCACCGACAAGTTTCTTTACGATTCCGGCATGCTGAGAGGCGCACTGGACAGCCTGCAGGCGGCCGGTGTCCAGGCCACGGTGTTTGCCGATGTGCAGCCCGATCCGCCGGAAATCAGCGTGCTGGCGGCGGTGGATCTGGCCCGCAACGCCGGCGTGGATGGCGTGGTCGGTTTCGGTGGCGGCAGTTCAATGGATACCGCCAAGCTGGTGGCGCTGCTGGTGAAGTCGCCGCAGCCGCTGCCGGAAATCTATGGCGTGGGCCTGGCCAGAGGCCCGCGCCTGCCACTCGTGCAGGTGCCGACCACTGCCGGCACCGGTTCCGAAGTCACCGCAATCGCTATCCTGACCACCCCCGGCAACGAGAAAAAGGGCGTCGTTTCGTCCTGCCTGTACCCGGACGTGGCGCTGCTGGACGGCCTGCTGACGCTCGATTTGCCGCCACGCATTACCGCGATGACCGGTGTCGATGCGATGGTGCATGCGATCGAGTCCTACACCAGCCGCCACAAGAAGAATCTGATGTCGGATGCGCTGGCGCTGCGCGCGTTGACCCTGTTGTACGACAATATCCGCATCGTGCTCAAGGACGGCAAGCAATGCCGATGCGCGCGAAGCGATGCTGCTGGGTTCGCTGTTTGCCGGCATGGCTTTCGCCAATGCGCCAGTAGCGGCGGTCCATGCGCTGGCCTATCCGCTCGGTGGCCATTACCATTTGCCGCATGGCTTGACCAATGCGCTGGTGCTGGTGCCGGTGCTGGAATTCAACCGCGAGGCGGCGGCGCCCCTGTATGCCGAACTGGCACGCGCCATCCTGCCGGGTCAGCGCTTCGCCAATGACCTGGAAGCCGCCGACGCCTTCATAGAGGCAATCCGCGACCTGGTCGCCGAGATGCCTTTCGAGCAAAACCTGAAGAGCGCCGGTGTGCCCGAAGGCGACCTGGAAATGCTGGCGAAAGATGCCATGAACGTGCAGCGCCTTCTGATCAATAATCCACGCGATGTCAGCTATGACGATGCGCTGGCGATCTACCGCGCTGTTTATTGATACATTTTCGAGAACGAGTGCCGTCACCGGAAAACCAGGCGCCATAGCAGCTTGCGTGCCTCATCCAGCAGCAGCACCGTGCTGGCCACCGCTACGGCCAACATCCAGTCTTCCATGCTGAGCGCGGTGGTGCGAAACACCGACTGTGCCGGCCCCCAGTACACGGCCAGGACTTGCAGCAGGATCACGCCCGCCAGCGACAGCCATAGCATGCGGTTGCCGAAGAAATTGCGGTTGAAGGCGCTGCCGTGTTCGACACGGGCGTTGAAAACATTAAAGAACTGGAACAGCACGAAGGTGGTGAACGCCAGAGTCAGCGCGTGTTCCTGGCTGCCGGTGTTCATGCCGTAGTACAGCACTGCCAGCGTGCCCACCATCATGGTGATGCCGAATCCCATGATACGTATTGCCCGCGGCAGCGACAGCACGGCGGCGTTGCGGTTGCGCGGCGGTTCGTTCATCAGCCCTGGGCGGGCGGCGTCAAGCGCCAGCGCAATCGCCGGCGGGCCGTCCATGATCATCGCCACCCACAGTATCTGCAGCGGATTGAAGGGTTCCGGCAGGCCGGCCAGC
Organism: uncultured beta proteobacterium; assembly: GCA_963722005.1. Taxonomy (GTDB): domain Bacteria; phylum Pseudomonadota; class Gammaproteobacteria; order Burkholderiales; family Burkholderiaceae_D; genus Paucimonas. The sequence goes on from CAVRJS010000002.1 coordinate 799,548, forward strand.
GGCGCGAAGAAAATCGTGAGGATGGCGCCAATGGTGGTGGATAGCTGGAAGCGCACGAACTTGACGATATTGTCGTACAGCGCGCGGCCGTTGTGCACGGCGCTGACGATGGTGGCGAAATTGTCGTCGGTGAGCACCATGCTGGCCGCTTCCCGGGTGACGGCAGTGCCGCCCATGCCCATGGCCACGCCGATGTCGGCATTTTTCAGGGCCGGCGCATCGTTGATGCCGTCGCCGGTCATCGCCACCACATTGCCCCTGGCTTGCAAAGCTTGCACGATCCGTACCTTGTGCTGCGGCGCCACCCGCGCGAACACCGCGACGCGGTCGATGCGTTCCGCCAGCTGCGCAGCATCGAGCGCATCCAGTTCGGCGCCGCTCATGGCTTCGCCATGCAGGCCGAGGTCGGCGGCAATCGCCTGCGCGGTATCTTTGTGGTCGCCGGTGATCATCCTGACAGCGATGCCGGCGCTGCGGCAGCTGGCGATGGCGTCGCGCGCTTCCGGACGCGGCGGATCGAGCAGGCCGACCAGGCCGATGAAGGTCAGATCGATGGCGTACGCATGCAGGTCGGCGTCGCGGTTGATCGCCGCGCAGGCAAACTGCCGCTGCGCCAGCAGGATTACCCGCAGGCCGCCGCTGGCCATTTCCCGGTACTCCGCCTTTATGGCGGCGGTCAGTGCGTCGTCGAGTGGCGACGCACCGTCGATGCCAAGGTATCCGCTGCAGCGCGGCAGCAGCACGTCGGGTGCGCCCTTGAAGAAACCCATGGCGGTTTCGCCATCGGCATGGAAGGTGGCCATGAACTTGATGGCCGAGTCGAACGGGATTTCGGCGATGCGCGGCAAACACCGGGCGACTGCTTTCTGCTCGACGCCGCCTTTTTGCGCCAGCGCCAGCAGCGCACCTTCGGTCGGGTCGCCGATCAGGCTGCCGTTTTCGATGCGGCTGTCGTTACAGGCGACCGCCGCGGTCAGCAGCGGCGTCAGGTCCTGCGCTGCCTGCAACGGCCGGATTTTCCCATGCGTTTCATAGCCTTCGCCGCTGATGGCAAAGCGGCTGCCGGCGTGGAACACGGCACGCGCCGTCATGCGGTTCATTGTCAGCGTGCCGGTCTTGTCGCTGCAAATCACGGTGGTGCAGCCGAGCGTCTCCACACTGGACAGGCGCTTGACGATGGCGCGCTGCCGGGCCATTTTGTGCATGCCGATGGCCAGCGTGACGGTGACCACCACCGGCAACCCCTCCGGTATCGCCGCTACCGCCAGCGCGATGGCATCCATGGCCACATTGCCGAGCGCGGCGCCGCGCAGCAGCTGCAGGATGCACAGCAGGCCCACCAGGACCAGCGCCAGCGCGCCGAGGCGCTTGCCAAGCTGGTCGAGCTGCTGCTGCAGGGGGCTCTGGGCATCCGGCGCCTGCGCCAGCTGTTCCGAAATGCGGCCGGTTTCAGTAGCGGTGCCGGTGGCCGTCACCAGCAATCCGGCGCGGCCATGCGTCAGCATGGTATTCATGTACAGCATATTGCGGCGGTCGCCGAGCGCGGTCGCTTCCCCGGCGGGGATGGCAACGCTTTTCTCCGACGGCAGTGATTCGCCGGTCAGCGCCGACTCGTCAACGGCGAGCTGGACCGCCTCGAGCAGGCGGCCGTCGGCGGGCACGCGGTCGCCGGCTTCCAGCAGCACGATATCGCCGGGAACCAGCTCGGTTGCCGGCACTTCACGAATCGCGCCGTCGCGGCGCACGCGGGCCTGCAGCGGCAGCATTTTTTTCAGCGCCGCAAGGCTGGCTTCGGCACGGTACTCCTGGTAAAAGCCGACCAGGGCGTTGAATGCGACCACCGCCAGGATCACCAGCGCATCCTTGGTATTGCCGATCACGGCAGCCAGACCGGCGGCGAAAATCAGTACGATGATCAGGGCGCTCCTGAACTGGCTGATGAACAGTTTCCACGGCGACGGCGGCGGTTGCTGCGCCAGCTGGTTCGGGCCATGTAAGGCGCTGCGGCGGCTGGCTTCAGCCTGGGTCAGCCCGGCTGCTGCATCGCTTTCCAGCCGCTGCAAGGATTCTTCGGTGCTAAATGTATGCCAGGCAATATCGTCTGGTGCAGGCGGTTCGGTCGAGGTTGGCATGATGCGGGCAGGGCGGGCGCGGATGGGCAATTCAAAATTCATATTAGCAGTATTGCCATTCAGGGAAAGCTGCATTTTTCATAAGTTTATTCCCTAAAAACTACTGCTTGACTACGGCTTGACCTTCCCATCATGGGAAGGAGGATAATAAGTCTATCTGGTAAAACGGGAAAGAAACGACATGAGTAAAGCGATGGCGCTCCCCGCAACGGCAAGTGCGCATGCGACACGGGAACTGCGGCTCGGCATCGAAGGCATGACCTGCGCTTCGTGTGTGGCGCGCGTGGAAAAGGCACTGGCCAAGGTGCCGGGCATGATGCATGCCGAGGTCAATCTCGCTACCGAAACGGCAACCGTGACAGTCGAGGAAAAGGTCGCCTTTGCCGATTTCAAGGCCGCCATCGAAAAGGCCGGTTACGCCGTCGCCGAGGAGGATATAGATCTTGCCATCGAGGGCATGACCTGCGCTTCCTGCGTGGGGCGGGTGGAAAAGGCCTTGTTGAAAGTGCCGGGCGTCTCCGCTGTCGTCGTCAATCTCGCCACGGAAAGCGCGCGCGTCACGGGCCTTCAAGGGACTGACATCGGTGCACTGCTGCGCGCCGTGGACAAGGCCGGCTACCGGGCTGCGCGCGCCGGGGCCGACAGCCAAACCGTCGCCAAGCCGCAGAGGCATGGCGGGTGGGAAGTGATTGCCGCCGCCTTGCTGTCGCTGCCACTGACGGTGCCGATGCTGCTGGAACTCGGCGGCGGCCACTACATGCTGCCTGGTTGGCTGCAATGGCTGCTGGCGACGCCCGTGCAATTCTGGCTGGGCGCGCGTTTTTATCACGCCGGCTGGAAGGCGGTGAAGGCCGGCGCCGGGAACATGGATCTGCTGGTGGCGCTGGGCACCAGCGCCGCCTACGGCCTGAGCGTGTACCAGTTGCTGGCGCATGACGGACATGGCATGCCGCACCTGTATTTCGAAGCTTCTGCGGTAGTGATTACCCTGGTATTGCTCGGCAAATGGCTGGAAGCGCGCGCCAAGCGCCAGACGACGGCGGCGATTCGCGCCCTGCAAGCCTTGCGGCCGGCATCGGCGCGGGTGCGGCGCGACGGCGTCGATGCCGATGTCGCGGTCGAGCAGGTGCGCGTGGGTGACCTGGTGGTGGTGCGTCCGGGAGAGCGCATCGCCGTGGACGGCGTGGTCGAGGAAGGCAGCAGTCATGTCGATGAATCGCTGATCACGGGTGAGAGTCTGCCGGTGGTCCGGCAGGCCGGCGACAAGGTCACTGGCGGCGCCATCAATGGCGACGGCCTGCTGCTGGTGCGCACGGCCGCGATCGGCGCTGAAACCGCGCTGGCGCGCATTATCCGCCTGGTGGAAAGCGCGCAGGCCGCCAAAGCACCGATCCAGCGCCTTGTGGACAAGGTCAGCGCGGTATTCGTGCCGGTGGTGCTGCTGATTGCCCTGGCGAGCTTTGCCGGCTGGTGGCTGGCCGGTGCGGGCGCCGAAACCGCCATCATCAATGCGGTGGCGGTGCTTGTGATCGCCTGCCCCTGCGCGCTCGGGCTGGCGACACCGGCTGCCATCATGGCCGGCACCGGCGTGGGCGCTCGGCATGGCATTCTGATCAAGGATGCCGAAGCGCTGGAAGTGGCGCACAGTGTCAACACGGTCATCTTCGACAAGACCGGCACGCTGACCGTTGGCAAACCGGCATTGGTCGAGCTGGAACCTTATGGCATCGAGGCCTACGACTTGCTGCAACTGGTGGCGGCGATCCAAAGCGGCAGCGAGCATCCGCTGGCGCGCGCCGTGATGGCGCGGGCAGCGGCGGACGGCGCGGACGTGCCGCCCGCCGCCGACCTGCGCGCCTTGCCGGGACGTGGTCTGGCAGCGACGGTGGCCGGCATGGATTTGCGCCTGGGCAGCAGCCGCCTGATGCGGGAACTGGGCGTCGACCTGGCGCCCCTGCAGTCACGCGCAGGCGATCTGGCCGATGCCGGACATACGGTGTCGTGGCTCGCCAGCATCGATCCATCGCCGCGGCTGCTGGGCTTGCTGGCCTTCGGTGACCAGCTAAAGGAGAGCGCCCGCGATGCGGTGAGCCGCTTGCATGCGCTGGGCGTGGAAACGGTGCTGCTGACCGGCGACAACCGTGGCAGCGCGGCAGCGGTCGGCGGGGCGCTAGGTATCCGCCAGGTAGTTGCGGAAGTTCTGCCGGAAGATAAGGCCGGTAAGGTGGCCGAACTGAAACGTGCCGGCCGCATCGTGGCCATGGTCGGCGATGGCATCAACGATGCGCCGGCGCTGGCGGCGGCTGACGTCGGCATCGCCATGGCGACCGGCACCGATGTCGCCATGCATGCGGCGGGCGTGACGCTCATGCGCGGCGATCCGGCGCTGGTGGCCGACGCCATCGACATCTCGCGCCGCACTTACCGCAAGATCCGGCAAAACCTGTTCTGGGCCTTCATTTACAACCTGGTGGGCATTCCGCTGGCGGCGCTGGGCATGCTCAACCCGGTAGTGGCCGGCGCGGCCATGGCATTCAGTTCGGTCTCGGTGATCAGCAATGCCTTGCTGCTGCGGCGCTGGAAGCCGGCCACCCGGGCCATCCCCGGGCATTGACGCGTCTTGTGAGGCAGCACTCGATGGGTAAAATGAGATACGGCATGGAAAGAGAGGTGCAGCATGAATATCGGTGAAGCCGCCAGCGCGACCGGCGTATCCGCCAAGATGATCCGCTATTACGAAAGCATTGCCCTGATCCAGCCGGGCAAGCGCACCGATTCGAATTACCGGACCTATGGCGAAAAGGATTTGCACAACCTGCGCTTCATTAAGCGCGCCCGTACGCTGGGCTTTTCTCTTGAGCAGATTCGTGAACTGCTGTCGCTGTGGCAGGATGCGGGCCGCGCCAGCGCCGACGTCAAGGCGATCGCCCAGGCCCACGTGGCCGAGCTGGAAAAGCGCATTGGCGAATTGACGGAAATGCGCGATACATTGAGCCACCTGGCGCAAGCCTGCAGCGGCGACCAGCGTCCGGATTGCCCGATCCTGCAGGGCCTGGCTGCGCCAGACGACAATACCTGCTGCCACTAGCGGCCATCGAGGCAGAAACCATGCAAAAAGGCAGCCTAATGGCTGCCTTTTGTTTTGGCCGATTACGGCCGGCACGGCGGCATCAGGCCGCGCTGCTGCCCTTGACCGGATAACCGGCTTCCTCCAGCGCCGCGGCGATATCTTCCAGCGCTGCGCCGGAAGCGACCTTCACCTTTTGCGTCGCCAGGTCGATCTCGACCGTCGCGCCGGCATCCACTTCCTTGACCGCGCGCGTCACCACGCCGATGCAATGGCCGCAGCTCATTCCCTCTACCTGCAGTTCATACATTTCAGCCTCCATTTAAAAGTAATCGGTTCAGTGCTTACTTTAATGCTTCCCACGGCGGGAAGGTCAAGGGCTATGCGCAAGATTACATGACCTTGCGGAAGGTAAGGTTGAGGCGGTGCGCTCCGGTCACTGCATGATGCGCCGCCTTGACCGGAAGCACGCCATGGTAACGCAAGCGCGCCGGGCCGCCCCAGACGACAATATCGCCATGCGCCAGCGGCACGCGAATGCATTTGTCGGCGCGTTGCCAGCCGCCGAACAGGAAGGTGGCCGGCACGCCCAGCGAAACCGACACAATTGGCGCCGCCAGGTCCCGTTCATCCTTGTCCTGGTGCAGGGACATTTTTGCGCCCGGCGCATAGCGGTTGATCAGGCAGGCATCCGGCGCAAAGCCGGGAAATCCGGCTTCAGTGGCCGCCGCCTGCGCCAGATCCAGCAAGGCTGGCGGTATGGCCGGCCAGGGCATGCCGGTTTGCGGATCCTGCGCGACGTAGCGATAGCCGCCGCGATCGCTGACCCAGCCAAGGCGCCCGCAATTGCTCATCGCGACCGACATGTCGAAACCGCCCGGTGTCACCATGTGGCGAAAAGGCGCCTGCGCGGTGACGACTTCGAGCGCCGCGAACAGCGCTTCCGTCCAGGGCAGCGCGTAGCGGCGCAGCACAATGGCGCCGACATCAAGTTCTTCACGCCAGCCCTGGCCTTGCTCGATTTCTGCGAACAGATCTTCCGTCATTGCGGCGTTTTCTCCTTGTCCAGCAAGGCGCGCTTGCGCTCGATGCCCCAGCGGTAGCCCGACAGTGCGCCGTCGCTGCGCACCACCCGGTGACAGGGAATGGCGACTGCCAGCGCATTGGCCGCGCAGGCGCCGGCCACGGCGCGCACTGCCTGCGGCGCGCCGATGCGCCGGGCAATCTCGGTATAGCTGACGGTTTCACCGGCAGGAATCGCGCGCAGCGCTGCCCATACCCGTTGCTGGAACGCGGTGCCGCGCACATCCAGCGGCAGGTCCAGGCCGAGGCCGGGCGCTTCGACAAAGCCGACCACGTGCGCGACGATCTTTTCGAAATGCGCGTCGCCACCGATCAGGTCGGCGCGTGGAAAGCGGTCCTGCAAGTCGCGCACCAGCGTATCCGGGTCGTCTCCCATGAGGATAGCGCAGATGCCGCGCGGACTTTGCGCCACCAGGATCGCGCCGAGCGAACACTGGCCGACAGCGAAGCGGATGGCGATGCCTGCGCCGCCTGCGCGCCAGGCCGTTGGCGTCATGCCCAGCAGCGCATCCGCCTTTTCATAGAAGCGACTGCTGGAGCCGTAACCGGCCGTGAAAATGGCACCGGTGACGGTTCCTTCCTGCCGCAGCGCGCTGCGCATGCGCTCCCCCCGATGGGCTTGTGCATACTGCTTCGGTGTCAGGCCGGTGACCTGCCGGAAGAGGCGCTGGAAGTGGTAAACACTGAATCCGGCCTGCTGCGCCAGTTGCTGCAGCCCGGGCATGGGTTCGGACTGTTCGATCAGGCGGCATGCCGCGGTGATTCTGGCAATGTGCAGCGCGGAGGCGTCGGGATGTGTCATGCCGGTGCTTTCGGGATCGGATTACGTTCAGGGGCAGTGTAGCAAGCGGAACGGCACCGGGCACTCCGGTTCTTGCGCTTTTGCAGCGTGATGGCGTGCGGGCACTGCGGGCAGGGCGGCAATGTATGAGGCGGGTGTTCCCTGCTATTATTGCAAAAAAATACATGGAAATTTATCAATGGAACAACAAGCCGCAAGGTCTGGCGCGCCCGCAACCATGAGCGGTCCTTATGCGCCGCCGCACGCCAATGTAGAGACAGCTGCGACGCAGCCGCAGAGTTTTGGCCTGCTATTCTGGATCATTGCCGGCGTCGCCACCCTGCTTGCATTCAGCATCGGTACCATCGGCACATTCATCGTGCCGGTGTTCGCGGACGTGTTCAACAGCTTTGGCGCCGACCTTGCCGCGCCGACAGCCATGCTGTTCGCAGGGCGGCATTGGTTGTGGTTGTCCACGCTCGTGGCGGCTTGCATGTGGATAATCTGGTTGATCTTCTCTTCCCGCTACGAGTGGCGCGGCCGTTTCATCCTGGTATTTTCGCTGTTTGGGATATTTAACCTGGCGTTGATGGGTGCGATCATGTGGGCGCTTTATCTGCCGATATTCGAGATGGGCGCAGTGTAACTTTAATGCGGTGCAGGACAGTAATGCTTTGCCCCGGCTTTGCCTGGCGCGATTGGCTTATCTCAAGTTGTCTTCCGGATGTTTGATGCTAAGCTGAAGAATTAAATGTCTCGCCAGCAGGCGCATGACCATCGGCGGGCTTTGCGCAAATGCGCCGGGGATCGCCATGTTTGGTTTGACCGCTCTGGAACTCGCCCGAATCCAATTCGGTTTCACGATTTCCTTCCATATCATTTTTCCGGCAATCACCATCGGCCTGGCCAGTTATCTGACTGTGCTCGAAGCCTGCTGGCTGCGTACCCGGCAGACTGTCTATCGCGACCTCTACCATTTCTGGTCAAAGATCTTTGCCGTCAATTTCGGCATGGGCGTGGTGTCCGGCATCGTCATGGCGTACCAGTTCGGCACCAACTGGAGCTACTTTTCCGATTTCGCCGGCGGCGTCACCGGGCCGCTGCTGACTTATGAAGTTCTGACGGCGTTTTTTCTTGAGGCCGGCTTTCTTGGCGTAATGCTGTTCGGCTGGAACCGCGTCGGTCCCGCCCTGCATTTCCTTTCGACGGCGATGGTGGCGCTGGGCACCCTGATCTCGGCAACCTGGATTCTTGCCTCCAACAGCTGGATGCACACGCCGCAGGGCTTCGACATCATCGACGGACGGGTGGTGCCGACCGACTGGTTTGCCGTGATCTTCAATCCCTCTTTTCCCTATCGGCTGGTGCACATGAGCATCGCCGCTTTCCTCGCCACCGCCCTGTTTGTCGGCGCCTCGGCAGCATGGCATATGCTGCGCGGGCAGGACAGCCCGGCGATCCGCAAGATGATGTCGATGAGCATCCTGCTGCTGGTCATCGTGGCGCCGATACAGGCAATCGTCGGCGATTTCCACGGACTCAATACCCTCAAGCACCAGCCGGTCAAGCTGGCCGCCATGGAAGGGCACTGGGAAAATCATCCTGGCCAGGGTCTGCCGCTGATTCTGTTCGGCTGGCCCGACATGGAACGCGAGGAAACCCGCTTCAGTCTGGAAGTGCCGCGCCTGGGCAGCCTGATCCTGACGCATAGCTGGGATGGCCAGATTGCCGGCATGAAGGAATTCGCGCCCGCAAGACCGTCCCAATTCGACGGTGGTGTTCTGGTCCTTCCGCATCATGGTGGGCCTGGGTTTCCTGATGATCGCGCTGGGCGTGTGGGGCGCCTGGTTGCGCTGGCGCGGCACGTTGTGGAAATGCCGGCCATTCCTGAAATTCGCCTTGTGGATGGGGCCGGCCGGCCTGGTGGCGATGCTGGCCGGCTGGTTCACCACCGAGATTGGCCGCCAGCCCTGGGTGGTGTACGGCCTGCAGCGCACCGCCGACGCCGTCTCGCCAGTCGGCGCGGGCCCGCTCGGCATTTCGCTGGTGCTGTTCGTGCTGGTGTATTGCGCCGTGTTCGGCACCGGCGTCGCTTATGTGCTGCGGATGGTGCGCAAGGGGCCGCTGCCCGGCGAAGGCCAGCAGAGCCGAGCAGGGCGGGCCGGGCCAGAAGCGCCAGCCGATGCGGCCGCTGTCGGCCGCCAGCAAGAGCGACCGCGACGACGCCAGCCTTCAGCCAGGGAGCTAGCACATGGGCATCGATCTTTCCCTCATATGGGCGGTCATCATCCTGTTCGGCATCATGATGTACGTGGTGATGGATGGTTTCGACCTTGGCCTGGGCATCCTGTATCCGTTTTTCAGGGGCAAGGAAGAGCGCGACGTCATCATGAACACCGTGGCGCCGGTCTGGGACGGCAACGAGACCTGGCTGGTGCTGGGCGGCGCCGGCCTGCTGGCGGCGTTCCCGCTGGCGTATTCCGTGATCCTGAGCGCGCTGTACCTGCCGCTGATCTTCATGCTGGTCGGCCTGATCTTCCGCGGCGTCGCCTTCGAATTCCGCTTCAAGGCGCTGGAGCACGAGCGGCATTTCTGGGACAAGGCCTTTATCGGCGGCTCCGTCGTGGCGACCTTTTTCCAGGGGATGACCCTGGGCGCCTTCATCCAGGGGCTGCCGGTGGTCGAGCGCGCCTATGCCGGCGGCGCGCTCGACTGGATCACGCCGTTTTCCCTATTTACCGGCGTTGGGCTGGTGGTTGCCTTCGCGCTGCTCGGCAGCACCTGGCTGATCATCAAGACGGAAGGCGCGCTGCAGGCGCACGCCTACCAGATCACGCGCTGGCTGATATGGCTGCTGCTGGCGGTGATCGTTACCATCAGCATCTGGACGCCGCTGCTGGATGCGCGCATCGCCGCACGTTGGTTCACCCTGCCCCATATGCTCTGGTTCGCGCCGGTGCCGCTGCTGGTGGCGGTCTGCGCCTGGCAACTGCTGCGCGCGGTGGCGGCGCGTGCGCATCTGCGGCCCTTCCTGTACACGCTGGCACTGGTATTTCTGGGTTACAGCGGCCTGGGGATTTCCATCTGGCCCAACATCATCCCGCCCGACATCACCCTGTGGGACGCGGCCGGACCGCCGCAAAGCCAGGGCTTTACCCTGGTCGGCGCCTTGCTGATCATCCCGATCATTCTGATGTACACCATCTGGGCCTATTACATTTTCCGCGGCAAGGTGAGGGTCGGCGAGGGATACCATTGATGGAAAGGCAAGAGGCGCCGGGGCCTTGGTGGAAGCGGCTGGGCTGGCTGGTGCTGATCTGGGCGGCCAGCGTCGCCGCGCTGGGCGTGGTGGCGTACGGCATAAGGCTTATAATGAATGCCGTCGGCCTGACCGCCTGACGACCATCAACAATAATCCTTAGCCGATTGATTCGAATGAGCCGATTCTGGAGCCCTGTGGTACAGGGATTGACGCCCTATGTGCCGGGCGAGCAGCCGAAGCTGCAAAACCTCGTCAAGCTGAATACCAATGAGAACCCCTACGGGCCGTCGCCGGCCGTGCTGGCCGCGGTGCGCGAGACCGTCGCCGACAGCCTGCGCCTGTACCCGGACCCGAATGCCGACGCCCTGAAGGATGCCCTGGCGGCGTATCATGGCGTGGCGCGCAACGAGGTTTTCGTCGGCAACGGCTCCGATGAAGTACTGGCCTTCGTCTTCCAGGCGTTGTTGCAGCATGAAGCGCCGCTGCTGTTCCCGGACGTGACCTACAGCTTTTACCCGGTGTATTGCGGCCTGTACGGCATCGATTTCGTGAAAGTGCCGCTCTCCGAATCGATGGAAATCCGGCCTGAGGATTACCGCCAGGCCTGCGGCGGCATCATTTTCCCCAACCCGAACGCCCCTACCGGCATCGGCATGCCCGTCGCCGCCATCGAGCAGCTGCTGATCGACCATCCGGACGCCGTGGTGGTGGTGGATGAAGCCTACATCGACTTCGGCGGCGAATCGGCGATCCCGCTGGTCAGGCGCTACCCGAACCTGCTGGTGGTGCAAACCCTGTCCAAGTCGCGTTCGCTGGCCGGCCTGCGGGTCGGTTTCGCCATCGGCCATGCCGACCTGATCGAGGCGCTCGACCGCGTCAAGAACAGCTTCAATTCCTATCCGCTGGATCGCCTGGCGCAAGTTGGCGCAATCGCCGCCTTCAAGGATGAAGCCTATTTCCAGCAGACCCGTGGCGCCATCATTGCCAGCCGCGACAGGCTGGTGGAGGAAATGCGCGGGCTGGGTTTCGAGGTGCTGCCGTCGCAGGCTAACTTCGTTTTCGCGCGCCATCCCGGCCGGGATGCATTGGAGCTGGCGCAAGGCTTGCGCCAGCGTTCCGTGATCGTGCGCCATTTCAGGCAGCCACGCATCGACCAGTACCTGCGTATTACCGTCGGCACCAATGCCGAGTGCGAAGCGTTGTTAACGGCGCTGCGCGCGATTCTCGCTGCCGCGCCGACTGCCTGACAGCTGGCAGCATCGTGCTGCCAGCCTGCGCCACTACCGAATATTCCGAACACGTCAAACACCATGTCCACCGCCGAACTCGCACCGCCCTTCACCTCGCCCGAGCAGCTGGATGCAGCATTGCGAAAGCAGGGATATGCGGTGCTGGCGCCCGAGTCCGTGGCCGGACTGGTTCAGGCATCGATTGCTGAACTGGAAGCGATGCGGCCCGACTGGGATGGCTTGCCACCGGATCTTTACCTGAAGGATGGCGGCCGCTACCGCCGCCGCCGCCACGCCAGTTTCGTGGTGGAAGGCGGCCAGGTGCGCCAGGCGCCGCATCGCGCGCACTGGCAGCCGACCGATTACAACGCCCTGCATGGGGGCATGCACCGCATGTTCGAGCCGATGCTGCCCGCTACCCTGGCACTGCCGGTGTGGCCGCAGCTGCTGCTGTCGCTAAGCGCGCTTTGCTCGGGTATCAAGGGCGGACAGCCCTGGTATGTGGAGGCGCACCAGTTCCGCATTGACACTACCGATGGCATCGGCCGGCCGACGCCGGAAGGCGCGCATCGCGATGGCGTGAATTTTGTCGCCATCCTGTTTGTCGGTCGCCATGCCGTTAAGGGCGGCGAAAGCCGCGTGTTCGATGCCAACGGCCCGTGCGGTCAGCGCTTCACCCTCAGTCAGCCCTGGACCTTGCTGATGCTGGATGACGAGCGCGTCATTCATGAAACCACGCCGCTGCAGCCGGTGGGCGAGCATGGCTATCGCGATACCCTGGTGCTCACTTTCCGCAAGGGCGGCTTCCTGGACAAAGACGAAGCCTGAGTACGCCCCATGGCGCACTGTCCGCAGTTCAGTTCCTGATGATGAGGACTGTGCCGGCGAGCAGCAGCAAGGCCCCGGCGATGCGCCACAGGTTGATGCTGTGCTGTGCGAAACCGATCGCGCCGAAGTGGTCCAGTGCCAGTGACGCAATCAGTTGCGCCGCGACCGTGATGGCAACCAGGTTGGCTGCGCCCAGCTTGGGCGCCACCATGATCGAGATGGTGACATAGAAGGCGCCCAGCGCGCCACCGAGCCAGGTCCAGGCGGGCAGGCTTCCAAGCGCGGCAGGCGTGGGCCAGGGCGTGCGCACGGCCAGCGCATACGCCAGCAGGCAAGCCGAGCCGACCAGGAAGGAAATAAAGGATGCAACGAGCGGCGAGCCGACGCCGGCACGCAAGGAATTGTTGACGCCGACCTGGATCGGCAGGAAGACACCGGCGAAAAAGGCCAGCAGGGCGTATAGATAAGTCATGACACCATTCTCTCAAAATTTGGCCGATTGGATGGCATCGTGACAGCCTATGCCTTTCGCGCTGTCAGACCTTGATCTCGGCCGACTCGTCGACATCGCCCATGCCTATGCAGGCTGCCGCCGTGAACAGCACGTCGGTGGAGGAGTTGAGCGCGGTTTCCACCGAATCCTGCACCACGCCGATGATGAAGCCGACCGCCACCACCTGCATCGACACGTCGGCGGGAATGCCGAACAGGCTGCAGGCCAGCGGGATCAGCAGCAGCGAGCCGCCGGCCACGCCGGACACGCCGGCCGCGGCGATCGAGGCCACTACGGAAAGCAGCAGTGCCGTCGGGATGTCGACGGTGATGCCCAGCGTATTGACCGCTGCCATGGTCAGCACGGTGATGGTGATGGCCGCGCCTGCCATGTTGATGGTGGCGCCAAGCGGAATGGCGATCGAATAGGTGTCTTCGTGCAGGCCGAGGCGTTCGGCGAGACGCATGTTGACCGGGATGTTGGCCGCCGAACTGCGCGTGAAGAAAGCGGTGATGGCGCTTTCGCGCAGGCAGAGCAGCACCAGCGGATAGGGATTGCGGCGGATTTTCCAGTAGACGATCAGCGGATTGATCACCAGCGCCACCAGCAGCATGCAGCCCACCAGCACTGTCAGCAGGTGCAGGTAACCCAGCAGCGCATCGAAGCCGGAGGCGGCCAGGGTCGAGCCGACCAGGCCGAACACGCCCAGCGGCGCAAAGCGGATCACGAAACCGACGATGCCGGAGACGGCGGCGGCGAATTCATCGAGCATCGTCTTGGTGGTGTCGCTGACGTGGCGCATGGCGAAGCCCAGGCCGATTGCCCATGCCAGGATGCCGATGTAGTTGGCATTCGTCAGCGCATTGACCGGGTTATCAACGACGCTGAGCGCCAGCGATTGCAGTACCTCGAGGATATTGCCGGGCGCAGCCACGTCCTTGCCCGCCGCAAGCGTCAGGGTCAAGGGAAACAGGAAGCTGGCGATCACCGCGACCAGCGCCGCAGCAAGCGTGCCGATCAGGTACAGCAGCAGGACAGGGCGGATGTGCGTCTGGTGGCCCGGCTTGTGGCTGGCAATGGAAGCCAGCACCAGCACGAACACCACGATCGGGGCAGCAGACTTGAGGGCCTGCACGAATATCTTGCCAAGAAAATCGGCGACAAAGGCCGCGCCCGGGAAAAGCAGGGCCAGCAGGATGCCGGCAATCAGGCCAATGACAATCTGGCCGACGAGGCTCATGTTGAGAAGTTTGCGCAAGGCGGACGGTTGGGCGACAGACATGAGGTGTGATTGAGTTGACATGGATTGAAAGCGAGGCAGGCAATGCCCTGGTCTTGCCATAGGGCTGGGCCAGCCGGGCACTTGCTTTCCGGGCAACAATGGCTGTGGCAACAGCCTGCGCCGGGATGGCGCGAGAATAGCATATCGAAGTCAAACCCGCGTCTGGCCAGCCCGCGCCGCCTGACTGCTGCTGCGCAAAGCTGGTAAGCTGAATATATTCGCAATCTTTAATGGCACCGCCATGGCAATGAATGATACATACGCGGCGAGCGAGCCACCGCGCGAGGAAATCGACGTGCTTGCAGGCCCTGCACTGCTCGAATTCGGCGCACCCTGGTGCGGCTTCTGCAAGGCGGCACAGCGTCCCCTGGCTATCGCCATGGCGGCGCATCCGCAACTACGTCATATCAAGATTGAGGATGGCAAGGGCCGTCGCCTGGGACGCTCGTTCGGCGTCAAGCTGTGGCCGACGCTGGTATTCCTGAAGGACGGACGGGAAGTGGCGCGCCTGGTGCGCCCTGACGATGCCGGCGCCATCCGGCAGGCCCTGGCGCAGATCGACGTCACCGGGTAGTTGCCACCGCGGGAACGTGGCGCAGACTTGCTTCATCTAATTCCGCAAGATCAACAAATCAGGCGGTGTTCCCATGCAAACCATGACAGCCCGGGCCAGTGAACAAGAGCCGCACGACATCCAGCTCGTGCAGCGGATTGCGGCCGGCGAGCATACGGCGTTCGCATTGCTGATGCGGCGTTACAATCGCCCGCTCTACCGCACCGCGCGCAGCGTCCTGCGCGACGACGCCGAAGCCGAAGATGCCCTGCAGGATGCCTACCTGCTCGTCTTTCGCAAGATCGGCCAGTTTCGAGGCGAATCCAGCCTGTCGACCTGGCTCACCCGCATCGTGCTCAATGAAGCGATCGCGCGTTCGCGCAAGGGCAAGCGGCGCGCGCAAATCTTCCAGCTCGATGGCGCGTGCGAAGCAGGCGACTCAGCCATGGAGGACATGATGGATGATGCGGTCGCTCCCGAACAGCCAGACCATGCCGCGCAGCGTGCCGAAATGCGGCGTCTTCTGGAAAGAAAAATCGATGAATTGCCGGACGGCTTTCGTACCGTACTGGTCTTGCGCGCCCTGGAAGAGCTGAGCGTCGAAGAGACAGCCACCATCCTGGACATTCCCGAAGCCACCGTGCGCACGCGTTTTTTTCGTGCCAAGGGATTGCTGCGCGAAGCCTTGTCGCGCGAGCTCGATTTCGCATTCGAAGATGCGTTTTCCTTCGATGGCGCGCGTTGCGACCGCATCGTCGCGGGCGTGATGACGCGTCTTTTCGATGCCGCCGCAGGCGGCGCCTGATTTCTTCCACCCTCTTTCAAGGAGCGTCATCATGTCCTTTTTGCTTCCGTTCGACCATACGGATGCGACGCCTGGCACGCGCCGCAATTTTCTCGGCCAATCCGGCCTCTTGCTGTCGGGCGCGGCCGTGGCCCTGCTGGCCGGAAACGATGCCCTGGCTGCCAGGGGCGGACACTCCACCGCCGACGACGTGCGCATTTTGAATACGGCGCTGGGCGCCGAACTCGAAGCGATCGCCGCCTACCAGATAGGGGCTGAAAGCGGCTTGTTGCAAAAGCCGGTGCTAGACCTGGCGGTCACTTTCCAGGGACATCATAAGGAACATGCCGACCTGCTGGCCAAGACGATTGGCAAGCTCGGCGGCAAGGCGGTGAGCGCCAAGGATAAATACACCTTCCCGGTGGAGACGTTGAAAACCCAGAATGACGTGCTGCGCTTTGCCGCCGGCCTGGAGAAGGGCGCCGTCAGCGCTTACCTGGGCGCAGTGCCGCTGTTTGGCAATCGCGACCTGGCCAAGGCGGCCGCCAGCATTCTCGGCGACGAAGCCATGCACTGGGCAGTTCTGCGCAATGCCCTGGGTGAAGCGCCGGTGCCTTCTGCCTTCGTTTCCTGAAACGAGGAGGGCGTCATGATCCGGCAAAGTGTTCGCATGCTGGCGCTGGCCGCGGCGCTGCCGGTCCTGGCCGGCGCGGCGCCGCAGGCGCCCGGCAATGCCGCCGCCGGGGCGGAAATTTACGGCCGCTGCATGGCTTGCCATGCGCCAGCCTATGACCGCACCGGGCCGCGCCATTGCGGCCTGTTCGGCCGTAAGGCCGGCAGCGTGCCCGGCTTCGCTTATTCGGACGCCATGAAGCGAGCGGATATCGTCTGGTCGGAAAAGACGCTCGACGCCTTTCTCGCCAATCCGCTCAAGACCGTGCCCGGCACGGCGATGGGGTACGCCGGCGTCGCCGACCCCAAAGAGAGGCGTGACTTGATCGCTTATCTCAAGAAAATCAGTGCGGCGGTCGACTGCGGAAAATAAGCACCCGCTCCTAATTCCGCAGGGGCGCCAGCAAGCCGCGCAAGTCATTGTGGTCAAGTTCGTACATCAGCGCCAGCAATTCGCCCAGCTGGCCGGGCGGGAAGCCTTCACGCGCGAACCATCCGAGGTAATGCCCGGGCAGATCGGCCAGCAGGCGGCCCTTGTACTTCCCGAAGGGCATTTGCCAGGTGACCAGGCGTTGAAGATCGTCAGCTTGCATGTGCAGGGATGAGTGGCGGGAAATCTTTGCGTTATCATTATAAAAGAGACGCAATTTTCCGACTGCTTTGCTGCATGCCCTTACCTTATATTGATGCCGTCCCAGCCGGCGGCCGGCGCGCTGGCGAAGTGTTTCTCGCTTTCCTGCTGCTTGGCCTGACCTCGTTCGGCGGTCCGGTCGCCCATCTGGGCTACTTCCGTGAAGAATTCGTTACGCGCCGGCGCTGGCTCGACGAGCACGCCTATGCGGATCTGGTGGCGCTGTGCCAGTTCCTGCCAGGGCCCGCCAGCAGCCAGGTCGGCATGGCGCTAGGCTTGTCGCGCGCCGGCTATGCCGGCGCCATCGCTGCATGGGCCGGCTTCACGCTGCCATCCGCGATCCTGCTGATCCTGTTTGCGCTGGGCCTGTCGCATTACGGCGATGCGATGGGGCCGGGCGCGCTGCACGGACTGAAGGTGGTGGCGTTCGCCGTGGTGGCGCAAGCAGTCTGGGGCATGGCCAGAAGCCTGTGCACCGACGCGCCGCGCGTGGCGATCATGCTGGCGGCGGCGAGCGTCGTCTTGCTGCATCCGCATCCCTGGGTGCAGCTTGCCGTCATGGCGGCGGCGGCGATCGCCGGCCTGGGCCTGCATAAAGGCGCCGCCGCAGCGACTGTCGTGCCCTCGGCTGGCGCCGTGAGCCGGCGTGCCGGGGCTGCCTGGCTGGCGCTTTTCTTCGCCTTGCTCACCGGCCTGCCGCTGCTGGCGCAACTGCTGCCGGGGCAGGCGATGGCGATGGTGGACGCTTTCTACCGTACCGGCTCGCTGGTGTTCGGCGGCGGCCATGTGGTATTGCCGCTGTTGCAGGCGGAGGTCGTGCCTGTCGGCTGGGTCGACAATGAAACTTTCCTTGCCGGCTATGGCGCAGCGCAGGCCGTGCCCGGTCCGCTGTTTACATTTGCCGCCTTCCTTGGCGCGTCGGCGCAAGGCGTGCCCTCCGGCTGGGCCGGCGGCATGCTCTGCCTGGTTGCCCTCTTCCTGCCTTCTTTCCTGCTGGTGGCTGGCGCCTTGCCGTTCTGGGAACGCCTGCGTATGAACAAACGTGCGCGCGCTGCGCTGGCAGGCACCAATGCGGCCGTCGTCGGCTTGCTGCTGGCGGCCCTGTATCAGCCGGCATGGACCAGCGCGATCCACTCCCCGGCCGACTTCGCGCTGGCGGTGGCGGCATTCGTAGCGCTGGTAATCGGGCGCCTGCCGCCGTGGCTGGTGGTGGCCGGATGTGGCGTCATCGGCTGGCTGATGACATGAGTTGATGATGCCGACGCACCTGAATACTCACGTATGGAAAATTTCCCCTTCTTCTTCTCGATGGATGCAGCCGGGCCGGCGTGATGCGCTGCTGAGTGGCGTACATTTCTGCCGCTAAAATAACATATGGTCGACCAGACTGATATTTCATTCCGGATGTGCGGATGTATCGCGCAAATTCAATGAAATTTATATGCTGTTGTATGAGTCAAAACAATGGTGAATCCAGTCCATGTTACTAAAATTGGACTTCATTAATGTTTTAACCATCCAGGAGAAGGAGATATCATGTCAAACATCAGCACTGCCAAATCCTCGCTGCACGCCGAACTGATGCATGTCCAGTCCGGCCTTGCCTATTATCAGTCCAGGGTGGAAGCGCTGAGTGCGGCGATTCATCAGCTCGATGAGATCGGCGACGAAGACATGAGCGGGCTGGACATCGAAGAAATTTCCAGCAGCAATCGGCCGGCCGGCCGCCGCGGCCGGCGCGCCAAGGGGGCTGCAGGTGCCGCGCGCAAGGCCGGCCGACCGGCCAGGGCAGGACGCGTGGCTGCCCAGTCGCGCAAGCTGAAAGGCGATAGCCGGCTGCCCTCGACCGGCGGCGATTTCATTCCTGACTTGATCACTTCGCAAAAGCAGTCGATGAATGAACTGGTGCATGCCGCCGCAGAGAAAATGCCGTTCAAGGTGACCGCGGATGAGCAGCGCCAGTTGCGCGCGCGCCTGGTGGCAGCGGTGGGCGGCTTGTTGCGCACCGGCGCCATCCGAGACGAAGGCAAGGGGCGGGAAAGGGTGTATTTCCGCGACTGACGCCATGCCGGGCGGCGCTTGCGCCGCCATTCGCCCTCCTTTCCGAATTGCGGCCTGCGCCACGCGCGCATACAATCATCAGCTTGAAACGTGCAGAAACCTGCGCAAAGCTGAAGGAATCGCATGAAGGTATTGGTAGTCGAAGACGATCTCATGATCGGCGAAAATATCCAGATCGCCCTGGAAGGCGAGGGCATTGCTGCGGAATGGGTGCGTGGCGGCGCCGATGCCGAAGCGGCGCTGGCATCCGGCGCCTATGACGCCATGTTGCTGGATCTCGGTCTGCCGCAAAAGGACGGGATCGATGTCTTGCGCAGCTTGCGTGCCCGCAAGAATAATTTGCCAGTGCTGGTCCTCACCGCGCGCGATACGGTGGCCCAGCGGGTGCTCGGCCTGAATGCCGGCGCTGACGATTACATGCTCAAGCCCTTCGAGCTGGACGAGTTGCTGGCGCGTTTGTATGCGCTGGTGCGGCGCGCCCGCGGCGGCGTCGAGGCAGTTTACCGCCAGGGCGACGTGACGGTGAACTGCGATACCCGCCAGGTCATGGTGGCGGGCAAGCAGGTGCTGCTGTCCTCGCGTGAATGGTCGATCCTGGATGCGCTGGTGGCACGGCCGGGCGCCATTCTGTCGCGCAGCCAGCTGGAAGACCGTTTGTATGGCTGGTCTGCGGATATCGAAAGCAACGCCGTCGAAGTGTATATCCATGGCTTGCGCAAGAAACTCGGTGCGCAATTCATCGTCAATGTGCGTGGACTGGGGTACATGGTGGACAAGCCATGATGCGCTCGCTGCGCATCCGGCTGATCCTGCTGCTGGGGGTGTCGATCGTGGCGGCGTCTGCGGTGCAGTTCACGACCTCGTTTCGCACCGCGATGCACCAGGCCGACAAGCTGTTCGACTACCACATGCAGCAGATGGCGCTGGCCTTGCAGGATAGCCCGTTCCAGCAGGAACAGTGGTACACGGCACCCCCCGACAACGACAATGCCTTCGAATTCGTCATTCAGATCTGGACCGAGGACGGCGTGCGCGTCTACCAGTCGCGCCGCTACAGCGTGCTGCCCAACCAGGGGGTGCTGGGCTATTCCAACGT
The DNA here is from genome assembly GCA_963722005.1 of uncultured beta proteobacterium. Taxonomy (GTDB): domain Bacteria; phylum Pseudomonadota; class Gammaproteobacteria; order Burkholderiales; family Burkholderiaceae_D; genus Paucimonas. The sequence goes on from CAVRJS010000002.1 coordinate 819,502, forward strand.
CACGCTCGGCAACGGCGACTGGCGCGTATACGGGGTGCGGAACGATACCCGCATGATCCAGGTGGCGCAAAAGCTCGATGCGCGCCGCAACCGCGCCATTTCCCTGGCAATGAATTCGCTATGGCCGTCGATCCCGGTGGTGGTGCTGCTGTTGGGCATGGTCTGGTGGGTAGTGACCTCGGCGCTGGCGCCGCTCGACCGCATCGGCAGGGACCTTGCCAACCGCAATGCCGATTCGCTGGCACCGGTGGATGCCACCGGTGTGCCGCAGGAGGTGGCGCATCTGGTGGCCGAGGTGAATTCGCTGATGGGGCGCATGGTGCAGGCCCTGCAGGCGCAAAGGCGTTTCGTCGACGATGCCGCCCATGAACTGCGCTCGCTGGTGACGGCGCTGACCTTGCAGGTCAAGACCCTGTCGCGCGCCCGTGACGACGCGTCGCGGACGCAGGCGCTGACGCGCCTGCAGGGTGGGGTCGACCGCGCTGCGCACCTGCTGGAGCAACTGCTTACGCTGGCGCGCCAGGATCCGCTCGCCGCCGCCGAACCGGATGCGCTGGTGTCGTTTGCCGATTGCGTCGAACAGGCTTCCGATGAAATGACGCCGCTGGCCATGGCGCGCCAGGTAGAGTTGCACTACGGAACTTTGTCAAGCGTACGTGTGCGTGCCGATGCCGACAGCTTGCGCATGCTGGTGCGTAATCTGCTGGACAATGCCATCCGCTATACCCCGCAGAACGGCCAGGTACACGTCAAGCTGACTGCCGACGGCAACCAGGCGGTGCTGTCCATCGAGGATTCGGGCGCCGGTATTCCCTCGGAAAATCGCGACCGCGTGTTCGACCGTTTTTATCGCGTGCCGGGCACCAATGTCAGCGGCAGCGGGCTTGGCCTTGCCATCGTCAAGGCGATTGCGGATCGTTATCAGGCGCGGGTGGAGCTGGGTCAGGCAGCGTTGGGCGGATTGTCGATCAGGATTTATTTTCCCGTGTCTTCTGAAATTGGCCTAACAGAAGAGTGATATTTTTCATGTTTTTTTAGCTATTTTTGGGTGATTTTCGTTGTAATCGTAACGACATTTGTTAATTCTCATAGCAAAGTTAAGATTCTTAAGATTCCCCTAAGGCGCCTCATGCAGCATGGCAATTATTCCTTGCGACGCGCGCAATCGCGTCCTTGCTTGAGCGGGACTGGGTGGAGACAGCAGCGACAAGCGAACAGGGGATTGCGATGAAGGCATTACCGGGCCTTTTTTTTGAAGCCTCCTGCTACAGGAGGCTTTTTTTTGCGTGCGTGCCTGGGGTTGCTCTGCTCACGACTCCGCTTTTCTTGGTAAAATCAAATACTTACCCTATCTTTGAAGGCAAGATCACGCATGTTGTACCCAGAATTGTTCAAATCCCTGGAACAGGTTCGCTGGAATATGGAAACCGATATTCCCTGGGATCAGTTCGACGCCACACTGCTTTCCGATGAGCAGGCGCAAACCGTCAGGATGAATGCCATCACGGAATGGTCGGCATTGCCCGCTACTGAAATGTTCCTCCGTGATAATAGGGGCGACAGCGACTTTTGCGCTTTCATGTCCGTCTGGTTTTTCGAGGAACAAAAGCATTCGCTGGTGCTGATGGAGTACCTGCGTCGTTTCCGTCCCGAGCTAGTGCCCACGGAAGCCGAGCTGCACAACGTGCGTTTCGAATTCGATCCGGCGCCTGCGCTGGAAACCCTGATGCTGCATTTTTGCGGTGAAATCCGCCTGAACCACTGGTACCGCTGCGCCTCGGAATGGCATACCGAACCGGTGATCAAGCAGATCTACAAGATCATCAGCCAGGATGAAGCACGTCACGGCGGCGCCTATCTGCGCTACATGAAAAAGGCGCTCACCGAAACGGGCGATCCGGCACGTGCCGCATTTGCGAAGATCGGCGTGCTGATGGCGTCGGCGCGCCGCACGGAAAAGCCGCTGCACCCGACCAACCTGCACGTCAACCAGGCGCTGTTCCCGAACGACACGGTGCAAAGCCGCCTGCCCGACCCGGACTGGCTGGAGCGCTGGCTCGACGGACAGATCAAGTTCGACGCTTCCTGGGAAAAGAAAGTGGTGGACCGCATCCTGCACAACATGTCGCTGCTCTTCGAGCGCAGCTTCGATTCGGTGCAGGAACTGAACCGCTATCGCAAGGAAATCACCACTCGCCTGGCAACGCCGCAAACGGCGTAAGAAGATTGATGCCGCAGCATGCGGCAGGCGCAGCCAGGCCAGATAAAAACCGCAGCGTTGCCTGCGGTTTTTTATTTTTATTGAGGCATTCAGCGTCCGTGGCGGTGCGCCGCGGGTGCGTCAGTTTGACCGTGCCCACCCATGTGGCCGCTACCGAGCTGGTCGGAAACTTCTACGGTAACGTCGATTTTCCCGGCCTTTTCGAATTGCAGCGTCAGCGGGAAGCGTTCACCGGCCTTGAGAGCTTGCTTCAGTTCCATCAGCATCAGGTGATACCCTTCGCCCGGCCGCATCCGCACCGTGCTGCCGGCAGGGATATCGATCGCGCCGATTTCGCGCATGCGCATGACATTGCCGTCCATGTGCATGGTATGGATCTCGGTTCTGCCGGCGACCGGCGTCTGGGCGCTGATCAGGCGGTCGGCGCTGGCGCCGCGATTTTCAATGGTGACGTAAGCGCCGCCGCTGGGCTGGCCCGGACGTGTCGGGCGCGCACTGGGCTGTTCCATGTGCAGCTTGCCAAGCTGGTAATCGGCGGCGTGTAGCGGTGCTGCCAGGGTGAACAGGCCGGCAAGGGCGAGGCGTGCGATTCTCATGGGCATTCCGAAAAGATTGCAGGATAAGCCCGATTATAGCAAGACAGGCAAGCAGGCTATTGCCCGCCGTCATAGCCGTTTTGGCGCCAGGCTTCATACACGACGACCGCCACCGTATTGGACAAATTCAGGCTGCGATTGCCGGGCCGCATGGGCAGGCGGATACGTTGCTCAGGGGCGAAAGTGTCGCGCAATGCCGGCGCCAGGCCGCGCGTTTCGGCGCCGAACACGAATACGTCGCCCGGTCGGAAAGCGACGCTGGCAAAGGGCGTGGCGCCGTGCGTGGTCAGCGCGAACATGCGCGCCGGATCGGGCTGCAGGGCTGCCAGAAACGCCAGCCAGTCGTGGTGCACCTGCATATTGACGTATTCATGATAGTCGAGCCCGGCGCGGCGCATCCGGGCATCGTCCAGCGGGAAGCCGAGCGGCTCGACCAGGTGCAGCTGCGCCCCGGCATTGGCGCACAGGCGGATGACATTGCCGGTATTGGGCGGGATTTCCGGCTCGACAAGAACGACGTGAAACAAAACAGACTCCTATTGGACGGGTGGGGGCAGCGGCGCGTGGTGCGGCGGCGTGCGCGCCACCACCAGGCTGGTGACGCGCGCCGCGCCGAAGCGCTTCAGGGTGGCGGCCACTTCGCCGAGGGTGGCGCCGGTGGTGAGCACGTCGTCCACCACGCCGACATGGCGGCCGCGTACCGACTCGATGAATTCCTGGGAAACGGCAAAGGCATTGCGCAGGTTGGCCTGTCGCTCGTCGCGCTGCAATTGCGATTGTGCCGGTGTGTCGCGCATACGCTGCAGCAATTGCGGATACAGCGGCACGCCGAGCAGGCGCGCCAGCGGCCGCGCCACTTCCAGCGCCTGATTGAAGCCGCGCTGGCGCAGGCGCTCCGGGCCGAGCGGCACTACGGCGAGCCAGTCCGGCATGGCATGCGCGCCGGCCGACCCCTCCAGCATCGAGTCACGCAGCAAGCCGGCAAATTGCGGCGCCAGTGCCAGGCGGCCACCGAACTTGAGCGCCATCACCAGCTGGTCGACCGGGGGGGCATAGTCCGCTGCCGTAACGGTGGCGTCGAAGGCGGGCGGTAGCGCCTGGCAATCACCGCAACGCTGCGGATCGTGATCGGCGGCGGGGTCGGTGGCACTGCACGGCACCAGGGAAACGGCGCACTGGCGGCAGCGCGCTTGCTTGGGCGCTGGCGAAAAATGCCGCGCGTGACAGCCGCCGCAAATCGATGCCATGCCGCTGACGCCGCACAGGGCGCAGGACGAAGGGAGCAGCTGACGCAGCTGCTGGCGGCAGCGTTGCAGCCAAATGCTGGCATCGAAAGGCATGGGCAAGGGTCTTCAGGCGTAGAAGCGTGTAAACTACCTCTCCATTATCGCACCAATTTCGAGCATTTCCGTGGCATCTATGACAACCCCCGGCCCGTCCGGGCAATCCAGCGCGCCCATCGACCTGGACTATGTGCGGCGCGTCTTTGCCAATCCGGCGCGCCTGCAGGAATCGCAATTCCTGCGGCGCGAAGTGGCGCATCGCATGCGCGAACGCCTGCAACTGGTGCGCCTGGCGCCGAGCGCGGTGCTGGATGCGGGCTGCGGCGAGGGCGCCGACCTGCCGCAACTGCAGAGCAGCTATCCCGAGGCGCGCCTGCTGGGGGTGGACGCGGCGCCCGCCATGCTGGCGCTGGCCCGCAGCCGCGAACTGGATGCCATGTCGGCGCTCAAGCGCATGCTTGGCAAGTGGCTGCCGCCAGCGGTTCTGCCGGCGCGCCAGGGCGCGCCGATGCTGGTGGCCGGCGATTTTGCCGCCACCCCGCTGGCCGCCGGCGCCGTCGACCTGGTCTGGTCCAACCTCGCGCTGCACTGGCACTCCCAGCCCGACCGCGTTTTCGCCGAATGGCACCGCTTGCTGCGCGTCGACGGCTTGCTGATGTTTTCCTGCTTTGGTCCGGACACGTTCAAGGAATTGCGGCACGCATTCACTGCTCTGGACGAGTATCCGCATATCCTGCCGTTCGTCGACATGCATGACTTTGGCGACATGCTGGGGCAAGCCGGGTTTGCCACGCCGGTGATGGACATGGAAACCATTACGGTGACCTATGACACGGCCGACAAGCTGCTGGCGGACGTGCGTGCCTGGGGCGGCAATCCGCTGGCGAGCCGCCGTCGTTCCCTGTGCGGCAGGAAAGCGTGGCAAAACATGCGCGATGCCCTGGAAAGCGGGCGGCGCAGCGACGGCAAGCTGGGCCTGACTTTTGAGGTCGTCTATGGCCACGCGTTCCGGCCGGCGCCGCGCACGACTGCGGCCGGCGAAGCAATCATCCGCTTCGATTTGCCTAAAAAACAGGCAAAATGAGTTTGCATGTCCCTTGATTAGGTACAAGAAACTTGATTTACCTTATTGATCGAAGGGGCAATATTGTGGTTGGAAAGCGCTTTTCCGCTTGATAATGTTGTTATTTCCACCTTATACTCGTTCGGCTTTATCGTCGCGGACAACGCTTCTTGTCGTCATGACGACGGATGGCAAGCGCGCAGAAAAACCATAAAAAAGACTGCACGTCAGTAAGCGGGAGCCAAATGCACCTTCGCGCCTGGCCGCAACCAGAACAGAATTCTAATTTTGGGCTTTTGAGGAAACTATGAAATTTGCAAAGCGCCTCCAATCGTTGATGCTGTACGCCTTGCTCATGGCAGCCGGAGCGCCGGCATGGGCGGTGGCCGTGGGCGACGCCGAGGGTGGTCCGGCTGTGCGCCAGCTGAACCTGACGACGCCGGTGACCAAGATCGCCGAACAGATCGATTCGCTGCATACCATGATGCTGGTGATTTGCCTGGTGATCTTCATCGCCGTGTTTGGCGTCATGTTCTATTCGATTCTGCGTCACCGCAAGTCGCTCGGCCACAAGCCCGCCACTTTCCATGAAAGTGTCACGGTGGAAATTGCCTGGACCGTGGTGCCTTTCATCATCGTCATCCTGATGGCCTGGCCCGCGACCAAGACCGTGGTGGCGATGAAAGACACGTCCAATGCCGATATCACCATCAAGGCGACCGGCATGCAATGGAAGTGGGGCTACGATTACCTGAACGGTGAAGGCGCCGGCATTTCCTTTCTGTCGAACCTGGCCACGCCGCGCGATCAGGATCCGACCAAGGTTCGCAACGACCATTACCTGATCGAAGTGGACAATGAAGTGGTGGTCCCGGTCAAAAAGAAAATCCGCATCGTCACTACCGCCAACGACGTCATTCACGGCTGGACCGTGCCGGCCTTCGGCGTCAAGCAGGATGCGATTCCCGGCTTCCTGCGCGACGCCTGGTTCGTCGCCGAAAAGGTCGGCACCTATCGCGGCAATTGCGTCGAACTGTGCGGCAAGGACCATGCCTACATGCCGATCGTCGTCAAGGTCGTGACCGATGCCGAATACACCGCCTGGGTCGAAAAGCAAAAGAAGGAAATGGCCGCCCGCGCGGACGACCCCAACAAGGTCTGGACCATCGATGAACTGAAGCAGCGCGGCGAGAAAGTGTATGCCTCCGCCAACTGCATCGCCTGTCACCAGGCTAACGGCAAGGGCGTCCCGGGTGCATTCCCGGCGCTGGACGGCTCGAAAGTGGTCAACGGTCCCAAAGGCGAGCAGATCGCCACCGTGCTGAATGGGCGCGATACGCCGGCCGTGCCGGGCGCCATGGCGCCATTCAACAGTCTGTCGGATACCGATATCGCCGCCGTGATCACCTATACCCGCAACAACTGGTCGAACAAGGCGCAGGAAAATATCGTTCAGCCGGCTGAAGTCCTGGCTGCGCGTAAGTAAAAACAGGAGTTTGAGATGAGTTCTATCGCACACGATCAAGCACACGGTCACGCTCACGGCCACGACGACCACGCGCACGACCATCCGCACGGCTGGCGCCGCTGGCTGTTCGCCACCAACCACAAGGATATCGGCACGCTGTATCTGTGGTTCTCCTTCGTCATGCTGCTGTCGGGCGGCGTGCTGGCGCTGGGCATCCGCGCCGAGCTCTTCCAGCCCGGCCTGCAACTGATGCAGCCGGAGTTCTTCAACCAGCTCACCACCATGCACGGCCTGATCATGGTGTTCGGCGCCATCATGCCGGCCTTCGTCGGCTTCGCCAACTGGATGATCCCGCTGCAGATCGGCGCTTCCGACATGGCGTTCGCGCGCATGAACAACTTCTCGTTCTGGCTGCTGCCGCCGGCGGCGATCCTGCTGGGCACGTCGTTCCTGGTGCCGGGCGGCGCCACGGCCGCGGGCTGGACCCTGTACGCGCCGCTGTCGACGCAAATGGGCATCGGCATGGACATGGCGATTTTCGCGGTGCACATCATGGGCGCTTCGTCCATCATGGGCGCCATCAACATCATCGTCACCGTGCTGAACATGCGCGCGCCCGGCATGACCCTGATGAAGATGCCGATGTTCTGCTGGACCTGGCTGATCACCGCCTACCTGCTGATCGCCGTCATGCCGGTGCTGGCTGGCGCCATCACCATGACCCTGACCGACCGTCATTTCGGCACCGCGTTCTTCAACGCTGCCGAAGGCGGGGACCCGGTCATGTACCAGCATATCTTCTGGTTCTTCGGCCATCCCGAGGTGTACATCATGATTTTGCCGGCGTTCGGCATCATCTCGCATATCGTGCCGGCCTTCTCGCGCAAGCCGCTGTTCGGCTACGCCTCGATGGTGTACGCCACCGCTTCCATCGCGATCCTGTCGTTCATCGTCTGGGCGCACCACATGTTCACCACCGGCATGCCGGTGACGGCGCAGCTGTTCTTCATGTACGCCACCATGCTGATCTCGATCCCGACCGGCGTGAAGGTGTTCAACTGGGTTGCCACCATGTGGCGCGGCGCAATGACGTTCGAGACGCCGATGCTGTTTGCGGTCGGTTTCATCTTCGTGTTCACCGTCGGCGGCTTCACCGGCCTGATCCTGGCCGTGACGCCGATCGACATCCAGCTGCAGGACACCTATTACGTGGTGGCGCACTTCCACTACGTGCTGGTGGCAGGCTCGCTGTTCGCCCTGTTTGCCGGCTTCTACTACTGGGGCCCGAAGTGGACCGGTTTCATGTACAACGAAACCCGCGGCCAGATCCACTTCTGGCTGTCGCTGATCACGTTCAACATCACCTTCTTCCCGATGCATTTCCTGGGGCTGGCTGGCATGCCGCGCCGCTACGCCGATTACCCGGCGCAGTTCGCCGATTTCAACCTGATCGTCTCGGTGGGCGCCCTGGGCTTCGGCCTGGCGCAGGTGTACTTCCTGTTTGCGGTGGTGCTGCCGTCGATCCGCGGCGGCCAGAAGGCAGAAGCCAAGCCGTGGGATGGCGCAGAAGGCCTGGAATGGACCGTGCCGAGCCCGGCGCCTTTCCACACGTTCGAAGTGCCACCGACAGTTAAATGATTTGGGCAGAGTTAAACGAAGTGGTACTCTGTCCTCAATTGAATGGAAGAGTATGTCGCAGCAGAAAAAAGCCGACAATCTGAAGACCGCGCTGATCCTGGTGTCGGTCGTCGTGGTGTTCTTTGTCGGCGTGATCGTCAAGCACGTCTGGTTTATGTGAGATGGAGAAGCACGAACAGCACGAGCCGCATGAGCAGCAGGAAGAGTCGGTGCGCTCCCTGAATGTGCGCATGCTCGGCAAGTTGGTGGTGGTGGCATTCGTCATGCTCGGCTTCGGCTATGCGCTGGTGCCGGTGTACAAGAAAATCTGTGAAATTACCGGCATCAATATCCTGACGCCGATGAATGCGACCGTGGACGACGTCGCCAATACGCAGGTCGACAAGAGCCGCACCATCACCGTGGAGTTCGATGGCAACGTGCAAGGGCCATGGCGCTTCCGCCCGACCGTGGCAAGCATGAAGGTGCATCCGGGCGAGATGGCGCAGGTGGTGTACGAAGTGGTGAACACGCAGTCGCGGCCGGTCGATGCGCAGGCGATTCCGAGCTATGCACCGCAGCAGGCCGGGGCGCACTTCCGGAAACTGGAATGCTTCTGCTTCCAGCAGCAGACGCTGGCGGCCAACGAAGCCAAGCAGATGCCGGTGGTGTTCTTCATCGATCCGGCGCTGCCGGCGAATGTCACGACGATTACGGTGTCGTATACGTTTTTTGAAGTGGGCGGGCCGGCGAAAAAGGCAATTTGACGCGGCACGCTGAAAGGCGGCAAAAATGCAGGATTTGAAAGACGCGGCGAAGCGCAAGATGTCCTTCGGCGCAACCCTGAAGGCAATACTGTGGGCGTTTTTCGGCGTGCGCAAGAAAAGCGGCTACGAGAAGGATGCGGCGCAGCTCAACCCGGTGTACCTGATCATTGCCGGGTTGATTGCCGCAGCAATATTGGTCGTGACGCTGCTGCTGATCGTGCAAAAGCGTCGTCGGCAACTAGAAACAGAAACCAGAATTAACCAGAATTAATTTGATTTGTATCGGGAGATGGAGATGGCTTCTCAAAACGCTAAGGCACCCTACTATTTCGTGCCGGGTCCGTCCAGGTGGCCGATGTTCACCGGCATGTCCCTGCTGGTCACCATGATCGGCGCATCGGCGTGGGTCAACGGCATCAGCTGGGGTCCTTACGTCAATATCGCCGGCATCCTGGCAGTGCTGCTCGTGCTGTATTTCTGGTTCGGCGATGCCATTGCCGAATCCGAGAGCGGCCTGTACAGCGACCGCATCGATGCTTCCTATCGCTGGAGCATGAGCTGGTTCATCTTTTCCGAAGTGATGTTCTTCGCGGCATTTTTCGGCGCCCTGTTTTATGCGCGCACGATCTCCATGCCGTGGCTGGCCGACCTGGATCACAAGATCCTCTGGCCCGACTTCACCGCCCATTGGGGCAATACCGGTCCGGCAGGCCTGGTGGAGCCTTTCACCACCATGGGGCCGTTCTGGATTCCGACGATCAACACCGCGCTGCTGCTGACCTCCGGCGTCACGCTGACCATTGCGCACCACGCCATCCGCGCCGGCGAGCGCGGCAAGACCGCTTTCTGGCTGGCTGCCACCGTGCTGCTGGGCGCCGTGTTCATGGGCTTCCAGGTGTATGAATACATGCATGCCTACAGCGACCTGAACCTGAAACTGACTTCCGGCATCTACGGCTCGACCTTTTTCATGCTGACCGGCTTCCACGGGTTCCACGTGACCATCGGCGCCATCATGCTGTCGGTCGTGCTGTATCGCGTACTCAAGGGGCATTTCACGCCGGAGCGCCACTTCGGCTTCGAAGGCGCCGCCTGGTACTGGCACTTCGTCGATGTGGTCTGGCTGGGCCTTTATGTGGTGGTGTACTGGCTGTAATAAAAATTCGGGACAGCGCATCATGCCTTGAGACGTTGTCCTCCCATGGCCGCAATGGCAAAAAAGCCGCACTTCGATGCGGCTTTTTTTCTGCGATTCCCATGGCGTCGGCGCTGCTAACGCAGGCCGGTAGGCTGGATCCAGCCGAGATAGTAGGCTGCCAGGATGAAGGCAAACAGGGCAATCGACAGGCCAACGCGCATGGCCAGCGCGTAGAAGGTACGGTTGGTTCTGCCCTTGTCGCGCATCAGGTACACCAGGGCGCTGCCGAGACTGGCAAGGATCAGGACAAAGGCGATGGCGATGACAATTTTCATGGTTGCTGCGCGTAATGCATGCAATTGCTAGAATAGGCCAGCTTTCAGCGCCGGGCTTGTACACGATATTGTAATGCCAATCCTATCCAGATTCCGTTTTCGCCCGGTGCCCTTCGTTGCCGCCATGTTGGCAGTCGCCCTCGGCGTTTCGCTGGGACAGTGGCAAACCCGGCGCGCCGTGGAAAAAGAAGCGATTGGTGCGGCACTGCAGGCGCGCAGTACCGTGGCGCCGCTGCTGCTGGATGGCGCCATGCCGGACGATCCGGCTGCGCTCGAGTTTCGTCGCGTGCGGGTGCGCGGCACGTTTGTCGGCACCTGGCCGGTGTACCTGGATAACCGGCCGCACGAGCGGCGCGCAGGCTTTCACATGCTGATGCCTTTGCGTATCGCCGGCAGCGACCGGGCCGTGCTGGTGGCACGTGGATGGCTGCCGCGCGATCCGACGGATCGCGCCCGCTTGCCGGCGATACCGACGCCTGCCGGCATCGTCGAAATCGAAGGCCGCATCCGCCGCCAGCCAGGCCGGGTGATGCAGTTTGGCGAAGTGCCGCCGCTGCGACCCGGCGCCATCGTGCAAAACGTCAGCGTGGCGGAATTCGGCGCGGCCAGCGGCCTGGCAATGCTGCCCCTGCTGATCGAGCAGGAAGGCGCCGATGGCGCGGGCCTGGTGCGCGACTGGCCGCAACCGTCGGCAGGAGCCGACAAACATCGCGGCTATGCCTTCCAGTGGTACGGACTGGCGGCCGCCGCGTTTATTTTTTATCTCGTGACAGGGTTTATGCGTGGAACAAAACAGTAAGCAAAAATGGCGCGGTCGCTGGAAAATGCTGGCGCTGCTGGCAGTGTGCGCCGCGCCGCTTGCCGCCGCCTACTTCACCTACTACGTGGTCAAACCGACCAGCCGCACCAACTATGGCGCGCTGCTGGATCCGCGCGCATATCCGATTCCGCGGCTGGGCAGCGCCACTCTGGAGGGCGCGCCCACCGAGCTCGACGCCTACAAGGGCAAGTGGCTGATGCTGCAGGTGGATTCCGGCAATTGCGCGGAATACTGCCGCAAGAAACTGTACGACATGCGCCAGCTGCGCACCGCGCAGGGCAAGGAGCGCGAGCGCGTGGAGCGGGTCTGGCTGATTAGCGACGATGCCCCGCTGGATACCATGCTGATGCGCGAGTACGACGGCACGCGCATGCTGCGCACGCCTGCTGCTGCGCTGCAGGCCTGGTTGCCGGTCGAGCAGGGCGGCACACCGGCCGACCACATCTACCTCATCGATCCGCTGGGTAACCTGATGATGCGCTTTCCCAAGGATGCCGACCCTAATCGTATCAAGCGCGATCTCGGCAAGCTGTTGAAAGCTTCCGGCATCGGCTAGGCATTTACGGCAATGGAAACAAATCTGCTAATTCAACTTGGCCTCAAGGGGCTACTGATCGCCCTGTTGTTATTGGCTCTGGTTTGGGCATCAAAAGATGAGAACAAATTTCGAAAGTTGGCGTGGGTAACACTTTTTCTAACGTTCGACCTGATCATGTTTGGTGCGTTCACTCGCTTGACCGATTCCGGCCTCGGCTGCCCAGATTGGCCCGGATGTTATGGGCACGCCAATCCGTTACAGGCACACGCACAAATTAGCGCCGCCGAGGCCGCGATGCCACAGGGGCCTGTTACCGTAGTCAAGGCCTGGATCGAAATGGCCCATCGCTACCTTGCAATGGCCGTGGGGGTGCTTCTTATCGTATTAACGCTTCTTGCTTGGCGGCGCTGGCTTAAATTAATTGGAATACGCGTGTTACCCTGGGTGCCGCCGATCCTGCTGATGGCTGCGTATTTTCTTGTTGGCCCCATAGGGGTGGGTGCGCTAATTGTTTTACTACTTGCGGCTGGCTTGCGACTGTGGCTGAAATCGTCAAATAAAGAAACCAAATTTTCACCCTGGCTGCCGACCTTCCTGCTGGCCTTCGTCTGCGTGCAGGGCGCTTTCGGCGCCTGGACCGTGACGATGAAACTTCAGCCGGTGATCGTTACCATCCACTTGCTGCTGGGGATGGGTCTGCTGGCGCTGCTGGCCTGGCTGGCCGCGCGTCAGGGCGAGCATGCGCTGCCCGGACCGGCGGCGCGCGGCTTGCGCCTGCCGGCGGCGCTGGCGCTGGCGGTACTGTTTGGTCAAATTGCCCTGGGCGGCTGGGTCAGCACCAACTACGCCGCGCTGGCCTGCAGCGACTTGCCGACCTGTCATGGCGTCTGGGTGCCGGAAATGGATTTCGATAACGGTTTCACCCTGTGGCGCGATCTCGGCAAGACTGCAACGGGCGAGTACCTGCCGTTCCAGGCGCTGACGGCGATCCACTGGACGCACCGCGTATTTGCCTTGGTGGCGGCTGCCGCAATAGGCTGGGCAGCGCTGCGCGCCATGCGCGACGCGGCTTTGCGCAAGCTCGGCGGCTGGCTGCTGGCGGCCCTGGCGCTGCAAATTGTTATCGGCGTTTCCACGGTCTACCTGGACTGGCCGCTGGCGCTTGCCGTGGCGCACAATGGTTGCGCGGCATTACTGGTGCTGTTGCTGACCGTGTTAAACTACAAGACTGGTCTTGCTCGCAAGACCGATATTGCGCATGCAGCACGCCCATGACGACCCTGACCATTTCTCCCAACCGCATTGCCCAGTACTGGGCGCTGACCAAGCCGCGCGTAACGCAGCTGGCAGTGTTCTGCGCCGTCATCGGCATGTTTCTGGCCACGCCCGCGCTGCCGGACTGGCGCATCGTTGTGGCGGCGACCGCTGGCATCTGGCTGCTCGCCGGCGCCGCATTCGCCGTGAATTGCCTGGTGGAGCGCAGCATCGACGCGAAAATGGCGCGCACCGCACGCCGGCCACTGGCGCGCGGCGAAATCACACCCGGGCAGACGCTGATTTTTTCCGGCCTGATCGGCGGCGCCGGCATGTGGATACTGTATGTCCTGGTCAACCCGCTGACCATGTGGCTGACCTTTGCCACTTTCGTCGGCTATGCCGTCATCTACACCATGCTGCTCAAGCCGGCGACGCCGCAGAATATCGTCATCGGCGGCCTGTCCGGCGCCATGCCGCCGGCGCTGGGGTGGGCCGCGGTCGCCAACGACGTGCCCATGCAAGCCTGGATCCTGGTGCTGATCATCTTCGTCTGGACGCCGCCGCACTTCTGGGCGCTGGCGCTGTACCGCCGCGACGACTATGCCAAGTCCGGCCTGCCCATGCTGCCGATCACGCACGGCCTCAAGTTCACGCAGTTCCACATCCTCCTGTACACCATCGTGCTGGTGGCCACCACCATGCTGCCGTATGCCGTGCAGATGAGCGGATTGCTGTATCTGGCTTGCGCTGCCGTACTCGATGTCATCTTCCTCTGGTACGCCTGGCGCATTTACCGGCATTACAGCGATTTGCTGGCCCGTAAGGCATTTGCCTATTCGATCATCTATCTGTCGTTGCTGTTCGCGGCATTGCTGGCAGATCATTATTTCAGGTTCTGAGCATGCGCATTTTTCCTTTCGCCCTCGTGCTGATATCGTCGCTGTGGCTGGCGGGCTGCAGCGACCGGGCCGATAGCGCCGGCGGCAATGCCGGCACCATGCAACTGTCGCCGATCGATACCCCCTTCCGCAACACCGACGTCACCGGTCTCGGCTATGCGCGCGATTTCGCGCTCACCGACCACAACGGCAAGCCGCGCACGCTGGCCGACTTCAAGGGCAAGGCGGTGCTGGTGTTCTTCGGCTTCGTCAATTGTCCGGACGTTTGCCCGACCACCATGGCGGAGATGGCTAACGTCATGCAGCAGCTAGGGCCGCAGGCAGAACAGGTGCAGGTGCTGTTCATTTCCGTAGATCCGGAACGCGACACGCCGGAGCTGCTGTCCAAGTATGTGCCGGCCTTTCATCCGGGCTTTCTCGGCCTGACAGGCGACAAGGCGACGATAGACAAGGTCGCCAAGGAATTCCGCGTGTTTTACCAGAAAGTGCCGGGCAAGACCGAAGGCAGCTATTCGGTGGACCACACGGCAGGCAGCTACGTGTTCGACCCGCAGGGCCGCATTCGCCTGTTCGTGCGCCACGGCCAGGGCGCCGAGCCGATCGCGCACGATCTGAAACTGCTTTTGGCTGGCAAGTAGTTCGCTCTGCAGCCAAACAAAAAGGCGCTCCGCGGAGCGCCTTTTTTGCGAGCCAGGGAAACGCCGGATCAGGTGAATGCCTGCAGCGCGCCTTTCATCTTCTTCAGCGCCACCGCCTCGATCTGGCGGATACGCTCGGCGGAAACGCCGAATTCGGCGGCCAGTTCGTGCAGGGTCGCGCCGCTGCCTTCGTCGTTGGCCAGCCAGCGTGCCTCGACGATGCGGCGCGAACGTTCGTCCAGCGTCGCCAGTGCCGTCCTGAGACCTTCGCTTTGCAGGCGGTCGCGTTCCTGGGCTTCCAGCACGCGGGTCGGCTCCTGCGCCTCCGACGACAGGTAGGCGATCGGAGCGAACTTGCCATCGTCATTGTCGTCGGTCGGCGCTTCCAGGGCGATGTCACGGCCGGTCAGGCGCGTTTCCATCTCGATGACTTCTTCGCGCTTGACGTCCAGGGTCTTGGCGAGCGCATCGACCTGCGCCGGCGTCATTGCATCCAGGCCTTCCTTGTGGCTGCGCAGGTTGAAGAACAGCTTGCGCTGGGCCTTGGTCGTGGCGACCTTGACCAGGCGCCAGTTCTTCAGGATGTATTCGTGGATTTCAGCCTTGATCCAGTGCATGGCATACGACACCAGACGCACGCCCTGGTCGGGGTCGAAGCGCTTGACGGCCTTCATCAGGCCGATATTGCCTTCCTGGATCAGGTCGGCGTGCGGCAGGCCGTAGCCGAGATAGCCGCGCGCAATGGAGACCACCAGGCGCAGGTGCGACAGCACCAGTTGTTGCGCCCCTGCCAAGTCGTTTTCGTCACGCAGCTTTTTAGCCAGCGTCACTTCTTCTTCCTGAGACAGCATCGGCAGGCGGTTGACCGCCGAAATATAGGCTTCGATATTGCCGAGGTTGCCGGGGAAGCCGAGCGCCACCAGGTTGCCGTTTGCCGGCACCAGTGCGGACTGTACGGATCGTGCGTTCATTCTTGCTCCTTTGCTCCTTGTATCAGGATTGCTTGTGCAAGCAGATACTTATCATTTCATATGTTAGCACTCTCTCGTGGAGAGTGCTAATTCTTCAGGTTAATTGATATTATAGCTTAAAACTATCGAGTATTAAATTTTGATTGCGTCAGCCATGCAAGCTTGGAGCCTGCAATTGCGCAGAAGTTGCAAGGAGTTAAGGGAAGTTTGTAACAGTTGATGACGGCGCTCGCCGACGCCGTCGGCAAGCCGGATTGTCGTGCAGCTTATACGGACAGGCGGCTGACGGAGCGGCGCACCGACAGCACGGCGCCCAGCCAGCCCAGGCCTGCGCTGATGGCCAGCAGTGCCATCCAGGCGGGGGCGGCCAGCGGCGCCAGCCGGAATTGCGCGCCGTACAGGCGCACGACATCGGCCAGCGCCTGGTTGAGCGGATACAGGCCCAGCGTGACCAGTCCCAGCGCCAGGGCGCCGGCAAGCAGGCCGAGGAGCGCGCCGGCATAGTAAAAAGGCCGGCTGACGAACGCGTCCGAGGCGCCGACCAGCTTGCTGAGGACGATTTCCTCGCCCTGGTTGAGCACTTGCAGGCGGATCGTGTTGAATACCACGGCGACCACGACGGTTCCCAGCGTAATGGCCAGCAACAGCAGCGCCAGTCGCAGCACGTGCATCACCGCAGCCAGGCGCTTGACCCAGGCCGAATCCAGCTGCACGTGTTCGACGCCCGGTAATTTTTTCAGGTTTGCAACCAGGCTATCGGCACGGTCTGCCTGCGCCACGCTGTCCATGCCGGACAGTTTCAGTACCCAGGCGTCGGGCAGCGGATTGCTGCCCAGGGTTTGTACTGCGGCTGCCAGGCCGGTGCGCGCATCCAGGGCTTCCAGCGCCTGTTCGCGCGGCACGAAGGTCAGGGCGCCTTGCAATTGCGCGCCGTCGAGGGTGCTTCTGATCGGCGCGGCCAGCGCCTTTGCCTGCTCGCGCGTCGCGTCTGCCGCCAGGAAAATGCTGATTTCCGGCTCCACTACCAGTTGCTGCGATACCGGGCGCACGTTTTCCAGCAGGGTCAGGCCGGCGAACGGCAGCATCAGCGCTATAGCGATGACCACGACGTTGAGGAGAAAGCCGCCGCGCGGCGCGCGGATGTGGCGCCAGGCGCCGGCCAGCGCATAGCCATGCAGGCGCAGCCAGTTCTTCATGGGGATTCCTGCAATTGCGGCGCAGGCTGCGCGGCGACCAGGCGCCCCTGCTCCAGGTGGATCACGCGCGCGCCCGGCTGGTAAATGTCGTCGTCATGCGTGGAAATCAGGCAGGTGACGCCCACCGCATGAAAGGCCTTGATGGCATCGATCACCCTGGCGGCGCTGACGCGGTCAAGGTTGGCGGTCGGCTCGTCGGCGAGGATGATTTGCGGGCGGTTGACGATGGCGCGCGCGATCGATACGCGCTGCTGTTCGCCGCCCGACAGCGACAGCGGGTCGGCTTGCGCGCGGTCCAGCAGCCCGACCTTGTCGAGCGCCGCACGTGCGCGCTTTTCGGCTTCCTCGCGCGGCGTGCCGGTCACCAGCAGCGGCAGAATGACATTGGCCAGCACCGGGCGGTCGGCCAGCAGGCGCTGCTGCTGCAGGATCAGGCCGAGGTTGCGGCGCAGGTAGCTCAGGCCGGTGCCGTTCAGGCGGCTGATGTCTTCACCGTTGACTTCGACGCTGCCCGAACTCGGCCGCTCGATGCCGGCGATCATCTTCAGCAGGGTCGACTTACCGGCGCCGGATGGCCCGGCCAGGAACAACAGTTCGCCCCGCGCGATGGACAGGTTGATGTCGAACAGCGCGATGGCATTCTTGGCGTAACGCTTGGTGACGTGACGAAATTCGATCATGGAGAGCGTAGGGCTGCCAGTTTGTATGGTTCAGCCCAGCAAGGCGTCGACAAAATCCTGGGCATTAAACGGTTGCAAGTCCTCGATGCCTTCGCCGACGCCGATGAAATACACCGGCACCGGGCGGGCGCGGGCAATTGCGGCCAGCACGCCGCCCTTGGCCGTGCCATCGAGCTTGGTGACGACAAGACCGGTCAGTTGCAGGGCATCGTCAAATGCCTTGACTTGCGTGAGTGCATTTTGCCCGGTATTGCCATCGATTACCAGCAGCACTTCGTGGGGGGCGCCGGCACGGCTCTTGCCGATTACCCGCTTGATCTTGCGCAGCTCCTCCATCAGGTGCAATTGCGTCGGCAAGCGTCCGGCGGTGTCGACCATCACCACGTCGGTGCCGCGCGCCTGCGCCGATTGCACGGCGTCGAAGGCCACGGCAGCCGGGTCGCCCGACTCCTGCGCAATCACGGACACATTGTTGCGTTCGCCCCAGATCGCCAGCTGTTCGCGTGCTGCCGCGCGGAAGGTATCGCCAGCGGCCAGGAGCACCGACTGCCCATGCGCCTGCATGTGCTTGGCCAGTTTGCCGATCGTGGTGGTCTTGCCGGCGCCGTTGACACCGGCAATCATCATCACCAGGGGTTGTTCGCGCCCCAGCACCAGCGGCCTTTGCAGCGGGGTAAGAAGCTCCGTCAGCAAGCTTCTGAGCGCCGTCTTGACCTGCTGCGCCTCGGTCAGCTTTTCTTCCTTGACCTTCTTCTTCAGGGCGTTCAGCAGGTACTGGGTCGCATCGATGCCAGCATCTGCCATCAGCAGGGCCGATTCCAGCTCGTCATAGAGGTCATCGTCGATCTTGGCGCCGAGGAACAGGGTTGTGAGGTTGGCCGAGGTTTTGGCCAGGCCGGTTTTGAGCCGGCTCAGCCAGGAGCGTTTCTGTTCGGCGGAAGGCGCGGGCGCCGGGATAATCTCTCCGTCGGGCGCGGCGACCGGTGCCGCTGCCGGCACCACAGGCGCAGCCGGGGTTGCAGGGGAGGCAGTCGGCGCCGCGGCAGCGGGTGGGCTGTCAGGCTGCGGCAATGCGGTCGCAGCAGGCGGGGCGTCCTGTGCCGGTGGCACGGCTGCTTCTGTGGCTGATTCGGCAACCGGGGCCGCATCAGGCGCCGGCGTATCTTTCTTCTTTTTCTTGAAAAAACTGAACATGAGGCTGGGCCAGGTGCAATCGGAAATGAAGTGGAAACACAATCGGGAGCAAGCTCGGCATGCAGCATAACGTCCGGCAAGCGCGGTACAATCGAAGACCGATATATATCTATTTTATCAGAGCGGGGATCATGAAATCGCGGATAGTCATATTGATATGCTGGGCCATGGCATGGGCCATGACGAGCGTGCCGGCGCTGGCTGCCGGCCCGCAGGCGCAGGAATTCACCCTGAAGAACGGCTTGAAGGTGATCGTCAAGGAAGACCACCGTGCTCCCACCGTGGCGCACATGGTGTGGTACCGCACCGGTTCCATGGATGAATCCAATGGCACGACCGGCGTGGCGCACGTACTCGAGCACATGATGTTCAAGGGCACAAAAACGCTCAAGCCGGGCGAGTTCAGCGCGCGCGTGGCGGCACTGGGCGGGCGCGAGAATGCCTTCACCAGCAAGGATTACACCGCCTACTTCCAGCAGATAGAAAAGTCTCGCCTGCCGCAGGTCATGGCGCTGGAAGCCGACCGCATGGCGAACCTGGTGCTGGACAAGGGCGAATTCGAAAAGGAAATCAAGGTGGTGATGGAAGAGCGACGCCTGCGCACCGAAGACCAGCCGATTTCGCTGGTGTACGAAGCGCTCAGCGCCGTCGCATTCACCGCGCATCCTTATCGCAACCCGGTGATCGGCTGGATGAATGACCTGCAAAACATGACGGTCGAGGATACCCGCGACTGGCATGCGCGCTGGTATACGCCCAACAATGCCGTGCTGGTGGTGACGGGCGATGTCGATGCAAAGGAAGTTGCCCGGCTTGCGGAACGGCATTACGGCCGCATCAAGCCGCGCACGGTCGCCAGCATCCGGCCGCAGATCGACCCGCCGCAGCGCGGCATGCGCCGCGTGCTGATCAAGGCGCCCGCGGAGAATCCCTACGTCGCGCTGGCCTTCAAGGTGCCGGCATTGCGCGATGTCGAGAAGGACGAGGAGGCGTATGCGCTCGACGTGCTGTCGGCCGTACTCGACGGTTACGACAATGCGCGTCTGAACGCCCGGCTGGTGCGCACTACGCGCGTGGCCAATTCCGCCGGCGCCAGCTATTCCGGCATTTCCCGTGGACCCACGCTGTTCATGCTGGATGGCGTGCCGGCCGCCGGCGTCAGCACGGAACAGCTGGAGAAACACTTGCGCGCAGAGATCGAACGCATCGCCCGGGAAGGGGTTGCCGAAGACGAGCTCAAGCGCGTCAAGACGCAGCTGATCGCCGACCAGATCTACAAGCGCGATTCGATTTTCGGGCAAGCCATGGAAATCGGCGTCATGGAAACCTCCGGCCTGTCGCACCGCGATATCGACCGCATCATTGAAAAACTACGCGCCGTCAGCGCCGCCCAGGTGCAGGCCGTGGCGCAGAAATATTTCGGCGACGACAGCCTGACCATCGCCACCCTGCAACCGTTGCCGCTCGAAGCCGGCAAGCCTGCGCCCGTGGCGCGCCTGCGGCATTGAGCCGCGCTTCTGAAAGTCGGATGACATGATGAAACGATTGATGATCCTGGTGTGGGTGGCATGCGTCGCCATCCCCGCGCACGCCGCCCTGAAGATCGAGTCCTGGACGCTGGACAATGGCGCCCGCGTGCTGTTTGTGGAAAGCCGTTCGATCCCCATGCTCGACGTCAGCGTCGAGTTCGATGGTGGCGACCGGCGCGATCCAGCCGGCAAGGCAGGCCTGTCCTCCATGACTAATGCCATGCTGGCGCGCGGTGTTCGCGCCGGTGATGCCGCGGGCGGCGAGCCGGCGATGAACGAAGCGCAGATTTCCGATGCCTTTGCCGATATCGCCGCGCAGCGCGGCGGCGGCGCCAGTGCCGACCGTGCCGGCGTTTCCCTGCGTACGCTGTCGAGCGCAACCGAGCGCAATGCCGCCGTGCTGATGCTGGCGCGCCTGCTGGCGCAGCCGGCTTTCCCGGACGATTTGCTGGCGCGCGACAAGGCGCGTACGATCGCTGCCCTCAAGGAAAGTCTGACCAAGCCGGAAGTGATCGCCGATCGCGCCTTTTCGAGGATGATGTACGGCACGCATCCGTATGCCGCGAATGCCACGGTGGAATCGGTCGAAGCCATTCAGCGCGATGACCTGGCCGCCTTCCATCGTCGCCACTACGTTGCCGGGCGCGCCATCGTCGCCATGATCGGCGACATTTCGCGCAGCGAAGCTGATGCCATTGCCCGACAACTGACCGCCCGCCTGCCGCAGGGCGAGCCGCTGCCGGCGCTGCCGCCGGTGGCGCCGCTGCAGGCGGCCGAAGAGCGGATTGCCCATCCCGCCTCGCAATCGCACATCCTGCTCGGCACTCCGGCGCTGGCGCGCGACGATCCCGATTATTTTTCCCTGATTGTCGGCAATTACGTGCTGGGCGGAGGCGGTTTCGTGTCGCGCCTGATGCAGGAAGTGCGCGAGAAGCGCGGCCTCAGCTACAGCGTCTACAGCTATTTCGAGCCGCTGGCGCAACCGGGTCCGTTCCAGGTGGGTTTGCAGACCAGCCGCGCGCAAACCGATCAGGCCCTGCAAGTGGTGCGGGATACGCTGGCGGCCTACCTGCGTGATGGACCCACCGAGAAGGAATTGCAGGCCGCCAAGGACAATCTCATTGGCGGTTTCCCCCTGCGTATCGACAACAATCGCAAGATCCTGGCGAACATCGCCGTGATCGGTTTCTATGGCTTGCCACTGGATTACCTGGATACTTGGAGCGCCAATATCGGTAAAGTGACGCGTGCCGATATCCGTAACGCCTTTGCGCGCAAGATCGCGCCGGAGCGGATGGTGACTGTCGTCGTCGGCGGCGCCAGCTAGGCCGGCTATGCGTAAGCGGCAAGGCCAGTTGGGCGCCCGCCAGGGAGCGCCGCACCAGGTGCGCATCATCGGCGGACAGTGGAAGCGCACACCCTTGCCGGTTGTCGATGCCGACGGTCTGCGGCCGACGCCCGACCGCGTGCGTGAAACGGCATTCAACTGGATCAACCACCTGTTCGGCGCGCATTGGGAAGGGCGCGCCTGCCTCGACCTGTTCGCCGGCAGCGGTGCGCTCGGCTTCGAAGCTGCTAGCCGCGGCGCTGCCAGCGTGCTGATGGTGGAAAATCATGCGCCGGCTTTGCGGCATCTGGCGGCGGTCAAGGAAAAGCTGCAGGCGACGCAGGTGACGATCCAGCGTAGCGATGCCCTGGCGCAGGCACGCGCGCTGGCGACAGGCTTGCCGGGCGCGGGAGGCTTCGATCTGGTATTTCTCGATCCGCCCTACCAGCAGGGCTGGCTGGAAAAAATCCTGCCGTATTGTGCGGGACTTTTACGCCCCGGCGGCCTCGTGTATGCCGAGGCGGAAATGCCGCTGACGGAAAGCGATGCAGCCTGGTTGCAGGACTGGGAAATCGTGCGCGCCGACAAGGCGGGCATGGTTTTCTACCATCTATTACAATACGGAAATAAGAGCGGAATTCAGGCATAATGCGCGTTCTTTAAATCACGGAGCCCTCATGGTTACCGCAATTTATCCAGGCACCTTCGACCCGCTCACGCGCGGTCATGAAGATTTGGTACGGCGCGCATCCGGTCTGTTCGACAAACTGGTGGTCGGTGTTGCCGACAGCCAGAACAAGAAACCGTTTTTTACACTGGAAGAACGGCTGTCGATCGCCAATGAAGTGCTGGGGCATTACCCCAACGTGCAGGTGGAAACGTTCTCCGGCCTGCTCAAGGATTTCGTGCGCCGGCATGACGGTCGCGTGATCGTGCGCGGCCTGCGCGCCGTGTCCGATTTCGAGTACGAATTCCAGATGGCCGGCATGAACCGTTATCTGTTGCCGGATGTCGAAACCTTGTTCCTGACACCATCGGACCAGTACCAGTTCATTTCAGGCACCATCGTGCGCGAGATCGCCAGCCTCGGCGGCGATGTATCGAAGTTTGTCTTTCCCTCGGTCGAGCGGTGGTTGAAGGAAAAGGTGGCGGCAGGGTCGCAGTAGCCGGTTTTCGCCGGTGTCGCGCGATCGTCTGCCTGATGAAGTGGAGAGCAGGAAAAGATGGCGCTGAAAATCACGGACACGTGCTGCAGGGTTGCGCAAAGCACTGCTTTGCGCTGCGGCACGCTCCGCGCGCTTGCAAGCGCGTGGTGGAATCGTCCATTCTTCAGGAGGTGAGATATGGCGCTGAAGATTACGGACGATTGTATTAATTGCGACGTATGCGAGCCGGAATGCCCCAATGATGCCATTTCGATGGGGCCGCTTATCTACGAAATCGATCCCGGCAAATGCACCGAATGCGTCGGCCATTTCAATGAGCCGCAATGTCAGCAGGTGTGCCCGGTAAGTTGCATTCCCTTCGACCCCGAGCATCGTGAGACGCAGGAAGAACTGCAGATAAAGTTCGAGCGGCTGCAGGCGGCCAAGAAAGACGCGGCCTAGTCCACAGACGCCAGGCGCCGATGCCAGGCGCTGCTCAGAATGCCAGTTCGACGGCGACTTCCTCACCCACCCGCAACACCCGGTTTTCTCCTTCCAGCAATATCGCATTCATGCCGAACGCCAGGCCGCCATCGATCTTCGGATCGGCGCGGTAGGTCTGCAGGATATCGAGCGGACTCGGGCCGGCTTCGCCGCTGGCCTGATCGATCGAGGGGATGCAGCAGCGCGGGCAGGGCTTCACCGGCTGGATGACGACGCCGCCGAGTGTGATCCTGGCGGCATGATCTTCTTCATACGCGCCGATGCCGTCGATGACGAGATTCGGGCGGAAGCGGTTCATCGGCAGGGCGGAGCGGCCCTGCGCCCGCAGCTTTTCATTCAGATCCTCCAGCGAAGCCTGTGAAATCACCAGCAGCGGAAAGCCGTCGCCGAACAGTGCCGGCGCCTCGACGCCGCCGGTCCATTTGAGATCGGCGAAGCGCCGCGCTGCGGGGTGGAAGCGCACCAGGCGGCAGGGCAGGCCGAGGTATGCGGAAAACCATGCGGCGGTCGTGTCATCGCAATCGCAGGCCTGCACGCGGTCGTCCCATACCCTGACCGTGATGAGGCGCGCGTCCTCCGGGTGCGGCAGGCCGAGCGGGATTTCCAGGGAAAGCATGCCCGGCGCGCGCATTTCCAGCGTCTCCAGCCGGATCTTCGGCATGATGGCAGCCATCTTCGGATGATCGCGCTGGGTAAGGAAATTGCCTGCGGCATCGACCACCATCCATTCTCGGTCGTAGATGTGCTCGCTCATGAGGCCGGCACGGGTGACGACGGCTTCGCGCAGAGAGATGCCGGCGCAGGATTTGATCGGGTAGAAGCTCAGGGCGGTGAGGGTGGGCATGCGCGGTAAATGGCGTGGATGGTATCGCCGAGTTTACCGGATTCATTACTGGCAGATGAATACACACGATCAGGCTTGCATGGAAAAGCTTGACGCATTCCAGGCAAGCCTGAAAGCCAGGGCGGTGCTTATGCCCGCCTAACCAGGCGCAGCAAAAGAATCAGCACCACCGCACCAACGGTGGCCACGATAATACTGCCCAACAGTCCGCCCCCGGCACCGATGCCGAGCGAACGAAACAGGAAGCCGCCAAGAAAGGCGCCCAGCACACCCATGGCAAGATCGCCGACAATGCCAAAGCCGCCGCCTTTCACCAGCACGCCGGCCAGCCAGCCGGCGATCAGGCCGACGACCAGAAACCAGAGCAGTTCCATATGCTTCTCCTTATGGGATCGGCCTAGGTGTGCTTCTTGACGGTTTCCTTGGCATTGCCATAGCTCTGTTGCGTTTTGCCCGCAGCCTGCTTGCTGAGTCCCTTGGCTTGCTGTTCCTGACTATTGGTAACTTTGCCGGCTTGTTCCTGCACTTTGCCAGCAAGGTTCTTGGCGGCACCTTTAATCTGATCCTTGTTCATGACAATGCTCCTGCGAGAAAAGTGAATGAACAATTTAGAGCGCTCTTGTTGGCAATTCGTTCATGCAAATGCTGATTGGCCAGAAATCGCCTCGCCAAACAATGCAAAAAAGCCCCTGCTGGAGGGGCTTTTTTGACCGGGGGAGAAGGCTGGCTTAAACGTTGAACAGGAAATTCAGCACATCGCCATCCTTGACCACGTACTCCTTGCCTTCCGCGCGCATCTTGCCGGCTTCCTTGGCGCCCTGTTCGCCCTTGCAGGCGATAAAGTCGTCGAAGGCGATCGTTTGCGCGCGGATGAAGCCGCGCTCGAAGTCGGTATGGATCACGCCGGCGGCCTGCGGCGCGGTGGCGCCGACGGGAACGGTCCAGGCGCGCACTTCCTTGATACCCGCGGTGAAGTAGCTTTGCAGGCCCAGCAGTTTGAAGCCGGCGCGGATCAAGCGGTCCAGGCCCGGCTCTTGCATGCCCATGTCGGCGAGGAACTCGGCCTTGTCGGCATCCTCGAGGTCGGCAATCTCGGCCTCGATGGCGGCGCAGATGGCCACCACCGGCGCATTCTGTTTTTGCGCGTAGTCGCTCAGCTGGTCCAGCAAGGGGTTGTTGGTGAAGCCGTTGTCGGAGACGTTGCCGACGTACATGGCAGGCTTGGCAGTGATCAGGCACAGCGGCTTGATCAGTGCCATTTCATCGGCATCCAGGCCCATTGCGCGCACAGGCCTGGCTTCGTCCAGTTGCGGCATGATGCGTTCCAGCAGTGCCACCAGCTTGGCGGCATCCTTGTCGCCAGAGCGGGCTTTCTTGTTTTCGCGATGGATCGCTTTTTCCACGGTGCCCATGTCGGCCAACGCCAGCTCGGTTTCGATCACGGCGATGTCGTCCAGCGGACTGACTTTGCCAGCCACGTGAATTACGTTGTCGTCTTCGAAGCAGCGTACGACGTTGACAATGGCGTCGGTTTCGCGGATGTGTGAGAGGAACTGGTTGCCCAAGCCTTCACCCTTGGAGGCGCCCGCGACCAGGCCGGCGATATCGACGAATTCCACGATAGAAGGGACAATGCGTTCCGGCTTGACGATATCCGCGAGTTGCTTCAGACGCGGGTCCGGCACTTCGACGACGCCGACGTTGGGCTCGATGGTGCAGAAAGGGTAATTTTCCGCAGCGATGCCCGCCTTGGTCAGTGCATTGAACAGGGTGGATTTGCCGACGTTAGGCAAGCCGACGATGCCGCATTGGAGACTCATGATGTGCTTTGCAAAAAGAATAGGATCAACCCGCTATTCTACCTTAGGCAGCGGGGCTTCTTTCTGTAACGCGAGCATCATGCAATCCCACAGTTACCCCGGAACGGGGTAACTGTGCGGAATACAAACGTCAAGCCGGAAAAGGATTGGCGCGGTCAGGGCTGGCTGATCTGCGGCGGGGAGTTGGCGTCATGCGGCATGTTCGGGTAATCGGAAATCACCGATGGCATCGTGGTATCTGGTGCGCCGCTACTGTAATCCGAACCCATGCTGCCCGAACTGCGGTCATGACGCATACCGGAGCAACCGGCAATTGTCGCCAGGGCGAAAATGACGAGAATGCTTTTCATGATGTGCCTCCGATAAAATATTTCGGATGAATCACTTTCCATCTGCATGGGAAGTGAAATCCAGTATAGGTCGCGCATGCGGGCGCCGCCAGCCACAAATGCAGAAGTTTGATACGCAGAGAGGATGCGCGTTTGCCCGGGAACGAAGATGCGTGCGGCCGCATCCGACGCAGCTTTCGCGCGGGTTCAGGGGGCCTTGGTAGTATGCAATTGCATCATGGCGGCGTCGTGCCTTCCTTCGCACATCAGCGGGATGACCTTCAGGCTGTTGGCAATGGCTTCGTCGATCAGCAGCTGCTCTTCACGACGCGGACGGTGCAGGACATAGTCGACCACGGCTTGCTGCAGGTTCATCGCGCGCGGATGGCCGATGCCGATGCGCAGGCGCCAGTAATCCTGGGTGCCGATCGCTGCGGTAATGTCCTTCAGGCCATTGTGGCCGCCGGAAGAGCCGCCTTTCTTGATTTTTGCGCTGCCGGGCGGCAGATCGAGTTCGTCGTGCGCCACCAGGATTTCATCGGCGCCGATCTTGAAGAAGCGCGCGATGGCGCCGACCGACTGGCCGGAGCGGTTCATGTAGGTTTGCGGTTCCAGCAGCCAGACTTCATGGCCGCCGATGAACGTCTTCGCCACGAGGGCGTTGTACTTCGCTTCGCGCGCGAGCCGCTGGCCGCTTAATTGATCGACCAGCCAGAAGCCGGCATTGTGACGGGTCAGCT
Organism: uncultured beta proteobacterium; assembly: GCA_963722005.1. Classification (GTDB taxonomy): domain Bacteria; phylum Pseudomonadota; class Gammaproteobacteria; order Burkholderiales; family Burkholderiaceae_D; genus Paucimonas. Next base: position 846,421 of record CAVRJS010000002.1, read on the forward strand.
CGTACTCGGGGCCGGGATTGCCGAGGCCGACGATCAGGCGTATGGGCATGGTGAGGTCTATGGTGAAAAAAACCCGCCACCAGGGCGGGTTTGTGCAGAGTCTGCCAGGCGCGATTACTTGGCTTCGCCTTCCGCTTCAGCCTTGCCGGCCGGAACTGCAGAAGTCACGAGGGTCGGATTGTCCTGCGCGTGCACGACGGCGACGCCGGCCGGCAGCTTGATGTCGGCCAGGTGCACCGAAGCGCCGGCTTCCAGGTTGGCCAGGTCGACTTCGATGAATTCCGGCAGGTCCTTGGGCAGGCAGGCGATATCCAGGTCCTGCACCACGTGGTTGATTACGGCGCTCGACAGCTTGACGGCCGGCGAGTTTTCCGCATTGATGAAGTGCAGCGGCACCTTCACGTGGATCTTCTGGTTCTGGTCGACGCGCTGGAAGTCCACGTGCAACACCAGTTGCTTGTAAGCGTGCATCTGGAAGTCGCGCAGCAGGACTTTTTCTGCCTTGCCGTCGATTTCGAGGTCGAGGATCGAGGAATGGAACACTTCCTTTTTCAGCGCGTGGTACAGCGCGTTGTGGTCCAGCTTGATTGCCAGGGGCGCGTTCGCGCCGCCATAGACGATGCCCGGGGTCAGGCCGGCAGTGCGCAGGCGGCGGCTCGCTCCGGACCCCTGCTCATTGCGTGCAAATGCGACTACTTTCATGTTGATGCTCCAGTTGTATGCGGGTGTTTTCCCGCGGTGGAAATCCCCCGCGACCAGGGGATTTGAAAAGGCCGCTCATTTCTGAGAGGCTTGCTTAAAAAACCTAATTACTCTGCAAACAGCGACATCACCGAATCGCCCTTGGTGATGCGGCGAATCGTTTCGGCCAGCAAAGGTGCGCAGGTCAGCTGGCGGATCTTCGGGCAGGCCCTGGCGGCTTCGGACAGCGGGATCGTGTCGGTGACGACCAGTTCGTCCAGCGGCGACTCCGTGATGCGCTGGATTGCCGGGCCGGACAGCACCGGGTGCGTGCAGTAGGCCACCACTTTCTTGGCGCCGCGCTCCTTGAGCACTTCGGCTGCCTTGGTCAGGGTGCCGGCCGTGTCCACCATGTCGTCCATGATCACGCAATTGCGGCCTTCGACTTCACCGATGATGTTCATGACTTCGGAAACGTTGGCTTTCGGGCGGCGCTTGTCGATGATCGCCAGGTCGCAGTCGAGGCGCTTGGCCAGCGCGCGCGCGCGCACCACGCCGCCGACGTCGGGCGACACCACCAGCAGATCATCATACTTCTTGTTGACGAGATCGGTCAGCAGCACCGGCGAGGCGTAGATGTTATCGACCGGGATATCGAAAAAGCCCTGGATTTGGTCGGCGTGCAAGTCCATGATCAGCACGCGGTCGACGCCGGCTTCCTGCAGCATGTTGGCCACCACCTTGGCGGAAATCGCCACGCGCGCCGAGCGCGGCCGGCGATCCTGGCGGGCGTAACCATAGTAGGGGATGGCGGCGGTGATGCGGCCGGCCGAGGCGCGCTTCAGGGCATCGACCATCAGCATGACTTCCATCAGGTTGTCATTGGTGGGCGCGCAGGTGGACTGCAGTACAAAGACATCCTTGCCGCGCACGTTTTCATTGATCTCGATGACGACTTCGCCATCGGAAAAGCGCGACACGACTGCCTTGCCCAAGGGGATGCCAAGCTGCTTGGTAACTCCCTCGGCTAGGTCCCGATTGGCATTGCCGGTAAAAACCATCAGGTTTTCAAGTGCCATGAGATCCCCAAAACGAATGCGTTAAAAGCTTAAAAAGCCGCCAAAACAGACTGGTGAGTCTTGCGTTGGCGGCTTGCTGTAGATGTGTTTTCTTTTTTGCTGCTAGAGTTTCTTGGCAGGGGAACAAGGATTCGAACCTTGGTATGCTGGAATCAAAATCCAGTGCCTTAACCAGCTTGGCGATTCCCCTACACAACCGGTTGTTTGCCGTTGCATGCAACGTCAAACGAATCTGTTGGTAACGACTTCGACATTATATATCCGCAAGCGGATGTTGTCCTATTGCCCGGGCTTTCCATGCTTTCCAGCGAACCTGTACTCTTTTGAGTACGGCATCGGCTTCAGGTTCATGCGCAAAATGACAAAATACGCAAGCGCCTGATCCGGTCATTCTTGCCTGGCCATATGGTTGCAACCATTCAATGGCTTCGGCAATCGCGGGAAACAGCTGGACTGCTACCGTTTGCAAGTCGTTTTTTCCAAAGCCGAGTGGGGCAGTGGAAAAGTCCGTTATTGTGACGTTTTTTGTGTCCCTTGTCAATTCTTTTGCAGAAAAAATTGCCTGCGTTGGTACGGATACCCCAGGTTCGATCACGACATACCAGCCTGGTGGCGTGGCGACCGCGGTCAATTCCTCGCCGATGCCGGCCGCAAAAGCATTGTGGCCAAAGATGAAAAACGGTACGTCGGCGCCCAGGCGCAGGCCGAGCTGCGCCAACTCCAGGCGCGACAGGCCGGCTTGCCACAGGTGGTTCAGGGCAATCAGCGTGGTGGCGGCATCGGACGAACCGCCGCCCAGGCCGCCGCCCAGCGGCAATTTCTTTTCGATGGCGATGTCGGCGCCCGCGCGCGGCGCGCCCAGGGTTTCCTGTAACAGGCGCGCAGCCCGCACGATCAAATCGCTTTCGGGAGGTACGCCGGGGACCTGGCCGAGCCGGTGAATTGCGCCATCGTCGCGCACGGTGAAATGCAGGATGTCGCCGTAGTCGAGCAGCTGGAATACCGTTTGCAACAGATGGTAGCCATCATCGCGGCGGCCGGTGACGTGCAGGAAAAGATTGAGCTTGGCGGGCGCCAGGCAGTGGTTCAGCGTGCGGACGGGCATGCGCGGGCGCTTATCGGGCAGCGGCACTGCTGGCCTGCCACTGATCGATGACCAGGCGCAGGGCAACCGGGCCGGCTGGCGTGGCGGCATGGCGCAGATCGATGCGGCGCGGCCGGGCGCCGCCGGCATCGTCCTGCTGCCAGGCGGCGTAAGTGATGTGCCAGCCGCTGTCGGTGGTGACCGTGCTGTCGGCAACGGCGGAGGCCACCCAGGGGCGGCCGGCGGCATCGCGGGCAAAACCTTGCAGCCAGTCGCGCAAGCCGGCAACCGGCAATGGCCAGCCGAGCGCAGATTGCACCAGCGCGTCAGGGTCGGCCGCGGTGCGCAGTGGCTGGCCGGCCTGGGACAGGCTGGCGCCGCCGGCATCGGCCTCGACGATGGCCAGCGTCTGGCCGAGCGGCGAGAGCAGGGTCAGCCGGGTGCGCTGCGGCGTTTGCGACCATTGGAAGCTGCCGTGCAGCGATTCTTCTCCACCAGCGCCGCGGTATTGCAGGGACATGCGGCCGGCCAGTTCGATGGCATCGGCATAGCGCCGCTGCTGGACCGCAGTCTGCGCCTGCGACGGCGCAAGGGGCGGTGCGGCGCAGGCCGTCAGCAGCGCGCACAGTGCGGCGGCAGTGCCGGCGCGCCAGTTCATGGCGCGCCCTGCAGTCGCTGCACGGTGGACTTGAGCGTTTCGTTGCGCGGGTCCTTGGCGAGCGCGTCGCGCCAGAATGCCTGGGCTGCCTCGCGGTCGCCCTTGGCCCACAGGACTTCACCCAGGTGCGCGGCAATTTCGGCATCGGGGCGCAGGGCAAAGGCGCGCCGCAGATAATCCTCTGCCTCGCGCAGGCGGCCCAGGCGGAACTGCGCCCAGCCCATGCTATCCATGATGTACGGGTCTTCCGGCGCCAGCTCCAGCGCCTTGCGGATCAATTGCTGGGCTTCCTGCAGGCGCATGTTGCGGTTGGCCAGCGTATAGCCCAGGGCATTGTAGGCATGCTGGTTTTTCGGCGCCAGCGTAATGATCTTGCGCAGGTTCTTTTCAGCCAGCGCCAGCTGGTCGGCGGAATCGGCCAGCAGTGCCTGGTCATACAGCAGGTCGGTGTTGGCGGGGTAGCGGACCAGGCCGCCGTCGAGCACCGTGATGGCTTCCTGCAGCTGGCCGGCATCGCGCAGCAACTGCGATTCCGTCAGCAGCAGCTGCACTTGCTCGCGTTCTCCCGCAGGCGCCAACGCCTTCAGCAGCTTGCGCGCGCCGGCCAGGTCGCCGTCCTTGGCCATCAGCTGGGCGCGGCGGATCTGCGCGCCCAGCCAGGCTTCGCCGCGATCGATCTGCGCCAGCCACTTGAGCGCGCTGGCGGTGTCCTTGCGTTCTTCCGCCAGTTGCGACAGCAGCAGCATGGCGTTGGCAGACGCGCCTTCATCACCGTCCTGTGCCGCCATCTGTTCGACGTAGGTGCCCAGGTATTTTTCGGCGGCGTCATTGTCGCGGGTTTGTGCAGACAGCACGCCGAGCGCGTACAGCGTGGGCAGGTCGTCCGGCTTTGCCTGGAGCAATTGCTCGAACTGTTCGCGCGCCTTGATATACTGTTTTTGTTCGACCAGCAGGCGCGCAAGCGCCACGCGCACATCGCGGGCGCCAGGATGGCGCGCCAGGAATTCCACCAGGCCGTTGATCGCCATGTCCTTGTCCGGGGCGACCAGCGCCATGGTCAGCGCCGCCCGTTCGGAATCGGGGCTGGCAGCCTGGGCCGCCAGCGCTTCACGCCGCGCGCGCGCCGGGTTGCCCGCTGCCAGCGCACCCTGCGCCAGTATCATGCGGGTTTCCGCCGCATCGGCATAGGGCGCCAGCAGCTGGTCCAGCAGGGCGAAGCCGGCGGCCTTGTCCTTGGCGCGCGCCAGCAGCTGCTGGACCTGGGACATGAGCGGCACGCGCGTTTCCGGACTGGCTTCCTGGAGCCGCTGCGCCAGGAGAGGACGGGCTTCGGCGAGACTGTTGGAGAGCATCACGAAGCCCAGGAAATACTGGGTCGCCTGATCCGAACTTGGCGCCAGCGTGCGCCACAAGCGCACCGCCGCGAGCGCTTCGTCATGCTTGCGCGCCGTCAGGGCGATTTCCATGGCGCGCCGTGCCAGGCGGGGATCGCGCGTCTGCTGCGCCATGCTCATGTTGTTGACGTAGGCGGTTTTCCAGTCGCCGCGCTGAGCGGCGACTTCGGCGCTCAGCAGCTTGTAGAGAATGTCGGCGCTCAGTTCCACTGCAGGCAGCGGCTCCGAGCCGGCCGCATGCCCCGCCTGCAGCGCCCGGCGCAATTGCGCCGCCGTGGCGATTTGCGGCCCGGGCTGCGGACGTGCGGCGGCAGCTTCCGGCTGATCGGCCTGGCTGGCCGGCGGCGTGGTGAGCGTGCCGCATGCCGACAGCAGCAGCGACAGCGTTACCGTTACAATGGCGGGAGTATTTTTCAATGCAAGATCCGGTCAGAATGGCCCGAGTGGCATTCTACGCTCAACCGGCGCGGTTTGGACATTCCCGCACCGTCTGCCTGTTTCATCGAAAAAGGAATCGCAGCAGCCATGCCCGAGTTGCCGGAAGTGGAAGTTACGCGGCGCGGTGTCGCGCCGCATGTCGAAGGCCGCAGGGTCGATGCCGTCGTCCTGCGCCACGCGGGCCTGCGCTGGCCCTTCCCGCCGGGCCTGGCGGAGATGCTGGCAGGGCGCACGATCCGCGCCACCGGCCGCCGCGGCAAGTACCTGCTGCTGCATTTCGACCATGGCACGCTGATCATTCATCTCGGCATGTCCGGCCACCTGCGCATCCTGCCAGCCGACACGCCGCCGCAAAAGCACGACCATGTCGACCTGGTGCTGGGCAGCCAGGCGCTGCGCATGACCGATCCGCGCCGCTTCGGCGCGGTGCTCTGGCATGATGCTGCCGAGGGACCGGTGGGCGACCACCTGCTGTTGCGGCACCTGGGCGTGGAACCGCTGGAAGACGGCTTTACGGCGGAACTGTTGTATCGCATGACGCGCGGACGCAGTGCGCCGGTCAAACAGGTATTGCTTTCTGGTAATATCGTCGTGGGTGTCGGCAATATCTATGCATCCGAGAGTCTGTTCAAGGCGGGCATTCACCCGAAAACCGCGGCGGGGCGCATTAGCCTGGTGCGCTACCGGCGGCTGGCCGAGGCGATTCGCGAGACGTTGGCGGCCGCCATCCGGCAGGGCGGCAGCAGCCTGCGCGATTTCATCGGCGTGGATGGGCAGTCCGGCTACTTTCAGCAAAGTTATTTTGTCTACAACCGGGCCGGCCAGCCTTGCCGCACATGCGGCGGGACGGTGCGGCAGATACTGCAGGGGCAGCGCTCGACTTTTTACTGTGTAAATTGTCAAAAATGAGTGCCAGTGCTAGTGTAGCGGCATAACTAGAAAAATCCCGGGGAACGCGTGAGCCATCTGATACAGAAATTTCATGAATATAGCGGCTGGCGTAACAGCGTGATGGTTGCGCTGGCGCGCTACCAGGACTGGATGGTTGACGCGGGACTGGGCGACGCCGCCTTCGAGCAGCGCCTGGCCTACATGAAAGGGCGCCTGGCCGACGACAAGCTGTCGATCGCTTTCGTTGCCGAATTTTCGCGCGGTAAATCCGAACTCATCAACGCCATTTTCTTTGCCGATTACGGCCAGCGCATCCTGCCGTCGTCGGCCGGGCGCACGACCATGTGTCCGACGGAATTGCTGTACGACGAAACCTTCCCGCCTTGCATCCGCCTGCTGCCCATCGAGACGCGCGCGCAGGCACTGTCAACCTCCGACCTGAAGGAGCAGGGGCAGGCCTGGACCGTGCTGCCGCTGGATATCCAGTCCAGCGCCGGCATGCTGGAGGCATTCCGCCAGGTCAGCCTCAGCAAGCGCGTTCCCGTGGCGGAGGCGGCGCGCTATGGCCTGTACGACGACAGCGATCCGGAACAGCGCCAGGCAGTCGATGCCGATGGCATGATCGAAATTTCACAGTGGCGTCACGCCATCATCAATTTCCCGCATCCGCTCCTGCAGCAGGGGCTGATCATCATCGACACGCCCGGCCTGAATGCCATCGGCACCGAGCCGGAACTGACCCTGAACCTGATACCCAATGCGCATGCCGTGCTGTTCGTGCTGGCTGCGGATACCGGCGTCACGCGCAGCGACATCGACGTCTGGCGCAACCATATCGGCGGCGGCCCCGGCCGCCTGGCCGTGCTGAACAAGATCGACAGCATGTGGGACGAGTTGCGCGCGCCCGAGGAAATCGAGCGCCAGATCGGCTTGCAGGTGGCGTCGGTGGCGCAGACCCTGGATATCGATGCGGCGCAGGTGTTCCCGGTGTCGGCGCAGAAAGGCCTGGTCGGCAAGATCAACCGCGATGCGCCGATGCTGGCGAAGAGCCGGCTGCTGAAGCTGGAACAGGCCCTGTCCCGGAGCTTGCTGCCGTCACGCCAGCAAATCATCCGCGCCCAGCTGGCCAGCGAATTGCGCGAACTCGGCGCCGGCCGCGAAGCGCTGCTGGCGGCGCGCACGCGCAACGTCGTCGAGCAACTGGTCGAGCTGAAAAGCCTGCGCGGCAAGAACCAGAACATCGTTGCCCACATGATGAAGCGTATCGAGGCGGAGCGGCGTGAGTTCGACGCCAGCCTGGTGCGCCTGCAGAGCACGCGCGCAGTATTTGCGCGGCTGTCGGCCGAGGTCTATGCCTACCTCGGCATCGGCGTGCTCAAGCAGGAAGTGCGCAAGACGGCGGGAACCATGGAGCAGAGCATGTTTTCGATGGGTTTTCGCGACGCCGTGCGCGCCTTTTTCGACGCCAACCGCGACAACCTGTGGAATGCCGGCCACAAGATCGATGAGGTTGCGGAAATGATGACGGTCATGTACCGCAAGTTCTCCACCGAGCATGGACTGGCCCTGACGACGCCGATGCCGTTCTCGCTGAAAAGCTACCGCGATGAACTGGCGCAGATCGAGGCGGTCTATCACAAGCAGTTCGGCGCCACGGCATTGTTGACCACGCACCAGGCCGTCCTGATGCGCAAGTTTTTCGATTCGATCGCTTCACGCGTCAAGCATTGTTATCTGCAGGCAAACCGCGATGTCGAAGCCTGGTTCAAGGTGGTGATGGCGCCACTGGATGCGCAGATCCGCGAACACAAGCTGCAGCTGCGGCAGCGGCAAAAGTCGGTGGAGCGGATTTTTTCGGCAACCGACAGCCTGGAAGAAAAAATCGAGACATTCGAACGGATGCAGGCGGAGCTGGAACAGCAGACGCAAGCCTGCCTGGCGCAGCAGGCAGAAGTGATGCGGGTAATCGAAGCCGACCTGGCCGCGCTGCGCGTGGCCGCCTAGGCCCTTGCGTGCCCTGACACTTGGCTGGCCGCCCATGTATTGGCATTGACAGCAATTTTCCCATGAAACGTATCGTTCCGGCTGTCGCCGAGCAGGCGCTTGCCGACCCCGAATTTTCTGCCGCCGTGATTGCCTGGCAAAAGCAGCATGGCCGCCATGCCCTGCCGTGGCAAAACACGCGCGATCCCTATTGCATCTGGCTGTCGGAAATCATGCTGCAGCAAACCCAGGTGGCTGCCGTGATCCCTTACTACCAGCGCTTCCTGCAGCGCTTCCCGGATGTCGCGGCGCTGGCTGCCGCGCCGGCGGAAGAGATCATGGCGCACTGGAGCGGCCTGGGCTACTACAGCCGCGCGCGCAATCTGCATCGCTGCGCGCAGCAGATCGTCGCCGAACATGGCGGCATCTTTCCCGCCGATCCGGCGCAACTGGCGCAATTGCCGGGCATCGGGCGTTCCACCGCGGCGGCCATCGCGGCGTTTGCGCACGGCGCCCGTGCCGCCATCCTCGACGGCAATGTCAAGCGGGTGTTTGCGCGCGTCTTCGGCGTCGACGGCTATCCGGGAGAAAAACGCATCGAGGACGCCTTGTGGCGGCGTGCCGAGGCGCTGCTGCCGCAGCAGGACATGGCCGCCTATACCCAGGGACTGATGGACCTGGGCGCAACGCTGTGCACGCGCAGCCGGCCGGCGTGCACGCGCTGCCCGCTGGCGCAACGCTGCGTGGCGCTGCAAGCCGGGCGCACTGCAGAGCTGCCGGCGCGCAAACCGAAAAAGACCGTGCCGGAAAAGCATGCGGCGATGCTGGTGGTGATGCACGGCGGCGAGGTGCTGCTGCAGCAGCGGCCCGATGCCGGCATCTGGGGCGGCTTGCTGTCGCTGCCGGAAGTCGGCGGCTTCGTGCCGCTGGACCGCGCAGCGCAAGCCTTGCCGCCACTTGATCCGGCGCTGCTGCTGCAGGCGGCCGGGCGATATGGCGAGGTCGCGGAAAGCGCGCGCCTGCCGACGATCGTGCATGGATTTACCCATTTCCGGCTGCACATCAGCCCGTGGCGCGTGGCGCTGGCGCGCCGCGTGCCGGTAGTCGCGCAGGACGGCCACGTCTGGCTGGCGCTGGACGCGCTGGCGCGGGCGCCGCTGCCGGCGCCTGTCAAAAAACTGTTGTTAGGATTGCGCTGACTGCAGGATGTTGTGCTGTTGCAGATACAGGTGGATCACCTCCAGCCGGCTTTGCGCGTCTTCCAGTTCCAGCAGCTTTTGCCGCGCCTTGAGCGGGATCGGCAGGATTTCGCTCCAGCGATTGGCGACCCAGCCGCTGTGGTCGAATTGCAGCGGCGCGGCGATGGGGCTGACAAAGGCATCGCCCTGCTCGGCGCGGCCGCGCGCCTGGATGGCGTCGCTGACGGTCTTGAGCGCCCGGGCGCAGCTGACGTGGGCGTCGCTGACGGCCGGCGTGGGACGGTCGGCGGCGATGGTCTCGATGCGGCCTTCCAGCAATTCATTGTCCAGCCGGCGTGTCTCGAGGATGCGGAAACGCTCGCCGCCGCGTGTGCGCAACAGCAGCACGCCAGCTTGCGGCATGTCCCATTCGGTAATGTAGGCAAGGCAGCCGACCTCTTCCGGTTCGGCGGCCTTGCCGGTTTCCTGGCCCGACCGGATCAACACCACGCCGAACGGCGCTTCGCGCCGCATGCAGTCGCGCACCATGTCGATGTAGCGCGCCTCGAAAACCTTGAGCGGCAGCACGCCGTCGGGGAACAGCACCCCGTGCAGCGGAAACAGCGGTAGCCAGGCATCCGCGCTGGCGAGGAACGGCGGGAAAGACGAAGAACTCATGGACTAAAGGCGCGCAGGGCGCTAGGCGAGCTCGCGATGTCGCAACACCACCCGCTCGGATTGCTGGAAATGCCGGGCCAGCTGCTCGACCATGTACACCGAGCGATGCTGGCCGCCGGTGCAGCCGATGGCGACGGTCAGGTAGCTGCGGTTGTCGTTCTTGAATGCCGGCAGCCACTTTTCGACGAAGCCGCGGATGTCACCGAGCAGCTCCATGGCCGCGGGTTGCGCCGCCAGGAAAGCCGCCACCGGCTCGTCGCGGCCGGTCAGCGGGCGCAAGCTGAGGTCGTAATGCGGGTTGGGCAGCATGCGCACGTCGAACACCAGGTCAGCGTCGAGGGGCACGCCGAACTTGAAGGCGAAGGATTCGAACAGCAGGGTCAGCGGCGCCTTTTCCGATTCAATGAGTTCCTTGGCCCATGCGCGCAGCTTGTTGGCCGACAGGCCCGAGGTGTCGATGACCAGGCCCAGCGTCTGGATCGGCGCCAGCATCTCGCGTTCGCGCAGGATGCATTCCGCCAGGGTAGGGCGGTCGTTGGGATTCTTGTTGAGGCCGACGCGGTGCGACAGTGGATGGCTGCGGCGGGTTTCGGAAAAGCGGTTCAGCAGCGATTCGGTCTTGGCGGTCAGGAACAGCACCTTGACGTCGTGCCCTTCCTCTTTGAGGCCGCGGATGTCGTCGGGCAGGCTGGCCAGCGAATCGGCGCTGCGCGCATCCATGGCGACGGCCAGGTTGGCGGCGCCTTCGCGGAGGCGGGTGTCCACCAGTGCGCGCAGCAGCGTCGGCGGCAGGTTGTCGACGCAAAAATAGCCGGCGTCCTCGAGGACGTTCAGGCAGACCGATTTGCCCGAGCCGGAGATGCCGGTGATGAGAATGATACGCATGCGGGAGATCATACCATCGCCGCGCGCAAGCGGGGCAATGCTACTCGCTGTCCATCGCCTTTTGCTGGCGATCCATGAATTCCTTGAGTGTGTCGATGCCGCGCAGCTGCAGGATGGTATTGCGCACGGCGGCTTCCAGCAGCACCGCAAGGTTGCGGCCCGCTTCGACGGGAATGATCACCTTGCGGATCGCCAGGCCCAGCACTTCTTCGGTTTGCGAATGCAGGGGCAGGCGCTCGTAGTTTTCTTCCAGGGTCTTGCGGCGCACCAGGTGCACGATGAGCTTGAGGCGCATCTTGCGCCGCACCGCGGTCTCGCCGAAGATCGCGCGGATGTCCAGCAGGCCCAGGCCGCGCACTTCCAGCAGGTTCTGCAGCAGCGGCGGGCAGCGCCCCTCGATCATGTTGGGGGCGATGCGGGCAAATTCGACCACGTCGTCGGCCACCAGCCCGTGGCTGCGCGAAATCAGTTCCAGGCCGAGCTCGCTCTTGCCCAGGCCCGACTCGCCGGTGATCAGCACGCCTACGCCCAACACGTCCATGAACACGCCATGCATGGTGACGCGCTGCGCCAGTTTCTTGGAAAGGTAGACCCGCAGGTAGTCGATCACCTGTGCCGCCGGCAGCGGCGTGGAAAACAGCGGGATATTGTGCTCTTCGCACACGTCGATGAATTCCGTCGGCGTTTCCAGACCCTGCGCCACCACGAAGGCGGGCGGATTGCCGGCCACCAGTTCGGTAATGAGGCGGTTGCGGCCGTTGGGCGACAGCCGCTGGTAATAACCGATTTCCTGGTGGCCGAACACCTGGATGCGGCCCGGGTGGATCAGGTTCAGGTGGCCGACCTGGTCGGCGGCAGAGGCGGCATCGCCCGATATCAGCCGCTCGCCGCCGGGAAAGCCGGCAAACCAGCCCAGTTCGAGGACTTCGCGGTTTTCATCGAACAGTTGCTGGATGGAGAGCGGCGTGGAGGCGGGCATGATGGAAAACTGCAGCGCAGGCAAGGGCGTGTCCGGCAGCTCAGGCTTCGTGGCCGATGCTCGAGCGCCAGGTGACGATCTTGGCAAACACCGACGCGGGATCCGGGTCGCTCGCCAGGGAGGCGCGCAAATGCTCATCGGAAAACATCTCGGCGATTTCCGACAGCGTGTCGAGGTGCTGCTGCGTGACGTTGGCCGGCATCAGCAAAAATACCAGCAGGCTGACCGGCTGGCCGTCGGGCGATTCGAACGGAATCGGCTCGGCCAGGCGCACGAATGCCGCCAGCGGCGCCTTCAGGTCCTTGATACGGCCGTGCGGCACGGCTACGCCATGGCCCAGTCCGGTCGAACCGAGGCGCTCGCGCGCAAACAGGTTTTCCGAAACGACCGAACGGGCGATGCCGCAGTTGTTTTCGAAAATCAGGCCGGCTTGTTCGAATGCACGTTTTTTGCTGGAAACTTCCAGTCCGAGCACTACGTTGGCGGGCAACAGAATTTTGGCGAGGTTGGTCATGGCTTACTGAAATTGGTGCAGCGCACAAATGCCTAGTCGAGGCAAATTATAGGCCGGATTTGCCCCTCTGCGTCTCTTCTTTGTCGCATGTGGCCAATCCGTTTCCAAAAAGTGACGGACGTATTGACATCTTGGCAGGATTGTCGTCTTGTGAAAAACATTCCGCCGTTCCATGAAGTTAGCGCTTACTGTCGCGCATTGCGAATATTGGAGGGGCCTTGCGCAGCGCTGAAGTTGCTGCGCCAGGGATTGATGTCGAGGCCGCCGCGTCGCGTGTAGCGGGCGTAGACGGCCAGTTTCTGCGGACGGCACTGGCGCAGGATATCCATGAAAATGCGTTCGACGCATTGTTCATGAAATTCATTGTGTTGCCGAAAGCCGATCAGGTAGCGCAGCAGGCCTTCCTGGTCAATTTGCGGGCCGGCGTAACGGATCTGTACGCTGGCCCAGTCGGGTTGCCCGGTTACCAGGCAATTCGACTTGAGCAGGTGCGATACCAGGCATTCCTCGACCATGGCTTCGTCCTGGCGCGCGCGCAGCAGCGCCGGTTCCGGCGTATAGGTGTCGACATCGATATCGAGCCGGTCGAGCAGCAGTCCGGCAGGCTCGCCCATGGCCAGCGTGCCGAAGGCTTCCGGCAGCGTCAGCACGACCTGCACGGGCGCGCCGAATCCCGCCGAAAGGTCGGCGCGCAGCGTCGCCGTCAGCGTTTCCGCGCTTTCCAGCCGCGTCTGGTTAAAGGAATTCAGGTAGAGCTTGAACGACTTGGATTCGATGATGTTGGGCGAATCCGCCGGCACTGTCACGGTCGCAATCGCGACTTGCGGCTTGCCGCGCGCATTGAGCCAGGAAACTTCATAGGCATTCCAGATATCCACGCCAAAAAACGGCAGGGTGCCCGCCAGGCCGAGCTCGGCGCGCTTTTCCGCGCGGGCGATCGGGAACAGCAGCGATGCATCGTAATCGCTACGGTAGGCGGCCGGCTTGCCCAGCGGGGAAGCCGCGGCACTGCCGGTGGCGTTGATGCCGGTAACGTCCGGACCGGTGGAGGTACTCATGGCACTGGCCAGTCTACCCCAGGAACAGTTTGTATGCCGGATTGGCGGATTCGTCCCAGTGGCGGTAGCCGAGGCCGGCGAGGAATTCGCGGAATGCCTTCATTTCGTTTTTCGGCACTTGCAGGCCGACCAGGATGCGGCCGACGTCGCCGCCCTGGTTGCGGTAATGGAACAGGCTGATATTCCAGTTTGGCGCCATCGATGCCAGGAAGCGCATCAGCGCGCCGGGGCGCTCCGGGAATTCGAAGCGGTAAAGCAATTCGTTCTCTGCCAGCGCGCTTTTGCCGCCGACCAGGTGGCGGATATGCAGCTTGGCCAGTTCATCCTGGGTCAGGTCGAGCGCGCGGAAGCCGTGCTTCTCGAAATTCTTTACCAGCCGCGCAGATTCGTCGCGCACCGCCGTCTGGATGCCGACGAACACGTGCGCCTGTTGCGCATTGCTGATGCGGTAAATGAACTCGGTCAGGTTGCGCGGGCCGATCTGTTCGCAAAAGCGCTTGAAGCTGCCGCGTTCCTCGGGGATGGTCACGGCCAGCAAGGCTTCGTGCGCCTCGCCGAGATCGGCGCGCTCGGCGACGAAGCCAAGACGGTCGAAGTTCATGTTGGCGCCGCTGGTGATCGTCACCAGGGTTTCATTCTTCAGCGGCGTCCTGGCAGCCTTGGCTTGCGCGAGGTACTTTTTTGCGCCGGCAATCGACAATGCGCCGGCGGGCTCGACGATGTGGCGCGTGTCCTGGAACACGTCCTTGATGGCGGCGCACAATTCATCGCCATCGACCAGGATGATGTCATCGACATATTGCCTGGTCAGGCGGAAGGTTTCTTCGCCGACCAGCTTGACGGCGGTGCCGTCGGAAAACAGGCCGACATCGGGCAGGGTGACGCGGCGGCCCGCCTTGATGCTGCGCGCCATGGCGTCCGAGTCGACGGTCTGCACGCCGATCACCTTGATATCCGGGCAGACTGCCTTGACGTAGGTGGCGATGCCGGCAATCATGCCGCCGCCGCCGATGGGGACAAAAATCGCGTGGATCGGCGCCGAGTGCTGGCGCAGGATTTCCATGGCAATGGTGCCCTGGCCGGCGATCACGTCCGGGTCGTCGAAGGGATGGACGAAGGTCAGCTTGTGCTTTTTCTCCAGCTCGCTCGCATGCTGGGCGGCATCGGAATACGAATCGCCGAACAGCACCACTTCGCCGCCGCGCGCCTTGACCGCGTCGATCTTCAGCTGCGGCGTGGTGGTGGGCATCACGATCACGGCGCGGCAGCCCAGGCGCGTGGCCGACAGCGCCACGCCCTGCGCATGGTTGCCGGCCGAGGCGCAGATGACGCCGCGCTTGAGTTGCGCCGGAGTGAGCTGGGCCATCTTGTTGTAGGCGCCGCGCAGCTTGAAGCTGAAGACGCTTTGCATGTCTTCGCGCTTGTAGTAGATCTTGTTGCCCAGGCGCGTGGATAGCGAGGGCGCCAGTTCCAGCGGGGTTTCCACCGCGACGTCGTAGACGCGCGAGGTCAGGATTTTTTTCAGGTAATCGATGCTCATGGTATGTCGTGTTGGCGCCCGCCCGCCGGAGACGGCCGCAGGTCAAGCCAGCAATTATAATGGAGCACTTTCCTGCTGGCTGCATAATTGCCCGATCCGGCCCGCGCCGGCCGGCGTTTTCATTCCCGGATGCTGACTGACGTAATTCAATTCCTGCTGGACGAACTGGCGAATCCGACGCTTGGCCTGGTCTCGGTGTTTCTGGCCGGATTCCTGGCCGCCACCCTGTTGCCGCTGGGATCGGAGCCTGCCGTATTTGCCGTCGTCACGGCCAATCCGGCACTGTTCTGGCCGGCGATGGCCGTGGCCACGCTCGGCAATACGCTCGGCGGCATGACCGGCTACTGGCTGGGCTATGGCGCCCGCACGGCCTTCGCGCGCGAGCGCGGCACGCGCTGGTTCGGCTGGCTCGAGCGCTTCGGTGCGAAAACGCTGCTGTTGGCATGGCTGCCAGGGGTAGGCGACCCGCTGTGCACGCTGGCCGGTTGGCTGAAACTGCCGTTCTGGCCCTGTGTGCTGTACATGGCGATCGGTAAGTTCTTGCGCTATGTCGGCGTCACCCTGGCCTTGCTGCATGTCCCCGATGGCTTCTGGCGAGGGTTGGCCGGGTGGCTGGGATAAGAAAATACTTGTCTTTTTTGCCATTTTTTGTGTTGTTTCGGCTGTCGGCTTAAGCCTTTGGCAGGCAGGGGTATTCCAGCTTGCTGCGCCGCGATACGGTAAAATATCGCAATGAACGCCCCCGCACAAATCCAGGCCCTCCTGACTGACGCCCCGGCCGGCGCCGCTCCCACGCGCTTGCGCGAAATTCCGTACAACTACACGTCGTTTTCCGATCGCGAAATCGTCTCCCGCCTGCTGGGCGAGGATGCATGGCAATTGCTCGACGAATTGCGCGGCGAGCGCCAGACCGGACGATCAGCGCGCATGCTATATGAAGTCCTGGGCGACATCTGGGTAGTGCGGCGCAATCCCTACCTGCAGGACGACATGCTGGATAATCCCAAGCGGCGCCAGGCATTGATTGATGCCCTGAACCACCGCCTGGCAGAAGTGGACAAGCGCCGCGTCGAAACCGAGGCCGCGGGCGATCCTGCGGCAGCGCGCCGCAGCGCCAATGTCGGCATCCTGCTGGAAGCGGCGCGCGGCGCCGTGGCCCGCTTTGCCGAGGAATTCCGCAAGACCTGGGACTTGCGCAAGCGCGCCACGCGCGTGCTGGGCCGCTATACGGAAAAAGACAACATCAAGTTCGACGGACTGTCGCGCGTCTCGCACGTCACCGACGCCACCGACTGGCGCGTCGAATATCCCTTCGTGGTGCTGACGCCAGATACCGAAGACGAGATGGCCGGGCTGGTCAAGGCTTGCATCGAACTGGGCCTCACCATCATCCCGCGCGGCGGCGGCACCGGCTATACCGGCGGCGCCATTCCGCTGACGCCTTTGTCGGCCGTGATCAACACGGAAAAGCTGGAACAGCTGGGCGAAGTCGAGATGACCCGCCTGCCGGGCGTGGACCGCGACTACGCGACCATCCATTCCGGCGCCGGCGTGGTCACCAAGCGCGTCTCGGACGCCGCCGAAAAGGCAGGCTTCGTGTTTGCGGTCGATCCGACCTCGGCGGAGGCCTCCTGCATCGGCGGCAATGTCGCCATGAATGCCGGTGGCAAGAAGGCTGTGCTGTGGGGCACCGCGCTGGACAATCTGGCTTCCTGGCGCATGGTCGATCCCAACGGCGACTGGCTGGAAGTCACGCGCCTGGAGCATAACCTCGGCAAGATCCACGACGCCCCGGTGGCGCGCTTCAAGCTGGAGTGGACCCACCCGGCCGAGCGCGGCCGCAAGAACGAGCCGTTCAAGACCGAGACCCTGGAAATTGAAGGCCGGCGCTTCCGCAAGGAAGGCCTGGGCAAGGACGTTACCGACAAGTTCCTGGCCGGCCTGCCGGGCATCCAGAAGGAAGGCACCGACGGCCTGATTACTTCCGCGCGCTGGATCCTGCACAAGATGCCGAAGTTCGCCCGTACCGTGTGCCTGGAATTCTTTGGCCAGGCGCGCGACGCGATTCCTTCGATCGTCGAGATCAAGGATTATCTCGATAGCGAGACGAAGAAGGGCGGCGCCATTCTCGCCGGCCTGGAGCACCTCGACGAGCGCTACCTGCGCGCGGTCGGCTACGCCACCAAGTCCAAGCGCGGCGTGCTGCCCAAGATGGCGCTGTTCGGCGACATCGTCGGCGACGATGAAGACGCCGTGGCGCGAGCCGCCTCGGAAGTGGTGCGCATGGCCAATACCCGCGTGGGCGAGGGTTTCGTCGCCGTCTCGCCGGAAGCGCGCAAGAAATTCTGGCTGGACCGCGCCCGCACGGCGGCCATCTCGCGCCACACCAACGCTTTCAAGATCAATGAAGACGTGGTAATCCCGCTCAATCGCATGGGCGAGTACACCGACGGTATCGAACGCATCAATATCGAGCTGTCGATTCAGAACAAGCTGGTCTTGCTGGATGAGCTGCACGCATTTTTCTCGCGCAGCGATCTGCCATTGGGCAAGAGTGAAGATGCTGAAGGCGATAATATTTCGGATGCCGAACTGCTGGGCGAGCGTCCGCAGCAAGCCTTGCAACTGATCGATGCGACCCGGGCACGCTGGGATTACCTGCTGACGCATCTCGACCAGCCACTGGCGGCGGTGCGCAACGAGCTGATCGGTCTGGGCCTGGAAAAGCTGGCGCTGGAATTCGACCAGCGCGTCGACCGCCAGCCGCAAGTGACGGTCTTCCACGTGGTGCAGGACCGCACCGTGCGCGTGTCGTGGAAAAAGGAAGTGCGCGCCGAGTTGCGCCAGATTTTTAATGGCGCCGCCTACCGGCTGATCCTGGATGAGGCCAGCGCGATTCACAAGAAAGTCTTGCGCAGCCGCGTGTTCGTGGCGCTGCACATGCACGCCGGCGACGGCAACGTGCACACCAATATACCGGTCAACTCGGACGATTACGAAATGCTGCAGGTGGCGCACGGCGCGGTCGAGCGCATCATGGCGCTGGCACGCTCGCTCGACGGCGTGATCTCGGGGGAGCACGGCATCGGCATCACCAAGCTGGAGTACCTCACCGACGCCGAAATGCAGGACTTCCGCGCCTATAAGCAGCGCGTCGATCCGGAAGGGCGCTTCAACAAGGGCAAGCTGCTGAATAACCCGGATTTCCCGGCCGATTTGCGCAATGCCTATACGCCTTCCTTCGGCCTGATGGGGCACGAATCGCTGATCATGCAGCAAAGCGACATCGGTGCCATCGCCCACAGCGTCAAGGATTGCCTGCGCTGCGGCAAGTGCAAGCCGGTGTGCGCCACGCACGTGCCGCGCGCCAACCTGCTGTATTCGCCGCGCAACAAGATCCTGGCTACCTCGCTGCTGGTCGAAGCCTTCCTGTACGAAGAGCAGACCCGCCGCGGCGTATCGATCAAGCACTGGGAAGAATTCGAGGATGTGGCCGATCATTGCACCGTCTGCCACAAGTGCTTCAATCCCTGCCCGGTGGATATCGATTTCGGCGACGTCTCCATGAACATGCGCAACCTGCTGCGCAAGATGGGCAAGAAATCCTTCAACCCCGGTTCCGCGGCGACCATGTTCTTCCTGAACGCCACCGACCCGGCCACCATCAACACCGCGCGCACGGCCATGATCGGTTTGGGGTACAAGGCGCAGCGCCTGGGTCACGAGGTGTTGAAAAAGTTTGCGAAGAAGCAGACCAAGGCGCCGCCGGCCACGCATGGCAAGCCGCCGGTCAAGGAGCAGGTGATCCACTTCATCAACAAGAAGATGCCTGGCAACCTGCCGAAGAAGACCGCGCGCGCGCTGCTGGATATCGAGGACAACGAGATCGTCCCGGTGATCCGCAACCCGCAGACCACCACCGCCGATACCGAGGCGGTGTTCTACTTCCCGGGCTGCGGCTCGGAGCGGCTGTTTTCGCAAGTGGGCCTGGCTACCCAGGCGATGCTGTGGCACGTCGGCGTGCAGACCGTGCTGCCGCCGGGTTACCTGTGCTGCGGCTATCCGCAGCGCGGCGCCGGCCAGTACGACAAGGCCGACAAGATCACGACGGATAACCGCGTGCTGTTCCATCGCGTCGCCAACACCCTGAACTATCTCGACATCAAGACGGTGGTGGTGTCCTGCGGCACTTGCTACGACCAGCTGCAGATGTACGAATTCGAGAAGATTTTCCCGGGTTGCCGTATCGTCGACATTCACGAATACCTGCTGGAGAAGGGCGTGAAACTGGAAGGCGTCAGCGGTACCCGCTACATGTATCACGAGCCTTGCCACAATCCGATGAAGCAGCAGGATTCGATGAAAACCGTGAACGCGCTGATCACCACGGTGGACAACGTCAAGATCGAAAAGAACGAGCGCTGCTGCGGCGAGTCCGGCTCGCTGGCGATTGCCCGTCCGGATATCTCGACCCAGGTGCGCTTCCGCAAGGAAGAGGAAATGCGCAAGGGCGCCGACAAGCTGCGCGCCGACGGCTTCACCGGCGATGTCAAGATCCTGACGTCCTGCCCGTCCTGCCTGCAGGGCCTGCACCGTTACGATGCCGATGCCAACACCGATGCCGACTACATCGTCGTCGAGATGGCACGCTACCTGCTGGGCGAGAACTGGCTGCCGGAATACGTCGAGCGCGCCAACAGCGGCGGCATCGAGCGCATCCTGGTGTAAGGGGCGGGCGGCATGCCGGATCAGGCCCATCCCCTGCCGACCGCGCTGACCGTGCACAAGCAGTCGCGCCGGCTGGAAATCGCCTTCGACGATGGCAGCGTCTTCTCGCTGCCCTTCGAATTCCTGCGCGTGCATTCGCCTTCGGCGGAAGTGCGCGGGCATGGCGCCGGGCAGGAAGTGTTGCAAGTGGGAAAGAAAGACGTCCTCATCACGGCGCTGGAGCCGGTCGGCAATTACGCCGTGCAACCGCATTTTTCTGACGGTCACAATACCGGCATCTATACCTGGGCCTACCTGTATCATCTCGGGGCGGAGCAGGACGAACTCTGGCAAACCTACCTGCGTCGCCTGGAGGCTGCCGGCCACGGCAACCATTAACCAATGTAAAACGCCTTGCACTTTCGTGGTCGCAAGGCGTTTCCACTTTATAATGCCATTTCTACATCGGATCTGCCCATGACCAACAGCACGCATTTCGGCTACCAGACTGTCGCCGAGGAAGAAAAGGTTCACAAGGTCGCGGAAGTGTTTCATTCCGTGGCGGCCAAGTACGACGTCATGAATGACCTGATGTCGGGCGGCCTGCATCGCCTGTGGAAAACCTTCACCATCGCCCAAGCCGGCGTGCGTCCCGGTTTCCGGGTGTTGGATATTGCCGGCGGCACCGGCGACCTGGCACGCGCCTTTGCGCGCCAGGCCGGTCCCACGGGCGAAGTCTGGTTGACCGACATTAACGAATCGATGCTGCGGGTCGGCCGCGACCGCCTGCTGAACAAGGGACAGGTGACGCCGGTTGCCTTGTGCGACGCCGAAAAACTGCCGTTCCCCGACAATTATTTCGACCGTGTCAGCGTGGCCTTCGGCTTGCGCAACATGACGCACAAGGATGCCGCCCTGGCGGAAATGCGCCGCGTACTCAAGCCTGGCGGCAAGCTGCTGGTGCTGGAGTTTTCCCGGGTATGGCAGCCGCTGCAGAAGCCTTACGACGTGTACTCGTTTTCAGTGCTGCCGTGGCTGGGCAAACGCATCGCCAATGACGCCGACAGCTACCGCTACCTGGCCGAATCGATCCGCATGCACCCGGACCAGGAAACCCTGAAAACCATGATGCAGGATGCCGGCCTCGACAACGTCACTTATTACAATCTGACCGCAGGCGTGGCCGCCTTGCACACCGGCGTCAAACTATAGGCGGCCGTTCACAGAGGGAGGATGCAGTATGAAATGCCGCAATGCCTTGTCGTTTGCCAGCGCCGCTTTCGGTGCCTCCTCCCTGCATGCGCAAGCGCTCGCCGACACGCCGGCGCCGGGCCTGCTGGAGCAACCGGTGGTGCTGATACTGGCGGGACTGGGGCTGGTGCTGCTGTTCGTGCTGGTGGCGGTGCTGCTGCGGCGGCGGCGTAACGACGCCCCCGGTTTCGAAAATACCTATGACGGCGGTTTTGAAACGGTCGAGCCCACGCGTCCGCAGCGCAAGGACCCGAATACCCTGCGCCCGCTCGGCAGAAACACCACCGGCAGTCGGACGGATACGGTGGTGGCGCCCTGGGACGTGCCGGCCGATTTCGACGTGCCGCGCTTCCTGCGCAAGGCCAAGGGCGCTTTCGTGCGCCTGCAGGAAGCCTGGGACAAGGCCGATCTGCAGGATATCCGGCGCTTCACTTCCAGGGAAGTGTTCGGCGAATTCAGCCGCCAGCTCGCCGAACGCGGCAGCGCGCCGAATGTGACCGAGGTGGTGACGCTGGGCGCGGAGTTGCTGGATGTGGCTACCGTGGACGCCAGCTATGTCGCCAAGGTGAAGTTTTCCGGCATGATCAAGGAAGACGCCGGCGCGCCGGTGGCGCCGTTCTCCGAAATCTGGCAGCTGTCAAAGCCGCTCGACGGTCGCAGCAGCTGGGTCATTGCCGGCATCGCGCAATACTAAGAGTACCTGTCAAAATGCCGATGGCAAGGGTGTAGCAGGGGATTCGGGTAGTACGCTGGCCGCCTGCGTAACGTCTGCGCATGCACGCGCAACGCCGCCAGCGGTATTTTTATAGGTGCTTTAAGGCAGCGCAAACTGTTACACTGCAAGCCGTCTGCTGCACATCCGGGCGGCCTTGATCTTCGACCGATGAATTCACTGTTTTCACTTACGCCTGCCCCCGTCAACCATTTGCTGGCGCAGGACCCCTGGGCACGCGCGCTGCTGGCGGCGCATGCCGGCAAGGTGGCGCGGCTCGATGTCGGCGTGTTCGCCGTCACCTGGGAAGTGGGCGCCGACGGCTTGCTGAAAGCCGCCGCGGCGGGCGCCTCTCCGCACGTCGTGATCCGCACCAGGCTGGCCGATTTGCCGCTGATCCTGCAGGATCGCGAGCGCGCGGTGGCGTACGTGCGCATCGAAGGCGATGCCGATTTCGCCAATGCACTGTCGAAGCTGAGCCAGTCGCTGAAATGGGAGGCCGAGGAAGACCTTGCCCGCGTGTTTGGCGACGTTGCCGCGCGCCGGCTGGCAGGCACCGCAAAGTCCGTGCTGTCGGGCGCGCAGGCAAAACGCCGGGCGCTTGAAGAAAACCTCGCGGAATACTTTTTGGAAGAAAACCCGATGCTCGTGCGCGCGCATCCGGTAGCCGATTTCGGCGGCGAGGTCGGCAAGCTGCGCGACGATGTCGAGCGCCTCGAAAAGCGCCTGCGCAAATTGCAACGATAAGATGGGTTGTCAATGTTGATGAAATTTTTTCGGGTCGTGAAAATCGGCCGGATCGCTCTGCGTTACGGCCTCGACCACATCGCCGTATCGAGCCTGCGCCTGCCGCGCGTCACGCGCATGCTGGCATTGCTGTTTTTCTGGCGCGACATTTCCGCGCCGCGCGGCGTCCGCTTGCGCAAGGCGCTCGAGGAACTTGGGCCGATTTTCGTCAAGTTCGGCCAGGTACTCTCCACCCGCAACGACCTGCTGCCGCTGGACGTGGCAAGCGAACTGGCGTTGCTGCAGGACCGCGTGCCGCCGTTCGACCCGGATCTGGCGATCGCCCAGATTACCCGCTCGCTCGGCGCCCACCCGGACCAGCTGTTCGCTTCCTTCGATCGCACGCCGGTGGCGTCGGCATCGATCGCGCAAGTGCATTTCGCCACCCTCAAGGACGGGCGCCAGGTGGCTGTCAAGGTGCTGCGGCCGAACATGCACAAATCCATCGAGGACGACCTCGGCCTGATGCATATCGGCGCCACGCTGGTCGAACGCTTGTGGGCGGATGGCAAGCGCCTCAAGCCGCGCGAAGTGGTGGCCGAATTTGACAAGTACCTGCACGATGAGCTGGACCTGATGCGCGAAGCCGCCAACGCCAGCCAGTTGCGCCGTAACTTCGCCGATTCGCCGCTGCTGCTGGTGCCTGAGATGATGTGGGACTACTGCTCCAGCGAAGTGATCGTCATGGAACGCATGACCGGCATCCCGATTTCCCGGGTGGACCGCCTGCGGGAAGCCGGCGTCGACCTGAAAAAGCTCTCCGCCGACGGCGTCGAGATTTTCTTTACCCAGGTATTCCGCGACGGCTTCTTCCATGCCGACATGCACCCCGGCAATATCATGGTGTCTACCGATCCGGCCACCTTCGGCCGCTACATTGCCCTGGATTTCGGCATTGTCGGCACGCTCACCGACTTCGACAAGGATTATCTGTCGCAGAATTTCCTCGCCTTCTTCCGCCGCGACTACAAGCGCGTGGCGCAGGCGCACATCGAATCGGGCTGGGCGCCGGCAGACACGCGCGTGGATGAGCTGGAAGCTGCCGTGCGCGCCTGCTGCGAGCCGATCTTCGACCGCCCGCTGAAGGAAATTTCATTCGGCCAGATCCTGTTGCGCCTGTTCCAGACCTCGCGCCGCTTCAATGTCGAGGTGCAGCCGCAACTGGTCCTGCTGCAAAAGACCCTCCTCAATATCGAGGGGCTGGGCCGCCAGCTCGATCCCGACCTCGACCTGTGGGTGACCGCCAAGCCTTACCTGGAACGCTGGATGGAACGCCAGATCGGCTGGCGCGGATTGCGCGACCAGATCCGCAACGAAGCGCCGCATTACAGCCGGCTCTTGCCGCAGCTGCCGCGCCTGGCGCACCAGGCGCTGACGAAATCGGTGCAAGGCGACAAGCATGACAGGGAATTGCTGCATGCCCTGTTGGAAGAGCAAAAACGCACCAATTTCATGCTCAGCCTCATCATTTACTTCGCTGGGGGGCTGGTCGGCGGGATTGCAATCATGCAAATTTACTGGCGATGGGGAAACTTGCTGCATTAAGCACGCTGAATTGGCATTTTTAACGCATAGAATGCCAATTGACAACAATTCTTCATTCATTATAATCGCGGGACTTTTCACGCCAGGTCGCTGACATGAATTACACCCTGATTACCTTCGTCGTCCTGTATCTGCTGGGTACGCTCGCCATCGGCGTCTGGGCTGGCACCCGCGTCAAGAATACCAGCGATTTCGCCATTGCCGGTCGGCGCCTGCCGCTGATCATGGTGATCACGACCACGTTCGCGACCTGGTTCGGCGCCGAAACGGTGATGGGCGTCCCCGCGACATTCGTGCAGGAGGGCTTGGGCGCTATTGTCGAAGATCCGTTTGGTGCCGGCACTTGTCTGATCCTGGTCGGGCTTTTCTTTGCCGCCAAGCTGTACAAGCACAACCTGCTGACCATTGGCGATTACTACCGCCAGCGCTACGGCAAGGGTATCGAGGTATTCTGCTCGCTGACGATCATGCTGAGCTACCTTGGCTGGGTGGCGGCACAGGTCACCGCGCTGGGCCTGGTGTTCTCCGTCCTCACCGGCGGCGCCATGTCGCCAACCACGGGCATGATTGTCGGCACGCTCGCCGTGCTTGTGTACGTCGTCATTGGCGGCTTTCTGGCGATTGCCTTGACCGATTTCATCCAGATGATCGTGCTGGTCATTGGCTTGAGCGTGATTGCCATTTTCGCCGCCGACCTGGCCGGCGGCGCGGGGCAGGTGTTCGATGCCGCGTCGCAGGCGGATCTGTGGAAATTCCTGCCGCCGCCGACGTTTACGGACATTGCCTTCTTTATTGGCGCGGCAGTGACCATGATGCTGGGCAGCATCCCGCAGCAGGACGTCTTTCAGCGCGTGATGTCGGCCAAGGATGCGCCGACCGCGCGCAGCGGCGCCGTGATCGGCGGCGTCAGCTATATCCTGTTTGCCTTCGTGCCCATGTTTATCGTCACGGCCGCCGTGGTGGTCATGGGCTCGGAAGCCATGGATCTTGCCAAGAACGATTACCAGCGTCTCCTGCCCACGTTTATCATGACCAAGATGCCGCTGGTCATGCAGATTCTGTTCTTTGGCGCCTTGCTTTCCGCTATCAAGAGTACTTCCTCGGCCACACTGCTGGCGCCTGCTACCAGCTTTGTCGAAAACATCCTGAAGAACCTGCGCCCGGAAATGAGCGACAAGGAGCAACTGTTCGCCATGCGTGCCAGCATCGTCGTGTTTGCCGGCCTGGTGTTGGCGTATGCGATCGCGATGGAAGGCACCTCGATTTACAAGCTGGTGTCGGGCGCATACAAGGTGACCCTGGTGGGCGCCTTTATACCGCTGGTGATGGGCCTGTACTGGAAGCGCGCCACCACGCAGGGCGCCATCTTTTCCGTGGCTGCCGGCATCGGCGTGTGGATCCTGTTTTTCCCGGAGGTCACCACCCTTGGCAAGCATTTCCCCGGCCAGCTGGCTGGCCTGATTGCTGCCTTCGTCGGCATGCTGGCCGGCTCGCTGCTGCCGCAGGCGCTGAAAGACCGCCAGGAAGCGCCGCAGCATGTCGAGGGTCTGAGCGCCTAAGCCGTAGGCCGCATGGCGTGCGGCCACGCTGTTCCCAGCGCAAAAATCCCTGCAAAACCTTTATAATTCAGGGTTTTGTGAGTTTTTGCAGGGAATTGTCATGCCGATTTACGCTTACCGTTGTCAATCCTGTGGCTTTGCCAAGGATGTGTTGCAAAAGATATCCGATGCGCCGCTGAGCGAATGCCCGGAGTGCAAGCAACCCGCCTTTCAGAAGCAGGTTACTGCCGCCGGTTTCCAGCTCAAGGGCTCGGGCTGGTACGTCACTGATTTCCGCGGTGGTTCCGGCGGCACGTCCGCCCCGGCGCCATCGGGTGAATCCTCTTCCGCCGCGACAACGGCAGCGCCTGCCGCTGCTGCAACCGATACGGCTTCTTCCTAGGGACAGCAGGTAGCAAGGCGCCAGGCCGCGCCTGTTGCCGCCACAAAAACACCATGCGCAAATATTTCCTTACAGGCTTGCTGATTCTGGTGCCGCTGGCCATCACCCTCTGGGTGCTGAACCTGGTGATCGGCACCATGGACCAGTCGCTGCTGTTGCTGCCGGAAGCGTGGCGCCAGAAAATGCTGATGCTGATCCCGGCAGCGTGGCGGCCCGCCACCGAACCGCCTTACCGTATTCCCGGCCTGGGCGTCATCCTGACGCTGCTGGTCGTATTCCTGACTGGATTGGCTGCACGCAACTTCATCGGCCGTCGTGTCGTTGCCGTTTGGGAGGCGATGCTGGTGCGCATCCCCATCGTGAATTCCATTTATTCGGCCGTCAAGCAAGTTTCGGATACCTTGTTTTCGCCATCGGGCAACGCATTTCGCAAAGCAGTCCTGGTGCCGTACCCGCATCAGGGCAGCTGGACCATCGCTTTCCTTACCGGCACGCCCGGAGGCGATGTCGCCAACCATTTGCAGGGCGACTACATCAGTGTGTACGTGCCGACCACGCCCAACCCGACCTCCGGATTTTTCCTGATGATGCGCAAGGCCGATACGGTCGAACTCGACATGAGCGTCGACGCTGCGCTTAAATACATTGTCTCGATGGGGCTGGTGGCACCGGAACCGGTCGAGCAAAAAAGCCCCGCGGAGCTGCCGCGGGTAGGCACCTGAACCGGCCCTGCACCGATTACCCTAAAACCAGAATTTCAAAACCGGAAAACGATATGTCTATGCGAACCCAATATTGCGGCCTCACCACCGAGGCGCTGCTTGGCCAAACCGTCAGCCTGTGCGGCTGGGTGCACCGCCGGCGCGACCACGGCGGCGTGATCTTCATCGATTTGCGTGACCGTGAAGGCCTGGTGCAGATCGTTTGCGATCCGGATCGCGCCGAGGTCTTCAAGACAGCAGAAAGCGTGCGCAACGAATTCTGCCTGCGCATCACGGGTCTCGTGCGCAACCGCCCGGAAGGCACCACCAATGCCAACCTGAAATCCGGCAAGATCGAAGTGCTGTGCCAGCAACTGGAAGTGCTGAACCCCTCGGTGACACCGCCGTTCCAGCTCGACGACGACAACCTCTCGGAAACCACGCGCCTGACCCATCGCGTGCTGGACCTGCGCCGCCCGCAAATGCAGAACAACCTGCGCCTGCGCTACAAGGTGACGATGGAAGTGCGCAAGTTTCTGGATGCCAATGGCTTCATCGATATCGAAACGCCGATGCTGACCAAGTCCACGCCCGAAGGCGCGCGCGACTACCTGGTGCCGTCGCGTGTGAATGCCGGCAACTTCTTCGCGCTGCCGCAGTCGCCGCAACTGTTCAAGCAATTGCTGATGGTGGCCAACTTCGATCGCTACTACCAGATCACCAAGTGCTTCCGCGACGAAGATCTGCGTGCCGACCGCCAGCCGGAATTCACCCAGATCGATTGCGAAACCTCGTTCATGAACGAGCAGGAAATCCGTGACATGTTCGAAGGCATGATCCGCGGCGTGTTCAAGAATTGCCTCGACATCGACCTGCCGAATCCCTTCCCGGTGATGGATTTCGCCACCGCCATGGGCCTGTACGGCTCGGACAAGCCGGACATGCGCGTCAAGCTCCAGTTCACCGAACTGACCGACGTCATGAAGGATGTTGACTTCAAGGTGTTCGCGGGAGCTGCCAATATGGAAGGCGGCCGCGTGGTCGGCCTGCGCGTGCCGGGCGGCGCCGCCATGCCGCGTTCCGAGATCGATGCCTACACCGAATTCGTCGCCATCTATGGCGCCAAGGGCCTGGCCTATATCAAGATCAATGAAAAGGCCAAGGGCCGCGATGGCTTGCAATCGCCGATCGTCAAGAATATCCACGACGCCGCGCTGACGAAGATACTGGAACTGACCGGCGCCGAAGATGGCGACCTGATCTTCTTCGGCGCCGACAAGGCCAAGGTGGTGAATGACGCCATCGGCGCGCTGCGCGCCAAGATCGGCCACAGCGACTTCGGCAAGAAGAATGGCCTGTTCGACGACGTCTGGAAGCCGCTGTGGGTGGTGGATTTCCCGATGTTCGAATACGACGAGGAAAACCAGCGCTTTGTCGCCCTGCATCACCCCTTCACCGCGCCCAAGGATGGTCACGAGGACTTCCTCGAAACCAACCCGGGCAAGGCCATTGCCAAGGCTTACGACATGGTGCTGAACGGCTGGGAACTGGGCGGCGGCTCTGTGCGTATCCACCGCGCCGACGTGCAGAGCAAGGTGTTCCGTGCCCTGAAGATCGACGCCGAAGAAGCGCAACTGAAGTTCGGCTTCCTGCTCGACGCCCTGCAGTACGGCGCGCCGCCGCACGGCGGTCTGGCTTTCGGCCTGGACCGCATCGTCACCATGATGACCGGCGCCGAATCGATCCGCGACGTCATCGCCTTCCCCAAGACCCAGCGCGCGCAATGCCTGTTGACGCACGCGCCCTCGGAAGTCGACGAGAAGCAGTTGCGCGAGCTGCACATCCGCCTGCGCGCAACCGAGCCAGTGAAAGCGCAATAAAAAAGGCGCGGGTTACCGCGCTTTTTTTTCGCTATCGTCCAGCATGCACAAGCCCTACAAGATCCCCGAATCCGTCCTGGTCGTGATTTACACTACCGACCTGGAAGTGCTGCTGATCGAGCGTGCCGACAAGACCGGTTACTGGCAATCGGTGACGGGTTCGAAAGATGCCGAAGATGAACCCTTGCAGCAAACGGCGCTGCGTGAGGTGTTCGAGGAAACCGGGATTTGCGTGGCAGGGCAGGGCGCGCCTTGCCAGGCTGGGCCGGGGGCGCTGCCGGCGCATCATCTGCGTGACTGGCATTTATCCAACATCTACGAAATCTACCCGGTCTGGCGTCACCGCTATGCGCCCGGCGTGGTGAAAAACACCGAACACGTGTTCGGCTTGCTGGTGCCGCGCGATGTGCCGGTTATCCTCAGCCCGCGCGAGCATGTCGACCATGTCTGGCTGCCGTACCGGGAAGCGGCCGACCGCTGCTTTTCGCCCTCCAACGCGGAAGCGGTCCTGCAACTGCCGCACTATCGGGATTGAGCTGCGGCAGGGCATTTCTACACGTCGCGAACGCGCTGCCGCGAGCCGTTATAATTAAGCGATGAAATTGCGCATCGCTACCTACAATATCCACAAGGGGGTCTCCTCCTTTGGCAGTCGCCCGCGCATTCATGCCTTGAAGAATGCGGTCGCCAACTTGGGGGCCGATATCCTGTTCCTGCAGGAAGTGCAGGGGCGGCACGACTTGCTGGCGGCAAAACATGCCGCCAAATGGCCCGAGCAAGGGCAGCATGATTTCCTTGCCGGCGACGATTCCTTTCACGTTGCCTACGGCATGAATGCGGTGTACGACCATGGCCATCACGGCAATGCCCTGGTAAGCCGTTTCCCGATCGCCTCGTACGAAAACCAGGACGTTTCCGATCATATCTACGAGAAGCGCGGCATCCTGCATTGCGTGGTGCAGCCGATCGACAGCAATATCGACATACATTGTTTCGTGGTGCATCTGGGCCTGTTCGCCGGTAGCCGCCGTCGCCAGACCGCCGCACTGGTCGAAGCGGTCACTGCGTCTGCGCCCAGCAATGCGCCGGTGCTGATCGCAGGCGATTTCAACGACTGGACCAACGAACTGAGCGCTACGCTGCGCGAGAAGCTGTCGGTATGCGAAGTGTTCGACAGCGATCTTTCCCGGCGCGGTTTTGGCACCTATCTGCGGCGTCTCTCCGGGCGCGGCCCGGTAATGCAACCGGCGCGCACCTTTCCGGCGGCAATGCCGTTCCTGAAGCTGGACCGGATCTACGTGCGCGGTTTCGCCGTGGAAGAGGCGCAAGTCCTGCACGGCGGCTTGTGGTCGAAACTTTCCGACCATGCGCCAATCGTCACTACCTTGCGCTTGAATCAGTAAGGCATGAGTTCGGTAAAGTTCACTTCCGATAACATCATTACGCTCCTGCATTGCGGCGCCGAATTCTTCCCGGCGCTGGAAGCCGCCATCGATGCCGCCCGGGCGGAAATCTATTTCGAAACCTATATCTTCGCCAACGACGACACTGGCACGCGCATCGAAGCGGCATTGAAGCGCGCCGCTGAACGCGGCGTATGCGTCAGCGTCATCGTTGACTGGCTCGGCACCGGCCAGGCGCAAAGCCTGCGCCTGAAGCAGGAGTTTGGCCGTGCCGGCGTGCATTTTCGCCGCTATAACCCCTGGTTCCGGCGCGGCTTTTCGCGCATGCACCGTAAGCTGTGCGTGGTGGACCGCCAGCTCGGTTTCGTTGCCGGCCTCAATATCATCGATGACTTGCGCGACGACGAGGATTACAACGTCATGTTGTCGGAACCTCGCTGGGATTTCGCGGCCGGCATTGCCGGCCCGCTGGTGGCCGAAATCCATCGCGAGATGGAAGCGCAATGGATCAGCATGGGGCGGCTGCAACTGAACCTGCGCAACCGCCTGGAACGCTTCAAGTCGCTGCGGCATCCGCCGCGGGAAACGACGGTGGAGCCGGCCATGGCGGCGCTGGTGGTGCGCGACAACCTGCGCAACCGCCGCACCATCCAGCGTGCCTACCAGCAAGCGCTGGGGCGCGCGCGCAAGAGCGCCTGGCTGGCGAACCCGTATTTTGCGCCGGGGCCGAAGATGCGCCGGGCGCTGGTCGCGGCCGCTGCGCGCGGCGTGGAAGTGACGCTGTTACTGGGGACAGGGCAATTCCGCCTGCAGGATGCGGTGGCGCGTTCGTACTATCCCAAGCTTATGCAGCATGGCGTGAAGATCGTCGAATACCGCAAGACCCACTTGCACGGCAAGGTCGCCGTGGTGGACGATAACTGGGCCACGGTCGGTTCGAGCAATTACGACGGCCTGAGCCTGTTCATCAACCAGGAAGCCAACGTGGTGGTGCGCGACGCTGCATTTGCGACTGCCTTGCGTCAGCATATCGAAACCGGTGTCGCCGACGGCGTGCCGATGCAGCAGGAAGATTTTGCCAGGATACCCTGGTACAAGCGCGTCGGTTACGATGTCGCCTTTTTCTTTTATCGTCGCATCATCCGCTTCATCATGTGGGCCAACGAGTCCTGACAGCGGTGCGGCAGATTTCACGGGAGTAGGCATGGATGCCAGCAGCACTGCAGTGCGCATCGATAAATGGCTATGGGCGGCGCGTTTTTTCAAGACGCGCTCGCTGGCGACCGATGCGGTCGATGGCGGCAAGGTGCGCCTGAACGGCGAGCGCATCAAGCCGGCCCGCGGCGTCAAGCCGGGCGATACCCTGGATATCGACAATGGCTCGACTGAATGGGAAGTGACGGTGCGCGCCCTGGCGGACAAGCGCGGGTCGGCTGCCGTGGCCCAGACCCTGTATGCCGAAACCGCGCAAAGCATCGTGCGGCGCCAGCAAAAATCCGAGCAAAGGAAATTTTTCCAGGAACCCGGCGAAGCGATCAAGGGGCGGCCAACCAAGCGCGACCGCCGCAAGCTGGATCATTCTTCCTGGTAGCAATCGCGCAAGCGCAGGGCGCTTCAAAGTTTGATGCTGGAAATTTTGCTCCGAGCCCAATATTTTGGAATTTTTGCCGTTTTTTGGTGTTTTTCGGTGCAAAAAACCTGTTTGACTTTTGCCGTGGAATGAATAATAGTACGGTCGTACGATTATTTGATACGGGCTTAATCCGGCACAAGGTAACAGCGGCATGGCATCACGACAATTGCGCAAGGGCGAGCAGACGCATGCCGCCATCCTGGACGCGGCGCTGGACATGGCCAGCCGCGAAGGGCTGGAAGGCTTGACGATTGGTTTGCTCGCTGACAAGATGAATATGAGTAAATCCGGCGTGTTTGCCCATTTCGGCTCGCGCGAGGATTTGCAACTGGCGGTGGTGCAGCGCTACCACGACCAGTTTGAACAAGAAATCTTTTATCCGGCCATGAAACAGCCGCGCGGCTTGCCGCGCCTGCGTGCGCTGGTTGCCGGCTGGGTCCGGCGCGTGACGCTGGAAATTGCGTCCGGCTGCATCTACATCAGCGGCGCGGTGGAATACGATGATCGTCCCGGCGCGATCCGGGAAGAACTGGCGACGATGGTACGCACCTGGCAGAACAGCTTGCGCCGCGCCGTGCAGCAGGCGATCGACGAAGGCCATTTGCGCGCCGACACCGATCCCGACCAACTGGTATTCGAAATGTACGGCATGGTGCTGGCGCTGCACCACGATGCCCGCTTCATCCAGCGCCCCGACAGCGTCATGCGTGCGCAGGCGGGTTTCGAACGACTCATCGACAGCTACAAGAAGAACAACGCCTAACCTCAGGAGATTTCCATGGGACAATACGTCGCCCCCCTGCGTGACATGCAATTCGTGCTGCATGAACTGCTGCGCGTCGAAGAAGAATTGAAGCAGTTGCCGCGCCACGCAGACCTTGATGCCGACACCATCAACCAGGTGCTGGAAGAGGGCGGCAAGTTCGCTGCCAACGTGATTTTCCCGCTGAATCATGGCGGCGACCGCGAAGGCTGCAAGCTGGACAAGGAAAACCACACCGTCGCCACTCCCAGGGGCTTCAAGGAAGCCTATCGCCAGTACGTGGACGGCGGCTGGCCGTCGCTGTCGTGCGATCCGGACTACGGTGGCCAGGGCTTGCCCATCGTGCTCAACAATTCGTTTTACGAAATGGCCAATGCCGCCAATCAGGCCTGGACGATGTACCCGGGCCTCTCCCACGGCGCGTACGAATGCCTGCATACGCACGGCACGCCGGAACTGAAAAATCTTTATCTGCCCAAGCTGGTGTCGGGCGAATGGACCGGCACCATGTGCCTGACTGAAGCGCACTGCGGCACCGATCTGGGCCTGTTGCGCAGCAAGGCCGAGCCGAAAGCCGACGGTACCTACAGCATCACCGGCGGCAAGATTTTCATTTCCGCCGGTGAGCACGACATGGCGGAAAACATCATTCACCTGGTGTTGGCGCGCTTGCCGGATGCGCCGGCCGGCACCAAGGGCATCTCGCTGTTCCTGGTGCCGAAGTTCATTCCGAACGCCGACGGTTCACTTGGCGCGCGCAATGGCATCGCGGTGGGCGCCATCGAGGAGAAGATGGGTATTCACGGCAACGCCACCTGCCAGATGAACCTGGACGGCGCCACCGGCTGGCTGATCGGCGAGCCCAATCGCGGCCTGCAGGCGATGTTCGTGATGATGAACGCGGCGCGTCTGGGCGTGGGCATGCAGTCGCTGGGCCTGACCGAAGTGGCGTACCAGAATGCCGTCACCTACGCCAAAGACCGCCTGCAGATGCGCAGCCTGTCCGGCCCCAAGGCCCCGGACAAGCCGGCTGACCCGATCATCGTGCATCCGGACGTGCGCCGCATGCTGCTGACCGCGCGTGCCTGGGCCGAAGGCGGCCGCGCCTTCAGCTCCTATGTGGCGCTGCAGATAGACCGTGAGCTGAACCACCCGGACGAGGAAGCCAGGAAGGAAGCCGCCGACCAGGTGGCGCTGCTGACGCCGATCGTCAAGGCCTTCCTCACCGATAACGCCTGGCTGGCAACCTCGGAAGCCATGCAAGTGTATGGCGGCCACGGCTACATTGCCGAGTGGGGCATGGAACAGTACGTGCGCGATTCCCGCATCAACATGATTTACGAAGGCACCAATACCATCCAGTCGCTGGATTTGTTGGGTCGCAAGGTGTTGATGGACAACGGTGCCAAGCTGCGCAAGTTCGGCGCGCAAATCCAGGCCTTCGTGGAAGAACACGGCACCGACGAAGCCATGAGCGAATTCATCACGCCGCTGGCCGACATCGGCGACAAGGTCACCAAGCTGTCCATGGAAATCGGCATGAAAGCCTTCCAGAACCCGGATGAAGTGGGCGCCGCCGCGGTGCCTTACCTGCGCGTGGTCGGCCACATGATGTACGCCTACTTCTTTGCGCGCATGGCGAAAATCGCCCTGGACAAGCAGGACAGCGGCGACAGTTTTTACAAGGCCAAGCTGGCCACCGCGCGCTTTTATTTCGCCCGGCTGCTGCCGGAAACCGCCATGCTGATCCGCCAGGCGCGCTCGGGCGCAGCCAATTTGATGGCGCTGGATGCAGATTTGTTTTAATTCAATTAAAGGTTAGCCCCATGTCCAATTTCATCGTCAAGAAAGTTGCCGTGCTGGGAGCCGGCGTGATGGGCGCGCAAATCGCCGCCCACTGCATCAACGCCAGGGTGCCGGTCATCCTGTTCGACCTGCCGGCAAAGGAGGGTCCGAAGAACGGCGTCGTCCTGAAGGCCATCGAGAACCTGAAAAAACTCAGCCCGGCGCCGCTGGGCAACGTCGCCGATGCAGCGCTGATCCAGGCCGCCAACTACGAAGAAAACCTGGAGCTGCTGCAAGGCTGCGACCTGATCATCGAAGCCATTGCCGAGCGCATGGACTGGAAGCACGACCTGTACAAGAAGGTCGCGCCGCACATCGGCGCCAATGCCATCTTCGCTTCCAATACCTCCGGCCTGTCCATCACGGCGCTGTCGGAAGGCTTCGACGCCAATCTCAAGGCACGTTTTTGCGGCGTGCACTTCTTTAACCCGCCGCGCTACATGCACCTGGTCGAGCTGATCCCGACTGCCACCACTGCGCCACACATTCTCGACCAGCTCGAAGGCTTCCTCACCACGACGCTGGGCAAGGGCGTGGTGCGCGCGCTCGACACCCCCAATTTCATCGCCAACCGGGTCGGCGTATTCGGCATGCTGGCGACCATGATCGAAGCGGAGAAATACGGTTTGTCCTGCGATGTCGTGGATGACCTGACTGGCGCCAGGCTGGGCCGTGCCAAGTCCGGCACCTTCCGTACCGCCGACGTGGTTGGCCTGGACACGATGGGGCATGTGATCAAGACCATGCAGGATACACTCAAGGACGATCCTTTTCATGGCGCCTATGCAACGCCGCCGGTGCTGACCCAGCTGGTTGCCGCCGGTGCGCTGGGCCAGAAGAGCGGCGCCGGTTTTTACAAGAAAGTGGGCAAGGAGATCCTGCGCCTGGATCCGGCCAAGGGCGATTACGTGACCGGCGGCGGCAAGGCCGATGAGCTGGTCGGCCGCATCCTGAAGGAAAAGGACCCGGTCAAGAAAATGAAGGCGCTGCGTGAATCGACCAATCCGCAAGCGCAATTTCTCTGGGCGATCTTCCGCGACGCCTTCCATTACATTGCCGTGCACCTGGAGTCGATTGCCGATAATGCCCGCGACGTCGATTTCGCCATGCGCTGGGGTTTCGGCTGGAGCGTCGGCCCGTTCGAAACCTGGCAGGCGTCCGGCTGGCAGCAGGTGGCGGCATGGGTCAAGGAAGACATCGATGCTGGTAAGGCCTTGAGCGCGGCGCCATTGCCGGCCTGGGTATTTGACGGCCGCGACGGCGTGCACACGCCGCAGGGTTCTTACTCGCCGAAGCAGAATGCCTACGTGCCGCGTTCCGAGCTGCCGGTGTACCAGCGCCAGGCGTTTCGCGCGCAACTGGTGGGCGACAATGCGCCCAAGGGCGCCACCGCCGGCACCACCGTGCACGAGGACGATGCCGTGCGCATCTGGCACCAGGGCGACGACGTGCTGATCCTGTCCTTCAAGACCAAGATGCACGTCATCAGCCCGGACGTGGTCGAGGGCATGAAACGTGCCCTGGCCGAGGCGGAAAAGAATTACAAGGGCCTGGTGATCTGGCATGCCGACGCCGCCGAAGGCGGGCCATTCTCGGCCGGCGCCGACCTGCAGTCGATGCTGCCGCTGTTCATGTCGGGCGGCGTCAAGGCCATCGAGCCGGAAATCACGCGCCTGCAGGATGCGCACATGATGCTGAAGTACGCCAACGTGCCGGTGGTGGCAGCCGTGGCCGGCATCGCCCTGGGCGGCGGCTGCGAAATGCTGATGCACGTGGCCAAACGCGTGGCGGCGCTGGAATCCTACATCGGCCTGGTGGAAGTGGGCGTCGGCCTGATCCCCGGTGGTGGCGGCCTGAAGGAAATCGCCCTGCGTGCCGCACAGCAGGCGAAGGGCAAGGATATCCTGCAGTACCTGAAGGATACCTACATGCACGCGGCCACGGCAGCGGTGTCGAAATCGGCGCTGGAAGCGCGCCAGATGGGTTATCTGACCGATAGCGACGTGATCGTCTTCAACCCGTATGAGTTGCTGCACGTGGCCAAGGTAGAAGCGCGCGCCATGTATGACGCCGGCTACCGCGCGCCGATGCGCACGCTGGTTCCCGTGACCGGCCGCTATGGCATGGCGACCATTGGCGCACAGCTGATCAACATGCGCGACGGCGGCTTCATCTCGGCGCACGACTACAAGCTGGGTTCGATGATTGCCGACGTGGTGTCCGGCGGCGATATCGAGCCGGGCAGCCTGGTCAGCGAACAGTGGCTGCTCGACCTGGAACGCAAGCATTTCATGGAGCTGCTCAACCATCCAAAGACACAGGAACGGATCATGGGCATGCTGCAGACCGGCAAACCCGTCCGAAATTAATACATTCCAGCAGAGGTTAACAATGACCAAGCAACTTCAAGAAGTCTACATCGTCGCCGCCACCCGCACGCCGGTCGGCAAGGCACCGCGCGGCATGTTCAGGAATGTCCGTCCGGATGACCTGCTGGTGCGCGCGATCCAGTCGGCGGTGGCGCAGGTGCCCACGCTCGACCCGAAACTGATCGAAGACGCCGTGATCGGCTGCGCCTTTCCGGAAGGCGAGCAGGGCATGAACTTCGCGCGCATGGCGGTGCTGCTGGCCGGCCTGCCCGACACGGTGGGCGGCATGACCGTCAACCGCTACTGTGCCTCGGGCCTGTCGGCCATTGCCATTGCCGCCGACCGCATCCGCACCGGCCAGTCCGATGTCATCATTGCCGGCGGCGCCGAATCGATGTCGATGGTGCCGATGATGGGTCATCACCCCTCGATCAATTCGCAAGTGCTGAAAGACGAGAATGTCGGCATGGCCTATGGCATGGGCATTACCGCCGAGAAGGTGGCGGCGCAGTGGAAAGTCTCGCGCGAAGCGCAGGATGAATTCGCCCTGAACTCGCACAAGAAGGCGATCGCCGCCCAGGAGAGTGGCGAATTCAAGGATGAAACCACCGCCGTCGAAATCGTCGAGAAATTCCCGAATCTTGCCAGCGGCCAGATCGACGTCAAGACGCGCACGGCAGATCAGGACGAAGGTCCGCGCGCCGACTCCTCCATCGAGGCGCTGGCAAAGCTCAAGCCGGTGTTCGCCGCCAAGGGCAGCGTCACTGCCGGCAACAGTTCGCAGATGTCGGATGGCGCCGGCGCGCTGATCCTGGTCAGCGAAAAGATTCTCAAGCAATTCAACCTGACGCCGCTAGCGAAGTTCCATTCTTTCGCGGTGCGCGGCGTGCCGCCGGAAATCATGGGTATCGGTCCGAAGGCAGCGGTGCCGCTGGCGCTGGCTGCCGCTGGGATCACCCAGGACCAGCTCGACTGGATCGAACTCAACGAAGCCTTCGCGGCGCAGGCGCTGGCGGTGATCGGCGACCTGCAGCTTGATCCGTCCAAGGTCAACCCGCTGGGCGGCGCAATCGCGCTCGGCCATCCGCTGGGCGCCACTGGCGCCATCCGCGCCGCCACCGTGATCCACGGCTTACGCCGCCGCAACCTGAAGTACGGCATGGTGACCATGTGCGTGGGCACTGGCATGGGCGCGGCAGGGGTGTTCGAGCGGATCTGATTTTTCAGGCAAGCATCCACGAAGCCGTACGCTGTAAAGTCGTACGGCTTTTTTTACGGTCTGCAAGGCTGCCGGAACAGGAGAAAGCAATGGGAATTTTAAGCAGCAATGTCGATGGCGTATTGACCATCCAGTTCAACCGCCCGGACAAGAAGAACGCGTTCACGGCCGCGATGTACCAGGCCATGTCGGATGCCTTGGTAGTAGCGGAGCAGGACGCAAGCGTGCGTGCCATCCTTTTTACAGGCAATGCAGATGCCTTCACGGCGGGTAATGACCTCGAGGATTTCGTCAAGTCGCCGCCGAATAGTCCGGATGCGCCGGTATTCCGCTTCATGCAGGCCGTGACGGATGCGACTAAGCCACTGATTGCCGCAGTGGCCGGCAATGCCGTGGGCATCGGCACCACGCTGCTGCTACATTGCGAACTGGTATATGCGGCGGACAATGCAAAGTTTGCGCTGCCATTTACCCGGCTCGGCCTGTGTCCTGAATTTGCCTCCAGCTTTTTGCTGCCGCAGCTGGCCGGCTACCAGCGCGCCGCGGAGGCATTGCTGCTGGGTGAAACCTTTGGGGCAGAGGAGGCGCATGCCATGGGACTGGTCAACCGGGTCTTGCCGAAGGAAGAGCTGGAAGCCTTCGCGCTGGCGCAGGCAGCAAAGCTGGCGGCCTTGCCGGCGGCATCGGTGCGCGTCAGCAAGCAGCTGATGAAGGCGCAGCAAAAGGCCGTGGTCGCCACGCAGATGGCAGACGAAATCCGCCATTTCGGCGCCATGTTGCCGGCGCCCGCGGCCAGGGAAGCGGTGACGGCTTTCCTGGAAAAGCGCAAGCCGGATTTCAGCAAGCTGTGACCATGCGCATCAAGCCTGCCGAATCCCTGTTGCTGGTGGTCGATCTGCAGTCACGCCTGCTGCCGGTAATTCACGATGGGGAAGCCGTGCTGGCCAATGCCGCCTGGATGGTCAAGGTGGCACAGGCGATCGGCGTTCCCGTGCTGGCGACCGAGCATTGCCCGCAACAGCTGGGCATGACGGAAGCCGGGTTGCGCGCATTGTTTGCCGAGGAAAACATCGCCAGCAAGGAGCATTTTTCCGCAGTGAGCGAGGGAAGCTTGCTGCAGGGGGCGCAAGCCGGCCGGCAGCAGTGGGTGGTGGTCGGCGCCGAAGCCCATGTCTGCGTGCAGCAGACGGTGCTGGATTTGCTGGCGGCCGGACGCGCAGTCTATGTCGTCGACGAAGCCGTCGGCTCGCGCCGTCCGCGCGACAAGGAACTGGCACTGCAGCGGATGCGGCAGAACGGCGCCGAGATCGTCAGCCGGGAGATGGTGGCTTTCGAATGGCTGGAGCGCGCGAATACGGCGGTTTTCCGAGATGTGCTGAAGCGGTTTATCCGATGAGCAGCGCAACGTGCGGTTTTTTACGGCTTAATCACGAGCCAACTTTATCCTTGCTGCTTCTGGCCGTTCATCAGCGCGACGCTTCGAGAATGGCAAGTGCTGCTGTGTGACCTTGGTCCCTGGACAGATCGCCGGCTGTTTTCCGATATCTGTTTTTAAGGGAAGTATTCGCGCCCGCTGCCAATAGGCGTCGGAGAATTTTCTCTTCGTTCGCGTCAAAACTCCAGATCAGGCTTCCGTCATCCGCCGACCAGGTTTCGCCCGAGACATACATTAAGGCGGCATTGCCGTTGGCGTCTTGGGCATTAATATTGGCGCCGCGTACCAGAAGTAATTCGACGGCATCGGGATCGCCTGCAAATGCCGCCGCCATCAAGGGCGTCGCCCCTCGGGCATAGTAGTGCTCGTCCTTGAGCAGCGCCTGATTGATGTCGACACCTTTTTCAAGCAGCAGATCGAGGAACGCAAGCTTCTGCTGGTGCTGCTCCCGGCGTGGATCACTTGCCGCAGCATGTACCAGGTAAGCGCCTTCTGGACGGCGAAGCTCCGTGCCTGCCTGAATAAGGAGCGTTGCAGTTTCCCACTTTCCGGAATAAATAGCCTTGTTGAGTGCAGTGTCTTTATCTTTGTCAATTGCGTCAACGCGTGCTCCGGCTGCCAATAGCATCGGTACGAAATCTGCTGTTTCAGCTTCAACGGCGGCCATGAGCGCAGACATGCCAAATGTGTCCGCGACATTCGCATCAGCACTTTTGTCGAGCAAGGCACGTACTACCACAGCGTTGTTGCGAAGCAGGGCGGCGACAAGTGGCGGCTCACCGCCGCCACCCAAAGTGTCAACCGGAGCCCCTTTCGCAATCAGCAGTAGCGCCACATCGGTGGCGTTCTTGTCGAGCGCGAGGTGCAGCGGTTGACTGCCATAACTCTGTGCAGTGAGGTCTGCGCCATTATTCAGTAATTCCTCGATCCTGGCGGCGGATCCTTCCCCACCGATCAATGCATCAAACAGGGCTTGTGTGGCGGGACTGAGCGGCTTTTTCATATCGGTGCGAATCGGTTCTGTGTTATTCATCTGGCCTTGAGCGTCGTCGTTATGGCAGCCGGCAATGAGCAGGACGGCATTAATAAGTATTAACATTAATTTTCGCATGGCGTGCATGAGCAATTCGTTGTTCTAATTTTTCCAGCACTATTCGGCAGCGATCACAGGGCTTACTTCGATCGCGCTGGACGTGGTTTCTTGGGTACCGGGTCCCGGGCAGGCGACATTTTTTTCAAGGCGGCGGCAGGCTTTGACCGTGGAGCAGCCACTCCCGGTTTTGCCTGCTGCGTGCCAGTCGAATTTTCCGACTCTACGGGTTTGAGATACCCGGACTTCGTGCCCTCAATGTCCAGGTGGAATCTGCCACCGCTGTGGCTGCGATTCTGGGCTGCTGCGTCAACGATGTTCAAGCCGACCAGCATCGAAGCAATTACAGTAAATTTCGCGTAACGTTGCATGTTTGGACTCCTGATCGATAAGATGTGGGGACGGGCGAAAGCGTGCGAGCACGCCTTTTACTGTGCAACTTGTTTACAAGCTGCATGGATTTCGTCGATCAATGTAGGCGTCTTTCCCGGATCAGGTTTTCCTTCCCTTCTGGCCTGAATTCGCGCTTCAAAATTCTTGCGCGCGGAAATCGCATTGGAGGCGATCGCTTCATCGCTCAAGGCATTGAGCCGCTCACCCATACATCCACAGAATGCCGGCTTGTTCGATACGCCCAGCACAGTTTCGCTTTGCGCTGCACACGCTTCGACAATGTCGGCTCTAAACATTTTCCCGGCGCAGAAATTGAGCGGCACAGCAATCTTTGCCAGGAACTCTGCCTGTGTGAGTTCGGTATCGGGCTTGCCAATATCTGCGGCGGCCTTATCCAATTCGGCAGGCAAACAATCACAATTCAGTTTGACGGAACTACTCGCCATTTTTCTTTCATGTTCTGTTCCGGCACTGGCTTGATGCCCGCGTCCCGCTGAGCATGCAGATTCCATGCGCTGCTTCACCGTCGCCATCAACTGGGATACGGGTTGCTTTTCCTGAGCCGACGCATCAGAAACGACTACTGCCGAAATCAACCAGAATATTGTTGCCACCGCCTTGATTGTTTTACTCATGCTGAAGTCCCCTGATAATCAGCTGCCAGAGCAGGTAAGCGGTCAAACATCCTGTTTGACGCGATAAATTGCGCAAAGCTTGTTGCCGTCGGGATCGCGTACATAGGCCAGGTGCATTGTGCCCAAGCTGGCTTCGCGCAAACCCGGCGGGTCTTCAATCGATTTTCCACCATGGGCGATCGCCGTGTCATGGAACTCCCGGACTTGCTCGGGTGAGCTGCATTTGAAGCCAATGGTGCCTCCATTAGCAGGTGTCGCCTGTTCGTCGTTGATTGGTTCTGTCACGCAGAAAGTACTGCCGTTGTGCCGGTAAAAGAGCCGGATGTGACCCGAGTGCGCTTTGTTTCTCAGCGGTTCGCCTGCACCAAGCGTTCCGAGCACGGCGTCGTAGAAGCGCTTTGCGCGCTCAATATCGTTTGAACCAATCATTACATGATTGAACATGGCCTCTCCTATAGTGCCAGCGCTATTTCAAATTCGTTTATCGGCGCCAGCGCTGAGATGGCAAACCGTGGCTATTCGACTGCCTTTTTAGCAGCGCAGTAATGTCTTCTTTCGAATATTCTTTTTTCATTTTTCAACCGCGTATGCAGTTTGAAGAGAATCTGCGTTGTTACTCCGCGAGAACGATCCGATTTCCCGTTTCTGCCTCTTCCAGAACCGCTTGATCAATTTGCCACCGCCCCATTGACCGGGATGCTTCGACATACACGGTGCCTTTGCCGTTTGGTCCTTCGGCTCTGAAGGAAAGGCTGGCTTCGCCGTCCGGACCGGACTGCTGGATAGACCCATTGGGAAACCCCGTTGAGATTGGCGTGCCCAGGATACGTGTCGCTTCCGGGCTCGCCTGCAAGGCTTGCACGGTGATTTTGTAAGCTTCCGTGCTTTTCATCGTGACCATGATCCCGAAAATCAGGCCGACGAACAGGGCAATCATCAATGCAATGATGGCGACGCCCCATAGCGCCCACTTCCTTTGCGCAGAACGAAATGCCTCCACGCTTTCC
The DNA here is from genome assembly GCA_963722005.1 of uncultured beta proteobacterium. Lineage (GTDB taxonomy): Bacteria > Pseudomonadota > Gammaproteobacteria > Burkholderiales > Burkholderiaceae_D > Paucimonas. The sequence continues at coordinate 888,776 of CAVRJS010000002.1, forward strand.
CAGCGCTTGTTGCGCCACGCCCAAGCGCTGCCCTTTGCGCCCAGCACGAATGGCACCGCCAAGCCTACCAAAGGCACAAACGCCAGGAAGGCGATGTAGGTATTGTTCCCGATGCCCCAGATCCAGCTGAGTAGAAAAGCGCCCCAGTTCCAGCGATCGATTTCCACCGGTACCGCTGCCGCAGCGCCGCTCCCTGAAGTGTTTTCCATATACTCTCCAGTTCGGCCCGGTTACTTGGCGACTTGCTTGCAGGCCGCCTGGATTTCGTCCATCAGCGAAAGCGACCTGCCCGGATCGGGCTTTCCTTCTCGCCTGGCCTGCACTCGTGCTTCATAGTTCTTGCGTGCGGCAATGGCATTGGAGGCGATCGCGTCATCGCTCAAGGCATTGACCCGCTCTGCCATGCATCCGCAAAATGCCTGCTTGTTCGACACGCCCAGCGTAGCTTCGGTTTGCGCGCCACAAGTTTCGATGACGTCGGCCCGGAACATTTTTCCGGCGCAGAAATTGATGGGCCCCGCAATCTTCGCCATGAACTCCGCCCGGGTAAATTCAGCATCGGGCTTGCTGAACTCTGCGGCCACCTTGTCGATTTCGGCCGGCAAGCATTCACAGTTCATCTTGACGACGCTGCTTGCCAACTTTTTTTCATGGTCTGTTCCGGCGCTGGATTGTTGCGCGCGGCCCATCGAGCATGTGGATTCCATGCGCTGCTTCACCGCCGCCATTAACTCGGAGGCCGGCTGCTTGTCCTGGGCCCAAGCATTGGGAAGGGCCATTGCCGAGAGTAAGCCGATGACTGCCGCTACTTCTCTGAAGGCTTTCTTCATGTTGTATTTCCCTGTTTTATGTATTTATGCCTGATCGCTAGCCCACACGATATCTGCGGGCGAACTATATCGGAACAACGCCCAAAAGCTTGGCAATGTAATAGCCCATCCAATGACAGTTGAGATTAAATATTCTACCGGCGTCAGGCCGGCAGATTGATCAATTTCGGTTACAAAATAATACGCCACGGATGCAATCAAATAAACGACCACAAAATACAGCCAGAATTTTGGTCGAATAAATTTTTTATTAAACACGTATCCGGCTAGACCAAGCATCGCAACAACTGATAGCGTTAATAGCACATATTCTGGCCACCCCGTATTTTCGTCAGAAAAATAAGTGAATAATCCGAATGCACTCATTAGTGTGATGACAAAGAAATAGATTTTCCAGCCGACGCCTCTTGGCTCAGCCACGTGCGTTATTTCCAGATTGGCGTTCGGTGCTTGATATGGGTTATTCATATTTATTAATCGGTGTTTTTATTAGTTATTGATCGAAGCATTCTGGACGAAATAGATCTGACGGATGATTCATTTTTCTTGGTATTTGAGGTATTTGACAGGGAGCCATCGTGTATCCGAACCGCCGTTGCAGGAAATGCGAGCCGTTAGAGTTTTAGAGTTTTTCTATGCTCCATGTAATGAGCAACCCATTAATTGCTGATGCACCGAGCATTATCAACAGAGCTTGTTGATCGGCAAGGACTAATTCAAATAAGACTTCGCTCTTCGCCCAGGTACTGCCAAAAAACACTCTGTAATTCCAAGCGGTCAAGTAAGCTGACACTGACCAAGCGATTGCATAGCAAATCAAGAGGACAGGGTAAGTAGCAAGACGGTGAAAATATCGCGGTGATTGAAGTTGAATAACCAAAAAAATCACACCTGGAACCAGGGCAAAAAGCACGGCATCGGTTAGGACGCCGTTTTGTGACGCTGGAATGCCACCATCTATTCCTTGTCGCAAAGCTTCTGCGATCACTAGATATGCGTAGCCAGCGACGGCGCCTAGATGGATCAAAAACCCTAACATGATGAGAGAAAATTTTAAATTGAGTTTTTTCATCATTTTTACTCTAGTTCTCCCGGATTGACTCTACCCCGATAACGTCGTCCACTCCAGCCAACGGAAAGCCGCGAAACAACGCATAAGTTCCAAATAGTAGGAGTGAGGACCCAAGAGATATCCAGCTAAAGGGCTCCTCCTGGATATCTGGAATGGCGGCAATGCTTAAATGCAGGAAATTCACTTCTCCAGGTAGAGCAGGGTAACCACGAGGTTCTTTATGAGCTTGGAGTTCATGCTCTTCCCGCCTGATATCGAGCTAACAGGCAGGCGTTAACCAGCACGCGCCCTTTGCCGCGAAGCGGCAAGTTCTTGGGCGCGTGTCTGTGTCGAACAACAAGTTAGGCCTCTCATGGCAGAAGCTGAATGCCGAATTGGCGAACCAAGAGTGCAAATAGACCAAAACATATAACAGTGATTCCAACACTGGCGAGCATAGCAAACCAGAACCCGACCCGCGGCAGAAGCACTGGAAATGCCAGGAACATGGGAAGAGTCGGTACCACGTACCAGAACGTGTACCACGCATGGTTAGAAATTTTGGCTTGAGGCTGCTTTTCCACGTAGAGCCAGATAAGCGTAAGGAAGGTAACCATCGGAAGCGCCGCGATGAACCCGCCGAGCTTGTCGCTTCGCTTTGCCACCTCTGAAACGATAACCACAACGGCCGCAGTTATGAGGTATTTTGTGACGATCCAACTCAAAATCATCTCCTGATGAGCCTAACGCCACGCTAACAGGCACGCGACATGTGCCGCGAAGCGGCAAGCTCTTGTCGCGTGTCCGGGTTCAGCAACGAGTTAGAGCGTTTGCACATCATATTTTCCTCGAAGTTCTCAGCTAGATTGCGCAGCTTTGCGCATCAAGAGAAACAGTAAGAACTGGTGCTCTGTACTTATCAACAAAAACATGCCTGTGTTTAATGTCCAACTTTCGGAATTTTCCAGGCTCAGCACAAACGTCATTCTTAACGGCTTGCCTAAGAACTTCAACGTCAATTTTCTCCACAGACAATTGATCTAAACGATATTCAAATACAATCGTCCTCCCTGCGTCCGGCCGCACCGATTCAAGGAGTATGTCGGCGTCAATGCGCCTCGGCACATTTTTGACGTTACGCTTAATCATTTCTTCGAATTGAAGTTTGTTTTGAGTCAGGATGAAATAGAACCAGCCACCTGCCATTAGCGAGATGACGACAACTAAAGAAGCAACTGTTTTCCAATTCCATCGCATCGTATTGATTTCTCCGAGCTTCCTCAAGGTGACTTCCGTTTGCGCGCCACGCCATCGCGAATGGCACATACTTCTGCATTCATGCGCTCTAACGTTTAAGGTGATGGGCGCGAAGCGGGATCTTCCCCCGATTTCATTGACACCCCGGGGCAGCCAGCTGTTTCTCATACGTCGCCGGCGATACGTAATTCAATGACGAATGCAATCGCGTCATATTGTAAAAGGGAATATAGCTGCGCAACACTTCCAGTAACGCCTCTTCCGTTTCAAACCGCTTGCCATGGATCGCTTCAGACTTCATCGTATGGAAGAACGATTCCATGTGCCCATTGTCATTCATCCGCTGTGGCCGATTCATGCTCTGCACAAAGCCCAGGTCACCCAGCTTGTTCCTGAAGGCGTGCGCCGCATATTCAATCCCCCGGTCCGTATGGAAGATCACGCCAGCACTGGGACGGCGGTTGGCCACTGCCCGATTCAGCGCCTTGATCGTCAGGTTGGCATCCCGGCTGCTCCCCAGGCTCCAGCCCACCACCTTGCGCGAGCACTTGTCCATCACCACCGCCAGGTACCGCCAATCCTGCTTCACCCGCAGGTACGTAATGTCCCCTACCCACACACTGTCCGGCTTGTCCGCCAGCACCTTCAGCCCCCGGTTCGGGATGCTGGTGAAGAAGGCATGATTAGCGGGATTGGCCCGGTACAGCGTCGCCGACCGACCCTGGATGCGCTCCTGCCGCATCAGCCTGGCCACCCGGTTCTCGCCGACCTGCATGCCGCTCTGCCGTAATGCCTGCGTCACCCGCGGACTGCCATACGTGCTCCGACTGGCGGCATGCACCCGCCGGATCTCCTTCACGATGGCCTGGTCATCCATTGCCCGCTGGCTGGGGGACCGCTTCTTCCAGGCGTAATAACCTGCCCGCGTCACGCCATACAGCCGGCACATCAATCCGATGCCGTATCGCTCCCGGTTTGCTTCGATGAAGGTAAAGATTTCCCCCTTCGTTCGGAAGCAAACCGGATGGCTTTTTTTAGCAGGTCATGCTCCACCTGCAGCATCTTGTATTTCTTTTCCAGTTCCCGCAGTCGCTGCAGTTCCGACTGCGTTTCCGGGTCCAGTTTCTTTGCCTTGGCCACAATCACTCCATCCCTGACTTCCTTGCGCCATCGTGACAGCATGAACGGGTGGATGTCCAGTGCTTCAGCCACATCCTGGACCAGCACATTCGGCAGGCTGCTGAGGGCGACTGCCGTTGCCTTGAATTCTTCGCTATAACACTTAATCTTTCTTATCCCGGGTCGCCCCATCGCTTCCTCCGAGCGTTAGCCCGAAGTGTCTACTTTTTCGAGGGAAGATCCGCGTCCCGCTCCACCGTAATGTTAGACGTAGCTTCCCAGCCAGTAGCCACACCATTAATAGCAACGACCACGAATGCTTTGAAAGCTCTGTCCGTAATTTTTATTTCGCCTTTTCCCACATGCTCACTGATAAAGCGTATTGCCTCTTCTACAGGTAGATAATTTCCCAACTTGCGGTGCACTTCCACCAGCACTTCCTCGTCAGTGATATGTTGCTTTATCAAAGTGGCAAGTGCATCTACCCGCAAGCCGTCGCGGTCCATCACGTTCTTCCATTCACGCGACACCGCATTCACCTCAGGGAAGTGTTTGCTGATTAGTTCGTGTACACGTCGCGAGTTCATTACGTCTAACTGTAATTAGGTGGAATCTGGTGTCCGCTTTTTCTAGCCGTCTGCCGCATAACATGGCAGCCCATCTCGTGGAAACGCCCATTCCACCTGCTGTTGACGGATTACTGTGCAAGCTGCCAGTACTAATTAATCAGAAAAAACTGACAGCACCTGTCACAACAGCGAAGCGCTGTCAGTTTAACCCGGCTCACTGCCACCTAACCCCGATGACAAGATCGGCGGAAAAGCACCATTGACGCGGGTTTTCAAAATTGACTGTGTAAATACACAGTGCTAATTAATCACGAAAAGCAGACAGAGTAGATTGTATCTATTTGGCAAGATGGTATCTCCGTTTCCATGGCTGGGCCATCCCATGAATATGGGAGTACGGGGACGAAGAACGAGGAGCCAAGAACGAAATTTTCTTCACGTCTCTGTCTTCTTTTCTGGGGCGGCAGGATCAGGATCGCGCGGTGGCAGCAGGAAATGATGTGGTTGTCGGTACAGGCGACGCCCGAGCGCGCCGAGCAGCGTTCCCCAATGTTCGAAACGAATGTCGCGCGCGCGCATTGCCGTGCGCAGGGCGAGCGTAAAGCTGACTAGGAGATTGGTAAAGCCGATTGCCGCAACGCCAATACCCGCCAGCACAATCGTGCTGGCGGTGAGGTGGAACTGGCTGCCGATCATGGCGTATCCCAGGTTGGCGGAGGAAAAGGCGATATGGCGTATGTCCAGCGGCAAGCCGAGAATCGTGCCGATCACGCCTGTGGATCCCAGCATGCAGCCGAACAGGAAATTACCCATGATGCCGCCCAGTCGCTCCTGCACGTAGTCGCCGAATGCCGTTGCCCGGCGCTTGCCGAGCAAGCCGCGCACCCAGCGCAAGCGGCCGACGCGCGGACCTATCCCGGCGTAGGCGGCGTAGTTGTCGAAATATCCGGTCAGCAGTCCCGATAAATACAGGTAAATCCCGGCGATGGCAGCATGCGGGAGTGCCCAGGACAGCAGGTCCAGGTCGGCAAGCAGGTAAGCGGCCTTTTCCGTACTGACCGGCATTGCACCCGTTACCAGGTAGAAGGCCGCGCCGATCAGCAAGGCAACCGGTACCGCGACCAGGACATTGCCGAAGATCGCCGCCAGTTGGCTGCGGCTGACCGCTGCCACCACGTCGACCAGGCGTTCGAGATCGGCGCTACGCGTCGGTCGCACGTCGTCCAGCAGGCTGGCGAGAGTTTGTGCTGTCATGGCCGGTTGCTTGGTGGCGACTGTCATGCCAAGCAAGTAAATGACGACGAAGCCTACGCCATAAATCAGGCTGTAGAGGATGGCTTCGACGAACAGCGGCGCATGCAGGCCCGATGCGAATATCTTGAGCAGGGCCATGATGCTGATGAACACGCCGGCGCCTGCCGCGGAGAGCCACATTCCGCGGTATTCGCTCTTGGTGCTGCAGATGTAGTGTTCGCCGGAACTGGCGGCATTTTCGGTCACCCGCATTGCCATCAGGCGCGACAGCTGCCCGACATAGGCGCCCAGGCTGTTGCGGCGATTTTCGCTGACCAGGGCGCGCCGGGCAAACTCGCTCCAGGTGGCGCAGGCGGCGGCGCCGGCGTTGCGGGCTTGTATCAGGCGCAGGATTTCCGTCAAATCGCTCAGGCGTTCCAGGCTTTGTGTGCCGCGCGCAAGTTGATAGGAAAGCCGGAGGCTAGTGCCCACCGTCAGGGCGCGCTTGCGGATGCGCTCCAGTGTATCCTGGCACTGATCGATGATGACCAGCAGCTGGCTGCCATCGTCGCCTTCCTGTTCGGGCACGTCCAGCGTTGCGCGCAAGGCATTGACGAAATCGAGCGCTTCGGCCGATAGCGACACGAATCGCGGCAGGTGACTTTCGAAATCGGGCGTGGCCCGCATCAGTTCGCTGTCCACGCCCAGGCCGCTGATGCGATGGGCGAGCAGCAGCATGGCATCGAGCATTTGCTCGATGAGCGCACGCACTTCCGGAGCGGGGCCGTGCGAACTTGGAAGCAGCATGGCCCAGAAACGCTCGGCATGCGCCGCCGGGAGTTGCTCTAGCCAGAGCCAGTCGTCGGCGTGATCGAAAACGATGCCGAGGCAGTCATTGAGGCGACGTTCGTCCGGCACCGCAGGCAGAATGCGATGCACCAGAATGCGCCACCACTCCGAAAAAAAGCCGGTGCCAGGCAAGATGCCGCTGTCGGTGAAAAAAGTCACGGCCCATCGATCGGCGATGAAGCGCAGCAGATGGTGGCGAAAGGCGTCGCGCAGTCCGGCGTCGGCCTCGAGTACATCCAGCATGGCGGCGTAGCGCGCGTTGCTCTGGTCGTCGTGCGTGCCTTGCGGGCGCAGGAAAAACACCAGGCGCCGAATCAGTGTGAGCGAATCGGCGTCGGGTTCGCGAAAGCCGGCAAGTACGGATTGCGGCGAGGCCGCGGGGCTGGCGGTGGGATGACGCAGACGATATAACAGTGCCTTGAAACGCTTCATGGAGTGGGATGACGGGTATTTACCTGCAAATCAGGCGAGTTTATCTGATTCAGCTAGGCCGAACCCCGGATCTTGCCTCCTAGCTTGCAAGATTATTATTTGTATGTTTTGCTGACCGTATTTTTACTGCAAAGCTTTTTTGGCAGTGCTTGTCCCGATCTCCCTATAATGTTCTTTTTGGCAATTTCGCGTCCGGCAGCCGGACGTGTTCTCACTTGACTGATGCAGTTGATGATCAAACGCGACATTTCTCCTGACCTGCTTGCCCTTGCGGGTAGCGCCGCAGTCCTGGCATTGGCATGCGCATGGCCGGCGCTGCATGCGCATGCAGCCGACAAGCCGGCTGCGCCCGCCAGGGCAGCGCTGACGGTGACCACGGCCCAGCCTGCGTCCGCCAGCCTGCCGCTGCGCCTGGCGGCCAACGGCAATGTCGCCGCCTGGCAGGAAGCGGTGATCGGCAGTGAGGCGGCCGGTTTGCGGCTGGCCGAGGTGCGCGCTAATGTGGGCGACGTGGTGAAGGCCGGCCAGTTGCTGGCGCGCTTTGCTGCCGACACGGTGCAGGCCGATGTGGCCCAGGCACAGGCCAACCTGAAGGAAGCCGAAGCGCGGCTGCTGGAAGCGTCCGGCAATGCCGAGCGCGCCCGTGCCTTGCAGGCATCCGGCGCCATGAGCCGGCAGGAAGTCAGCCTGCTCCTGACCACCGAACTGACTGCGCGCGCGCGCGTGGAAGCAGCGCGTGCGACGCTGCAGAGCCAGCAGGTGCGCCTGCGTCAGACGCGCGTGGTGGCGCCTGATGATGGCGTGATTTCCGCGCGCAGCGCCACGGTCGGCGCGGTGACGGGGTCGGGTGCGGAACTGTTCAGGATGATTCGTCAGGGCCGGTTGGAGTGGCGTGCGGAGGTGACTTCGGCAGAGTTGCCGCGCATACGCAGCGGCGGCGCCGTGCTCGTCACCGCCGCCAACGGCGTCCAGGTCACGGGCAAGGTGCGCATGGTGGCGCCGACGGTGGATCTGCAAAAGCGCACGGCGCTGGTCTATGTGGATTTGCCGCCGTCGCCGTCTGCGGCAGCGCCGATCAAGGCCGGCATGTTTGCTCGCGGTGAATTCGAGCTGGGCGCATCGTCGGCGCTGACCGTGCCGCAGCAGGCGGTGGTGCTGCGCGACGGCTTTACTTATGTATTCCGCCTGAACGCGGATGGGCGTGTCAGCCAGGTCAAGGTGCGTACCGGGCGGCGCCTGGGCGAGCGTGTCGAAGTGCTGGAAGGCATCGGCGCCCAGGATGTGCTGGTGGCCAGCGGCGCCGGTTTCTTGAACGAGGGCGACGTCGTCAAGGTGGCGCCGGCGGCCGGGCAGGCGTCAGCGCCGGCAGCGACGGTTGCGCGCTAGGGAGTCCGTGTGAATTTTTCCGCGTTCTCGATCAGGAACCCGATTCCGGCAATCATGCTGTTCGTGCTGCTGACGCTGGCAGGGTTGCTGGCGTTTCAGGCCAATCCGGTGCAGGACTTTCCGGACATCGAGCTGCCGATCGTGACGGTGGCCGCCAGCCTGCCGGGCGCCGCGCCGGCCCAGCTGGAAACCGAAGTGGCGCGCAAGCTGGAAGATTCGATTGCCACCCTGCAGGGCGTCAAGAATATCTATACCCGCATTCTCGATGGTTCGGTGGTGGTGACGGTCGAGTTCATTCTTGAAAAGCCGATCTCCGACGCCGTCAACGAAGTGCGCGATGCCGTGTCGCGGGTGCGCGCGGATTTGCCCAGCGACTTGCGCGACCCCGCAGTCACCAAGACCTCCACCGCCGGGCGGGTGGTCATGACCTTCGTCGCCGCCGCGCGCGAGGATGGCGGCGGTCGCCGCCTGGACGAGCAGGAACTGAGCTGGTTCGTCGACAATACCGTGGCCAAGCGCCTGCTGGCGGTGCCGGGCATCGGTGCGGTCAAGCGCATGGGCGGCGTCACGCGCGAGGTGCGCGTGGAGCTGGATGCGGACCGCATGGCGGCGCTGGGGGTGTCGGCGCTGGACGTGTCGCGGCAATTGCGGCTGGTGCAGCAGGAAGCGCCCGGCGGGCGCGGCGACATCAGCGGCGCCGAGCAGGCGGTGCGCACCATCGCCACGGTGCAGAATGCCGCCGAACTGGGGGCGCTGGAAATCCCGCTGGCGGGCGGGCGCAGCGTGCGCCTCGACCAGGTGGCGCAGGTCGCCGATACGGTCGCCGAGCCGCGCGCGCTGGCGGCCCAGGATGGCAAGCGCGTGGTCGGTTTCGAGATTTTCCGCACCCGCGGCGCTTCCGAGGTGGATGTCTCTGCCGGCGCGCGCGCGGCGGTGGCGGCGCTGCAGACGGCGCATCCCGAGGTGGAGTTGCGCCCGGTGATCGACAATGCTGCGCCGGTGGCGGAAAACTTCGAAAGCTCGATGCACCTGCTGTACGAAGGCGCGCTGCTGGCCGTGCTGGTGGTGTGGTGGTTCCTGCGCGACTGGCGTGCTACTCTGGTCGCCGCGGCGGCGCTGCCGCTGTCGGTCATCCCGACCTTCATCGGCCTGCATTACTTCGGCTATACCCTGAACATGGTGACCCTGCTGGCGCTGGCGCTGGTGGTCGGCGTGCTGGTGGATGACGCCATCGTCGAAATCGAAAACATCGCGCGGCATCTGCGCATGGGCAAGACACCGATGCAGGCGGCGCTGGAAGCCGCCGACGAGATCGGCATGGCGGTGATCGCCACCACCTTTGCGCTGGTGGCGGTGTTCCTGCCGACCGCCTTCATGGCCGGCGTGCCCGGCCTGTTTTTCAAGCAGTTCGGCTGGACCGCGGTGCTGGCGATCCTGGCGTCGCTGGTGGTGGCGCGCCTGCTGACGCCGATGATGGCGGCCTATATTCTCAAGCCGGCCGCGCATCACACGCCCGAAGACGGCCGCATCATGCGGCGCTACATGACGGTCATGCAATGGTGCCTGCGCAACCGCCTGAAGACCGTGCTGGCCGCCGCGGCATTTTTCATCGCTTCGCTGGCGCTGGTGCCCTTGCTGCCGACCGGTTTCGTACCGGCGGCCGATCGTGCCCAGACCCGTATCAATATCGAATTGCCGCCGGGTAGCACGCTGGCGGAAACCACTGCCATTGCCGAAAGTGCCCGCCTGGCGGCCATGCAGGTGGCTGGCGTCGAGGGCATCTTCAGCTCGATCGGCGGCGGCTCCAGCGGCGACGCCTTTGCGCCCGGCGCTTCGGCCGAGGCGCGCCGGGCAGTGCTGACGGTGACCACGACGCATCGGCGCAAGCGCGACGATACGCTGCGCGACATCGAGGCGCAGATACGCGCGCGCCTGGACGACATTCCCGGCGCGCGCTTCACGGTCGGCCCGCCCGAGTCCGGCGTCAAGATGCAGCTGGTCTTGCGCAGCGAGGATCCGCAAGCGCTGCTGGCGGCGTCGCGTGTCGTCGAGCGCGAATTGCGCACGTTGCAGGGCATCGGTAACGTCAGCTCCAGTGCGGCGCTGGTGCGCCCGGAAATCATCGTGCGCATCGATTTTGCCCGCGCCGCCGACCTCGGCGTGACGGCGGCGGCAATTGGCGAAACCGTGCGGGTGGCGACCGCCGGCGACTACGACGTCAGCCTGCCGAAGATGAACCTGGCCGAGCGCCAGGTGCCGATCCGCACCAAACTGCCGGACGCGGTGCGCGCCGACCTGGCCGAAATCGAGCGGCTGGCGGTGCCCGGCAGGAACGGGCCGGTGATGCTGGCCAATGTCGCCAGCGTGACGATGGACAGCGGCCCGGCGCAGATCGACCGCCTCAACCGCAGCCGCAACGTCATCCTGGAAGTCGAGCTGGGCACGCGCGCGTTGGGCGAACTCAATGCCGAGGCGCGTGCGCTGCCGTCGCTGCAAAACCTGCCGCCGGCGGTGAAGATCGCCGAGCTGGGCGATGCCCAGGAAATGCAGGCGCTGTTCGCCAGCTTCGGCACAGCCATGCTGATCGGCATCCTGTGCATTTACGGCGTGCTGGTCTTGCTGTTCAAGGATTTCACGCAGCCGGTAACGATCCTGGCGGCCTTGCCGCTGTCGATCGGTGGCGCCCTCGTCGCCTTGCTGTTGACCGGCAAAGCCTTATCGATGCCGACGATGATCGGCCTGATCATGCTGATGGGTATCGTCACCAAGAATTCGATCCTGCTGGTGGACTATGCCATCCTCGCGCGCCGTGCCGGCATGGGCCGCTTCAATGCCCTGGTGGATGCCTGCCACAAGCGCAGCCGGCCGATCGTCATGACCACCATCGCCATGGGCGCGGGCATGATGCCGCTGGCGATCGGCTGGAGCGGCGATCCAAGCTTCCGTTCGCCGATGGCGATCGCGGTGATCGGCGGACTGATCACGTCGACGCTGCTCAGCCTGCTGGTGGTGCCGGCCGTGTACACCTACGTCGATGACGTGCAGGCCTGGCTGCGCCGCCGCCTGCAGGCGCGTTCAGGGACGCCGCTCGTGGTGCCTGATCGGCTCGAAGAGCGGCCTGCCGGCGACCCGGCTCAGGGTGAAGCCTAGGCGGTCGCGCCAGGGCAGGCGCTGGTTGGCGGGGCGCGGCGGGCGCACCGCCTTGCCGTGCATCTGCAGGTATTCATAGCGCATGATGGCCGAGCCGACGTCGGGGTAGATGTCGCGTATCCATTCTCCCCACGTTGCGGAATAGCTCCAGACTTCGTAGCGGCGGCGCATGATTTCCTCTCCCGGCAGGTGGTTGGCGGCGAACTGAAGAGCTATGGTATTGTCTGGATGGCCATACGCCCTGAGCTAGCGCAAGCGGCCGATGGGCGGCTAACAATTTTCGGGGACGGATCATGCATGGAATATTCCGTAAGCTGCTGGTGTTGCTGGCCGGCGCATTGTTGCTGGCTTGCGACCAGCAGGGGCAATTGCTCGGGGAGGCCGGCTTGAACCGGCTTGCCAAGGGTATTTCCACGGAGGCAGATGTGCGCATGGTGATGGGGCAGCCCGATACCGTGCGGGAGGAGGAGGGCGGCGCCCGTACTCTCGAATATCCGACAGGGCCGGAAGGCGTGCGCACCTGGATGTTCGCCATCGACCGGGACGGCAAGCTGCAGGATTACGAGCAGGTGCTGACGCTGCAAAACTTTGCCCGCATCCAGCCCGGCCTGGAGCGCGAAGCGGTGCGCCGCATGCTCGGCAAGCCCGGCGGCGTGACGCAGTTCCGGCGCCAGAACGAGGAAGTCTGGGAATGGCGCTTTGTCGACGGCGTCGACACCAGGACCTTCAACGTCCATTTCGATATTGGCAGCGGCAAGGTCAAGCAAACCTCGATCACGGAAGTGCACACGCCGGGTTGAGCCCGCGCTTGGGCAGGCTCACGTGCGCAAGCTGCCACGCTCCTTCTATGCGCGCGATACGGCGGTAGTGGCGCGTGAGCTGCTCGGCAAGTACCTGGTGCATGCGGCCGATGGCGCGCGGCGCGTTGGCCGCATCGTCGAGACGGAAGCCTATGTCGGTCCGCACGACCTGGCCGCGCACAGTTCGAAGGGCATCACTCCCCGCACCCGGATCATGTTCGGCCCGCCCGGTTTCGCCTACGTCTACCTGATCTACGGCATGCACCATTGCTTCAACGTGGTGACCGAAGCGGCAGGTCACGGCGCGGCGGTGCTGGTGCGCGCGCTCGAGCCGGTGCGCGGCATCGACGGCAAGACCGGCGGCCCCGGCTTGCTGTGCAAGGCCATGGGGATCGACCTGCGCCTGAACGCCCACGACTTGCTGAGTCGCGATTTTTACATTGCCGCCGGCAACGAGCCGCCACCGCAAGCGATCGTCACGCGGCCGCGTATCGGCGTCGATTATGCCGGCGAATGGGCCGGCCGCGAGTTGCGTTTCTACATCCAGAGCAATCCCTGGGTGTCGCGCAAGTAGGCGGCATGTTCAGGCGCCGCTGCTTTCCTTTTCGATGCGGAACAGGTCCCAGCAGGCGATGAACAGCGCCGCGATTACCGGCCCCAGCACGAAACCGGTCAGGCCGAACAGTGTCAGTCCGCCCAGCGTGGAAATCAGCACCAGGTAATCCGGCATTTGCGTATCCTTGCCCACCAGGATGGGGCGCAGCACGTTGTCCACCATGCCAATCACCAGCACGCCTACCAGGATCAGCGTCACGCCTTGCCAGGTGGCGCCGGTAAGCAGGAAATAGGCGGCAACGGGCGCCCATACCAGCGCCGCGCCGACGGCTGGCAGCAGCGACAGGAAAGCCATCACGGCGCCCCACAGGAAAGCGCCCTGCACATCCAGGATCCAGAAAATCAGGCCGCCGAGAAATCCCTGCACTACCGCCACGACGACATTGCCCTTGACCGTGGCGCGCAGCACGGTGGTGAATTTGCCGATCAGATGGCGCTGGTGAGGGGCGCTCATCGGCAGGGCGCGCCGGATGCCGTCGACCACCGCAGGACCGTCGCGCAGCAGGAAAAACAGCAGGTAGAGCATGATGGTGAAGCTGACCAGGAAGTCGAAGGTGTTCTGGCCGATGTTGAATACGCGCGCCACGGCTATCTGGCTGGCCTGGCTCAGCACGTTGCTCAGCTTGGCCTGCAGTTGGCCAACGTCGGTCCAGCCCATGCGCTCCATGGAACTGGCCATCCAGCCCGGCATCAGGCCCTTGATTTTCTGGAAATAGGCGCCGATGTCGAGCGGATTGGCGCGCAGGTGCTGCAGCAGGTGCGTGCCTTCGGCAATCAGCGAGCTCACCACCAGTGTCAGCGGCAGGATCACCACCAGCACGCACAGCAGCATGGTCAGGGCGGCGGCAAGATTGCGCCGGCCGCGCAGGCGCACCAGCAGGCGCCGGAACAGCGGCGAAAACAGGATGGCAAATGCCGCGCCCCAGAAAATTGCGCCAAAGAAAGGTTGTAGTAGCCAGACAAAGAGAATCGAAACGGCTGCCAGCAGCAACAGGAAGGTTTTGTTTTGAAGTTCGGCGTAGCTCATGGCTCTCCGTATGCCAATGCGTGAATGAGATCGAAAAATGTTAGCTTCGTCGCAATATTACCCGACTCGCGCGCTGTACTTGCAAGAAAGTCGCCGAATGCCGATACTCGCTACTTTTCGGCAGCAGGCGATGCATACGGCAATGACAAGCGATATCGGCGGCGAACCCGCCCAGGAACTCAGGGAGTGCCCGTGGATCGTCCTGACGTCGACCTATGACGTCGAGGCATGGATCGACCACTTCAACCGTGACTTGCAGCAGGTAGTGCAAAAGCCGCATGCGGGACGGCACGGCATCTGTTTCCGGCTCATCCATGGCGGCGAGCTCTATCTGCACACCACCACGGAAGGCGACCTGCTGCTGGACGTGACGCCCGAGGCCGAGTGGGTGACCCCGGTCATTGCCGCCGCCACTGGGTTGCAACCGCCGCCTGCGCGCCTGTGGCCGCTGCCGGGAGAGCGGCTGACGCAGATGCTGCTGGGGTTGACCAGCCTGATTGCTGCGACCCGGATCGTCATCGACCACGATTTCCGCATCCGCAAGACAGGGTGGCAATCATGATGCGCTTCGTCTTCAATACGCTGGTGTCACTTGCATACCGGCTGGCGCCACGCTTCGGCATGGGCCCGGTCATTGCCGTGCTGGCGTTCCAGATGCGCCCCTTGTTCAGCCTGGAAATCCGGCGCGAGGCCATTTATACGCTGGGAACGTTGCGCGATGAGCGTGCGCGCACGCATTTCCTGGCCGCGATCACAGATGAGGAGTCGGGCCTACGCAGCACGGCCGCGATGGGCCTCCAGAATCTGGAGAAAGACAACCCGGACACCGTGCAGGCATTGATGCATGCATTGGCCGATACCAATGCGAGGGTGCGCGAGGAGGCCGCCAACGGCCTGCGCTATTCCCTGCCGATGGCCATTCCGGCGCTCATGGCAGCGCTGGCCGACGAAAGCGCGGATGTTCGCCTGGAAGCCGTGCTCGGGCTGGGTTCGCTGGATGCGAAACAGGCGTTCGATGCGATTGCCGAACTTTTGCGCGCCGACCCCGACGTAGAAGTGCGCGCTTACGCCGCCGGCGTGCTGGCGGACCTGGATGGCGAGCGTGCGTTGGCGCCCCTGACTGCGGCATTCAGGGACGAGAGTATCAGGGTGCGGGAGTTGGTGCTCATGGCCCTGGGTGACAGCCGAAACATGCAGGCAATCCCACTCTTGTGCGCGGCATTGCGCGACCCGGAACCGGAATTGCGCAAAGATGCCGCATCCGCCCTGATGTTCCTCGTGGACGCGGACGAGCCAGCCAGCGCCACGGCGCTCGAGCCGCTCTGCGCGGCACTGGGCGATGAGGTGGCGTGCGTGCGCGAGGCGGCTGCGGACGCTTTGAAGGAGCTGGGCGACACGCGCGCAAGCGTTTTCCTGGCTGCGGCACTGCAAGACGAAGAAGTCGGCGTCAGGCGGGCGGTGCTGAAGGCGCTGGCGCGGATCGATGCCGTCGGTAATGCCGAACATGTCCTGAAAGGACTGGAGGATGTCGAGGCATACGTGCAATGCGCCGCGGCAGAAGGATTGAAACACGCCGGCGCGGATGTGTTGCCGGCAGTGCTGCCGTATCTGAAGAATTCGCACACCAATGAATTCGTGCGGGCGGACCTCGTGGAAGGATTGCTGCGCATGGGCGGCGCGGATGCCATTCCCCACCTGATCGAAGTTCTGAGCGACGATAGCGACCGGGTGCTGGAAAGCGCCCTGAAAGCCCTGACTGAGCAGCCCGACCGGCGCGCGCTGCCGGCAGTGTTGCCGTTGCTAAAGAACCCCGAGGATTCCGTGCGCAGCGAGGCGGCGCTGGCATTGGCCGCAATCGGCGATGATGCCGCCATCGAGCCGCTGGGCGCCTTGCTGCGGGAGGAGCCGGAGCCTTTTGTGCGGCGTCGTGTCGCCTGGGCGCTGAGCTTTTTTACCCCCGCCGCCGCTCTGCCGGTGCTGACGCAGGCATTGCATGATGAAGATGCGCACGTGCAGTTCTCGGCCGTGCGGGCATTGCATGAAACTTGCGATGCCGACACCCTGCAGGGCATTGTCGACGGCTTGCCGCGCAGGCTAAGGCGGAAAGTGCTGGAATGCCTGGACGAACTCGCCTGCGAAGGCGAAAGCGACGAAGAAAGCGACGAAGAAAGCGATGAGGAACGCGGCGAAGAAAGCGACGCGCCCGCGAAAGCGCCGCGCAGCGTCCGTCTCGGCACGGTGCACTATGAGTGAGCGCTCTCCCAGGCGCAGGCGGGCAGCGGCATTCGGCCTGACGCTGCTGGTATTCGCCCTGACGCTCATTGTTTTAGCCTATGCCATGTTCGGCAGCGAACTGATCGGCGAGGTGATGTTTGGCGCCCAGACGCTGGTGTATACGCCGCTGTTCTTTTTCATGAAAGCGGCATTTTTTGCCGTCCTTCTCAGCATCATCGGCGCCGCCGTCACCAGCCTCGGCATGCGCCTCGTGCCGGCCGGGCGCCGGGGACGGATGGTATTGTTCATGGCGATTTATGCGGCGTGCTGGCTCGGCGCCGCATATCAAGTCGTATTGCAATTTGAACCCGACCTGGGGATGACATTCGGCGAGTGGGAGTTATGGGGTTGGATGATGCTCGGTGAATATGCAACCGCGCCGCTGCTGGTCATCGGCATGGTGATCTCCGCCTTTATTCATCGACGCTTGCGCGCCGACTGCTAGTCGAAGCCGCGGAAATCGGTGTTCTTGAAACTCGGCAGTTGCCAGCGGTAATGGATCGCCAGCATGCGGATGGACACACCGCCGCCCAGCGCGAGCACCGATGCCAGGTCGGCATTGACGCCGGCTTTCAGCATTGCCACATAAGCGGCGCCCGCCACCAGCGACACCATGGCATACACTTCCTTTTGCAGGACCAGCGGAATCTGGTTGCACAGTAAGTCGCGCAACAGGCCGCCGAAGATGCCCGTGACCATGCCGGCGAGGATGGCGATGCTGAAATGGACGCCCAGTTCCAGGCCGATATTGCAACCTATGATGGTAAAGGCGATCAGCCCGAGCCCATCCACCAGCAGGAAGAGGTAGCGCAAATGGTGCAGGTGCCGGACGGTAAAAGTGGTGACGAGCGCGGCAAGGATGGTAAACAGCAGGTATTCGGGATGGCGCACCCAGCCGATCGGATAATGATCGAGCAGGATGTCGCGCACGGTGCCACCGCCCAGGGCAGTGATCGTGCCGATCAGGCAGATGCCGAATAAATCCATGCCGCGGCGCATGGCCATAATGGCGCCCGACATCGCTTCCGCGATGATGGCGATAATGTAGATAATAGTGAGCAACATATTGCGGGTCTTTTATGTCAGGCAAAGACATTGCCGACAACAGGAAGCACTGCTTTCTGTCAGAAAAGACCGCTATTGTCGCATTAACGGCAATTTTTGTTTGCCGCCTGTATGGGAAGGGAAGCGATACAGGCGGAAAGGGGGCAGGGCGTCAGCGCGGGGTGAGGGCGCCGTTGTGACGGCGCGCCCACTGGCGCACCTTGGCGATGCCCAGCGCCAGGGCGCCCGCGCTTGCGGCGACCAGTGCAAAGACGCCGGTCAGCATGGCAATCAGTGCCACTGCCAGCACGCCAAACACGACGCCACCGAAAATTTTCCAGCGCCACCAGCGTCCCATCAGGGCGTGCAGCATGCCTTGCATACCGTCGGCCGCCGGATTGCCGGCAGCGTTGGCGCGCGCGTCATGCGCACCTTGGCCTTGTCGCGGGGTCGATTCGTCGACCAGTTCCCATTCGGTCTTTTCTTGCATCCTGTGCTCCTTGGCAAATGGCAGGAAATGCTGCTCGTGACAGGCTTTCCTGCAAACTTCTATCCTAGTGCATGGCTTTTATTATTTAAATAGAAGTAATTCGATGATTGTTTTCTGAAAAACAGAAGTAATTATAGCTCAGCCGGCTTTTAGTCGTCCGCCGGGGCGGCATCGCCGGCCTGCGCAAAGCGGGCGCGGCGGTCGATCTGTCGCGCATCCAGCGCGCGGCGGAAAAAGTCGCCGACCGGCAGCAAGGCATTATGCGCTCCCTGCCCCCAGTAATCGCTGCGCATGGTCACGCGGGCATCGTTGAAGCCGACCCAGGCACCTGTCACCAGTTGCGGATGCATGAGGATGAACCAGCCGTCGGCATTGTTTTGCGTGGTGCCGGTCTTGCCGGCGACATCGGCGCGGATGCCGAAACGCGACTGCAGCCCGCGCCCG
This sequence comes from uncultured beta proteobacterium, assembly GCA_963722005.1. GTDB lineage: Bacteria > Pseudomonadota > Gammaproteobacteria > Burkholderiales > Burkholderiaceae_D > Paucimonas. Next base: position 907,346 of record CAVRJS010000002.1, read on the forward strand.
GTGCCCTGGCGCACGGCGTCGCGCAGCATGTCGGTCAGCACGGCGGCGTTTTCCGGCGACATGGCGCGCGCCGGTTCGCTGGCAAAGCTGGCCAGCCGGCGTCCCTGGCGATCTTCGATGACGCTAACGAAGACGGGTTCCCGGTATTCGCCCGCGGCGGCGATGCTGCCGTACGCCGACACCATTTCCAACAGGCTCACCGGACTGGTGCCCAGCGCCAGCGCCGGCACTTCTTCCAGCGCGCTGCGGTTGATGCCCAGCGCGCGCGCCAGCGCAATCGTCCTGCGCGCGCCCACGTCCTGCATCACTTGCGCGGTAATGGTATTTCTGGAATGGATCAGTCCCTCGCGCATCGTCATCATGCGCCCGGTCGCCGCGGACATGTCGGTCGGCCGCCAGAGCGTGCCGCCGGTATCGATTTCCGGGACGATGTCGGCGTAGCGCCGGTCCGGCGCCAGGCCCTGTTCCAGCGCGGCGCCGTAGACGAAGGGTTTGAAGGTGGAACCCGGCTGGCGCTGCGCCTGGGCGACGTGGTCGTACTGGTCTTCGTCGAAGCCGCGGCTGCCGACCCAGGCGCGGATGGCGCCGGTGGCAGGATCGATGGCCACCAGGCCGGCTTGCAGGCGGGTTTTATCCGCCTGTAATTGCTTCATGAATTGCGCATCCTGCCGCAGTCGCGTCAGTGCTTCTTCCGGCGCCGCGGCGCCCTCGACGGCGTTGCGGTAGGCGCGGCTTTCGCGTACGAAAGTGTCGACCAGCTCGCTCTTGCTGGTCCAGAAGTGACGAAAAGGCGCGACGCGTTGCCGCATCTCGCGATAAGTCGAGGTGCTCGTGGAAATCAAACGTGGCGACGCCAGTCCCCATTCGACATCGGCGACCGCCTGCAGGCCATCCAGTTGTCGCTGCACTGCCTGGCTGGCGGCGGCCTGCAGGCGCGCATCGATGGTGGTGCGCACCACCAGGCCATCGGCGTACATGTTGTAGTCATGCTGGTCGGCCCAGTCGATCAGCCACCTGCGCGCATGTTCCGCGAAGTGCGGTGCCATGCCCTGCGGCGGTTGCTGCCGTTCGAAGTCCAGCCGCAGCGGGCGTTTGCGCAGTTTCTCGAACTCCGACTGGCGCAACACGCCGCGCTTGTGCATTTGCGACAGCACGACATTGCGGCGTTGCAGCGAGCGTTCCGGATTGCGCACCGGGTTGTAGTAATGCGTGCCCTTGAGCATGCCGATCAGGGTGGCGCTTTCCAGCACATCCAGCTTGGCGGCGGGTTTGTCGAAATAGGTGCGCGCGCCCATCTCGATACCGAAGGCGTTGTACAGGAACGGCACCGTGTTCAGGTAAGTCACCAGGATTTCCTGCTTGGTGTAGGCCGATTCTATTTTTAGCGCGGTGATCATTTCCTTGACCTTGCGCGTGAGCGAGCGCTCGCGGCCGATTTCTTCCGGATACAGGTTGCGCGCCAGCTGCTGGGTCAGGGTCGATCCTCCCTGCGGGTCGCCCGACAGGGTGTGCAGGATGCTGCCCAGGGTGCGCCGGACATCGATGCCGTGATGCTGGTAAAAGCGGTGGTCTTCGGTAGCGATCAGGGCTTGCGCCACGTGCGGCGAAATCTGCTCCAGTTCGACCCATTCGCGGTTGTTGCGGCTGAATGCCGCCAGTTCCTTGCCGTCTGCCGAGAGCAGGATGGCGGGTTGGTCGATCTTGCCCTTGCGCAGGTCGGCAATGCCGGGCGTGAAAGGAATCAGCAGCAGTATCCACGCCAGCACCAGCGCCGCGGCCATGCCCGCCAGTACACCCAGGCCCTTGGCCAGCGCGCAGTTGCGGCGGCGCCATGGCAGTGCCGGATCACGCACGGCGTGGAAATGCGCACGAAGACGCCGGCGCAGCGCGCGCACGCCTTGCAACGGCGCTTGCCATTCAGGGCGCGGGCATTGCCCGGGTTGGTCGCGGTGCGGTTCCGGATACATGGCGATGGGAAAATGGGGTCGTAATGTCGAGGCGGTGGCCGTTGCCCCAGGCGGCTCCGGTTATGCATTGTAATTCCATACAGGAAACTTCGTGCGGCTACTGGCGGCCAGGCAAGCTCACCAAAATCATGTGATCTGGCGCAAATTACAATTGCCACTCTTTCTATTGTGTCGCATGCAAACGACAGAGTGGCGAGTATTCCGCGTCATTTTTCCCTTGCAGGAAAAAAATGAGCGGGTTTTTCAATCCTGCTATTTCATTCCTGAAGCACTTACCTAGAATAAAACAACATTCAAGGGGGCAAGCATGGAAAAAGAAGAAGCAATTGGATTGATGCAACAGCTTAGCGACCGATTGGATAACGCTTGGGCCCTGGAAGACCTGGTTTCACCTTTTGCTGAATTTTTGGCGCACATGCAACCCAGGGTGTCGGAAGAAGAGTTTGCTTTCCTTGGGACGATCGGCGCGATGATCTACCAGCGCGGCGCGGTTCAGTACAACGCCAGTGTCGAGGCCAGCGAACTCCTGGAACGGTTGCAGCAGGGATCGTGATGGACAGGGCAGGGAATACAGCAGGCGGCCAGAGGCCTTGAGCCGCGAAGGCTTGACAGGAGCAGGTGCGGCAAAGCCGCCAGTTACTAAATAAGCGGCGCAGGTGCGCCGCTTATTCCGATTCCGTTGCTGGCTTCGGCTTGAACTGTTCCGGGCTGATGCGGAATTTTTCGCGGCGGTCGCCCATCAGCAGGCGCAGTTCGCGAATGGAGAGGTCGCTGACTTCGTGCATGCGGATCAGCAGCGAGGCGCCCACCGGCAGACGACGGTGACGGATCTTGCTGATAACCGGCGGTGCCACTTCCAGCGCGCGCGACAGCGCCGCATCGTTTTTCAATCCCAGTTTCTCGATCAGAGAATCCAGCAGATTGTTGGGATCGTACTCGGGCCGATTCAACAGTGGATTGCTGTCCATAATCATCCTTGCAATTAAGATAACAAATTAATTCTATTACAAAATCGGGTACAAAAACACAATATTGTCTTACGGAATCATTTTACTTTGAAATCTATTGCATTGCAGAATGACTCCGTAATGAAATTGTAATACTATTTGCGCGCAGTAAATAAAAAATCCAGATCTGGAGAGGACGGGAGACAACAGCGGCGGCAGGATTATCCCTGCCGCCTGCTGTATATGGCGGAGGAATTTCGTCTTTATAAGCCAAGCGTATAACAGGTATCGAATAAATAAAGCAGACTTGCTGGGCGGGTATCGTTATAGTTGTACCTGTCTCCTCCAAGTCTCTATGAATTGGATTCAGCCCGCTCCGCAAGGTGGCGGGCTTTTTTTTGCCTGGTCGCTACCGGTATGGGCATTGCTTCCGGCAGGGGCAGGAGATCTTACAGAAAACAAGGCAAGCCAATGACACACATGCAAATGGATGGGGAAAGCCTGATATCACTGACGGAAATAGTGGTGGAGGATGGCACGGTGCTGCGCGTGCACGCCAGCGGTGACGGCCCGCCCATGGTCATGCTGCATGGCTGGACTGCGGATCACCGGGAATGGGACATGTTCACTAGGGAATTGTCCCGCCACCATCGCGTGTATTGCTGGGACGCGCGTGGCCACGGCGACGGGTCGGTACCGTCGGCGCTGCCGACGCTGGCGCGCATGGCTGCCGACCTGGAAGCCTTGTGCGCGCATTTCGATTTGCGCAAGGTGAGCCTGGTCGGTCATTCCATGGGGGCGCTCACGGCCTGGGAATACCTGCGGCAGTTCGGCCCGGGGCGGCTGGCCCGCCTGTGCCTGATCGACCAGTCGCCGCGCCTGCAAACCGACGCCGGCTGGCATCTGGGCATCTATGGCGATTTCGACGTGGCGCGCGCCGCGCAGTTTGCTCAGGACTTGCAGCAGGATTTCGTCGAAACAGTGCTGCGCTTGAGCGCGCACGGCCTCAATGCAAAGGCGCGCAAGGGTTTTGAGCAGAATACCCGCGGCTGGCAGCGCGAGCGCGCCCGGTTGCAACAGCTTGCCCCGGCGCCGCTGATCGCCGCATGGGATGACCTGGTGCAAGCCGATTACCGCGCGCTGCTGCCACAGATTGCCTTGCCGACCCTGCTGATATTCGGCGATGAAAGCAACTTTTACCCCTTGCCGGCGGCGCATTATGTACAGGTCGGCATGCCCAATGCTACCTTGCGCATTTACGAGCAAACCGACCATAACCCGCACTTGTGGCAGCCCGGGCGCTTCACTGGCGACTTGCTGGCGTTTACCGGCGGATAGAGCAATCGTGCTGGGCATTCATGCGCGCCGGTCCAGCCAGGCCAGCACTTTATCCATCCATGTCGGCACCCGGTCCAGCAGGGCTTCGGTCTGCTCTACCTGCTGCCGGAAGGCACGGCGGTCCGGCGTGTGTTCCTCGCCGCATCGGGCGCACACCAGGCGCCTGGATGAGTACAGGTCACCGAGCGTTTCCCGCTGCCGGGCGCCGCAATGTTCACAGCGGGTGGCGATCGGTGTGTCCGGCTTGAAATAGTGTGGATTCATCGAAGATGCACGAATTTTCGCGGATATCGGTGTGTAGAAATTCTACAAAAAACCGGCAGATTTGCCACTACCCCATGAATGCACGCAACTTGACGCCTCTCAATTGGTCGGCTGGACATTGACGAACGGCAAGCGCCGCACGCATTCCAGTTCGTTACCTTCCGGATCTTTTTCTGCCAGCGCGTGGACCCAGCCCAGCACTTCGTCGGCACTGATGACGCCGCTGATCAGGCTGGTGCGCAAGCGCTGGTACGCTTCCAGGATGAGCGGATCGGTTTCGAGATCGGCATTGCTTTCGTTGCACAATGCAATCAGGTTTTCGATATTGGCCAGTTCATTCACCAGAATTTCGCGCAAAGCGCTGACGCCCGAGACGGCGTCGTCGGTGTGGCGGACGCGCATTTTCTCCATTTGACTGTCTCCTTGCATGCCTGGGCTGCAAAGGAAGCAATCAATATGCCCATTATTTTCCGTGCTCGCGCGGTGGCTGGCGTTGCCAGAGGAAGGCATGCCAGACCGCTGCATAGGCAAGCAGCAGCAGGCCGAAGCAGGAGATGGCATTCACCACCGCTTCGCGCACGGCGTCGCCCGGCTGCATCCACCCCGTGGAAATGTGCAGCGTGTGCAGCGCTAGCGCAATGCCTGCCAGCGGCGGCAGTGCCAGCAGCATTCCCGCAATCAGGCGTCTTTCGCGCCGCGCCAGGAGCGGGGCGGGCAGGTTCACGGACGGCGACGCCTGGCGCAGCCAGCACCGGCACCAGTGCCACAGCACCAGGGTGCCGCCGAATGAACTGGCATGCTGCAGCAGTTTGTAGGGCGTCACGATGTAGCCGGCCACGGTCAGCATCGGGGTGCTCAGAAAGGGCAGCAGCCTGCCGGTCACCATGCCGGTATGGGTAAATGCATCCCAGGCGAGGTGGGTAAGCGCACCCAGCAATAGCGATACGACGATGGCGAACCCGGACGCAGGCGGCAGGCTGAGCCGCGCCACCGGCAGCCGGGCCGCGGCCGCCAGCGGCAACAGCGCGTGCAGTGGGCGCGCCAGCAGCAGGTGGAAAACCAGGTAGAGGACCATGCCGACCGGCAGGGAAAACCAGAAGAGGCCGGGCAGGCTATGGCTTTCGGCGCGGCTGATATCGACCGGTAAAAAATTCTGGAAATCCGGCGCCATGCTGCCGATGATCAGGGCCGACAGCACGGTGTGCCGGCGCAGCGCGCGATGCAGCGGAACGACGGCGAGCGGATGGACGAAGGTAAAAGGCATGCGGAGCGGCAAGTAGAGTGGCGGATTATCGCTGAAACGTCCGCGCCTGGGCAATCCGGGCGAAATTGTCCGGCCCGGCAGGGGTTTTCTTGCTCAATTGCGAAACTTGTCCCTATACTTGCGCGCTGCAACCATATTGCGCGTTATCATGTTTCTTTCGTGCGCCGCAGTTTTTTGCTTATTCGAGTTTCGTTTTCATGTCTAAAATTCAATCCGGCAAGTCCATCGAGATCAAGATTTCTACCGTGGTGGCAGTCTCGGTCATCCTGCGCGAGACAGATCTGGCCTTGCTGAACGAGGGGTTGCTTGCGGTTACCGGCGGCGCGACGGACTATTTCGATGACGAATTCGCCGTGATCGATGTCGGCGCCATCGACTGGGACGACCGCGGCATCGACTGGCCGGCGCTGGCCGCCTTGCTGAAATCGTATCGCCTGATCCCGGTAGCGGTGCGTCATGCGCCGCAGGCGCAGGCAGCACACATCCTGGCGGCGGGCTTGAGCCTGGATGCGACCGCGCAGGCGCCGCGCCTGCCTGCCGCCGCGCCGGAAGTTGCGGTGCCCGAAGTCGCGGCGGCAGAAGCCGTTGCGCCGGCAATCCAGGCGCAGCCGCAGGAACCGCAGGAAGCGCCGCAGGCATGTGCGGGCACCATGATCATCGACACGCCGGTGCGCGCCGGTCAGCGCGTCTACGCGCGCGGCGCCGACCTGGTGGTGACGGCCATCGTCAACAGCGGCGCCGAACTGATCGCCGACGGCAGCATTCACGTGTATGCGCCGCTGCGCGGACGGGCGCTGGCCGGCGCTTCCGGCAATGCCGCCGCGCGCATCTTTGCCATGCACATGGAAGCAGAGCTGGTGTCGATTGCCGGCATCTACAGCACGTTCGAAAACGGCTTTGCGGCCAACATCTCCCATCATCCGGTGCAGGTGCGGCTGGCGGGCGACCGCATTGAACTGCTGCCAATTAATACACATTAGAATTGCTGGTTTTTCATAAAAGGGGTGCTTTGTGGCAAAGATCATCGTGGTAACTTCGGGCAAGGGAGGCGTCGGCAAGACGACCTCAAGCGCGAGCTTTTCTACCGGACTGGCCTTGCGTGGCCATAAGACTGCCGTCGTCGATTTCGATGTCGGCTTGCGCAACCTCGATCTGATCATGGGCTGCGAGCGCCGCGTCGTATATGACCTGGTGAACGTCATTAACAACGAAGCGACCCTGAACCAGGCGCTGATCAAGGACAAGCACTGCGACAACCTGTACGTGCTGCCGGCCTCGCAGACGCGCGACAAGGATGCGCTGACGGAAGCAGGCGTCGAGCGCGTGCTGCAGGACCTGATTGCCATGGGCTTCGAATACATCGTCTGCGATTCGCCGGCGGGCATCGAGCGCGGCGCGGTGATGGCGCTGACCTTTGCCGACGAAGCCATCGTCGTCTCCAACCCGGAAGTATCGTCGGTGCGCGATTCCGACCGCATTCTCGGCATCATTCAGGCCAAGTCGCGCCGCGCGCGGGAAGGCGGTGAGCCGGTCAAGGAACATCTGCTGATCACCCGCTATGTGCCCAAGCGCGTCGAAGCCGGCGAAATGCTGTCGCACGCCGATGTCCAGGAAATCCTGCGCATCCCGCTGCTGGGCATCATTCCCGAATCGGATTCGGTGCTGCATGCGTCGAATCAGGGCAATCCCGCCATTCACGTTGACGGCAGCGACGTCGCCGAAGCCTACAAGGACATGGTGGCGCGTTTCCTCGGCGAAGACGTGCCGATGCGATTCACCGATTATGAAAAACCCGGCTTGTTAAAGCGCATCTTCGGAGGCAAGTGACATGGCGCTTCTTTCTTTCCTTTTCAATACCAAGCCCAAGTCGGCAGTGGCGGCCAAGGAGCGCCTGCAGATCATCATCGCGCACGAACGCAGCGACCGCGATGCGCCGGATTTCCTGCCTGCCTTGCGCCAGGAACTGATCGCCGTGATCTCCAAGTACACCAAGGTCAGCCATGACGACATCACGATCAAGCTGGATCGCCAGGGCAACCTGGAAGTGCTCGACGTGAACGTCGTGCTGCCGGAGATGGCGTCGGCCAAGTAAGTAGCGTGCCGCATGCCGCCGCCAGCGCGGCGCGGCTCCGGCTTTGGCGGGCACGAACAACCCGCAGGGATGTCACAGCAGCGGCGCGGCCAGCGCCAGCGTCTTTTCCAGCATTTTTTCCCGGAATGGCCGGTTTTTCCAGTCCGCAAAGGTAATCTGGCGGGACCGCTGCAAGTCTTGCTGAAAGATGGCGATTTGCTTGCTGGCGAAAATCGGATCGTAAATGTTCAGGTTGGCTTCGTCATTCAGGCGAAACGAGCGCTCGTCGAAATTGGTGGAGCCGACCGACACCAGCAACCCATCGACGACCATCACCTTGCAGTGGAACATGGTCGGCTGATATTCGAAAATTTCCACCCCGGCTTCCAGCAAGTCGCCCCATTGCCCGCGCGAGGCGCGACGCACGACTTCGGTATCGATGTGGCGCCCCGGCGTGATGATCTGGATTTTGACCCCGCGCCTGACCGCGTCGATGAGCGCCTGCCGCACCAGGTCATCCGGGACGAAATAGGAACTCGACAACTGTATCGATTGCGTGGCCGCGGTAATCGCCAGCAGGTACATCAGTTCCATGCTTTCGCTGCCGCCCGAGGGGGAGCTGGAAAACATTTGCGCCGGGCTGTCGCCCGCTGCCTGCAGCGCCGGAAAATAATCCGCCCCGTGCAGCACCTTGCCGGTGGTCTTCATCCAGTTATCCAGGGCGACTGCCTGCATTTGAGCGACCGCCGGTCCTTCGATGCGGAAGTGCGAATCGCGCCAGTGTTCCGGGTCCTGCGCATTGCCCAGCCACTTGTCGGCGATGCCGACGCCACCGGTAAAGCCGATCTTGCCGTCGACGACCAGCAGCTTGCGGTGCGTGCGGTTGTTGAGGCGGCTGATGTTGTACCAGCGTAGCGGGCGATACTTCAGGATGTCCACGCCTGCTTCGCGCATCGCCTCGATCTGCGCGTCGTCCATCCTGCTGCTGCCGACCCAGTCCAGCAGCACATGGACCTTGACGCCGGCGCGGGCGCGTTCGATCAGTGCTGCGGAAAATTTCTCGCCGATGTCGCCTGACCAGTAGATGTAGGTCTCGAAAACGATGCTGCGCTCGGCTTGGCCAATAGCCTGCAGCATCGAGGGAAAGATCTGCTCGCCATTGAGAAGAGCTTCGACGCGGTTGCCGGCGACGATCGTCGGCCCCAGCATGACCCCCATGGTGTGCCGGAATTGCGCGTCATGGATAGTGTAGAGATGCGGAATGTCGCGCTTGACCTTTTTCTCGCCCAGTGTCACGTTCATGACGATCAGCACTGCAAGCAGCGTGGCGAGTATGCTGGCAAGTATCAGGAACATGTTGCCTCTTCTGGAGAGCGATTTCCATCTCATGGCGGTCCGCTTGACGACTTCCGGGATACTCGACATTACGCCCTTGCGCATGTCGCGGCTTGGCTTGCGTCAACTGTGTTCGTGCCAGGATCGCCTGGTCGCGTGGCGGATCGCCCCCGGGCGCGCCGGCGCACACTGCGTTACAATGAGCGCCGATGCAAGCCAGACAGCCGCTGGCCGGCGCCATCCGTGGCGCAGGCGGGAGGAAGGTCCGGACTCCACAGAGCAGGGTGACGGTTAACGACCGTCCGCCGAAAGCCGCAAGGTATAAGGCGAGGAACAGGGCCACAGAGACGAGCGTATTCAGTTACGGTGAAACGCGGTAACCTCCACCTGGAGCAATTCCAAATAGGCACGCGTTGATGTTGCTCGCGGAGCGTGCGGGTAGGAAGCTTGAGCCGTGGAGCAATTCACGGCCTAGAGGAATGGCTGTCATAGCCGGCAGGGCAACCTGGCGGCCGTAACAGAATCCGGCCTATCGGCTTGCTTCAATTTTTCTTCAGGCGTGAGGGCAGTCGCACCGACTGCCCCCTTCTTTGCGGCGCGCAAACGCTTTTTCGCAAATCCTCCCAGGAACCAGTTTCTTCCCGCACGGTCAGAAGCCTGTTTCCATCAGGTGCTCAAAGGCAATATTTTCGCCGGTTCCCCATCGTTTTCTCTCTTTATTGAAATGTTGTAAAGATAAACACATGTGTTTATCTGAGAGCCTACTTTCAAAGTGTTCCGTAAGTCTCTAATTTTCTTGGAAAATCCATTGTTGCGGTGGATCAGGTAAGTGCGCTAAGTGTTTGACGCAAAAGCAAAAAATATCAATTGGGCGGCTGAATATTACTTGACCGCAAAAAGCGCATCCTCTAAAGTGGGTGGAAGTGTCAAAAAGTGTATTTTTGTGGGGGAAATCTGATGGTTGCGATCCCCTGTGCAATACGCCAAGACTTGCCATATCTGCCATAAATGAGGGGTTTATCAGTGTTTCAGGGTGCGTCAGCGTTGAATCTCGATGCCAAGGGCCGGATGTCCATCCCGGCCCGGCATCGTGACGCCCTGACGGTGCAGTGCGAAGGACGCATCACCCTGACCAAGCATCCGCATGGTTGCCTGTTGCTGTTTCCGCGCCCGGTCTGGGAGCAGCATCGCGAGCAGATCGCTGCATGGCCGATGTCGGCGCGCGCCTGGCAGCGCATTTTTCTGGGCAATGCCTCTGACGTGGAAATGGATGGCGCGGGCCGCATCCTGGTCGCGCCGGAATTGCGCAGCGCCGTCGGCCTGACGCGCGACGTCATGTTGCTGGGCATGGGCAGCCATTTCGAAATCTGGGATGCGGCCAAGCTGGCCGAGAGCGAAGCGGAAGCTGTCGCCAAGGGCATGCCGGACGTGTTGAACGATTTTTCCTTCTAGCCTGCGATGAATGCTGATCAGGCGGTGCAGGGATTGCAGCACCGTACGGTGCTGTTGGACGAAGCGGTCGACGCGCTGGATATTGCCGGCGCACGCGCAGGCGGCTGGTATGTGGACGGCACTTTCGGACGCGGCGGCCACAGCGGCCTGATCCTGAAGCGGTTGGGAGCGAATGGCCATTTGCTGGCCTTCGACAAGGATTTGCAGGCGATCGCGGCGGCGCAGGCGATCGCCGATCCGCGTTTTGCGATCGTGCACGGCAGTTTTGCCGGTATGGGCAAGGCGCTGGAAGAGCGGGGCGTGGCGCAAGTGCAAGGGGTGTTGCTGGACCTGGGCATCTCGTCGCCGCAAGTCGATGATGCGGCGCGGGGATTCAGTTTTCGGGCCGACGGTCCGCTGGACATGCGCATGGATACCACGCGCGGCATGTCGGCAGCGGAATGGCTGGCTAGCGAAGACGAACGGATTATCGAGAAAGTGATACGCGATTATGGGGAAGAACGGTTTGCTTTTCAGATTGCAAAGGCGATTGTTGCTCGCCGGACAATCGAGCCAGTTTCAGGCACACGACAGCTTGCCGAGATCGTGGCACACGCCGTCAAAACCCGCGAGAAAGGCAAGGACCCGGCAACTCGCACCTTTCAGGCTATCCGGATTTACATCAATAAAGAGCTTGAAGAACTTGAAGTAGGACTGGAGCAGGCGTTCCGGCTATTGGCGCCGGGGGGGAGAATGGCTGTGATCAGCTTTCATTCGCTGGAGGATCGCATCGTCAAGCAGTTCATGGCCGGCAAGGCGCGCTTGCCGCAGCCTGACCGCCGCCTGCCGATCCGCGCCGCCGACCTGCCGCAGCCGCAACTTGCGCTTCTGGGCAGGATCAAGCCTTCCGCAGACGAGATTGCCGCCAATCCGCGCGCGCGCTCGGCCGTGCTGCGCGTCGCCGAGCGCTTGCCCGATGCCGGAGCGCGCGCATGAGCGGACGCTTTAATTTCGTGCTGATGCTGGTGCTGGTGGCGTGCGCGCTGGCGCTGGTGACGGCGCAGTACAAGTCGCGCCAGTTGTTCATCGAACTCGAGCGCGCGCAGGCGATGGCGCGCCAGCTCGACCTGGAGCTGGCGCAGCTGCAGCTGGAGCAATCGACATTGGGCAAGCATGCGCGCATCGAAGCCAGCGCAAGGCGCCATCTCGGCATGGTCGAGCTGACGCCGGCGCGTGCGCAATACCTGACGGCGGAGGCGCAATGACGCGCTCGTTGTTGCGCCCGGGCAGCGGCGGCCGCGTGGCGGCGTCGAAAGGCCTGTCTTTCTCGACCAACCCGGTTCTCGAAGTGACGCTGCCGGCATGGCGCTCGCGCCTGGTGCTGTTCATGCTGTTTGCCGGCTTTGCCGCGCTGGTCGGCAGGGCCCTGTGGCTGCAGGTGATCTCCAACGAATTCCTGCAGAAGCAGGGCGCTTCGCGCTATGCCAGGACGCTGGAGCTGCCGGCCACGCGCGGCAAGATCGCCGACCGCGACGGCCAGGTGCTGGCGTCGTCCCTTCCGGTCAAGGCCATCTGGGCCATTCCCGAGGACGTCGCCGGCGCGCCGCAGGACAAGCTGCGCGAACTGGCGCGCCTGCTGGAAATGAGCGAGCGCGACCTGAAGGCCAAGCTCGATTCCGACCGCAGCTTCGTCTATATCAAGCGCCAGGTCGAACAGGATATCGTCGACAAGATCGTCAAGCTTGGCATCGGCGGCATCTATACGCGCAAGGAATACAAGCGCTTCTATCCCCAAGGCGAGGTGATGGCGCATATCGTCGGCTTCACCAACGTCGAAGACGTCGGCCAGGAAGGCATCGAGCTGGCGGCGCAGAAAAATCTGGCGGGCGTCACCGGCAGCCGGCGCGTCATCAAGGACCGTCTCGGCCGCATCGTCGAGGATATCGAGGCAGTGCGTGAGCCGCATGACGGCAAGGACCTGACGCTGTCGGTGGACAGCAAGATCCAGTACATCGCGTTCACTCAGTTGAAGGAAGCGGTGGAAAAGCACAAGGCCAAGGCGGGTGGCATCGTCGTGCTCGACGTGCAGACCGGCGAGGTACTGGCGTTGGCCAACATGCCTGCCTATAACCCGAACAAGCGCTCCAGCCTGACCGGCGCGCAATTGCGCAACCGCGTGCTGACCGACACGTTCGAGCCGGGTTCGGCCATGAAAGCCTTTACGGTGGCGCTGGCGCTGGAGCGCAACATGGTCAAGCCCACCACGCAGATCCAGACGGCCCCAGGGCGCATGACCATCGGCACCGCCACTATTGGCGACGCCCATGCGCACGATGTCTTGACCGTCTCCGAAGTCATCCAGAAATCGTCCAACATCGGCACCGCCAAGCTGGCGTTGCAGATGGAATCGCAGGACATGTGGGAAATGTTCACTACTCTCGGCTTCGGCCAGCAGCCGCGCTTCGGTTTTCCGGGTGCTGCCGCCGGCCGGGTGCGGCCGTACAAGTCATGGCGGCCGATCGAGCAGGCCACCATGAGTTATGGCCACGGCATGTCGGTGTCGCTGCTGCAGCTGGCGCGCTCCTACCTGGTGTTCGCGCGCGACGGCGACCTGATCCCGCTGTCGTTCTACAAGGTTGACGGCGCGCCTGCAGGCCAGCGCGTGTTCAGCGTGAAGACCGCGCGCGAGGTGCGCGCCATGCTGGAATCGGTGACGCAGCCCGGCGGCACCGCGCAGCGGGCGCAGGTGCCCGGCTATCGCGTGGCGGGAAAGACCGGCACCTCGATCAAGCTGGAAGGCGGCCGCTACGTCAAAAAATACATCGCTTCCTTCGTCGGCTTCGCGCCGGTGTCCGACCCGCGCATCGTTATCGCGGTGATGGTCGACGAGCCCAGTGCAACCACGTATTACGGTGGCACGGTGGCCGCGCCGGTGTTCTCGACGGTGGCGGCGAACGCCCTGCGGGCGATGAATGTGTCGCCGGATTCGCCGGTCACCGACATCATCATGTCGCCGGACGCGGTGAAGGAGAGCCTGTGATGGCGCATCGGCCTGCTTTTTCATCCGACGTCGTGGCGTGGCTGCTGGCAAGCGCGCCGGCAGCGCAGTTGCGCGCCGACTCGCGCGCCATTGCCGCCGGCGACGTGTTTTTTGCCTACCCAGGCGAAGCCGCAGACGGGCGCGGCTATATTGCCCAGGCCATCGCCGCCGGCGCTGCCGCCGTGGTATTCGAGGCCGACGGTTTTTCCTGGAACGATGCCTGGCAGGTGCCGCACCTGGGCGTGGCCGATCTGAAAGCGCTGGCCGGCGAGGTCGCCGCCGGCTACTATGGCCAGCCCGCGCGCGACATGTTCGTCGCCGCGGTCACCGGCACCAACGGCAAGACCTCCTGCACCCAGTGGCTGGGCGCGGCATTGTCGCGCCTGGGGATGCCGACCGGCGTTGTCGGCACGCTTGGCGCCGGCATCTATCGGCGCGGCGAGATGCCCGAATTTGCCGCAACCGGAAACACGACGCCGGATGCCCTGATGCTGCAGTCGTGCCTGAGCGAGATGCGCAGGGAAGGCGCCGCGGCGCTGGCGATCGAGGCATCCTCGATCGGCCTGCTGCAGGGGCGCATGGCCGGCATCCACGTGGACGTGGCAATTTTCACGAATCTGACGCGCGACCATCTCGATTATCACAGCGACATGGCCGATTACGAAGCGGCCAAGACCATGCTGTTCGACTGGCCCGGATTGCGGCATGCCGTCATTAATCTGGACGACGCCATGGGCGAACGGCTGCTGCAGCGCTTGCGCGCGCGCCAGGATGCGCCGGCCCTCATCGCCTACAGCATTGCCGGCAAGTCTGCGGACGGCGTGGCAGTGCTGCAGGCCGGTGATATCCGCAGCAGTCACGGCGGCACCGTGTTTACGCTGAATTCGCCTTTCGGCACGAGCCAGGTCAAAACGCACATGGTCGGCGGGTTCAATGTCAGCAACGCGCTTGCCGTCATCGCCACCCTGCTTGCGCAAGGAGCGGACCTGCAGGCCGCAGTTGCCAATGTGGAGGCGCTCGCCCCCGTGCCCGGCCGCATGCAGCAGCTGGGCGGGCAGGATGCGCCGCTGGTGGTGATCGATTACGCGCATACGCCGGACGCCCTCGAAAAGGCGCTGGCGGCGCTGCGCGAAGTGGCGCGGCAGCGGCACGGGGCGCTGTGGTGCGTGTTCGGTTGCGGCGGCGACCGCGACCCCGGCAAGCGCCCGCAAATGGGCCGCGCTGCGCTGCTGGCCGACCACGTGATCGTCACCAGCGACAATCCGCGCAATGAACCGCCTGCCGACATCATTGCGCAAATCATGCAGGGAATGGATGGAATGGAAAGCCAGAAACAGGCGCCGCAGGCGATCGAAGATCGCGCCGGCGCGATCCTCTGGGCGGTCAAGCATGCAGGCAAAAACGACGTGGTGCTGCTGGCCGGTAAAGGACATGAAACCACTCAGGAAATCCGCGGCCGCAAGCAACCCTTCCTGGATGCGGACCATGCGGCGCTGGCGCTGGCGACTCGCGCCATGCTGGGAGGAGGCGCGTGATGGAATCGAGTCTGACACAATTGCAACCGCACCTGGCACAGGCCGTGTCGCATGGCGATGCAGCATTTTCGGGCGTTTCGACTGATAGCCGCAGCATCGCTGCCGGCAACCTGTTTGTGGCGCTGCGCGGCGAGCGTTTCGACGCGCACGATTATCTTGACCAGGTGGCGGCGCAGGGCGCCGCAGCGGTCGTGGCCGAGCGCGTACCCGCGGGGTTCGCGCTGCCGGCGCTGATCGTGCCGGATACGCGTGCGGCGCTAGGGGAAATGGCAGCCTGGTGGCGCCGCCGCTTCACGCTGCCGGTTGTCGGCGTGACCGGCAGCAATGGCAAGACCACCGTCAAGGAAATGATCGCGTCGATCCTGACGGCCGCGCACGGCGCCGACCGGGTCCTGGCAACACGCGGCAACCTGAACAACGATATCGGCGTGCCGCTGACCCTGTTCCGCCTGGAGCAAGGATGCCGCGCTGCGGTGATCGAACTCGGCATGAATCATCCGGGCGAAATCGCCGTGCTGGCGGCAATGGCGCAGCCGGCGGTGGGCCTGGTCAACAATGCCCAGCGCGAGCACCAGGAATTCATGGCCAGCGTGGCTGCGGTGGCCGAAGAGAACGGCGCCGTGATCCGCGGCCTGCCGGCCGATGGCGTCGCGGTTTTCCCGGCGGATGATCCTTTCACGTCGCTGTGGCGCGAATATGCCGGTGCGCGCCGCGTGCTGGCGTTCGGACTGAACGCCGAAGCCGATGTGTGCGGCAGCTACGTGACGCAGACTTTCGGCAGCGACATTACGGTGACGACGGGCGGGATGCAGTTCCTCGTTCGGCTGGCGGCGGCTGGCGAACACAATGTCAGGAATGCGCTGGCAGCGGCTGCCTGTGCGCTGGCGATCGGCATCGATGCCGACACGGTCAGGCGCGGCCTGGAAGCCTTCGTGCCGGTGAACGGCCGGCTGCAACGCAAGGCATCCGCCGGCGGCGCGCTGGTGATTGACGACACTTACAATGCCAACCCGGATTCGGTGCGCGCTGCCATCGACGTGCTGGCGCAGGCTGCTGCACCGCGCATGCTGGTGCTGGGTGACATGGGCGAAGTCGGCGACCAGGGACCGGAGTTCCATCAGGAAGTCGGCGCTTACGCGGCATCGCGCGGCGTCGAGCGCCTGCTGACGCTGGGCGATCTGGCGCGCCATGCCAGCGCTGCCTTCGGCGCCGGCGCCGAGCATTTTTCAGACATACAGGATCTGATCCGCACTGCGCAGGCCGGGCTCGGGCCCAACGCCACCGTGCTGGTCAAGGGATCGCGCTTCATGAAAATGGAGCGCGTCGTAACGCAACTCATATCTGGTACTTAGAAAGCCCAATCGAATGCTGCTCTGGTTAGCACAACTATTTCAACAAGACATCGGCATGCTGCGGGTGTTCAATTTCATCACCTTCCGCGCGGTCTTTGCGACGATGACGGCGATGGCGATCGGCCTGTTTGCCGGCCCTGCCGTCATCCGCATGCTGGCGCGCCTGAAAGTCGGCCAGGCTGTGCGCACCGACGGCCCGCAAACCCACCTCATCAAGAGCGGCACGCCGACCATGGGCGGAGCCCTGATCCTGATCGCCATCGGCATTTCGGTGCTGCTTTGGGGCGACTGGAGCAACCGTTTCATCTGGCCGGTGATGATCGTCACGCTCGGCTTCGGCGCCATCGGCTGGGTCGACGATTACCGCAAGGTGGTCTACAAGGATCCGAATGGCATGCGCTCGCGGGAAAAATATTTCTGGCAATCGCTGATCGGGCTGGCGGCCTCCATCTATCTGGCATTCTCCGTGTCGGCGCCGAGCAATAGCGGGGTCTGGGAATTGTTTACAGCGTGGGTGCAGTCCGGCTTCAGCATGGAATTGCCGCCCAAGGCCGACCTGATCGTGCCGTTCTTCAAGACCATCAGCTATCCGCTGGGGGTGTGGGGATTCATCGCCCTGACCTATTTCGTCATCGTCGGCACCAGCAACGCCGTCAACCTGACGGACGGCCTGGACGGGCTGGCAATCATGCCGACCGTGATGGTCGGCAGCGCGCTCGGCCTGTTTGCCTACCTGACCGGCAGCGCCACCTATGCCAAGTATCTGCTGATCCCGCACATCCCGGGGGCGGGCGAATTGCTGATTTTCTGCGGCGCCATGGCCGGCGCCGGGCTGGCTTTTCTCTGGTATAACGCGCACCCGGCCCAGGTGTTCATGGGCGATGTCGGCGCGCTGGCACTGGGCGGCGCGCTGGGCACCGTCGCGGTCATCGTGCGCCAGGAAATCGTGCTGTTCATCATGGGCGGCATTTTCGTCGTCGAGACGCTGTCCGTCATGGCGCAGGTGATGTATTTCAAGTTTACCAAGAAGCGTTACGGCGTCGGGCGCCGCATCCTGCTGATGGCGCCGCTGCATCACCACTATGAACAGAAGGGCTGGAAAGAAACCCAGGTAGTCGTGCGTTTCTGGATCATCACCATGATGCTGGTGCTGTTTGGCTTGTCTACCCTGAAGTTGCGCTGACAAGGGCTGAAGGACGAAAGCGTGGATTATCAAGGCAAAAAATTTCTGGTGCTGGGGCTCGGTGAATCGGGCCTGGCGATGGCGCTGTGGCTGGCACGCTGCGGCGCCTCACTGCGCGTTGCCGATACGCGCAATGTGCCGGAACGCCTGCCTGAATTGCAGGAAAAAATCCCGGCGGCGCAATTCGTTGCCGGCGCCTTCGACGCCAACCTGCTGGATGGCGTCGATTTCGTCGCGGTCAGCCCAGGCCTGGCGCCGGCGCGGGAACTGGCGCAGCTGTCGCCGGCGGCCGCCGAGCGGGGCATCCCGGTATGGGGCGAAATCGAACTGTTCGCGCAGGCGCTGGCCGCCCTCAAGGCCGAACGCGGTTACGCGCCGAAGGTGATCGCCATTACCGGCACTAATGGCAAGACCACGGTCACCAGCCTGACGGGCCTGCTGTGCCGCCGCGCCGGCCTGGCCGTCCAGGTCGCGGGCAATATCAGCCCGGCTGCGCTGGACGTGCTGCGGGACGCGCTCGAAGGCGACAACTTGCCGCAGGCATGGGTGCTGGAATTGTCCAGCTTCCAGCTGCATGCCACATTCAGCCTGCAGGCCGATGCTGCTACCGTGCTCAACGTCACCCAGGATCATCTCGACTGGCACGGCGACTTGCAGGCCTATGCCGATGATAAGACGCGCATTTTCGGCGATGGCACCGTGCGTGTGCTGAACCGCGACGATGCGCTGGTAATGCGCATGGCAGCGCCGCTGGCGCCGCAGTGCAGTTTCGGCGCCGACGAACCGGAAACCGCCGGCTGCTTCGGCCTGGCCGCAGACAATGGCATGCAGTGGCTGGCGCTGGCGGAAGCAGTGGAAGACGGCCAGAAGAAGTCACGCAGGAAGGGCAGCACGGAAGAGGTGCCGGTGGCGGTCAAGCGTCTCATGCCTGCCGATGCCCTGAAAATCCGCGGCCGTCACAATGCCATGAATGCGCTGGCGGCGCTGGCGCTGTGCCGGGCAATTGACTTGCCGCTGGCCCCCTTGCTGCACGGGTTACGCGAGTATGCGGGTGAGCCGCATCGGGTCGAACCGGTGGGCGTTATCGGCGGCGTCGATTATTACGACGACAGTAAAGGCACCAATGTCGGCGCCACGGTGGCGGCGATCGACGGCCTTGGCGCCGCTATGGGCGGTAGCCGCCGGCTGGTGCTGATTGCCGGCGGCGACGGCAAGGGCCAGGAATTCGCGGCGCTGGCGGGGCCGGTGGCGCGTTACGTGCGCGCGGTGCTGTTGATCGGCAAGGACGCCGGTGCGATCCGCGCAGCGCTTGCCGAAACCGCCGTGGAACTGGTCGATTGCGACAGCCTCGAGGAAGCCGTGCAGCGCGCAGCGCAGCTGGCGCAGGGCGGCGACGCGGTGCTGCTGTCGCCGGCCTGCGCCAGTCTCGACATGTTCCGGAATTATGCGCACCGGGCACAGGTTTTCATCGATGCGGTACGTGACCTGGCGGCTGCGCGCGGTGAGGTGCTGGCATGAAATTCGCCTTGCCATCCTTCTTTGGCGCCGCCAGGCCGGTGCCCGGCCTGGCGCAGCGTTCCAGGATGATGACGTATGATAAGCCGCTGGTCTGGGTGGTGATCCTGCTGATGTTGTTCGGCATGGTCATGGTGTATTCGGCATCGATTTCCCTGCCGGACTCGCGGAAGTACGCCAACTTCACGAATTACCATTTCCTGCTGCGCCAGGCGATCTACATTGCGCTCGCAATGGTTGTGGCGCTGTTCGCCTTCCGCGTGCGCGTCGCCACCTGGCAGCGGCTGGCGCCCTACCTGTTCGTCATCGTGCTGGTGCTGCTGGCGCTGGTGCTGGTGCCCGGCATCGGCAAGGATGTCAACGGCGCGCGCCGCTGGCTGTCGCTGAAATTCGTTAACCTGCAGCCCTCCGAACTGATGAAGCTGGTAGTGGTGCTGTATGCCGCCAATTACACGGTGCGCAAGCAGGAGTACATGCACAAGCTCACCAAGGGTTTCCTGCCCATGATGGGCGCGGTTGGCCTGGTCGGGCTGCTGCTGCTGCTGGAGCCCGACCTGGGCGCCTTCGGCGTGATCGTCTGCATCGCCATGGGCATCCTGTTCCTGGGCGGGATCAACGGCGTCTGGTTCGGCGGCATCGCCGCTACCCTGGTGGGCATGTTTTCCATGGTGATCCTGCTGTCGCCCTGGCGGCGCGAGCGCATCTTTGCCTATCTCAATCCCTGGGAAGAGGGCAATGCCCTGGGCAAAGCCTATCAGCTGTCGCATTCATTGATCGCATTCGGCCGCGGCGAGCTGTTCGGCGTCGGCCTGGGCGGCAGCGTGGAAAAGCTGCACTACCTGCCGGAAGCGCATACCGATTTCTTGCTGGCCGTGATCGGCGAAGAACTCGGCTTTGTCGGCGTGCTGGTGGTCATTGCGCTGTTCTACTGGCTCGTCAAGCGCGCCTTCGAAATCGGCCGCCAGGCGATCGCCATCGACCAGACCTTCGCCGGGCTGGCCGCCAAGGGCATCGGCATCTGGATCGGCGTGCAGGCGTTCATCAACATGGGCGTGAACTTGGGCCTGCTGCCGACCAAGGGCCTGACCTTGCCGCTGATGAGCTATGGCGGATCGGGCGTGCTGATCAACTGCATCGGCCTGGCGATTTTGCTTCGCATCGACTATGAAAATCGTGCGCTCATGCGCGGGGGTCGCGTATGAGCGTACGGTTCCGGCGGAGGCTAACTTTGCGCAGCAAAGTTAAAGGAGCGGCAGCGACTGGCCGCAGCCAAAACGACACGCTTATGCGCGGGGCCCGCGTATGAGGCGCCTGCTGATTATGGCGGCCGGCACCGGCGGCCACATCTTCCCCGGCCTGGCAATTGCGCAGGCCATGCGTGAGCGCGGCTGGGAAGTGTCATGGCTGGGCACGGCGCACGGCATGGAGCGCGAGCTGGTGCCGAAAAACGGCATCGACATGGATGCGATCGATTTTGCCGGCCTGCGCGGCAAGGGATGGCAGCACACGCTTTCCGGTGCTGCGCGGATGGTAAAGAGTTTTGTTTCATGCTTTCGCATCATCGGGCGCAGAAAGCCTGACGTTGCGCTGGGCATGGGTGGCTACGTCACCGTCCCCGGCGGCCTGATGGCGCGGCTGCGCGGCGTGCCGCTGGCGCTGGTAAACGCCGATGCCGCGCTGCTGCTGTCGAACAAGGCGTTGTGCCCGGTGGCGAGCCGCGTGCTGTTCGGCTTCCCGGCCGACTTTGGCAGGGCCGCGGGCAAAGCCGAGGTGACCGGCAACCCGGTACGCGCAGAAATCCTGGCGATGACGCAGCCAGCCGAACGGTATGCGGCGCGCAGTGGTCCGCTGCGGGTGCTGGTAGTGGGCGGCAGCCTGGGAGCGAAGGTGCTCAACGAGTGCGTGCCGCAGGCGCTCGTGGCGATGCCCGCGGATGCGCGCCCGTTGGTCGTGCACCAGTCGGGCAAGCAGCACATCGATGCCCTGCGCGCGGCGTATGCCAGCGCTGGGGTGCAGGCGGAAGTGCTGCCGTTTATCGACGACATGGCGCACCGCTATGCCGAGGCGGACCTGGTGATTTGCCGCGCCGGCGCCATCACTGTGTCGGAACTGACGGCGGCGGGCGTGGCCAGCGTGCTGGTGCCGCTGCTGGCGTCGACCACGACGCACCAGCGCGATAACGCCGCGTGGATGGCAGGTTGCAAGGCAGCGATTCACCTGCCCCAGGCGGAGCTCGATCCGCAACGGCTGGCGCAACTGCTGCAGAAGCTGACAAGGGAGGATTGCCTGGCGATGGCGCAGGCAGCCCGCGAGAATGGCAGGCGCAATGCCACCCAGGCAATTGCGCAAGTGCTGGAACAACTGGCGCAAGCCGGCAAGAAGAAAATATGAAACACAAGGTAAAAAGTATCCATTTCGTAGGCATCGGCGGCAGCGGGATGAGTGGCATCGCCGAGGTGCTGCTCAATCTCGGCTATACCGTATCCGGGTCGGATCTCGGCAGCAGCGCTACCACGCAACGCCTGGCCAAGCTGGGCGCGCGCGTGGTACAGGGACATGCGCCGGAAAATATCGGCGGCGCCGATGCGATCGTCACTTCGACTGCAGTCAAGGCCGATAATCCCGAAGTGGTGGCCGGCCGTGAACGGCGCATTCCCATCGTGCCGCGCGCGGTCATGCTGGCCGAACTGATGCGCCTGAAACAGGGCATCGCGATTGCCGGCACGCATGGCAAGACCACGACCACCAGCCTGGTGGCCAGCATACTGGCCGAAGGCGGGCTGGACCCGACCTTCGTGATCGGCGGGCGTCTGACCTCCGCGGGCGCCAACGCCAAGCTCGGCTCGGGTGATTTCCTGGTGGCCGAAGCGGACGAGTCGGACGCATCGTTCCTGAACCTGTCGCCGTGCATCGAAGTCATCACCAATATCGATGCCGATCACATGGAAACCTATCAGCAGGATTTCGGCAAGCTCAAGCAGGCATTCGTCGAATTCACGCAGCGCCTGCCTTTCTATGGCGTGGCGATGCTGTGCATCGACGACCCGCACGTGCGCGAAATCATGCCGCAAATTTCCAAGATGATCGTCACTTACGGTTTTCACGAGGAAGCCCAGGTGCGCGCCGTCGATGCGCGCGCGGTCGATGGCTACATGGAATTCACGGTGCTCCAGGAGGAATATGCGCCCTTGCACGTGCGCCTGAATCAGCCGGGCATGCATAACGTGCAGAATGCCTGCGCGGCGATTGCCATCGCGCGTGAGCTGGACATCGACGACGCCGCCACGCAAAAGGCGTTGGCGGAGTTTCGCGGTGTCGGGCGGCGTTTCACCCGCTACGGCGAGATCGATATCCCCGCGGCGGAAGGCCGGCCGGGCGGCAAGTTTGCGCTGGTCGATGACTATGGCCACCACCCGGTGGAAACCGCTGCCACGATCGCCGCGGCGCGCGGCGCCTATCCCGGAAGGCGTCTCGTGCTGGCCTTTCAGCCGCATCGCTACACCCGCACGCGCGACCTGTTCGAAGATTTCGTGAAAGTGCTGTCGAGCGTGGATGTGCTGGTGCTGGCGGAGGTATATCCTGCCGGCGAGCAGCCGATCGTGGCTGCCGACGGCCGCGCGCTGGCGCACGCCTTGCGCGTGCTGGGCAAGGTGGAGCCGGTATTTGTGGAAAACATCGCCGACATGCCGGAGACGATCCTGAATATCGTGCGCGACGGCGACGTCGTGATCACCATGGGCGCCGGCTCGATCAGCGGCGTGCCGGGCAAGCTGGCACAGCAGGCATGAATGGAAATATTGGAAATTTATCTGGACTGACGGAACATGAATAGCGAATTCGGAAAAACAGGCGTGTTGTACGGCGGACGTTCGGCGGAGCGCGAAGTGTCGCTGATGTCGGGCAAGGGCGTGCTGGAGGCGTTGCGCAGCAAGGGCATCGACGCGCATGGTTTCGATACCGGGCAGCGCAGCCTGGCCGAGCTGGCGGCGGAAAAGTTCGATCGCGTCTTTATCGCATTGCACGGCCGCTACGGCGAAGACGGCAGCATGCAGGGTGCGCTGGAACAGCTGGGCATTCCCTATACCGGCTCCGGCGTGATGGCATCTGCCATTGCCATGGACAAGGTAATGAGCAAGCGCATCTGGGTTGCCCACGGCTTGCCGACACCGCGCTTCGCCGTGTTCGACGCGCATGCCACGGCGCCGGCGGCGTTGCGCGAAACTGCAGCAGAGTTCGGTTTGCCGCTGATGCTCAAGGCGCCGCATGAAGGCTCAACCATTGGCATCAGCAAGGTGAACGGCGCCGATGAACTCGATGCCGGCTTTGCCCTTTGCGCCCGGTACGACGAAGCGGTGCTGGCGGAAGAATTCATCAGCGGGCGCGAGCTGACCGTGCCGGTGATTGGCAAGGGGCGTAATGCGCGCGCGCTGCCGATCGTTGAAATCCGCGCGCCCCAGGGAAATTACGATTATCAGAACAAGTATTTCAGCGACGACACCAAGTACCTGTGCCCGGCGCCGCTGGATGCGCAGCTCACGCAGCATATCCAGGACCTGGCGGTGCGCGCATTCAATGCGCTCGGATGCGCCGGCTGGGGACGCGTCGATTTCATGCTGCGCCAGGACGACGACGCGCCGTTCCTGCTCGAACTGAATTCATCGCCGGGCATGACCGGACATTCGCTGGTGCCGATGTCGGCGCGTGCGTCCGGCCTGGCTTACGAAGACCTGTGCGTGGAAATCTTGCGCTCGGCGTCGCTCGAGTTGCAGGCGTCGCAGGACTGGAAGCCGGAATAAGGAAGGGATTGCGCAACCGCCATGTGGAACGACGTCAAGATGCTGAACGCAGCGACCGGTGCGATGCTGGCACTGGTTGCGCTCGCATTGCTGGGCGGCGCCTTGTGGTGGCTGGCGCAGCGACCGATGTTCACGCTTAAGCAGATCCGCATCGAAGGTGCGGCGGCAGAAATCCGCCGCGTCAGCGCCTCCACGGTGCGCAGCACGGCCTTGCCTCGCATCAGCGGCAACTTTTTCACGGTCGACCTGGCTGCGACGCGCGCGGCCTTCGAGGCCGTGCCATGGGTGCGCAAGGCGAGCGTGCGGCGCGAATGGCCCAACCACCTGGTGGTCACTCTGGAAGAGCATGTGGCGTTCGGCACCTGGGGCCAGGAAGGCAGGCTGCTTTCGGCGGAGGGCGACATTTTCGTTGCCAACCTGGCGGAGGCCGAGGAAGACGGCGAGTTGCCGCAGTTCGCCGGCCCGGAAGGCAGCGAAAAGGAAGTCCTGGCGCGTTACCGCGAACTGCAGGCCTGGTTTGCTCCGGTCGATTTGGCGCCGGAAGCGCTGCACCTGTCCGGTCGTTATGCCTGGACCGTGCGCCTGGATAACGGCATGACGGTGGAGCTGGGGCGCGAACAGAGCAGCGCCACATTGTATGAACGGGTGCAGCGGCTGGTGGCGGTCTATCCGCAACTGGTGGCCCGCCTGCAGGACCGCATCGAGAACATTGACATGCGGTATCCGAACGGAATGGCATTGAAGGCCAGCGGGCTGGCATTGGGAATGGGGAAAACGAAATAACATGACAAAAGACGCGAAAAATCTGATCGTGGGGCTGGATATCGGCACTTCCAAGGTGGTGGCAGTCGTTGCCGAAGTCTTGCCGAACGGCCGCCACGAAGTGATCGGCCTGGGGCAGCACGAGTCGAAAGGCCTGAAGAAAGGCGTCGTGGTCAACATCGAGGCAACCGTGGAATCGATCCAGCGGGCGCTGGAAGAAGCCGAGCTGATGGCCGACTGCAAGATCCGCAATGTCTTTACTGGCATTGCCGGCAGCCACATCCGCAGCTTCAATTCCAGCGGCATGGTGGCAATCAAGGAAAAGGAAGTGACTGCCACCGACGTCGCCCGCGTCATCGAGACGGCCAAGGCGGTCAACATCCCGACCGACCAGCAACTGCTGCATACGGTGCCGCAGGAATTCATCGTCGATAGCCAGGAAGACGTGCGCGAGCCGATCGGCATGAGCGGCATCCGCCTGGAAGTGAAGGTGCATATCGTCACCGGCGCAGTGTCGGCGGTGCAGAACATCGTAAAGTGCGTGCGCCGTTGCGGCCTGGAAGTGTCCGACCTGATCCTGCAGCCGATGGCGTCGGCGGACGCGGTGCTGACGCCGGACGAAAAGGAACTGGGCGTGGTGCTGGTCGACATCGGCGGCGGCACCACCGACGTGGCGATCTTCACGGAAGGCGCGATTCGTCACACTGCGGTGATCCCGATTGCCGGCGATCAGATCACCAACGATATCGCCATGGCAGTGCGCACGCCGACGGCGGAAGCGGAAGAAATCAAGCTGCGCTACGGCGTGGCCAAGCAGGTGCTGGCCGACCCGGCAGAAACGCTGGAAGTGCCCGGGCTGGGCGACCGCGGTTCGCGCACGCTGTCGCGCCAGGCGCTGGCGGCGGTGATCGAGCCGCGTGTCGAGGAACTGTTCGCGCTGGTACACCAGGTGGTGCGCGAGTCCGGTTACGAAGAAGTGCTGTCCTCGGGGATTGTCCTGACCGGTGGCTCTTCCCTGATGCCCGGCATGGTGGAAATGGCAGAGGACATTTTCCTCAAGCCTACCCGCCTGGGCGCGCCCGATTACAGCGGACAGCTGGCAGACGTGGTGCGCAGTCCGCGTTACTCGACCGTGCTCGGCCTGTTGCAGGAGGCGAAAAAGCAGTACCTGCGGGGGCACATCGTCACCCGCCAGGATGGCTCGATGAAAGCCATCTGGCAGCGCATGAAGGAATGGTTTTTGGGGAATTTTTAAGGCTTTTTGTTTAACCACCCGCAGTTAGCAGTTGCTAGGCGCCACACCGCGTGGTGCCTAACGACTGGGAACTGCATATTAATGATAGGGAGTCATCATGGAAATCGATATGCTGGATAATGCATCTCTGGGGACAGTAATCAAGGTTGTCGGCGTCGGTGGCGCCGGCGGCAACGCCGTACAGCACATGATCAACAAGGGCGTCAGCGGCGTGGAGTTCATCGCTGCCAATACCGACGCGCAGGCGCTGGCGCAATCCAAGGCCCACAACGTCATCCAGATCGGCGACACCGGCCTGGGCGCCGGCATGAAGCCGGAAGTCGGCCGCCAGCTGGCGGAGGAATCGCGCACCCGCATCGAAGATGCCTTGCGCGGCGCGCACATGGTGTTCATCGCCGCCGGCATGGGCGGCGGCACCGGCACCGGCGCGGCGCCCATCGTCGCGCAGGTCGCCAAGGAGCAGGGTGCCCTGACTGTGGCCGTGGTTTCCAAGCCGTTTTCCTACGAAGGCAAAAAGTGCATGGAGCTTGCCGATGAAGGCCTGGACGCGCTCAGCCAGCATGTCGATTCCCTGATCGTGATCCTGAACGAGAAGCTGGAAGAAATCTACGAAGACGACAGCATGATCGAGTGGCTGCAGCATGCCGACGACGTACTCAACAATGCCGTTGCCGGCATCGCCGAAATCATCAACGTGCCCGGCCACATCAACGTTGACTTCAACGACGTCAAGACCATCATGGGTGAGCAGGGCAAGGCCATGATGGGCACCGCCACCGCTTCGGGCATCGACCGCGCGCGCATCGCCGCCGAGCAGGCCGTGGCATCGCCGCTGCTGGACGGCATCGACCTGTCCGGCGCCCGCGGCGTGCTGGTCAACGTCACCGCCAGCCGCAGCCTCAAGGGCAAGGAAATCAAGGAAGTCATGGCAACCGTGCGTGCCTTTGCCGCGCC
The DNA here is from genome assembly GCA_963722005.1 of uncultured beta proteobacterium. Classification (GTDB taxonomy): domain Bacteria; phylum Pseudomonadota; class Gammaproteobacteria; order Burkholderiales; family Burkholderiaceae_D; genus Paucimonas. The sequence goes on from CAVRJS010000002.1 coordinate 934,355, forward strand.
GGACGCATCGATTGCACAGGGCATCGCCTATGATGATGCAATGGGCGACGATATCCGCGTCACCGTCGTCGCTACCGGCCTGGGCCGCGCGCGCAAGAACGTGCAGCTGGTGCAGACGCCGATGCTGCGTACCGGCACGCACAATGAGCCGATTGCGGCTGTCGGCGGCCAGGCCATGGCGTCTTCCCAGGCGTTCGAATCGCTGAAGCAACCCGCTGTCTGGCGACATAATTCCTCGGCTTCGGAAACCGTGCGCGCGCTGGAAAAGAATGGCATGGAAACCTACGATATCCCGGCATTCCTGCGCAAGCAGGCGGATTGATGTCGCGCGCTGCAGGAATCGGCAGAACAGGGCATACTGCGCGTCTATCGTGTTTTCGGACGGGTCCGCGCGCCGCTGCGGCGGCGGGCGGATCCGCTGTTTTCGTTGTGAAGCGCGCCGAACACCGCCGGCCGTCCGTTGCGGCCCTTTGATGATTGGAGAATCCCCATGAGTATCCAGGTTGGCGATCAATTGCCTGCAGGCGAATTGCGTGAGTTTATTGAAGTGGAAACTGAGGGCTGCGCCCTGGGACCGAACAAGTTCAATGTCGCCGATCTGGCAAAAGGCAAAAAAATAGCGATCTTTGCCGTCCCCGGCGCATTTACGCCGACCTGTTCGGAAAAGCATGCGCCCGGCTACATCCAGCAGGCCGCTGAATTCAAGGCCAGAGGCGTGGATGAAATCTGGTGCATCGCCGTCAATGATCCCTTTGTCATGGGCGCATGGGGCCGTGCCCTGAATGCCGGCACTGCGGTGCGCATGATGTCTGACGGGAATGCCGAATTCACCCAGGCCCTGGGCCTGGCAGCCGATTTCAGCAAGGGCGGCCTGGGCACCCGTTCACAGCGCTATTCGATGCTGGTGGACGACGGTGTGGTTAAAAAATTGAATGTCGAGCAGGGCGGGAAACTGGAAAGTTCGGATGCCCAGACCCTGCTGAACCAGGTCGGCCAGGGCGCCTGACCCGGTTGATATAATCAAGGCATGCTCAGACAGCGCACTATCAGGCAACCGGTCAAGACGATCGGTATCGGACTGCACTCCGGTACCCGGGTCGACCTGTTCCTGCGTCCGGCACCGCCGGATGCCGGCATCGTGTTCCGTCGCGTCGACCTGGCGCCGCCGGTCGAATTGCCTGCCGCCGCCGGCGGCGTGGGCGATACGCGCATGGCGTCGACGCTGGAAAAGGATGGCGTGAAAGTGTCCACTGTCGAGCACCTGATGTCGGCCTGCGCCGGTCTCGGCATCGATAACCTGTATGTCGACCTGACCGCGGAAGAAATCCCGATCATGGACGGCTCCGCTTCTTCCTTCGTATACCTCCTGCAGCAGGCAGGATTGCAGGAGCAGGAAGCGGCCAAAAAATTCATCCGCGTGAAAAAGCCGGTGGAAGTGCGCGAGGGCGAAGGCGACCGGGTGAAGTGGGCCAGGCTGGAGCCCTACGATGGCTTCAAGCTGAAATTTTTCATTGAATTCAACCATCCTGCCGTCGACCGTACCGGCCAGACCGCCGAAGTGGATTTCGAAGTCGAGTCCTACGTCAAGGAAATTGCCCGCGCCCGCACCTTCGGCTTCATGCAGGATGTGGAAACTTTGCGCGGCATGGGACTGGCGCGCGGCGGCTCGCTGGAAAACGCCATCGTCATGGACGAGTACCGCATCCTGAATGCGGATGGCCTGCGCTACGAAAACGAATTCGTGCGCCACAAGATCCTCGATGCCATCGGCGACCTGTACCTGGTCGGCCATCCCCTGCTGGCCAGCTATGTCGCCCATAAATCGGGGCACGGACTCAACAATCAGCTGTTGCGCGCCTTGCTGGCGCAGCCGGATGCTTACGAAATCGTCACATTCGATGCGGCCGCACAGGCGCCGCGCAGTTATACGGTGCAGGCGGGTGCCGAGTGGGCGCTGACCTGACGTTTAGAACGCCTGTCGAAATACCGCTGGTGACGTTGCGCCGCCTAGCCGCCTCGCCGTATCACCGTACTGTATTCGTCGGCGCATCTTGCCATCAGCATTTTGACGGGCACTCTTAATTAGTCGCCGGTGTTGCGGTGACGTTGCAGCATCGCCTGCAGCGCGGCCTTGAGACCGGCATTGCGCGCGGACGGCTCCAGCGTCCGATCAAGCGCGTCGAAAGCGTCCAAAGCTCGAACTGACAATGCAAATTGCTTGGAAGTGATTGATTTATCTGGGGATTTGCCAACTTGCACTTTGATGCGTATTGCGTTAACCTCCCAGCCATACTTTTGCAATGTTGCTTGTAATTTGGGCAGTTGTTGCCTGAGCTTGCTGGCAAGGGCGGCATTCGGCGCCGCCAGCAGCAACTGGCCGCCTTCGTAGTGCAATACCGCGCAATTGCCGAACATGGCAGGCAGGGCGGCCACGCAGGCTTTTTCCAGCGCGGCCATGCGTTCTGCAGCCGGCAGCAGCCGGCTCAATTGGTCGTGCGCTTGCAAGTAATCTGACACGCCCCGGGCACCGCGGCCAAACGCGCCTGCGCCGGGGCGCCGTGGTGGATGAGGAGATGAACGAGAGGAATCCATTTCCCAACCTTATCACACCAGACCGAGGGGGAGTGCAATGGAGTCTAGATGCAGATCATAGTATTACATCCCCGGTTCAGTACGCAGTCCGTGACGCTGACCAAGCGTCATGTCCTGGCACTGGCCGGCCTGTCTGTCGCCGCGGTGCTGCTTCTCTCCGTGCTGCTCAGCTATGTCATCGTCATCAATGCCGGCAGCCTGCGCCTGCCGTTTTTCGAGCAGGCGCTGGCGGCAGCCGACCGCAACGATGCCGGGCGCAAGGACCGTTACCTGCGCGAGAATCTGAACGCCATGGCGATCAAGCTTGGCGAAATGCAGGCGCAGCTGATGCGCCTGGATGCACTGGGCGAGCGGGTGCAGGGACTGGCAGGGGTCAAGCCGGAAGAGTTCAACTTCAAGGAGAAGCCGCCGCGCGGCGGACCAGATCCGGCCGCAACGGGTGGTCCGCAGTCGCGCGAGCTGAACATGCAAGAGTTTCAGCAGACCCTGGACAGCCTCAGCCGCGACCTGGAACAGCGCGCCGACTATCTGAACGTGGTGGAATCGGCACTCATGGAGCAAAGAATCCGCCACAAATTGTTGCCAACTATCAAGCCCGTCAATGTCGCCTATCGGGCTTCCAGTTTCGGCTGGCGTCTCGATCCTTTTTCAGGGCGCAGCGCATTTCACGAAGGTATAGATTTCGCTGCGCCCACCGGCACGCCGATCTACGCCGCAGCCGGTGGCGTCGTGATAGCCTCGGAATACCATCACCAGTATGGCAACAAGCTGGAAATCGACCACGGCAACAACATGGTGACGCGTTACGCGCATGCATCGCGCCTGCTGGCGCAGGTCGGCGATATCGTCAAGCGTGGTCAGCACGTGGCAGACATCGGCTCCACCGGCAAATCCACCGGCGCGCACCTGCATTTCGAGGTGCTGATCAAGGGCGCGCCGCAGGATCCGCACAAGTTCCTCACCGCCGGCGCGGCGCAGCATGTGCCAGCGACGGTGGCGGCAAAGCAGGCACCCTGAATGCAGCTTGTCCGTATCGCCGCCCCTGCATGATAAAATCTGCAATTTGGTCCAGCCCCGGCCCTGTCCAGTGACGGCAACAGGGCTATTTTTTCGGTGTCTTTTACCCCCATTTCAGCATGTCATTCCTGACCAAGATTTTCGGCAGCCGCAACCAGCGGCTGATCAAGCAATACCAGCAAACCGTCCGCGCCATCAATGCCCTAGAACCGGCACTGGAGAAGCTGTCGGATGCGGAACTGCAAGCCAAAACGCCCGAGTTCAAGGACCGCATTGCCAAGGGGGAGTCACTCGACAAGATTCTGCCGGAAGCGTTTGCGGTATGCCGCGAAGCCAGTCGGCGCGTGCTGAAAATGCGGCATTTCGACGTGCAGCTCATCGGCGGCATGACATTGCATCACGGAAAAATTGCGGAAATGGGGACCGGCGAGGGCAAGACCCTGATGGCGACCCTGCCGGCCTATCTGAATGCGCTGGCCGGCAAGGGCGTGCATATCGTGACCGTCAACGATTACCTGGCGCAGCGCGATGCCGAGTGGATGGGACGGCTGTATGGCTGGCTGGGTCTGACGACCGGCATCAACTTGTCGCAGATGCCGCACGATACCAAGCAGTCTGCCTATGCATCCGATATCACTTACGGCACCAATAACGAATTCGGTTTCGACTACCTGCGCGACAACATGGTCTACGACGCCCGCGAGCGGGTGCAGCGCGCCCTGAATTTCGCCATCGTCGATGAAGTTGACTCGATCCTGATCGACGAAGCGCGCACGCCCCTGATCATTTCCGGCCAGGCAGAGAACCATACCGACCTGTATCTCAAGATGAATGCCGTGCCGCCGCTGCTGACCATGCAGATTGGTGAGGAAACACCGGACGGCAAGGGCAAGGTCGAGGTGCCGGGCGACTACACCAAGGATGAAAAGGCGCACCAGGTGCTGCTGACCGAAGCCGGCCACGAGAAGGCCGAACAGATCCTCACCAGCATGGGATTGCTGGCGGAAGGCGCCTCGCTGTACGATCCGGCCAACATCAGCCTGATTCACCACCTGTACGCGGCATTGCGCGCGCATGCGCTGTATCACCGCGACCAGCACTACGTGGTGCAGAATGACGAAATCATCATCGTCGACGAATTCACCGGCCGCCTGATGTCCGGGCGCCGCTGGTCCGACGGTCTGCACCAGGCTGTCGAAGCCAAGGAAGGCGTGGCGATCAAGGCGGAAAACCAGACGCTGGCATCGATCACTTTCCAGAACTATTTCCGCATGTACGGCAAGCTGTCCGGCATGACCGGCACGGCCGATACCGAAGCCTACGAATTCCAGCAGATCTACAGCCTGGAAACTGTGGTGATTCCGCCCAACCGTCCGAGCCAGCGCAAGGATCGCCAGGACCAGGTCTACAAGACCTCGCAGGAAAAGTATCAGGCGATGCTCAAGGATATCCAGGACTGCCAGGAGCGCGGCCAGCCCGTGCTGGTCGGCACGACTTCGATCGAAAATTCGGAGCTGCTGTCGAGCCTGCTGGATAAGAACAAGCTGCCACACAACGTCCTCAACGCCAAGCAGCATGCCCGCGAGGCGGAAATCATTGCCCAGGCCGGCCGTCCAAAAATGATTACCATCGCCACCAACATGGCGGGCCGCGGCACCGACATTGTCCTGGGCGGCAATGTCGAAAAGCAGATCCAGTTCATCGAAGCCGATGCAAGCCTCGGCGACGCCGCCAAGCAGCAGCAGGCGCAGACCCTGCGCGACGAATGGCAGGCACTGCACGATCAGGTGGTTGGCGCCGGCGGCCTGCATATCATCGGCACCGAACGCCACGAATCGCGCCGGGTCGACAACCAGTTGCGCGGCCGTGCCGGCCGCCAGGGCGACCCAGGCTCCTCGCGCTTTTACCTGTCGCTGGACGACCAGTTGTTGCGCATCTTTGCCGGCGACCGCGTGCGCGCCATCATGGAGCGCCTGAAAATGCCGGAGGGCGAACCGATCGAGGCCGGTATCGTGTCGCGTTCGATCGAGTCGGCGCAGCGCAAGGTCGAGGCGCGCAACTTTGACATTCGCAAGCAACTGCTCGAATACGACGACGTCGCCAATGACCAGCGCAAGGTGATTTACCAGCAGCGCAACGAATTGCTCGAAGCCACGGACGTATCGGAAATCATCGCCTCGCTGCGCCAGGGCGTATTTGCCGACATGTTCCGCAGTTTCGTGCCCGAAGGCTCGATGGAAGAGCAGTGGGATATCAAGGGCCTGGAGTCCTCGCTCGCTTCGGAGTGGCAACTGGAGGTGCCGCTTGCCACGATGCTGGAAAAGGAGTCGCATCTCTCCGACGAGGAGTTGATGGAGCGCGTGCAGGCCGCGGCCGCGGAATCCTATGCTGCCAAGCTTGCCATAGTGGGCAAGGAGGCGTTTGCGGGCTTCGAGCGCAGTGTGATGCTGGACAGTGTCGACCGTCACTGGCGCGACCACCTGGCGGCGCTCGATCATCTGCGTCAGGGCATTCACCTGCGTGGCTATGCGCAGAAGAATCCGAAGCAGGAATACAAGCGCGAAGCCTTCCAGCTGTTCGGCCAGATGCTCGACCTCGTCAGGAATGAAGTGGTGCGGGTGATCATGACGGTACGCATTCAGTCGCGCGAGGCAATCGAGCAGGCTGAGCAGGAAATGGCGCAGCAACAGGTGTCGAATGTCCATTACCAGCATGCCGACTTCAATCCCGACGCAGCGCCTGAAGACTTGCTGGCGCCGACGGCGGCGCCGGAACCCGGCAGGGCGCAGACAGTGGTCAATGCGCTGCCGAAGGTGGGCCGCAACGACCCCTGCCCGTGCGGGAGCGGCAAAAAATACAAGCAATGCCACGGCAAGCTGGCGTAACAGATCGAATCAATCCGGGAGCGTACTACTGTGGCCGTCAATCTTCCCTTCCCCGACCCTGCCCGCCTGAAGCCGGTTGCCGGCATCGAGCTCGGTCACGCCGAAGCCGGCGTGCGCAAGGCTAACCGCAAGGACTTGCTGGTGATGAAACTGGCGCCGATGGCGAGCGTCGCCGGCGTGTTTACCACCAATCGTTTTTGCGCCGCGCCCGTGCAGGTCTGCAAGGCGCACCTGGATGCCTTGCGCATTTCCGACGCACCGATCCGCGCACTGCTGGTCAATACCGGCAATGCCAATGCCGGCACTGGCGAAGCGGGGCTGGTCAATGCCAATGCCACTTGCGCCGCGCTGGCGGAGTTGCTCGGTTGCGAAGCTGCGCAGATCCTGCCGTTTTCCACCGGCGTGATCCTGGAGCCGCTGCCGGTCGACCGCATCAAGGCCGGCATGCCGCAGGCGATCGCCAACCTGAAAGAAGACAACTGGTACAACGCCGCCGAAGCGATCATGACCACCGATACGCAGCCCAAGGCGGCGTCGCGCACGGTCACCATCAATGGCGTGACCATTACCCTGACCGGCATCAGCAAGGGTGCAGGCATGATCAAGCCGAACATGGCGACCATGCTCGGCTTCATGGCCACCGATGCAAAAGTGGCGCAGCCGGTGCTGGAGCACATGGTCAAGGAAGCAGCCGATAAGTCCTTCAACTGCATCACCATCGATGGCGACACTTCCACCAACGATTCCTTCATGCTGGTCGCCACCGGCGCGGCAGCGCTGGAAGTCAGCGACATCGACTCGCCCGAGTACGCCGCGCTGCTGGAAGCCGTGACCGGCCTGTCGCAGGAACTGTCGCAAATGATCGTGCGCGATGGCGAGGGCGCCACCAAGTTCATCACCATCACCGTCGAAGAAGGCGCAACGGTCGAGGAATGCCGCAAGATCGCCTATTCGATCGGCCATTCGCCGCTGGTCAAGACGGCTTTCTTTGCTTCGGACCCCAACCTCGGCCGCATTCTGGCGGCAATCGGTTATGCCGGCGTGGATGACCTGGACGTGAGCAAGCTTAACCTGTACCTGGACGATGTCTGGGTGGCGAAGAATGGCGGGCGCAATCCGGATTACCACGAGGAAGATGGCAAGCGCGTCATGAAGCAGAGCGAGATCACCGTGCGCGTCAAACTTGCACGTGGCGATGCGGCGGCCACCGTCTGGACCTGCGACCTGTCGCATGACTACGTCTCGATCAATGCCGATTACCGTTCGTAAGGCAGGACGGCGAGCATGATGCAGCTGGAACAATTCCTGGCGCGCGCCGAATCGCTGCTGGGCCGGCTGGAAACACTGCTGCCGGCGCAGCAGCAGGCGCCGGACTGGGACGCAGCGCATGCCTTTCGCTGGCGCAAGGCGGGCGGGCGTGGTTACCTGCAGCCGGTCACGCACGCCTCGGCGATCCGCCTGTCCGACCTGCAGCACATCGGTCCTCAAAAAGAACAGATCGAGCAGAACACGCGCCAGTTTGTCGAAGGCAAACCGGCCAATAATGTCCTCCTGACCGGTGCGCGCGGCACCGGCAAGTCGTCGCTGATCAAGGCTTGCCTGAATGCGTTTGCCGACCAGGGCCTGCGCCTGATCGAGGTGGACAAGTCCGATCTGGCTGACCTCGCCGATATCGTCGAACTTGTGGCCGCGCGGCCCGAACGGTTCGTCATCTTCTGCGACGACCTCTCCTTCGAGGAAGGCGAGGGCGGCTACAAGGCGCTGAAAGTGGCGCTGGATGGCAGCATTTCGGCGCAGTCGGACAATGTGCTGATTTACGCTACCTCGAACCGCCGCCACCTGCTGCCTGAGCGCATGTCGGACAATGCCGGGTATACCCACGGCGACGACGGCGACCTGCATCCCGGCGAAACCGTCGAGGAAAAGATTTCCCTGTCCGAGCGCTTCGGCCTGTGGGTGTCGTTCTATTCTTTCAAGCAGGACGATTACCTGGACATCGTTGCTCACTGGCTGGCGCACTTCGGCTGCACTGCCGCGCAGATCGAGGCTTCCCGCGCGGATGCGCTGCGCTGGGCATTGCAGCGCGGCTCACGTTCAGGTCGCGTCGCCTGGCAGTTCGCACGCGATTATGCCGGCAAAAGCCGGGCCTGACACAGCATGGAGCAGGCATGACGCAGCCGATGACCGCGCCGATCGATGTGGCGGTTGGCATCCTGATGAAAGCCGATGGCGATATCCTGTTTGCCCAGCGTCCGCCGGGCAAACCCTATGCCGGCTACTGGGAATTCCCGGGGGGTAAAGTCGAGGTGGGCGAAACCATTGCCGATGCGCTCAAGCGCGAGTTCCTGGAAGAGCTGGGCGTCGAAATCCTGTCCGCCGACGCCTGGTGCGGCGTCGAGCACGTTTATCCGCATGCGCATGTGCGCCTGCATTTCTACATCAGCCGGGCATGGCGCGGCGAACCGCAAAGCCTGGAGGGGCAGGCATTTGCCTGGCAGGGAAAGGTGCAGCTGGATCCGATCCTGCCGGCGACGATCCCCTTGCTGGAGTGGCTGGACCGGGTGCGCTACGGCAGCGCGGCGCCTGCCTAGTCCTGGTCGTCCGCGTCCTTGGGCGGATTGACTGCGGGGATGGTGTATTTTTCTTCGGCCCAGGCACCCAGGTCGATCTGCTTGCAGCGTTCCGAGCAAAACGGCCGAAACTTGCTCTTTTCACTCCATTCGACCTTTTTGCCGCAGGTCGGGCAATCCACTATCGTCGGCATGGCTGATCAGTCGTTCAGAAATTACAGAGCGTCAATTCAAATGGCACATCCGCGTCCAGCGGCCGAGGTTTCATGTAGCCATCCTGCGATGTAAAACGTATCCACAACATATACTTGTTGGCCGAGATTTCCGGAATCGCGCCCAGGCTTTCGTCGATGTTCATGCGCAGCATCTGATATACCTTGCCTTGCAACATTTGCTGGTAACTGCCGGCCTGGGCGATCATTTTTGCCGGACGACCGGATTCCCGCAACAGGCGCAACACCAGGGCAATGGCATCGAACAGGGGTGCCAGCGGCGCAAACCAGCCGGCAATGTCGGCGCTGCGCGCCTGCGGCGAGTGATGTTGCCAGGCATAGTAAGAGGGCAGGTCGAATTCGCAGGCGCCGCCCGGGATGATGGTGCGTCCGCGAATGCTCATCAGCCATTCGTTTTCGCGTACGTTTTGCCCGGTCTTGCCCTGGGAGGCAATCAGGGCGCTGCTGACGCGGTCGAGGTCGCCGAGTATGGCATTGAGCATGTCGGCCTGGACGTTCGGGTTGGAGCGGAAGCCGAGCAGCATTTGCTTTTGTCGTTCGAGTTCCTGCAGCAAGTCCGACTTGAGGTCGGCGCGGCCGGCCACTTCCAGCATTTCAAATATCGTGGCGAGCGCGGCGTGATGTTGCAGGGGATGCGTCTGCTGAAAGAAGAAGTTGAATTTCTCGTAGAGGTCTTCCAGACGCAGCAGAGTGCGAATACGCTCGTTGAAAGGGTATTCGTAAACGATCAAAGTAGCGTCCTTTAAAGTTTTGCCGGCGGAATAGTTAGAGATTTTGAACCATGACGCGGAAAATTACAAATGCTGCAGCATTTTTTTACATGGCCGCCTGCGCCAGCGAGCAGTACAACGCGTGCAGGCGCTCTACCTGGACGTCCAGTGCCCCGGCCCCGGCCTCATTGACGACCACGTCGTCGGCCGCCGCGAGGCGCTGGGTCCGGGTCGCCTGCGTCGCCATGATGGCATGCACCTGGGTTTCGTCGAGCCCGTTGCGCGCCATGACGCGCGCCAGCTGTTGCTGTTCCGTGCAGTCGACTACCAGGATACGCGATACGCGGGTTTGCCAGTTACCCGATTCCACCAGCAGGGGCACCACGAACATCAGGTAATCTCCGCGCGCTGCGCGCGCCGCCTGTTCGCATTCCTCGCGGATCAGGGGATGGAGGATGGCTTCCAGGCGCTGCCTGGCTGCCGGATCGGCAAACACCGCCTGGCGCATGCGGGAACGGTCCATGGCGCCATCCGCGGCAATGAATTCCCGGCCGAATTGTGCTGCGATGGCTGGCATGGCCTTGCCAGCGGGGCGGGTCAGTGCATGAGCGATTTCATCGGTGTCGATAACTGCGGCGCCGCGGGCGGCGAACATGTTGGCAACCGTAGTCTTGCCGGAGCCGATGCCACCCGTCAAACCTACCGAAAACGCCGCAGAGTTCATGGGACCTTAGAATGAATGTGCCAGATACGCTTCCGTAATGGCGTTGCCATACAACATTGCAATCATGCCTGCCGCCGCAAGATAGGGGCCGAACGGGATGGGTTTTTCGCGGCCATGCTTGTACAGGACGATGAGGGCGATGCCGACAACGGCGCCTACCAGCGAAGACAGCAGGATAATTACCGGCAGCATTTTCCAGCCCAGCCAGGCGCCCAGTGCCGCGAGCAGTTTGAAATCGCCATAGCCCATGCCCTCCTTGCCGGTGACAAGCTTGAAGGCCCAGTACACCGTCCATAATACAAGATAGCCGGCAACCGCGCCGATGACCGCGTCTCCAAGCGGCACGAAAGTCCCCTGCAGGTTGATCAGCAAGCCGGCCCACAGCAGCGGATAGGTGAGATCGTCGGGCAGCAGCTGGGTATCGGCATCGATGAAGGTCATGGCAATCAGCAGCCAGGCGAACAGCAGGCTGGCCAGGCCGGCGGCGCCGCTGCCGAAATTCCAGATCAGGTAAAACGACAGGGCGCCGGTGAGCAATTCGACTGCCGGATAGCGAGCCGAGATCGGCGCCTTGCAGCCCAAGCACTTGCCGCGCAGGGCGAGATAGCTCACGACCGGGATATTTTCCCACGCAGTGATGGCGTGGCCGCAGTGCGGGCAGGCCGAGCGCGGCACGACCAGGTTGTAACGGTCCTGGTGCGGCAGGGGATTGCCGCTTTCATGCGCGACATAGTTGTCGGTTTCGCGCTGCATCATTTGCGGCAGGCGATGGATGACGACGTTGAGAAAACTGCCGATCAGTAAACCCAATACGCCTGCCACCGCGGCGCTGGCCAGGCTGCCAGGCGCCGCAAACAGGAGCAAATCCCACATCAGACGACCGAGCCCAGCTTGAAGATCGGCAGGTACATGGCGACCACGAGGCCGCCGATGACGACACCCAGGAAAGCCATGATCAGCGGTTCCATCAGGCTGGAGAGCGAGGCGACGGCTTCATCGACTTCGGCTTCGTAAAAATCCGCCACCTTGCCCAGCATGGAATCCAGCGCGCCCGATTCTTCACCGATGGCCACCATCTGCGTCACCATGGACGGGAACACGTTGGCGTTCTGCATGGCGACGGTCAGGCTGGTGCCGGTGCTGACTTCGGTCTGGATTTTCCTGGTGGCGTCATAATACACGGCATTGCCGGAAGCGCCGCCGACGGAGTCGAGCGATTCGACCAGCGGCACACCTGCCGCGAACATGGTGGCCAGCGTCCGCGTCCAGCGCGCGATCGTCGCCTTGCGGATGACGTTGCCGAAAAGAGGAAGCTTCAGCAGGGTCCTGTCCATGAAATGCTGCATTTTTTGCGAGCGTTTCCAGCTCTGGAAAAAGATGTAGAGGGCGGCAAAGATGCCGCCGAAAATAAGGTACCACCATTGAACGAAAAAGTCCGAGATCGCCATCACGATCAGCGTCGGCGCCGGCAGGTCGGCGCCGAAGCTGGAGAAGACATTTTTAAAGGCGGGCACCACCCAGATCATGATGACGGCAGTGACAACGAAGGCCACCACGATGATCGAGATGGGGTAAAACAGGGCAGACTTGATCTTGGCCTTGATGTTCTCCGTCTTTTCCTTGTAGGTGGCCAGGCGATCCAGCAAGCTTTCCAGGATGCCGGCCTGTTCGCCGGCGCTGACCAGGTTGCAGAACAGCGCATCGAAATACAGCGGGTACTTGCGGAAGGCCTGGTTCAGGCTGGTGCCGGTTTCGACATCGCCGCGGATATCCATCAGGAGCTTGGAGACGGAGGGGTTGGCATGGCCCTTGGCGACGATTTCGAAGGATTGCAGCAGCGGCACGCCGGCTTTCATCATGGTCGCCAGCTGGCGCGTAAACAGCGTGATATCCTTGGTGGTAATCTTCTTGCCGCTGCTGAACGAACGCTTCTTGATCTTGGTGACAATGATGCCCTGGCGGCGCAGGGTGGCGCCGACCACGGCTTCGCCGTTGGCGCGCATTTCACCCTGAACGTTTTTGCCCTGGCGGTCTTTGCCATGCCAGACATAGACGGCTTCCTTGACCGAGCCCGAGACAACCGTTTTGCGTGCGGCAGTAGCCATGCTTGTTTCCTTCCAGATTATTCGTTGGTGCAGCCGACGACTTCTTCCAGGCTGGTCAATCCCATCCTGACCTTGACCAGGCCGGATTCCCGCAGGGTCCGGATGCCTTCGCGCCGCGACTGTTCCTCGATTTCCAGCGCGGTGCCGTGGGCGAGGATGATGCGTTCGATGTCTTCCGATATCGGCATGACCTGATAAATGCCGACCCGGCCCTTGTAGCCGCTGCCACTGCAGCGTTCGCAGCCAACCGGCTTGTAAGGCTGCCAGCTGCCGTCGAGTTCTTCTTCCCTGAATCCGGCTTCCAGCAGATTTTCATCCGGGATGCTGGTCGGCTGCTTGCACGTGCACAGGCGCCGCGCCAGGCGCTGCGCCGTGATCAGGATGACGGACGAAGCGATGTTAAAGGGCGCCACGCCCATGTTCATCAGGCGCGTCAGCGTTGCCGGGGCATCGTTGGTGTGCAGGGTGGAAAATACCATGTGACCGGTTTGCGCCGCCTTGATGGCAATGTCCGCGGTTTCCAGGTCGCGGATTTCACCCACCATGATGATGTCCGGATCCTGGCGCAGGAACGCTTTCAGGGCAACCGGGAAAGTCAGGCCGGCGCGGTCGTTGATGTTGACCTGGTTGACGCCGGGCAGGTTGATTTCAGCCGGGTCTTCGGCGGTCGAGATATTGATGCCGGGCTTGTTCAGGATATTCAGGCAGGTGTACAGCGACACCGTCTTGCCGGAGCCGGTCGGGCCGGTCACCAGCACCATGCCGTAAGGGCGTTCGATGGCGTCGATCAGGATTTCCTTCTGGTCCGGATCATAACCCAGGGCGTCGATGCCCATCTGCGCCTGGGTTGCATCCAGGATACGCATGACGATTTTTTCGCCGAACAGCGTGGGCAGCGTGCTGACGCGGAAATCGATCGATTTCGTCTTGGAGACCACCAGCTTCATGCGGCCGTCCTGCGGCACGCGTTTTTCCGAAATGTCGAGCTTGGAAATGACCTTGATGCGCGATGCCAGCTTTTCCTTGATCGCCAGCGGCGGCTGGGCGACTTCCTTCAAGACGCCGTCGACGCGCAGACGAATGCGGTAAAACTTTTCGAAAGGCTCGAAGTGCAAGTCCGATGCGCCCAGGTTGATGGCATCGATCAGGATTTTTTGCAGGAACTTGACGACCGGCGCGTCATCGACGTCTGCGGCGGTGGGGGCTTCGGTAACGGTATTCGCATCGAGGTCGGCGAAGTCGATATTGTCGAGTTCGTCGCCGATCAGTTCATTCAGGTTTTGCTCGGCGCTTTGCCCCATCTTTTCCACCAGCTTGAGCAGGGCTGGGTGTTCGACGATGATGGGCTCGACCGATAATTGCGTCTGGAATTTGATTTGGTCCAGCGCCTGGGAATTGGTGGGATCGGATATGGCAACGGCGATCTTGTTGCCGCGCTTGGCCAGGGCGACGACGCGCTGGCTTTGCATCAGCTTGGCGTCGATCAGGCCTTCCGGGCTGGTCGCCAGGCTGAAACTGGCAATGTCCAGTAGCGGATAGGCAAACGTCTCCGAGCAGAAGGCGGCGACGGCCCGTGCCGGCATGAAGCCGCTTTGCGTGAGCGCATCGATGAAAGACAGTTTTTCCGTCTGCACGCGCTTGGTCAGCGCGTCTACTTGCTGCGCAGAAAGATGACCGGCGTGCAGCAACACCCGTGCCAGAGCCGGAATCGCCGTGTTTGTTACCGTATTAGGAAAAACTGCCGCCATAAATTTGTCGCAATGATTGCAGGAATACCATCCAAGTAGCGTTAGATAATGCCTATAGGCATCTGATTTGTAAAGATATGCTGATTTTTGTTACGCGATCAGTGTGCGAATCGATACACTTTTGGTGACGGCGGGGGTGGTGCAAGCGGCAAGGATAAAAAAAAATGCACCCCCGCAGGGATGCATTCTTTTAAATGTTGGTCGGGGTGAGAGGATTCGAACCTCCGGCCTCTACGTCCCGAACGTAGCGCTCTACCAGGCTAAGCTACACCCCGCTTGCGGCGCCGCTGGAATCCGGATTCCTGAGGAATGCCGGTTCAATGATTGCGGCCGACCGCGAAAGCGCATAATTTTAGCAAAGAATCCTTTGCTTGGCTATCCTTCCAGCCTGAAATTGCATCGGCGGCTCGCCGGGCGGCTGTTTCTGCGGCCTTGCGAGTGTAATCAAGTGCGCCGGAGCCGGTAACGGCAGCGAGAATTTCGGCAAAGCGGGATTCGTCGCCTTGTTCGATGCAGTCACGTACCAGTGCCTGCTGGGCCGGGGTGCCGTGACGCAGCAGATAGATGAGGGGTAGGGTGGGCTTGCCTTCACGTAGGTCGTCGCCGACGTTCTTGCCGATTTCTTCGGCGTTGCCGGTGTAGTCGAGTACGTCGTCGATCAACTGAAATGCCGTGCCCAGCGAGCGTCCGTATTCCGCCGCGCCCTCGACTTCGGCATTGCTGGCGCCGGCGGCAATGGCGCCGATCTGGGCAGCGGCCTCGAACAGCTTGGCGGTCTTGGAGCGGATTACCTGCAGATAGCGTTCTTCGCTGACGTCAGGGTCGTGCATGTTCAGCAGTTGCAATACCTCGCCTTCGGCAATGACGTTGGTGGCATCGGCAAGGATGTGCATGATGCGCATGTCGCCGACCGCCACGATCATCTGGAAGGCGCGCGTGTAGATGAAGTCGCCGACCAGCACCGAGGCGGCGTTGCCGAACAGGGCGTTGGCAGTCTGGCGTCCGCGCCGCAACGCGGATTCGTCGACGACATCGTCGTGCAGCAACGTGGCGGTATGGATGAATTCGATGATGCCGGCCAGGGCGTGGCGCGCCTGTACGTCGGCGCCGTGGGCATGCGCCGCCAGCAGCACCAGCATCGGCCGGATGCGTTTTCCGCCTGCGCTGATGATGTAATCGCCTATCTGGTTGACCAGCGGGACGTCGGAATTCAGCTGCTGCCGGATCAGGTGGTTGACGGCTTCCATGTCTGCGGCGATTGGCCGCAGGAGGTCGGTCAGTTCTTGCGAAAGAGTGGAGGACAAGGGGGAAACCTGTGGATTCATGAATTTTGAGAATTATACGATGAGAATACGCTAACGATCAGCGGTCGGCGCGAGGCCCTCCCCTAAGCGCGACGAGGTAACATGGGCTTTGACTCCCGAGTTAAGTCTATGTATAATTTGAGGTTTTCTCGAATCTCGGCGAAGTTCCGGGCGGGGAAAAACTAGTTTATCCACCCGATTGATGAGGTTTAACCATGTACGCGGTCATAAAAACCGGCGGCAAACAATACAAAGTTGCTGCTGGCGAAAAACTCAAAGTAGAACAGATACCTGCAGACATTGGCGCCGACATCACCCTGGATCAAGTGCTCGCAGTGGGCGCTGGTGACACCATCAAGTTTGGTGCACCGCTGGTTCAAGGTGCTACGGTCCAGGCCAAGGTATTGGCGCACGGTCGCCACGATAAGGTTCGTATTTTCAAGATGCGCCGTCGCAAGCATTATCAAAAGCGCCAGGGCCATCGTCAGAATTACACCGAATTGCAAATCGTCTCGATCAACGGCTAAGCCGGACGAGCTAACCAGATACCAAGGAGTCTGAAATGGCACATAAAAAAGGCGGCGGCACTACGCGCAACGGTCGCGATTCCGAGTCGAAACGACTTGGCGTCAAGGTCTACGGTGGCCAGGCGATCAACGCCGGCGGCATCATCATCCGTCAACGCGGCACCAAGGTGCACGCTGGCGAAAACGTCGGCATGGGCAAGGACCACACCCTGTTCGCGCTGATCGACGGCAAGGTGCAGTTCGCCACCAAGGGCGCGTTGAAGCGTCACATGGTGACCGTGGTGCCAGCCTGAGCGTCGCAGCAGTAAAATTCGCAACGAGGCGCAAGCCTTGCAGCAAAAGGCTCCGCCGTCGGGTGGGGCCTTTTTTGTTAAGTTTTTGACGGCAAAATCATGAAGTTCATCGACGAAGCGAAAATCGAAGTCATTGCCGGCAATGGCGGCAACGGCGTTGCTTCCTTTTGCCGTGAAAAATTCCGCCCTTTCGGTGGTCCCGACGGCGGCGACGGCGGCAAGGGGGGCAGCATCTGGGCAGTGGCCGACCGCAACATTAATACGCTGGTCGATTTCCGCTACTCCAAGATGCACAAGGCAAAGAATGGCGAAAACGGCCGCGGCTCGGACTGCTATGGCAAGGGCGCCGAGGATATCACCTTGCGCATGCCGGTCGGCACCCTGATCACCGACCATGAAAGCGGCGAAATTGTCGCCGACCTGACCGAACACGGACAGCAGGCCCTGCTTGCCCATGGGGGCGAAGGCGGCTGGGGCAATATTCATTTCAAGTCCTCGACCAACCGCGCGCCGCGCCAGAAGACTGACGGCAAGGAAGGGCAGCGCCGCGAGCTGAAACTGGAGCTGAAGGTGCTGGCCGACGTCGGCCTGCTGGGCATGCCCAACGCCGGCAAGTCGACCTTCATCACGGCCGTGTCGAATGCGCGACCGAAGATTGCCGACTATCCCTTCACCACGCTGCACCCCAATCTGGGCGTGGTGCGCGTGTCGCACGAAAAGAGCTTCGTAATTGCCGACATTCCAGGCCTGATCGAAGGCGCCGCCGATGGCGCCGGGCTGGGCGTGCAGTTCCTGCGGCATTTGCAGCGCACCGGCTTGCTGCTGCATATTGTCGACCTGGCGCCGTTCGACGACACGGATCCTGTCAGGGAAGCCAAGGCCATCGTCAAGGAACTGAAAAAATACGATGAAACACTGCATGCCAAGCCGCGCTGGCTGGTACTGAACAAGCTGGACGTGGTGCCGGAAGGCGAAAGGGCAGGGCGAGTCAAGGATTTCATCAAGCGCTTCGGCTGGAAGGGGCCCGTGTTCGAAATCTCGGCGCTGACGCGCGCCGGCTGTGAAGACCTGGTGATGGCCGTCTACGACTACCTGGCCGAACAGCGCCAGCATGCGCAGCGGGAAGCGGTGGTGCAAATGGCGCAGGAAGCGCGCGCCATCGCCTCGATCGATCCGGATGATCCACGCTTCAAGATTGCCGATACCTGATAATAAAATAACGTTTCACGCCCCGCCGCCACGCTGCCGGGCAGTCAATTTGCCTCGATTACCCGCCATGAGTTCTGTCATCCAGCATGCCAAGCGCCTGATCGTCAAAGTGGGATCTTCCCTGGTGACCAATGATGGCAAGGGCCTGGATAGCGCAGCCATTGCGCGGTGGGCGGCGCAGATCGCGCAGTTGCGCCAGGGTGGCAAGGAAGTGGTGCTGGTCAGTTCAGGGGCCGTGGCCGAAGGCATGCAACGGCTGGGATTCGAACAGCGGCCCGCCGGCGTGCACGAGCTGCAGGCTTGCGCCGCGGTAGGGCAAATGGGCCTGGCGCAAATCTATGAATCCAGTTTTGGTGCGCATGGCTTGCGCACCGCTCAGGTCCTGCTGACGCATGCCGACCTCGCCAATCGCGAACGCTATCTGAACGCCCGGTCCACGCTCTTCACTCTTCTGCGCTTTGGCGTCGTGCCGATCATCAATGAAAACGACACGGTAGTCACCGACGAAATCAAGTTCGGCGATAACGATACGCTGGGCGCGCTGGTTGCCAACCTGGTCGAGGCCGATGCGCTGATCATCCTGACTGACCAGAAGGGCCTTTACACTGCCGATCCGCGCAAGGATCCTGCTGCACAATTCGTGCACCAGGCGCGCGCCGGCGACCCTGCGCTGGAGGCGATGGCAGGCGGCGCCGGCACGGGCATCGGCCGCGGCGGCATGCTGACCAAGATACTGGCCGCGCGTCGTGCCGCAACGTCGGGCGCGCATACCGTGATTGCCTGGGGGCGCGAAGAAAACGTGCTGACCCGGCTTGCCGCCGGCGAGGCGATCGGCACCAGGCTGCACGCCGAGACGGGCCAGCTTACCGCGCGCAAACAATGGATGGCAGACCACCTGCATACCGCGGGCAAGGTCATGCTGGATGCCGGCGCCGTGCGCAAGCTTACCGGCGAAGGCAAGTCGCTGCTGCCAATCGGCGTGGTGAAAGTGACGGGCAAGTTTGGCCGCGGCGATGTCATCACCTGCGCCGACGAGGACGGCCGGCCGGTCGCGCGCGGCATTTCCAATTACGCCAGCTCGGAAGCGCGCCGCATCATCGGTCATCCCTCTTCGGCAATCATGGGGATCCTCGGCTACGAGGAAGAGCCGGAACTGATCCACCGCGACAATCTCGTGCTGCTTTAGAGCGTCTATCAAAATCCCGCTTGCGGCGTTGCACTTGCAGTACGCGTATAGTCTTGCAAGACTGTATTGCTACGCAGGCGAGCAGCATGCTGCCCGAATTCCCTTCTACACCCTTGCCATCGGCATTTTGATAGACGCCCTTAAAGCCGCCAAGGTAGCGGCCGTTTGCGCCGCAGATTATTTGGGCAGATAGCGGTCAGGCACCGGCCGGTTGCGCAGATTGTGCGCCAGCTGTTTGGCATTGCCGGCAACCACCTTGTGGTCACAGAAATAGCCGTTTGCCAGCGCCGCATGCTGGCTGTTGGAGATCGTCTGGGTAAAGCGCTCCCAGCGATCGTTGCGCGCGCGGGTCCAGCTGCCATCCTTCTGGCCGAAGGCGTAAAGCTTGCGCTCCTGGGTTTCGCAGCGGATGCCCTCGTAACTGACGTTCATTGCACCCGACGGGCTGCGGCTGACCAGGGTATAGCGCACCACCCCATCTTCGCCAGCGGAAATGGACTGGGTATCGACGGCGAAGGTCATGCGGGTAGTGGCGCTCACCTCGAATTCCGCCAGGTTTTCCGGCTTCGGCGCCGGCGGAAGCTGCAGGGAAATTTCCTGCCATGGCTTGCTTTGCTCGTCGAAGTCCTGCTCGAAGCGCAGCCACTGGGCGTGGCTGGCGGCGCTGGCGGTGGCCAGGGCGACAAGCAGGCCGGCATGGACAAGTCGGATGTGCAAACGGCGTTTTGCGACAGGAGGGAAGTCAGGGCGAGGTAATGCGGTCATGTAGTGTTTACTCTTCATTCTGTTCCACCGCCGGGGTTTCCTGTGCTGGCAGCGCGTCAGGGGCGGCGTCCTGGCGTTGCGTGCGCGGATATGGGCGCCGTTGCGGCTGGCGCATCAGGAAGCGCGACAGCTCCTGCAAGGCTCTCTGGTAGACGTCGCGCTTGAACTCGATGACGACTTCCAGCGGCACCCAGTAGTTGTGCCAGCGCCAGGCGTCGAATTCGGGATGGTCGGTCAGGCGCAGGTTGATGTCGCAGTCGCGGCCGACCATGCGCAGCAGGAACCAGATCTGCTTCTGGCCGCGGTAATGGCCGCGGATCTCGCGCTTGATGAAATGGTCCGGCACTTCATAGCGCAGCCAGTCGCGCGTGCGCCCGACAATCCTGACATGCTCGGCCTTCAGGCCGATTTCTTCCTGCAATTCCCGGTACATCGCCTGCTCCGGCGTTTCGCCGTGCTTGATTCCGCCTTGCGGAAACTGCCACGAATGCTCGCGAACACGCTTGCCCCACCACACCTGATTGTGGGCATTTAGCAGGATGATGCCGACATTCGGGCGAAAACCTTCCCGATCCAGCATGACTCCACCTCAAACTTTCCGCGGTCGATACCCCTGCACTGGCTCACACTGCGAGCCTTTTCGTGCCCGCCAGCCGGCAGGCCGGGAAGCGGACGCATGGAAAACCATCAAATGTGCAAAGAATGGGCGCATCAACCAGCTAATCCTTTAAAATTGAGTCGATTATAACCCTCTCTTTTTAAAAAAGAATTTTTCAATATGCGCGCTTCACGTTTTTTTATTTCGACACTCAAGGAGGCGCCCGCCGACGCCGAAATCGTCAGCCATAAACTGATGATGCGGGCGGGCATGATCAAGCGCCTGGGTTCCGGTATTTACACCTACATGCCGATGGGCTTACGGGTAATCCGCAAGGTGGAAGATATTGTCAGAACGGAAATGAATCGCGCCGGTGCGATCGAGCTCCTGATGCCGCTGGTGCAGCCGGCCGAGCTGTGGCAGGAAACTGGTCGCTGGGACAAGATGGGCCCGGAGTTGATGCGCGTACAAGACCGTCATGGGCGCGACTATGCGATTCAGCCGACTTCCGAGGAAGTCGTCACCGACGTGGCCCGCTCCGAAATCAAGTCTTACAAGAAGCTGCCGGTAAATTTCTATCACATCCAGACCAAGTTCCGCGACGAGCGCAGGCCGCGCTTCGGCCTGATGCGGGGCCGTGAATTCACCATGAAGGATGCCTACTCCTTCGACCGCGACGTCGCCGGCATGCAGCAGTCGTACAAGGTCATGTATGACGCCTACGTGCGCATCTTCAACCGGTTCGGCCTGCAATTTCGCGCGGTGGCTGCCGACAATGGCGCGATCGGCGGCTCCGGGTCGCATGAATTCCATGTCATCGCCGATACCGGCGAGGACGCGCTGGTGTACTGCCCGCAGTCGGATTACGCCGCCAATATGGAGGCGGCCGAAGCGCTGGCGCCGGCGGCGCCTCGCAGCGCCCCGGGCGCCGAGTTGGTCCGCACGCCCACCCCGGGAAAATCGAAATGCGAAGATGTCGCCGACTTTCTTGGCGTGCCGTTGTCGAGTACAGTCAAGTCCATCGTGCTGGCGACGGATGGCGAGCGCGACGGCAAGCCGGTAACGGAGATCTGGCTGCTGCTGCTGCGCGGCGACCACGCGCTGAACGAAGTCAAGGCTGCCAAGGTCCCCGGCCTGGCCGGCTTCCGCTTTGCATCGGAGGCGGAAATCGTCGAGCATTTCGGCACGCCGCCCGGTTACCTCGGGCCTATCGGCACCCGCAAGCCGGTCAGGATCGTGGCCGACCGCACTGCCGCGGCGATGAGCGACTTCATTTGCGGCGCCAATGAAGCCGGATTCCATTTCACCGGCGTTAACTGGGAGCGCGACATTGCCGAGCCGCTGGTGGCGGATCTGCGCAATGTGGTGGAGGGCGACCCCTCCCCCGACGGCCGTGGCGCGCTGGCGATTCAGCGCGGCATCGAGGTCGGCCACGTGTTCCAGCTCGGTACCCGTTATTCGGAAGACATGAGCGCCACCTATCTGGATGAAACCGGCAAGCCGCAATTGATGCAGATGGGTTGTTATGGCATCGGCATCACGCGCATATTGGGCGCTGCGATTGAGCAGAATTTTGACGACAGGGGCATCATCTGGCCGTCAACGATTGCGCCGTTCGAAGTGGTGATCTGCCCGATGGGCTATGACCGCAGCGAGGCGGTCCGGATGGAAGCCGACCGCCTGTACCAGGAATTGCTGGATACCGGCATCGATGCCATACTCGACGACCGCGGCGAACGCCCGGGCGTCATGTTCGCCGACTGGGAACTGATCGGGGTGCCGCACCGGATCGTGATCGGCGAACGCGGCCTCAAGGATGGCGCATTGGAATACCAGGGGCGTCGCGAGACGGCGGCAACGGCGGTGCCAGCGGCCGATATGAAGGCATTCATGCAAGCCAGGCTGGCTGCGTGAAACCGTGCAGTCGCTGCCCGGCGTGCCCGAGGGAGACCATGAAGTGACATACGCATGACGCGAAGCATCATACAGGGGAGGCGGCGCTTACTGCTGGCTGTATTGCTTGGCTGTGCCGGCCTGGCGCGGGCGGGCAACCAGAAAGAGGAAGCGCTGGCGGATTCAGTGCGGGTTGCCCTGTCGCGGGCGATCACCGATAAGTCGCCGCCGACGCCCAGGTTCGACGATATCGAGCAGCGCATCCGGTATCTGAACTGGCTGGGGGAAATGTCGGAGCGGCTGAAGCGGCGCATGCCGGACTCCCAGAGCAGGCAGGAGTTCTTGCGCACGGTCTGGTACGAATCCAAGCGCGCGGGCCTGGAACCGGCGCTGGTATTGGGCTTGATCCAGGTGGAGTCGGCGTTTCGCAAATATGCGGTGTCCCACGCCGGCGCGCACGGCTACATGCAGGTCATGCCGTTCTGGACCCGGGTCATCGGCGATGGCGACCGGCGCAAGCTGTTTCACATGCAAACCAATTTGCGTTACGGCTGCTCGATTCTGCGCCTGTACCTCGACATGGAAAAGGGTAATCTCTACATGGCGCTGGGGCGTTACAACGGCAGTCGCGGCCGTCCGGACTATCCGAATGCGGTGCTGGCATCCTGGAAAAAATGGGAATACCATCCGGCGCCTGCCGCCGCACAGGTGGCGGACCGCAAGTGAAGTTGGCAATATAAACAAAAACGCCCGCGTGCTGCGGGCGTTTTTGTTTGGCACCTGAAAATCTTACTTCAAGTGGCCGGAGATGAGCTTGGTCATCTCGAACATCGATACCTGCTTCTTGCCGCCGAAGACAGCCTTGAGCTTGTCGTCGGCATTGATGTTGCGCTTGTTGGCTTCGTCCTGCAGCTTGTTCTTCTTGATGTAGTCCCATACCTTTTTGGTGACTTCCGTGCGCGGCAACGGGCTGGCACCGACGACTGCGGCCAGGATGGCGGACGGGGTCAGGGGCTTCATGAAGGCGGCATTGGGCTTGCGCGCGGTTTTCGGCTTGGCGGCGGCCTTCTTGGCAGCAGGCTTTGCTGCTTTCTTGGCGGGCGCGGCCTTTTTGGCAGGCGCCGCTTTCTTGGCTACCGGCTTGGCGGCGGCCTTTTTGGCGGGGGCGGCTTTCTTCGCCGGCGCGGCTTTCTTGGCTACGGCTTTTTTTGCTGCTGGTTTTTTTGCAGCCGGCTTGGCTGCGGATTTTTTGGCAGTTGCCATTTTTAAACCTCCTTCACGAATAGTGTTGGGAATTGCGCCATTTCACGCACCGCTAATAGTGGTGGGGTTTTATAAGGGATGCAAGTCTTTTTTGGAGGCAGACAGGGGAGAGTGTATGCGCCTAGCCACGAGCGCGACGGCAGGACATCGCCGCGCCTGCCGTGGCTATCGCGCGCCGGGCAGCATGCCTTTCATTCCGCGCATCATTTTCATCATGCCGCCGCCTTTGAGCTTTTTCATCATCGCCTGCATCTGCTCGAACTGTGACAGCATGCGGTTGACTTCCTGCACCTGCACGCCGGCGCCGGCGGCGATACGGCGCTTGCGTGCAGCCTTGATCAATTCGGGCTTGGCGCGTTCCTGCGGCGTCATGGAATTGATGATGCCTTCCATGCGGCGCACCTGCTTCTCGGCCTGGCCCATGCTGGCGCCGGCCGCGGCTTGCTGGAATTGCGCCGGCAGCTTGTCCATCAGGCTGGACAGGCCGCCCATTTTCTTCATTTGCGAAAGCTGCGCCTTGAAGTCGTTCAAGTCGAATTTGCCGCCGCCCTTGATTTTTTGCGCCAGGTCCTGCGCCGCGGCCACGTCGACGCCCTTTTGCGCTTCTTCGACCAGCGCCAGGATATCGCCCATGCCGAGGATGCGGTTGGCCATGCGCTGCGGGTCGAAAGCTTCCAGGCCGTCGAGCTTCTCGGCAACGCCGGCGAACTTGATCGGCTTGCCGGTGACGTGGCGCACCGACAGGGCAGCGCCACCGCGCGAGTCGCCATCCAGCTTGGTCAGCACCACCCCGGTCAGGGGCAGGGCGTCGCTGAAAGCCTTGGCGGTGTTGATGGCATCCTGGCCCAGCATGGCGTCGACGACGAACAGGGTTTCGATCGGCTTGACGGCGGCATGGATGGCGGCGATTTCCTGCATCATTGCCTCGTCGATGCCCAGGCGGCCGGCGGTATCGACGATCAGGACGTCGTGGTAATGCCTTTTTGCATAATCCAGCGCGGCCAGCGCAATCGCCACGGGCTGGTCGCTGGCTTGCGAGGGGAAGAAATCGGCGCCGGCCTGGCCGCTCACGGTTTGCAGCTGGCCTATCGCCGCCGGCCGGTAGACGTCGGCGGAAACGGTGAGGACCTTTTTCTTTTTCTGTTCGCGCAGGTATTTGGCCAGCTTGCCGACGGTGGTCGTTTTGCCGGCGCCTTGCAGGCCCGCCATCAGGATCACCGCGGGAGGTTGCGTGGCAAAGCTGAGCTGGCTGGCTTCGGGCCCCAGATCGGCGCCCATCAGCGCGGCGAGTTCGCGTTGCACCACGCCGACCAGCGCCTGGCCGGGCGTGAGCGAGCCGATGACTTCCTCGCCCATGGCCTTTTCCTTTACCCGGGCGATAAATTCGCGCACTGCCGGCAGCGCAACGTCGGCTTCCAGCAGCGCCAGCCGGACTTCTCGCAGCATCTCGGTAGTGTTGGACTCGGTCAGGCGCGCTTCGCCGCGCATGGTTTTGACGGCTTTTGCAAGTCGTTGGGTCAGATTGTCTAGCATGGCGGGTGAAAGATATAAATCGGACAAGGGGCCGGGCGAGCGCATGCGAGCCGACGGCAAGGCCTGCCATTTTACCCGAAGCGTGGCGATGCACGTGACGGCGGGCGGTGCAAGATGGCAGTGGCCGAAGGCAATTCATGGTGTAAACTAAAACCATGCAAACTTACTTCGTCCTCCTGCCTGCATTGCTTTATGGCGTGTGCGCCGCATTGCCCGCGGGCCGGCGGCGGGCAATTGCCGTCGGAATAGCGGTTGCCTGGCTGGCGCACGGTTTCGTGCTCGCCCAGGAAGTGTTGTTGCCGGCGTCGCTGCGGCTGGGATTCGCCGTCATGCTGTCGGCTACCCTATGGATTTCTGTCGCGACTTACTGGCTTGAAAACCGCATTTCCGCGCTGGAGGGCTTGCGCGTGCTGGTGCTGCCCTGTGCCGCCGTGGCCGTGCTGTTGCCGCTGGCTTTTCCCGGCAGCGTGGTGCCGCTGGCCGGTCGGCCGGCCGTGTTTGCCTGGCATATCGCCGTCTCCCTGCTTGCCTACAGCGCGCTGACGATCGCCGCATTCCATGCCGTACTCATGGCCTTGCAGGAATCCAGCCTGCATGCGCATGCCCCGTTGAAGACAGGCCGCTGGATGACGGCGGCGCTGGAGCGGTTGCCGGCGTTGCTGACCATGGAAAAACTGCTGTTTCGCATGATCGGCCTCGGTTTCGTGCTGCTGACGCTGACGGTGCTGTCGGGCGTGGTATTTTCCGAGCAGTTGTTTGGCCAGCCCGTGCAATGGAACCACAAGACAATTTTCACGCTGCTTTCATGGGGCATGTTCGGTGCGTTGCTGGTGGGGCGTCGCTGGCGTGGCTGGCGTGGCAAGACCGCGCTCGGCTTCACCCTTGGGGGCTTTGCGACGTTGCTGCTGGCATATGTCGGCAGCCGCTTCGTCCTGGAAGTGATATTGCATCGGGTGGCTGCGTGAAACTGGCATTCTGGCTGCTGCTCGCTGTGCTGGCGCTGGTGTGGTTCAAGCGCGCCGCGCGGACACGAGGCCAAGACGATGCGGCGAAGCGCTCGCGGCCGCCCTCCGGACAGAGAGTTTCCGAAGCGATGCTGCCATGCGCCTGCTGCGGCGTGCATGTGCCGGCATCGGATGCAGTCATGCATGCGCCCGGCATGGCGTTTTGCTGCGAAGAGCACCGTCGCCGTGTGTTTCCCAGGGCCTGAGCAGTCGCGCGCATGACCGTGTCACCGCAATCGTCGAACCACTCCGGCATGGCCATGCCGCCCCCGCATCAAGATGCATCCGGCAGTTCCTCGCGCGATGCATTCTGGCGCTCTTTGCAAACGCTGGCGCTGACCCGCACGGGAATTGCCATCGTGCTGCTGGTGTACATCAGCTTGCTGGACAAGAAAATATTTGGCAGTGGCGGGCATTGGTTCGAACTCGCTGCCTGCCTGGTTTACCTGTTGCTTGGGTTGGGCCTCCTCGCCCTGGTGCTGCATTGGCGCCGGCGGTTTCTGCTGCAGTTGCTGTCGCAGATCACGCTGGATATAGGCATTATTTCCCTGCTATATATTAGCGTGGGCGGCGCCAAGGGCGGACTCGCGATCCTGTATTTGTTTCCGCTAGCAGGCGGCGCCATTCTCGCTCCCCTTGTCTGGGGACTGTTTTTCGCCGCCGTAGTGAGCCTGGTCCTGCTGGGGGAGGCCGTTTTCCGCCTGAACCTGGGGGATGGCGAAATGTCGATTTCCCAGGCGGGCCTGTATGGCGCTGCCTTTTTCGCCGCGGTGGTGGTCGTCAACCGGCTGGCAGCCAGGCTGATACGCCAGGAAGAGCTGGCAGCGCAGCACGGCAAGGACTTGCAGTTGCAGCAGTCCATCAATCGCGTGGTCATCGTCGACATGGATGACGGCATTCTGGTAGTGGCGTCGGACGGCAGCATCCTGACGGTTAATCCGGCGGCCGAACGCATGTTGGGCATCAGTATCATGGGCGGGGGAATGCGCTACAGGCTGACCGATATTGCGCGCCTGATGCCGGTTGCGGACGCCTTCTTTGCCTGGATGGTGCGCACGGCAACGAATCGCCATCAGCTGCGTACCGCCGAATCGGCCGCGGTATATGTCACCATCAAACCGTCGGAGGATGCAATATCGTATGCCGGCAGCGCAATGCGAGGCATTCGCCAGGACTTGTCGGCGCACCTGAAGCTGCGCTTTGCCAAGGTGTATGTGAACGATCTGCTGACGGATCGCACGGTGATTTTCCTACAGGACGTCACCGAGATAGAAAATCAGGCGCAGCAACTCAAGCTGGCTTCGATGGGGCGCCTGACCGCCAGCATTGCCCATGAGGTGCGCAACCCCCTCTCTGCCATCTCGTACGCCGCCGCGCTGCTCCGGGAAGAGCTGCTGTCGTCGCCGCAGTCGCGCCTGCTGGCGATCGTCGGCGATAATGTCAGGCGCCTGAACTGCATGATCGAGGATATCCTCAAGCTTTCGCGCAAGGCGCAGCCTCCGGAAGAGCCCCTGCGGCTGGCAAAATTCCTTGCCGAGGTGCTGGCGGAATTTCGCGAAACCAATGGGCTGGCCCCCGACCTGATCAGGCTCAGTGGCATGGGAGCGCACCGTGTGCGTTTCGATCCGCTGCATTTGCGCGAAGTGATCATCAATCTGCTGTCGAACGCGCTGCGCTACGCCAGCGGACGCAGCGGCAGCATTCGCATCCATGCAGCGGCAGATGCCGGCGGCCGCCTGGAACTGCAGGTGGAAGATGACGGCAAGCCGATTAGCCAGGAAGTGCGCGCGCACCTGTTTGAACCCTTTTACACTACCTCGAGCAAGGGCACGGGACTGGGACTCTACCTGGCGCGGGAATTGTGCATGAATAACGGCGCCATGCTTGACTACGAGTACTATGCAGGCGAGGGTAGCAGGGGAAGCCCGGGTGGCCGCTTCGTGATCACCCTGGCCATGGCACCACCAATTTGAAGGAAAAGGAAAAAAGACTGACATGACCGCACCTCGGATACTGGTGGTCGACGACGAAGCCGATCTGCGCGAGCTGCTTGAAATCACGCTGCTGAAAATGGGCCTGGACGTCGACAGCGCCGCCAGCCTCGGCGCCGCCCGCACATTTCTGCAGGCGGGAGAGTACGCCCTGGTGCTTACCGACATGCGCCTGCCGGATGGCATGGGCATCGACCTGGTGCGGGAAGTGGCAGGCGCGGCCAGGAATACGCCGATCGCCGTGATCACCGCCTTCGGCAGCGCGGAAAATGCGGTGACTGCCTTGAAAGCTGGCGCATTCGATTACCTTACCAAGCCGGTCGGACTCGATGAGCTGCGGCTCCTCGTGCAGTCGGCGCTGCTCACCAGCGCCGCTGCCGTGGCGGCTTCCGGCAAGCCACCTGCGGTTGCCGCCGGTGGCGCTGCCATGCGACTGATCGGCGCTTCGCCTCTGATGCAGGACTTGCGCGCGCAAATCCTGCGGCTGGCGCGCAGCATGGCGCCCATCGCCATCAGCGGCGAATCGGGTAGCGGCAAGGAGCTTGCCGCGCGCGACATCCACGAGCAGAGCGCGCGTGCGGGCAAGCCTTTCGTCGCCGTCAATTGCGGGGCGATTCCGGAAAACCTGATGGAAGCCGAGTTCTTCGGTTACCGCAAGGGTGCCTTTACCGGCGCCACGGACGACCGTGACGGTTTTTTCCAGGCGGCCAACGGCGGCACCCTGCTGCTGGACGAGGTGGCTGACCTGCCACTTGCCATGCAGGTAAAGCTGTTGCGGGCAATCCAGGAGCGGCGCGTGCGCAAGGTGGGCGCTACCGTCGAGGAGCCGGTGGATGTGCGCCTGATCAGCGCGACGCATCAGAACCTGGCCGAATGCGTGGCGAGGGGACGTTTTCGCCAGGACTTGTATTACCGCCTGAACGTGATCGAACTGCGGCTGCCACCGCTGCGGGAGCGACTGGAAGATGTCGGCATGCTGGCCGAAGCCATTCTTGGCAGACTGGCGCCTGCCGGCGGCAAGCGCGCAGTGCTGGCGCCGGCGGCACTCGCCGCCTTGCAGGGTTACGATTTCCCCGGCAACGTGCGGGAACTGGAAAACATCCTCGAGCGCGCGCTGGCGTTCGCCAGCAACGACGTTATCGAGGCGGAGGATCTGGCGCTGAAACAGATCAGGCCGCCATCCTTCGCGCCGGCGGCGCCCGTGCAGCCGGCAACGATCGCGGTAGCGCCGGCGGACACTGCGCACCTGGCGGAAGATGCTGCAAAGCCCGGAGACACCGTCGCTACCGCGACCGGCGCGGATGCCGCAGTTGTGCTGCCGGGTGCCGGGGATGCCTGCGGCGATGCTGGCGGTGCAAGCGTGGAGTTGCCGCTCTCCTTGCCGGGACACCTCGACCGGGTAGAGCGTAATATCATTTGCCGCGCCTTGCAGCAGACAGGATTCAACCGCACGCAGGCGGCGGAACTTCTTGGCATCAGTTTTCGGCAGTTGCGCTACCGGATGCAGAGGCTGAATATCCATGAACCCGACTGACGCGCCGGCACTGATTCTCGACGCCGCCGGCTGGTGCGCGGGCGCGCAACGCCTGTCCTCCCCGAATCGCGATGCACGCCCGGCGGGCAGTGCCGTCGATTTGCTGGTGATCCACAATATTAGCTTGCCACCCGGGCAATTCGGCGGCGCGCATATCGCCGACCTGTTCGGCAACTGCCTGGATTGCGATGCCCACCCCTATTTCGATGCCTTGCGTGCGCTGCGCGTTTCCGCACATTTCCTGATTCGCCGCAACGGCGAACTGCAGCAATTCGTGTCCGTTGACGAGCGCGCCTGGCACGCCGGCGTGTCCTGCTTCGAAGGGCGCGAGCGGTGCAACGATTTTTCGGTGGGCATTGAACTCGAAGGCACCGATTTTGTGCCGTTCGAGCCGATCCAGTATCGCGTGCTGGCAGCCTTGACTGTTGCGCTGCAGCGAAATTATTCTCTGCGTGCCGTTACCGGTCACGAGCACATTGCCCCAGGCCGAAAGACCGATCCCGGGCCGTTTTTCGACTGGCACACCTACTCCCTGGCGGTAGCCCGCGCGGGCCGGGCACTTGGCATCCGCGAGACACTGCGCTTTGCGGTTCCAGGCATGGATGCGCCCTGAATGTCAACCGCAGCGCAGCATAAAAAAAGGTAAAAAGATGTTGCGCCTGCCAATGTCAGGCACTAGAATTAGTCGGTTCCTCGCGCAAAACCACTAGATATAGTGGTAGTCGATTCGAGGGAGCGATTGCGCTCCCGTCAGGCCCCGTCAATGTTTCGGGGCATTTCAGTAATATTCCAGGCAGCATCCAGCTGTGTTGGCAAGTTAATGTATTCAGGAGGCCAAGTGCATTCAACTCAAGAAATTTCCGTCAAGTCCAGCGTCGAATCCGGCATGCTGCTTCCTGCTGCCGGTGCGGCCGCGCCGGCCGCGTCTGCCGCAGCACCCGGCGGCGCGTCGCTGAGCGACTACCGCATCCTGCGCCGCAATGGCGCCGTGGTCGGCTTCGAGCCGTCGAAGATTGCGATTGCCATGACCAAGGCCTTCCTGGCAGTCAACGGCGGCCATGGCGCGGCTTCGGCACGCGTGCGCGAACTGGTGGAAGAATTGACTGGTGCCGTGGTGAATGCGCTGGTACGCCGCCAGCCGGCGGGCGGCACTTTTCATATCGAGGATGTGCAAGATCAGGTCGAGCTGGCGCTGATGCGTTCTGGCGAGCATGACGTGGCGCGTGCCTACGTCCTCTACCGTGCCAAGCGCATGGAAGAGCGCGCCCAGCAACAGGCCGCCAGGCCGGCGCAGGAAACGCCGCAACTGCATGTGACCGAAGGCGGCGAGCGCCGTCCGCTGGATATGGACAAGACGCGCGCAATGATCGCCGCGGCCTGCACCGGCCTGGAAAAGCATGTCGACGCCGAAGCGATTTTCACCGAAACGCTCAAGAATCTCTACGATGGCGTGCCGGTCGAGGAACTGCACAAGTCGGCCATCCTGGCGGCGCGTGCTCTGATGGAGCAGGATCCGGCCTATAGCCTGGTGACTGCGCGTCTGCTGATGCATACCATTCGCAAGGAAGTGTTCGGCCAGGAAGTGGCGCAAGCCGACGCGCCGGCCCACTATCTTAAATATTTCCCGAAATTCATCAGGAAAGGCATCGACGCCGAGCTGCTCGACGCCAAGCTGGGCGAGTTCGACCTGGCCCGCCTCGCTGCCGCCCTCAAGCCCGAGCGCGACCTGCAATTCGGCTATCTTGGCCTGCAAACCCTGTACGACCGTTATTTCCTGCACATCCGCGACACCCGTATCGAAATGCCGCAAGCGTTTTACATGCGCGTGGCAATGGGCCTGGCCCTGAACGAGACCGACCGCGAAGCACGCGCCATCGAGTTCTATGACCTGCTGTCCAGCTTCGATTTCATGAGCTCGACGCCCACCCTGTTCAATTCCGGCACGCTGCGCTCGCAGCTGTCGTCCTGCTATCTGACCACGGTGTCGGACGACCTTGAAGGCATCTACGACGCCATCAAGGAAAACGCCCTGCTGGCCAAGTTCGCCGGCGGCCTGGGCAACGACTGGACGCCGGTGCGTGCCCTGGGCGCCCACATCAAGGGCACCAACGGCAAGTCGCAGGGCGTGGTGCCGTTCCTGAAGGTGGTCAACGACACCGCCGTCGCGGTCAACCAGGGCGGCAAGCGCAAGGGCGCGGTCTGCGCGTACCTGGAAACCTGGCACATGGATATCGAGGAATTCCTCGACCTGCGCAAGAACACCGGCGACGACCGCCGCCGCACCCACGACATGAACACCGCCAACTGGATTCCTGACCTGTTCATGAAGCGCGTCATGGAAAAGGGCGAGTGGACGCTGTTCTCGCCTTCCGACGTGCCCGACCTGCACGACAAGTTCGGCCGTGCCTTCGAAGAAGCTTACCTGGGCTACGAAGGCAAGGCGGCGCGCGGTGAACTCAAGCTGTTCAAGAAGGTGCAGGCCACCGACCTGTGGCGCAAGATGCTGTCGATGCTGTTCGAAACCGGCCATCCCTGGATCACGTTCAAGGATCCGTGCAACATCCGCTCGCCGCAGCAGCATGTCGGCGTGGTGCACAGTTCCAATCTGTGCACGGAAATCACCCTGAACACCAACGACTCCGAAATCGCGGTATGCAACCTCGGTTCGGTCAACCTGCCGGCGCACATGAAGGATGGCAAGCTGGACCAGGTCAAGCTGCAAAAAACTATCCGCACTGCCATGCGCATGCTGGATAACGTCATCGACATCAACTATTATGCGGTCAAGAAGGCGCGCGACTCCAACCTGCGCCATCGTCCGGTCGGCATGGGCATTATGGGCTTCCAGGATTGCCTGCACATGATGCGTGTGCCTTACGCATCTCAGCAGGCCGTGGCATTCGCCGACAATTCGATGGAAGCGGTGTGCTATTACGCTTACTGGGCCTCGACCGAACTGGCCGAGGAACGGGGCCGCTACAGCTCTTACCCGGGTTCGCTGTGGGACCGCGGCATCTTGCCGCAGGATTCGCTGAAACTGCTGGCCGAAGAACGCGGCGGCTACCTGGAAGTCGATACTGCCGAATCCATGGACTGGGCCTCGTTGCGCGCCCGCATCAAGCAGCACGGCATGCGCAATTCCAACTGTGTGGCGATCGCGCCGACGGCGACGATTTCCAACATCATCGGCGTATCGGCCTGCATCGAGCCGACTTACCAGAACCTGTACGTGAAGTCGAATCTGTCGGGCGAATTTACCGAGATCAACGAATACCTGGTGCGCGACCTGAAGGCGCGCGGCCTGTGGGATGAAGTGATGGTCGCCGACCTCAAGTATTTCGACGGCAGCCTGGCCCGCATCGACCGCGTGCCGCAAGACCTGCGCGACATCTATGCCACTGCCTTCGAGGTCGAGCCGAAATGGCTGGTTGAGGCAGCATCGCGCCGCCAGAAGTGGATCGACCAGGCCCAGTCGCTGAACATCTACATGGCCGGCGCTTCCGGGCGCAAGCTGGATGAAACCTACAAGCTGGCATGGTTGCGCGGCCTGAAAACCACTTACTACCTGCGCACCATCGGCGCCACCCACGTGGAGAAATCGACCACGCGTACCGGCACCCTGAATGCGGTTTCGTCGGACATCGGCGGTGGCGCGGCAGCGGCAGGCGGTTTTGCCGCCGGTCCAGTCCCGGCGGAAGAGCTGGCTGGCCCGGCCTGCACGATGCGTCCGGGCGACCCGGGCTTTGAAGAGTGCGAGGCTTGCCAGTAAGCTGAACAGAGAGCGCGCGAGCGGCTATCCGGCGGTCCCGGAATGCCGCTCGCGTGGATGAACTGCCGGATCGCTCCGGAATGAAATCGAGGATAGACATGTTAAGTTGGGACGAAGAAACCACCCCCGCGGCGCAACCGGCGCTGCAACCCGTGGCGGCGGGCCGGCCGCAGGCAGCGCAGCCGGACGTTGCCCTGAACCCGGCGCTGGTGGCGCGCCAGGATGCAGTCGAAGGTGGTGTCGAACGCCGCGTCAATATTGACGACAAGCGCATCATCAATGGCCAGACTGACGTCAATCAGCTGGTGCCGTTCAAGTACAAGTGGGCCTGGGACAAATATCTGGCGGGCTGCGCCAACCACTGGATGCCGCAGGAAATCAACATGCAGCGCGATATCGAGCTGTGGAAGAACCCGAACGGCCTCTCGGAGGATGAGCGCCGGCTGGTCAAGCGCAACCTCGGCTTTTTCGTCACTGCCGATTCGCTGGCCGCCAACAATATCGTGCTGGGCACCTATCGCCACATCACGGCGCCGGAGTGCCGTCAGTACCTGCTGCGCCAGGCCTTCGAAGAAGCGATCCATACGCATGCCTACCAGTACATCGTCGAATCGCTCGGCCTGGACGAAGGTGAGATCTTCAATGCTTATCGCGAGGTCGAATCGATCCGCGACAAGGACGAGTTCCTGATCCCGTTCATCGATATCCTGACTAATCCTGAATTCAAGACCGGCACCGTCGAGACCGACCAGCAGTTGCTGCGTTCGCTGATCGTGTTCGCCTGCCTGATGGAAGGCTTGTTCTTCTATGTCGGCTTCACGCAGATCCTGGCGCTGGGGCGGCAGAACAAGATGGTGGGCGCGGCCGAGCAATACCAGTACATTCTGCGCGACGAATCGATGCACTGTAATTTCGGCATCGACCTGATCAACTCGATCAAGATGGAGAACCCGCATCTGTGGACGCCGGCATTCCGCGACGAGATCAAAGCGTTGTTTTTACGCGCGGTAGAGTTGGAATATCGTTACGCAGAGGATACAATGCCGCGTGGCGTGCTTGGATTGAATGCTGCGATGTTCAAGGGCTACCTGCGCTACATCGCTAATCGCCGCGCGCAGCAGATCGGGCTTGAAGCCTTGTTCCCGCAGGAAGAGAACCCCTTCCCGTGGATGAGCGAAATGATCGATCTGAAGAAGGAGCGAAACTTTTTCGAGACGCGCGTAATCGAATATCAGACCGGTGGCGCCCTTAGCTGGGACTGAACGATTCGAAGATGTGCAGCGCGACGTGCAGCAAGAAGAAGGCAAGAAGAAGTAAACACGGAGAGAATGCAGGGTGGCCGTGCATTGGCCATGCAACCGAAAGGCATTACCCGAATTAATGAACAGTCGAAGACCTGAACGATCTTGTCTGATGATGCCGCTTTTCCCGATCAAGTCGGGAAAGGCGGCTTTTTCTTTGAAAATCGCCCAGGTCGCACGATAAGGAATTCCGGCGCCGGCAGGATGCCGGCGTTTATTTCAGGCGGAAGCAGCCGGGCTGCTTGCCATGTCCAGTCAGGCATGGCCGCTTGCGACAGCAGATGCATGTCGAAGCGTTCGCCGAAGATGGCTGAAGTGCTGCATAGGTGAGGGGATGCAGCAGTTCAGCTGGTGCCGAATTCATTAGCGCAAGCAGAAGCTTGCTTGTGCCGATGAATAATCCGCATGAGGCATCGCGATGCTTCATGCGGGTTTCCAAAGTAGCTTGATTTTTTCCATCACGTGAAGGAGAAACAAAATGGCAACAGCCGCTAAGAAACCCGCAGCAAAGAAACCCGCTGCAAAGAAAGCCGCAGCCAAGCCTGCGGCCAAGAAGGCAGCAGCGCCGAAGAAGGCAGCTGTCAAGAAGCCCGTAGCAAAGAAGGCCGCAGCTGCCAAGAAGCCGGTAGCGAAGAAAGTTGCAGCCGCCAAGAAGCCGGTAGCGAAGAAAGTTGCAGCCGCCAAGAAGCCGGTAGCGAAGAAAGTTGCAGCCGCCAAGAAGCCGGTAGCGAAGAAAGTTGCAGCCGCCAAGAAGCCGGTAGCAAAGAAGGCCGCAGCTGCCAAGAAGCCGGTAGCGAAGAAGGTCGCAGCTGCCAAGAAGCCGGTAGCGAAGAAGGTCGCTGCCAAGAAGCCGGTAGCGAAGAAGGTTGCAGCCGCCAAGAAGCCGGTAGCGAAGAAAGTTGCAGCTGCCAAGAAGCCGGTAGCGAAGAAGGTCGCAGCTGCCAAGAAGCCGGTAGCAAAGAAAGCCGTAGCTGCCAAGAAGCCGGTAGCCAAGAAGGCCGCAGCACCCAAGAAGGCCGCAGCACCCAAGAAGCCTGCAGCCAAGAAGGCAGCGCCTGCCGTCAAGACTGTGCTGAGCCCGGCAGCGGCCTGGCCGTTTCCGACCGGCAGCCGTCCGTAAATCCAGCTTCGGCTGGAAGCCTGATTGATTTCAGGCGCAATCCCGCTGCATGGCCTTGCGTCATGCAGCGGTTTTTTATTTGGCGGTATGATTAAGGGCTAATTTCATCAAGGAGAGGCTTTCGTGCTGCAAAGCATAGTTACGCTGATTGTCGATGCCGCCGCAAGCCTGCTTGCCGTGGTGCTGTTACTGCGCTTCTGGATGCAGGTGGTGCGCGTACGGCCGCCCATGTCGATCGCCCATTTCATCTTTCAGTTGTCCGACTGGCTGGTCAAGCCGCTGCGGCGAGTGGTGCCCGGCGCCGGCGGCTACGACTGGGCCAGCCTGATCGGCGCCTTCCTGGTGGCGCTGGTGTCGGTGGTGCTGACCAGGATGCTGTTTTTCGACCTGTCCGTGCAGTGGATCCTGCTGCTGGCACTGCTGCGTTTCATCCAGTGGGTTTTCTACGGTTTCATGGGGCTGATCATCATCGAGGTGATTTTCAGCTGGATCAATCCGCATGCGCCGCTGGCGCCATTTATCGGCGCCCTGACCGAGCCGCTGCTGCGTCCCTTGCGGCGCGTGATACCGCCGATAGGCAACATCGACCTGAGCCCGCTGGTGGCGCTGCTGCTGCTGCAGATCGGTTTGTACGTGGTGGCGGGCATTCTGTCCGGGACGGCATGAGCCTGACGCCAGGCCGCGCTCAGGCGCGGTTGCGCCTGCAGGTGCAGGTGATTCCCAATGCCAAACGCACCGAAGTGGCGGGCATGCATGGCGATGCGGTGAAAGTGCGATTGCAGGCGCAACCGATCGAGGGCAGGGCGAATGACGCCCTGACGCGGTTCGTTGCCGATGCGCTCGGCCTGACCAAAAGCGCGGTCACGGTCACGCACGGCCAGACGGCGCGCCGCAAGCTTCTGGAAATCGTCGTCGCAGATAAATCCGTTGACGATATCCGGCAAACCCTGCTGGCGCTGGCGCCGCGCGACTGAGCGTCAGAAACGGTAACCGTACGCCTTCTCGAAGCGCGCCTCGATTTCTGCGCGGTCGGGCGCGTGGTTCTGTCCGCCCTGGTGAGCGATCTTGATGGCGCCCATCAGATTGGCCAGGCGTCCGGTGGTAGCCCAGTCCATGCCGTTGGTCAGGCCGTACATCAGGCCGGCGCGGAAGGCATCGCCACAGCCGGTCGGATCGACCACCGCATCGGCCCGCACCGGCGGAATGGCGATGTGTTCGCCTTGGGTGAACACATCGGCGCCGAATTCGCCACGGGTAACAATCAGGGCGCGGACGCGCTGGGCGATCTGCTGCAGCGTCAGGCCGGTGCGCCCGGTCAGCATTTCCGCTTCGTAGTCGTTGACTGCAATGTAGCTGGCCTGGTCGATGAAGCGTTCCAACTCGGCGCCGTCAAACATTGGCAAGCCCTGGCCGGGGTCGAAAATGAAAGGAATGTCCAGGGAAACGCAATCCGCAGCATGCTGCAGCATGCCGTCGCGGCCATCAGGGGCGACGATCGCCAGTTTGACCGGACCTGCAGAGGCCACCTTGTTCAGGTGCGACATGGTCATGGCGCCGGGATGGAAGGCGGTAATCTGGTTATTGCCGCTGTCGGTGGTAATGAAAGCCTGAGCCGTGAAGCTGTTTTCGACGGTGCGGATGGCGCGAGTCTCGATGCCCTGCTGCTTCAGCCGTTCCAGGTAGGGCGCGCCGTCCTGGCCGAGCGTGGCCATGATCAGCGGCGTGCCATCCAGCAACTTCAGGTTGTAGGCGATATTGCCTGCGCAGCCGCCGAATTCGCGGCGCATTTCCGGCACGAGGAATGCGACATTAATCTTGTGCAATTGATCGGCCAGCAAGGCATCGGAGAAACGCCCGCCGTACATCATGATGCTGTCGAATGCCAGCGAACCGCAAATCAGGGAAGTCATGCACCCAGCTCCAGTAGTTGAATAATGATCGAGCATGCCAAAGAGCAGCTCAGGGATAAAAGAGGTAGACCCGGTAATCCGATGCCTGCAATTGCTGCAGCTCGAACGAGACGTGCACGGTTTGCTCGGTGCGGGCGGGGAAGCCGCGCGTCACATCCTGTCCGGCAGGCAGGTACTCGCGCGGCGTCAGGACGCGCCGCAGGAGCGCCTGCCCGTTTTCGTCGTTCAGGGTCAGTTCCACGTGAGGCCAGGCTTGCACGAGCGTACTGCGGTTGTGCAGCAGCAGTCCGAGCGTAAAGACATTGCCGCCGGCCGTCAGTGCCTTCAATTCGCTCGATTCGATCGATACCTCGTCGATCTGCGCCGGCAAGCCGATGCGGCAGTCGAGCAATTCGCACATCTGCGCCAGTGCCGGACGACTTGCCGGCAAGCGGGCCGCGATATCGGTACGGAAAGCGTAGGCGCCCTGCAGCAGGGCGCCTGCAAGCAGCAAGACAGTGCCGACCGCCATGCCGATGCGGGCAATGCGCCGCCGCCGCTGGCGCCGGCGGTCGACCATGACGAATTCCGGCTCATCGATTTCTTCTTCTGCAGCGGCCAGGGCAGCATCGGCAACATCTTCAGCGATGACATCGTCGACTGCGGCTGATAACCGTGCATCGGCGAGCTGGCTGGCATAGGCCGACGTGTCAAAGCTTTCCAGTGCTGCCTGTTCTTCGGCATCGACATCCGCATACCCGGCGCCACGGATGGCATCAGCGCTCCCCGAGGGAGAGGGCGATCCAGCCGTATCTGCAATGCCACGGGTGCCGGTGGCGGTCAGTTGCCGTTCAATCGGGAAGGCCGGGAATTCCTGCGGTTCGGCATGCGTGTCAGGCCAGATGCCACCCTGGCCGGCCTCGAACATATCTGCATCGGCATCTGCACCGGCATCGGCATCAGCATCAGCATCAGCATCAGCATCAGCATCAGCATCAGCATCAGCATCAGCATCAGCATCAGCGCCCGCACTGGCATCACTGTCGGCATTGTCCTGCGGCGCCTCCAGCGATTCCTCGAACAGGCTGAAATCTACCAGGGTCATGCGCGTCAGCGGATCGTCGTCGAGTCCGGCATCGGCGTCTGTTGCAGAGGGCGGTTCCTGCAGGATGCGGGTCTCGGTATCCGGGTCGTCAATCGGCACGAATTTCAGCGTATCGGCACCCGGCGCAACCGATGTGCGGCCGCCTGTCGCCGGCACTCCAGACGGGGTAGCCGGCGCTGCGCGCACTGCTGCTGCAGATGGCGGAGGCACGGGGGAGGGCGCAGGAGGCGGCTTTGCAGCACTCTCCGGCGGCGCCGCCTGATCCGGCGCCACCAGGTTTTCGATGCCGTTGAAAATCTGCTTGCAGGCGCCGCAGCGTACCAGGCCGGCACGCAGCTTCAGCTGGTCATGGGCGACCTTGAACGCGGTATGGCAATGCGGGCACTGGGTCGCGAGAGCCATCGCTCAGACGGGCTTTGAGGCAGATGGAGGAGCAGCGCCGGTCAGTGTGCCCGACAGCGCGACCCAGCCATCCCGTTCCGCCCACACGGTAAGCGTCATGAACGGGGCATAGGCTGCGGCAACCTCATCGGCCTGGCGCGCAAGGACGCCGGACAGCACCAGGCTGCCGCCTGCCGCCACGCGCCCGCACAGCATCGGCGCCAGCAATTTCAGCGGGCTGGAAAGGATATTGGCGACCACGACATCAAATTGATCGTGCGGATGTGCCAGCGCGAAGTCATCCGGCACGAAATAGTCGACAGTGCAGCGGTTGCGCTCGCTGTTGTGGCGCGCGGCCTCGATGGCCTGGACATCGATATCGACGCCCACGACCTGGCGTGCGCCAAGCTTGCCGGCGACCAGTGCCAGGATGCCGGAGCCGCAGCCGTAATCGAGTACGGTGCGGCCAGCCGGCGCATGGGCTTCCAGCCATTCCATGCACAGGCGGGTGGTGGGGTGGCTGCCGGTGCCGAACGCCAGGCCGGGGTCGAGCTCCAGCACCAGTGCGGCGGGGTCGGGTGCGGCATGCCAGCTCGGCACGACCCAGATATTCTTGCCGATGTGAATGGGTTCGAACTGCGATTGCGTCAGGCGCACCCAGTCCTGGTCGGCCAGCGGCCGCAGGCTCCATGCCAGGTCATCGACGCGCAGCGGCGGTTCGCACCGCGCCAGCGCAGCCGATAGCATGGCCGCATGGTCTGCCTCGGCCGGCGCCAGCGCCACCACGCGGCTGCGTTCCCATGCGGTTTGCGTCGGTTCCATGCCGGGTTCGCCGAATAGCGGCTGTTCGGCAGCCGTGCCCAGGTCGGCGTCTTCCACCGAAACCGACAGGGCGCCTGCTTCCATCAGCGCTTCGGACAGTGCCTCTGCCTGATGGAGGTCGACTTCAACGACGATTTCGGTCCAGCTCATGCGGGTGCCTTACGACTTGCCGCCGCCCTTGGGCAGGTCGGGCTTGTTTGCCAGCTTGTGCTCGAGATAGTGGATATTGGTGCCGCCTTCGATGAAGCGCGCATCGACCATCAATTCGCGGTGCAGCGCGATGTTGGTCTGGATGCCTTCCACCGCCATTTCCGACAGGCCGATCTGCATGCGCTTGATCGCCTGCTCGCGCGTGGCGCCATAGGCGATCAGTTTGCCGACCATCGAATCGTAGTTGGGCGGCACGAAGTAGCCGGCATAGACATGCGAATCGACACGGATGCCGGGGCCGCCGGGCATGTGCCATGCGGTGACGCGTCCCGGTGAGGGCGTGAACTTGAACGGGTCCTCGGCGTTGATGCGGCATTCGATGGCATGGCCGTTCAGGACGATGTCGCGCTGGCGATAGCGAAGCTTTTCGCCGGCGGCAATACGGATCTGCTCCTGCACGATGTCGACGCCGGTGATCATTTCGGTCACCGGGTGCTCGACCTGGACGCGGGTATTCATTTCGATGAAATAGAACTCGCCGTTTTCGTACAGGAACTCGAACGTGCCGGCGCCACGGTAGCCCATTTTGCGGCAGGCATCGGCGCAGCGTTCGCCGATGCGCTCGACCAGCTTGCGCGGAATGCCGGGCGCGGGCGCTTCCTCGATCACTTTCTGGTGGCGGCGCTGCATCGAGCAATCTCGCTCGCCCAGCCAGATTGCATTCTTGAATTCGTCGGCAAGGATCTGGATCTCCACGTGGCGCGGATTTTCCAGGAATTTCTCCATGTAGACTTCGGGGTTGCCGAAAGCCGCTCCTGCCTCGGTCCTGGTCATGGTGACGGCGTTCAGCAGCGCTGCTTCGGTATGCACCACGCGCATGCCGCGCCCGCCGCCGCCGCCGGCGGCCTTGATGATGACAGGGTAGCCGACGCGACGCGCAATGCGCACGATTTCTTTCGGGTCTTCGGGCAGCGCGCCGTCGGAGCCTGGCACGCAGGGAACGCCAGCCTTGATCATGGCTTGCTTGGCCGAGACCTTGTCACCCATCAGGCGGATGGATTCGGGGCGTGGGCCGATGAAGACGAAGCCGGACTGTTCAACGCGTTCGGCGAAGTCGGCATTTTCCGAGAGAAAACCGTAGCCGGGATGGATCGCTTCGGCATCGGTGACTTCGGCGGCGCTGATAATGGCCGGCATGTTCAGATAGCTTTGCGGCGATGGCGCCGGGCCGATGCAGACGGATTCATCCGCCAGCTTGACATACTTGGCTTCGCGGTCGGCTTCGGAATGGACCACGACGGTCTTGATGCCCATTTCGCGACAGGCGCGCTGAATCCGCAGGGCAATCTCACCGCGGTTGGCGATCAGGATTTTTTCAAACATGAGTAGTCTCCGCGGCGAGATTGCCGCTGCCTGCAGCAGCCGCGCAATGTGACGACGCTGCTGCACTGCTGCGCAGCGGGTTGCCGCGGCTGGTGATCAGGATTTTTTCAAACATGGTAACAGTTGTGAGCGTCCGCGAACGGCTGCTTAGCCGATCACGAACAGGGGCTGGCCGAATTCGACCGGCTGACCGTTTTCCACCAGGATCTGCTTGATCACGCCGCTGACTTCCGCGTCGATTTCGTTGAGCAGCTTCATTGCTTCGATGATGCAAAGCGTGTCGCCTTCCTTGACGCTGGAGCCGACGTCCACGAACGGTGCAGCGCCGGGGGCGGAGGAGCGGTAGAACGTGCCGACCATCGGCGACTTGACCACATGTCCCTGGTATTGCTCCGCCGCTGGAGCAGCCGCGGCAGCGGCTGGTGCAGGAGCGCCGACGGCCGCCGCCATCGGGTGGGCGCTGACGGGCGGTTGCATCATGACGACCTGGCCTTGCGGTACGCCGCCGGACTTGACGATGCGGACCTTGCTGTCGCCTTCGGTCATTTCCAGCTCGGCGATGTCTGATTCAGCGACCAGGTCGATCAGGGTTTTCAGTTTTCTGAGGTCCATGGTGTATTCCTTAACATGATTCCGTGAACTAATAATCGCCCACGTTTGCGGCAATTATAGGGTAATTGATGATAAATACGAGAAATTATAGATTTTTTGCGGCGTAATGAATTGCGGCGCGATAACCTTCAATGCCCAGGCCGCAGATCACTCCCTTGGCAATTCCGGAGAGAAAGGAGTGATGGCGGAAGGCTTCTCTTTGATGAATATTTGAAATATGCACTTCAACAAAGGGTATGGCTACAGCAGCAAGCGCATCACGCAAGGCGACACTGGTATGCGTCAGGCCGCCGGGATTGATAACGATTGCATCGATGCCTTCCGTCCTGGCAGCCTGAATGCGGTCGATGAGCGCGCCTTCATGGTTGCTCTGAAAGCAGAACAGGCTTGCGCCTGCATCGGCAGCGACACGTTGCGCCAGACTTTCCACATCGGCCAAGGTCTCGGAACCATACACCGCAGGTTCACGCGAACCGAGCAGGTTAAGGTTGGGGCCGTTGACGAGAAGTAGCTTTTTTGTCATCAAATAATGACCGCTGTAACGAGAGTGGCCGAATTTTGCCGCTAAATGCCTCTAATTGGCAAGTAATAATACGCTTTTCTATAAAAATTGGGCCAGGTCACGGCGCACTTCCTGCATGTCCAGTCGCCCGAGATAGCGCTTTTTCACTTCTCCATCCATGCCTAACAAGATGGTAAACGGCAGGCCGCCATGCTGATTGCCCATATTCCTGGAAAGGTCGATTCCTTCCATTCCGGCAATATACAGCGGATAATCTATCTTGTATTTGCCAGCAAATTCGCGAATATTGTCAGCGGAATCGATTCCGATGCCAATTACCTGGACATTTTTTGCCTGTAGTTCGGCTTGCAATTCCACTAAGTCCGGCATTTCTTCTACGCAAGGCGCGCACCAGGTCGCCCAGAAATTTACCAGAAGCAACTTTCCCTGCCATTGTGACATTGTTGTTTTTTTATCATTAATGTCTGGCAGAGACTGCGCATAAAACTGATGCGCGACGCTGGCGGCTGGCTCGGCGACTTGCCATTTTTTCCAGCCCAGCCCGATGCCCACCAGGCCAGCCACGGCGGCGACCGCGACGAGCAGCAGGATTTCTTTCTTTTTCATTGGGTATTACTTTCCTTGATCAGGGCGGCCAATCCGGCCCGGTCGGCGCGCTCTGGCAAGCGGCCTTCACGGCTGGCCTTCTGGCGCCGCAGGTCATTGACGGGATGCAGGGTCAAGTGCACGCCTTCCCTGCGCCACATGAAGCTGAGCGTTTCGAGGGGGTCGTTGCGCGCGATGGCATGGGGTGCTTCCGTTACTTCGAAGGCTACCCCCTTGTTGAGCAAAAATATTGTCACCTCCTTGGGATTGTCGACGAACAGTTGCAAGTGAATGTCCGAATGCTCGCCGGCAGTGCCATTCAGGATCGCTCCCGTGACAAATGGCTGATATTCTGCCAGCTCATCCATGAGGGCCAATGCCAGTTTGCGCAAATGCAATAGGCGGGCAGGCTGCGTGTCGGCAAAAAAAAGCGCGTTATAAGCCCGAACTTCCTCTTCTATCCTGGCATTGTCTGGCAAGATATCGCCTCGCACCCGGGCGTCTCCCAGAATTTGCCGGGCGGCCTTGCGTTTGGCAGTGCTGTAATCAGCGCCTTCCTCGGCAATCAGGCGTGCGGCGGCAGCGGCGATTTCTGCGCGCAGCGATTCGGAATCATCGGGTAGTCTCGAAACCATTCCCGCATGATACCCGACCACCCGGCGGCCAGCGGCGCACGGCTCGGGTAAAATCTCTTTTTTCACCTGGTTTTCACAATGCATATACATATCCTTGGCATTTGCGGCACCTTCATGGGTGGTCTGGCCGTGTTGGCCAAACAAGCCGGACACCGTGTCACAGGCTGCGACGCCAATGTCTATCCGCCGATGAGCACCCAGCTCGAGGCGCAGGGCATCGAATTGATCGAGGGCTTCGGCCCGGAACAGATCGGCTTGCAGCCCGATCTGTTCGTGGTCGGCAATGTCGTTTCGCGCGGCAATCCGCTGATGGAAGAGATTCTCGACCGTGGCTTGCCCTATACCTCAGGGCCGCAATGGATCGGCGAGCATATCCTGCAGGGCAAGTGGGTCCTGGCGGTGGCAGGCACCCATGGCAAGACCACGACCGCATCGATGCTGGCCTGGATCCTGGAAGATGCCGGCTACGATCCCGGTTTCCTGATCGGCGGCGTGCCCATGAATTTCGGCATTTCCGCGCGCCTCGGCGGCAAGCAGGATGCCTCGCCCTTTTTCGTGATCGAGGCGGATGAGTACGACACGGCCTTCTTCGACAAGCGCAGCAAGTTCGTGCATTACCACGCCAAGACGGCGATCCTGAACAACCTCGAATACGATCATGCCGATATTTTCCCCGACCTGGCGGCGATCGAGACCCAGTTTCA
The DNA here is from genome assembly GCA_963722005.1 of uncultured beta proteobacterium. Classification (GTDB taxonomy): domain Bacteria; phylum Pseudomonadota; class Gammaproteobacteria; order Burkholderiales; family Burkholderiaceae_D; genus Paucimonas. The sequence continues at coordinate 979,018 of CAVRJS010000002.1, forward strand.
TCACCTGGTGCGCACCGTGCCGCGCATCGGCCGCCTGGTGGCCAACGGCGCCGAGGAATCCATGCGCCGCGTCATCGGGCGAGGCTGCTGGAGCGAAACCGAATGGTTCGGCGCGGACGGCAAGCTGGAATGGTCGCTGGCCGAACATGCAGACGGCAGTTTCGACGTGATCTTCCAGGGCGAGCGGCAGGGAACCGTGCGCTGGGCGCTGACCGGCGCGCACAACCGCATGAATGCGCTGGCGGCGATCGCCGCGGCGCGCCACGCCGGCGTGCCCGTGGCGCAGGCGATCGAATCGCTTGGCCGGTTCGAGAACGTCAAGCGGCGCATGGAATTGCGCGGCACCGTCAACGGCATCGCCGTCTATGACGATTTCGCCCATCATCCGACCGCGATCGCCACGACGGTCGCCGGCTTGCGCAAGAAAGTCGGCGCCGCGCGCATCGTCGCCGTGCTCGAGCCGCGCTCGAACACCATGAAACTGGGCACCATGAAAGAAGCGCTGCCGGGCAGCCTGGCCGACGCCGACCTGGTGTTCGGTTACGGCGCCAAGGGCAGCAGCAAGGATGCCCTGGGCTGGGATCTGGGCGCGGCGCTGGCGCCGCTGGGCGGCAAGGCGCAAGCCTTCGATGCGCTCGATGCGCTGGTGGCGGCAGTCGTGCAGGCGGCGCGTCCCGGCGACCAGATTCTTGCCATGAGCAATGGCGGCTTTGGCGGCGTGCATCAGAAAATCCTCGATGCACTGGGCGCGCGCTGATCGATGATCCTGTATCTGCACGGTTTCCGTTCCTCGCCGCTGTCTTTCAAGGCGCGCCTGGTGGGCGAGCGCCTGCAGGCCTTGGGGCGCGGCGCCGACTATGTCTGTCCGCAACTGCCGGCGTCGCCGCGCCAGGCGATCGCGCTGGCGCAGCGGTTGATGCAGGACCAGTCGCCTGAGAAACTGGTGCTGATCGGCTCTTCCCTGGGCGGGTATTACGCCACCTGGCTGGCAGAGCAGGCTGGCTGCCGCGCAGTGCTGCTGAATCCGGCGGTCAAGCCGCCGCAGGACCTGGAGCGCTACGTCGGCGTCAGCACGACTTATCATTCCAATGAGCCCTTCGAGTTCAGGCGCGAATATATCGACGAACTGCGGGCGCTGGCCGTGCCGCGGATCACCCGGCCGGAACGTTATTTCCTCGTCGCTGCCACCGGCGACGAAGTGCTCGACTGGCGCGACATGACGGCGCATTACCCGCAGGCGCGCCAGCGCATCATCGACGGCGGCGACCATGGCCTGTCCGGCTTTGCGGATTACCTCGATGAGGTGCTGGCGTTTTGCGGCATCGCCGCCGGAGCGCCCCCGTGATGTTCTACGCGGGCGGCCACGCCGCGTGGCATGCGCATGTCAACGGCGTCAATCCGCCTGCCTGGATGCGCCACTGGCTGACCGACCGCATTTCGCTGACGGTGAAGCTGGCTGCCCATTGCAGCCAGTTTCGCGTGCAGCGCCTGCATCAGCAACGCGCCATGGCGCTGGCCGACGAGTTTCGCGCGCTCGGCCTGGCACGCCGCATCGGCGTGCAGGAGCGCGAGGTGCTGTTGCGTTGCGATGGCGCCCCGGCGGTGTTTGCCCATACAGTGGTGCCGCAGTCTGCCAGCGCCACCGACTGGCCGTTTTTCGGCAATCTGGGTGAACGCTCGCTGGGATTCACGCTGTTTTGCGATCCGCAGGTTGCGCGCGGCGCCCTGCAGTACGCGCGCCTGCAACCCGGGCATCCCTTGCTGCAGCGCGCCGCGGCGGCGATCGGCGCCACGGGGTTTTCCCGGCCGCTGCTGGCGCGCCGCTGCCTGTTTCAGCGCCGGCGCGGCACGCTGCTGGTGACCGAAGTTTTTTTGCCCGCATTGGCGGGCCTGTCGGCGCAGCAGGATAGCCTGCGCCATGCCGGTCAGGTCTTGCGTGAAATGCGCAAGACCAGCAGCAATGGCGCGCCTGCGCCGGCCGTGCAAGATGCAGCCGTCATTACATCCATATAGAACAAGCAATGAATTTATTTTTTGAAGAATCCGGCGATTTCAAGGCGGGCACCGTGCTCTCGCAGCAAGGTGAGGCATACCAGGTCGAGCTGCAAAGCGGCAAGCGCAGCAAGGTCAAGGTCAAGGATGTGCTGCTGCAGTTTGCTGCGCCCGATCCCGCCGAAATGATGCAGGAGGCGCAGTCCCTGGCGGCGGAGCTCGATCTCGGCTTCCTGTGGGAGGTGGCAGGCCAGGAAGAATTCGGCTTTGCCGAACTGGGCGCGGAATATTTCGGCCATGCGCCCCTGCCGCACGAGGCGGCAGGCCTGCTGATCGCCCTGCATGGCGCGCCCATGTATTTTTATCGCAAGGGCAAGGGACGCTACAAGGCGGCGCCGGAAGCTTCGCTGAAGGCGGCACTGGCCGGCATTGAAAAGAAAAAGCAGCAGGCGCTGGTGCAGGCGCAGTATGTCGAGGAATTGAAGGCAGGGCGGCTGCCGGAGCCGATGCGCCCGCTGGCGCGGCAGTTGCTGTTCAAGCCGGACAAGAACAGCATCGAATACAAGGCGCTGGAGGCGGCGTGCGCTGAACTGCAGACCAGCCCGGCGCAGCTGATGCTGGCCGTCGGCGGCGTCGCTTCGCCCAAGGATTTGCATTTTTCGCGCTTCCTGTTCGAGCATTTCCCCAAAGGCGCTGGCTTTGCCGCCGTGCAGTTGCCGACAGTGCCGGACTTGCCGCTCGCCGATGTGCAGGCGTTTTCCATTGACGATATCACCACCACCGAGATCGACGACGCGATGTCGGTGGTCACGCTGGCAGACGGCAAGCTGAGGATCGGCATCCACATTGCCGCGCCGGCGCTGGGCATCTCGCGCGATGACGCCATCGAGGCGATCGCGCGCCAGCGCATGTCCACCGTCTACATGCCGGGCGAGAAAATCACCATGCTGCCGGATGAGGTGGTGAATGTCTTCACCCTGGCCGCCGGCGCGCCGCGTCCGGCCTTGTCGCTGTATGCCACGCTCGATCCCGCCGACTGGAGCGTGCTGGCCACCGAGACGCGCGCCGAACTGGTGCCGATTGCCGCCAACCTGCGCCTCAACGAGCTTGACGATCAGATCACCGAGGAGGTGCTGGCTGCCGGCAGCGGCGACTATCCCTGCAAGGACGAGCTGGCGCTGCTGTGGCAGTGGGCACAGGCGCTGGAGCAGGGGCGCATGGCCAAGCGCGAAAGCTTCGGCCTGAAGCCGGAGCAGGCCAATCGCGTCGATTTCAGTTTTTACGTCGAAGATGATGTCGTCACCATCGTGCGACGCAAGCGCGGCGCGCCGCTGGACAAGATCGTCGCCGAGCTGGCGATTTTCGCCAACAGTACCTGGGGCAAGCTGCTGCACGACCATGGCGTGCCCGGCATTTACCGCTGCCAGGGCGGCGGCAGCGGCGGCTGGGCGGCGCGTATGCAGGTGCGCATGCTGACCCATGCGGCGCCGCACCAGGGGCTGGGGGTGGACCAGTACGCCTGGAGCACCTCGCCCTTGCGGCGTTACACCGACCTGGTCAACCAGTGGCAGATTCTCGCCTGCGTCGAGCATGGCGTCGCCGCGCCGCTGGCGGCGCCCTTCAAGCCACGGGATGCCGATCTGTTCGCTATCGTTTCGGCTTTCGACGCCGCCTATGGCGCCTATGCCGATTTTCAGACCAACATGGAGCGCTACTGGTGCCTGCGCTGGTTGACGCAACAGCAAGCCCGCCGGGTCGAGGCCGTGGTGCTGAAGGACGATGTGCTGCGCCTCGTGGATATCCCGCTGGTGATCCGCCTGCCGGGCATGCCGGCCACGCCGCGCGGCAGCCAGGTCGTGCTCGACCTGTTGCGCTGGGACGAAGTCGACTTGACGGTGGAGGCGCGCCTCGTTGAAGTCCTGCAGGTACAGGCCGATGCCGGCCTGGCGGATGAAGTGCCGGATGAAGCGGTGCCGGACGAGGCGGCAGAAGCCATCATCGAAGCGCAAGCCGATGGCGGAATGACCATGCCCGATGATGGCCAGCCCGCCGGCGCCGAGACGGAATTGCCACAGCCGCCAGACAATCCTTAAAGTTCGGCAACAATTGCCGGGCTTTGTCGTAAAATCCCTGTTCCCGTTGCCTATCTGTTCGCGTGTGAAGCCACTGCTGGAAAATCTGCCCCTCACCATCGCCGTCGCCGTTTCCGTGGCGCTGCATGCAATTTTGCTCGCACTGAATTTTTCAGTGCCGGATGCCTTTCAGTTCAAGCCGGCCGACCCCGGCCTGGAAGTTATCCTGGTTAATGCCAAACATGACAAGAAGCCGCTCAAGGCGCAGGCGCTGGCGCAGGCCAACCTGGATGGCGGCGGCAACGCCGATGCCGGACGGGCCAGTTCCCCCTTGCCGGATTCGGGCAAGGTCGACGATGGCGACAACGTAAAGGTCGCCAAGCGGCGCGCCCTCGAACTGGAGGAGCAGCAAAGAAAATTGCTCGACCAGGTGAAGCACAAGACGCCGCTGGCGATGCCGCACGCCCCCGAAACGGTCAAGCCGCGCGAACTGCACCAGCCGGATGGCGTCGATCTGCTCGACAGCGCGCGCGCCGTGGCGCGCCAGGAAGCCGAAATCAACCGTCGCATCCAGGATGAAAACAGCCGGCCGCGCAAGACGCGCATCAGCCCGAGCACCCGACAAGTCGAATATGCGATGTATTACGATTCCGTCAAGCAGCGCATTGAAAAATTCGGCACGCTCAATTTCCCGCAAAAGGATGGCAAAAAGCTGTATGGCGAACTGGTGATCTCGATCCCGATTTTCCAGGATGGCAGCATCTACGAAAAAGAAGGCGGGCCGCGGATCGAGCAATCGTCCGGCAACAAGGCGCTGGATGAGGCGGCGCGCGGGATCGTGCGGCGGTCTGGGCCGTTCGGCAAATTCCCCGGGAACATGCGTTCGAGCGACAAAGATGACATCTGGATCGTCTATACCCGTTTCAAATTCACCCGCGAGGAAGCCCTCGAAACCGAATTGCGCGGCGACTAAGCGCGCAAGATGCCGGACGAGCGATAAACCATCATGACTGACCGCTATGCCGTCATCGGCAACCCGATTGCTCACAGCAAATCGCCGGAGATTCATGCCCGTTTTGCGGCGCAAACCGGGCAGGATGTGCAATACGAGCGCTTGCTGGCGCCGCTGGATAAATTTGCCGCCAGCGTGAAGGAATTCATGCGGGCCGGCGGCAAGGGCGCCAATGTGACCGTGCCGTTTAAGGTGGAAGCATGCGCGCTGGCGGATGCGCTGACCGAACGCGCGCGTGCCGCCGGCGCCGTCAATACGTTCGATTTTTCCGGTGGCATGATCCGTGGCGACAATACCGACGGCGTAGGCCTGGTTGCCGATATCGTCGGCAATGCCGGTTTCGCGATTGCCGGTAAGCGCGTGCTGCTGGTCGGCGCCGGCGGCGCCGCGCGCGGCGTGATATTGCCGTTGCTGGAGCAGGCCCCGGCGCAGCTGGTGGTGGCCAACCGCACGCCGGAACGTGCGCAGGAACTGGCGGCGCAGTTCGGCGGCCGCCTGGCGGCAGCGGATTTCAATGGCTTGCGCGATCGTTTCGACCTGGTCATCAACGCCACCTCGGCCAGCCTGGCAGGCGAAGTGCCGCCGCTGGCGCCGGACCTGTTCGGCGCCGACACGCTGGCATATGACATGATGTATGGCGCGCAGCCGACGGCATTCCTGCAATTTGCCGCGCAACACGGCGCCTCGGTGCGCGACGGTCTCGGCATGCTGGTGGAGCAGGCCGCTGAAGCCTTTCTGGTCTGGCGCGGCGTGCGCCCGGCAACCGCGCCAGTGCTGGCGGCATTGCGCCAGCAATTGCAGCAGCCATGAAGCTACCCCGCAAACCATTTTTCTGGCTGGTGGTGGCGCCGCTGACGCTGTTTTTGCTCGTGCAGCTGTATTTCTTCCTGCAGATCGGCTGGTGGGCGCATTTCAACCCCGGCAGCACGGCGTTCATGCGCGAGCAGCAGGCAATCCTGCAGAAAAAAAATCCCGACTTCCAGTTGAAGCACAAGTGGGTGCCGTACGAAAAAATTTCACGCAACCTCAAGCGCGCCATCATTGCTTCCGAAGATGCCAATTTTTCCGCGCATGAAGGGGTCGACTGGGACGCCCTGCAAAAAGCCTATGAAAAAAACACCCAGAAAGGCAAGGTGGTCTCGGGCGGTTCCACCATCACGCAGCAACTGGCGAAAAACCTTTTTCTTTCCGGCGAGCGCAGCTACCTGCGCAAGGGGCAGGAATTCCTGATCGCCTACATGCTCGAATTCTGGATGAGCAAGGAAAGGATCTTCGAGATCTACCTGAACGTGGTGGAATGGGGCAACGGCGTATTCGGCGCGGAAGCGGCCGCGCGTCATTACTATGGCACATCTGCCGCCAATCTGACCGCAAGCCAGGCCGCGCGCCTCGCCGTCATGCTGCCCAATCCGCGCTATTACGACAAGAATCGCAATACAGGGCATCTCAACCGGCAGACCGCACTCATACTGCGTCGCATGGGGTCGGCTGAATTGCCCTGATGCGGAAAATCCACGCCGTGCGCGCAAGCGCCGGCAATGCTGCGAATCCTGCTTGCTTGTCGGGATCGTTGAACGTACACTTGCGCTGTTTTCGTCTATATGGAGACCCGACTTGGGTAGTCCTACATCAAGTGATTGGCCGGCATCGCGCGGCTGGTCGGCGAGACGGCGCGTCATGTAATTGTCATTAAGCGCCGCTCGCCACGGATTTGCCGGACGAGGCAAATCCATGAACGGGCAGGCGCGTTTCGGCTGAAGGTCGGCCGCGTCCCCCTGATTGTTTTCAACTTGCAGCGCGCGCTGCAGGCTACGCCGTTTGCGTTTCGCGAATGGCCGGGAGGGTGCATGATCAACGTATTCGTATTGCAAAACGGCCGCCTGAACCAGGTCAATATCGACAGCCGCGGCGACCTGGAAAAACTCGCGCCGGTCTGGGTCGATCTGACCGACCCCAACGACGAGGAGCGCGCCTGGGTCAAGAGCATCTATGGCGTGACTTTACCGGGCGAAGATGAAGTCAAGGACATCGAGGCGTCCGCACGGTATTACGTGGCCGAAAACGGTGACTTGCACCTGCGCACGGATTTTCTGCTGGACGAGGATGAAGGGCCGGCACGCGTGGTCACGGTCGCGTTCATCCTGGCGAAGAACATGCTGTTCTCCATGCACAATGACGATTTGCCGGTGTTCCGCCTGGTGCGCCTGCGCGCGCGCTCGCGGCCCGGTTCGATCGAGGACTACAAGGACGTGCTGCTCGACCTGTACGCCACCGATGCCGAATACTCTGCCGATGCGCTGGAAGGCATTTACCTGAGCCTGGAAGATGTCAGCCGCAGCGTGCTGAAAAAGGGACTGACCGACCAGGATGCCGCATCCGCCCTGAACGCGATTGCGCATGAAGAAGACTTGAACGGCCGTATCCGCCGCAACATGATGGATACCCGGCGCGCCGTCAGCTTCCTGATGCGCGGGCGCCTGCTCAATGCCGAGCAATTCGACGAAGCGCGGCAGATCCTGCGCGATATCGAATCGCTCGACGGCCATACCGCCTTCCTGTTCGACAAGATCAACTTCCTGATGGATGCCACGGTCGGTTTCATTAACATCAACCAGAACAAGATCATCAAGATTTTCTCGGTGGCCTCGGTGGCCTTCCTGCCGCCGACCCTGATCGCCAGCGTCTATGGCATGAACTTCAAGCTGCTGCCGGAGCTGGACTGGCAATGGGGCTATCCCTTTGCCATTGTCCTGATGCTGACTAGCGCCATTGGTCCGCTGGCCTATTTCAAGCGGCGCGGCTGGCTCAAGTAAGCCTCGCCCCGGCGGCGCTTCCCTGCGGGAAGCAGTCGCCAGGCCCGAAGCAAGGGGCGGTCAGGCCAGGGCGGCAAAAGCTTGCCGCGCCGCGGCCACGGTGGCGTCAATGGTGGCGTCGTCGTGCGCTGCCGATACGAAGCCCGCCTCGAACGCTGCGGGGGCGAAGAAATGCCCGGCGTCCAGCATCAGGTGGAAGAAGCGGTTGAATTTCTGGACATCGGTGCGCATCATCGCGGCATAGCTGTCCGGCTTGTTTTCCAGGAAATAGATCCCGAACATGCCGCCGACGGCGTCGGCGCAGAATGCGACGCCTGCCTCTGCTGCTGCGGCGCTCAATCCTTGTGTCAGGCGGCTGGTCTGGCGCGCCAGCGATTCGAAGAATCCCGGCTGCTGGATCAGTTTCAGGGTGGCCAGGCCGGCGGCCACCGCCACCGGGTTGCCGGAAAGCGTGCCGGCCTGATAGACCGGGCCGAGCGGCGCCATGTGTTTCATGATTTCCGCCTTGCCGCCGAAGGCGGCAACCGGCAGGCCGCCGCCGATGACCTTGCCCAGCGCCGTGATGTCCGGCGTGATGCCGTACAGCGATTGTGCGCCATGTAGCGCCGCGCGGAAGCCCGTCATCACTTCGTCGAGGATCAGCACGGCGCCGTGCTGCGTGCACAGGCGGCGCATGGCGGTGAGGAACTCCGGCGTGGCGCGCACCAGGTTCATGTTGCCGGCGATCGGTTCGACGATCACGCAGGCGATGTCGTCGCCCATTTCCGCGAAAGCATCTTCCAGTTGTTGCGTGTTGTTATATTCCAGCACCAAGGTGTGCTGGACGAAATCTGCCGGCACGCCCGCCGAGGTCGGGTTGCCGAAAGTGAGCAGGCCGCTGCCGGCCTTCACCAGCAGCGAGTCGGCGTGGCCGTGGTAGCAGCCTTCGAACTTGACGATGAGGTCGCGCCCGGTGGCGCCGCGCGCCAGGCGCAGGGCGCTCATGGTCGCCTCGGTGCCGGAAGATACCAGACGCACCTGTTCGATCGACGGCACCAGCCGGCAGATTTCCTCGGCCATTTCGATTTCCGCTTCGGTCGGCGCGCCGAAGGAGAGGCCGCGGGCAGCGGCTTGCTGCACCGCTTCGACGACCGCCGGATGGGCATGGCCGACGATGGCCGGGCCCCACGAGCCGATGTAATCGGTATAGCGCTTGCCATCCGCATCCCAGACGCATGCGCCTTCTGCGCGCGTGATGAAGCGAGGCGTGCCGCCGACCGAGCGGAAAGCGCGTACGGGCGAATTGACGCCACCGGGGGTGGTGCGCTGGGCGCGCGCCATGAGTAGATCGTTCCTGGAGTTCATGTCGTATTCCGAAAACTGGTTAAGGGGTATCGTCCTGGCCGGCGCCTGCATCCTGGTTCGCTGCTGCGTCTTCCGGCTCGCGCGTCCAGAAGTAGCGGTCGGGAACCAGTTTGCCCATGCCGAGACGGCGCGCGCTTAGCAGCGCGGCAATCGTAAATTCCTGGGCTTCCAGCACTGCTTCAGGCGCATCCAGGCCGTTCGCCAGCAATGCTGCCAGAGTTGCCGAAATCGTGCAGCCTGCCCCGGTGAAGGAGCCGGCAATGCGCTGCCAGTGATCCTGGCGCAGCACGCCGCTGGAGCAATACAGGGTATTGGCGATTTCGTGCATGTCTGCGGTCGGCGTGCCGGTCACAAGCAGGTACTCGCAGCCCATGTCGATGAGGCGCATGGCGTCGGCTTCCAGGCTGTCGGCGTCGGCCGGTTCGCGCCAGGTTTCCGCCAGCCGGTCGAGTTCGACCGCTGAAATGACGAGCAGCGTGGTTTGCGGCACCAGCAGTTCGCGTATCGCCACCAGCAGGTCTTCGCCGTCTTCCTCGGGTTCCGGCATGGCGGAAAGGAAGGGGTCCAGCACCAGCGGCACATCCGGATAATCGGAAACAATTTCGGCAATCGCGGAAACGCTCTCGATGCTGCCGATGGCGCCGACCTTGAATGCCGCCACCGGCATATCTTCCAGCACCACGCGCGCCTGGTCGACGACGCAATCGGCATCGATGACCTGACTGTCCTCGATACGGGTGGTGTCGCCGATCAGCAGCGTGGTGATGACCGACAGGCCATGGCATCCCATGGCGGCAAATGCCGCCAGGTCAGCCTGCACGCCGATGGCGCCGACCGGGTCGCTGGCGTTAAAGCTTAAAATGAGAGGGGAAATTTGGTTTTGCACGGTCGGTAGATTAAGATAGCCGACTTTCCATTTTACTTGATTGAAGGGCAGTCAAAGTGAGTAACGCAACATCGAACGAAGAATTCAAGACCTGGATGTGCCTGATATGCGGCTGGATTTACGACGAAGCCGCAGGCTTGCCGGAAGAAGGCATTGCGCCTGGCACGCGCTGGGCCGACGTGCCGATGAACTGGACGTGTCCGGAATGCGGCGCGCGCAAGGAAGATTTCGAAATGGTAGCGATCTGAGCGAAGAGAAAAGGGCGCCGGGGTGTCGGTGCCTCACGTTGCGTTTTAGGTAACTTTTTGCGTAAAAACCACGGCGAAGGAAAACTCTGGTTAAACGTTGTTCTAAAGCATCTTGCTTTTTGTTACAGTGGAACCGTATATTGGACAAATGTTGAATGAGAATAATACGCCATGACAGCACCGCAGGATAACGCCGGTATCAAGATTATGGTGATTGACGATAGCAGCACGATTCGCCGGTCCGCGGAAATTTTTCTGGGGCAGGCCGGATACCAGGTGGTGTTGGCCGACGATGGTTTCGATGCGCTTGCCAAGATGAACGACCATAAGCCGTCGCTGATCTTTTGCGACATCCTGATGCCCCGGCTGGACGGTTATCAAACCTGTGCGCTCATCAAGAAGAGCGCGAAGTTCCATTCCACACCGGTAATCATGTTGTCGTCCAAGGACGGCCTGTTCGACCGTGCGCGCGGCGCCATGGTGGGCTCGGATGCCTACCTCACCAAGCCGTTTACCAAGGACAGCCTCCTCAAGACCGTACGTGAGTATACCGGGCAAGAAGTTTCCAAGTAATTTTTGACGCAAGGGTTGAAGATGTCTATTAAAAAGATTCTTATCGTGGATGACTCGCCGACAGAGCGTTATTTTCTGACGGATATCCTGGTCAAGAACGGTTTTTCCGTATCCACCGCCGAAAACGGCGAAGAGGCGATCGTCAAGATCAAGGCAGACAAGCCGCACCTGATCCTGATGGATGTGGTCATGCCGGGGCAAAACGGTTTCCAGGTGACGCGCGCCATTTCGCGCGATCCGGAAACCCAGGACGTGCCGATCATTATCTGCACCAGCAAGAATCAGGAAACCGACCGCATCTGGGGCCTGCGCCAGGGCGCGCGCGACTATGTGGTCAAGCCCGTCGATCCGCAGGAACTTCTGGCGAAGATTGCCGCACTTGGCTAACAACCTGCCCATGAGCTCATCCACCACGGATCTTGCAGCAAGCGAAAAGGCGACCGGCAAGCCGGATGCGCTGGCACGCCGTATGCGCCTGCGGGAATTCCAGGCGCAGCTGGTCGAGCGCATGCAGGCGGCTCGATCAGGCACCAGTCCATATGCCAACCAGCTCGGTGTGCAGGTCGGCCAGCGCAGCTGCCTGCTGAACCTGCAGGAAGCCGGTGAGATCATTTCGGTCGGTGCCATCACGCCTGTGCCATTGACGCATGACTGGTTCCTGGGACTGACCAACGTCCGCGGCAGTCTGGTCAGCGTCATCGACCTGGCGCGTTTTCAGGGGCAAGCGCCCACGGCGATCGATCGCGAAAGCCGCATCGTGGTGTTTGCGCCAGGATTGTCGTTCAACAGCGCCATTCTGGTATCGCGCGTGCTTGGTTTGCGCAACCTCGGCGAAATGCGGCCGTATGAAGAAGGCGGCGAAGCCGCTGCGCCGTGGTCGGCGCGTCAGCATCTCGACCGCGAATCGCAAGTCTGGACCGAACTCGATCTTTCGCTGATCGTGCAGGATGCGCAGTTTTTGCATGTGGGTTTATAAGCGCCGGACAGATGCAGCCGGCGGCAGCACAACTGGATTTTAGGAGACTCAGGAATGGCGTTCAAGTTTTTATCCAAAGGCGGCAAGGCGGCGCAGGACGATGATGTGCTCGATCAGATCGATGATCTGGCCGAGACGCAAGTCGCCGAATACAAGCCTTTGCATGCCGCCAGCCAGTCGGCCCCTGAGACGCGGCCGCTCGGCGACTACCAGGCGACGCCCAATCCCGATGCGACCTTTATCGGCGACGTGCTGCAGAAGAGCGGCAATTTTCGCCTGCCTTTCATCGGCACGATGCCGCTGCAGGAGCAGGTCCGCATTCTGCTGCTGATTCTTGCCCTGACCGTGGTGCTGGGCGGTATGTTCGCCTGGGCCAATTCGCGCGGCACTTCGCTGGCAGCGACCCAGACCCAGATTGCCGCCGAGGCCCTCATGCATTCCCAGCGTATCGGCAAGGCGGCGCCGAATGCCATCCAGGGCAACGAGGAAGCATTCCGTCAACTCAAGGAAAGCCGTGATGCGCTGCAGGCCAACCTGAATTTGCTGCACGTCGGCGGCAGCTACCAGGGGCGCACCATCGGTGCGCCGGGGCAGGACATGAAAACCCAGGTGGATGCCGCCATGGCCTCATGGGACAAGACCGAACGCGAGGCCAGCACGATTCTGAAGCTGCAAACCCAGCTGACCGGCTTCGGCGTCACCCTGAAAAAAATGAACGATCTTTCGCCGGACATGCAGGAACTGGCGGAACAGGTTTCCACTCTCAAGGCTCATGGCGGCGCCACGCCGCGCGAGATTACCGCTTCGGGCCAGCTGGTAATGCTGACCCAGCGCCTGGCGCGCAGCGCCAACGCCTTTCTCACGGCGCAGGGCATGAGCCCGGAAACGGCGCATACCCTGGGCAAGGATGCGCGGACTTTCAATGACATCATCGACGGCTTGCTGAACGGCAGCGAAGTCATGCGCCTGGGCGCGACACGCGATGCGGATACGCGCGACAAGCTGCTGGAACTGCAGGCAGTATTCGCGGAATACCAGAAAGCTGTCGACAGCATTCGTGGCAACGTGCAGAACTTCGTCACCGCCAAGCAGGCAGAACAGGCTATCTTCAGCGAAAACGAAAACCTCAAGAACAGCCTCACCACCCTTCAGGAAGTCTATCGCACGGAGCAGAATGCAGTCAGCTGGCTGTTCATCTCGATGGTGATTTTCGCGGTGCTGGCGCTGGTAGCCGCGGCAGGCGTGGCGCTGGTGGTGCTGCAAGATAGTAACAACCGTACCCGCGAAGCCGAAGAGCAGCGCAAGGAAGCGGATGCGCAGCGTCATCACGCGCAATCGCAGGAAGAGGAAGCCAAGCGCACCAACGACCAGAACCAGGCGGCGATTCTGCGGCTGATGAACGAACTGCAGGAAGTGGCGGACGGTGACTTGACGGTGCAGGCAACGGTGTCGGAAGACATCACCGGCGCGATCGCCGACTCGGTTAACTACACCGTGGAAGAACTGCGCATCCTGGTCGGCCGCGTGACCAATACCGCTGAACAGGTTACTACCGCGTCCACGCAGGCCCAGAATATTTCGACCGAACTGCTGGTGGCGTCGCAAAAGCAGTCGCGCGACATTCAGGAAACCGGCCAGGCCGTGCTGGAAATGGCGACGCAGATTACCGACGTTTCCAAATCGGCGAATGAATCCGCGGAAGTTGCGCGACAGTCGGTGACGGCAGCGGAAGATGGCGCCCGCGCGGTGGAAAACGCCATCAAGGGCATGCACGAAATCCGCGACCAGATCCAGGAAACCTCGAAGCGAATCAAGCGCCTGGGCGAATCCTCGCAGGAAATTGGCGAAATTACCGAACTGATTTCCGACATTACCGAACAGACCAACGTGCTGGCGCTGAACGCGGCAATCCAGGCGGCCTCTGCAGGCGAAGCAGGGCGCGGCTTCTCGGTGGTTGCGGAAGAAGTGCAGCGGCTGGCGGAACGCTCGGCCGAAGCGACCAAGCAGATCGGCGCGCTGGTGCGCACCATTCAGACCGATACCCACGACGCCGTGGCCGCTATGGAAAAATCCACCCAGGGCGTGGTCGAAGGGGCCAAGCTTTCCGACGCTGCCGGTTCCGCACTGTCGGATATCCGCCGCGTGTCGAACCAGCTGGCAGAGCTGATTCAGGGCATTTCGGCTGCCACCGAGCAGCAGGCGACGTCGGCCAACGGCGTGGCGCAAAGCATCCAGAGCATCCTGACGGTGACCGAGCATACCCAGGCGGGTACCCAGCAAACTGCGGAGTCGATTCGGGAACTGACGCGTCTGGCGGAAGAACTCAAGAATTCGGTGTCGCGTTTCCGCGTGGCAGCTTGACGGCAAGCTTGATCTTCTGCCTTTTCCGGCTGGTTGCCCCGCTGCGGCGGGGCCTTGGTTTATCAGGCGACGGCTTGCTCGAAGCCTTTAGAATTTCCGCGAGGTAGTCATGACCACTCCTTCTTCGGTCCAGCCACAAGGTAGCCGGGACAACTTCGACGCCGGTTCCCTGTCCTGGGTAATGGGCGAGATCCGCGACGCGCTGGTCCGTTCCAGGACTGCCATATTCGAAGCGGTGCCGCAGGATGCCGACGCCAGGTCGACTTCACTGCGCCAGGCAAAGACTTTCCTGCATCAGGCGCACGGCGCCTTGCAGATTGTCGATATCGATGGCGTGTCCATCATCACCGAAACCACCGAAGACCTGCTCGACAGGCTTGAGTCCGGCCAGGTTGCGCTGGACGAACAGGTTTCGCAAGTCATCGCCAATGCCTACCAGGCACTGGCCGAATATCTGGAAGAACTGCTGTCGGGCGCGTCGCACCAGCCGGTACGCCTGTTTCCGTACTATAAGTCGCTGCTGGAAGCGCGTGGCGCCGAGCGTATCCACCCGGCCGACCTGTTTTTCCCCAATCTGGCAATCCGGCCGCAGCTGCCGGCGATAGACGCTGCGGCATTCGAGGAAGCCATCGATTACGCCGGCCTGCGCCAGCGTTTCGAAAAAGCCTTGCTGCCCTTCCTGCGCAAGAACGACGCGGCATTGGAGAGCGTCAACGCGCGCGCCATGCTGGAGATCGTCGCCCAGGTGGAGCGGGTCCAGAGCAACCAGCAGTCGCGCGCCTTCTGGTGGGTGCTGCATGCGCTGGCCGAGGCGGTCGCTGCGGGACAGATTCCGAAAGAAATCTATGTCAAGCAGCTGTTTGCCCGCATTAACCTGCAGATTCGCCGGCTTTCCGAGGGCTCTTACAGCATCGCCGAGCGCCTGCTGCGCGACGCCCTGTTTTTCATCGCGCGGATTGAACAGCCGTCGCCGCGCGCCGCCCAGGTGCGCACTGCCTATCAGCTCGACGGACTTGTGCCGGTGGATTACGACCGCAAGCGTTACGGCCAGATTGACAGCGCCGCGCTGGCCGCTGCCAAGAATCACCTGAACCAGGCAAAGAATCACTGGAATCGGCTGGCCGGCGGCGACGGCAGTGTCGCCGACATGTTCTGCGCCGAAATGAAAGCCTTGACCGAGGCGTCCAGCAAGCTGGGTTCGCCCTCCCTGCTGAAGCTCCTGCGCGAATTGAATGGTATTTCGCGCCATGCCGCCGCCACCTCGCAGCAAGGCAGCGCGCTCGGCCTGGAAATGGCGACCAGCCTGCTGTTCGTGGAAAATGCCCTGGGCAACATCAATCGCCTGGCAGATGATTTCTCCGCCAGGGCTGACGCCATGACGGCGCGCCTGCTCTCCATCGTGGCGGGCGAGCGGCCGACCGAATCCGCTCCGTGGCTGGATGAAATGTCACGGGAAGCGCAGCAGCGCCAGACCATGGTTGCACTGGGCAGTGAAATGCAGAACAGCCTGCGCCAGGTGGAAAAGCTGCTGGATGATTACTTCCGCGAGCCCGGCGACGGCGCCGCGCTGGCGCAGATCGACCCTGTTCTTAACCAGATCAGCGGTGCGCTCGCCATTCTCGACCAGGATGACGCGCTGCGTGCGGTCCGGCATACGCAGGAAGCGGTGCGCCGCTTTGCCGAGCGTGACGCCGAGGCCGGTGCGGACCTGGAATCGTTCCAGCAAGTCGCGCAGAATGTCGGCGCGCTGAGCTTCTTCATTGAAACCTTGCAATTGCAGCCGGAGAACGCCAAGCAGCGCTTCTCGTTCGATGAAGCCACCGGCCTGTTTCGCGCCAATCTGCTCGAGCGCGGTGACAGCGCCGACGATAGTGAGCAGGTAGTGGTCGTGCCGGCCCTGCAGGATGTCGATGCGCCTTCACTCTCCGCACCCGCAACTGAAGCGGCCTTGCCTACGGTTGAACAAGAGCTTGAACTGCATCAAAAGCAGTCGGCAGAATTAGCGAGGTGTCTTTCAGCAGAGCCAACTGACTCCCGGCTCCAGGAACAACTAAAGGAATCACTCTCGCAAGTCCAGCTGGCTGCCGCCCTGGTCGACAATCCCGAGGCAGGCGAGCGCGCACGTGCCGCGATCGACATGCTGGAAAATACGCCGGATGATGCCGACATCGCCGGGCTGATGGGCGCTGCCGCGCCCTCGGCGCCGGTTATCGCTGCGCTAGCCCCGGCAGCGCAGCAGGTTTCGGATGAGGAAGTCGATGCAGAGCTCCTGGAAATCTTTCTGTTCGAGGCCGAAGACGTACTGAACTGCATCAACGAGACGGTTCCGCTGTCGCGCCAGAACCCGAAAAACCAGGAACATCTGACGACACTGCGCCGTTCCTTTCACACGCTTAAGGGCAGTGGCCGCATGGTCGGCCTGAACGCCTTCGGCGAAGCTGCATGGAGCATCGAGCAGGTCATGAACCTGAGGCTGGCAGAGAGCCAGGGTGGCGATGCGGATATGTACGCGCTGGTGGAGCAGGCCGCTGCGCTGCTGGGCGCATGGGTGACCGACTTGCAGACCGAGGGCAAGTCTGCGCGCCGTCCGGATGCGCTGGTTGCCGCCGCGGACAGGGTGCGCGACGGCGAGCCTTTCCGCTATGACGAAACGGAACTGGCGGCGCCGGTTGAGGCGCTGGAACCTGTCACGCTGGTAGATGACGTCGACGCCAGTGGGGAGGCCGCTGACGCGCCTGTGGATATTGTGGAAATCCTTGAGGCTGTCGCACCGGAAGACCTCGGCGAATCCCTGGATGCAATCGATGTCATCGAGGCGATTGATATCGTCGAGACGTTCGAAGAACCTGCGCTTGCCGACTTGCCGGAAGAGGTGGCCGCAGAAATCCCGGAAGCGTCCGCCGATGACTGGCAGCCGCTGGAAGAACGGGCAGCCCCCGCGGCCGACATCATGGATCTGGCAATGTCGGAGCTGGCGCCGGCAGACGCCGTGCTCGAGATGCCCACGCCGATCCCGGTTGCGGAGGTGATCGAATTCCCGACCATGCAGGCGCCACTGCCGGCAGTCCGCGACGATGGCGTGAAGTACATTGGTGACCTGGAAATCAGCGTTCCGCTTCATAACATCTACCTGGCTGAAACCGACGAGCTGGTACGCATGCTGTCCAACGATATTGCCGAATGGCGCCACGAGCCCGAGCGCGAAGTCAATATCCTGGCGGTCCATGCTGCCCATTCACTGGCCGGCAGCTCGGCAACCGTGGGCTTTCACGCCTTGCAGGAGGTTGCGCATGGCCTGGAACTGGTCTTGCAATGCCTGTCGCGCAAGCCCGTGCGCCTGCTCGATGAACAGTTTGCGACTCTGGAAGCGAGCACGGAGCACCTCAAGAGCATGCTGCAAATGTTTGCGCTGGGAGAAATGCCTGCGCATGCGCCCGACATGGCGCAGGCGCTGGCGGTCATCCGCGACGAGGTGGAGGAGCGCGGCAGCGATGTGCCTGCGCTCGCCGGCACAGCCGCGCTGGTAGAGCCGACCCTGGCTGAACTTGAAGCTGCCGAAGCACTGGCGGCTGCAGCAGGCATCGAGCCGGAATCGACCCCGGAAGCAATCGTAGCCGAAGCGGCTGCGCCAGCCGCTGTCGAGACGGTGGCGCCGGCCGCGGAAGATCTAGTCGCTTCGGTGCCCGTGATCGCCGTTGCCTCGCCGACGGAGCAGGAATCGGCGACGCCGGCCATTGTCATCAAGGATGAGCTCGACGCCGATCTGCTGCCGGTATTCCTGGAAGAAGGGCGCGACATGCTGCCCGAAATGGGCGAGAAGCTGCGTGCCTGGCAGGCGAACGTTACCGATGCCAGCCTGCCGCAAGCCTTGCTGCGCTTGCTGCATACGGTCAAGGGCAGCGCCCGCATGGCCGGCGCCATGGAACTCGGGCAGCACATGCACGACATGGAAAGCCGGATCGAAGCGATCATGCATGCCGGCACCCCGTCTGCACTGGCGCTGGACGATCTGCTCGGGCGCTACGACTATGGCCTGCAACTTTTTGAAGTATTGCAGAATCCTCAGGCGGCACGGCCGCAACCGGTGGCGCCTGCGGCTGCCGAACCTGCTGCAAGCGCCGATGCAGCGGCGCCGGCCGCGCTGGTCGAACTGAGCGCGGTGATGCCGGCTCGCACGGCGAATTTCGCCGCCGCGCCGGCAGCCGCCAAACCGCTCGCGCCGGCCGGCCAGGTGCCGCTGGTGCGGGTGCGCGCAGACATCCTCGACCGCCTGGTCAACCAGGCTGGTGAAGTGTCGATCTCGCGCTCTAAGCTGGAAACCGAAGTGGGCACGCTGCGCGGCTCGCTGTCGGAACTGACCGAAAACATCACGCGCCTGCGCACGCAGCTGCGTGAAATCGAGATGCAGGCGGAGTCGCAGATTTCCTCGCGCATGGCGCTCAGCGGCGAGCGGGAATTCGATCCGCTGGAATTCGACCGCTTTACCCGCCTGCAGGAATTGACCCGCATGATGGCCGAAAGCGTCAACGACGTCGGCTCGGTGCAGCAAAACCTGATCCGTACCGTCGACAGCGCCAGCGACGACCTGGTGTCGCAGGCGCGCCTGACGCGCGACCTGCAGCAGGATCTGATGCGCGTGCGCATGGTGCAGTTCGCCAGCATTTCCGAGCGTCTGTTCCGCGTCACGCGGCAGGCATCCAAGGAACTCGACAAGCGCGTCAACCTGGATATCCGCGGCAGCGCGGTCGAAATGGACCGCAGCGTGCTGGAACGCATGGCCGGGCCGTTCGAGCATCTCCTGCGCAATTCCATCGTGCATGGCATCGAATCGCGGGAACGCCGGCGCGATGCCGGCAAGAGCGAAATCGGCGAACTGCTGGTGGAAATCCGCCAGGAAGGCAACGAGGTGGTCATCGAATTCAAGGATGATGGCCAGGGCCTGAACGTCGACCGCATTCGCGAGAAGGCGCAGGCGCAGGGCTTGCTGAGCGATGGCATGAACGAAAGCGAAATCACCGACCTGATTTTCCATCCGGGGTTTTCCACCGCAGATGCGGTGACGGAGCTGGCCGGGCGCGGCGTCGGCATGGACGTGGTGCGTTCGGAGGCGGCGGAGCTGGGTGGCCGCGTCGCCATCAATTCGCTGCCGGGCAAGGGCGCAACCTTTACCATCCACCTGCCGCTGACGCTGGCGGTGACGCAAGTGGTGCTGTTGTCCGCCGGCGGCAAGGTCTATGCGGTGCCTTCGGTGCTGGTCGAGCAGGTGCAGCAGCTCAAGACCGGATCGCTGACCGCCGCCTATAACGAGGGCGCGGTGATCTGGCAAGGACAGCGGGTGCCGATGCATTACCTGGCAACCCTGCTGGGCGACCGCGATGCCACCGCGGTGGCGCAGCAATACACGCCGCTGGTGATCATGAAGAGCGGCAGTGACCGGGTTGCCCTGCACGTCGATGAAGTGATCGGCAACCGTGAAGTGGTGGTCAAGAACATCGGTCCGCAGCTGGCGCGCATGATCGGCATTGCCGGCGCCACCGTGCTCGGTTCCGGCGAGATCGTGCTAATCCTTAACCCGGTGCCGCTGGCGCAGCGCGTTGCTCAGGAAAACATCCGGGCGCCGCGCCTGGTGCCGTCGGATGCGCCGGACAGCATGGGCGCCGTGGTCGAAATGGCCGTCGGCAAGCCGTCTGCGCCGAAGTCGGATGCTGTGCAGGGCCTGCGCACCCAGAACATCGTCATGGTGGTCGATGATTCCCTGACGGTGCGCCGCGTCACCCAGCGCCTGCTGGTGCGCGAAGGTTACCAGGTGGTGCTGGCCAAGGACGGCGTCGATGCGCTCGAGCAGTTGCAGGCAATCACACCGGACGTGATGCTGGTGGATATCGAAATGCCGCGCATGGATGGCTTCGACCTGACCCGCAACGTGCGCAGCGACGAGCGCACGAAGCATATCCCGATCATCATGATCACTTCGCGCACCGCCACCAAGCATCGCAACTATGCAATGGAGCTGGGCGTCAACGAATACCTGGGCAAGCCCTACCAGGAAGATGATCTGCTGAAGTCGATTGCCGGCTTCATCGGCAGGGAAACGCCGGTGAATTAAGGAAGTGCAATCCCCCTGAAAACCCGCATCCGCCGATGCGGGTTTTTTATTCGCCCGGTTCCTCGCTTTCGGGGCGCGCCGACTTGACGATGGCATAGCGCGTCAGCGTTTGCCGGCGGGCTTCGTCGTGCATGACGATCGGCGTCGGGTAGTTCTTGCCCAGCTCGACGCCGGCACTTTGCAGCTGCGGCGCGGGCGCCGTCCAGGGGGTGTGAATATGGCGGTTGTCGAGCCGTGCCAGCTGCGGCAGGTAGCGGCGGATGAAATTGCCGTCGGCATCGAATTTTTGCGATTGCGTCACCGGATTGAAGATGCGGAACCAGGGTTGCGCATCGCAGCCGGACGAGGCAGCCCATTGCCAGCCACCATTGTTGGCCGCCATGTCGAAATCCATGAGCTTGTCGGCGAAATAGCGTTCACCCCGGCGCCAGTCGATCCCCAGGTCCTTGATCAGGAAAGATGCCGTGACCATGCGCAGCCGGTTGTGCATGTAACCGGTCTGGTTGAGCTGCTGCATGGCGGCGTCGACCAGAGGATATCCGGTAAGGCCCTGGCACCAGGCTTGGAAACGCTCCTCGGCGGCCGCGCCCGTTTCCCAGGGGATGGCATCGTATGCCGGCCTGAACGCGCTCCCTGCGGCGTGCGGAAAATGGTGCAGGATCATGAAATAGAATTCGCGCCAGATCAGTTCGGACAGCCAGGTGGCAGCGCCGGTGGCGCCCTGGCCGCTGCGTTGCGCATCCCAGGCGGCCCGCACCAGCATACGGATGGACAAGGTGCCGAAACGCAGATGTGCCGACAGATAGGATGGCCCCTTTATTGCCGGATAATCGCGGCGCAAATGATATTGCCCCATGCGCGGCAGGAATTCTTCCAGAAGCGCCAGGCCGCCGGATGTGCCAGGCCGGAAGCTTGCCGCATCTGCCATGGTGCTGTCGAAGCCGAGTTCCCGCAAACTCGGCAGGCCGGCGTCCGGCAGCGCAGTCAGGGGCGCCAGGCGGCTTGCGTACTCTTCAATCGGGAAGGCTGCCAGCAAGGCGCCGGTCTGGTCGGCGGCAAGCTGCCGCAACCAGGCCTTCTTGTAGGGGGTGAAGACGGTGAAGGGGGTGCCTGCCTGGGTAAGCACTTCATCCTTTTCAAGGATGACCTGGTCCTTGCTGCAGAAAAAGGCACGGCCCTCGGCAGCCAGTGCCTGTGCTACCGCGGCATCGCGTGCGCGGGCCTGCGGTTCATAGTCGGTATTGGCAAAGACGGCCTGCGCCTGCAACTGCCTGGCCAGGGCCGGCACCGCATCGCGCGCATGGTCGTGCCTGACGATCAGGCCGCCTCCCAGCGCGCGCAGTCGCCCGGCCAGTTCCGTGAGGCTGGCGTGGATGAAGGCAAGGCGGCGGTCGTGGGCAGGCAGGCTGTCCAGGATTTCCCGGTCGAAAATGAACACGCAAAATACCTGCTCGCTGCGGCAAAGGGCTGCATGCAGCGCAGCATGGTCGTCGGCGCGCAAGTCGCGGCGAAACCAGACGAGTGAGCGTCGGAAATGTTTCATCGTCAGGAATGGAAAAACAAAAGGATGGGCCGAATTCCGGGCAACAGTCTATCAGGGACACATGCATCCCCTGGCAGCATGCTGCAGAGGGGGCGGGATTTTCATGAAAGAGAGGTAAAACTGGTAGAATGCACGGCATGGCAAATTCAGGCAAGCTCCGCAAAACAGTCTCACGAACCGGCATTTCCGACGATATGCCGAATGCCCCGAACATGTCCGACGCAAGCGGAACGCCCGCTCTCGATCTGACCAATCATTTTCTGATCGCCATGCCGTCGATGCTCGATCCGGTGTTTGGCGGCACGGTGATTTTGCTGTGTGAACACACGCCACAGGGGGCGCTTGGCGTCATCATCAACAAAT
Source organism: uncultured beta proteobacterium (assembly GCA_963722005.1). Lineage (GTDB taxonomy): Bacteria > Pseudomonadota > Gammaproteobacteria > Burkholderiales > Burkholderiaceae_D > Paucimonas. The sequence goes on from CAVRJS010000002.1 coordinate 1,001,307, forward strand.
CGACGGACATGGATATGAGCATGCTGTTCGAGAGAATAGAACTCGAACTCGATATCGTGGCCGAAGGCGGCGCCAGGCCGGTCATGTTCGGCGGCCCGGTCCAGGTCGAACGCGGCTTTGTCGTGCACAGTCCGCCGGGCGACTGGTCATCCACCATGCCGGTTTCCGATGTGCTCGCCCTGACGACCTCGAAGGATATCCTGGAAGCCGCTGCCGCCGGCACGGGACCCGACAAGATGCTGGTATCGCTCGGCTGCTCCGGCTGGAGTGCCGGGCAACTGGAAGAGGAAATTGCCCGCAACGGCTGGCTGACTGTGCCGGCTACCCCCGAGATCGTATTCGATGTGCCCCTCGAGCAGCGCTTTACCGCCGCGATGAAATTGCTGGGGATCGACCCGGCCATGCTGGCAGGCGTGGCGGGACACGCGTAAACGCACGGATCCGGCCGGTGGAAACGCTCCTCGGATTCGACTTTGGCCTGAAGCGTATCGGCGTCGCGGTCGGCAATACGCTGATACGGCGCGCACAGCCGCTGACCATCATCAGCGAGTCCGGCAACGATGGCAAGTTCGCCGCCATTGCAGGCTTGCTGGCGGAGTGGCGCCCGGCGCGCTGCGTCGTTGGCCTGCCGCTGCATCCCGATGGCGCCGAGCATGAAATGACGCTGCGCTGCCGGCGCTTCGCCAACCAGCTGCAAGGGCGCTTCGCCATTCCGGCGGTGCTGGTGGACGAACGCTACTCGTCGGCAGTGCTGGCGCGCGCGCACGGCGAGCGCATCGATGACCAGTCTGCCGCAATCATTTTGCAACAATACTTTGACCAATATGTCGACTCTTGAACTGGATGCCGAGGCCCTGTACCGCAAGCTGGCGGATCAGGTGAAGGCAGCGCTTGCCGGCGCTGAACGGCTGGCGCTGGTGGGAATATACTCGGGCGGCGCCTGGCTGGCGGAGCGTCTGGCCGCCGAACTGCAGCTGGAAGACCGGCTCGGTTTCATCGATGTGTCTTTCTACCGCGACGACTATGCGGAAAAAGGCTTGCCCGCGGCAGTCAAGCCTACCCAGATCGGCTTCGAAGTGGAGGGCGCCACGATCCTGCTGGTCGACGACGTACTCTACACCGGCCGCACCACGCGCGCGGCGATCAACGAACTCTTCGACTATGGCCGGCCGGCGCGAGTCTTGCTGGCGGCGCTGGCCGACCGCGGCGGGCGCGAGTTGCCGGTCGCCGCCGATTTCATCGCGACTTCCGTCACGCTCCCGGACGGCCAGTCGCTGCTCCTGCAACGTGCCGATGACGGCAGCCTTTCTTTTTCGATCCGACATGCATAATCCGCAACTGAACAGCAACGGCGAACTGCAGCACCTGCTGACCATCGAGGGCCTGCCGCGCGCCGTTGTCACGCATATTCTCGATACCGCCTCGTCCTTCGTCAGCATCGGTGATCGCGAAGTCAAGAAAGTGCCGCTCATGCGCGGCAAGAGCGTATTCAACCTGTTTTTCGAGAACTCGACGCGCACGCGCACGACTTTTGAAATTGCTTCCAAGCGCCTGTCGGCGGATGTCATCAATCTGAATATCGCTGCATCCAGCACTTCCAAGGGGGAATCGCTGCTGGATACGATCGACAACCTGTCGGCCATGCACGCGGACATGTTCGTGGTGCGCCATGCGCAATCCGGGGCGCCGTATCTGATTGCCAAGCACCTTAACGACACGCGCCAGCCGCACGTGCACGTCGTTAATGCCGGCGATGGTCGCCATGCGCATCCCACCCAGGGCTTGCTGGACATGTACACCATCCGGCACTACAAGAAGGATTTTTCCAACCTGACGGTGGCAATCGTCGGTGACATCCTGCACAGCCGCGTGGCGCGTTCGGATATCCACGCGCTGACCACGCTGGGCGTGCCGGAAATTCGCGCGATCGGTCCGCGCACGCTGCTGCCGAGCGGGCTGGAGCAGATGGGCGTGCGGGTATTCACAGATATCAACGAAGGCCTCAGGGGCGTCGATGTGATCATCATGCTGCGCCTGCAGAACGAGCGCATGAGCGGCGCGCTGCTGCCGTCGGCGCAGGAATTCTTCAAGAGTTATGGCCTGACCACCGAACGCCTGGCGCTGGCGAAGCCGGATGCCATCGTGATGCACCCCGGGCCGATGAACCGCGGCGTTGAAATCGAATCGGCAGTCGCCGATGGCGCACAGGCCGTGATCCTGCCGCAAGTTACCTTTGGCATTGCGGTGCGCATGGCGGTAATGAGCATTTTGGCGGGTAACAACTAATCTTGTTACTTGCGGAATTTTATTATTTGCGGGACAGAGTTTATTAGCCGCCTCCGTGCGGCGAATTACTCTGTCTCCAACATTATTGAAGATGAAGCGCATTGCACGTTGTACTTAATACTATACAAGTCATGAATTTACATATTCGCAATGGCCGCCTGATCGACCCGGCCAACGGTATTGATGCACAACACGACCTGTTCGTTGCCGGCGGCAAGGTGGCGGGCATCGGCGCTGCCCCGGCCGGTTTTGTTGCCGACCGCACCATCGATGCGCAGGGATTGCTGGTGCTGCCGGGCCTGGTGGATTTGAGCGTGCGCCTGCGCGAGCCGGGCTACGAATACAAGGCCACGCTGGAATCCGAAATGCAGGCAGCCATGCAGGGCGGCGTCACCAGTCTGGTGTGTCCGCCGGATACCGACCCGGTGCTGGACGAGCCGGGGCTGGTGGAAATGCTCAAGCATCGCGCGCGCTTGCTCAACAAGGCGCACGTTTATCCGCTCGGCGCCCTTACCGCCGGCCTGAAGGGCGAAGCGCTCACGGAAATGGCGGAATTGACCGAAGCCGGCTGCATCGGTTTTTCGCAAGCGGAGCGGACCATATTCGACACCAACGTGCTGATGCGCGCGATGCAGTATGCGCAAACCTTCGCTTACACCGTCTGGCTGCGACCGCAGGATCCCCACCTGGGGCGCGGCGGCATCGCCCATAGCGGCGCCGTGGCATCGCGCCTGGGGCTGTCGGGCGTGCCGGTGATGGCCGAAACGGTGGCCTTGCACACGGTCTTCGAACTGATGCGCGCGACCGGCGCGCGCGTGCACTTGTGCCGCATGTCTTCAGCGGCCGGCCTGGAGCTCGTGCGCGCCGCAAAAAAGGAAGGCCTGGCGGTCAGTTGCGACGTCGGCGTGCATCATGTACACCTGACCGACATGGATATCGGCTTCTTCGACGCCAATGCGCGCCTGGTGCCGCCGCTGCGTTCGCAGCGCGACCGCGACGCCATCCGCCGGGGGCTCGCCGATGGCACCATCGACGCCATTTGTTCCGATCACACGCCGGTCGATGATGACGAAAAGTTGCTGCCTTTCGGCGAAGCCTCGCCGGGCGCCACCGGGCTCGAACTGCTGCTGGCGCTGACGTTGAAGTGGGCCAACGAGAACGCCGGTGCCGACGGCAAGTCGCTGTCACAGGCAATCGCCCGCGTCACCTGCGACGCTGCCCGCGTCGCCGGCCTGGCTGCAGGCACCCTCGGCGTGGGCAGGGCGGCCGACATTTGCCTGTTCGATCCGGCGCAGCGCTGGAAGGTGGCGCCGGCGGCGCTCGCCAGCCAGGGCAAGCATACGCCTTTCCTGGGTTACGAACTGGCAGGCCAGGTGCATGCGACGATCGTCGCCGGCCATGTCGCCTACGAGCGGGGGCAGGCTTGACCAACGCTGGCGGGGCAAACGCCCGCAGCGGCAAGCTCATGCTGGCGCTGCGCCTGGGGTTGATTGGCCTGCATCTGCTGGCAGGCTTGCTGACTTGCGCCCTGGTCTTTCCGTTCACCGGCGATGCCGGCCGCGCGCGTCATGTGCGCAAATGGTCGGCCCGGCTTTTGCGCCTGTGCCGGGTGCAGGTCAATATTGCCGATGCCGGCGGCGCAGAGGCGCCGCCGCATGCGCTGGTCGTCGCCAATCATATTTCCTGGCTGGATATTTTCGTCATCAACACCTGGCAGCCCTGCCGTTTCGTCGCCAAGGCCGACGTGCGTGACTGGCCATTGCTGGGCTGGCTCTGCGAGCGCTCCGGCACGATATTCATCGAGCGGGGCAGCCTGCGCGCAGTGCGACGCATCTACGAGCGCCTGGTGCATCGCCTGGAGTGCGGCGAGCCCGTGGCATTTTTCCCGGAAGGCACGACCAGCGAGCAAGGCACGCTATTGCCTTTCCACGCCAACCTGTTCGAAGCGGCGGTGGAAGCGCGCGTGCCGGTGCAGCCATTTGCCGTGCGCTACCTGCATGCGGATAATGGCTACCATCCCGCTGTCACCTTTGTCGGCGACATGAGTTTCGTCGCCAGCATGGTGACCATTCTGAAGGGCGGGCCGATCCGCGCCGAGTTGGTGCGCCTGCCATTGATCGCGACAGCGGGCTGCCACCGCCGCGATCTTGCCCAGGAAGCCAGGCGCGTTATCGCTTCGGAGCTGGGGGCGCAGCCGGCGCGGCAGGCTGCCTGAGGCGACGGGCACTCAGCCCGGGCGCTGGTATTGCGGACAGTCTACCTGCACGAGCGCACGGTCGGACAAGCGCAGCGCCGTCAGCTTGCCACCCCAGACACAGCCGGTATCCAGGCCGATCAGGTCCGGCCGCAAGACCAGCCCGAGCGTGGACCAGTGGCCGAACACGATGGGGGTGCCGGCGGTGCGCCGTTGCGGCATGTCGAACCATGGCAGGAAATTCTTGAGTTGCGGGCCGAAGGCTTGCTTGTTGCTCAATTCCATGGCGCCGTCGGGCGTGCAATAGCGTATCCGCGTCAGCGCATTGACGATGCAGCGCAGGCGATCCGTCCCGGCAAGGGCATCATCCCATCGCGCCGGCTCGTTGCCGTACATTTCACGCAAAAATTTCGCCCAGTCGAGGCCGCGCAGCACGGTTTCCACTTCCTGCGCCAATGCCAGCACCTGGCTTGCCGGCCATTGCGGCAGCACGCCAGCGTGCACCATCAGGTGGCCATCCTCGAAGTGCGCCAGCGGGCGCTGCCGCACCCAGTCGAGCAGTTCGTCGCGGTCGGGGGCGTGCAGGATATCCTCCAGCGTATCGCTGCCATGCGCCTTGCGTATTCCCTGCGATACCGCCAGCAGATGCAGGTCGTGATTGCCCAGCAAGGCAACGGCCCTGTCGCCCATGGCGCGGATGGTGCGCAGCGTGGCAAGCGAATGCGGGCCGCGGTTGACCAGGTCGCCGACGAATATCAGGCGCGCCTGGGCATCCGTCTGCTCAAGTTTTTCAAGCAGTAAAGTCAGGCTGGCGTGGCAACCTTGCAAGTCGCCAATGGCATAGGTGGACATACTCGAGCGCGAAACAAACCGGACGAAAGCTGGAATTGTACCGCGACGGCAAGGCTATCCCGCCACTGCTGCTGCATGGGACGGGGTAATCGCCGCGGGTTTCCTGCGTCGGATCACGATTAAGGCCTGTTTCGAAAGAAATATGCGGTGCGCTGGTGGTATAGTTTTGCCTTGATTTGCGCCATGTTGTCCAATTAATAAAATTTCTGTTGCCCTATGAAGTCGTTTTTGGAATTGCCCCGCGTTTACAAAAAATTGATTGCGGTCGGCCTGGACCTGATATGCCTGCCGCTGGCGTTTTATTTCGCGGTGGTTATGCGCTATGAGGGCATGACGATCGAACTCTTCCAGTTTTACTTCTGGCTGATCGTCGCCGCGCCCGTAACGGCGATTCCCATTTTCATCCGTCTTGGCCTGTACCGTGCGGTGGTGCGCTACATCGATTACAAGATCGTCTATACGGCCATTGCCGGCGTAACCCTGTCTGTGCTCATCATGGCAGCGCTTGCCACCATGACGCACAAGGTCGGGCTTTCACGGGGCGTGCTGGTCATGTACTGGATCAGCGCGATCCTGTATGTGACGGCCAGCCGGCTCTTTGCGCGCAGTTATTTTTCCCATGCGACCACCATCGGCAGCAAGGTGCCCAGAGTCGCCATTTACGGCGCCGGTCGTGCCGGCAGCCAGCTGGCAGGCGCGTTGCGCGCCGGCCATGATTACCGGCCGGTGGCATTCATCGATGACAAGCCGGAGTTACAGGGCACGACTATTGCCGGCATCAAGGTGTTTTCACCCGACGGCCTGGAAGCAATGGTCGCCCGGAAGAGGATCGATGGCGTGGTGCTTGCCATGCCGGCCCAGGGCAAGGCACAGCAGCGGCGCATCATCGACCGCCTCGAACCGCTGAAGCTGAAAACCTGGGTCATGCCGCCGCTGGACAAGCTGATGTCGGGCACCTCGCGTGCGGAGGACGTGCGCGAAATCGAGATCGAGGATCTGCTGGGACGAGATCCTGTGGCGCCGAACCCCGAGCTGATCTCCCGCTGCATTACCGGCAAATCGGTCATGGTGACCGGCGCGGGCGGCTCTATCGGCTCCGAGCTGTGCCGGCAGATACTGCGTTTGCAACCGGCGCGCCTGATTCTGCTGGAAATGTCGGAGTACGCCCTGTACTCGATCGAGCAGGAGTTGCGGGCCTTGCAGGCGCCACATCCGCATGGCGTCGAAATTCTGCCCTTCCTGGGCTCGGTGCTGGACCAGGATAAATGCGAGCGCGCCATGCGCACGTATTCCGTGGAAACCATCTACCATGCGGCCGCCTACAAGCATGTGCCGCTGGTGGAATTCAACCCCATCGACGGCATTCGCAACAATGCGCTGGGCACGTTGCGACTGGCAAACGCCGCCAGCGCCGCTGGCGTGAAATGCTTCGTGCTGATTTCCACCGACAAGGCAGTGCGCCCGACCAATGTCATGGGCGCCACCAAGCGCCTGGCGGAGTTGATCATGCAGGCATTCGCGCGCCAGCAGAAAGGCACGCGGTTTTGCATGGTGCGCTTCGGCAATGTGCTGGGCTCTTCCGGATCAGTGGTGCCGCTGTTCCGCAAACAGATCCTGGCGGGTGGGCCGATCACCCTGACCCATGCCGAAATCACGCGCTACTTCATGACGATTCCGGAAGCGGCGCAATTGGTGCTGCAGGCCGGGGCAATGGGCGAGGGCGGCGACGTGTTCGTGCTGGACATGGGGGAGCCGGTGAAAATCGTGGACCTGGCCAGGCGCATGGTGCATCTCAGCGGGCTGGAAGTCAGAAGTGATGACACGCCGGACGGGGCAATCGAAATCCGCCAGATCGGCTTGCGTCCGGGCGAGAAGCTGTACGAGGAATTGCTGATCGGCGCTAACGTCGAGGGCACCGAACACCCGCTCATCATGCGCGCCCAGGAAGCGGAAATTCCGTGGAACCTGTTGCAGGATCTGCTGCAACGGCTGGAAGCCGCATGTGTCGCCTGCAATCATGAAGAAGTGCGCGCGTTGTTGGCGCACATCGTCCCCGGGTACGTTCCGCAATGCGGCATCGAGGACCTGGTCTGGCGCGCGCAAAACGGGTATTCGCCAGTAAGTGAGGCGCAACTGAACTAGAAAGGAAGAGTACACGACATGCTGGAACTTTCTCAGAGCATTTTCAAGGCGTATGACATACGTGGCATCGTTGGCAAGACCTTGGATGCAGGCATTGCCCGCCTGATCGGCCGTGCCTTCGGCAGCGCCGTGCGCGCCCGCGGCGAACACAGCGTCGTGATCGGGCGCGACGGCCGCCTGTCGGGGCCGGAACTGGCGGGTGCGCTTGCCGAGGGCCTCCAGGCTGCCGGCGTCGACGTGATCGACCTCGGCGTGGTGGCCACGCCGCTGGTCTATTTCGGTACCCAGGTGCTGGACGCCCGTTCCGGCATTATGGTGACCGGCAGCCACAATCCACCCGATTACAACGGCTTCAAGATGGTGCTGGCCGGGGACGCAATTTATGGCGACGCCATCCAGGACCTTTACCGGGCGATCGTCCAGGGCGAATTTGCGGAAGGCGACGGCGGCTGTCGCCGGCACGACATCCGGCAAGCCTATCTGCAGCGCATCATCGATGACGTCAAGCTGGCACGGCCAATGAAGATCGCCGTCGATTGCGGCAACGGCGTGGCTGGCGCTTTCGCCGGCGACCTCTATCGCGGCATGGGCTGCGAAGTCACCGAACTGTTTTGCGAAGTCGATGGCAATTTCCCCAACCACCACCCCGATCCGGCCCATCCTGAAAACTTGCAGGATCTGATCCGCTGCCTGCAGCAGGGGGATGCGGAAATCGGCCTGGCGTTCGACGGCGATGGCGACCGTCTGGGCGTGGTTACCAAGGATGGCCAGATCATTTACCCGGACCGGCAATTGATGCTGTTTGCCGAGGAAGTGCTGTCGCGCAATCCGGGGCAGAAAATCCTCTATGACGTCAAATGCACGCGTCACCTGGCACCCTGGATCACCGCGCGTGGCGGCCAGCCGCTGATGTGGAAGACCGGCCATTCGCTGGTCAAGGCCAAGATGCGCGAGACCGGTGCGCCATTGGGCGGCGAAATGAGCGGGCATATCTTTTTCAAGGACCGCTGGTACGGTTTCGACGACGGCCTGTATGCCGGCGCGCGCCTGCTGGAACTGCTGAGCCGTCAGCAGGATGCCTCGGCTATCCTGAATGCTTTGCCGCAATCGTCTTCCACGCCGGAGCTGCAGCTGCAGCTGCAGGAAGGGGAAAATTTCGCCCTGATCGGCAAGCTGCGAGGCGAAGCGCAATTTCCCGGGTCCGACCAGGTGATCGATATCGACGGTTTGCGCGTCGAATATGCCGACGGTTTCGGCCTGGCGCGTTCGTCCAATACCACGCCGGTGATCGTCATGCGCTTCGAAGCCGAATCGCAGGAAGCGCTGCGTCGCATCCAGGCAGAATTCCGGCGCGTGATCCTGGCTGCCAAGCCTGACGCTGCCTTGCCGTTCTGATGAGGCTCTGGTTTCGGCTTCCCGGTCCGCCTGTTTACCGTGATTTCGTCTGATGCGCCTGCTTTATTCGTTCGCCTGGTGGTTGGCGTTGCCGCTGGTATTGGCGCGGCTGTGGTGGCGCGGACGCCGGGAGCCGGGCTATCGGCGTCACGTGGCGGAGCGGCTCGGCTTCTATTGCGGCCCGACGCCTGAACAGGGGCGTCCCTTGCTGTGGGTGCATGCAGTGTCCGTGGGCGAGACGCGCGCCGCCGAACCGCTGATCGACAGGCTCCTGGCCGCGTATCCGCAGGCGACCGTGCTGCTGACCCACATGACGCCCACCGGCCGCGCCACCGGCAGGGAATTGTTCGCCCGGCACGGGCCGCGCGTCATGCAAGTCTGGCTGCCGTATGACACCGGCTGGATGGTGGGGCGCTTCCTCAAGCGTTTCCAGCCGCAGCTTGGCATGCTGATGGAAACCGAAGTGTGGCCCAACCTGGTTGCCGGTTGCGTGCGCCGCAAGGTGCCGCTGGTGCTGGCCAATGCCCGCCTCTCGGCGCGCTCGCTGGCCAAGGCGCAGCGCCTCTCAGCCCTGATGCACGAAGCCGCGCGCGGTTTCGCCTGCGTTGCCGCGCAAACCGAGGCCGACGCTGCGCGCCTGCGTCAGCTGGGCGCGGCCAATGTGCAAGTTACAGGCAACATCAAATTCGATGTCGCGCCCCCTCAGGAAATGCTGATTCGTGGCGGCGCCCTGCGCGCGCAGATCGGCAGCCGCCCCGTGCTGCTTTGCGCCAGCACGCGCGATGGCGAAGAGGAACTGATCCTGGACGCACTGGCGCATGCCGGCCTGCAGCAGGCGCTGGTGATCATCGTGCCGCGTCATCCGCAGCGTTTCGACGAGGTGGGTCGCATGATCTCGCTGCGCAACATCATGTTGTGCCGCCGCTCGGAACTTGGCACTGCGTGGGTCGGCCCGGAAGTGCAGGTCATGCTGGGCGATTCGATGGGGGAAATGTTTGCCTATTATGCCGCCTGCGATGTCGCCTTCATTGGCGGCAGCCTCTTGCCGCTGGGCGGGCAAAACCTGATCGAAGCCTGCGCGCTCGGCAAACCGGTGCTGATCGGCCCGCACACGCATAATTTCCTGGCAATCAGCGCCGATGCGGTGACTGCGGGCGCCGCCATACGCGTGGCCGATGCATCCGTCATGCTGCAACAGGCACAGCGTCTGCTGCATGCGGATGTCGAGCGCATCGTCATGGGCGCCAAGGCCAAGGCGTTTGCCGAACAACATCGTGGCGCGACAGCCCGCACCATGGCGCTGCTCAGAACCTTGCTGCCAGTTACACCTTCCTGATCTCTTGTAAATCCCCTCACAAGACACCTTGCGGCGCACAGCCGGGATGGTAGTTGCGCGTCAGATCCTTGCTTGCATAAAAATGGTAATAATGTTGTTATCATATTGTCATTTGATCTATTTTTCCCATGTGCAAGCGTGTGGTGTTAAGCTTGCCTTGCCGAGCAATTGCGCATTTTTCCGGATGCAAGCATGCCCTCTTTCGCCGACCAGAGCAAAAACAATATCTACAGGCGCCTGACCCAGGCCAGCGATCTCGCCATGGTGCTGGATTTGCTGGAGCAGGAAATCGAAGCTGCCGGACTGGCGGATGGCTTCGTGATCAATCTGCACGATGTGAAGCATGCGAGCCTCGTCAGTCTCAAGGTGCGGTTTACGCCGGAATTCCAGTTTCTGAATGAAACCTATATCGGCTATCGCATTCCCCTCGATTCGCCCTTGCTGAATGCGCGCGCGTTCAGCCTGCGCCGGCGCCTGACAACGTCGATGGACAGCGCTGATGACGAGGAAAGGCAGCTGCTGACGACCTGGAAGCTCACGCACATGGCGGCCATTCCCCTGCGCGATCCTGACGCGCCGGACGGAGCGCCGCTGGGAACGGTGCTGTTGCTGAGTTGTAGCGGCGACATCACGCAAGAGGCACTCGACCGGGTTGAAGAACTGGCAGCGGTCTTCTACCGCTCGATCGCCAATGCGCACGAGCACGCGCTCTGTAAAGCCGAATTCCGGCGTGCCCAGGAGGTAGTTGCCGAACATAACCGGTTCCTGCAATTCATTGTCGAAATCAACAACCTGACGTCGCCGCAAATGATTTACGAGCTGTTCAGGTCGGAACTGTTCCGCAAGTTTTCCTTTGAAATGGTGTCGTTCTTCATGCTCGAAGACGATGCGCTGGTGGGTGAGTACATCGCCGTTTCGAAGCCCGAGTTCGAAGATATCTGCGCCGGGTGGCATGCATTCTGCAAGTCGACGACGTTTGCCATCGATTCCGCGGATGGCGGCGTGCCGCACGTGTTCTGTTCCGACTCCAGCCTGCTGTTTCGCGACGTGCAGCAGATCCTGTCATTGCCGATGTCGGAAAAAGACCTGCGTCTGCTGGCGGTAATGCGCAGCATGCGCACCTTGCTGATGCTGCCCATGCGTCATCGCGGCAAGCCGGTTGGCGTGCTCAGCCTGTGCACGCTGTCCGAGCAGATCGAAGTAAGCGAGTCCGACATCAGCCTGCTGGGCTACCTGGCATCGTTTCTCGGCACGGCGATCGTCAACAGCAAGCATTACCAGCTGAGCCAGGCGCAGAATCGCGAGATCGAACGCCTCAACCTGATCCTGCAGGACAGGGTGGACGAACTGTCGCACCAGGTGTCGATCGATCGCCTGACGGGGCTGTACAATTTTCGCGCATTCCAGCAGGAACTGGCGCGGCGGGTCGGCGAGGCGCGGCGCGACGCGGACCGCATCGGCCTGTCGATCATTATCATCGATATCGATCACTTCAAGCGCTTTAACGACACCTATGGACACAGCGCCGGCAACGACGTCCTGGCCGCGACCGGGCGCGCCATTGCCGCACTGGTGCGCAATGACGACCTGGCCTGCCGCTACGGCGGCGAAGAATTCGTGGTGATCCTGCCGCAATGCGGCCGTGATGGCGCGGAACTGTTTGCCGAACGGGTGCGCGCGACCATCGAGCAGATGTCGGTGCAGACAGCTGCCGGCCCGCTTTCGGTCACCGTCAGCGTTGGCATTGCCACTCATCTGCCTGACGAAACCGAAAGCGCCTTGTTCCATCGCGCGGACCAGGCGCTGTATCGCGCCAAGAAACACGGCCGCAACCGCATCGAAACCGTCTGAACCTAGCGCGCCGCCGCAGCGGTTGCCGTTTCCGTCAGGCCGCCACCTAGCGCGCGGTACAGGTCGACCGCATTGGTCAGGCGCAGCAGGCGCGTCTGCACCAGCGACTGTTCGGCATTGAACAGTTCGCGTTGCGCGTCGAGCACTTCCAGCGAACTGGCGACGCCGCTACCGAAACGCAGTTCCGCCAGGCGCAGCCGCTCGGCCTGCGCCTCCGTGACCGAACGCTGCGCGTCCAGCTGCTCGTTGAATGTGGCGCGCGCGGCCAGCGCATCGGCGACCTCGCGGAATGCCGCCTGGATCGACTTTTCATAGTCGGCGATGGCGATATCCTTGCGGACCACGGCGAGATCGAGATTGTTGCTGTTGCGGCCACTGTCGAATATCGGCAGCACCAGCTGCGGCATGAACGTCCAGGTGCGCGTGCCGGCGTCGAACAGGCCGGAGAGCGTGTTGCTGGCGGTGCCGACGCCGGCAGTCAGGGAAATGCGCGGGAAGAAGGCGGCGCGCGCGGCGCCGATGTTCGCATTCGATGCCAGCAGGCGTTGCTCGGCGCTGCGGATGTCGGGGCGTTGCGTCAGCAGATCTGACGGCGTGCCAGCCGGCAGCTCGGCCACGATATTTTGCGTGCCCAGAGGCTGCGGCGCGGGCAGGTCGGCCAAGCCCTTGCCGACCAGCAGCGTGAGCGCATTCGACGCCTGCGCGCGCTGGCGCGACAGCGTCGCCAGGGCGACGCGCGCGCTGCCGACCAAAGTTTCGTTGAGGCGCAGGTCGAGCGCCGAGGTGGCGCCGACTTCGAAGCGCTGCCGTGCCAACCCGTAGGCCTTTTCCCGTCCTTCCAGCGTTTTTTGCGCCAGCGCGTACTGCTCGTCGAAGGCGCGCTCGGCCAGGTAGGCCTTGGCGACTTCCGCCACCAGGCTGATATGCGCGGAGCGGCGCGCTTCTTCGGTGGCGAGGAATTGCGCCAGCGCGGCGTCATTCAGGCTGCGCACGCGCCCGAAGAAATCCAGCTCGAACGATGCCATGCTCAGACCGACCTGGTAGCTGCGGGTGACTGCCGAGGTGCCGGTGGGCGAGAGTGCGGCCGACACGCGCGCATGCGAACCGCCGGCCTGGGCGTTGAGGGTCGGCAGCAAATCGGCGGACTGGATGTTGTACAGGGCGCGCGCCTCGTCGATGCGCAGCGCCGCCACGCGCAGGTCGCGGTTATTCTCGAGCGCGGCGGCAATGGTCGCCTGCAGACGCGGGTCGGTGAAGAACTCGCGCCAGCCGATGGCGTCGGCGGCGCGCGCGCCGCCCGAGGCATCTGCCGGATAGGTCGCGGCAACGGGGGCGTCTGGGCGCACGTATTGCGGCGCCATCGAGCATGCTGCAAGCGCGCCGGCGGCAATCAGGGTCAATGCAGGCTTAAGCATATTTTTTTTCTTCCTCGGCTTCTGGTTGGCCGGCTTCTGGCTCGGCATCTTGCAAGTGCGCTGCATACATGCGGCGCTGGCGCTCGCTGCCCTTGAATATGCGGCGCACGACCACGAAAAACACCGGCACCAGGAATACCGCCAGCACGGTGGCGGTGATCATGCCGCCCATGACGCCGGTGCCGATGGCGCGCTGGCTGGCCGAGCCGGCGCCGTTGGCCAGCACCAGCGGCAGCACGCCGAGGATGAAGGCCAGCGAGGTCATGATGATCGGGCGGAAGCGCAGCTGCGCCGCTTCCAGGGTGGCATCGACCAGGCTCTTGCCCTGGGCATGCAGGTCCTTGGCGAATTCGATGATCAGGATCGCGTTCTTGGCCGACAGGCCGATGATGGCGATCAGGCCGACCTTGAAGTAGACGTCGTTGGGCAGGCCGCGCAGGCTGGCGCCCATGAGCGAACCGAGGATGCCAAGGGGCACCACCAGCATCACCGAGAACGGGATCGAAGCGCTCTCATACAGGGCTGCCAGCACCAGGAATACTGCCAGCAGCGACAGCATGAAGAGTACTGGCGCCTGTGAGCCTGAAATCTTTTCTTCGTAGGACTGGCCGGTCCATTCATAGCCGAATCCCTGCGGCAGTTGCGCCGCCAGCCTTTCCATTTCTGCCATGGCCTCGCCGGTGCTGCGCCCTTCGACGGCCTGGCCGGAGATGCGGAAGGCCGGATAGCCGTTGAAGCGCACCATTTGCACCGGTCCGGTGACCCAGTCGATCGAGGCAAAGGACGAGAACGGCACCATAGCGCCGCGGTTGTTGCGCACGTACAGCTGCAGCAGGTCTTCGGGACGCAGGCGCTGCGGCGCATCCACCTGGATGACCACGCGCTGCTGCCGCCCCTGGTTGGGGAAATCGTTGACGTAGCTGGTGCCGATTGCAGTCGACAGGGTGGCGTTGATATCGGCAAAGCTCAGGCCGAGCGCGCTGGCCTTGTCGCGGTCGATATGCAGCTTGAGTTGCGGCGTGTCTTCGAGGCCCTCGGTACGCACGCCCGCCAGGATGTGCGGGCTCTTCGACGCCAGCTCGATCAGCTGGTTGCGCGCCGCCAGCAGCGCTTCGTGGCCATGGCCGGCGCGGTCCTGCAGGCGGAAGGTGAAGCCGGTGGCATTGCCGAGTTCGCGGATCGGCGGCGGGTTGACCGGGAACGCGATGGCATCGCGGATGCCGCCCAGCTCTCCCTTGGCACGGTCGATGATGGCGCCGACCGAGTTGTCGGCATCGCGCTCCTTCCAGTCCTTCAGCGGCACGAAAGCCAGGCCGGCATTCTGGCCGCGGCCGGAAAAGCTGAAGCCAAGCACGGCAATGACGTGTTCGACGCCCGGCTGTTTGAGATAGTACTCTTCCACCTGCTTGACCACTTCCAGCGTACGATGGGTCGATGCGCCCGGCGGCAACTGGATATTGGTGACCAGGAAGCCCTGGTCTTCGCTGGGCAGGAAAGAGGAGGGCAGGCGCGCGTACATCAGGCCGGCGCAACCGATGATGGCGGCATAGATCACCATGTAGCGCGCGGTCTTGCCGAGCATCTTGCCGACCATGCCGCGGTAACCGACCGAAGTCCGATGGAACACGCGGTTGAACCAGCCGAAGAAGCCGGTCTGCGCATGCGCGTGGCCGGCTGCCACAGGCTTGAGGATGGTGGCGCACAGGGCCGGGGTCAGTGTCAGCGCCATGATCGCGGAAAACACCATCGACGACACCATCGCCAGGGAGAACTGGCGATAGATGGCGCCCACCGCGCCGCCGAAGAACGCCATCGGGATGAACACGGCAATCAGCACCAGCGTGATGCCGATGATGGCGCCGGTGATCTGGCCCATCGCCTTGCGGGTCGCTTCGCGTGGCGACAACCCTTCCTCGTTCATGATGCGCTCGACGTTTTCCACCACCACGATGGCGTCGTCGACCAGAATGCCGATGGCCAGCACCATGCCGAACATGGTCAGCACGTTGATGGAAAAGCCGAAGGCGAGCATGGTGGCAAGGGTGCCCAGCAAGGCCACCGGCACGACGATGGTGGGAATCAGGGTGTAGCGTATGTTCTGCAGGAACAGGTACATCACCAGGAACACCAGTATCACCGCTTCGATCAGGGTCTTGACCACTTCCTCGATGGAGATCTTGACGAACAGGGAGGTGTCGTAGGGGATTTCATAGCGCACGCCCGCCGGGAAGTAACGCGACAGTTCCTCCATCTTGGCGCGCACTGCCGTGGCGGTGCCGAGTGCGTTTGCCGTCGGAGACAGTTGCACGCCGATGGCTGCGCTCGGCTTGCCGTCGGTGCGCGCCGAGGTGGCGTAGTTCTGGCCGCCGATCTCGATCTTCGCGACGTCGGCAAGGCGCACCACCGAGCCGTCGGGGTTGGCGCGCAACGAGATGTTGCCGAATTCTTCCTCGGTGGCCAGCTGGCCACTGACGATCACGCTGGCGGAGATGGTCTGGCTTTCCGGGCTGGGCAGGTCGCCCAGGGTGCCGCCGGACACCTGCGCGTTCTGCGCGCGGATGGCGGCGGCGACGTCTGCCGGCGTCAGCTTCAGCGCCTGCAGCCTGGCCGGATCGATCCAGATCCGCATGGCGCGTTCGGTGCCAAAGAGCTGCGCCTGACCGACGCCCGGCACGCGCTTGATTTCATTGAGCACGTTGCGCGACAGGTAGTCGCCCAGGGCGACCGGATCGAGGCTGCCGTCTTCCGTGGTCAGGCTGATAAACAGCAGGAAGTTGCTGCGCGCCTTGTTGACCTGTACGCCCTGCTGCAGCACGGCTTGCGGCAGGCGCGGTTCGATGCGCTTGATGCGGTTTTGCACATCGACGGCCGCCAGGTCCGGATTGGTGCCGGGCACAAAGGTGACCGTGATCTGCGCCATGCCGTTGGACTGGCTCTCGGCCTCGATATATTGCAGGCCCTCGGCGCCGTTCATTTCCTGCTCGATCAGGCTGGTGACGCTTTCATCGAGGATGCGCGCCGTGGCGCCGGGATAGGTGGCGGTAATTACCACCGAAGGCGGCGCGATGGTGGGATACTGCGCCACGGGCAGCGCGCGGATTGCCAGCAACCCCGCCAGCATGATGAAGATCGCGATCACCCAGGCGAATACGGGGCGGTCGATAAAGAATTTTGCCATGGCAGGATCCTTATTTGCCGTTGGCCTGGGCCAGCGCCGGCTTGGCGGCAGCAGCCGGCCATGGCACCGGCTTCACCGTCGCCCCCGGCCTGGCCTTTTGCAAGCCTTCGACGATCACGCGCTCGCCTGCCTGCAGGCCGGCAGTGATCACCCAGCTTTCACCCATGCTGCGGTCGGCGCGCACCGGCCGCGCCGCCACCTTGTTTTCTGCATCCACAACCAGCACGCTGGCGCCGCTGGCATTGCGCACCACGGCCTGCTGCGGCACCGTGATGGCATTTTCGCTGACGGCCTGCTCCAGTTGCGCGCGCACGAACAGCCCCGGCATCAGCAGGCGATCCGGGTTGGGGAAAGAGGCGCGCAGGATTACGGCGCCGGTGCTTTCATCAACGGTCAGGTCGGAAAACAGCAGCTTGCCGGCATGCGGATAGACGCGGCCGTCTTCCAGCCGCAGCGTGACTTTTGCTTCGTCAATGCCGACCGCCTGCAGCTGGCCGGCTGCCAGCGCATCGCGCAGCTTCAGCACTTCCGCGCTGGACTGGGTAAGGGTGACGTGGATCGGGTCGAGCTGCTGGATCACCGCCAGCGGCGTCGCCTCGCCCTGGCCGACCAGGGCGCCTTCGGTGACTTGCGCACGGCCAATGCGTCCGGATATCGGCGCGGTGACGGTGGCGTAGCCGAGGTTCAGGCGGGCAGTCGTCAGCGCCGCCTTTGGCGGCCGCGACATCGGCGGCAGCCTGCTTCTGCGCCGCGGTGACGTCGTCGAATTCCTGCTTGCTGATGGCATCGGTGCCCACCAGTGCGGCATAGCGCTGCGCCTTCAGGCTTACCTGGGTAAGGTTGGCATCCGCCCGCGCCAGCGTCGCTTCGGCGCTTTCGCGGCTGGCGCGAAAAGGAGCGTCATCGATGCGAAACAGCACCTCGCCGGCCTTGATATCGCTGCCTTCGCGGTAAACGCGCTGCAGTACGATGCCTGGCACGCGTGCGCGCACCTGGGCGATGCGCGCTGCTTCCAGGCGGCCCGGCAGTTCCGTGGCCAGCGCCAGGCGCTGCGGCGCAACCGTCACAACCGCCACTTCCGCGGGCGGCGGGGCAGACGCTTTGCCGGCGCCGCCGGATTCGCTGCATGCCGCCAGGGTTGCCGCAAGTAGGGTCACGCTGGTCAAACGAAGGATTTGGCCGGATACATTCATGGAGTTCACGCGCAGGTTGTAGGGTGAAATTTGAACTATTGCTAACTTGCACAGTATTATATATATACATTCAACCCTGTATGTATATTTTGCTGGAATGGCGAGAGCAACCAAGATAGAAGCCGAAGAAACGCGCCAGCGGATTCTCGATGCGGCCGAAGAAGTGTTTCATGCCCAGGGCGTGGCGCGCACTTCGCTGAACGAAATTGCCCAGGCCGCAGGCGTGACGCGCGGCGCCATATACTGGCACTTCCGGAACAAGGTGGACCTGTTCGATGCTATGTGTGCGCGCGTGCGCGTGCCTATGGCGGCAATGGTTCAGGCCAGCGCCGACGAACGCGCCGACGATCCGCTCGGGCAGTTGCGCGCGACCTGCCTGTTCGTGCTGCGCGAAGCGGTCCGCAACCGCCATGCGCACCTGGTATTCGGCATCCTGTTCCACCGCTGCGAATATCTCGACGTCGCCGACGGCTATGTCAGGCTGCAGCAGGAAAGCCTGCATACCGGCGCGCTCCACATCGAGCAAACCCTGAAGAATGCCATCGCCCGCGGCCAGTTGCCGCCGGACCTGGATGCGCGCCTGGCGGCGACCTTGTTCCAGGCCAGCTGGAGCGGCTTGCTCAATAACTGGCTGCTGTCGCCTGCCAGCTTTGATCTGGCGCACGACGCCGAAAAGTTCGTCGACGCCTGCATCGACAACCTGCGGCAGGCGCCCTCCCTGCGCGGCGGCTAGAGTCCGACCGGCCGGAGGCGGCACTGCACCGCTACTGCCGCCGGTACTTTCGGTATCGTGAGGCGATACCATGCGCCGTTGTGCGAAAAGGGTGATGCAGATTTGCTATTATTTGCCGACCTTTTTCCCACAAGGAGCATGCATGAGCGAGACCCGTACGGCCATCCTCGAATGGATTGCACAGGGCAGGTTGCGGCCGCAGGACGTGCCGGGCGCGCTGCGCCAGGCCGGCGTCACGCCCGAACCCGGCGACTGGCGCAATTTTCTCGACCATTTGACGCTCTGGCTCGGCACCGTGTCCTGCGGCGCTGCGGTCATTTTCTTTTTCGCCTACAACTGGCAGGAAATGGGTCGCCTCACCAAGTTCGGTCTGGTACAGCTGCTGCTCGTCGGCAGCCTGGCGTTCTGCTGGCGTCTGGGCGTCAGTCGGGCGGGCGGCAAGGCGGCGCTGTTGCTGGCCAGCCTGCTGACCGGCGCGCTGCTGGCGCTGGTCGGGCAGACTTACCAGACCGGCGCCGACCCATGGCAACTGTTTGCCGCCTGGGCGCTGGCCATCCTGCCGTGGGCGCTGGTCGGTCGCTTCAATGTCTTGTGGCTGCTCTGGATCGGCCTGCTGAATCTTGCGGGCTGGCTGTACCTGGATTTGCATTTCGGCAGCTTCCGCTTGTTCTCGCGCACCAACTGGCCTTTCTGGATGGTGTTCTGCCTGAATGCAAGCGCGCTGCTGGTCTGGGAAGGCGCCGCCCGTATCGGCGTCGAATGGCTGCGCGCGCGCTGGCCGCAGCGCATCCTGGCAACTGTCGCCGGCTTTGCAGTCACCTGGCTGGCGCTGGATCAGATTGTCGGTTCCAGTTACTACGTCAGGTCGGCTGGAGGGGTGCTTGCCTATACAGCCTGGACGGCCACGGCATTTTTCTTCTACCGGCGCGTGACGCGCGACCTGTTCATGCTGGCCGGCGGCGTACTCAGTCTGATCGTCGTGGCTACGGCCTTCCTTGGAAAACATATGCTGGGCGACTTCGAGGCTGGCGCCTTGCTGGTGATCGGCCTGGTCGTCATTGCCATGTCTGCCGCGGGCGGATTCTGGCTCAAATCCGTTGCCAGCGAGGTGCGCGCATGAATGCCATGACTCCCGAAATTTTCTGGCAGCGCCTGCGCCAGCAGGCCGTGGTGGACGGCGACATGCCATCGCCAAGGACCAGCTCGCCCTGGTATGTGCGGATCATGCTCGGCTTTGCCGGCTGGATCGGCGCGCTGTTTTTGCTGGCTTTCGTTGGCGTCGGATTCGTCTTCGTGATGGAGAATGCCGCGGCAGCGGTGCTGGTCAGCCTGCTATGTTGCGGCGCGGCCTGGGTGGCTTTCCGTTTTGCGCCCGATAACGACCTCGTCACGCAGTTTGCGCTGGCGATGTCGATGGCGGGCCAGGGCATGTTTTTGATCGGCATGTTTGAGGCGTTCGATTCCGAACGGGCGGCGTCTGTCTTCTTCGCCGCGGCCACCTATGAACTCGCGCTGGCCCTGCTGTTGCCGAACTTCCTGCACCGTGTCATCAGCAGCAGCGCCGCCGGCGTGGCGCTGGCTTATGCGGTTTCGGGAGCGGCCATGGACACGCTGGTGCCGGTCGTGCTGGCGGGAATGGTGGCAGTGGTTTTCCTGAACTGGCGTCGCTGGGCTGCGCGCGCCACATTCTGGGCGCCGCTGGCTTATGGCAGCGTGCTGGCGCTGCTGCTGATCGAACTCATGCAGCGCGTGGTTCCGCGCTGGCTGTTCAATGGAAATGGCATGACAATGCCTGATTGGTGGTTTGCCTACGCCTACCTGATCGACACGGTGCTGATGGCGGTCGTGCTCCTGGTGACAGTAAGCTGTCTGCTGCGCGATCAGCACATTGCGCTCGCCAGCCGTGCCGGTCTGGCGGTAATCGGCGCAGCGCTGCTGGTGGCAGTGGCATCGCTGTGGGCGCCGGGACTAACTACCGCGCTGCTGATACTGCTACTCGGCTTCGGCTGCGGCAATCGCGTCCTGCAAGGGGTGGGCGCGCTGGCGTTGCTGGCGTTCCTGTCCGATTTCTACTATTCGCTGCATGCCACGCTGCTGTTCAAGTCAGGCTTGCTGGCGGCAAGCGGCCTGCTGCTGCTGGGCGGGCGCCTGGCGATGCACAGATTCATCCCGCAGCAGGAGGCGGCTTCGGCAGCGCCGGATGCCGCATCGCCTGCGGTCATCGATACGGAGGGCAATCATGCGTAAGTGGATCGCAATTCTTGCCGGCGTCATCGTGCTGGTTCTGATTAATTTCAGTATTTACCAGCGCGAGCAGCTGCTGCGTGACGGTCGGGTCGTGCTGCTGGAACTGGCGCCGGTGGACCCGCGCTCGCTGATGCAGGGCGATTACATGGCGCTCAACTTTGCCATCGCCAACCAGGCATTCGGCTGGAATGATGTTCGGGAGGACGATAGTGAGCAATTCAGCGACGGCCACCTGGTAGTGGCAGTAGATGCAAGGGGCGTCGGTAAATTTCTGCGTCGCGCCGGCAGCGAGCCGCTGGCGCCCGGCGAAGCGCTCCTGCGTTATCGCGTGCGCCACGGCAATCCGCAATTCGCGACCAATGCATTCTTTTTCCAGGAAGGGCAGGCGGCGACCTACGAGCAGGCGCGCTATGGCGAGTTCCGCGTCGCAGCGGATGGCGAGATGATCCTGACCGGGATGCGCGACGCCGATCTGAAGCTGCTCGGCACGGCGCGCTAGCAGCCCGGCCTACTGCAGCAGGCGGTTGACTTCGACCACGTCTTGTTCCTGCAGCGCGCCGGCCGCATTCTTGAGACGCAAGCCGTTGACGATGGTGTCATAGCGCGCCCTGGCCAGGTTCTGGCGAGTGGTGTAGAGCTGCTGCTGGGCGTTGAGCACGTCGATATTGATGCGTACGCCGACCTGGTAGCCGAGAACGTTGGCTTCCAGCGCCGACTGGCTGGAGCGTTCCGCCGCTTCCAGCGCCCTGACCTGGGCGAGCCCGCTGGTGACGCCGAGGAATGCCTGGCGCGCGCCTTGCGCGGCATTGCGGCGCACGCTTTCGAGGTCGTTTCTGGCCTTGTCTTCCAGGGCGATGGCTTCGCGCACGCGGCTGCTGGTGCCGAAGCCGGAAAACAGAGGGATCGACCATTGCACGCCGATGCTGTCGCTGCGGGTGGTGCCGGCCGTCGCCGAGGTCAGCGTGGCGCCGTGCTGATGGCTGCGGGATGCGACCAGGTCGACCGTCGGCATGTGACCGGCACGGTTGCGGCCGATTTCGCGGCGGGCGATTTCCAGGGCAAGTTGTTGGCCGACCACGCCATAGTTGCTGCGTTCGGCGCTTTCCACCCAGGGATCGATCTGCGCCGGCTGGGGCGCATTGAGTTGCGTGCCCGGGCGCAGCCCGGCCAGCGCATCCGCCGGCTTGCCGATGATCTGGCGCAGCGCATTGCGCTTGATGTCGAGATCGCTTTGCGCGGCGTATTCCTGAGCGACCGCCAAGTCGTAGCGCGCCTGTGCTTCATGGGTATCGGTAATGGTGGCTGTGCCGACCTCGAAATTGCGCTTGGCGGAAGCCAACTGCTCGGTAATCGCAGTTTTCTGCGCCTGCACCGAGGCCAGCGTATCCTGTGCGGCCAGTACGTCGAAATAGGCTTGCGATACACGGATAATCAAATCTTGCCTGGCTTGCGCAAACTGTGCTTCGCTGGCAGCGGAAGATAATTTTCCCTGCTGGTACTGCTCCCAGTTAGCCCAGCGAAACAGCGGCTGCGACAGCGAGATGCTGTGGGTATTGCTGCGCACGTTGCGGCTGCCCGGCACACCGGGCCTTTCCCCCTCGCTGCGGCTGTGATCGCCGGAGAGGGCGATTGTCGGCAGCAATCCGGCGCGGCCCTGCACAGTCTTTTCCTGTCCGGCGGCCAGCGCGGCACGCGCACTGGCATAGACCGGGTCGTTGGCGAGCGCTTCCTGGTAAACCTGCGCCAGGTCGAGCGCATGCGCCTGCAACGACAGCGAACCGCAGGCAAGAATCGTGGTGATCAGGGCAAGGCGCATTCAGGTCTCCGGGCGGACTTCCCAGGAAGGTCAGTAGGTGGGCATGGCGGGATCGACCTGCTGCGCCCACGCGTGGACGCCGCCGGCCAGGTTGGCGACGCTGGCAAAGCCTTGCTGCTCGAGGTAGCGCGCCACCTGCATGCTGCGCATGCCATGGTGGCAGATGCAAATCACTTCCGCTTCCGGGTCGAGTTCGGCGATGCGTGCCGGCACGCTCTGCATGGGCATGTTGACCGCCCCGGCAATGCTGCAATAAGCGAATTCGTGCGGTTCGCGCACATCCAGCAACAGCGGCCGCGCGCGCGTGGCATCGGCCAGTCGTGCTGCCAGGTTCGCGGCGGTGAACTGTTGCATGCCGGCGTGCTCCTAGAAATGGAAATGGCTGGGCGTCACGGCATTTTTCAGCGGCTTGACGATGGTTTCGAACAGCTTGACGGTGTTGTAGGCATTGTCCGATACCCGCGTCACCAGTTGCGCGGACATGACCGGCGCGGCGCCGACGATGGCAAGAATGCGGCCGCCGATCTTGATCAGCTGGAGAAATTCGTCGGGCAAAACCGGCATGCTGCCGGATACGACGATCACGTCCCAGGGGGCGGCATCCGCGCCGGAGCCGGTCCAGCCGCGCGCGCCATCGCCCAGTTCGACGCGCACATTGCCGATGCCATTGGCCGCCAGGTTTTTTTCCGCCAGTGCCTTCAGCTCCGGTTCGATTTCCACGGTGGTGACGTGACGGGCCTTGAGGGCGAGCAGTGCCGCCATATAGCCGGAACCGGCGCCGATCTCGAGAACGGTTTCATGCTTGCGGGGAGCGACTTCCTGCAGGATGCGCGCTTCAAGTTTCGGCGCCAGCATGTTCTGACCGCAGGGAAGAGGGATTTCGGTATCCATGAATGCCAGATCCTGGCAATTGGTCGGCACGAAATTTTCCCGTTTCGCCACCTTCAGCAAGTCAAGAACGCTCAAATCCAGCACATCCCAGGGACGGATTTGCTGTTCAATCATGTTGAAGCGGGCTTGTTCGATATTCATGGCATACACTCACTGCAAAAAAATGAAAGGGAGACTTGCGAAAAACCTCTTATTTTATCAAACGCTATTCTATTTATTGCCGTGAAGGACAGGCAGTCTGATCATTCAGCAAGCCGCGCAGGAAAATGTCGATGTAAGTCCGGATATACTCCTCCGGCGAAAGCTGCTCGGCGCGGCAGGCAGAGAAGGACTGATTCCACAGCATCAGCATGACCATCGGCGCCAGCACCACGTGCAGCGCTTCAGGCGTATCGAGCTTGCGGAATTCGCCGCGCGCGATGCCATGCTCCAGCATGCGGGCCACGATGGCGTTGACGCGGGAAACTACTTCTTCGTAATAAAAGCGCGCAACTTCAGGGAAATTCCCTGATTCTGCCATCATCAGCTTGGTAATGCCTGCCACCTTGCTGCTGCCGACACGCTCCCACCAGCCCAGCGCGATTTCCTCGAACAGCGCCGCCGCGGAACCCTGGTGCTGTTCGATCAATACTTCCGCCTCGCCCAGCGCGGGCAGCATGCTTTCGCGTACAACGGCCTTGAACAGCTCTTCTTTGTTGGCAAAATATAAATAGAGCGTGCCCTTGGAGACGCCGGCACTGGCAGCGACATCGTCCAGGCGCGTGGCGGCAAAGCCGCGCTCGACGAACAGCTCAAGTGCTGCTGCCAGCAATTCTTGCGGGCGGGCGTCCTTGCGGCGTTCCCAGCGCTTGCCTTTCAGCGCTTTCAGGGGGCATTGCATAATTTTAAATTCAATAACTTACCAATGAGTCAGTAATATAAGGCGTCAATGCCGGCAACGTCAAGGCTGCTTATGGCTTGACGCGCAAGTTATTGTCAAAAAAGAAGCGCGTGACCCAGGCGGGGTAATTGATGTGGGCGTAATCGTGGAATTGCATGCCCCAGGTGCCGCCGCCGCGGCCGCCATCGCCCACCGAGAAGGTATGGCCGAGACCTTCCACTTCGATCTGCGCCAGCCGAACGTGCCCCTGCCCATCCTTGTAGAGCATGCCCTTGCTCTGCTTGCCCTCGGTAATGGCCCCGGCCGTTTCCGCGGCACCATACAGGATCTGCAGCGCTTCGCGGTTGCGCGTCGCATGCGCGGCATGGGCCAGGCGGTCGACGCTGCCATGCAGGATGCTGGTGACTTGCGTGGCAAAAGCGCCAGCCTGGTCGCCGGCATAGCCGCGGCAATTTTCGACAATGGTTTCTGCCTCGATCTGTGGCGGCGTTGTCAGGTGCATCACGTAGGAGCCCATGGCAGGCGCAGAGTGCAGTCCGGCGCCAGCCACCAGTTCCGGATACGCGCATGCGAGGACTTGTGCCACGCCCGCGCCTGAAGACATGCCCACCACATACACCTGCCTGGCATCGATGCGCAGGTCCTCGCGGGCTTGCAGACCCTTGATCATGGCGGCCAGCGCGCCGATGTCGCGTTCGCCGCGCTGGTGTGCGATGCCGAACCAGTCCCAGCAGCCGGCAAACAGGCGCGTGCCGCTTTCATTGCCTGTAGGGGCGTCCGGCGCGGCAATCACCATGCCGTATTTTTCCGCAACAGCTTCCCAGCCGGAGCGCCCGTCGGTGATGTCGCCACGCGCCGTTTGGTTGCAACCGTGTAAAACCACCATGAGCGCGCGCTGCTTGCCCAAGGCGGTCTGCGCCTGTTTCGGCAGATAGACATGCAGGTTGGGCAAGCCGTAGATCTGTTCGCTGGCTTGCCACGCGCCTGACTCCGGCGCTGCGGTCGCGCTGCCGGCCGCCAGCAGCGCGAGTGCGGTTACAATGTATTTTGCCAGGCATCGCATGCTTTTCTTCTTCCCATTAAATATGAGTTATTTTGTCGCTGCATTGTACGCGCAGTATTGCCAGTCTGGCGGCCTGGCAGGGATGGCTGGCGAGTTGCATGGTCTGCCGTGATGCCTGCGGCGCCTGCTGCATCGCGCCGTCGATTTCATCGCCTATCCCGGGCATGCCGGACGGTAAACCTGCCGGCGTGCGCTGCGTGCAGCTCGACGCCCGTAACCGCTGCATGATTTTTTCCAGCCCACAGCGGCCGGCAGTGTGCGGCAGCCTGCGGCCGAGCGCAGAAATGTGCGGCGTCACACGGCTGGATGCCCTGCAGTGGCTGACACGCCTCGAAGCGGCGACTGCTGCCTGATTCAGGCGTCGCCGCGATTTGCAACTGATGATGAAGGACAAAAACATGAAGCGGATATGGCGCGGTGTTTTTTCCGTGGTTTTGCTTGGAATGCTTGCCGCGTGCGCAAGCCTGTCCGGGCCGCGCACTGTGGAAGTGCCGCTTTCTTCACTCCAGGCCGCCATGGAGAAGCGATTTCCCTTCAACAGCCGCTATCTTGAATTGTTCGATGTTCGCCTCGGCACGCCGCGCCTGCGCATGCAGGCAGACGACAACCGCGTTGCCGCGGGATTCGACGCAGCCATCGCGCCCCTGTGGACGCGGCGCGCATGGTCCGGCAATCTCCTGTTGTCCGGACGGCTGGCGCTAGACCCGTCACGTAACGCGGTGGTGCTCACCGACGCGCGCGTGGAAACATTGCGCCTCAACGGGCTGGACAGCGAGACTGCTGCCTATGTCGAAAGAATCGGCGGCTTGATGGTCGAGCAAGTGTTCGAGGGCATGGTTTTATATACTTTTCGCCCGGAAGAATTGCGCTATGGCGGATGGTCTTTCTTGCCATCAAAAATCAATACGCACAGCAATGGGCTCGTGGTAACCTTTGAACCGGTAAAATAGCGGTTTCGCTGTTTTCTTCCGGCATCTTTCAGCCCGCGCAGCGCTGCGGGCTTTTTATTGATTTTTTAAATACTCTTTCTTTTTCGCATGGATTTAACCATCGCTATCAAAGCCCTGATCATGGGCATCGTCGAAGGATTGACCGAGTTTCTGCCGATTTCTTCCACCGGCCACCTGATCCTGGCAGGCAGCCTGCTCGACTTCGGCAGCGACATCGGTAGCAACAAGCTCAAGGTGTTTGAAATTGCCATTCAGTCCGGCGCCATGCTGGCTGTTGTCTGGGAATACCGCGTGAGGATTGCCGCCGTATTGGGTGGCATCTTTTCTGATGCCAATGCGCAGAAATTTGCTCTCAACGTACTGGTCGCCTTTTTGCCTGCCGCCCTGCTTGGTTTGCTGTTCAACAAAGCGATTACTGCCGCGCTGTTTTCACCGGTGCCGGTGGCCATCGCCTTCATCGTCGGCGCTTTCATCATCCTGTGGGTGGAAAAGCGTAACCGCAACAACCCGGCAGTGGTGCGTATCGAATCCGTTGACGATATGACGCTGGTCGATGCGGTCAAGGTGGGGTGCGCCCAGGCCTTCGCCCTGGTTCCCGGCACCTCCCGTTCCGGCGCCAGCATCATCGGCGGCATGCTGTTCGGCATGTCGCGCAAGGCCGCCACCGAATTTTCCTTCTTCCTCGCACTGCCCACGCTGTTCGGCGCCACCATCTATTCGCTGTATAAAGAGCGCGCGCTGCTGTCGGCGGCCGACTTGCCATTGTTCGGCATCGGCGGCGTGGCCGCGCTGATTTCCGCCTTTTTGTGCGTGCGCTGGCTGCTGCGCTACATCAGCACGCATGATTTCACGTTCTTTGCCTGGTATCGCATCGTGTTCGGGCTGGTGATCCTCCTCACGGCACATATGGGTTGGGTCGACTGGTCGCATTGATGGACGCTTCAGCCCTCGGCGCGCGCGCGCAGCAGATCCTCGAAAGCGTTTTCGGCTATCCGGCCTTTCGCGGTCAGCAAGCCGACATCGTCGCCCAGGTTGCCGGCGGCGGCGACGCCCTGGTGCTGATGCCTACCGGCGGCGGCAAATCGCTGTGCTACCAGATACCGGCATTGCTGCGCGATGGCGTCGGCGTGGTGGTGTCGCCGCTGATCGCGCTCATGCAGGACCAGGTGGATGCGCTGGCCGAGCTCGGCGTGCGCGCGGCCTACCTCAATTCCACGCAAAGCTTCGACGAGATGGTGCAGACCGAGCGCAAGCTGCGCCGCGGCGAGCTCGACCTCGTGTACGTGGCGCCGGAGCGCCTGATGACGCCGCGCTGCCTGGAATTGCTGGAAGCGTCGAAGATCGCCCTGTTCGCCATCGACGAGGCGCATTGCGTTTCGCAATGGGGGCACGACTTCCGCCCTGAATATATCAAGCTGTCGATCCTGCACGAGCGCTTCCCGGCGGTGCCGCGCATTGCGCTCACCGCCACCGCCGACCAGCTCACCCGCGAAGAAATTATCGAGCGCCTGCAATTGCAGGAAGCGGCGCAATTCGTTTCGTCCTTCGACCGTCCCAATATCCGCTACCAGATCGTCGAGAAGGCCAACGCCCGCAAGCAGCTGCTGGATTTTATCGAGGGCGAGCATGGCGGCGATGCGGGCATCGTGTACTGCCTGTCGCGCAAGAAGGTGGAGGAAACCGCAGAGTTCCTGAATGCTCACGGCGTTGCCGCGCTGCCTTACCACGCTGGCATGGAAACCGCGAAACGTAGCGCCAACCAGTCGCGCTTCCTGCGCGAGGACGGCATCGTCATGGTGGCGACGATCGCGTTCGGCATGGGCATCGACAAGCCGGACGTGCGTTTCGTCTGCCATCTCGATCTGCCCAAGAGCATCGAAGGCTATTACCAGGAAACCGGCCGCGCCGGCCGCGACGGCGCCCCGGCCAACGCCTGGATGGCCTATGGCTTGCAGGACGTGGTGCAGCAGCGCCGCATGATCGAAGAGTCCGAAGCCGATGAATCGTTCAAGCGGGTGCAGAGCGCCAAGCTGGACGCCATGCTCGGCCTGTGCGAAACCCTTGGCTGCCGGCGCGTGCGCCTGTTGGAATATTTCGGCCAGCCTGCCACGGCCTGCGGCAATTGCGATACCTGCCTCAATCCGCCGGTTTCCTTCGATGCCACGGTGCCGGTGCAGAAGCTGCTCTCGACGATCTACCGCGTCGAGCAGCGCTTCGGCGCGCTGCATGTGCTGGATGTGCTGCGCGGCGCCGAGTCCGACAAGATCCGCCAGTGGGACCATGACAAGCTGTCGGTGTTCGGCATCGGCGCCGACCGCGGCGAGGCGGAATGGCGGGCAATTCTGCGCCAGGCCATTGCGCTCGGCCTGGTGGCGGTCGACCACGATGGCTACAATGCGCTGAAACTGACCGAGGCCGCCCGGCCCGTCTTGCGCGGCGAGCAGAAAATCCTGCTGCGCGAGTACCAGAAGCCGGTGAGCCAGCGCAAGAAAGGCGTCAAGCCGAAAGGCTACGTGGAAAGCGACTTGTCGCCGCAGCAGCAGGCCGTGTTCGAGAAGCTGCGCTGGTGGCGGGTGGAAACTGCGCGCAAGCACAATGTGCCGGCCTATGTGATTTTCCACGATGCCACCATGCGCGAAATCGCCCGCGCGCGCCCGGCATCGCTTGACGACCTGCGCGGGGTGTCCGGCGTCGGCGGCAAGAAGCTGGAAACCTATGGCGCGGAAATCATTTCGCTGATGGCGGACCTGGCCTGAGCCGGCCTGGTCCTGCGCAGCTCCGCAACCTGCCCATGGATATCGCCTTCATCCGCCAACGATTGCGCGCTCTCGGTGCGCGGCCGGAACACGAGCGCCGCGTGCTGCGCGACTGGTTGCAGGCGCGCCCGCACGACCAAGGGCGCCGCCGGCCCAAGGATTACCTGCCGGCCACGCTGCGCGAGGCGCTGCCGCAACTGGACGCCGAATTGCAAGGCATCGTCCGCTTGCTGACCAGCCATCCGACCGAAGATGGCTCGGCGCGCCTGCTGGTCGGCCTCGCGGATGGCCAGACAGTGGAAAGCGTGCTGCTGCCGCGTGACGGGCTGTGCGTCTCCAGCCAGGTGGGCTGCGCGGTTGGCTGCCAGTTCTGCATGACCGGACGCAGCGGGCTGATTCGCCAGCTCTCCAGCGGCGAAATCCTGGCGCAGGTCGTGCTGGCGCGCCAGCAGCGCGCGGTCAAGAAAGTCGTTTTCATGGGCATGGGAGAGCCCGCCCACAACCTGGACAATGTGATGGAAGCCATCCAGCTGCTCGGCGTCGAGGGCAATATCGGCCACAAGAACCTGGTGTTTTCCACCGTCGGCGATACGCGCGTATTCGAGCGTCTGCCGCAAGGCGCGGTCAAGCCGGCGCTGGCCTTGTCGCTGCACACCACCAAGCCAGCCTTGCGCGAGCAGTTGTTGCCGCGCGCGCCAAGGCTGACGCCGCGAGAACTGGTGGACCTGGCCGAAGCGTATGCCCGCGCCACCGCCTATCCGGTGCAATACCAGTGGACCCTGCTGGAAGACATCAATGATGGCGACGATGAAATCGATGGCATCGTCGATCTGCTCAAGGGCAAGCACGCGGTGCTGAACATGATCCCCTACAACACCATCCCGGACCTGCCATTCCGGCGCCCGGCGTGGGAGCGCGCACGCGCCATCGCCAGCCTGCTGCATCAGCGCGGCGTGCTGACCAAGCTGCGCGATTCGGCGGCGCAGGAGGTCGATGGCGGTTGCGGCCAGTTGCGCGCCAGGGCAATCGCTGCGAATACCCGGGCCATCCAGATTCATGCAACGTAATTTTTCTCTTTTGACTGATTGAGCATGCCTGCAACCTTCGCTTCCTTTGGGCTGATCGACGCGCTACTGGGCGCGGTCGATACGCTAGGCTACAAAACCCCGACACCGGTGCAGGCGCAAGCCATTCCCGTCATTCTGGCCGGGCGCGACCTGATGGCGGCAGCGCAGACCGGCACCGGCAAGACCGCCGGCTTTGCCTTGCCGCTGCTGCAACGGCTGACCATGGAAGGCCCGCAAGTGGCCAGCAATTGCGTGCGCGTGCTGGTGCTGGTGCCCACGCGCGAACTGGCCGAGCAGGTCTACCGGAGTTTTTGCGAATACGGCGCGCAGGTGCCCTTGCGCATGTCGGTGGCCTATGGCGGGGTGAGCATCAATCCGCAGATGATGAAGCTGCGCAAAGGGCTTGACGTGCTGGTGGCCACGCCGGGGCGCCTGCTCGACCTGTATCGCCAGAACGCCGTCAAGTTCACGCAGCTGCAGACGCTGGTGCTCGACGAGGCCGACCGCATGCTCGACCTGGGTTTTTCGCGCGAGCTCAATGCCGTGTTCGAGGCCTTGCCGAAGCGCCGGCAGACCCTGCTGTTTTCGGCGACCTTTTCGGATGCTATTCGCACCATGGCGGCGACGCTGCTGGTGGACCCGGCAAGCGTCGAAGTCAGCCCGCGCAACACGGCAGCTAAAACCGTCAGGCAATGGATGGTCCCGGTGGACAAGAAGCGCAAGCCGGAGCTGTTTCTGCATCTGTTGAAGAAAAAACGCTGGGGCCAGGTGCTGGTCTTCGTCAAGACCCGCAAGGGCGTCGATCAACTGGTCGAGACGCTGGCGTCGAAAGGCGTGAACGCCGATTCGATCCATGGCGACAAGCCGCAGCCGGCGCGCTTGCGCGCCCTGGAACGCTTCAAGGCATCAGAGGTGCAGGTGCTGGTAGCGACCGATGTCGCCGCGCGCGGGCTGGATATTGACGACTTGCCGCAGGTGGTCAATTTCGATCTGCCTATCGTCGCCGAGGATTACGTGCATCGTATCGGCCGCACCGGCCGCGCCGGCGCCACCGGCGAAGCGGTTTCGCTGGTCTGCGCCGATGAAGTGCAGTTATTGTCGGCGATCGAAACCCTGATCCGCCAGACCCTGCCGCGCATCGATGTGCCGGAGTTCGAGCCGGACCATCGGGTGCCCATGACAGACGGGCGCGGGCAGGTGCTGAAAAAGCCCAAAAAACCGAAAAAGCCTAAATTCGGCATGGGGCGCCCGTCTTAAGCGCTGGCCAGCTCCCAAACCCGATTGCGGCCATTTTCCTTGGCACGATAAAGGCACTTGTCAGCAACTTCAAGCAGGCTTTTGAGATCGCCGGATGCTTCATCCAATTTTGCCAGGCCCATGGATGCCGTGAAGGTGATCACTGCGCCGGATTCTGCTGTTACTTTGGCATTCGCCAGAACGACCCGGACGCGGTCTGCCACGGCACGGGCATCGATCATTGTTGTATTGGGTAGCAAAACTGCAAATTCCTCGCCTCCGAGCCGCGCCAGCAAATCATTTTCCCGCAATTCGGCTTGTACGCTTTCTGCCAATACCTGCAACACCTGGTCGCCCACTGCGTGGCCGTGCGTATCGTTGATGCGCTTGAAATGGTCGATATCCATCATGAGCAGGCAGAGAGGGGCGTCGTGCCGCCTGGCGCGCGCGACCTCAAGCAATCCCTGCTGCTCGAAATGGCGGCGGTTGCTGACGCCGGTGAGAGGATCGTAATGGGCCAGTTCCTGCAGCTTGGCATTGGCATCATATAAAGCTTGCCGCGTTTTGTCGTCCAGTACGGAACGCAAGAACGTGCGGCGCCGGTCAAGCGTGGCGCTCCAGCTGATGAACAGGCTGAAGCACACCACCGGCAGGTACACCAGTGAGAAAACCACCATGGATTGCGTATCGCCATGGCTCAGGCGATAGACGCCGTGCAGTGTGGCCAGGGCAATCAAGAAGGAAATGGCCAATGCCGGTAAAAATCGCACCTGGATAGCAAGATTGGCCAGCACTATGAAAATTACGGACGCGTATTGATAGGTGGCGACAGCGGGTGATATGCTGAGCGAGAGCAGCTGGAACCAGGTGATCGTCGCTACCAAAATCAGGGTGGGCAATACGAGGTCGAGTAAATGCGCTTTTTTTAACCATCGAAACAAGCCCAACGCTACGGGCAAGGTCATTGCGAGGAAAAGAAGGCGGCTCCTGAACGATGCCGCAGCAACGTCTGGCACGGCAATCGCGTCGGCAATGCCGTATGAAAAATAGGCAATCTGCCCCAGCAGATTCACTACGAGCAAAAAACGCTTGTAGTGTTGCAGTTGATAGGCATGAAATGCATTCCGCAAGTCTGGCGGGATTAGCGATAACGGCCGGTTCAGTTGCCGTTCGATTGCATTTTTATCAGGTGCCTTGTTCATGAAGAACGCGATGAAGGCATGCTTATCTCATTTGGTGAACACCAGGTCCCAGACGCCATGGCCGAGCTTGATGCCGCGCTTCTCGAACTTGGTGTTGGGCCGGTAGGCGGGGCGTTCGGCGTAATTTTCGGCGGTATTTTGCAAGGCCGGCTCGGCCGACAGCACTTCCAGCATCTGTTCCGCATATTCCTGCCAGTCGGTGGCGCAGTGCAGGTAGCCGCCGGGCGCGATGCGCGACGCCAGCAGGCTGACGAAGGGCGGCTGGATCAGGCGGCGCTTGTTGTGGCGCGCCTTGTGCCAGGGGTCGGGGAAGAAGACATGCACCCCGGCCAGCGAGTCCGGCGCGATCATGTTGGTGACGACTTCCACCGCGTCGTGCTGGAGAAGACGCAGGTTTTTCAAGCCCTGTTCGCCGATCAGCTTGAGCAGGCTGCCGACGCCCGGCGTATGCACTTCCACCCCAAGGAAATTCTTTTCCGGCATGCCGGCGGCAATGGCTGCGGTAGTGTCACCCATGCCGAAACCGATTTCGAGGATGGTCGGCGCATTGCGACCGAAGGCGGCGTCGAGGTCGAGCAGGGACTTTTGGTAGGGCAGGCAGAATTCCGGCCCCAGTTCTTCCAGAGCGCGCGCCTGCCCGGTGGACAGGCGACCGGCGCGGGTGACGAAGCTGCGGATGCGGCGATCGGTCGGGTCGTAGAGCATCGGTTTGCCGGCGGCGTTTTCTGGAAAGTCGGACATGCTGTAGTCGAAATTAATGGTGCGTCTTGCCAACAAAAAGGCACCGGCTTGCGGTGCCTGCAAAATCTGGAGCGGGTGAAGGGAATCGAACCCTCGTCGTAAGCTTGGGAAGCTTCTGCTCTACCATTGAGCTACACCCGCGGCAGGCAGAATTATACGATGGAAGCACCTGCGAGATCGCTATTGGTCCATCGATCGGTGTTGGCCCGTCGTCTGGCACGATTCCACGCCAAGATGGTTTTTTATCATCTTTTTCAGAAACACGGCATTTGTCAAGCGCCTGGTTAGTTACTATCATGTAACTTCCATTCCACTTTCATTCCCGATGGCCGTAAGCGAGAGTGTCTGTCTGTATTGTCATGAACAGATCGAGAGGGCATCTGTATGGACGAACTGAACGCGGGCCTGCAGTCTACGCAATCCTTTTCTCTTTATGAAGCAGGCGACGAATTGCATGTCCGATGGGAACCAGGAGCGGATGCGCTGGCAGTAAACGCCATGCATATCAGGCAGACTGTGCAGGAAGGTGGCTGGGGGGCGCTCCGTATCGACGACAAGGCCATTCATGACTTTACGGCCGGCTGTCGCGACGCGGACCACATGCTGGACCAGGTCATCGGAAAACGGTACGACGGCGAGTTTTCGATCGTGACGGACAATGATCTGATGACCGCATGGTTGACGCTGGTGCCGCCGCAAGGCGGCAAGGCGGTGAGGGCTGAGGAAATCGACGCCGAATTGCGCAGGCAAGGCATCGTCTTCGGGTTACAGCGGCGACAGATGGCCGATGCTATGGCAGCCGGTTTTTGCGAGCGAACGGTTATTGCATGCGGCGATCCTCCCCGGCAGGGAACGCCGACGCGATTCCAGCCGTTGTATGAACAGGCAAATGAAGCGACGAAGATAAATGAAAATGACCGCATCCGTTATGCGGATCTATGCCATCTTCTGCTGATCAAGCCGGGCGATCCGCTGATGCGACGCATCCCGCCGATTCCCGGCAAGAACGGCACGGACATTATGGGGCAGGCTGTTTTTTCGGAGCCGGTGCCCGATGTGCCCTTTGGCGCCGGCCTGAACGGCGCAGAGCCGGACAGGAACGATCCCGACCTGCTGGTCGCGGTATCGGGCGGGCAGCCGACCGTCATGGAGGATGGGGTCAACGTCAATCCGGCGATTGCAGTGCCTGATGTGGATCTTGCAACCGGCAGCATCGAATTCGAAGGCACGCTCCATGTCAGAGGCGATATCAAGGCGGGCATGCGGGTCAAGGTATCCGGTGATGTGATCGTCGAGGGCACCATGGAAGCGGCTGAAGTCATTGCTGGCGGCAACGTTGCTGTCAGGGGCGGTATTGTCGGTCACCCCGATTTCCGGCCTGGGGCGCATACGCTGCCGGAAACGACGGCGCGTATTATCTGCGACGGATCGGTGCAGGCGCTGTTCATGGAAAATGCCCACATCGAATCCGGTCAGACGATCCTGATCGGACGCGCTGCGCGCCAGTGCGAACTGATCGCGCGCGATGAAATCATCGTCGGAAAAGGTAAAACAGGGCAGATCATCGGCGGCCGCGCGCAAGCGATGATGCGGGTCGCGGCCGGCGCCCTGGGCGCGCCTACCGGCATCAAGACGCAGGTGCAGGTCGGTTGCAATCCTTATCTGGAAAAACAGATTGCCGAAGCCGATGCCGAGTTCAGCCGTACCTGCGGTGAACTGGAGAATATCTCCAAGCTGCTGGCGTATTTCAGGCAGAATCCGGCCAAGGGCGAGGGCGGCGTCGCGGCCAGGGCCATCGCAACGCATGGGCAACTGAAGGCAATGATCGATACCCTGATGGCCGAGATCAAGGTATTGCAATCACAACTGGAACTGACCGAGCAGGCAACGGTTGAAGCGGGCGAGCAGATTTGCTACGGCGTTGAAGTCCGTATCTCGCAGCAGGTGTGGCAGCCGTCGGACGACATGGGACGCGCGAGGCTGGAACTACGCAACGGAAAAATCGTGGTCATGAAATAAGATAAGCGGTATTAAGCCGACGGTTTTTCCATGGCTGCAGCCAGTTGCTGTTGCAGCTGTTTCTTTTCCAGGTGACGGGCGGTGAAGTCCCGTGCGATTGCCATTGAACCGGTGACTTCACCGGCCTGGTTTTTCACGATTGCAAAGCTCATGTCCACATAGAGCGGGTTGCCGCTTTTGCAGAGCGATTTGGTAACGCGCGAACCGGCATGTCGGGTCATGCCGCGTTCGACTGCGGCGTGATATCCGACCCAGTGTGCCTTGCGCAGGGGCTCGGGAATGATGAGGTCCAGGCTCTGCCCGATCGCTTCGGCCGCAGTAAAGCCGAAGAGCGCTTCCGCGGCGCTGTTCCAGCTGCAGATGATGCCGGCAGCATCGGCGAATATCAGCGCTTCGGACATGCTGGTGAACAAGTCCTGATAATACGTCGGCGAAAGGGCGGCTGCCAGTGTCATTGTCGACTCCGTCGATTGGGCATTGCGGAAAAGAGCAAATAAATTTGGCGATCAGGCAACTTTTGTCAAAACCGGCCAGGAATTGCTGAAATAAAATTTGGGAATGCCTCTTGTCGCCAATCATATATTACTCCGTGAAGCAGGGCGTTGCGAATATCGATATCTCCTGGTTTGGCTGGCGATCCTGCCGGTGCTGGCAAATCCGGCGATGCCGGCGCGCGCCGCCGAAGAACCGGTCAGGCTGAAGCCGCTGGTCGTCACCAGCACCCGTCTGGCTGCGCCGCCGTTCGACATGCCGGCTTCCGTCGACCTGGTCGAAGGCGAGGCGATGCGCCATCACCGTCCGCAAATCAACCTGTCGGAAAGCCTGGGCGGGGTGCCTGGCGTGCTGATTCAGAACCGCCAGAATTACGCCCAGGACTTGCAAATTGCCGTGCGCGGCTTCGGCGCGCGTTCCACCTTTGGCATTCGCGGCGTGCGCCTGTATGTCGATGGCATCCCGGCAACGATGCCGGACGGGCAGGGGCAGAGCTCCAACATCGACATCGCCTCGATTGAGCGCGTGGAAATCCTGCGCGGGCCGTTCTCCGCCTTGTACGGCAATTCCTCGGGCGGCGTGATCCAGGTATTCACGGAAGAGGGCAGCGGGACGCCGACAGTGACGCCCGGCTTTGCTTTCGGCAGCGACGGCTTGCGCCGTTACGGACTCAAGGCCGGCGGCTCTGCCGGCAGTGGCGCTGGCGCTATCGATTACGTGGTGAGCGCCAGCCGTTTCACCACCGATGGCTGGCGCGACCACAGCGCCGCCGCCAGGAACCTGGGCAATGCCAGGCTGGGCTTGCGGCTCGACGACGACAGCAAGCTGACGCTGGTCGCCAACAGCGTGCACTTGCGCGCGCAGGATCCGCTCGGACTCGAGTGGGAACAGTTTCGCAATAATCCGCGCAGCGTCGCTGCAGGTGCGGAGCAATTCAATACCCGCAAGACTGTGCAGCAGACCCAGGGCGGGCTGGTGTATGACCGGCGCATCGACGCCGGCAACGAGCTGCGCCTGATGGCCTATTACGGCCAGCGCGAGACGGTGCAGTTCCAGTCGATTCCACCCGGCCCGCAAGCCAACCCGCGCCATGCAGGCGGGGTGATTGCGCTGGCGCGCGACTATGGCGGCGTCGATGCCCGCTGGACCTCGCGCCTGCAACTGGCGGGGCGTCCGCTGACGCTCATTGGCGGCATTGCCTGGGATACGCTGGATGAACAGCGCCAGGGCTATGAAAACTTCATCGGCGCTGGCGCCACGCAGCAGCTCGGCGTGCAGGGGGCGCTGCGTCGCGACGAAAGCAACGAAGTATGGAATGTCGATCCCTACCTGCAGGCGTCCTGGCAATTCGCCGCGCGCTGGACGCTGGATGCCGGCGTGCGCCGCAGCGCGGTGCGCTTTTCTTCGGAGGATCATTACATCGCCGGCATCAATGGCGATGATAGCGGCGCGGTGCGCTACCGCAAGACGCTGCCGGTGGCGGCGCTGCGCTTCCAGGCCACGCCCGGCCTGAACCTGTATGCCACTGCGGGGCGCGGGTTCGAGACGCCGACCTTCAACGAGCTGTCCTATCGCAGCGACGGCTCGCCCGGCCTGAACTTCGGCCTGCAGCCTTCGGTGAATGCCAGCGCCGAGATCGGCGCCAAGGCGCGTACCGGCGCCGGCATGCTGACGGCGGCATTGTTCCAGACGCGCACCGAGGATGAAATCGTCAGCGCCGGCAGCGTCAACGGACGCGCCATTTTCCGTAACGCCGGGCGTACCCGCCGCAATGGCCTGGAACTGGCATGGAATGGAGAATGGGCGCAGAACTGGCGCGCGCAGGCAGCATGGACGTGGCTGGATGCCACCTACCGAGACAGCTTTGCCGCCGTCCCGGCCGGCAACCGCATTCCCGGCATTGCGCGCCAGGCGATCTTCGCCGCACTGGACTGGGCACCGCCGCAGGGCTGGCGCGCCGGCGTCGAAGCTCGCTATCTGGGCAGGATGTACGTCAACGATGCCAATGCCGACGCCGCGCCCGCCTATTTTGTCACTGCGGCCCACGCCGGTTATCGCCTGCAGCGCGATCGCTGGACTGTCGATGCCTTTGTCCGCCTTGACAACCTGTTCGACCGCCAGTATGCCGGTTCGGCCATCATCAACGAAGGCAACCAGCGCTATTTCGAGCCTGCGCCGGGGCGCAACTGGAGCGCCGGCCTCAGCGCAGCGTACCGTTTCTGATGCATTGCACTGGCCAGCGATCCTCTCCATTCAGATAATTGTTGATTTTGTGCAAATTGTTTATACTGGGCTTCCTTTCATAAACTTTGAGGCGACAAATATGATTCGTTCCACGCTGACTATTGCCGGTTTGACTGCAGCCCTGTTCATGGCTGGTTGCGCTACGCAAGACGCTGCCAAGCCGGCAGCCCAGGGAGCCGCTGCTCCTGCCGCAACCGCTGCAAGCGATGCCGCTGTTGCTGCCAAGCTGAAAGGCAACTGGACCGGTTCCTGGGAGTTGCCCGGTTTCGGCGGCGGCAAGTTTGAACTGATCGTCACCGAGGTCAAGGGCACCGAAGTCATCGGCAGCGCGAACTGGTACGGCACCGCCGCTGGCGACACCAAGGGCGCGCTGAATGGCGCCGCAGTGAAGGACGGCACCCTGCTCGAGACCAAGTCCAGCAACAACATCAAGCTGAGCCTGAAGGGTGACAATGAACTGGTCGGCACCTGGAACGCCAGCGGCTATAGCGGCCCGCTGAAGGCCAAGCGCCAGTAATCGCGTGGTCATGCAGCAGTGCGCGGCAAGATGCCGCCCGCTGCTTGCACATGAAAAAAGGGAGCATTGCTCCCTTTTTTTCGTCTGTAGCCCCTGCGGCGGTCAGGCGGGGGGCGCTGCGTCTTTCGGCAAGGCGCCTTCGCGGCGATTGAAACCCGCCACCATGTCGAAGCGGAACAGGCGGCATTCCAGCGCGCCGTTGTAGAACGGCGTCTTGCGCGCTTCTTTCAGGCGCAGCAATTTCGGCACGCCGAGGTCGGCAGTAAACAGGAACACGGACCAGCCGGCAAAGCGCTGCTTTAGTGTGGAACCGAAGGCGCTGAAAAAGGATTGCGCCATTTCATCGGTGGCAATGGTGCTGTCGCCGCGCACGCCGATGCGTTCGCCATAGGGCGGGTTGGTCAGCAGGATGCCGGGCGTGTCGCTCGGCGGCCTGACTTCCTGCGCTTCGATCTGCTTGAGCGGCACCTCGAACTGGATGCCGGCGCGCTGCAGGTTGTGCCGCGCCATGACGAGCATGTCGCCGGAAATATCGCTGCCGAAAATCGTCGGCGCGGTCGGTAATGGATTGGGCTTGAAACCACCCTTCATCGCCAGCCAGGCTTCGCCGTCGAATTCATGGAATTTCTCGAAGGCGAAGCGGCGCCGCGCGCCCGGCGGTATGCCGGCCAGCATTTGCGCGGCTTCGGCGAGGATGGTGCCCGAGCCGCACATCGGGTCGAACAGCACCATGCCCGGCTTCCAGCCGGCCACGCGCAGCAGGCCGGCCGCCAGGTTTTCGCGCAGGGGGGCGTCGCCGGTATCCTCGCGCCAGCCGCGCTTGAACAGCGCTTCGCCGGAAGTGTCGAGGTACAGCGTGAAGGTGCGCTGGTCGAGAAAGCCGGCGATGCGCATGTCCGGCGTGCGCGTGTTGACGGAAGGGCGCTTGCCGAACTGGTCGCGGAAACGGTCGCACACGCCATCCTTGATCTTCAGCGTGGTGAATTCCAGGCTTTTCAGGGGCGACTTGATGGCGGTTAGGTCGACGCGGATGGTGTGGTCGACGTCGAACCAGTCTTCCCATGGCTGCGCCAGCGCGAGATCGTAGATATCGTTTTCGTTCTGGTAGCCGGCATGCGCGATGCGCAGCAGCACGCGCGAAGCAATGCGCGAATGCAGGTTGATGCGCCAGGCATCGGCCAGCCTGCCGGAGCAATGCACGCCGCCCGGCACCTGGTTATGCACCTTGAGCGTGGCGCCGGGTTGCTGCGCAATTTCATTCAGCTCTTCGGCCAGCGGGCCTTCCATGCCGCGCGGGCAAGGGCAAAAATAGGA
The DNA here is from genome assembly GCA_963722005.1 of uncultured beta proteobacterium. GTDB lineage: Bacteria > Pseudomonadota > Gammaproteobacteria > Burkholderiales > Burkholderiaceae_D > Paucimonas. The sequence continues at coordinate 1,041,317 of CAVRJS010000002.1, forward strand.
ATGATTTTTCATGGATCAGAATGGCTTGACTACCACCAGTACGACCGCCGCCAGCAGGCCCAGCACCGGCACTTCATTGAACCAGCGGTACCATTTGTGACTGCGGGTGTTGACGCCGCGCTCGAACTTCTTCAGCAACGCGCCGCAGGCATGGTGATAGCCGACCAGCAGCACGACCACGGCCAGCTTGGCATGCATCCAGCCATTGCCCGGCCCCTTGCCGATGCCGTAGCCCAGCCACAGCCACAGGCCAAGAACGAGCGCGGGAATTGCAAGTATCGTCATGAAACGGTACAGCCGGCGTGCCATCAGCAGCAGGCGTTCAGTCACCGCAGTGTCGCCGGATTGCGCCAGGTTGACGAAAATGCGCGGCAGGTAGAACAGCCCGGCAAACCAGGATGCGACAAAGACGATGTGCAGCGACTTAACCCAAAGCATGCTCTTTTTACTCCTTATACTCGAACTTCACCATGATGAAGCAGGGGTGTCACGGGGCATGCACCGTGGCTGCGTAACGGCGTCGCCTTGCAAGGCGACACTCCGTCAACATGGCATTTACACACGCACTTCCCCATGGTGAAGCAGGGAATTCACGGGGCACGCCCCGTGCCTGCGTAACGGTGTCGCCTTACAAGGCGACACTCCGTAAACATGGCACTTATACACGAACTTCCCCATGTCCGAATACCACGTACTTCAGCGAGGTCAGTCCTTCCAGTCCGACCGGCCCGCGCGCATGCAGCTTGTCGTTGGAAATGCCGATTTCCGCGCCGAGGCCGTATTCGAAGCCGTCGGCAAAACGCGTCGAGGCATTCACCATCACCGAGGCCGAATCGACTTCGCGAACAAAGCGCATGGCGCGGCTGTAATCCTCGGTGATGATGGCGTCGGTGTGCTGCGACGAGTACAGGTTGATGTGGGCGATCGCCTCGTCGATGCCGGGGACGATTTTCACCGACAGGATGGCGGCGAGATATTCGGTCTTCCAGTCTTCGTCGGTGGCTGCGGCCAGGTGTGGATAACCCTGCAGCACGGCGCGCGCTTCTTCGTCGCCGCGCAATTCGACTTCCTTCTGCGCATACAATTTTGCCAGTTCCGGCAGCACGCGCGGGGCGATCTCCCGTGCCACCAGCAGGGTTTCCATGGTGTTGCAGGTGCCGTAGCGATGGCACTTGGCATTGAAGGCTACGCGCAGCGCCTTGGCGATATCCGCCTTGTCGTCGATGTAGACGTGGCAGATGCCGTCCAGGTGCTTGATCATCGGCACCGTGGATTCGCGCATCAGGCGCTCGATCAGGCCCTTGCCGCCGCGCGGCACGATCACGTCCACGTACTGCGGCATGGTGATCAGCTCGCCCACGGCGGCGCGGTCGGTGGTCTCGACGATCTGCACTGCATCGGTCGGCAGGCCGGCGCCGTGCAAGCCTTCCTTGACCAGTTTCGCCAGCGCCTGGTTGCAATGGATCGCTTCCGAGCCGCCGCGCAGGATGGTGGCGTTGCCGCTCTTGATGCACAGGCCGGCGGCATCCACGGTGACGTTCGGACGTGCTTCGTAGATGATGCCGATCACGCCCAGCGGCACGCGCATCTGGCCGACCTGGATGCCGCTCGGGCGGAATTTCATGCCGGAGATCTCGCCGATCGGGTCCGCAAGGGAGGCGATCTGTTCCAGGCCTTCTGCCATGGTGGCGATGGCTGCGTCGGACAATGTCAGGCGGTCCAGCATGGCGGCTTCCATGCCGGCCGCTTGCGCCGCTTCCAGGTCTTGCTGGTTGGCTTTGCGCAGAGCGTCGGCATCGCGGCGGATGGCGGCGGCGATCAGTTCCAGCGCGCGGTTTTTGGCGGCTGTGTCGGCGCGCGCCATGGCGCGCGAAGCGACCCGGGCACGCTGCCCCAGGTCGGTCATGTAGTGTTTGATATCCATGGTGTACGGATTCCTGATCAACTTGATAATTCAGTATTGCCTGTCAGCGGCCGGTGGCGACTTTCAGGCCGAGCTGCAGCATGGCATCCCAGGCGTCGCCGGCGAAGGCTTTCGCCCGCAAGCCCTTGATCATGCGGTCGATTTGCGCCGCCTCCTGCAATGCCGCCTGCAGCGTCGCCAGCGACAGGCGCCGCAGCGCCGGTTCCATCAGGCGTTCGCGCGGGCCCCAGATGCGGTATTCCTTGAGCACCTGGCCCAGCGGGCGCCCGTGCGCCGTGGCTGCCTTGAGCTTCAGCAGGGTGCGAATTTCCTCGGCTACCGCCCATAATACCAGCGGCAGCGCTTCGCCTTCGCCTTTCAGGCCTTCGAGCATGCGCGCCAGGCGCGCGCTGTCGCCCGCCAGCATGGCTTCGTTGAGCTTGAAAACGTCATAGCGGGCCACGTTCAGGACCGCGTCCTGGACCTGTTCGAAGCTGAGCTGGCCCGGCGGATACAGCAGCGCCAGCTTCTGGATTTCCTGGTGCGCCGCCAGCAGGTTGCCTTCGACGCGCTCGGCGATGAAGGCGATGCCCTCGCGCCCGGCGCTCTGCTGGCGCGCCGCCAGCCTGGCAACTATCCAGGCCGGCAATTGCGCGCGCTCCACCAGCGGGATGTCGAGATAGACTCCGGCCTGCTGCAGCGCCGACACCCAGGCTGCTTTCTGCGTGGCCCAATCTAGTTTGGGCAGCGAGATCAGGGTGACGTTGTCCGGCGACAGGGTCGCGGCATAGTTTTGCAGCGCCTGGCCCCCATCCTTGCCCGGCTTGCCGGTAGGAATGCGCAGTTCGATGAGCTTGCGGTCGCCGAACAGGGATTGCGACTGATTCGCTTCCAGCAGCGCGCCCCACTTGAAACTGCGGTCCACCACCAGCACTTCGCGTTCTGTCAGTCCCTGCGCGCGCGCCGCCTTGCGAATGCGGTCGGCTGCTTCCAGCGCCAGCAGGTGTTCGTCGCTGGTGATGACGTACAGCGGCGCCAGCGGCCGGGTCAGGTGCGATTCGAGGGCTTCCAGGCGCAGTTGCATCACTGCTTCCTTTAGTTAAATAATGTTGGGGACAGAGTACCGCTCTACGCTTAACTCTTTCCCTCAATCGCTGACAATGCGGCGAGCCGCCGCAGGATCTGCTGCACCAGGTCGGACTGCATGTCGCGGTACAGCATGGCCTTTTCGCCTTCCTTGGCCAGCACCGCAGCTTCGTTGAAGCTCATGTCGCGCTTGAGCACCAGCTCGGTCGGCGCCAGCAATTGCTTGCCTTCGGCGTCTTTGACGCGGAAGCTGAAGCGGTAATACAGGGTCAGCTCGCGGATGCGTCCCTGGCTGTTCAGCGACAGCACGGCTTCTTCGCGTTTTTCGGACAAGGGTTCCAGCACCGCTTCGGCAAGCTTGGGGTCGTCGACCAATTCGGTGCTGCCGCTGGCACGGATGTAGCGCCGCAGTTCGATGCCCAGCGGCGAATTGTCGGCGAAGCCCAGGTACATTTTCCTGAACGGCAGGCGGGTCTGCTCCGCGCCGCGCAGCCGGAAGCCGCAGGCGGAAAGCGCGGAAGCGCAGGCCAGGCTGGCCAGCAGGGCAAGTGCGCGGCGGCGCGGAGCGTTCATGTGGTCTTTCCTTACGCGACGATGTTGACCAGCTTGCCGGGGACGATAATCACTTTTTTCGGCGTGCCTTCGACATACTTTTGCACATTTTCATTGGCCAGCGCGGTTGCTTCGATCGTTGCCTTGTCGGCATCCTTGGCAACCTTGATTGCGCCGCGCAGCTTGCCGTTGACTTGCACCATCAGTTCGATCTCGGATTGTTCCAGCGCCGCCACATCGACCTGCGGCCAGGGCGCATCGAGGATGTCGCCGTAAGTCTTGCCGTAGCCTAGTTCGGCCCACAGCACGTGGGTGACGTGCGGCGCCACCGGGTTGAGGATGCGCAGGAAGATGGCCAGCACTTCGGCAATCACCGCAGCCGACGCCGGCGAATCGTCGAGTTTCGCGCCTTCCATGGTATTGAGCATCTTCATGCAGGCCGACACCACGGTGTTGTATTGCAGGCGCTTGTAATCGTGCTCGGCCTGCTGCAGGATCTTGTAGGCTTCGCGGCGCAGCGTCTTTTGCGCATCGTTGAGCGCGGCCGCATCCAGAGCGCCAGCCGCGGCGATGCGTGCCGACTGCGCATGGGCATACGCCCACACGCGCTTGATGAAGCGGTGCGCGCCATCGACGCCGGCATCGTTCCATTCCAGCGTCTGTTCCGGCGGCGAGGCGAACATCACGAACAGGCGCGCGGTATCGGCACCATACTGGTCGATCAGTTCCTGCGGATCGACGCCGTTGTTCTTCGACTTTGACATCGTCGTCATCTCGTACTCGACCGGGCTGCCGTCGGCTTTCAGCGTGCCGCCGGTGACCTGGCCCTGCTCGTTGGTGATGACGTCGACTTCATGCTCCCAGTAATAATTCTTGCCGGCGTCTGCCGGCTTCTGGGAGAAGGCACCCTTCAGCACCATGCCTTGCGTGAGCAGGTTGGTGAAAGGTTCGTCGATCTTGACCAGGCCGAGGTCGCGCATGACCTTGGTCCAGAAGCGCGCGTACAGCAGGTGCAGGATGGCGTGCTCGATGCCGCCGATGTACTGGTCCATCGGCATCCAGTAGTCGGCGCCGCCGGCCACCATTTGCTCGGGATTTTTGGCATCGCAATAGCGCATGAAGTACCACGACGAATCGACGAAGGTATCCATGGTGTCGGTTTCGCGCCGTGCCGGCTTGCCGCAGCAGGGACAGTCAACGTTCAGGAAATCCGCGCGCTTGTTGAGAGGGTTGCCGCTGCCGTCCGGCACGCAATCCTGCGGCAGAACTACCGGCAAATCCTTTTCCGGCACCGGCACCGCGCCGCAGGCGTCGCAATGGATGATGGGAATCGGCGTGCCCCAGTAGCGCTGGCGCGAAACGCCCCAGTCGCGCAGGCGCCATGTGGTTTTCTTTTCGCCGATGCCTTTCGCGCCGAGATCGGCGGCAATTCTGTCGACCGCCGCCTTGTGATTCAGGCCGTCATAGGCGCCGGAATTGAGCGTGACGCCGCGCTGCTTGTCGCCATACCAGTCGGCCCAGGCATTGGTGGAAAACGTCTCGCCTTCGACGCCGATGACTTGTTTGATCGGCAGGTTGTATTTTTTCGCAAAGGCGAAGTCACGCTCGTCGTGCGCCGGCACGCCCATCACGGCGCCGTCGCCGTAGCTCATCAGGACGTAATTGCCGACCCAGACTTCGACCTTTTCGCCGGTCAGCGGGTGCGTGACGAACAGGCCCGTCGGCATGCCTTCCTTCTCACGCAGGGCGAGTTCGGCTTCCGTGGTGCCGCCTTTCTTGCATTCCTCGATGAAGGCGGCCAGCTCCGGGCTCGATGCTGCAGCATGCGTGGCCAGCGGATGTTCCGGCGCCACCGCGCAGAAGGTCACGCCCATGACGGTATCGGCGCGGGTGGTGAACACAAACAGCTTGCCATCCTGGATCAATTCACCGGCAGCGTCGCGGATGTCGTGCGGGAAGGCGAAGCGCACGCCTTCGCTCTTGCCGATCCAGTTTTCCTGCATCAGGCGCACGCGCTCCGGCCAGCCGGGCAGCTTGTCGACCACGTGGTCGAGCAATTCCTCGGCATAGGCGGTGATGTTCAGGTAGTAGCCCGGGATTTCGCGCTTTTCCACCAGCGCGCCGGTGCGCCAGCCGCGGCCGTCGATCACCTGCTCATTGGCCAGCACGGTCTGATCGACCGGGTCCCAGTTGACGACCTGGGTCTTGCGGTAGGCAATGCCCTTGTCCAGCATCTTCAGGAACAGCCACTGGTTCCACTTGTAGTATTCGGGATCGCAGGTGGCGATTTCACGCGACCAGTCGATTGCCAGTCCCATCGCCTGCATCTGCTTCTTCATGTAGGCGATATTGTCGTAAGTCCATTTCGCCGGCGGCACCTTGTTCTTCAGCGCGGCGTTCTCCGCCGGCAGGCCGAAGGCGTCCCAGCCCATCGGCATGAGGACGTTATAGCCGTTCATCCGCAAGAAGCGGCTGAGCATGTCGTTGATGGTGTAGTTGCGCACATGCCCCATGTGCAGCTTGCCGGACGGGTAAGGCAGCATCGAGCAGGCATAAAATTTCTGCTTGTCGCGGCCGTTCCTGTCCTTTGCGTGTTCGACGGCACGGTAGGCGTCGATGGCTTGCCAATGGTCTTGCGCCGATTTTTCGACATCGGCGGGGCTGTATTTGTCTTGCATGACGAATGGGGGAGAGAAATGGACTATAACCCGACATTATACTGGTTCGGGCAAGGCCTTAGGAGGAAGCAAAGCAGCGTCGGGCCGCCGCCGGAACCTTAGGGCCGGTGGGGGACTCAGTGCAAAACCAGCTTTAGGGCGGGTTTTTCGCCGTAATCGGCATAACGGTCGTTGATGAATTCAACGCAGTCGGCGAGCGCTTCGGCGATTTCCGGCGCCTGCTGCTGCAGCGCGGCCGATCCGTCGACTTCGATCTCCAGCATTTCATCCGGCGCCAGGCGGAATTTCGTCATGCCATCGTCGTCGCGCAGATAGGAGAGGCAATCGATCCAGGCATTCATGTTGTTGCCGTAAAAATCGGGAAAGCCGAAGACGTCCCGGCATTGCGCATGGAAACTCGGCCAGTCGGTGATGGCGGCGCCGTCCAGGCGGACATGTGCCATGGCCTTATTTCGTCCCGGCCGGCGCGCTGGCGGCGGGCTTGGGGTCGGTGACGAAGCCGAGCTTGTGCAGGCCATGCGCCTGCGCCGCAGCCATGACTTCGGCGATGGTTTCATAGCGGGTGGCTTTGTCGGCGCGCAGCTGCAGTTCCGGTTGCGGGCGCTTTTGCGCGGCCTGCGCCAGGCGCAGGGCCAGGTCGTTTTGCGATACGGGGTCCGCGCCCCAGAATACCTGCCCTTCGGCATTGATCGACAGGGATACGGTTTCCGGCGTTTCCGGCGCCGCTTCCGCCTGCGCGGCCGGCAGCTCCAGCTTGATGGCATGGGTAAACAGCGGCGCGGTGATGATGAAAATCACCAGCAGCACCAGCATCACGTCCACCATCGGCGTGACGTTGATTTCCGCCATGGGGGCCTGCTGCTGGTGTGAGTTGAATCCGCCGAAGGCCATTTTTTACCTTGAGATACGTATATCTAAAAATCTAAAAAACGCTGTGCCGCAATTCAGGAGCCGCTCTTTCCCGTCGCGGGTGCTACGCGCGCGCCGGTGGTCAGGTAGGCATGCAGGTCATGCGCGAAGCCGTCCAGTTCCGCCAGCGTGAGCCGGTTGACGCGGGTGAAGGCATTGTAGGCCAGCACCGCAGGAATCGCCACCACCAGGCCGATGGCGGTCATGATCAGCGCTTCGCCCACCGGCCCGGCAACTTTGTCGATCTGCACCGTCCCCGACATCGAGACGGCTGCCAGCGCATGATAGATGCCCCAGACCGTGCCGAACAGGCCGACGAAAGGCGCGGTCGAGCCAACCGATGCCAGCAGGGTCAGGCCGTTTTCCAGGCGCGCGGCGACGCGGTTGATTTCCTGGCGCAGGGTGCGGGTAATCAGCTCGCCCGGGTCGGTATGGGCATTGAGCGAGCCGGCCTGGCTGCCGACGGTGGCCGCCTGGGCGCTTTGCGCAGCCAGCGGCGCATAGACATTTTCCGGATCCTTGCTGCGGATCAGCGTCACCGCGTCGTTCAGGGTGGGGGCGCTCCAGAACGCTTCCAGGTGGCGCGCACTTTGGCGGATGCGCCAGGAAATCCATGCCTTGGACAGGATGTAATACCAGCTGGCGATCGACATCAGCAGCAGGACATAGGCGGTTGTATGCGACACCGCATCGCCCTGTGCCCAGTAATGGGCGAAATCGAGGGTGGGGCTGCCGGAATTCATGGGTCCAATCCTCCGCTGGGTAGAGGCCTCTAGCGCAGGCCGAGCACGTCCTGCATGTCGAACAAGCCGGTCTTTTTGTCGGCAAGAAAGCGCGCCGCGCGCAGGCTGCCGTGTGCATAAGTCACCCGGCTGGATGACTTGTGGGTGATTTCAATGCGCTCGCCGATGCCGGCGAACAGCACGGTATGGTCGCCGACGATGTCGCCGCCGCGAATCGTCGCGAAACCGATCGAGGACGGGTCGCGCGGGCCGGTCACGCCTTCGCGCGCGAACACGCCGACTTCCTTGAGATCGCGCCCGAGAGCTTCGGCGACCACTTCGCCCATCTTGAGCGCGGTGCCGGAAGGCGCATCGACCTTGTGGCGGTGGTGCGCCTCGATGATTTCGATATCGTAGCCTTCGGAAAAGCTCTTCGCCGCCATTTCCAGCAGTTTCATGGTGACGTTGACGCCGACGCTCATGTTGGGGGCGAAGACGATCGCGGTCTTTTGCGCGGCGGCGGCGATTGCCGCCTTGCCGGCTTCATCGAAGCCGGTGGTGCCGATGATGACCTTGATACCGTGCGCGGCGCAGTATTCGAGGTGCTTCAGCGTGCCTTCCGGGCGCGTGAAGTCGATCAGGTACTCGGCGTTGGCCAGGCCACGGGCCAGTTCGGACTCGATGGCAATGCCGGCCGGCTTGCCGGAAAAGGCGGCTGCATCGGTGCCGACATCCGGTCCCGGGATGTCGAGGGCACCGGCAAGGATGGCGTCGTCCGCCTCTTGCACGGCTTCGATCAGCATGCGGCCCATGCGGCCGGAGGCGCCGGCGATGGCGATTTTCAAGGATGTCATGGATGGTTTTACGGATTCTTCAGGAATTTATTTCTTTTTGCCGGCGATCACTTGCAGGTAATCCTCTTCGGTGGGCAGTTCGGCTGCATCGATGCTGGCAACGCGATTGTCCTGGAAGTGCACGGCAATGCGGCTGCTGATAACTTCACCATTGCCTTTTTGAATGCGGAAAACGTAATCCCAGCGGTTGGCGTGGAAAATGTCCGTCAGCAGGGGTGTGCCCAGCACGAAGCGCACCTGTTCTGGTGTCATGCCGTTCTTGAGCTGGGACAGTTGCTCTTGCGAAATGAAATTGCCTTGTTGTACGTCGATTCGGTAGGGAGAGAAAATCCCGAACAGGCGTTTCGTCTGGGTAGTCTGCACGCCGGCGGCAGTGGCGGCCGGAGCGGCGGCCTTGGCCGAAGCCGCTGGTGTGGCGGGAGTGGCGGCGCTTGTGGCAGCCGCCGGGGGCGTTGCCTGTGGTGCCGCTGCCGCCGCAGCCGGAGCTGCTGACGCCTGTGCAGGCGCTGACGTAGTTGCCGGGGCGCTGGCGGCAGCCGTCGCTGGTGCGGGCGACGCCTTGGCAGCGGGCTCTTCCATTAGCGGGTTGCGGCTGGCGCAGCCAACCAGGATGCCGGCGGCGATGAGGCAAATGGCGCGCGACAAGGGGGCAACGGAATGAATTTTGGATAGCGGCAGTCGAATGTGCATAGGGCGTCGGGTGCGAATCGGGAATTTTTTGCGAAAACGCTATATGATAAGGCAGAACTTAGCTTCCAACCATAAACATGCCTAACAAACCTAACGACTTGAAAGCCAGCGGCTTGAAGGCAACGCTGCCGCGCTTGAAAATCCTGGACATTTTCCAGAGTAATTCCGTGCGTCATCTGAGTGCGGAAGATGTGTACAAAATATTGCTTTCGGACAACATGGATGTCGGTCTGGCGACGGTCTACCGGGTGCTGACCCAGTTCGAACAAGCCGGTTTGTTGCACCGTAATCATTTTGAGACTGGCAAGGCCGTCTTCGAACTGAACGAGGGCTCGCACCATGACCATCTGGTGTGCCTGGATTGCGGCCGGGTCGAGGAATTTTTCGATGACGACATTGAGCAGCGTCAGCAAAGCATCGCCACCGAGCGCGGCTTCAAGATTGCCGACCATGCGCTGGCGCTGTACGGCCATTGCATCAAGGAGAATTGTCCGCACCGCGGCGGCTGATGCCGTGATCCCAAATCACGGAATCAGTGATGGCTCAAGGCGTTTGATAATAATTTGGCGGTGATGTCGACGATTGGGAGAGAGGCCGGGGTTTCGCAGCGCATGCGCTGCGCCGGGCGAGCGGCCTTGCCATGCAGGGCAAGGCGTGATCCCCAATCACGAAATCAATGATGGCTTAAGGCGTTTGAAAGTAATTTGGCAGTGATGTCGACGATTGGGATCACCCGCTCGTAAGCCATGCGCGTCGGGCCGATCACGCCCAGGGTGCCGATGATCCTGCCGTTGGCTTCGTAGGGCGCCGTCACCACGCTCATGCCATCCATCGGCACCAGTTGCGACTCGCCGCCGATGAAGATCTGTACGCCGGTGGCCTTGCTGGACATGTCCAGCAATTGCATCAGGCCGGTCTTCTGTTCAAACACGTCGAACAGCTTGCGCAGCGCTGCCATGTTGGACGAGAGCTCGTCCACCGAGAGAAGATTGCGTTCGCCGGCAATCACCATTTCTTCCCCCACGTCGGCCATGGCGTCGCTGCCGGCTTCGACCGCGGCTTGCATCAGGCGGGTCATGTCGTCGCGCAGCTGCTGCAGCTCGCCTTTCAGGTGCAGGCGCACATCGTCGAAACTCATGCCGCCGTAATGCTGGTTGATGTAGTTGGCGGCCTGCGTCAGTTGTGCCGGCGTGTAATCGACTTCCGTCAGCAACAGGCGGTTCTGCACATCGCCGCCGGGCGCTACGATCACCAGCAGGATGCGCTTTTCCGACAGCCGCAGAAAATCGATTTGCTGGAACACCGATTCATGACGTGGCGTCAGCACCACGCCGGCGAATTGCGACAGCGACGACAGGATCTGCGCAGCGTTGGAAAGCAGTTTTTGCTGGGAGTGGGTTTGCAGCCGCTGCTGCATTTGCGATTCCAGGGCGGATTCATCGATCGATTGCACCGTCAGCAGCGTATCCACGAATACCCGGTAGCCGCGCGGCGTCGGCACGCGGCCTGCCGAGGTATGCGGACTGGCGATGAAACCCATTTCCTCCAGGTCCGCCATGATATTGCGGATGGTGGCAGGCGACAGGTCAAGTCCGGAAAGCCGCGAGAGCGCACGCGAACCCACCGGCTGGCCATCGACGATATAACGTTCGACCAGGGTTTTCAGCAAGGTTTGGGCGCGGCTGTCTAGTTGCATGACGGTATTTTAGCGAGCCCGCCAGGGCTGCGCCAGAGTTTGTTTGACATCACTTTTTGCCAGTTTACAGATGGGGTTGGCCATGCCATCTTTCAAGACTTGCCATAAATATGGTCTAATCCGCACCATGTCATTCACCAAGTTCTCTTCCAGCGCACGCAAGACCATTGCCATTGTCGGCAAGCCGATGGCGCCGGGCATTGGCGGTTCATTGATGGAAATCGCCGCTTTTCTGACAAAAGCCGGACATACTGTTGTATTCGAGGCGGAAACCGCCCGCAATTTTTCCGTGGCGCCAGCCAGCGCCGTGACGCCTGAACAGATCGGCCGGCAGGCGGATGCTGCCATCGTCGTCGGCGGCGACGGCACCATGCTGGGCATCGCGCGGCAGCTCGCCCCCTACGATGTGCCGCTGATCGGCATCAACCAGGGGCGCCTGGGTTTCATGACCGATATTCCTGTCGAGCGCATGATGCCGGTGCTGGCGGACATGTTGGCCGGCAAAATCGAATCGGAGCAGCGCAGCTTGCTGGAAGGCGAAGTGGTGCGCAACGGCGCCGCCATTTTTCACGGGCTGGCGTTCAACGACGTGGTCGTGGCGCGCGGCAGCGGTGCCGGCATGGCGGAACTGCGTGCCGAGGTCGACGGTCATTTCATGTACAACCAGCGCTCCGACGGCCTGATCGTCGCCACGCCCACCGGGTCCACGGCCTACGCCCTGTCTGCCGGCGGCCCGCTGATGCATCCCAATCTGGGCGGCATCGTCATGGTGCCGATCGCACCTCACGCCTTGTCGAATCGCCCGATCGTCCTGTCGGATCGCTGCGAAATCGTCATCGAAATCGTCAATGGCCGCGACATCAGCGTCAACTTCGACATGCAGACATTTGCCAGCTTGCAGCACGGCGACCGCGTGGTGATACGCCGGTCGCGCCATGCGATCACTTTCCTGCATCCCGCCGGCTGGAGTTATTACGACACGCTGCGCGAAAAGCTGCACTGGCACGAATATCCTTCGGCAGAAGGCAAGCTCAAATAAGACACCATGCTGCGCACACTTTCCATACGCGACTTCGTCATTGTCGATGCTCTCGAGCTCGACCTGGCTGCCGGTTTCACCGTGTTTACCGGTGAAACCGGCGCCGGCAAATCCATCCTGATCGATGCCCTGGCCCTGGTGCTGGGCGGGCGCGGCGATGCCAGCGTGGTGCGCGAAGGCGCCGCCCGCGCCGATATCACGGCGGAATTCGCTGCCGGCGCCGAAGCGCTCGCCTGGCTGGAGGCAAACGAATTTTGCGGCGACGAGGGCAGCATCCTGCTGCGCCGCGTGATCGACAACGCCGGCCGTTCCAAGGGTTTCATCAATGGCATCGCCGCCACTGCCACGCAGTTGCGCGAACTGGGCGAGCTGCTGGTCGACATACACGGCCAGCATGCTCACCAGTCCCTGCTCAAGGCCGACGCACAGCGGCGCCTGCTGGACGGGCAGGCCGGTCTGCAGGAAGAGACGCGCGCGCTGGCCGCGGCCTGGAAAGCCTGGCGCGCGCTGGCGCGCCAGCGCGAAGAATTCGAGCGCGATGCCCGCAACGTGCTGCTCGAGCGCGAGCGCCTGGAGTGGCAGGTGGGCGAACTGGAAAAGCTGGCGCCGCAGCCCGGCGAATGGGATGAGGTCAATCAAGAATATAGCCGGCTGTCGCATGCCGCCACGCTGATCGATGGCGCCCAGGAAGCGCTGACGGCGCTCTCGGAGGCCGACGACGACCCTATGCTGGCGCGCCTGTCGGGATTGAACCAGAAACTTGCCAGGCTGGCCGACATCGACGACGCTCTCAAGCCGGTGCTGGAGGTGCTGGAGCCGGCGCGCATCCAGCTGCAGGAGGCGGTGTACGCCCTGAACGATTACCTGGGGCGCCTGGAGCTCGATCCGCAGCGCCTGCAGGCCGTGGAGGAGCGCATGGGGGAATTGCATGCCAGCGCGCGGAAGTTCCATGTGGAGCCGGAAGCGCTGCCAGCGGAGCTGGCGTCGTTGTCGGCGCAACTGCGCCAGCTGGCCGACGCCACCGACATGGATGCCCTGAAGGCGCAGGAAGACAAGCTCAAGGCCGTCTACATGGCGGCGGCGCAAAAGATGTCGAAGGCGCGCGCAAAGGCGGCAAAGACGCTGGGTACGGCGGTTACCGCAGCCATGCAGGATTTGAGCATGGCTGGAGGCCTTTTCGAAGTGGCGCTCAACGCCTGCGAACCGGCGGCATACGGGCTCGAGCAGGTGGAATTCCTGGTGGCTGGCCATGCCGGCAGCCAGCCGCGCGCGCTGGCCAAGGTGGCTTCCGGCGGTGAGCTGGCGCGCATTTCGCTGGCCATTTCGGTGATTGCATCGAGCGCGACGGCAACGCCGACGCTGATTTTCGACGAAGTCGATTCCGGCATCGGCGGCGGCGTCGCCGAAGTCGTGGGGCGCCTGCTGCGGCGGCTCGGGCAGGACCGGCAGGTGCTGTGCGTGACGCACCTGCCGCAGGTCGCCAGCCAGGCCAATCAGCATTTCCAGGTGAGCAAGCGCAATGTCGGCGGCAAGACGCTGTCCGGCATCGAACAGCTCGATGCCGGCGACCGCATCGAGGAAATTGCCCGCATGCTGGGCGGCCTGGAGATTACTGCGACGACCCGCAAGCATGCCAGGGAATTGCTCGCCCAGTAACTTCAATCCAAGGACGATCCATGGCCTTCCGCAAAGAGCCGGTCCATACCCATGGCACGGCGTCACGCACTGCAGTCTTGCTGGTAAACCTCGGCACGCCGGAGGCGCCGACTGCGCCCGCCGTGCGGCGCTACCTGAAACAGTTCCTGTCCGATCCTCGCGTGGTGGAAATTCCCCGCCTGATATGGCTGCCGATCCTGTATGGCCTGATCCTGCCGCTGCGCGCCCGCAAATCCGCCGCCAAGTATGCGGCCGTGTGGAGCAGCGAGGGCTCGCCCCTGAAAGTGCACACGGAAAAGCAGGCGATGCTGTTGCGCGGCAGCCTGGGCGAGCGCGGGCACGAAGTCGAGGTGGCCTGGGCCATGCGCTACGGCGAGCCTTCGCTGCCGCAGGTGCTGCAGCAACTGCACGAGCGCGGTTGCCGCCGCATACTCGTGGTGCCCGCCTATCCGCAATACGCTGCCAGCACCACGGCATCGGTCTGGGATGCCGTGTTTGCGCATTACGCCACGCAGCGCAACGTGCCCGAACTGCGCCTGGTGCGGAATTATCACGACCATCCGGCCTACATCGACGCGCTCAAGGAATCGGTGTGGGCGTACTGGCAAAAACACGGCCGGCCGGACCGGTTGGTGCTGAGCTTTCATGGCTTGCCGCGGCGTAGCCTGGATCTCGGCGACCCTTACCATTGCGAGTGCCACAAGACAGGCCGCCTGCTGGCGGCGCAGCTTGGCCTGAGTGAGCAGGAGTATCTGGTCACCTTCCAGTCGCGCTTCGGCAAGGCCGAGTGGCTGCAGCCGTATACCGCGCCCACCCTGGAACAACTGGCGCGACAGGGGGTGGGGCGGGTCGACGTGATATGCCCCGGTTTCGCGGCGGATTGCCTGGAAACCCTGGAAGAAATCGACATCGAGGCGCGCCAGACTTTCATGCTCGCGGGCGGCAAGGCGTTCCATTACATATCTTGCTTGAACGAAAATCCATCCTGGATCAGTGGCCTGACAGATATTGCTGAAGAGCATCTTTCTGGCTGGTCAACGCAGCACGATCCTGCCGGGCGTGCGACGCGCGCGCGCAGCCTTGCCTTAGGCAAGGAACGGGCGCTGGGCATGGGCGCCCCGCGCTAGCGTTCTTCCCCTTGAAAACCGGATAAATATCCCCATATTTCGGGAATTCTTATCCAAGTTATTGATTCTGGGGGATTTTTCAATGGAAGAACAGGAAAAGCAGGTTACGCCGGATGTCGGAGTCGAAGAAACATTGGCGTCGCAGCAGCCCGGCGGCGATGACGCAGGCCTTGCCAGTA
This sequence comes from uncultured beta proteobacterium, assembly GCA_963722005.1. GTDB lineage: Bacteria > Pseudomonadota > Gammaproteobacteria > Burkholderiales > Burkholderiaceae_D > Paucimonas. Next base: position 1,056,408 of record CAVRJS010000002.1, read on the forward strand.
TTGAAGAGCGGCTTGCTGCGGCCGAAGCCAGGGCGGCGGAAATGCAGGATGCTTTCCTGCGCGCCCGCGCTGAAGTGGAAAATGTGCGCCGCCGCGCCCAGGACGATATCAGCAAGGCGCACAAGTTCGCCATCGAGGGCTTCGCCGAGGCGCTGATGCCGGTGCGCGACAGCCTGGAAATGGCGCTGACAGTGACAACCCCTTCGGTCGAATCGCTCAAGGAAGGGGTGGAAATGACCTTGAAGCAGCTGAATGCCGCTTTCGAGAAAGGCCGTCTGGCGGAAGTCAATCCGCAGCCCGGCGACAAGCTCGATCCCATGAAGCACCAGGCAATGTCGATGGTGCCGGCGGACCAGGAAGCCAATACCGTGGTCGCCGTCCTGCAAAAGGGATACACGATTGCCGATCGCCTGTTGCGTCCTGCCCTGGTGACGGTGGCGCAAGAAAAATAGGTCCGAATCGCCTGCGCCTGCTTGAAAGTTGCGCTTGGCGCCATATATTGACCACATCAGAATCTGTTATCCAGCTATAAAAGGACAAAATCATGGGCAAGATTATCGGTATCGACCTGGGCACCACCAATTCCTGCGTATCCGTCATGGAAGGTGGCCAGTTCAAAGTCATTGAAAACTCCGAAGGCGCACGCACGACGCCTTCCGTCATCGCCTATCAGGACGATGGCGAAATCCTCGTCGGCGCGCCGGCCAAGCGCCAGGCCGTCACCAATCCCAAGAACACGCTGTACGCGGTCAAGCGCCTGATCGGCCGCAAGTTCGACGAAAAGGAAGTGCAGAAAGACATCGGCCTGATGCCGTACAAGATCAGCAAGGCCGACAACGGCGATGCCTGGGTGGAAGTGCGCGACCAGAAGCTGGCGCCGCCGCAGATTTCCGCCGAAGTCCTGCGCAAGATGAAGAAGACCGCCGAGGACTACCTTGGCGAGGAAGTCACCGAAGCCGTGGTGACCGTGCCGGCCTATTTCAACGACGCCCAGCGCCAGGCCACCAAGGACGCCGGCCGCATTGCCGGCCTCGACGTCAAGCGCATCATCAACGAGCCGACCGCGGCGGCGCTGGCATTCGGCCTGGACAAGAGCGAAAAGGGTGACCGCAAGATCGCCGTGTACGACCTGGGCGGCGGCACCTTCGACGTGTCCATCATCGAAATCGCCGACGTCGATGGCGAAAAGCAGTTCGAGGTACTCTCCACCAATGGCGACACCTTCCTCGGCGGCGAAGACTTCGACCAGCGCATGATCGATTACATCATCGACGAATTCAAGAAGATCAACGGCCTCGATCTGGCGAAAGATGCGATCGCCCTGCAGCGCATCAAGGCGTCCGCCGAGCGCGCCAAGATCGAACTGTCGTCCTCGCAACAGACCGAGATCAACGAGCCTTACATCGCCATGGCCAATGGCGCGCCGGTCCACCTGAACCTGAAGATCACCCGCGCCAAGCTGGAGTCGCTGGTGGAAGAGCTGATCACCCGCACCATCGAGCCCTGCCGCACCGCCATCAAGGATGCCGGCGTGAAGGTATCCGACATCGACGACATTATCCTGGTCGGCGGCCAGACCCGCATGCCGATGGTGCAGGAAAAGGTCCGGGAATTCTTCGGCAAGGAGCCGCGCAAGGACGTCAATCCGGACGAGGCTGTCGCCGTCGGCGCCGCCATCCAGGGTTCGGTCCTCTCGGGTGATCGCAAGGATGTGCTGCTGCTGGACGTGACGCCGCTGTCGCTGGGCATCGAGACCCTGGGTGGCGTGATGACCAAGATGATCCACAAGAACACCACGATTCCGACCAAGTTCAGCCAGGTGTTCTCGACCGCCGACGACAATCAGCCGGCGGTGACCATCAAGGTGTTCCAGGGCGAGCGCGAAATGGCAGCTGGCAACAAGGGCCTGGGCGAATTCAATCTCGAAGGCATCCCGCCGGCGCCGCGCGGCACGCCGCAGGTGGAAGTGACCTTTGATATCGACGCCAACGGCATTTTGCATGTCGGCGCCAAGGACAAGGCCACCGGCAAGGAAAACAAGATCACCATCAAGGCCAATTCCGGCCTGACGGAAGACGAAATCCAGAAGATGGTGCGTGACGCCGAGGCCAATGCCGAGGAAGACAAGCGCCTGAAGGAGCTGGCCGAGACCCACAACCAGGGTGACGCGCTGGTGCACTCGACCCGCAAGGCGCTGGGCGAGTACGGCGACAAGCTCGAAGCCGGGGAAAAGGAAAAGGTCGAGGCAGCCATCAAGGACCTGGAAGAAAGCCTGAAGGGCAACGACAAGGCCGACATCGACGCCAAGGTCGCTGCACTGTCGGCGGCGGCGCAAAAGCTCGGCGAAAAGATGTATGCCGATGCCCAGGCGCAGCAGGCAGCCGCCGGCGGCGCGGACGCCGCGCCGGAAGGCGGGGCATCCCAGCAGTCCAGGCCGGCGGAAGACGACGTGGTCGACGCCGACTTCAAGGAAGTCAAGGACAAGTAGGTTCCTCTCGGCTGCGCGGCAATTTTCCTGCCGCTGCGGCGCACGCCGAGCCGATGTGGCCGTACGGTCTCCGGCTCGGCGTTTTCCATTCGCAGAACCTGTTGCATGAGCCTGTCGGCGGGCGCGGCAAGAACACGGTTTTGAAATAACAAGGTGCCGAAAATATGGCCAAGCGAGATTTTTACGAAATACTGGGCGTAGGCAAGGACGCTTCTGATGACGACATCAAGAAGGCGTATCGCAAGCTCGCCATGAAATATCATCCGGACCGCAATCCGGACAGCAAGGGCGCGGAAGAGAAATTCAAGGAGGCCAAGGAAGCCTACGAGATGCTCTCCGATCCGCAGAAAAAGGAAGCGTACGACCGTTACGGCCATGCCGGCGTCGACCCCAATATGGGCGCGGGCGGCTTCGGCGGCGCCGGCGCAGGCGGCTTTGCCGACGCCTTCGGCGACATTTTCGGCGACATCTTCGGCAATGCGCGCGGCGGCCGCGGCGGCGGCGGGCCGCAAGTCTATCGCGGCGCCGACCTCCGCTACAACCTGGATATTAGCCTGGAGCAGGCGGCGCATGGTTTCGATACCACCATCCGTGTGCCGTCCTGGGATGGCTGCGAGGTTTGCCATGGCAGCGGCGCCAAGCCGGGCACCCAGCCGACCACCTGCCCGACCTGCGGTGGCCATGGCCAGGTACGCATGCAGCAGGGCTTCTTCAGTATTCAGCAAACCTGTCCGAAGTGCCACGGCACCGGCAAGATCATTCCTGAGCCCTGCACAAATTGCGGCGGCGCCGGGCGCATCAAGCGCAACAAGACACTGGAAGTAAAGATCCCTGCCGGCATCGACGACGGCATGCGCATCCGCTCTTCGGGCAATGGCGAGCCGGGGATGAACGGCGGGCCGCCGGGCGATCTGTATGTCGAAATCCACATCAAGCAGCACGCGGTATTCCAGCGTGACGGCGACGACCTGCATTGCGAAATCCCGATATCGTTCGCCAAGGCGGCGCTGGGCGGGGAGGTCGAAGTGCCGACCCTGAACGGCAAGGCATCTTTCGCACTGCCGGAAGGCACCCAGACCGGCAAGACTTTCCGCCTGCGCGGCAAGGGCATCAAGGGCGTGCGCTCGGGCTATCCGGGCGACCTTTTCTGCCATGTCGTCATCGAAACCCCGGTCAAGCTGACCGAGAAGCAGAAGGACCTTCTGCGCGAGCTGGATCGCCTGACCGTCGAAGGCGGTTCCAAGCACAGCCCGCAGTCGAAATCCTGGATGGACAAGGTCAAGGGATTTTTCGAGTAGCGCTTTGCAGCGCCCATGAAAAACGCCGGCAGGGATTGCCGGCGTTTTTTATTTGGGGCGCATGGCTCAGAAGCCGGGCATGATGGTGTTGTCGCCGAGGGCCTCCGGCTTGTCTGTCGGCGCAGCCGATGCCTGTGCCGGTTTCTCTGCTGCTGGCAGTGCTGCTGCCGGCGGTCGCAATGGCTCTGCACGGCCGAAGTGATATCCCTGCGCATAGTCGACGCCGATGCGCCGCAGGACATCCAGGGTTTCCTGGTCTTCCACCCATTCGGCAATGGTCTTGAGGCCCAATACGTGACCGATGCTGTTGATGGCCTCGACCATGGCGGCATCGGTAGGGTCGTGCGCCATGTCGCGCACGAAACTGCCGTCGATCTTGAGAAAGTCCACCGGCAGGTTTTTCAGGTAGCCGAAGGATGACAGGCCGCTGCCGAAGTCGTCCAGCGAGAAGCGGCAGCCCATGTTTTTGAGTGCGCGGATCAGCACGTTGGCCTGCTCCAGGTTGGCAATGGCCGCGGTTTCGGTCACTTCGAAACAAATGACGTACGGGTCGATGCCGAATTCGACAAACTGCTTCCTGAGGAAATCCAGCAGTTGCGGATCGCTCAGCGAGTCACCGGACAGGTTGATCGAAATCATCGGCGCCGGCGTCACGTTGCGGAAGTACTGGCGGTATTCGTCGAATGCCAGGCCGACTACGCGACGGTCGAGTGCGCGCATCAGGTTGTAGCGTTCGGCGGCGGGAATGAATGCCATCGGCGGCACAATGCTGCCATCCGGGTCGAGCATGCGCAGCAGCGCTTCATAATGTTCCGGCCCGGCTTCTCCTTCGCTGACCGCGACGATGCGCTGGTAATGCAGGCGGAAGCGGTTTTCCTCGAGTGCGCTGTTGATGCGCGCGATCCACAGCATCTCGCCGCGGCGCTGGCTCAGCTCGCGCGTGTTCGGACTGGCCTGGACCTGGTTGCGCCCCTTGTCCTTGGCGGCATAGCATGCCGCATCGGCAACGCCCATGATGTCGGCATTCTCTTCACGGCTGCCGGCAATCGCCACCACGCCGATCGATACGCCGATGGCGAAGGTCTTGTCCTGCCACCTGAAACGGTAGTCGGCCACGGTCTGGCGCAGCGTCTCCGCGACATCCATGGCCTTGTCCAGCGGGCAGTCCGCCAGCAGCACACCGAATTCGTCGCCGCCCAGGCGCGCCAGCGTGTCCGAGCCGCGCACACGGCTGTTGAGCTGGGCGCTGAGCTGACGCAGCAGTTCGTCGCCGGCGGTGTGGCCGCAGGTGTCGTTGACTACCTTGAACTGATCCAGGTCCATGTAGAGCAGGGCGTGCTTGCGTTCCTGTTCGTGCGCGCTGGCGATCAGGGCGTCAAGGCGGTGCTCGAACTCGCGCCTGTTGACCAGCGAGGTCAGCGCGTCGTGGCTGGCTTGCCAGGATAGCTGCCGCGCCATGTTGTGCGAGGCGCTGACGTCACGGAATACCAGCACCATGCCGATGACGTCGCCTTCGTGGCTGGCAATCGGCGCTGCCGAATGTTCGATCGGAAAGCGCACGCCCTGGCGCGACACTAGCACGGCGTCACCGCGCACCTCAAGGCGCTGGTGCCTGTGCAGCACCATGTCGACCGGGCTTTCGATCGGTGCGCCGGTGGCTTCGTCGATGCCCTGGAAGACCGCGCTCAGGGCGTGTCCCCAGGCTTCGTCAGAGCGCCAGCCGAGCAGGCGCTCCGCCACCGGGTTGAGGTAATCGATCTTGCCGGCAGTGTCAGTCGTCACGACGGCGTCGGCGATCGATGCCAGCGTCACCTGAGCGCGCTCCTTTTCCTTCGACAGCGCTTCTTCCGCGCGCTTTTGTCGGGTGATGTCGTAGGCGATGCCGATTTCGCCGATATGGCGGTTGTTTTCGTCGTACAGCGGCGACACGCTGGAGGCGATGTCCAGCAGGCGGCCGTCGCGGGTCGCATGGCGGCATTCGAAGCTGGCCGGCAGGGCGTTGCAGATGCGTGCCAGCGACTCGGCGAATTCGTCGGCCGTATCGGGCAACTGCAGGACGTCGCAGGTACGGCCGATGATTTCTTCGGCAGGGTAACCGTATAGTGCCGCCGCTGCCGGATTCCAGCTGGTGATATAGCCGGACAGGTCCAGCGTAATGATCGGCACGTTGGATTGCTCGACAATAACTGCCAGCAGCCGGTTGCGCTGGTCGCTTTCGCGCAGCGAACTTAGCAGCTTTTCGATATTCGCGGTCATGCTGTTGAAGGCATGGATGCATGCCTGCATTTCCGGCGGGCCGCTGGGCGGAATGCGCAGCTTGTGGTCGCCCTGGCCGAATCGCTGTGCCGCTTGCTTGAGCGCGTGCAGGGGGCGCAGCCCGTTGGACACGAGCGCGCCCAGCAGCAGAAACAGGGTAGCCATCCCCAATGAAAGGATGACGAATTTCTGCAGCATCTCCTGCCAGATCTGGTTGATTGCCGGCGCGGCGTTCATCTGCACCTTGACGGTGCCATAGGATTCGCCGCCGACCACGATTTCCCTTGTCTGGCTCGGCGCCATCTGGCTGAACCGACGGGCAAACCATTGCGGCGCAGTCGTCCTGACGATTTTGTCGGGGGATGCCGCGGCGATCAGGCGGTTGCCATCGGCGTCGGTCCAGGTGATGCTTTGCACCGATGGTTGTCGCGCGCGCTGCCGCAGCATCTGCTGCAGCAGAGCATAATCGCCGGTGAGCACGGGTTCTGCCAGCGAAGGTGTGAGGAATTCAAGTTCGTATTGCAGGCCCTGTTGCAGATGCTTGTGCTGGAAATCAATTTCGTTGCGCAGTTCGAAATAGAAATAGAGGCTGCCGATGACTGCCAGCACGATGCCGGAGACGAGCTTGATGCGCGTTGCCAGGCTCAGGCGCTGCCAGTAACTGGACGGTGCCATGCTCATGGCTTCCTCGCGACGGGCAATCGGTTACGGTAGAAACGGCGCATGCTGTCGAAGTCGCTTTCGGATGCCGCGGTAAACCCATAAAGCGGGGATTGCCCGAATAGCGCGGCGCTGGCGGCCAGGATTTCCCTGCCTTGCGGATCATCTGCCATTTGCAGCAAGGCTGTGCGCACTGCGGCGACCTTTTCCGCCGGCACGCGTGGGTGTGCGGCCACCGGGATCGCCGGATATTCTTCGGAACTCCAGAGCACGCGCAGGTCGGCGCTGCGGTTGGCAGCATAATCCAGCGCAATATTGGCATTGGTGGCGGCAGCCTGCGACCGTCCCGACAGCATGTGCCCCAAGGCGCCTTCCAGCGTGCCGGCAAATTGCGGCACGATCTCGATGCCGGCGCGCCGCAAGGCATCCATCGGCAGCTGGTAACCGGCGAACGCGACTTCCGAGGAAAATGCGACATTGCGGCCGCGCAGTTGCGCCAGCGAGTAGATGGTCGAGTCGCCTGGAACGACGATCTGGCTGCGTATCGCCGCCGTCAGCGGACGCGCAATGGCAATATAGCCGGCTGCCGAATTTTCTGGCGCGAACTGATAGTTCGAGTAGATGAAATCGGGTTCGCCGCGCCTGACCCTTTCCGCATGTTCGGCGCCGGATTTCGCCAGACGTATCTTCAGCGGCACGCCACTGCGCTCGCTAACATGGCGCAAGATGGGGTTCCATTGCTGGGCAGTGCTGACAGCGCTGCGCGCCTTGATCACGCCAAATGTCAGCGTGGCATCGTCGCGCGCTGCCGCCAATGGCACAGGCAGGACCAGCCAGACGAACAGCATGGATGCCAGTATGCGTGGCAGCTTCAATGTGGTGCTTCCTCTGCGGGGCGGGTACCATGTCATTGTCGCAAGCGGACATGGTCCCTGGACAGGAGCGCCTGGTGGGGCCTGTCGTGCGAAAATGTTAAACAAGTCGATAATGTAACATTTATCTTTTTCGTTTTGGAAACATTTGTGTGGTTTTTTATGCACGGTTTTTTTATACAGGATTCCCATGACTGTCACCAAGCCCGATGAACTGGCAAGCCTCTTTCATAACAATAGTGAATGGGCATCGTCGATGGTCGAGGCGGATGCCGGTTTTTTCAGGAAGCTGGTGGCCCAGCAATCGCCGGAGTATTTGTGGATCGGCTGTTCGGACAGCCGCGTGCCGGCCAATGAAATCGTCGGCTTGCTGCCGGGCGAGCTGTTCGTTCACCGCAATATCGCCAACGTGGTGGTGCACACCGATCTCAATTGCCTGTCGGTGCTGCAGTTCGCCATCGACGTGCTGGGCGTGCGTCACGTGATCGTCTGCGGGCACTACGGCTGTTCCGGCGTGCATGCGGCGATGGCCGATCGTCGCGTCGGCCTGGCAGACAACTGGCTGCGCCATGTGCAGGACGTGCACCAGAAACACGGGCGTTACCTGGGAGAGGCCTTGCCGCGCGCAGTAAAGCAGGATCGCCTGTGCGAACTCAACGTCATCGAGCAGGTCGCCAATGTTTGTCATACCACCATCGTCCAGGATGCCTGGGCGCGCGGCCAGGCGCTGACCGTGCATGGCTGGATTTACGGCCTGCAGGATGGCCTGTTGCGCAACCTTGGCGTTACCGTCGGACGGCCGCAGGATCTGGACGCGCAGCTGGTGGCAGCATATGCGCGCTATGAGCATGACTGCGCCGGATGAAGGCGGGTAAAATAGGCGGATGATTTCCCCGCAATTCATTCATCTCCGCCTCCACACCGAGTATTCCATCGCCGACGGCCTGGTGCGCGTCGACGACGTCGTCAAGGCAGCCGCCGGCGACGGCCAGCCGGCGCTGGCGATCACCGACCTTGCCAACCTGTTCGGCATGGTCAAGTTCTACAAGACGGCGCGCGGCAAAGGCGTCAAGCCGATTGTCGGTTGCGACGTCTGGATCAGCAACGACGAAGACCGCGAAAAGCCCTCGCGCCTGCTGCTGCTGGCAAAGAACCGCAACGGTTACCTGCAGTTGTGCGAGCTGCTGACGCAGGCCTGGCTGGGCAACCAGCATCGCGGCCGCGCCGAAATTCGCGCCGAATGGCTGGCGAGCCTGCAGCCGGGAGAACTGATCGCATTGTCGGGGGCGCAATCCGGCGATATCGGCATGGCGATCGAGAACGGCAACCTGGCAGCGGCGGAACAGTGCGCACGGCGCTGGGCTAGCGCGTTCCCGGGGCATTTTTATATCGAGGTACAGCGCAGCGGCCACGCCGGCGCCGAGCCGCAATTACGCCAGGCGGTGGCGCTGGCGGCGCAGCTGGGCCTGCCGGTGGTGGCCACGCATCCGGTGCAGTTCCTGCGTCCGGAAGAGTTCATTGCGCACGAGGCGCGCACCTGCATTGCCGAGGGAGAGATTCTCGCCAACGCCAGGCGCGTGCGGCGCTTCAACGAGCAGCAGTATTTCAAGACGCAGGCAGAAATGGCGGCGCTGTTTGCCGACATGCCTGAAGCCTTGCAGAATTCCGTGGAGATTGCGCACCGTTGCAATCTCAACCTGGAACTGGGCAAGCCAAGGTTGCCGAACTTTCCCACCCCTGGCATGACCATCGACGAATTCCTCGTGGCGGAGTCGAAGACGGGCCTGGAAGAACGGCTGCTGCAACTGTACCCGGACGACGCCAAACGCGAGGAAGCCCGGCCGCGCTACGAGGCCCGCCTGAAGTTCGAGACCGATACCATCATCAAGATGGGCTTTCCGGGCTATTTCCTGATCGTCGCGGACTTCATTCAGTGGGGCAAGAACAACGGCGTACCGGTCGGGCCCGGGCGCGGCTCGGGCGCAGGTTCGCTGGTTGCGTATGCGCTGAAGATCACCGACCTCGACCCGCTCAAGTACAACCTGCTGTTCGAACGCTTCCTTAATCCCGAACGCGTGTCGATGCCCGACTTCGACATCGACTTTTGCCAGGAAAACCGCGACCGCGTGATCCAGTACGTCAAGGACCGCTACGGCCGCGAGGCGGTGTCGCAGATCGCCACTTTCGGCACCATGGCGGCCAAGGGCGCGGTGCGCGACGTCGGCCGCGTGCTGGACATGAGTTACATGTTTTGCGATGGCATCTCCAAGCTGATCCCGTTCAAGCCGGGCAAGCAGGTAACCATTGCCGACGCCATCGAGGAAGAGCCGCTCCTGAAGGAGCGCATGGAAAACGAGGAAGAGGTCAAGCAGTTGCTCGATCTCGCGCAGCAGGTCGAAGGCATTGCGCGCAACATCGGCATGCATGCCGGCGGCGTGCTGATTGCGCCCGGCAAGCTGACGGATTTCTGCCCGTTGTATACACAAGGCGGTGACGGCGGCGTGGTGTCGCAGTACGACAAGGATGACGTCGAGGCGGTCGGCCTGGTCAAGTTCGACTTCCTGGGACTGACCACGTTGACCATTCTCGATCGGGCGGTGAACTATATCAAGATGCTCGACCCGGCCATGGCGGATTTCGATCTGGCCAGGCTGCCGCTGAATGACCGGGCTTCCTACGAGTTGCTGACCAAGGCGAAGACGGTCGCCGTGTTCCAGCTTGAAAGCCGCGGCATGCAGGGCATGCTCAAGGATGCGCGGCCGGATCGTTTCGAGGACATCATCGCGCTGGTGGCGCTGTACCGGCCGGGTCCAATGGACCTTATCCCGGATTTCTGCCGCCGCAAGCATGGCGAAAAGTTCGACTATCCCGATCCGCGCACCGAGGGCATCCTTTCGGAGACCTACGGCATCATGGTGTACCAGGAACAGGTGATGCAGATGGCGCAGGTGATCGGCGGCTACTCGCTGGGCGGCGCCGACTTGCTGCGCCGTGCAATGGGCAAGAAGAAGGCGGAGGAAATGGCCGAGCATCGCGAGCTTTTCCGTGCGGGTGCGGCGAAGAACGGCCTGACGCAGGAAAAGGCCGACGAAATCTTCGACTTGATGGAAAAGTTCGCCGGCTACGGCTTCAACAAGTCGCACGCCGCCGCCTATGCGCTGCTGTCCTACCACACCGCCTATCTGAAGGCGCACCATCCGGCTGCGTTCATGGCAGCCAACATGTCGCTGGCGATGGACGACACCGACAAGGTCAAGATCCTGGTGGAAGACGCCGTCGATATCTGCGGCCTGACGATCCTGCCGCCGGACATCAACCTGTCGGATTACCGTTTCATGCCGGTGGGCGCAGCGGGCAAGAAGGCCATGCAGATCCGCTATGGCCTGGGAGCGGTGAAGGGCAGCGGCCAGGGCGCCATCGAGGCGATCGTCGCCGCACGCAAGGACGGCCCGTTCACCGACCTCTTTGATTTCACGAAAAGGGTGGACAAGCAGCAGATCAACCGCCGCACCATCGAATCGCTGATCCGTGCCGGGGCCTTCGATTGCTTCCAGGTCGACCGCGGCATCTTGCTCGCCTCGGTCGGGCTGGCGCTGGAAGGCGCCGAGCAGGCGGCAGCGTCGGCCAACCAGGTCAGCCTGTTCGGTGACGACAGCGACATGGCGGCGCCGCCGGAGTACGTCAAGGTGCCCGCATGGAGCGAGAAGCAGCGCCTGACCGAGGAAAAGGCCGCGCTCGGCTTTTACCTGTCTGGCCACCTGTTCAATGCCTGGGCGCCCGAGGTGCGCAAGTTCGCCCGCGCCCGCCTGGCCGATCTCTCGCCCTCGCGCGACCCGCGCATCATTGCCGGCGTCATCACCGGCGTGCGCACGCAGATGACGCAGCGCGGCAAGATGGTGATCGTGACGCTGGACGATGGCAGCGCCACGGTGGACGTGACGGTATATAACGAGCTGTACGACCCGAACCGCGGCCTGTTCAAGGAAGATGAATTCCTTGCCGTGCAGGGCAAGGTGTCGGAGGACCGATTTTCCGGCGGCTTGCGCATCACGGCTGACAAGGTGATGGACATCGCCGCGGCGCGCGCCGCTTTCGGCAAGGCGCTGCGGCTGTCGATGAATGGCCAGGCCGATGCGAAAAAGCTGCGCGAGGTGCTGACACCCTACCAGCAGGCGGGTGACGCCTGTCGCATCATCGTGCAGTATGCGAAGAACGGCGCCTTGGGCGAGTGGCAGCTGTCGGACGCATGGCGGGTGCGCGGTGACGACGCCTTGCGCAGCGAGCTCGGGGCCTGGCTGTCGGAAGAAAACGTCTGGTTCGAGTACTGATTATTTGAAATCCAGCAAGCCGCGGATGCGGCCTGCCAGCCTGGCGACGTAGCGCGGCGCCGGCACCAGCAGGCGCGGCAGCAATGCCGCCATGGCCAGCAGCAGGGTCTTGCGGCGCAGCCGCGCGGCTTGCCGCGGGCCGACGTGCTTGCCGGTGAAGATCAGCTTGGATTGCACATGATGGTAGCCGCGCCAGAACTCGGCGCGCCAGGGGCTGTTGCCCCGCACCGAACTGCGCGAGAGGTGCGTGACGGTGACGTCCGGCACCACCACGATGGCCTTGCGCAGGTCGAATACGCGCTGGCACAGGTCTTCGTCTTCGTAGTACAGGAAGAAATTTTCATCGAAGAAGCCGGTTTCGCGCATCTCTTCCATGTTGAACAGCATGGCAGCGCCGCAGACGAAGCCGACGCAGCAGGGGCCTGTTGCCGCCGGGCCGCGCGATTGCCATAGCTTGCCCGGCCAGCGGTAGCTAAGCTCGACCTCGCCGCCGCGGCGAATCAGGTGCGGCGCGATAATGGCGGCCTGCGGATGGGCTGCGGCAGCGGTCAACATGCCTTGAAGAAAGTCTGAGGTGGGCAGGCAGTCCGGGTTCAGCAGCAGCGCGTGACTGGTCGCAACCTGGCGCAGGGCGCGATTGTTGGCGGCGCCGAAACCGAGGTTGCGCTCGTTGCGCAGCACCAGCGCATTGGGCAGGGCGCGCGCTGCGACATCGGCGGTGCCGTCGTTGCTGGCATTGTCGACGATGGTCACGTGCGGCAGCGTCGCCAGGGTCTGCGCCAGCGCGGCGATGCAATGCGCGCTGTTGTAGGTAACGACGATGACGGTAAGATCTGCGAGGGCGGGGAACATGGCGGAGGATTTTATCATGCGGGATTTTCCCTCGAACGATTGTACAATCCGCGCCGGGCGGGGGATAATCCGCACAATTCGCGCATCTTGCGCGGCAATTTTGTTCCACGAGAGGATTCATTGACAACATCTGCTACGCTGGCAGCAGCCGACGAACGGGTCATCCTGTGCATGAAATGGGGCACGAAATATGGTCCCGAGTACGTCAATCGCCTGTATGGCATGGTGCGGCGTCAGCTGAGCGGGGATTTTCGCTTCGTTTGCCTGACCGACCGCAGCGAGGGCGTCCGCGCCGAGGTCGAGTGCCTGCCCATTCCGGATCTGCGGCTGCCGGACGGCCTGCCCGAGCGCGGCTGGAAAAAACTGACGACCTTCGAGGCCGACCTGCATGGCTTGCGCGGGACTGCGCTGTTCCTGGACCTGGATGTGGTCATTACCGGCAGCATCGATGAATTTTTCGAGCATCCCGGCGAATTTCTCATCATTCATGACTGGAAGCGGCCGTGGCGCGTCACCGGCAATTCCTCGGTCTATCGCTTTCGCCTCGGCGCCCACGCCGATGTGCTGGCGCAGTTCCGTGCCACCCAGGTGGAGGCGCGCAAGGTATTCCGCAACGAACAGGCGTTCCTGTCGGACGTGCTGCACAAGCAGGGCAAGCTCGGCTACTGGCCAAGCGACTGGTGTTGCAGCTACAAGTATCACTGCATTCCGCGCTGGCCCCTGAACTACTGGCGCGAACCGGGCGTACCGGCCGGCACGCGCATCGTCATTTTTCATGGCGAGGTCAATCCGCCCGATGCACTGGCTGGCCGGCGCAATCGGGCGCTGCGTTATGTGCGGCGCGCGCCATGGATTGCCGATTACTGGCGCGAATGAGGATGCACTGATTGGCTGCAACGATGATCTTTGCCGCCCGGCGCGGCGCCTGGCCGCAGCATGTGCTGGCGGTATTGCCATTCCTGCTGTTTTTCCCGGTTGGATTCATCTACCTCGGGGTCGTGGTTTACCTGTTCAGCCTGATGCTGGCCGGCGACTACCGCGGGCGCTGGCTGAACATACGGGAAAATCCCATGTTCTGGCCGGTGATTGGCATGACCGTGGTGACGTGCGCGGCCGCACTCCTGCTTGAGCGCACCCCGCGCCGCTTCTGGTCCGCCTTCGCGCACTACCAGATCTATCTGTTCCTGCTGCTGTTCATCAGCGCCGGCCAGGGCGCATGGCAGGCGCGGGCAGTCAGGGCTTTCCTGGTCGGTGCGTTTTGCGCGGCGACGCTGTTTTACCTGTATGCGCTGCAACTCTTGCCGGAACTTGCGTTGTTCAAGGACTACCGCCTCTATTCCGGCAATAAGTCGATTTTGCTGGCGATTCTGCTGGCGATCGCCTCTGCCTGGATGCTGTACGACGCAATATCGGCTGGCAGGCGTGACGGCAAGCGCTTCTTGCTGAGCCTGGCGGCATTCGCCTATTTTGCCGCGCCGACCCTGTTCCTGAGCCAGACGCGTACGGCCGTGGTCGTGTTCGTCCTGCTCAGCCTGCTGGCATGCCTGCGCTGCGTGCGCTGGGACTGGCGCGGCATTGCCATCATACTGTTTGTATCGACCGGCATCGTTGCCGCCGCGTCGATGTCCGACCACGTAGGTGCGCGCATGAGCGCGACCTACAACGACCTCAAGGCATATTCCCAGGGGCAGAAGCCGAGTGCGCAGGGCAATCGCCTGGAAATTTATGCGCTGACGGCCGAGATCATCGCCCGCAAGCCATTCACCGGTCACGGCATCGGCAACTGGACGCCGTTGTATGCGGAGTTGGCCGAGGCGCGCGGCGTCGACGTGTTCGCCACGCCGCACAACGACTACCTGCTGTATGCCGCTGAAATGGGAATATTCGGCGTGGCGGCGCTGCTGTGGGTCTGGCTGGCGCAACTGGTCGCGGCCTGGCGCATGGGCGGCGACGATGGCATGCGCCTGCTCATGCTCGGCATGGCGATCATGGTGGGCGGTATGGTCAACGCCATCTTGCGCGACGCAGTATTCGGCATGGCCTTCATGATCCTGCTGGCAATCCCGCTGGCCGGGGCGCGCAGCGCCGGATCAAGACAGGCGCCGGCTTCCTGAGCGTGCCATTACTGATATGACGACCTCCCCCCATCTCAAGCGCATCTTCGGCATGCTGGCCGATTACAAGGGCCGCCTGATGCTGGCGCTGGCCGGCATGGCGCTGACCGCTACCACCGAGCCGACCCTGGCGGCCATGATGAAAATCCTGCTGGACAAAGGGTTCACCGGCAAGCCGAGTTTTTCGCTGTGGGCGGTGCCGGCGTTCGTGATCGGCATTTTCCTGTTACGCGGCGTATCCACCTTCCTGACCACCTACATGATCGCCTGGGTGTCGACGCGCCTGATGAACCGCTTGCGCCAGCAAATGTTCGAGCGCCTGCTGGACGTGCCGCTCGGGTTCTACCACGGCAGTTCGGTGGGGCAGGTGATCAATTCGATGATGTTCGAAGTGCAGCAGATTGTCGACATGCTGAAGAATGTCTTTACCGCGTTGATCCGTGACAGCCTCACCGTGGCCGGCCTGCTGGGCTACCTGTTGTGGCTGAACTGGCGCCTGACGCTGGTGACCATTATCCTGATTCCGTTGCTGGCCGGCGTGGTGCGCCTGACCGGCAAGCGCTTTCGCCGCCTGACCAAGACCTTCCTCGACATCAATGCCGACCTGACCCAGGTGGTAGAGGAAACCACCCGCGCCGCCCAGGTGATTAAGATTTTCGGCGGCCATCAGTATGAACGGGAGCGCTTCGAGCAGCGCTCGGACACGCTGCGCGGCTTCGCCATGCGCATGGCCAGCACCTTTGCCGCTACCGTGCCGATCACCCAGCTGATGACTGCGTGCGCGGTATCGATCGTGATCGTGATTGCCCTGGTGCAGGCGGGCGAGGGACAGTCCACGGTGGGTGGATTTGCTTCCTTCATCACTGCCATGCTGATGCTGCTGACGCCGCTGAAGCACCTGGCGGAAATCAACGGGCCGCTGCAGCGCGGACTGGCGGCGGCGGAGAACGTCTTCGGCCTGATCGATGCCGCACCCGAACGCACCGGCGGCAAGACCCTGACGGGACGTGCCACTGGACGGCTGGAGTTTGCCAGTGTCGGCTTCGCCTATCCCGGCCAGGAACGGGCCGCGCTCAGCGATATCAACCTGTCGATCGCGCCGGGGCAGACCGTCGCTTTTGTCGGCACTTCCGGCGGCGGCAAATCGACGCTGGTCAACCTGGTGCCGGATTTTTATACGCCAACCGCCGGTGAAATTCGTCTCGATGGGGAAGCTACCGGCGGCATTTCGCTGGAAAGCCTGCGCGCGCAGATCGCCATGGTGAGCCAGAACGTGGTGCTGTTCGACGATACCGTCGCCGCCAATATTGCCTATGGCGACGCGCAGCCGGATCGCGCCCGCATCCAGGCGGCGGCGCGCGCGGCGCACCTGGACGACGTGCTCGCCAACTTGGCGCAGGGCCTGGATACGCCGGTCGGCAACAATGGCAGCCGCCTGTCGGGCGGCCAGCGCCAGCGCCTGGCGATTGCGCGGGCAATCTACAAGGATGCGCCGATCCTGATTCTCGACGAAGCCACTTCTGCGCTAGACTCGGAATCCGAGCGGGCAGTGCAGGCGGCGCTGGATGAGCTCATGCGCGGCAGGACCACGCTGGTCATCGCCCATCGCCTGTCCACCATCGAGCGCGCCGACCTGATCGTGGTGCTGGACCACGGCCGCATCGCCGAAACCGGCACGCATGCGGCGCTGCTGGAAAAAAACGGCATCTACGCCAAGCTGTATAACCTGCAGTATTCCGGCCTGGCGACGTAAGCGCCGCTGCCGCCGCAGAGCGCGGCTACATCAGGATGATGTCGTACTGCTCCTGGTGGAAGCCGGATTCCACCTGCAGCGAGATCGGCTTGCCGATGAAGTCGCCCAGCATCGCCAGATGCGGCGATTCCTCTTCCAGGAACATGTCCACTACCACTTGCGAAGCGAGGATGCGGAACTCGCGCGGATTGAACTGGCGGGCTTCGCGCAGCAGCTCGCGCAGGATTTCGTAGCAGATGGTGCGGGCGGTCTTGACCTGGCCCTTGCCGGCGCAGGCAGGGCAAGGCTCGCACAGGATGTGCGCCAGCGATTCGCGGGTGCGCTTGCGCGTCATTTCCACCAGGCCGAGCGCGGAAAAATTCGACACCGAGATCTTGGTACGGTCGCGCGACAGCGCCTTGTGCAGCTCGGTCAGCACGGCTGCCTTGTGTTCGGCATTTTCCATGTCGATAAAATCGAGAATGATGATGCCGCCCAGATTGCGCAGGCGCAGCTGGCGGGCGATCGCGTGCGCCGCTTCCAGGTTGGTCTTGAAGACGGTGTCGTCGAAATTGCGGCCGCTGACGTAGCTGCCGGTGTTGACGTCGATGGTGGTCATCGCCTCGGTCTGGTCGACGATCAGGTAGCCGCCGGACTTGAGGTCGACCCGGCGCCCCAGCGCCCGCTGGATTTCGTCTTCCACGGCGTACAGCTCGAACAGCGGCCTCTCGCCCGTGTAATGCATTAATCGCGGCAGCACTGATGGCGTGTAGGTGCCGCCGAACTGCTGCAGCATCAGGAAATTTTCGCGCGAATCGACCTGAATGCTGGCCGTCTCGTCGTTGACGAAGTCGCGCAGCACGCGCTGCGCCAGGCTCAGGTCCTGGTAAAGCAGCACCGGCGCCGGCTTGCTGCGCGCGCGCGCAGCAAGGTTGGCCCAGGTCTTGCGCAGGTAATCGACGTCCATCTGCAGGTCGGCTTCGCTTGCTTCCTCAGCCATGGTGCGGATGATGAAGCCGCCTTTCTCTTCCGGCGGCAGCAGGCCCTGCACGCGCTGGCGCAGCTGCTCGCGGTCCGCCTCATTCTCGATGCGCTGGGAAATGCCGATATGCGGATCTTGCGGCAGATAGACCAGCATGCGCCCGGCAATCGATATTTGCGTCGACAGGCGCGCGCCCTTGGTGCCGATCGGATCCTTCACCACCTGCACCATCAGCGACTGGCCGTCGAACAGCAGCTTCTCGATGGGCGTGAGCACGCTGCCGGCTTCGCGGGAGCGTGCTTCCCAGATGTCGGCCACGTGCAGGAAAGCGGCCCGTTCGAGGCCAATGTCGATGAAGGCCGATTGCATGCCGGGCAGGACGCGCACTACCTTGCCGAGGTAAATGTTCCCGGCCATGCCGCGCGACAGGGTGCGTTCGATGTGCAGTTCCTGCACGGCGCCTTGCAGGACCAGGGCAACCCGGGTTTCCTGCGGCGTGATATTGACGAGGATGTCTTCGCTCATGCGGGCATCAGTGACCGTTAGTGCCGAGAATGCGGATGCCGGCCTGGCGCAGCAGTTGCACGGTTTCGAACAGCGGCAGGCCCATGATGCCCGAGTGGCTGCCGCTGATATGTTCGATGAAGACCGCGGCCATGCCCTGAATGGCGTAGCCGCCGGCCTTGTCGTAGGGCTCGGTGCTCATGCAGTATGCGTGGATCAGCGCTTCCGGCAATGCGGCGACGCGCACCTCGGAGCGTTGCGTAAGCTGCCAGGTGTCGTCGTGATGGCGCACGGCGACGCTGGTGAGTACATCGTGCGTGCGGCCCGACAGCGTGCGCAGCATCTCGACCGCCTCGGCATAGCCGGATGGCTTGCCGAGGATGCGACCGTCCACCACCACGGTGGTGTCGGCAGCCAGCACGGGCCGGTGCGGCAGCTTGCGCCAGACCATGGTGTCGTGGCCGCAATTGGCTTTTTCCAGTGTCACCCGGGCGACATAGGCATCGGCAGACTCGCCGGGGAGGACATCTTCGCTGACCTCGGGGCCGCGCGGCGTGTGGTCGCGCAACAGCAACAGTTCGAACTCGATGCCGATCTGCCGCAACAGTTCGCGCCGGCGGGCGCTTTTCGAGGCCAGGTAGATTTTTTGGTCGCTAGGTCGCATGCCGTGCCTGGGTTTGTTTTCGTTGATTGTCTGCCTGGAGTCCTGGTTTACACCCGGTGATAGGGATGGTTTTGCGTGATGGACCACGCGCGGTACAACTGTTCCGCCAGCAGCACCCTGACCATGCCATGCGGCAGGGTGAGGCTGGAAATACGCAACAGCATGTCGGCGCCCGCCTTGAATTGCCCATCCAGGCCATCGGCGCCGCCAACGACGAATGTAACATCCCGACCATCTTGTTGCCACTCTGTCAGATATTTGGCAAGTTGTACAGTGGTAATGTCCTTGCCGCGCTCATCCAGAGCGACGATGCGCGCCCCTTTCGGGATCGCTGCTTCGATGCGGCTGCGCTCCTGCGCCATGACGGTTTCGGCAGTCCTGCCGCCGCTGCGGTCCACCGGCTTGATTTCCTTGAGATGCAGGCGGCACTCGGCAGGCATGCGCTTGGCATACTCGGCAAAGCCGGCTTCGATCCAGGCCGGCATTTTGTGGCCGACCGCGGCGATGATCAGCTGCATGCCAGCGGCTTAACCGGCTTTTTTGGCCGGCGATTTCTTCGGGGCGGACTTGCGGGTAGCGACTTTCACCTTGACGCTGCTGCCGACCGGGGATTTGGCAGCGGTCTTGCCAGCAGTTTTTGCCGCAGTCTTGCGGGGCGCCGCGGTTTTTGCCGCGGTTGCAGTGGCAGCCGTCTTGCGTGGCGCGCGCGTCGTCTTCGCCGCAGTCGTGCCGGCAGTACGTGCGGTCTTGCTGGCCGTCTTCGCCGCAGTCTTGCCTGCGGTTCTGCCGGCGCCCGTGGCGGTCTTGCGTGCCGGGGCCTTTTTCGGCGCTTCCTCCGCCGTAGTCTGGCTGGACGCCAGATGGCGGCCGCGCTTCTTCGGCGCTTCTTCTTCGTCTGCCGCGCCGGCCGGGCGTTTTGCTGTGCGCTTTGCAGCCCCGAGCTTGATTTCCTTCTCGCCCCAGATTTCTTCGAGGCGGTAATAATCGCGGATGGCCGGTTGCATGATGTGCACGATCATGTCGCCCAGGTCGACCAGCACCCATTCGCCGGTTTCTTCACCTTCCATGCTGAGGACGGTGCCGCCGTTTTCCTTGACCTTGTCGCGCACCGAGGCGGCCAGCGCCTTGGTTTGCCGGTTGGACGTGCCGGAGGCAATGGCCAGGCGGTCGAACAGGCTGGTCAGTTGGGTCGTGTCATAGACGCGAATGTCTTGGGCCTTGATATCTTCGAGGGCGTCGACGACGAGGGCTTGCAGTTTTTTAATATCCATGCGGGCTTGTTCTGAGTGATATGTTGTTGTTGCGGGTAGTTTAACACTGCTGGCGCCGGCGGCATGGCCGGACGGTGTTCTTGCCTGGGGGTAGCGAATGCCTCAGGCCCAATCGCGCGGCGCCAGGAAATTGTTGTACAGGTCCGCTTCCGGGGTGCCTGTTTCCGGGTGCCAGTTGTAGCGCCATTTCACCAGCGGCGGCAGCGACATCAGGATCGATTCGCTACGACCGCCCGATTGCAGGCCGAAATGGGTGCCGCGATCCCACACCAGGTTGAATTCGACGTAGCGGCCGCGCCGGTACGCCTGGAAGTCGCGCTCGCGCTCGCCGTAAGGGGTGTCCTTGCGGTGCGTCAGGATTGGCGCATAGGCGTCGAGGAAGGCATTGCCGACGCTTTGCGTCATGGCGAAGCTTTGTTCGAAGCCGAGCGCATTGAAGTCGTCGTAAAAGATGCCGCCGACGCCGCGGGCTTCGTTGCGGTGTTTGAGGAAGAAGTAATCGTCGCACCACTTCTTGAAGCGCGGGTGCAGGTCGCCGCGAAAGGGCGTCAGCGCGGCCTTGCAGGTCCGGTGGAAGTGGCGGGCGTCTTCCTCGAAGCCGTAGTAGGGCGTCAGATCCATGCCGCCGCCGAACCACCAGACCGGTTCCTCGCCTTCGGCGGTGGCGACGAAAAAGCGCACGTTCATGTGCACCGTCGGCGCATACGGATTGCGCGGGTGCAGTACCAGCGACACGCCCATGGCTTCCCAGCCGCGTCCGGCGATTTCCGGGCGGTTGGCCGCTGCAGAGGGGGGCAGGCTCTTGCCCATCACGTGAGAAAAGCCCACGCCGCCGCGCTCGAAGACATTGCCTTCCTCGATGATGCGCGAAGTGCCGCCGCCGCCTTCGGCACGCTGCCAGCTGTCGGTCAGAAACGGCTTGCCGTCGATGGCCGCGAGAGCATCGACGATGCGCGTCTGCAGGCCGGTCAGGTACGCCTTGACGGCGGTGGAATCCATGCAGCGCCTGTCCTTACCGCTTGATCGCGCGCCAGCCGATGTCGCGGCGATACTGCGCGCCGCCGAACTGGATCTGTTCCACCACCTGGTAAGCCTGGCGCTGCGCCATCTTGACGCTGTCGCCCAGTCCCACCACGCACAGTACGCGGCCGCCCGTGGTGACCAACTGCTCATCTGTCATCGCGGTGCCGGCATGGAAAGTGACGCAGTCGTCGGATTCCGCGGGAATGCCATGGATGGTGTCGCCCTTGCGCGGCGCTTCAGGATAGCCGGCGGCCGCCATCACCACGCCCAGCGCGGTGCGGCGATCCCATTCGAGTTCGATCTTGTCGAGTGTGCCGGCCACGGCGTGTTCCAGCACGGTCAGGTAATCGGTCTTCAGGCGCGCCATGATCGGCTGGGTTTCAGGGTCGCCCATGCGGCAGTTGAATTCCAGCGTCTTCGGGTTGCCTTCCTTGTCGATCATCAGGCCGGCGTACAGGAAGCCGGTGAAGGGGATGCCATCTCTGGCCATGCCCTGCACGGTCGGGTCGATGATTTCGCGCATGACCCGACCGTGCAACGCCGGGGTGACGATCGGCGCCGGCGAGTAGGCGCCCATGCCACCGGTATTGGGCCCCTGGTCATTGTCCAGCAGGCGCTTGTGGTCCTGGCTGGTGGCCATCGGCAGGATGTTCTGGCCATCGACCATGACGATGAAGCTGGCTTCCTCACCATCGAGGAATTCCTCGATCACCACGCGCGCGCCGGCGTCGCCGAGCTTGTTATCCGACAGCATGGCGTCGATGGCGGCATGCGCTTCTTCCAGGCTCATTGCCACCACCACGCCCTTGCCGGCGGCCAGGCCGTCGGCCTTGATGACAATCGGCGCGCCCTTGCTGTTGACGTAATCGTGGGCGGCAGCGGCGTCGGCGAAGGTCTGGTACTCGGCGGTGGGAATGCCATGGCGCTGCATGAAGGCCTTGGCGAAATCCTTGGAGCTTTCCAGCTGTGCGGCTTCCTTTGTCGGGCCGAAGATTTTCAGGCCCTGCTCACGGAAGATATTGACGATGCCGGCGGCCAGCGGGGTTTCCGGACCGACCAGGGTGATGCCGATGCCTTCCTTGATAGCGAACTGCGCCAGCCAGCCGGGATCGGTGATCGGCACGTTCTTCAGGCGCGGATCGAGTTCGGTGCCGCCGTTGCCGGGGGCGACATAGACCATTTGCACGCGCGGCGATTGCGCAATCTTCCAGGCCAGCGCGTGTTCGCGACCGCCGGAGCCTACTACCAGTACTTTCATTTGATTATTCCTCGATCACGGCGTTGCTATAGACTTCCTGGACGTCATCCAGGTTTTCCAGCGCATCCAGCAGCTTTTGCATCTTTTGCGCATCTTCGCCGGTAAATACCGTTTCAGTGGTCGGTTTCATGGTGACTTCGGCCATCTCAGCCTTGAAACCGGCTTTTTCCAGCGCATCCTTGACTGCCGAAAAATCGTTCGGCGGGCACAGTACCTCGATGCCGCCTTCGTCGTCGGTGAGAACATCTTCGGCGCCGGCTTCGAGCGCGGCTTCCATCAGCTTGTCTTCATCGGTGCCGGGGGCGAAAAAGAACTGGCCGCAATGCTTGAACAGGAAAGCCACCGAGCCTTCCGTGCCCATGTTGCCGCCGAATTTGGAAAAGGCGTGGCGCACTTCCGCCACGGTGCGCACGCGGTTGTCGGTCATGCAGTCGACGATGATGGCGGCGCCGTTGATGCCGTAGCCTTCATAGCGGATTTCTTCGTAATTGGCGCCGTCGAGGCCGCCGGTGCCGCGCTGGATGGCGCGGTTGACGTTATCTTTCGGCATGTTGGCGTCGGCAGCCTTGTCCACGGCCAGTCGCAGGCGCGGATTGGTGTTGATATCGCCGCCGCCCATGCGCGCGGCCACGGTGATTTCCTTGATCAGCCGGGTCCAGATCTTGCCGCGCTTGGCGTCGGTTGCCGCCTTTTTATGCTTGATGTTGGCCCATTTGCTATGTCCTGCCATGACGCGTCTTTCCGTTAACTTGTTGGTATGTGCAAGTGCCTGTTTGTGAAGGGAAAAATCCGATTGTGTAGATCCGGCCGGGACAGCCGCAAGCAGGCACGGGCAAATGCGGATTTTACCATACCGGCATTGCCTGAAAGCTGCGCGCGCGCAGGGTTCGGCGGCCTCAGGCGCGCCGCTCCAGGCTTTGATGCACGGCAAGAATCAGGCGGAAGGCATACAATTCGGCATGTCTTCAAGTTTTTCATCGCTGGCGCCGGCGCGCCGGGCCTTTCTGGCCGGCCTGGCCATTGCGCTCGTGGGCGCGGTACTTTTCTCCGCCAAGGCCATCGTCGCCAAGCTGATCTACCGTTACGATGTCGATGCGGTCACCCTGATTGCTTTCCGCATGCTGTTTTCGCTGCCGTTCTTTGCCGCCATCGCGCTGTGGCAATCGGGGGCGGGCGCGCCGCTGACGCGCGGCGAGCGCTGGAAAATAGTGGTACTCGGGCTGATCGGCTACTACCTCTCGAGTTTTCTCGATTTTCTCGGCCTGCAGTACATCAGCGCCGGCCTGGAGCGCCTGATCCTGTTCCTGACGCCGTCATTCGTGCTGCTGATTTCCTTCTTTTTCCTGAAAAAGAAGGTGGCGCGGCGCGAGTGGCTGGCGCTGCTGATTTCCTATGGCGGCACGGTGCTGGTGTTCCTGCACGATGCCCGCGCCGGCGGCAGCAATATCGCCCTGGGCAGCAGCCTGGTGCTGGCCAGCGCCGTTTCGTACGCGCTCTACCTGCTGATGTCGGGCGAACTGGTGCGCAAGGTCGGTGCCCTGCGGCTGGTTGCCTATGCCATGTGCGTTTCCAGCGTGGCTTGCATCGTCCAGTTTTTCCTGCTGCGGCCGCCCTCCATGCTGGTGCAGCCGATGGAGGTCTATGGCCTGTCGCTGGTGAACGCCGTATTCTGCACCGTGCTGCCGGTGTTCCTGACCATGATCGGCGTGGAGCGCATCGGCGCCGCCAGCGCTTCCCTGGCCGGCATGGTGGGGCCGGTATCGACGCTGTTCCTGGCGGCACTGGTGCTCGGCGAACCGGTCACCGCGATCCAGCTGGCGGGCACTGCGCTGGTGCTGTGCGGCATGTACGTGCTGTCGCGCAGGAAGGCTTGATGCCCTCGAAGGTTTGAATCTGCCGGCGCGGGCCATTACAATGCCCGCATCCCTTGTGTCTGCCATGGAGCGAGTTGCCATGTCTAAAGCGATCAGAATTGCCCGCACCGGTGCGGCGGAAGTCATGGAATACGTCGACGTCGAAGTCGGCATGCCCGGACCGGGCGAAGTGCGCGTGCGTCATGCCGCCTGCGGCCTGAACTACATCGACGTGTATTTCCGCAATGGCGCCTACCCGCAGCCCCTGCCTGCAGGTCTGGGCATGGAAGCGTCCGGCGTGGTCGAGGCGGTGGGCGAGGGCGTTGCGCACCTGCAGCCGGGCGACCGCATTGCCTATGCCGCGCATCCGCCCGGCGCCTATTGCGAAGAACGCGTGATGCCGGCCGCGCAAGTGGTGAAGCTGCCCGACGTCATCGATTTCGACACTGCCGCAGCCATGATGCTGCAGGGCTTGACGGTGCAATACCTGTTCCGCCGCACCTTTCCGCTGCGCGGCGGCGAAACCATCCTGTTCCATGCCGCTGCCGGCGGCGTCGGCCTGATTGCCTGCCAGTGGGCGCGCGCGCTGGGCGTAACCATGATCGGTACGGTCGGTTCGGATGACAAGGCAGCGCAGGCCAGGGCCCATGGCTGCACCCACGTGATCAACTACAACAAGGAAAATTTTGTCGAGCGGGTGCGGGAAATTACCAAGGGCGCAGGCGTGCCGGTGGTATACGACTCGATCGGCAAGGATACCTTCATCGGCTCGCTGGATTGCCTGGCGCCCCTGGGCATGCTGGTCAGTTTTGGCGCGGCCTCCGGCCCGGTGCCACCGTTCACCCTGCAGGAACTGGCGTCGCGCGGCTCACTGTACGTGACGCGCCCGACCCTGTTTACCCACATCGCCCGTCGCGCATCCCTGGAAGAAATGGCCGCAGAGCTGTTTGACATGGTTGCAAGCGGCAAGATCACCATCCCGGTCAACCAGCGCTATGCCCTGAAGGATGTGGCACAGGCCCATCGCGACCTCGAAGCCCGCAAGACCACCGGCTCGACCATCCTGCTTCCCTGAGAACCCCATGCAATCCGATCCCGACTCCCGAAAAGAAAATACCGCCATCGACCAGGATGATTCGCCCAAATTCGGCCGCCTGCTGCTGGTGCTGGTGGCTGCGGTGCTGTTCGTAGTGGGGTTGACGGTTTTCACCGTCGCCTATCACTCCTGAACGCGGAGCGGTTTGCCGCTCTTGTCGTCGCGGATTTCCAGTTCGACTGTATGCGGCACGCCATTTTTGCCGGGGAAATCGGCGAAGGCGCTCCTGATCATGTACGGCATGACTGCGGCCAGCGAGGAGGTTCTGCCTTCGCTGTTGACGGTGACGTCGTACAGTTTCCTGTTGTCGGCAGCGCGGGTGATGCCGATCTGCAGCTGCCGCCGATACAGCCGGTAGTTCGATTCCTGATAAGCGACGACCGGCGGCGAATACCAATAGGGATCCATGAAAAACGGATCGTAATAGCGGTAGGGCCAGCGCGGGCCATAATACCCGCCGGCCCAGCCCGAATTGATGACTACCGGCTCGACCTGGCGCACGTCGCGTTCGCTGACGCGGTAGTTTAGGGCAACCCGCAATGCTGCCGCGGACGCCGGCGCGTCGGCAAACCCCAGGCGCAGCAGTTCGGCGCGCACCAGTTGTTCGTAGGCACGATATTCCAGGTCGTTTTCCTGTGCAGAAGTGCGGGTGAACGCAAAGGATTTTTCCGTCGTTTGCGCCGGCCAGGCGTGAAAAGCGGTCACTTCGCTGCGGATGACAGGAGTGGTACAGCCGGCCAGCAATGCTGCCGCCACGGCCAGGATTGGGAAAAAGTATCGTCGCATGGCACACTCCGGTTCGTCTGGCTGACGCGCCGCCGGCGATTTTGTTGCTTGCAGGTATGGGAAGGCGGCGCGGACATGATGCACGCCATGCCAGTCCCGATACGAGTTACCTTATTCGCCCGCCAGATTGGTAAAATCCTATTTTGCGCCATTCATGGCAAATTTGCAGGACTCCGACATGCGTACCGATACTCCCCCGACCATCCACCGCCACAGCTATGCTCCGCCCGCCTACCTAGTCCACCAAGTGGAAATGGGGATCGATCTCGATCCCCTGGATACGCGCGTGGCCACGCGCACGGTCATGGTGCGCAATCCGGACAGCACACAGCGCGATCTGGTACTGCACGGTCACGACCTGCGGCTGGTGGCCATCCGCATGAACGGCAGGCGTCTGGCAAAAAATCAGTACCAGCTCGATGGCGATACCCTGCGCATTGCCGATGCCCCCGCGCGCGTGACGCTGGAAATCGAAACGGCCCTGCAGCCGGCGCGCAACACCTCGCTGATGGGGCTGTACGTTTCGAATGGCAATTTCTTCACCCAGTGCGAAGCCGAAGGCTTTCGCAAGATCACCTATTTCCCCGACCGCCCGGACGTCATGGCGAAATACACCGTGATGCTGCGTGCCGACAAGGCACGCTATCCGGTGCTGCTCTCCAACGGCAACCTGATCGAGCAGGGCGACCTGGATGACGGTCGCCACTACGCCTTGTGGGAAGACCCCTTCAAGAAGCCGTCCTACCTGTTCGCCCTGGTGGCCGGCAACCTGGTGTGCCAGGAAGAAGCCTTCCAGCTTAAGTCGGGCCGCGAAGTCCTGCTGCAGGTATGGGTCGAGCACGGCAACCTCGACAAGACCCAGCACGCCATGGATTCGCTCAAGAACAGCATCCGCTGGGACGAGGAGCGCTTCAATCTGGAACTCGACCTGGACCGCTTCATGATCGTCGCCGTGGGCGACTTCAACATGGGCGCCATGGAAAACAAGGGCCTGAACATCTTCAACACGAAATACGTCCTGGCCAACCCGCGCATCGCCACCGACATCGATTACTTCAATATCGAATCGGTGGTCGGCCACGAGTATTTTCATAACTGGACCGGCAACCGCGTCACTTGCCGCGACTGGTTCCAGCTGTCGCTGAAGGAAGGCCTGACGGTATTTCGCGATCAGGAATTTTCCGCAGACATGATCGGCACGTCTTCCGGGCGCGCGGTGCGCCGCATCGATGACGTGCGCGTGCTGCGGCAGACCCAGTTCGCCGAAGACGCCGGGCCGATGGCGCACCCGGTGCGGCCGGATTCCTACATCGAGATCAACAATTTCTACACCGTGACCGTGTATGAAAAGGGCGCCGAAGTGGTACGTATGTACCAGACCCTGCTGGGGCGCGACGGTTTCAACCGCGGCATGGAATTGTATTTCCGGCGGCACGACGGCCAGGCTGTCACCTGCGACGACTTCCGCGCCGCCATGGCCGACGCCAGCAACCGCGACCTGGCGCAATTCGAGCGCTGGTACAGCCAGGCCGGCACGCCGCACGTCGCGGCCACCGCCGAGCACGACGCTGAACGCCGCACCTGCACGCTGACCCTGACGCAAACCTGCAAGCCGACACCCGGGCAGCCGCACAAGCTGCCGTTCCACATCCCTGTCGCGGTCGGCCTGCTCGATGCCGACGGCCGCGACCTGCCGCTGCACCTGACCGCCGATGGTGTGGCAGCGACGGCGCCTACCACCGTCATTCTCGAGCTGACCGAAGCGCAGCAGCGCTACGTGTTCCACCAGGTGCCGGACTGCCCGGTGCCTTCGCTGCTGCGCAATTTCTCCGCGCCCGTGGTGCTGAGCTACGACTATACCGATGCCGAACTGGCATTCCTGATGCAGCATGACAGCGATGCCTTCAACCGCTGGGAAGCGGGGCAGCGCCTGGCCACCCGGCGCCTGCTGGTGCTGGTCGACCAGCTGCTGCTGGCCGATTCGGCGGCGCAGACCTTCGATGCAGAAGCCGGCGCCGACGATGCAGGGAGCGTCGCGAACGGCCCGCTGACCGGGCTGCCCGCCGCCGAGCAATCGGCGCTGGTGGGGGCCATGCGCAATACCCTGCGCGACAGCACGCTCGATCCTGCCTTTCTCGACGTGGCGCTGGGCCTGCCTTCGGAAACCATGCTGAGCGAAGAGATGGCAGTGATCCATCCGGACGCCATCCATCGCGCGCGCCTTGCGCTGCGCCGTACCCTGGCCGAACAATTGCACGAAGATTTTCTGGCTGCCTACCGCGCCCACCAGACGCCTGGCGCCTACAGCGCGGATGCGCAATCGGCCGGCAAGCGCGCCCTGAAGAACCTGGCGCTGTCCTATCTGGCGGAGCTGGACGATGCGCAGGCGCATGAACTGGCGCAGACCCAGTATGACCATGCGGGCAACATGACCGACCGCCTGGCGGCGTTGACCGCGCTGGTCAACAGCGGCGCGCCCGGCCGTGCCGAGCGGCTGGCGCATTTTTACCGCGAGTTCGAGCACGAGGCGCTGGTGATCGACAAGTGGTTCACGCTGCAGGCCACCGCCCGCAATACCGACGTCGCCGCCGTGCGCGCGCTGGCGCGCCACCCGGCCTTCACGCTGAAGAATCCCAACCGCGTGCGCAGCCTGGTGCTGGCCTTCTGCAGCGCCAACCCGGCGCAGTTCCACGCCGCCGATGGCAGCGGCTACGCCTTCTGGACCGAGCAGGTGGTCGCGCTGGACGCCATCAACCCGCAGATCGCCGCGCGCCTGGCGCGCGTGCTGGACCGCTGGCGCAAGTATGCCCAGCCGCTGCGCGAAAAAATGCACGCCGCCCTGCAACAGGTCGCCGCCAGCCCGGCGCTGTCGGGCGATGTGCTCGAAGTGATCACGAAATCCCTTGCCAACCAACCTGAAACCTTATGACCAACCACGCAAAACGCATCAGCCTGACGCAGCATCTCGTCGAAGAACAACGCCTGCACAACACCGTCTCGGCCGAGTTGCGGCTGCTGATCGAAGTCGTCGCCCGCGCCTGCAAGACCATCAGCCACGCCGTTGGCAAGGGTGCCCTCGGCGAAGTGCTGGGTTCGGCCGGCAGCGAGAACGTGCAGGGCGAAGTGCAAAAGAAGCTCGACGTCATGTCCAATGAAATCCTGCTGGAAGCCAACGAATGGGGTGGCCATCTTGCCGCCATGGCGTCCGAGGAAATGGAATCCATCCACCCGATTCCGAACCGCTACCCGAAGGGCGAATACCTGCTGCTGTTCGACCCGCTGGACGGCTCTTCCAATATCGACGTCAACGTGTCCATCGGCACCATTTTTTCGGTGCTGAAAGCGCCGGAAGGCATGACGGCGCCCACCGAAAAGGATTTCCTGCAGCCGGGCACGCAGCAGGTGGCCGCCGGCTATGCGGTCTACGGCCCGCAAACCGTGCTGGTGCTCACCACCGGCAACGGCGTCAACTGCTTCACGCTCGACCGCGAAATGGGTTCCTGGGTGCTGACCCAGCAAGATATCCGCATCCCGGCCGATACCGGGGAATACGCCATCAACGGCTCCAATGCGCGCCACTGGTACCCGCCGGTGCAGCGCTACGTCGACGAACTTCTGGCCGGCAAGACCGGCCCGCGCGGCAAGGATTTCAACACCCGCTGGATCGCTTCGATGGTGGCCGACGTGCACCGCATCCTGACGCGCGGCGGCATCTTCATGTATCCGGCCGACGCCCGCGAACCGGAAAAGCCCGGCAAGCTGCGCCTGATGTACGAAGCCAACCCGATGTCTTTCATCGTCGAGCAGGCTGGTGGCGCCGCCACCAACGGCACCCGCCGCATCATGGAAATCCAGCCGACCGCGCTGCACCAGCGCGTGGCGGTATTCCTCGGCTCAAAGAACGAAGTGGAGTACGTGACCGCCTGCCATCTCGAAGGCTGATGCAGGCTGACAAGCTAGCGCTGGCGGAATTGCCCGGTTCTTTGCTAGAATAGCAGTCTTCGCTGATGTAGCTCAGTTGGTAGAGCAACTGATTCGTAATCAGTAGGTCGCCAGTTCGATTCCGGCCATCAGCACCAGTAAATAAAAGGGTTAGCGTCTAAGTGGGCGCTAACCTTTTTTCTTTTTCGCTGTCTATGTAGGCACTGTGTAAGTTTTTCCGGTCAACAGATAACACAAAAAGAAACCCGCACAAGGCGGTTGGGGCCGAATTCAATCGGTACGAACATTCAGCCGCAAGATCGTGGCGCACGAAGTGCATGTGGCCGAAGCGAGCGAACTGGCGGTCCTGCTGATGCGGCGTGCCAGCCTGGCAGAGGGCTTGGCCGGACGGCCGTTAGTACTGCATTCGGACAATGGCAGCGCGATGAAAGGCGCCATCATGCTGGCTACACTGGAGCAATTGGGTGTTGCGGCATCATTCAGCCGGCTGGGGTGTCTAATGACAATCCGTATGCAGATTAGATTGAGAGCAAAAGGCGAGACTTGACTCAAATGTGCATGCGCGACAACAGGGGTAGCCTGATCAAATTCCGCTGATACCCCTGCGTCAAATTGAGGGGGCATTCTATAAAGTGGAGAACGCCTGACAGTGGGCTACTCCTCGATCACTCTCACTGGAAAGCCATGTACTCTTGATTGAGAGCCTATGGTGATTTCTTCATAGCCAGTAAAATCGGCCGCATGGTAAAACTGTGCGAGATCTTTACCCACTGGTGTGGAGGTCCAGAACGTGTAGCTTCCAGAACGAGTTTTGCTATTCAAGCCCTCAAACAGCCACTTTTCAGATCCATGGAAGTGGTAGTCTGTCAGCTCGGTAGATAATCCGGATGAATTGGTTGGCGTACTGACCCCGTTAGGGGTGTTTTTCGGGCTTCGAAGGTGGCGCCCTGCGCTTAGTGCGCCGCCATATGCCGAAACCAACTGTTCCCAATCTGCCTTTGTGGGGATGCGCCAAGTGTATGGCGCGAGCCCACGCGGATCTAAAACGGCATGGCCGTTATAAAGATAGCCATATTCCTGACAGAAGTTTTCGTCATGGCAGTAATAGGCGGGCTTGCCAGCGTTACCTTGAGCCAGGAAGTCCTTGATATTTTTTGCGCGATAGACAGGATCCTTATTCCTGAACTTTGTAGTCGTCAAAGCGACTACAGACCATTTTTTTCCTTGGATTTTCACACTTTCCAGCATGACCGGTTGGGAGTCGAAAAGTACTTCACCAGGTCCGGATTTCGAATTGCAAGCCCAAGCATAGTTGGGAGTAGGTTCGCCTTTGCTACGTTTGCGCGCTTCCCGTAACGCAATGGAGTCCGCTTCTGCCTTTGTCTTGGCAATTCCCCAGCCAAAAGCAAACCCGTAGCCATACGCATTTGGGGCGGCTGCTCGATAAGACGCGCAGAGCTCCCCCGACCATTCCAGGACAACATGAGGGTTTTTGGCCCCAAGTTTCTTCGCACCCTGCCAGGCTGCCTCTTTGGCAGCCTCAATGCTGTCGTGGTCGTATGCAAAGCCGTAGTAGAAGCCTCTTCCAGGATCGACGGCAAGTGCCCCAAACTTCTCCTTGATTGAAGGCACGGCGGGTTTCGTTTGTGACATCGCGCTCGACGACAGGGTGAACATCAATGCCGCGCAAGCAAGAAGCGTGTGATTCATGGATTTCCTTCGACTTGAGTATAGGGCTTTGGGGCAATCCTAAATCGGCATCGCCGTAGCGGTGTCGGCGCTAGCATGTAGTTAGTATGACAATTGCAATGCTCGGCGAGCCTTGGGCAGGCAGGCTAAATTTATTCGTTATCAGTGTTTCTTGCAAGAATACAATTCGCGGCGGCGAACGTCAAACTTGCAGTCACACTCTCGTGATTTCTTAACCAAGGATTGGACGTCCAAGTTATGAAGAGAAACATTTAGTGTCGAGTTGAAATTCAATTTGCATATCCGACAATGAACAGTGTCAGGTCTTGCCTTTCGCCTCTAATGGCAAACCCCAGCATCGCGATGGTCACCCAAGTTAAGACGATTTGATATTCCCTCCAACACCAACCGCCTGCCCCTAGAGCAGACGTAGCTTGGAATAGCTGATTGGTTCGTCACCTACCGGATTGCTCCCAGCAGTCATGGTTTGCATACCCGGCATAAAAAAGAAGTAAGGGAAGCATGGTCGCCGACGTGCACCGCATCCTGAACCGTGGCGGCATCTTCATGTACCCGGCCGACGCGCGTGAGCCGGGCAAACCTGGCAAGCTGCGCCTGATGTACGAAGTCAACCCGATGGCCTTCATCGTCGAGCAAGCTGGCGGCGCCGCCACCAATGGCACGTAACGCATCATGGACATCCAGCCCGATAGCCTGCACCAACGCGTCGCGGTATTCCTGGGGTCGAAAAACGAAGTCGAGCGCGTGACGAGTTATCACAAGGAGCAGTAAGCGCGGGACGCTGTCTGGTCGCACCAGACGGCTTTTGCTAAAATACCCGCTTTCGCTGATGTAGCTTAGTTGGTAGAGCAACTGATTCGTAATCAGTAGGTCGGAGGTTCGATTCCTCTCAACGGCACCAGTATCGTGCGGGTTTGCGGCGTTTGCCCAAACCCGATTTTTCATTGCCCGCCGTTTCCACAGTCTTGCGTATTCGCTGCCGGCTCACAGACGGCACGAACCTAATCTTTATTCCCCGCCTCTAATCGACGCTACTTTCTCCTCGGAGTTTCTTGCACTTCAGCCGCCGAGAATCCATGCCTACAGACGATGGCAATTCCTATGAACTGCTGACCTCGTGGCGCTTCGATGCGCCGCTGGAGAAAGTCTGGGATGCCGTCTGCGATGGCGAGGCATGGCCGCAATGGTGGCCGGGCGCCGAGCGTGTTGTCACTCTCGAACATGGCGATGCCCAGGGGCTGGGCGCCCGGCGCCGTTACGTCTGGAAGAGTGTGCTGCCTTTTCGCCTGGAATTTGTGGCCCGCGTGACGCAAATCGAGCCCTTGCACCTGATCGCAGGCTGGACGGAGGGTGATTTGCAGGGAGCGGGGTGCTGCCGCTTCGCGCGGGAGCATCAGTTCACCGTAGTGCGGTATGCATGGCAGGTGCGAATGACACGGCGCTGGATGAGCCTGCTGGCACCGCTGGCATGGCCGATGTTCCGCTGGAACCATGATGTGCTGATGCGCCGCGGCGGCGAGGGTCTGGCGCGGCGCCTGGCCTGTTAAGCGTTTTTAGTCTTTATATCGGATTGCAGGCACTTCTGCCGGGCGGCGGCATCGATTGACGCTGCCCCCGGCTTGACGCACTTTGATAAATGTACGGGAGCTGTTAGCGCACTCGCGCTACGGCGTCAGCCGGCGTGTTTCTTCACCCAGTCGACATAGCTATTCATCCAGCCTTGCAGGAATTCCTTGCTGCCGGCGCCGATGTTGCCGGCATCGTCGAACAGGCCGTCCTTGGCCTGGACGAACGCTTCCGGCTGGCCCAGCGTAGGCACATCCAGGTAAGCCAGGATATTGCGCAAGTGCTGTTGGGCCAATGCACTGCCGATGGCGCCGATGGAGACGCCGATCACGCCGGCCGGCTTGCCGGCCCAGGCGCTCTGGCCGTAGGGGCGGGAGGCATTGTCAATGGCATTCTTCAGGACGCCGGGAATCGAGCGGTTGTATTCCGGGGTCACGAACAGCAAGCCCTGAGCCGCCTGGATCTCGGCTTTCAGGCGCTTGACCGGCTCGGCCTGGTTGCCATCGTCGTCCTGGTTGTACAGCGGCAAATCACCGATTGCCAGTTGCTTGAACGAGAATCCGGATGGTCCCAAACGCACCAGAGCATCGGCGAACTTGCGGTTGAAGGAATCTTTGCGCAGGCTGCCGACAATGACAGCGATCTGATATTGGCTCATGCAGTGCTCCTATGGGCGAAAGGGAACGAATTGGCTGAAAAACCGTTGCAGTCCGATGTGAACTTTTGTGTCTTCGTCGGGGAAGACCCGACGCACTGGTATCTTAACAATGTGGCCAGCGCACATGCAAGCCACGTTCGAAACCAACCAGATTCAGGGAAAATTTGCTGCTGCCGGAGGTATGAAAATGGGAAATTCACTATATAACAAAATACCTCTCGGTCGCCGTACCGCACTGTTCAATCTCAAGCGTTTGCGCATTGCCGGCCTGTGCGCGGTGTCGCTGAGCGCAGCGGCACTGGTGGCGCTGGCACTGGCCAGGTAAGACAGTCAAGGGCAAAGGCAGTCAGGAAGACGCTCAGTCCTTGCGCTTGCCGGAGCCGAAGATCTTGGTGAGGATGCCGGCGCTGGAGCCATTGCGGCGGTCGTCGCTGCGCCCGGACTGGCGGCGCGATTCCTCGTCTTTGCGTGCGCGGTCTTCGCGCCGCCGCCGCTTGCCGGCAAGTACGTAGCGCTTGATTTCTTCCGCCATTTCGCCGGCGCTGGCAAAGCGCTTTTCCGGGCGCTTCTGCATGGCCTTCATGACGATCGCCGACAAGCCTTCCGGCACCTCGGGGTTGATTTCGTGGGGTGCAGTCGGCGCCTTGTAGGCGATTTTTTCCAGCAGCTTCTCGACGTTTTCCGCCACGAAGGGGCGGCGTCCGGTCAGCATTTCGTACATGACCGCGCCGAGTGAATAGATATCGGTGCGATGGTCTGCCGGCGAATAGGTCGCCTGTTCCGGCGACATGTAGTTCGGCGTGCCC
This sequence comes from uncultured beta proteobacterium, assembly GCA_963722005.1. Classification (GTDB taxonomy): domain Bacteria; phylum Pseudomonadota; class Gammaproteobacteria; order Burkholderiales; family Burkholderiaceae_D; genus Paucimonas. The sequence goes on from CAVRJS010000002.1 coordinate 1,091,127, forward strand.
AGCAGGTTGTCCTTGCAATACAGCGTGAAGGGCGCATCGTCGGCGCCGGCATGCTCGTCGGCGACGCGGTTGGGCGCGCGGGCGATGCCGAAATCCATCAGCTTGGGCTGGTTGTCGGCCACCAGGAAGATGTTTGCCGGCTTGATGTCGCGGTGGACTACGTCATGGCGATGCGCATAGTCGAGCGCGCCCGCCAGCCGATAAATGATCGAGGCGACGTCGCTGGGGCTGAACTTGTGCCGGGCCGAGAGCAGGCGGTGCAGTTCGGTGCCCTGCAGGTATTCCATCGCGATATACGTCGTGCCGCCTTCGGACAAGGCTTCGTAGATCGTGACGATATTGGTGTGGTTCAGGCGCCCGGAAGCCCGCGCCTCGTTGATGAACTGGTCTTCGATGCGCTTGCGCTCGGGCGCAGACATCGACGGCAGGAACGTCTTGATGGCGACATCGCGATCGATCACCGGGTCATGGCCGAGATAGACGCAACCGATGGTGCCGCGGCCGAGTTCGCGGACGATACGGAAGCGGCCGATGCGGTTGAGCGTGGCCGGGCGGGTAGCGTTGGCAAGAGTCATTCGTCCTAGCATGCCATTTCCATTGCAAGTTTGCCAGTAATTTTGCCATTTTTTGTATTAAAAGAAACATTGTTGCTTGCGTAAGCGCGACAAACGCAGCACCGACTGCGGAATCGGCGTATGGACGTGGTATGCTGCAAGCCCTGAAATTTTCGATGGAAGTCTTGGCCACACCTATGGAAAAGCCCGCGCCCAGTCATTTTCAAGTCGCCCGCGCGCTGCTCAAGGAGCTGCAGGAAAAATACCCGGTCTTGCGGGATGTGCAGCCACTCGCGATCGGCATCGACAAGCAGTTGATCGCCCAGCAGCCGGAAATCAGCCGCAAGGCGCTGCGGATAGCGCTGGGCATCCATACCAATTCGCTGCGCTACCTGAAGGTCATGAAGAAAGCCAGCGAGCGTTTCGACCTCGAAGGCAAGGCAGCCGGCGCGGTCACGGAAGAGCAGCGCGCCCATGCGGCGGCGATGCTGGAAGAACGCTTGAAAAAGGATGCCGAATTGCGCAAGACGCAACGCCAGGCGCAGCAGGCGCAGAAAAAGACAGAAGAAGAAGCGCTACGGCGCGCCGACAAGCTCAATCAGCTGGCGGCGAAATTTTCGCCGCGACGCTGAGAGGCTGGCAACGCATCTTCCGCCATGGCTGTGGCGGAGCACGGAAAAATCGAAAAGGGCTTGCGCAAGCAAGCCCTTTTGTCATTCCTGGCGGCCGCGGCAGACGCGGCCGTTCGTTCAGTGCGCGACGCGGAAATCGATGATGATTTCGCCCGGTTCGCGCGCCACGTAGGTAATTTGCAGCCGGGTGCCGAAATAGTGGTGCAGCTGGTTGAGCAGCGGCAGGGGGTCGTGGTCGTTGCAGAAACGCATGGTTTCGCCCGGTTCCAGCGCTTCGAGCGCGCCGAAGATTGCCGCATGGCGGAAGCGCTTGGCGACGCCGCGGGCATCGAAGGGATAGATGCCAGAGGCGACGGCGGGATGGGAACAATCGTGAGTCATGTCGGATTCCTGTTAAGTTCGTTTCAGCAAGGCTGCGGCGGCGCCGGAGAGCGCCGCCGCAGACATCAGGCTTGCAGCGGTTGTGCGGCCGACGTTGCCTCGACGCCGGACTTGTTACCGGTCAGCAGGCGCCAGGCGAACAGCACCAGGAACACGATGCCGATGGAGAAGACGATGTCACCGGGCACGCGCAGCCAGACCATGGTTTCCATGAAGGTGGAGTGGATCACTTCCGACGAGCGGGCGAACCACACGCCGTGGGTGATGCTGGCCCAGGCCTGGTAGATACCGGCCGGCACCAGCGACATGAACACCATCATTGCCAGGCCGATGTTGAGCGTCCAGAAGGCGGGCGCCAGCAGGCGGTCGGACCAGACGGCGCGATCGTACATGCCGCGCAGGCAGAACAGCATCAGGCCGATGCCGAGCATGCCGTACACGCCGAACAGCGCTGCATGGCCGTGGGCGGCAGTCATGTTCATGCCCTGCATGTAGTACAGCGCGATCGGCGTATTGATGGCGAAGCCCAGCAGACCGGCGCCGACCACGTTCCAGAAGCCGACGGCGATGAAGCACAGGATCGCCCACTTGTAGGCCTGCACCCAGGGCGCGGCTTGCGAACGCTTGTAATTGCGGTACGCTTCAACACCGATCATCGCCAGCGGCACTACCTCCAGCGCCGAGAACATGGCGCCGATGGCGATCACGTGGGTCGGCGTGCCGGTGAAGTACAGGTGGTGCAGCGTGCCCAGGATGCCGCCGAACAGGAACACGATGGTTTCCAGCACGATGGCGCTATTGGCAGTGGCGGCGCGGATCAGGCCGAGACGGGTGAACAGCAGGGCGATGACCGCGGTGGCGAACACTTCAAAGAAGCCTTCGACCCACAGGTGCACCAGCCACCAGCGCCAGTATTCGATGATCGAATAGTGGGTGCTCTTGCCCCAGACCAGCGAGCTGGCGTAGAAGCCGCCGATGCACAGCGCGGCCAGGAACACCATGGCGATCAGGCCGCGGCTTTCCGACGGGGTTTTCAGGGCCGGCCACAGGCCGCGTCCCAGCAGGGTTACCCAGAACAGCAGGCCGATGAACAGCAGGATTTGCCAGAAACGGCCCATGCTGGTGAATTCCAGGCCCTGGTTGCCGAACCAGAAGGCGAAATCGACGCCATTGCTCTGCAGGATGCCGAGCCAGCCGCCAACGGTCGAGCCGACCACGATGAACAGCAGGGCGTAGAACAGCACGTTGACGCCGAGTTTCTGGAATTTCGGCTCATGCCCGGAAATGACAGGGGCGATGTACAGGCCGGTGGCCAGCCACGCGGTGGCGATCCACAGCACAGCAAACTGGGTGTGGATGGTGCGCGAGACCGAATACGGCAGGATTTCCCCCAACGGAATGCCGAAGAAGCTCTGGCCCTCGACGGCATAGTGCGCGGTAATGATACCCATGCCGACCTGGGCCAGGATCAGGCCGATCACCACGAAGAAGTACTTTCTCGTGGCCAGCATCGACGGCGTGGCTTTCAGCGAAAACATCGGGTCGGCCTTGGGCGGGGTCGGATCATCCTCTTCCTTGGCCCTGGAGTGCCAGAAAATCATGCCGGCGATGGCGCCGATCATCAGGATGATGCTGGCGACCGACCAGATGCCGGCGCCGGCGGTGGGCGTATTGTCCACCAGGGGTTCGTGCGGCCAGTTGCTGGTATAGCTGAGATCGGTTTCGCCAGGGCGATCGGTGGTTGCCGACCAGGACGACCAGAAGAAGAACGCCGTCAGGGCGGTGCGGTCGGCCGGGTCGGACAGCGAACCGTTCTTCATCGCATACTCTTCGCGCAGGCTGTCGAACGCCTTGTCATCGCCGAACAGAGCGGTGTAATGCTTGGCCACTTCGCGCACGGCCTGAGCGCGTTCTTCGCTCAGGGTGATCTGACCGGTTTGCGCATCGTAGGTATTGCGGCGCATTTCGGCTTTCAGCAGGCCGTTCAGCTGCGCCTGGCGACCGGCGTCGAGTTCGGCCCAGGGCTTGCCGTAGTCACGCATGGCCCAGATGTCGCGCAGGGCCACCGCTTCGCGGTGCAGCCAGTCGGCCGACCAGTCCGGCGCCAGGTAACTGCCGTGGCCCCAGACCGAGCCGACCTGCTGGCCGCCGGCGACTTGCCAGGCTTGCTGGCCGCGCATTACTTCGCCTTCAGAAAATACAACATCCCCTTTGCTGCTGATGACTTGCTTGGGAATCGGCGGCGCCGCCTGGTAAATCTCGGTGCCGACCCATCCCAGTACGGAAAATGAGAGAACACAGATGATGGCGAGCCAAGTCCATAGTTTGCGCGTGGCGTGCATGGTGGTTCCTTGGTTGGTGGTGTCAAAAAGCTGTCAAAAAAATTTGCGGAATACCCTGACTAGAGTTTCCTTGAAGATGTATTCTAAATATATCTTTTGGAACATGCAATTTAAATGCATGTTTAAAATTGACTTGAATCACGAAAAACTGCTAAACATATAGAATGAATGCTGCTTTGAACCTAACCGGGCGGATGCAACCAGGCACCGCAAACAGGCCATGAGACTGACTACCTATACGGATTACGCCCTGCGCACCCTGATGTACCTGGCGGCGCACCGGGATGCCCTGGTAACGATCCAGGAAGTTGCCGACCTGCACGGCATCGCCAAGAACCACCTGACCAAGGTGGTGCACCAGCTCGGCTTGCTCGGGCTGGTGGAGACTGTGCGGGGCCGCAACGGCGGCTTGCGGCTTGGCCGCGAGCCGGAGGAAATCAACGTCGGCGCCGTGGTGCGTGCGACCGAAACGGATTTTTTCATGGCCGAATGCTTTGACGAAAACAAGACGGGGTGCGCCTATTCGTCGTCATGCATGCTCAAGGGCGTGCTGGGCGAGGCGACCGCTGCCTATCTGCGCGTGCTGGATGGCGTCACCCTGGCAAACCTGGTCAAGTCGCCGGCCGGTCGCAGTGTCTTGCCAGCCGGGCAGATGCGCTTGCAGCGGCGTGTGGTTCAGAGGGAATCTTAAGGGGCGAGTGTTTTCATCCGTAGCAGGAAAATTGTCACCCCGGCGCCGATGGCCAGCAGCATGACTTTCAGGGCAAGCGCTTCCAGGGTATAAACCGAGAACGACAGCGACCCCCAGAGCATGCACAGGGCGACGATCTTGGCCCGCAGGGGAATGGCCTTGTGGTTTTCGTAATTGCGCAGCGTCTGGCCGAACAGCCGGTTTTGCTGCAGCCAGCGGTGCATGCGCTGCGAGCCGCGCGCATAGCAGGCCGACGCCAGCAGCAGAAAAGGCGTGGTCGGCAGCACGGGCAGGAACAGTCCGAGCACTGCCAGGGCGACGGCGATGCCGGCGACGATGTTCAGTGCGATTTTCATGATGGCGCCATGTTAGCCTGAACCGGGCTGCGGGCAAAATAATCCCGGTCAAGAAAATAAATTATATTCTTGCAAAATAATAGACAGCCGCAAATGCCGGACAGCCCGATCTGCTTGACCTGTATCAACCACATTTGCCTTGGCGCACGCGTACACTTGGGACAACCGAAGGACCCGCGCACCGTATGGCGGAACAAGGAGTCGATGTCATGACCGTACCAGCAGAATTGCCAAATACCAATCCCGCCGTCCAGTTCGATGCCGACCTGATACGTCGCTACAGCCGGCAAGGACCGCGCTATACCTCCTATCCGACCGCCGACCGCTTCACGCCGGGCTTCGGCGAAGCGGATTACCTGCAGGCGGCTGCGCGCGTGCGTCAGGCAAGGGCCGGCAAGCCACTGTCGCTGTACCTGCACATTCCGTTTTGCGAATCGCTGTGCTACTACTGCGGTTGCAACAAGATCATCACACGCGACCATGACAAGGCGGTCATCTACCTCGACTACCTGATGCGCGAAGTGACGATGCAGGCAAAACTCTATCAAGGCGCCAACCGCGTGGAGCAGCTGCATTTCGGCGGCGGCACGCCGACTTACCTGTCCAGCGAACAGATGGGCGAGCTGCTGGCGCACCTGCGCCGTTCCTTCGATTTCGCCCCCGACGAGGCCGGCGAGTATTCCATCGAGATCGATCCGCGCACGGTCGATCCGGCGCGCGTGCATGCCTTGCGCGCCCAGGGTTTCAACCGCATCAGCCTGGGCGTGCAGGACTTCGACCCGGAAGTGCAAAAAGCGGTCAACCGCATCCAGCCGGAAGAGCAGACGCTGGCGGTCATCAATGCCGGGCGCGATGCGGGGTTTCGTTCCGTCTCCATCGATCTCATCTATGGCTTGCCGAAGCAAAGCATGCAAACCATGGGCGAAACGCTGGCCAAGGTGATCAAGGCCAGCCCGGACCGCATCTCGGTTTACAACTATGCGCACATGCCGCAGCTGTTCAAGTCGCAGCGCCTGATCCTCGAAGAAGATTTGCCCAGCGCAGAAACCAAGCTAGACATGCTGGCGCTGTGCATCGAGCGCCTGTGCGGTGCAGGGTATGTGTATATCGGCATGGACCATTTCGCCAAGCCGGATGACGACCTCGCGGTGGCGCAGCGGGAAAACCGCATGCAGCGCAATTTCCAGGGGTATTCCACGCATGCCGAGACCGACCTGGTTTCCTGCGGCGTGTCCGGCATCAGTGCCGTCGACGGTACTTACTGCCAGAATGAAAAGCGGCTGGAAGACTATTACCGTCGCCTCGACGCCGGCGAGTTGCCGGTGGCACGCGGACTGGCCTTGTCGGCAGACGACTTCGTGCGGCGGCGCGTGATCCAGTTGCTGGCTTGCGATTTCGAACTGTCGATGTCGGCGATCGAGGCGGAATATGGCGTGGTGTTTGCCGAGTATTTTGCCGGCGAACTCAAGCAAGTGCAGGCCATGCAGGACGATGGCCTGTTGCGCATGACGGCAGAACGCATCGCCGTCACGCCGAAAGGGCGCTTGCTGATTCGTAACATCTGCATGGCCTTCGACCGCTATCTGGGCATGCCGCACGAAATCAAGCTTGAGCGCATGCGCTACTCAAAAACAATTTGAAGTAGCGTACGGCGCGCTCGTCTCAATGGCCTGCCATATCGGGCAGGCGATGGGCAATGCCCTTATGGCAATCGATGCAGGTTTTCTCGCCGCTCGCCAGGAAAGTCGAGTGGGCATTCACCGCGCGTTTGCTCTGCCTGGTGAAATCCATCGATTCGAACTGGTGGCAATTGCGGCATTCCAGAGAATTGTTGGCTTTCAGCCGGTTCCATTCATTGGTGGCCAGTTGCAGTCGGTGCGCCTCGAATTTCTCGCGGGTGTCGATGGTGCCGAAGATCTTGCCCCAGACTTCCTTGGAAGCCTGCATCTTGCGCGCGATCTTGTCGGTCCATTTATGCGGCACATGGCAGTCCGGGCAGGTGGCGCGCACGCCGCTGCGGTTGCTGTAATGGATCGTGCTTTGCAACTCGACAAACACGTTGTCGCGCATTTCGTGGCAGCCCGTGCAGAATTGCTCGGTATTGGTCACTTCCAGGGCAGTGTTGAAGCCGCCCCAGAAAATGATGCCGGCGATGAAGGCGCCAATGGTCAGGAAGCCGAAACTCAGGTGGACGCTGGGCCGCCGCAGCACGTTCCAGAAGCGCTTGATCAATCGTATCATGGCGACTCCCTCTTATTTTTTATTGGCAGGCGGTTGGTTCAGCATGGTGTCCGCATCGATGAATTTATTGTCGATCAGGGGCTTCACATCTGCCTGTGGCACGTGGCATTGCATGCAGAAATAGCGGCGCGGCGAAAGTTCGGCGAGGAAGTTGCCCTGGCGGTCCATGAAGTGGGTGACACTGATCATTGGCGCCTGGCTTTCCTGGGTACGGGTGCGCGCATGGCACATCATGCAGCGGTTGGCGTTCTTGTCGACCTGATAGCCTTCGATCTTGTGCGGGATGACCGGCGGCTGCATCGCGTAGTTGCGCTGCCGGCGCACGTCGCTGTTGTCAGGATTGAGCAGCGGCGGCGGATTGCTGGCCTGGTTCAGCGGGGTGTTGCCGCGCATGGCGTCATGGACGCCGCTGTTGTCGCCCGGCGCCGCAAAAGCGAGCATCGGCAGCAGGAGAAGGGTAGCCAGAAATTTTTTCATGATGGCCTCTTATGCTTTGCGCAGCTTGACCGCGCACTTCTTGAAGTCGGTCTGGAACGAGATCGGATCGGTGGCGTCCAGCGTAACCTTGTTGATCAGCTGGCTGGCGTCGAACCAGGGCACGAATACCAGCCCGCGCGGCGGCTTGTTGCGCCCGCGCGTTTCCACCCGCGACTTCATGCTGCCGCGGCGCGAACTGATTTCGATGGTGTCGCCGCGCCGGACGCCGAGCTCGCGGGCATCCTCCGGGTGTATGTAGCACACGGCGTTGGGGAAGGCCCGGTACAGTTCCGGCACGCGACGCGTCATCGAGCCGGAATGCCAGTGCTCCAGCACGCGGCCGGTGGAGAGCCAGAACGGGTATTCCTTGTCCGGTTCCTCGGCGGCCTTTTCATACGGCAGCGCGTAGATCACCGCCTTGCCGTCCGGATGACCGTAGAAACTGAACCCCTGGCCTGCCTTCACGTAGGGGTCGGTACCTTCACGGTAGCGCCATAAGGTTTCCTTGCCATTAACCACCGGCCAGCGCAAGCCGCGCTCGCGATGGTAGGTGTCGAAGGGCGCAAGGTCGTGCGCATGGCCGCGGCCAAAGGCAGCATATTCTTCGAACAGGCCTTTTTGCGGGTAAAACCCGAAAGCCTTCGCTTCATCGTTGGCGTAGCCGGCTTCGACCTGGCTGGCCGGGAATTTGTCGACCTGGCCATTGCGGAACAGCACGTCGTACATGGTCTTGCCCTTGTACTGTGGCGCCTTGTCCAGCAGTTCCGCCGGCCATACTTCTTCCATCTTGAAGCGCTTGGAAAATTCCATCAATTGCCACAGGTCCGACTTCGCTTCGCCGGGAGCGGAAACCAGCTGGTGCCAGAATTGCGTGCGGCGCTCGGCATTGCCGTAGGCGCCTTCCTTCTCCACCCACATTGCGGTCGGCAGGATCAGGTCGGCAGCCATCGTCGTCACGGTCGGATACGCATCCGAGACGACGATGAAGTTTTCCGGATTGCGGTAGCCGGGCATCGCTTCCTGCACGATGTTGGGGGCGGCCTGCATGTTGTTGTTGACCTGCACCCAGTAGGCATTGAGCTTGCCATCCTTGAGCATGCGGTTCTGCAGCACGGCGTGGTAACCCGGTTTTTCCGGGATGGTGCCGGCCGGCAGTTTCCAGATCTGTTCCGCAATGGCCCGATGCTTCGGGTTGGTGACCACCATGTCGGCGGGCAGGCGGTGCGAAAACGTGCCGACTTCGCGCGCGGTGCCGCAGGCCGAGGGCTGGCCGGTCAGCGAGAAGGGGCTGTTGCCCGGCGTGGAAATCTTGCCGGTCAAGAGGTGGATGTTGTACAGCAGGTTGCTGCACCAGGTGCCGCGCGTATGCTGGTTGAAGCCCATGGTGAAGAAGGACATCACCTTGACCTTGGGGTCGGCATACAGCTTGGCGAGCGCGATCAGCCTGTCCTTGGGCACGTTCGACAGCTTGGAAACCGAATCGACATCGTAGGCGGCAACGAATTTGGCGAATTCTTCGAAGCTGCTCTGCCGGCTGTCGTTGGCGTCGGCGACGTGCTTGGCCGCCTTTTGCAGCGGATGCTCGGGGCGCAAGCCGTAGCCGATGTCGGTATTGCCGACCACGAAGCGGGTGTGCTTGTTGACGAAGTCGCGGTTGACGGCGTTGTTCTGGATGATGTAGTTGGCGATGAAGTTGAGGATCGCCAGGTCGGTTTGCGGGCGGAAAATGATCGACTGGTCAGCCAGTTCGTAGCTGCGGTGCTCGTAGGTCGACAGCACGGCGACCTTCACGTGCGGCGCCGAGAGGCGGCGATCGGTCACGCGGGTCCACAGGATCGGGTGCATTTCGGCCATGTTCGAGCCCCATAGCACGAAGGCGTCGGCGGCTTCGATATCGTCGTAGCAGCCCATCGGCTCGTCCATGCCGAAAGTGCGCATGAAGCCGGTTACTGCCGAGGCCATGCAGTGGCGGGCATTGGGGTCGATATTGTTGGAACGGAAGCCGGCCTTGAACAGCTTTAGCGCCGCATAGCCTTCCCAGATGGTCCATTGCCCCGAGCCGAACATGCCGACCGCGGTCGGGCCTTTTTCCTTCAGGGTCTTCTTGAACTGCTGGGCCATGACGTCGAAGGCGGTATCCCATGATACCGGAGTGAATTCGCCATCCTTGGCGTACTTGCCGTTCTTCATGCGCAGCAGCGGCCTGGTCAGGCGGTCGGCGCCGTACATGATCTTCGACAGGAAGTAACCCTTGACGCAATTGACGCCGCGGTTGACTTCAGCATTGATGTCACCGTGGGTGGCGACCACGCGACCGTCCTTGACGGCGACATTCACGCCGCAGCCGACGCCGCAGAAGCGGCAGGGCGCCTTCGACCACTTGAGTTGGGTCCGGGAAGAATCGGTGATCACGTTCGAGGCTTCTGCCATCGGAATGCCGGCGGTGGAGGCCGCGGTGACCACCGCGGTCTGCTTGATAAAGTCGCGTCGGGTAAGTTTCATGGCTCTACTTCCTGTTCCATTGCGGTAGCCGGCTCCGCATGTTGATAAACGAGGGTTACATCGAATACGTCAGGCAAGGCCCGGATGGCATCCATGCAATCGAGCGTGCGCCGGGCGCTGTCAGTTTCCAGGGTGACGACCAGCTTGCCGCCGGACTGGGCATGGCATTCGGCTGAGGGCACCAGGGCAATGCGGGATTTCAGGGTTTCTTCACTGCCGGGCACGCAATAGACCACGATGCTGGCGATATGCACTTCCGGTTCTGCGAAGGACGGTTCCAAGGGGGCGTTTTCTGCCATGTCGGATCGCTTTTGAAAAAGGATAGCGTTCGGCTCAGCCCGTGGGCAGGTTGCCGGTGAACAGTTGGTACATCCAGATGAAGAACCCGTAGCCGCCGACAATTGCCACCGCAAGGATGGGCGCAGCGATCACGGTAAGAAAAAGAAAGGTGCGCAGTTCCTGCGCCTTGGTCGGGGGCTGTTGCTCATCCGTCATTTGTGTCTCCCAATGAACCGAGTGTTCATTTTGCTCAAGAGGCAAATATGTTTATCATGATTTCCTGTAGGGGATTGTACAATCAATTTCTACTTTTGCATTGTCTTTCGAGCCAGTCTATCCATCATGACATCGTTTTTACATGAGTTTCATTGCCCGCCTCCCGCAGGACGGCGCCGCATTTTTGCCGCCGGAGTCGTCAGCTGATGCTGCAGGCAAGCGGGCTTGCGTGCCGCCGCGGCGACCGCGATTTGTTCAATGACATAGGTTTCGAGGTGAATGGCGGTGATGTCCTGCGCATCGGCGGACGCAATGGCAGCGGCAAATCCAGCCTGTTGCGCATCTTGTGCGGTCTGTCGCAGCCTTGCAGCGGCGAGGTGCGCTGGCAGGGCAGTCCAATCGCCCGCTTGCGTGAAGCGTTCTGGCGCGACGTGGTGTACATCGGCCACGGCAGCGGCCTCAAGGATGACTTGCTGGCGTGGGAAAACCTGGCGGTTGCCGCGCGCCTGGGCGGCATCGGCATCGGCCGTGCGCAGGCGCTGGGCGCGCTGCGCCGGATGGGCATTGCCGCCGTGTGCGATACGCCCGTGCGGGTGCTGTCGCAGGGGCAGCGTAAGCGGGTCGCGCTGGCACGCTTGTGTGTGGAGTCGCCGGCGCCGCTGTGGCTGCTCGATGAGCCGGCCGCCTCGCTGGACGATGACGCCGTCGGCGTCCTGTGCGCGGTGCTGGACGAGCATCTTGAGCGCGGTGGCATGGTGGTGCATGCGACGCACCAGGCCATGCCTCTGGCGGCGCGCCGCCACCTGCAAATAGACTTGGGTCGGAGCGGCACATGCTAAAGCTGGCATGGTGCATCACCCGCCGCGATTTGCTTCTAAGCCTGCGCCGTCCGGCCGATGCAGCTAACATGCTGGTCTTTTTCGCCATCGTGGTGACGCTGTTTCCGCTGGCGGTGGGACCGGAGCGGGAAACGCTGCGCATGATGGCGCCGGGCGTGGTCTGGGCGGCGGCACTGCTGGCGTCGATGCTGGGCCTGTCGCGCCTGTTTGCCGGCGATCATGCGGACGGCACGCTGGAAGGCATGCTGATGGCGTCCGAGCCGCTGACGGTGATCGTCGCCTCCAAGGTGCTGGCGCACTGGCTGGTGGCGGGTCTGCCGCTGGCGCTGGCAGCGCCGCTGTTTGCGCTGCAGTTCGACCTGCCGGCCGAGGCGGCATGGCGGCTTTCGCTCAGCCTGCTGCTGGGCACGCCGGTGCTGAGCCTGATCGGCGCCATCGGCGCGGCGCTGACCCTGGGCGTGCGCGGCGGGGGCGTGCTGGTGGCCTTGCTGGTGTTGCCGTTGTATGTGCCTGTACTGATTTTTGGCGCCGGCGCGGTGGCGGCCGATGCCGACGGCGCGACCGCCCACCTGCTGATGCTGGGTGGCCTGCTGGCTGCGGCGCTGGCGTTGGCGCCGTGGGCGACTGCGGCGGCATTGCGCATCGCGCTGGAATGAACAGGCGCGAAGAGTGACTGATTTTGATGGAGCAGCGATTGCATGACCACGATTGAGCGCCGCATTGCGGAAAATAACGGCAGCGGCGAAACCGGCTGGCTGCGCTATGCCGCGCCGGCTGCCTGCTATCCCCTGGCTGGCCGGCTGATTCCCTGGTGCGTCACCGGCGCCGCGTTGCTGTCGTTGGCGGGCCTGGTGGTCGGCTTTCTGCTGGCGCCGACCGACCACCAGCAGGGCGACGCTTACCGCATCATCTTCGTGCACGTGCCGGCGGCCTGGCTGTCCATGCTGATTTATCTCGCAATGGCGTTCTGGGCCGGCATCGGGCTGGTGTTCAATACCCGGTTGTCGTCGATGATGGCCAGCGCGCTGGCGCCCACGGGCGCATTGTTTACCTTCCTGGCGCTGTGGACTGGCGCGCTGTGGGGCAAGCCGACCTGGGGCGCCTGGTGGGTGTGGGATGCGCGCCTGACCTCGGAATTGCTGCTGCTGTTTCTTTACCTCGGTTTCATGGCGCTGCAGGCGGCCATCGACGAGCCGCGCCGCGCCGATCGCGCCGGCGCTGTGCTGGCGCTGGTGGGGGTGGTAAATATCCCGGTAATTTACTTCTCGGTACAGTGGTGGAATACCCTGCACCAGGGCGCCTCCGTCAGTCTGACGAAAGCGCCCAGCATGGCGGCGATCATGGTGGCCGGCATGTTGCTGATGACGGCCGGCCTGTGGCTTTACGCCATCGCAGTGTGCCTGATGCGGCTGCGTTGCATCATTTTGGAACGCGAGGCGCATGCCGAGTGGGCGCAACGGATACTGGCGCGGGAGGCGGCATGAACTGGCACAGCTGGCAGGATTTTTTTGCCATGGGCGGCTACGCCCTTTATGTATGGGGCTCGCTTGGCGCGACCGGCGCGGCGTTGCTGCTTGAGATTTTTTTACTCGCGCGGCGACGGCGCGCGATCCTGATGCGCCACGCACGGCGCGCCGAACTCGAATCCATGGAAAGGACTCCCAATGAAAACCAGGCATAAGCGGCTGGTGCTGGTGCTCGCCGGGCTGGCGCTGCTGGGCGTGGCGACGATGCTGGTGCTGTCGGCATTCCAGAAAAACCTGGTGTTCTTCTTTACGCCCACGCAAGTGGCGGCGGGCGAGGCGCCATCGGGGCGCAGCTTCCGTATCGGCGGCATGGTCGAGGCTGGCAGCGTCAAGCGCCAGGCGGATGGCATGACAGTGCAATTCGTCGTCACCGATACGGCGAAAAGCATGCCGGTGGCTTATCGCGGCATCCTCCCGGACCTGTTCCGCGAAGGCAAGGGCGTGGTGGCACAGGGCAAGATCGGCAGCGATGGCATGTTCGTCGCCGATGAGGTGCTGGCCAAGCACGATGAAAATTACATGCCGCCCGAGGCGGCCTATGCGATCGAGCAGGGAGGCAAGAACAAATGATCCCGGAAATCGGCAATTTTTCAGTCATGCTGGCGCTGTGCCTGGCGCTGGTGCTGGGCACGCTGCCGCTGGCGGGCGCCGCCACCGGGCGCCGGCGCTGGATGGCGTTGGCGCGGCCGGCGGCTGGCGCGCAGTTCGCCTTCCTGTGTCTGGCCTTCGTCTGCCTGGTGCAAGCCTTCGTCGCCAATGATTTTTCGGTGGCCTATGTGGCATCCAATTCCAACCTCAACCTGCCGGTGTATTACCGCATCGCCGCCGCCTGGGGCGCCCATGAAGGCTCGCTGCTGCTGTGGGTGTTGATCCTGGCGCTGTGGACGTTTGCGGTCGCCCTGTTCAGCCGTCAGCTGCCGCCGGAAACGGTGGCGCGCGTGCTGGGTGTGATGGGCCTGATCAGCGTCGGCTTTCTCTGTTTTCTGCTGTTTACCTCCAACCCCTTCGACCGCCTGTTGCAGCCGCCGCCGGATGGGCGCGACCTCAATCCGCTGCTGCAGGACTTCGGCATGATCATCCATCCACCGCTGCTGTACATGGGCTACGTCGGCTTTTCGGTCGCCTTTGCCTTTGCCATCGCGGCCTTGCTGGAGGGGCGGCTGGACAGCGCCTGGGCGCGCTGGTCGCGGCCCTGGACCACGGTGGCCTGGTCTTTTCTGACGTTGGGCATTTTCATGGGAAGCTACTGGGCCTATTACGAACTGGGCTGGGGCGGCTGGTGGTTCTGGGATGCGGTCGAGAACGCTTCCTTCATGCCCTGGCTGGTGGGCACGGCGCTGATCCATTCGCTGGCAGTGACGGAAAAGCGCGGCGGTTTCAAGAACTGGACGGTACTGCTGGCGATCATGACGTTTTCGCTGTCGCTGCTGGGCACATTCCTGGTGCGCTCCGGCGTACTGACCTCGGTGCATGCCTTCGCCACCGATCCCACGCGTGGCGCCTACATTCTCGCCTTCCTTGCCATCGTCATCGGCGGCTCGCTGCTGCTGTATGCCTGGCGCGCGCCCAGCGTCGGCATCGGCGGTGCCTTTGCCCCGGTCTCGCGCGAATCGACCCTGCTGATGAACAATGTGCTGTTGCTGGTGGCGGCGGCCACGGTGTTCCTCGGCACCCTGTATCCGTTGTTCCTGGACGCGCTCGGCCTCGGCAAGATCTCGGTGGGGCCGCCGTATTTCGAAGCAGTGTTCGTGCCGCTGATGGCGCCGGTATTGCTGCTGATGGCGGTCGCGCCGTTCGTGCGCTGGAAGGAAGCCTCGCTGCGTGAACTGGCGCGCCGGCTGCGCTTCGTCGCACTGGCGGCGGTGGTGCTGGCGCTGGTAGCCGCGGCCGCCAGCGGCATTGCCTCGCCCATGGTGCTGCTGGGACTGACGCTGGGTTGCTGGATCCTGCTGGCGACCCTGTCGCACCTGTGGGAGCGCTTGCGCCATGCGCCCGCCGGCACGCCGCGCTGGCAGCGCCTGTCCAGCCTGCCGCGCAGTTACTGGGCCATGCTGCTTGCGCATGCAGGCATCGGCGTGTTCGTCATCGGCGTGACGCTGGTCAGAGGGATGGAGCACGGTGAAGACCTGCGCATGCGTACCGGCGACGTCGCAACCGTCGGCGGCTACCAGTTTCGCCTGAACGGTTTGCAAGAAGTGCGTGGCCCCAACTATGTCGCCACCGAGGCGGCTTTCGAAGTGTCCCGCGACGGCCTCGCCGTGGCGCGGCTGGCGCCGCAAAAGCGCCTGTACATGGCGCAGGACATGCCGATGACCGAGGCCGGCATCGACCGCGGGTTCACGCGCGACCTGTACGTGTCGCTGGGCGAGGCGATCGACCGCGAAACATGGATCGTGCGTATCCAGCTCAAGCCTTTCATCGGCTGGATCTGGGCCGGTTGCCTGATCATGGCAGCCGGCGGCCTGCTGGCCGCATCCGACCGTCGCTACCGGATAGCATCGCGGCGTCGTCGCGAGGCGGCAGTGCCAGGCAATCCGGCCGCGACCGGCGCGGGAGCCTGAGATGCGCCGCTTCCTGTTGCCCTTCATCGGCTTTCTCGTCTTGCTGGCGTTTCTCGCCATCGGCTTGCGCCTGAATCCGCGCGAAGTGCCGTCGCCGCTGATCGGCAAGCCGGCGCCGGCCTTTGTCCTGGACCGCCTGCATGAACCGGAGCAATCCGTTTCGGCGCAAGAGATGGCGGGGCGGGTCTGGATATTCAATGTATGGGCGTCCTGGTGCGTCGCTTGCCGCGAAGAGCACCCGGTGCTGATGGCGCTGGCAAAAAGCGCCGGCGTGCCGCTGGTCGGCCTCAATTACAAGGATGGCCGCGAGCAGGGCATCGCCTGGCTGCGCCAGCATGGCGATCCTTATGCGGTGACGGCGTTTGACGGCGATGGCAGGGTCGGCATCGATTACGGCGTGTATGGCGTGCCGGAGACCTTCGTGGTGGACAAAGGCGGCGTGATCCGCTTCAAGTTCACCGGTCCCCTGACCCCTCAGGTGGTGGAAGGCAAATTGTTGCCGCTGATTCGGGAGTTGAACGGTGCATAAGAGTTTTGTCGCCAGCGTTTGCCGCTGGCTGATCGTGGTTGCGGCGCTGGCGGTGCAGCCAGTGCAGGCGTCGGCGCCGGTCGCGGGAAGTGGCGATCCGGCGCTGGAAAAGCGCGTGGCGGCGCTGTCCGCGCAATTGCGTTGCCTGGTGTGCCAGAACCAGTCGCTGGCCGATTCCAGCGCGGAACTGGCGCTTGACTTGAAGACGCAGGTGCGCGAGCAACTGGCGGCCGGCAAGTCCGAACAGCAGGTGGTCGATTTCATGGTGGCCCGTTACGGCGACTTCGTGTTGTATCGGCCGCCGGTAAAAACCGTTACCTGGCTGCTGTGGTTCGGCCCTTTTATATTACTGGTGGGAGCGGTGGCTGCCTTGTGGATCAGGCTGACGCGGCGCCGGCAACTGCAGGCATTGCCGGACGCCGAAATGCAGCGCGCCGCCGAACTGCTCGCTGGCGCCGACATGAAAGGGGATAAATCATGAACGCTTTTTTGCCAGCTGCGCTAGCGTTGGCCGCCTGCGCGCTGCTGTTCATCCTGCCGCCGCTGCTGCGCAAGGATGGCGGCGACGCCGATCGGATGGCGCGCGACGACCTCAACCTGGCCGTGCTGCGCGACCAGTTGCGCGAACTCGATGCCGACCTGGCCGCAGGCGTGATCGCCCGCGCCGCATACGATAGTGCCCGCCAGGAGCTGGAGCGCAGGGTGGCGGAGGAGGTGGGCAGCCGCGCGGTTGCTTCGGCAAATGGCGCGCCGGCGCGCGGAGCCGCGCTTGGCATCGCTGTGGCGCTGCCGGTGCTGGCAGCTTTCCTGTATACGCTGCTGGGCGCGCCGCTGGCGCTGGAGGCAGAGCCGGAAAGCCCCCATGCCGCCGCGCCGCAGGCGATCGAGGCGATGGTCGACTCGCTGGCCCAGCGCCTGAAGGAGCGCCCGGATGACATCGAAGGCTGGCACATGCTGGCGCGTTCCTACAATGCGCTCGAACGCCACCGCGAAGCCAGTGAGGCCTATGCGCATCTGCTGAAAAAAACGCCGGACGACGCCGACCTGCTGGCCGACTACGCCGACACGCTGGCCATGGTGCTGAATCGCAGCCTGCAGGGCGAACCGGAAAAAATCATCAATCGTGCGCTGGAAATCGACCCTGGCCATCTCAAGGCGCTGGCGCTGGCAGGCAGCGCCGCGTTCGAGCGCGGTGACTATGCCGCCGCGCTGGCACGCTGGCAAAAGATCATGGATATTGCCGATGCCGATTCCGATATCGCCCGTGCTACCGGGCCCAGCATGCAGGAAGCGCGCCGCCTGCTGGCCGTCAAGGCGCCGCCGCCGGCGGGCGTGCAGAAACAGGCCGATATTGCGACGAAAGCCGCGCCGGCAGCCGGCGGCAGGCTGGAAGGCGTGGTCGACATCGAGCCTGCGCTGCGGCAGCAGGTGCGCGAAACCGATACCGTGTTCATCTTTGCCCGCGCGTCGCAAGGGCCGCGCGTGCCGCTGGCCGTGCTGCGCCGGCAGGTGAAGGATTTACCGATCAGTTTCGTGCTGGATGACAGCATGGCGATGATGCCGGAGATGAAGTTGTCGGATCATGCGCAGGTCGTGGTCGGCGCGCGCATTTCCCGCAGCGGCAACGCCACGCCGCAACCGGGCGAGCCGGCGGTGCTGATCGAGGGCGTGCCGCGCGGCGCAAAAAACCTGAGCTTGCGCATCGCGGCAGGCAGCACCGGGGCACCTTAGCGACGCTTGCGCCAGCGCGTTGCTCGTGCCTGCGCGGCCGCGCCTACGTCGTCGCCTTGGCGCGCAGCTGCCAGCGTGCGCCCAGCCACAGCGCCAGGCCGGCCAGCGCCAGCGCCAGCTGGCCGGCCGCCAGCCACAGCACCGAATGCCACAATGCCGGCGCCATCACGCCGGCGATGATGGCGCCAAGCATGGTTTGCTCGAAGGACTGGCAGGAGGCGACCGTTCCGCGGATTTCCGGAAACAGGTCGAGCACCAGGAAAGTCACGCCCGGCGCCACCACCGACATGCCGAAGGTATAAAAAAACAGCGGTGCCACCGACCATGGCACGGCGGGCGGGAAGAAGGTGTGGTAGATGACATTGAGTAACGCCGCACCGACCAGGAAGCAAAAACCGAGGATGACTTGCCTGGCCACCGGCATTTTTCCAGCCAGCCGGTTGGCGGCCAGCGCTCCCAGGAAAATCCCGCCGACCGCCGGGACGAATTGCCAGCCGAACTGGTCCGGCCCCAGCCCCAGGTGGCGGGTGATAAATACCGGCGCTGCCGCGACGTAAAGGAACAGGCCGCCGAAATTGAAGGCGACCGCGCCGGCCTTCAGGTGGAACAGCGGCGAACCCAGTACCTTCTTGTAGCTTTGCGCGAGGAAGCGCGGATTGAACGGCTGCCGCTTTTCCGGCGGCAGCGTCTCAGGCAGGCGCTTGAAGCAAAACCACAGCAGCAATACCGTGTAGACGAACAGGAACAGAAAGATCGAGCGCCAGTCGAGCAGCTTGACGATCCAGCCGCCCAGGATCGGCGCAATGGCCGGGGCGATGGAAAAGATCATGGTCACCAGCGACAGCAGGCGCGCGGCGCGCGCATCGGCGTACATGTCGCGAATCACCGCGCGGCCGATGACGACGCCGGCGCCGGCCGAGATGCCCTGCAGGATGCGGAAGGCCCACAGGTATTCGATGCTGTGCGCGGCGGCGCACCCGAGGGAAGCGACTGCAAATACCGCCAGCGAGCCGAGGATGATGTTGCGCCTGCCAAAGGCATCCGACAGCGCGCCATGCCACAGGATCATGACCGCGAAAGACAGCATGTAGGCGGTCAGAGTTTGCTGTACTTCGAGCGTGCTGGCGTGCAGGGTGGCTTCGATGTTGGGAAAGGCAGGCAGATAGGTATCCACCGAGAACGGCCCGAGCATGGATAGTCCCGCCAGCAGCACTGCCAGCAGCGTCGGTCCGGGTGGCACGATGCCGCGGGCGGAGGATGGCGGCACCGGTGCCGGGGGTGGTGTATGCAGGGGCAGCGGCATTGCCTACGGCGCGCTGCCGGTCATGCCGCAGGCTTGCGCAAGCAATGCGTAGGAGCGCTTGCGGGCTTCGTGGCTGTATATCTGCGATGTGATCATGAGCTCGTCGGCGCCGGTGCGCTCGATGAAGGCGCTGATTTCACGCAGCACCGTGTCCGGCGCGCCGACGGCGCTGCAGGAAAGCGTATGTTCAAGTACGGCGCGATGCGGCGGCGGCAAGGCGTCGGCATATCCTTCCACCGGCGGCGGCAGCGGCGTCGGCTGGCCGGTACGCAGATTGATGAACGCTTGCTGCTGCGAACTGGCAATCAGGCGCGCTTCTTCATCGCTATCGGCGGCAAAGACATTGTAGCCCAGCATGACGTATGGCTTTTGCAAATGACGCGAAGGGCGGAAGCGCGCACGGTACAGCGCAATGGCATCCATCATCTGCGCCGGCGCGAAGTGCGAGGCGAAAGCATAGGGCAGACCCAGTTCCGCAGCCAGTTGCGCACCGAACAGGCTGGAGCCCAGTATCCAGAGCGGCACCTGCAGGCCGGCGCCGGGCACGGCGCGCACCTGCTGGCCCGGTTGCGCCGGCTCGAAGTAATGCATCAGTTCCAGCACGTCCTGCGGAAACTGATCGGGATCGGCGGCAAGATTGCGCCGCAGGGCACGCGCGGTAGCCTGGTCCGAACCGGGCGCGCGGCCGAGACCGAGATCGATGCGTCCGGGGAACAGCGATTCCAGCGTGCCGAATTGTTCGGCGATCACCAGCGGCGAATGGTTGGGCAGCATGATGCCGCCGGCGCCGACACGGATCCTGGCAGTGGCGGCGGCCACCTGGCCGATCACCACGGCAGTCGCAGCGCTGGCAATGCCCGGCATGCTGTGATGCTCGGCCAGCCAGTAGCGGTGAAATCCCAGTTGTTCGCAATGGCGCGCGAGGGCTATCGTATTGCGCAAGGATTGCGCGGCATCGCTGCCTTCGGGAATCGGCGAGAGATCCAGGATGGAAAGCGGCGGAAAAGCAGGCATGGCAGGCATTCGTGACGGGCCCCGCAGCGGGGCAAGATGAAATTGTAACCAGAACGAGACAAGTTCGCTGGCAAGCGGGAAGGTGGATTGCAGGCACTGCGGTGCATCAATACGTCGCGCGGGTGTCCTGCGATAAATGACGATGCGCGCAAACCGTCAGGGGAACCGACATGGATGGATGGTGGCAGGAGATACAAGACGTCGTCCGGCAGGAATTTTCCGACTTTCCCAGCATCGCCGAATTCGCCCGGATTTTTCTGCGGCTTTTCATGGCGATGGTCCTCGGTGGCATCCTGGGGTATGAACGCGAGTCCGCCGGATCTTCCGCGGGCTTTCGCACGCATATGCTGGTGGCGCTGGGTTCGGCCCTGTTTGTGCTGGTGCCGCTCGGGACAGGCATGCCGCTGTCCGATATGAGTCGGGTGCTGCAGGGCGTGGTGGCAGGCATCGGCTTTCTCGGCGCCGGCGCCATACTGAAACTGGGGTCGGAGCTTGAGGTGCGGGGCCTGACGACGGCGGCCAGCATTTGGCTGACTTCGGCGGTTGGGATTGCCGCCGGCATGGGGCGCGAAGCCACGGCAATCCTGGCGACGCTGTTCGGATTGGGAGTATTGTTGCTCGCGCGGGTATTGTGGGTGCCGGAAAAGTATCGCAAGAGAGGCGATAGGGAAACATGAGTCAAAGGTCAAGGAATCTCGGTTGGTAATCCCGTGTATGTCAGGTTGTTTCATTTGTCTCCAAACACTGTGAACGATTGTAAATTTCCCCGCTTTTTCACGCGAGTTGGATGTTTACTTAGGTTTCTGCGCGTAAGCTTTCTTCTTAATCGGTGCGTCTTGCCATCAGCATTCTGATAGATTGACTAAATTCCGGAAGGACTGTCCAATGAACGATCTGGCTAACCTGTTTCCTATGTTTTTTTCGCTGAGCGAGTCACAGGCACCGGTATCGATTGCCGTTGCAGCAATCGTGTTCTTTTATTTTGTCTATCTCTTGCGCAAGGAAGAGAACATGGCGCAAGCTGAAACCGAAAAACCGGCAACGGATGCTCGCACCGAAAAGCGGCAGCAAGCCTGAGCATTCAATTGACCATTCAGGGATTGATCACCGAAATCATTGCGTCATAGCCTGAACGCATGATGGGGCCCGGATAATATTCAGGCCCCTGCCGCCCTTTATCTTCTTTTCATTGCTTTTGCTCAAACGCTCGTGAGTGTGCTCTGGCACGATAAGCAGGTTGTCTTCTCCGGCATTTATCGCCAGAAACTGCATGCTTTCATCCGCGCTGTATTCTGCTTTTCTCCGCCGCTGCATCGCCCTGATTTTCTCGCTCTGGCTTCTGCCGTGCTCGATGGTGCTTGCGTTCGGCTTCAACGATGTCGCCAGCCAGGCGAAGCGTCTTGCCGCTCAGGCGTACCGGGCACCGGAAACGAATCTGCCCAATAGCATTGCCAAGCTGGACTACGACCAGTATCGTGATATCCGCTTTCGCGGCGAACATTTTCTCTGGCGCCGCGAGCGCTTGCCCTTCGAGTTGGCGTTTTTCCATCAGGGACCACAATTCGACAGTCCGGTGAGCATGCATGAAATCGTTGGCAAGCGCGTTCGGCCGATCAGGTTTTCGCCGCAGCAATTTGATTACGGTAAAAACAGCCTCGATCCGGGGAGGCTCAAAGGCCTCGGCTTTGCCGGCTTCCGCGTGCACTATCCGCTCAATACGCCGCAGTACAAGGACGAGACGCTGGTATTCCTTGGGGCGAGCTATTTCCGCGCGCTCGGCAAGGGGCAGCAGTACGGCATTTCGGCGCGGGCGCTGGCACTCGATACGGCGCATTCGTCGGGCGAAGAATTCCCGCGTTTCGTGGCATTCTGGATCGAACGGCCGCGCGCCAATGCGCAGGAATTGACGATTTACGCCCTGCTCGATTCGCGCCGCGCCAGCGGCGCCTACCGCTTCATCCTGAAGCCGGGCGAGCAGACGGCCATCGAGGTCAAGGCGCGCCTGTACCTGCGCGAGACGATCGCCAAGCCCGGCATCGCCGCGCTGACCAGCATGTACTTCTTCGGCGAGAATCAGCACGCCACCGAAGAGGATTACCGTCCCGAGGTACATGATTCGGATGGCCTGTCGGTGCAGAACGGCAGCGGCGAGTGGATCTGGCGGCCGCTGGTCAATCCCCGGCGCCTGCTGGTGACGTCGTTTGCGCTGAATGATCCGCGCGGCTTCGGCCTGATGCAGCGTGACCGCCAGTTCGCCAGCTACGAAGACCTGGAAGCGCGCTACGAAGTGCGGCCGAGCGCATGGATAGAACCGAAGGGAAAGTGGGGCGCAGGGCGCGTCGAGCTGGTGCAGATTCCCACCCCCAACGAAACCAATGACAACATCGTCGCCTTCTGGGTGCCGCAATCGATGCCGGCTGTCGGCGCGCCTTTCGATATCGAATACCGCATCCTCTGGCAGGGCGCCCAGCAGGCGCGCCCGCCGCTGGCATGGGTGGCGCAAACGCGGCGCGGCCACGGTTACCTGCACAAGCCGGACGACAGCATTGCGCTGATGGTCGATTTCGAGGGGCCGGCGTTGCAGCAGCTGGCGCCGGATGCCAAAGTCGAAGCCAGCGTCACTGCCGATGCCAATGCCAAATTGCAGGAGTTAAGGGCATTCCGCAATGCCGTTACCGGCGGCTGGCGCGTCGCCATGCGCTTGCGCCGCGAAGATGCCAAGAAACCGGTGGAGCTGCGCGGCTACCTGCGCAACGGTCAACAACCTCTTTCTGAAACATGGAGCTACCTCCTGCCCGCCGAATGATGCGCGCGCCGCTGCAGCAGGCAGGCACGTCGCCGACCCTGCCGATGGCGCCGGACTTGCGCCGCGCCGCCATGCGTCCTCACCCGTGGGGGGCGCTGAATCCGCTGCGGCGAGGGGTGTCAAGCCTGTGGCGTCGTGCCGGTGCCATTCCACTACGCGGCGGCGACCGCGTCGACGGACCGCATGCCGCGGAGAGCTGGCGCGCCGGCGGCAGCGTGCGCCGCCTGGTGCTGCTGGCGCTGATGCTGGCGCAAACCGCGCTGGCGACGCAATCCATGACCAGCGTCCTGCCTTACCAGGGAACGCAGCCACTGGAAATGCTTGCACTGGCCTTGTTCGCGATACTGTTCTGCTGGGTCTCTGCCGGCTTCTGGACAGCGCTGGCAGGGTTCCTGGTGCTCTGGCGCGGCGGTGACCGCTATGCCGTGTCGCGCCATGCCGCCGACGACGTTGTGGTCGATGCGGCGGCCAGGACGGCGATCGTCATGCCGATCTGTAACGAAGATGTGGCGCGCGTGTGCGCCGGCCTGCGCGCCACCTATGAATCGCTGCGCCGCAGCGGCGGGCTGGCCGCCTTCGATTTCTTCATTCTGAGTGACAGCAACGATCCCGATACCTGCGCCGCCGAACTGGTGGCCTGGGAGCAGCTGTGCCGCGAACTCGACGGTTTCGGCCGCATCTTTTACCGGCGCCGCCGCCGTCGGGTCAAGCGCAAGAGCGGCAATATCGACGACTTTTGCCGGCGCTGGGGCAGCGCCTACCGCTACATGATCGTGCTCGATGCAGACAGCGTCATGAGCGGCGACTGCCTGACCACGCTGGTGCGGCTGATGGAGGCGCATCCTGGCGCCGGCATCATTCAGACCGCGCCGCGAGCGGTCGGCCGCGACACCCTGTATGCGCGCATCCAGCAGTTTGCCGGCGCCGTGTACGGGCCGCTGTTTACCGCCGGGCTGCATTACTGGCAACTGGGCGAATCGCATTACTGGGGGCACAATGCCATCATCCGCATCGCTCCCTTCATGGCGCATTGCGCGCTGGCGCCGTTGCCGGGGCGCGGTTCCCTGTCGGGGGAAATCCTTTCGCACGATTTCGTCGAGGCGGCGTTGATGCGACGCGCCGGCTGGGGCGTATGGATTGCCTGGGACCTCGACGGCAGCTACGAGGAGTTGCCGCCCAACCTGCTCGACGAGCTCAAGCGCGACCGGCGCTGGTGCCACGGCAACCTGATGAACTTCCGCCTGGTGGCAGCGCGCGGCATGCACGCCGTGCACCGCGCCGTGTTCGTCACCGGCGCCCTGGCTTACCTGTCGGCGCCGCTGTGGTTTGCCTTTCTCGTGCTGTCAACGGTGCTGCTGGCACAGCATACGCTGGTCGAGCCGCAATATTTCACCGAGCCGCGCCAGCTGTTTCCGACTTGGCCGCAGTGGCATCCGGGACGGGCGCTGGCACTGTTCAGCGCGACTGCGACGCTGCTGTTCCTGCCCAAGCTGCTGGGCGTGGCGCTGGCGTGCGCCGGTGGCGCGCGCAAGTTTGGCGGCGTTGCCGGCGTGCTTGTCAGCATGTTGCTGGAATGGCTGTTCTCGATGCTGCTGGCGCCGGTGCGCATGCTGTTTCATACCCGCTTCGTGCTGGCGGCGCTGCTCGGCTGGCGCCAGGGCTGGCAGTCGCCGCCGCGGGCCGATGCGCAGACAGGGTGGGGCGAAGCCGTGCGCCAGCATGGCTGGCAGACGCTGCTCGGGCTGGGCTGGGGCGGCGTCGTTGCCTGGCTCAATCCGGCATTCCTGCCGTGGATGCTGCCGATCATCGGCGCCCTGGTGCTGGCGCCGCTGCTGTCGGTGTGGTCGAGCAGCGTGGCACCCGGTCGCCGTGCGCGCAAGTGGGGATTGTTCCTGATTCCCGAGGAAGTGGCGCCGCCGGTCGAGGTCTCTGCTGCATTTGCCGCCGGGCAGGGCGCCGCAATCGGGGGCAGCAGCACGGAATTCGCTGATGCGGTGCGCGACCCCGCCGTCAACATGCTGGCATGCGCGGCGGCGCGGCCGCGCTACAAGCTGCCGCCGGCGACGCGCTCGGCGCGCGCGCGGCTGCTGGCGCGCGCGCTGGAGGAAGGGCCGCAGGCGCTGACCCCGGCAGAGCGGCTGGCGGTGCTCGGCGATGCGCTGCTGCTGGCGGCATTGCATGACGAAGTGCGACGCGGTCGATATGCGCACGTCGGCTGGCACGCACCTCTTGTACAATGACCGGGCGTGTCGAGCTTACCAGGAGCGGTTCATGAACAATGTACGTCATCGCAGCGCGGCGTTTTGCCAGCGCTTCGGCCTCGATCTGCCGATATTGCTGGCGCCGATGGCGGGCGCCTGTCCGCCTGCTTTGTCGGTCGCCGTGGCGCAGACCGGCGGCGCCGGCGCCTGCGGCGCGCTGCTGATGCAGCCGGCGGAAATCATCGCCTGGGCCGATACGGTGCGCGCGCAGACCGACCGCCCTTTCCAGATCAACTTGTGGATACCCGATGCGGCGCCGGAGCGCGATGCCGTGCACGAAGCGCACGTGCGCGAATTTCTCGGCAAGTGGGGGCCGCCGGTGCCGCTGGCGGCAGGCGATGCCTTGCCGCTCGACTTTGCCGTGCAGTGCGAGGCGCTGCTGACGGCGCGTCCTGCGATAGCTTCCTCAATCATGGGACTGTATGCGCCCGAATTCGTGGCGCGCCTGAAAGCCGCGGGCATCGCCTGGTTCGCCACCGCGACCACGGTGGCCGAAGCCAAGGCGGCGGAAGGCGCCGGCGCCGATGCCGTCGTCGTGCAGGGCATGGAAGCCGGCGGTCATCGCGGCTGCTTCGAGGCGGCGCGCGCGGAAGCGACGCAGGCGGGGCTGTTTGCGCTGCTGCCCGCAGTGGCCGATGCAGTGAATCTGCCGGTCATCGCCACCGGTGGCATTGCCGATGCGCGTGGCATCGCTGCGGCGCTGACCCTGGGCGCATCGGCGGTGCAGATCGGCACCGGCTTTTTGCGCTGTCCTGAAGCCGGCATCCATCCGGCCTGGGCACAGGGTCTGGCCGACGCCATGCCAGAAAAAACCATCCTGACCCGCGCCTTCAGCGGACGAGCCGGCCGCAGCATTGCTACCGACTATGCGATTGCCGCCGCCGCGCCGGGCGCGCCGGCGCCGGCGCCTTACCCGGTGCAGCGCGGACTTACTGCCACCATGCGCAAGCATGCGCAGGAAACTGGCGACTTGCAAAGGATGCAGGCCTGGGCCGGGCAGGCCGCCGCAATGGCGCGCGCCGAACCGGCAGGCGCATTGATGCGGGAGTTGTGGGAGGGAGCGCAGCGCCTGCTGCCCTAGAGCCGCTTGCTATCGGCATTGTGACGGGCGTATGCAGGCAACAGCTGCCTCAGGCTACCGTGGCCTCGGGCGACAGTGTCGCGGCATTTCAGGTCACTGAAAACAGGACAGTTCCAAGGCCCGCGACCTCCGCTTCGACATGGTTGCCGGAAGCCAGCGCCTCGGCCGACGTGGCCGCGCCTGCCAGCACGATATCCCCGGCTTGCAGCGGCACGCCGTGTTGCGCAGCCAGCCGCGCCGCCGCCACCAGCGAGCGCAGCGGATCGCCGAGGATGTCGGCACTGGAGCCGGACTGGCGCACCAGGCCATCGATGCGCATGACGACCGGCAAACCGTTCAGTAGCGCAGGTTGTTGCGGGCGCTCGACCCAGGGGCCGATCACGAAGCGGGCCGATGAAGCGTTATCGGCAATTACGTCGGTCAATGAAAACTTGAATTGCCGGTAACGCGAGTCGATGATTTCCAGCGCCGGCGCCACCGCCGCGATGGCTGCGAACGCCTGTGCTTCATCGATCCCGGCCGGCAGCGAATGCGCCAACAGGAAAGCGATTTCCGGTTCGCAGCGCGGGTGAATGCTGCCTTGCAGGGAAATGGCGGCGCCATGGGTGACCTGCATCGCATCGGTGAGGCGTCCGAAAATCTGGTCGGATACGCCCATCTGCGCCATCTTTGCCGTGCTGGTGAAGCCCATCTTCAGGCCCACCAGGCGTTCGCCGCGGGACAAGCGACGTGCCAGCAGCACCTGCTGGATGCGGTAGGCGTCATCCATGCCGATATCCCGCTGCGCCGGCGGCGGCGCGATGGCGCAGGCCGCCAGTGCCGCTTCGTCCAGCGCCCGGGCGCAAGCGTCGATTACTGTGCTGTCTGCCGTCATCGCCATTCACTCCTGGCCGGCATCGAGCTGCTGCCTGAGCCAGGCATCGAAATCGCCCTGCATCTGCGCATTCAGTTCGTGCACCGCAGCGTATTCGCGATAGCTGAGCTGCACTTCCTTTTGCGTCAGCAGGCGCTGCGCGCTGCGGGCGAACTCGACTGTCAGCTTGTTGTCCTGGATGCCATGCGAGATGAAGCCGGCAAGTTTGCGCGTGTCAGCGTTATCTGCGGTAATGGGCGCGATCTCCGGCAGGATGCGGCCGCTCAGGATGCCGAAGCCGGCGACGCGGTCCGGGCGCGTCAGCGCCACGCTGGCGCTGAGGATGCCGCCCTGGCTGAAGCCGGCAATCCAGATGCGTTGCGGATCGACGCCGTAGGCAGCTGGCAGGCCTTCGATGAATTGCACCAGCAGCGCGCGTGACTGCTCGGCCTGCTGCGCGTTGATCACCGGGCTGCCGGAAGAAAAATCGACCTGGAACCAGCCGAACTGGGTCGGGCCGAAGGCCAGCGGGCCGCGCGCCAGGATCACCAGCAGGCGCGGATCCTGGCGCTGCGCCAGATCTACCAGGCCGGCTTCACTGGCGCCGACGCCATGCAGCAGGATCAGGCAAGGGATGTCCGCCGGGCCACTTGCAGGCACGGACGGGCTGCGCAGTCGGTGTGCCAGCGGCAGGGTGGAATCGGTGACGAGCTGGTTCAGGCTGAATTGCATGATGGTTTTCTCAATCAGTTAATTGAAGGCATAGGTATCCATGGCCAGCACGCCGTATTCATAGCTGGCGTGGATGCGCCCGGCCTTCGCGCCCGGGCCGGCGGCGCCCATGGCGGCGTACAGCGGCATCAGGTGCTCCGCGGTCGGATGGTTGCGCGCCGCGTGCGGCGCCTGCTGCCGGTAATCCAGCAAGGCTTCGCGGTCGCCGCGCTGCAGCTTGTCGGACATCCAGTCGCTGAACTCGCTGACCCAGTCCGGCGCGGCGTCGTCGATATCCTGTCCGCGGAATTCGTACAGGTTGTGCGTCAGCGAACCGGAGCCGATCACCAGCATGCCCTGGTCGCGCAGGGCGGCCAGTGCCTGACCCAGGCGTTCGTGCGCCGCCGCGTCGCCGCCGCGCAGCACCGAGACTTGCAGGGTCGGAATGTCGGCGCCCGGATACATCAGCACCAGCGGCACCCAGGCGCCGTGGTCGAGGCCGCGCACGGCGCTGCGCTTGACGGCAAAGCCGCCCGCTTCCAGCAGCGCCGCCGCCTGTTCGGCGACATCGGGCGCGCCGGGGGCGGGGTACTGGATTTCGAACAGGGCGCGCGGAAAGCCGCCGAAGTCGTGGATGGTCTCTGGCTGGGGCGCCAGGCTGACTGCCGGTCCGCCGACCGCTTCCCAGTGGGCGGAGACGACCACGATGGCGCGCGGGCGTGGCAGCGACTGGCCGAGCTGCTGCAGGAAGCGACGCGCCGGGCTGTCGACCAGCGCCAGCATGGGCGAGCCGTGCGAGATGAAGAGCGTCGGTAAACGGGTCATGATGGCCTCCTCTTTATAAATGATACGACTATGGGGAAAAACTATAACAATATTGATTTACAAGATAAATATGCATTAGCATGACATTTTGTTTCACTAATCGAGACAATGGACAAGTTCCAGCAGATGCAATCCTTCGTCGCGGTGGTCGATGCCGGCAGCTTCGTCAGGGCGGCCGATACGCTCGG
Organism: uncultured beta proteobacterium; assembly: GCA_963722005.1. Classification (GTDB taxonomy): domain Bacteria; phylum Pseudomonadota; class Gammaproteobacteria; order Burkholderiales; family Burkholderiaceae_D; genus Paucimonas. The sequence goes on from CAVRJS010000002.1 coordinate 1,120,026, forward strand.
CGCTTCCAAGGCTGCGGTGTCGCGCCACGTGGCCGAGCTGGAACAGCGCATCGGCGCGCGCCTCCTGAACCGCACCACGCGCAAGCTGTCGCTGACCGACGATGGCCGGGCTTTTTATGAACGCTGCAGCGAGATTCTCGAAGCCATCGATGCTGCCGAAGCGGGATTGCACGCGCGCAGCGGCGAAGCCAGCGGACGCTTGCGCGTGAGCGCGCCGGTCACGCTGGGCAACCTGTACCTGGCGCCCTTGTGGGGCCGGTTTCTGGCGCTGCACCCCAGGGTCACGCTGGAGGTGTCACTGTCGGATCGTACGGTCGACGTGGTGGAAGAGGGCTATGACCTGGCGATCCGCATCGCGCAGGCGCAGCCGCCCAGCCTGATCGGCCGCAAGCTGGCGAGCAGCCGCATCGTCCTGTGCGCTTCGCCAGCGTATCTGAAACGGCATGGCGAACCGGCACATCCGCATGAGCTGGCGCAGCATGATGTGATTGCCTACTCTTACTGGTCTTCCGGAAATGAGTGGCGTTTCGACGGCCCGCGCGGCCCGGTGCAGGTGACCGTGCAACCGCGCCTGTACGCCAACAGCGGCGATACCTGCCGGGCTGCCGCGCTGGAGCACCAGGGCATCATCCTGCAGCCTGATTTCCTGGTGGGGGAGGATTTGCGTGCCGGGCGCCTGCAGGCGCTGCTGCCGGATTACCATTCGCCGGCGCTGGAGATCTACGCCTTGTACGCTTCGCGCAAGCAGTTGCCGCTGAAGCTGCGCTACCTGGTCGATTTTCTGGTGCAATCCTTCAGGCGGCCGGCGTGGCAGCATCCTGGCGGAAAAACCAGTGCCAGGGTTCGTAAATGAAGCCCAGGGCGTTATTGCGCGGATAGGACAGGGTGTAGCCAAAGCGGCCGGCATGGGCTGCCAGCCAGGCAAACGCCGCGGTGCCGTCGAACTCTTCTTCGGTCGGCGCGCAACCCGGCGTGTTGATGTCGATGGCGCAGCCGCTGTGATGTTCACTATAGCCGGGTGGCGCGCTCAGGGTCAGGATGGTATCGATGTGGAGACCCTGCGCGAGCTTGCTGCGGATGATGCCGGCCTGACTTTCGATGCTGCGGAAGGCGGACACCAGGTCGATGGCAATACCGTCGTCACGCGCTGCCTGTTTCATCGCCTGCCAGGCGCGTGTCGCAGCCGGCGTCAGCAAATGGAGGTTGCCGCGCGCATCGAGTTCTGCCACCACCAGGTCCGCGGCTTCGGCATGGAATGGCAGGCGCTTCGCAGCGATCGTTTCCCCGGTAATGCCGAGGTCGGCAAGCTCCTGCCGGATTCTTGCCGAAGTCACGGATTCAGGCATGGCACGCTCCTGCAAAGGTAAGCGCTTACGAAACCGCGCGCAGGATTTCCTGCGCATTGTCGGGTTGCGATTCTGCTTGCGCCATTGCTTCGGCATTGGCCGCCACCTTGCGCGGCGATACCTGCTTCATGCGCACCCGGCGGCTGAATGCTGTGATGAATGCCGCATATTCATCGGAGCAGGGATGGATCCCCAGGCTGGCTGCCTTGGCCCTGCCGATTTCCATCGTATCTTCTACATCGTAGGCAAAATCGCCCATGTCCCAAGCCGTTTCATGCTTGTGTTCCAACCTCATTCGCATCTTTGTTTCCTGCCTGCTAAGCTATTTGATCTCAAGACTTTTCACAAAATTTAACATTCCATGAAGCAACTAACTTTAGCCTGCTTGCAGGGGTCGATCAAGAGGCGGGCGAAGGGAAAATCAAATAAATTTGCATAATGCGACAGCAGGCGCTGCCTTTGTTATGTACCCGATAATGCAGCTTTCGCAAGCTGATGATAGTTCGGCATGGGAATGTAAAAATGCCGCCCGGCACAAGACCGAACGGCATTTGCTGGTGCCCGCAGGCGAGCGGTGCGGGTGCCGTGCGCCTGGCTTACGCGGCCTCGCGCTCCAGCACTTGCACCGTGTCGCCGCCACCGATGGCGACCTTGCGCGGCTTGAGCGTTTCAGGAATTTCGCGAACCAGTTCGATATTCAGCAAGCCATTGTCGAGCTGGGCGCTGACGACCTTCACGTGGTCAGCCAGCTGGAAGCGCTGCTCGAAATCGCGTGCTGCAATGCCGCGGTGCAGGAAGGTGCGTTGCGTTTCTTCCTTTTGCTTGCGGCCGACGATGGTCAGGGTGTCGCGCTCGCTTTCGATGTCCAGTTCGGAACGATCAAAACCGGCTACGGCCATGGTGATGCGATAGCGATCCTGCGCCACCAGTTCGACGTTGTAAGGGGGATAGCTGGGCTGCGACTCGGCGCGCTGCGCCTGGTCGAACAATTGCGCCAGGCGGTCGAAGCCGATGGCGGAGCGGTACAGGGGGGAAAAGTCGTATGTGCGCATAATGATATCCTCGTAAATTAAGCGATATTGTCGTGAGCCTGCGCGGCTCGCCTGGCGGACCTCCGTAGAGCATCCGCTGTTACTGAAATGGGAGTCGCGCGCGTGCTTTTCAAGATCTTGAAATTCGGCGCTGTCGTCCCTATTTATCGAATCTTTTTCCCTGGAAGGAGGGCTGCGGCCCATGAGTGAGCTAGTCGCAGCGCGACGCGCCATGTGCGCTTGCTGCCTGCGTCCACAAAGCGCCTGCATCTGCCGCTGGGTGGTCCCGCTGGCCGCGGAGGTGGAAGTGCTGATACTGCAGCACCCGCTGGAATCCGGCAATGCGAAGGGCAGTGCGCGGCTGCTGCATCTGAGCCTGCCGAACAGCCGGCTGGCGGTCGGCGAAGTGTTCGCCGGAGACGATTTGCTTGCCTTGCTGCACGCGCCATGGGCCGCAGCCAGCATCGATGGCGGCCCGGTCGGTGCGCAACGGCATGCCGTCCTGCTGTATCCCGATATGCCTGGCTGCCCGGGCAATGTAAACGGCAGCGGCGCAGAGCACGACGCCGGAGCCATGCCGCAGGGCGACCGGCCGCGCGCCCCGGCGTGCCTGCGCCTGGTGGTGCTGGACGCAACCTGGCGCAAGAGCCGCAAGATGCTGTATCTGAATCCGGCCTTGCAAGCCTTGCCGCGCCTGGCCTTAGCCGATGTGCCGTCCTCGCGCTATCTGATTCGCAAGGCGCATCTGCCGCACCAGTTGTCTACCCTGGAAGCGACTTGCCTGGCCTTGATGCGGCTGGAGGGCGATGCCAGGAAATTTGCGCCGCTGCTGGACGCCTTCGACGGTTTTATCGGTCAGCAGCGCAGCTACTTTCCGCGTTAGTTGCGGCCTGCGCCAGGCATTTCATCGGTCCCGGCGCCGCGTGTCCGGCGCGTGCGCCGGGTCGTGGACCGGGGTTTTGTCATTTGGCGACGGCGATGCCGCCCAGTGCTGCCACCAGGCTGGTCAGCAAGCCATGCAGTTCGCCGGTCATCAGGGCGAAATCGGTGTCGAAGCGTTCATCGTCGTCTTTCGAGCCGCTGCCGTTTTCTTCTTTCAGCACGTCCAGTGCCGCCACGCGCTTGATGGCAAGCGTGTCAGTCAACACGAAGGAAATGCGGTCGTTCCAGCTCAGCGCCAGCTTCGTGCAGCGCTTGCCATTCTTGATGTGACGGCGGATGTCATCGGCTTCCAGCGTATGTTTCACGTAGCGCACGGTTGCCTTGCTCTCGCCGGTGGAAGTCAGTTCGGTATCCTGGTCGACGGTAAAGCCGGCAGGCGCCTCGTCCAGTTCCAGCCAGCTGGTCATGGCTTCGCCGGGCGAGCGCACGACATGCAGCGCGGTCACTGCCAGGTCGGGGATGGAGCGCAGCAGCCACTTGAAAACGTCATCGGTTTTCGCCGGGCTGGCGGCGTCGACTACCAGCCAGCCATTGACCGGATCGATCCAGACATGGGTATTGCCACCGATGGCGAACGCGCGCGGCAGCAATTCATCGGTGACCTGTTCCTTGATTTCCTTGCGCTGCTTCTTGCCGGGTTTGTAGCCTTGCTGTTCCTCGATCTCGGCCAGTTTCACCTTGGTGAACTGGTTGATGACCGAGGCGGGCAGCAGCTTCTTCTCGGTGCCGAAGCGCAATAGCAGCTGGCGGTTGACGACGTGCGCCAGGCCGCCGTTTTCGCGCGGCGGCAGCCAGCCGCAGCTTTGCATGTCGGTGCTGCCGCAGGGCTGGAAAGCCTGGCTGGCGAGCAGTTCATCAAGTTCGTCGACGCCATGTTTCCACGGCGAAGTCAGTTGGAAGATTTGCAGATTCTTGAACCACATGGGATGTCCTGTCTGTTACGGAGTGATGGCCGGCGCGGAAGCGTTGCACTGCCGCACGCCGGCGGAAAGGCAAGTCAGGCAGGATAGCGGAAAATGCTGGCGGGAAAAAGACTTGACAGGATTGCCGGCACGCCTGCCGACTGCAGTCGGCAGGCAGCAGCCTTGTCTTACACGCGCCGTTGCTTGTGGTGACGGCGGTCGGCCATGCGCGTGCCGGCCTTGTGGCGCACGCGCTTGACCGCCTTGGCGGACGCAGGCTTTCTGGCGGAAATCCGGGTGACGGGGGCCTGCACTTGCGTTGCCAGCACAATCGGCTTTCCTTCCAGGTGGCGCAGGATGTTTTCGGCATCGGCCATGCGCGCCAGGCTATCTTTTGCGTTCAGCAGCACCACCACGACCTGGCGGCCGGCGGCATTCACGCGCATGACCAGACAGCGCCCGGCTTCGCGGGTGAAGCCGGTTTTCGACAGCTGGATATCCCAGTTCGGCTGGCCGACCAGGCGATTGGTGTTGCGAAAATGTTCGGTGTGCCCGTTCATGTCGACCGCGTCTTCGGTATGCGTGCTAAGGCGCGCAATATCCGGGTAGTAGGATGCAGCGGTAGCCAGCTTGACCAGGTCGGTGGCGTTCGAAATGTTATGCGGCGACAGTCCGGTCGGTTCGGCGATGACGGTATGGCGCATGTCCAGCACGGAAATTTTTTCCCGCACCGCTGCCAGGAATGCAATCTGGCCGCCAGGATAAGTGCGCGCCAGCGCCGCCGCGGCACGATTGTCCGATGACATCAGCGCCAGTTGCAAAACGGTGCTGCGGGGTAGCAATGCGCCTACCGGCACCCGCGAAGAACTGTTCTTGATCACGTCGACGTCCGCTTCATCGATGGCAATCAGTTCATGCATGTCTTGCCTGGCATCGAGCACGACCATCGCAGTCATCAGCTTCGTCAGCGACGCAATGGAAACGATGTCGCGGGAATTTTTTTCCAGCAGCACCTTGCCGCTACTTTCTTCATAGACGATCGCATGCTGCGAATTCAGAGGCACAAGCTGGGCCAGGGCCGGACCGGCGGCGCACAGCAGCAGCGAGAAAAGGGCTTTTTTGAACATGTTCCGGCGAAATCAATGTATTGATACGTAGCATGTATCTTACTGCTTTAACGCGCGGCAACAATGCGGGGATTACATGGTTTTTACTTTAAAACAAATAAAGTGTTGCATCTGAGGCTTAAGAAAATGACAAATTGCCCGGACGAGTGGTGATTTGTTGTAAGGAAATAAATTTTTAGTAGGTATCGTAGGCTGACTGGCGACGTTCGAATAAGGGGTGGGCGCCTGAACGATCGATTTGCCGCCGCCGCGGATAATCACCGATGCTAAACAGGTTGATCGGCGTGCGCCGTTCGGTGGCATGGTCGGCGTAGCGGCGCTGGTGGTGCGGAGAGCGCATCCTGGACCATCCGGCATAGATCGCCAGGCAGGCAATCGCGCCTAGCGCCAGGGATGTCTTCTTGCCGGGGCGCAGCGAGTGTGCCGCCTGCGCCAATGCCTTTGCCATCCGGGTTGTTGGCTCGCCTGCGGGCGCCCGGGCTTGTCGCTTGAGATTCATGGTGTCCTTCCGCTTCGCCGATCCGGCATTCATGTCTTTGTATTACAAAGACATGGTGAAGGCTTACGCCCCGATCAAACAAAGGGCGAACAAAGGGCGACTCAATCGAAGGCAAAGTTGTAGAACACGGTGAAGGCGGTGCGATCGCCCGTATCGATTTCCAGGCTGAGCTTGCGCGAAATCGTGTAGCGCAGCTGCAGTACGCTGCTGGCGGTTTCCAGGCCGCGTTCGATACCGATGTGCAAGCGCGACGATACCTGCTTGCCGATCGTGACGATGTGCTGCTGCAGGCTGTCGTTGCTGGTGCCGACGCTGAATTCGTCCAGGCCGAAGGCGCTGGCCAGTCCGGCCTGGACGCCGGCGCTGGCGCCCTGGGTGAGCAGGGCCGCGGCCGCGCCCTGCAGCGCTGTCAGGTCTTCGCCGCTGCTGCTGGCGTTGAGGCCGCGCCCGAGCACCAGCCATGACAGTTTTTCCGCATCGGCGACCGGTGGATCCGATACCAGCACGATGCGTGGCGACAGCGCTGTGCCCAGTATGGCAACGCCTGCCTCGACCTGCTGGCCGCGGCGCATGGCGAGGATGTCGAGCCCGGGATTGCCCGGCGCACCATTAAAAAAGAGAAAGCCCTTGTCAATCTCCAGCTCCCTGCCATAGGCTTTGATCGTGCCGCGCAGCACCCGCATGGCGCCTTCGGCATGCAGGGACTGGCCGGCGGCGTTGCGGAACTGCACCTGGCCGACCAGCAGGGCGTCGAGCCCGTAGCCGCGGATGTTGATGCCTTCGCCAAGGCCGATCACCAGGTCCAGTGCCAGCGGCGTGACCGGTTTTCTCGAGGTCGCGCCGAGGATGACGACGTCGTCCGACAGGGACGGTTTGTCGGCCTGGCCAAGGTCGAACATGCCGGAGTCGGCGCTCAGGCCGCCGCTGACTTGCAGGCGCCCGCCTTCCAGGGCGACGTTGCCGTTGCCGCTGACGACCAGCTTGCGATCGCTGCGATCCAGCAGGGGATAGCGCTGCGCCTTGATTTCCAGGCGCACGTCCGGTTCGGCGCCGGCGAGTTCGATCGGTCCGGCGATCGTCAGCTGGCCGCCGCCATGGGCGAAGGCCAGCTGGCGCACCTCCAGGCGGCTGCCCTGGAACGCTGCATCGAGGCTACCTCCGCGCAAGTCGACCCCCAGTTCCGGCAAGCCCAGGCGCAGATTGTTTCCGGTGAGCTGGCCGCTCAGGCGCGGTTCGGCAAACGTGCCCCCCATGCTGAATGCGCCTTCCAGGCTACCGTCGGCCAGCGCATTGGGAGCAATGAGCGTGCCGGCCCAGCGCAGCGATGGAATGGCCAGGCGGGCGTGGCCGCTCAGGGCGGCTTGCGGCGCGATGCCGTACGGGCTGGCTCGGTCGAGCGCGACGCCGGCCTCCAGATCGATACGTCCCAGGTTGCTGCCGTCTGCATGCAGTTCCAGCCGTGCCCGGCCATCTTCAACCTTGATGCCGAGATCCAGCCAGCGCAGGCCCAGCTTGACCGGCGTCAGGCCGCGCGTGCCCAGGTCTCCCTGCTGGCGCCGCAGCGATGCGGCGCCTTGCGGCACTTTCCCCATGGTGAAGTCCCACTCGCCGGCAAATTGCAGGTCGGTCTCGACTTGCGGCTGCGGACGCACGAATTCCAGCAGCAGCGCCAGCGGCAGGCGGTCGAAGCGGCCGCGGCTTTGCAAGCCATTGCTGTCACGCAGCAGGCGCGCAATTTCGATCGTTGCGCCATCGGCTTGCAGCACGAACTGGCGCAACTCGCTGCGCGCGTGCGACAGTTCCAGCGGCGCCGGCGCTGCCAGCCGCAGCGTGCGGCGTCCGGTGCCGCTCAGCTGGTCGATGCTGCCTTGCCAGCGCAGCGCCTGCGGCTGCAAGGCGCCGCTGGCGCGCAGTTGCCATTGCTGGCCGGCTTCCGTCAGGGCGGCGGATATTGCGTGGTTGCCCGTCGTGCCGTCGGCATCGAGCGACAGCCTGTCGGCACGATACTCGCCGGCAGCAAATTTATTTGCTTGCAGGCGCAGCGACAGCGGCGCCGTTGCCTGCGGTCCATAGCGCAACGCTGCCGAGAACGATTCCAGCTGCGCTGCGCCGGCGTGCATGCCGCTGGCCTGCGCCTCGATGGTGCTTTCACCAAGCATCCAGGGCGCATTGCGATCGAGCCGCAGGTCGGCGTTGCCGCGGCTGTCGTCGAGCCGCAGCAAGCCTGGCAGGCGCACCTGACTTGCCAGCCAGGTCGCGGTGACGCGCGGTTGCGTGAAACTGCCGCGCGCATTGCCTTCTGCCTGCAGCTTGCCACCGAAGCCTGCGCCGAACTGCGCCAGCTGGGGCGCTTCCAGCTTGAACTGCAATTGTCCGCCCTCCTGTCGCAGGCTGCCCGAGATGGCGAGGCTGTTGGCGCCGGCTGCCAGCCGCAGGTTCGGCACGTCCAGTCTGTCGGCGCGCAGGCTGGCGCGCCCTTCGCCCTGCAGCGGCTGTCCTGCCAGGCGGCTGTCGGCGATCCGGAATTCGAGGTCGCCAAGCGGCTGCGGCGCCAGTTCGCCGCTTGCCGAGAAGTCCCCGTTCAGATAGAGCTCGGGGAGTTGCGCAAACCGGCCTAGGTCCTGCACGCGCAGCCGGCTCAGCGTTCCTTTCAGGGAGAATGCGCGCCGGCCGGCCAGGTGCAGGCGGCCGTCGGCGTGCAGGCGGCCTTGCCCCAGCGCGAGTTCGGCGCGCTCGAGCGCAATTTCGTCATTGGCCATGCTGGCCTGCAGCGACAGCGCCAGCTGCTGGCGACCCAGCGGCTCCTGCAGGGACAGCGCAAGATGCTGGCGGCCGTCGGCAGTGCGCAATTTCGCCCCGCCCGCCAGGCGCGTGGCGAGCAGGCGCTTGTCGAGTCGCTGCAGGTCCAGCGCATCGGTCTTCAAGTCCAGCACCAGGCCGCCTTGCAGCAGATTGCCGTTGCCGCGGATATTGCCGGCCGGCGCGCCGGCCGAGCCGAGGGCGGCATCGATGCCATCGAGGTAAAGGCGCCTTTCCTGCTGGCGGAAGTTCAGCGCCAGCTGGCGCAGCGGCAGCATGGAGGCATCGTGGGTGCCGGCGGCCTGGTTCGTCAGCGCCAGGCGGCCACCCTGTGCGGTTGCCGTCAGGCGTCCGTCGATGCGGGTTTGCGGCAGTCCGGCGCTGAACGTGGCCAGGTCAATGGCGCGCAATTCGATGTCAGCTTGCGTCAGCGGCTCGCCGGAGAACGGTTGCAGCACCGCACTGCCGTTCAGGCGCGCATCGCCAATGGCAAAATCCAGCATCGCCTGCAGGTTCTCCAGGCTGCCGCCGAGCGTCAGCCTGCCGCTGCCGGCCAGGTCCTGCTGTCGTACCCGGGCCTGCGCCGTGGCATCGATGCCGCCGCTGACGGCATAGGGCGGGCGGTCGGCCAGTTCGGCTGCGCCGCTCAGAGCGCCGCTGAAGCTGTGCGCGGCACTGGCGCCGTTGCTGCCCGGCGCTGCGGAGCGGGCGGAAAATTCGCGCAGGGCCATCCGGTAGCGCGCGCCGTCATAGTCCAGCTGCAAGGCAAAGCCGCCCAGCTCGGCGATCGGCAGCGCGCCCCAGTCGAGGTTGCCGCGTCCCACTTCGAATGTATCGATCCGCAGCTGCAGCGGCAGGGCCAGGCTGGCAGGCAAACGTGGTGTGCTGGCCGGTTCTTCCGGCTGGCCGACGCGCTGGCGCAGGCCGACGCTGTCGATGCGCAGCGCAGTGACATGCACGCGCCCCTGCAGCAGCGCGAGCGGCCGCCAGTCGAGCTGCACATCCTTCAGTTCCGCCTGCATGCCATCGTTATGGATGCTGATCTGTTGCACGCGCAGCGGTCCCGCCAGACGCCCGTCGATATCGCCAAAATGCAGCGCGCCGCCGCTGTTGCGGGCAATCACCGACAGCATCGCGCGCGCCCCCGCGGTGGTGCCGGCCAGCCAGGCGAGCAGCGCCAGCGTCGCCACAAGGAGTGCAAGCAGCAGCCAGGCTGCAATCTTCAGGCGCGACCGGCGCGGCCGCTGCTTCCCGGTTTCAGAAGACATAGCCTATCGAGAAATGCAGGTGCGGCTGCGCGGTTTCGTGGCCATAGGCGAGGTCGATGTTGACCGGACCGATCGGGCTGCGCCAGCGCGCGCCGATGCCGGTGCCATGCACGAAACGGAAATCGCCCCAGCTGTCGGCAGCGTTGCCGGCATCGTGGAAAATCGCCGCGCCCCAGCTTGGCGTGATGCGATACACCAGTTCGGCGCTGGCCACGGCACGCACGCGGCCGCCGACCACCGCACCGCCTTGCGCCACGCCGAGGGATTCATAACTGTAACCACGCACGCTCTGGCTGCCGCCGGTGCGGAACAGCAGGTCGCCCGGGACCTTGTCGCGGTCCGCCAGCATGACGTGGCCGATTTCACCGCGCAGGATGGTTTGCCAGGTGCGCTGATACTGGTCGAGCCAGACCGCCCGTGCCGTCACGCGCACAATATTGTCTTCGTTGACCAGTCCTTTGGGACCGGCGCTGACTTCGGCGCCGATAATGTGGCCGCGGCGCGGCGCCACCAGGTTGTCCAGGCGCCGCCGCGTATAACTATAGCTGGCGACCAGGGCCTGGCGATGATTGGAAGTGCCGTCCGGGAGTTTCTGCCGGTCGGCGAAAAATGCCACGCCGCCGGAGCGTTCATTGACGCGGTTGAGCGTGCTCATGCGCGCGCCCGCGCGCAGCTTGTCGATCAGTTCGCCGGAAATGTCGGTGCGTTCGTAGCGGGTATTGAAGCTGGGCACCCAGCCGTTGCCCCGTGCCGGCAGATACAGTTCGGCGTCGAGCAGGCGCGTTTCGCGATTCAGCTCCAGCTGGGTCTGCAGGCGCCAGTCGCGGCCGAGGAACTTGCGGTCAAGCCACTTGACCTGGGCGCCGGCTCCGGTGTCGGTGGAAAACCCCAGGCCGAGGCCAAGCTGCCGGCGCGGATTTTCCATCACGTTCACCTTGACGGGTATATTGTGCGGTTGCGCCGGATCAATATCAACGCTCGGATATACCGAGCTGAAATAACCGGTGTCGGTCAGGCGTGATTGCAATTCGTTGAGCTTTTCCTGTGAAAAGCGGTCACCCGGGCTGATCGGATTCAGGCTGTCGATCATCGCGCGCGAATACCGTTCCAGGCCTTCGACCTGCAGTTCGCCGAAAGTGAAGGCTGGGCCGGAGTCGACTTCGACGACGAGATCGGCACGCTGCTGTGCCGGATCGACGCGCGCTTCGCTGTGGCGAATGGCGGCGCCGGGGTAGTCCCGGACCAGCAGGCTGCGCAGCAGCGCATTTTTGGCCTCGCCCCAGGCTGCCTGCGTGAACCTTTCTTCGGATTTCAGGCGCCACAGGCGGCGCAGACGTTCGGCGCGGCGCGCGTCATTCCCCAGGATCGGGCCGGTGACGCGGATGTCGGTGGCGCCGATCAGCGTGGCGGGGCCGGGGTCGACAGTGATACTGGTCAGCTGCTGGCCGCCTTCCGTCACCAGTTCGACCTCGATGCGCGGCGAAAAATAGCCTTCCGTAGCCAGCAGGTCGCGCATCTGCTGTGGCGTGATGCCGGCCAGGCGACGCCATTCGTCCTCGGGAATGTCCGGATTGTCCTTGTGGCGGCGGATATCCAGGTGCTTGTCGAACAATTCCGCAAACGCGCCGGCGCCGCTGATTTCGACGGTATAGGCATGCGCCGCCTGGGCCAGAAATAGCAGCAACGCCGGTGCCAGCAGGTGCCGCATGGCGCCCGCCATGTAACGGCAAGTTGCCATGCTTCCGCGCTGCGGCAGGCGCTGCCAGGGGAGGCACAGCAATTGACGATACACCGGGCAAACCTCGCGGGAGAAGGAAAATGGATGCAATGCTACGTTCGTGCCCGCATTTTAGCCCGAAAATTCCCCCGATCGGGATGGCGCCTGCAATATGGCAATACCGCTGGCACGCCACAATAAATACAGCGCGTGGGCGGCAGCCGGCATGCCAGGCGGGAAAAGAAAAAAACCGCTGCAGGAATGCAGCGGTAAAACTCCAATTCTCGGAGAACGTGGAGGAGACACACGCGATAAGCTATCGGGCGCGGTCAAACCCGGAAACAGTCTGGCATCGCTAAACAACCGGACTGTCCTGATTGACGAAGGCAATCATAACCTTTGTGAATGACAGCAGTATGACCGATGTTACGAATTGCAATTGGGTAATTATTTTCGCTTGCCGTTTCAGGCCTTCACGCGATCCCAAATCTTTGAATTTTGTCATGCTGCCGTCACGCGGCGCTGCTAGGATTCTTGATCCGCTGTACAGGCAACCGATATGCCTGATGGCGGAACGGTGTGCCCGGTGCGATTCTTTGGCGCCGGCTCACCAACCGGATTTTCCGCTGTCGGCAGCTGCGCGGCCAGATCTTGCAGCAACACTTCCATTTCATGCGCCGGCAGCGGGCGCGAAAAATAGTAACCCTGGACTTCGTCGCAGGCCATAGCCTGAAGAATGGCGAGTTGCTCCCGGTTTTCCACGCCTTCTGCCGTCACTTTCATGCCCAGCGCGTGCGCCATCGAGACGATGGCGCGAAACAGCACTTCGCCTTCGCCGGATCTGCCCAGTTCGGCCGTGAAGGCGCGATCCACCTTGAGTACATCCATGTCCAGGCGTTGCAGCTGCGACAGCGACGAGTAACCGGTGCCGAAGTCGTCCACCATCAGCTTGATGCCGCGGCTGCGAATGGCTGCCAGCTGACCGGCGACTTCCGCCTGTTCGCCCATCATGACCGATTCGGTCAGCTCGACCTGGATGTCGGCGGCAGCGGTGCCATGGCGCTCCATGCAATCCAGCAGGCCGCGCTTGAAATTGCCTTCGTTGAACTGGCGCGCCGACACGTTGACAGAAACTGGTATCGCCGGCAATCCCTGCGCGCGCCAGGCGGCAATCTGTGCGCAAGCCTTGTCGATCACGATCGCGCCCAGCTCCAGGATCAGGCCGGAACGTTCCGCCACCGGGATGAATTCCAGCGGCGGGATCATGCCGCGCACCGGATCGACCCAGCGCACCAGCGCTTCCATGCCGCACATGACGCCGCTTGCGGCGCAGATGCGCGGCTGGTAGTGCAGCACGAAGCGGTCTTGCTCGATCGCCAGCCGCATTGCCTGTTCGATATCCAGGCGGTCTTTCAGGGTTTCGTACAGGCGCGGCTCGAAGAAGCGGTGCTGGCCCTTGCCGGTCGATTTTGCCGAATACATGGCGATATCGGCATTCTTCAGCAAGACTTCCGGATCGAGGCCGTCTTCCGGAAAGATGCTGATGCCGATCGAGGCATGAATCGCGCGCCGGCTGCCACCCAGTTCCAGCGGCGCATGCAGCGCCTGGGCGATGCGTTCAGCGACGTGGGCGGCGGCAGCCTTGCTGGCGATCTGTTCGACAATTACGGTGAATTCGTCGCCGCCAAGCCGCACGATGCGGTCGCTCGGGCGCAGCACCGATTGCACGCGCTGCGCGGCGATCTGCAGCAAGCGGTCGCCGGCGGAATGGCCGAGCGTATCGTTGATATTCTTGAACTCATCGAGATCGATGAACAGCACCGCGACCCTGTCGCCGCGCAGGCCGGCGCGCTGCAGCGCCAGCGGCAGGAAGCGCGCCAGCCAGTGGCGGTTTGGCAATCCGGTCAGGGCATCCTCGTTGGCCAGGCGCAGCAGTTCCTGTTCATTTTTCTTGGCCTCGGTAATGTCGCGAATCGTCATCGCCACGCCGGTTTCCGACTTCACCACGCGCCGGTTCAGCCATTTTGCCTGGAGCGGGCTTTCGCGCGGCACGCGGTATTCATCTTCGTACACGCCGGCGGCAATCGCCACCCGGAACAGCTCCAACATGCTGTTGAATATCTCGCCGGAATACAGCGCCGACAGCCGTTTGCCGATCAGTTGCTCCGCCTGCATGCCGTAGAAACTGGCGCCGCGCTCGTTGGTGTCGGCCAGGACCCAGTCGGTGGTTTCGCCATCGTCGTCCGTTATTGGGTGCAGTATGTAGAAACCTTCATTGGCGCTATCGGTGGCCAGGCGATAAGTCTTGCGCACGGCGTGCGCATGGCGTTCCCGGCGCATGACGTGCAGCCCGAACACGCCGCCAATGACGGCGATTGCAACCAGCAAGGCAGTGCCGCTGCGCGCCAGTATCCGGTACGTGTCCCAGTTCTGCTCGCGCGGCGCCAGCACTTCCTTTTGCGACAGGCCGACGACGACACCCAGCGGATAGCTCTTCAGGTCTTGCCATGCCAGGTAGCGCACTTCGCCGTCGGCAAATGCCGCGACATCTTCCAGCAGGCGCGGCACGCCGGCGTTGCGCAGGCGGGCAATGGCCTCAGTGTCGACCAGTGCAGCGCCATGGTGTGCGCCGATGGCAGAAGCGCGCAAGGAGAAATCGTCGCCGAAGACTGCCAGCAGGCCGGCGTCGCCAAATATCGCGCTGTCGTAAAAGGACAGAAAATAGTCCTGTTGCACCGCGATCAGTACGACGCCATCGAAAGAGTCGTCGCTGGTATCCAGCCGGCGGGTGAAAAGAATCTGCGAATGGCCGCCGTCGGCAACGGCATCCGGCTTGCCGATGCGCAAGGCGGTGGATATATTGGCCCGGTGATACTGAAAAAAGCTGCTGTCCGAAAAATTGACGCCTTCCCTGAAGGTCGCCGTGCTGGTCACCGGCCGGCCGTCGCGGCCGATGACCGACACCGCGGCGAAAGAAGATGCCGTGAACAGCCCGTCGCGCCGAAGTTCCTCAAGGTCGAGGCGCCGGTCCAGGCGTTCCCAGTCCGATTTGACATGCATCGTAATCTGGTCCATCTGTTCCAGGCTGCGCCCCAGATAGGAGGCATAGGCGCGCGACAGCGAAGCGGTATCCTTCAGCGCGCGCGACTCCAGCGCCGATTTTTCGGCCGCCAGCCTGGCATCGACGAATACCCACAGGGCGATGCCGGCAATCAGACTGAACAGGGGCCAGAAATAGATCAGGTTCCTGTTGTCCTTGCTAATGGCGGGGTATTTCATCGGTTGGAATGCATATTGCCGGAGATTATTTCGCGATCGTGCGTCATCGTATTGCGCATTCATGACAGGACGATGACGCTCCCTGCGGCGATGGTCGCAGCATAAGGATTGCGATGAAGTCAACGCAGGGGCTCGAATCGGCATGCCACTCTGGTGTATCCTCCACTCTTTGGATTTTGCTGGAGAGGGGTTGCGCATGCTTGCCGCGGTAGATTTGGGTTCGAACAGTTTTCGTCTGCATGTGGGCAAGCAGGACGGCGATGTCATACGTATCGTCAGGAGCGAGCGTGACCCGATCCGGCTCGGCGCCGGCCTGGACAACCGGCAGTACCTGACCGAAGCGGCCATGCAGGCGGCGCTGGAATCGCTGAAGCGGTTTCGGTCGGTGCTGAACGGATATCCGCTGGACGCGGTGCGCGTGGTGGCTACCAACACCATGCGTGTCGCGCGCAATGCGATGGAATTTCTGCCAGCCGCGGAGCAGGCGATCGGTTACCCGATCGAAATCATTTCGGGCGAGGAGGAAGGCCGCCTGATATACATGGGCGTCGCCAGCGCGCTCGGCGCGCCCGAAGAACGTCGCCTGGTCATCGATATCGGCGGCGGCTCCACCGAACTGGTCGCCGGACAGGGTTTCGGCATCGACATTGTCGAATCCTTCAGCATCGGCACCGTCACGCAAAGCCAGGCGTTTTTCCCGGATGGCCGCATCACTGCCGAAGCATTCGACAAGGCCATCGTTTCCGCGCGCAGTCATTTCGAGGATGGCGTGCCGGCCTTCCTGGCACGGCCGTGGCGGCAGGTCTATGGCTCTTCCGGCACTGTCCGCGCCCTGGCAGAATCCATCGCCCGGAACGGCATCGGCGACGGCAGCCTTACCGTCCGCAGCCTGGAGGCGCTGAAATTGCGCCTGATCGAATTCGGCCACGTCGACCGCATCCAGCTGCCCGGCATGAAGCCGGATCGCGCTGCCATCATCATGGGCGGCCTGGCGGTGCTGATCGGATTGTTGCAGGAACTGGGCGTCAAGGCGATGTTGCCCATCGAAGCAGGTCTGCGCATGGGCGTCCTGCGCGACTTGCAACTGCGCGCCACCAGGCGCGACCGCCGCGAACAGTCGGTGCTCGGTTTTCGCGAACGCTTCGGCGTCGATGAAACGCGCGCTGACCGCGTGGCGCAGATCGCCACCGGACTGTATGCCCAGCTCAAGCCGGCTGCGGATGTCTACGACAGGCAGTTGTACTGGGGCGGCCAGTTGCACGAAGTCGGCATGGCGGTATCGCACAGCGGCTATCACAAGCATGGCGCCTACATGATTGAGAATGCCGATCTGCCGGGATTCACCGCCAGCGAGCAGCGCTTGCTGAGCAAGCTTGTGCTCGGTCAGAAGGGCAATCTGCGCAAGCTCAACGGCATGCTGGCCGATGGCGATTTCGCCAAGGCGGTGCTGGCCTTGCGCCTGGCAGTGATGGTGATGCATTCCCGTATCGACGTGCTGGTGGACGAGCTGCGCATAAGAATGAAAAGCAAGATCGAGGTGGAAATTCGCCATGACTGGATCGGCAAGCACCCGACGCTGGCATACTGGATCGAAAAAGAGCAGGAGTGGTGGAACGAGGCGGGCATCCAGTTCGTCGTGCGCAACTGACGCCGGCTTGCGCTTTTGTGGTAATTGCGCAAGATATTGAAATTGTATATATTATTTATACCAATTTTAACGAGGAGCGTCAGCATGGCAGTGAAAACCCCGCGCAAGGCAGTTGCAAAGACACCGGCAAAAGCCGGTGCGAATCTGTCGGCCAGGCCGACCCGCGTTGCAACGGCAGCGGCGAAGCCGCCAGCAAAACCGGCCGCAAAGCCGGCAAGGAAGGTGGCGGTCAAGGCTGCGGCAAAGCCGGCCGGAACGGTTGTAAAGGCAGCAAACGCTGACGCCAAGGCACCTGCCAAAACATCTTCAGCAGTATCCGGCAAGGCTGCGGCCAAGGCGTCCGCCGCCTCCAGGGCCGCGTCCGCCAAGCCGACGTCTGCGGCCCCGGCCCGGGAAAAGGCCGTCAATGTGCGTCCGGTCCGCGACAGCTTTACCATGCCGGCCAATGAATACCAGGCCCTCGGCGACCTGAAAAAGGCGTGCATCAAGGCAGGCTTCGAGGTAAAGAAAAGCCAGTTATTGCGCGCAGGCGTCGCATTGCTGCAAAAACTCGATGTGGCGCAATTGAAACAAGTCCTGGCTGGCTTGCCCGCGCTGCAGGCAGGACGGCCAAAAAAGAACAAGTAACCAGTTCGCCCATGGACGCCCGGCTGCCCGCCGGGTAAGCGGCAGTCTGCATCAGGCGAGCCGCGGCCCCGGCGCCATGCCGGGACAAGGCGGCTTCATGATGCCCCCTGTTGTTGTGTCATGGAATTGACACGCAACTGTCATTATCTCGAAGTAATCCCTCGTTACGCTTGGCTCATCTTCATTACCGGGATGAACCATGCACCAGTTAAATACGGTTCCGGCGGAAAATCCGTCAACTTCATCGAAGTTCGTGCTCAGTCTTGCCAGCACTCCTGAAGAAGTGCGGGAAGTGCAGCGGCTGCGCTATCAGGTGTTTGTCGAAGGCATGGGCTTGAGCGCCCTGGTCAATGCGGAACGACTCGACCGCGATGAATTCGATGAGTTCTGCGATCACCTGATCGTGCGCGACAGGAATACCTTGCGCGTGGTTGGCACTTACCGCGTGCTCAGCCCGCACGCGGCACGACGGATGGGGCGCTACTATTCCGAGCAGGAATTCGACCTTTCGCGCCTGGAGCATTTGCGCCCGAACATGGCCGAAGCCGGCCGTGCCTGCATTCATCCGGATTACCGCAGCGGCTCCCTGATCCTGCTGTTGTGGGCGGGTCTGGCGGATTACCTGAAAAAGGAAAACTGCCATTACCTGATCGGCTGCGCCAGCGTCAGCCTTGCCGATGGCGGCAAGAATGCCCTGTCCATCTACCATGCGCTGAACGAAAGCAGCATTGCGCCAGCCGAATACCGGGTGCGTCCGCGCCTGCCGTTCCCGATCGGCGAGCGGCCTGCCGAACAACAGGGCGCCTACATTCCCCCCCTGATCAAGGGTTACCTGCGCGGCGGCGCCTGGGTATGCGGCGAACCGGCCTGGGATCCCGATTTCAACTGTATCGACCTGTTCCTGCTGTTGCCGTTGGAAAATCTCGATAGCCGCTACGCTCGCCATTATTTCAAGGACGCCTGCTAGCAATGACGCCAGGCGACGACTTCCTGAAAGCGGCCCTGCGCAAACCTCATCCCGCGCCGAGGCACCACGGCACGCGCTTTCGCGCGATCTGGATTTCCGACGTTCACCTTGGCACCACCGGATGCCAGGCTGCGCGCCTGCTGGAATTCTTGCGTGCCACGGAATCGCAGACCCTGTACCTGGTCGGCGATATCGTCGACGGCTGGCAACTGAAGCGTCGCTGGTACTGGGACCAGGTGCACAACAATATCGTGCAGACCGTATTGAAAAAGGCGAAGAAGGGCACCGAAGTCATTTTCGTTCCCGGCAACCATGACGAGGCGGTGCGGCAGTTCATCGACCTGGATTTCGGTGGCATCCGTATCCGCGACGAACTGGTGCACGTGACCGGGCAGGGCAAGCGCATGCTGGTGCTGCATGGCGACCGTTTCGACGGCGTGATCGCCTGCGCCAAGTGGCTGGCTTATGTCGGCGACAATCTCTACACCGTGATCCTCAAGTTCAACCAGGTGTACAACAGCTGGCGTGCCCGCGCGGGGCTGCCGTACTGGTCGCTGTCGCAGTACCTGAAGCTCAAGGTCAAGAATGCGGTGAGCTACATCGGCAAGTTCGAACATGCCCTGGCGGCGGAAGCCAGAAAAAAAGGGCTTGACGGCGTCATTTGCGGTCATATCCACAAGCCCGAGATCCGCGATATCGATGGCATTACCTACTGTAATGACGGCGACTGGGTGGAAAGCCTGTCGGCACTGGTGGAAGATTTCAACGGCGAACTGCGGCTGGTGACCTGGCAGGAAATCATGGGCTTGCAGGCCAAAAACAAGGCGTTCGAAACTGAAGAATTATGCGTATCGTAATTGCAACTGATGCATGGGCGCCGCAAGTCAACGGCGTGGTCAATACCTTGATGGCGACGCGCGCGCGCCTGCAGGCGCTGGGGCACGAAGTGCTGGTGCTGTGCGTCGACGGCTTTCGCACCGTATCCTGTCCCACCTACCCGGAAATTCGCCTGGCCTGCCGTCCTTACCGGAAAATCGCCGCCGCCATCGATGCATTCGCGCCGGACTGCATCCACATCGCCACCGAGGGGCCGATCGGGCTGGCGGCGCGCGCCTACTGCCTGCGCAATGGCCTGCGTTTCACCACGTCCTATCACACCCGCTTTCCGGAGTACATCCGCGCTCGTTTCCTGCTGCCGCTGGGGATAAGCTATCGCTGGCTGCGCTGGTTCCATGAACCTGCCAGCGCCGTCATGGTATCGACGCCGGCCATGATGCATGGCCTGGCACAGCGCGGCTTCGAGCGCCTCGCACTGTGGAGCCGGGGCGTGGACACCGAACGCTTCAAGCCGCTGCCGCGCGAGCTGAGCGGCATCGAGCGTCCGCTCTATCTCTACGTCGGCCGGTTGGCGGTGGAAAAAAATATCGGCGCCTTCCTCGACATGGAGCTTCCCGGCAGTAAATGGGTCATCGGCGACGGGCCGCAGCGCGATGCGCTGGCGCGCCGCCATCCCGGCGTGCGTTTCCTCGGCGGGCGTGCCAACGATCAGCTTGCGCCGTATTACAACTGCGCCGACGTCCTGGTGTTTCCAAGCATGACCGATACCTTCGGCCTGGTCATGCTGGAAGCGATGGCGTGCGGCGTGCCGGTTGCAGCGTATCCGGTCACCGGCCCGATCGACGTGGTCGAGCAGGGCAAGACCGGCGTGCTCGACGACTCGCTGGAGCGGGCCTGCTTCGAGGCGCTGCGGCTGCCACGTGACGAGGTGCGGCGGCACGCGCTGAAGCATTCGTGGGAAACGGCAACGCAGCAGTTCCTGCGCAATCTGCGTCCGGCCGCGAAAAGCCGGCCCGCAACTGCCTTCCCGGCATCTGTGCTGCATCTGGGCGAATTTTCCGAATCGTCGGCTGCGTGAAGCGGGTGGCTGCCGCTAGCGACAGCCGCTATTTCATGACCAGGTCCGGGGCGATCATTGCCTTGAGATAGTTGCTTTCGACGCCGTCGCGCTCGCGCCTTGCAATCCACCAGACGTTGCCCTTGCGGATGGTCCAGTCTTGCGCGCTGCCGCCGATCAAAAGGGATGCGGTATGCCCGAGGGTCGGCTGGTGACCCACCAGCAGCACCGGCTCTTTGCTTTCCGGCCAGTTGGCTGCTGCCAGCAAAGCCTCCGGCGTCGCTCCTGGCGCAATCTCTGGGCAAATCCGGAATTTGCGCTCCAGCGCCTGGACCGTTTGCAGGGTGCGCACTGTCGGGCTGACCAGGATGCGGCAGCGGCTGGGCAGATTGCGTTCCAGCCACTGCCCCATGAGGCGTGCCTGACGCACGCCTTTCGCCGTCAGGGCGCGTCCTTCATCGGGTTCGCCGATTTCCGCTTCTGCATGACGCCACAATAAGATATCCATGATTTACTTTGCCAGCGGCGCGCCCAGCGCCTGCATCAGATATTGTTGTGCGCCGAACGGTTTCTGTTTTCCACGCGGCTTCTTCTGTTGGTACCTGCCATCGGCATCGAGTTCCCAGGCATTGAGATTGTCCTTCAGGTAGGGATTCAAGCCTTCGTTGATGACACGCTTCTTTAAGGCTTTGTCGAGCACAGGGAAGGCCACTTCGATGCGGCGGAAAAGATTGCGGCTCATCCAGTCGGCGCTCGACAGGTAGACATCGTGCGCGAGATCGTTGCGGAAGTAAAAAATGCGGTGATGTTCGAGGAAGCGGCCGATAATCGAACGCACCTTGATGTTTTCCGACAGGCCCCGCACCCCGGGCCGCAGCGCGCATGCGCCGCGCACGATCAGGTCGATCTTCACGCCTGCGGCGGAGGCCTCGTACAGGGCGCGAATCACCGATTCGTCCAGCAGCGCATTCATCTTGGCGATGATGCGGCCCGGCCGGCCCTCTGCGGCAATCCGCGCTTCGTTCTGGATGGCGCGGATCAGCTCCTTTTGCAGGGTGAAGGGCGCCAGCCACAGGTGATTAAGCTTTTTCGGCTTGGCCAGGCTGGTCAGATGCAGGAATACCTCATTGACATCGCGCGTCAGCTCGGGCCGTGCAGTGAGCAGTCCGAAGTCGGTATAGAACTTGGTCGTGGTGGGATGATAGTTGCCGGTGCCGAGGTGGGCATAGTAGCGCAGCGCGCCGTCTTCGCGGCGCAGTACCAGCGCCAGCTTGGCATGGGTCTTCAGTCCTACCACGCCGTATACAACCTGGGCGCCGACGCGTTCCAGCCGCTCGGCCCAGTTGATGTTGGCTTCCTCGTCGAAGCGCGCCATCAGTTCGACGATCACCGTGACTTCCTTGCCACCCTGCGCGGCCGTGATCAGCGCTTCCATCAGGTCCGAATTCATGCCGGTGCGGTAAATGGTTTGCTTGATCGCCAGCACGCTGGGATCGATCGCGGCGCTGCGGATGAAGTCGACTACCGGCTGGAAAGACTGGAACGGGTGGTGCAGCAGCACGTCCTGCTTGCTGAGGATGGAAAACATGCCGCTGTCGGCCATCCTGGCCGGAAATGACGGGAAGAAGGGCGCAAAGCGCAGCGCTGGTTCGCCGACGTAATCGGCCAGTTCCAGCAGGCGCACCATGTTCACCGGGCCGTCCACATGGTACAGGCGGTGCGGCGGAATGGCGAACTGTTCGAGCAGGAAGTGGGACAGGTTTTCCGGGCAGTTTTTGGCGACTTCCAGGCGCACGGCAAAGCCGAACGAACGCGTCTGCAACTCGCTTTGCAATGCTTCGCGCAGGTTTTTGACTTCTTCGTCATCGACCCAGAGGTCGCTGTTGCGGGTGACGCGGAACTGCGAGTAGCCAAGCACTTCGCGGCCGGCGAACAGCTCGGTGATGTTGGCATGGATCACCGAGGACAGCAGGCAGAACGCCATGCCGCCGTCGCACAGTTCTGCCGGCAATTGTATGATGCGAGGCAATACGCGCGGCGCCTTCAGGATGGCAATCGAAGTGTCCCGCCCGAACGCATCCTTGCCGGACAGTTCGACGATGAAATTCAGGCTCTTGTTGACGACTTGCGGGAAGGGGTGCGCCGGATCCAGTCCGATCGGCGTCAGCAGCGGCCGCACTTCGCGTTCAAAAAACGCCTTGACCCAGGCGCGCTGCGCTTCGCTGCGATCCTGGTGACGCAACAGGCGGATATTGTTGACCGCCAGTTGCGGCAGGATTTCATGATTGAGCACATCGTACTGGCGCTTCACCAGGTCGTGGCATTCCTCGCTGATCCTTTCCAGCATGCTGACAAAGGCAGGACCTTCCGGAACGTTGCCCTCGCGCTGATCTTGCGCCAGCAGGCTGGCGATGCGCACTTCGAAGAACTCGTCGAGATTGCTGCTGACGATACACAGAAAGCGCAGCCGTTCCAGCAGCGGCAATCCGCGGTCTTCCGCCTGCGCCAGAACGCGCCGGTTGAAGGCCAGTTGCGACAGTTCGCGATTAAGGAACATTTCGGTACTGTCAGGCGCCCCTTGATGACGGGCAGGTTTTACGCGTTGGTCCATGCGACGTGATGAGTTTGACATAAATCTCGCTCCGGGACCCCGCCGGGGTACCGGCCGGCTACCGTGCGTCGTCGAGCACGACAGTGAATGGTTTCGTTGGCAATTTTACACTCCCCCGGATTTGCGGAGTGGCATTGCCGAAAGATAGGCATAAGTTTCTTAAGATTAATTTACTAATATGACAGGGTAATGACAGCGGGTATTTGCGCGGCGTAATCAGGGCGAAATAATCCTGCAATAGGATCGTCAGACCTTCAATTCGACAAGGAAGCGCCGTGATGAATGATCGTACTTGCAGCGATGTGCCAGACGCATGTGAAGAAACCGGCGTGAATTTTTCCGGCAACCCGACTTTTGATGCCGTGCTGGCTGCGCGGCTGACCCGCCGTACCGCCCTGAAAGGCAGCTTCGGTGCAGCTGCGACGATGTTTTTCGGCGCCGGCCTGGCGGTGGCTGCGGACAAGGGGGGGCGCCCAAGACACAAGGCCCTGAAACTCAACTTCAATGCCGTCGCCAAGAGTCTGCAGGACGCAGTCGTGGTACCTGCCGGCTATGACGTCTCCGTCCTGTATCGCCTGGGCGACCCCATATCGCCGGAAGTGCCGGAATATCGCAATGACGGCACAGACGCCGCCGCCTCGTTCGCCTTGCGTGCAGGCGACCATCATGACGGCATGCAGTACTTCGGCATGAACGGGTATGGAAAATTTCATGAGAAGGCAGCCAACCGGGGATTGCTTTGCCTTAACCATGAAGCGATTACGCCATCCTACCTGCATGCCAACGGTGCGACCATCGTCGGCAGCGGCGCCGAGGCGAAACGCAGCGTCGCCGCCGAAGTCGTCAAGGAATTGCATGCCCACGGTGTCAGCATCATCGAAGTGCGCAAGGAGCGCAGGACCTTCGAATACCGCCGCCATTCGCGCTTCAACCGCCGCATCACGACCTTCACGGACATGGTCTTGTCCGGTCCTGCAGCCGGCAGCGCGCAAATGATTACGGCGTATTCGACGAATGGCACGCGCACGCGCGGCACGGTCAACAACTGCGCCAACGGCCACACCCCCTGGGGCACCTATCTGACCTGCGAGGAAAACTGGGCCGGCTACTTCCGCCGCATCGCCGCCATCGACAATCCGAAGCGCAGCGCCAGGGAACTGGTGTCGTTTTCCCGTTACGGCATCGGCGGCAATGGGCGCGAACTGTGGGCAACCGCAACCGCCGAAGACCCTGCAGACACATCCTTTTCGCGCTGGAATGCCATGAAGCTGGGCGCTTCGGCCGATGGCAGCGATGATTTTCGCAATGTCGCCAATACATATGGCTGGAATGTCGAGATCGACCCGTTCAATCCTTATTCAACGCCAAAGAAGCGCACGGCGATGGGTCGCTTTGCGCACGAGGGCGCCTGGCCGGGGCCGGTGGTGCCGGGCAAGCCGTTGGTCTGGTACATGGGGTGCGATTCCCGCAATGAATACATTTACAAGTATGTGTCGAATGCTGTCTGGGACCCGGCAGATGCCGACCGTGGACTGGCTGCGGGCGACAAGTACCTGGACGACGGCCGCCTGTACGTGGCCCGCTTCCATGCAGACGGCAGCGGTTCATGGATCGAGCTCAAGTTCGGCAGCAATAATATTACGCCTGCCAATGCTGCCTATCCCTTTATCGACCAGGCCGACGTGCTGATCAATACGCGCCTGGCTGCAGATGCCGCCGGCGCGACGAAGATGGATCGCCCGGAATGGGGCGCGGTCAACCCGGCCAATGGCGAAGTCTATATGACGCTCACCAATACCAATGCCACCGCGCGCCCGCTGACAGCGACGGACGCCGCCAATCCGCGCTTCTATAACGATCCCAAAGGGAGCGCCGGCGCCGCGCAGCGCGGCAATCCGAATGGCCACATCATCCGCTGGGCCGAACACAACGGCAATGTTGCTGCGACCGCATTCACGTGGGATGTGTTTCTGTTCGGCGCCGCCGCCGATGCCGATCCGGCCAGCGTTAACATCTCCGGCCTGACTGCTGTCAATGACTTTTCCAGTCCGGACGGCCTCTGGTTCGGCCGCAACGGGTTGCTGTGGATACAGACGGATGACGGCGCCTATACCGACGTCACCAACTGCATGATGCTGGCTGCGGTGCCGGGCAAGGTAGGCGACGGTGCCAGAAAGACCATCGTCAGCACCGACGGAGGCGTCACCAGGGCCGTGGATACCCTGGTCGGCGCGCCGCCCGGCGAAGAAAGTCTGCGGCGCTTCCTGGTCGGTCCGCGGGAATGCGAAATCACCGGCATCGCGGAAACACCCGATGGGCGTGCCTTGTTCGTCAATATTCAGCACCCCGGCGAGGAGACCAGGCCGGACTTTGCCGATCCCGGGAGTTTCGGCAGCCACTGGCCGGACGGCGGCACGGCACGTCCGCGCTCGGCCACCATCGTCATTACCCGCAATGACGGCGGCGAAGTGGGCGGCGAGCTGAACTGATTTTCTGCCGCAGGCAGGCAAGTTTATGGCGTGCGGACGGGAGTTTCCCTGGCGCCGATTTCGCCATCGCGTAGCGCGCGAAGCTCGGTATACATGGCGTCGTCATCGTGGCAGATGCCGGGCAGGCGGTCCGGCCACAGGTGCGACGGCAATTCGTCGAGCGCGAGCGCGATGGCGCAGCGCGCCTTGCGCGTACCCTTTCCCGATGCAGCTGCCGACAGCATGGTTGGTGCGTCGCGGCCGGTCAGGCCTATGCGGCCGGCCAGTTCGCGGTTGGACATCTTACCGAATTTGCTGACCAGCAGGCGTTTGGCCGGTGACATGCGCGAACCGAGGGTAGCGCCGGCCTGGGATGCTGCAAGCCGATCGCGGATGCTGCGCCCGAGCGCGACGGGGGATTGCAGCGCCGGCAGGGGAGCATCTGTGCGCAAGCGCCGCAGCCATTGCACGATTGCAGCCTGGGCCGCGCGCAGGGCGGCGGCCTGGTCGTCGCCCGTGGCACGGCAGCCGGGCAGTTCCGGCACTTCGGCAATCCAGGCCGTGCCGTCATGGTGCAGCAGTATGCGATAACGCGCGACAGCAGATGCTGCTGAAGGGGCATTTGTGCGTTTATCGTCGCGGTGCATGTCGTCGGGCTCTGGTTCCAGCGGCAAGCTGCCTGCTTTCACTCTCTCAGGCGCGCGTGGCCTCGCGGCCGCTGGACGATTCGGCGACAATTTCTGCGATGTGCGTGGCATGGTCGGCAATACGTTCGATGTTTTTTGCGCAGAACAGCAGGTGAACCAGGCAGACGACATGCGCCTGGCTGCAGTTCATCATTGCCGTGATATCGCTGAAAATTTCGGCATGCAGCGCATCGATGCGGTCATCCGCGTCGCATATTTCCTTCGCCATGACGGCGTCGCGGGCGCTGTAGGCTTCGATGGCATTGCGCAGCTGTGCCGAGGTCAGCGCCGCGAGTTCCTGCAGCTTGACGGTCGCTTCAGCAGGAAAGACTTCTTCGGCAATGCCGGTGGCGCGGCGCGCGATGTTCTTTGCCAGGTCGCCGATACGCTCCAGGTCTTCGACGATGCGCAATTCGGACAGCACTTCGTCGAGGTCGATGGCGACCGGCTGGCGCTTGGCGATGACAGTGGCGGCAGCTGCCGACAGGTCGCGCCGCAGCGCGTCGACTTGCCGGTCCTGGTCGATGACGCGCTGCGCCAGGTTGACGTCACGCGACAGCAGCGCGTGCATGGCATAGGCGAACTGTGCGCCGGCAAAGTCGCCCATGGCGCCGACGCTGGACGCCAGCGTCTGCAGTTCGAGGTCGAAAGACTTGACGATATGCGGAGTATTCATCGGGTGTTCTCCTGTTTTCTGTGCGTGCAACTCAGCCGAAGCGGCCGGTAATGTAATCCAGCGTTTGCTGGTTGTTAGGATGGGTAAACATCTGCTGGGTTTCGCCGAACTCGATCAGCTTACCCATGAACATGAAACCCGTGTAATCGGAGACACGCGCAGCCTGCTGCATGTTGTGTGTGACGATGACGATGGTGTATTTGGTTTTCAGTTCGTCCAGCAGGTTTTCCACCTTCGCGGTGGCGATCGGGTCGAGCGCCGAGCAGGGCTCGTCGAGCAGCAGGATTTCCGGTTCCAGCGCCACTGCGCGGGCGATCACCAGGCGCTGCTGCTGGCCGCCGGACAGCGACAGGCCGCTGCTGTCCAGCCGGTCCTTGACTTCATCCCACAGCGCCGCCTGGCGCAGTGCACGTTCGATATGAGCATCGAGCATGGCGCGGTCCTTGATGCCGAGCAGACGCAGACCGTAAGCGACATTTTCGTAGATCGACTTGGGAAACGGGTTGGGCTTCTGGAAGACCATGCCGACGCGGCGCCGCAAGTCGGCGACGTTGACGCCCTTGTCATAGACATTCTTGCCGTCGACCAGCACCTGGCCTTCGACACGGCAATTGTCGACCAGGTCGTTCATGCGGTTGAAGCAGCGCAGCAGGGTGGATTTGCCGCAGCCGGACGGGCCGATGAATGCGACTACCTGGCCGCGCGGAATATCCATGCTGACGTCGTGCAGCGCCTGCGCCTGGCCATAGTACAGGTTGACGTTGCGGACCTTGAGCGCGACGGCGGGGTCGACCGGGCCGGAAGCGCCGACCGCGGCAGGTCTGGCGGCACCATCCCGGGAAGTGCGGGGCAGGGCGGTTTGGATAGTGGTTTGCATGGGTTTTACCTTGAAAGGATGGTTCGTATGGGATGGCTGGCGCGGATCATACGGATTCCAGGCCGCGGTACTTTTCGCGCATGCGGTTGCGCAAGCGGATCGCCGCCAGGTTCAGCAGCATGATCACGATTACCAGCAGTAGCGCCGTGGCGAACACCAGCGGGCGCGCGGCTTCGACATTGGGGCTCTGGAAGCCGACGTCATAGATGTGGAAGCCCAGGTGCATGAACTTGCGTTCCAGGTGGATGAAGGGGAAATAGCCGTCCAGCGGCAGGGTCGGCGCCAGCTTGACGACGCCCACCAGCATCAGCGGCGCGACTTCGCCGGCGGCGCGCGCCACCGCCAGGATCAGGCCGGTCATCATGGCCGGGCCGGTCATCGGCAGCACCGTGCGCCACAGCGTTTCCGCCTTGGTGGCGCCCAACGCCAGGCTGCCTTCGCGCACCGAGCGCGGCACGCGCGACAGGCCTTCTTCGGTAGAAACGATCACCACCGGCAGCGTCAGCAGCGCCAGTGTCAGCGATGCCCACAGGATGCCGGGGCTGCCGAAAGTCGGCGCCGGCAGCGATTCGGCGAAGAACAGCTGGTCGATATTCCCTCCGAGGAAATACACGAAAAAACCCAGGCCGAACACGCCATACACGATCGATGGCACGCCAGCCAGGTTGTTGACCGAAATGCGAATCATGCGGATCAGCGGGCCCTGCCTGGCATATTCGCGCATGTAGACGGCGGCCATGACGCCCAGCGGCGTGACGATCACGGACATCATGATCACCATCAGCACGGTGCCGAAGATCGCAGGGAAAATGCCGCCCTCGGTGTTAGCTTCGCGCGGGTCGTCCAGCGTGAATTCGACGATCTTGCGGAAATAGTGGCCGATTTTTTCGAACAGACCCATGGCATTGGCGCGATAGACATCAGCGACGAGCGTAAGCTTGATTTCCACTTCCTTGCCGTCGCTGGTTTGCGCAACCAGCGAATCGCGGCCGATATCGGCACGCAGTTTCTGCAGCTTGCCTTGCAGTACGGCGAACTGCTGGTCGAGCTCTTGCCGTCGCGCAGAAAATTCGGCGCGATCGGTCTCGCTGATCTTGCCTGCCAGTTCTGCGCGGCGCTGTTTCAGGCGCAGCTGCTCGATGCCGTAGTTGATGCGGCCGATCTCGTCCTTCTCGACTTCGTGAATTTCGCGGAACAGCGATGCAGCGCGTTCGAAGCGCTTTTGCAGTTCCGGCCAGGCCGCTTCACCGCTGGCGATCGTGTTGCCGCCTTCCTTGACCGATTTCAGATGGCCGTAGAAGTTGCCCCATTCGTGACGCTCGATGGTCAGCACATCGGCCGGGTAGGTCAGTTCGCCCAGCAGCGGCTTCGGGAACCAGCGGAAATCGACGCCGCTGATGTCGCGATTGCCCAGTTTCATCAGGACGCGGTCGACGTAAGCCTTGTCGCCGCCGATATCGAAACCTGCCTCGCGCAGGCGCTTGACAGAAACTTCTTCGCGCTCGCGCATCTCGCCGATGAGGCTAACCTGGCGGCCATCCTTTTCCATATACGTGGTTTCCACCACCTGTTTCGGCCAGAAGTGACCAAGCCCGCGCACTGCGGTCAGCCCGAGCACGCCGGCCACCATCAGCAGCGACAGCGCCACGGCGCCGGCGGTCAGCCAGATCCACGGGCTGCCCGATTTATACCAGTCTCGCATGTTGTGAACTCCGATTAGATAGTGCTGTACTTGTCACGCATGCGCTGGCGCACCAGCTCCGCGACGGTGTTAACAAGGAAGGTGAAGGCGAACAGCACCAGCGCCGACAGGAACAGCAGGCGATAGTGGGTTTCGCCGACGCCGGCCTCCGGCATTTCCACGCCGATGTTCGCCGACAGTGTGCGGAAGCCCGAGAACATGCTGAAATCCATCACGGCAGTATTGCCGGTGGCCATCAGCACAATCATGGTTTCACCCACTGCGCGTCCCAGGCCGATCATCACGGCAGAGAAAATGCCGGGGCTGGCGGTAAGCAGCACCACGCCGACCAGTGTTTGCCAGGGCGTGGCGCCGAGCGCCAGCGAGCCGGACGTCAGGTGCTTTGGCACGCTGAAAATGGCATCCTCGGCAATCGAGAAAATATTCGGAGTCACGGCAAAACCCATGGCGATGCCGACTACCAGCGAATTGCGCTGGTCGTAGCTGATGCCCATCTCGTTGCTGAGCCAGCCCGGCAGGTCGCCGCCGAAAAATGCCGCCTCGATCGGATGGCCGACCTGGAACAGGAGCCACACGGTGAAGGCCACCACCGGCAGCTGCAATGCGGCTTCCCAGCCTGGCGGCACGCGATTGCGCAAGTTTTCCGGGAGCAGGTGCCAGAGTGCGGCGGCGCCGACCATGGCAACCGGCAGCAGGAGAATGGAGAGCAGCACGCCGGTCAGGTTGTTTTCCACCAGCGGCGCCAGCCACAGGCCCGCCAGGAAGCCGAGGATCACGGTGGGCAGCGCGCCCATCATTTCGATGCTGGGCTTGACCAGGGTGCGCATTCTCGGCGCCATGAAGTAGCCGGTGAAGATCGCGCCAAGCAAGGCCAGCGGGATCGAAATCAGCATGGCATATGCCGCCGCCTTGAGCGTGCCGTAGGTCAGTGGTGCCAGGCTGAATTTTGGCTCGAAGTCGGAGTTGGCGGCGGACGATTGCCAGACGTAGTCGGGCTCCTCGTAGCTTTCGTACCATACCTTTTGCCACAGGCTGGAGAAAGAGACTTCAGGGTGATCGTTGTGCACCACGGCAGAATGGACCTTGCCGCTTGCATCCTGCGCCAGATAGCCGTTGCCGCGCGGCGGAATGCCGAGCACGGTGAGCGGCTGGTCGCTCAGCTTTTTGCTGAACAGCAGGCGGTTCGAGGTGGCGAAATAGCTGTTGAGATTGCCCTTGTCGTCACCGGCGATGAATGCCTTGCGGTTGAATTCCGGCGTGATTGCCGTAACCGCGCCGGGCATGGCCTCGAACTCGCGGATGCGGGTCAGGGCAAAGTTGTTGGACTCCGTGCGCACCGGGAACCATTGCGACAGCTTGCCGCTGTCGGTGCCGACAATCAGCGAAAAGCCCCCGCTCAGTATGGTCAGCGTGGTGACTTTTTCCTTGCTGCCTGCCAGGTGCACGGTTTCGATCAGGCGCGGGTTCGACTTGTCGGCAATGTCATAACGCGTGACGGTGGCTTCGCCGTGCAGGATGTACAGTTCGCGCTGCCTTGCTTCCACCAGCATGCGGCGGACATTGGGCGGCGGCAGAGAGATTTCCGCCTGCTCCACTTCACTGCTGGATTCCCCGGTGATCATGTTGCTTGTGACGCTGACAGATGAAACCAGCAGGCGGCCGTCTTCCGTGAGGGCGACGATGGTGGTGCCGTCATCGGAATGCTGCACCGACAGCTGCGAGATGGGCATGCCGCGCGGATCGATCGCCAGCGGCTCCTCCCCCAGCGGATATTCGATGTCAGGTGTGATCTTGCGCTTGTTGTCGGGAAAGGTCACGTTGTATACGTGCTTGGCCAGCACCACGCGGCCATCGGACAGGCCGAAGCCCATGGTGTAGCTGCGCCTTTCTGCGGCGGCGAAACTGGTGATGCGTGCGCCTTCCGGCACGGCGATGGCATGGCGGGAGAGCAGCTGGCCGTTGTCGAACCGGAAAAAGCTGAGGTCGCCGCCATCGGCAGCACGCAGGCCGATTTCACGCTGTTCTTCACCGGACAGCACGACAGTTTTCTGGCTGGCAGAACCTGGTGCAGAATAGCTGTTTTCCTGTTCGATCGATGGCGGCATGAACAGCGGCACGACGACGCCGGCCAGGTAGAAAAAGATTGCCGATACCGCGACAATGACGCTGATGCCGCCCACCGACATGAGATGCTTGAACAGGCGGTCGATCACAAGGCGGCGGGTCATCGGTCGTTTGGCGAAAAGCGGGATCGCGCTGCTGGCCGGACTTTGCTGGCTGGTGGTATTCATGGGAATTTATATGCTCATAAACGGAACGAGGGCGGCGAAAGGTCGCCGCCCTTTCGAGCATCGCGCAGGTGCCTGTGCTCCCGGCTTGATAAAGCCGGGAGCACCAGGGCTTACTTGGCTGCGCGAAGCTGCTTGAAGCGCTCGATGGTGGCGAGCGGACGGCCCTTCTTGTAGCTATCCTTGTTCATCACCCAGACCAGCGTTTCGCCCTTGGGGCCGGCGCCGATGTCAGTGAAGGAGTAGGGCACTTCGCCGAACGCGGCAAACGCCTTCATGTCCTTGAGGTTGCCGAACACGTAGTAACGACCGTTTTTGAAAACTTCGCCATGAAAGTTTTCGGCGGCAGCAAGCTTGTCCTGGTACACCAGTTCTGCCTGACTGGGCTGGTTCTTCTTGACGTCGTCCTTGGTGATGCCGAAAACGACGGTCTCGCCTTTCGGGCCGACGCCGATCTGGGTGCGGGTCAGCATTACTTCGCCGTTGGCCAGATAGTCGAAATAGTTCCCGGTGTCGCCGAAGGCGTGGATGCGTCCGCTTTCCGGCAGGACGATAAAGAATTCCTTGGCCGTCGGCGCCGTTGCAGCGGCGCTTGCCGGTGCCGGTGCAGGTGCAGATGCCGGCGTCGCCGTTTTTGCTGCCGGTGCTGCCGCAGCCGGCGCCGACTGATTGCCGTCGGTGGCGCAGCCGCTCAGCACCAGCGCTACCGCCGTGCCGGCAACGCATGCCGCCATGCGCATTTTCTGATTCATGCATAACTCCTAATTCGTGATCATGACTTATCCGCCTCCGCAGGGGCGGAAGAAGCGGCGCGGGTTACGCGCCGCCAATGCTTACTTCGACAGGTCTTGCGAAGCCTTCAGCGCCATGCGGGCCGGCATCGGCACGAAGCCGTCTTTTACGACCACGGTCTGGCCTTGCTTGGAAAGCACCAGCTTGAAGAATTCGCGTTCCAGTGGCGCCAGCGGCTCGTTGGGCTTCTTGTTGACGTACACGTACAGCACGCGCGCCAGCGGATACTTGCCGTTCACGGCATTTGCTGCATCCGGTTCGACGAAGGCGCCGCCGGCCTTGGCCGACAGCGGCAGGGCGCGCACGCCCGAAGTCTTGTAACCGATGCCCGAGTAGCCGATGGCATTCAGCTGGGTCGCCACGCTTTGCACGACCGATGCCGAGCCCGGCTGTTCGGCGACATTGCGCTTGAAATCACCCTTGCACAGCGCCTTTTCTTTGAAGTAGCCATAGGTGCCGGACACCGAGTTACGGCCGTACATGGCGATGTCGCGGCTGGCCCATTCACCCTTCATGCCGAGCTGGCCCCACTTGCCGATTTCTTCGGTGCCGCCGCACTTGCGGCCGACCGACATGATTGCGTCGATTTCCGGAATGCTCAGGCCCTTGATCGGGTTGTCCTTGTTGACGTACACAGCGAGCGCGTCGATCGCGACCGGCACGGCGTACGGCTTGTAGCCATGCTTCTTCTCGAAGCCTTCGATTTCCTTGGCGGTCATCAGGCGGCTCATCGGGCCGAAGCTGGATGCGCCTTCAGTCAGCGCCGGCGGGGCGGTCGAGGAACCGGCGCCCTGGATCTGGATATTCACGTTGGGGTACAGGCGCTTGAACTCTTCCGCCCACAGTGTCATCAGGTTGTTCAGCGTGTCAGAGCCGACGCTGGTGAAGTTGCCGGAGACGCCGGCGGCTTTCTGGTAAGTCGGCAGGCCGGCATCCACCTTCACGGCCTGGGCGTGCACGCCTTGGGTCAGCAACGCAGCAGAGGCGACGCCCATCACTGCAAACACGTTTTTCAAATTCATTGATCAGCTCCAGTTGTGTGTCAAAGAAGAAACTAATGTTTCCGCGGCGTATTGTATGGAGCGCATGTGACCTCTTCGTTACAGATTTTCAGTTATTGAATTTGTCTTCCTTGAGAGTGGCGGCAGACAAAAAAATTAACAGTTGTCATCAATTCTTCATATGCATGTCATACGACATCGCTATATTTCGTTTCACGTTTGTGATGAACAGAGATACGGGGAGTTAAGGAATTGGCAAGCATCGATGATTTGTATAGCGCTATCGCCAATGCGACGAGCAGCGCCGGCGATGCGGCGCGGGCGGCAGTGGCGGTGCGTGCAGGGCAGCTGATCGAGCAGTCGCCGGCGATAGGGCCGGAGATGAGCAATGCAGAGTTGCAGGAATTTTTTCTGGCGCATGCGGACATGGAAACCGTCGCGATCGTCGAAAACGATGTGCCGGTTGCATTGGTCAACCGCAATGTATTCATGGAGCAGTACAGCAAGCCGTTCAGCCGCGAACTGTTCGGCAAGAAGTCCTGCCTCGGCTTTGCCGATGGCGAGCCGCTGATTGCGCCGGATGACACGCCGGTCGAGCTGCTGGTGCGGCATGCGGTGGAACCGGATGCGCGAGTAATGAAAGACGGCTTCATCTGCACCCGCAACGGCAAGTATGTCGGCCTCGGCACGGGTATGTCGCTGCTCAAGGCGATGTCGGATATCGAAGCGGAAAAAACCCGGCAGCTACTTGCCAGCATCGATTATGCCTCCGCCATTCAGCAATCCAACCTGCGCAGTTCCAGCCACGAGTTGCAATCGGTATTGCCGGCTGCACAGCTGGTCTGGCAGCCGCGCGACGTGGTCGGTGGCGACTGCTATTTTTTTCGTGCGACGAAAAATGGTATTTTCGGCGCCATCATCGATTGCACCGGGCACGGCGTGCCCGGTGCATTCATGACCCTGATTGCGCTTTCCTATCTTGAGAACATGGTCGTCAGTGGCGCTGACGAGCCCAATCCGGCGCTGGTGCTGGATGGCTTGAACCGCTATATCAAGAAAGTGCTGGGGCAGGGCAACGGCGCCAGGCCGGCCGGCGCGGGCGCGCAGAACAAGTCGGATGACGGCATGGATGCGTTTATGTTCGTTCTCACCGAGGCAGGGCAGGCGTTGCATTACGCTGGCGCGCGCCTGGAACTGGTGGTGGTGCAGCCGGGGGCCGACGAAGTGAGCCTGTTCGAGGGCGACCGCATGGGCGTGGGCTACAGCGACACGCCGGACGACTTTCATTTCACTGCGCACAGCGTGCGTCTGCCTGCCGGCTATCGTGCCCTGGTCACGACGGACGGCGTTATCGACCAGATCGGCGGACCGAAGAATATCGCCCATGGCCGCCGCCGCCTGCACCAGTTGCTGGCGGAACAGCGTGACATGCAGGCCCGCGAACTGTCCGCCCTTCTGCTGCAGCGCTTTGCGCAATGGCAGGGGGAGCAGCGTCGCCGCGACGACGTCTGTTTCCTGGTGTTCGGCGGGGCATAGGCATGAGCATGAACGCTTTTGTATCGTTCGAAGCGGGCGCCGCGCCGTCCGGCGCAATTTACTACTATGCCGGCCGCTTCGACAGCGAAACCATGCCGGCATTATCCGGCGCGGTCAAGGAAAAGCTGGAGATGTCGGGCGTGAGCGGGCCCTTGCGGCGCAAACTTTTTTCAAGCTTCGTCGAGATGGCGCAGAACATCCTGCACTACGGCGGCGCGCCTGGCGATGGCATGGAAGGCGGCGGCAAGCCGGGTGCGATCGGCCTGGGTCAGGAAGACCAGTCGTACTGGATCGCCTGCGGCAACCTGGTGCTGCACGAGCAAGTCGAGCGCATCGATAACCGCCTGGCGGCATTGCGTAGCATGACGCTGGCAGATATCAAGGCAGCCTACAGGGACCAGCTTGCCAACGATGAGCATGCGGCCAACGATGCGCTTAGCAAGGGCGCCGGACTCGGCTTTTTGACCATCGCCCGCGACAGCAAGCAGCCGCTGGAGTGTGCGCTGGAGTACAGCTTTGTGCCGCACGCGCCTTCGTCAGGACGATTTTCGTATTTTTATTTGAAGACAGTAATCTGAATTCAGGGAGCAGAGCAATGCAGCCTATCAAAACAGTTCCTACAGACAATACACCGGAAGTGGTTTTCAATCCGGTGCACAATACCCTGTTCATCGCAGGCGAGTGCTACCCGGAAAATCCGAACCTGTTTTTTCAGCCGATCATCGGCGCCATCCACATGCATCTGGATCGCAACAAGCCCTCGAAATTCTATGCGCGCATCCGGCTGTCCTACGTCAACAGCGCATCGACAAAATCCATGCGGCAATTGTTCATGATCCTCAATGACGCCGCCCATGCCGGCTGCGCCGTCGACATCGACTGGGAGTACGATGAGGAAGACGATGCAATACAGGATTTGGGTGAAGACCTGATGCACGGCCTGGGCATCACCTGGCTTACTTTTAACGAAATGCCTTTCGTCGCCTGACGTTAGCGCCCAAGGGGGTGTCATGGACAGAAACGCCATCATTTTTTCGAAAACCGCCAAAGGGCGCGAGGAAATGTCGACGCGCTGCCATGGGCTCAATCCCCTGCAACGGCGCGTGCTGATTTTTATCGACGGCAGCAGAGAGGTGGGCACGGTCACAGGCATGATTGCCCCCGCCTTGCCCGCGGCACAGCTCGGCGAGATTCTTGATTTGCTGGTCGAACAGAATTTCATCACGCCGGCATCCGCGCGCGGGAGCGGGGCGGCAGTGCCTGAAGCTGCTCCGCCGGCTGTCGCGTTGCCGCCTGCTGCGCCTTCGTTTTCGCCGGAATACGTGCCGCCCCCTGTCACTGCGGCGGCAACCGGCAGTGAATTTACCGACAATGCGACGACCATTCGCCAGGTCAAGGATTTCATGACGACCACTGCGCAGACTTACCTGGGCTTGCTCAGTGCTCCCGTGATCCAGCGCATCGAACAGGCGCACAGCGCCGCGCAACTGATGACCGTGGCGGCACAATGGAATATGGCCTTGCGCGATTCTCAGCAGGGCAAGCGATTCGCCAGCCCTTACATGGAGCAGGTCAAGGCCGCCCTGACGGCGAGTGCCGCGCAGGTAACTGGATAAGTTGCAATATTGGCAATTCAAGCGCTGCTTCCTGGGATGCGGAGCAGCTTGCGATGCCGTAATGAAGATGTCATAAACGGCGGGTAGAGTGTGGCCCGTAAGCTTAATAATTGATAAGGAGTGAACACATGCGTTTGCACAAATTTGTACCTTCCCTGATCCTGGCAGCCGGCGTGGCGCTGGGCGCAGGTGCCGCCCAGGCCGTCGATATCACCGGCGCGGGCGCAACCTTCCCGTACCCGATCTATTCGAAGTGGGCGGAAGCTTACAAGCAAGCAACCGGCACTGGCATGAATTACCAGTCGATTGGTTCGGGCGGCGGCATCAAGCAGATCAAGGCCAAGACCGTTGATTTTGGCGCATCCGACATGCCGCTGAAGCCGGAAGATCTGGAAAAGGAAGGCTTGATGCAATTTCCCGCCATCATGGGGGGCGTGGTTGCGGTCGTCAACCTCGAAGGACTGACTCCTGGCCAGCTGAAGTTGTCGAATACCGTGCTCGCCGAAATTTTCCTGGGCAAGATCACCAAGTGGAATGCCGCACCGATCGCGGCTGACAATCCTGGTGTGAAGCTGCCGGCTGAAGAAATCACCGTGGTGCATCGTGCCGACGGTTCCGGCACCACCTTCCAGTTCACCGATTACCTGTCCAAGGTGAATGCCGATTTCAAGTCGACTGTCGGCTCCGGTACCGCGGTCAAGTGGCCTGTGGGCATTGGTGGCAAGGGCAATGAAGGTGTTGCTGCCAACGTGCAACGCATCAAGAACTCGATTGGTTACGTCGAGTATGCCTATGCGAAGAAAAACAAGATGAGCCATGCGCAGATGAAGAATCGTGACGGCCAGTGGGTGCAACCCAATGAAAGCACATTCAAGGCGGCTGCTGCAGGCGCCGACTGGGCCAAGGCACCGGGCTTCGGCGTGGTGCTGACCGACCAGCCGGGTCAGCAAAGCTGGCCGATCACCAGCGCTTCGTTCATCATCATGCACAAGGTTCAGCAAGATCCCGCCAAGGGCAAGGAAGTGCTGAAGTTCTTCGACTGGGCCTATAAGAACGGCGACCAGATGGCGACCGACCTGGATTATGTCGGCATGCCGCCGGCAGTCGTCAAGCTGGTGCAGGACAGCTGGAAAGCCCAGCTCAAGGATGCTTCCGGCAAGGCAGTCTGGTAATACGCCAGCCTGACATGTAACCGCGCCATGCGCAATACAGGGCCGGTCTCCCGAGAGGGGGACCGGCTTTTTTCATGACATGCCACGGGCGATGTCATACGCTTGTCTAACGTCAAATCGGGAATGCAAGGAATATTTCAAATTCCTGAGTATGCATAAACCCGTCGGTGTCCTCCAAGCCCGTTTCAAGGAATTGCTTGAAACTTCGCGATTCCTGAAAGGCCAGGTGCGCGGCATTATCATCTGGCCGGCCCTTGCCCTGATCATGGGCGTGCTGGGCTGGTGGCTGACCATGAATGAACTGGACCGGGGGCGCGAGCGCGTGGAGGCGGAAGCCTTGCATGAAGTGCGCACCATGGCGCGCGGCTATGCACGCAACCTGTTGCATAGCATCGATACCGTGGACCAGACTTTGTTACATGTCCGCTATGAGTGGGAGCTGTCAAATGGCAATCTTCCCTTGGAAAACCTGAACAGAAAAAAACTGTTTCATGCCGGTTCCCTGTTCCAGGTATCCATCCTGGATCGCAATGGCAAGGTGGTCACCAGTACCATGCCCGCTGCAGCCGGCACTTCGCAAGGCAATGCTGGCTTTTTCACCGCGCAAAAACTTGCCATCATCGACTTTCTTTACCTGGGCGTGCCGCTCGAGGGGGCAGTCAGCCGGCCGGGCGACCTGAACCTGTCGCGAGGCTTGAGTGCAGCTGATGACAGCTTCGCGGGTGTCGTGGTGGTCAATGTCGCGCCCGAGTATTTCACGGCGCTTTATGATGAAGGCAGGATGGGGCAGCATGGCATGCTGGCAATGCTGGGCGATGATGGGCATTTCCGCGCTACCCGCGTCGGCGATACCATCGGCCACGCAGGCGCCTTTGCATTCGTACGCTTCCCGCAATTTCCGACATTGTGGGGCAGTCGCCACATGGCCGGAAAGGAATGGTTTGCCGATGGCCGCGCAAGATATGTGGGCTGGCGCCAGATCGAAGGCTATCCGCTGGTGGCAGTAGCCGGCTTCGATCAGGAAGAGATCCTGGCGCCTTATATGGCGGGTCGCGCAACGGCCTTGCGCAACGTGGCGCTGGCATCGATTGCGCTATTCGCCTTCGCCATGATTGCGCTGGTGCTGTCGACGCGCCTGGCCTGGCGAAAATATCAGCTGCAGCAAACACAGGCAACTTATCGCATGGCGACTGAAGAAGGGCACGAGGGATTCTATATTGCCAGCCCGGTGCGCGAGCGGCATCGCGTCATTACCGACTTCCTGGTGGCTGACTGCAATTCCTATGGCGCCCACCTGTTTCAGAAACGCCGTGAAGAAGTTTTGGGGAAGCATTTTTCCACGCTGATTTCCGACCCCGAACGCGCCGCGTTCATGGCATGCCTGACGCAGGCAATGACGACCGGTTTTTGCGAGAATGAATTCGAGGTGACAGGAGACTGGTCGGGGCCGGTGCGCTGGGTGTACATCAAGGCTGTGCGTGCAAGCAATGAACTGGCCATTACCATGCGCGACATCACCGGCAGCAAGGATTACCTGAACGAGTTGGAGCGACGCGGCAACCAGGATGCCCTGACCGGCTTGCCGAACCGTTACTGGATACAGCGTTTTCTGCCGGATGCGCTCGACCGCGCCCGCGCGGAAGACAGGATGCTGGCATTGCTTTTCATTGACCTGGACGGCTTCAAGCGCATCAACGACACGCTCGGACACCCGGTGGGTGACGAATTGCTGCGTTATACCGCAGAGCGTCTGAAAGTGGCGGTGCGACCGCATGATCACGTGATCCGGCTGGGCGGCGACGAATTCGTGGTGATCGTCGAGGATCTCGAGCACAAGCACGATGCTGCCCATGTTGCCGACCGTGTCGTGGCGGCTTTCCGCGAAAAATTCAGGCTTTCGCAAGGCGTGCACACGATCGGCACTTCAATCGGCATCAGCGTCTACCCGTACGACGGCGAGGATGCCGACACGCTGCTGAAAAACGCCGACATTGCCATGTATGCGGTCAAGACCGCCGGCAAGGGCAAGTATCGCTTCTATGCCCAGGAACTGTATGAAAACCTGCGCTTGCGCGTCGATCGTGAGCATGCCTTGCGCCAGGCAATAGAAAACGATGAACTGGTGGTGTATTATCAGCCGCGCATCGATATCCGCACCGGCGCCGTATCGAGCATGGAGGCGCTGGTGCGCTGGCAGCACCCCGGCAGAGGCTTGATCGAGCCGGGTGAATTCATCGGTCTCGCAGAGGAAACCGGCTTGATCGTCGGCATCGGCGAGCAGGTACTCGACAAGGTATGCGCGCAACTGGCGGCATGGGCGCGCTGGGACCGTCATGTCCTGCCCGTATCGGTCAATGTATCGACGCGCCAGTTTAACCAGGGGAACTTTGTCGGCACCGTTGCCGCCTGCATTCGCCGTCATGGCATACGCGGTCGCTGGCTGGAGCTGGAAATCACCGAATCCAGCATGATGGGCGACAGCGAGCAGGTATCACAAGCCGTCACCGCCTTGCAAAAAATGGACATCAAACTGCTGATCGACGATTTCGGTACAGGCTACTCCTCCCTCTCCCAGCTCCAGCAGCTCGACTTCGACGTACTGAAAGTGGATCGCGCCTTCACGTCGAAGCTGGAAATGACCGAGGAAGGCAAGGTATTTTTCAGCGCCATCATCACGATGGCGCATGCGCTCGATATCCGGGTGGTTGCGGAAGGTGTGGAAAATTCGCGCCAGATCGAGATCCTCAATCGCCTGCACTGCGATGAGATCCAGGGGTTTTTCATCGCCAGGCCCTCGCCGCCGCTGGCGCGGCAAGGGGATTTCAAGGTGCGCGCCATGCCGGCGCTGGCCTGAGCGAGGACGGCATCACAGGTCGTGTCGCCAGCCCGGCGGCGGCGTCAGGCGATCGACGCTGCCGTTGCCGCTGCTGCCGGGCGATGGAAGATGCGCTTCTTGAGCGACAGGGATGGTTTTTCGACGCAATGCCACGACGCCGCTGCGAACAGCATGGTCAGAATCGCGGCAGCCGGAAACAGCAGCCACCATTCGCGCATGTCGGGGAACAGATGCACCAGGGTTTGCTGGATGGGGAAGTGGAACAGGTAGATGCCGTAGGAATAGTCGCCGTTCTGCAGCAAGGGAATGCGCGGCACTTTCAGCATGCCCAGGTAGACGACGCAGTATGTCAGGGGAAATGCTACCACGTAGGTGACACTGAGCCGGGTCAGCAGGAAGTAACTCAGCGCTGCGGCCACCAGAAACAGGCTGAAATGCAGGGGTATGCGTTCACGCCAGTGGTAAAAGGCGATACCGATAAAGAAATAATAAATGATCACGTGCCAGGGGAAGGTTGAAGTGGCGTCACCGAAGCCGGTCGTGGCATTGCTGACAGCGAGAACGGCGCTTGCAGCCAGAAATACCCCGGTGTACAGGCGCGGACGGTAAACCACGGAAGTAAGCATCAAGCCGGCCATCACTACATAACAATAAAATTCCGGGCGCAGCGTCCACAGGCAGATATTGACGATATGCGGCACCGGGTTATCGGCAAAGACGCCGGGCAGGGTGTAACGGATGATGCTGAGGATATTGCCGAAATATTCGAAAAACTGGCGATCGCGAAAGTATTCGTGCAGCGGCAAGGTCGTCAGCCAGGGGCCGAGCAGAATTGCCGACAGCGTCACTTCCACGGCGAGTGCAGGAAAGATGCGCAAGCCGCGGTAACTGAGAAACAGTGGCACCGACCGCGTACGCAAGGCGCTGCCGGTGACGAGAAAGCCCGACAGGCAGAAAAACATGGGCAGCAGCGCCAGGATCAGCGGATAGGCGAATTCCGGCACGTAGTCCACGTAGCGTTCTGCATAGGAATTTTGCACTGCGTGGAACAGCAGGATGCATAGTGCCAGGCCGATGCGCATGGCATCGAAGCCGGGGCCGGCACCGCGATTGCTTTCCAGTACGGATGTGACGGTGGGCAGGCTGGCATAGAGCCGGGCGCTGTCCCGGAACACATTCTGCACCTTGGTTTTCATGATCGCTCCTTCCCGGAAATGGGGTCTTGCTATCCTGCAGTTTGCGCCAGCGTGCTGGCAGCTTGCACCGCCGGGACCGCCGGAGATGGCAGCGGCTTGGGCAGGAAACGCTTTTTCAGTTGCAGGGCGGGTTTTTCGATCCAGTGCCAGGAGAAGGCGGACAGGCCGATGACCAGGGGGGCAGCCGCCAGCAGCAGCATCCACCAGAATTGCATTTGCGGCAGAAAATGGACCAGGCTTTGCAGGATGGGGAAGTGCAGCAGGTAAATGCCGTAGGAATAATCACCGTTCTGCAGCAGCGGAATGCGTGGCAGGCGCAGCAAGCCGATGTAGACGGTGCAATAGGTCACGGGCAGCGCCGCCAGGTACGCCATTCCCTGGCGTGCCAGCATGGCCCACGCCAGCGCCAGCGCCAGGAGGAACAGCAGGGGGTGGAAAGGCAGCCAGGCGCGCCAGTGGTAGGCGGCAATGCCGACGAAGAAGTAATAAATGATGACATTGGGCGGAAACAGGTCGCCCGGATTGCCGTAGCCGAAACGGAGATTGCACACCGTGAGGACTGCGGTGGCGACAATGAAGACGCCGCCGTACCAGGCGCGCCGGTACACCAGCGTGGTGACCATCAGCAGCGCCATGATCAGATAGCAATAAAATTCCGGCTGCAGCGTCCACAGGCTGCCATTGACGATTTTCGGAAACGGGTTGTCGAGGAAAACACCGGGCAACTCCATGCGCACGATGCCAACGATATTCCCGAAGTAGGAAAAAAATTGTTTGGCTGTGAAATATTCCGATAACGGCAGGCTGGTCAGCCAGGGGCCGAGCAGCAGGGCACAGAGGCTGACTTCCACGACGAGTGCCGGGAAAATGCGCAAGCCACGGTAGGTGAGGAATACGCGCACCGAGCGCGTGCGCAGGGCACTGCCGGTCACCAGGAATCCTGACAGGCCAAAAAACATCGGTATGAGCGCGATGATGAACAGATAAAAATGCTGGCTGATGAAGGCATGGCCGGCGCGGTTCGGTGCCAGCAAAAAAGAATGGTAAGTCAGGATGACGAGGGCAAGGACGATACGCATCGCATCGAAGCCCGGACCGCTTCCCCGATTTTCCTGCAAGACGGTGTCAAATGTACGAAAACGTCGCGGTGCTGGCGTCGTTCCGGCAACTTGCATGAATTCGGTACGCATTATGGGTGCTGAGCGTCTGACATGTTCCACAATGGGTACTGTACGGCAGCGCGTGTACATGGTTATGACAAAGCCCAAACCTGTCGTTGAATCAGGCAAATGCGAGACAGATGCAAAAAAAGGCCCGCGCACGCTGGGCGTGGCGGGCCGAACTCAACACTGGAGTAGCGTTGGAAGAGACGGACTTACTATAGATCAAATGTTATTTTGCAACATCCCATATTTATGGGATACGGCGTCACGGAAATGGTATATTTCCATGCAAACCATGCCTACTGGTAGATTTAAATAATAAACAAGATGTTTTTCCAGAGTCTGTCGCGTCACCGCCCTTCCTTGCCCTCCATGCAAGAGGAGAGGCTGTGCCCATGTGATCGCGGGATGGCGGAGGCGAGGTGGTTTCCATGGAGAAATTAAGCAAGCCCGCCCGTGTTCTCGTTGTTGAGGACGATGCGGCGACCCGTGCCGCGCTGTGCCTGTCCATCGTTGCCGAACCGGCGCTGTCGCTGGCCGCGGAATTCGGCGGCATCCGCCCGGCGCTGGCGTGGATGCAGAATGGCGAGATGGACGTGTTGCTGACCGATCTGGGCTTGCCGGATGGTTCCGGCATCGAGATCATCCGCGCCTGCCGTCGTTCGCATCCGCAGTGCGACATCATGGTCCTGACCATGTCCGCCAGCGAAGCCGACGTGCTCGCCAGCATCGAGGCAGGTGCGTGCGGTTACCTGCTCAAGGGCGCAGCACGGGAGGACATCGCGCGTGCGGTGCTGCACATGCGCGAGGGTGGCGCACCAATGAGCCCGGCAATTGCCCGCATGGTGCTGGAACGCATACGCGGCAATACGCCTCCTGCAAAAGCCGTGAGCCGCAAGCTGCGCGCCGGCACGCAACTGACCCGGCGCGAAATCACCATCCTCGACCTGATTGCCCGCGGCGAAACCTATGGCAGCATCGCCACCCGCCTGGCTGTTTCGGTCGGCACGGTGCAAACCCACATCAAGAGCATTTACGGCAAGCTGTCGGTGCATTCGCGCGGCGAAGCCGTGTTCGAAGCGCAGCGGCAAGGCTTGCTCAAGCGCGGCCCGGGCAACGGCGCCGACAACCACTGAGCGGAATCTCTACCCATGAAACACGACGTCATCGATACCCAGATTGCCCCGGAAGGGCGGCTCGAAGTACTCTCCAAGGCGGAGGTTGCCAAGTTGCGCGATACCAGCCAGCGCGACGCCTATGCCATTTTCCGCAACTGTTCCCTGGCGGTGCTGAACTGCGGCAGCGGCATGGACGACGGCAAGGAACTGCTGGAACGCTACAAGGATTTCGACATCAGCATCGTCCAGCGCGAGCGCGGCATCAAGCTCGATATCAAGGGCGCACCCGCCTCGGCTTTCGTCGACGGTCAGATGATCCGGGGCATCCATGAGCACCTGTTTGCCGTGCTCCGCGATGTCGTGTTCGTCAGCAACGAGATCCAGGACGATCCCCGTTTCGACCTGAATACCTCCACGGGAACCACCGATGCGGTGTTCCATATCCTGCGCAATGCCAATTGCCTGCGCCCCCTCATCAGTCCCAACCTGGTGGTGTGCTGGGGCGGTCATTCGATCTCGCGCGGCGAGTATGAATACAGCAAGAAGGTCGGTTACCAGCTTGGCTTGCGCG
Organism: uncultured beta proteobacterium; assembly: GCA_963722005.1. Lineage (GTDB taxonomy): Bacteria > Pseudomonadota > Gammaproteobacteria > Burkholderiales > Burkholderiaceae_D > Paucimonas. Next base: position 1,164,381 of record CAVRJS010000002.1, read on the forward strand.
CCATGGATATCTGCACCGGCTGCGGACCGGGCGCGATGAAGGGGCCGATGAAAGGCGCCACCATCGGCCACGCCAAGCAGCGCATCGGCAGCGGCCGCTATATCGGCATTTCCGAGCCCGGAATTATCGCCGCGGAAGCGCCCAACCCTATCGTCAACGACCTGGTCATCCTGCCGGATATCGAAAAGCGCCTGGAAGCCTTCGTGCGCCTCGGTCACGGCATCGTGGTATTTCCCGGCGGCGCCGGTACGGCCGAGGAAATTCTCTATTTGCTGGGAATACTGCTGCACCCGGAAAACGCCGACCTGCCGTTTCCGCTCATCTTTACCGGGCCGCGGAGTGCCGCCGGCTACTTCGAGCAGATCGACCGTTTTCTGGCCGATACCCTGGGCGATGCGGCACGCCAGCGCTACCGCGTGATCATCGACGACCCGGCTGCGGTGGCGCAAGCGATGCAGGAAGGCATACGCGAGGTGCGCGCCTGGCGCAAGGACAAGGCCGACGCCTATTACTTCAACTGGCGGCTGAAGATAGACCGCGAGTTCCAGCAGCCCTTCCTGCCGACGCATGAAAACATGCGCAATCTTAAGCTGCACCGCGATCTGCCGCCGCATTTGCTGGCCGCGAATCTGCGCCGGGCATTTTCCGGCGTGGTGTCAGGCAATGTCAAGGAGCAGGGCATCCGCACCATCGAGCAGCACGGTCCCTTTGAGATCCACGGCGATCCGGCCATCATGGCTTCCATGGATGCGCTGCTGTCGGCTTTCGTCGAGCACCACCGCATGCGGCTGCCGGGTAAAAAATATACGCCTTGCTACCGCATCGTCAGGTAATGCCACAGGCGTCGGTGGGGCGCCTGTTCAGCAAGGCTGGTACAGCGGGTCGGCAGCGGCCTGCCTGGTTTCCTTCGCTTCTTCGAGCATGCGGCGCAATTCGATGCGCTTGCGGTTGATTGCTGCATGCTGTTCTGCACTCATGGCGGGCGCCGTCATCAATGCCTTCAGGTCTGCCGTGCTGCTGTAGTTGTTTCTGCTGAAACGCTCCATGCAAGACTCCGTTCAATAAATAAACAGATATGCCAACGCCATGCGCCGGCGCATCGCGCAAATCCTTGCGCCGGGTGACTTCATGGCGTGCCGTGCCGTGCTGATGCAATACTGAAATATTGCTTTTTAGCACGCGACTCACAGGATGCATTTTGCCGGAAAAATGCCTGCACCTGCTGACAATTCGCAAGTACTTCTGTGTGTATTCGCAGCCTGACAACGCTGTCAGCTCGGTCATCGGGCTGACACGTGCGTGCGTTATGCTCGGTGGCGGAAAATTGCGGAATTTTTAATGCTTGAGAAATGTCAATACCGTAGTTTTTCTGGAATCTTAAGATCATTAATGGCGAGAAAGAGCGAAATTTACGGAAATTTGCATCCGACACCGTGAAAATACGGTACCCGGAATGCAAACGGGGGCATGTGGCTGGTTACAATAACGCGTTCCTTGCAAAACTGCCGGGCGTCGCCGGGCAGGAGCCTGCCGCATTGGCAGGCAAGGGGGCCTGGTTCTAACCGGTTAACAGCCTATTTCGCCATTAAGAGGATTCGAAATGAGAGACGTGGTAATTGTCGCAGCACAGAGAACAGCCGTAGGCAAGTTTGGGGGCTCCCTTGCAAAGATCGCCGCCGCAGACCAGGGCGCCCATGTAATCAAGGGCTTGCTGGCCAAGACTGGCGTCGCCGCCGACATGGTGAGCGAAATCATCATGGGCCAGGTATTGACTGCAGGCGTGGGCCAGAATCCGGCGCGCCAGGCATTGATTCGTGCGGGCGTTCCCAGCATGGTGCCGGCCATGACCATCAACAAGGTGTGCGGCAGCGGCCTCAAGGCCGTGTCGCTGGCAGCACAGGCCATCATGTGCGGCGACGCTTCCATCATCATCGCCGGCGGCCAGGAAAACATGAGCGCTTCGCCGCACGTGCTGAACAATTCCCGCGACGGCTTCCGCATGGGCGATGCCAAGCTGGTCGATACCATGATCGTCGACGGCCTGTGGGATGTGTATAACAACTACCACATGGGTGTCACGGCCGAGAACGTCGCGAAGAAATACGACATTTCGCGCCAGGAGCAGGACGAATTTGCGGTGGCTTCGCAAAACAAGGCGGAAGCAGCACAGCAGGCCGGCAAGTTCAAGGATGAGATCCTGCCGCTGGAAATCCCGCAAAAGAAGGGCAGCATCGTTTTCGACAGCGACGAATACATCAAGGCCGGCGTCACGCTGGACTCGATCGCCGGCTTGCGTCCGGCCTTTGACAAGGCCGGCACGGTCACGGCGGCAAATGCCTCGGGCATCAATGACGGCGCCGCCGCAGTGATGCTGATGAGTGCCGACAAGGCCCGAGAACTCGGGCTGACGCCGCTGGCGAAGATCAAGGCGTATTCTTCGGCGGGCGTGGATCCGTCGGTCATGGGCATGGGCCCGGTGCCGGCCGCGCAGCTGTGCCTGAAAAAGGCGGGCTGGACGCACCAGGACCTCGACCTGATGGAAATTAATGAGGCATTCGCGGCCCAGGCGATCGGCGTCAACCGTGAAATGGGCTGGGATACCAGCAAGATCAACGTCAACGGCGGCGCCATCGCCATCGGTCACCCGATCGGTGCATCGGGCTGCCGCATCCTGGTGACGCTGCTGCATGAAATGGTCCGGCGCGATGCCAGGCGCGGCCTGGCCAGCTTGTGTATTGGTGGTGGCATGGGTGTGGCGCTGGCGGTGGAGCGCTGATCCACTGCCTGCCGTACGCGCCGGAAGCGTGCCGGCACGGTCCCTGACTTCTGGCATGGACCGTGCTTGTATTCCGAGGCGCGGTTGCCATCCTGGCCACCGGAGTTGGAGTATTTTCTGGAGATCAGGATATGGCACGCATCGCATTGGTAACCGGTGGCATGGGCGGCTTGGGCGAAGCAATCTGCATCAAGCTTGCCGCGCTGGATTATCAGGTCATCACCACGTACTCGCCCGGCAGTACCCGGGCAGCGCAATGGCTCGACGCCATGGCAGCGCAGGGCTACAACTTCAGGGCCTATCCCTGCGACGTGGCCAGTTACGAATCTGCCCAGGAATGCGTGGCGCAAATCGAAACGGATGTGCGGCCGATCGACGTGCTGGTCAATAATGCCGGCATCACGCGCGACATGACGTTCAAGAAAATGGATAAGGTCAACTGGGACGCTGTCATTCGCACCAATCTCGATTCCGTCTTCAACATGACCAAACCGGTCTGCGACGGCATGGTCGAGCGCGGCTGGGGCCGCATCATCAACATCTCTTCCGTCAATGGCCAGAAGGGCGCGTTTGGCCAGACCAACTATTCTGCCGCCAAGGCCGGCATGCATGGCTTTACCAAGGCGCTGGCGCTGGAAGTTGCGCGCAAGGGCGTGACCGTCAATACGATTTCGCCGGGCTATATCGGCACCCAGATGGTGCAGGCAATTCCGCAGGATGTCCTGGACAGCAAGATCATCCCGCAAATCCCGATGGGACGCCTCGGCAAGCCGGAAGAGGTGGCTGGCCTGGTCGCCTACCTCGCCTCCAATGAAGCCGCGTTCGTCACCGGCGCCAATATCGCCATCAATGGCGGACAGCACATGTACTGAAAATATTATTGCTTGACCCAGCTGGTCAGGCGCGGCTGCGAAGAAACACGGAATTCGATATTCGTCATGCCCAGTGAACCCGCCGGCCCGGTCACGAAATTGTGGCCGGGCTTGACGGGGTACAGGAAATTATCGCGAATAAAGATATCGGTGTGGCAGTTTGCGCTGGCGTTATAGAGCTGGTTTTTGACTTCCTGCCATACTTCTTCAGTCACCCAGCCATACAGATACAGCTGGTTGGGATAAAGCTTGCTGTCGGAATCCAGGTAGCCTTTCTGATTTTCCTGCAGCGCGGGGTGGGGAGGCGGTGATTCCCCTACGGATAAATCGATCCAGCCTTCGCTGATGGGAAAAGTTTCTTCAGCCTGGTAAGCACCATCCTTGAGCATCAATTGCCACTTGCAGCTCAGTTCGATGCGCTTTTCAAGACCGCGCTTTTCCGTCCAGAGCGATTGGCCGTCGCTGACCGTCAGTTGCGTGCGGACGATCTGGCCGATCAGGGCAGGTTCGCACTTGCGGATTTCATCGAGGTTCTCGTGCATGTTCCAGAACAGCCACTTGGTGCGCTCGCTATCGCTCATGCCGGCCAGGTCGGACAGTTTTCGCGTGCCGTAATGCTCGATGGTGCGCAATACGTCCTTGCGCAAGCGTTCATTGATTTCGTCGAGGTCGCGCTGTACTTTGAGGTTGGGCATATTTTCCATCTGTAACTCCGGTTGGCACATTACCGCGAATTAGAGCGTTCAGACGCGCGGCAGTTCGTGCAGCAGCCCTATCTCGCCTCAGCAAGATGCCCTGCAAGGGCATCTTGCCGCAGTGACGACGGCAGTGTGGGAGATAACGCAAGAATGGCGCGATTAGCGTGCCCGGAGGTGGCAGGCGCAGGAATGCCGCGATCAGGATGCCTTCAGGCTGGCGGGCATGGCCTGCATCCAGGTTTGCTGGTTGCCCAGCAAATCGAGCAGCTTGGCCAGGGGCACCGGCCGGCTGAAGAAATACCCCTGGTATTCATCGCAGCCGAACTGCCGCAAGGCTTCGGCCTGGCTTTGCTTTTCCACGCCTTCGGCAACCACCCGCATGCCCATCGAATGTGCCATGGCGATGATCGCCTGCGTGATGGCGGTGTCATTGGGGCCTTCGGGGATATCCTGGATGAAGGAGCGGTCGATCTTCAGGCTGTAGACCGGGAAGCGCTTGAGATAGGCCAGCGAGGAATAGCCGGTGCCGAAATCGTCGATGTCCAGGCGGATGCCCATGTCGCGCAGGCGGTTCATGATTTCGACCGCCTGTTCCGGATTGTCCATCACCATGCTTTCGGTAATTTCGAGCTGCAGCAGGTCGGCCGGCAAGCCTGCCTGCTCCAGCAGCATTTGTATGGTGTCCGGGAACTGGCTGTCATCGAGCTGGCGCGCCGACAGATTGACGGCGACGCGCACGGGATAGTTGCTGACGCGGTTGATCGCCAGCGCGTCGGCGCAGGCAATGCGCAGGATCCGTTTCGACAGCGGGATGATCAGGCGTGTTTCTTCCGCCAGCGGCACGAAGTGCTGCGGCGGCAGCAGGCCGAGATCGGGGTGCTGCCAGCGCACCAGCGCCTCGACGCCGTTGATGCGGCCCGTGTAGACGTCGACCTTGGGCTGGTAATGCAGTTGCAGTTCCTGGTTCTCGATGGCGCGTCGCAATTGCGATTCGAGCGCCAGCCGTTCCACCGAATGGGTGTTCTTGCTGGCGGAATAAAAGCGGTAGGTATTCTTGCCGTCGCTCTTGGCGCGGTACATGGCAATGTCCGAATTCTTCAGCAGCGCCATGGCGTCGCCGCCGTCGTCCGGATAGAGTGCGATGCCGATGCTGGCTGACAGATGGCATTCCTGCTCGTCGACGTAGAAGGGGCGCGCGGCTTCCGCCAGTATTTTCTCGGCGACGCCGGCGGCGATCTGGCCGTCCGTCAGTTCCTCGATCAGGATATAGAATTCGTCGCCGCCCATGCGCGCCACGGTGTCGTTTTCGCGCAGGCAGCCGCGCATGCGGTCGGCGAATTCCTGCAGTGCCTGATCGCCGGCGCTGTGGCCGAAGGTGTCGTTGATGTTCTTGAAGCGATCCAGATCGACGAACATCACGGCCAGCTTCATCTGGCGCCGATGCGCAGCCTTCATGGCGTGATTCAGGATCTGGTTGAACAGCGCGCGGTTCGGCAGCGCCGTCATTTCGTCGTAATGCGCCAGGTAGCGGATGCGGTCTTCAGTTTCCTTGTTCTCGATGGCGATACCGGCCAGGTTGGCGGCAGTTTCGATGACCTGCAATTCCTTTGCGCTGGGCAGCTGATGCTCGCGGAAATACAGCGACAGCGCGCCCAGCACCTTGTTGTTCTTGCCGAAAATCGGCCAGGCGAAGCAGGCGCGCAGTCCGTGCGCGCTGGCATGCTCGCGCCATATGCGCCAGAGCGGGTCGCTGGCAATGTCGGTGCTGCGCACTGGTTCGCGCCGGAATACGGCAGTGCCGGCCGAACAGTGGCACGGGCCGACTGCCAGGTTGGTCACGGCTGCGGCAAATTCGCGCGGCAGGGACGGGGCAATGGTCGTGTGCAGCTGGGTGCGCTCAGCGTTGAGGAGCTGGATGGCGCAGGCGCCGCGCTCGGACTGGCCCTCGATGACGCGCGTGAGGGTGGCGAGGATATCCGGCAGCGCTTCGCCGGCGGCGATCATGCCAAGGATTTCGTTCTGCGCGCGCTGCAGCGCTTCGGCCAGCTTGCGCGCGCTGATGTCGCGCATGACGATCTGCACTGCCGGCGAGCCAAGATAAATGAACTTGGAACCGGATACTTCGGCATGAAAAGGCGTGCCGTCGAGCTTGAGCCATACTTCTTCGACCTGGCCGGTGCTGAGTTCCCCCATCGGCAAGGCGAGCGCGCGCTTCTTGCTGATTTCCTTGTAGTCCGGGTGCATGAAGGGGCGCACCCGCTGGCCCAGCAGGTCGCTGGCTTGGGTGGCACCGAACAGTTGCAGGCAGGCCTGATTCAGCAGCACGAACTTGCCGTCCTGGTGCACGAAAATCGCCTCCGGGGAAAGATCGATCAGTTGCCGGTAACGCGCCTCGCTGTCCGCCAGGATCGCCTGGCTCTGCTTCCATTCGGAAATATCGCGCATGTAGGCGGTAAACACGCGCCGGTCATCCAGCACGATCGGCGCAATCGCAATTTCGACCGGGAAGCGCATGCCTTCGGCGTGCATGGCCAGCATCTCGGTGCGGCGCTGCTGCGCAGGATGGTCGCCTTCCTGCAACAGTTCCGTCATGCGCAGCTGAAACGGCGCATGGGACGTCGGCGTCAGCAGACGTTCTGCCAGCGGCTGGCCGATGACGTCGGCACGCGCATGGCCGAAGGTGCGTTCCGCCGCTGGATTAAAGTCGACGATGCAGCCGCTCTCGTCGAAGGAGACAATGCAATCCAGCGCCGCCTGCAGGATCGCGTTCTTGAAGCTTTCGCTGTTGGCCAGCGCCGCCTCGACCGCCTGCCGCTGCGCCTGGCGCGCGAAATTGTCTAGCGCGAAAGAAATTTCGTTGGTCATTTCCTCCAGCAGTTCGATCAGCTCCTGGTCGAAGTAATCCTTGTCTTCCGCATACAGCAGCAGCACGCCGCTCACCGCGCCGCTTTGCCTGAAGGGGAAACTGCCTACGGATTGGAAGCCGACATTGCGCGCCATGGCGATCCACTCATCGTGGAAGCCCATGGCGAAAAAATCGTTGCAAATGCTGGGGCGCCCTTCGCGTATCGAGGTGCCGGCCGGGCCCTGGCCTGCCGGCCTGGAGGCATCGATGGAGATGGTGGCGGCTGGCGCTGCCAGCGACGTGGTGCCGTGCCCCGCCACGGGCGTCAGCTCCTGCGTGGCCGGATCGATCAGCCGCACCATGGCCATCTGGAAGCCGCCGCGCTCTACGGCAATCCGGCATATCTGATTGAACAGCGAGTGCCGGTCTTCGGCGTGCAGGATGGCCTGGTTGGTCTGGCGCAACGCGGCGTACAGATCGAGCAGGCGGCGTATGCGTTCTTCATGCGCCTTGCGGGCGGTGATATCGGTCAGCACGCCGACGGCGCGCGAAAGATTGCCATGTTCGTCGAATTCGGCAGCCTGCCCGGTCATGCTGACCCAGCGCCATCCCGCTTGCGTATCCTGCAAGCGCAATTCCAACTGCACGCCGGTTTGCTGCGCAGCGGCATCGGCATGCAGCAGCTTGCGCCATTGCGCTTTGACGGCAGGCAGGTCGTCCGGATGGATCAGTGCGCTGAGCGTGGCGGCCTGGGCAACTGCGGGTAGCGGCACGTGGGTAAAGCAGGGCGGCAAATCGCTGGTGAAATACAGTGCATTTGCCGCAATCTCCCAATCGAACGCGAGGTGGCCGCCGCTGTTGAGCGCCAATCGCAAGGGTTTGCTGAAAGCGGGAGAAACTTGATTCATCGGGCGGTCATCGAACACTTGTCTCCTCTGCAGCGCAAGTCGCAGTAGATGCAAGTGTGCACTTACTTATTTTTCGATATTTATTCTAGGAAAAGATTATAACCAATTGAGGCTTGGAAGAAAGACAATAAATGTTACGGGGCGGCGATAGGAGGCGCTTACAGCTTGCTGGCCTGAAAAGTGTCGCAATCCTGCAGTCGTCCGCTTTCCAGGCCGCGCGAAAACCAGTGCGCCCGCTGTGCCGAAGTGCCATGGGTGAAAGAATCAGGGACGACTTGGCCCTGCGCCTGGCGTTGCAGGGCGTCGTCGCCGATCGCGGCGGCGGCGCGCAGGGCGCCTTCGACATCGCCTTGCTCGATGATGCCGCGCGCACGGTTGGCGTGGTGCGCCCACAATCCGGCGTAACAGTCAGCCTGCAGCTCAAGGCGCACCGACAGGGCATTCGCCTGTGCGGCGGGCAGGCGGGCACGGGCGCGCTGGACCTGTTCCGATACGCCGGTCAGTTGCTGGATATGGTGGCCGACTTCATGGGCGATCACGTAAGCCTGGGCAAATTCGCTATCCACCTGGAAGCGTTCGCGCATGAGGTCGAAGAAGCCAAGATCGATATATACCTTCTGGTCAGCCGGGCAATAGAAGGGCCCGCTGGCCGACTGGCCGGTGCCGCAGGCAGTGGGCGTTGCGCCGGAAAACAGGACCAGGGTGGGTGGGGCATAGCGCGCGCCGGCGGCGCTGAACAGGCTGTTCCAGGTGTCTTCCGTGTCGGCAAGCACGGTGCGCACGAAGCGGGTTTGGGTATCATTGGCGGGTGTCTGGTCGGACGGCGCCTGCTGCAAGGGTGCCGGTTCGCCGCCGCTCATCAGTTCCAGGATTGTCATCGGATTGATGCCGAATATCCACGAGGCGATCAGCGCCACGGCAATGGTGCCCAGCCCGATCGAACGCCGCCCCAGTCCGCCGCCGCGCCGGTCTTCCACGTTGCTGCTTTCCCGGTTGCCTTCCCATTTCATGCCGCTCTCCTTCAGGACACCGATGCCGTTGTCCAGTGTAGCGCAGGCCGGCGCCGGGCGTGTTGCGTCAGGCTGTGTCCGGCGTCCGCGCAGCCTGCAGGGTTTGCTGCGCCTTGTCCAGCCAGATCTGTAATTGCGCGTGCAAATCCTGCTGACTGAACGAACAGCTCTCTTCGCTGAACAGACTGCCTGCTTCCAGGCGCCCCAGCAGGTCTTCCAGCACCTGGCCGTAACGCGGCGGCAACGCTGCCAGCAATGCAGTTTCGGCGCGCCAGCAGCGGCAGAAAACATCGATGCCGGACTGCCGCGCGCACAATTGCGCCAGCGTGGTTTGCAGGGTGGCGAGGGAAGCGGTATGGGGCATGCGGGTTTCCGTGGTCAGGATTCAGGCTTCAGGGCTGGCGCGTCAGGGCGACCTTGACGATATAGGCGAACACTGCCAGCGCGGCAATGAAGGCGGCAGTGCGCACCGGCTTGGATTTGCCGCGCTTGAGGGCGACGGTGCCCAGGCCGATATAGGCGACCAGGGCCACCACCTTGACCGTCAGCCACGCCTGCACGAACGGGTACTGGGCGCTCCAGAACACCAGCACCAGGGCGCTGGCCAGCAATGCCGTATCGATCACGTGCGGCACGATCCTCACCCAGCGTCGCTTCAGCAGCGGCGAATCCATCAGCATCCAGATACCGCGCAACAGGAACAGCAGGCCGCTCAGGGCGGCGAAAGTGATATGCAGGTGCTTGACGGCGAGATAGCTCATGGAGGCGAACCGCGGTGCGCGGCGAAAATTGCTGGTGCGGCATTGTAGCCCGGGGGGGGCGAGCCTTGGGTAAGTCGCGGCCTCAGGCCGGCGCGACCTGGACCTGGTTGCGGCCCGCATGCTTGGCGCGGTACAGCGCGGCATCGGCGCTGGCGACCAGCTCGGCGCTATCCTGATCGGGCGCCAGGCTGCTGACGCCGAAGGAAGCCGTGAGGTGCGGCAGCGGCTTGCGCATGTCGCTGAACAGCACGGTCTCGCGCAGGCTTTCGCACAGGCGCTGTGCCGCCATGGCGCCGCCCTTGCCATGCGTGCCCGGCAAGATCACCAGCAGCTCTTCGCCGCCATAGCGTACCGCGAAGTCACGCGGCCGCAGCGCGCCGCTCAGCACGCCGGCTGCCAGCCGCAGTGCCTGGTCGCCGGTCTGGTGACCGTGCTCGTCGTTGAATTTCTTAAAGTGGTCGATGTCGAGCAGGATCAGCGCAAGCGGCTCACCGGCATGGTGTGCCTGCTCCACCAGCAGCGGCAGATGGTGGTCCAGCCAGGCGCGATTGTGCAAGCCTGTCAAGCCGTCCACTTCCGACAGCTGCCGGTAGAATTCGCCGACTTGCTGGCGTTGCCGCAATTGCGCATTGGCGGCGCGGATGCGGAAGGACAGCAGGTGCAGCAGGTTGCGGGCCACGCCGTTGCAATGGTCAACCAGGTGCCATAGCAAGCCGGCTTCGATGGCCATGACTTCGCAGTCCTGCAGTGCATGGATATCGGGCGTGCGGGCCTGCCGGTCCAGCACGTTCAGTTCGCCGATGCACTCGCCTGGCAGCAGCTTGACCGTGCCGCCATCGGCGAGGCCGCCCTGCAAGTCTGGCTGGCTGGCCCGCAAGGCCCCGCGCAGCAAAATATACAGGCGCGCGCCGCTGCTGTCGTTGCCAGGAAGCGATTCACCGGCAGGCACTTGCAATACCTTGCAATCTGCCAGCAGGCGCGGCAATTCCGGGTCGGTCACGCCCTGAAAAAGCTGCAGCGCGCCGATGGGATGGCCGTACTTGCCGAAAGTGGTTAACAGTTGCAATCCGGTTCCTTGCAGGTGCACTGGGTAAGATTAAATTATGCCAACAATGCGCTTCTCTGCAAACTAGCGCTTAGGAAATTGACCTAATAGCAAGAAAAAAAGTTATTATCAAGGTCAGCCAGGGACAGGATTGTTGTTTTTGGAAAGCAAAATTTCTGGCGCGTCCTTTCGATCAATCCAGCAAGAGGAGTCACCATGCGCAAGAGTGTCATTTCGATTCTGCTTTGTGTCGCAGCCGGCGCGCCTGCCGCCTGGGCAAATCCCGGCCAGATGAAGCCGGGCTTGTGGGAAATGTCCATGAAATCGGACGCGTTCAAGAACATGCCGCAGATGTCGCCGCAGCAGATGGAGCAGATGCGCAAACAGGGGATCAACGTGCCGCACATGGTCAATGGCGCCATGATCACGAAAGTCTGCATCACCAAGGACATGACGACGTACAAGGATTCGCCCATGGCGCAGAAGGAAACGGGTTGCGAAGTCAGCAACCACCAGCGCAGCGGCGGCGCTTACAGCACTGACCTGGTGTGCAACGGTCCCGACCTGAAAGGCAAGGGTAAGATCAAGGGCACCTTCAGCGGCGACACGGCATTTTCGTCGACCTATGCATTCGACGGCACCTCGCGCGGCAAGCCGGTATCGCAACGCCACGAAAACAGCGGCCGCTGGCTGGCCGCCGACTGCGGCAACGTCAAGCCGATGATGGAAATGGCTGCGCCGAAAAAGAAATAGGCGTATCTGCCTGGCGCCGCATCAGTTCGGTTCGATGCGGCGTTGCGCGCCGATTGTCCAGTCGTGCAGCACGGAGTAGCCGACCGCCAGCAGGGTGGGGCCGATGAATACGCCGAGAAAGCCGAAAGCGATGGCGCCGCCTAGCACGCCAAGCAGCACCACGATGAAGGGCAGGCCGCCCCCCTTGCTGATCATCAGCGGTTTGATGACGTTGTCGACGCTTCCCACCACCAGCGCATTCCACAGTACCAGGAAGATCGCCCAGCCATAGGCTTCCTGGCTGTACAGCCAGATCGCCGCCGGGATCCAGATGATCGCCGGGGCCATCGGTATCACCGACAGGAAAAATGTCACCAGCAGCCAGATTGCTGCGCCCGGCACGCCTGCCATCCAGTAGCCCAGACCCGCCAGTATCGCCTGCACCAGCGCTGTGCCCAGGATGCCATAGACGACGCCCTTCACGGTGCCGCCCGCCAGTTGCAGCAAATGGGGGCCGCGCTCGCCGGCGATGCGGCCGACGCCGCCCTGCAGCCAGGCCAGGGCGACCGGGCCGCCGAGGTAAAAGAAAAAGGAAAAGATAATGCTCAGCGCCAGTTGCAGCAAACCGGAGCCGGTGGCTGCCCCCAGCGTCAGCAGCCACTGTCCCAGAGGCGCAGCCAGCCGGGTGCGCAGGAAGTCGGCCAGTTCCGCGCCACCGTGCATCAGATCGGTCCAGAATTCCGCAATGCCCGCGCCGATCATCGGCAGGCTGGTCACCCACGCGGGCAGGGGCGGCACGCCGCGTTCGATCAGGCGGTGCGCAAATTCGCGGATTTCATCGGCTTGTCCAGCCAGGCCGAACAGGGCGAAGGCGAGCGGGCCGACGCCGCACAGCAGCGCCAGCAGGACCATGAGGATGGCGGCGATCACGCGCTGACCGCGCAGGTGGCGCACCAGGAAGGTGTACATCGGCCAGGTACAGAAACTGATGATGGCCGCCCACAGCAGTGGCGCGAAAAACGGCGCCAGGATATACAGACAGCCGCCGATGAGCGCCAGCATCGCCATGATGGCAATGACGCGTTCGATCAGTCGTTCATGGGTTTGCATGGAGAAGGTGCGGTATGGCAAAGCTGTTACTTTGCAGGACGATTGCAGCGAAAGCAAGCCGTCCGCGCGGCGAAAGCCGCAAAGTCTCTTTGAGAAAGGGTAAGTGTTGTTGATTTAGAAAAAATGCCGTCGAATTTATGAAAATGCCTTGCAGTTGCAAGAAAAAGAGGTGAGATGCGGAATATTTGCTGCTAATCAATGAGGCGGGGATGCCAATTTGTTACTTTAAAGAGGCTGGATGAGAATTATTCGCGGAACTTTTTAATCCGCAAGGAAGTCTTGTTTAATCAGCAATGGCTTGCAAGTTATTGCAGATTAATAACAGCAGCATTTTTAATCGAGGATATCATGGCTGAACATGCACTTTCATCTCAGGAAACTTACAATCCGAACCACCTGCTCGACTTTTTGCTCGAGAAGCTGGTTCTGAAAAACGATGCCGCCTTGTCGCGCAAGCTGGAAGTGGCGCCGCCCGTCATCAGCAAGATCCGGCATCGCCGCTTGCCGATCGGCGCTTCGCTGCTGATCCGGATGCACGAAGTGACGGGCATGAGCATTCGCGACCTGCGCGACTTGATGGGCGATCGCCGCACCAAGTATCGTCTCAGTGATGCCCAGGGAAAGCCGAAGCCGGCGGAAGGCAGTAGTCCCCAGCAGCAGGCAGCATCGATGCATTGAACCGTGGAGGAAGCACGGCTGCAATCCGTCAGGAATAACGCAACGTTTTTCACCGACACCTTCATGTCCGGCATTTTTATCGTTGACGGTGAGTAACATTGCGCTTGTTTGCGCGCTGCGGCAGCACAAGGGCTCGGGCATTGTTATACCCAGACTGTCCGGGCCTTGCAGGCATTTCAGTTTACGCGGAAAAATTCCACGGGCAGATGGGAAAAATCCAGCGCCACCAGCATGGCGGGATTGTGCGGGGCAGCAGGACAATTTGTGCTTGTCAGGGGAGGAATTTCCCGATAGGTGACGACGATGCGCTCGGGTGGCCCTATCTGTTCAATCGCATCGATTCTGACACTGTGGCAGGCACTGTTACGGCTGCCGAGAAACACGCCAATCACCATGGACTGGGAAAAATTAATTCCCGGCAGTGGCACGGCCGGACTTGTGCTTGCCGTATGCGCGCGCCACAGCCCATCCCAGGCAACCAGGTCGCGCACCACGACTTCGCGCGGCGCATTGATGGCAGAAGGCACCACGGGCACGACTTCCTGGAATGCCAGCGCAGTATGGTGATCGCGGTGAAATGGCTCATCGAAAAACAGCAGGGAAACGGACACGCCGCCACATCCAGCCAGCAGGGCACATGCAATACTCCATACCCACGGAATAACTGCTTTGCCGGACATGGGCGCATCCTGTTGTCGCGTGCGTAAAGGCCCGATGCAGGTATCCGGCCATGCCGGTTCTGTAACACGCGAACCGGCGGTATTTCTGAATTTTAGTACGTAATGCGCAAAGCTTCAGGCAAGTTTCTGGATGCAGGCAGCGCGCGCCCACACCGTGTCCATTGCCGAGATATGGGCGGTAAACCATGGCGGCAGCAAGGGCAGGATCTTGCGTCCCAACTGGCAATCGCCATCGAGAACGCGTGACTGTGCATGATGCAGCAGGCGCAGCAGCTCGGCATGTTCGGCGCGGTGTGCCAGCAAGGTTTCGCTGTCGAGCGCATCCATCCATTGTTCTTCAGTAGCAAAATCACGCTCGAGTTCGGCGACGAAACGCGGGTAGCGCTGCTGGAACTGGGCATCCGATGCATCGGCCATGGCGTCCAGCTCGGAAAACAATTGCGGATAAAGCCGCTTGATGCCGGAATCGTCCAGCGTCACTACTTCGCCATGTGCGTGCATGTGAACCTGCTCTTTCTGAAATATGAAAATGATGCCGATGCGGCGGGAATGCAGGCACATTAAATTGTTGGCTGAAAGAAGTGTTGATAATCGTCAAAGCCGCTTTGGCGGCTGGCGCGATGATGCGTGGGTTGGCAGGTAAATGCCTGATTTTTAGGAGAGTGAACATGACGAGCCCTGACTCCCTGTTCGAGACAGCAAGCTATGAACTGAACAAATTCATCGAGCGACGCATGGCGGAACGCCGTGCTATCCAGCGTGATTCCCAGGACCGGCGTCGCGCGCCGGTCGAGGGCGAGGCGCCGCATGACGCGACATCCCCGGAGTTGAAGAAGCCGCCGCTGGCGCATTAAACGCTGAGGTTTGCACCAGGCCGCCGGGATGCGGGCGCCGACGAAGTTGTTATCGACAAAAATCCCCTGGAGGAATTATGATTTTATTATCTGATTTCCCGAGGGGATTATGCATTCATTGCCGCCTTTGCCGGCGCTACGGGTATTGCACCTGTTTTCAATAGCAGGGCTGTATTTTTGCTGTAGCGCCTTCCTGTTTCATTTTCCCCGTATCGTCTTGCGTCTCGGCGGCAGCGCCGAAGATGTGGGATGGCTGCTGGCATCCGGCCTGGTGCCGGTGCTGCTCCTGTCCGGGGCCGTAGGCGAGTGGAATCGCCGCCTGGGCGGGCGCTGGCCCCTGGTGGCAGGCGCCTTGCTGGCCGTGCTAGGCAATTTCCTGATGGTCTGGGTCAATGATGTTGGTTGGCAAATGTTCGCCTTGCGCATGGTGTATGCGGTCGGTCATGCATTGTTGTTTGGTACGCTGTTCGCGCAGGCGGCATTTCTGGTGGAGCATCCCTTGCAGCGCGCCAAGGTGATTGGCTGGATGGCGGTTGTGATTCAGGTCGGCAATGCCATCGGCAGTGTGCTGGGCGAACTTGCCTATGCGCGCGGACTGACGGCCTTCTGGTGGTGCAGCGCCGCGCTCGGCCTGGTAGTGGCCGTGCTGGGTGCTTGCTGGACACTCAAGCCCGCTGCAGTCGAGGCGGCCCCTGTGGTGGCAGGCGGGGCACGCTGGCCAGGAGAAGTATGGGCCATTGCCGCCGTGGGCATGGCCTTTGCTGGCATGACGCAATTCCTGCCGGCGATGATCGACCAATTGAGCAATTCTGGCCTGATCGCCCAGCCCTTCGCCGCCGCCTGGTTCCTCGCCCCGGCCATGCTGATGGTGGCGGTGGTGCGTCTGCTGGGCGGATACTTTGCAGCGGTCCTGATGCGCCCATGGGTGCTGGCGGTTTGCCACCTGCTTTTGCTGGTGACCATGGTGCTGGCGCCCTGGATGCACACGTCGCAGCAAGCGCTGTGGCTGGGCCTGGCGTTCGGCTTCGGTTATGGCTGGCTATATCCTGCGCTTAGCGCTCTGGCATTCGATCGCGTGCCGGCACATGCGCGCGGCAGGGTCGCCGGCTGGCTGGTGGCGGCGTTCGAGGTGGGATTCCGTCTCAGTCCGCTGGGTCTGGGCGCGCTGATCAGTCTTGCCGGTTACCGCGCGATGTTCGTCGGCCTGGCGCTGGCGTATGCCGGTGTGCTGGCAATTGCCTGGAGCGCAGCGAAGCGCCCGCGCGTAGCGCTGGCCGGCAGCTGAACGGCGCGACGCAGAAAAAAAGTCAGGCGGCTCAAGAGCCGGATTTTGGCACGGGTACCGGGTGAACCTTGCGTAATTCGGCGCAATGCTCCCCCATATACTCCATGAAAGCGCGAGTGTCGGCGCGGACGGCATCGCTCTGGACTTCCTCGCCGAATTTCGTCCTGGCGGTCTCGAATTCTTCCTTGACCAGGGGACGGTTTTTTTCCAGCAAGACTTCCGCGTTATATAAGCTGAGATTGGTCATCTGTTCCAGCTGCTGCCGCAATTCCGGCTTGCTCACCTCGTTGGCGCCGGACAGGTAAAACGCCGCGCAGCGCAGGTAACGACGCGCCAGGTGGGTGTCGTCTTCCGTGGCCGCCATGGCCGGCAACCATGATGTGCTCAACGTGCCTAGCGCCAGCAGCATCGCCAGACTTCTCCATTGCTTACATGTCTTCAGGTGCATGACGGTTTTTTCCGTGGATTTGCGTTCAATCATGGTAACGGGAAACCGGAATATTGCCAATCTGCATGATTTGGTCGCTTGTCGACTGTACGCAAGTTTTGAGCAAATTCAAATTGCAAGACTGTCTACAGAAGAAAATGCCAATACCGGCAATTTTTCAACTACAGGAGTCGATCACGATGGACCATCACCAGTCAGTGTTTTCTGGCACCAATGTAGGCAAGTTCATGAGCAGCAGTGCGGTCGGGGGCGATGGCAGCAATGCCTGGGCGCTGGGAGACCTTGCCTACGATCTCGGTGACACTTTTGAAAGCGGTGTAGCCAAGGCGGCCAAGGCGGGCATTCGTCCCGGCTCCAATGAATATGCCGCTTTCATCACCGCTTTTTCGCGCAGGCTGCGTTCGCGCCAGGTCGCGCCGAAAAAACTGCATTTTTCCTGATTTCCGCGCGGCTTCCGGCGTGGCCTGAGGCGCATGCCCCGCTTTTTTGTGGCGGCGCAAACGACAAGAGCGGCGGGGGAATTCGGATTCATATCGCTGGTCATCCTTTACAGGCAACAGGACACGTTTTTCACCCGCTGACCGGAGGCGACATGAATGAGCAAAACCTGGAAAATGGATACCAGCCGAACCGTTTGCTGGATACGCTGATTTCCGAGCTACACCTGAAAAATGACGCTGCTTTGTGCAGGACATTGCAGATCGGGCCGCCGCTGATCAGCAAGATTCGCCACGGCAGGCTGCCGGTCAGCGCATCGATCCTGATTCGCATGCATGAAACCACCGGGCGCAGCATTCGTGAGTTGCGCCAGGTTCTGGGAGACCGGCGTGCCAAGTATCGCTTCGGCGACATCATGGGCAAACCCAAGTCCGCACCAGCTCAGCAAGCCCCTGCGGCACAGCCCGCAGAGGCAGCAATGTCCTCTGCCTCTTCCTGATCTGTTCACGGATGCATTGCCGGGGCCGGCCTAGACGCCAGACCCCGGTACTTTGCAGCGTGCGTCGCGATAGGGCGTGGGCAGCTTCACCCAGCCAGATCCCGGTGATGTTTGCGCGCACACGAGTTTGCCCTCGAGCCTGCTGCGCCACTGGTACCACGAGGCTGGCGCTGCCAGCGTCGCGCTGCAGACGATGGCTAGGCTGGCTGCCATCGCCGACTTCACGAAGCGTTTCACCAGCATGCCCTAGTAGCGATATACCGCATTGTTTTCGATGCGCACGCGGTTGCCGACCTGGAGGTCGTCGACATGATCGCGCAGCACGGTCTGGTACGTGCCGTTATCGAGGCGGATGACAACCTGGTACTGGTTGTATTGCGCCCCGCCACGCTGCTTCTGAATTTCATGGCCTGCCACGGCACCCCCGATGGCGCCGGCGATGGTGGCCAGCTTTCTGCCGCTACCACCGCCTACCTGGTTGCCCAGCACGCCGCCAACGACGCCGCCAATCACTGCGCCGGCGCCGACGCCTTGCTGCGCCGGCGCTGCCTGGGTCATCTGAATCGATTCCACCACGCCATACGATACCTGGTAAGGATTGTTATTCGCCGGATAGCTGGTACGAGTCGTCGGCTGGGGCTGTGTTCCATAGGGATCATAGCCGGGGCCTGCGCATGCGCCCAGCAGCGTGCAGGCAGCAAGGGCGGTGGCGACAGGTGCAAGGAAGCTTTTCATGATCGGGCCTCGTAAGGATGACAGTGCCATTTAATACCAGCGCAAGCGAAAGAAACAGGCACAAACGGTAAGGCTTGCAACAAATTGTAAAACCGGGCTTTTTTATGTCTGTACGGCAGGCTGGAAGCGGATTAATTTGATAAACCAGATTGTTGTTGAATGTGCAATCTGATATATTCCAAAACAACAATCTTTAGAGAGGGAATCGTATGGGTATCGTCGCCGTAGTCGGATTAGGTTACGTTGGATTGCCGCTTGCCGTCGAATTCGGGAAAAAGCGACCTACCCTCGGATTTGATCTTTCTCAAAGAAAAATTGAAAGCTACCGGAATTTCATCGACCCCACGAGTGAAGTGGCCTCCGAAGATTTGCGCGCGGCGCAACATCTGACCGTCAGCACCGATCCTGCCGTGCTGGCGCAGGCGGACTATATCGTAGTCGCGGTACCGACACCGGTCGACATTGCGCATAACCCGGATTTCACGCCACTCATCGGCGCCAGCGAATCGGTGGGCAAGCACATGAAGCGCGGCGCGATCGTCATCTACGAATCCACAGTCTACCCCGGCGCCACCGAGGAAGTCTGCATCCCGGTGCTGGAGAAGCATTCCGGACTTAAATGGAAGCAGGACTTCCACGTCGGATTTTCACCCGAGCGCATCAATCCGGGCGACAAGGAGCGTACCCTGACCACCATCCTGAAAGTGGTGTCGGGCGACGACGCCGCTACCCTGGACAAGGTCGCCAAACTGTACGAAGACGTCATCACGGCCGGCGTCTATCGCGCGTCCAGCATCAAGGTTGCGGAGGCAGCCAAGGTCATTGAAAACACCCAGCGCGACCTGAACATTTCGCTGATGAACGAACTGGCCATCATTTTCGACATGATCGGCATCGACACGCTGGAAGTGCTGAAGGCGGCCGGCACCAAGTGGAACTTCCTCAATTTCCGCCCGGGCCTGGTAGGCGGCCATTGCATCGGCGTCGACCCGTATTACCTCACGCACAAGGCGGAAATGATCGGCTACCATCCCCAGGTCATCCTGGCAGGTCGCCGCATTAATGACGGCATGGCGAAATTTGTCGCCGAAAAAACCGTCAAGGAAATGATCGCCGCCGGTTTTCCGATCAAGGGATGCAAGGTCAACGTGCTGGGCCTGACCTTCAAGGAGAACTGCCCTGATTTGCGCAATTCCAAGGTGGCTGACCTGATCGCCGAACTGCAGGATTACGGCATCGACGTGCATGTGTACGATCCGCTGGCAGACGCTGACGAAGCGATGCACGAATACGGTATCAAGCTCGACACCTGGGAAGAACTGCCGCAGGCAAACGCCCTCATCGCGGCGGTATCGCATCGCGAGCTGGTGGCCAAGGGTCTGCAGGAGTTGCTGCATAAGGTCGTCAAGAATGGCTGCTTCATCGACATCAAGTCCAATTACGACCCCGCTGCATTGCGCGAGGCTGGCCTGAGCGTCTGGCGTCTCTGATATAAACAGGCACTCTGGCACGCACATGACAAAGTATCAGGAAGTCCGTCAGCATTTGCAGGCGCATCAGTACCGCTGGCTGATCACCGGCGTGGCCGGGTTCATCGGCTCCCATCTTCTCGAGACGCTGTTGACGCTGAACCAGAAAGTGGTCGGGCTCGACAATTTCGCCACCGGCCACCGGCACAACCTGGATGAAGTCCGCGATGCGGTGGGCGCCGCGGCCTGGGACAATTTCACCTTCATCGAGGGCGATATCCGCGCGATGGACGATTGCCAGCGCGCTTGCGCCGGCGTGGATTACGTGCTGCATGAAGCCGCACTCGGTTCGGTGCCGCGCTCGCTTGCCAATCCCTTGCTGACCAACGAAACCAATATCAACGGTTTCCTCAACATGCTGGTTGCCGCCCGCGACGCCAAGGTGCGTCGCTTCGTGTTTGCGGCATCGAGTTCCACCTATGGCGATCATCCCGCCTTGCCGAAGGTGGAAGATCGCATCGGCAAGCCCTTGTCTCCCTATGCCGTCACCAAGTACGTCAACGAACTGTACGCCGACGTGTTTGCGCGCTGCTACGGGCTTGAATCGATCGGGCTGCGCTACTTCAATGTGTTCGGCCCCAGGCAGGATCCGAAGGGCGCATACGCTGCCGTCATTCCGCAATGGATGACGGCGCTGATTCGCAACCAGCCCCTGCAGATCAACGGCGATGGCGAAACCAGCCGCGATTTCTGCTTCATCGACAATGTGGTGCAGATCAACCTGCTGGCCGCACTGGCCGACAATCCACAGGCACCCAACCAGATCTATAACGTCGCGCTGGGCGACCGCACCACGCTGAATGCGTTGTACCAGGCGATGCGCGAAGCGCTGCTGGAGAGCTTCCCGCATTTGCAGACATACCAGCCGCGCTACGGCGATTTCCGCAACGGCGACGTGCGACATTCGCAGGCAGACATTTCAAAGGCGAAGACCTTGCTGGGATACGAGCCGACGCATCGCATCGACCAGGGGTTGCGACAGGCGATTAAATGGTATCAGCAACATCTCGCTGAATAGGGAAGCAAATAATGCTCAAATTTTCGAAGTGCGCAATCCGGGTCGCATTTTTTTCTTTGAGCGTCATGCTTGCCGCCTGCGGGGAAAATGACGATAAGCGGGAGTCGTCACTGGCGCCAGCCGCGACCAGTGCTTCCGCCGTATCAAATTCGCCTGTTGCTCCCGCCAATGCAACCAATGCCGCTGCCCCTTCACGCAGCGGCCACGGCGAAGCCGATTGTTCCGGGCACCGTCACGAGCGTGCAGGTGCAGGGCACGGGCGGCAGCAGCCAGGCCAGCGTGCCGGTGACGTTCGGCCAGGTGTTTGCCGCCGGCGACGTGCCCGCGGGCGCCTCGGTGACGGGCAAGCTGTCCGGTGGCAGCGCCTTGCCGCTGCAGGTGGATGTCAAGGCGCGCCACCCGGACGGGTCGCTGCGCCACGCCGTCATTTCCGCCGTGCTGCCGCAACTGGCTGCAGGACAGGCGCAGACTATCGAACTCGTCAGGAGCACTGCGCCGCAGGCATCGCCGGCTACTTCGCCCGCCACGCTGACTCAATGCCGACTTCACTGCCGAGGTGAACGTGATGATGGGCGGCGTGGTATTTGGCGCTTCTGCTGACGACTTGCTGAAGAATGGCACGGTGACGAACTGGCTGTCCGGGCCGATCGTCAATGAATGGCTGGTCTGGGCGCCGCTGAAGACGGCAGGGGGCGTGGCGCACCCGCACCTGACGGCGCGCTTTGCGATCCGCTCCTATGCCGGGCTGAACAAGGCGCGCGTGGATGTCACGATCGAGAACAACTGGGCGTACGAAGCCAATCCGCAGAATTTCACCTACGATGCGCAGATCGTGGTGGGCGGCACGCCCGTGTACGCCAAGACGGGGCTGACGCATTACCACCATGCGCGCTGGCGCAAGACGTACTGGTGGGGCGCGGCGCCGCAGACGCACGTCAAGCATGACACGGCATACCTGATTGCGACCAAGGCCGTGCCCAGTTACGACCAGAGCATTGTTGTGTCGCAAGCGGGCCTGAGCGCGCTGGCAACCAGGTGGGCCGACAAGAACACCGAGCCCATGGGGCCGGGCATCGTCAATCCGCTCATGCCGACCGCAGGCGGTCGTCCCGACATTGGTCCGCTGCCGCAATGGTCTGCCTTGTATGTGCTGAGCATGGACAGCCGCGCCAAGGACGTCACGCTGGGCAGCGGCGACCTGGCTGGCAGCTGGCCGATCCACTATCGCGACAAGCGCACCGGCCTGCCGGTATCGCTGGCGGATTACCCTTACATGGGGCTTGTTCGGTTCGCCGAGTGACAAAACCAATCCGGTTACCAAGAAAAACGATTCGTTCCCGGCATGTGGTGGCGATTGTGGTACTTCGCTGAACAAAAACGATCCGACGGTCACAGATCCTGCACTTGAGGTATAACCCGGACAGCGCCCACCAGCCTTCGCTGGCGTACGTGCCCTATGTCGTCACGGGCGACCATTACTATCTGGAAGAGCTGCATTTCTGGGCGAACTGGAACATGCTGCGTGCCAATCCGCATTACCGCGGATTCGAGAAGGGGCTGGTGAAGTGGGATGAGATACGCGGACAGGCGTGGTCGATGCGCACGCTGGGGCAGACTGCCTACATTACGCCGGACGGCCATCCGATGAAGCAGTATTTCACTGAGCGGCTCGAATAACAATCTGGATTGGTACAACACGACCTTCACCGAAGGCAATCCGAACCAGCTGGGATTCCTTGATGGTACCAATTCATTCCAGGCCATTGCCTACACGACGCCGGCCGGTCTCAAGACGGGCATGTCGCCGTGGCAGGATGACTTCTTTACCTGGAGTGTGGGTCATCTGACCGAGCTGGGCTTTACCAAGGCCCAGCCGCTGCTGGCATGGAAGGCGAAGTTCCCGGTGGGACGCATGACGGCGCCTGGCTATTGCTGGATCGATGGCAGCGTGTATGCCCTGGCGGTCCGTCCGACCAGCAGTTCGCCGTTCTATACGACATTCAGCCAGGCCTATCAGTCGACCATGCGCGCCGACGATGGCACGCCGCTGGTCAACAGCACCGGTGCCAGGTATCTGGACCAGGCATGCGGCAGCCAGGCGCAGGCGAGCTGGCGCACGCAAAAGGACCGGGATGACAAGGCGACGCGCAATGCATGGGCGATGGGGGAAATGACAGGCTATGCGACATCGCCTTCGGGGTATCCGTCCAACATGCAGCCGGCCCTGGCAGTGGCCGCCAGGTCGGGCATTCCGAATGCGCAGAATGCCTGGAACATCTTCATGGCGCGTCCGGTGAAGCCGGATTATTCCACCGAGCCCCAGTGGGCTATCGTGCCAAGAAATTAAACAGCTTGCAGTTGTTTGTGGCAGCGCCTGATTGATGCAATGCCTGTATCGTCAAGGCATCAAAACCCCACGCATCTAGCGTGGGGTTTTTTTTGCCTTTCGTTTTCATCTTTTAGATCTATCTCTACAATAATTTGACCCTATAATTCCCTTCAAAAACTTGCCCATCTTTTAACTTTTTGGCAATCGGTTTAAACTGTTGCCATTGGCATCCGAAAGTCGCGGTTAGTACGTATCAGGGGAAATGCAAGTGGAAAGCATCTTGTGGGCGTTAAATTTACTGGCAGTCGTGTTTCTTTGTTTTTTTGCATTGAAGCGTGACCGTAATGAAGAAGCCAATAAACAAAAAGAATAAAGGTTCATATGCGCGATCTCATGTTATTGGCACTGCTGCCGATTTTGCTTTATGTCGCTGCACAGCGGCCATTCATTGCGCTGGGCCTGTGGATCTGGACCGCCATGTTTTTCCCAAATGCATGGGTTTACAGTGCCGCGTCAGGTATTCGATACAACTTGTTGTTCAGTATTGTAACGATACTGGGGTACATGATTTCAAAAAACAAGCAGCAACTGCAGCTTGGTAATGTTGGCGTGCTGGTGCTGATATTTTTTGGGTGGACGACAATATCGACTACGTTGACTTTAGGGGTGCCAGAAGTTGCGTGGGATATCTGGGTAAGATTTTTCAAAGTAGTGCTTCTCTTTATTTTTGTTCTGCTTGTCATGAACAAAAAGCTGCATATCGATTTTTTCTTGGGGTGTCTGGTCCTGTCAATTGGATTTTATGCAGCCTTGGAGGGCGCAAAATTCATTGTGAGCGGTGGAGGGCACAGGATCGCCGGCTTCTCTGGACATGTGTTGGGTGACCGTAACGAGCTTGCGCTCGCATTTGTCATGATGATACCGATTTGCTCCTATCTTCTTGTGGAGTATGGAAAAAAATCGGTTTTCATCAAAGGTGGCTTAATTGGGCTTTTAATCATGTTAACAGCCTCTGTAATTGGAACTCAATCACGAGGCGGCTTTATAGCCTTGCTCGCGCTTGGCGGATATTTCTTTTATAAAAGTCAGAGAAAGATTTTGCTGACATTCCTGATCGTCGGCATGGTGAGTATTCTGTCCGGCCTAGTATCGGAAGAATGGATCGCCCGGATGGACACAATTGAAAATGCGGATCAAGATGCATCTTTCATGGGACGTGTCGTGGCATGGAAACTTAGTTTCATCATGGCCGTAAATCATCCTTTCTTTGGAGGTGGATTTAAATCACTGGAATTTTTTCCGGTATGGTCACAACTCTCACAAGATTTTTTTGCATTTCCATTTTTTTATACGGGCGATGCTCTTCCCGATCCTCATTCTGCGCGCGCAGCACATAGTATTTATTTCCAAATTTTAGGTGAGCACGGGTTTGTTGGTTTGTTAATTTATCTTGCCTTACTATTTCTTGCGTTCAAGACGGCTGGCAATGTGGCAAAGCTAGCTAGAAAGGCAGGTGCGTTGCCATGGATTTCCAACTTGGGGACAATGCTTCAGTTAAGTATATTTTCATTTTCTGTTGGCGGAGCCGCCTTAAATTTCGCGTACTTTGATGTGATTTTCGCGATCTTCGGGATCGTTCTTGTTTTGAAAACTAAGATTCTCCCTGCTTACCTGGCTGATCAAAAATGAGATGAATCTAAATATTTTAAAGGGTCTTCTAATTCTTCTCGTGATCATGGATCACAATGAATTTTCGCGCGAAATTTATCCGAAATTTTTTGATGGTTTTTCTTTTCATGTAATCGGGTTCATGGCTCTGCCCTTCCTGAGGGAGGATGTGAAATTTTCGAGAATTCATCTGGGTAAAATTTTTTTCCGACTTTATTATCCCTTTCTCCTTCTGGCGTGTTTGATGGGTCTTGTGATTTTGGTGACCGCTTCCGAAAGGTCATTCACAGACATCATATATTTACCATGGGCTTTGTATAGTGCTGATGCACTTATCTTGAAAAAATCTACAGGCATGGGGCTTTTGTGGTTTTTGCCTTGCTTGTTTGCCCTATTGTTTGTTAAAAGCTTGCTCGATCTAGGTTCGGTTTTTCTTAAGCGGATAGCTTTTATACTTTTACTGGGTGTTCATATTTTCATTGGAAGTATAGGAAGTAAACTGCAGCCATTTTTACCCTTTGGATTGCTTACAGCGCTTTATATTATTCCCCTGTGCTACGTCGTTGTTTGTTTTCATCGAAATGTTTTTTTGCTTTTAAAAAAAGAAACAGCGTTCATGATTTCAATATGTGTTTTTTCAATCGTTAAGTATTGGCAGATTTCTCTTGGATTAAGTCAAGAAACAGGGTTTTTATCTGTTCTTGATTACACTAATTTATCCGGGTTATTAGTAAATGATTTAGAGGCAATATTTGGAGCGATTATGGTATTTCAGGCATCAAGATTTGATTTAGGGAAATTTGTTGAAAAATGTGGAGAGTACAGTCTACAAATCTATTTGCTTCATGCATTTTCCGCATTACTTGTTTATAAATTGGTAATGTTGGCTCCCGCCGAAACATCAGATCTTTCAAAATTTATTTTGTCAATGTCGGTAACTGCATTGTTGAGCACGCTCGTTGCGGAAATTATGATGAAGAATTACAGGATCAGGAGGTTTGTTTTTCCTCGTGATTATCAACATTTGATGGGTGGGCAACAAAAATCGCCGTATGTTATGCCAAGTCGAACAGGTAATTAAATCTGCAAATGTAAGCTGATGTTAGGGGTGCGCACTATCGCCAGTATTTTTGAATCAAAAAATTCAACATTACGGATTTCAAATGGATGAAAAGCGCTTTGACTATCTTGATGGCTGGCGTGGTCTCGCGATAGCGTTCCTTTTAATAGGGCATTTCTTTCCCATTCCTGGTATTAATTTGGGACATGTTGGTGTGAACTTGTTTTTTGTGTTATCTGGCGCGCTCATGGCGCGCCTACTTTTCATAAAAAATGTGCCGATCGTTTTATTTTACAAACGTAGAATCTCTCGGATTTTTCCCGTTCTCTTCTTTTTTTTGGTACTCATAACTTTATTGCGACTGCTCACTGGATTGGCAATCGATTGGACTGAACTAGGTGCCGCGGCCTTGCTGGTTAATAATTACATTCCGGGAGTGCCCGGAAAATCCACAATGCCTTTTGGACATTTTTGGTCCTTATCCGTCGAAGAGCATAGCTATATACTTTTATCGGTAATTGCAATAGCCGTACGCCGAAAATGGATGGCGGACGCATGGTCAATCGGTGTCTTCGCATTATTATTTTTCTTGATAGGTATCTTGTATTGGTTTAGATATGACGGAACGGATCTCGCCTATCTGAAATGGTTGCATTCCGAAGTTTCGGCGTTTGGCATTTTTGCTTCAGGATTTTTCTTGCTCTTGCTCAGGCAAAAAAAAGCGCCTGTACTGCCTCTTATCGTTTATCCATTCCTGTTTGTTTTTGCATTGATGATGCACTGGTGGTCGGTTCCTAATCCGATAAAAATGATTATGGGAGTTGGGATTTTTGCGTTACTTGTTAACCTGCTGCATAGTGCGCCAAAATTAATTCAATCTTTTTTATCATTTCTGCCATTGCGACAACTGGGACTATGGTCTTTTTCGATATATGTTTGGCAGCAGCCATTTTATCTTTACATGCATCTCGGGAAAGTCCCAGCCTGGCTGGCATGTTCTTTGGCGATGCTTGCTGGAATCACTTCTTTTTATTTAATTGAGAATCCTCTAAGAAATTTCCTAAATCGCATTTGGGCGGATGATAAGGTATCTCGAAATCCCGCTATCGTCCTGGCAAAGACCTGATTTCTTCAACTTGCGTTCTGGCTGTGCTCTTGAAAAGAAATTCGAACATTCTCTGAAACCACCATTTTCGTTTTTCCGTTAACATTCCTGCGATGTACGTAACAATGCCAATCAAAATTGTGAGCGCGGCAGTATCGTAAAATTTTGATGAATCATGTCCGTGAAGGATAAGCCAGCCTTCCATTACCATAATGTGAACTAGGTATAAAGTGAACGTATAAGAAGCGAATCTTTTAATCCAATTCGCACCGAAGTTCAGAAACGAGAAATTTGCGTACTTTGCCAAGATGAAATTCAGGCAGATCAATAAACATATTAGGTAGTCGGCTATATATCTGTCAGCACTGCCCAATCGAAGAGATGGGAATGGCCAGATTTCATTGCCGAAAGCTCGAAGAAATGTCTCCATGCCCAGAAACTTATATGCTGCTAGCAGCATTAAGGTTCCAAACCAGCCGACTCGGGCAAGCTTAAAGGGAATATTTCTGATATTTTTTTGTAGATGGTACAGATAAACGCCTGAGAGCCAAACCGGTAAAAGAAGCCATAACTTGTGGCCCACAAATAGCAGGATTCCTCCCGCCAAAAATACCCGTTTATAACCTCTGAGAAAATAGACAGCTGCGAAAATTGCGTAATACCATACTTCGTATCCCAAAGACCAGTACTGTCCCAACCAAGGCGGGGTTTCAGAGAAATTCCACGTTTCCCCGAGAAACAATAGGTGAAACGGTATGTATAGATAGGCTTTATCTAATTGGTAGTAGTTTGCGATTGTTGA
Source organism: uncultured beta proteobacterium (assembly GCA_963722005.1). Classification (GTDB taxonomy): domain Bacteria; phylum Pseudomonadota; class Gammaproteobacteria; order Burkholderiales; family Burkholderiaceae_D; genus Paucimonas. The sequence goes on from CAVRJS010000002.1 coordinate 1,192,266, forward strand.
GTCGAACAAACATGTCGCTAAGAATACGGAAAAAAATGCCAGCAACAATATAGGGAGTGCTGCGGAGTAAATTCGAGTGCACCTGGCGATCAGGTAGTCTTTCGCTGAGGGTTGTTTTTGCTCTGTTGAATAGGCAATTACAAATCCGGATAGAACAAAGAATGTTATTACTGCTTCCCGCCCCAGATCAGGAAGAAACGATGCGGCTTTAATGCTAACTATGCCGTGACCAAGATAATGGGAAATCACTACCAAGCATGCGGCACTGAAGCGAACGAGATCCAAATATAAGGAAAAGTGTGGCTCCAGGGGCGGGGTACTCTTCATAAAAACCTTAATTTGATTGTTGCGTCGTCACTATTTTCTCAATGCCTCTGTGCAACTTAGCTAAAAGCCTCATGAGAAATATCACCCGATGTTGTCGACCTTTTCAATGAGCTGTTCCAGCATCAACCCATCCATAAAAAACTTGGCCGCCCAGTTCGGGTAGCGATACGTCATGTATCCGCCATTGACAGGATGCGAACCTTTGATCCCGCCACGCACCCTGAGATCCGGCGTGGAAAGGTCCTGAATACTCATATTGAAGCGGTTTGCCCGCTTGGCATGATCGATCAGAGATTGTTCGCCAGTCAGCTGCGCCAGTCGCAGCCAGTTGATCGCCATTTGTGAATTGCCCGTTACGCAGCTCCACGTTACGGCCGTCTTCCATTCCGGATCGTAGTAGGCGGGAAGTGCACCATCAGGTCGCTGGCGCGTGGCGACCATCTTTGCCATTTTCAGAGCGTGTTCGATATAGTTCGGTTTGTTCGAAGCCACGCCGACTTCGAGAATGCCGCGGATAGAGTAAGCAATGGTGTGCGTCAATGCCGTCAGATCGGCATTCGCGGTCAGGCAATTGTCGGGAAGCCAGCCATTCGGCAGGGCGCGCCCCAGCGTCCACTCGACATTGGCAATTGCAGAGTTCAGATAGCGTTCATTCCCCAGCGCCTTGAATGCACGTATGAGGCCAAATGCGGAGCGCGTGTTGTAGCTGTTAAGTTTGGAGGTGGTGAACGGTGACGAAAAGCGCCGCCACGCACCATCCTCATCCTGTGCTTCCACCAGCCAGTCAGAGGCGCGAATGAGAGAATTCTTGTAACGTTCGTTACCCGTTTCAACATATGCCCTGGCCCAGCCGAAGAGTGCTTGTCCGGTATTGAAAATTGTCGGCGCAACCGGTTCGGCGTCGATTGTGCCCGCACGTACGCCGCCATCCGGAAGCTGGATGGCGCATTCCCAGTCCGTCATTTTTATGGCGGCCTCGGCATATTGTGGTGCGTTATAGTGGTGGGCGTAATCGAACAAGGTCGGGATGATATATCCCGTAGTTTCAGGATATGAAGCCAGCCATTTTTTTGCGCGGATGTCGTAGCTGTGCGCTACGCCATCGTCAGGCGTTCCCTGTTGTGCCTGCAATATCCAGTCTGCGGCGCCCTTTAGATGGATTTCCAGTGATTGAACTGGCTTGACCGTTGTGCCGGCCATGTCTTTGACGAGCTGTGCAATATGTTTCATTGTGTCGACTTATTTGGAGAGAACGGAATTTAAGGTTGAAATCAGTATGCTGCAAATTTCACTCGCTTCTGCCTTACTAATATTGGTGCCGCATGGCACGCCAATCAGGCGCGGCGACATGCTTTGGGCAAGGCCACTGGCAGATGTGGAAAGATTTGCAGGCGCATAGCCAAGCCTGGTATTGACGCCGGCTTTTTTAAGCGGGGCCACCAGCAAGGAAGCGTCGCAATCTTCCGGTAGCAGCAGCATGATGCGCGCAAGATACCTGCCAGCAGCGTACTGGGGGAACGCTATTTTTTCGCACGACTTGAGCGCGGCATGATAGGCATCGATGACTTGCAAGCGGTTTTGCTGCATTTGAGAAAGGCGATCGATTTGCTCAAGGGCGATTGCCGCCTCGAGATTGCTTATCCGGGACATCGTTGCGCCGTTTTGTGAGCGCCTGCCGAACGATTTTCTGATTCGCGAGAGGTAATAGCCCGTGGTCCCCGTATGCGCAGACCAGATGTAATTCCATAAAAAATCAAGAAATGCACCCAGGCGGCGGGAAGGCGGCGGCAAACCGAGCCATACGGATCTGGCGTCGGCATCAAAATCGGAATTGTTTACCAGGAGGACGCCTCCGGAACCGCGTATGCCGGTGACGACTGCCTTCGATTGGGCAAAGCTGACGATTCCCATGTCGCCAAATGTGCCTAACGGGCGCCCGCCCTGAGATACGCCCATGACCTGCGCAGCATCGTCGATCAGAAATACGCCGGCATCACGGCACAATTTTTCGATCCATTCGATGCGGGCAGGGCAACCATACATGTGGGGTGCAATTACAGCGAGCGTACGACTTGTAATCGCCGCTGCCATCGCGTACGGATCAAGATTCAAGTCATCGGAAATGTCTGCGAAGACCGGCGTGAATCCGGCGTGGGTAATTGCATCGGTAACGCTCGGACATATGTATGCGGGAACGATGATTTCCGTGCCTTCTGGTTTTTTTCGATGGAATGCCTGCAGTGCGATATGGATGGCATTGCGGCCATAATTCACCGGATATATGGTACTCGGCGTATAGTGTTTTTCCAGGCGATGGACCAGCCGGCCGATGTGATCCCCGGCCGATACTTTGCCGCTCAATAAGCAACGCAGTGCGGCCGCATACTCCTTGCCTGACCAGTCAGCGTAGGATAAATGATAGGTGCTCATTTTCTGCTTGCGAATCGAGAAGCCACACGTCCGATCATGAAGTCTATCCAGGGAAGCGGGTCATCCCAGCGCCTGTAGGCGTCCCAAACCGGATAATCCTTCGAGCGTTGTTCGGCGAGGTTTCCGCTTTCCTGGGCTGCCCAGCGATCCGAGAGCGGCTCCCGCCAGACCCGCGGTGGCGAAATTTTTACGGGCGCTACGGGCGATGAGCCGGTTTCATGGAGGTAGGCGGCAAGCGGCATATTGACGCCATTGATGGTGGCAACTTCCTCCTGAAAATCGGTTCTCGCAACGGTGGGTTCAACCATGTAGAAGCGACCATCCCGGGCGTCACGTTTGTATTCCATGCTGCCCATTCCCGTGAATCCGACTTGATTGAAGAACTCAATGGTCAGGTCATGAAGTTCTTGTGCTTCTTCCCAGGCGGCAGTGCAGCTGGCCGTGCCGCCAATATTGACAGGCCATGAGCGGATTTTCCTGCCGGAGAATGAGCTGATGGCCTTGCCATTCTCGCCGACGTATTGCATGCAAAAATAGACCTCGCCGTCATCGCCATCGATCCATTCCTGCACAACCATATCTGCAAGAACCGGATGAATTTTTCGGTACAGGTCGTGGACCTCGGTGGCGGAGTGCACCTTGTAAGCTTTCTTGAATCGCGCGCCATAGGCGTAGTTTTTTTCACCGGGCTTGAAGACGCACGGAAAGCGCAATCCCTCGAGTAGCGGCAAATCTTCGACTCCCTTGAGGCGCACCATCTGCGGAACTGGCGCATCGTAAGCCTTGGCCAGGTCATAGAATTCCTGTTTATGCATCAATTGCATCAACCGTTCGTGTTGCGGCAGGCGAATTGCAAATTTTTCGGTCAGCCTGTTGCGTTGCTCTGAAACGGTCTTGACGGTTTTTTCCTCTGTCAGGAATAAAATTGCCGGCGTCGCGAAATCCTTGGCCAAAGCCAGAAGACTTTCAATGAGTTCGTTGCCTTCCAGGCGTGGCAATATTAGTTTTCTTCCATGGCGCGAGCGCATCGCCGGAGATTTCAGATCAGTATCCGCGACCATCAAGGGAATGCCGGCGCCGCCAAGGCTGCGCACTATACCCAGGGCATTCAGGCCGCCACCGATGATCACGGCGGGTATATCCGGTTTGCTTTTCGATTTCATTGTTAATCAATAAAAAGACGCTTTGCGATTGAAAGGCCATCGGTCGAGGCGTTTTTCCGAAATGCCGATGCCCAGCAATACCTCTCGAATCTCATTAATGCCATTCTTGTCCAGATAGATGATCCATGCGAGATAAGCGAGTACCCCGAGCGCGATTTCAAGCAGAAGGACTGTGGCTACCGGAATGGTGCAGTACAGGGCAATTTCTCTGACGATGAAAACCACTGCGCCCATGGCGATGGCCCCTAGTAGCACCGGAAAAAGGTTGGCATAGTAATCTGCCATTTTCATGCCGGTTATGCGGCATACGTCATGAAGCAGTTTTGCTGAAAGCAGAGGATAGACCACGACCCAGACGATCGAGACGCCACGCAGGCCGTCGAGCAGCGCTCCAACCACGACAGCCAGTGACATGACGATGCCGCACATGGCCGTGTAGGCGGAAAGTTTTTTCGCATGTCCTGTGCCGATCAGCACTTGGGAAAGCAGCGGGTCGACTGACTTGATCAACCCCATCAGGCACAGTGCCGCAAAAGGCACCAGGATATCCATCCATTTGTCGCCCAGGATTACGGCAATCAGTTCTCGTGAGGTGAGCAGCATGCCAATGAGGGCCGGATAGGTGACATAGGCAATGCCGCGTGTCAGTTTCAGAACGACGTTGTTGAGCCGCTGGAAGTCGCTTTGAAGCTTGGCGAAAAGCGGAGAGGCAACATTGGTGACAAGCGATGTAACTTGACTGCTGGGCAATGTCGCCAATGAAAAGGCCATGTCATAAATGCCGACCGACCTTTCTCCCAATAGCTTGCCAACAATTAATTTGTCTGCATTGGTGTAGAGATACCAGAAAACCCGCGAATTGGTAACATGCAAGCCGTACGTGACCAGCGACAGAGCTTCACGTATGCCGTAGCGTCCCCTTGGGCCGCCACGATGAAAGCAGGAATGCGCCGATCGATTGCACTGCGCTATAGGCGAGAAAACCCCAGACCAGCGACCATGCACGCCAGGCCCGCTGCTGCGCATGCCAGGCAGACGGCACTCTGCACGATGATGGCAATGATGGTGATGCCGGCGATCGCCTTGAAATGCATTTCCTTGCGCAGGAACGCAAGCGGAACTGTTCCCAGTGCGCCGAGAATGAACGTGCTGGCCAGGACGGCAAGCATTGGCTGCAATTGGGCATTGCCGAAAAAATCGGCGATCAGGCCGCTAGCCAGCATTGTGGCCGCAGCCAGCAAGGTGCTGGCCGCCAGGGCAATGACGAAGCAGCCGTTGACTTCCGAAGTCGTCAACTTCGCCTTTTGCACGATGGCAGAGCCGATGCCGACTTCATTAAAAAAACTGATGAATCCGACGACGACCATGGCAATTGCCATCAAGCCATAGTCGGCGGGGCTGAGCAGACGCGCAAGAACGAGCGTGGTCGCAAGCGAAATGATTTTTCCAAAAGCGCCGCCAAGACCAAGGTGGCCTATTGCCCTGATCGTTTTGGAGCGTAGTTCAGTACTCATCTGGCTTGGCTTTCAATAACTGCAAAATTTACACAATGTATTTTTATGGCGTTGAGACGCGCTTGAATAACCGCGCCAGTTCATTGGCCCGGTTCTTCCTGGATGCGCTGGCGATTATTTCGTCAGTCGCAATATATGCACTGCCATCTCCCATCTTATCAATCAGGTTTTTCAGTTCCACCGCGATTTCCGGGGCGGATGTCATGGGCGCCAGGTTGTGAAAACCTGCTGCATTTAATACTCTTGCCGTTTCCCCTGCCGGATCGACCAGGCCGAATATCGGCTTCCTTGCACGAAAATACTCGTATATTTTTGCCGGGATCTGCGTATTGAAAGGCGTGCCCTGGAATACCAGCAAACCGTCGACGGCAAGCATCTCGTTTAATGCTTCCCGATAGGGGATGGGAGGCGCCACCTCGACAATATCTTCGATGCCGTGCTTGTTGACCAGAGCGGTGAAGTAGGGGATCTCGCCAGGAGCGCGCAAGATGACGCGCAGCGAGGTTGCGGATGCCTCACCACTTGCCTTTAATGTCGCGATTGCTTCAAAAAATGCCGACGGGTCGCGCCCGGCGGTATAGAGCACGCCGCTATGCAAAAGCGTAACGCGGCGATTGATGGCAGCCGTCTCGCGAGGAGCATTGTTAACGATGATATTGAACTGGTCGTCGTCATACCCGTTTTCAATCACCGTGAATTTTTCGTGCAAATTTTCCGGGAAGCGCCGCTTGTAGGAATCCAGCGCACTATACGTCGTAAAAACGGCAATGTCGCACTTGTGGATGGCCTGGTGCTCGATCCATTGGTAGGCCTTGCGCTGCAGGCTGCTGGTGGGGAAATTCTCCTGCAACATCGGGTCGCGGAAATCCGCCACCCAGGGCAGGCGCGTCAGTCGTTTGAGCGTCAGGCCGATCAGGTGGGCGGTCGCCAGGGGGAAGGTGGACCAGATGACTGCGGGCTTGTGCTGCCGTACCAACGAAAGCCCGCCGAGCACACCGGGGAGCCACCATGAAATCCAGCGGTCGGGCAGTGCAATGAATTCCGGATAACGCCCCTTGATGCCAAGGTGACGTTTCGAGTCGATGGCAAATGCGCGCTTGACGAGCAGGCCGGACGGCAAATCCCGCAACTGGGAATCGTTTTTCTGCTCGTATGCGATCCCGTTGGCGGACAGGACCATGGGTTCCCAGTCATGGGCGCCCAGGTGCCTGGAAAAGCTAAGGGTACGTTGAATGCCACTGCTTGCCGCCTGGGGCGGAAAGTGAAAGGCGATCATTAACGCGCGATTCTTGTGCATTTTTTCTGTCATTTTCACGCAGCCGGGCGGCTTAGCCAGCGCAGCAGGCGCAGCGCGAATAAAAATGGTGTCTTGTCCCAGGGCCGGCTTCGAGGTAGCTGGTACCGGTCATGCTTGTGCGTGGCGGCACCGAATGCAGTGGTGAAGGCGCCCAGGTAGCCTGCCTCTTTTGCCATTGCTACGTGGCGCTCATCGAAATCCATGCCAAATTTCCCGTTCGGGTAGGCAAAAAATCGCACCGGCTTTTCTGTAATTTCTTCCAGCTGATTTTTGCACGTGCTTATTTCATGCCGTGCCTGTGCATCGTCCAGGCAGGTAAGAATGGGGTGGCTGACGGTGTGGCCGCCGATTTCGATGCCTTCCCGGGCGAGATTGCGCACCATGTCCCGCGTCAGCATCAGGTGCGTGCCTTCGGTCGCATCCGACAGGCGCGCAAGTTTTTCCACCAGTTCGAATCTGGCGGTCGGCTGTAAATATTTTGACGCTTCGATGAGCTTGCCTATCGTTTCTTTCCGGTTGCTCGCGGCGCCCAGGGCAAACATGCCGAGGCCGAACTCTTGCAAGTTCAATTCATTTCCGGGGAAAGTCCTGAGCGCGTCGATAATCTTGTCGTTCCACATGCTGCCGCTTTCCATGTGGCCCGTGGTGACGAACACGGTGGCCGGAAGCTTGAATTCCTTGAGTACGGGGAGCGCCAGTTCGTGGATGGTGCGGTAGCCGTCGTCGAATGTGACGCATACCGCGCGCGGCGGTACCCGGTTTTCCGCCAGGGCGGCAATGGCCTCGTGCAGTGGCATGACATGAAAGCATTCGGCAAGCACCTGCATTTGCCAACGGAAGGTTTGGATATCCGGTTCCGAGTCCAGCAAGGGGTCATGCGATTCGAGAATGCGATGGTAGGTCAGGATGCATATCCCCCTGGCGTCAAGACGCCAGGGCGCCAGCCATTCGCCCATTGCGCGAATGGCACGTGCCTGGAAGCGTCCGATTCTGTAGGGTGGATTCATGGCGTCTTGCTCGGATCCTTGCTCAGGGCGCAGCGTTGCCGGCCTGGTTGCGCTGATCCACCCGGCTGATCACATAACGAAACTTGCCGGATTTTTCCGGGGGAATCTCATCCACGGCTTCCACAACGATGTCGACGCCTTGCCCAAGACGCGCCCTGAAACCGGCCTGGATTTTTTCTGTAAGGGCCGGCGTCAGGCCGCGCTCGGCCACCACCTGGATGCGGGTCAGCTCCAGGCTTTCCTGGATGATCTTGAAGGCGCGTATTTCCGGCAGGTCGCGCAGGATGTATATGAGCGCCAGGCCGTGCATCACGGTGCCATCCTGTGCCACCAGGAAGTCCGTGCTGCGGCCCTGGATTTCTTTCAGGAGCGGCAGCCCGCGACCGCAGCTGCACGGCTCCTGGCCGAGCACGCCGATGTCGCCCGTGCGATAGCGGATGAAAGGAAAATCCTTTGTGGCCAGGTGCGTCACGACGATTTCTCCTGATTCGCCGGCGGGCAGCACCTTGCCCTGCGCGTCGATGATCTCGACGATGATGTCTTCCGCGGTGATGTGCATGCCGCCTGCCGGACACTCATGGGCGATGAAGCCGGCATCCCGGCCGCCATAGCCGTTGGCCACGGCGCAGCCGAAGGTCTTCTGGATTTGCTGGCGCTGCTCATCGTACAGGCGTTCCGACGTGACGAAGGCAACGCGTATGCCCAGGTCATCCATGCGCATGCCTTTGGACTTCGCATGCCGGGCGAAATGCGAAAGCGCCGATGGATAACCGAACAGCATCTTCGGGCGCGCCGCGCGGATCTGTTGCAAAAAAATGTCGAGCCTGGATTCCGACATTTCGAATGCCGGCAGCAGCCGGGTGCGGAACAGTCTGTCGCGCATGGCGCGCACGCCGTCCTGCGCGCCCAGTTCGATCGGCGAACCCCAGACGACGATTTCGGGATCGCCGATGTCGACATTCCACCAGCGTGTTGCGCGCCACTTCGCCGCGACGTCATGGCTGACGCGTTCCTTGCCGATGTAAAAAATCAAGGGCTCGCCGCTCGATCCGCCGGTATTGAAGCGTGCCAGGTCTTGCGCTTGCTCGGACTTCAGTGCTTCGGTGTTGGCACGGATAAGTGGCTTGTCGAGCAGGGGCAGTCGCGACAGGTCGGCCAGCGACTGGAGGTCCTCGACACGGAACCCGGTTTCTTCAAAGAGCTTGCGGTAGTAAGGCACATGCGCTTGCGCATGCAGCAGCAAGTCTCGCAGCCGGACAAGCTGCAAGTTCCTGAGCTGTTCTGCCGGCCACCATTGCGACTCTTCCATCTGCTTGTGCACGGCAACGGTGCTGTGGCCCTTGGCGCGCTCCTGCAGCGGAAACAGCATCCGGGCAATCAGCGCGGTGCGAAACGTGGTTCCTGTTTGCGTGGTGATCGTCACTGCTTTTCCAGTATCGGTTGGTCTTGCGGTGCCAGGGCCTGGCGATAAGCCTGCAACAGGCGGTCGCGCACATTTGGCCAGGTGTATTTTTTTACGGACTCGATGCCGGTCGCCCTGAGTCTGCCGGCTTTGGATTGATCACCAAGCAAGGCAAGCATGGCGGCGGCCATTGCCTCGGGATTTTGCGGCGGCACCAGCAGCGCGGTTTCGTTGTGCTTTACCAGGTAGGGGACGCCGCCGACATCGGTGCTCACGACCGGCACCCCGCTGGCAAGCGCCTCAAGCACGGAGATCGGCATGTTGTCGGCCAAGCTGGGATTCAGCATCACGTCAGCGCACCGATACAGCGCAGCCATGCCGGTATTGTCGACGCGGCCGGTAAATGTCACGGCATCCGCGATGGTCAGTTCGGCGGCGAGATTCTCCAGCATCTGTCGTTGCGGTCCGGACCCGGCAACGGTAAGCTGTGCCGCCGGCAGCGCCTTCCTGACGATGGCAAAGGCGCGCAGGGCGGTGGCATTGTCGTAGATCGGCTCCAGGTTGCGCGCGACCAGGATGCGCGGGCTGGTTGCCGGCGCTTGCGCGGTGTTGGCGCTGTCCGGGGAAAAGCGGCTCAGGTCGATAATGTTCGGCACGATGCGCGTCGCAAAGCCGCGTTTTGCGAATACCGCTTCAAGAAAACCCGAGGGCACGATGATGCCGGTAGCCCGGACCAGGCTGGGGCGCACCCAGAAGAGCGATTTCTCGAAAAAACTGTCGGCTTCGCCGCCCCGATAATTGACAAGTACGGGCTTGCCGCGCATGCGCGCGATCCAGATGGCGGGAGCGGCAAACAGATGCCAGGACCAGCCGGAATTGGCCATGACATGGTACAGGTCGACCCGGCCTGCCGCTTGCCACAATTGCTTCAGGTAGGGCAGCAGCCGGAACAGCGCCCTGATCCCCTTGAACTTGCCGATCAGCGCAGGCCGGTAGGCGCGGTTGACCTGGACAAGCTCCACGGTGGCGCCTTCCGCGCGCAGCAAGGTGGCAAGCTGCAGCGTCTGGTTCGCCATGCCGCCGGAAGGCGGGGGTAACGGCCCCACCAGCGCAATACGCAGTCCCGTGGCTTTCACAGGCAGGCTTCCTTGCTGCTGAGCCGGCTGTAGATATGCTCGTAGCGCGCCACGCTCTTTTTCCAGTTACGTTCCGTTTCGACAAAGCTGCGTGCGGCCTGGCGCAGCGTACTCCATCGATCCGAGGCATTGAGCAGGCCGAGCACCTTGCCAGCCAGGGCTTGCGGATTGTCTGCTTCGAACAGCACACCGGTCTTGCCGTCTTCGATCAGCTCGCCATGACCGCCGACATTGGATGCCGCCAGCAATCTGCCTTGGGCCATCGCTTCGAGCGGTTTGAGCGGGGTGACGAGATCGGTAAGCCGCATTTTCAGGCGCGGGTAGACCAGCACGTCGACGAGGTTGTAATAGCGCTGCACCTGGTCGTGCGGCACCCGGCCGGTGAAAATGACCTTGTCGGCGATCTGCAGCCGGGCTGCCTGCTCCCTGAGCGCCTGCTCCTGGGGGCCGCCGCCCACCAGGAGGACGCGCACATCAGGTTTCTGCGCAAGGATCGCAGGCAATGCCTGCAGCAGGATATTCAGACCTTCATAGGCGTAGAAAGAGCCGATGAAGCCGAGTACCTGCTTGCCTTCCAGGCCCAGTTGTTGCGCCAGCGCCAGGTCCGGAGATTCGCCTGTATTGAAATTGGCGATGTTGACCGCGTTCGGGATCACCGTCACCTTGTCGGCTGCAATGCCGCGTTGCACGATATCGCTGCGCAAGCCTTCGCAAATGGTGGTGACCGCGTTCGCATGCCGGATAGCGTGCGTTTCCAGGGCGCGCGTCAGGCGGTAGCGCAGGCCCCACTCGCGGCTGGTGCCGTGGTCGACGGCGGCGTCTTCCCAGAAGGCGCGTATTTCATACACGACCGGGATGCCAAGCGTGCGGCCCACGCGCAAGGCGGCAATCGCGTTCAGTGCCGGCGAGTGCGCATGCAAAACATCGGGCTTGACGATTTTTGCCACTTCCAGCAAGCGCCGCGCGAGGCTGTTAATGACCGCCACCTGGTTCAGCACGGGCATTTTCGCCAGGGCCGAGGCATTCGGGGTGGTACGGTAGAAATGCCAGCCGTCGACGGATTCTTCCGGCTTATCGCAGGCGCCTTGCTTGGAACTGGTCAGCTGAAAGGTCTCCCATCCCAGCGCGCGCTGCTCGGTCAGGATCGACAGGGTGCGAAAGGTGTAGCCACTATGCAGTGGAATGGAATGGTCGAGTATGTGCAGGATCCGCATCGCCAGGCTTTATGTTTGTTGCGAAATTGTCATGCCGCAATATTATCATTCATTACCGTGCCTTCCAGGGTATTGCGCAGGAAGGCTTCGAACATCAGCAGCGACCAGAGCGGGGCGCTGAAATCGCTTTGCCCGGACTGGTGCCGTTCCACCATCTGCTTCAGGAAGGCCATGTCGAAGATGCCGGTCGCCGCCAGCGTCGGTCCCAGCACGGCGTCGCGTACGCGCTCGCGCAAGGGGCCGCGGAACCAGCTGGCCAGCGGGATCGAAAAACCCATCTTGTCGCGGTACAGGATATCGTGCGGCAGCGCCGCTTCCAAAGACTTCTTGAAGATGTACTTGCCTTCGCCGCCGCGCAGCTTGAGCGCGGGCGGCAAACCCGATATCCATTCGACGAACTGGTGGTCCAGCAGCGGCACGCGCACTTCCAGCGCATGCGCCATGCTGGCGCGATCGACCTTGGTCAGGATGTCGCCCGGCAGGTAGGTTTTCAGGTCCAGGTACTGGATCAGCGACAATGGATCGTCCGTCGGCGATTGCTTCGCGTGTGCGCGCATGACTTCGATGGCGCGGTAACCCTGCAGGTCCTGGCGGAAGCGCGCGCTGAAGAGCTGGTCGCGCACGCGGTCCGGCATGATCGAGACGCCATGGAAGTAGCCGTCCACCAGGTCGCGCGCCAAGGCTTCGAAGGTGGTCTTGGCGCGGAACATGCGCGGCGCCCAGTCGGCTTTCGGATAGATTTTTCCCAGCGTGCCGAACAGCGGCCGGCGCAGGCCGCTCGGCAGCAGCGTGCGGATCCGGTGTTCCGCCATGGCATAGCGGTAGCGCCGGTAGCCGGCAAAATTCTCGTCGCCGCCGTCGCCCGACAGCACCACCGTCACGCGTTTCTTTGCCAGCTCGCATACCCGGTAGGTCGGAATCGCGGAACTGTCCGCATACGGTTCGTCATACATGCCTGCCAGCGTGTCGATCAGGCCGTAGTCATTCGTGTCGACGGTCTCGGTATGGTGGCGCGTCTGGTACTGCGCGGCCACCTTGGCGGCGAACGCCGACTCGTCGAAGCGGGCATCGTTGAAGGCGATCGAGCAGGTGTTGACCGGTTCGCTGGTCAGCCCGGCCATGGTGGCGACGATGGCGCTGGAATCGACACCGCCCGACAGGAAGGCGCCCAGCGGCACTTCGGCGACCAGGTGCGATTGCACGGCTTCGCGCAGGCGCGCACCCAGTTCGTCCTGTACCTCAGCTTCGGACTGCGGTGCCTGCGCGGTGAAAGGCAAGTCCCAGTATTGCTGCGGGGCGGGCAATGCAGTACCGGCCTGGATGGTGAGGGTGTGGCCCGGCGGCAGCTTGAAGGTATTCCTGAATATGGTGCGCGGCTCAGGCACGTAGCCATAGGCGAAATAATCTTCGACGGCGCAGGGATCGAGGTCGCGCGATGATCCCGGGCAGACCAGCAGGGACTTGAGCTCCGAGCCGAAGGCCAGCATGCCGTTTGACAGCAGGCCATAGTAAAGCGGCTTGATGCCCAGCCGGTCGCGGGCGAGGAACAGGGTTTTCTGGTTACGGTCCCACAGGCCGAAAGCAAACATGCCACGGAAGCGGGTGACGCAGGCTTCTCCCCACTGTTCCCACGCATGCACGATGACTTCGGTATCGGAGTGGGTACGGAAGACATGGCCCAGTCCCTGCAGCTCGGCCATCAATTCCTGGAAATTGTAGATCTCGCCATTGAACACCACCACCACCGAGCCGTCTTCATTGAACAGCGGCTGCTGGCCGGAAGACAGGTCGATGATCGACAGGCGGCGATGGCCCAGGCCGACGCCTGGTTCCGTATGCAGGCCGCCTTCGTTTGGCCCGCGATGATGCTGGGTTTCGTTCATGCGGTTCAGCAGCAGCCGGTCGATGTCGCGCTGCTGGCGCATGTCGAAGATGCCGACTATTCCACACATGATGTCATTGATCCTGTCATTTTCGTCTTGGCCTTGAGCAGGCTGTCGTATAGGCGGGTGTACGACAGCACCATGGCCGCAATGCTGTTGTTCTGTTCGATCCGGATGCGGCCGGCCTGGCCGTGGCGCGCCGCCAGGTCGGGCTGCAGCAGGTAAGTTGCCAGCGCGTTGACGAATGCTTCGCAATCGCCCGCAGGGGCCAGCAAGCCGGTTTGGCCGTCGGCGACGACTTCCGGGATGCCGCCGACGCTGGTAGCGACCACGGGCAGGGCGCTGGCCATGGCTTCCAGCACCGTGACCGGCGTGCCTTCGGCAATCGAGGACATGGCGAAAACCGAGAATGTCTGCATGATGCCGGCGACGTCGGTGCGCGCGCCGGGCAGCCATACGGCGTCGCCGAGGCCGGCGTCCTGCACTTTCTGCCGCAGCGCCGGCAGCAGCGGGCCATCGCCGACGATGGCCAGACGCAGCCAGTCCTTTTTATCCGGATGCAGCTGCTGCAGGCGGATGAATGCATCGACCAGGCCGGCATGGTTCTTGACGTCCTGGATGCGGCCCACGGTGCCGATCACGAAACTGTCGGCAGGCCATCCGACCGCGTGCGCGATGGCAGTGCGATCGGCGGCGGGCGCAAAGCGGTTCGTGTCGACGCCGTTATGGATGAGCGTGTTCTTGGCATCCGGCACGCCGATCGCCTGCTTCAGCCATTGCGACAGGTCTGCGGAGACCGGTACGAAGCGGTCGATCAGGGGGATGAGAAGGCGTCGCAAGAGATTGTGCTTGCGGTTTTTGCCATCAGGGTCGCTGGCTTCGCGGCCGTGTTCCGCATGCACGCGCACCGGCACGCCGGCCATGGCGGCGGTGAATGCATATTCGATCGTGCCCAGATTATAGGTGTGCAGGATGGCCGGACGCAGGCTGCGCAACAGGCGCCAGAGCTTGCGGTGGGTTTGCAGGCCCAGGCCAGCAGGTTTGTGCAGGGCATGGAGCGTGACGTCGGCGCGCTGGATTTTTTTGGCGAAATCAGTGTAATCGGTCAGACATACCACGGCGTGCCGGTACTTGTCGGCGGGCATGCGGTTGATGCATTCCACGACCAGCGTTTCCAGGCCGCCGAAATCCAGCCGGTAGATCAGGTGGACGACCAGGGGCGGCCGGTTCATCGCACGCCTTTCCCGTCGTTCCGGATGTGCAGCAGCCGGGCTTCGAAGGCGCCCAGGTTCGCGTTCAGGAAGTCGCGCAATACGGCGCGCGCTTCCTCGGGACGATCGCCATAGGGCGCAAACACCATCACGGCGGCACCGTCATCGCCATTGAGCAGGAATTTCTCCTTTGCCTGCAGCAGTTTGCCCAGGTAGTCGTTGGTGAGGAACTGGTTATCGATCCAGTACCAGTGCCATACCACGAACGGACCAGAGGCGCCGTCGATCAGCGTTTCGCGCACGCTCAATTGCATGTCGCCGATAGTTTCACTGCGCAGCGAAGCGCCGGTCCTGCGCCACTGCTTATCCTTGGAGCCGATCAGCTGGTTGGTCGAACTGATGAGGGTCGAATCAGGCTTCTGATTACGATAATAAAGCACGGCCAGGCCTGCCGATTTTTCGTCTTGCCGGTAGAACCGGTGGAGCTCCGCGTTTGCCGGGTAAAAGTGCGGTTTCCAAGAGGTGAAGGGCTTGTCTTCCGGCCAGAGCGGCTGGAACTCGGCCAGGGCAACCGGCGCTGGGTTGAAACCGGCACGTTCGATGTGCTTTGCATACAGCGGCCATATGCCGACACAGACAATGGCGGCGCCGGCCGCGGCAATCAGTTGCCCTGCCGATGCGTGCCTGCCGCCTGCGAGAGACGCAGTTTCTGCACTGCTGTCCTGGCGCGCTTGCGCCGGCGAAGGCGCCTGGTCTTCGCGCCAGTAGCTGCCGATCCAGAACATCAGGAACATGATGATGCCGAAGAATACCCAGCCGTACACCAGGTGATCGACGCCGGTGGCCAGCTCCATGCCGCTCAAATGGCCAATCATGACGATCATGTAAGCACGCAAGCCGTTCGCGATGATTGGCACGACGATCGACAGCAGGATGAATACCAGCTGGCGCGTGCGCGAACGATAGGTCAGATACGCGTACAGGCAGCCGAGCGTGAAGGAGGAAATCAGGTAGCGCACGCCGCTGCATGCTTCCACCACCGACCAGTTCCCCGTAGGGAGGGAGAAATTGGTGCCCTCGCGCAGCACCGGGATACCGGTGGCGACCACGGCTGCCACCGTGAAATCGGCGGTAAAGTGAATCAGCGGATCGATGAAGATTTCACCGAAGGGCACCGCGAGCATCAGGAACGTCAGGGGAAAGGCCATTTTCCATGCGATGCGCCAGCCCAGCACCGCCAGCACCGACAGCGGAACCATCGCCACGAAGGCATATTGGCGGACGACCGAGACGTCACCCAGTTCCGCCAGCAGCCAGCCGAAGCCGCATGCCAGCAGCAGCAGCAGGCCTGGCCAGAATGGCTTCGGCTGCAGATGCGCAAAGCTGCGGCGCCGGCTCCAGATCAGCCAGAGACTGATCGGTAAAATGATATAGCCGTGCGCAAAAGTGTCGGAACTGTTCCAGATCGAGACGATCGAGCGTGCGGTACCGAAATAAATGAGGAAAGGCGCCAGCAGCGCGGCGGCGATTGCCAGGCCGCGCAGCCAGGACCATGTCGCGGTGGGACGAGCGCTCATGAATGCACCTCTTCGGGCGAAACGGCGGGGGCGCCGCTGGTAGCAAGCGCCAGCGTCTGCGGCGGCGAGGCCAGCAGGCGGTCGACACCTGCCAGATTGGCGCTCCAGCCGTAACAGGATTGCACCTTTTCTCTTGCCGCCTGGCCAAGGGCGGTGGCCGGCTCGCGCAGCAGCGCAGTGATTGCCTCGGCATACCTGGCGGGGTCCTCCGCCAGCACGACTTCGCTGCCGGGAGTGGCAGCGATGCCTTCCAGGGCCTGCGGCGAGACCACCACCGGCATGGCCATCGACATGGCTTCCAGCACCTTGTTCTGGATGCCGCGCGCGATCCGCAGCGGCGCCACCGATACCCTGGCATGGGCCAGGTAAGGGCGCACGTCCGGCACCGCGCCGGTGACACATACGCCCGGCAGCTTTGCCAGCAACTGCACCTGGGCGCTGGGCCGGGTGCCGACGATATAGAAGCGCGCAGCCGGGCGCTGCGCGAGGATGGCCGGCAGGACTTCGCGCGCAAACCATTGCACCGCATCGACATTCGGCCAGTAATCCATGGCGCCGGTAAACACGATGGGCAATTCATCGCCAGGGTAGGGGTTCGGGTACTCCCGTTGCGGCGAGAAATAATCCGTGTCGACGCCGTTGTTGAAGTGCCCGATGCGGTCCGCGCTTTCCGGCGCCAGCTGGCGGAACAATTCGGCTTCCGCCGGCGAGACGAACAGCGAGGCGTCGAAGCCGGCAGCGATTTTACGTTCGTAGGCAAGCAGCGCACGCCCTTCGCGCCGGTACAGCAAGCTCATCGGCCAGGGCTTCTTGTCGGCATACTGGCGCCACTTGTCCGAGTCGATATCGACGAAATCGATCACGCGGGCGCCCTGCGCCAGGGCGGGCGCATACTGGGCCATGGCGGACGAAAATACCAGGACGTGCCGCACCGGATGCTGCTGCATGACCTGCCCGACCCAGCCGGCCAGGCCGGCATTGCGGTAATAATCGAGCGTGAGGGGCCTGCCGCCGAGCAGCGCCCCCAGGCTGCGCAGGCGCGCCGTGCGCGGATCCAGGCGGGCGAAATGACTGCTGGCGCACTGCTTTTGGACGAAGTCGACGTGCTGCCAGTCGTCTGGGTCGTCGATGAAGGTGCCCAGGTGCACGCGGTAGCGCTCGGCCAGGTGCCGCAGCAAATGCCAGGAGCGGATCTTGTCGCCCTTGTTGGGCGGATAGGGCATGCGGTGCACGAGAAAAAGCAGATCTTCCACCACGTCACCCCAGGTTCTTGACAATGTGCGGGCCGATGGCATTTGCCACGGCCAGCGGCAGGCGTTGCCACATCTTGATGAACAGCTGGTACTTCGGATTCAGCGGATTGGTGTCCGGCACTTCCCTGGAGCGATGCAGCTGGTATTCGTAGTGCAACGCCTGTGGCTCGAAGCCCCAGTTCTTCTTGAAATCGAAGGATCCCGTGCCGATCTTGCTGCGGCCGAAATCGAAAATCCGGTAACCGCGGGCGCAGGCGCGCCGCATGAGTTCCCAGTACATGAAGTCATTGCCGGCGAGTTCGCGCGCGGCAGCGGTGCCGCCGCCATAGTAGGGCAGTACTTCGTCGCGAAAATAGAAACTCATCACGCTGCAGACGGTTCGGTCCTCGTGCGTGATGGTCAGCAGTTCGCAATCCTCTGCAAACGTTTCTTTCAGCAGCCGGAAGAATTTTCTGGAAAAAACCGGCGTGCCCAGCCGATGCACGCTGGCCGAATAGGCGGCAAAGAACCTGTCGGTATTGTCGTCGATCTCGCTTTGCAGGCCGAACTTGATGCCCTTGCGTACCATTGCGCGTTGCTTGCGCGGGATGGCTTGCATGTTCTGCTCTTCGTCCGGCAGGATTTCCTTGCGAAAGGTGACGTACAAATCCTTCGTATGCCAGTCGCTGTGCTGTGCCTGCAGATTGCGGTATTCGAGGTGCCCCACCTGCAGCTGCGCCGCCAGCTTTTGCGCGGCCGCATCCAGCGCGCGCCGCGCGGCTTCCGATTCGGTGGCGATGCCGCCATACACGCAGAAAGGCAGCGAGGCCAGCGAATGGCCGAACAGCCGGCTTTTGATCTGCGCCAGCGGCAGCACACCGACGATGCGTCCGCCGCTTTCGGCATAGTAAAACCAGGTCTTGTGGCCGAACGCGCCTTCGATCACGCTTTGCCAGCCGGCGCGGTGAAAGAAAGTCGCCTGCGGGCAGGCCAGTACGAATTCGTCCCAGCGGGCGCTGTCGGCAGGCTGCAGCAGGCCTATCGTGACGGGCGCTTCCACCGCGGACGCAGCCGGCCGCGCGGCAACATCGGTTGCGATCGCGGTCATGCCGAGGTTTTGCGCATCGGGCATTGCATTGCTGGACGACGGTGTCATCGGTCGTCGTTCTTTGCGCGGCCCGCAGTGGCTGCGCCCGCATCCAGCCATTGCTGGATTGCCCGGGCAATGCGTTCGGCGGCATGGCCGTCCCAGAACTGCGGTATCCGGCCAGCCTTGCCGCCGCTTTGCATGACTTCATTGAAGGCCGCCATGATTTTGGCGGGATCCTGGCCGACGATGGTATTGGTGCCTTCATCGGCCGTGATCGGCCGTTCGGTGCTTTCCCGCAGCGTAATGCAGGGCACGCCCAGCGCGGTCGTCTCTTCCTGGATGCCGCCGGAATCGGTCAGGACGACGCGGGCATCCTTCATCAGCCCCAGCATTTCCAGGTAACCCATCGGCGGCAGCTGCAATATCGCGCGCGTGTCCAGCAAGCCGTTCAGTTCGAATTTGTCGATCATGGCACGGGTGCGCGGATGCACCGCGAAAATCACCGGCAGGGTGGCCGTCACCTCGCGCACGGTTTCCAGCAGCGCGCGCAATACTTGGGGATCGTCGACGTTGCCGGCGCGGTGCAGCGTCAGCACGGCATAGCCGGGCGCATCGGCAAGAAAATCGGCTCTGCCGGCGTCCTGCACGATCTTTTGCACCGGCACCGCCTGCGGCAGGTTGCGGCGCAAGGTATCGATCATGACATTGCCGACGAACTGGATGCGCGCTTCATCGATGCCTTCGCGCTGCAGGTTCTGATGCGCGCTGCGCTCGGTGGTGAACAGCAGGTCGGAAATCTGGTCGGTCAGCACGCGGTTGATTTCCTCCGGCATGGCACGGTCGAAGCTGCGCAGGCCGGCTTCCACGTGGATCACCGGGATCTGCTTCTTTGCAGCCACCAGGGCGCAGGCCAGCGTCGAATTGACATCGCCCACCACCAGCACGGCGGAAGGAGGCGTGTCGCCCAGCGCGGCTTCAAAGCCGCGCATGACGTCGGCAGTCTGCGTGGCATGCGTTCCCGACCCGACTTCCAGGTTGATGTCCGGCGCAGGAATGCCCAGCGCGTCGAAATACTGATGGTTCATCGTCACGTCGTAATGCTGGCCGGTATGCACCAGGGTGACCTTGATGGCCGGGCTGATTTCTGCGAGCGCGACCATGATCGGCGCGATTTTCATGAAATTCGGGCGCGCGCCGACCACGCAGACGAGACTGTGTGCTGCCGTGGCGGGGGGGGTGGACATGCTCATGAACTGCCTTCTTTGGAAAGGATGAGAGGAGCATCAGCACAATTGCCGTGCTAAAATATTAAATATTTGCTACTAATAATTTGTTAAGTATATTCTTTTCAATAAATTATCGGCAAGCTTGTTTCGCAAATTAACTCTTTTTAAAAATCATTAACTACAGTCAATAAAATCGATCTTGATTGAAATCGCCCAGTAATAAAATTCAAGCACACTGTTTTCCTGATTACGGCAAGCTTTAGAGCGTCTTCAAAATACCGCTTGCGGCGTTGCACTTCCTTGCCATCGGTACGTTGATAGGCGCTCTTGGAGCATTTCTGATTCAGGGTGTTTCCTTGTGGAAATTCCCTGCGGGACTTTCGGGGAACAGGGCAATCATGAAAATCACCATTATCGGGACGGGGTACGTCGGCTTGGTGTCCGGCGCGTGCTTCGCCGATTTCGGCAACAATGTCCTGTGCCTGGACGTGGATGCCGACAAGGTCGCCATGCTCAGGGAGGGGCAAGTCCCCATTCACGAACCCGGACTGGATGCGCTGGTAGCGCGCAATCAGGCTGCCGGAAGGCTTGCTTTCACGACCAGTTACGATGAGGCGGTCGAGCATGCCGAAGTGATTTTCCTGGCTGTGGGCACGCCGCCCGACGAAGACGGCAGCGCCGACCTGACGCATATCCTGTCGGCTGCGCGCTGCATCGGCCGGCGCCTGACGCGGCCGGTTGTGGTGGTCAATAAATCGACGGTGCCGGTAGGCACCGCTGACGCCGTGCGCCAGGCCATCCGCGAAGAAGTCGGGCGCGGCCCGGCGCCTGTCGACTTTGCCGTTGTCAGCAATCCGGAATTTCTGAAGGAAGGGGCAGCGATCGAGGATTTCATGCGCCCCGACCGCATCGTCATCGGCAGCGACGATGCGCATGCAAGCAGTGTGATGCGGCAGTTGTATGCACCATTCAGCCGCAATCATGACAAGATGATCGAAATGGACGTGCGCAGCGCGGAACTGACGAAGTATGCAGCCAATGCCATGCTCGCCACCCGCATCAGCTTCATGAACGAGCTGGCGAACCTGGCCGAGGCGCTGGATGCGGACATCGAGGCGGTGCGGCTGGGTATCGGCGCCGACCCGCGAATCGGGCCGGATTTCCTCTATGCCGGCATGGGCTTTGGCGGCTCGTGCTTCCCGAAAGATATCAAGGCCCTGCTGAAGACCTCGATGGACCATGGCCGCAGCTCGCACCTCCTGCGCGCCATCGAAACCGTCAACGAGGCGCAGAAGGGCGTGTTGTTTGAAAAGATTGCGCGCCACTTCGGCGGACAGGAAATGCTGCCTGGCAAGATCATCGCCCTTTGGGGACTGTCCTTCAAGCCGAACACCGATGACATGCGCGAAGCGCCCAGCCTGGTGCTGATTCGGCAGCTGCTGGCGGCAGGGTGCCGCGTGCGCGCCTATGATCCGGTAGCGTGCGTGGAAGCGCGACGCATACTTTCGGCTGGCGGCGAGAAAATCCTGGAATCCGGGCGCTTCGTGCTGGTGGCATCATCGCAGGAGGCGCTGGATGACGCGCATGCCCTGGTGCTGGCGACGGAATGGAAGGAATTCCGCGCCCCCGATTTCAGCCTGCTGGCGTCCAGGCTGCGCAGCAGGGCGATTTTCGACGGTCGCAACCAATATGATCCGGCAATTGTCCGCGCCGCCGGCCTGCGCTATTACGGCATCGGTCGCCGCAATCCCTGGAGGGAACGATGAGGGATGACGGCGGCGCCATCCTGGTGACCGGCGCTGCAGGATTCATCGGCGCCTGGGTCGCTGCCCGCCTGGCCGATATGGGGCACAGGGTGATCGGCTGCGACAATTTCAACGATTACTATGCCCCCCGGTTCAAGGAACAGCGCGTGGCGGCATTGCTGGCGCCGCGCGAACTGCCCTGCCTGCGCGTGGAACTGGCAGATGCCGCGCAAGTGGGGAGACTGTTCGAGCAATGCCGGCCGCGGCGGGTGGTGCACCTGGCGGCGCAGGCCGGGGTGCGCTACTCACTGCAGAATCCGGCTGCGTACATACAGTCGAACCTGGTCGCGTTCGGCAATGTGCTGGAAGCCTGCCGCCGGCATCGTATCGAGCATCTGCTGTATGCCAGCAGCAGCAGCGTGTATGGCGCCGACGCCAGGGCGCCCTTCCGCGAAGTCGACCGCACCGACGCGCCGGCGTCGCTGTATGCGGCGACCAAGAAATCCAACGAGTTGATGGCGCATGCCTACAGCCAGCTGTACCGCTTCCCGGCGACCGGCCTGCGCTTCTTTACCGTGTACGGGCCTTGGGGCAGGCCGGACATGGCGTATTTCAGCTTTACGCAAAAAATGCTGGGAGACGAAGCGATTCCGGTGTTTGCCGGCGGCGAGCTACGCCGGGACTTCACTTATATCGACGATATCGTCGAGGGCGTCGTGCGCCTGCTGTTCAAGCCGGTGAGGCCGGAAGACGGTGCGCCGCCGCATGCCGTCTTCAATATTGGCAACCATCAGCCGGTGCGCGTGCTGGACTTCATCGAAGCGCTGGAAAAGGTGCTTGGCGTAAAGGCGAAGATCGATTTTCAGCCGATGCAGCCCGGCGACGTGCCGCTCACCTGCGCGGATACGGCAGCTTTGCGGCAGCACGTCGGCTTTACGCCGTCCACGCCGCTGGAACACGGCCTGGCACGCTTCGGCGCCTGGTACCGCGACTGGGCCCGGTCCTGAGCAGGCTGTTCAGGAGCGCAGGCGCAATCTGGATGGATGGGCTCCGGCGTGCCGGTGACGGCTGTTTTAGGCCTGATCGAGAAACAGCTTGTCCATGCGGTCCCAGCGGAAGTCGCGCGTGAGCGACTGCAGGCGGGCTTCCGTGCGGTGCAGGTTGACGTAATGGCGGAAACGGGTCTTCAGGCCGACGCCTTCCTGGCGCGGCTGCTGCGGGTCGAGCTCCCAGGGGTGAAAATAGAAAATTCCGGGCTTGCCATCGTCGCGGTTCACCTTGTGCAGAAGCCAGCGCGACAGGGCATAGGGGAAAAAACGGAAATAACCGCCGCCGCCGGCAGGGAAATTCCGCTCGAACATGCGCACCGTGGTGACTGGCACTTCCAGCAGCTTGCCCGGCCCGTTGGGATAGAAAGAAAAACGCGGCGCATCGGGCATGCCGTAGTGGTCATGGCGGATCGGATAGATGCTGGAGCTGTAGCGGTACCCTGACTCCAGCAGCACATCCAGCGCCCAGAGGTTGGCGCTGCCGATGGAAAAGCTCGGCGCACGGTAACCCAGCACGGGCTGGCCGCCGATATCCTCGAGGATGGCCTTGCTGCTGCGGACGTCTTCGCGGAACTCGGCCTCGCTCTGTTCGGAGGCGCGCAGGTGGCCGTAGCCGTGGCTGGCAAGCTCGTGGCCGCCGGCGATGATGCGCCGGATCATGGCCGGATAGCGTTCGGCGATCCAGCCCAGCGTGAAAAAGGTCGCCTTGACCTTGCGCTGTTCAAACAGCGCGAGGATGCGGTCGATGTTGCCCTCGACGCGGCAAGGCAGGGTGTTCCAGCTGTCGCGCGAAATATGCGGGGCGAATGCCGAGACCTGGAAGTAGTCTTCGACATCGACGGTCATTGCATTGCGTATCGGTGAAGCCATGCTGATTCTCCTGGGTTTATGCCGTTGCGGCCGCCGTCAGGTTTCTTCCTCCGGGAGCTTGCGCGCGCGCGGCCCGGAAAGGAGTTTCTTGACCGCATCCAGGATCGATACGACCGAGCGCTCCATTTTCGACAGGCGCTCGTTCATGTTTTCCAGCACGGGCACTGCCTGTGCCGGTGCCGGTGCTTCGGTGGATGGCTGCGCTGGCGCAGGCGCCTGTGCCCGCCGTTCCGCCTGCACGGCCTGAACTGCCGGCGTAGCGGCGGGTGCTGGCGTCTGCTCCGGCAATTCGAATTCCTGCTGGATATCGGCGATGACGGAGGCTATTTCGGCGCCGCCGAACGCATGCAGCTCTTCCAGGTAACCCATCAGGAACAGGCGGTCGCACAGCGTGTTGATCCGGCGCGGAATGCCGCCGCTGCTGGCATGGATGGCGGCATAGGCGGCGTCGTCGATGGCAGGATCGCCGCGCCAGCCGACGGTTTGCAGGCGGTGCTCGATATAGGCACGCGTTTCGGGCGCATCCAGCGGGCCGAGATGATAGGTGGCGATCACCCGCTGCACCAGTTGCTGCATGTCGCCGCTGAGCAGGATTTGCCGGAATTCCGGCTGACCCAGCAGGAAGGTCTGCAGCAGCGACGCTTCGTCGGTCTGAAAATTCGACAGCATGCGCAATTCCTCGACGGCGCGGTGCGTCAGGTTTTGCGCTTCGTCGACCACCAGCAAGGCGCGTTTGCCCTGGACATGGCATTGCCGGAAAAATGCTTCCAGGCGCATCAGCAAGGCAGTCTTGCTGGCATCCTCGAAGGGCAGGCCGAATGCCGCCGCCACCATGCGCAGGATATCGTCGGAATCGACGTGGGTGGTGACGATCTGGGCAGCCTGGATTTTGTCTGCGGGCAGCTTGCCAAACAGGTTGCGCATCAGCGTGGTTTTGCCTGCCCCGATTTCGCCGGTGATGACGATGAAGCCTTCACCTTGCGACAGGCCGTAATCGAGGTAGGCCATGGCGCGCTTGTGGCCCTTGCTGCCGTAGAAGAAATGCGGGTCCGGCTTGAGCTGGAAAGGCTTGGCGGCCAGACCGTAGTATGACTCGTACATGGTTCGTCCCGTATCGTCAGAAAGTCATGGATACCGTCGCCGTCACGGCGTTTTCACGCACGTCGCGCACGGACTGTTCGAAATTCTGGCGGAGATGGCGGTACTCGAGCGTGCCCTTTACGCGCGGCTGGAACTGCCGGGTCAAGGCGGTGCGGAAGGTGCGGCTGTCGCTGGTCTCGCTGGTCGTGAACGAGCGCGCGCGCGCGCGGCCGGCGGAAACGCTGGCGTTGGTGCGCGACGTCGGACGCCAGCTCCACAGCGCGTTGACGCCGGTCTGGCGCGTGTCGTCCGCCTGCCCGAGTAGGGCGGTACCCAGCAGCGCCGAATCGATGGCACTGGAAGTCTGGGCCGTGCGGGCGGTGTCATACAGACTCAGCAGCAGGGTGTTGCGCGCGCCGTTGAGGGCAACCGAGGCATGCCAGCGCTTTTCGAGAAACACCCGGTTGGTCAGGGTGTTGATCGACGAGTCGAGCGCCGCCGGCAGGCCGGAAGTGCGGATGAAGGCATCGATCACCTGTTGACGGTCGACGGCGTCCGGAATGCTGGACTGCCACAGCTGGTCGAGGAAGGCAGCGGTGTCGGTGGTGGCCGGCACCAGGAAGCGCGATTGCGTGGTGCTGACCTGGTCGCTGTAGCCCAGGCTCCAGGCAGTGCGGCGGGTGCGGTGCTTGGCAATCAGCGAATATGAGTCGCCATAATAGCGGTTGCCGGCAGTCGCCTCGAGCGAGGTCCGGGAAGTCGGCGCCCAGGCCGCACCGATGTTCCAGAAGCTGCCCTGCGGGGCGTCACCTTGCGACAGGTAGTTGTTTTTTTCGTAACCGACGGTCGAGGTCAGCACGAAGCGCGGCGTCAGTCGGTAGCGCAGGGTGCCGGAAGTGCTTTCCATGCGCATCGAATTGGCATTGTCGTAGTCGGTATGCGTGCGGTTGTACTGCCAGTTCCAGCCGATTGTCTGGAATGCCGGGCCGCTGTCGACGTTGAGACGCACGCCGTTGCTGCTGCTGTCGAGCAGGCCGGAAGCGTCGCTGCTGACGGCATCGTGCGTGTAGCGCAACTCAGCCGTTGCGCTGCTGCCGAAACGGTGCTGCAGGTAGGGGCTCAGGCTGTAAGTGCGGACGCTGGTGCGGTTGGCTGACGGATTGGCAATGCTGTCTTGCACTGCATTAAACGGTGAAATTGCCTGGTCGCGCACCGAGGCGCGGCCGTTGAAAAAAAAAAGTTGGTCGACCAGTTCGGCATCTGCGCTGGCATCGAAAAGATGGCTGCTGTCGAAATCGCCGAGCCTGGCGTAGGCGCGGCCCTGCAATTCATATTGCGCCTTGACCTTGAGGCGCCGGCCTTCGCCCGCGACCAGCAGGCCGGGCCTGAGCTGCGTGATGAATTCGCTTCTTTCGGCACCGCGCACATTCAGGCCGGCGTTGTCCGTATAGGTTTCGCCGACCGTCAGCGTAGGCGTGAATGTCCAGTCGGCAGCGCCGGCGCCGGGCGCCGCCAGCAGCAGCGAAGCAAGCGCCGAAACTGCCGTCGCCGTGCGCACAGGCAGCCGGCGTGGGCGCATTGCGGATCTAGTTGTAGTAGCGTCCATAATACTCTTCGCTGCCGGATTCCCTGGATTTGTTGTACAGCAGGTTGATCTTGGCCGGCGCATCGAGCTGGCGCAGGACGGTCTTGAGCGCATGCTGCGTGGTTTTTTCCGCTTCCACGACCAGCACGATCTGTCCCATCTGGCTGGCCAGCACGCGTGCTTCCGAGGTCAGCAGCACCGGCGGCGAGTCGAAAATGACGATGCGGTCCGGATAGCGGCGAGCGATTTCGTCCAGCAGGCGGCTCATCGACTGGCTGGCCAGCAGTTCGGTGGCGTAGCGATGGCTTTTGCCAGCCGGCAGAAAGCTCAGGGATTCGATATTCGTTTTCAGCATGACGTCGGCGAGGTCGCGCTTTTCGTCCAGCAGCACGTCCATCAGGCCGGCTTCGGTGCGTAAGCCGAGGAATTCGGGAAGCGAGGGGCGCGCCACATCGGCGTCGACCAGCAGCACAGTATGGTCCATTTCCATGGCGATGCTGATGGCCAGGTTGGCCGCGCAAAAAGTCTTGCCTTCGCCCGGCAGGGCGCTGGTGACCATGATCAAGTTGCCATGGCGCTGCACGTCGCCTTCGGTCGTGTCGAATGCCTTTTCGATCAGCGGACGCTTGATCAGGCGGAACTCTTGGGAGATCGGCGTGCGGCTGCTGTCCGGGGTCAGCATGCCGAGACCCTGCAGACGCTGCAAATTGATTTCGACGCGCTGCGATTCATGCGCGGCACGCGCCTTGCCGGCGGCAGGGGCAGTGGTTGGCGCGGCTTGTGGCGCCGCAGCCTGTACTGCCTGTGCCGGCTCCACGGGGCTGGTCGGTTGCGCCGGCGTATTGGTCGTGGCGCTCGCTGCGCTTGCGGCGGCACGTTCTTCTGCAGCTTTTTGGGCCGCTTCCGCCGCGCTGGCGATGATCGACGGACGGGCTGCATCGCCCGCGCCATGATTTTGCTTGCCAACGGCTTTCTCGATTATGCTCACGCTGTTTCCTCAGTGTTCACCGGTGCCGCGCGCATGCGTGCGGCACCGCAGTTGAATCCATATGCTGTCGCCATCGGGAACGCTGTCTAGTACTTGAGCAGCGTGAAAGTCATGACGCCGCCATACAGGACCAGCAACGATGCGACCGACAGGCCGAATGCGTGCATCCTGCGTTTGCGACGCCGCTTTTCCTGCGCGTTCCAGATCATGGAAACGGTGCCCAGGACTGGCAGGCCGGTTTCGTTGCGCAGGTCGTGCTGGGTCAGGAAGGTGGGCCGGATGGTGCTAAGCAGGAAAGCCACCGCTACGCCTGCGCCCAGCGCCGCCAGCAGCAGGCCGGTAAACAGCATGATGCGGTTCGGACCGGTGGGCGCCAGCGGCAGGGTGGGCGGATCGACCACGCGGAAGGTCATCATTTCCGTGGTGGCGCTCAGTTCTTCCGACATCTTCGCGGCTTCCCGGCTGGCCAGCAGCTTTTCGTAATTTTCCTTGTTGACCTGGTAGTCGCGATTGAGCTGGGCCAGCTGGGTTTCGACTTCCGGCGCTGCCATGCTCATGTCGCGCAGGCGCGCAACGCGGCCCGCATACTCGTCGGTGCGCGCGCGCATCGATGCCACGCGTGCTTCCGCCTCCGACAGCGAAACCTTCAGCTGCTGCAGCATCGGGCTGTAGCTGGCGCCGGGATCGCCGCCGGCTTTACGGGTCTTGGCTTCTTCGACCTTGCGCGCTTCGAGCTGGGTGATCAGGCGCTTGGTTGCGACGATATCCGGATGCTGTTCCGTGTATTGCAGGCGCAGCGTGTCGAGGTTCTTGGAGAGAGACAGGATGCGCTCGTCGATTTCCGGATTGACGGCGTCCTTGCCGCTATCGTCGCCGCCGCCGCCGATCTGGCGCTGGATGGCGTCCCGGGCCTGCTCGGCTTCGCGCAGCTCCAGGCGGGCCTGGTTCAGGCTTTCGTTGAGCTCCATCAGCTTGCTGCCGTAATCACTGCCTTGGCGCGGCAGCAATCCCATGTGCTTGAGCTTGAATTCCTTGAGCGAGTTTTCTGCCGTCACCAGCTTGTTTTCGTAAGCCTTGAGCTGGTCGTCGATGAACTGGATGGCTTTGGCATTGTCGTTCTTCTTGTTGCCGAAGCTGCCCTCGACAAAGATAGTCAGCAGCGATTGCACCACTTCCCGCGTTTGCCTGGGTGTCGCGCCCGTATAGGAAATCGTATAGATGTTGTTCTGGGTGGTGCCGGTGATCTTGATGTTCGAGGTCAGCGTATCGATCAGCTTTTCCTTGTCCTTGTCGGTTTTCGCCGTGTGATCGAGATCGACCTTGCGGATCACGTTTTCCACGTTGGGACGGCTCAGCAGGGTGCGGCTCATGATGGAGACTTGCTGCTCGACGTTGGGTATGGTGGTCATGCCTGCCAGCAGTGGCTTGAGCACGGTTTGAGTGTCGACGAACACGCGCGCCGATGACTGGTAGGTATCGGGCAGCTTGAAGATGACGATGCCGCCTGCCAGGGCAATTACCCAGGCCACTGCCATCGCATACCATCGGTACTTGGACACTCCCTTTATGAGTGCCTGCAACTGCGTTAACAGCTCCTCCATCTTGCCGGATTCTCCATAAGGATGATGTGCCAGGACGCGTGCCGCGACGGGCCACGTCGGATTATCTGCATCTGGCGAAGCGCAGGGCTCTGCCATGTTGCTAAATTGAAAATTTCAATACTGCGGAATATAACATTTTTGCGCTTGCACAATCATGTAAATTTGCAAAATTTATCATTCAATTGAGGCAGGAGCGTATTATAAGTTTCGCATTGTTAATTAAATACATTAGTGAGAATTTACGAATTTACAAAAACAATGATGTTTCTTCAAAAAATTGTAGATTCGCCATGAACAGCATAAATTTACCTTATGGTAATGGTAACATCATGCTGTATTGTCAATGCTTGTCCCTAAAGTCGCAGAGCGCATCAACCCCTATAGAAACGAGGAAAATCAAGTGAAAGTGTTTTTACAAGGATTGCCTGGCGTGCTGGGCCGCCTGATGGCCGGCCTCGCCATTGTTATCGTCAGCGGCTGCGCCAGCGGGCCGCAATTTCCCGAAGCGACTGCCGCCGCGCCTTCGGCGCCGCGCGATTACCTCATCGGCCCCGGCGATACCGTCAATGTCACGGTGTGGCGCAACCCGGAGGTTTCCATGGCGGTGGCCGTGCGGCCCGATGGCAAGATCACCACGCCGCTGGTCGAGGACCTGGTAGCCACGGGCAAAACGCCCACGCAACTGGCTCGGGATATCGAAAAATCGCTGTCCAAGTTCATCCAGCAACCGGTCGTGACCGTGATCGTCACCTCCTTCGCGGGACCGTACAGCGAACAGATCCGCGTTATCGGCCAGGCTGCCAAGCCGCAGGCGCTGGCTTACCGCGAGGGCATGTCGCTGATGGATGTGCTGATTGCCGTGGGCGGCATCACGGAATTCGCCGCCGGCAATCGTGCCAGCATCATCCGCACCGCCGATGGCAAGCAGCAGCAACTGTCGGTGCGCCTGTCCGACCTGATCCGCGACGGCGATATCTCCGCGAACGTGTCCGTACAACCGGGCGATATCCTGGTTATTCCGGAAAGTTATTTCTGATCGGTTCAGACCAGCACTTCCAGCGCCGGCGGATGGCTGAGGAAAGCCGCCGGGCTGGCAGTGCAGCCATAGGCGCCGGACTGGAACACCACCACCAGGTCGCCGGGCTCGGCCGGCGCCAGCTGCATGCGCTCGGCCAGCGTGTCCAGCGGCGTGCATAGCGGCCCCACCACCGACGCGGTTTCACGCTGCGTTTCTTCCATGCGGTTGCCGATGACGACCGGGTAATTCTTGCGGATGACCTGGCCGAGGTTGCCTGAGGCTGCCAGGTGGTGATGCATGCCGCCGTCGGTCACCAGGAACACCTGGCCGCGCGAAACCTTGCGGTCGAGCACGCGGGCGACATAGATGCCTGCTTCGCCGACCAGATAACGTCCCAGTTCCAGCGCCACTTCCACGTTTTCCAGCGCGGCCCGGGCGCGCGGCAGCCAGCTTGCCAGGTTGTCGCTGATCGGGGCCAGGTCCAGCGGCGTATCGCCGGGGAAGTACGGGATGCCGAAGCCGCCGCCGATGTTGAGCAGGCGCGGCGCTCGTCCGGCCTGCTCCGCCAGGCGCAGCGCCAGCTCGAAGGTGCTGCACTGCGCGTCGACGATGGCTTGCGCATTCAGGCACTGCGAGCCGCTGAAGATGTGCAGGCCGCGCCAGTCGAGGTCGAGCGCGGCGATGCGGCGCAGCAGTTGCGGCGCCTGTTCCGCGTCGACGCCGAACTGGCGCGCGCCGCCGCCCATTTTCATGCCCGAGGATTTCAGCTCGAAATCAGGATTGATGCGCAACATGACGGCGGGCCGCAGGCCCAGCGACTCGCCGATGCGGTGCGCATGTTCCGCATCCTGCGCCGATTCAAGGTGCAGCACGGCGCCGGCGGCGATGGTTTGCGCCAGTTCCGCTGCGGTCTTGCCGGGGCCGGCCAGGCTGGTGTGCTCAGGCGCCATGCCGGCGTCCAGTGCGACTTTCAGTTCACTTGCCGAGGCCACGTCGAAGCCGTCGACCAGCCCCGACATGTGCTGCACCAGCGCCGGCATCGGATTGGCCTTGAGGGAGTAGTGCAGGCGCAGGCCGGCAGGCAGGGCGGCGCGCAGCTGCGCCACGCGCTGCGTCAGCAGGGCACGGTCGTAGGCATAGAAGGGCGTGCGGCCGACGCGCTGCGCCAGTCGCGGCAGGGCGATGCCGCCGAGTTGCAGGCAGCCGTCGCGCTGCGGGAAATGCGGCGGAATGGCATGTACGGGTTTGTTGCTGCTCATGTGGGGTTCTCGTTTTCGAACAGGCCGGCGAATGCCGCCTGCAGCGTCTTGCGGTCTATCTTGCCGTTCGGGTTGCGCGGCAGGTCTTCTTCGTCCAGCACCACATGGGCCGGCACCATGTAGGCGGGCAGGGATTGCCTGCAAGCCTGCAGCAGTATCTCCGGCGTGGCGTCGGCATCGGCGCGCCGCGTCACCGCCACCACTGCCTGGCCCAGCGTCGGGTGCGGCACGCCGAAGGCCGCGGCTTCCGCCACCATGCCGCTGGCGATGAGGACTTCTTCCACCTCGGTGGGGCTGATGCGATAGCCGGAGACCTTGATCATGTCGTCGGCGCGGCCGATGAAATAGAGGTAGCCGTCCTCGTCGGCCTTCACGGTATCGCCCGACCATACGGCGATTTCCGGCAGCGACAGGCCGTCCCGGCCGGGCAGGAGACGGAAACGCTGGGCTGTGCGCTCGGGGTCGTTCCAGTATCCCAGCGCGACCAGCGCGCCGCGGTGCACCAGTTCGCCGGCTTCGCCCGGCGTGCAGGCGCTGCCATCCGGGCGCAGCACCATGACTTCGGCATTCGGGATGGCGCGGCCGATCGATTGCGGGCGGCGCGCCAGTTCTTCCGGCGGCAGATAGGTCGAGCGGAAGGCTTCGGTGAGGCCGTACATCAGGAACACCTGCGTCGCCGGCAGGGCTTGCCGCAGCAGCGCCAGGGTCGCCTGCGGCATGGCGCCGCCGGAATTGGTGATATAGCGCAGCGTCTGCGCCTGCGGCCATGGCAAGCGTGCCAGCTGCATCCACAACGCCGGCACGGCGGCCAGACCGGTGATGCCATAGTCCGCCACCGCCGCCGGTATGTCGCGCGGCACCAGGTAATTCATCAGCACCACCGAGGCGCCGCTGGCAAAGGCCGCGGTCAGCTGGTTGAGGCCATAGTCGAAGCTATGCGGCAGCACCGACAGGATGCGGTCGGCGGCAGTGATCTTCAGGTAGGCAGCGACGCTGTCGGCGCCGGCAACCAGGTTGCGGTGCGATAGCACCACGCCCTTCGGCTGGCCGGTGCTGCCGGAAGTGTAGAGAATTGCTGCCATATCGGCGTCGATGGCACGGTGCGGCAGGCGGCTGTCGGCATCGCCGGACAGCAGGCTGTCCCAGCCGACCGTTCGCACGCGCAGCTCCTGCCTTGGCGCTGCGGCGTCTGCCGTCACTACCACGGTTTGCAGCGCCGGGCAGGCGCCCAGCACGTCCTGCAGCGCCGCCAGCCGCGCCGCCGACGTCACCAGGATGCGCACGTCGCAGTCGCGCAGAATGTGCGCCACCTGTTGCGGCTTCAGGAGGGGATTGACGGGAACGAAAACGCCGCCGGCGGCGCTGGCGCCGAACATGGCGGCAACCCCTTCCAGGCGCTTTTCCAGGTAGACGGCAATGCGTTCGCCACGTCCCAGGCCCAGCGCCAGCACGCCGCGCGCAAACGCTTCGACGGCCGCGCCGGTCTCGGCATAGTTCCAGCGCAGGCGTCCGGCCTGCAGCGCCGGTGCGGCAGGCGTTTCCCAGGCCTGGCGCAGCAGGGCATCATGCACGAGATGGCTCATGGGCGCGCGTATCAGGCTTGCTTGACGTTGTGCCGGGTCATCAGGTCGTAGATGGTGGGCCGGCTGACACCCAGCATTTCCGCGGCCCTGACGATATTGCCGTCGGCGCGAGCCAATGCCTTGACCAGCGCCTTGTATTCCGCCTCGTCACGGATCTGGCGCAGGTTGAGCGGCTCTTCTTCCGCCGGCGTATCCGCCAGGCCGAGGTCTTCGGCCGTGATTTGCGGGCCGTCGGCCATGATGACGGCGCGCTTGATGCAGTTTTCCATTTCGCGCACGTTGCCCGGCCAGTGATGGCTTTCGATCAGCGCCAGCGCCTCGGCGCTGAAGTGCAGGCGCGAGCGGCCTTCGGCATCGGCGAAGCGGTTCTTGAAATGCTGCGCCAGCAGCGCGGCATCGCCGATGCGCTCGCGCAGAGGCGGGATCGTGACGACGATTTCGCTGAGCCGGTAGTACAGGTCTTCGCGGAATTTTCCGTCGGCGGCGAGTTCCTTGAGTTTCCGGTGGGTGGCGCAGACGATGCGCACGTCCACCGGGATTTCCTTGTGGCCGCCGACGCGCTCGATGACCCGTTCCTGCAGGAAGCGCAGCAGCTTGGCCTGCAACGCCATAGGCAGGTCGCCGACCTCGTCGAGGAAGAAGGTGCCGCCGTCGGCCAGTTCGATCTTGCCGATGGTTTGTTTGACGGCGCCGGTGAAGGCACCCTTCTCGTAGCCGAACAGTTCGCTTTCCAGCAGGTTTTCCGGGATCGCGGCGCAATTGATCGCCATGAAGCGCTTGTTGCGGCGCGGGCTCATCTGATGCAGCGCGCGTGCCAGCACTTCCTTGCCCGTGCCGGAGTCGCCCAGCAGCATCACGGTGGCCGAGGAGGGCGCCACTTTCTCGATATTGCGGCAGACCTTCAGCAAGCCGGGATCGCGGCTGATGATGCCACTGAGCGGCGAATCGCCCTGGCCTTGCAGCAACTTGCGGTTTTCCTGTTGCAGCGCGTGCAGGAAACCGGCGCGCTCCACCACCAGGCTCAGCAATTCTGGCTCGAACGGCTTCTGGTGGAAGTCATAAGCCCCAAGGCCGATCGCCTTGACTGCATTGGCGCGATCCTGGTTGCCGGACAGGACGATGACCTTGGCGTCCGGCGTCAGTGCGAGGATTTGTTGCAGCGTAGCCAGGCCTTCGGAAGCGCCGTCGGGATCCGGCGGCAAGCCCAGGTCCATGGTGATGACGGCGGGTTCGTGGCGGCGCACTTCGGCCAGCGCGCTCTCGCGGTCGCCGGCGACCAGCACGTCGTAGGCGTCGAAGCTCCAGCGCAACTGCTTTTGCAGGCCAGGATCGTCTTCGATGATCAGCAGCTTTTTCTTGAGTTGGGTCACTTGGTTCCCTTTGCCACGGTGGCGTCTTCGTCAGTTACTGCGCGATTCATGCGGCGAGATCGGCAACCTGCGCCGGGTTGCCGTGCAGCGGCAACGACAGGCGGACTGTCGTGCCCTGCGATGGCCGGCTTTCCACTTCGAGAGCGCCGCCGAGTTCGTTGATGTATTCGCGGCTTTCGAACATGCCGATTCCCATGCCGCCGGCCTTGGTCGTTTCGAAAGGCCTGAACAGCTTCTCGCGCACGAATTCCTCGCTCATGCCGGCGCCGCTGTCGGCGACGGTGATGACGGCGCTGTCACTTTGGCGTTCCAGCCGGACGCTTACTTTACCATCTCTGGAGGTGGCTTCGATGGCATTCTGTATCAGGTGCCCTATGACCCGTTCCAGCTGGTCGCGATTGGCAAAGACGGCGAGGTCCTTGACAGCGACTGTCAGCGACGGCTTAGGCTCGCCGCCGGATTTGGCGGCGACGGCCTGCTGCAGCAGGAATTCCAGCGGCAGAACCGCCGGCACTTCGGCTGATATGCCGCGGGCCAGCTTTTGCAGCAGCAGCTTCATTTTTTGCACCGACAGGTCGACTGTTTCCAGCATGTCTTTCTGGAAGGCTGGATTGTCCTTGTGCTTTTCCGCGTTCGTCAGCAGCAGCGACAGCTGAAAGACCAGGTTTTTCAGGTCGTGCACCATGAAAGTGGACATGCGGTTGAAAGACTCGAACTGGCGCGCCACTGTCAGGGCATCGGCCGCGTCCTGCTGCGCCAGGTAGCTTGCCGCCTGACTGCCCGCCACTTTCAGCAAGTCCAGCACTTCCCAGTTCAGCGCGATGCGGCTGCGCGAGCGCGCCAGCACGATGAATCCGGACAGCCGGCCTTGCAGCAGTAAGGGCACGACCAGCCAGGCACGGGAAAAATCCAGCAGCCATGGCGGCACCGAGGCTTGTTCGGCATCGTCGCGGCGCCCGCGTTCCTCGTCGAGGTCGACCACCCATTCCTTGTTTTCGAGGAATCGGCAGAACAGGCTGTCTGCGGATACCGAGCCGGCGGGGGGCGCCAGGTTCCAGCGCGCGGCGGCTTCGAAATTGCCGCTTTCGCGGGCCAGGTACAGCACGCCGGCGGGGCTTTCCACCAGGTCTGCCAGGGCCTGGATGGCACGCTCGCCTAGCGCCGTGTCTTGCCGCGACAGGGTACGCGTAAAGCGCAGCCACTCTTCGCGGTAATCGTAGCCATAGCTGTAAAAGTGCTTGCTGATGAACACCCGCAGCCAGGCGCGGCAGGAGCCGGAAATCAGCACCGTCGCCAGCAGCAGCAGGGCGCCTGCCAGAAACACCACCTGCACGACGTTGCCCCAGTTGCCGCCGAAAAAGCGCAGGTAATAGCCCGCCACCGCCATGCCAAGCAGATAGAGGGCGGAGCCGAACAGCGCGGCCGAGTGGTACAGCATGCGTCGCGACACCGATATCGCCGGCGACCAGCGCGGATTGCGGGCGGCAGAGATGGCCAGCAGGGGCACTACCAGCGCATTGACGGCGCCGCGTGCGGCCCAGATTTCGCCATCGATCTGGCGAAACAGCAGGGCGTCGCTGTAGAGGTAAAAATCGTAGGCGAACATTGCCCCCAGGCCGAGGCAGGCAAACTTGATGCCCCAGCGTTCGCGCGGCGGCGTATGGCGGAACAGTTGCTCCACCAGCAGCATGCCGGCAATCGCCAGCGCCAGTCTGGCCAGCGGCGTGGCGGCGAGTGCCAGCAGGATGGCCGGCAACACCGGCGCCAGCACGCATGTTGCGACGAGCAGGACGGCGCCGGCGAGCCAGCGCTTGTCGCGGACGGCGGCGCGCAGCCAGCTGGCGACGCCCGGCTTGAGCAGCGCCAGCAGGAACAGGCACCAGCCTGCGCTGCGGAGCGGTTCGAGAACATGCGCCGGCAGGAAGGCCGGCAGCGCCAGGCTGGCCTGCCATGCGAGTGCCGCCGCCCAGGCGACGCTGAGCATGCAGGCGGCGATGATGGCCTTGCCGTGCACGCGCTTGCGCCAGGTGGTGAGCAGCAGCACGCTCAGGAACAGGAAAGCGAGCGCGGCGCCGATATGGCTGATCGTGGCGATGTTGGCTAGCATGACGGCCGTTTCACCGTTTTATCGCGCGCCCTTGCCCAGCAATACCACTTGCAGCGTATCGATCAGGATCAGGATGTCGAGGAACAGGCTGTTGTTCTTCACATAGTAGAGATCGTACTGCAGCTTGTGCACGGCGTCTTCGACCGAGGCGCCGTACGGATAGCGCACCTGCGCCATGCCGGTGATGCCTGGCTTGATGCTGTGCCTGACGTTGTAGAAGGGAATTTTCTCGTTGAGCTGCTGCACGAAATATGGCCGTTCCGGGCGGGGTCCGACGAAACTCATTTCGCCTTTCAGCACGTTCAGGAGTTGCGGCAGTTCGTCGATGCGCAGCTTGCGGATGATGCTGCCGATGCGGGTTGTGCGCGGATCGTTCGATTTCGCCCATTGCGGACTGCCGGCCTTTTCCGCATCGTTGCGCATGCTGCGGAATTTCAGGACCATGTAGGGATGGCCGTCCAGGCCGACGCGTTCCTGCTTGTACAGGATGGGGCCGCGGTCTTCCAGGTAGATGCACAGCGCGGTGACCAGCATTGCCGGTATCGACACGATGAAAATGAGGATGCTGACGACGACGTCGAAACTGCGCTTGCAGAAGGCGCGCAAAAAGCTCTGGTCGAAGCCGGTGCCGAACACCAGCCAGCTCGGCTGCAGCGAATC
Source organism: uncultured beta proteobacterium (assembly GCA_963722005.1). Taxonomy (GTDB): domain Bacteria; phylum Pseudomonadota; class Gammaproteobacteria; order Burkholderiales; family Burkholderiaceae_D; genus Paucimonas. Next base: position 1,228,890 of record CAVRJS010000002.1, read on the forward strand.
CACGCGGATCTGGCATGCTTCGCGTTCGAAGAACGTCGCGGCGTCGGTCACCTTGATGCCATTGAGCTTGCAGTCGAGCAGTTCGCGGATGGGCAGGTTGCCGCCGCGCCGGTTCTGCACCGCCACGACGATTTCGCCGACGTTGTGCTTGCCTGCCATCTCGACCAGCGATTCGTCGGCGGGCAGCAGGGCGTCGGCGGGAATGCAGGATTCGTCGTCGGACGTGGGGATATATCCGACGATGCGGTAGTTGTGGTACGCGATATTGTTGCGGGCCAGTTCGCCGCATTCCTGCGCCAGTGCGCCGCTGCCGAGGAACATGATGCGCGACTCCAGCAGGCCGGCCTCGGATGATTTGAAGATCAGCACGCGTGCCAGCAGGATGCCGCCGCCAGCAATGATGATGACCAGGCCGAGGATGCCGCGGCCGAAATACAGCTCCGGCAACAGATAGAACACCAGTGTCAGGATGGCGAAGCCCAGCGCAAACGCCGGCATCAGGCGCAGCAGGGTATTGCGGAAGCCTTCCCGGTACTTGAGCTGGTACATGCCCAGTGCGCTCATGCTGAACAGCATGGTGGCAGTAAATGCGCAGGCAGGCATCAGCAGCTGGTAGACTGGCCGGTAAAGTCTAGCGGCATGTCGCGAAAACGGATGCTGCTGCCCAGGAAGACCGAACCGATCAGGATCAGGACTTCTACCAGGAACAGAATCGAGATGATCTTTGAGACGTGATGGTTGGAGATGCGCAGCATTGATGGCTCGAAGATGCAATTGCCAATTTGAAAATTGATTAAAAGATTACACTATCCTGCCAATATTTCCCAGAACCATAGCTAATAATGAGGCGGAAAGCCGTTAATTTCTGTTAATTTCTGCAGATTGCGTTCATATGTTTCCATATGGAATTGATTTCCCGCTCTAGCGAATGCGTTGCCTGAAAAACAGAGAGAGACAATGATCCCTTGCCACGGCAGGTAAGCCAGGCAACCGGCCCCGCCGGCGGTTGCTGGCGGGGCCGATATGCAGCAACGCCGTGAGGCGCTGCTGCAGTTTTCAGGATGGCTGCGCGATATCCGCTCAGGCGCGCTGACGGCGGCGCGCGGCACCGGCCAGGCCGGCAAGCCCCAGGCCCAGCAGGGCCAGCGACCCCGGTTCCGGCACGGCGGTGGTGATCAGATCGACGAACAGCACCATGTCCTGGTAATCCCCGTCGGCCCCGCTGCTGATGGCCAGATCTTCCCATGCCAAAATGAAGCTCGAGGCGCCCCAGATGCTGGCGGGGCGGCCCTGCAGCTGGATGAGGTCGCCGTCACCCTGGTAAGCCACCATCTGGTCGTCGCCATTGGCGTTGAGGCTGGCTTGCGAAAAGAAGCGTGTAGTGCCGTTGTCCAGGTAATAGCCGAACTGCGCGCTGGAGAATTGCTGGTTGATGATGGAACCGGCAGAGAACTGGTTCAGGTTGTTGACGCTCAGGACCACGAAGTCGCCCTGGTCGGCCGCGCCCGCGAACAGCTCGATATAGTTGCCCGGGTTACCCAGGTCGTAAATGCCGAAGGTATTGGTGCCGGCAAAGCCCGCGACTTCGATCACCATCGTGGAAATGGAGAAGCCGGATGCCTCCATCTTGAACATGCCATTTTCGTTGACCTGGTCGGCATTGACGTCCGGGGCATTGGCAGTGTTGGAGCCGGCATTACTATATAACTGGTTGATGACGCTCTGCAAATTGACTTCAGGGCCACCGAGGTTGACCGTCGTTGCCAGCGCGGAGGCGGAAGCTGCGAAAAACAGGCCTGCAACAAGCGTTTTGATCGTTTTCATTTTGCGATTTCCTTTAGAAGAGATCCATCAACGTTAATAAAATATAATTATATTTTGGACAACTAATAGCACTTAGCGTGCCAATCAAGGAAATCAAGGACTTGCGATAATGAGATTTTGGCGTTGTAAATCAGGCCGACAGGTCGTTTGCGCAAGCGCAAATGAAATTCGCCTACTTGCCTAAGGACGCAGTGCGCGCGTGCAAGTTTGCCTGGTAAGGATGGGAAGTTTTTCGATACAGCGCCGCGATTTTTTTTACGTAGCTTTGCGTTTCCACATAGGGTGGAATGCCGCGATGCTGTTGGACTGCGCCTTCGCCGGCATTGTAGGCGGCCGCGACGAGGGTGACATCGCCTTTGAAAAAAGTCAGCAGCCATTGCAGGTAGGCCATGCCGCCCTTGATGTTTTGTTCGGGGTCAAAGCTGTCCCTGACGCCGAAGCGCCGCGCGGTATCCGGTATCAGTTGCATCAGGCCCTGGGCGTTCTTCGGCGATACGGCGCGCGCATTGAAACCGGATTCCACGCGGATGATGGCCAGCACCAGCATCGGATCGAGTTCGTAACGGGGCGCCAGCTTGTGCACCAGGTCGTAGACCTGGCCGCGCGGATAGTCGGGCTCGGGCGCGCGGGTGAGAAGGGCATCCGCCTCGGCTGCAGCTGCTTGCATGCATGCCGGCAACTGCGCCTGTGGTTGCGGCGGCAGCATGCCAAGGATTACCCTGGCGTGGGCATGGCCCTTGTCCGATGCCATTTCGATCAGGCGCGCGGCAATGCCGTCATCGCGCGCCATGCCTCTGCCGTTGGCGTACATCCATCCCAGCGCGAACAGCGCGTCGGCATGTCCCGCCCGCGCCGCCGTGCAGTACAGTGCGGCGGCCCTGTCGTAGTCGCGCGGCACGCCTTCCGCATGTTCGTAGCGCGCCGCCTGCGCGATCGCATCCGCCGCTTGTGTGTCCGCTGCAATCTCGCCGCCTGCGCCGGTTGCAGCGGTGAAAGCTTCGGCATTATCGGCGCCGCGTGCGGCGGCGCACGCCAGCGCGCATGCCGCGACGATCAGCAGTTGCCGCAGGCGCGCGCGCCCGGACATGGCGTTCGGGGCCATTGCGCTCATGCTTCCGGCCTCGGCGAAATGAAGGCCTTGTGAAACAGGTGGCGTGCCAGCAGCAGCGGCGGCATGCGCAGCCAGTTGGCGCGCAGGTAGAGCATCTTGCGGGCGATGCCGTCGCCGCTCCTTGTGCAGCTGGCATGCTGCGGCAGCAGGGCGCGCAGGAACAGCGCATCCATGAGCGCCAGCAGCGGTGTGCCGGGGCTGCCCAGGCGCGCGGCCTGTTCGCGCACTTCGGCCGGGATCGGCGTATGCAACAGGGCGGCGGCGTATCGCAAGGCATAGAATAGCGGCCGTGTCAGTTCCAGCATGGCGGCCCGCTCGGCCAGCCCGGCCCAGAATGTCGGCCGGCTGCCGAAATGCAGCAGCAGGCGATGCAGGTCTACCAGGTCGCGCAGGCCATTGTCCAGTTCGCCGTCGTGGAAGAGGTGCACGGCGCTGTGCAGGACCATGTCCGCCGGCGCCAGGATCTGCAGCCCGCTGTCGGTTTCCAGCGGCTGCGCGGCGGCGCGCAGCAGCGCCGGCTCGGGATGCACCGGCGAGGTCAGCGGCACGATCGCGTGGTGCACGTCGATGACGCTCATGCGGCGAATGTGCCGCATCGGCGGCAGTTCGTGCATCCAGGTGCGGTAATAGCGTTGATCGTAGGCGTCGTGATGGGTCGCGGCCCAGCCGTGCAGCATGAGTGCCGCTTCGACCTGGTCCAGTTGCGTGCGCGGCACCAGGATGTCGATGTCGGAAAACAGCCGGCCGCGCGCGCAGGGCAGGTCGCCTAAAACGTAGGCCGCGCCCTTGAGCAGAATGGTCGGCGTATCGACGCCTGCCAGCGCCTGACGGATCATGGCGACTTCGTGGCGCACCGCCAGCAGGTGCCGCTCGGCCTGGGCCTGTGCCCACTCCAGGTGGCGTTTCGGCTGCGCCGGCACTAGTGCGAGCAGGCCGCGCTCGTGCAGCAGCGCCTGCAGGGTGGCAAGCAGGTTGGCCTGGCGCGCCTGGCGCACCAGCACATCCCATTGCGTCAGGCTCAGCGCTGCCGTGGTTTCGGGCTGCCGCAGCGCCTGCAGGATCAGTGCGGTCATGGCTGGCTGCTCCGGGCAGGCGGCTGCAGGCGGTCGAAGCAGGCGATGGCTTCGTCGAGCTTGCTGTAGGTGAACTCGTGGCAGGACGAGGCGTCGACCAGTTGCGCCAGGCCGGCAAAGCCACGCGCCCCCAGCAGGCTGTAATTGAAGGCGTTGTCGGCGACGCGCAGGAATGCGCGCGCGCGCGACAGCGGCGCCAGGGTGGTGTCGGCATCGGCCTGGTAGCGCGGGAAAATGATCCAGCCCGGCAGCGCGCATTCGTCGGCGCGGGCGACGCTGTCGGCCGGCGCACGCATGTGCGCCACCGTGCCTTTCATGGTGTCGCTGACGGCGCGCGTGAAGACGGCATCCGGCGCGAAATTGCGCATGATGCTGATGGAGGCGTTTTTCAGGCTGACCGGCCGCGGCAGCGGTGCGATGCTGCCGTCGGCGAGGTTGACCAGCGCCAGCTCGTCGGACAGCAGGCGCCAGCCGCGTTGCGACAGTGCCGCGCACAGGGTGCTCTTGCCCGAGCCGGGCGGCGCCGGCATGACGACGGCGTGACCTTGCTTTTCCAGCACGGCGGCGTGGATGATCAGGTGGCCGTGCGCGTGCCCGGACACGCACCAGTTCATGCCCCACTCGAACATCGGGAAGGCCTGGTCGGCGGGTAGGGGTTTGAAACTGGGCATGCCGTCGAACAGGAACAGCGCCTGCGGCCACAGCCAGCGCCGCGCACTCGCCGGGAGCGCCAGGCGCACATGAAAGTCCGCAAAGCCCGCATCGTCGGCCAGGGGGTAGTCGGCATACATCAGGCCGATGCCTTCGGCGACGCTGGCTAGCGGCGTTTGCACGCAGGTGACGAAGGGGCCGGTGCGTAGGCGCAGGCCGGCGCCGCGCAGGCGCTGCCGCAATTCTTCCCGGTTGTATGCAGATACCCTCAAGATGCTGCCGGCGCGATCAGGTCGATGCCGGCCAGTTCGGCCAGGACGGATTCCAGGTGCGCGGGATAATCTGCCGCCGGCGTATCCGGCAGGTGTTGCAGGAGCGATGCGTGCAGCGCTGCGGCAAGACGGTCTGCGCCCGCCGGCGCCTCGTCGAGGGCGTCGAACACGAGCGCGGCCAGCGCGCCGAGCAGGTGGGTATGACCCGACATCGCATCGTAGACGAGCGTCTCCTCGTCCCAGCTATGCATGTGCAGCGATTGCGGTGACCGAATTTGCCATTTCATGGGCGGACGGCTCTGAGTTCCCGCGGCAGTCGCATGCGCGCGCCGCTTAATCCTGGGTCGCCTGGAGGTATTCGACGATTTGCGGCGCGTCCCATTGCACCGATGCGGTCGGGGAGAAATATCCCTTGGACTGCCACTGGGTGAACATGGCCCGGATGGTTTCCACCGGCAGGAAGGGAGTAAAGCCGCTGACGGCATTCAGGTAGGCCGCCACCAGGTGCCTGCCGAGATTGTGCTTGTCCACCTTGGGAGAGGCGAAAGGCTTGTCCTTCTTGTCCTTCTGGTCTTTCTTTTCCTTGTGGCCGGGCAGAAGGTCGAGAAAGGTATGGTCGTTATAGGGCGATTCGCTGCTGGTCTGGAAGACGCTGCTGAACAGGGTACTGGTGGGAATCGGCCAGGCGCCGAGATGATTTGCCCAGTAGCCAGGCGATTTGCCGTTGCAGACCGGCTGCGGCCCATGTGTGCTGGCATTCCCGGAGAGAAATCCCGAAGGCGACTTGCATACCGGATTACCCAAGACGGGACGACTTGCCAGGCTCAGGATGACACCCGATACGCCCAGGCCAGCCTTGGTGAACTGCCGGCGCGATACCTGCGTATCCTGCAAACGGCCCGCTTCGGCAGCGGACCGGTCGGCCTGGTCTTCCACCGGGACATGTCCGTTATTCATCGTCATCTTCCGCTCTCCATGGGAGGTCCCTGTTAAGGCTGTGTTGAGAATGCCTGTCTTTTTTGTTTTGTAGCGCAATCTTTGTTGCGGCTATGGCTGGGCTTCCATAAAGCAATATTTATTCCAATTCTTTATAGAATGGAAATTGTACAATAATAATCAGTGACTTAACGCAATTCTACGCAGCCCGGGAGTCGCGGCGATTTTTCCAGCGGAAAAAATATTCTTCCTGTGTAAAAAAATCCGACAAGACCGCAAGGCATGTTCAGCGTGCATGTTGTTACGGCTGAGTCACTCTTCCTGCAGCCATGCGCCCGTCCATTGCGCCACCTGGTCGCGCCAGGCCTGTTGGGAAAACGTGTGGTCGGCGTCCGCGAGATCGTGGCGCTGCACATGACGGCCCTGCAGGGCCTGACGCCATGCGCCGGAGCGTGCCAGGAGGTCGCAAAACTCGCGCGCGGTGAGATCGTTGCCGCTCAATATCAGCAAGATCCTTCCCTGGAACCGACGCAGGCAAGCCAGCATCTGATCCGGCAGGTGCTGTGGGCCGTCTGCAGTGGCGTCGGCTGTCTGCGGCGCTGCGCTGCGGCCTTTGCCCAGAGCGGCGCCCAGCGTCTGCCACAGCGAGCGGGCGGCGCCGCGGACATCGAAGCCGCCGCCGGCAAGTTTTTTCCAGAAGCCGGCATCGCCCAGCCGCTGCAGGTAATAATGCTTCAGCCAGGCGCGCGCCGCACCCTGTTCCGTGCGCACCCAGGGGTTGAGCAAGACCAGCCCGCATACGCGGGCGTCCTGCGGCGCGTAGCACAGCGCGGCGGCGGCGCCATCGCACAGCCCCCACAGCACGATCTCCTGCAACCCCGGCACGGCGCCGATGAAGCCGTCGATGGCGGCACGGAGATCGTCGTCGATATCGGAAAAGTCTCGCGCCGCGCCCTCGCTGTCGCCCATGCCGCGGTAGTCGAAGCGCATGACGGCGATGCCCTGCGTCGCCAGTGCGCGCGCCAGCAGGATGAATTGCCGGTGGCTGCCGGCGCGATACTGCGGCCCGCCGACGACGACCAGCACGCCGCGCGCGGCCGGCTGTGCCGGCAGGGTCAGCACGCCATACAGCCGGTCCGTGCCGCAGGCAAAGGCGAGCGCGCGTTCGTCGAAGTTCATGCCTGCTCTGCCTCGGCGACATCGCAAGTGGCGGCCAGCAGGGCCGGCGATTCCGTGATTTCCTGGCTCAGCCAGAATGCCGGCGCGGTGACGATGCGGGCTTGCAGCGCCGTGCCCTGGCTGCGCCATGCTTCCTGCAGGCGCATTGCCGCAGGCGGCAGCTCACGCCCGCTTTCCTGCGCCAGTTCGATCCAGTCCGCGCGCGGCGGCGGCGCCAGGCGCGCGGCGTCGGCGGCGTCGATTGCTTCTGCCAGCGCCGGCGCCAGCATGTAGCCGGCCACTTCGACCGCGGTGCCCGCACGCAAATGTTCGCGCAGGACGCGGGTGCCTTGTTCTTTCGGCGCCTGACCTGTCAGCATGTCGGCGGCCAGGCGCAGGCGCAGGAATTGCGTCAGGAAAGTTTCGCCGCGCAGCACCGGTTGCCACAGCAGCAGCCGCGCGGCACCGTTCATGGCGGCAGCGGCATCCAGCGCCAGCAGCGCGCCCAGCCGCAAGCCCCACAGGCTGGCCGGGACGCCGCTTTCGCGGCACAGCCAGGCATGCGCCGTGGCAATATCCTGTTTCCAGATATCCCAGCGCGCGTCGGCAAAATCGCCGCTGCTGTCGCCGCAGCCGTACAGATCGATCTGCAGCACCGCATGGCCGCGCGCGGCCAGGGCGCGCGACTGCAGGGCGGCCATGCGCCGCGACTTATTCATTTCTTCGGCAAAAGGGTGGACGTAGACAAAGGCGCCGCGGCAGGGACTGCGCGGATGGGGCGGGTGATACAGGCAAAAACGCTTGCCGGGAGCAGCGTCGAGAAAAAATGGCTGCGCCGGCAGTTGCTTCATTGCGCCAGTTTGCCTTCCACATATGCCGCCAGGCTGGCAACCGTTTCGAAGGTGGCGGCGCTGATGTCTTCATCGGCCACGGCAATGCCGAAACGTTCTTCCAGGGCGGCGACGATCTGCAGAACGGCCATCGAGTCGAGTTCCGGCAGGCTGCCCAGCAACGGGCTTTCAGGCTGCAGCTGCTTGCCGCGCTCGCCCAGGTTCAGGGTGGCGGTGAGCAGGCCGGTGATTTGTTCGTGAATGTGCATGATCGAAGGCGAAACAGGAAATAGCAAACTGAAATGATACCTTACCGCCCCCGGACCCGCGCAAGTATGCGCCAGGAACATGCGGCTGCCGGGCATGCCGGACGCCGCTGCCGTCGCCGGCGTTCTTTGATATGCTGGGATATCCAAACATGGATGCAACAGGGTGCGATAAATTCATGGCCATCGAAATCGAACGCAAGTTTCTCGTCAACGGCGACTCCTGGCGCCAGGGTGCGACCGGCGTGCTGTACCGGCAGGGCTACCTGTCCACCGACAAGATGCGCACGGTACGCGTGCGCATCGCCGGCGCGCGGGCTTTTCTGACTATCAAGGGGCATGCGCAGGGCATTGCGCGTCCCGAATTCGAGTATGAAATTCCCCAGGAGGACGCGGCGCAACTGCTGGATGGCCTGTGCCTGCAGCCGCTGATCGAAAAGCGGCGCTACCTGGTGGACTACCAGGGCCTGCGCTGGGAAGTGGATGAATTCCTCGGCGATAATGCCGGCCTGGTCGTCGCCGAAATCGAACTCGATCATGCCGACCAGGCAGTCGTCCTGCCGACGTGGGTGGGGCGCGAGGTATCGGACGATCCGCGCTATTTCAATTCCAGCCTGATCGCGCACCCCTATTGCCGCTGGCGGAACGGACCGGACGGCCACCCGTGAGCAGGTCGCAGCGCCGCAGGCTGGCCACGCCGCTGCCCATGCGCGACGGCGTATCGGCCAGCCGCCTGTGGCTGGACCAGGGCAACTGGCCGCACATGCTGGCTTTCATGGTGGCGCGCTTCCCGGCAGTCAGCGACACCGAATGGGCGGCGCGCATGGCGCGCGGCGACGTCGTCGACCTGCAAGGGCAGCCGGTGCGCGCGGATAGCCCCTATCGCCGCGGCGCCTGCATTTTCTATTACCGCGAACTGGCGCACGAGACGCCGATTCCGTTTGCCGAAACGATCCTGTTCCAGGACGCGCATATCCTCGTCGCCGACAAGCCGCATTTCCTGCCAGTGGCGCCGACTGGTCGTTTCGTGCGCGAGACCCTGCTGACGCGCCTGAAGCATCGCACCGGCCTGCACGACCTGGTGCCTATCCATCGGCTCGACCGCGAAACCGCGGGGGTGGTGCTGTTCTCGCACAACCACGCCACGCGCGGCATTTACCAGTCGATGTTCCAGAAGCGCGCGATGGAAAAGGTGTACGAGGCGCTTGCGCCGGCGCTTCCGGATCTGGCTTTTCCGCTGGTGCGGCGCAGCCGCATGATCGATGGAGAACCCTTCATCTGCATGACCGAGGCCGAGGGCGAGCCGAATGCGGAAACCCATATCGACGTGCTGCAGCGGCGCGGCCACCTGAATTTGTACCGGCTGCGGCCGGTCACGGGGAAAAAGCACCAGTTGCGCATGCACATGGCGGCGCTCGGCATGCCCATCGTCAACGATGCCTTTTATCCTGTCGTCTTGCCCTGCAAGGGCGACGACATGTCCCAGCCGCTGCAGCTGCTGGCGCGGGAAATCGCTTTCGTCGATCCGCTCGACGGCCAGCAGCGCCGCTTTGCCAGTGTCAGGCAACTGGAGCACAAGCCGTAATCCCGAATGCGGCATACAATGCCGCATTCCCAGCATAAGCCGATTTTTCCCCATGAGTTCCCGTTTGACCCTGGACCGCATCCTGCAATCGCAGGGCTTTGGCACCCGCAAATACTGCCGGCAACTGGTTGCCGATGGCGAAGTGAGCATCGACGGCGCAGTCGTCGACGATTACCGCGCCGGCTTCGATCCGCATGGCCTGGCATTTACCGTATTCGGCGAGGAATGGACCTGGCGGGCGCATGTGTACATCGCCCTGAACAAGCCGGCTGGGTACGAATGCTCGCGCAAGCCCAGCCACCACCCGGGCGTGATCACGCTGTTGCCGGAACAGTTTTCCTGGCGCGAGGTGCAGCCCGTCGGCCGTCTCGACCATGACACCACCGGCCTGCTGCTGCTGTCGGACGACGGCCCCTTCATCCATGCCCAGTCCTCGCCGCGCCGCCATGTGCCCAAGCTGTACGTGGCAACGACCCACGACCCGGTGACGCCGGCGCTGGTGGCGCAGTTGCTGGAAGGCGTGCAACTGCATGACGAACCGGCGCCGCTGGCGGCGGTCAGCTGCCGGATGCTGGATACGCACCGGCTGGAGATCGTACTGGAGCAGGGCAAGTACCACCAGGTCAAGCGCATGCTGGCGGCGGCCGGCAACCATTGCAGCGCGCTGTGCCGCACCGCCATCGGCGGCCTGGCACTGGCAGCGCTGGGGCTGGAAGAAGGGGAGTGGTGTTACCTGGAGCAGGCGCAGCTGGATTTGCTGGCGCCGGCTGCATCGGCGCCAGCGGCCGCAGCCGGCGCAGAGGCGGACGGCTGATGGCAAGGTCTGCCCATCCGGCCGTGCCGCCGGTCGTTGCGGTAATCGGCGGCGGACCAGCCGGACTGATGGCGGCCGAGGTGCTGAGCGCAGGCGGCATGCAGGTCGATGTTTACGATGCGATGCCCTCGCTGGGCCGCAAGTTCCTGCGCGCCGGCATCGGCGGCTTGAATCTCACCCACAGCGAAGACTATGATGCCTTCTGCGCCCGCTACGGCGCGCGCCGGCAGCAGTTGCAGTCCAGCCTCGACGCCATGCCGCCCGATGCCTTGCGCGCATGGGCGCAAGGCCTGGGGATCGATACCTTCGTTGGTAGTTCCGGCCGAGTGTTCCCGGTGCAGAAGAAAGCCGCGCCCTTGCTGCGCGCCTGGTTGCAGCGCCTGCGCGCGCAGGGCGTGCGGCTGCATGCGCGCCATCGCTGGCTGGGCTGGGACGCGCAGGGGGGCCTGCGCATCGCCGCTCCTGCCGGCGAATTCGTGGCGACGCCGGCGGCCACGGTGCTGGCCACCGGCGGCGCCAGCTGGCCGCAGCTCGGTTCCGACGGCGCCTGGGCGCCGTGGCTGCAGGCGCGCGGCGCCGAAGTCGCGCCGCTGCGCAGCGCCAACTGCGGCTTCGAGGTGGCGTGGAGCGCGTACTTGCGCGAACGCTTCGCCGGTGCGCCGCTCAAGCCCGTGGCGCTGACGTTCACCGACCTGGAGGGGCGCAGCGAGCGCCGCCAGGGGGAAATGGTCGTCACCGCGCACGGTGTCGAAGGCAGCCTCGTCTATGCATTCTCGCAGCGCCTGCGCGAGAGCATCGAAGCGCATGGCAGCGCCACGTTCATGCTCGATCTGTTGCCAGGTCTCGACGCCGGGCGCGTGCAGGCCGAAGTCGCGCACCCGCGCGGCGCGCGGTCCCTGTCCAGCCACCTGCAGAGCCGCCTGGGGCTTGGCGGCGTCAAGGCGGCGCTGCTGTACGAAGTGCTGGGCAAGGCCGGCATGGCCGATGCGGCAGTGCTGGCGTCGTCCATCAAGGCGCTGCCGCTGGTCGCGCGCGCGCCGCGCCCTCTCGCCGAATCGATCAGCAGCGCCGGCGGCGTGCGCTTCGACAGCCTGGACCGTCATCTGATGCTCCAGGCGGCGCCGGGCGTGTTCTGCGCCGGTGAAATGCTGGACTGGGAAGCACCCACGGGCGGCTACCTGCTGACGGCCTGCTTCGCCAGCGGCCGCGCCGCCGCCGTGGGCGTGCTGTCCTGGCTCGGCAAGGCACGACCGTAATCATGCCGGCGCGGCCGCCGTGATCCGTGGACGCGGCAGTCGCGCCGAAGGAGCAGAGGATGGCAACAAGCATCGGTGAAACGCGCGCGTGCCTGCGCTTTTACGGCGAACTGAACTGCTTCGTGGCGCCGGCATTGCGGCAGCGAGCTGTCGAGCAGCATTGCCCGCGCGATGCCACTGTCAAGCATGTGGTCGAAGCCCTGGGGGTGCCGCATACCGAAGTCGCCCTGATCCTGGTGAACGGTTGCCCCGTTGATTTTTCCTATCGCCTGCAGCATCGCGATCGCGTCAGTGTCTACCCGCAATTCGCTTCGCTGGCGCCGGGAGCGCAGGCGGAGGCGTTGTTGTCAGAAGGACGGCCGGACTTTGTCGCCGATGCTCACCTTGGCCGTCTTGCGCGCGACCTGCGCATGCTGGGGTTCGACGTCCTGTACTGCAATACTTTCAGCGACGATGAAATCGTACGGATCGCCGTGCAGGAACAGCGCATCGTGCTGACGCGCGACCGCGACCTGCTGATGCGCCGGCAGATCGCCTACGGCTGCTACGTGCATGCGCTCGCCGCCGATGCGCAGCTGTCCGAGGTCATGCGGCGCTACCGGCTGGCGGACCGGGCAAATCCGCTGAGCCGCTGTCTCGACTGCAACGGCTTGTTGCGCGACGTGCCGGAACACGAGGTGCTGGCGCAACTGCCGGCACGCAGTCGCGCGTGCCACAGCGAATTCCGGCGTTGCCTGGGGTGCGGCCACGTTTACTGGGAAGGTTCGCACGTGGCACGCATGCGCCGGCGCATCGCCCTCCTGCTGCAGGAAGCTGCGCACAGGAGTGGCGAGGCGTGAGCGTACCCGCAATCAGAAATTGAGGCGCGCGCCCAGCACCAGGTTGCGGCCGGCCAGCGGCGCGCGATCCTTCAGCACCGAGGTCGATACCCGGATATCTTCGTCCAGCAGGTTTCTGGCCAGGGCAAACCAGGTGATGCGCGAACTGCCGTAGCGCTGCGTCCACGACAGGCTGGCATCGACGCGCGTATAGCCCGGCGTCGGACTGGCCTCGAACGACGCTAGCCTGTCCTGGCGCTGCGCGCGCAGCACCGAGATGCCGCTGCGCCAGGCACCGTCGCGGTAACCGGCCTCGATGCCGAAGCGGGTGGCCGGTTGCAGCGGCAGGCTGCCAGCGCCCTTGAGGCGGCCGCGCGAAGTGTCGGCGAAGCCGCGCAGCGACCAGCCCTGGCCATCCAGGTTATAGCTGATCTCGGCTTCGGCGCCGCGGATGACGGCGTCGCCCTGTGACCAGAAACGTTGCGAAAATTCACCCGCGGGGTCCGGCAAGCCGTCTTCGTCCACGGTGACGCCCGGCATGCGGCCGTAGATGAAATTGTTGACGTCGTTGTGGAACAGGTTGGCTTTCCAGCGCACCATGCCTTCGGTTTTTTGCAGGCTGAGTTCGAGGTTGCGTGAGGTTTCCTTGGCCATGGCGGGGTCGCCGATATCGAAGGTGGCGGTCGACTCGTGCGCGCCGTTCGAATACAGCTCTTCTGTGGCCGGCGCACGCTGCGCCAGAGACCAGGTGGCGCCGACGCCATAACCGGGCTTGAACTGCCACAGCCCGCCGAGCGAATACGAGAGCAGATCGAAGCTGCGCGGCGCCAGTCCGGCGGCCGCGTCCGGCTTGCGTTCGACCGATTCGACGCGCATGCCGGTGCTGGCGCGCAGCGGGCCGAAATCGCGCTCTTCGACGATGAAGGCTGCCAGCGATGTCGAGCGGGTTTTCGGCACGGCGCTGGCGCCACCGCCGTCGGCCGAAAGGGCGGCGTAATTGCCGTGTTCCGTCTGCACGCCAAAGCTGCCGCGCCAGCCGGCGATCGGCAAATGCGTCGCCTCCACGCGGGTTTCCAGGGAACGGTTGAGGAAATCGGTGGCAGGCGTGCCGTCTTCTTCCTTTTCCGTGTGGCGGTAATCGGTGATGCCCAGCTTCAGGCGCAGCGACGCCAGCCCTGCCAGGGGATGCCTGAACAAGCCTTCCGCATCGAAGCGCGTTTTTTCGAGGTCGATGAAGGTGCGCTCTTCCGTGGGGATGCCGTAGCGTTCGTCGAGCACGCCGATGGAGGCGCCGACATGGCCCCAGTCGTCCACGTGCGCCAGGCCGAATCCGAGGTTGTTCTGGCGCGTCCAGGAATTGGGCAGGCGGCCGCTGGCGGAGGCAGGGTCGGTGGCATCGGCGCGGCCGGGAATGCGGTAATCGCCGGTTTCGCGCGTCATGCCGTCCAGGTGCAGGCCGAGTTTGCCGGCGCTGCCGTCGACGGCAAACGACAGCATCTTGTCGTGGTCGGCCGAACCGGTGCGCAGCTCCGCTTCGCCGGACGGCCGTGGCAACAGCAGGGTGGGGATGCGTTCGTTGACCACGTTTACCACGCCGCCGATCGCGCCGGAGCCGTACAGCAGGGCAGCCGGGCCGCGCAGGATTTCGACCTGACGGGCAGTGGCGAAATCGCCGGCGGCGGCATGGTCGGCCGAGAGGCTGGAAACGTCTGCGACGGACATGCCGTTCTGCAGGATTTTTACGCGCGGTCCTTCCAGGCCGCGGATGACGGGGCGCGAAGCGCCTGCACCAAAAGCGCTGGCGGATACCCCCAGCTCGCGCGACAGCGTGTCGCCCAGCGTGGCGCCGAGTTTGTCGCGCAGTTCGCGTCCGGCGAGGATTTTGGCCGGCGCGAGGATCTGGGCATCTTCGCTGGCGGCGAAGGGCGTGGCGCGGACGACCACGGGAGCCAGGGTTTGCGGTTCCTGGGCGATGGCGGCGAGCGGCAGGCCGGCGATGGCGGCCAGCAGCGTGCGCGCCAGAGGCGTGCGTTGCAATGTCATGTTGATTCCTGAATGGAGAATGTGACCGCCCGCCAGCAGGCCGGCAGCCGGGTCACGAATTAAAAACGGAAAGGCAGGTCAGGAAGTCAGCAGGACGGCGGCGCGCGCGTCGCATAGTGCCGCAGGAAAGGGGCGTTCCAGGAGAGGAATGCGAGTTGCAGCGCCAGTGTTTCGGCGCCGGGCAGCACGGCCGTGCCAGCGGGCGCCATGTGCAGGGCCGCACCCAGGGCGGCGCCATCGAACAGTTCGCAGGCATGCGCCAGCGCGTGGCCATAGCCGTCGTCCTGCGCGCCAGCGGTCCAGCCTGCCGTTTGCTGCGCAGGCAGACCGGCATGGTCGATGCGGTGCGACAGTCCCAGCCATTGCGTGCTCAGCAAGGCCAGCGTCAGCAGCATGGCAAGCATGGAGCGGTGCGAACGGCAGGAAAGCGGCATGAGGCGGGTGGACGGGGTGTGGATGATCGGTTGCCGATTTTATCATCTTGTTGCGCAAAAAGAAGCCTCCTCTGCACCGGCGCGGGCGGCGGTGTAAACTTTGTGCTTTTTTTCCGAATACCGACGGCATGACAATACGTGACGAACTGCTGCGCGCGGGCAGTGCAGGCGCATGGCTGAAGGCTTTTTTGCCTGGGCGGGTGCGGATCAACGGCAGGGAACGCTTGCGCATCTGCTGCGGCGCGCTGCTGGGGATCCTGGCCACCGGCCTGCTCAGCGCCTGGATGCTGGGCACGTCCGAGACCTTTCCCTTGCTGGTGGCGCCGATGGGGGCGTCGGCGGTGCTGCTGTTCGCCGTGCCGTCGAGCCCGTTGGCGCAGCCCTGGTCCATCCTGGGCGGCAACGTCGTCTCCGCGGCGATCGGTGTTGCCTGCGCGAGCTGGATCGGCGAACCCTTTTGGGCCGCGGCAGTCTCCATTGCGCTGGCCATCGGCGGCATGCTGGCGCTGCGCTGCCTGCATCCGCCGGGCGGCGCCATGGCGTTGTCCGCCGTGCTTGGTGGCCCGGCCGTGCATGCGCTGGGATTTTCCTACGTGCTGATGCCGGTGGCGCTCAATTCGCTGCTGCTGCTGTTGCTGGCGCTGTTCTTCAACAATGCCACGGGCCGCCGCTATCCGCATGCGCTGGTGCCGGACCAGGGCAACGTGCACCGCACCGCCGACACGCCGCCGACGCGGCGCCTGGGCTTTACGCATGACGACCTGGAAGCCGTGCTGAAAGATTACAACCAGATGCTCGACATCAGGCCGGAAGACCTGGAAGAGCTGCTCATGCGCACGGAAATGCATGCCTTCCGCCGCCGCCTGGGAGAAATCACCTGCGCCGACATCATGTCGCGCGATGTCGTGACTGTCGAATTCGCCACCTCGCTGGAACAGGCCTGGGAGCTGCTGCGCTGGCATCGCGTCAAGGCGTTGCCGGTGCTGGACGAGGGCGGGCGCGTCATCGGCATCGTCACGCTGACGGATTTCATGATGCATCTCTCGTCGGAGCGTTTCGGCAGCGTCGGCGACCGCCTGCGTCAGTTATTGCGCGCAAGCGGCGTCACGCATACCGACCAGCCGGAAGTGGTCGGTCAGATCATGACCAGGGAGGTGCGCATCGTCACTGCCGATACCCACATCGCAGAGCTGGTCGTGCTGCTTTCAGACAAGGGTAAGCATCACGTGCCCGTGGTCGATGAAGGCGGGCGCCTGCAGGGCATGCTGACGCAGTCGGACCTGATCGCCGCGCTGTATCACGGCAACCAGGCTGCTGCTGCCTGAAGGCGGGCGGGCCTGAACGCGCCAGTCCGGCCTATTTGCGCTTGGCGCGAGCGCCGGTAGCACTGCGTGATGGCGCTGCCGGCGCCGTCCGTTTGCCGGGCGCGCGGCCTGTGGCCGGCGTGCGGCTGATCGCCGCGCCGTCGCGCGGCCGCGGCATGCCGAACTTCTGCGCCACCTTGGCAGGCGTCGGGCTTTCCTGGCGACGTCCGCTGCTCGGCGCTGCACTGCCGGGCGCGGCGCTGCGCGGCACCAGGCAGCGCTCGCCGCTGCCGATCAGGTCGCTCCTGCCCATGCGCTGCAGCGCTTCGCGCAGGATTGGCCAGTTTTCCGGATCGTGGTAGCGCAGGAAAGCCTTGTGCAGCTTGCGCACCTTGCCAAGGCGCGGCGTTTCCACGATTTCCGAATCTTCCGTGACCTTGTGCAGCGGGTTCCTGCGTGAATGGTACATGGCCGTCGCCGTCGACATCGGGGTTGGCATGAAATTCTGCACCTGGTCCAGGCGGAAGTCGTTCTGCTTGAGCCATAGCGCCAGGTTCAGCATGTCTTCATCGGTGGTGCCGGGATGGGCGGCGATGAAGTAGGGAATCAGGTACTGTTCCTTGCCGGCTTCCTTCGAATACTTTTCGAACAGTTCCTTGAAGCGATAGTAGGCATCCATGCCCGGCTTCATCATCTTCGACAGCGGCCCTGCCTCGGAATGCTCGGGCGCGATCTTCAGCAGGCCGCCGACGTGGTGGGTCACCAGCTCCTTGACGTATTCCGGCGAGCGCACGGCGAGGTCGTAGCGCAGCCCGGAGCTGATCAGGATCTTCTTGATGCCCGGAATGTCGCGCGCCTTGCGGTACAGCTGGATCAGCTTGCTGTGGTCGGTATTGAGGTTGACGCAGATGCTCGGGTACACGCAGGACGGACGCTTGCACGATTCCTCGATCTGCTTGTCCTTGCAGTTGAGGCGATACATGTTGGCGGTCGGTCCGCCCATGTCGGAAATGACACCCGTGAAGCCCTTGGTCTTGTCGCGGATGTTTTCGATCTCGCGCAAAATCGATGGCTCCGAGCGGCTCTGGATGATGCGTCCCTCGTGTTCCGTGATCGAACAGAAGGTGCAGCCGCCGAAGCAACCGCGCATGATGTTGACGGAAAAGCGGATCATGTCCCAGGCCGGGATTTTCGCCTTGCCGTAGACAGGGTGCGGACCGCGCGCATACGGCAGGTCAAAGACGAAATCCATCTCGTCCATCGCCAGCGGCAGCGGCGGCGGGTTCAGCCAGACGTCGCGCTCGCCGTGCGCCTGCACCAGCGCGCGCGCGTTGCCGGGGTTGGATTCGATGTGGAGCACGCGCGATGCGTGCGCATACATGACCGGATCGTCCCTGACCTGTTCGAAAGAAGGCAGGCGCACCACGCTTTTTTCGCGCTGTTCCTTCAAGGCCGCCTGGCGCTCTTCGCGGCTCATGATCTTTACCGGCTTGATTTCCGCTTCGCCAGCCTTGCCGGGTGCGCAACTGTCTTCCTTGGCCGGCGACATGGCATAAGGGTCGATGTGCGTATCGATCTTGCCGGGCGTGTCGACCCGGGTCGAATTGACTTCCGTCCAGTCGCCGGCCGGCTTCCAGCCGGCCGGCGCCATGAAGACGGTGCCGCGCAAGTCGCGGATGTTTCTGATTGGCTCGCCTGCCGCCAGGCGGTGGGTGAGGTCGAGCAAGGCGCGCTCGGCATTGCCGAAGATGAGAATGTCGGCCTTGGAATCCGGGAGCACCGAGCGGCGTACTGTGTCCGACCAATAATCGTAATGCGCGATGCGGCGCAGACTTGCTTCGATGCTGCCGATGATGATGGGCGTGCCCGGATAAGCTTCGCGCGCGCGTTGCGCATACACGGTCAGGGCGCGGTCCGGGCGCCGGTTCGGCTCGCCATGGGCAGTATAGGCATCCTCGGAGCGGATCTTGCGGTCGGCCGTGTAGCGGTTGACCATCGAATCCATGTTGCCGGCGGTGATGCCGAAGTACAGGCGTGGCTTGCCCAGCGCGCGGAACGGCTCGGCCGAGTGCCAGTCGGGCTGACTGAGGATCCCGACGCGGAATCCCTGCGACTCCAGCATGCGGCCGATCAGCGCCATGCCGAAGCTGGGGTGATCGATGTAGGCATCGCCCGTCACCAGGATAATGTCGCAGGCGTCCCAGCCGAGCGCATCCATTTCCTTTTTCGACATGGGCAGGAAGGGCGCGGCCGGCCGGCGGCTTTCTTTCGGGACGTAGGACGTCAGGTTTTTCGGGGCAGACATGATGGAGCGGATTGTACAGGAAACGGCCCGCCGCCATTGGCTGCGCCTGCCGTCGGCGTTGACCGCGCGAGCGCCTTGGCGTATCGTGCCACGGTTATTTTTCTGACCAGAGGATCGAGCATGGACGAGCAGTATCAGGACGGCTTGCAAGTACGCAAGCAGGTGATGGGTGACGCCTTTGTCGAAAAGGCATTTGCCAATGTCGACGACTTTACCCGGCCTCTGCAGGAGTACATTACCCGCAACGCCTGGGGCACGGTGTGGTGCCGCGAAGGGCTCGATTTCAAGACTCGCAGCCTGATTACCCTATCGATGCTGACCGCGCTGGGCCGCTCGCACGAACTGAAGGGCCACGTGCGCGGCGCGCTCAACAATGGCGCCAGCGTCGACGAGATCCGCGAAGTGCTGCTGCACGCCACCGTCTATTGCGGCGTGCCGCTGGCGGTCGAAGCATTCCGTGCGGCACATGAAGTGCTGAAGGACGCCGGCAAGGTCTGATCCTTGCCGCCGGCCGGGGCAATCAGCTCTGGCCGCTCCAGACCACCGCGCCATCGACGGCGTACAGGCGGCAGGGCAGCTTGCTGTTTTTCTGGCAATTGGCGACGGCACGCGCCGCCGGATCGTCGCCATCCTCGACCCAGCTCCACGCGCCCGAGGGCGACAGCGCAAAGGCGCGTGGTTGGCTTTTCGTCAGGAATGCACGATATTGCTCGCGTCCCTGCAGATGCAGGTGCGGCACTGCCGCGACATCGTCGAGCGCGGCGAAACCGCTGTCCACCGGCGCCGGCGCCGCCGCCACCTGGTAGATTTCCGCAGTCGGCATGCCGATGCTGCGCAGGAAATGTTCGGTTTCCGGCCACCAGACGCGCACGCCGTCGTGACTGCCGCTCATGGCATGGGCATCGGTCTTGAAGGCACCGAATTTCACCAGCGTGGCAATACCGCCGGCGCGTGTGTACGCGCCGTGCAGCCGGTCTGCCAGCGCATGATTGAAATAAGTGTCGTTGGCGCCGTAGAACCACAGGCTGGGCACGGTCGCCTTGCCGCCGTAGTCGCCAAAGGCTTGCACCAGCGAAGTACTCCAGTCGCATCCTTCGGTGCGCAGGCCGCCGGCAAAATTGATGACCCCCTTTACTCCGGGGAAGTCATGCGTGGCAAACGCTATGGCCGCCAGGCCGCCGTAGGACTGTCCCGCAACAAGAATGCGGTTCGCATCCGCCCAGGGCTGACGCACTGCGTACGCCAGCGCATTCTGCACATCGCGCGCCTGGATCAGACCATTGGCGCGCATGTCGCAATGGCGCTCGACATAGGTGCCGCTGGACTTGGAAAATCCGCTGCGCATCGGCACCACCACGGCATAGCCGCGCTTGACGAATTCCCGGCTGATGACCAGAAAACGCGCGCGTTCCTGGTCGCGCGGATTGCCCAGCGACTTGCCGTGGTTAAGCACCAGCACCGGGAAGGGCCCCGGGCCGTCCGGCTTGAAGACGGTGGTTTCCAGTTCGTCGCCCCCGCGTTTGCCGGCATGCGGTTCGGCATGATCACCCGAGCCGGCATCGGCATCGCCGCCACTCGACCTGGCAGGCATGCCGCCACGGCGCAGCGCCTGTTGCGCTATGGGAATCATGCGTACTTCTTCGTTCAGATCGGCATCGAGCTGACCTATTTCGGCAATGCTACCGTTGGTAAACATGCTCAGGCCGGAAGCCGCCGCAACAATCGACAAGCCGAGCAGCCAGCGGCTGGCTTTGCTGCGTGGTGTGGAAAACTTCATGAACATACGCGAGCGAGACCTTTAAAAAATAGAAAAGCGATTGCCGGCTTTTTCTTTTTTATCAAGGACTTGCAGAGCTTTTTCTGCGGCAATTTTTCGCATTGTAAATAGCCCGGCAGCGCGTATCAATACCAAACTAGTACGTTTGCGAAATTATTTTCTCTCGGTATGTTTTCCTGTCAATAATTAGTTTCGTGAGCGTAAATTCTTCCGGCAATCGCCCGGGGCAATGTAGTAGTGGTGGTTATAATTCTTGCAATAAATCACGTTAAAGGAAATTCCATGCCAGGCGCGTCTGGTTCACCCTTGTTCTCCGGCCATGCATGGCTGCGCACGCTGTTATCGGAACGCAATCGTTCTCCGCTATGCGCTGTCGAGATCGATGCGCGCATCGAGCAGTTTTTGTGTCGCAAGGTTGCGGTGCTGGTGCTGGACATGTGCGGCTTTTCCCGCATCACGGCCGAGCACGGGATAATCCATTTCCTTGCCCTGCTGCGCCGCATGGAAGAGGCCGCCTGTCCGGCGGTTGCTGCCAACGGCGGCCTGGTAATCAAGCAGGAAGCCGACAACCTGTTTGCCGCATTCGATTCGCCGCGCCAGGCGCTGGATGCAGCCCTGGATATCCTGCGTGCCGTCGAGGTAATGAATGCGGCGCAGCCGTGCGGGCCTGCCATGCAGGTATGTGCCGGCATTGGTTACGGCGACACCCTGGTGATCGAGGGGGAGGACATGTTCGGCCATGAAATGAACCTGGCGTGCAAGCTGGGCGAAGATATTGCCGGCAGCATGGAAATTCTGTTGACCGCGGCAGCGCATGCAAGCCTTGCCGATGATGTCTGCCGTTGGGAGGCGGCGTCGGCGCGCATAGGCGGCCAGGAGCTGACGCACTACCGCTTGTGCACCGTGTCGCGCTGACTAGGCCACACAGACCCGGTCGCGGCCGCCTTCCTTGGCCTGGTACAAGGCCAGGTCGGCGCGCCTGAAGAGCGATTCGCGGTCGTCGCCGCTGCAATAGGCGGCACAGCCGGCGCTGATGGTAACCGTGCGCGGGCCGACACAGGTGTCGAAGACGCGCTCGCCGATGCTCTGGCGGATGCGCTCTGCCAGCATGGTGGCACCGTCGATGCCGCAGTTCGGCAGCACCAGCACGAATTCCTCGCCACCGTAGCGGCAAGCCTTGTCGGACTGGCGCACATGTCCGGCGATTTCTTGCGCCACGCCAGCCAGGACATCGTTGCCGGCGGCATGGCCATTGGTATCGTTGAAAGGCTTGAAATGATCGATGTCGATCAGCACCAGTGCCAGATCGTCGACTTCACCGGTGCGGCGCAAATCGAGCAGGCGCCGGTCCAGTTCTTCCTCGAAACTGCGGAAGTTGTACAGGCCGGTCAACTGGTCAGTCGAGGCCTGCGTTGCCAGCGCGGCTACTTTGTCTTCCAGCATTTCGTTGAGATGACGGATTTCCAGGATTTGCGCCTGGCTGGTCGCATACAGCTTGCTGTTGGCGATGGCGGTGCCCAGGAAGGAGCACAGCTGCTCCAGCAAATGCTGGTCGGCGTCGCCCAGTTCGACGACGTGCTCCAGACTGTAGAGCGCGAAGGCGCCGATCGGCCGGTTATGGTGGCGGATCGGCGAAACATAGATCGTGCGGGGCGTGCCCAAGAGCGCCAGGGTGGCCTTGTCGAGGCCGGGCAGCGGCAGATGCGTGATGGCCTGGTAATCCGGAAACAGCATGGCTTCATTGCGTTGCGTGGCAAATACCAGGCCGCTGACATGCTGTTCCAGCGGATACGGGTGCCGCACATGGTGCGCTTCCCATTGCTGGCACGCGGCGCTGTACTTGTCGCCATTGCTGATCGATTTGCTTATTTGCAGCTTATCGTCTTCGATCAGGAAAAACGTTGCCAGGTCGAAGGGTAACTGGCGAAATAGTTCTGCGGCAAACAGGGCGTAAATCTTGTCTGGCGAGGTCAGGTTCGTCATGTCATCGAGAAATTCCAGCAAGCGCTGGTTTTCCGCGACTGCCGCAGTTGCGGCTTCATGCAACTGCTCCAACTGCGCCAGGCGCTGCCAGCGTGCGACGCTGTGGCCGAACAGGTCGAGCAATTCTGCAACGCGTTCCACATCGTGCTGCGCCATGGTGCCTTCCCGGCGCAGCAGCAGCAGCACGCCCACCGGCGGCGCGTCGCTTTTTCCGCGCAGCGGCAATGCGCACATTTCGCGGATTTTCCAGCCAGCCAGGATACTCTTTTCATCAGGGTCGGCATTGGCGGCATCGACGCGCACGATCTCGTTGGTGATCATCGCGCGCGCATTGATATGGCCGTTATCCAGGGGGATCTTGTAGCCGAGATAGGTTTGCTCGAGGTTCTGGAATTCGGCCGGATAGCGCAGCTTGCGACAGACCAATTGATCGCCGCCGGCATCCAGCATATTGACGAGAAACCCGTCTGCGACGTGCAGCGCGCTAATTTCTGCGCACAACACGTCCAGCAGTTCATCGAGATATTCAGTATCGACGATACGCCTGATGATCTGACAGGTTTGTTCCGGTGCCAGCAATGGCATTTCTCCCCTTGTTGTTCTACTTGTTTTATTGCATTACTTTAACCTGCTTTCCAAAAGGAGGCCAGCAAGGGGAGCATGTTGTTCAAGTGCATCCTTCACGGAAGCGCTGGATCGCCGAATCCACCATGCCTTCGGCGCTGCCAGTGGCCAGGAATTGCCTGCGCAAATAGGTGGCGTCACTACCTTCGTGGCTGACGGCATACAGATGTTCGAGCGCGGCGGTGCCGCCCAGCGCCGCGGCATCCGCTTCCATGCGCCGCAGCGTGGTCAGGATATCTTCGCGCAAGGACAGGGTTTCGTGCGTCTTGGGGTGGACGATGGTGCCGTCCAGCCCGAAACGGCAAGCCTGGAAGCGGTTGTAGTTGTAGACCAGGTAATCGTCTTCGGCCGGCGGCGCCTCCTTGCGCTCCAACAGGTTGCGGCACAAGGCTTGCAGATAGCAGGCCAGCGCCGCCGCGCGCTCTACCGTCAGCGGCGTATCGCACACGCGCAGTTCGATGGTGCCGTACTCGGGCTTGGGCCGCACGTCCCAGTAGAAATCCTTCATGCTCTTGACCACGCCGGTATGTTCCATGCGCGCAAAATAGCCATGTTCAAATTCCGCCCAGCTGTCCAGGAAGGGCGCCCGCCCGCTCAGGGGAAAGGCGGACACCGAATTCAGGCGCGCCGAACTGAACAGCGTATCGTTGCCCTGGAAGTAAGGTGACGAAGCCGACAATGCGATGAAATGCGGGACGTAGCGGTTGAGAGCATGCAGCAGGTACACGGCGTCATCGCCCGAGGCGCAGCCGATATGCACGTGTTGCCCGAACACGGTAAATTGCTTGGCCAGATACCCGTACAGGGCAGAGACTTCCTTGAAACGGGGCTTGGAAAAAATCTTGCGCTCGGACCATTTCTGGAAAGGATGCGTGCCGCCCCCGCATACACCGATATTCAGCTTGTCCGCCGCATGCACCAGGGTATCGCGGATACGCTGCAATTCATCCAGTAAGGTAGCGTATCCGGCATGCACGCCGCTGTTAATTTCGATCATGCTTTCCGTAATTTCCGGCGTGACATTGCCCGGAAATGGTTTGCGTGAGAGCAAGTCGAGCATGTCCGGGCTGGCCGATACCAGGTCGAAGTCGGACAGGCTAACCAGTTGCAGCTCCAGTTCGACCCCCATGGTCAGGGCCTCGGACGTATTAAATGGAGGCAGCGCCATGTCAATGCTCCTCGTTTGCAGTTTCGCGCGCCCAGATCAGTGCGCGCTGGGTCAGGATCGGGCCGAGTACTTCCATGACCAGCACGATCGTCGCCAGTGGCGCCAGGTGACTGACCAGGTCGATTTGCAGGTGGCGGGTCTGTTCCAGGATCAGGATGGCGAATACCGACGCCGGGCTAAGCGCCAGTCCGGTCAACAGGCCCTTGCGCCAGGAAATACCGCTGATGCGGGCGAACAGCGTCACGCCGACGATTTTGCACAGGATGCGTACGGCAATGATCAGCAGGCCCAGGCCGATCCCGGCGAGCGCGTGCTGCCACTGCAGCGTGGAGGCGACGAATACGAATAGCGGAATTGCCAGCAGGTCGCCGAGGGCGCCGAAATTGCGCTGCGTCTGGCTCAGGGTTTCGCGCCGGTGGCGCGCCACCATGCCGAAGGTCAGCGAGGCGAGGATCGGCGAAAAATTCAGCGCGTGCGACAGCGTCACCACCATGATCACGCCGATGGCGAAGCCGACCGTGGCGTCGGTGCCGACATTGTTGAGGCGTCGTCGCAGGAAGGGAATCAGCATGCCGAAGGCAGCGCCCAGCAGTGCCGACAGCAGCAGCATTACCAGGCTGTTCCAGCCTGCCTTGAGAATGCTGCCGGAACTCTGGAACAGCCAGTAGCCGACGATCGCATTGAAGGCGAAAACCGCCAGCACAGAATTCATCGCCGACAGGTGCAGGGCGCGTTCGGTGACCTGGCCGGAACTGTGCTGTTCGTTGATGACCCGCAGCAGGCCGGCGGGCGAGGTCGCCATGGCCAGCGATGCCAGCAGCAGCGCCGTGATGTTGGAAGCGCTGAACCAGACCGCGACCAGGTAGACCACGGCGAACGTGCCGATCGCTTCGGCCACGCCAGTGGCGGCAATCCAGCGGTTGACACGGAGCCAGTGCGGGTTGATCCGGTAACCCAGTTCGAACAGGATCAGGCCGAAGGCAATATCGGCCAGCATGAGGATGTTGACCGAGACCGCCGGCGGCAGGAAGCCGCTCTGCGAATGCGCCAGCAGGAAGCCGACCAGGCCATAGATGCTGATGCGCGGCAAGCCGGTCCAGCGGTGTCCGAATTCACCGGCGGCCCAGGCAATGGCGATGGCGAATGGCCAGGCCATTTCATGCGGGATCGACAGGGTTTCGAGCATAGGCATTCCTATATGGAGAGCGCTGCGTTGCTTGCCATGTCCCTGGTTATGACAGCATGGCCAGGCAGGATCTGTTGACAGAGCACGCATCTTGGCAGCGTACATGAATGGAACCGCGCGCCAGCTGCCATTTTCAGCTGTGGGCGCAACGGCAGGAATGAAGCCATTCTGATGGCTCAGTGATGCCATTATATGACAATTACTTTATGTGAAAAAAGCAGGAGATTCGGAATTAACGCACAGGATTGCCCCGCGCCCGCCTGCAAGCGGTCAATTATCGGCGATTGGCTCGCCGCCAGCGATTACTCCAAGCGGTGTGGTGTGATCGCTGGCGGTCGGGAATGGTGTGAATTTGCGTGCTACTTGCTGCTTGCGGCATCGACGCTCGGCGCGCCCGCACCATATTTTGCAAAAAGCAGATAGCCCCCCGCCATCGCCAGATTTTTCATGAAATTGTTCATCTGGCCCGGCTCTGCGAAATTGGTGTGCGCAACCAGCGCGGTGGCAATGCTGAACAACGCAAGAATCACGGCGATCCAGCGTGTCTTGAACCCGGCCAGCAGCAGCAGACCCCCGCCAAGTTCGACCAGGATGACTAGCGGCGTTACTACGCCAGGCATCGGCAAGCCGATCGACCCGAAATAGCCTTGCGTGCCGCTATAGCTGGTGAGCTTGCTCCATCCCGAAAGGATATAAATCTGCGACATCAATATCCGTGCAGCGATCTCCAGTGCCTTGTGCATTTTTCGCTCCTCTTGGTTGAATTTGCTCGCTTCACGCAGTATTTGCATTTAATCAATTTACTTCTGAAAAAGTAGATATGCAAGGTAAATGAACGCGCGGAAAGATCCTTTTTGCGAAGCCGCAAAAATTTTTGTCGAAAGCCGAGATGGCGAAAAAATCCATGCGCCTACTTCAGCTATCAAAGAACAATGGATATCAATGCCGGGATGAGCAGGTCGAACGCGTTGCAGTGGCAAGCGCAATGCATTCGTTCCAAAAGAAAAAGGAGCCGTGCGCATGGACGCAGGCTCCCGGCGGGAATGCGGCAGGATAATGGAAACGCCGGTGTGCGGGACTAATTCGCCTTGCGGATTACCATTGCCTTGCAGTGAATACGCTTACGCGAAATTTTTCGCGGCGAAGTCCCAGTTCACCAGGCTCCAGAACGATTCGATGTACTTCGGACGGGCGTTACGGTAATCGATGTAGTAGGCATGTTCCCACACGTCGCAGGTCAGCAGCGGCTTGTCGGCGGTGGTCAGCGGCGTGGCAGCGTTGGACGTGTTGACGATGTCGACCGCGCCGTCGGCCTTCTTCACCAGCCAGGTCCAGCCGGAACCGAAATTGCCGATGCCGGACTTGGTGAATTCTTCCTTGAACTTGTCGAACGAACCCCACTTGGCATTGATCGCATCGGCCAGCGCGCCTGTCGGAGCGCCGCCGCCGTTGGGCTTCAGGCCGTTCCAGTAGAAAGTGTGGTTCCACACCTGGGCTGCGTTATTGAATACGCCGCCGGAGGATTTCTTGATGATGTCTTCCAGGCTGGCATTCTCGAATTCGGTGCCCTTGATCAGATTGTTCAGGTTGGTGACGTAAGCCTGATGGTGCTTGCCGTAATGGTATTCCAGCGTTTCCTTCGAAATGTGCGGCTGCAGTGCGTCCATTGCATAGGGCAGTGCGGGCAGAGTGTGTTCCATGAACTTGTCCTTTCTAGGTTCGCAATTGATGGTTTTTTGAAAAGCCTTCAATTGTAAGCCGGATGCGCTTTGCTTGCAGGCGCCGGCCTGCCGATGTTTGCAGCGGCACAATTTTGCACATCCTTGCCTGCGCTTCAGCCTTCTGGATCAAGGTTCTCCTGCACCGTCGCGATGCCCAGCGCCACCGTTCCCTCCGCCAGTTTCAGCGTGAGGTTTTCCCGCGGCCGCAACTGTTTCGGCGCGCGCACGATATTGCCGCGCGCATCGATCGCCAGGGCATAGCCGCGTTCCAGCGTGCGTTGCGGGTTCAGTAATTCCAGCTGTGCCTGCAACGCCGCCAGCGCCTGGCGGCGCCGTGCCACCAGGGCGGCAAGGGCGGCGCCGAGACGTCGTTCATCCTCGCGCAGACGGTTGCGCTGCGCCACCGGCTCGGGCCGCAATGCCGCCAGCCGCGCGTTGGATTGCATGAGGGCAAATTTGGCTTGCCCCAGCGGCGCACGCGCGGCATGCATCAGGCGTGCCTGCATGCCCTGCAGTTTCAGACGGCTGTGCCGGATCGTCGTTGCCGGACTGGCGAGCCGGCGCGACAGCCAGTCCACGGTTTGCGCTGTTGTTGCCAGCTGGCGCCGGTACGCGCGCGCCAGTTCGCCGGCATGCGCTGCCACCGTCGCCAGCCACTCGGCGCGCGGCACGGCAGCGAGCTCCGCGGCTGCCGTGGGCGTCGGCGCGCGCACGTCGGCGGCAAAATCGGCGAGCGTGAAATCGGTTTCGTGGCCGACCCCGGAAATCACCGGCATGCCGCAGGCGACGATGGCACGCGCCACCTCCTCGTCATTGAACGACCACAAGTCTTCGATGCTGCCGCCGCCGCGGCAGACCAGCAGCACATCGCACTCGGCGCGCGCGCTGGCAGTGCGCACCGCGGCGGCAATACGGGCAGCGGCGCCGTCCCCCTGCACCGGTGCCGGATAGACGATGACGCGCACATGCGGCGCGCGCCGCCGCAGCGCGGTCAATACATCCCGCAGGGCCGCCGCCTGCAGACTGGTAACGATACCGACGGCCTTGGCAAACACCGGCAGCGGCCGCTTGCGTGCCGCATCGAACAAGCCTTCGCGCGTCAGTTTTTCCTTCAGTTGCAGGAAAGCTTCATACAGGTTGCCCAGGCCCGCGCGGCGCACGGCTTCCACGCTGAGCTGGTAATCGCCGCGCGGCGCGTAAAGCGTCACCAGCGCGCGCACTTCGACGCGATCGCCTTCGCGCGGCATGAAGCCGACGTGCTGGGCGCGCCCGCGAAACATCACGGCGCGCACCTGGGCGCCGGCATCCTTGAGGGTGAAATACCAGTGGCCCGAGGCGGCGCAAGTGAAATTCGAAATCTCGCCCGCTACCCACAGCAACGGAAAGTTTCTTTCAAGCGCACGCGCCACAGCTTGATTCAGAGCGGAAACACTCAAGACTTGCGGATCACCCGATTCCGCCGGAGGATTGCCCAAGTTGTCAGTCATCATCGTTTTCGAACTGTAAAATCTGTCCACAAAGTCACGGTTTTGTCATATGGGAGTCTGGCTGCGTCACGCTATCTGTGCTTCATCGTAAGTATTTGATTTAAAAGAATATTTATCTATGTCGAAATGTGTGCATTTAGAAATTATTCTTTTAAATCAAGTACTTTTTCTTAATTTCTAAAGTTGCTCACAAACTTATCCACAGCAAATTCCTGCCGCACGCACGCGAAAGCTGACGACCCCCCCATTTTATATGCGATGTGGCAGATGTTCGTCTGTGCATGACAAGCGCAAGGCGCTGACATGTTTTCCATGGAGAAATGGTCTGCATTCGGGTGCGGCGATGTCGTTGACAAAGGCGCTGGCGGGCCTCTAGACTCTGCCAAGTTTCCTTTTATTCAACATTTGCAATAAGGCTACTCCCATGCATGCATTTTTTCGTCTCCTGATCGTCTCTCTTGCGGGTTTGCTGACAACACTGGCAGCCCAAGCTATTGAGCTGGCTAAATATCCTCAGGTTTTCGTGGCGGACAAAGGCATGGAGGTCGTTCTGGCTCCCAGCGCGGACGGCACACAGGCACTGATGCGGGTGAGCGGCATCAATGACCCCATCGATCAGGTTGTCTTTCTCGGCAGCGTGGAGCAGCAGGGTAACAGTCGCGAGGTTTATGTCACCAAAATCGATGGCCGCAGCTACGGTCTGGTACGCAAGGAAATCCATCCCTATCGCGGTAACGAGCAGTATGTTGCCTATCTGCCCGGGCAAAGAGATGGGATGGTGCTGGAGTTCCATGAAGAAAAGACCAAGGCGCTCAAGCTCGCAGATCTGAAAGCCAGCTACGAGCGCCAGAAAAAGGCCGGGGTGCAGGAAAAACTGGCCCGTTTTGACCGCAGCAAGAACCTGGCCAGCGCGCAAAATGAACTGGCGAAAGCCGACCAGGAAGCCTCCGCCTCTTGTAGTACCCCCGTCAAGACCAACGTTGACTGGAACACAATCGATGACGAGAAGTTGCAAACCCTGAGTATCGGAAACTATTGCGGCGTGGTGGCTTCCGAACTGGATTCGATGTGCCGCAACACGCCCGATTTCAAAAGCATTGCCGCCGGTATCGGCCTGGTGCGGTGCAGCTTTGGACAGCGGCTGAAAATCCGCATGGAAAACCGGCAAATGGTGTTCAGCACAGAAAAGGATGCACCCAACCAGAGCGACTTCGTGCGGCAGTTTCTCCGCAACCTGTAACCCGGAATGGTTTTGATCGGCGGCTGTTTTGCTGCCGCCACCGCGATGCCGCCACGCAGGCGGCGCGCATCGCGCTCATGCCGTGCACCGGTCATGAAATGTCAAATCATCGATTTTTTTTCCGCAAGTTGTGGCGAACGACGCAATGATGCTTGCTCACAACCTCTCAACACGATACATTTCTGCAGTTGCGTGTAAGCAGCGCATTCTTACCGTATTGTCTTGAGGAGTTACTTTTGCTCGCCATCATCCAAGCGGCAGGCTGGCCGATCTACTTCCTGCTGATTGCGTCCGTCGTTGCCGTTGCCCTGATTATCGAACGCCTGTTGTACCTGCGCCGCAGCCGCATCCTGCCGCCCACCTTGCTGCAGGAAGTCATCCGGGTTTATCACAACGGCAAGATCAATGCCGACGTCGTTACCCGTCTCGAACAGAATTCGCCGCTGGGCCGCGTGCTGGCCGCCGGCCTGCGCAATGTCGAATCGCCCCGCGACGTGATGAAGGAATCCATCGAGGAAGCCGGGCGCGGCGCCGCGCACCAGCTTGAGCGCTTCCTCACGCCGCTGGGGACGATTGCCAGCCTGGCGCCGCTCATGGGCCTGTTCGGCACCATCGTCGGCATGATCGAGATTTTCGGCGCGCAAAACGCGACCGGCACCAACCCGGCGCAGCTGGCGCAGGGCATTTCGATTGCCTTGTACAACACCGGTTTTGGCCTGGCCATCGCCATGCCGGCGCTGATTTTTTACCGGCATTTCCGCGCCCAGGTCGACGGTTTCATCGTCGAGATGGAACAGCAGGCCATCAAGTTTGTCGATACCGTGCACAACGCACGCAAGTAAGGCGAAATCAGCATGGCAATGGACTTTCGCAAGGGCCGCAAGCGTGAAGAGCCGGAAATCAACCTGATTGCCTTCATCGACGTATTGCTGGTGATCCTGATTTTTCTCATGGTTACCACGTCCTACAGCAAATTCACGCAGTTGCAGATCACGCTGCCGACTGCCGATGCCGAAAAGGCGCTGGAACAGCCGTATGAAATCAATGTCGGGGTCGATGCGCAGAATCGCTACGCCATCAACAATGCCCTGGTGTCGTATCGCGACCCCGCCGGCCTGGCCGAAGATCTCAAGCGGGTCGCCGCCGAGGGCGGCAACCGTGAAGACCCGGTCATCATCATCAATGCCGATGCCGCGGCCGCCCACCAGACCGTGATCAACGTGCTGGAAGCGGCGCGCCTGGCCGGCTTCGCCAAGGTCACTTTCGCTTCCCAGACCGCCGGCGCGAAGTAGCGCGCAGGCCGGTTCCGTATGCGTCAGCGCCTGGAGTCGGCACTTGCGCGCGCCTGGCTGCGGCGCGGCCCGCTGGCGCTGGCGTTGCTGCCGCTGGCAGGGCTGTTCGGCCTTCTCGGCGTCGTGCGCCGCGGCCTGTATGCGTGCGGCTGGCTGGCCTCGAGCCGCCTGCCGGTGCCGGTCGTGGTGGTCGGCAATATCTATGTCGGCGGCACTGGCAAGACCCCGCTGGTCATCTGGCTGGCACGGGCATTGCGCGAAGCCGGCTATACCCCTGGCGTGATTTCGCGCGGCTATGGCGCCGACGGCGCTGCGCCGCGCACAGTAACACCCGATGCGCTGCCGCACGAAGTCGGTGACGAGCCCTTGCTGATTGCCGCGCGCAGCGGTTGCCCGATCGTGGTCGGGCGTGACCGTGGCGCCGCCGGCCGCGCCTTGCTGGCCGCGTATCCGCAAGTCGACCTGATCATTGCCGACGACGGCCTGCAGCACTATGCCTTGCAGCGCGATATCGAAATCGTGCTTTGCGACAGCCGCGGCAACGGCAACGGCTGGCTGCTGCCGGCCGGCCCCCTGCGCGAGCCGGCCACGCGCCGGCGCGACTTCACCGTGGTCAATGCGTCCCAGGCCGTGCCGGGCGTCCCGGCCGGCGCCCTGCGCATGCGCCTGGACGGCGATCGCGCCGAGCGCCTGGCAGACCGCAGCCAGACGCGCCTGCTGTCAGCATTCTCCCAGCCGCTACAGGAAGGCGCGGCGGCGCCGCGGCTGGCCGCCGCCGCCGGCATCGGCAACCCGGCACGGTTTTTCACCACCTTGCGCGAAGCCGGCCTGCGCTTCGATGCGCTGCCGCTGCCCGACCATTACGATTACGCCGCCAACCCGTTTGCGAAAATCGATGCCGATGCCATCCTGATCACGGAGAAGGATGCAGTAAAATGTAGCCGACACGATGCGCTGAAAAACGATCCCCGCTTGTGGGTGGTGCCGGTGACGGCCAGGATCGACGGGGCGCTGCTTGAACAATTACTGGAGAAACTGCGTGGACGCTCGCCTTCTTGATATCCTGGTGTGCCCGATTTGCAAGGGTACGCTGGTGTACGATAAAAAAGCTCAGGAACTCATCTGCAACCCCGACAAGCTGGCCTTTCCGGTCCGCGACGGCATCCCGGTGATGTGGGCCGATCAGGCGCGCGACCTCAATGCCCGGGCCGAATCGGCGCCGCTGGCTGACTGATTTGCGTCGCCGCCTGGCGGCAGAAAAACCGCCTGAACTGCCCGGTTTGGTCAAATTCTGTGGTAAGTTTCGTCCAAACAAGTGTGATATAAACGACCATATAAAAAACACACCATGCGTCCTGGCTGCCGTCTGCGCCGAACGTAACGACCGATTTCAAAACTTGTATTAGGAAATGTAATGCGCCTCATTCTTCTGGGAGCGCCTGGTGCCGGCAAGGGTACGCAGGCCACTTTTATCAAGGAAAAATTCAATATTCCGCAGATTTCCACCGGCGACATGCTGCGTGCCGCCGTCAAGGCCGGCACCGAGCTGGGCCTGGCAGCCAAAAAGGTGATGGATGCCGGCGGCCTGGTGTCCGACGACATCATCATCGGCCTGGTCCGAGATCGCCTGAAAGAACCGGATTGTGCCAATGGGTACCTGTTCGACGGTTTCCCGCGCACCATCCCGCAAGCCGATGCCATGAAGGAAGCCGGCGTGGCCATCGACTACGTGCTGGAAATCGACGTGCCCGACGAAGCCATCGTCGAGCGCATGAGTGGCCGCCGCGTGCATCCGACATCGGGGCGCACCTACCATGTCAAGTTCAACCCGCCCAAGGTGGAAGGCAAGGACGACGCCACCGGCGAGGAACTGATCCAGCGTGACGACGACAAGGAAGACACCGTCAAGAAGCGCCTGCAGGTCTATCACGACCAGACCGAAGTGCTGGTCGGTTACTACAACAAGTGGGCCGAATCCGGCCAGCCGGGCGCGCCGAAGTATCGCAAGATTGCCGGCGTCGGTCCCGTCGAGAGCATTCGCGAAGCGGCATTCGCGGCGCTCGAAAAGTGATTCGCGAAGCGGACTGCTGAAGTCCGCTTGACTGCATCTCCAGGGGTTGCGCCTGCAAGGGCGCAGCCGGCCCGCACAGAATAACAAGCACCCGGGCCGCGAAAAAGTTTTTGCAGCATGTTTTAGCAGCATGCTTCCTGCAGCGCGCCGAAAGCCGGCAGCGGGCAGGGCGCCGGAACTTGGTCGTCAAACAGTGGAGGAGACATCATGGCAGATGCAGCTTTGTGGTTCGCCGTCGCCTGCGGCCTGATCGCAGTCATCTATGGGCTTCTGGCGCGCGGCTGGATCCTGAAACAGGATCCCGGCAATGCGCGCATGCAGGAAATCGCCGCCGCCGTGCAGCAGGGCGCGGCCGCCTACCTGGCGCGGCAGTACAAGACCATCGCCATCGTCGGCATCGTGCTGGCGGTCCTCATCGGCCTGTTCCTCGACCTCGTCACTGCCGCCGGCTTCGTGCTCGGCGCCGTGCTCTCCGGCGCCTGCGGCTTCATCGGCATGAATGTCTCGGTGCGCGCCAACGTGCGCACCGCCCAGGCCGCCACGCGCGGCATCGGCCCGGCGCTGGACGTGGCCTTCCGCGGCGGCGCCATCACCGGCATGCTGGTGGTGGGCCTGGGTCTGCTCGGCGTGACGCTGTTCTTTCGCTACCTCGCCGGCGGCAGCGGCGCCGCCATCGACGCCGCCGCGCTGAAGCCGCTGCTGGGGCTGGCTTTCGGCGCCTCCCTGATCTCCATCTTCGCGCGCCTGGGTGGCGGCATCTTCACCAAGGGCGCGGACGTGGGGGCAGACCTCGTCGGCAAGGTCGAGGCCGGCATTCCCGAGGACGATCCGCGCAACCCGGCCGTGATCGCCGATAACGTCGGCGACAATGTCGGCGATTGCGCCGGCATGGCGGCGGACCTGTTCGAAACCTATGCCGTCACGCTCATCGCCACCATGACCCTGGGCGCGCTGATGGTGGCCGGCGCGCCGCTCAACGCGGTGCTGTATCCCCTGGTGCTGGGCGGCGTTTCGATCATTGCCTCCATCATCGGCTGCAGCTTCGTCAAGGCCTCGCCCGGCATGAAGAATGTCATGCCGGCGCTGTACCGCGGCCTGATCGTCTCCGGCGTGCTTTCGCTCATCGCCTTCTGGTTCGTCACTGCCTGGCTGTTCCCGCAACCGGTGGAAACAGTCGGCGGTCAGAATATCGGCGCCTTGTCGCTGTTCGGCGCATGCGTGGTCGGCCTGCTGCTGACCGCCTTGCTGGTGTGGATCACCGAGTACTACACCGGCACCGATTTCAAGCCGGTGCGGCATATTGCGCAAGCTTCCACCACCGGCCACGGCACCAACATCATCGCCGGCCTGGGCGTGTCGATGAAATCCACCGCCTGGCCGGTGCTGTTCGTCTGTGCGGCGATCTGGGTATCCTATGCCTTTGCCGGCCTGTACGGCATTGCCGTGGCAGCCACCGCCATGCTGTCGATGGCCGGCATCGTCGTGGCGCTGGACGCCTACGGCCCCATCACCGACAACGCCGGCGGCATCGCCGAAATGGCCGACCTGCCGGACAGCGTGCGCGCCATCACCGACCCGCTCGACGCTGTCGGCAATACCACCAAGGCTGTCACCAAGGGCTACGCCATCGGCTCGGCCGGGCTGGCTGCGCTGGTGCTGTTCGCCGACTACACCCATGCCCTGGAAGGGCGCGGCGTCAGCCTGCGCTTCGACCTGTCCGACCATATGGTGATCATCGGCCTGTTCATCGGCGGCCTGATTCCCTACCTGTTCGGCGCCATGGCAATGGAAGCGGTCGGCCGCGCCGCCGGCGCGGTGGTGGAGGAGGTGCGCCGCCAGTTCCGCGAAATTCCCGGCATCATGGAAGGCACCGGCAAGCCGCAGTACGGGCGCGCCGTCGACATGCTGACCAGCGCCGCCATCAAGGAAATGATCGTGCCTTCGTTGTTGCCCGTGGCGGTGCCGATCGTGGTCGGCCTGCTGCTGGGGCCGGTGGCGCTGGGTGGGCTGCTGATGGGCACTATTGTCACCGGCCTGTTCGTGGCAATCTCGATGTGCACCGGCGGCGGCGCCTGGGACAACGCCAAGAAGTATATCGAGGACGGCAATCACGGCGGCAAGGGCTCGGAAGCGCACAAGGCGGCGGTCACCGGCGACACCGTCGGCGACCCCTACAAGGACACTGCCGGTCCGGCCGTCAATCCGCTGATCAAGATTATCAACATCGTCGCGCTGCTGATCGTGCCACTGCTACCGGTGGCCGGCATGTAATTCAGCCGGGCGGGTGGTGCATGGCGTGCGCAGCAGGAAAAATCCCGCACGGCACAGTCAGCACGCCAAAAGGCAGCCTCGGCTGCCTTTTTCATGTCTTTATGGCGCCTGCGCCTCTCGAAACCCCGACGACGATGCGCTATAGTGCGCGTCTCGTTTGTGTTTTCATTTTGTCAGGGCAGATACAGATATGCAGATCCAGAACAACGTATTCATCATCACCGGCGCCGCATCGGGCTTGGGCGCCGCCAGCGCCCGCATGATCGCCGCCGGCGGCGGCAAGGTCGTGCTGGCCGACGTCCAGGTCGAGGCCGGCGAAAAGCTCGCCGCCGAGCTGGGCGGCAAATTTCTCAAGTGCGATGTCACCTCCGAAAGCGACGCCGCTGCCGTGGTGGCCGCTGCCCAGTCGCTCGGCACGCTGCGCGGCCTGATCAATTGTGCCGGCATTGCACCGGCTGCCAAGACCGTGGGCAAGGAAGGCGCGCACCCGCTCGACCTGTTCCAGCGCGTCATCAGCATCAACCTGATCGGCACCTTCAACATGTCGCGCCTGGCCGCCAACGCCATGGCGCAGACCGAGGCCGGCGAACACGGCGAGCGCGGCGTCATCATCAACACCGCTTCGGTGGCGGCTTTCGACGGCCAGATGGGCCAGGCCGCCTATGCCGCTTCCAAAGCCGCCGTGGCCGGCATGACCCTGCCGATGGCGCGCGACCTCTCGCGCAATGGCATCCGCGTCATGACCATCGCCCCCGGCATCTTCGAGACGCCCATGCTGCTGGGCATGCCGCAGGACGTGCAGGATGCGCTGGGCAAGATGGTGCCGTTCCCGCCGCGCCTGGGCAAGCCGGTCGAGTACGCGCATCTGGCCAAAACCATCATCGAAAACGTCATGCTGAATGGTGAAACCATCCGCCTGGACGGCGCCATCCGCATGCAGCCAAAGTAAGCCGGCAAGGCCGGCGATTGCCGGCGGCGCCATCACCCGTGTCATGCCTTGGCGCGATTGCGTATGATTTGCGCATCAGGCATGCAGGCAATCTCCACAAAAGGCTTTCGCTTTGCTAAGCTGAAAACATGGAGGGTGACAATAAAAAAATCGGCCTGGTGTTAAGCGGCGGCGGCGCACGCGCCGCCTATCAGGTGGGCGTGCTGCAGGCCGTCAGGGATATCCTGCAGGGCGCCGGCTGGGCCG
The DNA here is from genome assembly GCA_963722005.1 of uncultured beta proteobacterium. Classification (GTDB taxonomy): domain Bacteria; phylum Pseudomonadota; class Gammaproteobacteria; order Burkholderiales; family Burkholderiaceae_D; genus Paucimonas. The sequence continues at coordinate 1,265,585 of CAVRJS010000002.1, forward strand.
CCGAATGTTCGCCGTTCGACATCATCTGCGGCACCTCGGCCGGCGCGATCAATGCCACTGCGCTGGCCTGCCGTTCCGACAACTTCGCCGAAGGCGTCGACAAGCTGATGGCGGTCTGGGGCAACTTCGAGGCGGACCAGGTCTATCATGCCGATTCGCTCGGCGTGCTGCGCAGCGGCGCGCGCTGGATGTCACTGATGTCCTTCGGCTGGCTATTGCGCGCCTGGCATGCCCATCCGCCCGATTCGCTGCTCGACAACACGCCGCTGGTCAATCTGCTGCACCGCATGCTGGACTTGCCGCGCCTGGATGCGGCGTTGGCCTCCGGCGATCTGCACGCGCTGGCGGTAACGGCATCCTCGTATACCGCGGGGCATCACATCACGTTTTATCAGAGCATGGCCGACATCGAACCATGGAAGCGCAGCCAGCGCACGGCGATGCGCGCGCAGATCGGCGTCGAACACTTGCTGGCGTCGTCGGCGATTCCCCTGATTTTTCCGGCGACACCGATCTACTGCGATGGGCGGCGCGAATATTTCGGTGACGGTTCGATGCGCCAGGTCGCGCCGATTTCGCCGGCGATCCATCTCGGCTCCGACAAGGTGCTGGTGATCGGCGCCGGCCGCCTGGTCGAGCCGGCGCCGGAAGCCAGGGCGCAGTCGTCCTATCCGAGCCTGGCGCAGATTGCCGGCCATGCCATGTCCAGCATTTTCCTCGACAGCCTGGCGGCGGATATCGAACGCCTGAACCGCATCAACAATACCTTGTCATTCCTGCCCGAGGAATTGCGCCGCAAGACGCCGTTGCGGCCGATCGAAATGCTGCTCATCGCGCCCTCGGAGCGCCTGGACGGCATTGCCAGCCGCCACGTCGGCAGCCTGCCGCTGCCGATCCGGACACTCTTGCGCGGCATCGGCGCCACCGAAGTGCGCGGTGCCGCGCTGGCGTCCTACCTGCTGTTCGAGGCGAGCTATACGGGAGAATTGATTGCGCTCGGTCGCAAGGATGCGCTGGCGCGGCGCGACGACGTGCTGGTTTTCTTCGGCGCCGACCGCCGGTCCCGCCGGCGCACCCCGGCGCCGGCGCCGATCGCGGAACAGATGTCGGTCGGCGCGGAGTAGCGTCGCGCCGCCGGCATCAGCGTCGGCTGCCGGCGTCAGCGGTGGCCGCGATGGCCATGGCCATGACCATGACGATGGCCATGCCTGTAGCCGTGGCCATAGTACTGCTGGCGGTGTCCGCCGTAATAATACGGCTGGCTGTAGACGACACCCGGCGTCACATAGACCGGTTGCGGCGCGACATACACCGGGCGCGGCGCCACGTACACGGGTTGCGGGTAACTGTACACCGGCGCCGGTTCGTAGACCACGCCCGGTTGACTGCCGACAGTGACGGACCAGTCCACGCGGGGGCCAGCCTGGGCGGCCGAGGCGGCAGCGAGCAGGAGGGCGGCGAGGGCGGCGGCTTTGGCGAGCTTGGTTTTCATGATGGTATTCCCTGGTTGGCTTGTAAACATTAAACGCCAGATTTCGCGGGAAGCCAAAGCCATTCGGGTCAGGGTTCGGTAAATTTTGAAACAATTTGTATCAGGCTGCCAGGCAGTCCGGCAACACCGCACATGCGTCGCGCCGTCTTGCGGCAAAACCGGCACAGAGGTGTTGCGAAAATGGAAATTAGTTGATTCGTTTTCTGCAACACGTTACGCTACTGTATCCGTCAGGTAATCCGCATAAAACGATGACATTGTTGTTATGAATTTTTTTGCATCAAAATTCGCGAAAAGCATTGCATTTGCTTTTATCTCGTTGTTTTTGTCCTTCAATGTCGCTGCAAAAGGACCGGCACCTCTTGGCTATATCGCTGTTCATGAATTGCCTGTAGAAGCACAAAGAACATTGTTGCTGATTAAACAGGGCGGTCCTTTTCCTTATGCAAAAGATGGCACCGTATTTAAAAATTATGAGGGGATATTGCCAAAGCGACAGCGTGGGTATTATCGTGAGTACACGGTAAGTACGCCCGGCGTACGTCATCGGGGCGCAAGGCGCATCGTTGCAGGTGGCCAGCCCCCCAGGGAACAGGAATATTTTTATACAAATGACCACTATGGCAGTTTCAAGCGTATTCGAGAGTAATGGCATGGGCGGAGAACGCGTAAATCTCCTGACGACCGTTTCTCCCAACGTGGTGCAGTCGATCCGTGCCTTTCGGGTAACCGATTTGCAGGAAGAGGCGTCACGCCTGGGTCAGCATTTCCTGTATGCATATTGCGCCGATGCAACTACTAAGTTGCAAGTCTTGTCCGTCATTGCCAATGCTTTTCATTTTCCCAAGCATTTCGGCAAGAATTTCGATGCTCTCGAAGATTGCCTGACCGATTTGACCTATAAATCGGGCCAGCAACCCGGATTTTTAATTGTCTTGGAGCAATTGCCCAATACTGCCAAATTCGACAAGGAAGCCCGCGAAACGCTGCTGGACGTGTTTCGCGATGCCGCGGATTTTTGGGCAGACAAGAAAATTCCTTTCCGCGTGTTCTATTCCTTCCAGTAATTCCCAATGGGGGGCACCGGCGTCGGGCACGTTTGCCGCTCGCCGGTACGGTACAATGCCGCCCATGAAAAACATTGTGATCCTGATTTCCGGACGGGGCAGCAACATGCAAGCCATCGTCGAGGCAGCGCGCGCGGAAAAATGGCCGGTACGTATTGCCGCGGTCATCAGCAATCGCGCCGATGCCGCCGGCCTGGCGTATGCCGCTGCTGCGGGCATTCCCACGGCCGTGGTGGTCAGCAAGGATTACCCCGAGCGTGCCGCATTCGATGCCGCCCTGCAGGCGAAAATCGACAGCTTCGCCCCTGACCTGGTAGTGCTGGCGGGTTTCATGCGCATCCTCACGGTGCCGTTCGTGACGCACTATGCCGGACGCCTGCTGAACATCCATCCTTCGTTGCTGCCGAGTTTCCCCGGCCTGGACACGCACCGGCAAGCGCTGGATTTCGGCGTCAAGGTGCACGGCGCGACCGTGCATTTCGTCACCGCCGACCTCGACCACGGGCCGATCGTCGCGCAGGCGGCGGTGCCGGTGCTGCAGGGCGATACCGAACACAGTCTGGCCGAACGCGTGCTGGCGCAGGAACATGTCATTTATCCGCGTGCCGTGCGCTGGTTTGCCGAAGGGCGCCTCGCCATCGTCGACGGCTGCGTCACGATTGCCGACGCCGCTGCAGCCACTGCGCCTGTGGCGCCCTCTCTGAATTAAACAAGGAATTTCCATGAGATTGCCACCCGCAATCATCGGCCATGCCGACGACATCCTGCGCGAAGTGCTGCGCTTTGCCGGCCCGGCCGACGTCACCCTGTCGCGCTATTTCCGCGAGCACCCGCGCCTGGGCGCGCGCGAACGCGGCGTCATTGCCGAGGCGGTCTACGCGGTGCTGCGCAACCGGCTGGTGTATACCAATTTCGCCGAATCGGGCAGCGGCCCGGCCATGCGCCGCCTGAGCCTGCTGGGCCTGGCCGACACGGTCGGCATCGACGCGCTTGGCGGCCTGGCGCCGGAAGAAGCCGAATGGCTCGGGCGTGTGCTGCAGATCGACCGCGCCAACCTGCCGCTGGCCTTGCGCACCAACCTGCCGACATGGCTGTTCGAACTGCTGCTGGCGCGCGAAGGCGAGGCCGGCCTGGTGGAACTGGCGGATGCGCTGAACCAGCCGGCGCCGCTGGACCTGCGCGTCAATGCCCTGAAAGCCGCGCGCGAGGACGTGGTGCGCGAGCTTGCTGCGGCGCCCATCGTCGCCGAGCCGACACCGTATTCGCCATTGGGGCTACGCATCCGCAAGAAGCCGGCGCTGCAGAACCTGCCGCTGTTCAAGAGCGGCGCCATCGAAGTGCAGGATGAGGGCAGCCAGCTGCTGGCGCAGATCGTCGGCGCGAAGCGCGGCGAAATGGTGGTCGATTTCTGCGCCGGCGCCGGCGGCAAGACCCTGGCGCTGGGCGCGGCCATGCGCAATACCGGCCGCCTGTATGCCTTCGACGTTTCCGACAAGCGTCTGGCCAAGCTCAAGCCGCGCCTGGCGCGCAGCGGCCTGTCCAACGTGCACCCGGTGCTGATCGCCCACGAGAACGATGCCAAGGTCAAGCGCCTGGCCGGCAAGATCGACCGCGTGCTGGTAGACGCGCCCTGCACGGGGCTGGGCACGCTGCGCCGCAATCCCGACATGAAATGGCGCCAGACGCCGGAAGCGGTGGCCGAACTCAATGTCAAGCAGGCGTCGATCCTCGCGGGCGCGGCGCGCCTGGTGAAGCCCGGCGGGCGCCTGGTCTACGCCACCTGCAGCCTGCTGGATGCAGAAAACCAGGCCATCGTCGAACAGTTCCTGGCAAGCCATGCCGATTTCGCCCTGGTGCCGATGCGCGACGTGCTGGCCGAGCAGAAGATTGCGCTGGAAATGCAGGACTACCTGCAACTGACGCCGCAGCGCCACCAGACCGACGGCTTTTTCGCCGCCGTCCTGCAGCGCAGCGCCTGATCGCGTGGCATCCACGCTCCTGTCACCGCTCTGGCAGCGCGCCTGGGAAGACCTCCAGCATCCCGCCGTGCTCTGGCAAGTCGCCACCATTGCGGTGTGCCTCGGCCTGGCCTGGCTGCTGGCGCGCCTGCTGTGCCCGCAGCTCTCGGCCAACGAGCGCCGCTTGCGGCTGCAGCGCATGGGGGTGGGCAATATCCAGCGTGCCCTGTGGCCGCTGCTGGCGCTGTTGCTGCTCTGGCTGGCGCAGCCGCTACTGGCGCAATGGCACCCGATCAACCTGGTGCGCCTGGCCAGCACGCTGATCGCCGCGTTTGCCGCCATCCGCGTGGCGCTGCACATCCTGCGGCGCGTATTCGTGCGCGGCGGCCGCACCGGCACCACCGTGCTGCTGGCCGAGCGCGTCATTACGACGCTGGTCTGGTGCATCGTGGCCCTGCACATTGCTGGCCTATTGCCGGAAATGCTGGCCTTCCTTGAACAGTTCACGGTCCCGATCGGCAAGAGCAGGGTATCGGTGCTGGATATCCTGCAAGCCGGGGTATTCATTACCATTACCCTGGTCGGCGCGCTGTGGCTGGGCGCGACGCTGGAAACCCGGTTGATGGGCGTAGAGGACATGAATGCCTCGCTGCGCGTGGTGCTGGTGCGTCTTGGCAAGTCGGTGCTGGTGCTGGTGGCGGTGCTGCTCAGCCTGTCGCTGGTCGGCATCGACCTGACCGTGCTGTCGGTATTTGGCGGCGCGCTGGGCGTCGGTCTCGGCCTGGGTCTGCAGAAAATCGTCAGCAACTATGTCTCCGGCTTCATCATTTTGCTTGAACGCAGCATCGGCATCGGCGACGTCGTTACGGTGGACAAGTATGCCGGCACCGTCAAGCGCATCAATACCCGCTACACCACCCTGCGCAGCGGCGATGGCGCCGAAGCCATCATCCCCAATGAAATGCTGCTGGCGCAGGCGGTACTGAACCAGTATCCGGGTGATCGCCGGGTGCGTCAGGTTACCCAGGTCAAGGTTGCGTACGGGCCGGATATAGGCCACTTGCAGCAGGTCGTAGCTGAAGCCGTGGCGGCAGTGCCGCGGGTGCTGCCCAGGCCGGCGCCGAACGTCCTGCTGAAAAACCTGGCCGCCGGCGGTATGGAACTGGAAATTGACTTCTGGATCGCCGATCCCGAAAATGGCCGGGCAAATGTGTTGTCTAACGTCAACATTGCCATCCTGCGTACCTTGAAGGCGCACGAAGTAAACATACCTTAGCCATACAGCAAGCCCACTATATTTGTCAATATTGCAACAACCGGATCACAGCGTTCCCGGAAAAAAAGGGTACAATCGAGAAATAACAAGCGAAAAGCTGAAACACGGCCCGTCCTGACAGGCGTGCCGAAGCAAGAATTCTTACTGGAGAAGTCGAACTTTGGACACAATACTGAATTTTCTGGCGAACGGCCTGACCGGCGCCAGCGGCTGGGAAATCCTGGCGTACACGCTGGTGGTGACGCATATCACCATCCTCGGCGTGACGATCTACCTGCATCGCTGCCAGGCGCACCGCGGCCTGGATCTGCACCCGATTCCCGCCCACTTTTTCCGCTTCTGGCTGTGGATGACCACCGGCATGATGACCAAGCAGTGGGCTGCCATCCACCGCAAGCATCACGCCAAGTGCGAGACCGAGGAAGATCCGCACAGCCCGGTCACGCGCGGCATCAAGAAGGTCTTTCTCGAAGGCGCGGAACTGTATCGCGCGGAATCGAAGAATGCCGAAACCATGGAAAAGTATGGCCATGGCACCCCGGACGACTGGATCGAACGCAACCTGTATTCGAAGCACAGCGGCAAGGGCATCATCATCATGCTGATCCTCAATGTGCTGCTGTTCGGCGTCATCGGCCTGTCCATCTGGGCGGTGCAGATGTTCTGGATTCCCTTCTGGGCCGCCGGCGTGGTCAACGGCATCGGCCACTACTGGGGCTACCGCAACTACGATTGCGCCGACGCTTCCACCAATCTGGTGCCGTGGGGGATCATCATCGGTGGCGAAGAGCTGCACAACAACCACCACACCTTCGGCACCTCGGCCAAGTTCTCCTCGAAATGGTACGAGATCGATATCGGCTGGGGTTACATCCGCGTTCTCGAATTCCTGGGGCTGGCGACGGTGAAGAAGGTCGCGCCGGCGCCAAAATTCGACCGCGAAAAGCTGGTGGCCGACTTCGAAACCCTGCAATCGGTCATCGCCAACCGCTACGATGTCATGGCCAAGTACGCCAAGTCGCTCACGCAAACCTGGCGCGACGAGCTGGAACACATCAAGGCCAAGTCGCAGCTGGAATCGAAGACGCTGAAGTCGTCGCACAAACTGCTGCAGCAAGAACCGGCCAAGCTGGAAGCGCCGCAACAGCAGCAATTGTCGACCGTGCTGGCGCACAGCAAGCCGCTCAAGACCATGCACGACATGCGCGCCGAACTGGCCGTCATCTGGGATCGCTCGCACGCCAGCCGCGAACAGTTGCTGCACCAGTTGCAGGACTGGTGTGCGCGCGCCGAGGCCTCCGGCATCAAGGCATTGCAGGAATTCTCCCTGCGCCTGCGCAGCTACGCCTGATACTGCCTGAAGCCTTCAAGGCCAGGGCGGAATTAAAGACCCGCGCGCAGCGATGCGACGCGGGTTTTTCTTTGCCAGCCGCATAAAATTATTGCCCAGGCCAGGATGCCGATTTCCAGCGCAAACGACCAATGGAGTATGAAGTTCAGCCACCATGGCTGGTAAAGCGCCGGGACCGGAAAGAGGGCAAAGTAGCGGTCGGTGAAAGGCGCGCCCCACTGAATGGCGCCTACGACAGTATCGAGCATCATGTGCACCAGGCCGTTCAGGCAAAACACGAAGGCGAGCGCGGCACGAGCTTGTGAACGTCTGCAATAAAGCCAGATTGCCGAGCATGCAAGCATCAACACCCAGGTTGATGGAAAATGCGTGAAGTAGCTGTGATGGCTGTGCTGCCGTTGATCGATCAGATAGAAATAAAAGATGTCCAGGTCCGGTGCAATCGCGCCGAGCATGCAGCTTGCCGTGAAACCGATGGTGTTGATGCCACTCGACCGGACGCGATGCATGAGCAGGGTTGAGCAGATATAACCTGCCGGTAAATGCGCAATGAACATAGGCGATTCTCACAAAGAATGGTGAGGTGATATCGCGCAGCGCCGAAGCACTGCGCGACAGAAAGAGCATCAGCCTTCAAAAGCAGCCGGTCTGCCGACCTGGTACCAATCCACCTTGCGCGTGGCGATCATGATGGCGGTCAACACGCCGAACAGCAGGATGCTGCCCATGACCAGGGCATTGTTCTCCGACTGCAGCAGGCCGAACAGCACGCCGTACAGCACGGTCAGCGCTGCGCCGAAACCCATGCCGCGTCGCCAGTCGCGCAATGCGTAGGACAGGTAAAAGCCGATCAGCAGGATGCAGGCACTGCTGGCAATCAGGTAGGCATGCACGAAGCGGATGTGTTCGGACAGGCTCACCAGCAGCAGGAAGAACAGCACCAGTGCCAAGCCTACCAGGAGGTACTGCACGGGGTGGATCGGCAACTGCTTCAGCAGCTCGAACAGGAAGAAGGCGGCAAAGGTCAGGGCGACAAACAGCAGGCCGTACTTGACCGCGCGTTCTGCCTGCGAATAGATATCGACGGGCTCGATGAAGCCGACGCTGAAATAGTCGATGTTCTCGAGAGCGGCATTGCCGCTCGGCGCATTGTCGGTGCGGTAACCGGAGTTTTCCAGCTGTATCAACTGTTGTTGCGCATTGCTCGCCAGCGCAGAAATATTCCAGGTCGCGGAAAAGCCGTTGGCATCGACCTTGCGGGTCTTGGCGGCGGGCAGGAAGCGGCCGCCGAATTGCGGATGCGGCCACTTCGACTGCAGCGCAATCTCGTTGTTTTTCGCCAGCGGCACGAAGTGCAAGCGCTCTATGCCATCCAGTCCCAGATCGAAGGCGAACCTGACGGTGGCGGCTTGCCGCAGATCGCCGGCATCGACGGGCGCGCGCAGGCCGTTCTTGAGGGCTATCAGGCCGGTGCCCTGTTCGAATTCGATCTGCGCGCCGTTCCAGGCGAGCTTGGGAATATTGCGGATGCCGCGCACATCCTCGATTGCCAGCGCGACATAAGCTTGGCCTACCGTCAGTCGGGAGTCCGGCTTGCTGCGTTCTAAGCTGTCCTGCGTCGGCAGGATGAAATCGCCCGCGAACGCATGCTGGCTGCTGTACACCAGCACCTTGTGGATGCCGCGGTAGCGCTGGTCCGTATCGACGCTGCCCTTGACTTGCAAATCGTTGGGAAATACCAGCTTGTGCCGGCTTACGCTACGTTTCACCAGGCGGGTTTTTGCCGGTTCGGCTTCGACGACCTGTTCTTCTTCGTACTCGTCCGTGTAGGGGATTACCAGCAGCGGCCCCACGATGGATTGTTCGCGCACCGAATCGGCGGCGATGCTGCGGACAGCCTCGGCATGGTAACTCATGCGTTCGGAAATGGTGGAGTGGACCAGCAGCAGCGGCAAGCCGATCAGCAGAATGAGGGCGCCCACGATCAGGGCTTTGTACAGCAGGGGTCTTTGCATGGCGGTTCCCTGTAAGGATGAGGAGCCGCCAGTGTAAAAAGCGCGTGTGAAGTCTTGATGCGTTTTATGTGAATTCGCAGCCGATAAAAAAGCCGCCCATGAAGGACGGCTCTTTTACTGCAGGAAATGCGATCAGGATTACTTGATCTTGGTTTCCTTGTATTCGACGTGCTTGCGCGCCTTGGGATCGAACTTCATGATCGCCATTTTTTCAGGCATGGTGCGCTTGTTCTTGGTGGTGGTGTAGAAGTGACCGGTACCTGCGGTCGACTCCAGCTTGATTTTGTCGCGGCCAGATTTCGCCATGATGTTTCCTTTATTTATCCAGTTGAGGACAGGCTTGCGAGCCCGTCAATTCTCGCAGTTAGACCTTCTCGCCACGGGCGCGCATGTCGGCCAGGACGGCATCGATGCCGATCTTGTCGATCACGCGCAGGCCGGCGTTGGAGAGGCGCAGGGAAACCCAGCGATTTTCCGACTCGACGAAAATGCGGCGGTTTTGCAGGTTGGGCAAAAAGCGGCGCTTCGTTTTGTTATTTGCATGGGAAACGTTGTTGCCGACCATCGGCCCCTTCCCGGTGACTTGGCAGACACGTGCCATGACTGACTCCTTAAAAATTCCGAAATTGGAAAAAACGAGAGTGTAGCGGAAAAATGCCGCCTTTTCAATGACTTGCGAAAAATAAGTGTGTCTTACACTGTTCTTTATATTTAACAATTGGAGGCGTTCGATGCAACAATGAAAATGCCGTGCCGGCACTGCAGCCCCGGGCTTTCACGCAGCTTTGCCGCTCAGAGCTGGCCGTGCTCGGCGAAGGAATGCACCTGGTGACCGGCCACGATGAAATGGTCCAGCACGCGCACGTCCACCAGCGCCAGCGCCTGCTTGAGCGCCTGCGTCAGGCTATGGTCGGCGGCGCTCGGGTCGGGCGTGCCGGAAGGGTGGTTGTGCGCAAAGATCACGCTGGCGGCATTGTGCGCCAGCGCCGCCTTGACCACTTCGCGCGGATACACGCTGGTATGGGTGAGGGTGCCGCGAAACAGCTCTTCACTGGCAATGAGGCGATTCTTCACGTCCAGGAACAGCACTGCGAAGACTTCATGCGGGCGTGCCGCCAGCAACAGCTGCAGGTAATGCCGCACCGCCTGCGGCGAGCCGAGCGTCACGCCGGCCTGCAGCTGCTCGGCCATGGCGCGCCGCGCCAGTTCCAGTACGGCCTGCAGCTGGGCGTACTTGGCCGGCCCGAGGCCGCCGATCTGCGAAAACGTCCCCAGTGGCGCGGCGAACATCCTGTGCAGCGAGCCGAAATGGCCGACCATGTCGCGCCCCAGGTCCACGGCGCTCTTGCCGGCCACGCCCACGCGCAGGAATACGGCCAGCAACTCGGCATCCGACAGCGCCTGCGCGCCGTGGCGGATCAGCCGCTCGCGCGGACGTTGTTCTTCGGGCCAGTCGGTAATTGCCATGCTGGCCAGCATAATTTGTTGGTCAGAAGCGATATTGCGTATGCGCAAGCCTGCCACAAACAGGGGCCCGAGAGCCGATCAAACGCGCTTTTGCCCGCCAGCTGGCTTAAAATAGGCAACTAATCTGCATTCCGGAATTCTTCATGTCTAATTCGCAACAACCTCGCGTTTCCGAAACCGCCTATCTCACCCTGCATTACCGCCTGACCTCGATGGCCGGGGAGGACATCATCAGCACCTTCCAGGACACCCCTGCGACCCTGCAACTGGGGCAGGGCCAGCTGGCGCCGCCCCTGGAAGCCTGCCTGCTGGGGTTGCCGGAAGGCGCCCACGAAGTATTCGAGCTGGCGCCGGAGCAGGCCTTCGGCCCGCGCAATCCGGAACTGGTGCGCCGCGTCTCGCGCGCCACCCTGGCGGAAAACTCTGCGCCCGATGAAAACTATGCCGTGGGCGACCTGGTGAATTTTGCCGCGCCCGGCGGCGGCCGCTTCGCCGGCGTGCTGCTCGAAATAAATGACAACGACGCGCTGTTCGACTTCAACCACCCGCTGGCCGGCCAGCAGGTCAAGTTCGAAGTGCAGATCATCGGCGTGCTGTAAGCAAGGACGGGAACACATCTATGGACAAGGAAGTCTTGCTGGCGCAACCGCGCGGCTTTTGCGCCGGCGTGGACCGCGCCATCGAAATCGTCGAGCGCGCGCTGGTGCAGTTCGGCGCCCCGATCTACGTGCGTCACGAAATCGTGCATAACGCCTACGTGGTCGACGACCTGCGCAGCAAGGGCGCGATCTTCATCGAGGAACTGGCGGACGTGCCGCCTGGTAACACGGTGATCTTTTCCGCCCACGGCGTGCCCAAGTCGGTCGAGGCCGAAGCCGCCGCGCGCGGCCTGACCGTGTTCGATGCCACCTGCCCGCTGGTCACCAAGGTCCACATGGAAGTGGCCAAGATGCGCCGCGAAGGACGCGAGATCGTCATGATCGGCCATGCCGGCCATCCGGAAGTCGAAGGCACCATGGGCCAGACCGACGAGGGCATGCACCTGGTCGAAACCGTCGCCGACGTCGCGCGCCTGCAGGTGCGGGATCCCGCCATGCTGGCCTACGTGTCGCAGACCACGCTGTCGGTGGACGATACCGCCGACATCATCGCCGCGCTGAAGCAGCGCTTTCCCGAAATCGCCGAGCCGAAAAAGGGCGACATCTGCTACGCTACCACCAACCGCCAGGAAGCGGTCAAGTTCATGGCGCCGCAAGTGGACCTGGTGATCGTGGTGGGCAGTCCCAACAGTTCCAATTCCAACCGCCTGCGTGAAGTCGCGCGCAAGAAGGGTGCGGAAGCCTACATGGTGGACAATGCCGGCGAGATCGACCCGGCCTGGCTCGAAGGAAAGAAACGCATTGGCATCACCGCCGGCGCGTCGGCGCCGGAAATCCTGGTGCTGCAGGTCATCGAGCGGCTCAAGCAGCACGGCGCCGCCAGCGTGCGCGTACTGGATGGCGTCGAGGAGCACGTTGCTTTTCCCATGCCGAAGGGGCTGGGGAGCAATCCGGTCGCGCGCGAGCACTGAATGCCGTAAAAAAAATAATCAGTCGAAGATGGATATATTCATCCAGCAGTTCGTCAATGGTCTTGTTTTGGGGAGCATGTATGCGCTGATCGCGCTCGGCTACACCATGGTGTACGGCGTCCTCAACCTGATCAACTTCGCCCACGGCGACGTGCTGATGATCGGCGCCATGAGCGGCCTTACCATCCTCGGCATTGTCGACGACACCGCGCCCGGCATGGCCGGCCCGCTCAAGCTGCTGCTGGCCATCGGCGGCGCCATTCCGATCTGCGTGCTGATCAATGTCCTCATCGAGCGCATCGCCTACCGTCCGCTGCGCAATGCGCCGCGGCTGGCGCCGCTGATCACCGCCATCGGCGTGGCTATCCTGCTGCAGACCTTCGCCATGATGATCTGGGGCCGCAACCCGCGCCCGTTCCCGCAGGTGATGCCGTCGCAATCGTTTGAAATCTTCGGCGCGCTGATTTCGCCCACCCAGGTCATGCTGCTGGTGCTGGCAGCGCTGTCGATGGCCATGCTGGTATTCCTGGTCGAAAAAACCCGCATGGGGCGCGCCATGCGCGCCACCGCGGAAAACCCGCGCGTGGCCGGCCTGATGGGGGTGGACGCCAACCGCGTGATCATGTTTACCTTCGCCGTCGGTGCCGCGCTGGCGGCCGTGGCCGGGGTGATGTGGGGCGCGAACTATGCCACCGCGCATTTCGCCATGGGCTTCCTGCCCGGCATCAAGGCGTTTTCCGCCGCCGTGCTGGGCGGGATCGGCAACATCTATGGCGCCATGATCGGCGGCCTGCTGCTGGGCATGATCGAAAGCTTCGGCGCCGGCTACATCGGCGAACTCACCGGCGACCTGCTCGGCAGCCAGTACCAGGATATCTTCGCCTTCATCGTGCTGATCATCGTGCTTACCCTGCGTCCGTCCGGCATCATGGGCGAACGCGTGGCCGAGCGCGCCTAGGGAGCCGCACCGGTGCCGCCCCTCGCCATCCGCACGCAGCGCGCCCGCATCGCCGGCTATGCCCTGCTGGCGCTGCTCTTGCTCGCCTTTCCCTTCGCCGCCGCGCCGTTCGGCGACTCGTGGGTGCGCATCATGGATTACGCGCTGCTCTACATCATGCTGGCGCTGGGCCTGAACATCGTGGTCGGTTTCGCCGGCCTGCTCGATCTCGGCTATATCGCCTTCTATGCCATGGGCGCTTACATGACGGGGCTGCTGGCCTCGCCGCAATTCGCCACGGTGCTGGAGTCGCTGGCCGAGCAATACCCGGCCTTCGGCGCCGCCATGATCGGGCTGTTCGGCCCGGAGATCGCGCAGAACGGCATTCACCTGTCGGTGTGGCTGACCGTGCCGCTGGGCGCGCTGCTGGCGGCGCTGCTGGGCGCAATCCTGGGGGCGCCCACGCTCAAGCTGCGCGGCGACTATCTCGCGGTGGTCACGCTGGGCTTCGGCGAGATCATTCGCATCTTCATGCTCAACCTGAGCGCTCCGGTCAACATCACCAACGGCCCGCAGGGCATCAACCTGATCGAACCGGTGCGCATCGCCGGCGTCTCGCTGGCCGGCGAAGCCGGTTCGCAATCCACCGTGTACATCGGCAGCTTCGGCATGCCCTCGGTGAATGCCTACTATTTCCTGTTCCTGTTCCTGTGCGTGGCGATCGTCTTCATCTCCTACCGGCTGCAGCATTCGCGCCTGGGCCGCGCCTGGGTCGCCATCCGCGAAGATGAAATTGCCGCCAAGGCGATGGGCATCAATACCCGCAACATGAAGCTGCTGGCGTTCGCCATGGGCGCTTCCTTCGGCGGCGTCGCCGGCGCCATGTTTGCTTCCTTCCAGGGCTTCGTCTCGCCGGAATCCTTCACCCTGATGGAATCGATCGCCGTGCTGGCGATGGTGGTGCTGGGCGGGATGGGGCACATCCCCGGTGTGATCCTCGGCGGCGTGCTGCTGGCGGCCTTGCCGGAAATCCTGCGCCACGTGGTGGAACCGGTGCAGCGCGCGCTGTTCGGCGAAGTCTTGCTGGAAGCAGAGTTCATGCGCCTGCTGCTGTACGGCCTGGCACTGGTGCTGATCATGCGTTTCCGCCCGGCCGGCATCTGGCCGGCGCCGCGCCATGAAGACCGGCCTGATGCCGACGTCGATGCGCCGGACAAGTCCACCGACGTGGTGGCGGCATGAGCGGCGGCATGGAAGCGCCCGTGATCCTCGACATCGCCGGCGCCGGCAAGCGCTTCGGCGGTCTGCAGGCGCTTGCCGATGTCAGCCTGCGCGTGCGCCGTGGCGAAGTGTACGGCCTGATCGGCCCCAACGGCGCCGGCAAGACCACCTGCTTCAACGTCATTACCGGCCTGTACCAGCCGGACAGCGGCAGCTTCGTCCTCGACGGCAAGCCGTATTCGCCGTCGGCGCCGCACAAGGTGGCGGCAGCCGGCATCGCCCGCACCTTCCAGAACATTCGCCTGTTCGGCGAAATGAGCGCGCTCGAAAACGTCATGGTGGGGCGCCACGTGCGCACGCGCCAGGGCGTGCTCGGCGCCATCCTGCGTCACCGCGCGGCGCGCGAGGAGGAAGCCGGCATCCGCCGGCGCGCGCAGGAACTGCTCGATTACGTCGGCATCGGCCGCCTGGCCATGCGCACTGCGCGCTTCCTGTCGTACGGCGACCAGCGCCGCCTGGAAATCGCCCGTGCGCTGGCCACCGATCCCCTGGTGCTGGCGCTGGACGAGCCCGCAGCCGGCATGAACGCCACTGAAAAGCTGGCCCTGCGCGAACTGCTGTTGAAGATCAAAAGCGATGGCAAGACCATCCTGCTGATCGAGCACGATGTCAAGCTGGTGATGGGGCTGTGCGACCGCATCACCGTGCTCGATTATGGCAAGCCGATCGCCGCAGGCTCGCCGGCCGAAGTGCAGGGCAATCCGGCGGTGATCGAAGCCTACCTGGGGGGAGGCAGCGCATGACCATGCTGTCGATCGCCGGCCTGAAAATTTCTTACGGCGGCATCCGCGCCGTCAAGGGCATCGACCTGGAAGTGCGCCAGGGCGAACTGGTGACCCTGATCGGCGCCAACGGCGCCGGCAAGACCACCACGCTCAAGGCCATCACCGGCACGCTGCCGGCATGCAAGGTGGAAGGGCACATGGCATTTCGCGGCGTGCCGCTCAAGGGACTGCATTCCTTCCAGCTGGTGCAGCAGGGCCTGGCGATGGTGCCGGAAGGGCGCGGCGTGTTTGCCCGTATGAGCATCCGCGAGAACCTCGTGATGGGCGCCTACACGCGCCGCGACAAGGAGGGCATCGACGCCGACATCGACAAGTGGTTCGACATCTTCCCGCGCCTGCGCGAGCGCGCCGGACAACTGGCCGGCACCCTGTCCGGCGGCGAGCAGCAGATGCTGGCAATGGCGCGCGCCCTCATGAGCCGCCCGCAGCTGCTGCTGCTGGACGAACCATCCATGGGCCTCGCGCCGATCATGGTGGAAAAGATTTTCCAGGTGGTGCGCGACGTGTCCGCTACCGGGGTCACCATCCTGCTGGTGGAACAGAATGCCCGCCTGGCGCTGCAGGCGGCCGACCGCGGCTACGTCATGGATTCCGGCCTGGTCACCATGGCCGGCGCGGCCGCGGATCTGCTGCACGACCCGCGTGTGCGCGTTGCCTATCTCGGGGAGCATTGCGCCTCCTGAACGGCCTGCGTCCGGCTCTCAGGGCATCAGTACCGTAAAAACCAGTGAAATGCCGATCAGGAATGCCGCCAGGATCAGCATCACGATAAACGGGATTTTCATGTCGTCGCCTTGTCTCGGGTAAGCGCCTTGACCGCTGTCGCTTAGAAGTGCCTTTCCGCAAACAAGTTCCACTTGACCAACCGCACTATCCGCACAAGTTTTTTCGATTCGTCAATGCCGCATCCCTGCAACCGGCCTATGCTGCAGATGGCGGCGTGCCATCCGGCCTGGCCGCGCGGTCGTATTACGGAGGCAAGGACATGGCAGGTCTACCCAAGGCAATCGTGTTCCTGGCAGCGAGCATGCTGATCGCGGGCTGTGGCGGCGGCTCCGGCACGGGCAGCACCGGCTTCTCCATCGGCAGTAGCAGCAGCACCAGCACGACACCCACCAGCAGCACCAGCACGACATCCACCACCAGCACCACGCTGCCGCCGGACAGTGGCCGCGGACTGTACGAAGGCATGGCTTCCAACGGCCGTTATTTCAATACCCTGGTGCTCGATGACGATCGCTACTACATCGTCTATGGGGTGCTGGTCAATGCGGATTTTATTGTCGATGGCTTGATGAGCGGTAGCGGCGTCTCCGGTGCCGGCGGTTTCACCTCGAGCGACCTGCGCGATTTCCCGGCGGGCGGCACGGTTTTCCTTGGCAGCATGAATGCGGCCTACATCCCGGCCACGCGCTTCGATGCGGTGGTCAGCAGAAGCGGGCAGGCCATAGGCTTCGATGGCAGTGTGCCGCCGCCCGGGCGCTATCGTTATGATGTGCCGGCCCAGTTGGCCGACGTCGCCGGCGCCTGGAACCTGCGTGACTTGCGTGGCACCGTTTTCGCCCTGAACCTGCAGCCGGATGGCAATTTCACGGGGGCCTCCGGTGGCTGCAGCATCAGCGGCAAGCTGGCGCCGCGTCCCGGCGGCAGCAATGTCTTCGATGCGCGTATCGATTTCGGCCCGGCGCCTTGCGTGCAGGCCGGGCAGTCGGCAACGGGACAGGCGGTCAGCTACCTGCGTGAGAATGGCGCACGGCAATTACTGTTCGCCGCGACCGATGCGGGCAGGACGTTAGCGACGGTGCTGGCGGGAGTGCGCTAGAGTAAGCGCAGCCGCATCGACCTTACTCGATAAAGTACTGCAAGACTTTTTCGCGTTCCTGCACGAGCGTGAGCGGCTCTTTTCCCTTCGCCGCCGCAGCGGCTGGCGCGGGCGGCACGGGCGGCACTTGTGCCGCCGGTCTTTCCCCAGCCGGCATGTCGGCCACCTGGGGGCACTCCAGCAGGCGTCGGATGTGCTGGTTGCGGTCGTTGACACAGCCCTGGTCCAGATATTCCGGATAAACGAAGTCGTCATTGAGCTTCGCCAGGTCCGCCGGCATTTCGCGCTCCTGCTCGGGCCGGTCGGTGAGCGCAACCTTCATGTAATCGTTCCACACCGGCAAGGCCAGCAAGCCGCCGGTGGCATTGCCCAGGCTGCGCGGCTGATCGTAGCCGATCCAGACTGCCGAAGCGATTCCCGACGAATACCCGGCGAACCAGGCATCGCGGGCATCGTTCGAGGTGCCGGTCTTGCCTGCGGTATCGGCGCGCCCGAGCGCTTTCGCGCTGCGTCCGGTGCCATGCTGCACGACATCGCGCAGCATGCTGTCCATCACGTAGGCATTGCGTGTGGATACTGCCTGCATGCGCGGCGACGGCGCGGCGGCTTCATACAGCACGCCGCCGTTGCGCTCGCTTACCCTGGTGATCAGGCGCGGCGCCACCAGTTCGCCGCCGTTGGCAAACACCGCAAAGGCTTGCGTGAGCTGCAGCGGCGTGATGGCGCCGGCGCCAAGCGCCAGCGGCAGGCCGGCAGGATTGAGCGCCGGATCGAAGCCGAAGCGGGCGACAAACTGCTGCACGTATTCCGTGCCGGCGGCTTCCATCAGGTTGACGGCCACGACGTTCTTGGAGCGCGTCAGGGCGCGCCTGGCCGAAATGAAGCCTTCGTAATTGTTGCCGTAGTTGCGCGGGCGCCAGGCCTTGCGTCCTGCCGCGGCCGGCGTCACCAGGCGCTGCGTGTCGTCGATCAGGGTACCGGGGAAATAGCCTTTTTCCAGCGCCGCGGAAAAGACGAAGGGCTTGAAGGTCGAGCCGGGCTGGCGGATCGCCTGCACGGCGTGGTCGAACTTGTTCAGGCTGAAGTCGAAGCCGCCGGTCAGCGCCAGGATTTCCCCGGACTGTACATCCAGCGATACCAGCGCGCCCTCCATTTGCGGCAGTTGCATCAGGCGCCAGCTCTTGTCGTCGTCCTGCGTGACGCGGATCACCGCGCCCGGCGCGATGCGCTTGCGGGTTGGCGCATCTTCCTTGATGGCATTGATTTCGCTGGTTTCCAGTTTCTTCACAGGGATGCGCACCTCGGCGCCGTCGCGCAGCACGGCGACAATCCCGGTAGCGGCGGAAGCCTCCGTCACGAGGGCGACGCGCAGGCTGCCGCTGTCGCGCCAGGGCGCCAGCGCCGCGCGCACGGCCCTGGCATCGCCCGCCTCCACGGCTTGCGGCAGGCGGGCTTCCGGGCCGGCATAGCCGCGCCGGTCCTGGGCATGCAACAGCCCGGTGCGCAAGGCGCGGGTGGCAGCCAACTGCTCGGGCATGCTGATGGTGGTCACCACATCCAACCCCATGGCATAGGCTGCCTCGCCATACTGGGCAACCACCAGCTTGCGCGCCTGCTCGATGGCATAGGCGGCGGCCGGCACGATGGACTTGTGATTCGTGCGCACTAGCAGTTCTTCGGCGCTGGCCTGGCGGTAAGTTTGCTCATCGATATGGCCGAGCTCGCGCATGCGCTTGAGAATGTATTGCTGCCGCACGGTTGCGCGTGCGCGGTTGGCCACCGGGTTGTAGGCCGAAGGCGCCTTCGGCAAGCCGGCCAGCATGGCTGCCTCGGCCACGCTCAGTTCATCCAGCGTCTTGTCGAAATAAATATCCGCCGCGGCGGCAAAGCCGTAGGCGCGCTCGCCCAGGTAAACCTGGTTCATGTAGAGCTCGAGGATCTTGTCCTTGCTGTACACCGATTCGAGCTTGTAGGCCAGCAGGATTTCCATGAGCTTGCGGTTGTAGGTTTTCTCCCGCGTCAGGAAAAACACCCGCGCCACCTGCATCGTGATGGTGCTGCCGCCCTGCGCATGGCCGCCGGCGCCGATATTGCTGACGACGGCGCGCGCCAGCCCGGTGAAATCCACTGCGCCGTGCTCGTAGAAATTGGCATCCTCGATGGCCAGCAAAGCTTGACGCACCTTGAGCGGGATGCGTTCGATCGGCACCAGTTCGCGCCGCTCTTCGCCGTACTCGGCCAGCAGGCTGCCGTCGCGGGCATAGATGCGCATCGGCAGCATGGGATCGTAACTGGCCAGGTGATCGACTGCCGGCAGTTTTTGCCATAGATCGCGCACCATCCAGGCAGCGCCGATAGAGCCGCCGATGCAGGCGCCGATGGATAATCCGGCAATGAATTTGAGAGTGGGTCGCAGGCGTGAAGGTTTCGGTGAAGCGGCTTGTGTCATCGATTGAACGGTGCGCAAACGCCGCACCGCAGGCATGGGGAGATGAGAGAATTTTCCATGCATTCGCGCAATTTTGAAATGATATTTAGACCATATGAAGCCAGATCGCCGCACGTTGCGCCATAAAATGCGCGCCGTCCGGCATCCGGCGCGACCGTATGGCCATTCTGTTATGCTAATCTTGCATGCATCGCTGCCTTGTCCTTACCTGCTCTGGAGGATCAATCATGTCCCGGCTTGCCACTGTGCTGGATACGTCGATCGATGGACTGCTTCAGGAACTCGAAGCCATTTACCAGGATTTGCACCGCCATCCCGAATTGTCGATGCAGGAAACCCGCACCGCGGGGATCGCCGCCGACTATATCGCCGCGCATGGCTTCGAGGTGAGCCGGGGCGTCGGCGGCACCGGCGTGGTCGGTGTCTTGCGCAACGGCGAGGGCCCCACCGTCATGCTGCGCGCCGATATGGATGCCTTGCCGGTGGCAGAAGCGACCGGCCTGCCGTATGCCAGCACGGTGAAAGCCCGTGATGACGAGGGCAATGAAGTCGGCGTTGCGCATGCCTGCGGGCACGATCTGCACGTCACCTGGCTGATGGGCGCCGCGCGCCTGCTGTCGGAACGCCGCGACGCCTGGAAAGGCACGCTGCTGGCGGTGTTTCAGCCAGGCGAGGAAGTCGCCCGCGGCGCGCAGAGCATGATGGACGATCGCATGACCGAGCGCTTTCCCAAGCCCGACATCATCCTCGGCCAGCACGTCATGGTCGGTGAGGCCGGCACCGTCGGCTACCGCAGCGGCGCCATCCTGTCCGCCGGCGACAGCATGCAGATCCGCCTGTTCGGCCGCGGCGCGCATGGCTCGATGCCGCAGACTTCCGTCGATCCGGTGGTGATGGCAGCGGCAACCGTGATGCGGCTGCAAACCATCGTCTCGCGCGAGATCGGCCCGCTCGACAGCGCGGTGGTGACGGTCGGCGCGCTGCAGGCGGGCACCAAGGAAAACATCATCCCCGACGATGCCACGCTGAAGCTGAATATCCGCACCTACGACGAAGGCGTGCGCGAGCGCGTGCTGTCGGCGGTGACGCGCATCTGCTGCGCCGAGTGCGCCGCTGCCGATGCGCCGCGCGAACCCGAGTTCACGACGCTGAACGCCTACCCCATGACCGAAAACGACGCCGCCGCCACCGCCCGCGTGGCCGAGGCCTTCCGCGCCCAGTTCGGCGAACGCACCTTCGAAACCCCACCGGCTTCCGCCAGCGAGGATTTCAGTATCTTCGGACGGCGCTGGGGGGTGCCTTACGTATTCTGGATCGTCGGCGGCACCGATGCGAAAATTTATCGCGAAGCCAGGGAAAGCAACCGCATCAACGCCATTCCCGCCAACCACTCGCCGCTGTATGCGCCGGTGCTGCATCCCACCCTGAAAACCGGCTTGCAGGCGATGCTGGCGGCGGCTTCGCCCTGGCTGTGTGGCGGCGCGGCCGCCGCATGAACGTTCATCCACTGTTTGTCATACTGGATATTACCGGCGTGTTCGTCTTCGCCATCAGCGGTGCCACCGCGGCGCAGGAACGTCGCCTCGACCTGTTCGGGGTGATGGCGGTCGCCTTCGTCACCGCCTGCGGCGGCGGCATCGTGCGGGACCTGTGCATCGGCGCCGTGCCGCCGGCCAGCCTGGGTGACTGGCGCTACCTGTTGACCGCAGTCGTGGCATCGATGATGGCGATATGGGCCGGACCCCTGCTCAAGCGCCTGCGCTATCCCGTGCTGTTCTTCGATGCGATCGGCCTGGGCCTGTTCGCCGTCACGGGCGCACACAAGGCGCTGGCCTATGGGCACAACAGCGAAGTGGCCATTCTGCTGGGCATGATCACCGCCGTCGGCGGCGGTGCGGCGCGTGACGTGCTGCTCAACCGCGTGCCGGTCATCTTGCAGAAGGAAATCTACGCTTCCGCGGCATTGCTGGGTGCCGTCATCGTCGTCCTCGGCGAAAGACTGGGCTGGTCAATCGTCTGGCTTCCCTGGCTGGCTGTGCTGGCCTGTTGCGGGCTGCGCTTGCTATCGCTCAAGTATGGATGGCATATGCGCATCAATACCGCTTCAAGGAGATAACGCGCGCAAGCGCCCGCCACGAACGATCAGGTATCCGCGCTGTCTTAATGGCATGTAATTTTTCAGTCTGACCACTGATCAATCATGCCCCTGCAAAAGAGAATCGCCGAAACCCCCGCGCTTTACCGCCTGATTCTCGATCACGCGCTCGATGCCTATATCGCTATTGACGAGCATGATGCGATCCTGGAATGGAGCAAACAGGCGGAAGAGATTTTTGGCTGGACCAGGGATGACGTGCTTCATACGGCATTGGCCGACACGATCATCCCGACGCGCTATCGAACTGCGCATCTGGAGGGACTGGCGCGTTACCTGCAAACGGGCGAACACAAGATACTCGGACGCCGGATCGAAATGACTGCCCGGCGCAAGGATGGCCGGGAAATCCCGATCGAACTGGCGATCACACCATTGCCCGGAACGGATCAGCGCTTGTTCTCCGCATCGCTGCGCGATGTTTCGAGGCAAAAGGCGCTTGAAAAAGAACTCCGGAACCAGGCAAGCATTACCTCGTCGATCCTCGAAAGCATGGCCGACGCGGTGATCGTGACCGATTTGTCCGGGCGCATCATCATGATCAATGCGGCCGGCCAGCGGTTGATGAACCTGCCGCCGAATGAACAGGTATCCGAGCAGTCTTATTGCGCATACCAGCTGTTCAAGCCGGACGGCAAGACGCTGTGTCCGCATGACGAGCGCCCGGCGACCCGGGCCATTCAAGGCGAGCATGTCAATGGCTGGATCGGCGCCATACGCAACGACGCGCTTGAACAGGAGGTCTGGGTCAGCATTAACGCCAGGCCGCTGATCGACGCCGACGGCACGCGCATCGGCGCCGTAATGCTGTATCACGACATTACGGAATTGCACTTGCGCGAGCGCGCCCTGGCGCAGCACGCGCGCCTGCTGCGGAATTACCGCATGGTGGTGGAATCTTCCACCGAATTCGCCATCATCGTTACCGACCCCGAAGGCATCATCGTCAACTGGAACATTGGCGCAGAAAAAATCCTCGGCGTTACGGCGCAGGAGGCCATTGGTCAGTCGATTGCGCAGATTTTCACGCCGGAAGACCAGGACATGGGACAAGCCGGCAAGGAAATGGAAAAGGCCAGGGACACCGGTCGTGCCGAAGATATCCGCTGGCATATCAGAAAAGACGGCAGCCGCTTCTGGGCCAATGGCGTGGTCATGCCTTTATGGAACGACGATGGCAGCCTGCACGGTTTTACCAAGATCATGCGTGACCAGACAGAACAGCGACTGGCGGACGAGAAAGCCCATTTCCTTGCCCACCATGACGTGCTGACCGGCCTGCCGAACCGGGTGCATTTCAGCGACCACCTGCACAAGTCCATTCTCGCCTCGAACCGCAGCCATTTGCCATTTGCTCTCCTGCTGATGGACATGGACCGCTTCAAGCTCGTCAATGACACCTGCGGGCATCATGCAGGTGACCTCCTGCTGAAGGAAGTCGCGCGGCGAATCCTGTCGACGCTTCGCGAAACCGACTTCGTGGCGCGCCTGGGTGGCGACGAATTCGTGGTGATCCAGAATGACGTGTCGCAACCGCATGCGGCAGAGACGCTTGCCCAGAAGCTGGTGGCAGAACTCGGCCGCCCCTACCAGCTGGACGAGCATGAAGTCGCCACCGGTGCGAGCATCGGCATCGGCACCTACCCGACGGACGCGAACAACGTCGTCGAATTGCTGAAGCGCGCCGACCTGGCGCTGTACCACGCCAAAAGTGTCGGCCGGGGAACCTTTCAGGTGTACACACCAGATTTGCTCACTGAACAGAACTGGAAGCGCGACCGCGAACAAAGGCTGCGCAATGCGCTGATCAACGGCGAATTTGTCCTGTACTACCAGCCGGAAATCGACCTGCAAAACTGGAAAGTCTCCACGGTGGAAGCGTTATTGCGCTGGCAGGTATCCGACATGGAGCAGATGCAGCCAAGCGAGTTTCTCGAACTGGCCGAACAATCGGGGCTCATCGTGGAAATCGGCGAGTGGGCCGTGCGCAGCGCCTGCCGGCAGCTCAAGCAGTGGCAAGAAAATGGAATGCCCGATCTGCGCATTTCACTCAATTGCTCGGCGCGGCAGTTCAGCGATCCGGAATTCGTGGCCAAGATCGGCCCCATCCTGGAGGAAACCGGAATCGACTCATCCTGCCTGGACCTGGAACTAAGCGAGTCGATGCTGGCGCGCCCGGAAATCAAGGAGCAGCTTGCCGCTCTGCGCGCGCTGGGCGTGCGCATCACCATCGATAATTTTGGCACTGGCACGATGGCAATTGTCGATCTGAAGGAATTCGAAGTCGACAACCTGAAAATCGACAACGCGGTGGTGCAGCATCTGCCGCATCGCGAAAAGGACGTGGCCATGACTTCGTCCATCATCAGCATGGCGCACAATTTCGGCCTGGGTGTAACCGCCGGCGGCGTGGAAACCGCCGAGCAGCTGGCCTACCTGCGGTCGCGAAACTGCAATGGCGCGCAGGGATTCATTTTCAGCCCCCCGGTGCCGGCGAAGAAGTTCGAAGAGCTGATGTTGAGCGATCACTGGTCACGCATCAATCGCTTGCCGTCGCTGAGTGATGCGATGGTGTTCAAGAATCTGTATTGAAATGGCGTCGGCAGCTGCGGAAGCGGCTGCATCGTGAAAATCGATGGCGCGGCGTTTTGAATTTCCGGATTAAAGGAACGCCTGTAGGCCGGGCGCTTAGCCGCGTTGGCGTGCGAGGCACTTGTCCAATTGATTCCTGGGAGTGCTTTGTATCCTGCGGAGCAATTCAATCGACACCTCGCTCACTTGGTGGCGGCCGCGCAACTCCTCCATCAGCCGAACAAACAGGCTTGCCGCCATTTCCGCATCGGCCAGTGCACGGTGGAAGCGGCCGGCAACAGGAAGATTCATGTGCGCGACCAGCACACCAAGCTTGTGGCTGGGTGCAAGCGGCAGCAGCCGCCGCGACAGCAGCAGGGAGCAGACAAATTCCTGCTGCCGGCGCCGCTGAATGCGCGCCAGTTCCGCATCCCAAAACTTGCAATCGAACGAGGCATTGTGCGCAACCAAGGGGTAGTTGCCGACAAAGTCAGCGACTTCCTGCATGACTTTTTCTGCCGGCGGCGCCGCCCGAACCATCGCGTCGGAAATGCCTGTCAGCGCTTCGATGAATACCGGGATGCGGACGCCGGCATTCATCAGGCTCTGATAGCGGTCGACGACCTTGCCGTTCTCCAGGATTACTGCGGCAATCTCTGTTGCGCGGTCACCCTGGGCCGGCGATAAGCCGGTTGTTTCAAAGTCAATAACTGCAACGACTTCCATGCCCATCTTCCTCTCGTGCTAACCCAATACCACCGCCACTTCCGCCCAGCCGCCCACCGGCGACCCCGCCCGCACAGCCGGTCGCTGCGGGTCGAGCGTGATCGAGGTCGTCGCGGCAAGCAGTTCCTGCAGCGCGATGCGCAGCTCCAGCGTCGCCAGCAAGCGCCCGGGGCAGGCATGCCTGCCGGTGCCGTAAACCAGGTTGCGGTCGGCGTTGCGTTGCGGGTCGAGAATGTCGGGATCGCCGAAGACGGCCTCGTCGCGGTTGGCGGATGTCCAGTTCAGCTTCACGCGCGCGCCTTGCGGCAATGTCACGCCGCCGATGCTGACGGGGCAGGTGGTAATGCGGCGGTTGGACAGGAAGGGGTCGTCGATGCGCAGGATTTCGTCGATGATGGCATCGAACCCGGCGTCAGGCAGGCCGGCGCGCAGGCGAGCCTGCACATCGTCGTGCGTCGCCAGGTAATGCAGCAGCACGCCGACGCACTGAGCGATGGATCCCAGGTCGCCACCGGTCCAGTTGCGCAGCACCGAGACGATTTCCGCGTCGCTCAGCAGCCGGCCGTTCACTTCGGTCTGCATGAGTTGGGTGGTGACGTCTTCAGCGACGCCTCCACGCGCGGCGCCGCGGCGCGGCTCGAGCACTGACAGGATCATTGCATCAAACGATTCCGCTACTTGCCGCGTCCAGTTTCTGTCGCCCGAACGCGTCGCCGCATGGTTCTCGGCAACCCAGTCCACGAGGAGGTCTTCAAGTGCCGCCGGCCAGCCCAGCCAGGCGCTTTGCGCCCGCACGGCAAACCGTACGCCGACCTGTGACACCGCATCGACGGCAACGCCCCTTGGCAGCGAGCCGACCAGGTCGGCCGCCACCCGGCGGAATTTCTCATGGAAGGGCGCGAGCGCTTCGGCGCTGAGGAACTGGTCCAGGGCTTCCCGGTAAGCCGTGTGTTCGGCTGCATCGAGGCCGTTCGGAACATGCAGGTGACGCGACACGGCGCTGGAGAACTGGGTATCGTTGCGCGCGGCCTGTATGACCAGGTCGTGCCGTAGCAGCACCCATTCGCCATGGACATTGCGCACCACGCCGTGGCGCGGGCGCAGCTCGTCGGTGCAGGCGCGCATGTCCCTGCCGGTGGCAGACAGGTCATCAGGCATGTGGTCGGTCATCCTTGTCCTTTTTTCGCGATGCGGGGTGCAGTGCGCTGAAAGGGTATCTGGTCCCGCCGACAGGAATCGAACCTGTATCTAGCGCTTAGGAGGCACTCGTTCTATCCATTGAACTACGGCGAGACGCTTGCAGGCAGTTAAAACATGCTGCGCCCGAGATTATAGCCGACCCGGCCGGGAAAATAATACGAATTCCGCCATGCGGGTACAATGCTGGATTCATCGATTCACCTCCGGGTTTGCCCCATGCGAGCATGCCCGCTTTCACCCGGTTCCTTATGGCAGTCCTTTCTCTATCCGATGCGCAACTCGCCTTCGGCCACGTCGCCTTGCTCGACCATACCGAATTTTCCCTGGAAACCGGCGAACGGGTCGGCCTGATCGGCCGCAACGGTACCGGCAAATCCTCGCTGCTGAAAATCATCGCCGGCAGGTCCAGACTGGACGACGGCTTGCTGGTCATGCAGCAGGGCATCAAGATCGCCTATGTCGAACAGGAGCCGCAATTCGATTCCGGCATGTCGGTGTTCGACGCAGTCGCTTCGGGCCTGGGCACGCTGCCGGCGCTGCTGGCCGAATACGACAGCCTGACTACCCAGTTCGGCGGCGACGATGACGACGCCCTGATGGAGCGCATGCATGTCATCCAGGAACAGCTCGACGCTGCCGATGCCTGGAACCTGAAAAGCCGCGTCGAAGCGACGCTGGACCGCCTCAGCCTGACGGGCGATACGCGCGTGGGCACGCTCTCGGGCGGCATGCAAAAGCGCGTGGCGCTGGCCTGCGGGCTGGTGGGCGCGCCGGACGTGCTGCTGCTGGACGAGCCGACCAACCACCTCGACTTCACCTCGATCCTGTGGCTGGAAGGCTTGCTGCGCGATTTCAAGGGCAGCGTGCTGTTCATCACCCATGACCGGCGCTTCCTCGACAATGTCGCCACCCGCATCATCGAGCTCGACCGCGGCCGGATCTTGTCCTTCCCCGGCAACTTCAGCGCCTACCAGGCGCGCAAGAAAGAATTGCTGGATAACGAGGCCGTGGAAAATGCCAAGTTCGACAAGTTCCTGGCGCAGGAAGAAGTGTGGATCCGCAAGGGCGTGGAAGCGCGCCGCACCCGCAACGAAGGCCGCGTCAGGCGCCTGGAAGAATTGCGCCGCACGCGCGGCCAGCGCCGTGACGTGCAGGGGCAGGTGAAGCTGGACGTGGCTTCCGGCGAGCGCTCCGGCAAGATCGTGGCGGAACTGGAAAACGTCGGCAAGCGCTATGGCGACAAGGTCATCGTGCACGATTTTTCCACGATCCTCATGCGTGGCGACAAGATCGGCCTGATCGGTCCCAATGGCGCCGGCAAGACCACGCTGCTGAAACTCATCCTCGGCGAAGAGCAGCCCGATGGCGGCACGGTGCGCCAGGGCAGCAAGCTGCAGGTGGCGTACTTCGACCAGATGCGCGCGCAGCTGAACGAGGATACCAGCCTGGCGGATACCATCGCCCCTGGCAGTGACTGGGTCGAGATCAATGGCCAAAAAAAGCATGTCATGACCTACCTGGCCGACTTCCTGTTCGCGCCCGAGCGCGCGCGCTCGCCGGTGAAGTCGCTGTCCGGCGGCGAGCGCAACCGCCTGCTGCTGGCGCGCCTGTTCGCCAAGCCGGCCAACGTGCTGGTGCTGGACGAACCGACCAATGACCTGGATATCGAAACCCTGGAATTGCTGGAAGAATTGCTGACCGAGTACGACGGCACGGTATTCCTGGTCAGCCATGACCGCACCTTCCTCGACAATGTCGTCACCCAGGTGATCGTCGCCGAAGGCCAGGGCGCCTGGCGCGAATATGTCGGCGGCTACAGCGACTGGGAGCGCGTGCGCCCGGCGGGCTCGGGCATGGCGGCGGCGCTCAAAGGCGCGCCAAAGGCAGAGGACAAGGGTGAAGCGAACGTGGCGCCGAAGCCGCAGGCTGCCGCACCGAAGGAAGCCGCGGCGCCCGCCGCAAAGCCGCGCAAGCTCAGCTACAAGGAACAGCGCGCGCTGGAAGAATTGCCGGTACTGATCGCGCAGCTGGAAGAAGAGCACAAAATCATCACCGCGCGTCTGGCCGATCCCGAGCTGTATGCGAAGCAACCGCAGGAAGTGCAGGCGCTGAATGCGCGCTATGCCGAAATCGACGAATTGCTGCTGGAAAATCTCGAGAAGTGGGAAGCCATCGACGCCCTGCGCGGGGCGTAAGCAGGCGGCGTAGCGCGGCCTAGCGGTCTCTGGCGCGGCGCAGGCTGCCCAGGCGCTCGCGCAGGCGCGGCGCATCGCTGGCATGCGGGAATTCTGCCAGGTAAGCCTGCAAGTCTTCCAGCGCCGCGTCCGGCCGGTCGAGATGGGCGTAGGCCAGTCCGCGGTCGCGTCGCTCCGCCACGGCTTCTGGCAGCAGGATCACCAGGCGTTGCTGCACTTCCAGCACGCGTTCCCAGTCTTCATGTTCGCTGAACAGTGCCTTGAGGTTGTGCAGCATGCGCGCCAGGATGGCGCGCGGCGTGGCGCTTTGCAGGTAGGCGGCCAGCGACAGTTCCGCGGGGTATTCGCCGAGAAACGGCGCCAGGCGTTCTTCCAGGTCCGTGCGCGACAGGCTGGCGCCATTGAAGGGGTCGAGGATGATTTCGCCGGAAGGCACCGACAGTTTCATCAGGAAATGGCCCGGAAAGGACACGCCCTGCACGGGCAGCCCGATCTGCTGCGCCAGCTCCATGTAAATCACCGCCAGTGAAATCGGGATGCCGCGCCGGCTGGCAATCACCCGGTGCAGGTAACTGTTGTCGGGGTCGTAGTAATCGTTGACGTTGCCGGCAAAGCCCAGGCCATTGTAAAAGTAGTGGTTGAGGATGCGCAGCTTCTGCAGTTCGCGGGCATCGGTCGGCAGATGCCGGCGCAGCACGGCAGCGTAGCCGTCGATGGTTTCCTGCACGGCGCCGAAGTCCAGCCACGGGTCGGCATCCTGCGCGATCGTCAGCGCAGCTTCGAACAGGGGCAGGCTGTCGTCATCCTGTACCAGGGCAGAAAAATATTCCAGGGCGCCGATCATTGTGGTTGCAAGCTGTCGGTGAATATCACCATCATACTGCCTGAAAGCCTCAACGTTAAGGGCGATGCATCAGGCGGCGTTGCGCCGGAAGTCGCGGAAGCGGAAGCCCATGGCGTACAGCGCCGCAAAGTAGCACGCCACGCAAAAAGTCCCCACCAGTGCCAGCGCGCCGATGCGCTGCAGCGGCTGTGCCTGCAGCGCGATCCACTTGAACTGGTCGGCGCCCCACAGCGCGGCGCCGGCCATCAGCGTGACCGCGCCGGCGACCTTGATGAAGAACAGGCCCCAGCCTTTTTGCGCCTGGTAAATGCCGCGCAGGCGCAGGCCCCAGAACAGGCAGGCGGCGTTCAGGCAGGCGCCCAGGCCGACGGACAGGGCCAGGCCGGCGTGGGCGATGTACGGCACGAACAGCAGGTTCATGAGCTGGGTGGCGAACAGCACGCCGATGGCGATCTTGACCGGGGTCTTGATATCCTGCTTGGCATAGAAGCCGGGCGCCAGAATCTTTACCAGGATCAAGCCCATCAGGCCGACGCCGTAGGCTATCAGCGCATACCCGGTCTGGCGCACGGCTTCTGCCGAAAATTTCCCGTAATGGAAAAGCGTCGCAGTCAGCGGCTCGGACAACGTTGCCAACCCGACGGCCGCCGGCAGCGCCAGCAGGACGGTCAGGCGCACGCCCCAGTCGAGCAGGGCGGAATATTCCGCCGGGTCGCCGTCGGCATGCGCCTTGGAAAGGCTGGGCAAGAGGATGGTGCCCAGCGCTACACCCAGCAAGCCGGTGGGAAACTCCATCAGCCGGTCGGCATAGTTCAGCCAGGACACGCTGCCGTTTTCCAGGTGGGTGGCGATGTTGGTATTGATGATGATGCTGAGTTGGCCCACCGACACGGCAAAAGTGGCGGGCAGCATTTGCCGGAACACGCGGCGCACGCCGGCGTCGCGCCAGGCGGTGAGCGGGTTGCCGATGCGCGGCAGCATGCCGATCTTTCTCAGGGCCGGCAGCTGGATCGCCAGTTGCAGGATGCCGCCGACCAGCACGGCGATGGCCAGCGCATAGACTGGTTGCTGCAGCAAAGGCGCCAGCCACAGCGCCGCGGCAATGAAGGCCAGGTTGAGTAGCACCGGGGTGAAGGCGGGGATGCGGAATTGGCGCCAGGTGTTCAAAATGCCGCCGGCCAGGGCGACGAACGACATGAAGCCGATGTAGGGAAACATGATGCGCGTCATCATGACCGTGGCATCGAACACGTCGCCCTCGGCTTTCAGGCCGGTGGCGATGAAATACACCACCGCCGGCGCCGCCAGCACGCCGGCCAGGCTGACCAGCATCAGCGTCCATACCAGCACCGTGGCGACATGGTCGACCATTGCCTTGGTCTCGGTTTCGCCGCGCTGGTTGCGGTATTCCGCCAGGATCGGCACGAAAGCCTGGGAAAAGGCGCCCTCGGCGAACAGCCGGCGCAGCAGGTTGGGAATGCGGAAGGCGACGAAAAAGGCATCCGTATAGGCGGAGGCGCCGAACGCGCGCGCGATCAGGAATTCCCGCACCAGCCCGGTAATGCGCGACAGCAGGGTCATGCCGGAGACGGTTACCAGGGCTTTGTACAGGTTCATGGGGGCCAATTATAGCGCGGGGCAAGAATTGATTGCCATCTGCGCCAAAAAAGCTTATACTCGAAGGCTTTACAGAATTTGGCTTGTGGTGCCTGCAGCAAGGGTGCTGCGAAGGCATTACTCGGACATATTTAGGATATTTTCATGGCAAATACCGCACAAGCGCGCAAGCGTGCTCGTCAAGCAGTCAAGTCGAACGCTCACAACTCCAGCCAGCGTTCCACCCTGCGTACCGCTATCAAGGCTGTGCGCAAGGCCATCGAAGCCGGCGACAAGGCTGCTGCGGCCCAGGTGTTCCAGGCTTCCGTGTCCACCATCGACACCATCGCCGACAAGAAGATCATTCACAAGAACAAGGCTGCCCGCCACAAGAGCCGCCTGGCTGCTGCCATCAAGGCCCTGGCCTGATCGAGCTTGCCGCCGTTGCTCCCTGAGCGGGCGCAGCGGCTGTTGTCCGGCCAAAAGCTGTTTGCAAAAGAAGCCGCGTGCTGCACGCGGCTTTTGTCGTTTGCGGCAGATCTTGTCGCCTGGCGGATTTCTCCGCCTGATTACCCTGTTATGGCTTCGGCACGCCGCCCAGCACGGCACCCGGCCGGATATGCTTTTGCGCGAACCAGCCCTGGTTCATTTCCAGCGCATACTTGACCGGTTTCGCGCCGCAATGCGAATCGGTGGTGTGCGGCTGCATGTCGGCGATGTTGACGATCTTGCCTTCGACATCGATGAAGGCGACCGACAGCGGCAGCGGCGTGTTTTTCATCCACATGCATACTTCGGTCGGTTCTTCGAACACGAAGATCATGCCCTGGTTCTGCCCCAGCTTTTCCCGGAACATCAGGCCGCGCTCGCGCTGCGCCGGCGTCACGGCGACTTCCGCCTGGATGACGTGAATGCCGAAATTCAGCGGTACGGTGGAAAATTTCACCGGCTGTTGTGCGGCAGCGGCGCTGGCGCCGAGAATGAGTGCCGCAACAAGTGCGGGGCGAAAAAGGCGGGTAAGGGAGTTTGTCATGGCTAGGCCTGAGTGTGAGATCAGCCTGGATGATACAAA
Source organism: uncultured beta proteobacterium (assembly GCA_963722005.1). Lineage (GTDB taxonomy): Bacteria > Pseudomonadota > Gammaproteobacteria > Burkholderiales > Burkholderiaceae_D > Paucimonas. Next base: position 1,297,414 of record CAVRJS010000002.1, read on the forward strand.
ATTACCGGAAAACAAAAAAGGCAGGACGTGCCTGCCTTTTTGCGCACTTGCTCGCCATTTACTTGGCGGCTTCTGCCGGAGCGGCAGCTTTATTGGCGTGGCCTTTCTTGCTGTGCTTGGCCTTCGTTTTCTTGGCATGGACTTTTTTAGCGGAATGCGTAGTGGCGGCAGGGGCGGCAGCCGGGGCGGCCGCTTGGGCAAATACGGAGGTGGCAAACAGACCGGCAACCAGGGCAGCGATAATCTTGTTCATTTGGACTCCTGAAAAGTATTTGGAAAAAGCCATTGTGATTCTGTCGAATCATTGCCAATAACGGGATTGCAGGCGCCTGGTTGACAGTTATTCTGACGAGGCTAGGAATTTTGTCAGTCTGGGGTATTTTGGGGCTGACCGCGCAATTCGTTCGTGGTGACTTCTCGCCACTCGCCTGGCATGAGCGGGTGGCTGGCCAGGGCGAATGGCCCAATGGCAATGCGCACCAGGCGCAAGGTGGGCAAGCCGACGGCGGCCGTCATGCGCCGCACCTGGCGATTTTTGCCTTCGCTGAGGGTAATCGCCAGCCAGCTGGTCGGGTTGGCGGCGCGCTGGCGGATCGGCGGGTCGCGAGGCCACAGCCATTCCGGCGCCTGAATCGGACGCGCATGGCAGGGCAGGGTGATGAACTCGCCCAAGTCCAGTGGCGCCGACAGACGCGCTAATTGCGCCGCATCCGGCACCCCTTCCACTTGCACGATATAGGTTTTAGCCTGCTTGCGCGCCGGGTGGCTGACTTCATGCTGCACGCGGCCATCGTCGGTCAGCAGCACCAGGCCCTCGCTGTCGGCATCCAGCCGGCCGGCCGGATAGATATCGGGAATGGCCAGGTAATCGGCCAGCGTCTTGCGCACGGGGTGCGGCGAGAACTGGCACATGACCCCGCAGGGCTTGTTGAACAGGATGAGCGGCATTTTGATCTGGGACAGGGCATGAGGTCATGCCGATTGCATGATTGTACAGTCAGGCGGGCGGCACGAAGAGGACTCCACCCCCGGCGCGCAGACGTGCTTGTCAGCATGCCAAATTATTGCCACAATATGGCGCGAAGTGGCACGAAGTAAAATTCTGGTGCATAATACGAAACGTTGTCTTATGTCTTATATAAGACTTAAGATGGGTAATCAATACAGAACCGGTGGTTGGGCAAAACCCGACACCCGGCCAATTCCTCCTTCCATCCGGAGACCACGATGTATCAACATATCAAAGTACCTGCCGACGGCAAAAAAATCAGCGTCAACGCCGACTTTTCCCTGACAGTTCCCGACAATCCGGTGATCCCGTATATCGAAGGCGACGGCACCGGCGTGGATATCAGCCCGGTGATGATCAAGGTGGTCGATGCCGCCGTTGCCAAGGCTTATGGCGGCAAGCGCAAGATTCACTGGATGGAAATCTATGCCGGCGAAAAGTCGACCAAGGTTTACGGCCCGGACGTGTGGCTGCCGGAAGAAACCCTGAAGGTACTGAAGGATTACGTCGTTTCGATCAAGGGCCCGCTGACCACCCCGGTGGGCGGCGGCATCCGTTCGCTCAACGTGGCGCTGCGCCAGGAACTCGACCTGTACGTCTGCCTGCGCCCGGTGCGCTATTTCACCGGCGTGCCTTCGCCGGTGCGTGAGCCGGAAAAGACCGATATGGTCATCTTCCGTGAAAATTCCGAGGACATCTACGCCGGCATCGAATGGGCCGAAGGCTCGGACAATGCCAAGAAAGTCATTGAATTCCTGATCAAGGAAATGGGCGTCAAGAAAATCCGTTTCCCGGAATCGTCCGGCATCGGCATCAAGCCGGTGTCGCGTGAAGGCACCGAGCGTCTGGTACGCAAGGCGATCCAGTACGCCATCGACAATGACAAGCCCTCGGTGACCATCGTGCACAAGGGCAACATCATGAAGTACACCGAAGGCGGCTTCCGCGACTGGAGTTACGCCCTGGCACAAAAGGAATTCGGCGCCGAACTGATCGACGGCGGCCCGTGGTGCAAGTTCAAGAATCCCAAGACCGGCAAGGACATCATCGTCAAGGATTCGATCGCCGACGCGTTCCTGCAGCAAATCCTGCTGCGCCCGAACGAGTACAGCGTGATCGCCACCCTGAACCTGAACGGCGACTATATTTCTGACGCGCTGGCGGCGCAGGTCGGCGGCATCGGCATCGCCCCGGGCGCCAACCTGTCGGACTCCGTGGCGATGTTCGAAGCCACCCACGGCACCGCGCCGAAGTATGCCGGCAAGGATTACGTCAACCCGGGTTCGCTGATCCTGTCGGCGGAAATGATGCTGCGCCACATGGGCTGGACCGAAGCAGCCGACCTGATCATCGAATCGATGAGCAAATCCATCACCTCGAAGAAGGTCACTTATGACTTCGCCCGTTTGATGGAAGGCGCGACCCAGGTGTCGTGCTCGGGCTTCGGCGAGGTCATGATCGAAAAGATGTAAAGCCTGGCCGACAACAAAAAACCGGGCACATGCCCGGTTTTTTTATAATAAAAAACCCCGCGGTAGCGGGGTTTTTTGTGCAGCCTGACGATAATCAGGGAGCCTGGATGTTGGAAGCTTGCTTGCCTTTGGGGCCTTGCGTGACTTCGAACTGGACTTTTTGACCTTCTTTCAGGGTCTTGAAGCCATTCATCTGAATTGCGGAGAAGTGTGCGAACAGATCTTCGCCACCATCGTCCGGAGTGATGAAACCGAAACCTTTGGAATCGTTAAACCACTTGACAGTACCAGTTGCCATAAAAATACGTCTTTCAATTTGAACTAATCACACGAGCCGTAAAAGCAAGAAGGCTCACGCAAACGCCCCCTCTCCACACCTGCTCACTTCTTATCGACAAGCAAATAAATTTCACACTTGCCAATATTGTTTATTGTTCTAGGAAAAAAAGCGAAAGTCAAGGGGTATCAAAAGCGGATTTTGCCCCTTTATGCGCAATCGCAACAATTTCCCCTTGTTTTAGGATGATCCGACGCCATCTGCGCACTATCAAGAAAGGGCGTAATATCGTTGGAAAGCGGATCGGTGATGAATATTGGGCGTTGCGCCCGGAAGTGAAAGCATTAGAATAGACGCATGGCAACTAAGCATGACAACAGTACCGTACTGGCGCGCGAGGAGCAGAAACTCAAGCCGCCGCCGATGTATCAGGTAAGCTTGCTGAACGATGATTACACGCCCATGGAATATGTCGTAGCTATCATCCAGGAATTTTTCAACAAGGATCGTGAGACTGCCACGCAAATTATGCTCAAGGTGCACCGCGATGGAAAAGGAATGTGCGGCGTGTATCCGAAAGATATCGCGTCCACGAAAGTCGAGTTGGTATTAACCCACGCCAGAAAGTCAGGGCACCCCCTGCAGTGCGTGATGGAGGAAGCATGATTGCGCAGGAACTTGAAGTCAGTTTGCATATGGCCTTTGTCGAGGCGCGCCAGGCCCGGCACGAATTCATTACTGTCGAGCACCTGTTGCTGGCGCTGCTGGACAACCCGTCCGCCGCGGACGTGATGCGCGCCTGCGCCGTCAATATTGAAGACTTGCGCAAGACGCTGACCAACTTTATCAGCGATAACACGCCCACGGTGCCGGGCGCCAGCGAAGTCGATACCCAGCCTACCCTGGGCTTCCAGCGCGTGATCCAGCGTGCCATCATGCACGTGCAGTCGGCTTCCAACGGCAAGAAGGAAGTCACCGGCGCCAACGTGCTGGTGGCCATCTTCGGCGAAAAGGATTCGCACGCGGTGTACTACCTGCACCAGCAGGGCGTGACGCGCCTGGACGTGGTGAATTTCATTTCGCACGGCGTGCGCAAGGACCAGCAGGGCGATCCGCAAAAGTCGCCCGAGAGCGCCGAGGAAGCGCAGGTCGAGGGGCAGGGCAAGGAAAGCCCGCTGGAACAGTTCACCCAGAACCTCAACAAGGCGGCCGCCGAGGGCAAGATCGATCCGCTCATCGGCCGCGAGCAGGAAGTCGAGCGCGTCATCCAGACCCTGTGCCGCAGGCGCAAGAACAACCCGCTGCTGGTGGGCGAAGCCGGCGTCGGCAAGACGGCCATCGCCGAAGGCCTGGCCTGGCGCATTACCCAGGGGGACGTGCCGGAAGTGTTGCAGAATGCCGTCGTGTACGCGCTCGACATGGGCGCGCTGCTGGCCGGCACCAAGTACCGCGGCGATTTCGAGCAGCGCCTGAAGTCGGTGCTGAAGCAGTTGAAGGACAACCCGAGCGGCATCCTGTTCATTGACGAGATTCACACCATCATCGGCGCCGGCGCCGCATCCGGCGGCACCCTGGACGCGTCAAACCTGCTGAAGCCGGCGCTCTCCAGCGGCCAGCTCAAGTGCATCGGTGCGACCACCTACACCGAATACCGCGGCGTGTTCGAGAAGGACCACGCGCTGTCGCGGCGCTTCCAGAAGATCGACGTCAACGAGCCGACCGTCGAGCAGACCGTGCAGATCCTGCGCGGCCTGAAGTCGCGCTTCGAGGAGCACCACGGCATCAAGTATTCGGCGTCGGCGCTGACCACCGCAGCCGAGCTGTCGGCGCGCTTCATCAACGACCGCCACCTGCCGGACAAGGCTATCGATGTCATCGACGAGGCGGGCGCGGCACAGCGCATCCTGCCCAAGTCGAAGCAGAAGAAAACCATCGGCAAGGCCGAGATCGAGGACATCATTTCCAAGATCGCGCGCATTCCGCCGCAGACGGTCAATCAGGACGACCGCTCCAAGCTGCAGACCATCGATCGCGACCTGAAGAACGTCGTGTTCGGCCAGGATCCTGCCATCGAGGCGCTGGCCTCGGCCATCAAGATGGCGCGCGCCGGCCTGGGCAAGACCGACAAGCCGATCGGCTCCTTCCTGTTCTCCGGCCCCACGGGCGTGGGCAAGACCGAAGTCGCCAAGCAGCTGGCCTTCATCATGGGCATCGAGCTGATCCGCTTCGACATGTCAGAATACATGGAGCGCCATGCGGTGTCGCGCCTGATCGGCGCGCCGCCAGGCTACGTCGGCTTCGACCAGGGCGGCCTGCTGACCGAGGCGATCACCAAGAAGCCGCACGCGGTGCTGCTGCTTGATGAAATCGAGAAGGCGCACCCGGATATCTTCAATATCCTGCTGCAGGTGATGGACCACGGCACGCTGACCGACAACAACGGCCGCAAGGCGGACTTCCGCAACGTCATCATCGTCATGACGACCAACGCCGGCGCGGAAAGCCTGCAGAAGCGCACCATCGGCTTCACCGACCAGCGCGAAGCGGGCGACGAGATGGCCGACATCAAGCGCATGTTCACGCCGGAGTTCCGCAACCGCCTCGACGCCGTCATCAGCTTCAAGGCGCTGGACGAGGAAATCATCATGCGCGTGGTGGACAAGTTCCTGATGCAACTGGAAGAGCAGCTGCACGAGAAGAAGGTCGATGCCATCTTCACCGAAAAGCTGCGCAAGCTTCCTGGCGCAGAAGGGCTTCGATCCGCTGATGGGCGCGCGGCCGATGTCGCGCCTGATCCAGGACATGATCCGCAAGGCCCTTGCCGACGAGCTGCTGTTCGGCCGCCTGGTCTCCGGCGGCAGGGTGACGGTGGACATGGACGAGAAGGACCAGATCCGGCTGGAGTTCGCCGAAGGCGATATCGCGCCGTCGGCGCCGCAGGAAGCCGCCGAGATCGAGTAAGCGCAAACACATGGGCACCGCCGCTTGCGGCGCCCATGAAAAAGCCCGGTTCACGCAGGTGAGCCGGGCTTTTTTACGCCTGTTGCAAGTCGCCGTCTAGGGCGTCAGGGGCAGGCCGCGCGCTTGCCGGGTGCGGATTTCCGACGCGGCTTTCCGCAGTGCGTCGAGGCGCGCCGCGGTATCCGGATGGATGGCGGTATAGCCGTTGGCCACCTGCGCCGGGTATTGCGTCGCCAGCTTTTGCCAGAATGCCGGCGCGGCGTCGATGTCGTAGCCGGCGCGCGCGGCCAGGTACAGGCCGAGCCGGTCGGCCTGGGCGTCGATCGCGGCGTCGTAGGGCTTGATGCCGGCGCGGCCGGTCATGGTCTCGAGGTCGGGCGCAACCCGCAGCAGGTTGTCGATGATGCCGGTCATGGTGGCGTTCATGCGCTGGCTGGCGGCATGGCCGAGGATGTTGTGGGCCATCTCGCGGGCGATCACGTAACCCAGCTCCTGGTCGGAAGCAGCATGCGCCAGCATGCCGCGCGTGACGACGATGCGACGGCCATCGGCATAGGCATTGACCAGGTCGGCATTGCCGAAATAGACGCCGAATGCGCAGGAACGGGTCAGCGGCACTGCCATCGACGTCTGCGCGCCGTCGCGCAGCACCGTCAGCCTGACCTGATTGCGGTCGCGCACCAGCGGTCCGAGTACGGCGGCGGCCTGGCGCTCGGCATCCGGGCCGGCAGGGACCGGGGTGTTTTCCGCGGCGACCAGGATGTCGCCGCTGCGTACGCCGGCGCGCTCGGCGCCGCTGCCGCCCAGCACGCTGGTGACCTGCAGCCGCTCGTCGAAGCCGAAGGCGGCCTGCACGGCATCGGCCAGCTCCGCCGAGTAGGAATAGCGGTTCTTGGCGGAGAAGCCGAGCAGCTTGCGCGAATGCGTCTTGCACAGCTCGGCATTTTTCACCAGCAGCGGCGCGGTCACGCGGTCGAGGCGCTGCTGCGCCGTGGCGATGGCGCGCAACTGCTGCAGCTGTGGCGACGCCGGCGCAGTGGCGCTCGTGCCGGCCTGGTCTTGCTGTTGCGGCGGCGTGGTGCAGGCCGCCAGCAGGACGGCAGCGGCCAGCGCTGCCGCAGCCTGCGGCGCGCGCTGCAGGACGCCAGTGAAGCGGCTTGGCAGACGCAGGGGCGGGTGCTGTGGTTCATGCGCGCGCCTTTCAATGCTTGCCGGTGCTGCCGAAGCCGCCTTCGCCCCGTTCAGTCTGGGTGGAAAATTCCTCAACAAAATGAAGGGTGACTTGCACTACGGATTGAAACATCAGCTGGGCGATACGATCTCCCGGTTGCACGATATACGGCTCAATGCCATCGTTTGCCAGGATGACGCCGATTTCCCCGTGGTAGTCGGCATCTATGACGCCGATTCCTTGTGCAACGCGTACCCCATGCTTTAGCGACAGGCCAGAGCGTGACGCCACAATCGCTACTAAGCCCGGATCCATCATATTGATTGCCAAACCGGTTTTTACTAACGCACGCCCCTTCGGTTCGAGGGTTAAGGGCGCTTCGATACACGCGCGTAAGTCCATCGCAGCCGAGCCGTCGGTGGCATAGCTGGGGACTGGTATCGCATCGCCAAGCATTTTGTTAACGATACGGGTTTCAATTCTTCTGTGCATGTTTCGGTTCCGGCTGAATTAATCATAAGGCGGTAATGGTCTTCGTCGAGTACGGTCAAATCTCACTTGATATGCTTGATATCGTCCGTCTGGATCTTGGCGAACTTTTATGGGTGAATTACAGACCCGGAAAACATTGCGAAAAGAGTCCGCAAAAAGTTTAAAACGACAGAAGACTGCATACCTTGTCCGTTTTAAGGAACGAGGCGATATCTATTTGAGCGTCAGAATTTCGCCTGTGGTTTCGCTCACAAAATCGTTTTGTATTTTGCTACTACTGAATTTTTCCAAATCAGGCTAATTTTCCCATATTCATGAACAATCGACCAGACGTGAAAGGGCACCGATCAAGGTGTCCAATTTCTGTGGTACCTGGGAAATTGGGCGGGAGTTGAAGGAGGGCAATATGCAAGGCGTCGTTTCCCCCTGTACTTGTCGGCAGTAAGGGGACAAAGGGTCGCCAAAATCCAATCCGGATCCATGGGCTTACACTTCTTGCCGCCGTCGGCGGAAGCCCTCACGCGAACAGGCGGGTCAACGTGGTTCTACTCGTGATGGTTCATTGAGGTGTAGCCGTGGTTCTTGATCATCTCATCACGCTTGGCTGCCTTAAGGTCTTCACGCACCATTTCCGCCACAAGTTCTTTAAAACTGGTAGCGGGAGACCAGCCCAGTTTTTCTTTGGCTTTCGAAGGATCGCCCAGCAGCGTTTCGACTTCGGTCGGCCGGAAATAGCGTGGATCGACCATGACGATCATTTTGCCATCTTTGTTGTAGCCTTTTTCATCGACGCCTCGGCCTTGCCAGCGGATTTCGATCCCAAGTTCCGAGGCTGCGGCATTTACGAAGTCTCTAACGCTGTACTGAACGCCGGTGGCAATGACGAAATCCTCGGGTTTGTCTTGTTGTAGCATCAACCACTGCACCTCGACATAATCCCGCGCATGGCCCCAGTCGCGCTTGGCGTCCAGATTGCCGAGATAGAGGCAATCCTGCAGATTGAGCTTGATGCGAGCCAGCGCACGGGTGATTTTTCGAGTGACGAAGGTTTCGCCACGGATCGGGGATTCGTGGTTGAACAAAATGCCATTACAGGCGTACATACCATAGGCCTCGCGGTAATTCACCACCATCCAGTAGCCATACAACTTAGCCACGGCATACGGGCTGCGAGGATAAAACGGCGTGGTTTCTTTTTGCGGGCTCTCCTGGGCCAGGCCATAGAGTTCGGACGTGCTGGCCTGGTAGAAGCGGGTTTTCTTTTCCAGTCCGAGAATGCGAATGGCTTCAAGCAGGCGCAACACGCCGAGCGCATCGGAGTTAGCCGTGTATTCCGGCTCTTCAAAGGAGACGGCCACGTGGCTCTGTGCAGCGAGGTTGTAGATTTCATCAGGTTGCACCTGTTGGATGATGCGGATCAGCGAGGATGAATCCGTCATGTCTCCATGGTGCAAGAAGAATCGGACGTTCTTGTCGTGGCGATCCTGATAGAGATGATCAATTCGGTCGGTGTTGAACAAGGAAGTGCGTCGCTTGATGCCGTGGACTTCATATCCTTTTTTTAGCAGGAATTCGGCAAGATATGCGCCGTCCTGGCCCGTGACACCGGTAATGAGTGCAACTTTTTGTTTTGCTGTCATTCTTCAATTCATTCAGTATAAGGAAACATGGCGCGTCAAGAAGTCGGTATAAGTTCGTCGCAAGCCCTCTCGCAAAGCTACCTGGGCCTGCCATCCCAGTGCGTTGAGGCGCGCACTGTCCATCAGTTTGCGCGGCGTGCCATCCGGCTTTTCCAGGTCAAATTCGATTCCTCCCTCATAGCCTATGACCTTGCTGACAGCCTCGGCGACTTCGCGGATCGTGATGTCAGCGCCACAGCCAATGTTGAGATGACTTTGCATCGGTTCAATATGCTTGTCGTATAACGATTTTTCGAGATTCATGACATGTACGGCTGCTGTCGCCATGTCATCCACATAAAGAAATTCCCGCTTTGGCGTCCCGCTCCCCCAGACCGTGACGGCAGGGGCGTTGGCCAATTTCGCCTCATGCAATCGCCGGATCAGGGACGGGATGACATGAGAATTTTCAGGATGATAGTTGTCGCCGGGACCGTAGAGGTTAGTCGGCATGACGCTGCGATAGTCGATTCCATGCGCGGCGCCATATTGGCGGTTGTAGCTTTCACAGAGTTTGATGCCAGCGATCTTGGCGATGGCATAGGGCTCGTTGGTCGGCTCCAGTTTGCCGGTGAGCAGTGCATCTTCCCGCATCGGCTGCGCCACCAGCCGGGGATAAATGCAACTAGAGCCGAGAAAAAGCAACTTCCTTACGCCATTACGGAAAGCAGCGTCGATAATATTTGCTTCAATCATCAGATTTTGATAGATGAAATCGGCAGGGTAAGTGTTGTTGGCATGGATGCCGCCAACCTTGGCAGCAGCGAGATAAACCTGGTCGGGCTTTTCAGCGGCGAAGAAAGCGCGGACGGCAGCTTGCTCGGTCAAATCCAGTTCAGCATGGGTACGGGTAACGATGTTGACATGCCCCTGTCGCTGCAAGACACGAACGATAGCCGAGCCGACCATGCCATGGTGGCCAGCAACATAAATTTTGGGTAAGTTTTTCACTTCTCACTTCTCCAGTCATCATCCTGGCAGCGCACCATGTACGCTTCCGAGCGACGTTTGACAATCATTATGTCGGACTTCCCCTTGAAGCGGGCAAAGTTACTGGTTAAGCACTCAGCACCGATATCACCATAATTGCTCCGAGAGCCGCGTACAACACACGATAGCGCACTTGCAGTTTGCGTACACTCGCGAAAGTGAGGCCGTCATGCATCGCTTGCCAGGACCAGTACAAATGCAGTGGGTAAAGCACAGCAATCAGAATAAGTTCATGCGGCATGATTCCTCGGGCAGCCAGCACGATCAGTAGCGCATCGGCGACTGTGAACAATGCGAATCCGGCAAGGAAGCTTAGGGTTTTGCCAAATTTCACGGCATTGGTTTGAATTTTATTACACACGTCCGCTTCACAATCCCGTACCTCTTGGGTCAAGTGCCCCGCGCAGAACACGGTGGCGAAGAAACAGCCAATCGCCAAGCCCTGACCGTCGAGATTGCGGAATACTGAGTAGCCGAGTGAAAAATGCAGTACGCCACTCACCAAATGAAGAGCGGAATTGAAGAAGGGAACGCCCTTGATGTGAATCCCGGGAGCAGAATACAGTGCACTGGCCATTACAATCATTAGGCCGATGAGCAGCGTCACCAAATTTAATTGACTGAACAGCGCCAGACTAAGCACAAGCAGCGTCAGTAACAGCCCCATAATCTCATTGCGACGGATACCGCGATTCACAAACACACGAGCAGATCTGGCGGGGTCATGAAGATCATGCTCCATTCCCGCCCAATCATTGAGCAAAAAAACGTGTGCAACCAGAAGGCAATTCCCCACGATAAGGAGCAAGAGCATCAGCAGGTTTTGGCTGTTCAAGGAAGCGATCGAAAAGACGGCGCCCAGCAAGGGTGCTCCCTGTAGAACCAGAACCTCGTCGAATCGAATGCATGACAACAGGTGCAGAAACCACCGCGCCCCTTTGGGACGAGTCCTCATGATGGATTCGGCACCGTTGAAGTGCCGGCAATATTCTTATGGTTGCCGCCATGAGGGCTCAGAAAGCCATGACGCTCACTTGCGAGATACAACCGCAACCAGATTGCATACCCCACGTCCTCTGACCAATAGAACCTTGGTACCGACGCGGTGAAATCGTTATGGTAGAGCAGGGGTGGGTTCAGTCGCACGGCGGTGAAGTCATCTCTGGACAGCGCTCGCAGCAGATCGAGTACCTGGGCCGAGTTCGGAGCCTGCTCGTGCTTAATTTCCAGGCGCTGCAGCATTTGGATGGCGGTTAACCATATGTCTTGCCCTGGCAAGGTGGCCTGCACGCGTGCCAACGGTAGCTGCACTGGACAGCCAGCTGCTTGCAGGTCAGGCTGGCGCAGCACGGGAACCAGTGGTGCCGTGCGATAGTAAACCCAGAGGCGGTCTTGATCGATCGTGCGCTTGAGCGCATCGCATAGGGAATGGGCTGCTGCCGGCTCGACTTGTGCCAGCAACATGAGCATATGCATCTGAATGGTGACGTCAGTAGGATTTCGGTCCGCGCCCGGGTCGATACAGCGGTATTCGCCTCGTTGCCCGAGCCAGGTTTTAAACAGCCCGTCCGCCGTACGGTATCGCATGAGTGTCGCCAGAGCGGTGGAGCGTAACGCTGCGTCACCGGGAGCGATCCGCCATACCAGGGCGGTGTCATCCACATCCGGGGTGATGGCACACAGCCCATGCGCAGTCATCGCCGGACCGTCAGGACGACCATGGTAGCGCACCAGCCCGTCGGCTTCGATTTGGTTGTGCAAATGCGCCCGTGCTCGCTCCAGGCTTCCGCCCAGCCCGACCGGAGTGCCCTTCGCACCGAGCAGATCGACCATCAGCGAGGTGACGTACGTGTTCATTTCCAGGGTCGGATGGTCAAAGCGCTCCGTGCTGGTATAGGAGGTGAGCCAGTATCCGTCGGTTTGCTGGCGGCGGCTGATCAGGCCCGTCGCTTTGCCGGCGTTCAGAACAAGGTCGCTGTTCTGGGCGTCGTCAGCGCTGGAGCCCGTGTTGCCTGGCGCCCCTTGCCGCGTAGCGCTGTCTTCCGGCGCCGAGCCCGCCTCGATCTGGATGTCATGCAGACCCACCACCAGGTGCCGGGTGTCGCCGTTTGGAATGCGCTTTACCGTCGCGGTATTCAAGGTATAAAAACTTAACAGATTTCGGCCGGCATGGAGACGGGTGTGGAATACCGGTGAAGCGCTGCCCTGGAAGGGCTGTTCGTCACCGACAGGGACACCGTCGTGCAACAAGATGACTTTCCTGTCAGGCGTCGTCAGGCTGGGGCCCGGTGATACCCGGAACCGGACAGTCACGGTGCGATCCTGGCGTGACCACAGGCCAAACTCGATGCCCTCCGCATATCCTTGCCCCATCCACAGGAACCCGCCCTCGGTGCCGCCCAGGTTTTCGACAAGCCATGGGGTCTTCAGAAAAGTGGGGTCGATTCCGACCTCACTTTGCAGCGCGGTGTCGATCGTAATTAAGGGTGCTGCAGCTGGCGCAGCCATATTTTGAAAGGCCAGGCCACTTGCCACGGCATTTTTGGGGATTTCGAATAGCCGCATGCGGGGCGTGCTGAGTGGGATTTCCCGCAATCCCGGTTCCTGCGCGAGCCAACTTACCATGGTCGCGGTATTGATAGCTGGTAACCAGATGAATCCCACGCGCTTATCATGATGGATCAATACGTGGGTCGCCTTTCCCGACTCGATCAAGCGGCGCATTCTGGCTGGATCGAAAGGCTCTGTGCCCCAAGGAATCACTGTATTGGGATAGTGCATCCCGGGTGAAAAGAGTGGATAGTCAGGGGCGTCCTGTCTTCCCACAAAAATAACGCGCGAGCCTGGCGGCAACAAGTCCACCACTTCTTCGAACGGTTCGTTGAGGGCTTTTGCTGTAACGGGCGCGGCAATGGCTTGTACGGCATCGAAGGCTTGCGCACGCATGGGCGGGTAGACTGCATATGCAACGATGATCGCCAGAAGCGCCTGCCTGAATTTTTGGGCGGAAAAATACGGACCTGCGATCGCGATGCCAATGGGTAGCAGCAGTGAATACGGACCAATCAGAAAGCGCCCCGGCACTTCCGACTGCGTCATCCATCGTGCGCCGAAGAGAATGGCGCCCAATAAAGGAATGGCCAATAAAGAGAGCACCGAGCCAGGGGTGAGTCTCACATGAGGCCAGGTCGCCATCACATTACGCAGCAAGAGCAGGACTGCGATGACCAGCGTGGGAATCCATAACAAGCCCCACAACGAGAATCGTGTGGAGTGTTCTGGTAAGGCATACACGTACTTTCCTAGCCACAAGGAATCGCTTTCCCCCGACAAGGAGGCGCCTGCCCCAATGGACGAGATGAAGTGGTTCGCAGCGTCGCTGAAGTGGGAGCGCGTCTCGGCCGAGGCAGGCACGTCCGGCAGCTCGGATAACAAAAACACGAACCGTACAGCGTGGGTGTACATCATCTGCGGCGTGAGATCAGCTTGAACGATACGACGGACTTCGGATGGGCCCAGCGGGTGATGGTAGAGGGCGAAGTTCGACACCAGGGGAATGAGCAATGCGCTCATCAAACCGGCGCCCGCCACTCCCGCCGCGAAGGCTTTTAATCGCCTCGCGAATGACAAGGGGCTGCGTGCCCACCAAATAATCAGGATCAGGCTGGGGAAAATGGCGATGGAAAATGGTCGCACATTCATGCTCAAGACCATGAAAATGCCCAGCAATACATACCTTATTTTCGTGCCGTCGCTCTCAGCTGTTAAACAGATGGAGACTGCCCAATAAGCCAGGCCTAGCAAGGCGAGGACCGACCACAGCTCTGGTTTCAGCCCGATGGCACTCGAGGCAATGAGCGGCGTGCAGAGCAGAATCAACACCCCGACCAGAGCGCCGGTCCGGTTCAATTTCATGGTGCGCAGGAGGAAATACTGACCTGTCGCAGCCAATGGATAGGCCAGCCAAAAGACAAGGCGGCCCACCACCTCCATCTTCGTCAGCAACACCGGCCACAAGAAGAACAGCTCACTGCCGAAAGGTGTCATCGTTTGTCGGATGTTGTGCGTGACAAACGGAAATACCGTCTGATGCTGAATCCAATAGAGCACGCGCGAAGCGTGATACATTCTTTCGTCATAGCCGTGAATAGGCGTTGCCGCCTGTGCCACCAAAGACAAGATGAGCATCACGCCAATGGCGATCAGCGCCATCGTTCCCCAAATGGAGATCTCTGTTACAAACGCGATCAGCCCGGAACGCAGACGATGCCAGTTGTCTGAAAGGTTGCGCAAAGTCGGCCGATGCACGCCTCCGGTGAAGTAAAGAGTCACGGCGCAGATGAGCGCCTGCAGGAATACCCATGCCCCTGGATGCAATTGATGCACCAACGAGATGAGGCTGGCGATTGCGCCAACCTGCAGCATCCCACTGGCAATGAAGATCCAAAATCCATCGGCTGGTGAACGTGCGAGGCGAGAGCTCACGCGTAGAGAGGACCAAACAAGTAGCAGTATGGAGACAGAGAAAATCATGTGCTTAATCGCTAACGGAAACGATGTGGACCGGTGAAAAAATGCTTATCGATGCAGAGGCGGACGTTTGCACCAAACTTAAAAGCATTGACTGGATGTGGTGTCTTGCGTCAATAACTGATCGAAATAGGCAATGGTTTTGCTGAGCCCCTCATCCAGTGATAACACCGGTTCCCAATTGAGCAGCTTTCTGGCGAGGGAAATATCCGGTTGGCGTTGCTTGGGGTCGTCGCTCGGCAGGGGGTGGAAACTGATCGGCGAGTGCGAACCGGTTAACGCCGTGATTTTTTTAGCCAGTTCGAGCATGCTTAACTCAGCCGGATTTCCAAGATTGACCGGGCCACAGACGTCTTCCGGCGTTCCCATCAGGCGGAGGAAGGCGTCAATCATGTCATCCACATAACAGAAGGCCCGGGTTTGGGAACCATCCCCGTAAATGGTAATGGGTTCATTCTTGAGCGCCTGAACAATGTAATTTGACACCACGCGACCATCGCCTATGTGCATACGTGGACCATAGGTGTTGAAAATGCGCGCCACCTTGATCGCCAGGCCATGCTGACGTCTGTAATCAAAAAACAGCGTTTCCGCACAGCGCTTCCCTTCGTCGTAACAGGAGCGCAGGCCGATCGGGTTAACGTTTCCCCAGTAGTCCTCTGCTTGCGGGTGTATCAGCGGGTCGCCATACACTTCACTGGTAGAGGCCTGGAAAATTGTCGCCTTCATCTGTTTGGCCAAACCGAGCATGTTGATCGCCCCAAGCACGCTGGTTTTGGTCGTCTGCACCGGGTCGTGCTGATAATGAATCGGCGAGGCTGGGCAGGCTAGATTGTAGATTTCATCTACTTCCACAGAGAGGGGGAGTGTGACGTCGTGTCGTAATACTTCAAAATTCGACTCACCCAACAGATGAGTGATGTTCGACTTTGTCCCTGTGTAAAAATTATCGACGCATAGAACGTCGCACCCTTGCCACACCAGTCGCTCACAAAGATGAGAGCCAAGAAATCCGGCGCCGCCAGTGACTAGAACGCGTTTCTGTGAGTGATGCATGTTGAATCCAACGGCCATTTTCGCCAACTAATCCCCGCATCCTGCACAAACACGCCTATGCAGGCGACATGACGCCGTATGCCCCCATCCCACCATTCTTTCTCAAACATGGTGATTGTCAGAAGCAACGACAATCGCCATGACCATTTGCGTGTCAAAGGTGCTGTCAAAACGGTGAGTCACTTACGGCACAGGAGACTGTGCTGAAACAGATTGGAGGCGCTTGCTAACGGGATGCTCCCAGCAGAATCGTTTTATTTTGAAAGCACATGATCACTCTGGCGATCAAGCTGTGGCGAAGCTATTGGCTGGGATGTAGGAAGATAATGCAATAAATTGCGTAATTTTTACCGAAAAACATTGTATTTTATTATACAGTACAACGCTCTCACGCCATCTTTCCATCCTATCTTTTTGCCTTCTTCATACGTCCTTCCAAAGTAAGAAATGCCCACTTCGTAGATGCGGCAGCGCATTTTCGCGACCTTCGCCGTAACCTCTGGCTCAAATCCAAATCGATTTTCTTCGATATGGATCGATTGGATGATGTCCCGTCTAAAAACCTTATAGCAGGATTCCATGTCGGTTAAATTTAGATTCGTAAATATATTGGAAACCAAGGTCAGAAAACCATTGCCGACACGATGCCAGAAATACAGGACCCGATGAGGATGGCCCCCCATGAAACGAGAACTAAAGACAACGTCAGCTTTATCCATTAATATCGGATCAATTAAAATCCCATACTCTTGAGGATCATATTCAAGGTCAGCATCCTGAATGATCACTATGTCGCCCGTTGCGAGGCGGATGCCTGACCTGAGCGCTGCGCCCTTTCCGTGATTGGATTCATGGAAAATAAGGTGATCAATTCGACCGGCGAGCTCTTTTTCAAGTATCTCTCTGGTGCCGTCAGTTGAAAAATCATCAACAACAATAATTTCCTTCAAAGCGACGGGGGCCGCACACACTGCATCGATGATGCTGCGAATAGTAGTGTTTTCATTGTAGCAAGGAATTATGATCGATAATTTCATTGGGTAAGGCTGAGCCTGCGTGTCTGAATTCGTTCTTTTGGGCGCGTATTTTATACGAAGATTAACTATCTTCCGGGATGCCGGAGAGGCCATGGAAGTTTGATGCTGATGGGGGCGGCTATAAATTTATCGGGTGCGCCGCCAGGCACGGGCTGTGCAATGTATTGCATCAATGGCGCGACAACGGAACGGGTGGTGTAATTTGCTGAAGACGCTCTGGCGACATCGAAGCCTCGTGTTAGAACTTGTGAAGCGCGATTTTACAGCGCGTTATCGTGGCTCATTCGGCGGGGTGTTCTGGTCATTGGCTGAACCGCTCTTCATGCTGTTGGTTTACATGATAGCTTTCGGCTTCATCATGCAGACCCGCTGGAGCCAGACGGGGGACGCTAGGGAATATGCGTTGATGATGTCTGCCGGGCTCATCGTGTTTCAAGCATTTGCAGAGTGTCTTCACAAGGCCCCAAGGTTGATAGCGGTCAACCCGAATTTCGTTAAAAAGGTGATCTTTCCTCTTGAGATATTGCCTTGGGTGATGAGCATGTCCGCTGTAGTTAATCTCCTTATTGCGGGCACACTGTGGTTGGTCGGGTACATTGTTCTGTTTGGTGCGCCTCACCTCACACTCCTGTATCTCCCCTTGGTTTTGATCGCCTTCTTTCCGTTATTGCTGACCATCGGATGGTTGCTGGCTGCCTTGGGAGTCATAGCTCGAGATCTCGACCAGGTAACCGGCATGCTGACGCGTGCGCTGCTTTTCATGACGCCGATTTTCTATAGCCTCAATGCGGCGCCGGAATTCATTAAAAGCACCTTGTTGGCCAATCCACTTACTTTCATCATCGAGCAATTTCGGCTTGTCTTGTATATCGGGCACCCCCCCGATTTTCTCGGATTACTTGTTTACTTTGCAATAGCGTCAATGGCTAGCATTGGCGCTTTTTATATTTTCCAGCGTATGCGGCCTATTTTTTCCGAGTATTTATGAGTAGCGAGCACATTGCCATCTCTGTCAATGCGGTCAGTAAACGATATTTCATTTACGAGAACCCGCAGGCCCGCTTGCGGCACGCATTCCGGTCTGCTGCGACTCGCGGCGTAGCAGAGACCTGGGCGCTGCGTGATGTCAGCTTTGAGGTGGCGCGCGGTG
Source organism: uncultured beta proteobacterium (assembly GCA_963722005.1). Taxonomy (GTDB): domain Bacteria; phylum Pseudomonadota; class Gammaproteobacteria; order Burkholderiales; family Burkholderiaceae_D; genus Paucimonas. The sequence goes on from CAVRJS010000002.1 coordinate 1,315,238, forward strand.
AAGCGGTCGGAATCATCGGCCGCAATGGTAGCGGCAAGAGTACGCTCCTCGAAATTATCACAGGGACATTGCAGCCTACTTCCGGTTCGATCAGGGTGAACGGTGGCGTAGCAGCATTGCTTGAACTCGGTAGCGGGTTCAACCCCGAATTCACAGGGCGCGAGAATGTGTTCCTGAATGGCTTGCTGCACGGATTGACCCGGGCTGAAGTCGAACAGCGATTTGATGACATTGCCGGTTTTGCCGATATCGGCAATGTGCTTGACCAGCCCGTCAAATCCTACTCAAGTGGCATGCTGGTGCGACTGGCATTTTCCGTGCAAGTGGCACTGGACCCCGACATCTTAATCGTGGATGAAGCCCTCAGCGTCGGAGATTATTTTTTTCAGCAAAAATGTTTCGGGCGCTTGCGGCAAATGCGGGAAAACGGGCTGACCCTGCTTTTTGTTTCGCATGATACGGGGACAGTAAGAAATATTTGCTCTCAAGCCTTATATCTGAAAAAAGGGGAGCAACAATTTTTTGGCGATAGCAGAATAGCAATCCGGCATTATCTTTCTGAAGATGTCTCGGGCAGCGGAGCTTCTGTTCAAAACGATGCGGATATTCTGCAGAGAAAAAATGACCAAAGGCGCAGGGTTGAGCTCGATGTTGCATGCCTGTCGGCATTGTGGTGGACTCATGAAACTAGTATCAATAGCAGGTTGCTTGCAGTAGTGGTCCGGGATGGAGAAGGGGCGGCAACGAATTCGATCCGCATGGGTGAACCGGCCACGGTAGCCGTATATTTCCGTACCATGCCGGGAGAGAAGGCGCATCTTTCTTTGTCGATCAAGAATAAATTTGACCAGATTGTTAGTAATCTTGGCTCGGCGAGATTGGATGTCCCGCCTCTTTCCACAGGGGATGCGCCGTATGGGATCTTTGAGTTTTCTTTTGACTGGGCTTTCGAGGCCGGGCTGTATTCGCTGATGGTGGGATTGGGCTATCCCTATGCGGCAAACCGCGGCATTAGCATCGAGCAGACAGGGTGGTTCGGACCATTGGCGGTTCATTGGGATTATGATAACGACTCGGCTCCTTTTTTGGGAATGTTCGGCATTCCATGCAAAGGGAAACTACATGTATGACAAGGAAATAGCAGAGTGATCGTTTGGTTGGCATCTTATCCCCGTTCCGGAAATACGCTGCTCCGGACAATTTTATTCAACACCATGGGATTGGCCTCGCTTTCGGACGAGGTCGGTGAAACGAAGGCTGTCGGCTTAACCGAGTTTGCGCGCCATCGTACCGGAACGTGGGAGATTGAAGGGTCCTGGGAAGATTTTTACACTTCGGCCAGCCAGTCGGCCCAGATTTTTCTGGTTAAAACACACAGGATGCCACGTGATGACCAGCCTGCGATCTATGTCGTGCGTGATGGTCGCAAGGCGTGTTTGTCGTATAGCAGATTTCATGAGCGTTTCACTCGTTCGCCTTATCCAGGATTGCTCCAGTTGGTGCTGGGGGATGATTTCTATGGTGGCTGGTCTGAGCATTATAGGGTTTGGAATAGACGTGAAAACACGTTCGTGGTCCGTTATGAAGAACTGATTCATGCTGATGATGAGTTGTTGGCTGCGCTTGCAAAACAGGTGTGCTATGCCGGCCATGTGTCTTCATGGGTGAATCCTTTTAATGAATTGCATAAGGAAAATCCAGATTTTTTCCGAGCCGGTGAGCCTGCTTGGCAGGGAGACATCGCTTGGACAAAGATGATTGATGCAGTTTTTTTTCACCTGCATGGCGAATTGATGGTTGAACTTGGGTATGTGAGCAGCGAGGAGGAAGCTTTCTGCCGAGACATTATTCCGCAGGGCTGGACCGATATCTTGCATGCTGCAAGCGGTCTTCTCGCAGATAAAAAAAGCTTGCAGGTCGTTTGCGACGCGCGTCAGCGTGTGATTGATGAACTCAAGCAGGCGTGTGATGAGCGCCTGGAATTAATAAAAAAACTTGGTGGCAGTGTAAAGTAAATGGGCGCTGTAACATTTTCCATTGACAGTGGTTTGGTGGGCCATCTCAAACGATTGCTCCCGTTGAATGTTTTTGTTGAAACAGGAACGTTTCATGGAGATACACTCGAGTTGGTCAAAGATACATTCGCTGAAATTTATTCAGTTGAACTGTCGCCTGAACTTTATGAAAAGGCCGCGGCCCGTTTCAAGGGTTTACCGCATATAAGCATCGTTTTGAGGAATTCTGCTGAAGCGTTGGCAGCATGGGCCCCGCAGCTGCATGAAAGTTCAGTACTTTATTTTCTTGATGCGCACTGGTGCGTAGCCGAGAATACCGCAGGTGAGGTTTCGCAGTGTCCGCTGCTTGAAGAAATCGGTGCCATTGGCCACCTCAATGAACAAAGTGTCCTGGTGATCGACGATGCCAGGCTTTTTCTGGCCCCCCCTCCAAAACCTCATGCGGTCGTGCAATGGCCAACCCTGTCGGAACTACTGGAGGCGATGCGGCAGCTAGCGCCGGCACATCACCTGATAGTACTCAACGACACCTTTGTTTTATATCCGCATGTTTTTCATGAGGCAATGCAGTGCTACGCGCGATCTGCGGGAATCGATTGGCTGGCGGTAATGAGCAAACAGCGTGATTACGACAATCTGCGCGCGCAGTTCGAAGGCCTGCAGCAACAACTCAGCGAGGATCGACTGGCGGTCATCAACGAGTTGCATAAGGAACTGGATGCCCGACTGGAAGTAATACGAGACTTACAAGACCACTGGCAGCGTGCGGAAGAAGCCTGTGTCGCCAGGCTCAATGTGATTGAGCAATTGGAATCGCGTTGCCGGCAACTTGAAGCGAGTCTTGCGGCAACCGCGTGCAATCCTTCTTCCGGAACAGGCAGTGACAATGAACGACGAACGTGATTATGACAAACTGCGTCTTCAATATGACGTAGTGGTAAAGCAGTTGCAAGAAAAAGAAGCCATCATCAGCGATCTATCCAAGGCTCTCATTGCCTACCGAGCAGCATTTACAATTTTTCGGTACCCATTGCGTCTCCTTGCATGGGGAAAGACAGGCATCCAATGGATAATGCGTCAGCTGATGCGTGGAATACGTCCGCGCCTGGGAAGGCTTTACCAGCATCCGCCACAACCGATTTACCTGCCGAAGCAATACCTTGGGCCTTCCGCGTTGCTTCAAACACCTTGCGTCTCGATCGTAACGCCATCCTTCAAGCAAGGAAAATACATTCGCCGGACCATCGATAGCATTCTTGGTCAAGATTATCCAAGTCTGGAATATTTCGTTCAGGATGGCGGCTCCATGGACGAAACGGTCGATATTCTGCGTGCCTATCAAGATAAGCTCACCGGCTGGGAATCCAAGCCGGATCAGGGGCAATCGCATGCAATCAATCTTGGGTTCGGTCGTTGCACGGGAGAGGTCATGGCATGGATCAACTCTGACGATGTGCTTCTCCCGGGCGCTATTCATGCAGTAGTCGAGTACTTCAATCGTCATCCGGAGGTCGACGTAGTGTATGGTGATCGCATACTAATTGACGAAAATGATTTGCAAATCGGCAGATGGATACTGCCGGGACACGACGCGCAAGTGCTTTCCTGGGCTGACTACATTCCGCAGGAGACATTATTCTGGCGTCGTCGCATATGGAATAAGGTTGGCAGACACGTCGATGAGAATTTCAAGTTCGCGATGGATTGGGATTTGCTGATACGCTTTCGCGAAGCAGGCGCCAAGTTTGCGCATATGCCCCGATTCCTCGGCGCCTTCCGAATCCATGAGCACCAGAAAACCTCTGCTGCCATTTCTGATGTCGGGAATCAGGAAATGAACCAGATTCGGGCGCGCCTCCTCGGTCGGGTTCCAGATCACCACGAAATCCGCAGAGCCATCCTCTTTTTTTTGCTGCGACATTGGTGCGCGGATCATCTATGCCGGCTTCGAATGTTATGCCGTGGGCAAAGGTTCAAATTCGTGGTTTCACTTCCGCAGCGATTGCCTCTCGCCGCTGATCAGACATGATATCGCCGTTGATTACGATTGCCGTCCCATCCTTCAATCAGGGACGGTTTCTCGACCAGGCATTGAATTCCATCTTTTCGCAAGAAATTCCCGTCGAGGTCTTCGTGCTGGATGCCGGTTCGTCGGACGAGTCGCTGACGATTATCCGAAAATGGGAAAGTCGCTTGGCGGGATGGCGCAGTCATGCCGATGCGGGGCAAGCAGCTGCGATCAATGAAGGGATTGCCAACGGACGCGCGCCTTACGTGTGTTGGCTCAACAGCGACGACTTTTATCTGCCACATGGATTGGCGACCATGTTGGCGGAACTCGATAAAAATCCCGGTGCCCCTGCCGTTTACGGGCGTAGCTGGAATCTGCAGGACCAGTCTGGAAAACGCCGCCCAGTCTGGATTGAGTCATTTAATGAACGTCGTCTCGCTTTGCGTTGTTTCATTTCGCAACCTGCCACGGTCATTCGGCGAGCCGCATGGGAAGCGGTTGGCGGCGTCGACTCACGACTGCACATGTGCATGGATTATGACTTGTGGTGGCGGCTTTACAAACAGATCGGGCCGTTGCAGTTCTGCGATAACTATGTAGCCGTTAATCGCGAACACGCCAATACAAAAACAGGAACCCGGCGCCGTGATCATTATCGGGAAGCGATTGCAACTGTGCGCCAGCATTATGGGCGAGTGCCGCTGAAATGGTGGCTTGCCCAGCCCTATGCAGTTTGGTTGAAATCGATATTGAAAATGCGGAATTAGATTGTCCATGCGGATTTTACATTTTTTTAAGACGTCTTTTCCGGACACAATGGGTGGCGCCGAACAGGTAATCCACCAGATCGCCAAAGGTTCGATTAATTTTGGGGTAAAGGCGGAAGTCTTGTCGTTATCCTCAAAGCCACAGCCGGAAACGATCGAGACCGATGGCTATCTGGTGCACCGGGTCAAACTGACCGCCGAAATTGCCTCGACGGGTTTGTCAATTGCTGCATTTTCTCGGTTCAGGCAATTGGCGGAGAAAGCGGATGTCATTCATTACCACTTTCCATGGCCGTTTATGGATTTGGCGCATTTTGCGACAAGAATCCGGAAGCCTACGCTTGTCACTTATCACTCGGACATCATTCGGCATGAGCATTTGCTCCGGTTTTATCGTCCCTTGAAGAGAAAGTTTCTATCGAGCGTTAGTCACATTGTGGCGACATCGCCGAATTACTTTGCCACGAGTGAAGTGCTGAAAGCCTATGCACAAAAAGTCAGCATCATTCCGATTGGCCTGGATAAGGAGAGTTATCCGACAGCTACGGCGGAAAAAAAGGAGTTTTGGCGGAGAAAATTCGGTACGAAGTTCTTTTTGTTTATCGGCGTCCTGCGCCACTACAAGGGTCTTCATATTCTCATCGAAGCAGCAAAGGGGACACACTTCCCGATTGTGATCGTTGGTTCGGGGCCGGTCGAAAAAACATTAAAAAAGCAAGCCGAGGTTCTCGGTTTGGGCAATATCCATTTCGTGGGCCACCTGACGAATGAAGACAAAGTAGCACTTCTTACCCTGTGCTATTGCGTGGTCTTCCCATCCCACTTGCGTGCAGAAGCCTTTGGCGTGACCTTGTTGGAGGGGGCGATGTACGGTAAGCCGATGATTTCATGTGAGATAGGTACCGGCACAACCTTTGTTAACATTGCGGGAGAGACTGGTCTCGTCGTGCCGCCGAGCGATCCCGCCGCACTACGCCGGGCAATGCAATGTCTTTGGGACCATCCTGATGCGGCAGCAAAAATGGGGCGGCGTGCCGAAGCGCGATATCAGCAATTTTTTACTGGCGAACCAATGGCCAAAGCCTATGCCGATTTATACGATCAGCTCGCCAGAATAGGAAAACAGTAAGGGTTAACTCAAGGCTTGATGTAATTACCGGATCTCAGAAATTCGAATATCTTTTGGGCAGCCGAATTTGTGGTAAGCCTGCTTGTGTCGATATGAATTTCAGGCAATTCTGGAATTTCATACGGGGAATCGATGCCCGTGAAATTTGAAATTTTTCCTTGTCGCGCTTGTTTATAAAGTCCTTTTGGATCGCGTTGTTGCGCCACTGCTAATGGCGCGTCCACGAAAACCTCGATGAACTCACCCGGCTCAAATAATTTTCTGGCAGTTTCACGTGAGACACGGAATGGTGAAATAAGGCAAACCAGGACGATAAGCCCGGCATCGACCATCAATTTGCTCACTTCGGCAACCCTGCGAATATTTTCTACACGGTCAGCCGGCTCAAACCCAAGATCACTATTGAGCCCACGCCGCACACTATCTGCGTCTAACAAGTACGTACGGTGTCCGATTGCATGCAGTTGGGCTTCAACCAGGTTTGCGGTAGATGATTTTCCAGAACCTGACAGGCCTGTTAACCACAAAACGCAAGGCTTCTGGCCGTTCATGTTGGCACGATCGTGTTTGCAAACTGAGAAGGACTGTTCGAATCTATTGAGATGTTGAGAGGTCTGCATGAGAATTTGGCCTTTGTTCCAATATAGCAAATTCCAAAAGCTTTGAAGTACATGAAGTGGCTATTGCAGCGAAATAGACGTGAAGACCTTCCCTGATTTCATAGGCGTACCGACCGGATGAAGGGAAATGTCAGAGGCGCCGCGCAATCGCGGCGACCAGTTGTCTTGCCAGCTGCTGCTTGTCCGCGCGCGGCAGGGCGGTCTGGCCGCTGTCTTCGAACAGGACCAGTTCATTGTCGTCCTTGCCGAAGGTCTGGTGGCCGATGTTGCCGACCAGGAGAGGGATATTCTTGCGGCGCCGTTTTTCTTCGCCGTACTGTGTCAGCTTCTCCGATTCGGCGGCAAAGCCGACGCAGTAGGGGCGCTGCGGCATGGCCGCCACGGCAGCGAGGATGTCGGGGTTTTGTGCCAGCTGCAGCTGCGGCGGCGCGTCTGCGGCGGTTTTCTTGAGCTTTTGCTCGGCAGTCGTCGCCACGCGCCAGTCGGCAACTGCAGCCACGGCGATGAAGACATCCTGCGCCCCGGCGCGCGCCAGCACGGCATCGTGCATCTGCTGTGCGGTTTGGACGTCGATGCGCTGCACGCCATAGGGTGTTGCCAGCGCGGTCGGGCCGGCCACGAGGATGACTTCGGCGCCGGCTTCGCGCGCGGCGCGGGCCAGGGCGAAGCCCATCTTGCCGGAAGAATGATTGGTAATGCCGCGTACCGGGTCGATCGGCTCGAAGGTGGGGCCGGCCGTCAGCAGGACGCGCTTGCCAGCCAGTAGCTTGGGCTGGAATGCTGCGACGATTTCCTCCAGCAGTTGCGCCGGCTCCAGCATGCGGCCCATGCCGGTTTCGCCGCACGCCTGCGCGCCCGCATCCGGGCCCAGCACCAGGATGCCGTCGGCCCGCAGTTGCGCGATGTTGCGCTGCGTGGCGGGGTTTTGCCACATTTCCACGTTCATTGCCGGCGCCACCATCAGCGGCAGCGCGGCGGGACGCGCCAGGCACAGAGTCGAAAGCAGGTCGTCGCAGGCGCCATGCGCCAGCTTGAAGAGGAAATCGGCCGAGCAGGGCGCAATCACGATGGCGTCCGCTTCGCGTGTGAGGTCGATGTGCGCCATGTTGTTGGCGATGCGGCCATCCCACTGGTCGGTGAAGACCGGCTTGCCGGTCAGCGCCTGCATGGTGACGGCAGTGATGAAATGCGTGGCGGCGTCGGTCATGACCGCCTGCACCGAGGCGCCGGCCTTGCCCAGCTGGCGCGCCAGGTCGGCGGCCTTGTAGCAGGCGACGCCGCCGGAAAGTCCGAGAATGATTTTCTTGCCTGCCAGTTCCATGTGCATGCCTCCCGAGCGCTGCGTGTGTGCTGCCTGTAGTGCTGTCTGTAGGCCGCCTTTTGTGCTGCGTGTTGCTTGCGTGTTGCGACTACTTTTTAACCCGCCGCAGTTCGTCCAGCACGAACAGCACCGCGCCGACGCAGATGGCGCTGTCGGCGATGTTGAATGCCGGCCAGTGCCAGCCGCCGACGTGGAAATCGAGGAAGTCGATGACGTGGCCGTAGGCGATGCGGTCGATGACGTTGCCGATGGCGCCGCCGAGGATCAGCGCCAGCGCCCAGCAGAACAGGCGCTGGCCGGCATGACGCCGCAGCAGGTGGACGATGAAGATGGCCGCGACGATGCCCAGCACGGTGAAGAACCAGCGCTGCCAGCCCCCCTGGTCGGCCAGGAAGCTGAAGGCGGCGCCCTTGTTATACACCAGCACCAGGTTGAAGAAGGACGTCACCGGCATCGATTCGCGGTAGCTGAACAGCTGGATAATGACGATCTTGGTCAGCTGGTCCAGCAGCAGCACGATGATGGCGATGCCCAGCCAGGGCAGCAGGGAAGCGCCGTTCGATGCGAAGCCTTTTCTTTTTTGCCATGTCGTTTTCCGCTATGCCGATCAGGCGAACTTGCGCGTTTCACCCGCGCCGAACAGGTTGGATACGCAACGGCCACACAGGCCGGCATGCTCGGCGTGGCTGCCGACGTCGGCACGGTAATGCCAGCAGCGCTCGCATTTCTGCTGCGTCGACGGCGTCACGATCACGGCTTCGTCCGCGGCGCTGGCCACTTCCGTCACGTTTGCCTGCGAGGTGATGAAGATGAATTTCAGGTCGTCGCCCAGGCTGTCCAGCAAGCGCGTACTTGTCGCCGCTGGCCATGATTTCGACCTCAGCCTGCAGCGGACGAGCCGATAGCGCCGGTCATGCGCACTTCTTCCAGCTGCTTGGTGACGTCGGTGCGGATGTCACCAGCATGGCGCGCATATTTGTCCAGCAGCGTCGCGGCGTCGGCCACCGGCGGCAACTCGTGGAAGGCTTGCGTGAAGATCGTCTCGTCGCTGTCGGCATAGGCCTCGTCGCCGGCGAAGACTGCGCCATGCTTCCTCGGCGGTGAACGACAGGATCGGCGCCATCACGCGCAGCAGCGACTGGGTGATGTGCCAGATCGCGGTTTGCGCCGAACGGCGCGCCTGCGAAGTCGATGCCGCCGGTGTAGAGCCGGTCCTTCAGGATGTCGAGGTAGAAGCCGCCCAGGTCTTCCGAGCAATACATCTGCAGCTTGGCGACCACCGGATGGAATTCATATGCCTCGTAATGCGGCGAGGATTTCGGTCTGCAATTGCGCCATGCGGGCGATCGCATAGCGGTCGATTTCCAGCAGATCGGCGATCGGCACGGCATCCTGCGCCGGGTCGAAGTCGCGAGGTGTTGGCCAGCAGGAAGCGCAGCGTATTGCGGATGCGGCGATAGCTTTCGACCACGCGCTTCAGGATCTCGTCGGAGATCGACAATTCGCCCGAGTAGTCGGTGGAGGCGACCCACAGGCGCAGGATTTCGCGCGCCCAGCGTGTCGGAGACCTTTTGCGGCGCCACCACGTTGCCCTTCGACTTGGACATTTTCTTGCCTTCGCCGTCGACCACGAAGCCGTGCGTCAGCAAGGCCTTGTAGGGCGGCGCGGCCGTTGAGCATGGACGAGGTCAGCAGCGACGAGTGGAACCAGCCGCGGTGCTGGTCCGAGCCTTCCAGGTAGAGGTCGGCCGGGAATTGCGAGCTGCGTCCGCGTGCGAGCCGCGCAGCACGGTCTGGTGGGTGGTGCCGGAATCGAACCAGACATCCAGCGTGTCGCGGTTCTTCACGTAATCGTCGGCGTCGGCGCCCAGCAGTTCGCGCCGGGTCGAGCGCTTGCCAGGCTTCGATGCCGTGCTTGTTCGATGCGCTTGGCGACTTGTTCCAGCAGTTCGGGCGTGCGCGGATGCAGTTCGCCGCGTTTCCTTGTGCACGAAAAAGGCCATCGGCACGCCCCACTGGCGCTGGCGCGACAGGGTCCAGTCCGGACGGTTGGCGATCATGCCGTGCAGGCGCGCCTTGCCCCAGCGCGGGATAGAAGGCGGTCTGTTCGATGCCCGCCAGCGCGGTTTCGCGCAGGCTGGCGCCGCCATCCTTGCGGCTGCACATCCATGCCGGCGAACCATTGCGAGGTGGCGCGGTAGATGATCGGCGTCTTGTGGCGCCAGCAATGCATGTAGCTGTGGTCGAACATGACCAGCTTGAACAGCGAGCCGACTTCTTCCAGCTTGGCGCAGATCGGCTTGGAGGCTTCCCAGATCGTCATGCCGGCGAAGAAGGGCAGCCACGAAGCGTACTTGCCGTCGCCCATGACGGGCTTGAGGATCTCGTCGTCCTTCATGCCGTGCGCCTTGCACGAAATGAAGTCGTCCACGCCATAGGCGGGCGCGGAGTGGACGATGCCGGTGCCGGTATCCAGCGTGACGTAGTCGCCGACATAGATCGGCGACAGGCGCTGGTAGCCGGGATCGGCATCTGGAAACGGATGCTTGAAACTGATCAGCGAGCAGCGCTTCGCCCGGCGCGGTGGCGATGATCCTGCCTTCGCAGGCCGTAGCGTTCCAGGCAGGCGGCCACCAGTTCGACCGCCAGCAGCAGCAGGATCGCTTCGCCATTGCGCTCGGTTTGCACCAGCGCGTAGCGATGTTCAGGGTGCACGTTCAATGCCTGGTTGGCCGGGATGGTCCACGGCGTGGTGGTCCAGATGACGGCGTAACCTTTTTCGGTCGGCAGCTTGTCCAGGCCGAAGGCGTGGGCCAGCTTGTCCGGTTCGGCAAAGGGAAAGCCGACGTCGATGGCCGGATCGCGCTTGTCCTGGTATTCGACTTCCGCTTCGGCCAGCGCCGAGCCGCAATCGAAGCACCAGTTGACCGGCTTGAGGCCGCGGAAGACATAACCCTTTTCCAGGATGCTTGCCGAGCGCGCGCAGCTCATCGGCCTCGTTGCCGTGAGTCCATGGTCAGGTAGGGATGGTCCCATTCGCCCAGCACGCCCAGGCGGATGAAGTCCTGCTTCTGGCGCTCGATCTGCTCGGTGGCGTAGGCGCGCGACTTGGCCTGCACTTCGGCGATCGGCAGGCCCTTGCCGTACTGTTTTTCGATCTGGATCTCGATCGGCATGCCGTGGCAATCCCAGCCCGGCACGTAGTGCGCGTCGAAACCGGCCAGGTTGCGCGCCTTGACGATCATGTCCTTCAGGATCTTGTTGACCGCGTGGCCGATGTGGATGTCGCCGTTGGCGTACGGCGGGCCGTCGTGCAGCACGAACTTCGGGCGTCCCTTGCGCCGCCTTGCGGATGCGCTCGTAGACTTTCTTTTCCTGCCATTGCCTGACCCATTGCGGCTCGCGCTTGGCGAGGTCGCCGCGCATGGGGAAGGCGGTTTCGGTCATGTTGACCGGATATTTGCTTTGCGGCTTGGCAGCCGGCTTGTTCGGTTTATTGTCTGACATATCGTTTTTTCACTCAATCGTATTCATTGCAGCGCCCGTGAATTCCCGGGCTTCCGGAAGCCGCGTCTTGCCCAAGGCAGGGCGGCGTGCATCGCCGGGCGTCAAATTCGGTCGGTGGCGGAGACTGCCGCCATGCCGGCCTTGTGAAAATAATCGCGTGCCTGCGCGGTATCGCGCATGATCGCCGCGGTCAGGGTCGGCAGATCGTCGTACTTTTCTTCGTCGCGCAGTTTTTGCAGGAATTCCACGCGCACCAGCTTGCCGTAACAGTCGCCGGCAAAGTCGAGCAAATGCACTTCCAGCAGCACGCGGCCGGAATCGTCCACCGTCGGCCGCACGCCCAGGCTGGCCACGCCAGGCAGGGGCTGTGCCTGCAAGCCATGCACCTGCACCACGAAAATGCCGGACAGCGCCGGGCGCTTGTGCCGGATCGGCAGGTTCATGGTCGGATAGCCGAGGTCGCGGCCCAGCTTGCGGCCGTGGATGACGTGACCGGAAACCGTGTACGGATGCCCCAGCAGTTGCGTCGTCGCGGCAAAGTCGCCTGCCGCCAGGGCTGAGCGCACCGCCGATGACGAAATGCGCACCTGCTCGTGCGTCACGGTGGGCAGCGAAGCAACTTCAAAGCCATGGCGCCGACCGGCGTCGATGAGGTAGTCCACATTGCCGGCGCGGCGCGCGCCGAAGCAGAAATCCTCGCCCACCATCAGCCATTTTACGTGCAAGCCCTGCACCAGCACCTTTTCGACGAAATCTTCCGGGGACAATGCGGCAAAACGCGCGTTGAAATGCTCGACGATGACACGGTCGACGCCCTTGTCGGACAACGCCTGCAGCTTGTCGCGCAGGCTGGCGATGCGCGCCGGCGCCTGCACCGCGCCATTCGTGACCCTGGCAAAAAATTCGCGGGGGTGCGGTTCGAAGGTCATGACGGCCGCTTTCAGCCCGCGATGGTCCGCTTCCGCGCGCAAGTGCGTCAGGAGCGCCTGGTGGCCCCGATGCACGCCGTCGAAGTTGCCGATAGTTAAAGCGCAGGGTGCGCGCGATTCGGCATTGGGAAGTCCGCGAAATACTTTCATCAAACCAAAAAGGAAACGCTGCAAAACCTTGAATTATAAATCTTTTCAGGGGGATTCTTGGGCTACATTTCGCCCCAGAGCGCGTTCAGCGCCGCCAGCGCCGCCATGCCGGCGGTTTCAGTGCGCAGCACGCGCGCGCCCATCGATAGCGGCAGAGCGCCATGGCGCAGTGCCGCTTCCTCTTCCTGCGGAGAAAAGCCGCCTTCCGGGCCGATCAGCAGGCACAGCGCCTGTGGCGGCTGGTGGCGGGCCCAGTCGGCAAGGGATTGTTCGGCGCGCGGCGTCAGCAGGATGCGGCGCTGCGTGCCGGCGCGGGCGACCCAGGCGCTGAAGTCGGCGATGTCGGCCACCGCCGGCACGCGGTTGCGGCCGCATTGTTCGGCAGCGGCGATGGCCACCGCCTGCCAGTGCTGCAGCTTCTTTTGCCCGCGTTCGGCCGCCAGTCGCACCACGCAACGCTGCGCCGCCAGCGGTTGCACGGCGGCTGCGCCCAATTCCACCGCCTTTTCGACGATCCAGTCCATCTTGCTTCCTTCCGGCAGCGCCTGTGCCAGCGTGATCGCCTGCGCCGGCTCCGCTTCGCGCGGCGAAAATGCCCGGATTTCCGCGGTCGCCCGGCGTTTTTCGACTGCCGTCAGCACCGCGGTGAATTCGCCGCCAGCGCCGTTGAACAGGGTAATTCCGGCGCCGGCCGGCAGGCGCAACACCTGGACATGGTGGGCAATGGCATCGGGCAGGTCGATGGACTGGCCGGTCGCCAGGGGCAGGGGGCAATGAAAACGTGGCATGGGTGAGGTCGTAAGCGCCGCTCGCAGGCAGCCGGCATAAATAATGATCAATCCGGGGTGAGCGTTGTTGCGCTTCTGCCGCCGCCCGGCTCTGGTAAAATATCAGGTTTAGCCGGCGCCGAAGCTGATCGGCCTCCCGAAGCTGAATTTTTATTCAATTTTCACAGATTTCGCACATGACCGCCTCGCTTCCCGCCACAAAAATGGCCAATGCAATCCGCGCATTGGCAATGGATGCCGTTCAAAAAGCCAATTCCGGGCACCCCGGCATGCCGATGGGGATGGCGGAAATCGCCGTGGCGCTGTGGGCCAGGCACTATCGCCACAACCCTGCCAACCCCGGCTGGAGCAACCGCGACCGCTTCGTCGTCTCCAACGGCCACGGCTCGATGCTGCACTATGCGCTGCTGCACCTGACCGGCTACGACCTGCCGATGTCGGAAATCGTGAATTTCCGCCAGATGCATTCCAAAACGCCGGGCCACCCGGAAGTGCACATCACGCCGGGTATCGAAACCACCACCGGTCCGCTCGGCCAGGGCATCAGCAATGCCGTCGGCATGGCGTTGGCGGAGAAGCTGCTGGCGGCCGAATTCAACCAGCCCGGCTTCAAGGTGGTGGATCACCACACCTACGTCTTCGTCGGCGACGGCTGCCTGATGGAAGGCATTTCGCACGAAGTCTGCTCGCTGGCCGGCACCCTGCGCCTGAACAAGCTGGTCGTGCTGTACGACGACAACGGCATTTCCATCGACGGTCATGTCACCGGCTGGTTCCAGGATGACACCCCCAAGCGCTTCGAAGCCTACGGCTGGAACGTCATTCCCGCGGTCGACGGCCATGACGTGGCCGCGGTCGACGCCGCCATCGCGCAGGCGCGCGGCTCCGACAAGCCGACGCTGATCTGCTGCAAGACCGTGATCGGCAAGGGTTCGCCCAACATGCAGGGCACCGACAAGGTGCACGGCGCCGCGCTGGGCGACAAGGAAATCGCCGCTACCCGCGAAGCGCTGGACTGGCCACATGCGCCCTTCGAGATTCCCGCCGACGTATATGCAGCCTGGGATGCGAAAGCGTCCGGGGCCGCCCGCGAAGGCGAGTGGGATGTACTGTTCAAGGCTTATGCCGAACGCCATCCGCAGCTGGCCACGGAACTGTCGCGCCGCCTGAAGGGCGAGCTGCCGGCGAACTTCCGCCAGACTGTGGACAGCTACATCGCTGCCTGCCTGGAAAAGAAGGAAACCATCGCCACCCGCAAGGCCAGCCAGAACGCCATCCAGGCGCTGGCGCCGGTGCTGCCGGAATTCCTTGGCGGCTCGGCCGACCTGACCGGCTCGAACCTGACCAACTGGAAAGAGTGCGTCGCCGTGCGCGCAGATCAGGCCGGCAACCACATCAACTACGGCGTGCGCGAATTCGGCATGAGCGCGGTGATGAACGGCATCGCCTTGCATGGCGGCTACATTCCCTTTGGCGCCACCTTCCTGACCTTCTCGGATTACAGCCGCAATGCCCTGCGCATGGCAGCGCTGATGAAGACCCGCTCGATTTTCGTGTTCACCCACGATTCGATCGGCCTGGGCGAAGACGGCCCGACCCACCAGTCGGTAGAACACGTTTCCAGCCTGCGCCTGATCCCGAACCTGGACAACTGGCGCCCTTGCGACACGGTCGAGTCCGCCGTGGCATGGGCATCTGCCGTCGAGCGCAAGGATGGTCCCAGCACCCTGATTTTCTCGCGCCAGAACCTGCCGTACCAGGAGCGCAGCGCCGCGCAGGTCGCGGATATCGCGCGCGGCGGCTATGTGCTGCAGGATGCGCCGGGCGCGAAGGCGATCCTGATTGCCACCGGTTCCGAAATCGAACTGGCCGTGAAGGCCGCCGCCGAACTGGCGCAGCAGGGCGTGCCGGTTCGCGTGGTGTCGATGCCCTCGACCGACGTGTTCGACCGCCAGGACGACGCTTACAAGGCCAGCGTGCTGACCCGCGGCGTGCCGCGCGTGGCCATCGAAGCCGGCGTCACCAGCTTCTGGTACAAGTACGTCGGCCTCGAAGGCGCCGTGATCGGCATCGATACCTTCGGCGAATCGGCCCCTGCCGGCGTGCTGTTCAAGCATTTCGGCTTCACGACCGAGAAAGTCGTGGCGACAGTGAAAATGGTGACTGCCGCATAAGGCAGCCAGAAAAGAATTTACAGGGATGATTTCAGCTTAACTTACGTTCAGGAGAAAACCATGACTATTCGCGTCGCAATCAACGGCTATGGCCGTATCGGCCGCAACGTTCTTCGCGCATTTTACGAAGGCGGCAAGAAGCAAGACATCCAGATCGTTGCCATCAACGACCTCGGCAATGCCCAGTCGAACGCGCACCTGACCCGCTACGACACGGCGCATGGCCGCTTCCCCGGCACCGTCGAAGTCGATGGCGATTTCATGATCGTCAACGGCGACAAGATCCGCGTGTTCGCGCAGCGCAATCCTGCTGAAATCCCGTGGGGTGAGCTGAACGTCGACGTCGTGCTGGAGTGCACCGGCTTTTTCACCACCAAGGAAAAGGCTTCCGCGCACCTGAAGGGCGGCGCCAAGAAAGTCATCATCTCCGCCCCGGGCGGCAAGGATGTCGATGCCACCATCGTCTTCGGCGTCAACCAGAACGTCCTGAAGGCTACCGACACCGTCATCTCCAACGCTTCCTGCACCACCAACTGCCTGGCGCCGCTGGTCAAGCCGCTGAACGACAAGATCGGCCTGGAAACCGGCCTGATGACCACCGTGCACGCCTATACCAACGACCAGGTGCTGACCGACGTCATGCACGAAGACCTGCGCCGCGCCCGTTCTGCCACCCAGTCAATGATCCCGACCAAGACCGGCGCCGCCGCCGCGGTCGGCCTGGTGCTGCCGGAGCTGAACGGCAAGCTGGACGGCTACGCCATCCGCGTGCCGACCATCAACGTCTCCATCGTCGACCTGTCCTTCATCGCCAAGCGCGATACCACCGTCGATGAAGTCAACGCCATCATGAAGGAAGCTTCCGAAGGCGCCCTGAAGGGCATCCTGACTTACCAGACCGAGCAGTTGGTGTCGGTGGACTTCAACCACAACCCGGCTTCCTCCAACTTCGACGCCACCCTGACCAAGGTCTCGGGCCGGCTGGTGAAGGTCTCGTCCTGGTACGACAACGAGTGGGGCTTCTCCAACCGCATGCTGGACACCACCGTTGCGCTGATGTCGGCGAAGTAATACCGCCTTTCATGCAATGAAAAACGCCCCGCTTGCCGGGGCGTTTTTTTGCTTCAGGAGATGCCAGGAGACTGCGCCACGTCCGCGAATATGCCATCCCACAGTTGCCGCACAGCCTGCGCCTCCTGAACCACGCGCTCCGGTTCGACCCTCGCCTTGTCTTCCCCCTGTAGCCGGATCTGGTGCTGCAGCTTGCGATAGGTACGGTAAGCATCGGCTACCTGACTGGCGAGTTTCGCATCGATCAGCCCCAGCGTGCCGCACAGCTTGAGCAGGGCAATGTTGCCGATGTCGGCGACCAGTTCCGGATGTTGTGCGGCGTGGCGCAGGATGAGGTACTGCACCATGAATTCGATGTCGATCATGCCGCCGTCGTCGTGTTTCAGGTCGAACAGCGTGCCGGTGTTGGGATGACCCTCGTGCATGCGCTGACGCATGGCTTGCACTTCCTGTTTTAGCACGGCTTCTTCACGCTGCTTGCGCAAGACCGTTTCGCGGATCGCTTCGAAGCGCGCGCCGATGGCGGCGTCGCCGGCGCAAAAGCGCGCGCGCGTGAGCGCCTGGTGTTCCCACAGCCAGGCGGATTCGGCCTGGTACTTTTCAAATGCATCGACGCTGGTCACCAGCAAGCCGCTGGCGCCGTCGGGGCGCAGGGCGATATCGATATCGAACAGGATGCCGGCGCCGGTCGGGCTGGTCATCCAGGTGATGAAGCGCTGCGCCAGCTTCGCGTAGTGCGCCGGCGCTTCCTGGTCGTCGTCGTCGTACAGAAAGATGACGTCGAGGTCGGAGGCGTAGCCGAGTTCCTTGCCGCCCAGCTTGCCATAGGCGATCACCGCAAAACGCGGCGTATCGCGGTGGCGCTTGGGGACGGTTTGCCAGGCGGCTTGCACGGTGGCGCCGACGAGGATATCGGCCAGCGCCGACAGGTGGTCGGCCAGCCGTTCCACGGACAGGTCGCCTTCCAGGTCCTGGGCCAGCAGGCGCATCAGCTGGGCATGGTGCATTTCGCGCAGGATATCGAGCTGCAGTTCGGTGTCGCCCGCAGCACCCGCCATCTGGCGCTGCAGTTCCGCGGTGAAGCCGGGCCAGTCCGGCGCCGATTTCAGGGTGCGGTCGTCGAGCAGTTCGTCGAGCAGGATGGGGTGGCGCGTCAGGTACTGCGCCGCCCAATTGCTTGCATGCATCATGCGGATGACGCGCTTCAGGGCATGCGGAAATTCCGTCAGCAGCGCCAGGTAGGCGGCGCGCCGTGCGATTGCCTCGAAGAAATCGAGCACCCGGTTGAGCGTGGCAGCTTGCGCATCGGGAAAGGCGGCAATCAGCGGCAGGGCGGTGTTCAGAAGTGCCACGATGCGGCTGTGGCTGGCGGCAGGCAGCGATTGCATGCGCGCCGATTGCAGGCCTGCCGACAAGCGTTGCGCCACCTCCGCGGCATCGGTGAAGCCCAGCGCCGCCAGCGAGGCTTGCAGCGTGTCGAGGTCGTCGCCTTGGGACAGCGCTGCCTGGCTGGCGGCGCGGCAGCTGGCTTCGTCGTTTTCACGCTGGTTCTTGTCGGCGAAAATGGCGTCGAACTGCGCTGCCACGAAGCTGCGGCGCGCATCCAGCGCTGCCAGCAGCGCCGGCACATCGGCAAAGCCAGCCATGCGCGCGATGATCTGGCGGTCGGTTTCGCTGGCTGGCAGCGTGTGGGTCTGGCCGTCTTCGAGATACTGCAGGCGGTGCTCCAGGTTGCGCAGGAAGGTATAGGCTTCCTGCAGTTGCTCGACCACAGTTGCATCCAGCAACTGCTTTGCCGCCAGCGTGCGCAGGGTGGCGCGCGTAGAACGGTCGCGCAGCTCGGCGTCGCGGCCGCCGCGGATCAGCTGGAACACTTGCGACAGGAACTCGATTTCGCGAATGCCGCCGCGCCCCAGCTTGACGTTGTGGCTGCGTTCCGGATGCCGGGTTTCCTGGCGCATGACTTCGGCGCGGATCTGCGCATGCATGCCGCGCATGGCGTCGATGGCGCCGAAGTCGAGGTAGCGGCGGTAGACGAAGGGCATGACGATGGCATCCAGCGCGGCAATATCTTCGGCGCGGCCGGTCAGGGCACGCGCCTTGACCCAGGCATAGCGTTCCCATTCGCGCCCTTGGATCATGAGGTATTCCTCCACCATGCCGAAACTGGCGGCCAGCGGCCCGGAGCCGCCGTTGGGGCGCAAGGCCATGTCCACGCGAAAGGTGAAGCCGTCTTCGGTCAGCTCCGAGATATCCTTGATCAGGCGTTTGCCGAGGCGGGTGAAGAATTCGTGGTTGGACAGGGATTTTTGCTCGGGGCTGTCGGTGCGGGTTTCGCCATCTTCCGGATAGACAAAAATCAAATCGATATCCGACGAGACATTCAGTTCGCCGCCGCCCAGCTTGCCCATGCCCAGCACGATCAGTTGCTGAGGCATGCAGGATTCCGCGCCGATCGGGATGCCGTGGCGCTGCCGCAGTTCTT
Organism: uncultured beta proteobacterium; assembly: GCA_963722005.1. GTDB lineage: Bacteria > Pseudomonadota > Gammaproteobacteria > Burkholderiales > Burkholderiaceae_D > Paucimonas. The sequence goes on from CAVRJS010000002.1 coordinate 1,334,205, forward strand.
CCGCAAGTGCGGCAATGTGTTTCTGCAGGGCAAACTCCGCCAGAGCGGTCATGGTAGCCACCACTTCGGTCAGATCGGCGCTGCCGCCGAGATCGCGCTCGATCAGCACGGCAACGACGAGGTTGCGCAGGCGGCGCATGGCGCGCGGCAGGGGCATGCCGGCGGCTGTTTCAGTTTGTAAAATTTTGGCAAAAATTTCCCGGTCAAGCGATAATCCGGCAAGGCCCGCGGACTGGCTTGCGCGGTCCGGGTCGGCGGCCAGCCAGCGCGCATAGAATCTGGAGGATTGCGGGTCGGTCGTCTTGAGGGATGTCATGAGGAATTTGGCACTGAAACGGGGCCGATTATTGTGAAATGTGCGTGCAAGATCAATCCATGTACTTTATTGTACGCTGGGACAATGTCGGAATGACCGGCTGGTTCCGACGTAGCGCCGTATTCCCGAGAATGGCCCGATCCGATTGATGTCGATTACACAACAAAACATGTCTCCCTGGCGCCGCCGGCTTGCCGCGTTCTGGGGCGTGGCGCGGCATGGCTGGCGCGCCGCCAATCGCGCCACCCGCAATGCCCTGAGCATGCTGTTCAAGTTGCTGGCGCTGGCATATTTCCTGTTTGCCACGCTGGTGCTGGTCTTGCGCTATGGCGTCCTGCCCAACATCGAGCATTACAAGCCGGCCATCGAGGCCGCTGCCAGCCGCGCCCTCGGCCAGCCGGTCGCGGCCGGCGGCATTCAGGCCGACTGGCACGGCCTGCGGCCGCACCTCAGCCTGAGCGATGTCGTCGTACGCGATGCGACCGGCCAGCCGGCGCTGGTGCTGCCGCGCGTTTCCGCTGTGCTGTCGTGGACTACCGTAGTGCAGGGTGAACTCAGGCTGCAGCGTCTCGAAATCGAACGTCCGGAAGTGGCGATCCGCCGCGACCGCGCTGGCATCCTGCACGTCGCGGGCCTTCAGGTGGATCTTGCCAGCAAGGGGGGCGGCGACGGCGGCGGCAAAGGCATGGACTGGTTCCTTTCCCAGGATGAAGTGGTGGTCCGTGGCGGACGCCTGCGCTGGCAGGACGAATTGCGTGGCGCGCCGGAGCTGGCCCTGGAAGAAGTCGATTTCCTGATGCGTAACAGCTGGCGCAGCCACCGCTTCGCCCTGCGCGCCACACCGCCTGCGGCCCTGGCACAGCCCATCGATATCCGTGCCGATTTCCGCCACCCGGCTTTTGCCGATCGCATCTCCGACGTCAGCCGCTGGGAAGGGGAGCTCTACGCGAACCTGCAAGGTACCGATCTTGCCGCCTGGAACGCCTATGTCGATTATCCGGTGGAAGTGACGCGCGGCCAGGGCGCCGTGCGGGCATGGCTGCAGCTCGACCACGCCAGGGTGGCGGATTTCAGCGCCGACCTGTCGCTGGACCAGGTGCAGACGCGCCTGCGCAAGGATCTGCAGCCGCTCGACCTGACGCAGGTCGATGGCCGCATCGCGGTTCGCGAGGAAATCGATGCCGGCCGCAAGGATGGCCGACCCACTTTCGGCACGCATGGGCATGCCATCAGCCTGACCGATTTTTCCTTCCGCACCAGCGATGGCTTGGTCTTTCCCAGCACCACACTGACCGAGCGCTACACGCCGGCCGTCGATGGCAAGCCGGAAAAGTTCGAGGTATCGGCGAAGTTCCTCGACTTGCAGACCCTGGCTGCCTTTGCCGGCCGTCTGCCATTGCCCGAGGGGCAGCGCCGGATGCTGGCGGATTTCCAGCCGCACGGGCGCCTGCTGGACTTTTCGGCGCAATGGCAAGGCAGCTATCCGGCATTGACCGCTTACCGCATCAAGGGCAATTTTTCCGGCCTGGGCATGCGTGCCCAGCCGCCACGGCCTGCGGTGGCGGCCAGCGGCGCGGCGCCGGCGCATGCCGCCATGCCGGCCATCCCCGGCTTCGTCAATCTCAGCGGCGCGATCGACGCCAGCGAAAAAGGCGGCAATTTCCGCCTGGCATCGAGCAAGCTGCAGCTGGACTTGCCAGGCTACTTCAGCGAACCCCTGATGCTGTTCGACAAACTGGACATGCAGGCCGGCTGGACATTCACGAAGGATGAACAACTGCTGCTGAAGATCGCGCGCATGGAATTCGTCCAGGAAGGCATCGCCGGATCGATTTCCGGGCAGCACCTGATGCCGCTGCAGGCGAAGACGAATACACCACTGGGCCAGATCGACCTGGTGGCAAGGATCGCCGAGCTGGACATTTCCCGGGTCGGTCGCTACCTGCCGCTGCAGACGCCGCCGCATACCATGGCATGGCTGAGCGGCGGGCTGCGCGGCGGCAAGGGCCGCAACCTTGACTTGCGGCTCAAGGGCAATCTTGCGGAATTTCCCTTCGACCGCGCGCCCGCCGACAAGCGCAACCCCGGCATCTTCACCGTCAGCGGCGACATCGTCGACGGCAGCCTGAACTATACGCCGGGCGAATTCGCCGCGGACGGCAAGGCGCCGCTGTGGCCGTTGCTGGAAGAAATCCGGGGCACGATCCACTTCGACCGCACGCGCATGGAGATCAAGGCCGACAGCGCGCGTACCGGCGGCGCCGACCTGTCGCACGTGCGCGCCGTGATTCCCGACCTGATGGCGCACGACCCCGTGCTGACGGTCGATGGCCAGGGCCAGGGAACGCTGCAGAGCTTCATCGGCTATGCCAATGCCAGCCCGGTAGCCGGATGGATCGGCAAACTGACCGATGCCAGCAAGGGTAGCGGCAATGCCAGCCTGGCGCTGTATCTGCACCTGCCGCTGAACCGGCCTGACGATGCCGAAGTGCGCGGCACACTGGAATTTCTCGGCAATGACATCACCCTGTTTCCGGACTTGCCGGTGCTGAGCGGCGCGCGCGGCATGCTGGAATTTTCCGAGCGCGGCATTAACATGCCCGCAGTGAATGCCAACTTCCTGGGTGGCACCACCACGCTCACCGGCGCCACCCGGCCCGATGGCACCATTGTCATTCAGGCGGGCGGCCGCGTCAGCGCCGACGGCATACGCAAGGCCTATGCCGATCCTGCCATGCGCACCTTCGGCCAGCGCCTCAGCGGCGGCACCCGCTATACCGCGCAAGTCACGGTAGCGAAGGGAGGCAAGGCCGACATTACGGTCGAGTCTGGTTTGCAGGGGCTGGGCATGGACTTGCCGGCGCCCCTGAACAAGGCGGCTGCCACCGCCATGCCGCTGCGGGTGGACCTGATTTCCACGGCAAACGGCGAAGGCGGCCGGCATCGCGACGAGATCACGCTGACGGCCGGCAGCGCCATCGCCGTGTACTACCAGCGCGAAAAGACGCCCGGCACCGACCGAGAGCTGGCGCGTGCTGCGCGGCGGCATCGGCATCAACGTCCCGGCGCCTCGTCCCGAGAGCGGCGTCATCGCCAGCATCAATGTGCCGTCGCTGAATCTCGACGCCTGGACCGGCCTGGCGTCGTCGCTGCTCGGCAGCGGCGCGGCGACTGCCGGCGCACCGGCGCGCAGCGCCGCATCCGGCGGCACAAACCTTGGCCTGGCACAGTACCTGGAGCCGGAAGTGTTGGCCGTGCAAGCGACAGAACTGATTGTCGCTGGCAGAAAGCTCGACCATGTGGTGGTGGGCGCCTCGCACCAGGACGATCTCTGGCAAGCCAATATCGACTCCGTCCAGGCTTCCGGCTACATCACCTGGCGTGAATCGCGTTCCGGGCGGGGTGTGGGCAAGGTGACGGCGCGGCTGGCGTCGCTGGTGGTGCCGGAATCGGCCGCTTCGGACATGTCGGCGCTGCTCAATGACGACAGAGGGGCGAGCAGCGTGCCGGCATTCGACATCGTCGCGGAGAATTTCGAATTGTTCGGCAAGCGTTTCGGCCAGCTGGAACTGCAGGCCAACAACATGCGACCGAACGATGGTGTGCGCGAATGGCGCATCAGCAAGCTGCGCATACTCAACCCTGATGGCGAACTGCAGGCTAGCGGCAGCTGGACCCGGCGTGGCAAAACCAGCCAGTCCACCATGGATTACAGCCTGGATATCGTCGATGCCGGCAAGCTGCTGGACCGTTTCGGCTTCACCAACGTGCTACGCCGGGGCGCGGGCAAAATGGAAGGCAACCTGCGCTGGAACGGTTCACCTTTTCAGTTGGACATTCCTTCGCTGGATGGCGCCCTGCGTCTTGATATCGGCGCCGGCCAGTTTCTCAAGGCAGATCCGGCGGCCGCCAAGCTGCTGGGCCTGATGAGCATGCAATCGCTGCCGCGGCGCCTGTCGCTGGATTTCCGCGACGTGTTTTCCGAAGGCTTTGCCTTCGATGGCGTGGTGGGGTCGGCTACGATTACGCAAGGCGTGGCGCGCACCGACAATTTCAAGATGCGCGGCGTCAGTGCCACCGTGCTGATGGACGGCACCGCCGACATTGCCCGGGAACGCGCCGACCTGCACGTGGTCGTCATTCCTGAAATTAATGCCGGTGCGGCCTCGGTGGTCTATGGCCTGGCGGTGAATCCCGTGATCGGCCTGGGCACCTTCATGGCGCAATTGTTCTTGCGGGCGCCGCTGATGAAAGCCTTTACCTTCGAATACCGCGTTGCCGGGCCGTGGATGGATCCGGTGGTGACCAAGATCCCGCGCAAGGGCGAACTTGCCGCAGGTGCGCCCGCGGTTACCGCCGCACCGGGATCTGCGCCCACCCCTGTCGTTCCGGGCACCTCGGTGCCAATGCCGCCGCCCGCATCGGCGCCCGTGACGCCCGCCTTTGCGCCGCTGGCGCCTGCCGCGCCGCCGCCGGGCAAGTCGCCCGACACCGCCGCCAATTGAAAGGACCCGATCGTCATGCAAGACACGCTAACCAAGGTCGCTGCCGTGCAAATGGTTTCCACGCCCGACCGCGAGGCAAATTTTGCCAGCGCCCGCAGGCTGGTTGCCGAAGCGGCCGCGCAGGGCGCGAAACTGGTGCTGCTGCCGGAGTACTGGGCTTTCATGGGCCTGCAGGAAACCGACAAGGTGGGGCTGGCCGAGGCCGGCGATGGCGGGCCGATACAGGAATTCATGGCCGGCCTGGCGCGTGAACACGGCATCTGGCTGATCGGCGGCACGCTGCCGCTGGCATCGCCGGAAACCGGCAAGGTCTGGAACACGACCCTTGTGTACGGGCCCGATGGCATCATGGTGTCGCGCTACGACAAGATCCACCTGTTCGGTTTTTCCAGGGGCGAGGAATACTACGACGAATCGCAGACCATCGTGCACGGCAGGGACGTGACGGTATTTTGCGCCCCCTTCGGCGACATCGGCCTGTCGATCTGCTATGACCTGCGCTTTCCGGAACTCTACCGCGCCATGGGGCCGGTCTCGCTGATCGTGGTGCCGGCGGCATTCACCTATACGACCGGTCGTGCCCATTGGGAAATCCTGCTGCGCGCACGCGCCATCGAGAACCAGTGCTACGTGCTGGCGGCCGCCCAGGGCGGCAAGCACGTCAATGGCCGCCGCACCTGGGGACATAGCATGCTGGTCGATCCCTGGGGAGAAATCCGCGCCGTTCTGCCGGAAGGCGAAGGCGTGGTGTTGGGCGAGATCGATGACGCGCAGATGGCAAGCGTGCGCGAAAACCTGCCGGCGCTGCGCCACCGCAAGCTGTGACATTGCCCGCCGCGGCGGCGCGACAGCAGCGCGCGGCGGTATGCTCTACAATAAACCGGTGAATTCCCGGGCATCACGCGCCCGGCCTGCCACTTTTACGAGAACTTGCCCCGATACATGACGCCATTCGAACCGAACCTGACCGCGCTGGCGACTGCCCGCGACCTGCTGCTGACCCCCTTCGGCCTGGACGAGGGGCAGCTGCTCAAGACGCTGGGCACGATGTTTACCCACAAGATCGACTACGCCGACCTGTATTTCCAGTTCACGAAAAATGAAGGCTGGAGCCTGGAAGAGGGCATCGTCAAGACCGGCAGTTTCTCGATCGACCAGGGCGTGGGCGTGCGTGCGGTATCGGGCGACAAGACGGCATTTGCCTATTCCGACGATATTTCCGCGCGCGCGCTCGAAGAAGCCGCGCTTGCCACCCGCAGCATTGCACGCCAGGGCGCCGGCCGCATCAAGGTCGCCGGCGAGATGCGCCCTGGCGGCAGCCGCCAGTTGTACCTGCCCAACGATCCGCTTGTGTCGCTGGATGCGACCCAGAAAGTGAAGTTGCTGGAAAAGGTGGAGCGCATTGCCCGCGCGCGCGACCCGCGCGTGGTGCAGGTGATGGCCGGCCTGGCTGGCGAATACGACGTGGTGCTGGTAGTGCGCAGCGATGGCGTCATCGGTGCCGACATCCGCCCGCTGGTGCGTTTGTCGGTGACCGTCATTGCCGAACAGGATGGCCGCCGGGAAATGGGTTCGTCCGGCGGCGGCGGCCGCTATCGTTACGATTACTTCACCGAAGAATTGCTGGAAAAATACGCCGCCGAGGCAGTCGATTCGGCCCTGGTCAACCTGGATGCGCGCCCCGCGCCGGCGGGGCCGATGACGGTGGTACTGGGCCCGGGCTGGCCCGGCGTGCTGCTGCATGAAGCGATCGGCCACGGCCTCGAGGGTGATTTCAACCGCAAGGGCTCGAGCACCTTTGCCGGCCGCATCGGCGAGCGCGTGGCGGCAAAGGGCGTGACCGTGGTGGACGACGGTACGCTGGCGGACCGCCGCGGTTCGCTCAACATGGATGACGAAGGCAATCCGACCCAGTGCACCACGCTGATCGAAGACGGCATCCTCAAGGGCTACATCCAGGACACCCTGAATGCGCGCCTCATGAAAATGCCGGTGACCGGCAATGCGCGGCGCGAATCCTTTGCGCACCTGCCGATGCCGCGCATGACCAATACCTACATGCTGAATGGCGACAAGGATCCGGCGGAAATTATTGCTTCGGTGAAAAACGGCCTGTATGCCGTCAATTTCGGCGGCGGCCAGGTCGATATTACCAACGGCAAGTTCGTGTTTTCCGCCAGCGAAGCTTACATGATCGAGGATGGCAAGGTGACCTACCCGGTCAAGGGCGCCACCCTGATCGGCAATGGACCGGACGTGCTGCACCGGGTGTCGATGATCGGCAACGATATGCGCCTGGATCCCGGCATCGGCGTGTGCGGCAAGGAAGGCCAGAGTGTGCCGGTAGGCGTGGGGCAGCCGACCATGCGCATCGAAGGCTTGACGGTCGGCGGCACCGCCTGAGTTTGGTCCGCAGGCAGATTCCCGGCCGCAACGCCGGGATTTTTTTTGCTAAAATGGGACATGTGCTTGCCAAATAGCCCGGTTTGCTGCAATATTTCCCCGTCAAGGACGTATTTTTGTGATTTCGATGAACACCGTGCGCTTTTACTTTTATTTTTACTTTAGCTATTCCAGCCCGTTGGCGGTGGAAAAGCGGTAAGCGCACGAGTAAAAAAGCTTAAGCCGAATTTCTGAAAAACCGCCAGTGATGGCGGTTTTTTTATTTCCCGCTTTATGGGGAAAGAGTTAAGCGAGACGGTACTCTGTTCCCAACATGAATTAACTTAGGAGAAAAACATGCCGCGCACTGACGATCTTAGGATCCGAGAATTGAAAGAACTGACTCCCCCTTCGCACCTGATACGCGAGTTTCCGTGCTCGACGCAAGCAGGTGAAGTCGTCGCCGGCGCGCGCAATGCCCTGCATCGCATCCTGCACGGCCAGGATGACCGCATGATGGTGGTCATCGGCCCATGCTCCATCCACGATACCAAGGCGGCGCTGGAATATGCCGGCCTGCTGGTCAAGGCGCGCGAACGCCTGTCCGCCGACCTGGAAATCGTCATGCGCGTGTATTTCGAAAAGCCGCGCACCACGGTGGGCTGGAAAGGCCTGATCAACGATCCCTACATGGATGAAAGCTTCCGCATCAATGACGGCTTGCGCCTGGCGCGTGAACTGCTGTTGAAGATTAACGCGATGGGCTTGCCCGCGGGGACGGAATTCCTCGACGTGATCAGCCCGCAATACTTTGCCGACCTGGTCAGCTGGGGCGCCATCGGCGCGCGCACCACCGAGTCGCAGGTGCACCGCGAACTGGCGTCCGGCCTGTCCTGCCCGGTGGGATTCAAGAACGGCACCGATGGCAATATCAAGATCGCCGTCGATGCCATCAAGGCGGCGTCACAGCCGCACCACTTCCTGTCGGTGACCAAGGGCGGGCATTCGGCGATCGTGTCGACCGCCGGCAACGAGGATTGCCACATCATCCTGCGCGGCGGCAAGGCGCCTAATTACGATGCCGCCAGCGTCGAGGAAGCGTGCCAGGGGATTGCCAAGAATGGCCTGGCATCGCGCCTGATGATCGACGCTTCGCATGCCAACAGTTCCAAGAAGCCGGAAAACCAGGTGCCGGTATGCGCCGACATCGCTGCCCAGGTGGCCGGCGGTGACGACCGCATCGTCGGCGTGATGGTGGAGTCGAACCTGGTGGCGGGTCGCCAGGATATCGTCGAAGGCCAGCCACTGGTGTACGGTCAGTCGGTGACCGATGGCTGCATCGACTGGGAGCAAAGTCTGGGCGTGCTGGATACGCTGGCCGAGGCCGTGCGCAAGCGCCGCCTGGTGGACAGGGAAGCGGTCTGACAACAGATTCCGCAGACGGAAAATAAGAACGGGCGCTGATTAGGCGCCCATTTTTTTATTTTAATAGCGCTTGGACAGCGTGAGCTGGGCGCCCTCGTGCTGCATGGCGGTGCGGTTCAGGAAAGACATGCCGAGCAGAATGATGGGCAGGCCGCCTTCATGCACGCTGGCATCGACCTGGTTGATCTCGATGGTGCCGACCCGCACGCTGTCGAGCTTGACCCGATAGACCGGCTTGATGCCGTTGGCAGTGCTGGTAAACCCGCGCTCGCCCTTGCGGTAATCGATGCGCAGCCGCTCCGCCTCGCTGGCCGGCAGCGCAATGACGCTCGCGCCGGTATCGACCAGCATTTTCACGCTGGCGCCATTGATCTGGCCATCGGCAAAGTAGTGCCCGCGTGCATCCGCATGCAGCTTGACGATGGCCGGGCCGGAAGGGGCGACGCGGTTGAAATGGCCGCCCAGCGCAAGGGTCTGGCGCTTGCCGTTTTCTTCCAGCGTGACCGATGATTCGCTGACGGCGACCAGCTTGATGCCCTCGGTGATGGTGCTGCCGACGGCATAGGTCTTGGGATTGCGGCCATCGACCACCAGCACGGCCTTGCCAGGAAACAGGCCAATCAGGTCAATGCTGGCGGCGGTTGCCGGGAAGCCCCAGGCAAGCAGGCTGGCCAGCAGGCTAGCTCGAACGCATGAAATCAAGGGCATGGCGGGATACGTTGGTGGAGAACAGAGGTTCTGGCAGGATTTCCTGATGCAGGCGCAGCAAGGTATGGATTTCATCCCAGACTTCCGGGGGGAAACCGGCACGGCCGCCGCGCTCATCGATGGTCAGCTTGGTGAAGTAGGCGTTGAGTTCCTTGAAGCCCCAGAGCGCCTGGATTGCCGAGAGAATATGCGGAAACTTCTCTTCCAGTCCGCAGACGTAAAGATCAGGCGCGTCATTGCCCGAACCGCCGGCCTTCGCCGGGTCGGCCAGTTCGGGTGCGGGGAAGCAGTAACGCGGCATGATTGTCTCCCAGAATTCTTGCATGCTAGTCGCGGAAATTGTTGAATTCCAGCGGAAGATCGGTAACTTCCTTGCGCAACAACGCCATGGCAGCCTGCAGATCATCGCGCTTGGCGCCGGTGATGCGCACGGCATCGCCCTGGATGCTGGCCTGCACCTTCATCTTGCTGTCTTTTATCAGGCGCACGATTTTCTTGGCCGCGTCCGATTCGATGCCATTCTTGATCTTGATGATTTGCTTGACCTTGTCGCCGCCGATTTTTTCGATCTTGCCATTGTCCATGAAGCGCACGTCGACATTGCGCTTGACCAGCTTGCCCGTAAGCACCTCTCGCACCTGATTCAACTGGAATTCCGAATCGGCATAGGCGGTCAGCTCACGTTCTTTCTGCTCGACACGGGCATCCGATCCTTTGAAGTCGAAACGTGTCGAGATTTCCTTGTTCGACTGGTCCAGCGCATTTTTCACTTCTACCAGATTGGCCTCGGAAACGACGTCGAATGAGGGCATGAAAGGATCCTTGTATCTTGGGCGCCACAGAGGTGGCTACTGTTGTTGAATTATTCACTGCTGAATCAGCAATTCTAACCAACTCGATAACAAGTAGCTATAGATTGCCGAAATGGCTGCTGCAATAATTCACGCGAACGGGCGGTCGCAAAAATTTCCAAATGCACCGTCTACCGGGCCTGTCCTCTATAATTTGCGCCCATGACCCCCGATATCGCCATTCAAACCGATTTTCCGCTCGGCCGCCACAATACCTTCGGTATAAATGCCTTGGCGCGACAATATGTAACAATTGACAACCCGGAAACGTTGTTTAAAGTGACACAACGGTCCGGTTTTGCCGGAATGCCGCGACTGGTGCTCGGCGGCGGCAGCAATATCGTGCTTACAGGCAACTTCCCCGGCATCGTGCTGCATATGCAAACGCGCGGCATTGCCATCGTCGGCGAGGATGCCGAAGCCACCTACGTGCGCGCTGCCGCCGGCGAAAGCTGGCACGGGCTGGTGCAGTGGACGCTGGCGCAGGGACTGGGCGGGCTGGAAAATCTGTCGCTCATTCCGGGCAGCGCCGGCGCCGCGCCGATCCAGAACATCGGCGCCTATGGCGCGGAGCTGGCCGATTATTTTCATGCCGCGAGCGTGTTCGACTTCGCCAGCGGCGACGTGACCACGCTCGACAGGGCCGCCTGCGCCTTCGCCTACCGCGACAGCATCTTCAAGCGCGCGCTGCGTGACCGCGCCGTCATCCTCGACATCACCCTGGCATTGCCGAAACGCTGGCAAGCCAACCTGCGCTATGCGGAGCTGCGCCAGGAAATCGAGGCGCGCGGACTGGATGTGCCGACGCCGCAGCAGGTCAGCGCCGCAGTGATCGCCATTCGCAGCCGCAAGCTGCCGGATCCCGCGCTGATCGGCAATGCCGGCAGTTTTTTCAAGAACCCGGTGGTGCCGGCGCCGCAGCGCGATGCCTTGCTGGCGCTACACCCGGACCTGGTCAGCCACTTGCAGCCCGACGGCAGCTACAAGCTGGCCGCCGGCTGGCTGATCGACCGCTGCGGCTGGAAGGGAAAAAGTCTCGGCGCTGCCGGCGTCTATGAAAAACAGGCGCTGGTGCTGGTCAACCGTGGCGGCGCCAGCGGCGCGGACGTGCTGACGCTGGCGCGGAAAATCCAGGAAGATGTGGCAGCGCGCTTCGGCGTGAAGATAGAGCCGGAGCCGGTTCTGGTCTGAGGGTATTCGCTTTCACCGGCTTTCACGGCAGGTGCGCGGCAAGGATTACTGTTGGGATTTCGGAATCAGGGACTGCCATTGCGCAGTATTCGCATCCACGCTCACGGAAAATTCCTGATCCGGATTGCCTTCTTCAGTGAACGTAATGACCCAGATGTCGCCTTGCCTTGCAATGTCATGTTTTGCCCATGCTGCCGTGTAATGATCCATGTTGTAGACATGGCGCTTGGCATGGCATAGCGCCGCACTTGCTGAAGTCAAGGGCGGGGCAGGGCAGTGACTGTTTCTGTTCAGGTAATCTTCGAATACCCTGCCGTCTTCGATCTTGTGACTGGCCGCGAGGACCAGCTTCCCCTGCTTGTTGATCAGGCCGCATTTACCGCCATTACGGAACGTATGCTCGCCGTGCTTTTCTTCGGTGAAAGGGCCATTGCAGACAACGGCGTGGCCGTAGTCGAAAGGCGTCAGCAGCTCGAATCCGGGATTTAGGACAACTCTGAGCTGCGAGTCGATAAACACCATGCGCTTATAGACGATGCCCCTGGCGTAGCCTTGCCTGAAATAGTCGCAGCCATTATCGAAAAACTGGACGCGCTGGGAGCGTCCGTTTTTATGCAGGTAAAAGACATCCCTGGATGAAAACATGATGCAGGCCAGGCCTTTGTCGTCATAGACAAGATTGTTCCGGTGTTTCTTTCTGAGTTTGATGGCGTCGCCGGTGATGCGGCCGCAATCTTTAAAATAAGAAAGGCTGTCGTCGTCTTTTTTGCTGGGATAGGCACAGGCTTCCTCAGCTTTGGCTGAAACTGAAAAAAGCAGGAGCAGGGCAAGAAGTGCGGGCTTCATCGGGGGCCTCGGCTGTAATGGTGGTTCCCGTCGTTGGAAGGGCGTATTTGTATCGAAACCACGCTGAACAAGGAAAAGGGAAGTGGTTCTGTTGTGTTACCGATAACATTATCCTAAAACTCAGATATTGGCACGTTGCTTCATCGCATGTCGCAGACGGTGATTGAAGATGCAACGCTCCGGTAATACGTACGCGACGCATTCTGCATCGGAAAGAAATAAGGCCTGGGTGATGAGTGGGAAATTTGAGGAAATAACGTGAAATACAAAAAGCTGCTCATGACATTAGTTGCCATGCTCTTTATTTGTATCGGGACCGGCATTGCTTCGGTTTTATTGATCACGCATAGATTTGAACGCATCGAGCAAGGCTCGATATTCCAGATCCTTATAGGCCGGGAATTAAGAAGTGTCCCGGCGGCGCAAGGCGCAGTCGAAGTGTATTTTCAGTCCTATCCAGCTGATGGCACATCTCGCGGGATCGACATCGTTAAAATCAAATTCGATGGGGAAAATGATTTTTACAAACAGGCCATCGACCACTTCGTGAAACTCGGATACGTGCCGGATAAAAGTAGCCCTTACCGGTTGTTTCGGGGCGAGGATGAATTCACCATCGAACAAAGAGAGAGTTATCTGGAAATAAGCAAATTCTTTTAGATCAGATCATAAAAAATGGCGAATGTGCAAATGTATCTGCGCAATATCTTGCACGGCATCGCATATCTATCGCCTGTTTTTTTTCTGAAGAAAGAGCTTCGATTGACTTGATTAGCTCAATTGCTGAATAACTCACTCTGTTTCCTAAGCGTTTGACACCAGAAGCCGGGTAGTCCCCCGATTTTTAAGCGGAGCTGAAGGTGGAAGCTAAGCGGAAAAAGCCAATTTCTGTTTCGCGGTAATGCCGCTCCAAATGCCATACCTTATTATTTGAGGACTACCGAAATTATTTCGGGAAGAACGGTTTCTTCAACGTGCTTGTTCAGGCGTGCCACCAGGTCGCGGTCGGCGAGCTTCTGTTTTTTCAGCAGCGCTTTTCTGGCCGGGAGTTTGTTATCTTCGATAAGCATTTTCATTTCCGCCTCGCTCAATGCGCCGGCGATGATCTTTGCGTAGACCGCGACGACACTCTCGAACGTTAGCTCTTTGCGCAAGGTCGCGGCGACGCGTTTGAATGCCTGGCTGTTTTCTTTGCCGAGATCCATGCCCGATGCTTTGTGAACCATTTCCAGTGGCTTGCGCATCGCCGCTTCAATGTTTTTCAGTTCAAGGTCAAATTCTTCCCTGGCGCCAGGGGTTTCGCGTATGAGTGCGGCAGCCAGATATTCCTTCGATCCCACAGCAAATTTTTCTGGAGGACGCATTTTGCGGCCGGTGACGAGATTGCCATTGTCATCGAACATTGCATCAATGCGCTGGTGGAAATGCGCCATCACGTCGGGAAGGGACTGAATGAGCGCCGGCTCCAGTTTTTCCACGCGTACCTTGCCCGCCGGGGTCTGAAGGTGCGCAATCAAATTATCCACTTCGGCTTGCTGAAAATGTTGCCGATAGCTTTCCATTGCCATCGGGACGAGCGTCGCTGAGTTGAGGTGTTTCTTGATGATGCGATCGATCGCATCGAACTGTTCTTTCTTCTTCTGCTTCTTGTCAGGGTCCGTTTCTTCCTGCCAGTGCCTGGCTTGCGCCGCCGCTATCGCTTCGATAGCCATATCGCTCAGGCGATAGGTGTTGGAAAGCGTGAGCAAGCGTTCCAGGCTTTCGTGGCTGGCAGGTGCAGCGAAGGACGCCGCGGGAAAAAAGGCTGTAGCCGCGACAAAAAGCAGAAGGAAATAAAAGTGACGGCAGAAGTATCGATTCATGGCTGAAGAATATTTGATTGATCGAGCAGAACACATGAATGCTGCCACGAAAGTTTGTAATTAATAATTATACAACTATCGTTGTATTTGTTTTTTGTAGTGCATGACATATCAGATGACTTCTCTTTCCGCGCCCACCGCCGACTTGTTCTTAGGCAGACTACTTCACCTGCAATTCCGACACAGCATCGCGTAGTTGTTCGGCACGTCTGTTGTTGAGTTCAGCAACGCAAGCCAGGTGCTGCATTTCGAGGGCGTTGCCAATGGCTCCCCCACCCAATGATGAAGAAAATGCGCATTGAGCATCACGGTACCTGGCGAATTCCCTGTTTGATGCGACGAATTTGATTCTGGCCTGATGGACGTACTTATAATCTTCATCCCATTTTGACAGGATGTCCGCCACTTTTTCCTCGGTTTGCCGTAATGCTTTCTGACTGCTTTCCGCTTTCTTTGTCAGACAGTCTCGCATTCCCGCTTGGGAAAAGGCGCTGCATTCCTCACGCAAGGCGCGCGCGCCAAGAATGGGATCAGTTGAGGCAGCAAATACCGATGCCGGTATATACACCGCCAAACAAACAAAAATCAGCTTTATTGCGCACATAAAACAGCCTTTCCTGTGAGCTTTCGCGGCATTTCGACTGTTGTGTAATTTCGTGAATGGAATTGATCGGGGCTAGCGGTGCTTTTCGAGATCGGCCGTGCCAATCAGCACGTTGCGCTCATCGGTGCCAAATCGCACGCCGTCCTGCGACCAGGTGATTTTCCCCCATTGCGCAACGGCTTCGGCATCACTGCGCACCTGTCCAAGATTGATGGTCTTGTGCTGGTAGCTTTGCCATAGCGTTGGCCGGTCGATGTAAATCGTGGCGCGCACTTGCAAATGGTCGCCGTCCGGCTCGTAATAGACATAGGCGCCATACAGTGCCGGTGCGTATTTGCTGTCGCCCCAGCTGACGGCAACCAGGTTGTGATAAGCGTTTGCCTTGGTGTACAGCAGAAAATTGGCCAGCAGGGATGCGGTGCAAACCAAAAGAAGTAAAGGAATGGCGAGTTTCTTCATGGGGATGCGCTATTCCGTGTCAACAAACAAGGCGCGGCATTCGTCACCAGAAAATGACTGCATTTTCATGGCGTGATCACGCATTGAAGCGTCGAAACATTCGCTTTGCCATTGCGTACTTCAAATCGAATGTCTGCTGAAGAGACATCCTCCCCGAACGCATGACGAATCCGGATATGGCAGTGCGTGTCGATGCAATCGCCAGCAATATGATTGTCGCCATTGCTCAAATAAGCGAGCTGCATGCTCAATACATGGCCGACCGTTGGTTTTTTGCTTCCGTCGTATTTTCCATGGCACGAGGACGAGGAGGGCACGGTAATGTTCGCCACCTGCATCAGTGCATGCAGTGCAATGCGGGTCTTCTCAGGATCGACGCGGCTCTCTGCAGCATGCGTTGCACCGCAGAAAAACATCAACGCCACCCAGAGCGCCTTGTGCGGCTGAAAACCTGGCATCATCGAGAAGCTCCGTAGAATCATGATGTCATCTTCATTGCTTGCCTCAGTTGAATCCATAGTTTCTGTCGTCTGAAGGATGTATCGGCCTTAAGCTTTCATTGCCTATGCTGTCGGATTCGATGAACAGAGCCTCTTGCACACGGCAGGTGCGCTTCTCGAAGCGTATCGTCCTTCGAACCGCCGATTTGATGCCGTATTCGTAGTAGTCGAAAGTGATGATACTGTCGCCATCGATATACTGCGCGAGGATGGGAAAGAATTTCCCGTGCCATTGATTCAAGTTGAGGCATGGCATGATCGTGTGCGTGTGGCTGGCCCTTATCATGAGAAAACCGTCTTCATCCTCGGCAGCGAACCCCAGCGCCCTGAGTGCCGAGCCGAGATCCCGCGCCTTGGCAATCACCTGCCCGGCATCCGAAGACCCGCCGACATATTCGTAGGCGTAGTCGTGGAACTTCGCCAGGATCTTGAACTGATGCTTCTTGTTGATGCGAATAGCGCCGCTACTGATGACGCTCTCGCCTAATTCCAGTCTCATATGGTGAATCTCCCGTACCCGAAGTATGGCCGACCAATATTGATGGTAAGAATTCATCATTCGGCGCGAGGTGGCAAGCCGGTGTCAGGGCGATGGAGGCACTGGATCGGTATGATTTGTATTGATCAAAAAAAGGGCCGCAAATGCGGCCCTTGTGGCGTCCAGACGCTGACCGCGCTTTAACCAAAGTGGCAAACGTAATCGAGCGTTTCCAGGGTTTCGATATCGAAGCTGGAATTGCCCGGCACTTCAAACTGCTGGCCGGCTGCATAGGTTTGCCATTCCTCGCTGCCTTTCTGGCGCACGCGGCATTTGCCGCCATTGATTTCCATGATTTCCGGCGCACCGGTGCTGAAGGTCAGCGACGACGGGAAAATCACGCCAAGGGTTTTTTTGGTGCCGTCAGCAAAAATGACACTGTGCGAGACGCACTTGCCATCGAAATAGATATTGGATTTCTTGACGACCGAAACGTTGTCGAATTGTGCGCTCATGATGTCCTGAGTATGTCGTGTTGTCGTTGTTGAAGAGCTTACTTGCTGTCGCCCTTGCCCAGGCGCGGCAGCGCTACCGACGAACCGGCGGACAGCAGGCCGACCTTGCTGTAGACGCCGAGCTTGTTGCGAGTATCGGTGATGTCCAGGTTGCGCATGGTCAGCTGGCCGATGCGGTCTTGCGGCGTGAAAGGCGCGTCTTCCACTTTTTCCATCGACAGGCGTTCCGGAGCGTAGGTGAGGTTGGGCGATTCGGTGTTCAGGATCGAGTAGTCGTTGCCGCGGCGCAGTTCGAGCGTGACTTCGCCGGTGATGGCGCGTGCCACCCAGCGCTGCGAGGCTTCGCGCAGCATGATCGCTTGCGGGTCGAACCAGCGGCCCTGGTAGAGCAGGCGGCCGAGCTTGCGGCCGTTTTCGCGGTACTGCTCGATGGTGTCTTCGTTGTGGATGCCGGTCACCAGGCGCTCGTAGGCGATGAACAGCAGCGCCAGGCCCGGGGCTTCGTAGATGCCGCGGCTCTTGGCTTCGATGATGCGGTTTTCGATCTGGTCGCTCATGCCCAGGCCATGGCGGCCACCGATGCGGTTGGCTTCCATCATCAGGTCGAGCGTATTGGCGAAGGTGATGCCGTTGAGCGCAACCGGACGGCCTTCCTCGAAGCGCACGGTGACTTCCTCGCGCTTGACGTCGACGTCGTCGCGCCAGAAGGCCACGCCCATGATCGGCTCGACGATCTTCATGCCGCTGCTGAGGTGTTCCAGATCCTTGGCTTCGTGCGTGGCGCCCAGGATGTTGGAGTCGGTCGAATAGGCCTTCTCGACCGACATCTTGTAGTCGAAGCCGGATTTGATCAGGAATTCCGACATTTCCTTGCGGCCGCCGAGTTCCTGGATGAAGGTGTCGTCAAGCCAGGGCTTGTAGATGCGCAGGGACGGGTTGACCAGCAGGCCGTAGCGGTAGAAGCGCTCGATGTCGTTGCCCTTGAAGGTAGAGCCGTCACCCCAGATGTCGACGTTGTCTTCCTGCATGGCGGCCACCAGCATGGTGCCGGTGACGGCACGACCCAGCGGCGTGGTGTTGAAGTAGGTGATGCCGGCGGTCGAGATGTGGAAGGCGCCGCTCTGCAGGGCGGCGATGCCTTCGGCGACCAGCTGTTCGCGGCAGTCGATCAGGCGCGCCTGCTCGGCACCGTAAGCCTTGGCCTTTCTCGGAATCGCTTCGTAATCCGGCTCGTCGGGCTGGCCGAGGTTGGCGGTGTAGGCATAGGGGATGGCGCCTTTCTGGCGCATCCAGTGCAGCGCGGCGCTGGTGTCGAGGCCGCCGGAAAAGGCGATGCCCACTTTTTGGTTGACGGGAACGGACTGGAGAATGGTCGACATGATTTCTGCTGAGCCTGGGTGATGGGTGAAATGTGGATGAATACGGGATGATCCGGCGCGGGGGGGCTAAGCCAGCCTGCCCAGGACCAGGAATTCGAGCAATGCCTTCTGCACGTGCAGGCGGTTTTCCGCCTCTTCCCAGACTACCGATTGCGGACCGTCGATGACGTCGGCGGCGACTTCTTCGCCGCGGTGAGCCGGCAGGCAATGCATGAACAGGGCGTCGGGCTGGGCGCGCCCCATCTTCGGCGCATCGACGATCCAGCCTTTGAAAGCTTTCAGGCGCGCGGCATTTTCTTCTTCGAAGCCCATGCTGGTCCAGACGTCGGTGTTGACCACGTGGGCACCGGCGCAGGCATCGGCCGGATCGGCAAACACGGTGAAGCGTGACTTGTCGGCGATGGTCAGGGCCGGGTCGAGTGGATAGCCCGGCGGGGTCGAGACGTTGACGTGGAAATCGAAGACTTCGGCTGCCTGCAGCCAGGTGTAGAGCATGTTGTTAGCGTCGCCGATCCAGGCCACGGTCTTGCCGGCGATGGAGCCGCGGTGCTCGATGAAGGTGAAGACGTCGGCGAGCACCTGGCAGGGGTGGTATTCATTGGTCAGGCCGTTAATCACCGGCACGCGCGAATTGGCGGCGAAACGCTCGATGATGTCCTGGCCAAAGGTGCGGATCATGATGACGTCGCACATGCGCGACATGACCTGCGCCGCATCTTCTACCGGCTCGCCGCGGCCGAGCTGGCTGTCGCGCGTGTTCAGGTAGATTGCCGCACCGCCCATCTGGTGCATACCGGCTTCGAAGGAAAGGCGGGTACGGGTCGAGTTTTTCTCGAACACCATCACCAGGGTACGGTCAGCCAGTGTCGGGTGCGGTTCGTAATTTTTGAACTTTTGCTTGATGATGCGCGCGCGCCCCATCACGTACTCGAACTCGTCGAGGGTGAAGTCGGAAAACTGCAGGAAGTGTTTGATCGCCATAAATGGAAACGGCGGCAAGGGTGGCGCCTGCCGCCGCTGAAAGTAAGTGTAACTTGTTCAATTATATGAGTTTTTCCGGTGAAATGACAGACCGGGCGCAAGCGGCCTGCGCGCCATCCGGCAAACGTCTTTACGGGTGCTAAAGCCGGCGTTGGGAAGGAGTGCGTATTGTTGCTTCTTTTTAGTAATTTCAGTCTTGACAGAAATAACTGTCTTGTCTATCCTGCAGCTATGGAACTCACACCGATCAGCCAGAAATTCATCCTGCACTGGGGGGAAATGGGATCCCGCTGGGGGGTGAACCGTACCGTCAGCCAGATCCATGCCTTGCTGTACATTGCCGGCAAGCCCATGCATGCCGAGGAAATTGCCGAAACCCTGGGGGTGGCGCGTTCGAACGTGTCGACCAGCATCAAGGAATTGCAGAACTGGAAGCTGGTGAGGGTGGCGCACATCCTGGGCGACCGGCGCGATCACTTCGAAACTTCGCTGGATGTATGGGAATTGTTTCGCACCATCGTGCGCGAGCGCATGCGCCGGGAATTCGATCCGACCATCGATGCCTTGCGCGAAATCCTCGCCAGCCCGGACCTGGCGCAGGAAGACAAGGCAGTGCAGAAGCGTGTGGCCGATACCCTGAATTTGATGGAAACGCTGGGGCCGTGGACGGAAGAAATGCTGCGCATGGAGCCAGCCACGCTGATGCGCTTGCTGAAGATGGGTGCGACGGTGCAGAAATTCGTGCGGGGCGAGAGTCGTGGTGGTGAGCGCCACGAGGAATAGCAATTAGCAAAAAAATTTTGGATTTGAGTTTCTGTTTTGACTGAAATTACGAAAATTGCAGACAGGTGTTGTGTGGTCTGCCGGTGTATTTGGCGCGCAAGGGGGATAACGTGAAAATTCTGGTTTGCGGTGCCCATGGTTTCATCGGCCGGCATTTGTGCGCAGCGCTGGCCGAGGCAGGGCATGAGCTGCTGCGCGGCGTGCGCACAGCCACGCGGGAGGGCGAGGTGGCGATGGATTATGCGCGCGACATGCGGGCGGAAGACTGGTTGCCGC
The DNA here is from genome assembly GCA_963722005.1 of uncultured beta proteobacterium. Lineage (GTDB taxonomy): Bacteria > Pseudomonadota > Gammaproteobacteria > Burkholderiales > Burkholderiaceae_D > Paucimonas. The sequence goes on from CAVRJS010000002.1 coordinate 1,354,266, forward strand.
GCCTGGCCGGCATCGATGCCGTCGTCAACGCAGTCGGCATCCTGCACGGGACGGGACAGCGCAGTTTCGATGCCATCCACCGGGATGCGCCGGTTGCCCTGTTCAAGGCCTGTGAAATGGCTGGCGTGACGCGCGTGATCCAGATATCGGCACTCGGCAGTGTAACGGATGGGCAGCCGACACCGTACCTGCGCAGCAAGCGACAGGCCGATGCCTGCCTGCAGCAATCCGCGCTCGACTGGGCCATCCTGCGCCCCTCGCTGATCGTCGGCGCCGATGGCGCCAGCAGCCGCTTCTTTCGCATGCTTGCCAGCCTGCCGCTGATCGGCTTGCCGGGGCAGGGCGGGCAAATGCTGCAGCCAGTCCACATCGACGATATCTGCGCCGCAGTACTGCGCCTGCTGGAAGCGCAGGGGCCGCTGCGCCGCGTGGTCGACGCTGTCGGCCCGGCTGCAATGACTTACCGCGGCATGCTGGAAGCTTATCGCGCGGCCATGCGGCTGGCGCCGCCCCTGTGGTTGCCGCTGCCGATGCCGCTCATGCGGCTTGTCGCACGGCTGGCGGGTTGCCTGCCACAAAGCGTACTCTCGCCGGATTCCCTGCGCATGCTGGCAACAGGCAACGTGGCCGATGCATCGGCATTCTCGCAATTGCTGGGACAGACGCCGCGCGGCGCCGATACGTGGTTCGCCGGCCAAACACCGGAAATGTTGCGTTCGCAGGCCCTCATGGCCTGGGCTTTGCCGCTATTGCGCGTGGCACTGGCGGCGGTATGGATCGTCACCGGCCTGCTGTCGCTGGGGATTTATCCGGTCGAGCAAAGCCTCGCCATGCTGCACCGGGTCGGACTGCATGGCTTGCATGCCGATATCGCGCTGTATGGCGCCGCGCTGTTCGATCTTGCGTTGGGCATTGCCACGCTATGGGCGCCGGGGCGCTGGCTGTGGCGCCTGCAGATGGCGCTGATCGCTGCCTACACCCTGATCATTTCCATTTTCTTGCCCGAATATTGGCTGCATCCGTTCGGGCCGGTGCTGAAAAACATACCGATTCTGGCGCTGCTGCTGGTGCTGGATGCATTCGAAACCAGGAAGGGCTGACATCATGTCTCTATATCTGATTCTCAAAACGCTGCATATTCTTTCGTCCGTAGTGCTGGTGGGCGTCGGCTTCGGCTCGGCTTTCTACCTGTTCTGCGCCAACCGCAGCAAGAGCCTGGAAGCGCAGGCCGTGGTGGCGCGCTTCGTGGTGCTGGCCGACTGGATTTTCACGACGCCGGCCATCATCCTGCAGCCGCTGACCGGCATCGTCCTGATACAGATGGCGGGCTGGCCGCTCTCCACGCCCTGGGTGGCGTGGTCGCTGGCGCTCTACCTGGTAGCGGGCGCCTGCTGGTTGCCGGTGGTGTGGCTGCAGATGCGCATGCGGCACATGGCCGAACATGCCGTGGCAAATGGCGAGGCTTTGCCGGCGCGCTACTGGCGCTACGCGCGCTGCTGGGAAGGCCTGGGTTATCCGGCTTTCGTGTGCATGGTGGCCGTGTACTTCCTGATGGTGAACAAGCCGGCATTGTGATAAGAATTACACTTCCGGAACGCAAGGAAACATCATGAACGCCATTCCTGAGTTGATGCTGTACTTCGACGGGCATTGCCCGTTTTGCGCCGCGGAGATGGGCCGGCTGCGCAAGTGGGACACGGCTGGCCGCCTGGCCTTTATCGACATTTCGGCAAGCGGATTCGATCCCGCATCGCTGGGCCTCGACATGGCGGCGCTTGATCGCGAACTGCACAGCCGGACGGCGGCCGGCAAGATGCTGGTCGGTGTTGACAGCATGCTGGCGGCTTATACATTGGTGGGGCGCGCCTGGCTGGTGTTTCCCTTGCGCGTGCCGCTGCTGCGTACATGCCTGGCCTGGCTGTATCGGGTTTTTGCGCGGCACCGCTATCGTTTTTCGCGCTGGCTGGGATACCGTCAGGAGGCGCAATGCGAACATGCCGCCTGCAAGCCGCTTAACCCGTTCTTTCGCGAGCGCTAGCGGAATCAATTTAATCGGCAGCTGAAACAGCAACGCAGGCGCAGGTAAATTTTCTGCAGCAGGGGAGGGTAAATGAATTCGGAATCCGCAAGGACGTGGCTTGTCAGGTGGATGTATGCAGCGGCGCTGGCGCACCTGCTGGTCGGGCTGGCGCTGCCGTGGATCGGCCATCTGCCGATTTTCGATGCCTACCATCGCGGCGTGGAGGCGGCGTTCTGGGAAGCCGCGGCGCCTGCCGCGGCGCGCGAACAGCAACTCTGGTGGATCGCCCTGTTCGGCGCGACCATGCAAAGCCTGGCGCTGTGGATGGCAGCGTTGATTTATTTCGGCGACCGTTACCGCAGCCGCCTGGCCTGGGGCATGCTGCTTGCGGGGCTCGCCCTCTGGGCGCCGCAGGATATGCTGATATCATTGCGCGCCGATTGCTGGGCGCATGTCTGGATGGATGCGTTTGCGCTGATCACGATGTTGCCGCCCCTGGCCTGGCTGTGGCGACTCGACCGGAATGGCACAGCTTCGTTTCATGAACCGAAAATAATTAATCAAAAGGTCCCCGCATGAATCACGACGTCACGCAAGTCGCGCAATTTCGCTACCCCTCCGAAGGCGAATTGTTCAAGAAGATCCTTGGGCCGGCCTGGCTGAAGCTGCACCCGGACATCCAGCGCCGCTTCGACAAGAACCCGGCGCCCGGCAAGCCGCTGTATTACACCGGCAGCCTGAGCGAGCTGAGCAGCAATGCCGTCGGCAAGCTGCTGGGATTCCTTACCCTGCCGATGATCGACGGCGCGCTGATTCCCTTTGATGATGCCGATTTTCCGGTCGACATACAGGTGTATTCGAAGCCGGATTGCGACTTCATCTTCAAGCAGCGCATCTATCGCTTGCATCGCCGCCAACCGATCCAGTTCACGTCCTACATGTGCGAAAGCGAAAAGGGCGAAGTGCTGGAGTACGTCGGCATGGGTCTGGGCATGAAGCTGCAGCTGCATGTGGGCGACGACGCCAATCTGTATTTCACCAGCGACGGCTATTTCTGGGACATCTTCGGCTGGCGTCTGCCTTTGCCGGGCATACTCACGCCGGGCAAGACTTTCCTGTGCCACCGCAACGACAATCCGGGCCAGTTCAATATCCGCATCGAGATCAAGCACTGCCTGTTCGGCACCACGTTCCGGCAGGTCGGCGTATTCCATGAAATCGCCGAGCCTGCCGCTGGCAGCATCGAACCGGCAACAACCAGGGAAAAGGAGGTGGCATGATGGATACGCATCTGCTGGCATTGCAACTCATGGCTATCCAGGGCTGCCTGGGCGCATTCGACACGCTCTACCACCATGAACTGACCGAGGCCTTGCCGCAGCGCGCCAGCGCACGCAAGGAGCTGTCGATCCATGCCGCGCGGGCGCTGATTTACGGCGTGCTGTTCGTCGGCCTCTCGGCCTGGGCATGGCATGGCGCCTGGGCGCTGGTGCTCTTGCTGGTGTTTGGCGTCGAGATCGTGCTGACGCTGTGGGATTTCGTGATCGAAGACCGCACCCGCCTGCTGCCGGCAACCGAACGCGTCACGCATACGATCCTGGCAATCAACGGCGGCGCATTCATTACCTTGCTGGCGCTGAATACGCCTGCCTGGTGGCAGCATCCGACCGCGCTGGTGTGGCAGCCGCACGGCTTGCTCAGCTGGTTCCTGGCGGCCTGCGGCATCGGTGTTGCCCTGTCCGGCCTGCGCGATGCTTTCGCGGCGGCGCGCATTGGCAAAAAGATGCAGCAACAGGCGGCCTTGCCGGCGATCCGCTTCGGCAATGCGCCGGAGCAGGTGCTGGTCACCGGCGCCACCGGCTTCATCGGCCAGGAACTGGTGCGCGCGCTGCTGGCGGATGGTCACCAGGTTACGGTGCTGTCGCGCAGCCCGAAGCAGGCCGCCTGGCTGTTCGATGGCAAGGTGCGTTGCATTGCCGCCATGGACGAGTTGCGGCCGTCCCAGCGCATCGACGTCATCGTCAATCTGGCCGGCGCCCGCATCCTCGGCTGGCGCTGGACGGCGGCGCGGCAGGCGGTATTGCGGCGCAGCCGCAGCGGCCTGACGGAAAAGCTGGTGGGGTGGATCGCTGCCGCCCAACACAAGCCGCGCCTGTTGCTGAACGCCTCGGCGATCGGCTATTACGGCGTCCAACCGCAAGGCGACGACACCCCCTTGCACGAAGATAGCCCGCCGCAGGCGGTGTTCATGTCGCAGCTGTGCAGCGAGTGGGAGCACGTCGCCGGCGGCGCCGCACGGCATGGCGTGCAGGTGGCATGCATGCGCTTTGGCCTGGTGTTCGGCGAACAGGGTTCGCTGCCGATGATGCTGGTGCCTTTCAAACTGGGCGTGGGCGGCAAGGTCGGGCGCGGCAGCCAGTGGATGTCCTGGATTCACGTGCGCGACGTATTGCGCGGTATGGCGCACCTGTGGGATGCAAGCAGTCATCGGGAAGGGGAGGCTGCCGCGCCGCAAATGCAGGCATGGAATTTCACGGCGCCGGAATGCGTCACGCAGGCGCAGTTCAGCAAGACGGTGGCAGCGGTGCTGCGCCGCCCCTGCCTGTTGCCGCTGCCGGGCGCGCCGGTGCGGCTGTTGCTGGGTGAGCAGGCGGACTTGCTGCTGGAAGGGCAGCGCGTGGCGCCGGCCCGCTTGCAGGCAAGCGGCTTCGAGTTCAGCTATCCGGATCTTCGTAGCGCCTTGCGCAGCGTTTGCTGAGGCCCGGGCACCGACACGCCCGCGTCAATAGCCGATCGTCTGCGATGCCTCGTGCACCAGTTGCCGGTACAGGTCGTGGCGGATGGGCGCAATCGCACCCGCCTCGACTGCGCCCAGCACGGCGCAGGCCGGTTCGTTCAGGTGATGGCAGTTGTAGAACTTGCAGTTGCCCAGGTGCGGCGCAAACTCGACGAAGGCGCGTTCCAGCATGCCTTCGGTAAGGTGATACAGACCGAATTCCTGGAAGCCCGGCGAATCGATGACGCTGGTGTGTGCATCGACGGCGTACAGTCGGGTGAAGGTGGTGGTGTGCTTGCCGGTATCCAGCGCCGCGGAAATCTCGCGCGTGGCGATCTCCGCATCCGGCACCAGCAGGTTGATCAGTGACGACTTGCCCATGCCGGACTGGCCGATGAAGATCGACACCTCGCCGGCTAGCAGCGGTTGCAGCAGAGCGTGGGTGGCGTCCGGCGCGGCGCGCGCCGACACTTCGTGCACCGGGTAGCCCAGTGCCGCATACATCGCCACGCGCTCGCGCGCTTTCGGCAACAGCTCTGCAACGTCGGTCTTGTTGAGAATGATGTGCGGCTTCACGCCGGCGGCTTCGGCGGCCACCAGGGAGCGAGATACAAGGTCGTCGGAGAAACCCGGTTCGGTGGCGACCACGATGAATAGTTGCGAGACATTCGCCGCCAGCAGCTTGGACTTGTACTGGTCGGAGCGGAACAGCAGCGTCTTGCGATCCTCGATGGTTTCGATGACGGCCTGATCCTGCGAAGTCTGCTTGATTCGGACGTGGTCGCCGACGGCGACGTCGCTTTTCTTGCCCCGGGTGACGCAATGCCATAGCTTGCCGTCGATTTGCCCGACATAGTGCCGGCCGTGGGCGGCGATAACGGTAGCGGTCAGGTGCGTCATCAGGCCTGCTCGCCGCCCTGCGAGCCGGCGAACACGGCATCCACCTTGGCGGCGCAGATGAAGTCGTTTTCCGACAGGCCGCCTTGCCCGCCATTGACCGAGTGCGTATGGAATTTGACGGTGCAGCGGTTGTAGGACACCGAAAGTACCGGATGGTGGTCTTCGGCGTGGATCACCCAGGCGATGGCGTTGACGAATGCCAGGGTCTCGTAATAATTTTTAAAATCGAAGGCGCGAGTGACGCGCCCGTCCTTCAGTTCCCAGCAGGGCAGGGCCGCGAGGCAAGCCTGCGCCTGGGCATCATCGAGGGCATCGTTCCGGTGCTGGCATTTTTTTGCCAGCAATTCTGCAGCGGTGGTCATGCGGGCTCCTTTATGCCGGCTGTGCTGCCAGCAGGCGTTGCACCCGCAGCGAAGCCGGCGGATGCGAATCGTAGAATGCCGAATGCAGCGGATCCGGCGTCAGGGTCGAGGCATTGTCTTCGTACAGCTTGACCAGCGCGCTGACGAGATCCGGCGCGTTGGCGTGTCTGGCGGCAAAGGCATCGGCTTCGAATTCGTGCTTGCGCGAACTTATTGATATCAACGGCGAAAGCAGGAAAGTGAAGACCGGCAGCGCCAGCATGAACAGGATCAGCGCCATTGCATCGCTGGCGAACAGAAAGTCGACGCCCAGTCCTTCATAAAACCAGCTCGTGCCTTTCAGGTAGCCAAGCAGGGCGAAAAAGCCGAGCGACACAGCGAACGTGATCGCAATCATCTTGACGATATGTTTTAGCTTGAAGTGACCCAGTTCATGGGCGAGCACGGCTTCGATTTCATGCGGTTTGAGGATCGAGATCAGGGTGTCGAAAAAAACCACCCGTTTAACCTTGCCGAGGCCGGAAAAATAGGCATTCGTATGGGTGCTTCGTTTGGATCCATCCATCAGAAAGATCCCTTTCGAAGCAAATCCGACGCGTTGCATCAGGTTCTCGATGCGTTCCTTGAGGCTTTCGTCGGCCAGGGGGATGAATTTGTTGAACAGCGGCGCGATTACCAACGGATACAATACCTGCATCAGCAACTGGAATCCACACATTACCAGCCAGGCGTATACCCACCAGAGATCGCCGGCCTTTTCCATCAGTGTCAGGATCACCCAGACCAGCGGCAGGCCGATCGCCGCCCCCACGCCGATGCCCTTGATCAGATCAGTCATGAACAGACCGGGCGTCATCTTGTTGAAACCGAATTTTTCTTCCAGGCCGAATTGCGCGTAATAATTGAAAGGCAGGTCGATCAGGCCGGAAATCACGGCAAAGGCCACCAGCAGGCCGATTTGATAAGTCATGCCCGGCCCCGTCAGATCGAGAACGGCGACCGACAGCCATTGCAGGCCGCCCATCAGGGTGAAGCCGAGCAGCACGACTGTGTTGATGACCAGCGTAACCATGCCGAATTTGGTCTTGGCGATGGTGTAGTCGGCGGCCTTGCGGTGCGCCTCCAGCGGGACTTTTTCGGCAAACTGCGCCGGCACTGCAGCGCGGTGTGCGAGGATGTGGCGAATATGGCGCGAGCTGAGCCAGAAGCGCACCGCCAGGGTCAGCGCCAAAAAGCCGATGAACAATAGCGAAAACACGTAAGAATTCATGCCTGCCCTATGAGAAAATAGCGGACTTCCAAGGAAAAACAATTATGTCACAATCAACTGATCTGCAAGTTACGGCACCGGTCAATCCGGCGCGTCCCAACGAATTCAACCTGGTCTGGCTCGACATGGAAATGACCGGCCTCAATCCGGACACCGACCGCATCATCGAGGTGGCAGTGGTAGTGACCGATCCCCACCTGAATGTGCTGGCCGAGGGACCGGTATTTGCCATTCACCAGCCCGACGAGGTGCTGGACGGCATGGATGCCTGGAACAAGGGAACCCATGGGCGCTCCGGCCTGATCGAGCGCGTCAAGGCATCGACTATTACCGAAGCGGATGCGGAAAGCGCGATCATCGCCTTCCTCAAGCATTTTGTGCCGGCAGGAAAGTCACCCATGTGCGGCAACTCGATTTGCCAGGACCGCCGTTTCATGGCGCGCGGCATGCCCAAGCTGGAGGCCTTCTTCCATTACCGCAACCTGGACGTTTCCACGCTGAAGGAACTGTGCCGGCGCTGGAAGCCGGAACTGGCCAGCGGTTTCAAGAAGCACCAGAAGCACACCGCGCTGGCCGACATCGTCGAATCGATCGAAGAACTGCGGTATTACCGCGAGCACTTTATCAAGCTCTGATCAGGCGCCGGCGCCGTCGGCGCCACAGCACTTCTTGTATTTCTTGCCGCTGCCGCAGGGGCAGTCGTCGTTGCGGCCGACTTTCGCTTCCGTGCGTTCGACGGTGGTGACTGCCGACTTGCGCAGCGGCTGCCAGAAACGGTGGATGGCGGGAATCGCCGCTTCCACTTCGATGGCCAGCTTGTGGCGCTTGACCGGGTCATCCACCAGCACCAGGTCTTCTTCCTCGATTTCTTCGGCGCCCAGCAGGTAAATGACGCGCATCAGCGGCGCCAGCGGGCCTTCCCAGGCCGGCGCCCAGGCATCGGCGCGCAGGTCGACGCCTTCCAGGAAACCCCAGGCCCAGGCTTCGCCGTCGATGACTTGCCGGCCTTCCCATTCGTATTCGCAATACAGCGGTTCGAATTCCTTGGGCGCGACTTCGAAGGTCATCGCCACTTCATTCATGGTGCGCGCGATCAGGCCGATGATGCGGGCGCTTTCCTTTTCCGACTTGAATTGCGGCGCCTCGCCGGAAGCGCCCCAGACGCGCGGCAGCCATTCCGCCAGCACGACTTCCTGCGGGCCGATGGCCAGCGCGGTGCAGTAGCCGTGCAGGCTGTCCATGGTCATGCCGTCTTCGGCGCAGCGGTCCGACAGCAGGAATTGGTCGAGTTCCTCGAATTCCTTGTCGGTCAGTGGTTGGTCTATGTTCATGGGATATTTTTCGTGCAGTGCTGAAAGTAACGGCACCTTACCATTTTCAAGACTTCCTTGCGATCCCGAAAGTACGTTTGATCCGGATAAATCAATCGGACGAGCGATAGCGCCGTACAATGGCGGCATGACCGACGCTGCCGCCGACTTTTCCGCCCTCACGCCCGATATCGTGCTCGACGCCCTGGAGGGCGCGGGCATGCGCAGCGACGGCCGCCTGCTCGCCCTGAACAGTTACGAGAACCGGGTCTACCAGGTCGGCATGGAAGACGGGCCGCCGCTGATCGCCAAGTTTTATCGGCCGCAGCGCTGGAGCAATGAAGCCATCCTCGAAGAGCATGCATTCGTCGAAGAACTGGCGGCACGCGAAATACCGGTGGTACCTGCATTGCGACTGGGCGGCGCCAGCCTGCACGACTACGCCGGCTACCGCTTTGCTGTGTTTACGCGCCATGGCGGCCGCGCGCCGGAGCTGGAAGACGCGGCCACGCTGGAATGGCTGGGGCGCTTCATCGGGCGCATTCATGCGGTCGGCGCGATCCGTCCCTACGCCGAACGCCCACGGCTGGACGTGGACAGCTTCGGCGAGGAGCCGCGCAGCTACCTGCTGGCGCACGGCTTCATCCCGGAGGAATTGCGCGCTGCCTACGAGAGCGTGACGGCACAGGTGCTCGACGGCGTGCGCCGCTGCTTTGTGCGCGCAGGCGACGTGGCGTATCTGCGCCTGCATGGTGATTGCCATGGTGGCAATGTGCTGTGGACCGACGCCGGACCGCATTTCGTCGATTTCGACGACAGCCGCATGGGGCCGGCAATCCAGGACCTGTGGATGCTGCTGTCGGGGGAGCGTGCCGACCGCGTGCGCCAGCTCGGCGATCTGCTGGCCGGTTACGAGGATTTTTGCGAATTCGATCCACGCGAACTGCACCTGGTCGAGGCGTTGCGCTCGCTGCGCCTGGTGCATTACGCGGCATGGCTGGCGCGGCGCCGGGACGATCCGGCATTCAGGTTGGCTTTTCCCTGGTTCGGCACCATGCACTACTGGCAGGATCGCATACTGGAATTGCGCGAGCAGGTCGCGCTGATGGACGAGCCGCCGCTGTGGCCGGCGTAAGCTGCGCTAGAGTTTTTTGCCGGCGGCCGCCAGGCCGTCGAGCGCCGCGATGAGGGCGTCGATGCCGTTGGCGCTGTTGGCCACCAGCACCGCGCGCTCGATGGCGTCGTCGCGCCGGTTCGGCGGAAAGAAATCGAGCAGGTAGTCGGCGCTCTCTATTCCAGGCACGCCGCGGCGGTCATCCCGCGCCAGGCGCCGCACATACCATACCGCATAGCCGTTCGATTCCTCGCAACAGTAGACAGCGGCATGATGAAAAGGCCCCAACGGTGACACTTCCGGGTCGGTTTGCCAGACTACCTTGCGCCACAGGTGGTTTTTCTTTGTGTCGGTAATGTTGCTCATGTCCTTGTTGCTCATGTCTTTGCAGGATGTGCGTTGCCGTTACGCCAAGCATACCGTATGGCAGCGTTTTTGCGCCACTGATCCTTTGCCTTCGCGCATTTTGCTTCTATAGTAGAAAAAATAGGGCAACCGCCCGGCTCGGGGAGACACGAGATGACTGAAATCGCACGTGTGCTGAAACAGCTGGAAATCGGGATCGCGGATTGGCAGGGCATGGATTTGTGCAGCCGCAGCCCCGTGGATGGCAGCCAGCTGGCGCAGCTGCGCGCGGTTTCGCCGGCGCAGGTGGGGGGGTGCGTGGCTGCGGCGGCAAGGGCGCACCAGGCCTGGCGCCTGGTGCCGGCGCCGCGGCGCGGCGAGCTGGTGCGCCTGTTTGCCGAGGAGCTGCGCACGAACAAGGCTGCACTGGCCGAACTGGTCACGCTGGAATCCGGCAAGATCGTGCAGGAAAGCCTGGGCGAAGTGCAGGAAATGATCGATATCTGCGATTTTGCCGTCGGCCTGTCGCGTCAGCTGTATGGTCTGACGATCGCGTCGGAGCGCCCCGGGCATCGTTTGCAGGAAGTCTGGCATCCGCTGGGCGTGGTCGGCGTGATCACGGCGTTCAATTTTCCGGTTGCGGTGTGGGCCTGGAATGCGGCGCTGGCGCTGGTTTGCGGCAATGCCCTGGTGTGGAAACCTTCCGAAAAGACCAGCCTGTGCGCCGTCGCCGTGCATGCCTTGTTGCAGCGTGCCGTGGCGCGCTTCGGCGCGGACGCGCCGGATGGCCTGACGCAGCTGGCGCCCGGTGGCCCCGAATGCGGCATGGCGCTGGCACAGGATGCGCGCGTGGCGCTGGTCAGCGCAACCGGCAGCGTCCGCATGGGACGCGCGGTGGCGCAGGCCTGCGCCGCGCGGCTGGCGCGCAGCCTGCTTGAACTCGGCGGCAACAATGGCATGATCGTCGCGCCCAGTGCCGACCTGGACATGGCGCTGCGGGCCATCGTGTTTTCGGCCGCCGGCACGGCAGGCCAGCGCTGCACGAGCCTGCGGCGCCTGTTCCTGCACGAACAGGTGTACGACGACGTGCTGGCGCGCCTGAAAAACGCGTATGCGAGTTTGCGCGTTGGCGATCCGCGGGATCCCGCCACGCTGGTCGGGCCGCTGATCGACGCCGCCGCATTCGAAGCGATGCAGGCGGCGCTGGCAGCAGCGCGGGCGCAGGGTGGGCAGATCAGCGGCGGCGAACGGGTAGAAGTGCCGGGCTGTCCCGGTGGCTGGTACGCGCGGCCGGCGCTGCTGGAAATGCCGGCGCCGGCGCCGGTGATGCAGCAGGAAACCTTTGCGCCCATCCTTTACGTGCTGCGCTATCGCGACCTGGAACAGGCGCTGGCATGGCACAACGACGTGCCGCAGGGACTGTCGTCGAGCATATTCACCCGCGACCTGCGGGAAGCCGAGCGCTTCATGGCAGTCGATGGCAGCGACTGCGGCATTGCCAATGTCAATGCCGGGCCGAGCGGCGCCGAGATCGGCGGCGCATTCGGCGGCGAAAAGGAAACCGGCGGCGGCCGCGAATCGGGATCGGATGCCTGGAAGGCTTACATGCGCCGCGCCACCAATACCATCAATTTCGGCAGCGCCTTGCCGCTTGCGCAAGGCGTGCGTTTCGATGTCTGAATCAGGCTGTCGTCAATGGTGCCGTTGCCGGTGCTGCAGGCAGCTGTCGAGCGCATCGATCAGGCGGCTGGCGCTGAAGGGCTTGACCACGAAGGCGTTGGCGCCGGCTTGCCGGGCCTGCTGCACGTTTTCCATGGTCGAATAGGCGCTGATGACGACGATGCCGATTTCGGGGTGCAGTTCACGCAATTTTTTTGCAGCCTCGTGGCCGCTCAGCCTGGGCATGTCGATATCCAGGAAGACGGCGTGCGGTTTCAGGGTGGTGCAGAGTTCGACCGCGCGTTCCCCATCGGCCGCTTCACCGACCACCGTGTAACGGTTTTCCTGCAGCAGCAGGCGCAGTGCCACGCGCGTGGTAGCATCGTCGTCGGCGACGACGACATTGATGACGCCGATGTCGCGCGCATTCATGCTTGCGGCTCCGCCAGCATGGCTTGCAGCCGCGCGGCGATGCGCGCGTATTCGGTGGCAATGGCCGCGGCTTGTGCCGCAAGGCTGGCATGATTGCCGCGACGGCAATCATGGTCGAGCGTCATGCAAAGTGATGCCAGGCCGGTGGCGCCGATCGAGGCGCAACTGCCGCCCAGCGAGTGGACCACCGTGGCAGCCTGGGCGGCATCGCCGCTGTCGGCAGCGTGCTGCAGCGCTGCCACGCGCGGCGGACTGTCGCGGAGATAAAGGCCGGCGAGCAGGGCAAAATCTTCGCCAAACATGTCGCGCATGGCGTCCAGCTCGTCCCCTTCCATTGCCTTTCCTCTCTCTTTGTTTTGTGTATATGGCAACCTTGCATAATAAGCCATGCGGCGCGGCGATTGCAAAATTTTTCGTTCGGTACCGCCAGATCGTTTGCGGATGTTGCATGGCGCAACAATGCCAGGCGTTCAACACGAAAATTTGTCACACACGGTTGTTGAGATTTTAATTTTTGGTTAGCCTGTCGGCATTGCGGGGGCACATGACAATTCAGCAAAAATGCTCGCCGCACCGTAAGCCAGGGAGCTTCGCATGTCCAATATCGCAGGCAAGGCCTATGCCATGAGCGTGATCACGCCGGTCCGCTGGTATATGGCATGGATAAACAGGCTGTTTCTATGGGTGGCGCAAAAGCGCGCCTCGACGCTGCGCGGGTTGATCGCGTTATCGCTGATTCACTACGCCAGCTGGGTAGTGATCGGCCGCAAACAGTTCCCGCACGTGCATCCCGAACAGCCGAAGGAAAATCTGCGTTACAGCTACATGCTATTTTTCAGCAATTTCAATGGCAGCTGGGACCAGTACGTCGATTCCTTCACGTTCTCGATCCCGAGCGGCCTGGACCTGTTCTGGAAGTGGCATATCCGCTATCCGCGCTCGGTGCCGCTGACGCCGTTCCATGCCTATATCCGCCACAACCAGATCGAGACCACCCATTATTACAGCGCCTATCCGCTGGCGTCCTCGAACGATGTCAAGGCTGCCCGGAAGGTGCACCAGGCCTTGCTGGATTTCGGCGATGCCGCGCAACTGCCGTCGCAGGAATTCCTGAAAAGCTACCATGCCATGCTGCGTCATTTGCAGAACGACCTGGGCGACATGCGGCCCACGCCCATTGTCAGCATGTCGGCAGCGCAGGTGGAAAAGCGCCGTCGCCGCGACGTGCGCAAGCAGGTGGAGCGCCTGGCCGCCTTGCGCGAGGAGCGCGAACATGCCTGATCACAGCGGCAATGCCCGCACCCTGACCGTGCTGTCGCCGATCCGTCGCGGCCACGAAGGTGAAGCCGCCTGGGCGGACCTGGTGCGCAGCCGGCTCGACGCCTGGAATTTCCTGGAAAACAGCCCGATGGCGAAAGTGCCGCAAACTTACCTGTGCCGGTATTTCGTGCTGGACGACGTGATCATCCAGGCGCAGGCCGGCGGCGACGTCTTCGGACCCTGGCAGGATATCCTGTCGATCTTTTCCGACCGCGCACGCCGCCGCGCCTTGCCCCGCGAAGATCACCTGCAGTCCCGCTACCTGGTTTTCAACTGCAGTTTCCACGGTGACCTGGATGCTTACCTGGACGGCATGTGGGAAAGCATTGCCGATGAAATCCGTCAGGCATGGATGTACTGCTACGGTTTCGACGAAGTGCGCGATGCTGCCGGCTTCATTGCCTACATGAAGAAGTGCAGCGTGCCGGCATCGCTGTTTTTTGTCGGCGCTAACGACGATCCGCTCGAGGCGCAATTGAAGGCCCTGCATGTCAAGCAGGAATTCGGCAAGTTCGTCGTCGCCCACCAGGGATTGCCGGCAGCAGAGCTGCAACAGGCTTACCGGGAATTCGTCGCGCGCATCGAGCCGGCCAATTTCGCCACGCATGCCTGGAGCCCGGGCCAGTATCGCCTGCAACAGGAGAAGGCATGACAAAAATCCTCGATCTGCTGGATATCCAGGGCAACGTCATCAAGGCGTACGGGCGCTTCAGCTTTCCTTGTGCCCGCTACCTGCTGTTGCATGTGCACGCGGCACAGGCGGGAAGGGACTTCGTGAGCGCCGTGGCGAAACAGGTGACCACCGCGGCCACCTGGGGCGATGGCCTTGCCGGCATTCCCAAGCCGCCGGCTACCACCAATATCGCCTTTACCTTCGCCGGCCTGCAGGCGCTCGAATTGCCGGAAGCATCGCTGCGCGGCTTTCCGCAGGAATTCGTCATGGGCATGAAGGCGCGACGCAGCATCCTTGGCGACGACGGCGCCAGCGCCCCGGAATACTGGGATCCGGTATGGCAGGGCGAGCCGGTGCATGTTTTTATCTCGATCAATGCGCAGCAGCCGGAAGCCCTGGAGCAGCGCTACCAGTGGCTGCTGGGCCTGATTCTGCAAAGTGCGGGCGGGGTCACGCTGTTACGGGGGCACCGTGGCGACGGCGGCATGGACGATTTGCCCTACCAGGCGGCGGAAGCCTTGCAAGAAAACGGCAGCTATACCAGCAAGGAGCATTTCGGCTATGCCGACGGCATCGGCGACCCGGTGTTCGAGGGCCTGCCTGCGTCGCCGCACCGCGTGCAGGGGCGCGGCAAGCAAACCGCAAAAGGCTGGGAGCCGCTGGCGACCGGTGAATTCATCCTCGGCCATATCGACGAAGCGCGGGAATATCCGCGCGCGCCGCAGCCGATGTCGCTGGCGCGCAACGGCACCTACATGGTGTATCGCAAGCTGCATGAGAACGTCGGCAGTTTCAATGCCTTGCTGGATCGGGAAGCGGAGCGCTATCCGGGCGGGCGGGAACTGCTTGCTGCCAAATTCGTCGGCCGCTGGCGCGACAATGGCGCGCCGCTGGTCGGAGCGCCGAACCTGGCGGCCAAGCATGCGTGGGAC
Source organism: uncultured beta proteobacterium (assembly GCA_963722005.1). Lineage (GTDB taxonomy): Bacteria > Pseudomonadota > Gammaproteobacteria > Burkholderiales > Burkholderiaceae_D > Paucimonas. The sequence goes on from CAVRJS010000002.1 coordinate 1,369,379, forward strand.
CGGCAGTTTGCCCGGGCCGGGCAGGCGGAGCGGGATGCCATGCTGAGCGCCTTCACTTTCGACGAGGATGCGGAGGGCGTGCGCTGTCCGTTCAGCGCGCATATCCGGCGCATCAATCCGCGCGCCTCGCTGCAAACCACGCCGGGCGCATTCGATACGCCCGGGGCGCTGGCCAACCGCCGCCGCATCCTGCGTCGCGGCCTGCCGTACGGAAAAGTTACGGATCCGGGGCGCGACGACGGCAACCACGGCATCGTCATCCTTATGATGCAGGCGGATATCCAGCGACAGTTCGAGTTCGTGCAGCAGCAATGGGTCAATTACGGCAACGATTTCCGGGCCGGAAATGATAAGGAAATTATCCTCGGCAACCATGACCATGAGTATCCGAGCCGGGCGGTTTTGCCCGTGGCGCCCGGCAGCGACCTGCCGCCTTACTTCCTGAGCAATATCCCGAGGTTGGTGGAAACCCGTGGCGGCGATTATTTTTTCGTGCCGGGCATGACGGCGCTGCGCATGATTGCCGAGGGGTCGATCGATCCGACCTGAGGCGGCGCCGCTGCCGGCTCCCTTAGAAGTCCCAGCTGTCCGGTTCGCGTCGCGGCGCGCCGTTGCGCTCGTGGCGGAATGCCGAGATCAATTCGTAGACCACGCGCCGCGCCCGGTTGATGCCCCCCAGGGGACGATGCGCCGGCAGGCAGTGCCAGGGCGTGAAGGAAAGGTTTTCGCCGAATGCGCGTTGCGCTTCGCTGTCGAATTCCTGGCGCGGAATGCGGATAGTAGCCAGCGTGCGCCATGGCGATGTACGTTCATCCCAGGCGCGGCCCGGATCCTCGATCGGCATCGTGCGGGCATCAGTTTGCAGCTGCACTGCGAAATCGAACAGGGCGTCGCCGTTCTGCAGCTGTGCAGCCATGGCGGCGCGCAGGTAATCGTCGTCTGCCTTCGCCGGCACCGCGTCAGCGCGTTCGATGCGCGGTATCGCCGAATATTTCGCTGCGGTAGCGCCGAAACGATAAGGCGTGGTGCTGAAGTAGCGGATCTGCAGCGGATTGGCATGCCGGCGCAGCGAGCGCAGCAGGTTCCGGACCACGCGCCAGTGCAGACCGAAGAAGCAGATCTTTTTCCACCAGCTGCCCGTCATGGCCTGTATGAGGTCGTCGAACTGCGCCACGTCGCGGGTAACGAAGACATCGGTGCTGATCAGGATGAAATCCTGGGTGGTGCCATCGCGCTGCGATTCCAGCAGTTTTTCTCCGGGTACGCCCATCAGCTTGATGGCCATGCCGCGAATGTCGCGCGCCAGATCGGGCCCGCGCGCCGGGCTCTGGTTGGAGAAACGGATCCAGGCGCGCCAGGGGCCGGGCTGGGAAAACAGGCCGATGCGCAGCTCCGGCGGCAAGCCTTCATGCACGCAGAATTCTGCTTTTACCAGCCCGTGCATTTTCGGGTGGGCGTCGCGCCGCATGATGCCGGCCGGGTTTTCACGGATGATTTTCGCCTGCAGGCGTGCCGCCAGGCCGCGGATGCGCTGCGATTCTTCTGCGGGGATGGTTTCGGCTGCAAGCAGATTGTCGTGCATGATGGGGGCGTCCGTATAGGGAGGGCTATTGTCTCGCATCACATTCGCCCATAAGATAGCAAATGTATAAGATAAACAACAACAATTCCGGGGGCGTAATTTGCCGCATACAGGTGTAAACGACACAGCCTGGCTTTCCCAGCCTGCGGCGGACGTCCGCATAGCGGCATTTCGTCAGCAGCTTGCCGCCGGCGCATTCGACCTCGGGCAGGCGCTTGCGGCCTGCCAGGCGGTTGCCGAAGCGCTGGAGCGCTGGCATGCGCACGCGCCGCTGCACCGCGCCGTCTGCCCTGCCAATCTTCGCTTCGATGCCGATGGCCGCGCCGGGCTGGGCAATGACGCTGCACTGCCGCTTGCCTACACGGCGCCGGAACAGACCGGGCGAATGAATCGCAGCGTCGATTATCGCAGCGATTTCTATTCGATGGGCGTAGTGTTCTACGAACTGCTCACGGGACGGCTGCCGTTTGCCGGCACGTCGTCGACGGAACTCATCCATGCGCATATGGCGCGGCAAGCGCCGTCGCCAGGCAGCATCAATCCGCACGTGCCGCAGATGATGGATGCCATCGTTCTCAAGCTTCTGGAAAAAAATGCTGAAGAGCGCTACCAGAGCCTTGCGGGCCTGTTGGCCGATCTGCGGTTCTGTCGCGCCGCACTGGCGGCAGGCCAGGCGGCGGCAGATTTCGTGCCGGGCAGGCAGGACGTGAGCGATCGCCTGCAGCTGCCGCAAAAGCTGTATGGCCGCGAGGCCGAGCTTGCGCGTCTGTTGCAGGCATTCGAACGCAGCGCGGCCGGCGTGCCGGAGCTGTTGCTGGTGACCGGTTACGCCGGTATCGGCAAGTCTGCGCTGATCCGGGAATTGCACGAGCCCGTGGTTGCGCGCCGCGGCTATTTCATCGCAGGCAAGTTCGACCAGTACAAGCGCAATATTCCCTACTACGCGCTGACGCATGCGTTCCGCGAACTGATCCGCCTGGTGCTGACTGAAAGCGAGAGCCGTATCGAGGAGTGGCGCCGCCGCCTGCTCGATGCGCTGGGCGCGAACGGCCAGCTGATGATCGATGCCATCCCGGAATTGGAGCATGTTATCGGCAAGCAGCCGGCAGTGGCCAGTCTGGGTGCCGCCGAAGCCATGAATCGCTTCCGCTACGTCATTCGCAATTTCATCGGCGTGTTCGCTCGCGCCGAGCATCCGCTGGTTATTTTCCTGGATGACCTGCAATGGGCCGATGAAGCCGCACTGGATACGATCGTGCTGCTGATGGAGGGCCTCGATCAGTCATCGCTGCTGCTCGTCTGCGGGTGCCGCGATCTTGACCAGGCGGACACTGCCACGCTGGCACGCAAGGTGGAGGCGATTCGCGCCGGCGCCAGCGTGTCGCTGATAGAGATGGGCGCGCTCGAGGAAGACAGCGTATGCGCGCTGCTTGCCGATACGGTGCGGGCCACCCCGCAAGCGGTAGCGCCGCTGGCGCAGCAGGTGCACCGGAAAACCCGCGGGAATCCGTTTTTCGTGGGTGAGTTCATCAAGACCCTGCATCGCGAGCAGTTGCTGCGATTCCGGGACGGCCGGTGGGAATGGGACCTTGCGGATATCGCAGCGCTGCGCAGCACCGACAACGTCGTGACCTTGCTGACGCAGGAGCTCGGGCGCCTGCCCGCGCAGACAGCCCATCTGCTGAGCTTGGCGGCCTGCATCGGCAACCTCTTCGACGTGCGCGCGCTGGCAATGCTGGCGGAGACTGACGCTGCCCAGGTCGACGCGCATTTGCAGCCGGCATTGCACGCTGGCCTGATCACTCCCCCACGGCACGGGTTTTCCGCCCCGGAAGACATCGAGCATATGTATGGTTTTCAGCATGACCGGGTGCAGCAGGCTGCCTACGCGCAGATTGCGCCGGATGACGGCAAGCGCCTGCATCTGCGATTCGGGCGCATGTTGCTGACCGCCATTCCGGAAGGAGAGCGGGAAGCGCACCTGTTCGAAATCATCCATCATCTTAATGCCGGAAACGAGCTGATCGACAGCGTTGAAGAACGCCACGCGCTGGCCGGACTGAATTTGCAGGGCGCGCGTCGCGCCATGGCATCGGTGGCGCACGACGCTGCCTGGCAGTATGCAGTGCGCGGTCTGGCGCTGTTGCAGGGCGCAGCCGCAGGAAGCGCTGTGCTGCAGATTGCGTTGCAGATGGAACAGCTGGAAAGCGGCCTGATGAGCCGGCGCCTGCAAGAAGTGGACAGCGTCGGCAGGGAAATGCTCGAGCGTGTCGGTAACCAATTGCATAAGGCGCAGGTGTACGACGTCCTGATCCGCTCGTGCCTGTACCAGGACCGCCACGCGGACGCTTTGAAGCTTGCGCTGGAGGCCTTGCGCATGCTCGCCGTCAGGCCGCAATTGCGGTATGGCAGGATCGCAATGGCCTGGCGCATGTGGGGCGTCACGCACCGGATCGAACGCCACGACGGCCGGCGCATGCTGGAGTTTCCTCATGAAACGGATGCCATCGAGCTGCTCAAGCAAAAGATACTCAGCCGGGCAGTGTCGGCCAGCTATGTCGCCAAGCCGGCGATGTTTTCCGTTTTCACCTTCGAGCAAATCGAAATCGCGCTGCGGCGGCAGCGATTTTCTCCGGGCCTGCCCTGGGCGCTCGGCAGCTATGCGATGGTGCTGATCATCACTGGCAAAGACATTGCGCTTGCGGCCAGGGTGGGAAGACTGATGCTGGATCTGCATGCCCGCTTCCAGAAGGAAGAGCAACGCGACGGCCTCGGCGTGCGCGTGGCCTTTCTTGCGCATGCGGCGATCTTCCACTGGGTGCGCCATTTGAACGAATCGCCGGTGCTGCTGCGTGAAAATTACCAGGCAGGCGTGGAGACAGGCGAATTCGAATATGCCTGTTACAGCCTGGTATCGGCATTACGCGTGGAACTGCTCGTCGGCATGCCGCTGGCGGAAGTGGCGGAAAAGATGGAAGACGGCTTTGCCAGGACGCTGAAGCTGGGGCAGAAAACCTCGTCCGACGCGATCGCCAATTTCCAGCACTACGTTGCCGCCATGCGAGGCGTGCCGGTGGGTGAGGCTGGCGATCACGGCGGCGCAGCCAGCACGACGCGGCTGACCTTGCTGCATCATCACCTCTTCGAAGGCATGCGCGCCTATGCATTCGATGAGTATTCGCTTGCGCTGGACCATATCCGACGCGGCAGGGAATACCTGCCGTCGGCAGCTTGCATGCCCTCGATTTCCCAGTGGCATTTCTATCATGCGCTGTGCCTGCTGGCGCTTGAGGCAAAGGATGTGGCGGCGCGTGATGGCCTTGCACGGTCGAAGGAAAAATTGAAGCGCTGGTCGCAGCATGCGCCCATGAATTACCTGCACAAGTGGCAGTTGGTGCAGGCCGAATGTCTGCGTTTGCAGGGCAAGCACGGCGAAGCCGGGCAATATTACGAGCTGGCGATCGAAGGCGCTCGCGCGCATGGTTATCTCAGCGATGAGGCGCTGGCATGCGAACTGGCGGCGAAATTCTACCTTGCCTGCGGCCGCCCGCTGCATGCACGCACCTGGATGGCGGAGGCACATGCCAGGTATGCGCAGTGGGGCGCCGCGGGCAAGCTGGCGCGCCTGGCGCAGGCGTTTCCCGCCCTGTTGAAGGGCGCCACGGTGCGAGAGGCGACGCGGGCGGTGACGTCGCCATCGGCGGCACAAGGGTTCGATATTGAAACCGTGATCCGCGCTTCGCATACCCTGTCCGGTGAAATTCATCTCGGCTTGCTGCTGCAAAAACTGATGCGCATCCTGGTCGAAAATGCCGGCGCGGACAAAGGCGCATTGCTGATGGAGGACGAAGGCGTGCTGCGGCTGCAGGCACGCATCGAAGGCGATTTCATCGAGGTGCTGCAGGATGTGCCAGCCGAAGACGATGCGCCGTTTGCCCGCAGCGTGATCAACTACGTCAGGCGCACCGGAAGCCAGTTGCTGCTGGGCGACGCGGGCAAGGACGCGCGCTTCAGGAGCGACCCCCATATAGCAAGCGCAAAGCCGAAATCGCTATTGTGCATTCCCCTGCAAAGGCAGGGCCGCCTGGCAGGCATCCTTTATCTTGAAAACAAGCTGGCGGTCGACGCCTTTACGCCGGCGCGTATCGCGCTGCTCGAAGTATTGTCCACCCAGATTGCAATTTCGCTTGAGAATGCCGCCCTGTACCAGGATCTCGAGCGAAAGATTGCAGAACGCACGCGCGATTTGTCGATTGCCAAGGAGGCTGCGGAAGCCGCCAGCCGCGCCAAATCCGAATTCCTGGCGATCATGAGCCACGAAATTCGCACGCCGATGAACGGCATGCTGGGCATGATGCAGCTGGCGCAGATGGAAGCTACTAACCCGAGCCAGAAAGAGTACCTGGATACGGCCTGGTATTCCGCCGAAGCGCTGCTCACCATCCTGAACGACATTCTCGACTTTTCCCGGCTCGAGTCCGCCGGCATGGAATTCGAAACGCTCGCCTTCGACTTGCGCAAGACCGCGGACAGCGTCATCAGCCTGCTGGCGTCGCGCGGCAGCGAAAAACAGGTGGCGCTGCACGCCGAATATGCCGACGGCTTGCCGCGCTTCGTGCAGGGCGATGCCGGGCGGCTGCGGCAGGTATTGCTGAACCTGGTCGGCAATGCACTGAAATTCACCGACCGGGGCAGCGTCATCCTGCGGATCGCGCCGCTTGCCGGCAGCGACAAGCTGCGTTTCAGCGTCTGCGACACCGGCATCGGCATCGCGCCCGCAGCACTGGAGCGCCTGTTCCAGTCGTTCTCGCAGGCCGACAGTTCCATCACGCGGCGATTCGGCGGCACCGGACTGGGTCTGTCCATCTGCAGGAAGATCGTCGAACTGCAGGGCGGACGTATCGGCGCTCGCAGCACCGAAGGCGTCGGCAGCGAATTTTGGTTCGAACTGCCGCTGCCGGCGGCGCCGGCGCCCAGCGAGACATCGGCGGCTGCGCCTGTCGATGCCGTCGTTGGCCGGGGCATGCACATCCTGGTGGCGGAAGATAATGAAATCAACCAACGGGTAGCGCAATCGCTGCTCCAGAAGGCTGGTCACCGGGTGCAGATCGTTGCCAATGGTCACGATGCCGTCGCGGCGGTGCAGCACGAGGCCTTCGATGTCGTCCTGATGGATATGCACATGCCGGGGATGGACGGCATGGAAGCAACCCGTCTCATTCGGGCGATGCCGATGCCCAGGTGCCGGGTTCCTGTCGTGGCGCTTACGGCAGCCGGTGCGCCGGAAGACGTGCAGATCTGCATGGAAGCAGGCATGGACTACTTCCTGGCCAAGCCGATCCGTATCGAACGGCTGCGCAAAGTGCTGCGGGAGTTGCATGAAAGGCAATAAATTCCCGCGATTCGACTTGCGTGAATTGCAATATCCCGAAGTAAGCGGGATTTCCCCCCTTGTTCGGCGCCTGGCCAAAATTTGATCGATTGATAATGCTGGTTATGAAATCCGGACTGCCGTCGCAATTTTTTGGCCGGATACGCTCAACTCGCGGGAGTCATTGATGGACAACAATCAGGCAATGCGCAAACAATCCACGTTGCGGGTGGCATACCCCGAGCAGGACGTACGGGCTGTCGATGCGCCCGAAGAAGCTTTGCCGCAGCAGGGCGGCATGGCGCTGAAGACCATTCGGGAGGCGATCGCACGGGTAGAGGCGGAAGCCAGAGCGACCGTCGCCGCCGAGAATCGCGCGTATGCCGAAGCGCGCGCCCGCGCGCTGGCGGAAGATCAGGCTATTGCTGATGCCGCAGCCAGCGCGGAAGCCTACCAGCGCGCCCGCTCCACCGAGGAAGCCATTGCGTTGACGCGCGCCAAAGAGGAAGCTGATCGTCAGGCACGCATGGCCAGCGAAGCGAAGATTGCTGCTGCAAACCGCGAGCTGGCGGAAATGCGGGCCCGCGCCGAAGCCGACGAGGAAGTCAGGCAGCGCGCCGAAGAGCGCGCCCGCGCCGAGCAGGAAGCGCGCAAGCGCGCCGCCGAGCAGGCAGCCGCCGAAGCAAAATTTGCCGCGGAAGCTGCCGCGGCCGCCAGCAGGATGGAGCGGGAAACCGAGCATGCGCGCCGCCAGGTGGCGGAGCGTGTGGCTGCCGCCAATGCGGCGCAGGCTGCTGCAGCTGCGCGCGCGCGCGCCGAAGCCCGCATGACGGAACTGGCGCGCGAGCGCGAGCGCCAGGATATCGAGGCAGGCCAGGCAGCCGAAGCGCTGGTCGCCGCTCGCAGCGAAGTATTGCAGCAGGCGCGCGCGCGCATGCAAGCCGAAGAGCTGGAGCTCGAAGCCACCATGAGTCGCGTGCCGGCGGAAGTGCTGGCGCACGAACAGGCGCGTGCGCGCGCAGCCGCCGAGCGCGAGCAGGAGTCGTTGGCGCAGGCGCGCATCGAGGCGGAACAGCATGCGCTCGAATCAGTGCGCATGCGCCTGCAGTCCGAACTGGAATTGCGCGAGTCGGCACTGCGACGCGAGCAGGCGGAAGCCTTGCGCGCCGTGACGGCACAGGCACGGCGTGAAGCCGAAGAACGCATTCGCGAGGCAACCGAGGCGCGCATTGCGGCGGAGCGCGAATTGCAGGCATTCGCCTTCGAGCGCGTGGAAGCCGAACACCATGCCGATCAGCAGGCGCGAGCCCGCCTGGCGATTGAGCAGCAGGCAATCGAACAGGCCAGGCAGCGCGCCGGAGCAGAAGCTCAGGCTGCTGCCGCTGTACAGCTCAAGATGGTCGAAGATGCGCGTGCACAACAACTTGCTACCGAGCGTGCAGCCCTGGAGGAGGAGGCCGCACGGCAGGCCGCCGAACGCGCAGGGGCGGAGCAGAAGGCCGCGCGTGCAGCCGCCGAGCATGCTGATGCGCAGCGCATTGCCACGCTTGCCGCCCAGCAGAAGTTGCAGGATGCGGAAGCGCTGCTGCAGGCGCAGCAGGCGCGCAACGAGGCCGAGCAGGGCGCCGCCGAACTGCTGCGCAAGCAGCGTGAGGCTGAACAGGCCGCCGCACAGGAGTCGCAGGCGCGCCTGCAGGCCGAGCAGGAAAAGGTGGAGCTCCTGCAGCAAAAAGAAAAGGCGGAACAGCAGGCACGCCTGGCTGAAGAGGCAAAAGTTACCGCTGCCCGCATTTCCCTTGCCAAGGCGCAGGAGCAGGTGGAAATCAGCCGGATCGCCGCAGAAACAGCAGCGGAAAATGCCCGCCAGGCGGCGGAGCTGGCACGCATCGCACGCCAGCGTGCTGCTCAGGAGCGCGAAGCACGCGAAACGCTGCAGCAGCGCCTGGCAGCCGAAGCGGCGCGCGCGCAACAAGCAGAAATTTTGCTGCAAGCCGAACAGCAGCGACTGGCCGCCGAGCAGGCGGCGGCAGCGGCCGCGGAAGCGCGCGCGCATGCACTGATACAACAGGCTGAAGCCCTGCGTGCTCAGGAGCAGGCGGAGCTGGCGATGCGCCAGGCATGTGCTGCCCAGGCGACAGCCGCGCACCACCTTGCTGAACAAACCCGCACCAAGGCAGAGCAGGAACGGCTGGCGGCGAGGGCATCGTTGCAGCAGGCGCGTGAAGCCGCCGAACTGGCGCGCATCGAACGCGAGCGCGCCGGGGCCGAGCAGCAAGCATTGCAAGTTCTGCAGGAAAGGCGTACAGCGGAAGAGGCGGCGCGCGAGCAGGCTGAAGCACGGGTCCGCGCCGAGCAGGAACAGGTGCGTCTGACGCGTATTCGCGAGCAGGAAGAGGAGCAGGCACGCCTGGCGCTGGAAGCGCAAAACAGTGCACTGCGCGAGAACGAGGCAGCTGAACAGGCGATCCGCCAGGCATGCGCGGCACAAGCCACGGCCGCTCGCCACCTGGCCGAGCAGACCCGCGCCAAGGCGGAGCAGGAGCGTCGGGCCGCCAGGGCCGTGCTGGAACAGGCGCGCGAAGCGGCAGAGCTGGCGCGCATCGAAGGCGAACGCGCTGCGCCGAACAGCAGGCATTGCAAGCCCTGCAGGAAAAGCGCGCTGCCGAGCAGGCTGCGCGCGGACAGGCTGAAGCGCGCGCACGTGCCGAACAGGAACAACTGCGCCTGGCGCACAGCTGCGAGCACGAAGTGGCGCAGGCGCGCCTGGCAGTGGAAGCGCAAAACCGCGCATTGCAGGAACAGGAAGAAGCCGAGCAGGCAATCCGCAAGGCATGCGAAGCACAGGCGACCGCCGCGCGCCACCTGGCTGAACAAAGCCGTGCCAAGGCCGAGCAGGAACGCCGGGCCGCCAGGGCTGCGCTGGAGCAGGCGCGCGAAGCGGCGGAATTGGCGCGCATCGAAGGCGATCGTGCCGCCGCCGAACAGCGGATGCTGCAGGCCCTGCAGGAACAACGCGCTGCCGAGCAAGCAGCGCATGAACAGGCCGAAGCGCGCGCCAGTGCCGAGCAGGAGCGCGCGGCAGCCGCGTTGCGGCGCCAGGAAGAGGAATTGCAGGCACGCCTGGCGGAAGAGGCGCGCCTGGCGGCCGAGCGCAAGGCGCTGGCGCAAGCCGGCGAGCTGGCGGACGCCAGGCGCCAGTCGGCGCAGCGGCAGCGACCAGTTGGCGCAGCAGAATGCCGATGCCAGCGTGCTTGCCAGGGAATTGCTGGAACAGGTATCGCGGGAATGCGAAACAGTCGACGACTGGCAATTTCGCGCCCGCACGCTGCTGTCAGAAGCGCCGATCATGCTGCCGGCACGCGCCGCCGCGCCGCGCCTGCGCAAGGCCGGTATCGCACTCGCCGGCCTGCTGACAGTCGTCGCAATAGGCGCCGCCATGCTTCTGCAAGGGCCGGTTGGCATTGGAGCCGGGGAGGCGCGGGTAGCGGTTGCGCCTGTCGAAGTCGACGCGACAGTCGTGCAGAATCGTTGCCGAGCCCCTGCCGGAGCCGAAGCTGAACCTGTCCTACCAGCTGGGCACGCTGCCGGCGGCCGGGGCAGCCGATTCTGTCGCAGCGGCCGAGCTGCCATCGCAGTAAGCGCGTTTATTTTATAATGGCACGTTTGTCGCCGAGAAATTTCGCGGCGTCTCGGTATACAATGCCGGAGGTTCGGCCTTGGCGGCCGGAATTCGTCATGTCAATCAATACAGATCACGCTCGATGAGAAACCTGTCATTCCTGTGCGGCACCGCAGCCAGCCTGCGCATGCGTCACATGTACAACAAGACCCTGTTGGTCGGCGGCCTGCTGGCCGCATCCCTGGTTGCGCCTGCATACGCGAACGAGGCCGAGGCAGTGGGCAAGCTCATGCGCACCGGACAGTATGGCGAGGCGCTGGGCAAGGCGGATGCTTATCTTGCACAAAACCCCAAGGATGCGCAGATGCGCTTCCTCAAGGGCGTGATCCTGACGGAACAAAACAGGGCAGGTGAAGCGATCGGCATTTTCACCAAGCTGACCGAAGACTACCCCGATCTGCCGGAACCCTATAACAACCTGGCGGTGCTGCATGCATCCAGCGGCCAGTACGACAAGGCCAGGGCCGCGCTGGACATGGCGATCCGCACCAACCCTTCGTATGCCACTGCCTATGAAAATCTCGGCGACGTCCACGCCAAGCTGGCCAGCCAGGCTTACGACAAGGCGCTGCAGCTCGATTCCGGCAATGCCGGCGCCAAGTCCAAGCTGACCCTCCTGCGCAACCTGAGCGTGGCCGGCTCCCGGCCGGCGGCAGCCAACGTCAAGGTGGCGGCAGCCGCGCCCGCAGCCAAGCCGGCCGCACCGGCGCAAAAGCCCGAAACGGTCGCCAAGGCAGAGCCGGCCAAGACGAACCTGCCAAGGTCGAACCTGCCAAGGCTGAGCCGAAAGCAGCACCCGCCAAGGCCGAGCCGGCCCGCAACGACGAGCGCGAAGACGTGCTCAAGGTGGTCCGCGCCTGGGCCAAGGACTGGAGCGACAAGGATGTCAGGGGCTATCTGTCCCACTACAGCAGCGATTTCAAGACGCCGGGCGGACAATCGCGTGCTGCCTGGGCGGATGGCCGCCGTGCGCGCATTGTCAACAAGGAACGTATCGAGGTCCAGGTCGAATCGCCCCAGGTCAGCATCGAGGGCAATTCCGCAACGGTCAAGTTTCGCCAGACTTACACCTCCGACCAGCTGACGTCGACCAGCCGCAAGACGCTGGTCCTGGTCAAGCAGGGCGGCAAATGGCAGATCCGGCAGGAGCAAGCAGGTAGCTGATGTCGTGGTTTAGTGCATATGCGGTGGCGCGCACGACCGCCAGGCCGGCACGCCTGCTGGCGGTTTCCCTTGCGTTTTTGCTGACCGCGGCGGGCTGGACTGCCTTGCCCGCGCACGCCCAGAATGCCGGGCAGGCAACAGCGGCCAAGGCCGATCCGGAAGCCATGCTGCTCGAAGTGTACAAGGAGCTGGGGAAGAACCGCCTGCGCGGCGCCCAGGAAAAGGCCGACGCGCTGGTGGCAGCCTACCCCACCTTTCGCCTGGGGCACCTGGTGCGCGGCGACCTGCTGCTGCTGTCGACCCGGCCGATTGCCACCATGGGTGCCACAGATGGACCGAAAGACAAGCTGGACAGCCTGCGCGACGAAGCGCGGGTGCGCCTGAGGTGGCTGCAGCAACGGCCCGACCCTGCGCTGATGCCGCGTCCTGTCCTGCAATTGCGCGACGACCAGAAACAGGTGCTGGTGGTCGATGCCAAGCGTTCACGGCTGTACGTCTATGAAAACCGCGGCGGCCAACTGCGCTTCGTGTCGGACTATTACATCAGCCAGGGCAAGGCCGGCGTCGACAAGTTCAAGGAAGGCGACCAGCGCACGCCGATCGGCGTTTATTACATCACGCAACGCGTGCCTGGCCCGAAGCTGCCGGATTTCTACGGCACCGGTGCCTTGCCGATCAACTATCCCAATGAATGGGACAAGCTGCATGGCCGCGGCGGTTCCGGCATCTGGCTGCATGGCGTGCCCAAGGATAGCTACAGCCGCCCGCCGCTGTCGTCCGACGGCTGCGTGGTGCTCACCAATACCGACCTGACCGAGCTTTACCAGACTGTCGAAGCCGGCAAGACGCCGGTCGTCATCGCCGACAAGGTCGAATTCGTCAGCAAGGCGCGCTGGGAAAGCGAACGCGCCCTGGCCAACCGCCTTGTCGCCGAGTGGCGCCGCGATTTCGAAAGCCGCGACGTCGGCCGCATCATGTCCAATTATTCGCGCAAGTTCAAGCCGGAAAAGGGTGAAACCCTGCCCGTCATCGCTGCCAAGTACAAGAAAATCCTGCAGGGCGTGAAAAGCGTCAAGGTCGATATCAAGGATGCCACCTATTTCCTGTATCCCGGCAGAGACGACCTCATCGTCGGCACCTTTACCCAGGAAATGACGATCGGTAAAGTCCGCAATTCCGTGCGCAAGCGCCAGTACTGGGCCAAAGAAAGTGGGCACTGGAAGGTCATTTCCGAAAGTAACCTGTAGCCGCCTCTCCTTTATTTCTCTTTCATTCTGGCAAAAACCGGATTATCCTGACATCGGTCACCTTTCCTGTCGAGGGGGCACTATGTCGATCCATATTCTGGTCAGCAGTACTGCCGACATGCACGGCGCGCCCGACGTCTTCATGACGCGCCAGCCCGTCCTGGACCGCAACCAGGATGCCGCCGCCTTCGAGCTCCTGTTCCAGCCCGCTACACCCTTCGCCGTAACCGGTCACGGCCGCGCCCAGGCTGGCGCCGCCATCCTGGAGCGTTTCATCGACCTCGAACTGCTCAAGGTGCTGGGCGATGTGCCGGCCCTGATCGACGTCGACGCCGGCCTGCTGGCCAGCGACCTGTTCATGCATATTCCGCGCAACCGTTTCATCTTCGGCATCGCTACCGCGGGCGGCCTGACCGACGAGGCAATCCAGCGCATGGCAGCGCTGGCAGGGCAGGGGTTCCGCTTTGCCGTCGATGCAGCCATGATCGACACTACGCCTGCGTTGAAAATTTTGCTGTCGCTGGCCGAAGTGGTGCGCTTCGACCTGCGCACCTGCACCCTGGAAGAACTGACGCAGGCCACGCCGCGCGCCGGCTTTGCCGACAAGAAGCTGCTGGTGGCGAACGTCGATACGCTGGCCCGCTTCGATGCCTGCCTGGCGCTCGGCTTCGACCTGTTCCAGGGTGACTATTTCCGTCGCCCCGTAATCAATGCCGATCGCCAGCTGGCGCCTTCACAGCTGGCGATCCTCGACCTTGTCCGGCTGATCGGCAGCGATGCCGACAATACCGAGATCGAGGACCATCTCAAGCGCGATGTGTCGCTCAGCCTCAACCTGCTGCGGCTGGTGAACACGGCGGCAGTCGGCGCCCATCGCATCGATTCGCTGCGCCAGGCGCTCATGGTGCTGGGGCGCATGCGCCTGGCCAGCTGGCTGCAGATCATGCTGTACGCGCAGGCCCGGGAAAACACCCCCAGCGTCAAAACCTTGCTGATGCTGGCGACCACGCGCGGCAAGCTGATGGAACTGATAGCGCATCGCCATCGCCCCGGCAACCGTGGCATTGCCGACACTGCTTTTACGGTCGGCATCATGTCGCTGATGGATATCCTGTTTGGCGTGCCGATGGCACAGATGCTCGAGCAGATCGCGGTGACCGAGGAAGTCAGCGATGCCTTGCTGGAGCGGGGCGGCTATCACGGTGACTTGCTGACGCTGGCCGAGGCGGCCGAACAGCCGGGAGGGGGCTTGCACTTGCCGCCATTGCTGGAAAAGTACCAGACGGGATGCGCCGATCTCTTCCTGCTGCAGGCAGAAGCCTTTGAGTGGAGCAACGGCATACTGCGCGAGATGCACCAGTAGTCTGTACCTGGCAAGAATGAAAAAAAGGGATTGCACGATTTCGTCGTGCAATCCCTTGGGTACTGGTGGGTTGTGAGTGGCTCGAACACTCGACCTACGGATTAAGAGTCCGCTGCTCTACCAACTGAGCTAACAACCCGGAAGCAAATATTATATCGTACTGTGACAGTTTCCGGAAGTGAAATGCCGCACAGTGCCGCAGTTTTTCAGGCTGGTTTGCTGGAAGCGGAAAACCAGCGCGCAAAATCAAAAGCAGCCAGCGCTTGCGCCCTGGCTGCTTTCTTGTTTGGTAGGCCGTGCGGGATTCGAACCTGCGACCAACGGATTAAAAGTCCGCTGCTCTACCAGCTGAGCTAACGACCCGGAAAGACGACGATTATAATAAGTAGCGCACCCGCCTGTCAATGTGTCATTGCGGGTGGCATGGCCACTTTCACTATTTCAATACTGCCAGACGCTCGCCCGCGGTTTTTGCCGCCGGCGTCTCCGGGTAGCTTGCCTGCACGTTCTGCAGCGTCTTCCTGGCACTGGCGCGGTCCTTCAGCTCCAGTTGGCAAGTGGCGATATTCAGCATCGCATCGGCAGCCTTGGGGTGGTCGGGATAATTCTTGACGACCATTTGCTGGGCGGCGATCGCATTGCGGAAATCGCGCAGTGCATAATGACTGTTGCCCAGCATGTAGTAGGCATTCGCTGCATAGCCCGATGCCGGATAGCGCTTGACGAAGTCGCTCAGCGCCGCGGCGGCGGCCTTGTAGTCGCCCCCGTTGAATGCAGCCGAGGCAGCATTCCAGGATTTCTGCTCGTCGGCTGCGACTGTGATTTCGCGCCCGTCGAGCGTCACGCGCTGGGGTTCCATCTTGCGCAGGCGGTTGTCGAGATCGACGTAGAAATCCTTCTGGCGTTGTTGCGCATTGGCCAGTTCATTGCTCAGCACTTCCACCTGACCGCGCAATTGTGCCAACTCCTGGCGCAGCTGCTCGTTCTGGCGCGACAAGTCGAGCAGGCTCTTCTGATTCGCCTTGTCGTCGATGCGCGCGGCATTTTCCTTCTGCAGGGCGTCGACTTTGGCGCGCAGGTCCACGATGGCCCTGCGTGCTTCGTCGTCGCCGAACAGGGCGTGCGCCGGCAGCGGCGCCAGCGCCGCCACCGCCACGGCGGCAGCGGCGAGGGCGGGGGAAAGCAGCGCCTTCATCATTGATATGCCAGGTCGGCGCGACGGTTTTCCGCCCAGGAGGCTTCATCGCTACCCAAGGCCTTGGGTTTTTCCTTGCCGAAGGAAACCGCTTCCATCTGCGCATCGGAAACGCCCAGCAGCGACAGCGACTTGCGCACCGCTTCGGCGCGCTTCTGGCCGAGGGCCAGGTTGTATTCGCGGCCGCCGCGTTCATCGGTATTGCCCTGGATGACTACCTTGCGGTTCTTGTTGGCATTCAGGTACTTGGCATGCGCCTCGACCACCGGCTGCGCTTCCGGCTTCAACTCGTAGCTGTCGAATTCGAAATAGAAGCTGCGCTGGGCCAGCGCGCCCTTGGCATCCTTGAGCGGGTCGGTGGACTGGGTGTCGACGGTGCCGACGGTGCGGTTGCCGTCGCCGGCGCCCTGCACGGGTTGCGCGCTGCGGTCTTCGATCGGCGCCTTGCCGTCCAGGCTGGTGCTCGAGCAGGCTGCCAGTGCCAGGGCGCTGCAAAAGATCAGGACGGTGCTGTGGAATTTTTTCATTGCGGGCTCCTTGATTGCGGTTTGGGTGGATTTATTTCATGAAAGGACCCCAGGTGGGCTCCCGGATATCGCCTGCCTGGGTACTGATGCGGTAACGCGTGCGGCCATCGGCCGACACCACGGCCAGCGAGCCGCGCCGGCCGCTTTCGGTGGCGTACATGATGTATTTGCCGTTCGGCGCAAAGCTCGGCGATTCGTCGCGCGACGAATCGGACAGGCGCAATTCCTGGCCATTGCCCAGGTCCAGCAGATACAGCTGGAAGCCGCCGTCGCGGCGCGAGATATAGGCCAGCGACTTGCCGTCGGGCGAAATGCGCGGGCTGATATTGTAGCTGCCGAAGAAAGTCACGCGGCGCGCTTCGCCGCCGCCGGCCGGCATGCGGTAGATCTGCGGCCCGCCGCTGCGGTCGCTGGTGAAGTAAATGCTCTGGCCATCCGCCGAAAACTGCGGCTCGGTATCGATGCCGGCCGTCGAGGTGAGGCGGCGCAGGCCGCTGCCGTCGGCGTTGACGACATAGACCTGGGTCAGGCCGTCGCGCGCCAGGGCGATCGCCAGCCGGGAGCCGTCCGGCGACCACGACGGCGCCGAATTGCTGCCCTTGAAGTTGGCCACGGCGGTGCGCTGGCGCGTGATCAGGTTCTGCACGTAGACCACCGGCTTCTTGTTCTCGAAAGAGACGTAGGCAAGCCGGGTGCCGTCGGGCGACCAGGCCGGCGAAATGATCGGCTCGTTCGAGCGCAGCGCTACCTGGGTGCCTTCGCCATCGGCATCGGCCACTTCCAGGCGGTACTCGCTGCCGGACTTGGCGACATAGGCGATGCGCGTGGAAAAGGCGCCGCGCACGCCCAGCAGTTTTTCATAAATGTCGTCGGCAATCTTGTGCGCCGCCAGTCGCGTAGCCTGGGGCTGCACCGACATGGCCACGCCGGACAGCTGGCTGCCCGCGATGGTGTCGAGCAGCTTGTAGCGCACGTCGAAGCGGCCGTCCGCCAGGCGCTGCACGCTACCGACCACCAGCGCATTGGCGCCGCGCGATTTCCATTCGCCGTAATTGACCGGCGCGGTTTCCGAGATTGCGCTGCCGGTGTCGATGACGCGGAAGTAGCCGCTGCGCGCCAGGTCGGCCTTGATGATGGCGCTGACCTGTTGCGGCGCCACGCTTTCGTCGGCAAAGGCGGCGATGGCGATCGGAATCTGGTTGGCGCCGACGCCGGCGATCTCGATGCGCAACTGGGCGTGTGCCAGCGAGGCGGCAGATAGCAAAAACAGAGCGACAAAGCGGCAGAAAAGTTTATTTCTCATGGATTACTGTTCTTTCTCTTTCGGTTGCTGTATCACAGAAAGGGCAGATGGCACGGCGCCTGATTTGTCGGCAGGGAAAGGCGCCGACAACTGGATTGCGCGCAAGACTGCTTCGTCAAAAGCCGGAATACCGGAAGATTTTACCTTGCGCGGCGTGCCGCGCAGTGAACCATCCGGAAACAGCTGTACGTCATACTCGACTTCCGGGTTGCCCTGCAGGTCGGGCGGCACGGCATAGGCCGTGTTGGCCTTGATCTTCGCTGCCACCTTGCCGGCATAGCCAGCATCACCGCGAATGCCCTGCGACTTTGCCGCCGTGCCGGTGCCGCCGCTGCCACTGGCGGTGCCGGTGAAGCGCTTCATGCTTTCATCGCGTATCTGCGCCAGGAGTTTTTCCTCCTGCGCTTCCTGCGCTTTGCGGCGCTTCTCGGCTTCTTCCTTTTTCTTCTGCTCTTCTTTTTTCTTTTGTTCGAGTTGCGCCAGTTCGCGCGCCGCCTTTTCTTTCTTGTCTTCCTCTTCTTTCGCCAGGCGCTGCTTGCGCGCTTCCTCTTCCTGCCGCGCCTTTTCCTTTTTCTTGCGTTCCTGTTCCAGCGCGATATCGGGCTTTTCCACCGGTGGCGTCGGGTCGACGCGCGGCTTGATGACAGGTGCCGGCTCCGGCTTGACGACCGGCTTCGGCTCCGGCTTGATCACCGGCTTCGGCTCCGGCGGCGCTACCCGAGGCGCCGCATCACGCTGCTGCAAATCCCAGATTTCCGCTTCGACGGCCACCGGTGTTTCGCTCGCCCAGCGGATGCCGATCCACAGGAAGGCGAACAGCGCCGCGTGCACCAGCACCGCCAGCGCAATGGCGCGCAGGCCGCCGCGTTCCGGCGGCGGCGCGGGGGGGTAGGAACTCGGGCGCTGTTCGTCGTGCATGCGTCTGCCTATCTTGTCGCCAGTCCGACCCGCGTGATGCCCATTTTCTTCGCTTCGGATATCACCTGGATCACTTCGTCATAGCGGATTTCCTTGTCCGCCGCAATCATCACCGGCATGTCCGGGTGAGCGCCGTGCAGGTCGCGCAGCGCCGCCAGCAATTCACCGCGGTTGGCCGCCGTCACGCTTTGCGCTGCGCCGCTGCGGCTGCTGCTGCCGCTGATCTTCACGGTGCTCGATAAATCGGCTTGCAGCGATATCTGGATGTACTCGGTCGGCGGCTGCGTCGACTTGCCGGCGGTTGGCAGGTTGATCACGCCGGGATCGGTCATCGGCGCGGTCACCATGAAAATCACCAGCAGCACCAGCATCACGTCGATGTAGGGAACGACGTTGATTTCGGACTTGAACTTGCGGCCGCGGCCGCCGCGCAGGGATCCGGAAAACGGGGTAGCCATCGCTTTCTCCCTTACCGTACCTGCCGCTGCAGGATATTGGAGAATTCCTCGACAAAGCTTTCGAAGCGGATTGCCAGCCGGTCGATGTCATGGGAATAGCGGTTGTAGGCAACCACCGCGGGAATCGCCGCAAACAGGCCGATGGCCGTGGCGATCAGGGCTTCGGCAATGCCGGGCGCGACCGACGCCAGCGTCGCCTGCTGCACGTTGGCCAGGCCGCGGAAGGAATTCATGATGCCCCAGACCGTGCCGAACAGGCCGACGTAGGGCGAAACCGAGCCGACCGAGGCGAGGAAGGCCAGGTGCGATTCCAGCGCATCCATTTCGCGCTGGTAAGCGGCACGCATGGCGCGTCGCGCCCCATCGACCAGGGTGTTGGCATCGATGCCGCCCTTGCCGGCCATGGTCGAGCGGCCCTTGTTGAATTCGCTCATGCCGGCTTCGAAGATCCGTTCCAGCGCGCCGCTTTGGCCGTTGCGCTGGCGCCGCGCCGAAATGGCATCTTCATATAGCGTGTTGAGGTTGCCGCCGGACCAGAAATTGCGCTCGAATTCTTCCGTTTGCGCCTTGGCGTTCCGGATTGCGAACATCTTGCGGAAAATGTAGGTCCAGCTCATCAGGGACACGATCGCCAGCAGCAGCATCACGAGCTGCACCAGCACCGAAGCATTGGCAATCAGGGAAATAAAGGAAAGGTCGGCTGCGGCTGTCATAAGAGCGCCCGGGTATGGGTCTTGTCAGTTGAAATGATCGGCTGTAATAAAAATTTTATGCTTGCCTGCGTTTCGGCAGCCGGCGCATCATGCCGCTGGCTGGATTTTTTGCCGGATCGCCTCGGGAATCGGACGCGGGCGCAAATCGCCGCTGCTGACGCACACGACCGTGACCTGCGCCGCTGCCAGCAAAATATCCTGCCCTCCCGAGGTGCGCCAGGCTTCTTGTCGAACTTGCATGGAAGCACCACCGATGCGTTGGACAGTGACAATCAATTTCAGTTCATCATCAAGTTTCGCTGGCGCGTGATATTCGATTGCCACGGCCTTTACCACGAACAGCATGCCCAATGTTTCCAGGAGTTCATGTTGGCTGTAACCGCGGGCGCGCAGCCATTCGGTGCGGGCACGCTCGAAAAACTTCAGGTAATTTGCATAAAAGACAATGCCGCCGGCATCGGTGTCTTCGTAATAAACGCGTACAGTCCAGGTGAAATCGGCGTTGTCGCTCATGTAAGGGGTCCGGTAAAGGGGAAATTCAAGCTCATGGCTGCCCGGACACGTCCCGCTTGATGGCAAACGGCGAGAATCCCTGGCAGGTCGGCATCATTTCGAGATGGTTGATATTCACATGCGGCGGCAGGGTGGCCACCCAGTAGGCCGCTTCGGCGACATCGGCCGAACTCAGCGGCACGGTGCCTTCGTACACCTTGGCTGCGGCGGCATCGTCGCCGCGCATGCGCACATTGGAAAATTCGGTGCCGCCTGCCAAGCCCGGGGCAATATTCGTCGCGCGTACCCCCGTGCCGGCGATGTCCGCCCGTAGGTTGCGGGTGAACTGGTCGACGAACGCCTTGGTCGCGCCGTAAACATTGCCACCTGGGTAAGGGTAGGTGCCGGCAATCGAGCCAATGTTAATGATGGTGCCGTGGCCGCGCGCAATCAGCGCAGGCAGCACCAGGCGCGTCATGGTGACCAGGCCCTTGCAATTCGTCTCGATCATGGTTTCCCACTCTTCCAGCGCCGCCTGCTGTGCTGGTTCAGTGCCCAATGCCAGGCCGGCATTGTTGATGAGGACATCGATATCGCGCCAGTCGGCGGGCAGGGCAGTCAGTGCCGTGGCAATGGCCTCCTTGTTGGTGACATCCAGTACGACCGGTAGCAGCGCGCTGCCAAGCTCCGCATGCAGGGCAGACAGGCGTTCGGCACGACGGCCGCTGGCAATTACCCGGTGCCCATGTTGGACGAACTTGCGCGCCATTTCCTCTCCGAAACCCGAAGTGGCGCCAGTGATAAAGACGATCATTGTAATTCCTATAGTTAACTAATAATTATAGGCAAAATCGTCCAGCGACGCTTGTCTTGCCGTAAGCGAAGGGGGCCGCCCGCATGCTTGCGCGACAGCGCGAAAACCGCGGAATTCTTGCCGAAATCAAGGGCTTATCATACAATTCAGCACCATTTCGTCTCACGTGACTGGCGAAAAGCTGGAATCTGCTTCCGGCGACAAGGTGGGCATCCACCGGGGAACGTGAGATTTCTTCCGCCGTTCGCCTGGGCAGCCCAAAATGGAACGCACGACTGAGGCTGCCTGTCATTTCCTATTGGCCCTCACTCGATTGAGCCAGAACGCTTGGAATCTATGAATTGATCGATTGGAGTTATTCGCATGTTCGCTAAAGACCACACCATTGCCAAGGTAGACCCGGAACTCTGGTCCGCCATCCAGCAGGAAAACACTCGCCAGCAAGACCATATCGAACTGATCGCGTCGGAAAACTATACGTCGCCGGCGGTCATGGAAGCGCAGGGCTCGCAGCTGACCAACAAGTATGCGGAAGGCTATCCGGGCAAGCGCTACTACGGCGGCTGCGAATACGTCGATATCGTCGAAACCCTGGCCATCAACCGCCTGAAGGAACTGTTCGGCGCTGAAGCCGCCAACGTCCAGCCCAACTCCGGTTCGCAAGCCAACCAGGGCGTGTTCTTCGCCATGCTCAAGCCCGGCGACACCATCATGGGGATGTCGCTGGCCGAAGGCGGTCACCTGACCCACGGCATGGCGCTGAACATGTCGGGCAAGTGGTTCAATGTCGTTTCCTATGGCCTGAACGACAAGGAAGAAATCGATTACGAAGCCATGGAGCGCCTGGCGCGCGAAAAGAAGCCCAAGCTGATCATCGCCGGTGCTTCCGCCTATGCCCTGCGCATCGATTTCGAGCGCTTCGCGAAAATTGCCAGGGAAGTCGGTGCTTATTTCATGGTCGACATGGCGCACTATGCCGGCCTGATCGCCGCCGGTGTCTACCCGAATCCGGTGCCGCATGCCGATTTCGTCACCTCGACCACTCACAAGTCCCTGCGCGGCCCGCGCGGCGGCGTGATCCTGATGAAGGCCGAGCATGAAAAGGCCATCAATTCGGCCATCTTCCCCGGCATCCAGGGCGGCCCGCTGATGCACGTCATCGCCGGCAAGGCCGTCGCCTTCAAGGAAGCGCTGTCGCCGGAATTCAAGGCATACCAGCAGCAAGTCGTGAAGAATGCCGACGCGCTGGCCAAGGCATTGATCGAGCGCGGCCTGCGCATCGTCTCCGGCCGCACCGAGTCGCACGTGATGCTGGTGGACCTGCGTCCGAAGGGATTGACCGGCAAGGAAGCCGAAGCCATCCTCGGCGCGGCGCACATCACCTGCAACAAGAACGGCATCCCGAATGATCCGGAAAAGCCCTTCGTCACTTCCGGCATCCGCCTGGGCAGCCCGGCCATGACCACGCGCGGCTTCAAGGAAGCCGAGGCGGCCAAGGTCGGCCATCTCATCGCCGATGTGCTGGACAATCCGCATGACGCCGCCACCACCGAGCGTGTCAAGGCCGAGGTCAAGAAGCTGACCGACGCTTTCCCTGTCTACGCAAAATAATGCGTCGGAGCGCGCCCCGTCATTTGCCGACAGCGGCGCGCTCCAGTCAGGCAGCCCGGAGTGAAATCATTACAAGAACGATCACGCCATGAAATGCCCCTTCTGTCACCACGACGAGACCCAGGTCCTCGATACCCGCATATCCGAGGAGGGTGATTCGATACGCCGCCGCCGCCGCTGCGCGCATTGCGACAAGCGCTTCACCACGTATGAGCGCATCGAACTGGCCATGCCGGTGATCGTTAAAAAGAACGGCAGCCGTACCGAGTTCGACCCGGCCAAGCTGCGCGGCAGCTTCATGCTGGCGCTGCGCAAGCGGCCGGTGCCCGCCGAGGCGGTTGATGCCGCGATCGACAGGATCGAAGAAAAGCTGCGCTCCAGCGGCGAGCGCGAAATCGTGTCCGGGCGTATCGGCGAACTGGTCATGCACGAACTCAAGGGCATGGACAAGGTCGCGTACATCCGTTTCGCTTCCGTATACAAGAGTTTCGAGGATCTCGCCGAGTTCCAGGATGCGATTGCCGAAGTCGGGCAGGAGCGCAAGCCGGGGCGTAAATAGGCGGAATTTTTTCTCATGCGGCGGACTGGAAAAAATATTCGTCGCAAGGGGTAGACGGGTTGTATGAAACCCTGCATAATCTCGGTTCTTCGCAGCCAAGCAGACGTCGAAAGGCGAAACAAGGCGGTGAAGTTAGAGAAGTTTGATTGCGGAAGTACGTCAAAGCGTAGCGTTCTCCAGGCAGTAAATCCCCTCGGTAATACCTTCCTCGGCAATTGTCGGTGATTGTATTTGGCAAAGAAGATTGCTTGCCGCTCGAGAGTTTTGCTGATGCTGATCCCGGTGTGCCGGGGTTAAGTAAAGAGAATGCAGCGACGAAGGAAAATTCTTCGAAGCAAGCTTGACGAAAACTTTAAAACGCTGCATAATCTCGTTTCTCTGCTGCTGACGAACACAACGCTTCGCAGCCCACCGGCAAGACTGGTGAAGCAGATAAGGATCTTTAAAAATTAACAGCCGATAAGTGTGGGCGCTTGATGGAGTGCAGCGCTGCGCAAGCAGCGTATAACTTAAATTATCAAGTGCTCACAAGTAAAGAAAATAGGTAAGTTCGCAAGAACTTAATCTGTCAGTATTTTGAGTGAGCGACGGTTCGCAAGAACCTGTCCGCAAGGACACAAAACAGAGATTGAACTGAAGAGTTTGATCCTGGCTCAGATTGAACGCTGGCGGCATGCCTTACACATGCAAGTCGAACGGCAGCGCGGGTGCTTGCACCTGGCGGCGAGTGGCGAACGGGTGAGTAATATATCGGAACGTGCCCTGGAGTGGGGGATAACCAGTCGAAAGATTGGCTAATACCGCATACGATCTACGGATGAAAGTGGGGGATCGCAAGACCTCATGCTCGTGGAGCGGCCGATATCTGATTAGCTAGTTGGTGGGGTAAAGGCCTACCAAGGCGACGATCAGTAGCTGGTCTGAGAGGACGACCAGCCACACTGGGACTGAGACACGGCCCAGACTCCTACGGGAGGCAGCAGTGGGGAATTTTGGACAATGGGGGCAACCCTGATCCAGCAATGCCGCGTGTGTGAAGAAGGCCTTCGGGTTGTAAAGCACTTTTGTCAGGAACGAAACGGGACTGGTTAATACCTGGTCCTAATGACGGTACCTGAAGAATAAGCACCGGCTAACTACGTGCCAGCAGCCGCGGTAATACGTAGGGTGCGAGCGTTAATCGGAATTACTGGGCGTAAAGCGTGCGCAGGCGGTTGTGCAAGTCAGATGTGAAATCCCCGGGCTCAACCTGGGAATTGCATTTGAGACTGCACGGCTAGAGTGTGTCAGAGGGGGGTAGAATTCCACGTGTAGCAGTGAAATGCGTAGATATGTGGAGGAATACCGATGGCGAAGGCAGCCCCCTGGGATAACACTGACGCTCATGCACGAAAGCGTGGGGAGCAAACAGGATTAGATACCCTGGTAGTCCACGCCCTAAACGATGTCAACTAGTTGTCGGGTCTTAATTGACTTGGTAACGCAGCTAACGCGTGAAGTTGACCGCCTGGGGAGTACGGTCGCAAGATTAAAACTCAAAGGAATTGACGGGGACCCGCACAAGCGGTGGATGATGTGGATTAATTCGATGCAACGCGAAAAACCTTACCTACCCTTGACATGTACGGAACCCTGCTGAGAGGTGGGGGTGCTCGAAAGAGAGCCGTAACACAGGTGCTGCATGGCTGTCGTCAGCTCGTGTCGTGAGATGTTGGGTTAAGTCCCGCAACGAGCGCAACCCTTGTCATTAGTTGCTACGAAAGGGCACTCTAATGAGACTGCCGGTGACAAACCGGAGGAAGGTGGGGATGACGTCAAGTCCTCATGGCCCTTATGGGTAGGGCTTCACACGTCATACAATGGTACATACAGAGGGCCGCCAACCCGCGAGGGGGAGCTAATCCCA
This sequence comes from uncultured beta proteobacterium, assembly GCA_963722005.1. Classification (GTDB taxonomy): domain Bacteria; phylum Pseudomonadota; class Gammaproteobacteria; order Burkholderiales; family Burkholderiaceae_D; genus Paucimonas. The sequence continues at coordinate 1,394,281 of CAVRJS010000002.1, forward strand.
GAAAGTGTATCGTAGTCCGGATTGGAGTCTGCAACTCGACTCCATGAAGTTGGAATCGCTAGTAATCGCGGATCAGCATGTCGCGGTGAATACGTTCCCGGGTCTTGTACACACCGCCCGTCACACCATGGGAGCGGGTTTCACCAGAAGTGGGTAGCTTAACCGCAAGGAGGGCGCCCACCACGGTGGGATTCGTGACTGGGGTGAAGTCGTAACAAGGTAGCCGTATCGGAAGGTGCGGCTGGATCACCTCCTTTCTAGAGTTTGCACGCAAGTCAAGTGTCCACACTTATCGGTCTGTTAGTTGAAAAGAACAGAAAACAGTGCATCAGAAAAATACGGATGCGATTGAGGTCTGATCAAGCGGGTCTGTAGCTCAGCTGGTTAGAGCACCGTGTTGATAACGCGGGGGTCGTTGGTTCGAGCCCAACCAGACCCACCAGGATTCGGGGGTTTAGCTCAGCTGGGAGAGCACCTGCTTTGCAAGCAGGGGGTCGTCGGTTCGATCCCGTCAACCTCCACCAGTTTCAAAGGTCAAACCACAGTCAGTCATGCAGCATGACGAGACTCTGGTTTGGTTTTTACCGCCAAAAAGCTGTTTTGTTCTTTAACAATCTGGAAAAAGTAATAGTAAAGAAAGAATTTGTCCATGGGACGCTGCCGCAAGGCAGTCGACGATGGATGGGTTGTGATTGTATCAACCATGTAGTAAGAGTTCTTAGCGAATACGCTCAGACTTTGACTACGGCAAACGCGAAACTCAATACCTCTGTAACGGCCTGGTTGTCAGCCAGGCGTCAACGTTATAGGGACAAGCGACTAAGTGCACATGGTGGATGCCTTGGCGATTACAGGCGATGAAGGACGTAGTAGCTTGCGATAAGCTGCGGGGAGCTAGCAAACGAGCTTTGATCCGCAGATTTCCGAATGGGGAAACCCGGCCCTTAGGGTCATCCCACACTGAATACATAGGTGTGGCGAAGCGAACGTGGCGAACTGAAACATCTAAGTAGCTACAGGAAAAGAAATCAACCGAGATTCCCAGAGTAGTGGCGAGCGAAATGGGACCAGCCTGCAAGATTTAGCATTTTTGATAGTGGAACGCTCTGGAAAGTGCGGCCACAGAGGGTGATAGCCCCTTACACGAAATCATTAGTGTGGAACTAAGCTTGCGACAAGTAGGGCGGGACACGTGAAATCCTGTCTGAATATGGGGGGACCATCCTCCAAGGCTAAATACTCGTAATCGACCGATAGTGAACCAGTACCGTGAGGGAAAGGCGAAAAGAACCCCGGGAGGGGAGTGAAATAGATCCTGAAACCGTGTGCATACAAACAGTAGGAGCCTCGCAAGGGGTGACTGCGTACCTTTTGTATAATGGGTCAGCGACTTACATTCAGTGGCGAGCTTAACCGAATAGGGGAGGCGCAGAGAAATCGAGTCCGAACAGGGCGACAGTCGCTGGGTGTAGACCCGAAACCAAGTGATCTACCCATGGCCAGGTTGAAGGTGCGGTAACACGCACTGGAGGACCGAACCCACTAATGTTGAAAAATTAGGGGATGAGCTGTGGGTAGGGGTGAAAGGCTAAACAAACTTGGAAATAGCTGGTTCTCTCCGAAAACTATTTAGGTAGTGCCTCAAGTATCACCATCGGGGGTAGAGCACTGTTATGGCTAGGGGGTCATCGCGACTTACCAAACCATTGCAAACTCCGAATACCGATGAGTGCGAGCTTGGGAGACAGACGTCGGGTGCTAACGTCCGGCGTCAAGAGGGAAACAACCCAGACCGCCAGCTAAGGTCCCAAAGATTGGCTAAGTGGAAAACGAAGTGGGAAGGCTAAAACAGTCAGGAGGTTGGCTTAGAAGCAGCCATCCTTTAAAGAAAGCGTAATAGCTCACTGATCGAGTCGTCCTGCGCGGAAGATGTAACGGGGCTAAGCCAGTCACCGAAGCTGCGGATATGCGTAAGCATATGGTAGGAGAGCGTTCTGTAAGCCTGCGAAGGTGTCTTGTAAAGGATGCTGGAGGTATCAGAAGTGCGAATGCTGACATGAGTAGCGATAATGGGGGTGAAAAGCCCCCACGCCGTAAGCCCAAGGTTTCCTGTTCAACGTTCATCGGAGCAGGGTGAGTCGGCCCCTAAGGCGAGGCAGAGATGCGTAGCTGATGGGAAGCAGGTTAATATTCCTGCACCGTCGTTAGATGCGATGGGGGGACGGATCGCGGAAGGTTGTCCGACTGTTGGAATAGTCGGTTTCTGACTCAAAGAAGGCGCTTAGGCAAATCCGGGCGCGTAATTCAAGGGGTTGGGACGAGTGGCCTTGTGCCGCGAAGCAATCGGAAGTGGTTCCAAGAAAAGCCTCTAAGCTTCAGTCTAACGATGACCGTACCGCAAACCGACACAGGTGGGCGAGATGAGTATTCTAAGGCGCTTGAGAGAACTCGGGAGAAGGAACTCGGCAAATTGGTACCGTAACTTCGGGATAAGGTACGCCCTTGTAGCTTGACTGGCCTGCGCCAGAAGGGTGAAAGGGTTGCAATAAAATGGTGGCTGCGACTGTTTAATAAAAACACAGCACTCTGCAAACACGAAAGTGGACGTATAGGGTGTGACGCCTGCCCGGTGCTGGAAGATTAAATGATGGGGTGCAAGCTCTTGATTGAAGTCCCAGTAAACGGCGGCCGTAACTATAACGGTCCTAAGGTAGCGAAATTCCTTGTCGGGTAAGTTCCGACCTGCACGAATGGCGTAACGATGGCCACACTGTCTCCTCCCGAGACTCAGCGAAGTTGAAATGTTTGTGATGATGCAATCTACCCGCGGCTAGACGGAAAGACCCCATGAACCTTTACTGTAGCTTTGCATTGGACTGTGAACCAATCTGTGTAGGATAGGTGGGAGGCTTTGAAGCGGTGACGCCAGTTGCCGTGGAGCCAACCTTGAAATACCACCCTGGTTTGTTTGCGGTTCTAACCTTGGCCCGTTATCCGGGTCGGGGACAGTGCATGGTAGGCAGTTTGACTGGGGCGGTCTCCTCCCAAAGTGTAACGGAGGAGTTCGAAGGTACGCTAGGTACGGTCGGACATCGTGCTAATAGTGCAATGGCATAAGCGTGCTTAACTGCGAGACTGACAAGTCGAGCAGGTACGAAAGTAGGACATAGTGATCCGGTGGTTCTGTATGGAAGGGCCATCGCTCAACGGATAAAAGGTACTCTGGGGATAACAGGCTGATTCCTCCCAAGAGTTCATATCGACGGGGGAGTTTGGCACCTCGATGTCGGCTCATCACATCCTGGGGCTGTAGCCGGTCCCAAGGGTATGGCTGTTCGCCATTTAAAGTGGTACGTGAGCTGGGTTTAAAACGTCGTGAGACAGTTTGGTCCCTATCTGCCGTGGGCGTTGGAAGTTTGAAGGGGGCTGCTCCTAGTACGAGAGGACCGGAGTGGACGAACCTCTGGTGTACCGGTTGTCACGCCAGTGGCATTGCCGGGTAGCTAAGTTCGGAAGAGATAACCGCTGAAAGCATCTAAGCGGGAAACTCGCCTTAAGATGAGACTTCCCGGGAGTTTAACTCCCCTAAAGGGTCGTTCGAGACCAGGACGTTGATAGGCTCGGTGTGGAAGCGCAGTAATGCGTTAAGCTAACGAGTACTAATTGCCCGTGCGGCTTGTCCCTATAACCTTGATCGGTTATGGAACGAGTCAGTGTGAAGCCAGTTGAATGGCAATCACCACCCATGATGGTGTACCCCACCATCACTACTATTACCGATTCCAGATTGGGTTGTTTGCGCTTGCCAGAGCAGCGGCACCAGCAGGCAACATTACAAGTTATGCCTGATGACCATAGCAAGTTGGTACCACCCCTTCCCATCCCGAACAGGACCGTGAAACGACTTCGCGCCGATGATAGTGCTGCAACCAGTGTGAAAGTAGGTCATCGTCAGGCTTATTACCCAGAAAAGCCCCTAGCTCAGAAGAGTTAGGGGCTTTTTGCTTTGCCGCGACAGAAAGTCCCTTGGCGCATCCCGGCGCGCCCGCCTAGAACGTGTGCTTCACCCCAACCGCAATCGTCGACGCGGTTTCGCCGGCAAGCAGGCTCGACCCCGTGAAGGACGTGCCTGCATTAAAGGGTTGATAGATGCCGTTGGCATCGTTGTCCAGGCGACTGTAGTACACGCCGATATTGGTGCGCTTGGACAATGCATAGTCGTATCCCACCGTGTACATCTTCGCTCCGCTGTCATTGCCGCTGTTGGCCGCAAGACCCGCATGGCCGACCGAGAGGTCGCCGGCCTTGGTAAAGCTCCCTAGGATGGTGCCGTTGCCGATCGTATAGCTGAGCGGGATCGACCAGGCCGTACGGGACGACTCGCCGCCGCCCGCCGCTTCGCGCCTGGCGCGGTCGACCATCAGACCTGCCTTGAGATTGCCGAACTTGTAGGAGCCAGTGAAGCGCAACTGCTTGTCATCCGTGCCCGGAACAAAGGTGGTTGCCCCGGCGATCGTGACGAACGCGCCGCCTCCTTCCGCAGTGAAGTCACGGTAAGCCAGTGCCAGCGCAAGCGGACCATTGGCGTAGGCGCCCTGCAGGAAGTATTCACGGCCATCGTTGTAGTCGCTTCGCCCGTTTATCGTGCCTTCATTGCCGGCGCTGGCTGTGGAAACGCCAACGATGCCGCTGAAACCGGCAACGTTGGGCGTACGGTAGGTAATCGAATTGGTGCGACGCGTGATATCCAGATAGCCGGCCGCCTGATCGAGGACGGAGTACGTGGCAAGCATGCTGGTCGGTATGGCCATCAAGTTGCCGGAAGCAGACACATATTCTGTCGTCAGGCCCTGAGTGGCCATCCATGAATGCTTGCCGGCAGTGATCTGCCCCCAGCTGCCTTTGAGGCCGACGTAAGTATCGCCGTTGGCAAGACCATTGCCGGTCGCGTTGTTCGGGGCTTGCACGTCGGTGTTGAAACGGTTTTCTACATAGAACAAGGCCGCCAGGCCGCCTCCCAGATCTTCAGTGCCGCTCAACCAGAAACGCGATGTATAGTCATCGTCGACGCGCAATTCATTGTTGGCTATGCGGCCCGGTGCCGTAACGTTGCTAACCTTGTAGTTCTTCACATTGGCCTGAAGCACGCCGCCAATCGTTACACTGGTTTGCGCCTGGGCACTTGCTGCGAATGCGCCGAAAACGGCGAGAGTAAGTAGTGGAGTTTTCATGTGGATGCCTTTAGCATTAAAGAGCAAAAACAATCAGGCAGCGCGCGCTGCTTTCACCTTCCGTAACGTCCTCGTTTCTCCTTCATGAGCATGTGGACCTTGCCGCGACAAGATTAAGTTTAGAACCCGAGATTCAATACTCAAGCTGATCGTGCAAGAGACTGTCGGATGTGTGCGCGCGCTACAACAGCAGTGTTGTCGGCAGGATTTTCAGCCATGCTTTGTGGGAGGAGTTGTGCCGAATTTTGCTTGTGCAGAAGGCGTATCGTATGGCGCAGCAAAGGAAATTCGCTACTTGGTGCGACTTGAAAACCGCAGCAAGCTGTATTGCAGGAAACGTCCGGGAATTATCGCGAGCTGAAATCGAATCCGTTGCGGGCTTCCAGTAGACGGACCAGCGTTTCCATATTCCGATCTTCCATGACCAAGTCGAGACGGCGGCCCTTCTTTGGGGCGAAGCTGATGAACTCGAGGGCATATCCGATGCCGCGCGCGTGGATGCACTGCGCCGGAGTCGCACGCACGTCGATTGCCCACTTGCTGTCGCTGCGGGTCAATGTGGTTCCGGTCAGTGAAAACGCTGCCATCCTGCCGGCGCTGAAAGCGGACATTTGCCAGAAAGGGATGGTCCATGTGAGCCAGGCAACCATGGGCGGCACAATAAAGAGTGCGACACTTGTTTTCAGGAATCCGACCTCGCTCTCGCTGATGATGACGCCAATCATCAAGATCGCCATGAGATAGCCTGCAGTAATCCAGGCCAGAAAAGTCGGGTAGTGAAATACCAGTGCCCTGAAACGAAATGTCGTGCCAGGCTCTCCCGCACCGTCAATCTGCGCGTGCTGCGCCCGGTCCAGGTAATGGTCGAGTACGGCGCGCAAGTCTTCGACCAGTGCATCCAGCATCAGGCCGCCGTATCGCCTGGTATAGACTACCAGCGCCGATTCGCTGTCCGGGATGCCTTCGTAACTCAATACTTCATCCCACGTGGAGTGCCCCAATCCCTCCACATGCATGCCCTGCGCATCGATGATGACCAGGGTTTTTTCCTGAAACAGTTGCCTGCCAGTTCGTTTTCGCCAGCGATCCTCTACCATCCACCATGCGACCGGTCCGGCAAACATGCCGATGAATCCAAGGCAGATGCCGGCGACAGCGATAAGCGCCTTCCAGGTTTCCGCTTCGAAGGCGGAGATCGCTAGCAAAATTCCAGGCATCGAGCCTGCAGCCATGGCAAAGATGATGCTCAGGAAAACCCAGACGGAGCCTTTTTGGGTGACCTGGATTTTTCCTTTAAAAGACAAATCGGTCGCGGGTACAGAAGGCAAGTGGGGCGCAGGATGAGGTGCGGTTTCCGGCATGAGGCAATGCAATCTTTCCTGATTAGACTCATTGAATTAGATAAACAATGGAGGATTTTATCCTTCTCTGCCAATTACCCCGCGATTCTAAAGAGGCATTGACGTCCATTTGCAACGGATGCTTGCTTGCAGAGAAACGTGTTTAAGTGCCGTCAAACAAACTGCGGGTTGTCCCTTTTCTCCCATGAATATGGGAGGAAACTGCCTAACATCTCCCGGTAATGTTCTGCTCATTCGAAATGCAATCCGTTCAGGGAGAGAACAAGATGCAGCACATGCGCATGCGTTCGATTGCGGGATTTTCCCTTGTCGATGTACTGGTTTCCCTCTTGCTGTTGTCTGTGGGCGTGCTTGGTGCAGCCCACATGCAACTCGTGGCACTGCGTTCGACGCGGCAGGCTGCCTTTCACCAGCTTGGGTTGCAGCTCGCCAGTGAAGCAGCCGACCAAGTCCGCACTTTTCCGGCAGCGGGCGCCAATCCCTGGCTTGCGCTCGATTTCAGCAATGGCGATGCCGTAACGTTGCCAGCGCGGCAATGTCACGGCGGCAGCAATTGTGATCCCGGCGAACTTGCCGAATTTTCCGCCTACGAACTGAAACTGCGCCTGCAGCAGGCGCTTCCCCAGGGACGTATCCTGATTTGCCGGGATGCGGCGCCTTGGGATGCCGCAACCGGCAAGGCGGGCTGGAATTGCAATACTGCCGGCGGCACTGCGCCGGTGGTGGTGAAACTCGGATGGCGTGACCCCGCCGACGATCAGGGCGCCAATAACCAGAATACTGCCGGGCCGCAGCTGCTGCTGCAGGTGGCATCCTGATGCGAGGCCGACATGCCTGCGACGCGCATGAAGAAATTATCGACGCGGGTCCTTGCCGGACAGTCCGGCATGACGCTTGTCGAGCTGATGGTGTCAATCACATTGGGCATGTTCGTGGTCATGGCTGCCATCGCCTTGCTGATGGCCAGCAAATCTGCCTATACCGCCAATGACGATGCCGTGCAGATCCAGGAAAGCGCGCGGCATGCGCTTGAAATCATCGCCCGCGCAATCCACCAGGCCGGCTATGAAGAATGGGGCAGCCTCGATGGGGCGGCGCTGAGCGTCGCCGACGCGCCGGCGGCGGTCGATGGGCTCGATGCGAAAAGCCTGCGCAGCACTACCGACGCGCTCGATTCGCCGGTGGCGCGCGCAGTCAACGGCAGCGATGTGCTGGCATTGCAGTTCCACGGCAGCGGCAATGGCGCGCGCGGCGACGGCAGCATGCTCAATTGCGCCGGATTCGGCGTGCCTGTGCGCGTTGCGGCAGGAAGCGACGCGGCGCGCGGCTGGAGCATATTTTTCGTTGCCGAAGATGCGACCGGCGAGCCCGAACTGCGCTGCAAGTACAAGGGAGCCAGCAGCTGGTCTGCCGTGGCCATTGCCCGCGGCGTCGAATCGTTCCAGGTCCTGTACGGTATCGACAGCGATGACGATGGCCTGGTCAACGGCTTTTACCGTGCCAGCGAGGTGGATCATATGGATGCCAGCCTCGTGCTTGCGGCAGCCGGCCCGGCGGCAATCGCCGCCGAACAGAACAGGCGCACGCACTGGAAAAAAATCGTAGCGATCAAGGTGGCGCTGCTGACGCGCGGCCAGCATGCCGTGCGCGCGGATGCGCTGGACCAGGTCTACGACCTGTTTGGCGTCGACTACGGCAATACGCAAGGGGCAAGCGACAGCGGCACGCGCATCCGTGAAGCGGGCCTGCCGCTTGGGAGCCGCAACCGCTTGCGCAAGGTGCATGTTGCCACCATCCAGTTGCGTAACCAGAGCGCCCGGAGCGGATCATGAATGCGCTGGACACGAAAAAATGTATCCGCAAGACGCGCGGTCGTGAGCGCGGCGCGATGGTCGTGACGCTCATCATGCTGATGCTGGTGCTCATGTTGGGCCTGGCGGCAGGGCAGGCGGCATTGCAGAGCCTGAAAACGGCGGGATTCGATCGCGACCGGGAGGTTGCCTTCCAGACAGCGGAAGCGGCGCTGCGCGATGCCGAGCTGGATATCGAGGCGTCGCCCGATGTCGCGCGTTCGCGCAGCCACATATTTTCACGTTACAGCGCGCAAGGCTTCCCCGCCGCTGGCGATGCGGCCTGCAACAGCGGCGCCGGCAATATCCACCTCGGGCTCTGCCGCCATGTGCCTACGGCCGCAGCATGGCAGACGGCGGAGTTCAGCGACAATCCCGCGGCCACGCAATCCGTCGCCTACGGCACGTTTACCGGGCGCCGCCTGCAGGTCGCCGGCGGCACGCTGCCCACGCGGCTGCCGCGCTACACCATCGAGCTTTTTTCCTACACCCGTCCGGGCGAATCGGCGGAGCGGATCAGCTATTTCTATCGCATCACGGCAGTCGGCTTCGGGATGCGGCCGACAACGCAGGTTGCCTTGCAATCCTTCTACCGCAAGGAGGACGAATGATGAAGCTGCTGCAAACACGAAAATCGGCGGACCCGGCGCAAAGCCTGTGCCGGCTCGTCGCGGTGTTGGCGTTCCTGCTGCTGCAATTGCCCGCAGCACGTGCCCAGGTGCCGCCGGTGGCGATTGCCGCCAGCCCTTTGCCCGGCATGTCCGGTGGCATGGGCGGTGGCGCCCTGGACAACGCCGCGATGCAGGGTGGGTCCGCCAGCCATTACCGTGCCGGATACGACGCGGCCGGCTGGGTCGGCTCGCTGGTAAAACGGCAGCTAAGCGCCGGAAATGGCGGCGGTGTCGCCGCGGCCGCTCTGGCAGACTGGGACGCGGGCGCCATCCTGACCGGGGAGAACGGCAGCGCGCCTTTGCCGCCGGCGCAGCGGCGGCGCATTTACACGGCGGACGTCAGCCGCGGCCATGCGGCCGGAGTGGTCGAGTTCAGGTGGAACGACCTGTCTCCCGTGCAGCAGCAGTGGCTGGACCGGTCGCCCGTGAGCGGCGCCGCCGACGGGCTCGGCGCGCGTCGCGTCGCTTACCTGCGCGGCGATCGCGTCGATGAACAGGGACAGCCGCAGGGCATATTCCGTGCGCGTACGCGGGTGTTGGGCGATATCGTCAACAGCAATGTCGTGCATGTCGGCGCGCCGGCGGCGCATATCCAGGGAAGCACTTACCGTCAATTCCGGCAAACATGGATGAGCAGGCCGGCAGCGGTCTACGTTGGCGCCAACGACGGCATGCTGCACGCATTCGACGCCGGCAGCGGCGAAGAGCTGTTCGCCTATGTGCCGGACGTCCTGCTGCCCGATCTGAATCAGCTTGCCGGGCCGGGTTATGCGCACCGTCCCTACGCCGACGGCATGATTGCCGTGGCCGAGGCGCACGTACGCGGGCAATGGAAAACCGTGCTGGCGGCGGGCCTGGGTGGCGGAGCGCAGGCCGTGGTGGCGCTGGATGTGACCGACCCGGCATACTTTGCTTCAGGGCTGGGCGCATTGTGGGAATTTACCGACGCCGACGATGCCGATCTCGGCAATGTCATGGGCATGCCGCAAATTGCCATGTTCCGCATCGGCATGCAGCAGGGGGCGCCGGTGTTCCGGCATTTCGTCGTGGTTGCCGCCGGACTCAACAACTATGTCGACGATGGTCGTTTCAATGCGCAGGCGCCGGCGGTCCTGTTCCTGCTTGCCCTCGACAAGGCGCCCAACGACCGATGGCAGCTGGGTGTCAACTATTTCAAGTTCAGCAAGCCGGTGCAGGATGCGGCCTTGCCGAATGGCTTGAGCGCGCCGGCGCTGGTGCGTGACCATGAGGACGCGGTGCGCTATGCCTATGCTGCCGATTTGCAGGGCAACCTGTGGCGTTTTGATTTTACCAGTGACATGCCCTGGGCGCGTGAAAATCGCACGATGCTGCCGCTTTACACGGCACGGGACGACCTGGGGCGACGTCAGCCGGTGACGGTGCAACCGCGCGTGGTACATGCGCCCGGCGGCGGTTACGTGATCCTGTTCGGTACCGGGAAATTCGTCGAGGCCGCGGATCTCCAGCCTGGCGGATATGCCACCCAGTCGTTCTATGCGATTTACGACAGCACGCGCCCGGGGCATGCAGTTGCCGGGCGCAGCGAACTGGCGCAAAGAACTCTGTCGCCGGGGGCGGGCGGCTTGCTCAACTTTTCCGGCGACGCTTTCATGTACGGCGATGGAACAGGCCGCATGCGTGGCTGGTATTTCGATTTCCACGATTCCCGCAGTTCCGGCGAGCGCAGTGTCAGCAGTCCCGTGACGGAGGCGGGGCGCCTGTTGTTCAACACCCTCATGCCATGTCCGCCACCCTGTGCACAGGGCGGCGGCCGCAGCTATGTGGTCGATGCGCTGAGCGGCATGCCGGTGACGCGCGATGCCACAGGCTTGCTGTCGCACATCGGCATGCTGGCGCCGCCGTTGACGCTGCAGGTGGCATCGGCGAACGCCGGCAGCAATGCATTGGGCAGGGCCTCGGTGACGCGCAAGTCCGTGGTCATCCAGGCCGGCAGCGGCGGCAGCATGGGTGAGCTGGCAGTCGGGCGCGGTGACGCGGACGGCGGCCTGGTCGAAACCGCGCTGGCAGCGATGCGGCTGTCCTGGCGCGAAATACTGAACTGGCAGGAATTGCGCGCTGCCGTATTGTCCCCCTAGGAGAATCGCATGCAGGCATTGCATCGAAGCGGCTTCACGCTGCTGGAACTCATGGTCACCTTGGCGATCGTTGCCATCCTGGCCGGCCTGGCTTACCCATCCTACCGCCATGCCATTCTCAAGAGCAAACGCGCCGAAGGCAGTGGCGCCTTGCTGCAACTGATGCAGCAACAGGAACGCTACTATCTGGCGCATGGCCGTTACATTGCGTTTTCCTCGGCGTCGGTCGATCCGGATGAACGGCGCTTCAAGTGGCATTCTGGCAGTTCGGCGCCGGCCAGCGCCTATGAGATCAGTGCCGTGCCCTGTGCCGGTAGCACTCTGCAGGAATGTGTGCAGCTGACCGCGGTTGCCGGCACTGCCCAGGTGAATGCGCAGCATCGTGACCCGCAGTGCGGCTTGCTGTCGCTGTCCAGCAGCGGGGCCAGGTCGCCGGCTGCGCCGGAATGCTGGTAGGGGAGGGGCGATGCATTCCCGCTTATCTTTTTCCCGCAGGCGCCGCATCGGGCTGGCCAAAGCCTTTTCGCTGGTGGAGTTGATGGCAGTGCTGGCCGTGATTGCCATCCTGGCGACGCTCGCGGTGCCCGGCTTTCAGGACCTGATCCGCAAGCAGCGCCTGAGCGTGGCCGTCAATGCCTTCAGCGGCGCCATCCATACCACCCGCGCGGAAGCGATCCGGCGCGGCGATCGGGTCGACCTGGTGCCGGCCGACGGCGCCGATTGGGCCCAGGGCTGGGTCGTGCTGGTGGATGGCAATGGCAACCAGCGGGCCGATGCCGGCGAAACGGTGGTCCATCGCCACGGCCCGCTCGCCCACGGGATCTCGATGAATTCCGTGATGACCGACGCCGCACCGCTGTATCTTGCATATAATGGCAGCGGGCGCACGCGCACCAATGCCAGCGGCCAGACGCCGCAACTGGGAACGATTTCATTTTTCCTTGGTGGAGAAATTCGCCGCATCAAGCTGAATTTTTCCGGCCGCGCGCGCACCTGCAATCCCGCGCAGGACAGAACCTGCACTGGCACCGCAAACTGACGCGTAGCGGGCGCCGGAGCATGGCGCGGCAGCGCCGCCTGGCGGCTTCCAGAACAACGACCCGGATGGCCCCGTGAGTATCGAAAGCGACGAAGACGGCATGCGCCTCGCCCTGGAATGGGCGGCCCAAGGCATGTTCGACACGACTCCCAATCCGCGAGTAGGATGCATCCTCGCGCGCGATGGCGCGCTGCTTGGCGCCGGCTTCACGCAGCCGACCGGCCAGGCGCATGCCGAGGTCCAGGCTATGCGTGACGCCGCCGCGCGCGGCAACGACTTGCATGGCGCCACCGCCTATGTGACGCTGGAACCCTGTAGCCATCACGGCCGCACGCCGCCCTGCGCGGATGCCCTGGTGGCGGCCGGCGTGGCGCGCGTGGTGGCGGCGATCGCCGACCCCAATCCGCTGGTGGCGGGGCGTGGCATGGCCCGGCTCCAGGCTGCCGGCATCGCCACCGCCTGTGGCACGCTGGCAGACGCGGCGCGCGAAATGAACATCGGCTTTTTCTCGCGCATGCAGCGCGGCCGTCCCTGGGTGCGCATGAAGGCGGCCGCCAGCCTCGACGGCAGGACAGCGCTGCACGACGGCCGCAGCCAGTGGATCACCGGCGCCGAGGCGCGCCAGGACGGCCACTGGTGGCGCGCGCGCGCCTGCGCCATCCTCACCGGCATCGGCACGGTGCTGCACGACGATCCGCAACTGACGGTGCGCGGCATCGATACGCCGCGCCAGCCGCGCCGCATCGTGATCGACAGCCGCTTGCAGATCAGCCCGGAGGCGCGCGTGCTGGAAGGTGGCGGCGCCTGGATCGTCACCGCCGTATCCGATGCGGAAAAGGAAGCGCGCCTGCGAGCGCGCGGTGCAGAAATCCTCCTGCTGCCAGATGGTCAAGGCAAGGTCGACCTGCCGGCGCTGTTGCAGGAACTTGGCCGCCGCCAGATCAACGAACTGCACGTGGAGGCCGGGGCGCGCCTGAACGGCGCACTGATTGCGGCAGGCTGCGTCGACGAACTGCTGCTGTACCTGGCGCCGAGCCTGCTGGGCGATGCCATGGGCATGTTCGACCTGCCGGCGCCGGCGTCGCTCGACGAGCGGCAATCGCTGGCCTATCACGAGGTCCGGCAGATCGGCGCAGATTTGCGTATCCTTGCCCGTTTCCGCTGAGTTTTCCAACTAAATTTTCATCTTGCCATGTTTACTGGAATCGTTGCCGCAATCGGCACCATCACTACCATTGCGCCGCTGGGCGCCGGGCCGGATGCAGGCGTGCGTCTGCACATCGATGCGGGCGGCTTGCCGCTGGACGATGTCGCGCTGGGCGACTCGATTGCGGTCAACGGTGCCTGCATGACGGTGGTCGCGAAGACCGCAGCCAGCTTCGAAGTCGAGGTCTCGCGCGAAAGCCTCAATTGCACGGTCGGCCTGGATGCGCCGGGCGAAGTTAATTTGGAAAAGGCGCTGACGCTTGCCGAGCGTCTGGGCGGCCACCTCGTCTCCGGCCACGTCGACGGCCTGGGCACGGTGCGGCGTTTCGAACCGGTGGGGGAATCGCACGAACTGGTGATCGAGGCGCCGATAGCACTGGGCAAATACCTGGCATTCAAGGGTTCGATCGTGGTCAACGGCGTGTCGCTGACGGTCAACCGTGTCGCCGACCTGCCCGGAGGATGCGAATTCTCGATCAACCTGATTGCGCACACCGTCGAAGCGACCACGCTCAGGCATTTGCGTCCAGGCGCCCGGGTGAATCTCGAAGTGGACCTGATCGCGCGCTATGTTGAGCGCATGCTGTCGCACCAGGATTTCGCTACGGCAAAAGCCAGTGCCGCAGGAGTAGGAGCAAATCCATTAAAATAGCGGTCTACTCTCAGGAACAATTATGTCATTGGCAACAACACAGGAAATCGTCGCCGAAATGCGCGCCGGGCGCATGGTCATTCTGGTGGACGAAGAAGATCGTGAAAACGAAGGCGACATCGTGCTCGCCGCCGAATTCGTCACCCCGGAAGCCATCAACTTCATGGTCCGCTTTGCGCGCGGCCTGGTATGCCTCACCCTGAGCGAAGAGCGCTGCGCGCAGCTGAACCTGCCGTTGATGACCTCGCGTAACGGTACTTCCTACGGCACAAATTTCACCATGTCCATCGAGGCGGCCGAGGGCGTGACCACCGGGATTTCGGCGGCTGACCGCGCACGCACGATCCAGGTGGCAGTGGCGCGGGATGCCAAGTCCAGCGACCTGGTGCAGCCAGGCCATATCTTTCCGCTGATGGCGCAGAAGGGCGGGGTGCTGATGCGTGCCGGCCACACCGAGGCAGGCTGCGATCTGGCAGCACTGGCCGGGCTGGAACCGGCGGCGGTGATTTGCGAAATCATGAAGGACGACGGCACCATGGCACGCCTGCCGGACCTGATCGAATTCGCCAACCAGCACGGACTGAAGATCGGCACGATCGCCGACCTGATCCATTACCGCAGCCAGCACGAAAGCATCATCGAGCGTCTCGACCAGCGTCCGATGAAGACGCCGTACGGCAATTTCGAAGCCGTGCTGTTCCGCGACAAGCCCAGCGGCTGCGCCCACCTGGCGCTTATGCACGGAAAAATTGCTCCGGATCTCGAGACGCTGGTGCGCGTGCACCAGCCGGTATCGATCCTGGATCTGCTCGACACCGAGGCCACCACTCATGCCTGGACTGTTCAGGCAGCGCTGACCGCCATCCAGGCAAGCGAGCAGGGCGTCATGGTCCTGCTGAATTGCGAGGAAACCGCCGAACAGCTGTTTTCGCAGTTTTCCGCCCTGAAAACGCCGGATCGCCGGCCGCAGGCACGCGCCTCCAGCATGGATTTGCGCACCTATGGCATCGGCGCGCAGATCCTCAGGGATTTAAATGTCGGCAAGATGCGCCTGCTGTCGAAGCCGCGCAAAATGCCGTCGATGACAGGTTTCGACCTGGAGGTGGTAGGTTTTCAGGAAAGTCCCTGAACGACTGCCTGCCGGGGTTTGCATGCAATTGACAATAAAGGAATAGCCATGGCCGTGGGAAGCTACGAATCGAATCTGGAAGGTGAGGGCTTGCGCATCGGTATTGCCCAGGCGCGCTTCAACGAAAGCGTCTGCAATGGCTTGCTTACCGCCTGCCTCGCTGAACTGCAGCGCCTCGGCGTGGCCGACGAGGATATCCTGCATGTGAGCGTGCCGGGTGCGCTGGAAATCCCGCTGGCCTTGCAAAAGCTCGCCGAAACCCGGCAGTTCGACGCACTGATTGCAATCGGCGCGGTCATTCGCGGTGAAACCTACCACTTCGAACTGGTCTCGAACGAATCCGGCGCCGGCATTACCCGCGTCGGGCTGGATTTCGGCATCCCGGTCGCCAATGCCGTGCTGACCACCGAAACCGACGAACAGGCCGAGGCGCGCGCGACCGAAAAGGGCACGGATGCCGCGCGCGTCGCCGTCGAGATGGCCAACCTGGCGATCGCCCTGGAAGACCTGGCAGAAGCCGTTGAAGAAGACTGAAATGACGCAAAAAGAAATTCACGCCAATCCTAACAAGAACCGCACGCCGCGCCACCGGGCGCGCGAGTTCGCCTTGCAGGGCCTGTACCAGTGGCTGCTCAATGGCGAGGATGCCGGCGCCATCGATGCCCACATCCGCGAAGCGCACGGTTTCGACAAGGCCGATGCAGCCCATTTCGACGCCTTGCTGCATGGCGCGATCCGCGATGCCGCGGTGCTGCGCGAAGGCATCAGCCCGCTGATCGACCGGCCCGTTGCCGAACTGTCGCCGATCGAGCACGCGGTGCTGCTGATCGGCGCCTATGAATTGCGCCACCACCTGGAAATTCCGTACAAGGTCGTCATCAACGAAGCGGTCGAGCTGGCCAAGTCCTTCGGCGGCATCGATGGCCACAAGTATGTGAATGGCGTGCTGGATAAGTTTGCCGCTCAGGCACGCGAGGCGGAAGTCCGCGCGGCGCGCCGGGACTGAGCCGCCACAGGTTTTTCTGCGCATTGCTCCTGCCCGCCCGGGCTGCACAACATGAAACTGCCGTCTCTTGCTTCCCGTCTCGGGAATATCGCGCCCTTCCATGCCATGGAACTGGCCAAGCTGTCCGCCGCACTCGAGCGCGAGGGGCGTTCCATCATCCAGATGGGCATCGGCGAACCGGATTTCACTGCGGCGCCGCGGGTGGTGGAAGCGGCCGGCCGCGCGCTGGCGGCAGGCGTCACGCAATATACGCCGGCGCTGGGATTGCCGGCGTTGCGCGAAGCCATTTCCGGCCATTATCGGCATATGTACGGGCTGGATGTGCCGGCGGAACGCATCATCGTCACCGCGGGCGCTTCCGGCGCCTTGCTGCTGGCTTGTGCTGCGCTGGTCGAACCGGGCGCGGAAGTGCTGATGCCCGACCCTTCCTATCCCTGCAACCGTCATTTCGTCGCGGCATTCGAGGGACAGGCCAGAATGGTTCCCAGCGGGCCGGCCGAGCGCTACCAGCTGAGCGACGCCATGGTGCGCGACAACTGGCGTGCGGCCACGCGCGGCGTCCTGCTGGCATCGCCTTCCAACCCCACGGGCGCATCGATCGCGCCGGACGAGTTGCGCCGCATCGTCGCCAGCGTCAGGGAGCGGGGCGGCTTCACCATTGTCGACGAGATTTACCAGGGCCTGAGTTATGACAGTGCGCCGTTTTCAGCCTTGTCGCTGGGCGAGGATATTGTCGTCATCAACAGTTTTTCCAAGTATTTCCACATGACGGGCTGGCGCCTGGGCTGGCTGGTGGCGCCGTCGGCGCTGGTGCCGCAGTTCGAAAAGCTGGCACAGAACCTGTTCATTTGCGCGTCTGCCATTTCGCAGCATGCGGGGCTGGCCTGCTTCGAGCCGGAATCGCTGGCGCTGTTCGAAGAGCGCAAGGCGGAATTCCGCCGCCGCCGTGATTTCATCGTGCCGGCCTTGCGGGAACTGGGTTTTGACGTGCCCGTTACCCCGGACGGCGCTTTCTATGTCTATGCGGATTGCAGCAGGCTGGACCCGGATGCCGACCGCCTGGCGATGGATATTTTGCGGGAAACCGGCATCGCGATGGTGCCGGGAAGGGATTTCGGCAGTCATGCCGCAGGCCGGCATGTGCGCATTTCCTACGCGACGACAATGGAAAACCTGCAGGAAGCGGTGACGCGCCTGCGTACCTATTTCCAGCGCCGCAAGCCGGCGCAATAAAAAAAACCGGCGCGCGCCGGTGGGATGAATTACAGGGAGGTCAGGCTGGCGTTTTCTGCCGCCGGTCTCGCTGCCTGCGGCGCGAGGGCCGCGGCCTTGCCGGCGTCGACCGCCGGTGCCAGCGGCTGGGCCGGGCTAGCAGCAGGCCGTGGCGATTTGTCGGCGCTGGCCACATCGGACGCTTCGGCGGGCTCCCGGCCGGCAGCTTCCTGCAGCCGGCGATATTCCGCCAGCACCTTGGCGCCATAGCCGAAATCGCTGGAGAGTGCGGCGGCGCCCACATAACGCTTCAGGCCGGCTTCGACTGAACCGCCGCGGTCGACGTATTCCTTGAGGATTTTCGAGCCGACGCGCATGTTGGCGGCGGGATCGAGCGCTGCATGCACGCCGCCGTGTTCCCGGAACTTGTCACTGTGGACCTTCGACATCACCTGCATCAGTCCTTGTGCGCCGACGGCACTTTCGGCAAAGGGGTTGAAGCGCGATTCGATGGCGACCACGGCAAGAATCAGCAGGGGATCGAGTTCCAGCTGCTCGGCATTCTTGTAGGCTTCCGCCACCATCATTTGCGTGGCGCCGTGCGCGACGCGATAGCGGCGTGAAATAAACTGCGATACGGCAGCCTGTTCTTCGGACAGCGATACCTGCCGCATCTTGAAGCGCATGCTTGCCGGCTGCACTGCCACCGCCGCCTTGCCGGGCTTGGCGAATGCACGCGAGGGCATGTCCATGGCTGCTGTCGCAGCGGGCACGACGGGCGTCTCGGCAGGCGCTTTTTCATCGACCGCGGCGGCGGCGCCGAAAGGCGAAAGCGCCTTGAAGCGGTCGGTAAAGTGCGGCTTGACGAACAACAATGCCAGTGCAACGATGGCTGCGACACCGGCCACGGTGAGCGCATTGCGGGCGAGTTCGACGACGCTGGATGCGCCGCCGGAAGCCGCCGGGCTGCCGGCGACCTGTTCTGTACGAGGGCGGCCCAGTTTGCGTGCCGCCGAAATGATACGATCTAACATTGCTTCTCCTGAATCGTTAGGCACGCACGTGCACGCGCCGGCCAGGGCCAGTCTCGTTACCGTGTTTGCCGTCAATCAGTACCAACGTCTGCCAGCGCAGGGCGCAACTGCCAGACGATCGATCTTGCCTGTTATGATCCGGAGGGCGATGCATACGTCGCCGGGCCGGGGCAAGCTGCTTTCGGGAAGAGCCGGCGATCTCGCCAGTGCTCTGCATGTCATGTGGGGTCCCGTTCCCCTTGAATTGAATCGGTCTGTTCTGCAGCGCTTGTTCTGGTGGGAGGCCGCTTCCGTTTCAAGTTGGGCGAATTTTAGGGGCATGATTATGCCCGGTCAATACTATAAAATTCGAAAATCATAACTTTAGAATATAACAAACTACGCTGCACTGCAACAAAATTCAATTAAAACAGTAACTTGGATATTGCTGTTTAATGTCGGGCTTGAAGCCGAAAAAATTGTCAAAAAATATGAAATATACGGATCTGCGTGATTTTGTTGCAAAATTGCAAACAATCGGGGAGTTGAAGCGCATTTCGCACCCGGTTTCGCCGCACCTGGAAATGACCGAGGTGTGCGACCGCGTGCTGCGCCAGGAGGGGCCGGCGCTGCTGTTCGAGCATCCCAGCGGGCATAGCATGCCGGTGCTGGCCAACCTGTTCGGCACGCCGAGGCGCGTCGCCCTGGGGATGGGGGCGGAAGATGTCGGCGAATTGCGCCGCATCGGCCAGGTACTCGCCAGCCTGAAGGAGCCGGAGCCGCCCAAGGGGTTCAGGGATGCGCTGGGGATGGGGGCACTGCTCAAGGCCTTGTGGGACATGGCGCCGAAGGAGCAGCGCTCGGCGCCATGCCAGGAAATCGTCCGCGAAGGCGCGCAGGTCGACCTGGCCGAGCTGCCGATCCAGCATTGCTGGCCGGGCGACATCGCGCCCCTGATTACCTGGGGCCTGGTGATTACGAAAGGTCCGCACAAGAAGCGCCAGAACCTGGGCATCTATCGCCAGCAGGTACTGGGGCGCAACAAGGTCATCATGCGCTGGCTGGCGCACCGCGGCGGCGCGCTGGATTTCCGCGAGCATGCTATTGCCAATCCGGGCAAGCCGTATCCGGTGGCAGTGGCGCTGGGTGCTGACCCCGCCACTATATTGGGCGCGGTGACGCCGGTGCCGGACAACCTGTCGGAATATCAGTTCGCCGGCCTCCTGCGCGGCAGCCGCACCGAACTGGTCAAGGCCATCGGCAGCGAGCTGCGGGTGCCGGCATCGGCGGAGATCGTACTGGAAGGGCATATTTATCCGGATGCGGGGCATCCGAGCGGTTACGAGCATGCGCTGGAGGGGCCCTATGGTGACCACACTGGTTACTATAATGAGCAGGACTGGTTCCCGGTGTTTACCATCGACCGCATCACCATGCGGCGCGACCCCATTTACCACTCTACGTATACAGGTAAGCCGCCGGACGAGCCGGCCGTGCTGGGCGTGGCGTTGAACGAAGTGTTCGTGCCCCTGCTGCAGAAGCAGTTTTCGGAAATTACCGATTTCTATCTGCCGCCGGAAGGCTGCAGCTACCGCATGGCGGTGGTGCAGATGAAGAAATCCTATCCAGGCCATGCCAAGCGCGTCATGTTCGGCGTGTGGAGCTTCCTGCGCCAGTTCATGTATACCAAGTTCATCGTCGTGGTCGACGAGGATGTGAATATCCGCGACTGGAAGGAAGTCATCTGGGCGATCACCACCCGGGTCGATCCGGTGCGCGATACCACCCTGGTCGACCAGACGCCGATCGATTACCTGGATTTCGCTTCGCCGGTCAGCGGGCTGGGCAGCAAGATGGGCATCGACGCCACCAACAAGTGGCCCGGCGAAACCAGCCGCGAGTGGGGGCAGCCCATCGTCATGGATGCCGCTGTCAGGGCGCGGGTAGATGCAATATGGAAGGAGCTCGGACTTTAATACGGTGCGCTTCGCACTTTGCTGGTAGAATTGGAAGTGCGGGCCCCTGCGCATTGTGGCTTGGTGAATCTGGTCAGGTCGGGAACGAAGCAGCCACAGCCGATCCCCACAAGTGCCGCAGACAAGGCTCGCTTTTCTTTTGCCTGTCATATTGTTCCTCTATCCTGCCTGCCGGCGGGCACCCCTCGACGAGGCAAGGGCTGCGGCTTATGTGCCCGGCTGCCGATAAAATGTACTTGCTGGCACTAATCCAGTGCATCCGGTACTATCGTTTTGCCCGGACTCTTTGTTGATTCGTTCCTAATTCCTTTTTGGTATGCATGTAAAACGCAAGCAGATTCTCGTCGGCGCAGTTGTGCTCGCGGCAGCCATCGGCGGGTATTTCTTTTGGCAAGGCAAATCGACCCCGCCCGCGCAAAAGCCGCGCAACCCCGTGCAAATCGTGAAAAGCATGCAGGCGCAGCAAAAATCGATCCCCGTCACCATCGAAGCCAATGGCTACGTCACCGCGCTTAATACCGTGGAAGTACGGCCGCAGGTGCAAAACATTGTGCGCGAGGTGCATGTCAGGGAAGGGCAGGAGGTGAAGGCGGGGCAGTTGTTGTTTACACTGGATGCGCGCAGCGACACCGCTGGCGTTGAAAGTGCCCGGGCACAACTGGCGAAAAACCGCGCCGACCTCGTCGAGGCGGAGGCGGCGCTCAAGCGCAACCGTGAATTGCTGGAAAAGAAATTCGTCTCGCAAGCCGTGGTCGATACCGCCGCCGCCCGCGTGGCCGCCTTGCGTGGCACCATACAGGGCGACCAGGCAGCCATCGCGTCGAGCAGCGTGGCGTTGAGCCATAACCGTATTACCGCCAGCATCGGCGGGCGTCTCGGCGCCATCAGCGTACGTCAGGGGAGCCTGGCGCAGCCTGGCGGCAACCCCATGGTCACGATCGTCGAGATCGACCCGATCGCAGTCGCTTTCTCGGTGGCGGAACGGGAACTTCAGCATATCCGCGCCACTTACCCGGATGGCGGCGCGCCAGTGCAGGCGCAACTGGCCGGCGGCGAGGAAATCGATGGCAAGCTGTATTTCATCGACAATGCCGCCGATGCCCAGACCGGCACCATCCGCATGAAGGCGCAATTCGACAACCGGGAGCGGCGCATGTGGCCCGGCACCTACGTGAATGTGCGGCTGGTGGCACGTACCCTGCCCAATGCGGTGGTGGTGCCGGCGCAGGCGGTGGTGACCGGCCCGGTGGACAAGTTCGTCTATGTCGTGCAGTCGGACAACACCGTCAAGGCGCAGAAAGTCGAAGTGCTGACGATCGCCCGCGGCGAGGCCGCGGTGGAGGGATTGAACGCCGGCGCGCGGGTCGTGGTCGAAGGAACGCAGAACCTGCGTCCGGGCAGCAAGGTCCGGGAAGCCGATTCGGCCGCAAATCCTGGCGGCAATGGACCTCGAAAGGATGCCGCCTGACGCGGCCGTCTTTTCATCACCAGCACGCCCTTCGTGAATATTTCAGAACTCTGCATCCGCCGCCCGGTCATGACCGTGCTGCTATCCTTGGCGATCGTCGTAGTCGGCCTGTTCGCCTATGCCGGCCTGCCGATTGCGGCGCTGCCGACCTATAACACGCCGATCATCAACGTCACTGCGTCGCTCCCCGGCGCCAGCCCGGAAATCATGGCGGCTTCGGTGGCGACGCCGCTGGAAAAGCAGTTTTCGACGATTGCCGGGCTGTCGATGATCAGTTCCACCAATACGCGCGGCAGCACGTCGATCACCCTGGAATTTAACTCCGACCGTGACATCGACGCGGCCGCCGTGGACGTGCAGGCGGCGTTGCTGCGCGCGCAACGCAGCCTGCCGGATGAAATGACTTCGCTGCCAGCGTACCGAAAGGTCAACCCCGCGGACCAGTCAGTGCTGCTGGTGGTGCTGACTTCGCCATCGATGTCGCTGGCGGAACTGAACGACTATGCGGAAAACCTGATCTCGCCTTCATTGTCAACCATTGATGGCGTGGCGCAGGTCAGCGTGTTCGGCCAGCGCCGCTACGCGGTGCGCATCAATGCGCGCGCCGACGAGCTGGCCGCGCGCAACATGACCATGGATGAGCTGGCCGCGGCGATCCGCAGCGCCAATGCCAACACGCCGGTGGGGGTGCTGGACGGGCCGCGCCAGAGCCTGACGCTGCAGGCCAACCGCCAGCTGCCAAACGCCGCGGCCTTCGCCAACCTGGTGATCGCCAGCCGCAACGGCGTGCCGATGCGCCTGAAGGATGTGGCGGATGTCGAAGACAGCGTCGAATCGGCCAAGAGCGGCAGCTGGGCCAACGGTGAGCCGTCAATCACCCTGGGTGTGCAGCGCCAGCCCAACGCCAACACCGTGCAGGTGGTCGATCAGGTCATTGCCAGGTTGCCGCAGTTTAAGTCCCAGATGCCGGCCTCGGTAGATGTCCGCGTGCTGAACGACCGCTCGACATCGATTCGGGAAGCGATCCATGATGTAGAACTGACGCTGTATCTGACGATCGCCCTGGTGATCATGGTGATCTTCCTGTTCCTCAAGCGCCTGTCGGCGACCATCATCCCGGTGCTGTCGCTGCCGATTTCGCTGATCGGCTGTTTTGCACTGATGCACGCGCTAGGGTACAGCCTGAATAATATTTCCCTGCTCGGCATTACGATCGCGGTCGGCCTGGTGGTGGATGACGCGATCGTGATGCTGGAGAATATTGTTCGCCATATCGAGGATGGCATGGAGCCGCTGGCCGCCGCCCTGAAAGGTTCACGCGAAGTGGGGTTTACCATTGTCTCGATTTCGATATCGCTGGTGGCAGTATTCATTCCCATTTTTTACATGCCGGGCGTGATCGGCCTGATGTTCCACGAGTTTGCCGCGGTGGTGTCGCTGGCAGTGCTGGTGTCGGCGGTGGTGTCGCTCACGTTGGTGCCGATGCTGTGCAGCCGCTATCTGCGCCACGACAAGCATGACGGGCACAAAAAAGAAAACTGGCTCATTCGCACATTCGAGCGGGGTTTCCAGGCTGTGCTCAACGGCTACGCCCGCGCGCTGGACTGGTGCCTGTTGCATCGGCGCGTCACGCTGGCCGTCGCCATAGCCACATTCGCCCTGACGGGGTGGATGTTCCAGAGCATGCCCAAGGGCTTTTTCCCCAGCGAGGATATTGGTCAGATATCGGCCGTGGTGGAAGGGCCTCAGGATGCCTCTTATCCGGTCATGGTGGACCTGGTGCAGGCGGCATCCGCCGTCATGCTGAATGACCCGAATGTGGCCACCATCTCTTCGCGCGTAACCGGCAACGATTCCGGTCGCATCTTCATCGGCCTGAAGCCGCGCAGCGAGCGCGAATCGATGGACAAGGTGCTGGAAGGCATGCGGCGCGATATTGGCAAGATCCCGGGGTTGTCGATTTTCCTGACGCCAGTGCAAAACCTGCGCCTGGGCGGACGCTCCAGCAAAAGCCAGTACCAGTACGTGCTGCAAAGCGTGCGCGCCGACGAGCTGAATGTCTGGGCGGAGCGCCTGCAGGAACGCATGCGTGTCGAGCCGATTTTTCGAGACGTGACCAGTGATTCGCAGTTAAAAGGGCTGGAAGCGGTGGTGGATATCGACCGCGACCGCGCTAACCAGGCCGGCCTGGAAATCGGCGATGTCCGCACCGCGCTTTACAGCGCCTACGGCGAGCGCCAGGTATCGACCATTTTCACCAGCAGCAACAGTTACCAGGTGATTCTGCAAAGCGCCGGATCGGGCAGCCAGGATGAAGGCAACCTCAAGGATATCTACGTGCGCAGCAAGAGCGGCGCGTTGGTGCCGCTGATGAGCGTGGCCAGCGTCAGGCGCGCGGCCGGCCCGATCTCGGTCAACCACCAGGGGCAGCTGCAGGCGATCACGGTGTCCTTCAACCTGGCGCCGGAGGTGCCGCTCGGCGACGCCAGCGCGAAGATCGAGCAGATCAAGCGCGACCTGAACATGCCGGCCAGCGTGATCACCTCCTATGCCGGGGATGCCGCGGTATTCCAGTCTTCGCAGACCAGCCAGCTGGCGCTGCTATTGCTGGCGCTGGCCGTCATCTACATCCTGCTGGGGGTGCTGTACGAAAGCTATATCCATCCGATCACGATTCTCGCCGGCCTGCCGTCGGCGGCGGTGGGCGCCTTGCTGGCGTTGTCGCTGTTCGGTTTCGAGCTGACCCTGATTGCCACCATCGGCATCCTGATGCTGATCGGTATCGTCAAGAAAAACGCCATCATGATGATCGACTTTGCGCTGGATGCGCAGCGCAGCGGGCACATGGCGCCGGAGAAGGCGATTCGCACCGCCTGCCTGCTGCGCTTCAGGCCGATCATGATGACCACGCTGGCGGCGCTGATGGGGGCGGTGCCGATCGCCTTCGGCCTGGGCGCCGGCGCCGAACTGCGTCAGCCGCTGGGTGTGGCCATCGTCGGCGGCCTGTTGGTGTCGCAGGTGATTACGCTGTTCATCACGCCGGTGATTTACCTTTACCTGGACCGTTTCAGCGGCAAGGGACCGATGGAATTGCCGCAGGACCTGGAAGAAAAGCCGGCAATCAGGCTGGCCAGGAGCGCGTAAGGATTTCCTGCTGCCGCGCGGGCGTGAGCAGCGCGGCAGGGAGCGTGCCGTAGACGCGTCCGCAGTCAGGATCGCCGCGGCTGGCCAGGAAGACTTCGGCGAGCGGCGCCGGCGCATGCTGCAGCATCAGGCAGGCCTGCGCCGTCAGCACCAGCTGCTGCGCCAGGCGGCGCGCCAGCGTTTCGCGCTGCAGGGGCGACGCCGTCATGATGTCTTTCACGCTTGCCACCAGCGCGCGCGCGGCGGCATGGCCGGCGGCATCCTGCTCCAGTTTTTCCAGCAGCAGGGCGAAGCTGTCGGGCGCGCGTTCGATGGCGCGCAGCACGTCCAGGCACATGACGTTGCCGGAGCCTTCCCAGATGGAATTGACTGGCGCTTCGCGGTACAGGCGCGCCATCGGTCCGGTTTCGACATAGCCGTTGCCACCCCAGATTTCCATGCATTCGCCCGTGAACTCCAGCGCGCGCTTGCAGATCCAGAACTTCGCCGCCGGCGTCATGATCCGGCGCCAGGCTTGCGCGGCCGGATCGTCCGGCGCGTCGAAGGCCGCCGCCAGACGCAGCATGAGCAGCGTCGCCGCCTCGCTTTCCAGCGCCAGGTCGCACAGGACGTTGCGCATCAACGGCTGCGCGATGAGCGGTTTGCCGAAGGCGCTGCGGTAATGCGCGTGGTGCGCTGCCTGCACGAAGGCGTGGCGCATCAGGCCGGTGCTGCCGATGACGCAGTCCAGGCGCGTGTAGCCGGCCATTTCGATGATGGTCGGGATGCCGCGTCCATCCTCGCCGACCAGGAGGCCGCTGGCGTCCTGGAATTCGACTTCGCTGCTGGCGTTGGAGCGGTTGCCCAGCTTGTCCTTCAGGCGTTGCACCAGCACCGCGTTCCTGCTGCCGTCGGCGCGCCAGCGCGGCACGAAAAAGCAGGACAGGCCGCCGTCGCTGCGCGCCAGCACCATGTGGGCGTCGCACATGGGCGCAGAAAAGAACCACTTGTGCCCCGTGAGCAG
This sequence comes from uncultured beta proteobacterium, assembly GCA_963722005.1. Taxonomy (GTDB): domain Bacteria; phylum Pseudomonadota; class Gammaproteobacteria; order Burkholderiales; family Burkholderiaceae_D; genus Paucimonas. The sequence goes on from CAVRJS010000002.1 coordinate 1,420,359, forward strand.
GTATTCGGCGCCGCGCCCGCTGATGCCTTTCACTGCTGGTCTGGCGACTGTGGTATTCGTGCGCACATCCGAGCCGCCCTGTTTTTCGGTCATGCCCATGCCGATCAGGATGGAATCCTTGGCGGCGATCGGCAAGTCGCGCGGATCGTGTTCCTGGCAAAACAGCTTGTCCTGCAGTTGCGCGAACAGGCGCGGTTCCTTCTGCAATACCGGGATCGCCGCAAAGGTCATGGTGGTCGGGCACAGCGAGCCGCATTCGACCTGCGCATGCAGGTAATAGCCGGCGGCGCGCGCGACATGGGCGCCGGGGCGCGGCGTCGCCCACGGCAAGGCATGCAGGCATTCGCGCCGCAGCAGCGCCAGCAGCAGGTGCCAGCTGGAATGGAAATTGACGACGTCGGCGCGGTGGCCGTAGCGGTCGTGCGTCATCAGTTCCGGCAGGTAGTGGTTGGCCTGTTCGCCCAGTTGCAGGATGCGGGCCTGGCCAAGTTCCGTGCCGAGGCGCTGCAATTCGCCCAGGTGCCAGCCGCCACCTTCGCGCTGCACGCCCTCGCTCAGGGCAAGGTCGCTGGCGAACATGTCGTAGTCGCGCAGCTCGGGGACCTGGTTGGTGACTTCATGCGTGGGCCATGGCATCGTGGGCTCCCGGGCAGGGCGTCGGATGGGGTACGACGATGATAGGGGCAAAAAGCGGCGGATTGCAAGCCTGTCAGGCCGGCATCGGCTGGCATAGCCGGCTCTGCCGCCGTCGCTTGCGTTGACGCACGGCGGAAGTGACCTTGATGCGCCGCAGGTCGGGTAAAATGCTGGCTACACTCAATACGCAGCGCGGCTATGTCCTATCAAGTTCTGGCAAGAAAGTATCGACCCAAAAGCTTCGACACCCTGGTCGGGCAGGAGCACGTGGTGCGCGCGCTCACGCATGCGCTGGAGCACGGACGGCTGCATCACGCCTACCTGTTTACCGGCACACGCGGCGTCGGCAAGACCACGCTCTCGCGCATCCTGGCAAAGTCGTTCAATTGCCAGGGAAGCGACGGCAACGGCGGCGTGACCGCGCAGCCCTGCGGCGTGTGCGAGGCTTGCGTGGCCATCGATGCCGGACGCTTCGTCGACTATATCGAGATGGACGCGGCCTCCAACCGCGGCGTCGAGGAAATGGCGCAATTGCTGGAGCAGGCAGTGTATGCGCCGTCCAACGCGCGCTTCAAGGTTTACATGATCGACGAAGTGCACATGCTGAGCTCGCACGCCTTCAACGCCATGCTGAAGACGCTGGAAGAGCCGCCGGAACACGTCAAGTTCATTCTCGCCACCACCGATCCGCAAAAGATTCCCGTGACCGTGCTGTCGCGCTGCCTGCAGTTCAACCTCAAGCAGATGCCGCCCGGGCACATCGTCGGCCACCTCGACAACATCCTGGGCCAGGAAGGCATCGCCTTCGAGGCGCCGGCCTTGCGCTTGCTGGCACAGGGCGCGCAGGGTTCGATGCGCGACGCATTGTCGCTGACCGATCAGGCCATTGCCTATGCTGCCGGCACGGTCAGCCTGGAAGCGGTGCAGGGCATGCTGGGGACGCTCGACCAGTCCTACCTGGTGCGCGTGCTGGATGCGCTGGCGCAGAAGGATGGCGCGGGCATGCTGGCGGTCGCCGATGAAATGGCGGCGCGCAGCCTGTCGTACAGCAGCGCCCTGCAGGATCTGGGAACGCTGCTGCATCGCATGGCGCTGGCGCAGTCGGTGCCCGCGGCAGTGCCGGACGACTTGCCGGAACGCGTCGACATCCTGCGTCTGGCGCAGTCTTTCGATGCGGAAGAAATCCAGCTGTTCTACCAGATCGTGGTGCACGGCCGTAACGAGCTGGGGCTGGCCCCCGACGAATATGCCGGTTTTTCCATGACCCTGTTGCGCATGCTGGCCTTCCGCCCGCAGGACGATGCTGCCGGCGCCGAAGCCAGCCAGCCGCGACCGGCGGCCGCTGCCGCGGGCGCGGCACCTGCACGTGCGGCTGCGCATGCTGCGGCGAGCGCAGCGCGGCTTGCGGCAGCACCGCAAGTGGCCAGCGTCAGCGTGCCGGTGGCGCGGCCGGCAGCCGGCACCAGCCCGGCGCTGGCGGCACTGGAAGCTGCCCGCAACGGCGGCAGGGCGGCGCGCGGCGCGCAGCCTGCCGTGCCGCCGCGGCCGGCCCAAGCGCCGCAACCGCCGCAGGCCGCTCAGCCGCCCCAGCAGAAGGGAGCTGCGCCATGGGAAGATGCGGCGCCGCCCGTGGGTGGCAATGACGTCAGCGTCGCGCCGGCGCAAAAAAAAACGATTGACCCCCTGAGTCGCGCAGATGCGGTTGTCGTGCCGGTGCCGGAACTGGACTGGGATGGCAACTGGCCGGTTCTTGCTGCTGCCTTGCCGGTGCGTGGCGTTGCGCAGCAGCTGGCGCAGCAAAGTGAGCTGCTGGAATGCAAGGCGGGAGAAGGCGGCGTGCTGTTCCGCTTGCGCGTGCCGCTGGACACGCTGTGCGCGGCGGGCAGCGTGGACAAGCTGGTCGCGGCGCTGACCGAACGCTTCGCCACGCCCGTGCGCGTGACCACGGAAATCGGCGCTGTCGAGCAGACCGCCAGCGCAGCGGCGGAGGCCGAGCGTGCCGAGCGCCAGCGGCAGGCAGAAGCAGCCATGCAGAGCGACCCGTTCGTGCAGACGCTGATGCGCGAATTCGGCGCCATCAACGTGCCCGGATCGATAAGGCCAATTTAACTGACTAGGGGTTTTAAGTTAAGCGAAGCGGTACTCTGCCCCCAACATTATTTACAAATTTAAGCAGCTATTTTTTACGAAATCAAGGAGCCCTACCATGATGAAAGGCCAACTGGCCGGCTTGATGAAACAAGCCCAGGCAATGCAGGACAACATGAAAAAGATGCAGGACCAACTGGCGGCCATCGAAGTCGAAGGCCAGTCCGGCGCAGGCCTGGTCAAGGTCGTCATGACCTGCAAGAACGACGTCAAGCGCGTGGCTATCGATCCCTCGCTGCTGGGCGATGACAAGGACATGCTGGAAGACCTCGTGGCCGCAGCCTTCAATGATGCCGTGCGCAAGGCCGAAGCCACCTCGCAGGAAAAGATGTCGGGCGTAACCGCCGGTCTGCCCCTGCCCCCGGGTTTCAAGCTGCCCTTTTGAAAACCCCCTCCAGCCTCGACTTCCTGACTGAAGCCCTGCGCCGTCTGCCCGGCGTCGGGCCCAAATCGGCGCAGCGCATGGCTTACCATTTGATGCAGCACGACCGCGACGGCGCCGCGATGCTGGGCCGCGCCCTGCAGCAGGCTGTCGAGCGCATTCATCACTGCGAGCGCTGCAACACCTTTACCGAGAACCCGGTGTGCCAGACCTGCCTGGACGAAGAGCGCGACCAGACCCTGCTGTGCGTGGTCGAAACCCCGGCCGATCAACTGATGATCGAGCAGACGATGACGTACAAGGGGCTGTACTTTGTGTTGATGGGACACCTGTCGCCGCTGGACGGCATCGGCCCGCGCGACATTCACCTCGAAAAACTGATTGCCCGCGCCACCGACGGCACGGTTGCCGAGGTGGTGCTGGCCACCAATTTTACCAACGAGGGCGAAGCGACCGCTCACTACATCAGCGAGACCCTCAAGGGGCGGGGACTGAAGGTCAGTCGCCTGGCCCGCGGCGTGCCTGTAGGCGGTGAACTCGAATATGTGGATGCGGGCACCATCGCGCGCGCCATGCTGGACCGTCGCACCACCTGAGGCAGACGACCTTGCCTTGAATTGAATTAGCGCAACATCATTGTCTGGTTTTTGGTCAATTCGCAACAGCGGATGCCAGCTTCTTTGCCAAAACGAAACGTATGTTACAAGATATGACAATCGCCAGCGGCACATGTCATTGTCTTGCAGTATATTATCATTACGTTAATAATTTGCGCCGGGGCAGGCGCGCTTTCCTCAGAAAAGAACATCATGAACCAGGCCACACTGACAGCTTCTGCACAATCCGGACCGCGTCGCTTCAACCTTGAACTGATCGGATTTTCCCCGGCTGAGAAGGCAATGCTGGCATCGACGTTCCGGCTGACGGGCCGGCGCGCATTTTTCTATGCAGAAGCCACCGAAGCCGGCCAGCGCCCCGACATTTACCTGGCCAACGGCGACAGCCCGGAAGCGCTCAAGGAGCTGGCTGCGCGCGCGCCCAACCCCTATGTCCCGGCGGTGCTGATCGGCCGCACGCCCATCGACATCGGCTGGCCGCGGGTGGAAAAGCCGATTCACTGGATGCGTCTGTTCGAACAGATGGATGCGGTGATGCAGGCTGCGCTGCTGGAACGCACGCGCCGTCAGAGCGACGGACCGCAATGGGATGGCCGCACCTTCCGTCGCGCCAGCGACCAGGACGCGCCGCGGGAAGAAGTATTCGTGGAAGCCAGCCCGAACGAATCGGTGCTGGTGGTCGATGACAGCGCCACCGTCCGTGCCTTCATGAAAGCCAAGCTGGCGCCGTTTCGCTTCGACGTCGATTTTGCCGCAGATGGCGAATCCGCCATCGACATGGCCCAGGCCAAGCCCTATACCTGCATTTTCCTGGACATCATGATGCCTGGCATCGATGGTTACCAGGTATGCAAGCGCCTCAAGGCCAGCGCCGCGACGCGTAACATGGCGGTGGTCATGTTGACCAGCAAATCCGGCACTTTCGACAAGTTCCGCGGCAGCTGGGCCGGCTGCGACGCTTATCTCGGCAAGCCGGTCAGCGAGGATGAACTGCTCGCCACCATCGCCAAGTTCCTGCCCAGCGCGCGCAGGGTGATCAACGGCGTGCTAGCCTGAAGTAATTTCCCGCACCATGCGGCATGGATTGCCGGCAGCAAAAACGCCGGCGGGAATGTCGCGCGTCACCACGCTGCCGGCGCCAATCACGGCGCCCTCACCAATGGTGACGCCGGGGCAGACGATGGCGCCACCGCCGATCCACACATCGTTGCCGATGGTGACCGGCTTGCCCGATTCCACCCCCGAGCGGCGCGTGGCGGCATCCATCGGATGCAAGGCCGTATAGATCTGGACGGCCGGGCCGAACAGGACGTTGTCGCCGATCGTTACCGGCGCCACGTCCAGGATCACGCAGTTGAAATTGAAATAGACGTGCTCGCCGAGCTGGATATTGCCGCCGTAATCGCAGAAAAAGGGTGGCGTGACGTACGTGTCGCTGGTCACCCCGAAAAGTTCTGTCAGCAAGGCCGTGCGTTCGTTTTCGGCTGCGGCCGGCGCAAGTAGCGACAGTTGCCGGCACAGTTCGCGCGCACGCAGGCGCTCGGCGACAAGCTGCGGATCCGCTGCATGGTAGGGTTCTCCGGCCAGCATCTTTTCCTTTTCCGATCTCATCGCCTGCTCCCTATGGCAAGGCCTGGCCGCGCTAGCGCAGCGCTTCGACCATTTTTTCCAGTTTGACGGCATCTGCGCAGAACAGGCGGATGCCTTCTGCCAGTTTCTCCGTGGCCATCGCGTCATCGTTGAGCATCAGGCGGAATGCCTTTTCATCGAGCGCCAGCTTTTCCAGGTCGCTGGCCTGGGCGCTGGCGACGCTGAGCTTGCGCTCGACCGGGGCTGCCGACTCCGCCAGCTTTTGCAGCAAGTCCGGGCTAATGGTAAGCAGGTCGCAGCCGGCCAGTTCGGTGAGTTGCGAGGTATTGCGGAAGCTTGCGCCCATTACTTCGGTCTTGTAGCCGAACTTGCGGTAATAGTTGTAGATCTGCCTGACCGACTGCACGCCGGGGTCATTTGCGCCCGTGTATTCCTCGCCCGTGGCTTTCTTGTACCAGTCGTAGATGCGGCCGACGAAGGGCGAGATCAGTTGGGCGCCGGCCTCGGCACAGGCCGCTGCCTGCGGCAGCGAGAACAGCAGCGTCATGTTGCAGCGGATGCCTTCCTTTTCCAGGATCTCGGCGGCGCGAATGCCTTCCCAGGTCGAGGCAATCTTGATCAGCACCCGCTGACGCGGGATGTCGGCTTCCTCGTAGAGACGGATCAGCTCGCGTCCTTTTTCAATCGTCCCCGCCGTATCGAAGGAAAGCCGCGCATCGGTCTCGGTCGAGACCCGCCCCGGAATCAGCTTGAGGATTTCGCGGCCGAAGGTCACCAGCAGGCGGTCGATGATCACGGCCACCGGCTTGCTGCCGTGCTCGCGCACCGCTGCCTCCAGCAGCGGCCGGTATTCCGCTTTCTGCACCGCCTTCAGGATCAGCGAGGGGTTGGTGGTGGCGTCTTGCGGGGCAAAGGCTTTCATGGATTGAAAGTCGCCCGTGTCGGCAACGATGGTGGTGTATTGCTTGAGTTGTTCGAGCTGGTTCATGGGATAAGAAAAGGCAATCAACGGGAAAATTATAGGAAAGTATCGAAGGGCATGTCGAATTTCTGCAAGGCCTTTTGCGCATTGAGCATTTTCTTGCGGATTTCCGGGCCGCGCCGCAGCGCCAGGCCGACCGCGAGAATGTCGATCACCACGAGATGCGCCAGGCGGGCCGAAATCGGCGTGTAGGGATCGGTATTGAAGGACAGGTCGATGGGCACCAGCACTGTCGCCAGTTCCGCCAGCGGCGTGCCGCTCGGCGCCAGCGCAATGACGTCGGCGCCGCTGCGCCTGGCCAGGCGCACGCTGCCGAGCAGCGCCGCGCTGCCGCCGCGCTGAGAAATGGCCACCACCGCGTCGCCGGGGTTCAGCAGCGAAGCCGAGATGCTGTGGATGTGCGGGTCGGAATAGGCCACCGTCGGCACGCCCGAGCGGAAAAACTTGTGTTGCGCGTCGGCGGCGATGATGCCCGACGTGCCCTGGCCGTAAAACTCGATCTTGTTGGCGCGCGCCAGGATGTCCAGGGCGCGCTGGATGGCCTCGGCCTGCAGGTTGTTGCGCAGATCCAGCAGGGCATTGATCGAGCGGCTGCAGATCTTGCCGACCAGGTCGGCGGCGAGATCGTCGGGCACCAGGCTCTCGTCCTTGCCCGGCATCGCCAGCGCCAGGTTCTGCGCCAGCTTGAGCTTGAATTCATGCCAGCCGTCATAACCGATGGCGCGGCAGAAGCGGACCACGGTCGGTTCCGAGACCTGGGCATTCTTCGCCAGCGCGGTGATGTTTTCCGCCACTGCCAGCGCGGGATTTTCCAGCACCGCAAGCGCGACCTTTCTCTCCGAGCGGGAAAGAATCGCGAGTTGGCTGCGGATCGATTCGAGCAGCACGCGCCTACATCTCCGGCAAGGCTTCTTCGCGCCACTGCAGGCCGTCGCGGCCGATCAGGGCGCTGGCGGCCGCCGGCCCCCAGGTGCCAGCGCTATAGGGCAGGGGATCGGTCTGTTCCTGCTCCCAGTAATTCAGCACCGGCTCGACCCAGGTCCATGCCGCTTCCAGTTCGTCGCTGCGCATGAACAGCGTCAGCTGGCCGCGCAGCACATCCAGCAGCAGGCGCTCGTAGGCTTCCATGCGCGGCATCTTGAACTGTTCGCGGAAATCCAGCTCCAGCTCCACGGGCTTGAGACGCATGCGGTCGCCGGGCGTCTTGGCCATGAGGTTCATCTGCAGGCCCTCGTCGGGCTGCAGCCGGATCACCAGGCAGTTTGGCTGGAAGGTGGACGTGGCCTGGGCGAAGATCGAGTGCGGGATGGGCTTGAAGCGCACGACGATCTCGGCCAGCTGGTCGGCCATGCGCTTGCCCGTGCGCAGGTAGAAAGGCACGCCCGCCCAGCGCCAGCTATCGATCTCGGCCTTGATGGCGACGAAGGTTTCGGTGCGTGAATCCGGCGGTGCGCCTTCCTGGCGGTAGCCCGGCACGGCTGCGCCATTGACGTGGCCGGCGCGGTACTGGCCGCGCACGACGTCCTGCGCCAGGCTGACGGGAGTAAAGGGCTTGAGCGCGCGCAGCACCTTGAGCTTTTCATCGCGCACGGCATCGGCCTGCACGCTCAGTGGCGGTTCCATGGCGACGATGCACAGCAGTTGCAGCAAGTGGTTCTGCAGCATGTCGCGCAGGGCGCCGGAGGTGTCGTAATACTCGATGCGGTTGCCCACGCCGAGCTCTTCGGCGATGGTGATCTGCACATCGGAAATCCATTCCCGCCGCCACAAGGGTTCAAACAGCACATTGCCGAAGCGCAGGGCCAGCAGGTTCTGCACCGTTTCCTTGCCGAGATAATGGTCGATGCGGTAAATCTGCGATTCGTTGAAAAACTTGCCGACTTCGAGATTGATCTGGCGCGCGCTGGTTAAATCGCGTCCCAGCGGCTTTTCCAGCACCACGCGCGAGCGTGCATTGACCAGCCCGGCCTGCACGATGTTGTCGCAGATGCGCGAGAACAGGCTGGGTGGGGTGGCCATGTAGAACACCCGCACCAGTTCCGGCTCGCTGCGTAATGCCGCCACCAGCGGCGCGTAGGCGCCGGCGTCGGCGGCATCCATGGCGATGTAGGCGATGCGTTCGCAAAATGTCTGCCAGCGCTGCGGCTGTGCTTGCGCCGCGGGCATGTGTGGACGGGCCTGCTGCTCCAGCACTTCCAGGAAGTGCGCGCGGTCCCAGGCATGGCGGCCGACGCAGATAATGCGCGCGCCCGCCGGCATCTGGTTGTCGCGGTCGCGCGCAAACAATGCCGGCAGCAGCTTGCGCATCGCCAGATCGCCGCCGCCGCCGAACAGTACGATATCGAAATCAGCCAGAGCCATGTGCGTCATCCGTTTGCGTCGTCAGCACAGCGCGCGCGCGGGCGATCAGGCCCGCGGTCGAGCTGTCATGCGGATTAGATGCGCCAGCGTCGCACAGTTCCGCCTGAATTTTTTTGGCCAGCACCTTGCCCAGTTCCACGCCCCACTGGTCGAAGCTGTTGACGCCCCAGATCACGCCCTGCACGAAGGTCTTGTGCTCGTACAATGCGATCAGCGCCCCCAGGCGCGCCGGCGTCAGGGCATCGAGCAACAACGTGTTGCTGGGGCGGTTGCCCTCGAATACCTTGTGCGGCAGCAGGGCAGCAATTGCCTGCGCCGATTTGCCTTCGAATTCCATGTCGCGCGCCGCTTCGCTGGCGATTTTTCCCATCATCAATGCTTCCGATTGCGCGAAGCAGTTGGCCAGCAGGGCTGCGTGATGGCCGGGCAGCGTGTGCCCAGGCGCCAGCGCGGCGATGAAATCCACCGGGACGATATCGAGGCCCTGGTGCAACAGCTGGAAGAATGCGTGCTGGCCATTGGTGCCCACTTCACCGAAGATGATCGGGCAGCCAGGCGCTGTCAGCGGCGCGCCGTCGCGGTCGACCTGCTTGCCGTTGCTTTCCATTTCCAGCTGCTGCAGGTAGGCGGGGAAATGCTGCAGGTCCTGGCAGTAGGGGGCAATCGACAGCGCTGCATGTCCCAGGTAATTGCGGTTCCAGATGCCCATGAGCGCCAGCAGCACCGGCATGTTGCATTCCAGCGGCGCTTCGCGGAAATGGCGGTCCAGCGCATGCGCGCCCGCCAGCATTTGCGCAAATGCTTCGGCGCCGATCGCCAGCATGAGCGGCAAGCCGATCGCCGACCACAGCGAGTAACGTCCGCCTACCCAGTCCCAGAAGGGGAACATATTTTCCGGGTCGATGCCAAACGCTTGGACTGCGTCGGCATTGGTGGATACCGCCACAAAATGTTTCTTCAAATCGTCAACCCGTTCCTCACTGCGCAGGAACCATTCGCGCGCGGAGCGCGCATTCATCATGGTTTCTGCCGTCGTGAAAGTCTTGGAAGCGATGACGAACAGGGTGGTGGCAGGCCGCAGGCGCAGCAGCAGGGCATTGAGTTCATTGCCATCGACGTTGGCGATGAAGTGGCTGTCCAGGCGCGGATGGGCCTGCCGGCGCAGCGCCTGGCAAGCCATGCGCGGGCCGAGGTCGGAGCCGCCGATGCCGATGTTGACGATGTCGGTGATGGGCTGGCCCTGGCAGCCGAGCCAGTTGCCGTTGCGCACGCGCTCCGCGAAGGCGCCCATGCGGTCGAGTACGGCATGCACGTCGGCATTGATGTCGCGCCCGTCCAGCAGCCACGCTTCGCCGCGCGGCGCGCGCAGGGCGGCATGCAGCGCGGCGCGCTGCTCGGTGGTATTGACATGTGCGCCGGCGAACATGGCGTCGCGCCGTACCTCGACGTCGCATTCGCGCGCCAGCGCCAGCAGCAGCGCCAGCGTGTCGCGGTCGATGCGGTTCTTGGAATAATCCAGGAACATGCCGGCCGCTTCGAGGGAAAATGCCTGCGCGCGCGCCGGGTCGGCGGCGAACAGTTCGCGCATGTGCCATTGGCGGGCAGTGGCAAGGTGGCGGGTCAGGGCTGCATGGGCCGCGGTTGCGGTGAAGGGCATGTCCGGCATGGGGTCTGGAGAATTTGATTAAATATACAATATTTTCAGGAAAATTTACTACTTTATGATGACGCTTTCTGCCTGCAGGCACCATAGTGAAAGCTTTTTTCCAGCGATGCGGGGAGATCTGCAGTTCGCATGATTCTCGTCAAGGGTTGTCGCATGAAAGGTGGAGCATGCGTTGTCGTAGTAAAATTTCATACAGAGGTCATACAGAGGCTTAGCCAAGGAAACCTGCCATGCCGATTCATCCCACCGTTGCGGCCGTTACCGAAAAGATCGTCGCGGCCAGCCGGCCCTACCGGCGCGCTTACCTGCGCCGCCTCGACACTGCCCGGCACGCAGGGGTGCAGCGCGGCACATTGTCCTGCACCAATCTCGCACACGGCTTTGCCGCTTTCCCCGCCAACGACAAGCTGCGCCTGAAACAGTTGCAAAGTCCCTCCGTGGCGATCGTCTCGGCCTACAATGACATGCTGTCGGCGCACCAGCCGTTCGAGCGTTTTCCGCCGCTGATCCGCGAAGCGGTGCGCGCTGCCGGCGGCGTGGCGCAGTTTGCCGGCGGCACGCCTGCGATGTGCGACGGCATCACGCAGGGCCAGGCCGGCATGGAACTGTCGTTGTTTTCACGCGATACGATCGCCATGGCCACGGCCGTGGCACTGTCGCATAACATGTTCGATGCCGCGCTCTATCTCGGCGTGTGTGACAAGATCGTGCCCGGCCTTTTGATCGGCGCCCTGCATTTCGGCCATTTGCCGGCGGTATTCGTGCCGGCGGGGCCGATGACGTCCGGCATGTCGAATCCGGAAAAATCACGCATCCGGCAACTGTATGCGCAAGGCAAGGTGGGGCGCGACGAGTTGCTGGAAGCCGAAGCGCAGTCCTACCACGACGCCGGCACCTGCACCTTTTACGGCACCGCCAACAGCAACCAGATGCTGATGGACGTCATGGGCCTGCATTTGCCGGGCGCTGCCTTCATCACGCCCAATACGCCGCTGCGCGATGCGCTGACGCAGGCAGCGGCGCGCCGCGCCGTGGAGATTTCTGCACAAGGCAGCCAGTACACGCCGGTGGGCCAGGTGGTCGATGAAAAAGCCATCGTCAATGCCGTGGTGGCGCTGCTGGCCACCGGCGGCTCGACCAACCACACCATGCACCTGGTGGCGATCGCGCGGGCTGCCGGCATCATCATCGACTGGAACGATTTTTCCGCGCTGTCGGCGGTAGTGCCGCTGCTGGCGCGCATCTATCCCAATGGCGACGCCGACGTCAACCATTTCCATGCCGCCGGCGGTTCACCCTTCGTGATACGCGAACTTCTCGATGCCGGCCTGCTGCACGAAGACGTCACCACCATCCTGGGGCGGGGATTGCGCGCGCATTGCGCCGAACCTTTTCTCGACCAGGAAAGCCTTGTGTGGAAACCTGCGCCTGAGGCCAGCGGCAACACGGAAGTGCTGTGCCCCGCAACTGCGCCATTCTCGGCGGATGGGGGTTTGCGCCTGATGACCGGCAATCTTGGCCGCGCCGTGATCAAGGTGTCCGCGGTCAAGCCGCAGCATCGCGTGGTCGAAGCGCCGGCGCTGGTATTCGATTCCCAGGACGCAGTCATGCAGGCCTTTCACGAGGGCCGGCTGCAGCGCGACTTCATCGCCGTGCTGCGTTTCCAGGGGCCACGCGCCAATGGCATGCCCGAGCTGCATGCGCTGACGCCGGCGCTGGGCAGCCTGCAGGATGCGGGATTTCACGTCGGCCTGGTGACCGACGGCCGCATGTCCGGCGCTTCCGGCAAGGTGCCGGCGGCCATCCACGTCACCCCGGAAGTGCTGGATGGCGGCCCGCTGGGCAGGGTGCGCGAAGGCGACCTGGTGCGCCTGGATGCCGAGGCCGGCGTGCTGGCGGCGCTGGTGCCGCAGCAGGAATGGGCGGCGCGCGCACCGGCCAGCGCCGACCTCTCGCTCAACGAGGCCGGCATGGGCCGCGAGCTGTTCGCCATGTTCCGCCGCAGCGTCGGCATGGCCGAGGAAGGCGCCGCCACCTTTGGGCTGCCGCCGCTGCCGCCGGGCGATTTCGACCACAACACGCTGGGCGCCGCCGGCGAGCCCTTCAACGACGAGGATACGCCGACCAGCGCCCGCGTGCCGCTTTCCAATGAGGCAGCGCCATGAACCTGAGCGACATCATGCGCACGTCACCGGTCATCCCGGTGATCGCGATCGAAGACCCGCAGCATGCCGTGCCGCTGGCGCAGGCGCTGGTGACCGGCGGCATCCGCGTGCTGGAAATCACGCTGCGCACACCGCACGGCCTGGGCGCCATCCGCGCGATCGTCGAGCAGGTGCCCGAAGCCATCGTCGGCGTTGGTACCCTGACGCGCACGGAAGAATTTTCGATGGCGCTCGATGCCGGCGCCATGTTCGGCGTGTCGCCAGGCCTGACGCCGGCGCTGGCGCTGGCCGCGCAGGAGACCGGCCTGCCGCTGCTGCCTGGCGTGATGACGCCGGGTGAAGTGCTGGCGGCGCGGGAACAGGGGTTCGAGCAGATGAAGCTGTTTCCGGCCATGCAGGCGGGCGGCGTGGGCATGCTCAAGGCGCTGGCCGGGCCGCTGCCGGACGTGTTGTTTTGCCCGACCGGCGGCGTGACGCAGGAGACGGCGCCGCAATTTCTCGCGCTCGGTAATGTTGCCTGCGTCGGCGGTTCCTGGCTGACGCCGCAGGATGCGGTGCGCGCCGGCGACTGGCAGGCCATCATGGCACTGGCGCGGGCGGCAAGCGGCTTGCGTAATGACTGAAGGCGGCGCGGTGCGGGTACAATAGCGCGTTGCTTCAATTGCGAGAAAACATGACCCAGGACGAACTCAAGCAGGCGGTTGCCCGCGCCGCCATCGACTACGTGGTTGAAGGTGAAATCATCGGCGTCGGCACCGGCTCCACGGCCAACTACTTCATCGATGAACTCGGCAGGATCAGGGACAGTATCAGGGGCGCGGTAGCCTCGTCCGAAGCGACCGCCGCGCGCCTGAAGTCGCACGGCATCCGCGTGTTCGATCTCAACGAGGTCGAATCGCTGGCCGTCTATATCGACGGCGCCGACGAAATCACTGCGGATGGGGCCATGATCAAGGGCGGCGGCGCCGCGCTCACGCGCGAAAAGATCGTCGCCTCGGTGGCCGGCAAGTTCGTCTGCATTGCCGACGGTTCCAAGCTGGTGGAAAAACTTGGCAAGTTTCCGCTGCCGGTGGAGGTGATCCCGATGGCGCAAGCGGCAGTGGCGCGGGCGCTGGTGCAACTCGGCGGCGAGCCGCGTCTGCGCCTGAAAGACGGCCGGCCCCTGCTGACCGATAACGGCTGTTACATCCTCGACCTGCACGGCTTGCAGATCGCCGATCCTGCCGGGCTGGAAGAAAAGATCAACAATATCGTCGGCGTGGTGACTGTCGGCCTGTTCGCGCGCCGCGGCGCCGATGTCGGCTTGCTGGGGATGGCCGATGGTGTGAAGAAATTCACGTATGGCGGCAGCGCCGGCTAAGCCGGCCTGCCTGGCCGCCGGGCCTTATTCGTTCGGCGGCACGTAACCCGCGGCAGCGTCGGCGCCGGCGCCGAAGAAGTGCTGTTCCATTTGCGTGGCCAGGTACTTGCGCGCGCGCGCATCGGCCAGGTTCAGGCGGTTTTCATTGACCAGCATGGTCTGGTGCTTGATCCATCCCGCCCACGCTTCCTTTGAAACGCTCTCATAGATGCGCTTGCCCAGCTCGCCGGGATACGGCGGAAAATCGAGCCCCTCGGCTTCCTTGTCGAGCTTGATGCAGTGTACGGTGCGTGCCATTTTGTTTCCTTAAAGTTTCTTGATGAATACGAGCGACTTGCGCTGCCAGTTATACATCAGCTGGCGGTTCTTGGGCAAATCGTCGACATTGCCGGCGACGAAGCCGCGCCTGAGGAACCAGTGCGCGGTCCGGGTCGTCAGCACGAACAATTTCCTGATGCCGGCCGCGCGCGCGCGGTTTTCCATGTGCGCCAGCAGCCGCTCGCCATCGCCCTGACCCTGCACTTCGGGGTTGACGATGAGGCAGGCCATTTCCGCCATCTTTTCTTCCGGGAAGGGGTAGAGCGCGGCACAGCCGAAAATCACGCCGTCATGCTCGATGACGGAAAAATAGTCGATTTCGCGTTCGATCAGTTCGCGGCCGCGCTTGACCAGGGTGCCGTCGGCTTCCAGCGGTTCGATCAGCTGCAGGATGCCGCCGACGTCTTCGATCGTCGCCTGGCGCAGGCTCTCGACGTTTTCGCTGGACACCATGGTGCCGATGCCGTCGTGGGTGAACAGTTCCAGCAGCGCCGCGCCGTCGGTGGCGAAGGGCACAATGTGGGCGCGCGGCACGCCGTTACGGCAAGCCCTGACGGCATGCTCGAGGTAAAAGGCGGAATCGGCCTGCAGGAAATCGGTGCTCAGCACTGCATAAGCCTGGTGGGTCGACAGTTCGCGCATGTCGACGCCGGCTGCATCCTTGAGCATCGGCGTTTCAGTGATGAAGATCAGTTTCTCTGCGCGCAGCGCGATGGCCGCGGCCACGGCGACGTCTTCCATCGACAGGTTGAAGATTTCGCCGGTCGGCGAGAAGCCCAGCGGCGACAGCAGCACCAGGCCGCCATTGCTGAGGATCGGATGGATGGTTTCGTAGGCGATCTTGCGCGTCAGGCCGGTCCATTCGAAATCGATGCCGTCGATCACGCCCAGCGGCCTGGCAATGACGAAATTGCCGGAAATGATGCGGATGGCAGCATGCGCCATGGGCGTGTTCGGCAAGCCCTGGCTGAAGGCTGCCTCGATATCCAGGCGCAGTTCGCCAGCCGCTTCCTTGGCGCATTCCAGCGCGGCGACGTCGGTAATGCGCAAGCCATTGTGGAAGCGCGCTTCCACATGACGCAGAGCAAGCTGTTCCTCCACTTGCGGGCGCGAACCGTGCACGATTACCACCCTGATGCCGAGGGCATGCAGGAGCGACAGATCGTGCGCCAGCACGGGCAGGGCGCCGGCCATGACCAGCTCTCCCGGGAAGGCAACAACGAAGGTCTTGCCGCGGAAAGCGTGGATATAGGGCGCAACCGAGCGCAGCCAGGCGACGAATTCAATCGGATTTTCCATGGGCGCATTATAATTCGACCAGCCATGTCTGCACCCGAACTTCCCAAAAATACCACGGCGACAACGCCGGCCCGGCCCTCGAAGCAGGGACGCACGCCGCCGCCCGCGCCGGAACGCAATCCCCTGCCGCCTATCGTCTTTCCGGAGGAATTGCCGGTATCGGGCCGCCGCCAGGAGATTGCCGCCGCCCTGAAAGCCAATCAGGTCGTCATCGTGTCCGGCGAAACCGGCTCGGGCAAGACCACGCAATTGCCCAAGATTTGCCTGGCGCTGGGGCGCGGCCAGGCCGGCCTGATCGGCCATACCCAGCCGCGTCGCATCGCCGCCTCATCCACCGCCAAGCGCATTGCCCAGGAACTCGGTTCGCCGCTGGGCGAGCATGTCGGCTTCAAGGTGCGCTTCACCGATACCCTGTCGAAGGGCGCCTCGGTCAAGCTGATGACCGACGGCATCCTGCTGGCCGAATCGCAGACCGACCCGCTGCTCAGGCAATACGACACCATCATCATCGACGAGGCGCATGAGCGCAGCCTCAACATCGATTTCCTGCTGGGTTACCTGAAGCAGCTGCTGCCCAAGCGTCCGGACCTGAAACTGATCATCACTTCGGCCACCATCGATGCCGACCGCTTCGCCAGGCATTTCGCGCGCGGCGACAAGCCGGCGCCGGTGATCGAGGTGTCCGGTCGCCTGTATCCGGTAGAGATCCGCTACCGCCCGGTGGAGCCGCCCGACCGTCCCGGCGGTGCTGCAGCCAGGCCGGGCGCGCCGCCCACGGCGGCGCAAAAGGGCCGCGAGCAGCGCGACCTGATGGATGCGGTGGCCGACGCGGTGGACGAGTTGTGCCGCATCGGCCCGGGCGACGTGCTGGTATTTCTGCCGGGCGAGCGCGAAATCCGCGACGCCGCCGAAACCCTGCGCAAGCACCACCCGCCGCATGTCGAGATCCTGCCGCTGTTTGCGCGCCTGTCGGCGCAGGAGCAGGAACGCGTATTCAAGGCCACCAATGCGCGCCGCATCGTGCTTGCCACCAACGTCGCCGAAACCTCGCTGACCGTGCCGGGCATCCGTTACGTCGTCGACGCCGGCCTGGCGCGGGTCAAGCGCTACAGCTACCGCAACAAGGTCGAGCAGCTGCAGATCGAGCCGGTGGCGCAGTCCGCCGCCAACCAGCGCGCCGGCCGCTGCGGCCGCGTCGCCGCCGGCGTGTGCATCCGCCTGTACGAAGAGCAGGATTACCTGCTGCGGCCGAAATTCACCGACCCGGAAATCCTGCGTTCCTCGCTGGCCTCGGTCATCCTGCGCATGAAGTCGCTGCGCCTGGCCGATGTCGAGACTTTTCCTTTCATCGAGCCGCCGCTGGGCCGGGCCATCGCCGACGGCTACCAACTGCTGCAGGAACTGGGCGCGGTCGACGACGACAACCAGCTGACCGAGACTGGCAGGCAACTTGCCAAACTGCCGCTGGACCCGCGCATCGGCCGCATGATCCTGGCCGCGCGCGACAATGCCTGCCTGTCCGAAGTGCTCATCATCGCCGCCGCGCTGTCGGTGCAGGACCCGCGCGAACGACCGCTGGAAGCGCAGCAGGCAGCCGACCAGGCGCACAAGAAATTCGCCGACGAGAAGTCGGAATTTTTGTCTTACCTGAAGCTGTGGAAATGGTTCGAGGAAGCCGTCGCGCACAAGAAAACCAACCGCCAGCTGGCCGACAATTGCCGCGCCAATTTTGTTTCGCAATTGCGCCTGCGCGAATGGCGCGACGTCCATTCGCAATTGCTGACGCTGGTACGCGAGCAGGGCTGGCGTCTGAATGAATCGCCCGCGACTTACGAGCAATTGCACGTGGCGCTCATGACAGGCCTGCTGGGGAATATCGGCTTCAAGGCCGAGGACGAGCCGCATTATCTGGGGGCGCGCGGTATCAAGTTCCACGTCTGGCCCGGCTCGCACCTGGCGAAAAAGGCCGGCAAATGGGTGATGGCGGCCGAGCTGGTTGAGACCAACCGCCTGTACGCGCGTTCGCTTGCCAACATCCAGCCGGAATGGCTGGAACGCATCGGCGGCCATTTGCTGAAGAAATCCTGGGGTGACCCGCGCTGGGAAAAGCGCGCCGCGCAAGTCTCCGCCTACGAGCGCGCCACCCTGTACGGGCTGGTGGTGTACAGCCAGCGCCGCATCAATTACGGCGCAATCAACCCGAAGGAGGCGCGCGAGATCTTCATCCGCAGCGCCCTGGTCGGTGGCGATTACGACACGCGCGCGCCGTTCTTCGCGCACAACCAGCGTCTTCTGCGCGAGATCGAGAACCTTGAACACAAGTCGCGCCGCCAGGACGTGCTGGTGGACGAGGAACTGATCTTCGCCTTTTACGACAAGCTGATCCCGGCCGATATCTGCAACGGCGCCGCTTTCGAGAAATGGCTCAAGGACGCTACCGCCGGCAATCCGAAACTGCTGCACCTGAACCGCGACGACCTCATGCGCCACGAGGCGGCCGGCATTACCACCGATGTCTTCCCCAAGGCCATGAGCGTGGCCGGCGTCGAGATGGCGCTGACCTACCACTTCGAGCCGGGTTCGCTGCGCGACGGCGTGACCCTGGCGGTGCCGCTGTATGCGCTCAACCAGGTGTCGGCGGCGCGCAGCGAGTGGCTGGTGCCGGGCATGCTCAAGGAAAAGGCGTACCTGCTGCTCAAATCCCTGCCGCAAAAGCTGCGCCGCCATTGCGTGCCGTTGCCCGAGTATGCCGCCGGCTTTTGCGATCGTACCCATGCCGCCCACGGTTTCGGCAGGGGGCCGCTGCTGGACGCCCTGATTGCGGATATCCGCGAGCAGACTGCCATCGCCGTGAAGCTCTCGGACTTCAAGCTGGAAACCCTGCCGGCGCATCATTTCATGAATTTCAAGGTGGTCGACGAGCATGGCCGCCAGCTCGACATGGGGCGCAACCTGGCAGCGCTGCAGGGCGAATACGGCGGCCAGGCGCGCCAGAGCTTCCAGCGCCTGGCGGAGCAGGCCGGGGTGGCGCCGGCCTCCGGCGCAAACGGCGCCGATGGCAGCGGCGAACGTGCCAGTGCCGTGGCTGCGGGGCAGGGCAAGGCGGGTGCTGCCGGCGCCCGCGCTGTGTCGCCCGCAGCCGCCAAGACTGGCCAGGCTGCGCCCGCCCCGACGACAAGCCAGGCAGGGGCCGGCGAGCAGCAGAATCTCACCACCTGGTCCTTCGGCGAATTGCCGGAACTGCTGGAAATCCAGCGCGGCAAGCAGACCCTGATCGGTTTCCCGGCGCTGGTGGACAAGAACAGCCATTGCGATCTCGAAGTGTTCGACGACCCCGACGAGGCGGCACGCATCCATTACGCCGGCTTGCGGCGGCTGATCGCGCTGCAACTGAAGGAGCAGCTGAAATACCTGGAAAAGAACGTGCCCGGTCTGCAGCAGATGGGCATGCAATTCATGGCGCTGGGCACGCAGGAGGAATTGCGCGAGCAAATCATCCAGGCCGGGCTGGAGCGCGCCTGCATGCAGGCGCCGCTGCCCCGGAATGCCGATGAATTCAACCAGCGTCGCGACGAAGGCAAGGCGCGCCTGGGCTTGCTGGTCAACGAGATTGCCCGCCTGGCCGGGCAGATCCTGGCCGAGTATCATGCGCTGCCGAAAAGGCTGCAGGGCGCCAAAGCGCACCCGCAGGCAGTGGCCGACATCCAGGCGCAGCTGCAGGCGCTGATGGGCAAGCGCTTCGTCGCCGACAATGATTACGCCCAACTGGCGCATTTTCCGCGCTATTTGAAGGCGATCGGCGTACGCCTGGAAAAGTTGCGCGCCGACCCGACGCGCGATACCAGGCTGATGGCGGAATGGCAGCAAGCGGCGCAGCCCTGGCAGCGCGCGCAAAAGGGGCAGGGCGCCCGGTTCGACCCGAAGATGGCGGAATTCCGCTGGCTGCTTGAAGAATTGCGGGTGTCGCTGTTTGCCCAGGAATTGCGCACGCCCATGCCGATATCGAGCAAGCGCCTGCAGAAGGTGTGGGAGTCGATGCAGCGCTAGCCGCGTATTTTTACGGGATCGTGTCGAATTTAACGTAAAATCGCGCTGTTACGCATGCATTATCACAAAGAGAAGAAATGACCATCAAATCCGACAAGTGGATCCGCCGCATGGCCGAAGGGCACGGCATGATCGAGCCCTTCGAGCCGGGCCAGGTGCGCGAAGCCAATGGCCACAAGATCGTTTCTTACGGCACATCGTCGTACGGCTACGATATCCGCTGCGCCAACGAATTCAAGATTTTTACCAACATCAATTCCACCATCGTCGATCCCAAGAATTTCGATGAAAAATCCTTCGTCGATTTCAAGGGCGATGTCTGCATCATTCCGCCGAATTCCTTCGCGCTGGCGCGCACGGTCGAATACTTTCGCATACCGCGCAGCGTGCTGACCATTTGCCTGGGAAAATCGACTTATGCCCGCTGCGGCATCATCGTCAATGTCACGCCCTTCGAGCCGGAGTGGGAAGGCTACGTGACCCTGGAGTTTTCCAACACCACGCCGCTGCCGGCCAAGATCTACGCCGGCGAAGGCTGCGCCCAGGTGCTGTTCTTCGAAAGCGATGAAATGTGCGAAACCTCGTACAAGGACCGCGGCGGCAAATACCAGGGCCAGCATGGCGTAACCTTGCCCAAGACCTGAGCCGGACAAGCTTCCCTGCCTGATTGCGTTGTTGAATTTCCGTGACAGGATTCATGCGTTAGCCCTGTTTTGCCACGTGCTCCGTTAAAGAGTATTCATGTTGAAATTTCTTTATAAGTAAGCGATGGCAAATATTTTTCGAGACTGTAAAAGCGGGATGGCAAGTGCGCTTGCCCTGGTTTTCCTGTCGCTGTCCGGCTGCGGAGCGGCGCCGGATTTCGTCGCGCCGCCGCCTGCTGCCTATCATGTGCCGATAGGCCCGGAGCTGGAGGGCGTGTGGGCGCGCGAAGGGCCGGATAACGGCGAGCGGGCGCGCCTGAGCGGCGCGGCGGATGGCGCCTTGCGCATCGAGATTTTTACGACGCGGGCGTCGTCGCAGGAATTTCCGGATCAGCCGCTCATGGCCCAGTTGCTGCATTTTGACGAAACGAACTGGCTGCTGCTCGATATGCACAAGCTCAGCGCGCTGACTGGCGACACGTATGAGGGCGCGGCCCCGTATCGCCTGATCCGCTATGTGCTGGAAAGCCCGGGCCGCCTTTGCGCCAGCGAGCCGAGCGCGCAGCTGTTCCTGGAGGGGATCAATGCCGGCCGGCTGCAGGGGAGCGTCACCGCCAGGCCCGGCGGCAGAAAACATGTGACGGTCAGCTCGGCAGGCGAGGACTGGGTGGCCTGGTGGCGTGCCTTGCCGGCATCGGCCAAGGGGTTTTCGCAGCCGGCGTATTGCTTCACGAAGATGGATTGAAATTTGCCGCCGGTTCAGACAAGCCAGGTCGTCAGGAGACCGGCGGCCGCCAGCGCCGCGCTGGCCAGCACGATGCGCCCGCGTGCCGCGCCCGCGCCCAGCGTTGCCACCATCCCGCACTTGACCGCCGTGTTGGCGAGCACGGCGATGACGACCGCCGCGGTGGCCGGCCCCGGATCGGGATTGCCTCGCGCTTCCCTGGCCACCGACAGCATGACCGGATCGATATCGACCGACCCCGCCAGCGCGGACACCACATACAGGCCGGTGCCGGGCGCGTAGCGCTGCGCCAGCTTCACTACCAGCAGCACGGCGGCGAACAGCACGCCGAAGCGGATCGCCGAAGCGAGGCTGAAGGGATTGCTTACCGCGACGTCCTGCTGTTTTTGCGGCTGGCTGCTTGCCAGCCCGGCGCGATAATGGCGCCAGGCGAACAGACCGGCCACCGCGCCCATGGCGACGAAGGGCGGCCACAGGGAGCGCAGCAGCGCCGGGTTGACGATGGCCGCCAGCACCAGCGCGCGCACGAACATCACCATCCATGCCAGCAGGATGCCGGCGCTGTAGGCTGCGGCGGCGTCCGGCTGTTCACGGCTGGCGCGGGCAAAATTCAGGGTGACCGCCGTGGACGACACCAGGCCGCCAGCCACGCCTGTCAGGGCGATGCCGTGGGCCGCCCCGACCCAGCGTACCGCCACATAGCCGACCAGCGACAGCGCGGAAATCAGGATCACCAGCAGCCATAGCGAATGCGGATTGATCGCTTCCCACGGATCGATGGTGCGGTCCGGCAGGAGCGGCAGCACGATGAAAGAGGCGATCAGCAGCTTGATGCCGGCATAGATGTCGGCGGTGTCGATTTTATCCACCATGCCGTGCAGCGGCTGCTTGAACGCCAGCACGGCGGAAGCGGCGATGGCCAATGCCACGGCCAGCGCCGCGTCGCCGATGACGACCATGCCGCTGAGCAGGCAGGTGGTCAGCGCGGCGAATTCGCTGGTCAGGCCCGACGCTTCTTCCTGGTGGCGCAGATGATTGGCCACCACCGCTGCGCCGACTGCCGCCAGCGTGACGACGAATATCCAGTCGATCTCCAGTTCGCGGCCCATCCACGCCGAGGCGGACCCGAGCAGCGCCAGCAGGATGTGGGTGCGAATGCCGCCCAGCGAACGGCCAGGGTCGGCATCCTTTTTCTTTTCGCGCTCGATGCCGATCAGCGCGCCGATCGAGAGGGCGATGAGGAAATTGCGGGCGACTTCGAGATCCATGGCGAGAACGACTTTCACAATCTAAATGATGAGCAGCATTTTAGATGTTTGGCAGCAATAAACCTGCGGTTCGCGCCTACGGGAAGCTTTTTCAGGGAAATAATGCGCGCTAGAAAGTTGTAAGAATACAAATTAAAGCCTTACGCAAAAAATTTATTGCCATTGCAAAAATAATAAAATATTATAAAAACGTAATGTTGCATTAATAATAATTCTGGCCGGTAAGGTCAGGCGCTGCAGTTGCGCGGTTTCCTTCCTTTACTTTCAATTCACGGATATTATGCGAGCCCTTATTTTCGCTGCCATGGCGTTTATTGCCGGCATGCTTCCCCTGGATAGTTTTGCCGCCGCCAATCCCACTCCTGATTACTGGAAATGCGTGAATCGCGTTGGCGGTTCATGGACATTCGGCCGTGCGCCATACGCCTGCGATGCTTCCGCATTCGGCGACGACAGGTTCATTACCACCAATCTCAAAGCCCTCGTGTTCAACGACAAGGTGGAAGCGAATGGCGAGCGGGCACGCTACATGTCCGAACTGTATCCCGCAATGCGCGACATTGCACTGCATTACCTCCACTCGCGCAAGCCGGCGGCGACGGCGGAAGAAAAGGCCGCATGGCTGCGCGCGGTGCTGGCGCTGGCACACCAGGAAAGCTACTGGAGCCATTACCGTACCGCTTCGGATGGCCGCCTGAAAATGATGCGTGGCGATTTCGGCCATGGCCATGGCTTGATGCAGGTGGACGACCGCTGGCACTTCGTCGCCGTGCGTGCGGGCAAGGGCTGGAATTTTGTCGACAACATGCTGTACGGCCTGGAAGAATACTATGGGAACTGGCAGCGCGCGCCTTCGGCAAGTTGCGTGCGTTACGCCACGGACTGGCGCAATCGCTCGCGCGCTGCCTATGCTGCCTACAATGGCGGTGCCGGCAAAATCTGCCGCTGGACCAATAGCCGGGACGCCTGGGCACGCAATGACCAGGGATATGCGGAAAAATACGATGGCCTGGCCTGGAATGCCTATGTGAGAAATACCAATGCGCCGGCAGGCATCGATGCCAGCTGCCTGATCGAGGGCGGCGAAGTGTGCCCGCCGGGCGGCAATACGCAGCAATGGCAAGGCAAATTGCTGGTGCTGCCGGGCGGCGTCGCATGCGCGCTGGATAACAGCAAGACCATGCACTGCATGGCGGAGCGCCGCGATGCAGCCTGCCTCGCGCATCATGCAAGCTTCGATGAAAATGCCGCCGTGTCCGTCACTCTGAATGCGGTAGCCAAGCTCAAGCGTGTCGATCATGATCGCCATATTTGTGCAACGAGCTATTCGCCGCAGGTCAGCCGCGTCGGCAATTATGTCAAGGCCGGCAAGGACATCTACCTGCGCGCCACGCCCGCCGGAGCTGCCGTGAGCGTGCTGCCGCGCGGTGCGGTGGTGCAGGTGTCGGATTTCGAAGTGCGTGGCAAGAGCAGCCAGGACCGCTACTACCGTGTTACCCACAATGGCAAAACCGGCTATTTCTACGCCGGTGACAAAGCCGATTACGCGAGCTGGGCCACCCCTGTCGGCGCGCCTGCCGGCACGCACATGATCCCGATTACCGGCGACCGTATCCTGATCCAGGCGCCTAACGGCATCAATCTGCGTGCCACGCCCGGCGGCAATTTGCTGAGCACTGTGCCGCGCCTGACTGTACTGACGGTCAATGGATGGGAAACACGTGGCGGCAATAACACGGTCTATTACCGTGTGACGCATGGCGGCCGGACCGGCTACCTGTATGCAGGGCAATTACTGCCGCAATCGACGCAAGGCGATTGGGTACGTCAAAGATAAGCCCGCCATGCCAGTACATCCGCTGAAAGCCAGCACATGAAATACCCTGCATGGACGGTGGCAGCCGCCTTCGTCGTCGTCACCGGCGGCTTCTATGCCGCTTTTTCCCGCCTGGACCGGCAAGGCGAGGAAGCGGTTGCAGCGGTTGCAGCCGCAGCCGCCCAGCGGCCGGCGGCAGCGGCCGTCATGTCTCAGCCGGTGGCGCAGGGCGACGTACAGGCATTCAGGCGCGGGCCGGCGGTGGTTGCGGCGGAGCGCTTGCAGGCGCTGGCGCAATGCGACGAAGCGCAGCCGCAGCAGTGCCGGCTCGACGATTCCGATCCGCGTGCCGCCCATTTCGATCTTGGGCAGCGAGTGACGAAAGAGCTGGCCATCCTGGCGGCACTGGCGCGCAGGAATGCGCTCGGTGATGTGGATGGCAACGGCATTGCCCGTCGCAGCATGCAATATGAAGACGGACATGTCCAGGAAGCGGCGCTCGACCTGATGAGCGCCTTGCCGCCCAATTCAGCCAATGTCGATGTCATTCTCGATACCTTGCAGCGCGGGCATGATGCGCAAATTTATACGCAAGCCATGCGCGAGCTCGTGCGTTATCCGGACCAGGCGGCGCGCAGCCGCATCGAAAGCACCTTGATGGAAACCCTGCAATCCGGGGGGCATTTTGCCGGCCAGGCTGTGGCGCAGGAAATCATGCCGTTTCTGAATAGCAGTAATCTGCCGCGTTTCCAGGAACTGGCGCAACAACTGCCGCCTGGTTCGGCCAAGCGCAGGCTGCTGGAAGGGACGCTGGAAGAATTCAAGCAGCAGCAAAGCGGCGGCTGAAGTCCCCCGTTTGGCGCATTGCCTGCTTTTTCTGGCGATGCTAATCTCTACTTCGGTTTTCCTGAAGCAGCGTTCAGGAAAACCGGGCTTCCCCTGGCTATACCGTTGTACAACAATGGTCCTGACGCGGTTCGCAACGAACCCTGTTTCCCAGAGGAGGTTATATGCAAGTTCAGATGGTTTCCCCGGAATTCTCCCTTACGCCTTCGTTGCGCGAATATCTCGAGCAGCGTCTGCGTGCGGCCTTTGGCCCGCTGCGCGGAAAAATCGCCGACATTGCAGTGCGCCTGCGCGACCTGAATGGCCCGCGGGGTGGACGCGACATGCAGTGCCAGGTATCCGTCAAGATGCCAGGCAAGCCGGAAGTGGTGATCAAAGAGGTGCAGGAAAACATGTACAACGCCATTGACCGGGCGATCAAGCGTGCCGCATACCGCGCCAGCCAGCTTGTCGCCCGCCAGCATCAGGCAGCGAGGAAAGCGGCGGGTCAGGCAATGCTGCATCCCGATGCCGATTCCAAGACGGCGAGCGAGCATCACGGCTAACGGTGATGCCGGGTAACGACGATGCTTTCTGCATTGCCGTTATTCGGCTAAGTGAGTTTTAATTTTGCGCCAACAGATTCACGACATGCACTGAGCGCGGCAGCAGCAGGCCGCCGCGCCCGGTAAGGAAAAGCTCAGTTCTGCTTGACGCAGTCGACGAAGTAGCCGCGCTTACCATCCACTTCGGCGCGCACCAGGCCGTGCACATCCGTTTCAAAGCCCGGAAATTTCTCGTTGAAGTCGCGTGCAAAGCGCAGGTAGTCGACGATGGTCTTGTTGAAGCGCTCGCCCGGGATCAACAGCGGGATGCCCGGCGGGTAAGGTGTCAGCAGGATCGCCGTGACGCGGCCTTCGAGTTCGTCGATGGCGACCCGTTCGATGTCGCGGTGCGCCATCTTGGCGAAGGCGTCCGACGGTTTCATCGCCGGCTGCATGTCCGACAGGTACATCTCGGTGGTCAGGCGCGCCACGTTGTAGGTCTTGTACATGTCGTGGATCTGCTGGCACAGGTCGCGCAGGCCGACGCGCTCGTAGCGTGGGTTGGCGGCGGCGAATTCCGGCAGGATTCGCCAGATTGGCTGGTTCTTGTCGTAGTCGTCCTTGAACTGCTGCAGCGCGGTCAGCAGGGTGTTCCAGCGGCCCTTGGTGATGCCGATGGTGAACATGATGAAAAAGGAGTACAGGCCGCACTTCTCGACGATGACGCCGTGCTCGGCCAGGTACTTGGTGACGATCGAGGCCGGGATGCCGGACTCGCCGAAGGTGCCGTCCAGCGACAGGCCCGGCGTGACCACGGTGGCCTTGATGGGGTCGAGCATGTTGAAGCCCGGCGCCAGGTCGCCGAAGCCGTGCCAGTCGTCCTCGGCGCGGATGATCCAGTCCTCGCGGCTGCCGATGCCGTTCTCGGCAAACTTGTCCGGGCCCCAGACCTTGAACCACCAGTCGTCGCCGAATTCTGCATCGACCTTCTTCATGGCGCGGCGGAATTCCAGCGCTTCCTGGATGCTTTCTTCCACCAGCGCGGTGCCGCCGGGCGGCTCCATCATGGCGGCGGCGACGTCGCAGGACGCAATGATGGCGTACTGCGGCGAAGTCGAGGTGTGCATCAGGTAGGCTTCGTTGAAGATGCCCTGGTCCAGCTTGACCGTTTCGGATTCGCGCACCAGTATCTGCGAGGCCTGTGACAGGCCGGCCAGCAGCTTGTGGGTGGACTGGGTCGAGAAGATCAGCGATTCCTTGGCGCGCGGACGGTCCTTGCCGATGGCGTGCATGTCCTTGTAAAAATCGTGGAAGGTGGCGTGCGGCAGCCAGGCTTCGTCGAAATGCAGGGTGTCGATCTTGCCGTCCAGCATTTCCTTCAGCGTCTCGACGTTGTACACCACGCCGTCGTAGGTCGATTGCGTGATCGTCAGGATGCGTGGTTTCTTGTTCTTGGCTTCGCGTGCAAACGGATTGGCTTCGATTTTCTTCGCGATGCTTTCCGGTGTGAATTCGGACAGCGGGATCGGGCCGATGATGCCGAGGTGGTTACGGGTCGGCATCAGGAACACGGGGATCGCGCCGCACATGATGATCGAGTGCAGGATCGACTTGTGGCAGTTGCGGTCCACCACCACGATGTCGCCCGGCGCCACCGTCGAGTGCCAGACCATCTTGTTGGAAGTCGAGGTGCCGTTGGTGACGAAATAACAGTGGTCGGCGTTGAAGATGCGCGCGGCATTGCGCTCGCTTGCTGCCACCGGGCCGGTGTGATCGAGCAGCTGGCCGAGTTCCTCGACGGCGTTGCAGACGTCGGCGCGCAGCATGTTTTCGCCGAAGAACTGGTGGAACATCTGGCCGATGGGCGACTTCAGGAAGGCGACGCCGCCGGAATGGCCGGGGCAGTGCCAGGAATAGGAGCCGTCCTGGGCGTAGTGCACCAGTGCACGGAAGAAAGGCGGCGGCAGGCTGTCGAGGTAGGACTTGGCTTCGCGGATGATGTGGCGCGCGACGAATTCCGGCGTGTCCTCGAACATGTGGATGAAGCCATGCAGCTCGCGCAGGATATCGTTGGGAATGTGGCGCGAAGTGCGGGTTTCGCCGTACAGATAGATCGGGATGTCGGCATTCTTGTGGCGGATTTCTTCCACGAAGGCGCGCAGCGATTCCAGCGCCTTGTCGGTTTCCTCGATGCTGCCGCCGCCAAATTCCTCATCATCGATGGAAAGGATGAAGGCGGACGCGCGCGACTGCTGCTGGGCGAACTGCGACAGATCGCCGTAGCTGGTGACGCCAACGACTTCCATGCCTTCCTGTTCCATTGCATTGGCGAGGGCGCGAATGCCCAGGCCGGAAGTGTTTTCGGAACGGAAGTCTTCGTCAATGATGACAATAGGGAAACGGAATTTCATCGAGGCCTCCAGCAGCCTGTAAACAAACGGTCATGAAGTGCGGGCAGGCGTTGCTTCAGCAGCGCCGGCCCGCCGATTTGCAAAAAAACGGATTGTCGCAGATATGGCGCAGCCGTGGGGAGAAAATCAGGCGCGCTCGTAAGTGACGAAAGCGAAATCGCAGGCATTGGCTTCGGAATGATGGCGTTCGCGCGCGGTTTCACGCCACTGCGTCGGATCGAAGGGCGGCAGAAAGGTGTCGCAGGCAAAGGTCTTGTCGATCTCGGTGACGGTCAGCCGCTGCACCCGTGTCAGCGCCTCGGCAAAAATTTGCGCGCCGCCAATGACAAAGGCTTCACCTTCGCCGGCCAGCCTGGCAGCCTCGTCCAGCGACGTGACCGCCTCGACGCCCTCATGGCGCCAGTCCGGGTTGCGCGTGATGACGATGTTGCGGCGATTGGGCAGGGGCTTGCCGATCGAATCGAAAGTCTTGCGGCCCATGATGATCGGGTGGCCGGTGGTAGTGCGCTTGAAAAAGGCCAGGTCTTCCGGCAGGCGCCACGGCAGGGCATTGTTCAGGCCGATGCCGCGCTGGGCGTCTATGGCGACGATGATGGTCAGGCGTTGTGTCATGGAAGGGCTGCTGGGCATGCGACAAAATTCAATCTTAGGCCATTTTTGCAATTCTGGCACGGCACCGCTGCCGGCAGAGGCGCCGCTTCAGGTTTCGCGCACGTAGGTCCCCGGCGCATCGCCCAGCACCGGGTAATCCGGCAATCCTGCCGGCGGCGGCGCCTGCAGCGGGCCGCAGCCGGCGCGCAGCCAGTCGCACCAGTCGTCCCACCAGGAGCCGGCGCGCTTTTCCTGCGCGTCCAGCCAGGTCTTGCTGTCGGTGCGGCCGCTTGCGTCGCCTGCCCAGAAATACCGGCGCGATGCCGGCGAGGGAGGATTGATGATGCCGAGGATGTGGCCGGAGGTTGACAGTGCATAACGTACCGGGCCCTTGACCAGCGCCGCGGTCTTGAAAGTGCCGGCCCAGGGAGTGATGTGGTCTTCGGTGGTGCCGACTGAATACAGCGGCTGGGTAATACGGCTGAGGTCGATCTTGTGGCCGTCGAGCACGATCGCATCCTTTTTCGCCAGGTTGTTGGCGACGTAGAACTGGCGCAGGCAAAATGTGTGCATGGCACGCGGCAGGCGCGTGCTGTCGGCGTTCCAGTAAAGCACGTCCAGTGAAGGCGGGGTTTCGCCATACAGGTACTTGTGCACCACGTAATGCCAGATCAGGCTGTTCGGCCGCAGCATGCGGAAGGCCGAGGATAGCTGCTTCTTGTCCAGAAAGCCCTGTTTTTCCATGAGCGCGTCGATGGTCGCCAGACTGTTGTCGTTGATGAAGGCTTCGATTTCACCGGGGCGCGAGAAATCCGCCAGCGAGGCCAGCAGGGTCCAGTGCGCTACCGGCACCTGCGCCGGCTTGTACTTGCGGTTGAACAGCGCCATCAGCGCCGTCAGTGCCGTGCCGCCGATGCAATAGCCCACCGCATGCACCTTGGGCGAGGCGCTGATGGCGCGCGCCACCTCGATGGCTTGCGCCATGCCCTTGAGCAAGTATTTTTCGAAGGTGCTGTCGGCCATGTCGGCGCCGGGGTTCTTCCAGCTCATCATGAACACAGTGAAACCCTCCCGCACCAAGTGGCGCACCATGCTCTTTTTCTCGCCCAGGTCCATGATGTAGAACTTGTTGATCCACGGCGGCATGATCACCAGCGGCATGGCATGCACTTTCTTGCCCGCAGGATGGTACTGGATCAGTTCGAACAGCTCATTGCGGAATACCACCGCCCCGGGCGTATTCGCCAGCTCTTTCCCCAGCGTAAAGGCGGCTGCATCTGCCATCATTTGCACGTCGCCTGCCTGCAGATCCGCCATGAAATTTTCCAGGCCCTTGGCCAGGCTGGCGCCGCGTGTTGCCATCGCCTTGTGCATGGCCACCGGATTGGTGAAAAAGAAATTGCTTGGCGCCAGCGCATTGAACCACTGGCGCGTCCAGAATGCGCCGGCCCGGCTGTCCTTGTGGTCGACGCCGGGCGTATCGTAAATCGTGCGCTCGAGCCAGCGCGTATACGCCAGGTAATGCTGCACCATGAGGGAATTGCCCAGTGTGGCTTGCCATTCCGGGTCCTGGAAGCGTTCGTCGCTTTCTGCCGCTTCCACGGGTTTCCGGGAACGGGCGCCGACCAGGGTTTCCAGCGCGTGCAGGTTGAGCATCCACAGGCTGGCAGCCAGTTCGTGCTGGGCTTCCAGCTGCTCGCGGGGGTGCTGCAGCCAGGCTTGCTGGATTTTCAGGAAAGTGCTGCCGATGCCAAATGGATCCAGTTGCATGATGTCCCCCTCTTTATTTTCCCGGGTAAATCGTGTTCACGGAAATATTACCGCTAATCAAGCAAATTGTTGAATTTATCGAAACGCCCGTGGCTTTTTCGTGCATCAGGCTTTCCCATGGCTTTGCGGGGTCTCAAGGGGCATTCGGCGGCGGCTGCCAAAATCAGGAATTGAGATTCAATGTGAGGCGCGCTTGCATGCAGCGCATGTACGGCACGTATTGAGGAGAGCAATCATGCAGACGATGAACATGCAACAAATGATGGGTCCGGCGGCGAACATGTTTCAGGCTCACCTGGAAGCGTCGCGGCGAGTGGCGGATGCCTTCTTTGCGGGCGTGAAGAAAGTCGACAATGTAATGCTGGAAGCATCGCATCGCGCCTGCATCGAGCAATTGCGGCTGGCCCAGTCGCTGGCCGCGGTGCGCGATGCGCAAGGTGCCTCCCAGGCCCAGGCAACCTATCTGGCGCAACGGCCGGATCGCGCCATGGATTATCAGCGCGACATGATACGCGTGCTGACCGAAGTGCAGGCCGACCTTGGCAAATCCATGCGCAATTACCTGGAACAGATTGGCAATGGCGCCATTGCGGGATTTTCCGGAGCGGTCGATCCCGGCGCCGTGGCCCCGCCGGACCTGTACCTGCCCATGGCCAGCATGATGTCGGCATGGCAGTCGGTATTCCGGGATGCTGCGAGCATGGCCAGCCAGAATTTCGAGACGGCGCGCGGTAACTTCACCAGCATGGCGGCTGCAGCCGGCAGCGCGGCCGATACGGTGATCGATGAAACTGTCGAGGCAATGACGGCTGGCAAGGAGGGGCGGGCACATACCGGCACCAGCACCCATTCCGGCAATCATGGCCGGCGCAGGTAAGGTACGCAGATGGCGTGAGGTAGTGGGGATTGATGCCGACGGCTGGCGGAAGGTCGGCGGTTAGCGGCTTGCCTGGAGGCAGGCGCTGCCGCAGGTCAGGATGCGACTGGCGGCGCACCCTCGGTCGCGGCGTGAGCACCTTTCAGCTTGCGTGCCGCCAGCAACTGGCGCGCGCGTGAACTCGACGGTGGCAGCCGGCGCAGGGTCTTGAGTGCATCGATATCCTTGATGCCGATGGAGCGCTGGTCGACGCTGATGAGGCCGATCTCGTTGAAGGCTGAAAGGGTGCGGCTGACGGTTTCCAGCGTCAGGCCGAGGTAGCTGCCGATTTCGTGGCGTGTCATGCGCAGGTTGAACAGCTTGCTGGAATATCCCATCTCCGAGTAGCGCTCGGACAGCGATACCAGGAAGCGTGCCACGCGCGCTTCGGCGGACAGGGCGCCGAGCATGCTGACCATGTTTTGCTCGCGTACCAGCTCGCGGCTCATGACGCTGTACATCGCATGCTCGAATTCCGGATAGGTGCGTCCCAGCGCAGTCAGCTTCTTGAACGGCAACAGGATCAGGTCGCAATTCGACAGCGCCACCGCCTCCGAAGCGTGGCGCCGCGTGTGGATGCCATCGACGCCGAACAGATCGCCTTTCATGGGGAAGCTCAGTACCTGCTCATTGCCGTATTCGTCGATCAGCACGGTCTTGAGAAAGCCGGAATGCACGACGTAGAGCGTGTCGAACGGCTGGCCGATGGTATGGATGCGCTGCCCGGTCTTGAACTGCACATGCTGGAATGGCGCGTCGTCTTCGAGCGGCAGCGACGTGGTCGGAATGCGCAGCAGTTCGCACAGTTCCCGCAGGTTGGACCAAAGCTTTCCCGGGCGCTGCCAGCCTGCGTCATGGGCCGCCTGCGTGTTCTGGGAGGGGGCGACTTGGGGGCCGACTGATTGCGACGATAGCATGGCATCTCCTGTATCTGCGGCGCGCTTCGATCGAGGCGGCAATATCGCATTGCGCACCAGTTACAAGTGGAAAGTATGCGGGGCGGGATGGGGAATGGCTATCGGCGTGCGCTGAATAGCGCAGTAAGAAAAACTAAAATTGCTTAAGAATTTTCCTACACGGCCAAGGCTTGCCGGCCGGTAGATTCAGATCTTCAGCGGCGTCAGCAGTCGATGTTCGACGGCGTACTGCACCATTTCGGCGAGCGAATGCATATCCATCTTGTAGAGGATGCGGGTCTTGTGCGTGCTGACGGTCTTGGCGCTCAGGTGCAAAAGTTCGGCAATTTCGCCGATGGTCTTGCCGCCGACGAGCAGACTGAATACCTCGAACTCGCGATCGGAAAGCTTCTTGTGCGGAAATTCCTCATTGGATGGCATGGCATCCATGGCCAGTTGCTCGGCGACCTCGATGCTGATGTAGGGACGTCCGGCGGCCACCTTGCGGATGGCGCTGAGCAATTGCGTGCCGGCGCTTTCCTTGGTCAGGTAGCCGCGCGCACCGGCGCGGATGGCGCGGATGGCGTACTGGTCTTCCTCGTGCATGGTGAGGATCAGCACCGGCAGCTTGGGCGCCTCGTCCTTGATCTGGCGGATCAGTTCGACGCCGCTGCGGCCCGGCATGGACAGGTCGAGCATGAGCAGGTCGAAGCCGCCGCGCCGCACGTGCGCCAGCGCCTCAAAGCCGTCCACCGCTTCGCCGACTACTTCGACGTCTTCGGCGCCATCGAGGATGCGCTTCAGACCCTCACGCATGATCGTGTGGTCGTCCGCTATGACGATACGGATCATGTCAGGCCGGCTGTTCTGCATTGCCCGGCTGCTTGGCCATCCGGTACACCAGCACCGGGATCTGGCAGGAAGACAGCACCTTGGTGGTGGTGCTGCCCAGCAGCGCCTGCCCCCAGCCGCTGCGGCCGTGGGAACCGATGAAAATCAGGTCGGATGCATGCTGGGTCGCGGCAAGCACGATTTCGCGCGCCGGCGCATCCGAAAACACCGTAAAGCCCGAGAACGGAACCGCGGCGTCGCGGGCGGCGTCGCCGATGACCTGCAGGTGCCGGTCGCCCAGCTTGCGCATGGACGCCAGGTACTCGTCTTCCGAAGGGAAGTTGGGCGGAATGATTTCGATAAAGACGGGATACTGGTATTCGGGCGCGACGAACAGGCCGACCACTTCCGCCCCCAGTTGCTGGGCAAATTCGACGC
Organism: uncultured beta proteobacterium; assembly: GCA_963722005.1. GTDB lineage: Bacteria > Pseudomonadota > Gammaproteobacteria > Burkholderiales > Burkholderiaceae_D > Paucimonas. Next base: position 1,453,626 of record CAVRJS010000002.1, read on the forward strand.
CGGCGCGTGCCGCGGCATTGGAAATGTCGGAGCCGTCGGTCGGGATCAGGATTTTCTTGTACATGATGCGCTCACTTTGCATGCGTAGACGTGGAATGGAAACTCTCTGGATTTTCCTACAAGCCGGCAGCAGGGAAATCGACTTTCATTTTTTATGCTAGCAAAAATATGGCAGACGTGACTGGCCAAGCGCGCAAGCAATGCAATCAGGAGAATAACGGCAGTCCCTTGCAAAAATTATACAAATGATAATCTTTTCTGCTGAATTAAACAACTGTCTTGACGGTGAGTCGTGCAGCGCATTGATTCCGCTTCAGTAGGCGAGGCGGTAGCGATAGCCCTTGTAGCTGAATATCGCTGCCTTGGGCAGCATCTTTTCGAGGGTGACGCCCGGCGCCGCTTCTTCGCCTTCGCGCAGCAGGCGCTTGTTGACCAGCAGCTGGCGTTCGCGCGGATTTTCCGAGTAAAGGTAGCCGCCGATGGCAAGCGCGGGCAATTCGCGCCGTATCTGCTCGGGCAATTCCTGCGGCGATGCCGTGCCAGGTTCCGGCGCCAGTGCCGTGGAGACGCGCAGGTCGGCGCCGGCCGCTGTGGCCGGCAGAGTTGCGGCGGCCGCGCTTGCCGGTACGTGCCTGTCCGGTGCGGCGCTTGCCCGGGTAACCGGCGCCGGCGCAGGAACGGATTGCGGCTTAGGCCGTGGCGCGGCGGCGCGTTGCGGTGCCGGCCTGGGCTTGGCGGCCCGCTGGGCTTCGGGGGCGGCCGCAGGCTTGGGTGCCGGGCCGACCGCGACGATTTGCGGCGCAGGCGGCATGGCCGGTGTGGCCTGTGCCAGCGCGGGCGGCTGCAGTGGCACCTGCGCGGGCGCTGGCTCCGGGGCCGCCACCGGCAGAGGAGCTTGCAGCGGCACCGGCGTGCGCGTCTGCCAGAACCAGGCCAGCGCGGCGGCACCCGCCAGCAGCGCCAGCGCGATCAGTGCGGGTGTGCGCTTGCGCGTGGTGCCGGACAGGGGTGGTATCGGCAGGATGGCCGCCGGCTGCGCCAGCAGGCCGGGAATTTCGCCGAGCTTGCGTTCGGCTTCTGCCTTTTGCAGTGCTTCGAGTATGTACGACATTGCCTCAGTCTCCCTGCTGCCGCGCAGCCAGCGCCTGGTCCTGCAGCAGCGCCGGCTCCGGCACGCCGGCAGCGCGGTTCAGTGCCATCAGCGTTCGGGCGCCGGCGATGCCGTCGGCTTCCAGGCCGTGCAATTGCTGGAAGCGGCGCACGTGGCGCGCCATGGCAGTGCCGTAGGGCTGGCCCGGGGCAGCTTCGAGGCCGCCGTCGAGCTGGCTCAGTTGCGCATTGAGCCAGTCCACCGCTTCGCCGTTGTCGCCAGCGCCGAGCGCGCCGGCAAAGCCGGGCGGGGCACGCCAGAAAGTGACGAACTCGCCTGCGAAGCGCTTTTCCAGTTCGTCGCGGCTGATCCGGCGTCCGGCGTCGCTGCCGGTCATGCGCAGCTCCGCGCCGGATTCGTCGAGCGCGGTCAGCAGCGCATGCTGGCTGGCGCCGCCGGCGTCTTGCAGTCGCAGCACGGCCGGCCGGCCCAGGCGCCGCAGTTCCTCCAGTCCGCCGGCGCCACGGTAGCACATGATGCTGCGCGTCTGCGCTTCCGCGCACGGATCGGCGCTGCCCAGCGCCATGCCCCACAGCTGGCCTAGCAGGCGCAGGGCGGAGGTTTCGTCGCCGCCGGCGTCCGTCGGCGCGCCGTCCGTGCCGGCCAGACGCGCTTCTGCCGGCACAGCTTCGCTGTCGCGCGCGGATAGGCCGGGCAGGGTGGCAAGGCTGTGCGACAGCTTGAACTTGCCGGCCTCGCCGGCCAGCACTGCCTGCAGCGCCGGGTCGGGCAGGGCGACTGCCTGCTGCCATGCCCAGACGGCGGCGCAGCCGCACAGCACCGCGACGGCGGCGGCCATGGCCAGCAGGCGTCGCCGCGGCGGCGTGACGCGCGCAGCGCGGGCTGCGCCTGCGGCAGCGCCGCTGGTGGCGCCGAATACTTCTTCGCTGGCGCGGGTGATGATTTCTGCATCGATGTCATGGCGCCCCAGTGCATAAGCTCCCAGCAGGGCGCGGTCGCACAGCAGGTTGATGCGGCGCGGCACGCCGCCGGTGATGCGGTGGATTCTCGGCACTACTGCGGCGGGAAAGATGGTCGGGTCGGCGGCGGCGGCCACCGACAGGCGATAGTGGATGTAGGCGGCGGTTTCCTGTAGCGACAGCGCATCCAGGTGGTAGCGCGCAATCACCCGCTGGGAGAGTTGCTCCAGTTCCGGCCGCGCCAGGATATCGCGCAGTTCCGGCTGGCCGATCAGGATGATCTGCAACAGCTTGCGCTCGCTGGTTTCGAGGTTGGTCAGCAGGCGCAACTGCTCCAGCACTTCGGACGACAGGTTCTGCGCTTCATCGATGATCAGCACGTTGTTGCAGCCGGCGGCATGGCTCTGCAGCAGCCAGGCATTGAGCGCATCGACATGCTGCTTGGCGCTGATGGCGCCGGCAGGCGCTGCCGGCGCGGAAATGCGAAATTCTTCGCAGATCGTCTGCAGCAATTCGCCTACCGACAGCTTGGGATTGAAAATGTAGGCGACCCGGCAGTTTTCCGGTATCTGCGCGAGGAAACAGCGGCAGATGGTGGTCTTGCCAGCGCCGATTTCGCCGGTCAGCAATACGAAGCCGCCACCGCTGCCGACACCGTACAGCAGATGCGCCAGCGCCTCACGATGCCGCTGGCTCATGAAAAGATAGCGCGGATCGGGCGCGATCGAAAAAGGTTGCTGCCGAAGCTGGAAAAATTGCTTGTACATGGTCGCTGTCGAATTTGCCGGCAAGTCAGTGCCAGGCCTGGCAGTCGGCTTATTTTTTCGGCAAGCGCCAAGGCTAGCACAAAGATTTGCCTTGCGGCTATGTCTTGCCGCAAAGGGACGCGGAAAATCGCAGAGGGGGAAGCAGGGGAAGGCAGCCCGGATTCTCTCCCGGGCCGCTGGCAATCCTAGTGGGTGCGGGCAAATGCTGGACCGCGGCGTCGCAAGTCTTTTTCGATGCTCAGTTCGGCTTCGTTGGGAATCGCGACGGGATCGCTGGCCGGAAATGTCATGGCGATGGCATCGTCGAGTAAATCTTCCTTCGCATCGTCCCCGGGGGATGACGGGCAATCCAGATGTGCCGCAGGCAGATCGGCAATGGGGTCGCTGGCCGGAAATGATTCATCCACGGCTTCATCCAGCAAAGCTTCTTCGTGGTCTCTCGCAGCGTGGCCAGGCCGTGGCTGCCCTGCCTTTGCGGCCGCGGAGTCAGGGAAGGCGGCGCGATCAGCCGGTGTGTCCGCATTGATTTCGGCCTGAAGATTTTTCCTGGGTGCAGTCATGCTTGATCTCCAATCGGGTTGTCCTGGTTGGAGGCTTGTTCAAGCTGAAAGGTTTCCTGTCAGATGAACAAATTTGATTTGCGCAGGAAAAAGGGCAAGGGTCGAGCACTTTCTCAGAAGAATTGAGTCCATTCCGTCAGCCAGGCCAGCAGGGCCGGATATGCCATCGGCCGTGCGATGTAGTAGCCCTGTGCGCTGGTGCAGCCGAGTTCGTGCAGCAAGTCCCAGTTTTCTCGGGTTTCCACGCCGACAGCGGTCGATTCGCGCCTGAGCTTGTGCGCCAGCTCCAGGCTGGCGCCGAGCGCCACGCGCAAGGTTTCATTGTGCGCGGCGCCGGTCACGAAGCTGCGGTCGATCTTGATTTCCGAAAAGGGAATGCGCAAGTGGTGCTGCGCGCCGGTGTCGCCCGTGCCGAAATCGTCGACCGCCAGCACGAAGCCTTTCATGCGCAGGCGCGCCAGGTTTTCCAGGAACACCGGCAGATTGGCAGCGGTGGCCGATTCGGTGATCTCGATCGTGATGGCGCTGTTGTCGATGCCCTGCGCGGCGATGCAGGCGCTGAAATGTTCGGCGAACTCGAATTCGCCCAGCGATTGCGCCGCTACGTTGATGGACACCGGCAGCGCATGGCCGGCATCGCGCAGGGCGCGCGCCGCCGCGGCCGATTTGCGGATGATGTGCCAGGTAAGCAGGTCGATGCGGCGGTTTTCTTCCAGCAGCGGGATGAAGTGTGCCGGGTCGATGGTGCCGCGCGACGGATGTTCCCAGCGGGCGAAGGCTTCCACGCCGCTGACCTTGCCGGTGGCGAGCGCCACCTTGGGCTGGAAGTAGGGCGTGAACTGATCGTCCTGCAGTCCTTGCAGGATTTCCTCCAGCGCGGTTTCTTCTGTCAGGGCGGCGTCACGCCGGCGCGACGCCTGCGGCACGTGCCGTGCGATCAGGGCGGTCAGGCTTTCGGGCGTGGCCGGCTTGACGATCGCTCCCAGCATGTTGACGCCGTAGGCATGCGACATCGATTCCACGGAAAACACCAGCGCCGGGTCGAGCGCGCTGGCAAGGATGATGGACACCGGGTTGGCGCTGCCGGCCATGTGGCGGATCAGCTCCATGCCATCCATGCCGGGAATGTTCAGGTCGATGAAGCAGAGGTCGATGCCCTGTGCCGGATCCTGCAGCAGCCGCAGGGCTTGCAGGCCATCGGCAGCCTGCATGATGCGGATTGCGCCCAGGCTGGTCAGCATCGCTACCAGCCAGCGACGCTGGAATTCGTTGTCTTCAACGACCAGGTAAGTGAGATCCGCAAGCGGCATCGGGGTATCCTCGTTCTGCTGGCACGGTGGCGCCTGCATGGGGTATCCCGAAATTATCGCATTTTCTGGCCACAACATTTTGCGCCGGCGTATTTTTTTTGCATGGTTGCCGCCGGCACCGTCATTGCACTGAAACGGCCGCGCTCAGGCGACGTTTGCCTTGTCCTCCGGCTCAGCCGACGCCAGCGGCGCATTGGCCGCGCCGGCTTTTTCATGGATGTGCGGCGGCACTTCGCGGTTGGCCAGGTCGGGGCCCAGCTTGGCGCGCAGGAAGCTGCTGGTGGAGTAGCGCGTCACTGCCGAATAGTGCTGCGCCGTCAGTTCCCTGACCATGGCGGCATAGGCGTCCACGGCTTCCAGGTCGATCGAGAAATTGTCGTAGTTCACCACCGCTGGCACTTTCTGGCGCACGTCGCGCAAGGCATGCTGCACCTGACGGCGGACCAGTTCGACATCGTCGAGATTGCGCACGTTGTAGCCCTCGAAATTGATGAACAGCGTCTGGCGCTGGCGGTCGTAGCGCACGCGCTGTTCCAGTGGCACGGACAGCATGATGTCGCGCAGCCCCATCGGGTCGGGCTGGAAAATGCGCGCGTCCATGGTGCGCAGGTGCGTCGAGACGCGCGGCGCAAAGGCGATGTGGTCGAGAATGTCGCGCTGCAGGTCCAGGCCGGGCGCGATCTCGACCAGTTCCAGGCCTTCCTCGGTCAGCTCGAACACGCAGCGCTCGGTCACGTACAGCACGTGCCGGCCGAGTTTTTTCGCCAGCGCGCCGCTGAAAGTCATGTGCTCCACGTTCTGCACGAACTTGCACGGACCGCGGTCGCCGTCGATGACGAGCTGGCCGTTGCGCACGTGGATGGCCGGCTTGCCGGCGCTGAAGGTGCCGACGAACACGACCTTCTTGGCATTCTGGCTGATGTTGACGAAGCCGCCGGCGCCGGCCAGGCGGCTGCCGAACTTGCTGACGTTGACGCTGCCGTGGCAATCCGCCTCGGCCAGGCCGAGTACGGCGATGTCGAGGCCGCCGCCGTCGTAGAAGTCGAACTGGTAAGGCTGGTCGACGATCGCCTGGGTATTCACGCCGGCGCCGAAATTCACGCCCGAGGCCGGTATGCCGCCGATGACGCCGGGTTCGGTGGTCAGCGTCAGCAGGTCGATGACGCGCTCTTCGTGGGCCACTGCCGCCACCCCTTCGGGCATGCCGATGCCGAGGTTGACCACGCTGTTGGCCGACAGCTCCAGCGCGGCGCGGCGCGCAATGATCTTGCGCTCGGACAGCGGCATCTGCTTGAGGGTATTGGACGGCACCCGCAGTTCGCCGCTGTACGCGGGGTTGTAGGGCTCGGCATAGGTCTGCCAGTGATGGCGCGGCTCTGCCACCACCACGCAATCGACCAGGATGCCGGGAATCTTGACCTGGCGCGGATTGAGCGTGCCGCGCTCGGCGATGCGCTCGACCTGGGCAATGACGATGCCGCCGGAATTGTGCGCGGCCATCGCCAGCGACAGCATTTCCAGCGTCAGTGCCTCGCGTTCCATGGTCAGGTTGCCGTCCGGATCGGCGGTGGTGGCGCGGATCAGCGCCACGTCGATGGGGAAAGTCTTGTACAGCAGGTTGTCTTCGCCGTCGATCGGCAGCAGGCGCACCAGCTCCTCCTGCGTGCGTTCGTTGAGGCGGCCGCCGCCGTTGCGCGGGTCGACAAAGGTGTCCAGGCCCACGCGCGTGAGGTGGCCGGGACGCTTGGCGGCGATGTCGCGGTACAGGTGCGAGATCACGCCCTGCGGCAGGTTATAGGCCTCGATCTTGTTGTCGATGGCAAGGCGCTGGATTTTCGGCACCAGGCCCCAGTGGCCGCCGATGACGCGCTTGAGCAGGCCGTCGTGGCCGAGGTGGTTCAGGCCCTTTTCCTTGCCGTCGCCCTGGCCGGCGGCATACACCAGCGTCAGGTCGCGCGGACCGGCCGACTGGCCGTCTTCGCCCTGGTTGGCCAGGTACAGCTCTTCCAAAGCGATCAGCAGTTCTTCCGGCACGCCGATGCCGACGAAGCCGCCGGTGGCGATGGTATTGCCGGAATGGATCAGGCGCACCGCATCCTGCGCGCTGACGATCTTGATGCGCCTGCCGCTGCCACGCGTAAATTCATGTTCTGTCGACTGCATCCTCGTCCCCCGTGTCTTGCAAGTTATCGTTATTGTATTGTGTGGCGCTATGATAGTCTGCCTGCGCGCCGATGAACATCCCGGCGCCATGTTGCGCCGCGCAATGACGTTCAGGCAGTTGCCGGGATGAAGAAGCGTTCGGCCATTTCCTCCAGGCCGAGATTTTCCAGCACCTGCTGCAGGCGTTCGCTCGGGCGCCGCCGCGGCAGGTCCTTGTAGCGGGCGATGATCAGCTCGTTTTTCATCGAGTGCTCCCAGCCCACCAGCTCGGTCACGCTGACCTGGTAACCGTGCGCTTCCAGCTGCAGGCAGCGCAGCACGTTGGTGACCTGGCTGCCGAATTCGCGCGTATGCAGCGGATGGCGCCACAGTTCGGTCAGCACCGTCTTACCCAGCGATTTGCCCTTGTTGCGGTTGAGCACAGAGGCGACTTCCGCCTGGCAGCAGGGCACCAGCACCATGAATTGGGCCTGCTTGTGCAGGCCGAAGCGGATGGCGTCGTCCGTCGCGGTGTTGCAGGCGTGCAGCGCGGTGACGACGTCTATGGTGGCCGGCAACTTGTCCGTCGTGATCGATTCCGCAACGGAGAGATTGAGAAAATCCATGCCGGAAAAACCGAGGCGCTGCGCCAGCGCCTGCGATTTCTCTACCAGTTCCTGGCGCGTTTCGATGCCGTAAATGCAGGAATTTCCCGGATTGTCCTTGAAGAACAGGTCGTACAGGATGAAACCAAGGTAAGACTTGCCGGCGCCATGGTCCACCAGTTGCAGGTCACCCCGCTCGGCGCGCACTTCCTGCAGCAGCGGTTCGATGAACTGATACAGGTGGTACACCTGCTTGAGCTTGCGCCGGCTGTCCTGGTTGAGCTTGCCGTCGCGGGTGAGGATGTGCAGCTCCTTGAGCAGTTCGATCGATTGGCCGGGGCGTATTTCTGGTGCGTTCATGCAATCTTCCATTCAGTGTCAGGCGTTATTGTATGCGCGTCCCTCGACAGGCGGGCCATTTGCGAAAAATCAACGCTCTTTGGAACCGGATTTTTAAGATGGATGCCCTGCGCTGCAGCGCTGACTTCATGAGGGAAAAACAACATGCATATGGAGACCAACACCGGCGGCATGCGCCTGCCCCTGCAAACCCCGGCCGCTATCAGGAGCGCCGACGCCATCCACGATGCGCTGGAACGCTTTCGCGCGCAGCCGACCACCGCCAACAAGGTGGCAGCGGTGCTGGCCTTGCAGGCGCACCTGGCCGCCGTCGGCGACGACGACGCGCGCATGTGACGCCGCCGGCCGGCGCGCGCATGTGACGCCGCCCGGCCGGCGCGCGCCGGCTAGGCCTGGGCGCCGTAGGCGCGATACCAGTCGGCGAATGCCCTCGGCGGCAACGGCTTGCTGATCAGGAAGCCCTGCGCCTGGTCGCAGCCGTTGTCGCTCAGATAATCCAGCACTTCTTCCGATTCGATGCCTTCGCCGGTTACCGTCAGGTTCAGGGTGCGCCCCAGCGTGATGATGGCGCCGGTGATGGCGCGGCTGGCGCGGTCGTGCTCCAGTCGCCGCACGAACGACTGGTCGACCTTGAGCTTGTCGAGCGGCAGCTGGCTCAGGCGGTTCAGGCTCGAATAGCCGGTGCCGAAATCATCCAGCGCGATGCGCATGCCCGCGGCGCGGATGTCGGAGAGGGTCGTCACGGCGTCCTCCAGGTCGTCCATCAGCGAACTTTCCGTCACCTCGATCTCGAAGTGCACGGGGTCGATCGACGAGTCCAGGATGATGTCGGTGAGACGCCGCGCGAAGCCGCGCTGGCGGAACTGGCGCGGCGAGACATTGATCGCCATCGTCACCGGCGGTAGCCCCTCGCGGCGCCACGCTTCGTGCTGCCGGCATGCCTCGGCCGCCACCCATTCGCCCAGTACGCCGATCAGGCCGGCGGTCTCGGCCACCGGCACGAAGCAATCCGGTGCGATAATCTCGCCGTCGGCGCCGGTCAGCCGCAGCAGCGCCTCCACGCCGGTCACCCGGCGGCTGCGCATGTCGATCACCGGCTGGTAATGCAGCATCAGGCCGCCGCGCGACAGCGCGCGCCGCAGCAGCGCTTCGATCGCGGTGGTATTGCCGGAACGGGCATTCATCAAGGCGGAAAAAATCTGCACGCTGCCGTGGCAGAGTTCCTTGGCCTGGTACATCGCCAGGTCGGCGGCATGGATCAGCGTGTCGACATCGCTGCCATGCTGAGGAAAGCGGCTGATGCCGATCGAGGCCGATATCGACAGATCCAGTGCTTCGATATCGAACGGCGCCGAGAGCGACTCCACCACGTGCTGGGCAACCGTGATCGCGGTGGATTCATCGGCGGCATTGGGTAGCACCAGGATGAATTCATCGCCGCCAAGCCGCCCCACGAGGTCTTCGCCGCGCACGCACTTCTGCAGCCGCCGGGCCACTTCCAGCAGCAGCTTGTCGCCGATTTCGTGGCCGTACAGGTCGTTGACGGGCTTGAATCGATCCAGGTCGATGAACAGCACCGCGCCCTGCTTGTGGCGGCGCTGCGCCGCCGCGATCATGTGGCCGGCGTACTCGAAAATCAGCGCGCGGTTGGGCAGGCCGGTGAGCGGATCGTGCAGCGCCGCTTCGCGCACGCGCTGTTCGGCCAGCTTGTTCTCGGTGATATCGAGCTGGGTGCCGATGAGCTTGATGCCGGTCTTGCCGCGGCGCGACAGCGGCACGGCATTGGCCACCATCCAGCGGTAGCTGCCGTCGCGGTGGCGCAGCCGGTATTCCATGCGGTAGTCCGAAGAGGGGCGGGCGAGGAAAGCCGCCACTTCCGCCTGCACGCGCCGCTGGTCCTGCGGATGCAGACGGGACTGCCATTCCTCCGGCAGGTCGGCGAGTTCGTGGTCCTGGTAGCCGAGCTGTTTTTTCCAGACCGGCGAGTAGTAGCATTTGCCGCTGGCGACTTCCCATTCCCAGAAGCCGAGATGGGCGATCGACACGGCCAGCTGCAGCCGGCGCTCGGTTTCCCTGCGTCCCTGTTCGAGCCGCTTGCGCTCGGTGATGTCGAAGAACATGGCCGTGCATTCGCCGGGCGCCGAGCTGTACACGTACGCAGACAGCCAGCAGTCGCGATTGAAAGGCGCGGCGAATTCGTAGGATGCTTCACCGCCGTGCAGGCCGATGTCGCCGATGCTGCGGATGATGTCGAAGCTGGCGCTGCGGATGTCCGGGTAGATCTCGGTGAGCTTGCGGCCTTCGATGGCCGCGCGGTCGGTGCCCACGATCAGCTCATAGGCACGATTGACATTCTTGACGATGCAGTCCGCCGGGTTGCCGCGCGCGTCCTTCAGCACCGCGTAATGCGCGATGCCCATGGTGTGGTTGCTGAACAGGGCGGTATACCGGCGTTCGCTGTCCCTGAGCTTTTCCTGCGCGCGCTTGAGCTCGTCGATGTCGGTGCAGAAGCCGAACCAGCGCGTGGTCCTGCCGGCTTCGTCGCGCATCGGCGTGCCGCGCCATGCAAACCAGCGGTAGACACCGTCGTGGCGGCGGATGCGGCACTCGATGCTCCAGGCTCTGCGTGCCGCCACTGCGTCGCGCCATGCCTGCAGTGCGTCGGCGCGGTCGTCCGGATGCAGCACATGCCAGTTGCCGTTGCGCTGGCCGATAGGGTCTTCGCCAGTGTAGGCGATCCATTGCGGACCGAGGAAGTCGATGCGGCCCCTGGCATCGGCCGACCACACCATGCCCGGCAGGCTATAGAGCATTTCGCGCAGCACGCTTTCGCGGTCGTCGCCGCTGGCCAGGTACGGGGTCTCTTCTGCCACGGCCTCGCGCTGCACGGCTGCCGTACCGGGATTTTCATCTTTCTCTGGTTTGGTTCTGCGTGGTTTTCGCGAGAGGCGGGGCCCTGCTGTCGGATGATTCATGCCGTCTACCTGCATCCCTGGAGGCATCGGCTCCGGGGAAAAGTACGAAGAATTTTCATATGCATAACCGGATTCGACCACCGGCATGCAACAAGGTTCAGGCGGCAACTTTCGTGTCAGCGCAGACGTTTTTTTGAACATGCGCCGCATAATTGCCCATAAGCCATTGACCTGCTGAAACCGCTGCTTATAATCAAGAGCAATCGACATTCCTCAAGATCAATCGACATTCGAGATGCAAGGCAACGTCATGCGCGATACGGACCGGCCTGCCCGCCGTAAATTTAATTACAACAAATTGCAGGCAGTGTTATGCATTGTCGCATCGGCGTTCGCCAGCATCGCGCTCATTATCTGGGGCATCAGCAGCCTTGGCTGAGCCAGGCGCAGACGCTTTTCCGTTTTTTCTTCAGCTTCTCTGACTCCGCGCAAGCCGGGTCGAAACCTTGCATAGTCATTCATGGTCACACAGATGATTCATGTCAGTTTGCATTGCAAAAGGAGGAAAAATGGAAGCCAGTCGCCGATTGCATGCGCGCAATTTCAACACATTCCAATCGCGTGTGGCGTCCGTTTGTCGCCGCGCCAAAAGCGGACCTTGCGGCCGTGTTTTCCCGCCGCGTCCGGCAGCACGCCTGTGCGTATTTGCTGCACTGCTGGCCTTCGCGGGTTGCTATGCCATGGGCATCATGCAATTAGGCTGGATTGCCGGCGTCGCGCTCGGCTGGTTGCCCGCTCTCGCAGTTTGCTGGGGTACGGCGCAGCTACTGTACCGCTACCTGATGGGCGGCCTTGGCGCCACGCACTGAAGCTATCGCAACGACACCCGTGCGATAGTGTAATTGCTGGTAAGAAATTTCTTGTAATCAAGTTTGATCGCGTGTCATTTTTGTGCCAAGATATAACGAATAAAGCGCCGCAATACCGACGGCAAGATAGAAAATACGAGACGCCAGGCTCTGTTCGCCGAACAGGAACGCAACCAGGTCGAAACCGAAGAGACCGACCAGCCCCCAGTTGATGCCGCCGACGATCATCATCGCCATAGCGATCCAGTCGAGGGTGGACATGCCGGCTGCCTGTCCGACATTGCTGCTCAGGACGCTGCGCCGGTCAGGCAGTTGCCGGCGATCGATCATGTGACGGCGTTCGATGTGGGGGGCATGCGTGGTAGCCATGATGTACTCCTTGATGGACTGATTCAGTATAGACGCCGGTGCTGCCGGCATCCAGTTACACAACCCTTTGCGCTGCGCCCGTGGCGCCAGACAGGATGGACGATATGCAAAATCTTCAGGCTGCACCTTCTCAGGCCGTCGAGCGCCGCCGCATGTCCCATGGCAGCTTGCTGGATTCCGCAATCCGCATGGTGGCGCAACTGAGTTCATCCGGCGACCTGCATACCCGCAGCCTGGCGAACCGCGCCATGGCGGACTTGCAGAAGTTGCGTCACGAAATGCCGCAACGTCGGCAGCTCGACAGCAAGGCTGCCCCGCGCCATCGCTGACCGCACTTTTTCCTCCCCATGCCACCGGCAACATTGACCGGTCGCAACTCTCCGGATAACGATCAGCAGCGCATGGTCCATGCGCTGCGCGATGTCTTGCAGTCCGGCACACAGCCTGCGCGCCTGTTCGAAACGCACATCTCGTGGGTCATCGTGGCCGGCGACTACGCGTACAAGATCAAGAAGGCGCTGCGTTTCGATTTCCTGGATTTTTCCACGCTGGCGGCGCGGCGCTTTTTCTGTGACGAGGAATTGCGCCTGAACCGGCGCCTGGCGCCGGCGCTTTACCTGGACGTGTTGGCCGTCACCGGCAGCGTGCAGACGCCGCAGCTGGACGGCGCCGGGGATGCCATCGAGTATGTCTTGCGCATGCGCGCCTTTCCGCAGGAAGCGCTGTGGAGCGCACGCCTTGCCGGCGCCGGCATCAGCGCGGACGAAACCCACCAGCTCGCAACGCTGCTGGCGAATTTCCATGACGGCGCCGAAGTGGCGGATGCCGATGCAGCGTGGGGCAGTCCGTCACTGCTGCGCGCGGGCGCAGGCGAAACGCTGGATTCGCTGGCGCGACTGGTGCCGCAATGGCTTCCCGGCGCTGACGCGGTGGACCGGTTGGCCGGGCTCGCGGCCTGGCACGATGCCGCGCACGCACGGCTGGCGCCCGCGTTCGAGCGGCGCCGGCGCGCCGGGCAAGTGCGCGATTGCCATGGCGACCTGCACTGCGCAAATATCCTTACCCTGCAAGGGCAGGTAACCGCTTTCGACTGCATCGAGTTCAGCCAGTCGCTGCGCCTGATCGACGTCCTCAACGATATCGCCTTTCCGGTGATGGATCTGCAGGCGCAGGGGCATGCCGCCGCGGCGGCGCGGCTGCTGGACCGCTACCTCGAATGCAGCGGCGATTACGCCGACCTCGGCGTGCTGCGCTATTACCTGGTATTGCGCGCTCTGGTGCGCTGCAAGGTGCACCTGCTGCACGCCACTGAACTGGAGGCGGCGACTGAACAGGCCGATTGCGCGCGCCGCGCGCGCAGCTACCTCGACTGCGCCGCTGTTTTGGCGTTTCCGCCGCGGCCGGCGCTGATGATCACGCATGGGTTTTCCGGCAGCGGAAAATCCACCGTAGCCGCTGCGGTGGTAGCGCATGCCGGCGCCGTGCGCCTGCGTTCCGACGTCGAGCGCAAGCGTCCTTACAGCGACGCGCTGCCGCCTGCCGACGTGCTGTACGGGCCGGCGGCAAGCGCAAGCCTCTACGCGCGACTGGAGGCGTTAGCGCGGGCCATGTTGCGCGCCGGCTGGCCGGTGGTGGTCGATGCTGCCTTTTTGCGCAAGGAAGAGCGGCAGCGCTTTGCCGCGCTGGGGCGGGAAATGGGGCTGCCTTTCGTAGTGCTCGACGTGTGCGCCAGCGAAGCGTGCATGCGCGCGCGCCTGATCAGGCGCGCGCAGGCCGGTGCCGATCCTTCCGATGCCGACGTGGCGGTGCTGGCGCAGCAGCTGCGCAGCCAGGAACCGCTGGCGGCGGACGAAGCCGCGCAGGTGGCGGCAATCGATGGGGAGCTGCCCGCGGCAGTACTGCAGGCGACGCTTGCCGGCACGCTCGACGCCGCGCTCGCGGCGCAGGCGCCGGGCCGCGACTAGCGGCCTTCCAGGAAGGTTTTCAGGCGGTCTGCGCGACCGGCCTGGCGCAGCTTGTTCATTGCCTTCAGTTCGATCTGACGAATGCGCTCGCGCGTGACTTCGAAGTGCTTGCCGACTTCTTCCAGCGTCAGGTCGGAATTCATCTCGATGCCGTAGCGCATGCGCAGCACCTTGGCTTCGCGCGGCGGCAGCGAATCCAGCACGTCCTTGATGACGTCGCGCATGGATGCCTGCAGCGCTGCTTCGGCTGGCGCCAGCGTGCTGTCGTCCTGGATGAAGTCGCCGATGCTGGAATCGCCATCCTCGCCCATGGGCATGTCCATGGAAATCGGTTCCTTGGCCACCTTCATGATGTCGCGGATCTTCGCTTCCGGCATGTCCATCTTTTTCGCCAGGGTCGGAATGTCGGCCTCGGCGCCGGTTTCCATCAGTACCTGGCGGTTGATGCGGTTCATCTTGTTGATCGATTCGATCATGTGCACCGGCACGCGGATGGTGCGCGCCTGGTCGGCGATGGCGCGCGAGATCGCCTGGCGGATCCACCAGGTGGCATACGTCGAGAACTTGTAGCCACGGCGGTATTCGAACTTGTCCACGGCCTTGAGCAGGCCGATATTGCCTTCCTGGATCAGGTCGAGGAATTGCAGGCCGCGGTTGACGTATTTCTTGGCGATCGAAATCACCAGGCGCAGGTTGGCCTCGGTCATCTCGCGCTTGGCTTGGCGCGCGCGGCGTTCGCCGGCGACCATCTTCTGGTTGATGGCGCGCAGCGCGGCAAGCGGCAGGCCTGCTTCGCGCTCCAGCTCGGCAATGCGCTTCTGGCATTCGCGGATGTCGGGAATGTGCCGCTGCAGCGTCGCGCTCCAGGCATAGGCGCAATCCGTTTCGCGCACGGCCCAGTCGAGGTCGGTTTCATTGCCCGGAAATTCCTGGATGAAGCGCTCGCGCGGCATGCCGCAGCGGTTCACCGCCACGTCCAGCGCCTGGCGCTCCAGCCGCCGCACCGCATCGACCTGCTTGCGCATCAGCTCGCACAGGTTTTCCACCGTCTTGGCGGTAAAGCGCATGCTGAGGAATTGCTGCGCGATCGCCGCCTGCGCTTCGCTCCAGGCCGCGCTGCTGCCGCTGCCGCTCTCGCGCGCGGCGCGCATCGCGCCGAAGTGCTCGGTGATCACGGCAAATTTTTTCAGGGCTTCGGCGCGCATCTGCCGGGCCTGCTCGGCCGACAGGCCGCCCGAGCCGGCAGCTGCCGCGCCGCCCTCATCGTCTTCTTCGACCGCGTCGTCCTCGTCGTCGACATCCTCTGCAGCGTCGCCGGCGTCGGCCAGCGCTGCATCGGCGGCCGGCGCGGCGGCATTGATTTCGGCAAAGCCGTCGAGGATATCGTCGACCTTGATCTCATCCTGCGCCAGCTTCGCCGCCAGCGCCAGCACTTCGGCGATGATGGCAGGATTGGCGGAAATGGCCTGCATCATTTCGCCCAGGCCGTCTTCGATGCGCCGGGCGATGTCGATTTCCTGCTGACGCGTGAGCAGCTGCACCGATGCCATCTCGCGCATGTACATGCGCACCGGGTCGGTGGAGCGGCCGAAATCGGCGTCGACTGCAGATAGTGCGTTGGAGACCACGGCTTCGGCATCGTCATCGCCGGCCACCTGCGCGACATCGCCGTTGAGCAGCAGGCTTTCCGAATCGGGCGCCTGCTCGTGGACGGTAATGCCCATCGAATTGAAGGTGCCGATCAGGTTCTGCAGAGTATCGGCATCGGTGAGATTGTCCGGCAGGCAGTCATTGATTTCGGCATGCGTCAGGTAGCCGCGTTCGCGGCCGAGATTCACCAGCAGGGTGATCTGGCGATGCCGGGTGGCGCGCTCTTCCTCCGACAGGTCAGCCGGGCGCGCATTTTCGGCGGCATTGAGCGCCGCGACTTCCTCGGTTTCCGGCTGAAATTCGGCCGGTCGGCGGCCGCGTCGCGCCGGCTGGCGCACGGAAGGCAGGGTGTAGCCGGAAGTGTCGATCGCCGCCAGCGCGTCCGCTGCCGTGCTGCGCTTGACGGGTGCTGCCGCTGCAGTGGCGGTTGCAGCGGGCGCGGATTTGTTCGCCGTACCTGTCTTCTCCGCACTGCGCACAGCGGATTTCTTGACGATGATGGCCTTGCCGCCCGTTGGCAAGACGGCCGCCGGCGCAGCCGCCGTCGGCGCCACCGCCGTTTGTGGCGCTGCCGACGCCGTTGTCGCCGGCTCCGCTGCTGCGGCCGGCGTGGCCATCACCTTGGCGCGCGAACGGCGCGTCACCACGGTCACCGGGCGGGCATCCGCGGCGCCATCCGGCGGCGCAACGATGGCGGCATGGACATTCTTGGGTGCGGCCGCCGGGCGAGTGGCGGGCAGGGTGGTTTTTTTCGTCAGTGTCAGAGTCTTTACAGGGTTTGTCATTGCGTCAGGCTAAGGGGTAACAACACCGCCACCCGGCGCGGAAACTGGCTGCGCCGGATGGCGGCAGCGTCTCGACGCGCGAAGGGGTAGCGGGAATAGAATGGCTGGCAGCTCCGGTCGGGAAGCTGCAGCAGCGCTGTCTCATCCGGAAGAAAAACGGCAGTGCGGTACGATCACGGAATTCGGAAATGGTTCAGACTAAAGGGCCGCAGACGCCGGATGAGGGCGGTATGCGAAAAAAATGCAGTCGCGCATTATGTTGCATTAACGAAATGGCGTCAAATCCCTGCGCTGAATATCAGGCATTTGAAAGGTGAATGATGGCCGCCGTGATTGCTGCAACTGCGGCGGCGTAATGAAATTGATTTAGCCAAAAAACCAGTAACACACCCCGATCGATGCCAGCACGCCGGCCAGGTCGGCGATCAGGGCACAGCCTACTGCATGCCGCGCGCGCTGGATGCCGACGGCGCCGAAATACACGGCCAGTACGTAAAAGGTGGTTTCCGTGCTGCCCTGTACCGTCGCCGCCACCAGTGACGGAAAGCTGTCGACGCCGGTCGTCTGCATGGTTTCGATCAGCATGGCGCGCGCGGCGCTGCCGGAGAACGGTTTGACCAGCGCCGTCGGCAAGGCGTCGACGAAGCCCGTGTCCAGGTCGGCCAGCATTACCAGCTGGCGCAATCCCTCCAGCGCCGCTTCCAGCGCGCCGGATGCGCGCAGCACACCGATGGCGCAGAGCATGGCCACGAGATAGGGCAGCAGGTTTTTGGCAACGTCGAAGCCTTCCTTCGCGCCTTCGATGAAGCTTTCATACACCGGCACGCGGCGCGCTGCGCCCCACAGCAAAAACAGCAGCACCAGACCGAACAGCACCAGGTTGCCCAGCAGGGAAGAAAAGGCGGCCAGCGCCGCCGCGGAGAGACCGGCGAGGAAGGCCATCAGCCCGCCCAGCAGGAGGGCGGCGCCGCCCAGCCAGGCCAGCACCACCGGGTCGCCCAACTTCAGGCGCTGCACCAGGGCGACGGCAAGAAAACCCGCCAGGGTCGAGGCGCTGGTGGCGATCAGGATCGGCAGGAACACCAGCGTCGGGTCGGCCGCGCCCTGCTGCGCGCGGTACATGAAGATCGTCACCGGCAGCAGGGTCAGCGACGAGGCATTCAGCACCAGGAAAAGGATTTGCGCATTGGTGGCACTGGCCGGCACTGGGTTGAGATCCTGCAGCGCGCGCATGGCTTTCAGGCCGATAGGCGTGGCGGCATTGTCCAGGCCAATGGCGTTGGCGGTGAAGTTCAGCGTGATCAGGCCCAGGGCAGGATGGCCAGGCGGCACTTCCGGCATCAGCCGGCGAAACAGCGGCGACAGCAGCCGTGCCAGTACGTCGACGATGCCGGCCTTTTCGGCAATGCGCAGCAAGCCCAGCCACAGCGTCAGCGTGCCGAACAGCAGCACCATCACCTCGACCGACAGTCTGGCCATGGCGAACAGGCTTTCCACCATCGCCGCGAACACGCCGGCGTCGCCGCCATACAGCCAGCGTGCCATGGCGCTGATCGCCGCCACCACGAAAAAGCCCAGCCACAGGCCGTTCAGCATGTTGCTCTCCCTGCCGTTTGTCATGTGCCGGCGCCGGTGCGGCGCGGCTTATGCGCGCAAGCTTACCAGCCCGCCGGCATGCTGTCCGGATTGCACAGCTGTTCGATGAGCATCTTGCTGAGGGAATCGTAGTCGCGGAACTGCACGCCGATCTGGAAGCCTCCGTGGACATGGGGCACGCAGTAGATCACGCGCGACCAGACGTTGATGCGCCGGGTTTCGCCGTGGATGTCGGCATCAAAGGCAATTGCGCAGGTGTCGCCGGCTTCCATGGCATCGCTGAATTGCAAGCCGAGACCGTTCAGCGAAATGTCGAGGATTCGTACCGGGCGCGGGATGGCATCATGGCCGAGCAGCCGGGCGGATGCGGCCATGTCCAGCCGGGGATGCAGACGCTGATCTGGATAGGGCAAGGCGGTGTGCTGCGCGTGGGATTTCATGGCCCGGAATGTCAATTAAAACCGGCTCATTCTGCAACGAAAGTTAAATCCGGAATGTTAACTGTTGTGACATATGCGTCACATTTTCCATAAAACAACAAACCCGCCGAAGCGGGTTTGCAAGGAGGGAAAATATGCGGGAATTACTTGCGGCGACGTGCAGCAGCAATGCCGAACAGGCCCAAGCCGAGCAGGGCCAGCACGGCCGGTTCCGGCACGGCAGTGCGGTCGACCGAAATCAGCAGGTTCGAGTAATACTGGGACTGAGATTGACCGTTGGAATAGTCAGCAACCAGCTTCACATCGTCGCGGATGAAAAAGCCGGTCCAGTTGTTATTGATATGGGCTAGCGTGGTGGGGAATCCGCCGAGATTCGCCATCAGGAAGCTGTCGGTGGCCGAGTTGAATTGCAGGTAATTCCAGATCGTTGCGTTGCCCGAAGTAACGAAAGCCAGGTCATACGTGCCGTTGTTCAGACCGGAAAAGGTCAGCAAGAAGGTGTCGAGGTCGCCGTAACCGATGACGCCGCCATCCAGGCTGCTATCGTAGCTGAAGGAGCCGCTGGCGATGCTGTCGAAGGAGAAATTGACGGTGACCGGGGCAGCCTTGGCGCCGACCGCAGCGACCATGAAGGCCAGGGTGAGCAGAATCTTTTTCATGTATGCCTCTTGGATAAATAAATAAATGGAAAAGCGACTAAATTCCATAAAGCAATTTATGTGCCAAAAAGAAAGTAATTGATTTATATCAATATATTTTTGGCGGTCCGAAGAGGTGTAAGAAAATTCGACGCAATATCCGTCGGCTGCAGCCTCACCCTGTTGCAGGAACGTTACAGCCGTTTCACCAGCAACTGGTCGATGCGGTAATGGTCCACGTCCATCACCTCGAACTTGAAGCCCTCGTACTCGACGCTGTCGGTGCGCTTGGGCACCTTGCGCAGCATGTACATCATGAAGCCGGCAGCAGTTTCGTAATTGCCTTCTTCCGGCAGCGCGTCCAGGCCGATGGTCCGCTTCATTTCCGACACCGGCGTGCTGCCGTCGATCAGCCAGGAGCCGTCCTCGCGCTGCAGGATCTGCGTATCATCGTCAAGCGGAGTGCCCCAGCTGCCCATCACGGTCAGCATGATGTCGCTCAGGGTGATCACGCCCATCACCAGCGCATATTCATTGATCACCACGGCGAAGGTTTCCTTGTTGGAGCGGAATTTGTCCAGCAATTCCGACAATGTCAGCGTATCGGGAATGATCAGCACCGTGCGAATGCTCGATTCGTTCAGCTGAAAGGTGGACTGCTTATGGAGCAGGCGCACCAGGATATCGCGGGTATCAACGTAACCGATGACACGGTCGATGGCGCCGTCGCAAACCGGAAATTTTGACCAGGGATTCTGTGCCAGTTTCTGGCGGATGCTTTCCTCGCTTTCCGTCAGATTGAAAAAGACCACGTTGTCGCGCGCGGTCATGGTCGAGGTAACCCCGCGGGACTCCAGTTCGAAGACGTTTTCGATGAAATGCTGCTCCTGCTTTTGCAGCACGCCGGCCTGGGCGCCGGCTTCCACTGCCGCGGAAATTTCGTCGAAAGTAATGCTGTCTTCGCGCGTGATCTCCACCTTGAACAAGCGGAACAGCAGGTTGGCCACGGCATTGAGTACCCACGAAAAGGGCTTGCACAGGCGGATGAACCACAGGGCAGGCTTGATGACCACGACAGCGATGCGTTCCGGCGCAATCATCGCCAGGCGCTTGGGCATCAGGTCGGCAAACAGGATGAACATCGTGGTGACAGTCACGAAGGAGACCGTGAAGCCGATGTTTTCCAGGGCCGGGCCGCTGTACAGGGGCGAGATCCAGGCGATGAAGTAGGGTCGTAGCGCCCCTTCGCCAAGGATGCCGCCGAGGATGGCGATGGCATTCAGGCCGATCTGCGAGGCGGCGAAAAAATCCGCCGATTGTGCCTGCAGCGCCATGACCTTCAGGGCGCGCTCGTCGCCTGCTTCGGCTAGCAGCTTGAGTTTGATCTTGCGCGCGCCGGCCAGGGAAATTTCAGTCAGCGAAAGAAAGCCGGCGCACAACACCAGCGCGATCAGCAGGATGATATGTTGGAACAGGCTCACGCGACTCCCTGGAAAAGTACATTCTGATTATTGAAATTCTCGCATCCCCAGTATAAATTTCGTGCCCGGCCAGTCAAGGGGTGCCCTCGGGCGCAAAAAAAAGCCCGCGAACCTTGTGGGTTGCGGGCTAAATCCAATTCATGAAGATTTGGAGGAGACAGGTGTAATCTTAAGCATATCGCTGGAACTTGTCTGCTTTATATTCCTCATGCCAGATATTTGTTTCGTGAATATCTTGGTTAAGCGTGCTGCGGTGGCTTCATGAGGTCTGATAATTTCGCGCGAACAGCCGGGCAAAGAATCCCCGGTGCGCCCTGGCTTCCCGGGTCTGCGCCCGTGCGGCGTCTGCTGCTGGCGCCGCGACCGGCGCCGCTGCCGGGACGGCAAGCGGCCGCGCATGCTCGGCATGCCATTTCCCGAAGCGCAGATCATGCGTCAGGATATGGCCGACCAGCCATTTGTTCAGGAAGCGGCGCAGGGATTGCACGCGTTCTTCGTTCCATGCCTCGCTGTTGTCGAGGAAATCGGCTACGCGCCCGGCAAAATCCTCATGCAGCATGATATGCCGCTCCAGTTCGGGGTAACCGCTTTTTTCCATCAGGGCTTGCTCATTGGAAAAGTGGACGACGATATATTCCAGCAATTCGTTGATGGTCTGCTCAACCGTGCCCAGTTGCAGCGCCTTGATGAGCGTGAACAGGTGTTCGTGCTCGTCGTCGACTTGCCCGATGTTGATCCGGAAACCCTGGCGCCACTCGATGACGAAAGGCTGGTGTGCGGTGCTTGTATCCTGATGCATGATGCTTCCTTGCCCAAATGTTGAAAGAAGAAATAAAAATTGCGGATAAAAACCTGTAAATGCTAGGGTTAATGGCTTGTGGCAATTTTATAAGGCAGTAAGACATCTGCCATTTGACTTGAATCAAATGCAAATTGGCGCACCCGGGGTAACGCCAGCTATTCGGGAAACGGCAAGGGGGAAGGGAAGGCCTGTCCGGCAGAACTCAGCAGCAGCGACCGGTCTTGCCGTTGGCGCCGCCGTAGCGCGCTTCCTGGCGCTCGCGAAAGAACGCTTCGTAACTCATCACCGGTTGATCGGGGTGGGCGGTTTCCATGTGGGCGACATAGTTGGCGTAATCGGGCATGCCCACCATCAGCCGCATGGTTTGTCCGAGATAGCGTCCGGCGTCGGCGAGTTTGTCCAGCATGGTCAGGATTGCGGTATCGTGCCGGGCGGCGGGAAGGGCTCGGCAGGAGCCTCTTCAACGCTCGGCTGGTTATCGCGCCGCGCCGCCAGGATGGTGCGAATGCTGCAGACCAGGATGGTCACGACCACGAGGATGAAGAGGAAGGTCAGGCCGGCGTTGACATAATCGTTGACGATAATCTGCCGCATCTGCGCTACCGACTTTGCCGGCGCCAGCAGTGTGCCCTGCGCCAGTGCAGCGTCATAAATGTCGGCATGCGCCAGGAACCCGACCTTGGGATCGTCGGCGAACACTTTTTGCCAGCCCGCGGTCAGCGTGCATATCAGCAGCCAGGCGGTCGGCAGGATGGTGATCCAGGCGTAGCGGTCGCGCTTCATCTTGAACAGCACTGCGGTCGCCAGTATC
This sequence comes from uncultured beta proteobacterium, assembly GCA_963722005.1. Taxonomy (GTDB): domain Bacteria; phylum Pseudomonadota; class Gammaproteobacteria; order Burkholderiales; family Burkholderiaceae_D; genus Paucimonas. Next base: position 1,475,760 of record CAVRJS010000002.1, read on the forward strand.
AGCGCGATGGCGGCCAGCATCTGGTTGGAAATGCCGAACAACGGCCACAAGGTATTGATGCCGCCCAGCGGATCGACCACGCCCTGGTAGAGGAAATAGCCCCAGCCGGCCACGCAGATGGCCGTCGCGATCAGGTTGGCCGGCAGCGAGTCGGTGCGCTGCATCGATGGCGCAAACGTGCCCAGCAGGTCCTGCAGCATGAAGCGCCCGGCGCGCGTACCCGCATCCACTGCCGTCAGGATGAACAGGGCTTCGAACAGGATGGCGAAGTGGTACCAGAAAGCCATCATCGTCCTGCCGCCGACGACTTCCGACAGGATCTGCGCCATACCCACCGCCAGCGTCGGCGCGCCGCCGGCGCGCGACAAAATCGTGTGCTCGCCGACATCCCTGGCCGTCTGGGTCAGCATTTCCGGGGTCAGATGGAAACCCCACTGCGAAATGGTCTGCGCCGCGTGCTCGACGGTGGTGCCGATGATGGCCGGCGGGCTGTTCATCGCGAAATACACGCCCGGCTCGATGCACGATGCCGCCACCAGCGCCATGATTGCGACGAAGGATTCCATCAGCATGGCGCCATAGCCGATGAAGCGCACGTGCATTTCGTTTTCCAGCAGCTTGGGCGAAGTTCCCGAGGAAATCAGCGCATGAAACCCGGACACCGCGCCACAGGCGATGGTGATAAACAGGAAGGGGAAGAGGTTGCCCGACCATACCGGTCCGCTGCCGTCGATGAAGCGCGTGGTCGAGGGCATCTTCAGCATCGGCAGCACCAGCAGGATGCCCACCGCCAGGCCGACGATGGTGCCGATTTTCAGGAAGGTGGAGAGGTAATCGCGCGGCGCCAGCAACAGCCAGATCGGCAGCACCGAAGCGACGAAACCGTAGCCGATCAGCAGCCAGGTCATTTGCGTGCCGGTAAACGTGAACAGCGGTCCCAGCACCGGATGCGCCTGCACATGTTGGCCGTATACGATGGCCAGCATCAGCAGCACGAAGCCGATCACGGAAATTTCGCCGATGCGGCCGACCCGGATGTAACGCATGTAAACGCCCATCAGCAGGGCGATCGGCACGGTCGCCATCACGGTGAAGGTGCCCCAGGGCGACTCGGCCAGCGCTTTCACCACGATCAGCGCCAGCACCGCCAGGATGATGACCATGATCAGGAAAGCGCCCACCAGCGTGACCACGCCAGCCACGGGTCCAAGCTCGGACTTGACCAGGTCACCGAGCGAGCGGCCGTTGCGGCGCATCGAAATGAACAGCACCATTGCATCCTGCACCGCGCCGGCAAAGACCACGCCGGCGAGAATCCACAGCATGCCCGGCAGGTAACCCATCTGCGCCGCCAGCACCGGCCCGACCAGGGGGCCGGCGCCGGCAATGGCAGCGAAGTGGTGGCCGAACAATACATACTTGTTGGTCGGCACGTAATCGAGGCCGTCGTTGAAGCGATAGGCCGGCGTCATGCGCTGCGGATCGAGCACCATCACGCGCTGGGCAATATAGAGGCTGTAATAGCGATAGGCGATGAGGTAGGTGCAGATGGCGGCGATCACGATCCAGATGGCATTGATCGATTCGCCGCGATGCAGGGCGATGATGCCAAATGCAAATGCTCCGACGACAGCAAGTGCAATCCAGGCGATATGTTGTTTGAACTGGTTCATGCGTCCTCTGGAAGAGGCCGGTTGGCCGCCAGGCAAGCGTTGTGGGGCATGACAAGGCGGAGACCGGAAGCACTACTGCCCGAAACGGCAGTCGGATTTCAGCTTAGAAGAAATGCGTCTACAAAATTTGATATTGCTCAATGATAGGACTGTGATCCGGGCAAGTCCTTGATGGCGTGGCGGCGTAGCAGTCCGATAATGTAAATGTCGCGTCTGTTCACACATCGCCAAGGAGGCCCGCCATGTTCAAGAAGATTCTGGTGCCCACGGACGGCAGCGCGCGCGCGGAAAAAGCCGTCGCGGCAGCTGTCAGGTTTGCCGGGGAAGTCAATGCCAGGCTGGTCGCCATTTCCATCGGAGAACCGCCACCGTCGCCGCTATTGTCGGACAGCGATTTTTTCGGCGCCACGCACGGCCTCGACAAGCACCCGCATGACCTGGCGAAGGAGCATGTGCAAAAAGTGGCGGACGCTGCCGCCGCGGCAGGGGTGCCGTGCGAAACCGTTTTTATGCACTCGGCCAATCCGCACGAGGAAATTCTGAAGACTGCAGTCAAATACCAGTGCGATCTCATCTTCATGGCGCCGCTGGGCAAGAAAGGCTGGGCCGGTCTGTTTGTGGAAAGCGAAACGCAGAAAGTGTTGCTGCAGGCGAGCATACCGGTACTGGTATTTCATTGAGTTAGTTTCTGTGCGGCAACTTGTGGCACAATTTGGCTAATATCGTAGCAAAATTGTGATGCCGACAACGTCGGCTCGGAAATGACATGAAACTGACTATCCGTAGCAAACTTTTCATACTGCTGACCTACAGCTGGCTCGTCATCTGGGGCTTCATGCTTTATAGCGCCTTCCACACGCGCGATCTGCGCCTGCAGGAGCGCCAGGACCAGCTTGCCGTTGCCATGCAAATGGCGCACTCCATTGCCACCGATTACCTGCGCATGGCGGAAGCCGAGCGCATGACAGAGTCGGAAGCGAAAGCGTATGCCCTGGGCAGCATCACCAAGCTGCGCTTTGGCGAAAACGGCTACTTCACGGTGCTGGGCCCGGACACCATCCTGGCGCATCCCCTCAACCAGTCCCTGGCAGGCAAGCGCCATGCCGAAGTCAAGGACAGCAAGGGCAGCGTCATTTACGGCGACGGCTACCGTGCCGCCCTGAAAAACGGCAGCGGCTACTTTAGCTATTTCTGGCCACTCCCCAACGAGACCGAGCCGAGCGAAAAGATGTCCAGCGCCATGCATTTCGAGCCCTGGAACTGGGGCCTGGCCACTGGCCTGTACATCAAGGACATCGACCAGGCCTTCCGTGGCGATCTCGTCAAGTATGGCATCCTGGGAATGTCGCTCGGGCTGATACTCAATCTCGTGGTGTTCCTGATCGGTCGCGGCATGAATCGCTCGCTGGGCTGCGAACCGGAATTTGCCGCAACGATTGCCGCCCGCATTGCACAGGGCGACCTGGCCACCCCGGTTGATATCGGCAAGGCGCATCCGGACAGCCTGCTGGCCGCCATGGCAGCAATGCAAGACAGCCTGCGGGACATTGTCCATCAGGTGCGCCACGGTACGGAAACGATCTCGATATCGGCCGAGGAGATCGCTGCCGGCAACCTGGACCTGTCTTCGCGCACCGAGGAGCAGGCCAGCTCGCTGGAGGAAACGGCCGCCTCGATGGAAGAGCTGACCGCCACCGTCAGGAACAACGCCGAGCATGCGAATGCGGCAAACCGGCTCGCCGGCACGGCTGCCGACGTGGCCGCCCAGGGCGGCGACGTCATGGCCGATGTCATCGACACGATGGACGGCATCAAGGATTCCGCGGGCAAGATTGCCGACATCATTTCCGTCATCGACAGCATCGCCTTCCAGACCAATATCCTGGCGCTGAATGCCGCGGTGGAAGCCGCGCGCGCCGGCGAGCAGGGACGCGGCTTTGCCGTGGTGGCCACCGAAGTGCGCGCGCTGGCGCAACGCTCCGCCGCCGCCGCCAGGGACATCAAGGGGCTCATCGGCGTTTCGGTCGACAAGGTCGAGGCCGGCAACGTCCTGGTGCAGCAGGCCGGCGCAACGATGGCGGATATCGTCGGCAGCATCCAGAAGGTGGCCGACATCCTGGGCGAGATCACCGCCGCCAGCACCGAGCAGGCCGCCGGCATCGGGCAGGTCAACCAGGCCATCACCCAGATGGACCAGGTGACCCAGCAAAACGCCGCGCTGGTCGAAGAGGCCGCGGCGGCTGCCGACGCCATGAAGGAGCAGGCAAATCAACTGGTGCGGGCCGTGAGTACGTTCAAGCTTGCCGAGAAGGCGCGCTGACGGATCGACCCTGTTCGCGTTCACACCCTGTCGTCCATTTGCTTCGGCGGCCCAGGCTGCAGCGCAGAATCGGCGAGGCGCGCAGCCTCGGTAACCTGTCGATTTCGCATTTTTTGCTCCTTCCTGCCTAATTTTCTGTGTCGCAATTCGTTCTTGTTCAAACTACATGCTTGACGACAATGCGGCAAATGCGGTCTACTACTACACCATCCCGCCCTTGAGAGGCGGCATAAAGGACGTGCCGGACGGATGTCTCTCCGGTTTCCCTTGCCTTTAATTCGACCCACCCAGCCCCCGCTTGACGACAGCGCCGCTGTCCTGCCAGGCGGGGTTGCCTTTGTACATGATGAAGACGAACTCATGAATGCAGCCACCACCCGCATCGAGCACGACCTGCTCGGCGACCGCGAAGTCCCCGATGTAGCGTATTACGGTATCCATACGCTGCGCGCGCTGGAAAATTTCGATATCACCGGCACTTCAATCGCCGTCTATCCGGACCTGATTCGCGCGCTGGCGCAGATCAAGCAGGCCGCCGCCCAGGCCAACCATGAACTGGGCCTGCTCGACGCCACGCGCACCGGCGCCATTGTCGCCGCCTGCAAGGAGCTGATCGGCGGGCGCCTGCATGAGCAGTTCGTCGTTGATGTCATCCAGGGCGGGGCAGGCACCTCGACCAACATGAACGCCAACGAAGTCATCGCCAACCGGGCGCTGGAAATCCTCGGCCACGCCAGGGGTGAATACCAGCATCTGCACCCGAACGAACACGTCAACATGAGCCAGTCGACCAACGACGTCTATCCGACCGCGCTCAAGCTGGCCGCCCATGCCGGCATTTTCCGCCTGGTCGCGTCCATGGCCTACCTGCGCAGCGCCATGCAGCGCAAGGCCGAGGAATTCGACGAGGTGCTGAAAATGGGACGCACCCAGCTGCAGGAAGCAGTGCCGATGACCCTTGGCCAGGAATTTTCGACCTATACGGTCATGCTGGACGAAGATCAGAAACGCCTGAAGGAAGCCGCGCAACTGATTTGCGAAATCAACTTGGGCGCCACTGCCATCGGCACCGGCATCAACGCGCATCCGGACTATGCCGCGCTGGTCTGCCGCCACCTGGCGGAAATCAGCGGCGTGCCCGTGGTGACCGCGTCGGACCTGATCGAAGCGACGCAGGATTGCGGCAGCTTCGTGCAGCTTTCCGGCGTACTCAAGCGCGTCGCCGTCAAGCTGTCCAAGGTCTGCAACGACTTGCGCCTGCTGTCCTCCGGTCCGCGTTCCGGTTTTGGCGAAATCAATCTGCCGCCGCGCCAGGCAGGCTCTTCCATCATGCCTGGCAAGGTCAACCCGGTCATTCCGGAAGTCGTCAACCAGATCGCCTTTGAAATCATCGGCAATGACGCGACCGTGACCTTTGCCGCCGAAGCCGGCCAGCTGCAGCTCAATGCCTTCGAGCCGATCATCGCCCACAGCCTGTTCAAGAGCATCCTGCACCTGGAAAGGGGTTGCCGGACGCTGGCCGATTACTGCATCGACGGCATTACCGCCAACCGTGACATGCTGCGCGCGAGCGTCGAGCGCTCGATCGGCATCGTTACCGCCCTGAATCCCTACATCGGCTATGCCAATGCCACGGAAATCGCTGCCGAAGCCCATCTCACCGGTCGCGGCATTGCCGAACTCGTGCTCGAGCGAAAGTTGATGGATCCTGAACTCCTGGCTGAAGTGCTGTGCCCGGAAGTGCTGACCCGGCCGCAAATGATTCCAGCTGCGGCCGTGTGAATGCAGGGCGCCCAGAAAGTGCGCTGCTTATAAAAAAACCCCGCTGGTGCGGGGTTTTTTAACATTCGGGCTCGCTTATTTCTTGCGGCGTTTACCTAGTGCCAGACCAGCCAGGCCCAGCCCGAGCAGCGCCAGGGAGGCAGGTTCGGGGATGGGTGAATCAATGGTTTGCAAATGAGAATTTGCCTAGGGGAAACGCTCTGTAAGATTTTCCGACATACCGTTCCCATGGGTAGGTCTTTACTGGTCTTTCGCAGCCCCGCTGTCCTGCTTCGGCTTGAAGGGAAACGCCGTGCCTGCCTTGCCGGGTTTGGCCGGAATTTTCAGCGACAGCAACATGGTGACCGCCAGCGTGGTGACCGTGAAGCCCAACGACCAGACGACCGGTATCTTGTAAATGTCGATGAGCAGCATCTTGATACCGATAAAGCCCAGCACGATTGCGAGCCCGTACGAGAGCAGGTGAAACCGCTCATGCATGCTTGCAAGCAGGAAGTACATTGCGCGCAGACCGAGAATCGCAAAGACGTTGGAAGTCAGCACAATGAAAGGGTCCGTCGTAATGGCAAAAATGGCGGGGATGGAGTCTACGGCAAACACCACGTCGACGATGGCGATGAGCAGAATCACCACCAGCAGAGGGGTGGCCATCCTTACGCCCTTGTTCATCGTGAAGAATTTTTCGCCATCATAGTCGGGCGAGAGCTTCATATGACGCTCGATCCAGCGCAGCGCCGGGTTGTTCCCCAGGTCGGGCTCCTGCCCGGCTGCCCACCACATTTTAATGCCGGTAAACAAGAGGAATGCGCCGAACACATACATGATCCAGTGGAATTGGGCGATCAGCCAGGCGCCGACCAGGATCATGATGGCGCGCAAGAGCAGGGCGCCCAGGATGCCGATCATCAAAACCCGCTTCTGGTAAGCCGAGGGCACCGCAAAGTAGGTGAAGATCATCAGGAAGACAAAGATATTGTCTACGGCCAGCGCTTTCTCCACCAGGTAGCCGGTGACGAATTCAAGCGCCTTGGCGTCCGCCAGTTCCCGCGCCGCGGCATCCGGCCCGGCGCCGCCGAGATACCACCACAGCCAGCCGACAAACAGGAAGGATACGGCGACCCAGATCAGCGACCAGATGGTCGCTTCGCGCATGCTGACGGTATGCGAACCCTGGCGGTTAAGCGCCAGAAAATCGATCGCCAGCGCGACCAGGACGAACGCTGCAAATAGCGTCCACAACAGGGGGGTGCCGATGGAAATCATCGTGACGAGCCTCTCAACCCAGGCCGGCAACGCCTGGGCAACCGATCAGTCGGGAACCTCGCCAGTCTTGCCGCCCGAGTGACGAATGCACACCGGGTTACGGCACCGGACACCGATGGCTGCCAGCTCACCCATGTCGTATTGACGGCGCCGAAACACAGAACGCCGTGGGCGTTCGCGCCAGCTACTCCCTTTGAGAGGAACCGAAATTGGAACAGAAAAGCCGGTGTCCGTCAACTTGCCAGCAGCCCATCGCCAGGCGGGTAATAATGGCAGAACCGGCTTTGATGTCCTTAGATGTCGCTGGTAACATACTGTAACTTTTCCGGGGAAGGCGGTTATCCGTTGTGTATGATCCATGCACGCTGTGCCTGTTTCCCCCTTTGCCAGTCGAGCTTATCCATTTTATGAATACCGAACACATCGCATCTGATCCGGCCCTGTTGCGCGAGGTTGCGGAACTGATCGTGCAAGCACTGAACCTGGAAGTCACCGCGGATGAAATCAATCCGGACGAATCGCTGTATGGCGAAGGTCTGGGCCTGGACTCGATCGATATCCTGGAAGTTGCCCTGGTCGTTTCCAAACGCTATGGCTTGCAGTTGCGCGCCGACAACGAAGACAACCACCGCATTTTCCAGTCGCTGCGTACGCTGGCCGATCATATTGCGGCTCACAAGACCCGCTGATGACACGCGTGCTGCGTTTCGGGCGCTGGGCTGGGGTGATTACATTGGCCCTGGGTTATGCAATCCTGGCGCATTACACCAATGCCACGCCGCAGACTGAAAACCTGGGGCTGGGCGTGGCGCTGGCGCCGATCCTGGTCGCTGTTGCATTGGTGGCCTGGAATGCCGCGCATCGCTTGTTGATGCTGACATTGCTGGTCGCGGCGGCAATCGCCCTGTGGGCGCTCTGGAGTCGCATGGCGCATCATTACAGCCTGGTCTACTGGATGGAGCATGCCGGTACCCAGTTGATGCTGTGCGCAGTATTTGCCCGTACCCTGCTTGCCGGCCGCGAGCCGATGTGCACCGGTTTTGCCCGTATGGTGCATGGCACGCTGGCGCCGGTGGTGGCGCGCTATACCCGCCAGGTTACCGTGGCATGGGCGCTTTTCTTTGGCGGCATGGCATCCGTGTCGACGCTGCTGTATGCCGCCGCGCCGCTGGAAACCTGGTCGATATTCGCCAATTTCTTCACGGCGCCCCTGATCGTCCTGATGTTTGTCCTGGAATACGCAGCGCGTCGGATGCTGTTGCCCGACATCGAGCACGCCCATATCCTGGACGGCGTCAAGGCCTACTGGAAGCAGCCGGCACGCTGATCTTTTGTCGCGCTGCCGAACAAGTCCTCATCATGTCCACGCTTCCCCTGATTACCCATCCCCAGGCAAGCAGCGTCTTTGCCTGGCGCAAGGGTGAAACAATTACCGCAGCACGCTTTCTGGTGGATGTCGCCGCGCTGGCACGCCTGCTGCCGCCCGGCCGCCACATGCTGAATGCCTGTGCCGATCGCTACCGTTTCGCCGTCGGCGTGGGCGCCGCGCTGGTTTCCGGGAAAATTTGCCTCCTGCCGCCGACGCAGGCGCCGGAAATGATCCGGCAAATGCAGCAATTTGCGCCGGATGCGTTTTGCCTGACCGATGCTGCCGATTGCCCTGTCGCGTTGCCGCAATTGCGCTATCCGGATGCGCCAACGCAGCCGGAGCCGGCGCCGCATGCGGGGTATGTCGTGCCGCAGATCGCGGCGACGCAACTGGTGGCCTATGTATTTACTTCCGGCTCAACCGGCGCGCCGGTGCCGCATCCGAAAGCCTGGGGCGCGCTGGTCGCCAACGTGCGGGCCGGGGCGCAATTGTGCCAGCTCGACGATGGCCGCGCGCATGCCATTATCGGCACCGTGCCGCCGCAGCACATGTACGGCTTCGAATCCACCGTGCTGAACGTGATGCAAAGCGCCAACGCGATGGTTGCCGGCTCCTCGTTTTATCCTGCTGACATTTGCCAGGCGATCGAATCCGTGCCGCATCCGCGCGCGCTGGTCTCCACGCCGGTGCACCTGAAATCGGTGCTGGCGACGGAGCTGCCGCTGCCATCGGTCGATCTGATCGTTTGCGCTACCGCGCCGCTATCGACCACGCTGGCGCAGGAAATCGAAGCGCGCTTTGCCGCGCCGCTTCTGGAAATCTATGGCAGCACCGAGACCGGCCAGATCGCCATGCGCCGCTCGGCCAGGACCGCCGAATGGCAACTGTTCGCCAATCTCTGCCTGGAGCAGCGAGATGGCGTCACCTGGGTCTACGGCGGCCACGTGGAAAGGCCGACGCCGATGCACGACGTGATCGAACATGTCGGCGACAAGCGTTTCCTGCTGCACGGCCGCATGGCGGACATGATCAACATCGCCGGCAAGCGCAATTCGCTGGCCTACCTGAACCTGCAACTGGCTGCCATTCCCGGCGTGGTCGATGGCGCGTTTTACATGCCGGACGAAACCATCGATGGCGTCACCCGCCTGTGGGGTTTCGTGGTGGCGCCGACATTGTCCGTCCCGGCCGTCCTGGCAGCGCTGCGCGAGCGCGTCGATCCGGTATTCTTGCCGCGCCCACTGGTAAAGGTCGCCTCCTTGCCGCGCAATGCCACCGGCAAGTTGCCGCGCGAAGCCTTGCGTGCGCTGGCGGCAGTGCAGATGGCAGCCGCCGGCGAGCGCCGCATGAATGGCCGCGTCCGCTTGCCCATTGCGGACAACCATCCTGCCTACGCCGGCCATTTTCCGGGTGCGCCGATCCTGCCTGGCGTGGTGTTGCTGGATGAAGCGCTGGTCGCCATCGGCAATGCGCTCGGGCAGAACCTGTCGGCTTGCCAGATCGCTTCCGTCAAGTTCCTCAGTCCGGTGCAGCCGGGTGATTGCGTCGACGTGCAATTCGAGGTGCAGGCCAGCGGCACGATCAGCTTCGACTTGTTGGCCAAGGACCGCAAGCTTGCCTGCGGCTCGCTGCGGCCGGCTGCCGCTGGATAAGGCAGACATGGAACACACCAGGCCAGGCGCAGAATGGGTGCGCAATCCCGAGCGCGGCAACATGTTGGTGCTGCGCATCATGACGTGGATTTCGCTGCGGCTGGGGCGGCGCGTGGCGCGCGTCCTGCTGCATGGCATCGTGTTTTATTTCCTGTTGTTTGCACCGGCCAGCCGCCGCGCCTCGCGCGATTATCTGGCGCGGGTCTTGCCGCACCCGGTGCGCTGGCGCGACTCGTACCGCCACTTCCTTGCCTTCGCCTCGGTAATCCACGACCGCGTCTACCTGCTGAACCAGCGCTTCGACCTGTTCGATATCAGCGTCCATGGCGACCAGGTGTTGCTGGATGCGCTGGGCGATGGCAAGGGCGTGCTGCTGATCGGCGCGCACATGGGCAGCTTTGAAGTCATCCGCGCGCTCGGCCGCCACCATGCCGGCCTGAAAGTGGCGATGGCGATGTTTGAAGAAAATGCCCGCAAGATGCAGGAGATTTTTGCCGCTATCAACCCCGAGGCGCAGCAGGATGTGATCGGGCTTGGGCAGATCGACTCCATGCTGAAGATCCAGGACGCGCTGGAGCAAGGTACGCTGGTGGGCATGCTGGCTGACCGTACCTTCAATGACACCGGCACGCAGCCGGTGACCATACTGGGCGATGCGGCGTCATTGCCGGTGGGGCCATTTCGGATGGCAGCGATATTGAAGCGGCCGGTGATTTTCATGGCGGGCCTGTATTTGGGCGGCAACCGCTATGCGATCCATTTCGAACCGCTCGGCGATTTCAGCGCAATGGCGCCGGGCCAGCGGCAGGCGCAGATGCAGGCGACAATGGCGCGCTATGGGCAGCTGCTGGAAGCCTGCTGCCGGCGCGCGCCCGATAACTGGTTTAACTTTTTCGACTTCTGGCGGCAGCCTGAGATCGACGGCAAGGAGCGGACATGAATCTCGCAGCATTGCATGGCGCCTGGCGCCGCCTCCTGTTCTGCCTCCTGTGCGGCGTGCTGGCGCAACCGGCATGGGCCAGCGACTGGACGCTGGAGCAATTGATGCAGTCGCTGGCAACAGTCCGGCAGGGACGCGCCAGCTTCGTGGAAAGGAAAGCCGTGGCGGCGCTGGAGCGCCCGGTGGAATCGAGCGGGGAGCTGCGCTATATTGCGCCGGACCGGCTGGAAAAGATCGCCATCAAGCCGAAAGCCGAAAGCGTCATCCTCGACGGCGATGCGCTGACGATAGAGCGGGGCGGCAAGAAGCATGTCCTGCAACTGCAGGATTATCCGGAAATCGCCGGCCTGATCGACAGTATCCGCGGTACGCTGGCCGGCGACCGCAAGGCGCTTGAACGTTTCTTCAAGCTGGTGCTGAGTGGCGATGCCCGGCAATGGACGCTGACGCTGCTGCCGCATGACGAGCGGGTGGCGCAAACGGTGCAGATGATCCGCATCAGCGGCCGCCACGACGATGTGCGCGCCGTTGACATCCTGCATACCAACGGCGACCGCTCGTCGATGCGCATCGAGCGCATCTCTGCCGAATGAAATTGCCCCGTTTTCCGCGCCATCCCGCTGTCATCGGCGCCTGGCTTATGGGCCTGGCGCTGTGCGTGCTGGTGATTGCGCGCACCACCTTCACCACAGATATGTCGGCATTTCTGCCGGCCTCGCCCACCCAGGAACAGCAAGTCCTGCTCGACCAGTTGCAGGCCGGCGTGGTATCGCGCCTGATCCTGGTGGGCATCGAAGGCGGGCAGCCGGAACAGCGCGCGGCGATTTCCAAAACGCTCGCCAAGCGCCTGCGCGGCGATGCTGCCTTTGTCGTCGTCAACAATGGCGAGCCGGTGCACAATGAAAAGGACCAGGCTTTCCTGTTCAATAACCGCTACCTGCTGAGCCCCGCGGTGACGCCGCAACGATTCACCGCCGAGGGCTTGCATGCGGCCATCGGCGACACCATCGACATGGTGGCTTCGCCCGCGGGCATGCTGGTGTCGCAGCTCCTGCCGCGCGACCCGACCGGCGAGATGGTGCAATTGTTCGAGCAGATGAATGCCGGAAACCGCCCGCGCCAGATGCATGGCGCCTGGGCGTCGCGCGATGGCGAGCGCGCGCTGCTGCTGGCGCAGACCCGGGCCAATGGCGCCGATATCGATGGCCAGCAGGAGGCGATGAAAAAGATCGAGCAGGCTTTCGCCGCCGTCGTCGGGCAGCAGGGCGTGGCGCCGGATGCCATGAAACTGGTGATGACCGGCCCGGGCGTTTTTTCCGTGCTGTCGCGCGACACCATTAAAAGCGAGGCTGAGCGCCTGTCGATTGCCGGCACCGTGATCATGGCGGTCTTGCTGCTGTTGTTGTATCGCTCGATGACAGCGCTGGTGCTGGGAATGGTGCCGGTGCTGACCGGCGCGCTGGTCGGCGTGGCGGCCGTGAGCATGGGTTTCGGCATGGTGCATGGCCTTACGCTGGGCTTTGGCACCACCCTGATCGGTGAAGCCGTCGATTACTCGATGTATCTGTTCGTGCAATCACGCCAGGCCTCGTTCAGCCGGGATGCGGCAAGCAATTGGGCCAAGGAATTCTGGCCGACGATCCGGCTTGGCGCGATCACCTCGATCGTCGGCTTTGCGGCGCTATTGCTGTCCGGTTTTCCCGGCCTGGCGCAGCTCGGCCTGTATTCGATTGCCGGCCTGATCGCGGCGGCTGCAGTCACGCGCTACGTGATGCCGTATCTTTTGCCGGCAAATTTCCGCATCCGCGACGTGTCGGCAATCGGTGCGCGCCTGACCACGCTGGTGCATTGGGCGCCGCGTTTGCGGCTGCCGTTGACGGTCGTCGCCCTGGCAGCCTGCGCGGTGGTCTTCATGCATCGCGGCAGCTTGTGGAATGCCGAACTGTCTTCCCTCAGCCCGGTGCCGCTGCAAGACCAGATGACCGATGCCCGGCTGCGCGCCGACATGGGCGCGCCGGACGTGCGCTACATGGTGGTGGTGAGCGCCGCCAGCCAGGACGCGGTGCTGGCCTCGGCGGAAAAGGTGGCGCAGCAATTGCAGCCGCTGGTGGCGCAGGGCGTGCTGGCCGCCTTCGAAAGTCCGGCGCGCTATCTGCCCAGTGCGGCAACCCAGCAGGCGCGCCAGGCCAGTCTGCCGGCCGGTGATGCGCAGGCCTTGCTGGCAAAGGCTGTCGACGGCTTGCCGGCGCGCGCCGCGGTATTTGCGCCATTCCTCAGCGACATCGCCGCTGCCAGGGACCGCCCCATGCTGACGCGCGCTGACCTGGACGGCACGTCGCTGGCGCTGGCGGTGGATGCGCTGCTGTTTGTGCGCGACGGCAAATGGAGCGCGGTCCTGCCGCTGACCGCGCCGGCCGCCGATACCGCGATTGCCATCGAACCGGTGCGGCAGGCGCTGGCGGCAGCCGGCCAGGACAATGCCCTGTTCGTCGACCTGAAGCGCGAATCGGACAACCTGTATGCCGGCTACCTGCGCGAGGCTGTGGTGCTGTCGCTGGCCGGCTTTGCCTGCGTTGTGCTGGTGCTGTGGGGGGCGCTGCGCTCGCCGCGGCAGGTGGCGCGGGTGCTGCTGCCGCTGATTGCGACGGTGGCCATCGTCATGGCGCTGCTGGTGCTGTTCGACCAGCGCCTGACGATACTTCACCTGATCGGCCTGCTGCTGATCGTGGCGATCGGCTCCAACTATGCCCTGTTCTTTGTCGGCCCGGAAGAGGGTGCCGATATCCCGCCGCAGACCCTGACGTCGCTGGCCTTCGCGAATCTCACCACGGTGATCGGTTTCGGCTTGCTGGCATTTTCGCAAGTGCCGGTATTGCAGGCCCTGGGAAGGACGGTGGGTCCGGGCACGGTGCTGGCGCTGCTGCTGGCGGCGGCATTCGGCATGCAGCGCAAGCGAGGCAATTGATGGAAGCGGCTTCCAATCCACCGCTGCCCTGGCGCATGACGCCGCTGATCGCCATCACGCTGCTGCTGCATGCCGCGCTGGCGGTCGCGCTCGTGGCTGCGCCGCATGCCTGGGGCTGGATCCTGGCGATTTTTGCGGCCAACCACCTGGTCCTGACGCTGGCCGGCTTGTGGCCGCGCAGCACGCTGCTGGGCGCCAACTGGATCCGGTTGCCGGCCGCATCGGCCGCGCGCGGGGAAATCGCCCTGACCATCGACGACGGCCCCGACCCGGACGTCACGCCGCGGGTGCTCGACCTGCTCGATCGCCATCAGGCCAGGGCCACCTTTTTCTGCATCGGCACGCTTGCCGCGCGTTACCCGCAGTTGTGCCGCGACATCGTCGCCCGTGGCCACGCGGTAGAAAACCACAGCCAGCATCACCGCCATCATTTTTCGCTGCTGGGCTTGCGCGGCTTTCACCGGGAAATCAGCGCGGCGCAACGCACCCTGACCGGCATCACCGGCCGCGCACCGCAATTCTTCCGTGCGCCGGCCGGTTTGCGCAATCCTTTCCTCGACCCGGTGCTGGCCAGGCTGGGGCTACGGCTGGCATCCTGGACGCGGCGCGGCTATGATACGCGCGCCAGAAACCCGCATGCCGTGCTCGGGCGCCTGCTGCCGGACGTGCAAGCCGGCGCCATCCTGCTGCTGCACGATGGCCACTGCGCGCGCACGGCGCAAGGCACGCCGGTGATCCTGGAAGTCCTGCCTGCCATTCTGGAAAAGGGCAGGGCTGCCGGGTTGCGCTTCGTGACCCTGGCCGATACTCTTTGAAACCCTGGATCCCTGCGCAACGTGACTGATCATTTCAAACGACAATTGCTGGATAAAGCCGCTGCACCTTATCGTCCGGCAGGCAAATTCGCCTGGCATTTCGCCCGCGGCAAGCTGGGCGGCGACCCGGTCTTTGCCGGCCTGCTCGAGCATGGCCTGATCCCGGATAACGCCCGCATCCTCGATATCGGTTGCGGCCAGGGCTTGCTGGCATCCTGGCTGCTGGCGGCGCAGGCAATGCACCGTCAGGGCCACTGGCCCGGGCATTGGCGGAAAGCGCCCGGTACGCGCGAAATCCACGGCATCGAATTGATGCCGGCAGATGTCGAACGCGCGCAAAAGGCGCTTGGCAACGCCGCCAGGTTCACCGTGGGCGACATGTGCAAAACCGATTTCGGCAAGGCGGACGCGGTCGTGATCCTCGATGTGCTGCACTACGTGAATATCGAGGCGCAAAACGATGTGCTGCGCCGGGTGCGCGATGCGCTGGCGCCGGGCGGCACCTTGATTCTGCGCGTGGGCGATGCCGATGGCGGCTTGCCTTTCCGGTTCAGCGTGCTGGTCGACCACGTGGTGACGTTTGTCCGCGGTCACCGCAACAGCCGCCTGTATTGCCGGCCGTTGACAGAGTGGCAGGCGCAATTGCGCAGCCTGGGTTTCGAGGTCGATACCATGCCGATGAATACCGGCACGCCGTTTGCCAATATCCTGCTGGTGGCCCGGCTTGGCGGCAATCCAGCCATGCCGGCAGCGTAGTTTGTTAAAATCGGCCAGCTTCGAACCACTTTGTCGGCTATCTTGAAACCGCTCGTTCTCTCCCATTTCACCGCAGCCAGTTGCATCGGCCGCGGTCTTGCCGAAACCCTCGATGCCTTGCGCCGCCGCCAGAGCGGCCTGGTGTATTGTGATTTTGACACGGTCGATCTCGATACCTGGATCGGCAAGGTCGCCGGTGTCGAGGATGTCAGGCTGCGTGCCGATGTCGCCCATTTCGACTGTCGCAACAACCGCTTGCTGCAACTGGCGCTGGAACAGGACGGCTTTGCCGATGCCGTTGCCGCCGCCGCGGCAAGATACGGACGTCACCGCATCGGCATATTCCTCGGCACCAGCACCTCCGGCATCCTGCACACCGAACTGGCCTATCGCCGCCGCGATGCCGTCACGGGCGAGCTGCCGCAGGATTTCGACTATCGCACCTCGCACAGCACATTTTCCGCCGCCGATTTCGCCCGGCATTATCTGCAGCTCAGCGGGCCTGCGATGGTGGTGTCATCGGCCTGCTCCTCCAGCGCCAAGGTGTTTGCCTCGGCCCGCCGCATGATCGAAGCCGGCCTGATCGATGCCGCGGTCGTCGGTGGCGTCGATTCCCTATGTCTCACCACGCTGTACGGCTTCAATTCGCTCGGCCTGATCTCGAACCAGCCTTGCCGCCCGTATGCAGCCGACCGCAGCGGCATCTCCATCGGCGAAGCCGCCGCCGTGGCGCTGCTGGAGCGCGCGCCGCACAGCCTTGATGCCAATGCGGTGCTGGTGACCGGCATCGGCGAATCGAGCGATGCCTACCACATGTCCTCGCCACACCCGGAAGGGCTGGGCGCGAAAATGGCGATGCAGCAGGCCTTGACCATGGCGGGTCTTGCGCCGGAACAGATCGATTACATCAACCTGCACGGCACCGCCACGCCCAGCAACGATGCTTCCGAAGGCCGCGCAGTGAGCGCGCTGTTCGGCGCCGATACGCCGTGCAGCTCGACCAAGGGCGCGACCGGCCATACCCTGGGTGCCGCCGGCGGCCTGGAAGCCGTCATTTGCGCCCTTGCGTTGCAAAACGGCTTCCTGCCAGGCGGCGTGAATACCCGCGAGATCGATGCCGAATTGCCGGTCCGCTATCTGCTCGACAATCGCGAACAGAAGGTCGATCGCGTGCTGTCGAATTCCTTCGGTTTCGGCGGCACCAATTGCAGCCTGATCCTGGCCCGCGCAAACTGACTGGACCGGCATGACGACCCTTACCGCTTATATCGACGGCATCGGCCTGATCGGCCCGGGCCTTGCCGACTGGCCCGCCGCCTGCGACGTGCTGAAGGGCGGCACGCCCTATCAGCCGCAAAAGACCGTGATTCCCGCGCCGGCCATGTTGCCGCCGGCCGAGCGCCGCCGCTGCGGCCCGATCGTCAAACTGTCGCTGGCCGTCGGCTACCAGGCCGCCGCCGCGGCCGCGCGCGACGTCGCCAGCCTGGCGACCGTATTCTCGGCGTCCGGCGGCGATGGCGGCAATTGCCATGAAATCTGCGAAATGCTGGCATCCAGCGACCGCCAGATTTCGCCGACCCGCTTTCACAACTCCGTGCACAATGCCGCCGCCGGCTACTGGAGCATCGCCAGCGGCAGCATGGCGCCTTCATCGGTCTTGTGCGCCTTTGACGGCAGCTTTGGCGCCGGCCTGCTGGAAGCGCTGGCGCAAGTCGTGGTGGACAAGGCGCCGGTGCTGCTGATCGCTTGCGACACCACCTATCCCGAGCCCTTGCGCAAGACACGCCCGATTCCGGATGAATTCGGCGTAGCGCTGGCATTCAGCCCGCACGCCACCGGGAATTCGCTTGCCAGGATCACGCTCGCCACCTCGGCCACGCAAGCTGCCAGCCAAATGGACGATGCGGCCCTGGAGCAGTTGCGCCAGGCAATTCCCGCTGCGCGCAGCCTGCCGCTGCTGCAGGCCATCGCCCGGCACGATGCCGCAACCCTGGTGCTGGATTATCTGGACGACAATCGCCTGCGGGTGGACGTTGCACCATGCCGCTGAACCACGCCGAGATTGCCGCGCGCATCCCGCACCAGGGCAGCATGTGCCTGCTGGAGCGCATCGACTCCTGGGATGCGGAGCGTCTGCACGCAGCGGCCACCAGCCACCATCATCCTGACAATCCCTTGCGCGCGCATGGCCGGCTGGCGTCCTCCTGCGGCATCGAGTACGCGGCGCAGGCCATGGCCATGCATGGCGCGCTGACGGCAAATCAGCAAGAACGCGTGCGCATGGGGTATCTTGCCAGCGTGCGCGGCGCCACCCTGCATGTCGGGCGGCTCGACGATGTCCCCGGTGAACTGGTGATCGAAGTCGCGCGCTTCAGCGGTGACGGCAACAATGTCCTGTACGATTTCCGCGTAAGCGGCGACGGCCGCGTGCTGGTCGAGGGCAGGGCGGCGGTGGTACTCGATGCCGGTTCCCTGGCAACCTCACAACCACCAAAACAGGAGCTTCCATGAAACGCGCGCTCGTCACCGGCGGCAGCGGCGCCATCGGCTCGGCCATTTGCCGGCAGCTGGCAGCCGATGGCTATCATGTCTTCGTGCATGCCAACCAGCGGCGCGATGCAGCGCAACATGTGGTCGATGCCATCGTCGAAAGCGGCGGCAGCGCCGAAGTGCTGGTGTTCGACGTGACCGATGCGGCGGCCGTCGCCAGCGTGCTGCAGCCGCTGGTCGAGGCCGAGCCGATCCAGGTGCTGGTCAACAATGCCGGGATCCATGACGATGCCGTGTTCCCCGGCATGCAAAGCCGGCAATGGCACCGCGTCATCGATGTGTCATTGAACGGCTTTTACCATGTGACCCAGGCCCTGATGATGCCGATGATTCGCAGCCGCTGGGGCCGCATCATCAACATGTCGTCGGTTGCGGCGCTAACCGGCAACCGCGGCCAGGTCAATTATTCCGCCGCCAAGGGGGCGCTGAATGCCGCCACCAAATCGCTTGCCCAGGAAGTCGCCAGCCGCGGCATCACGGTCAACGCCGTAGCG
Source organism: uncultured beta proteobacterium (assembly GCA_963722005.1). Taxonomy (GTDB): domain Bacteria; phylum Pseudomonadota; class Gammaproteobacteria; order Burkholderiales; family Burkholderiaceae_D; genus Paucimonas. The sequence continues at coordinate 1,494,339 of CAVRJS010000002.1, forward strand.
CCCGGCATCATTGAAAGCGACATGACCGAAGGCGTCTTCGACGACAAAACCATCGGCAACATGGTGCCGATGAAGCGCGCCGGCAAACCGGAAGAGGTGGCGGACCTGGTGAGTTTTCTGGCGTCGGCGCGGGCCGCCTACATCACCGGGCAAATCATTTCGATCAACGGCGGCCTGATCTAACCCTCCTTGATATCGGTAGACTACAACAACAATGAATACCGCCATCAGCACCACAGAACTGTTCCTGATCGCCATGGCGCTGATCGTCAGCGTACCTTACCTGATCTGGCGGTTTGGCAGAACCGATTACTATGCGCCGCTGGTGGTGGTGCAGATCATCGCCGGCATCCTGCTGGGGCCGGGCGTGCTGGGCGCGGCCTATCCCGATTATTACCAGTTCGTTTTCACGCCGCAAGTCATTCAAGCCCTCAACGGGATCGCATGGTGGGCCGTGATGATTTTCGTGATGATTGCCGGGATTGAACTCGACTTGAGCAAGGCATGGAAAAATCGCCGCGAGAGCGCGATCACGGCATCACTGGCGCTCGGCATGCCATTGGCATTCGGCTGCATCGTTGCCGCCGGCATGCTGATGCAGCAGTCGGTCTGGATGGGTGAAAATGCGGCGTCATGGCAATTCATCGTCGGCGTCGGCATGTCGTGCGCCGTCACGGCGCTGCCGATCCTGATCCTGCTGATGGAAAAGCTGAATATCCTGCGTCAGCCCCTCGGCCAGCGCATCCTGCGCTATGCCAGCCTTGACGATATCGCCATCTGGGGCGTGCTGGCCCTGATCCTGCTGGACTGGACGCGGGTTGGCAGGCAGGTGGGCTTCCTGCTGGTGTTCGCCGTCGTGACGGCTGCCTTTCGCGCGCTGATGGCACGCCTGGAGGAGAAAGACCGCTGGTATGTCGCGCTGATCTGGCTCGCCGTCTGCAGCTTTGCCGCCGACTGGGCAGGCTTGCATTACATGGTGGGCGCATTCCTGGCCGGCGCCGTGATGGATGCACACTGGTTCAACGAGGAAAAAATGGACCTGATGCGTCATCATGTGCTGATGCTGCTCATGCCCGTTTTTTTCCTGAGCACCGGCCTGAAGACCGACTGGGCGGCTGGCGGCGCCGTGGTTTTCGTCGCCGCGGCGGCCTTGTTGCTGGCCTCGGTCATGGGCAAGCTGGCCGGCCTGCACATCGCCGGGAAAATCCTCAAGTGGCAAAAAGGCGAGGCATCGATCATCGGCTGGCTGTTGCAAACCAAGGCGCTGATCATGATCATCTTCGTCAATATCCTGCTCGACAAGCAGATCATCACCAACGAGACATTTACCGCGCTGCTGTTAATGGCGATTGCCAGCACGATGCTGACGATCCCGGTGGTTTACCCCAGGCTGCAGCGGATGAAGGAAATTATCTTCCGCTCGCAGTAAGCGCCGTCAACGCTCCCGCCGCCGGCGCAGCTTGCGCAATGCCAGCAGCGGCAGCCGCGCAACGAAGCCAAAGAAGAGCCGGGTATACATCCAGGTCAGCAACGTGTTATCGCGCAGATAACGAAAATGCGATACGCCGCCTTCATCTGTCCGGAAATAGCGCACCGGCGCGTCGATATTGACCGGCGTGACGCCGCGCCAGCACAGCCGCACCGCAGCTTCCGGGTCGAAATCGAAGCGCCGCATCCAGCGCTGGCGGTGCATGATTTGCCGCAGGGGCTCGATCGGGTAAATGCGGAAACCGAACAGCGAATCGCCTATGCCGGCCCACAGGGTTTCCAGATTGGCCCACCAGTTCGATATTTTGCGGCCGTTGACCCGCAAGGCTGGCGCGCTGGCATCGAATATTGGCTTGCCCAGCACCATGGCGTCGGGCTGGCGCATGGATACGCGCATGAATTCCGGGATCAGGTCAGCCGGATGCTGGCCATCGGAATCCATGGTCAGGACGTGGGTGAAGCCGGCGGCGGCGGCGGCGTCGAGCCCGGCCAGCACGGCCGAGCCCTTGCCGACATTTTCCGGCAAGGCGATGACCCGCAAGCCCGGATCGCTTGCCGCCAGCTGCTGCAACCCTTCCGTACTGCCGTCGGTACTGCCATCGATGACGACCCAGACCGGATTCCACTGCGCGCGCGCGGCGCGCACCGTGTCATAGACTTTCGGGCCGGGATTGTAACTGGGGATCAGGACCAGGTGTGTGGCAGAGGCGGTATTCATCAAGCAGGTGTTGTCAGATAGGTATCTTCATCAGTCGCCAGGGCGGCGGCATCCGGAGAGCCGACGGCCGGCGCCGGCGCCAATTGTACCAACTGTGCAGGTGGCGCTGGCTGAACCGGGCTGGGGTCGGTCAGTTGCTCGGTGAAATATTGTTCCAGGTCCGACATCAATGCCGTGCTGGAGACAGGCGCATTGAAACGCTTGCCCAGCCGTACGCGATAAGTCGCCGGCAAGGGCGGCATCCTGTACACCGGCCAGCCCTTGGTCAGGAACGGCGAATCGGTCTCGATGAACACGGTTTGTACCGGTGCACCGGCGCGATGCGCAATGACGCCGATGCTCCCTTTGAGTGGATTGAAAGGAAGGCGCACGGTGCGGGTGCCTTCCGGGAACAGCAGCACGTGGCTGCCGAGTCGCAGGTCGGCCACGGCCAGCGTAATCATTTGCCGCACCGAGGTATTGCGGATATAGCGCGCCAGGCGCGCGCCGGCGCCCAGAAAAATATTGCCGATAATTTCAGCCTTCATGACGCAGACTACATCCGGCAGGCGCGAAGCGATCAGGACGGCATCCCACAGCGAGGGATGATTGGACGCGATGATCAGCGACTTTTCATGACGCAGGCTGTCGAGTTCACCCAGGTCGAACTGAAAACGGCCGGAGAGCGCCAGCGTTTTCAGGAACATGCGAAAACCGCGCATGATGCCCCAGCGTCCGAGTCGGCGGCCGGCGTCGCCCGGCAGCAGCGGATGCATGACCACGGCAAATAGTGTCCAGGTCAGGCAAATGACGCCGAACCAAGCCAGGCCCAGATAAAACACGGCGCAGTCGTAGGCGCCCAGCAGGATACGCGCAGCGGATTTCATCATGTGCCGAAGCGGAATTCGAGCGGGTGGCCCGCCGTGGCCTCGATTTCCACGAGCAGGTCTTGCCGGCAGAGATCAGCTTCCAGGTACAGCACGCGGATATCCTTGCCGAATGCACAGCGCAATTCGGCATCGATTGCGTCGATGTGTGATGGGTGGCGTACATACGCCTTGTAGCACAGGTCGCCCGGCGCGAACCGGGTGCGGACGCTCGCCCGGTTCGCTTCTGCCACCATGGCCCGGATGTTGGTGACGGTTTCGCGCACCTGCGCGGCCACGTCGCCCGCATGCAGGGTGCGATGACCGACGATGCTGGCCGTTCCCGATAAAAACAGCACATCGTGATCGCTGAAATGCGCAACGCTCGCGCGCGAAAAAGTCGGGCTGCGCGGGCCGTATTCGGGCGGATAGTCATAGGCGCTGACCTGGCGCGGATTTTCCAGCACGGAGGTGGTGACATCGCGCGCGGCGAGGAAATAAATCGTCAATGGCCCTTGCGCAAAGCCCACTGCCGAAGCCGCTGGCACGGCAGCGCCCGCTATGGCGCGCCCGCTATGCAGAAAACCTTCCTGGCGGCCCGTGTTGAATTGCCGGTAGCGCTCCAGCCCATGGCTTTCGCCATTGATATCCGCGAGATAATTCCAGAAGCGCAGGACTTGCGGATAGCCCGCGGCATCGATGGCGCGGAAAATGCTGCGGTAAGCCGCCTGCGCCGCCTGTTGCAGGGGTGTGGCGCTGTCGCTGCCGGGAAAACGGGTTTCATCGAGCTGGATCGCGCCGAACAGGATATCTCCCTGGTGCGCATGCGACACGCCGTCGAATTCGCGGTAAGCAGCTGCGCCGCCGCCGCTCCAGATCTCACAGCTGGCCGCCGCAGCGCCCGGCGCGGTCAGCGCCGCCATCGGCACCGTCACCTGCGGGCAACGGGCGTCCAGCGCCAACGCCTGTGCCGGCAAACCGAAGCCAACTGCGCCCAGCGCCTTGTCATGGCTCGCCGCGTACTGTCCGATCTGCTCTGCCTTGAAGAAGGCGCATTGCAACTGAAATTCCGAACGCACCTTCAATTGCCTGTCTCACCTGCGGCATCCATGCCGGCTACATTGCGGATATTGTGCTTGCGCCGGCGCCAGGCCGTGAAGGTGCGTTTGAAGTGCTTCACCGACATCGAGTAATACACCACCTTGAATGCCAGCAGCGACGGCCCGAACGGCGTCTTGCCGAAGACGTCGCCGGCCAGGACCGACAGCAAGGCTTCCTTCATGCGCAGCAGGTTGCGCGGCCCCATGAACAAGTCGCGCATGGTCGGATTGGTGACCCGGTAAATGAACCAGGAAAATTGCTTTGGGCCAGTTTTCATCTTCCTGTCGAAGCGCCGCAATGCGGCGGCGGCCTCGCGCGGCTTCTGCAAGCAGGTGTCCACGGTTTCGGCGCCCACGAAGGCGCTGTTCATCGCCAGCATCACGCCGGAAGAAAAGACCGGGTCGATGAAGGCATAGGCATCGCCCAGCAACAGGTAATTCGGCCCATGGGTACGGTCGCAGCTATACGAATAGTTGCCGGTGGCTTCCACGTTCGCGACGATCTGCGCATCCTTGATGCGCTCCTGCAGCGCCGGGCACAGCGCGATGGTATCGAGCAGGAACTCGGCCAGCGGCTTCTTGCGGGTCTTCAGGTAATACGGCCAGGTCACCGCGCCGATGCTGGTGATGCCATTGGCAAGCGGAATCATCCAGAACCAGCCATGCTCGAACCAGAAAATGGTGATATTCCCCTCGGCCTCGCCCTCGTTGCGGGCCACGCCGGTGAAGTGCGCGTACAGCGCAGTGCTGTTGTGCTTCTCGTTGCGCACCTTGGCCTTGAGGCGGTTGCCGAGAAAAGTATCGCGCCCCGAGGCATCCAGCACGAAGCGCGCGCGCCAGGTCTCTTCGCGGCCGTCGTCGTGGCGCGCCTGGATGATGGCGCCCGCCTGATCCGGCAGGAAGGCGACATCGCCCACCTTGCATTGCTCGATGACCCGTGGCGCCGCGGCGAGCGGCGTTGCGCAGCAGGATTTCGTCGAACTCGGCGCGCGGCACCTGGTAGGCATGTGGCATCGACTTGTCCCAGGCATCGGCGAAGTGAAAAACCTGCTTGTGGTCATGCCAGGGCGAGACAAATTCCGCGGCCAGCTTTTTTACGCCGATCGCGCATACTTCTTCGGCCACGCCCAGCTTTTCCAGCAAGGGCAGGTTTGCCGGCAACAAGGATTCGCCGATATGGAAGCGCGGATGACGGTCTTTTTCGATCAGGGTGATGCGATAGCCCTTTTGCGCCAGCAGCGCTGCGGCGGTCGAGCCGGCCGGGCCGCCGCCGATGACCAGGATGTCGCATTCGTCAACGGGGTTTGATACGTGATGTTTCAGATTCATCACAGATGCGAGAGGGATTGAGCAGCCGCAGACTTTACCATTATTAGCAAGGTCTTATAAGACAAATTGGCGCATTGGTAATATTTCACAAAATAAGATTGTAAATGTTGACAATGTTTTCAACGGATTCTGATTGAAAATGACGGCTGCAAAAGGGAACGCTTCAGGCGGTATTTTTGGGTGCTCCATGTTGCTTACGCCGCGTGGTAAAGTTATTGAAATGTTAATGCAATAAAATTGTTCTATGATTTTGCGGCAGTAATATTTACGAAACCATTTTCAATCAATTTTTCACTTCAAATCAAAATTTATGAATCTGTATTCCAGCCTGGCCCTTCTCTCAATCGCAGCCCTTGCCACCGCTTGTCAGACAACGATGCTGTCGGAAGACCGCATTGCATCCAACACCGCTGGTGTTCTCGGTGTTCCCGCCAGCGAAATCACCATCACGGATCGCCGGTCCGATGGGCCGACAAATACCTATTACACGGCAAAAACCAAAAAAGGCACATATGCCTGCGTCATCAATGGCGGCGGACTGCTTGCGGCTGGCATGACCAACCCGCCGGTATGTAATAAACGCTAACAAACTTGTGAATTTGCGCGCTGATGTGCCACCTGCCATAGGGGGTGGCGAAAAGGCCGACCTGGCTGATTCCGGCTATTTCGCCTTTGTTAATGCAGGAAGAACCGTGCGTCATTCACTGCTTTATCTTCCACTGTTGAACATATATTTTTGAGGAGCTTTATGTATTACATGAAATCGATGGTCGGCCTGATGCTGATCGCCAGCCTTGCTGCGTGCGGCCAGAAGCAGGCTGAACAGGGCTCAGGTATCGTCAAATCGGCTGATGCAAGCCCCACGATGGAAAACCCGCTGCCAACGGTCGAGCGCCAGGCACTGGCGCCACGCGATCAATATCTCGCGATTCTGCTTGGCGCCTATGTTGAAGGGGACAAGGCCATCGAGGAGATGAACAATAAATTCAAGCAACTCTACTGGTCGGCAGCCGAGCGTGACGATGCCGTGCTGGCCTATGATTTCGTTCCTGAATATCGGCAAGAAAAGGATTCGTTCAAGCAAGGCGATCTCATCAAGGCCAATGCGGCAACGCTCGATGAGGCCTATAAGGCCAACCATGGCAAGAACTTGTTCGCGCTGAAACTGCGCAAAGATGACTGGGGCTTATCGGTTGCCAAGTTCGATCCAGCCACCAAAGGCTTCGAGCTCTATATGAAAAACGACGAAGAAGGGTGGAGCAGCTGGCCGAAACCGAAAGATGCCGATGGGTACAACCGATTCTCCTGGGGCGTGCGTACGATGGGCGTGCCGACCACGGACAACCAAACAAGGTTTATCTATGTGCCGAAAGATGAAGCCGAAGCTCGTCGCATCGAAGGCGCGCTGGCAACCTTCCGCAGCAGCGACACTGCGCTGCCCACTGTTGTGTACCTGGGACACACCGTTGGCGGCAATACCGTCGCAAGCAATGTAAGCCTTAGTCTGGCGTTGTTCGCGGTGGACGGCATCGAACTGCAGCATCCGAAAACCGGAGAGGTATTATTCACCCTCGACCGTAGCCACCTAGGAAAGCGCTTCGAGGTTTTCTGCAAGAGCTCGCTGGCTACCCTGAAGCTGAAAGCTGAGGAGCCGAAGTCGGGTTATTCTCGCGTGAACGTCGGCTGCTAAATATTTGGCCTGCAGTCACGGAAGGGCGCTGCGAGCATGTGCCGCAGCGCGCCGCGCTTGAGCCAGCTGGCCTGACTTTTGCGAATTCATTTTGATAAAAGCCAGCCGTCGCTGTCCTTGACGAAGCGTAGCGGCGTCACCCCGCTCTGCACTTCCCCGTTGTGAGAAACCTGCAATTCGACGTCGCATTTATAGGCGTTCTCGCCATCTTTTTGCATCCGGTCTTTTTGGCACTGGTAATTTTGGGTATGAGATCGCTTGTCATCGCCGCCGCAGACTTGCTCGCGAATGCTTCCAGTTACTGCATTCTTGCCCATCAATTGATCTTTCCTTACGGAGTCACGCATGACGTTCATTATTCGACTGCTTGCTGCAGCTGTGCTTACACTTGCTTCAGCCACAGTAGCCGGAGCGCCAGCATCATCCCAAGCTGTACAGATCTGCACGCAGCATGTAGCAGTGCCTTATACGATGCAAAAAGCTACTAGGGAGAAAATACTCCATGGGCTGTGCATCAAAAAAGCAGGAAAATTGATGCGATGGGTGGTCGAGCCGCGATTTATGGATCTGCGCTACGCCAAAGACGAGCGCATCTTCTACGGATGGAAGTTTAATGACGCCTCCGGTCTCAATGACAAGGAGGGTTCGCAGGAAGACGCACGCCAGTACGGGCAGGCCAGCTCAGTCATCTTTAATAGTGACGGCAGCATCCGCATCCAGATTTCCGGACGCATCGAAAAGTTTGAGCACGGCTTGGGAGTACTGGATGTGCCGCCGGAGTTCAAGATACTGGGAATGAGCGAAGAAAGTTATGCAAGCGGCGGTGTCAAAAGTTTGCTGGCGCGCGGGGCGGTTGGGGGCGATTTCTTCCTGTCATACCTGTCGGATTTTGTGAGTGAGGGGTTGCTACTGGATCGCCCTCTCTACTATTCAGCCGTGGATAATTACCATATCGAAACGCGGCGAGGCTTCATCAATGCGCAGGGCCAGTTCGTCATTGAGCCCAAGTTCGCGCGCGGGGGGTATTCCACTGGTTTCGATGCTCGCTACGCTATTGTCCGCACCGGAGAGCGACTCTACGGTCTCATCGACCGCAGCGGCGCATGGGTGATGGAACCCAAATATCGTAAGTTGAATCGAACTAGCTCGCGCGGACGTGAATATCTGGAGGCGATTGAATCGCAATGCGGATGGTTTACTTGCCAGGATACACTCAGCAAACTCAATCTGGTTTCGCTCACTGTCATCGAAACAAATCAATGGAAGCGCTACAAGCATAGCCTGGTAAATACGCTAGTCAATGACGCGCGCTCCATGGACAATCAAGAAAGCATCACGCGTCTCGGAATCGGCGCGTGGTTAGCAGGTGCTTTCCTGATGTGGCCCTTCTGCACCGTTTATCAGATGCGAAAAAAGGGCAGGAAGTTCGTGCGTGCCGTTGCTGCGGGATTCGGATGGGGGGCGTTGCTGTCGGCGGGAACTCTAATTTGCACGTTCGTGTTCCTAATCATCGTGGCGATGACATTGCTTTCAGGCGGTGTTGTGGCAGGCGTTCTGGCCGGGGGGCGCGTGCGCCAGTACTGAGAGTATTTCGTGGCCGAAAAGACGAGAGAAGCCTCATTGATGCCTGGCATCGCGGCATCATCGACTCTGGGTTTTTGCGAACTGCGGGGTTCGAAGCAAGGGGGCTAACGGATGCTTTGTGAAATCCAGCATTAAAGCAATATTTACCCCGGATTTACCCTGGAAAAACAAAAGGGGTTACGCTTTCACGTAACCCCTTGTTTTATATGGCTCCCCGACCTGGGCTCGAACCAGGGACCTGCGGATTAACAGTCCGTCGCTCTACCAACTGAGCTATCAGGGATTAGAGGCGAGATTATAGCAGCGTTCTCGCAAAACTGGGTGACATAAAGAAATGCTTTCAGAAAGCAAAAAGCCCAGACCTTGCGGAATGGGCTTTTCACATCTGACTTGGCTCCCCGACCTGGGCTCGAACCAGGGACCTGCGGATTAACAGTCCGTCGCTCTACCAACTGAGCTATCAGGGAATAGAGGCAAGATTATATCAGCCCCCGGAATTTTGTCAAAACCCGAGGGCGATTAATTGTAATTACAGCACTTTGCCGATGGCATCGACGACCTGGTCGATGTTACGGGAGTTCAAGGCTGCCACGCAGATGCGGCCGGTATCCACTGCGTAGATCGAGAATTCGTCGCGCAGGCGGCTGACCTGGTCCTTGGTCAGGCCGGAGTACGAAAACATGCCGCGCTGCTGGATGACGAAGTCGAAATCCTTGCCCGGCGCCCTGGCTTTCAGCTTTTCCACCAGTGCCTGGCGCATTTCCTTGATGCGCACCCGCATGGCGGCCAGTTCCTCTTCCCACAGGGCGCGCAGTTCCGGCGTGGCCAGCACGGTGGCCACTACCTGGCCGCCGTGGGTTGGCGGGTTGGAGTAGTTGGTGCGCACCACGCGCTTGAGCTGCGACAGCACGCGCGCGGCTTCCTCGGCGCTGGCGGCGACGATGGACAGGGCGCCGACGCGCTCGCCGTACAGCGAGAACGACTTCGAGAACGAGTTCGAGACGAACAGCGGGCCGCCAGCATCGGCGAAGCGGCGCACCACCTTGCCGTCGGCGTCGATGCCGTCGCCGAAGCCCTGGTAGGCCATGTCGAGGAAGGGGATCAGGCCGCGCTGGGTCACCACTTCAATGACTTGCGTCCACTGCGCTTCGGTCAGGTCGGCGCCGGTGGGGTTGTGGCAGCAGGCGTGCAGCAGCACGATAGCGCCGGCCGGCATGGTCTTCAGGGCGTCCAGCATGCCGGCGAAGTTCACGCCGCGGGTGGCCGCATCGTAATAGGGATAGTTGTTGACCTTGAAGCCGGCCGATTCGAACAGGGCGCGGTGGTTTTCCCAGGAGGGATCGCTGATCCAGACTTCCGCACCCGGCGCGAAGCGCTTGAGGAAGTCGGCGCCCAGCTTGAGCGCGCCGGTGCCGCCGATGGCTTGGGCGGTGACCGCACGCTTTTCCGCGATGATGGCGCTGTCGGCGCCGAATACCAGTTCCTGCACCGCCTTGTCGTAGGCCGCCAGGCCTTCGATCGGCAGGTAGGTGCGCGGCGCCAGCTTTTCCATCATCTGGGCTTCCGCCTTTTTCACGCATTCCAGCAGCGGTACCTTGCCGTTGTCGTCGTAATACACGCCGACGCCGAGGTTGGTTTTACCGGGGTTCTTGTCAGCATTGAAAGCTTCGGTGATGCCGAGGATGGGGTCGCGCGGGGCCATTTCTATGGCGCCGAACAGGGAGGCGGAAGAAGGTGCGTTCATCGTGATAACATGAAAAGTTGGCTGCATTGGTGGTGGCGCAGCAGGGCTGTTCAATCCCCGAAACCGCCGGTTTCCCGCGGCGGTTTGGCATGGGATTGCACGCTATTATTTTACCAAAGGTCGTATATCCATGGCTGAACTTAGTGAAGTGCCCAGCGGCATCGACGAATCCCGCATCGTCACCTTCCCGGATTCCCCCTACCAGCTGTACCAGCCGTTCCCGCCGGCCGGCGACCAGCCCACGGCAATCGCGCAACTGGTGGAAGGGGTCGAGGATGGCCTGTCGTTCCAGACTTTGCTGGGCGTAACCGGCTCCGGCAAGACCTTCACCATGGCCAACGTCATCGCCCGCCTGGGGCGGCCGGCCATCGTGTTTGCCCCGAACAAGACCCTGGCGGCGCAGTTGTACAGCGAATTCCGCGAGTTTTTCCCGCGCAATGCCGTCGAGTATTTCGTCAGCTATTACGATTACTACCAGCCGGAAGCCTACGTGCCGCAGCGCGACTTGTTCATCGAGAAGGATTCCTCGATCAACGAGCATATCGAGCAGATGCGCCTGTCCTGCACCAAGTCGCTGATGGAGCGGCGCGACGTGGTGATCGTCGCCACCGTCTCGGCCATCTACGGTATCGGTAACCCCAACGAATACCACCAGATGATCCTGACGCTGCGCGCAAAGGACAAGGTCAGCCAGCGCGACGTCATCGCCCGCCTGATCCAGATGCAGTACTCCCGCAACGAGGTGGATTTTGCCCGCGGCACCTTCCGCGTGCGCGGCGACACCATCGATGTCTTCCCGGCGGAACATGCCGAGCTGGCGCTGCGCATCGAGACTTTCGACGACGAGATCGACAGTCTGCAACTGTTCGACCCGCTCACCGGCAAGGTGCGGCAAAAGATCCCGCGCTTCACCATCTATCCCGGCTCGCATTACGTCACGCCGCGCGAGACCGTGCTGCGCGCCATCGAAACCATCAAGGAAGAATTGCGCGAGCGCCTGGAATTCTTCCGCAAGGAAAACAAGCTGGTGGAAGAGCAGCGCCTGGAACAGCGCACCCGCTTCGACCTGGAAATGATGACGGAAATCGGCTTCACTAAGGGCATCGAAAACTATTCGCGCCACCTGTCCGGCGCCAAGCCCGGCGAGCCGCCGCCGACGCTGGTGGATTACCTGCCGCAGGATGCGCTGATGTTCATGGACGAGTCGCACGTGCTGCTGGGGCAATTGAACGGCATGTACAACGGCGACCGCGCGCGCAAGACCAACCTGGTGGATTATGGTTTCCGCCTGCCCTCGGCGTTGGACAACCGGCCGCTGCGCTTCGACGAATTCGAATCCAAGATGCGCCAGACCGTCTTCGTGTCCGCCACCCCGGCAGATTACGAAGGCAAGCATTCCGGCCAGGTGGTCGAGCAGGTGGTGCGTCCGACCGGCCTGGTGGACCCGCAGATTACCGTGCGTCCGGCCAGCAGCCAGGTCGACGACCTGATGTCGGAAGTCACCGACCGCGTGAAGAAGAACGAGCGCGTGCTGGTGACCACGCTCACCAAGCGCATGGCCGAGCAGCTGACTGAATTTTTGAGCGACAACGGCATCAGGGTGCGCTACCTGCACAGCGACATCGATACCGTCGAACGCGTGGAAATCATCCGCGACCTGCGCCTGGGCACCTTCGACGTGTTGGTGGGCATCAACCTCTTGCGCGAAGGCCTGGATATCCCGGAAGTGTCGCTGGTGGCAATCCTCGATGCCGACAAGGAAGGCTTCCTGCGCTCCGAGCGCAGCCTGATCCAGACCATCGGCCGCGCCGCCCGTAACCTCAACGGCACGGCGATCCTGTACGGCGACCGCATTACCGATTCCATGAAGCGCGCCATCGATGAAACCGAGCGCCGCCGCGCCAAGCAGGTCGCTCATAATGAAGCCCACGGCATCACGCCGCGTGGCGTTTCCAAGGAAATCCGCGAACTGATCGACGGCGTCTACAACCCGCACGAGGCGCGCCTGGAACTGCAGGCGGCGCAGGACCGTCCGGATTACGAAGCCATGAGCGAAAAGCAGATCAGCAAGGAAATCAAGCGCCTGGAAAAACTGATGATTGACCACGCGAAAAACCTCGAGTTCGAGCAGGCTGCGCAGGTGCGCGACCAGTTGCAGACACTAAAGGAGAGCCTGTTCGGCGCGTCCGGCGCGGACAATGTCGTTTCGCTGACGGGCAAATAGTCCCGCATTTCACCCACCAGGATTTGCCATGCCCGTTATCACCGCTCCTGCCGCTGCGCCTGTTCCCGCCATCTTCCACGACATGCTGATGCTGGCGCACCCGTCCTGGCGCCCGGTGCTGCGCGACGGCCTGGAAGCCATCGCCGCCACCTATCCGGCCTACCTCGGCGACCTTGCGGCCGACACTTTCCTGCCCACCGAAAACCGCCTGTTTGCCGCTTTCGCGCAGCCGCTCGATTCGGTGCGCTACGTGCTGATGGGCGAGGGGCCTTACCCGCGCCCGCAAAGCGCCACCGGCTTTTGCTTCATGGATGGTGCGGTGGATGCGTTGTGGGCGCCGGGCGGCTTGTCCAAGCAGGTGAACCGGGCCACGTCCTTGCGCAATTTCATGAAAATGCTGCTCGTGGCCGCAGGCCGCCTGCGCCCCGGCCATACCTCGGGCGATGCCATGGCCGAAGTCGCCACAATGGCCGCCGGGCCGGCGTCGCCGTTGATCCAGACGCGCGCCGAACTGCAGGACCGGCTGGTCGCACACGGCTTCCTGCTGCTCAATGCCGCGCTGGTATACCGCCCGGACGTGCCGCCGCTCAAGGAAGCCCGTGCCTGGCAAGCTTTCCAGCAGTGCGTGCTGGCGGCACTGTCCGGCCATGCGCGGGCACAGGGCCGCGCCGCGCCAACCCTGATACTGTGGGGGAAGGTGGCCGAACAGCTGCAGGCCATTCCGGCGCTGAAGGAATTTCCCCAGGCCGCCTCGGAGCATCCGTATAACCTCAGCTTCATCCACAATCCGCTGATGCAGTCCCTGTTCGGACCCCTGCACCTGCTGGAAAAGGACGCGCCCGCCGCTGCGGGTATGTAAAAACTTCCGTCGCTGTAAAGCTTGCATGGCCCGCCGGGCATGACGCGCCAACGGCGCGGCTCGCTTGCGCGCGTCATTTCCGCAGGCGCGCGTCGTGATTGCGCGCCCTTGCGCCGCGCTGGTATGGAGTTTGCACGTCTGCCTGCGTTGCGCCAGGTTCGGCAAGGGAGGATGCGATGAAAGCGACGCAGGTAGCGGTGTTGTCGTGCGGGTGTTTCGCCGCATTGCAGGCGGCCCTGGCGGCGGGTACCGAAGAGCGGGCCTTGCCCGCCATGCAGACGTCCTCCTCCTCGCTGGCCTACGCGGACGACCTGATGGCAGCCACTTATCTCGCAGGCAATCCGCGCGCGCGCGGATTGCAGGTGCATTTCGATTCCGGCACCATCGAAGACGTCCATCGCATGGTCGGTTTCTGGCCCAGCATGCACTGGCTCAATGCGCGCACCTTCGACACCAGCATGGCCACGCTCGGCTACAGCTGGCGCAACCTGCGGCTCGAAGGCGCGCTGGTGCGCGGACGCGAATCCGGCGCCGGCGAGCGCCGCAGCAACGAGTTGCTGCGTTTCGACTCGACCTCGCGGCGCTTTTCCTACCAGTTCGGTTCGCACTGGTCGCTGAAGCTCAGCCGCGGCTTCCAGCGCGGTCCCGATCAGCTCGGCCAGGAGCGCAAGGCGCGTCGCCGCACCGCCTCGCTCACCTACAGCGGCCAGTTCAAGGATAACCCCTGGCATGCCACCATTGCCGCCGGCCGCGGGCGCGGCCTGTCCGGCTACGACAGCGCCGCATTCCTGTTCGACAGCGCCATGCACATCGGCAGCCGGCACACGCTGTTCGGCCGCATGGAGCGCGGCGGCCACGACGAGCTGTTTGCTAATGAAAATGGTCCCACCGAACGCAGCATCGAGGCCAGCAAGCTAAGCGTCGGCTACCTCTATGACGTGCGCCGCAGCGGTCCGACCCGCATGGAAGTTGGCGCGCTGGTCAGCCGGCGCAGCCTGCCGGCCGAACTCTTGCCGTATTACGGCGACAAGCCGCTGAATTACGCCGTGTTCATGCGCCTGCAAATGCCCTTCAACTAAAGAGAAAAAGACAGCGCGGGGAGGGGAGGATGCTGCCTCGGCGGCAAAGCCGGGCACGCGCTTGCGGCATATCCGAATACCTGACAAAAACAGTCAACTTTGATATACTTGAATAAATTACTCAAGTAATCGGGATATTTTGTTCTGGAAGGCAAGGATTTTAACTTAAATCAATGCTTTTCAGGATAAAGGATGAAATTCGGCAAATATCCGAGGTAAGCACATGCGTTTGACAACCAAAGGCCGTTTTGCGGTAACGGCGATGATCGACCTGGCCTTGCGTGAAGACAAGGGGCCGGTGACGCTGGCCGCCATCAGTCGCCGCCAGGAGATTTCGCTGTCTTACCTGGAACAGCTGTTCGGCAAGCTGCGGCGCCATGAAATCGTCGAGTCCGTGCGCGGCCCCGGCGGCGGCTATAATCTTGCGCGTCGCGCGGAAGACGTCACGGTGGCGGACATCATCATCGCTGTCGATGAGCCGCTGGATGCGACGCAGTGCGGCGGCAAGGGCAATTGCCATGGCGCCAGCCACGAGACTGGCGCCCAGTGCATGACGCACGAGCTGTGGTCGACCCTGAATGAAAAGATGGTCGAATACCTGGATTCAGTTTCCCTGAAAGATCTGGTCGATCAGCAAAAGCAGAAAGCGGCTGATCAGCGCGTGGTTTCGGTCGTGCGCCCACAAGTAGCGGTTTGATTGGAGTGACAAAATGAACGCCCCCCTGGAAAAGAGCTTGCTGGACACCCTCAAGGCCCCGCACTTTCCGATTTACATGGATTATTCGGCCACCACGCCGGTCGACCCGCGCGTGGCCGACAAGATGATTCCCTACCTGCGCGAGCAGTTCGGCAATCCCGCCTCGCGCAGCCACATGTATGGCTGGACCGCGGAAAAGGCGGTGGAAGACGCGCGCGAGCAGGTGGCGAAGCTGGTCAATGCCGATCCGCGCGAAATCATCTGGACGTCCGGCGCCACCGAATCGAACAACCTCGCCATCAAGGGCGCGGCGCACTTCTACAAGACCAAGGGCAAGCACATCATCACCGTCAAGACCGAGCACAAGGCGGTGCTGGATACCGTGCGCGAACTGGAGCGCGAAGGTTTCGAAGCCACCTATCTGCAGCCGCAGGACAATGGCCTGATCACCGTCGAGCAGCTGGAAGCGGCGATGCGCCCGGACACGATCCTGGTATCGGTGATGATGGTGAACAACGAAATCGGCGTCATCCAGCCCATCGCCGAAATCGGCGAGAT
Organism: uncultured beta proteobacterium; assembly: GCA_963722005.1. Lineage (GTDB taxonomy): Bacteria > Pseudomonadota > Gammaproteobacteria > Burkholderiales > Burkholderiaceae_D > Paucimonas. Next base: position 1,510,254 of record CAVRJS010000002.1, read on the forward strand.
GTGCCGCAAGAAGGGCATCATTTTCCACGTCGACGCTGCGCAAGCCACCGGCAAGGTCGCCATCGACCTGGAAAAGATCAAGGTCGACCTGATGTCCTTTTCGGCGCACAAGACCTACGGCCCCAAGGGCATCGGCGCGCTGTACGTGCGCCGCAAGCCGCGCGTGCGCCTGGAAGCGCAGATGCACGGCGGCGGCCACGAGCGCGGCTTGCGTTCGGGCACGCTGGCGACGCACCAGATCGTCGGCATGGGCGAAGCCTTCCGCATCGCCCGCGAAGAAATGGACGAGAGAACGCGCGCATCCGCGCGTTGCGCGACCGCCTGGCCAAGGGCCTGACCGAGATCGAGGAAGTCTATATCAACGGCGACATGGAACACCGCGTGCCGCACAACCTCAACGTCAGCTTCAACTACGTCGAGGGCGAATCGCTGATCATGGCGATCAAGGATATCGCCGTGTCCTCCGGTTCGGCCTGCACCTCGGCCAGCCTGGAGCCGTCTTACGTGCTGCGCGCGCTGGGCCGCAGCGACGAACTGGCGCACAGCTCGATCCGCTTCACCATCGGCCGCTTCACCACCGAGGAAGACATCGACTTCACCGTCAACCTGCTGAAGGCAAAGGTCGGAAAGCTGCGCGAACTGTCGCCGCTATGGGACATGTACAAGGACGGCATCGATATCAATTCGATCCAGTGGGCGGCCCACTAAATACAGGAGAAATGAAATGGCATATTCCGACAAGGTCCTCGACCACTACGAAAACCCCCGCAACGTCGGCGCCTTCGACAAGGACGACGAGACCATCGGCACCGGCATGGTCGGCGCGCCGGCCTGCGGCGACGTGATGAAACTGCAGATCAAGGTCGGCGAAGACGGCGTGATCCAGGACGCGAAATTCAAGACTTACGGCTGCGGCTCGGCGATTGCCTCCAGCTCGCTGGTGACCGAATGGGTCAAGGGCAAGACGCTCGACCAGGCGCTGTCGATCAAGAATACGCAGATCGCCGAAGAGTTGGCGCTGCCGCCGGTGAAGATTCACTGCTCGATCCTGGCGGAAGACGCCATCAAGGCGGCAGTGCAGGATTACCAGTCCCGCCACGGCGCGACCGAAAAAGTCGCCTGAGGCAGTGCAGTAACGCCGCCGCAAGGCAGCGGCGGAAAGTGAGGAAAGCAAGATGGCGATCACATTGACGGAAAAGGCGGCCCGGCACATCAGCCGCTACATCGAACGGCGCGGCAAGGGCATCGGCCTGCGTTTCGGCGTGCGCACCACCGGCTGCTCCGGCATGGCTTACAAGCTGGAATATGTTGACGAAAGCAATGCCGACGACCAGGTGTTCGAGTCGCACGGCGTCAAGCTCTTTGTCGATCCCAAGAGCCTGCCCTACATCGACGGCACCGAGCTGGACTTCGCCCGCGAAGGCCTGAACGAGGGATTCCAGTTCAATAATCCCAACGTCAAGAACGAATGCGGTTGCGGCGAGAGCTTCGGCATCTGAGGCCGGCGAATCGTCCCCGAATAGAAAACTTGAAAGTCAGATGGGGACCGAGTAATTTGCCGCCCCGGGCGTGGAGCCAAGCCTGTTGGTGCGCTGACAGGCTTTTCTTTTAAGACACCATGCAAAACCACTTCGAACTTTTCCAGCTGCCGCAGCGCTTCGCCATCGACCCTGACGCGCTCGACCGCGCCTATCGCGAAGTGCAGAACCACGCGCACCCGGACCGCTTTGCCGCGGCCAGCGGCGCCGAAAAGCGCGTGGCGATGCAATGGGCCACCCGCGCCAACGAGGCTTACCAGGTTTTGAAAAAGCCGCTGGCGCGCGCGCAGTACCTGTGCGAACTCAACGGCGTGGACCTGCAGGTCGAATCCAACACCGCCATGCCGCCGGTTTTCCTGATGCAGCAGATGGCATGGCGCGAAGCCCTGGAAGAGGCGCATGCGGCAAAGGATATCGGCGCGCTGGAAGGCCTGGAAGGCGAGTTGCGCGGCGCCCGCAAGACGGAAGTCGCCGCCCTCGAGCAGGTGCTGGACGCGGGCGATTTCCATGCCGCGGCGCAGGGCGTGCGGCGCATGATGTTCATTGAAAAATTCGAGGATGAAGTAGCGCGGGTATTCGAGCTGCTCACCGACCAGGAATAACAAGCTTATGGCGCTTCTGCAAATCTCCGAGCCGGGCATGTCCACCGCGCCGCACCAGCATCGGCTGGCGGTGGGCATCGACCTGGGCACCACCAATTCACTGGTCGCTACCGTGCGCAGCAGCATCCCGGAAGTCCTGGTGGACGAAGAGGGCAGGGGGCTGCTGCCCTCGGTGGTGCGCTACCTGCCCAACGGTCATGCGCATATCGGCCACAAGGCCCAGGCGGCGCAGGTATCGGACCCGAAAAACACCATCGTCTCGGCCAAGCGCTTCATGGGACGCGGCCTGAAGGACATCGCCCACGCCGAGAACATGCCCTACGACTTCGTCGATGCGCCCGGCATGGTGCAGCTGAAGACCGTGGCCGGCGTGAAAAGCCCGGTGGAAATCTCGGCGCAGATTCTGGCGACGCTGCGCCAGCATGCCGAAGATGCCCTTGGCGATGAACTGGTCGGCGCGGTGATCACCGTGCCGGCCTACTTCGACGATGCCCAGCGCCAGGCCACCAAGGATGCGGCCAAGCTGGCCGGCCTCAACGTGCTGCGCCTGCTGAACGAACCGACCGCAGCGGCGATCGCCTACGGCCTCGACCACAACCCGCAGGGCATCTACGCCGTGTACGACCTTGGCGGTGGCACCTTCGATATTTCCATCCTCAAGCTCACGCGCGGCGTGTTCGAGGTGCTGGCCACGGGCGGCGACTCGGCCCTGGGCGGCGACGATTTCGATCACCGCCTGCTGTGCTGGATCATCGAGCAGGCCAAGCTGGCGCCGCTGTCGGACCAGGATACGCGCCTCTTGATGGTGAAGGCACGCGAAGCCAAGGAATTGCTTTCGACCAAGGCGGAAACCCAGATAGACGCCGTGCTGGCCAGCGGCGAACAGGTGCACCTGAGCCTCAGCGCCGCAACCATGGCCGAGATCACCCGCCACCTGGTGCAGAAAACCCTGAACCCCTGCAGGAAAGCCCTGCGTGACGCCGGCCTGTCGGAAGAAGACGTGGACGGCGTAGTGCTGGTCGGTGGCGCCACGCGCATGCCCGTTATCCGCAAGGCGGTCGGCGAATTTTTCAAGACCACGCCGCTGGCCAACATCGATCCGGACCGCGTGGTGGCGCTGGGCGCGGCCATCCAGGCCAACCTGTTGGCCGGAAACCGCGCTCCCGGCGACGACTGGCTGCTGCTCGACGTCATCCCGCTGTCGCTGGGCATCGAGACCATGGGCGGGCTGGTGGAAAAGGTCATTCCGCGCAACTCCACCATTCCCTGTGCGCGCGCGCAGGAATTCACCACCTTCAAGGATGGCCAGACTGCGCTGGCGGTGCACGTGGTGCAGGGCGAGCGCGAACTGGTGACGGACTGCCGCTCGCTGGCGAAATTCGAACTGCACGGCATTCCGCCGATGGCGGCTGGCGCAGCGCGCATCCGCATCACCTACCAGGTCGATGCCGACGGCCTCTTGTCGGTGTCGGCGCGCGAACTGCGCTCCGGCGTCGAATCGTCGATCACGGTCAAGCCGTCCTACGGCCTGTCCGACGACGAGATCGCGCAGATGCTGCAGGATTCCTTCAGTTCCGCCGACATCGACATGCAGGCGCGCGCGCTGCGCGAAGAGCAGGTGGAAGCCGAGCGCATCCTGCTGGCCACCGAGTCGGCGCTGGCCGCCGACGCCAGCCTGCTGGACGACGACGAGCGCGCCGCCATTACCGAACTGATCGCCGCGGTGCGCCGCCAGGCACAGGGCAGCGACCACGGCGCCATCAAGGCCGCGGTGCAGGCGCTGGCCGCCGGCACCGAAGAATTCGCCGCCCGCCGCATGGATCGCAGCGTGCGCCAGGCGCTGTCGGGCAAGAAGCTCGACGAACTTTCATCCAATTGAACCCGAGGTAAGCCGTGCCCCAGATCGTCATCCTTCCCCATGCCACCCTGTGCCCCGACGGCGCCGTCATCGAGGCGCAAAAGGGCAAGAGCGTGTGCGACACCCTGCTCGAACATGACATCGAAATCGAGCATGCCTGCGAAAAATCCTGCGCCTGCACCACCTGCCACGTCATCGTGCGCGAAGGCTTCGGTTCATTGAACGAAGCCGAGGAAAAGGAAGAAGACCTGCTCGACATGGCCTGGGGCCTGGAAGCGAATTCGCGCCTGTCCTGCCAGGCGCTGGTCGGCGATGAAGACCTGGTGGTCGAGATTCCCAAGTACACCATCAACCAGGTCAGCGAAAACCATTAAGCGAAAGGGGATGACATGAAATGGACCGACATCACGCAGATCGCCGAAGCCCTGTATGACAAGCATCCCGATATCGACCCGCTGACGGTGCGCTTCACCGACCTGCACAACTGGGTGTGCGCACTGGACGGTTTCGACGATGATCACAAACGCTCGGGCGAAAAGATCCTCGAAGCGATCCAGATGGCCTGGATCGAGGAAGCCAGATAGCCAGTAAAAAGGGCCGCAGCGCGGCCCCGTGTCCCTGATGCGCCTGCAGCGCAGGTAATCTCCGCCTAACGCGCCCCGGTCGTCGCGTCCGTTGCCGGCGTGCCGCTGCCGGCTGCGCCGCTGCCGGCTGCGCCGCTGCCCACCGGGTAGCCCATGCTGCCAGCGCTGGTTTCGCCGTCCGACAATACGCTGTGCACCAGCGCCGGCACGGCATTGTCCTCGGTGTGCGATTTCGGCAGCAGGGCAATGATCGCTGCCGCGCCTGCCAGGCTCAGCGCGACAACGCCGAGGGCGGCAATCATGAGCAGGGGATGGATAGGGTTGGAAGTATGTGCAGTGTCCATGCTGGCTCCTTTGCTACGTGAATCTGAAAATTGTCTTCTTAAGAACTGATTATTCGAAGAAAGTTTCATCAAATGCAGTGGGTCGCTTGCCAACATGTAAGTGATTGTAAAACTGCTTACTCTTCCCTGCGCAAGTGCGGAAACAGGATTACGTCGCGAATATTGGGCGAATCCGTGATCAGCATCATCAGGCGGTCGATGCCGATGCCGCACCCCCCGGTCGGCGGCATGCCGTATTCCAGCGCGCGGATGTAATCGGCGTCATAGTACATCGCTTCCTCGTCGCCGGCATCCTTGGCGGCTACCTGTGCCTGGAAGCGCGCGGCCTGGTCTTCGGCGTCGTTCAGCTCGGAAAAGCCGTTGGCGATTTCGCGGCCGGTGATGAACAGTTCGAAGCGCTCGGTAATGCCCGGCACGGAATCGGATGCGCGCGCCAGCGGCGAGACTTCCACCGGGTAATCGATGATGTAGGTCGGATCCCACAATTGCGCCTCGGCAGTTTCCTCGAACAGCGACAATTGCAGCGCGCCCAGGCCGGAAATGACGTGCGGCTTGACGCCGAACTTCTTCAGTTCCTGCTTGAGGAATTCCACGTCGTGCAACTGCTCGTGGGTGTAGTGCGGCGCATACTTGTTGATGGCGCCGACGATGGTCAGGCGTTCGAACGGCTTGCTCAAATCCAGTTCGCGGCCCTGATAAGTCAGCGTGGCGGTGCCGTGGGCATCGATGGCGGCCTGGCGGATGACCTGCTCGGTGAAATCCATCAGCCACTGGTAATCCACGTACGCCGCATAGAATTCCATCATCGTGAATTCCGGGTTGTGGCGCGGCGACACCCCCTCGTTGCGGAAATTGCGGTTGACCTCGAAGACGCGCTCGAAGCCGCCCACCACCAGGCGCTTCAGGTACAGCTCCGGCGCAATGCGCAGGTACATTTCCATGTCCAGCGCATTGTGGTGGGTAATGAAGGGCTTGGCTGCGGCGCCGCCGGGAATCACGTGCAGCATCGGCGTTTCGACTTCCATGAAGTCGTTCTTTTCCATGAAGCGGCGGATCGACGACATCGCCGCGGTGCGCGCCTTGAAGGTGCGGCGCGTATCCTCGTTCATGACCAGGTCGACGTAACGCTGGCGGTACTTGGTTTCCTGGTCGGCCAGGCCGTGGAACTTGTCCGGCAGCGGGCGCAGCGACTTGGTCAGCAGGCGCAGGTTCGTGACCTTCACCGACAGCTCGCCGGTCTTGGTCTTGAACAGCGTGCCCTCGGCGCCGAGGATGTCGCCCAGGTCGTAGTGCTTGAAGGCGGCGTAGGCATCTTCGCCCAGCGCTTCCTTGGTGAGAAAGAGCTGGATGCGGCCGTCGGCTTGCGGGCCGGAGGCATCCTGCAGCGTGGCAAACGAGGCCTTGCCCATCACGCGCTTCAACATCATGCGCCCGCCCACCGTTACGGCAATGGCTTGTGCTTCCAGCGCTTCACCGGTGGCTTCGCCGTATTCGGCCTGCAAGGGCGCCGCCTTGTGCTGCGGGCGGAAATCGTTGGGGAAGGCTACGCCTTTTTCGCGGAGGGCGGCCAGCTTGGCGCGGCGCTCGGCGATGATGGAATTTTCGTCTTGATCGGTCATGTTTTAACGCGTGTTTTTATGTTTAAACGCCCTGCTTCAGGGAAGCGGCGATGAAGTCGTCGAGGTCGCCGTCCAGCACCGCCTTGGTGTTGCCGACCTCAAAGCCGGTGCGCAGATCCTTGATGCGCGACTGGTCCAGCACGTAGGAGCGGATCTGGTGGCCCCAGCCCACGTCCGTCTTGGAATCTTCCAGCTTCTGCTGCTCGCTCATGCGGTTGCGCAATTCCAGCTCGTACAGCTTGGCCTTGAGCATGTCCCAGGCTTCGGCGCGGTTGCGGTGCTGGCTGCGGTCATTCTGGCACTGCACCACGATGCCCGTGGGCGCGTGGGTCAGGCGCACGGCAGAGTCGGTCTTGTTGATGTGCTGGCCGCCTGCGCCGGAAGCGCGGTAGGTATCTACGCGCACGTCGGCCGGGTTGATGTCGATATCGATCGAGTCATCCACTTCCGGGTACACGAACAGGCTGCAGAACGAAGTGTGGCGGCCATTCGCCGAGTCGAACGGGGATTTGCGCACCAGGCGGTGCACGCCGGTTTCGGTGCGCAGGAAGCCGTAAGCGTAATCGCCCTCGATCTTGAGCGAGGCGGTCTTGATGCCGGCCACTTCGCCCTCCGACATTTCCATGACTTCCGCCTTGAAACCCTTGCGCTCGCAATAGCGCAGGTACTGGCGCAGGATCATCGATGCCCAGTCCTGTGCCTCGGTGCCGCCGGCACCGGCGGTGATGTCGATGAAACAGTTGTTGGCATCCATCGGATTGCTGAACATCCGGCGGAATTCCATGCCCTCGACGCGCTTTTCCAGTTCTTCGGCATCGGCTTCGATGGCAACGAGGGTATCTTCATCATCTTCCTCGCGTGCCATCTCGAACAGGTCGTTGGCGTCAGTCAGGCCGGACTTGATCTCGGTCAGTTCGACGACGATGGCTTCGAGGGATTTTTTTTCACGGCCAAGGTCCTGGGCCCGCTTCTGGTCATTCCAGACGTTTGGGTCTTCCAGCTCGGCGTTGACTTGTTCCAGTTTCTCCGACTTCGCAGCGAAGTCAAAGATACCCCCGAAGTTCTTCCTCACGTTCGGTGAGGTCCTCCAGCAGGGCGGAGAGGGCGTTGAGGCGTTCGGCTTCCATGATGGGATTTGGTGTTTGGGTGAAACCTGAAATTATAACTTAGCGAGTGAATGAAGGGCGAAAGCATGTTGTGTTTTTATTGCTTTTAATGCAATGCGATGGGCTGGGAAAGCTACCAGCTGTCCGGTTTCTGAAATTTGGCGTCTCCCTGGCGGCTTCTGGCTACAATGCGTCACTTCCTGCTTTTTTCTGGTTTGCCATGCACATCTGGGTCGACGCCGACGCCTGTCCTGCCGTCATAAAAGACATCCTGTTTCGGGTGGCCGAACGTCTGCAACTCAAGGTTACGCTGGTTGCCAACCAGCTGATCCGCGTGCCGGGTTCGCGCTTCATCCGCGCGCTCCAGGTCCCCGCGGGCGCCGATGCGGCCGATGCCGAAATCGTTGAGCGCGTCAGTCCCGGCGACATCGTCGTAACGGGCGACATCCCTCTGGCTTCCCTTGTGCTGGAAAAGGGCGGATTGCCGCTCAATCCGCGCGGCGAGTGGTACACCAAAGATACAATTGCCCAGCAACTGACGATGGGGGCTTTTATGGAAGAGTTGCGCGGCAGTGGTGTCGACACTGGGGGCCCGGCCGCGTTTAGTCAGGCCGACCGCCAGAACTTCGCCAATGCGCTCGACCGCCAACTCGCTCTGCAATTTTTGAAAAAATGAAAAACGGACTCTTCCCGTTCAGTGCCATCGTTGCCGAAGTTGTCACCACCTCTTCGCTCAAGGCAGCAATGGTTTTACGCAGCCATGACCGAGGAGGGGAAGGCTGCGATGGGAGAATCGGGTAGATAGCTATCTGTTTGCCATCGCCTGAGAAAATGTTTGGGCCCCTGCTATCGCTTCAAACTCTGCACGATTTTTTCCGCATGCCGTCCGCAGCCGCTCAGCGAGATCGCTAAACGAAAATTCATGATGCAGGTCGAGCCGGGCTGCGCCTTGCGGAAGCGATAAATGGAACTTCGCCGCATCGACATTTTTTCCCGAGAAGACTATGCGATTGAAACTGCTGTCGGCGTCAACCCACCATAAGTTACCTTGGAAAACGTCATACAGCTGCGTCATTAGGGGGCCAAGGTCGGCAGTATCCCCCCAGAAATTTGTTACGAGAACACCATTCTGTTCAAGCACGTCATGGCACTGCTGGAAGAAATCCTGGTGACTAAGCCCAGGAGCCAATCCGTCTGCCGTAAAACCATCGTGCAGGATGATATCGACCTTGTCATGCATGGCACTCAGATAATCTGTCGCGTCCGCCTGAACGACCTGGAACCGATGATCATCCTCGGGAATGCAAAACGTATCTCGTAACGCAATGACGTCAGGATCGAGTTCGATCGCGGTGATGCGGGTTGCCGGCAGCTTGCGGTAGCAATATTTTGCCAGTGAACCACCACCCAGGCCGATCATGAGGATGTGGTGTGGCGCTGGGTGAAATAGCAGGAAACCCATCATTGCCTTGGTATAGCTGAGCAACAGATCGTCCGGTGCCGAAATCCGCATGGCGCTTTGAATGTATTTTTCATCAAAATGCAGGGTGCGCATGTCGCCATGGTCAAATGCAAAAGGCTTGCCATGGCTGTTGTTCAATGCGTCTTCGAAATGCGCGGGAAGCGTGATGGCGTCATCACGGTGTGGCTTCTTCATGGGGAATGTTTGATATCGATGAGTGCGTGCGGCGCAGCCACTCGAAGGCGCAACATGGGCACTGTTCACCAGGTTGCTTCGTTGTCGGGCACTGCGCGAAAGAGAAGGCAAGTATACCGTGTGGCCGCCTGGCCCGTCCGGTCGTCGGCAGATGGAAGTTGATACTTTTACCTGTGCTACGCTAACTGACTGCGCGCCCAGGTATCAGGCCTGATATCGTTAAAGTTTCACCTGGCAATTATAAAAAAACTACTTTCAGCAGGACTTTTCGTGAAATCTATGCACCATTTTCTGGGACTGTTCATCTCAACTTCGTTAGTTCTGCACTCGACAGCGATTGCACAATCATCATTGTCTTCGCAGGAATTGCGTTTGATTGCTAACGCTTTCGAAAAAATCCAGGCGGAATATGTCAATTCAGTTGCCGAGCCGGTTTTCGCCACTGGCTGCCGTGACGGAATTCTTCAGATTGTGAATGAAAAATCGTCGCATCCATACTCGGAACAAGAGTTGCCAACCTTTGACAATCGGAATTTGCAGCAAGCGACAAACTTGATCCCCTATTTTCTCGAAAAGCTGCCCGGTGCTGTTACGCCGCGCGATCTTGTAGATGGCTGTTTGAGCACAGTGTTCAAGGCTCTTGACCCGCATTCCGCTTACCTCGATCCAAAAACGTTCAGGGAATTAAGAAAGGGGGCAGGGCCCTTTGTCGGGATTGGGCTGGAAATGGGCCTTGAAGAAGGCTACCTCAAAGTAGTCACCCCTTTGGAAAATGCACCGTCACATCGCGCAGGGTTACTGCCCGGCGACCTGATCACGCGAATTGACGGCGTTTCAGTCAAAGGCCATTCGCTGGAGGATCTCGCCAGAATGCTGCGAGGGGAGCCAAATACAATCGTGAATCTGGTGGTCGCGCGCCGAAATGCCGACAAGCTACTGATATTCAACATTGTCAGGCAGGAAATCCGTGTCAAGACGGTTTCTTCCAAGGTTTTGGACGAAAAGTATGTATATGTCCGCATACGCCAAATCAACGCTACTACCCTGGAGGAACTTGGCAAGGAATTGCGCACTACGGCGCAACAGAACCCGAACGGCCTTGCTGGTCTTGTTCTCGATCTTCGGAATAACACGGGTGGTATTTTGCCGGGTGCGGTAGGCGTGGCTGCAGCTTTTCTGCCATCGTCCACGAAAATCCTGTCGGTGAAGGGACGCATGCCGGATGCAAACGCCGATTTTTACAATCGCCCGGAGTTCTACAAAACAGGCTCTGGACCGGATCCGTTACGGGACTTGCCGGCTGCCGCTAAAACGATGCCGATGCTAGTGCTCGTCAATCAAAAAACAGCCTCTGGCGCAGAAATGATCGCGGCATCGCTGCAAGATCACCGACGCGCCAGGATTGTCGGCGAGCAAACGCTGGGCTATGGGACTGTGCAGACCGTCCGGTTGCTGGATCAGGAGACGGCAATCAAACTGACGACAGCAAAACTTATACGTCCAGATGGTAAGGAGCTGGACAAGGCTGGCGTCAAACCAGATTACCTCGTAATGGCGAAAACTGCATCTCACATTGAGTTTGGAACCAAAGACGATCGTGAGTTGATGGAGGCTTTGCAAAATCTTGATAAGCCGTAAGAACCATCGCTGATTCAGGTCGCTGAAATGAAAAAGAAAAAAACCGCGTTGCAGCCCGATCACTTTGATGTCGCCACCGGCCTTGCCGGGGCTGTCTATTCAAAAAAGGCTTTTCCTGTTGATCGCCATATCCAGGTAAATGAGGATCACGGAGATGGCCAAACGGGGAATCCTGCCTTTTACGAGTTCCGTGTCAATGTCGATGGGATACCCTTGTATTTGCGCTCGAATGAGGCGCCCCCAGGCAGGCTGATTGACGTTCACAGCCTGGCGATTCCGGCGCAAGGGAAGAAACCCGCCAGGACATTAATGTCCATCGACGACTTGCAGGATGTGAAATCCGCCATTCGTAATAATCGTGCGGAGATTGCCGCCATGGACGCGGATGACCGCTCATTTTTTCGCCGCAATAGATGGTGGCTGCTTTTCCTGGGACTGGCAATTGCCCGGATGGTCTTTTACTTGAAAGATATTTTCCAACTTGACCGGGTCGGATTTGACGATGTTTATCCCTATCTGCTGATGCCGCTTCTGATCTTGTATGGATGGTTCTCTAAACGCCTGATTGGCCATTTATTTGGTGGCGCTGAAACACCGAAGAGAAGGCAGGCCGGCGGCGGCAGGCCTTTTGGTCAGCATATACGAAAACCCGAACATTTCCATAATCCGGCTATTCACCCTCTCTCGAAAACCCAAAGCAGGATTTTCGGTCTGAAAGCGGCCGAGGGGAAGGTGAGGAAGCTCCAATATCAGCTTTGCGTGCGCGAGGTGGATGGCACCGATATCAGTGCGGTCGCTTGTTTTTTTGAAGTGGTGAGTACGACAGGTCGCGTCGTCAAATGCAGTTTGGAAGTAAGCAAGCGTGAACCCTTGTTTTTCATGCAGGAGGGGGATGTCGTTCGCGTTGCCGGCAAGCGCGTCAACCAGGAACTGCGCGTGGAGTATGGCCTGAACCTGAATGACAAGCATACCTATACCAGGCACTCCCTTCTGGATATGGCACCGCGCCTGAGAAACCGGAAAAGCTTTCTGGCCTTCCTGATGCATGCAATATACGAATCAACCTATGTGTTGGTGGCGGGCGGTGGCATGTTTATCCTCTTCATGGCCGCCGCTCTTGCCGTTGGTGTTGTGCCTACAGGTGTATTTCTGGACTTGGTGGCTGGACCGAAGATGTGGGAAGTCAGCGATGTCGATCTATGGCTGCCGGGCCAGATCGGGGTTGCCATCATTGCATGCGTTTGGCTGTTTATTGTCTACCGCTGTGTCAAACGAGCCTTGCTCCTCTGGACCGCCGCCAAATTGCTTGGTCTGGCCTCGCTCAAGGACTTATTCGGTGGATATCGGTTTGTATGCAACGAGGACAATGTGCCATTCGATGCGATTTCCTTTAACGTGAGATCGACCTGTCTGAATGCCGAGAAGGGGTGAGATTGCGATGGCACATAAGTTATCATCTTGAAAAAATAGCCAGCCATGGAACAGGGGGGGAACCGATGTTAAAACAAGTCATGTTGTCTGCTGCGTTGTTGCTGAGTGTCTTTGCACCGGCGCAAGCGGATGAATCGTTCAAGTGCACGATCTGGGAATGCGAAATCAAGTGGAAGACGAAGATGGGCGATATCGATTACGCCAGCGTCTGCCACAACTTCCAGGACACGCCCCGCTATGCCGCTTGCCGCAAGGCTGCCGTCAAGGCGTTCGAGGATCGCTGCGAGCATGGCAAGAAGCAGGGCATTCCCGCCGCGTCCGTGCCTGGGTGCCAGGCGGTGCAAGAGTACAAGCCTTGATCCTGGCTTGAATGATGGCTGAAAAATTTTCCGATGGTGAACTGGCGCTATTGCGAGAGCATGGCATCGTCCTGCTGTTCAACCGCGTGATCTTCGAGGCGCAGGCGCCGATGGCGGACAAAGATATCGCCGCAGTGCAGGCGCAATGCGCCGGCCCGATTCCGCCGGCATTGCTGACGCTCTGGAAGCTGACTGCCGGCGGGCGGCTCGATTACGACCTGGTGCTGGACATGGATGGGCGACAGGAAGCGGTGAGCTGGACGGAACTGTTTTTCAATGACAGTGACGGCTACCGCGATCTGCAAGGCTGGATCGAGCACGAGCTGGAACTGGCCGAGGATGCGGCGGAGGATGAGGGGGAAGCGTGGGATGGCAAATTGCGCTACCTGCCTTTTGGCGGCTTCGAATACTGCGACCGGCTCTATGTCAGGGTGGCGCCGGGGGCGGATTACGGGCATGTCGTCGCCTGGAAACAGGGTTTGCCACCCGCATGGGAAAACGCCATGCACAGCGATGGCGTGGCCAAGGTTGCGCCTGGCCTCGAGCAGGCCTTTGCCGCGTTGAACCTGCATGAAGACCCGCTGGCTCCCTCGGGCGACTATTTTGCCGGACAGAGTTTTCTCGAATATGTCGAGGACCACGTTGCCACGCACGGCCTGGCGCGTGTGCTGGCAGACCGCCTGATCGCTTTTTATCGCATGGCGATGGCCGACTGGCGTACGCCGCTGCAGAACCGCAGCCTGGCACAACTTCCGCTGCTTGCCGCCATCGCTCTGGGGCATGCGATCCGCACCGACGATGCGGCGCTCGTGGCCGAGCTGGCTGCCGCCGGCGTGGCGTTCGACCAGCCGGTGCAGGGCGGCGCCCTTGCCACTGAAACTGCATTGCTTGCGAAAGCGCACCGGGCGCTGGGGGCGCTGATTGCTGCCGGAGCGCGGTTGCCTGAAGATGCTTTGCGCAATATTCACCACGACGTTCCCGCCAAAACGGTGGCACTGCTGCTGGCGCATGGCGCCGCGCCGCGGACGGGCGCTATCGTACAGTGTGCCGCCTGTGGCGCCGCGGATAGCGCGCGCTTGATTGCCGCCGCTTATGCGCAGTGCCATGATGATCTCGATATTGCCTTTGCCGCAGAGCGCGACGACCAGTTGCAAAAGCTGCAGCGCGATCTTGATCAGGTGCGAAAGGGCAAGCTTGGCCACTATCTTGGCGAAAATGGTCTGGCCGAGCGTGTGCGCAATCTGCAGGAGTTTTTGCTGGCTGGCTGATCAGGCAAAAGCAAAACGACCACGGGGAAGTTTTGGTGAGCGTATCTACTTTCTCCAAACGAAATCCCCACGCGCACCTGGTGCAGCCTTGTGCGTTTCCTGAAATCCGTCGATCGTGAACGGTCACCAAAAATCAACGAGAGAAGGGATTTTGCATGAAACTTATGCGTCATTTTCTTCTGAGGAGAGTTTGCGCGGCATTTGTCTTTTCAATAACAATAATGACTGGGTGTTCTGACAGGGTAGATGAACCCGTAATTTCTTATATCGACCAGAATGCGGAAAGTGTCAGTCTGAAGGTGGACTTCAATAAACTGGCCGGTGACATTACCGCTGAGGAGTTGAGCGCGCTTTTGCAGTCAAATGAAATGCTTGTTTCTGGGTACTACTACCCGACAAAACTTGAATTGGGGAAGACTGCCAAATACGTTTATTCCGAAATGGGGCGACACATTGGTCCGATCGTCAAGACACATAACTTGCCGAGGCATGACATTGTATTTTTGAATAACAGTCTGCAGTTCGAGTTTCCTGCATCATTGCCTGAAAATTCGACATACCGTCTGGTTGAGATTTATATCGATATTCCGACGAAAGAAAAAATACCGACCTATACGAATTCGAATATCAATCTGGAAATTAGATTGGCGAATACATCAAGCAGCGAAAACCATTTTCCGCAAACTGAATTTTGTGAGCAAAGCGCCTTGTTTCATGTGGCAGGCAAGGTGGAAATAAAGGGCGTTGGCTTGTATTCCATGGTGCGGCACAAGCAGTCGCATTGGTGTAAAGCGGTCGCGGGCGCACAATCATTTACCTTCCATCCGGTGCATCGGTATGCCGGGTATCAGATGGCTCTTGAACGTTACCAGCCTGATATCCACTCAAATGCCAGCGGGGTGGCGATGAATGAAAATATGGAAATCACGAAAGAATTCTCCGGCATGAAACTGGATCGACATCGCAAAACCAGGGCGACCGTTGACGGACATTTGTTGGAACTGGTTGAAATACGTGGAAAAAATAACGAGTCGGATCGACTTTGTGGCGAGGATTTTTCCGTGGAATACAGGTTATTTTTTGTCGATTGTCGTCTTGTCAGTTATCAGGAGCAAAGCAGGGGGAGGTCCTGCCTTGCGCCACCTAAAGATGGATCGACCACGGACGACCGCTTCACTCTGGGCGCGCGGTGGGATGATATGGGGAAGTTGGTGTATTACGTCGGTGATGGCGTGGAAATGCTTGCAGAAAGCGATAAGCCAATCTCGATTTCCGCCGCGATGAAGAGGAACGTTCTTGAAATGCGTCAATTTGGCGAAACCATCAGAACGGCCTTTCACTGAAATACATTTGTAAGACAAGCCTGGATAGTGCAATGCAAAAATTTCCGGCGGTGTATAAACTTCGCCCTTTAGCGTTTTAATTTCAGCTGCATCATGCAAATCACGATCAACGACGACCTCAAAGCTTATATCGACCCGCTCACCGAGGACGAATACGCCTCCCTGGAGCGCAGCCTGCTGACCGAAGGCTGCCGCGATGCGCTGGTGCTGTGGGGCGATTTGCTGGTGGATGGCCACAATCGTTACGGCATTTGTCAGAAGCACGGCATTCCCTTTCGGACCGTGCAGAACGAAACCTTCAAATCCATGGACGACGTGCACCTGTGGATGATCGATAACCACCTGGGCCGGCGCAGCGTGTCGGACTTTCAGCGTGGCGTGCTGGCGCTGCGCAAGAAGGAAATCCTCGCCGCACGCCTGGCGCAAGCAGAAAACAGAGCGGGGCAGGAGGATAACGATGCAACTGCAAATACGTCAGCAGCGCAGGGCGGCGGTTCGGATGCCCCGGCGCGCGCCGCGGCTCCCCTGACGCGCGAATCCCTGGCTCGCGCGGCGCGGGTGAGTAGCGCCACACTGGGGCAGATCGAGAAAATCCGCAAGACGGCGACGCCGGAGCTGGTGGAGGCAGTCAGGGCGGGCGAGATTTCCATCAATGCGGCCGCCGTGGTGGCGACGCTGCCGGGGGAGAAGCAGACGGCGGCGGTTGCCGGTGGCAGGAAGGAATTGCGCCAGGTGGCGCGCCAGGTGCGCGAGAGCCGGCTGCCGCCCAGGCCGGAACTGCCGCCGCCGCCCGCCGACGCCACGCCCGAGCAACTGACGATCCATCGCCTGAATCAGAAGATTATCGAACTCACGGAAGAGCGTGACCACCTGAAAAAGAAGGTGCAGCACCTGACCATCGCGCTGGCGGAGGCGCGCGGCGGCTAGGCGCGCCGCTTACGCTTCCTGTGCGTGTTCCACCAGTAACTGCACCTTTGTCACGCCGTTGAACTCGTTGTTATCCAGCCGGAACGCCACTTGCACCAGTTCCGGCAGGGCGTCGGCATGGCCGAACCAGATGGCGTCGTAGCGGCGGCCATCCTTTTCCAGGGTCAGCTTCAGGTGCTTGTCCTTCAGCACGCGTTGGTTCACTACGCGAAAGGCGTCGCAGAATACCGGCGCGGCAAAGCCCTGGCCCCATACCTGGTCTTCCAGCAGGCTGACAAACTGCGGCGTAAACCAGGCGTCTTCGAGCGCGCCGTCGGTTTCGATGACGCGCTCCAGCGCGCTGCCCGTGAGCCATTCGCGGCCGACATCCTCGAAGGCATGGCTGAAGGCGTCGAAATCCTCAGCGCGGATGGTGAGTCCCGCCGCCATGGCGTGGCCGCCGAATTTTTCGATCAGGCTGGGAGCACGCTTGGACACCAGGTCGAGCGCGTCGCGCAGGTGGAAGTCGGCGATCGAGCGGCCCGAGCCCTTGATGCGGATGCCGTCGCCGGCCGGCGCGAAGGTGATGACGGGACGGTAGAACTTGTCCTTCAGGCGCGAGGCGACGATGCCGATCACGCCCTGGTGCCAGTCGACTTCGAAGACAGTGATGGTGGAGCGGTCGGCCGGCACGAAGCTGTCCAGCCTGGCCAGCGCCGTTTCCTGCATGCCGGCTTCGATGACACGGCGCTCGCGGTTGATGGTGTCGAGTTCGTGGGCGATGGCCCAGGCGCGGCCTTCGTCGTCGGTGGTCAGGCATTCGATGCCCAGCGCCATGTCGGCCAGGCGGCCGGCGGCGTTCAGGCGCGGCCCCAGGCCGAAACCCAGGTCGAAGGGCGAGGCGCGCCGCGGATCGCGCTGGGCGGCGCGGAACAGCGCGGCGACGCCGGGCTGCATGCGTCCGGCACGCATGCGCTTGAGGCCCTGCGCCACCAGGATGCGGTTGTTGGCGTCGAGCCGCACCACGTCGGCCACGGTGCCCAGCGCCACCAGGTCGAGCAGGGCGTCCAGGCGCGGCTGGCTGGCGGCGTCGAAGGCGCCGCGCTGGCGCAGCTCGGCGCGCAGCGCCAGCAGCACGTAGAACATGACGCCCACGCCTGCCAGGTGCTTACTGGGAAAGCCGCAGTGCTTCTGGTTGGGATTGACGATCACGCGCGCGTCTGGCAGGCGCTCGCCCGGCAGGTGATGGTCGGTGATGACGACGTCGATGCCGCGGCGGCGCGCTTCTTCAACGCCGTCGATGCTGGCGATGCCGTTGTCCACCGTGACGATGACGTCGGGCGATTTTTCCTGCGCCGTGAGGGCGACGATTTCCGGCGTCAGGCCATAGCCGTGTTTCGTGCGGTCGGGCACGATGTAGTCGACCTGCGCGCCCATCATGCGCAGGCCACGCAGGGCGACCGCGCAGGCGGTGGCACCGTCGCAGTCGTAGTCGGCGACGACCACCAGTTTCTTGCGCGCATCGATGGCGTCGGCCAGGTAGGCGGCGGCATCGGCCAGGTTGGTCAGTTGCGCCGGCGGGATCAGGGCGGCGAATTCATGGCCGAGCTCGCGCGCATCCAGCACGCCGCGCGCGGCGAACAGGCGCGCCAGCACCGGGTGCACGCCGCTCTGGCGCAGCATTTCTGAAATCCGCAGGCTGCAGGGGCGGGTGACGATGCGGGTCATGGCAGCAGCCTCGCCAGCGAGGGGGTACGCCAGAACTTGCGCAGCGCGCTCTTGCGAATGCGGTATTCGTCCAGGCGCGTGGCATTACCGGCCACCAGCGTCAACTGCGCCAGTCTGCCGTCCTGCACGGCCGTCAGCAGCGGCGCGAACCAGTCCTGTTCCAGCGCCTGCATGGCATGCAGCCAGTTTCCCCACTCTTCGGCCAGCGCGGCGTCGCGCAGGCTGTCGAGCAGCAGCAGGCCGCGCTGCGGCGCTGCAGCGATGACTGCCGCGGCATTGCATGCCGCGTGCTTGCGCGCGCCGGCGGCGCCGGGCGTGGCGCACCAGTCGCCCGGCAGGAAGGCATCGCTGCAGGCCGCCGGCATGCCGTCGTGCGACGGCGACGACAGGGTGGCGCCGCCCCACAGCCACAGCGAATTGGCCGGCGCCTGCCGGCGCGCGTCGCGCGCGGCATTGACGGCATGGTCGTGCCACTGCATCTGCACTTCGTTCTGCAGCTTGCGCCAGGCGCGTTCGGCTTCGCCGCGCGGCATCCAGATATCGATGTTGTGGCCGCA
This sequence comes from uncultured beta proteobacterium, assembly GCA_963722005.1. Lineage (GTDB taxonomy): Bacteria > Pseudomonadota > Gammaproteobacteria > Burkholderiales > Burkholderiaceae_D > Paucimonas. Next base: position 1,528,792 of record CAVRJS010000002.1, read on the forward strand.
GGCGGCATCCGGCGTGGCTGTGTCCAGCTCGCGCCAGTCGTCGGCGCGCACGAACCAGGTGGCGGCGTCGCCGTAGACCAGCGGCAGGCCGCTTTCCTCGAATAGCATGCGTGCATCCTCGAACAGGGCGCGCGCCTCGTCGTCGGCCAGTTCGAGCTGGCGCGGGTCGGCCAGGATCAGGTGGTCACTTGCAATATGGAAATGAACGGGCTGCACCACGAACCAGGTACCGGCATCGGCCTGCAGGCCGTGGCGGCGCATCAGCGCCGGCGCCAGCGGCGGGCTGCCGTGCGGCAAAGTCCGGTCGGAGGCGGCAATGCCGGGCAGCAGGCGGCGCGCCAGCCAGGTTTCGTGCGGCAGGGCACGGGCGTAGGGATCGAAATTTTCAGTATGGAAATTTGACCGGGCCAGCAACTGTGCAAGCGCGGGCAGATTGCTTTGCCTGATCAGGTCTTTGGCAAATTCCGGTGGCGGCAGGCCGAAGGGCAAAAGTATATCGAGTTGACTCATGCCGGGATTATAGAATGTATGGCAAACTGCTGGCTGCCTTGCGGTTTTGCAAATCCACACATGATAAAAAATTTACCATTCGAATGGCTGGTTGGCCTGCGCTATACGCGCGCGGGCCGGCGCAGCGGACGTAACAGTTTCATTTCATTCATTTCCCTCATCTCCATGGCTGGCATTGCCCTCGGGGTAATGGCGCTGATTATCGTCCTGTCGGTGATGAACGGTTTCCAGAAGGAAGTGCGCGACCGCATGCTCTCGGTCCTCTCGCATATCGAAGTCTTCGATGCCTCCGGCGCCATGCCGGACTGGCAGGAAACCGCGCGCGAGGCATTCTATGTCAAGGCGGTCAAGGGCGCCGCGCCCTATGTTGCCGGCCAGGCCATGATCACCCGCGACGACACCGTGCGCGGCGTGCTGGTGCGCGGCGTGCTGCCGCAGGAAGAGCCGAAGGTCTCGGACGTGGCAAAACAGGTGCGCGAGGGTTCCTTCGACGCCTTGCGCCCGGGCGAATTCAATGTCGTGCTGGGCAAGGAGCTGGCGCGCTCCTTCGGCGTGGGCATCGGCGACCGCGTCACGCTCATCGCGCCGCAGGGCCAGGTCACGCCCGCCGGCGTGATCCCGCGCCTGAAGCAGTTCACGGTGGTGGGGATCTTCGACGCCGGTCATTACGAGTTCGATTCCTCGATGGCCTTCGTGCACCTGAAGGATGCCGAAACGCTGTTCCGCCTGGGCGCGCCCACCGGCCTGCGCCTGCGCATCGCCGACATGCAGAAGGCGCCGCAGGTGGCGCGCGAGCTGGCGGGCGTTTTCAGCGGCAATGTCTACATCAGCGACTGGTCGCAGCAGAACCGCAACTGGTTCGCCGCCGTGCAGACGGAAAAGCGCATGATGTTCATCATCCTGACCCTCATCATCGCCGTGGCGGCCTTCAACCTGGTCTCGACCCTGGTGATGACGGTGACCGACAAGCAGGCCGACATTGCCATCCTGCGCACCATCGGCGCTTCGCCGCAATCGATCATGGGCATCTTCATGATCCAGGGCGCGGTGGTCGGGCTGATCGGCACCGGCATCGGCGTCGGCCTGGGCGTGCTGGTTGCGCTCAACGTCGACGTCATCGTGCCGTTCATCGAAAACCTGCTGGGCGTGCAGTTCCTGCCCAAGGATATCTACCTGATCAGCGCCTTGCCGTCCGACCTGCACTGGTCGGACGTGGGGATCATCGGCGGCATCGCCGTGCTGCTGGCCTTCCTGGCTACCCTGTATCCGAGCTGGTGGGCGGCGCGCGTCAAGCCGGCGGAGGCCTTGCGTTATGAATAAGACCGTGCTGTCCTGCCGCATGCTGGGGAAGACTTTCACCCAGGGCAAATACTCCGTCGAAGTGTTCAAGGGCATCGACCTTGCCGTGACACGCGGCGAGCGCGTTGCCATCGTCGGCGCTTCCGGCTCCGGCAAGTCCACGCTGCTACATCTGCTGGGCGGGCTGGATGCGCCCAGCGCCGGCAGCGTGCGCCTGTTCGACCAGGACCTGTATGACCTGGGCGAAGCCGCGCGCGGTGCGCTGCGCAATGCGCAACTGGGTTTTGTTTACCAGTTCCACCACCTGTTGCCGGAATTTTCCGCGCTCGACAATGTCGCCATGCCGCTGATGATCCGCCGCATGTCGCGTACCGCCGCGCAGGAAAAAGCCGCTGTCGTGCTCGAGCGCGTCGGCCTGGCGCAGCGCGTCACGCACGTGCCGGGCGAGCTTTCCGGCGGTGAACGCCAGCGCGTGGCGCTGGCACGCGCGCTGGTGACGCAGCCTTCCTGCGTACTGGCTGACGAACCCACCGGCAACCTCGATCGCGCCACCGCGAACAAGACCTTCGACCTGATGCTGGAGCTGTCGAAGAATTTCGGCACCGCCTTCGTCATCGTCACGCATGACATCGACCTGGCGCGGCGCTGCGACCGCATCCTGCGCCTTTCGGACAACGGCTTGCAGCCCTGGCAGGACTGAGGCGCGCGCCGCCTGCCAGCCCATGTGGATCGACACCCACTGCCATCTCGACGCCGGCGAATTCGCCGGCGAGGCAGGCGCGGTGGCGGCGCAGGCGGCGCAGCTGGGCGTTGACTGGATCGTCATCCCGGCGGTTGCGCGCGACAATTTCGACGCCGTTGCGCAACTGGCGCGGCAATTGCCCAACTGCGCTTACGCGCTGGGTATTCACCCGATATTCGTGCCGCAGGCGCAGGAAAGCGACCTGCAGGCGTTGCGTGCGGCGGTGGCGGCAGCCATGGACGATGGGCGTTTTGTTGCCATCGGCGAGATCGGCCTGGACTTTTTCGTGCCGCAGCTGAAAGACGGACCGCTGCGCGACAAGCAGGAATACTTTTACAGCGAACAGCTGAAGATTGCCCGCGATTTTGGCCTGCCGGTGCTGCTGCACGTGCGCCGCTCGCTGGACATCATTCTCAAGCACCTGCGCCGCATCAAGGTGCCGGGCGGCTTCGCGCATGCCTTTAACGGCAGTTTCCGGCAAGCCGAGGAATGCCTGAAGCTGGGGCTGCGCCTGGGCTTCGGCGGCGCCATGACATTTGACCGCGCCTTGCAGCTGCGCCGCCTGGCGACGCAACTGCCGCTGGACGCAATCGTGCTGGAAACCGACGCCCCGGATATCGCCCCGGCCTGGGTGCATCCGGGGCGCAACAGCCCGGCGCAGCTGCCGCGCATCGGCGCCACGCTGGCGGCCTTGCGCAACATCACGGCAGAGGAGCTGGCGCGCGCCACGCGCGCCAATGCGATGGCGGCATTGCCGCGCCTGGCAGCACTTTCCCGATAGCTGCGGCCATGCGCGCCGCCATCCTCGGCTTTGCTGCGGGCGCAGGCTGGCTGCAGACGCGCGCCGAACTGCCGGCGGCATGGCTGCTGGCATTGCTGGTACTCGGCTGCGTTCTTCTGGCCCGTGGTGCGCGCAGTTTTTCCGGCAAGCGCCGCGCAACGGCGCTTGCGGCTTGCGGCGTGCTGGCCGGCTTTGCCTGGGCGGCGCTGATGGCGCACTGGTACCTGCGCGAGCAGTTGCCGGATGCCTGGGAAGGGCGCGATATCACCGTGGTGGGCACCATCGACAGCCTGCCACACCGCTTCGATCGCGGCATTCGCTTCCAGTTCGCCGTCGAACAGGTGCTGGCCGCCGATGGCGCCGACGCGAGCGAGGGCGCCGAATTGCCGGCGCTGCCGTCGCGGCTGGCCCTGTCGTGGTACGGCGGCTTTCGCGGCGAGCAGACGCAGACCGTGCCCGGCGTGCTGCCGGGCGAGCGCTGGCAACTGACGCTGCGGCTGAAGCGCCCGCATGGTAATGCCAATCCGCACGGTTTCGATTACGAGGTATGGCTGCTGGAGCAGGGCGTGCGCGCCACCGGCTACGTGCGCCCGGACCAGCGCGCCGGCGGCGGCAACCGCAAGCTGGACGATTTCGTGCCAGGCTTTTCGCATGCGGTCGAGCGCAGCCGTCACTGGCTGCGCGAGCGCATCGTCGCGGCCCTGCCAGACGCGCAATATGCCGGCGTCATTGTCGCGCTGGTGGTAGGCGATCAGCGTGCCATTGCACAATCCGACTGGGAAGTCTTCAACCGCACCGGCATCGGTCACCTGATATCCATCTCCGGGCTGCACATCACCATGGTGGCGGGCATGTTCGCAGGGGTGTTCGGTTTTTTCTGGCGGCGTTCCTTCTTTACCCGCGCGCAGCTGCCGCTCTTGCTGCCGGCGCAAAAGGCGGCGGCGCTGGCGGCGGTGGCAATGGCGCTGCTGTACGTGCTGCTGGCCGGATTCGGCGTGCCGGCCCAGCGCACTCTCTACATGATCATGGTGGTGGCCGCGGCGCTGTGGTTCGACCGCATGACCAGCGTTTCTCACGTGCTGTGCCTGGCGCTGGGCGTGGTGATCCTGCTCGATCCCTGGGCGGTGCTGTGGCCCGGCTTCTGGCTATCGTTCGGCGCGGTGGCGGCGATCCTGTACGCTGGCGTTGGCCGCGCCCGGCCGGCGCCCGCCGACATGGCCGGCAGGCCGGGCGCGGCGCGCGTTCTCGCCAGCCTGCGCGAAGCCGGCCGCACCCAGTACGCCGTGACGCTGGGGCTGGTGCCGCTGACCATGCTGCTGTTCGGCCAGGTGTCGCTGGTCAGCCCGCTGGCCAATGCCCTGGCGATACCGCTGATCAGCTTCGTCGTCACGCCGCTGGCGCTGCTCGGCAGTATTTTGCCGGCGCCGCTGTCGGACTGGGTGCTGCAGGCCGCGCACGGCTGCGTGGCGTGGCTGGCGCAGGTGATGGCATGGCTGGCGGCAAAGCCGGCAGCGGTATGGCATGCGCCGCTGCCGCCGTGGTGGGTGTTCGCCGCCGCCCTGGTCGGCACCTCCTGGCTGCTGGCGCCGCGCGGCTGGCCGCGGCGCTGGCTTGGCCTGGCCGGCTGGCTGCCGCTATTGCTGCAGGCGCCGTCCGCGCCGCCGCCGGGCGAATTGCACGTGACCGCCTTCGATGTCGGCCAGGGCACGGCGTTGCTGCTGGAGACGCCGCGGCGGCGCCTGCTGTATGACACCGGCCCGGCCTATTCGCCGGAATCCGACGGCGGCAGCCGCGTCATACTGCCTTATCTGAAGGCGCGTGGCATCACCCGCCTGGATGGCATGATCGTTTCTCACGGCGATGTCGACCATGCCGGCGGCGCCTTGTCGCTGCTGGCCGGGGTACGCGTGGACTGGCTGCTGACGTCGCTGGACGAGGCCGGCCCGGTGGCGCGCGCCGCCGCCGTGCACCGGCGCTGCCAGGCCGGCCAGGCCTGGGAGTGGGACGGCATGCGCTTCGAGATGCTGCATCCGTCGCCGGCCAGCTACGACAACCCGCGCCTGAAGCCCAACGCGCGCAGTTGCACCCTGAAAGTCACGCACGGCGGGCAATCCATCCTGCTGGCCGGCGACATCGAGCGTCACGAAGAAGCCGTGCTGGTGGCGGAGCAGGGCGCGCGCCTGCAGTCGACCGTGCTGCTGGCGCCGCACCACGGCAGCGGCACCTCGTCGACGCGCGACTTCCTGCAGGCGGTGAACCCGCGCCTGGCGCTGTTCCAGGTCGGTTACCGCAACCGCTATCACCATCCAAAAAGCGAGGTGTACGAGCGCTACGGCGAGCTGGGCATTTACCGCGTGCGCAGCGATGAATCGGGCGCCGTGACGCTGCGCTTCGGCGATACCCTGCAGGTGGACGAGTACCGCGGCAGCCACGCGCGCTACTGGTACGGCCGCTGATTGCTGGTGACGCCATAGATGATTGCGTAGAATTACGCCATGCCGAACATCCACCCCGCCTTGCGCCACCTGCTGCCTGCCGTCCTGGCCTGCACCTTTGCCTTTGCCGCAGTGCCGGCCGCTGCTTCCGGCCTGCTGGAGGATTACCGGCGCGTGACGGCGAAAGGCAACATTGCCTGGCGTCTCGATCTCGACAACGATTCCCTGCTGCTCAACCGCGACGACGGCTTTTACACCAGCGGCGTGCAGCTTGCCCGCGCCCATGCGCTGCGCGAGGGCGATCGCATCACCGTGTTCGGCTGGCGCCTGGGGCAGCAGTTCTACACGGCGTCGGACATCAAGCTGCCGCCAGCGCGCGTCGCCGCGCCCGACCACCCCTATGCCGCCTGGCTGTACGGCGGCTTGTTCAGGGAGGAGTATCGCGCCGACGGCAGCCACGTAAAGTACGGCATCGACTTTGGTTGCCTCGGCCCCTGCGCCGGCGGCAAGTGGCTGCAGACCAACCTGCACCGCTTGCTGGATCAGCCGCTGCCGCAGGGCTGGAGCCGCCAGGTGCGCAACGAGGCTGGCGTGGTGCTGCATGGCGAATTGGCGCCGCTGCGCTGGCAGCTCGCGCCCTGGCTGGATGCGACCCCGGTGTTGCATGCGCGCTTCGGCAATATCCATACCGATGCCGGCGCCGGCGTGACGGTGCGCGCCGGGCGCCTGCCAGACTTCGCCACCGGCGCCGGGCTGCACGGCTACCTGCGCCTGGATGCGCGCGTCATCGGCCACGACGCCAGCCTGGAAGGCGGCTACTTCTCGTCGGATAATCCGCACGTGGTCAAACCCCGCCGCACGGCCGGCGAAGCCGAACTGGGGCTGGCATGGAGCGACGGTCGCTATGGCCTCAGCGGCGCAGTGGTACGCCGCAGCAGCGAAATCGCCACGCTGTCGCAGGCGCACGGCGGCCAGACCTTCGTGCGGCTGCGATTCGATGCGAAGATGTGACAAAGTAATGCTATATTTATCCGAAGAGCAATTTTTGGTGGTTTTATTTTTTGGGAGAAAACATGATTGCAGGCTTGGTCGTCCTCGGTATCGTCGTGCTGGTGGTCCTCTGGGGCGTGGGCGCCTACAACCGCCTGGTGGGCTTGCGCAACCGCCTGAAAAACGCCTTTGCCCAGATCGACGTGCAGTTGAAGCGTCGCTACGACCTGATTCCCAACCTGGTCGAGACTGCCAAGGGCTACATGAAGCACGAGCGCGAAACCCTCGAAGCCGTGATCGCCGCGCGCAACCAGGCCGCCAGCGCCAATGCACGTGCCGCGGCCGACCCCTCCGATGGCGCCGCGGTGCACCAGCTGGCGATGGCCGAGGGCGCGCTGTCGTCGACGCTGGGCCGGCTGTTCGCGCTGTCCGAAGCCTACCCGGACCTGAAGGCCAACGAAAACATGATGCAGCTGACCGAGGAACTGACCGGCACCGAGAACCGCATTGCCTTTTCGCGCCAGGCCTACAATGACGGCGTCATGGAATACAACACCACGGCCGAGCAGTTCCCCGGCTCCGTCATCGCCGGCATGTTCGGTTTCAAGACTGCCGAGATGCTGGAATCGACCGAGGCCCCGGAAGAACGCAAGGCCGTCAAGGTTTCTTTCTGATGCACGCCTGAGCTGCGCCGCATGAATCCGTCTGCCAGCGCATGCCAGGCGGCCGCCGCGGCGCGCGTTTTTCCATGAACTTCTTCGAACAGCAGCACCACGCGCGGCGCCAGACCCGGACGCTGGTGATTTTGTTCGTGCTGGCGGTGGTGGCAATCGTCCTCGCCGTCAACCTGGTTGCCGCGTTCCTGTGGACCTGGGGGCAGCCGAGCTTCGACCTGATGCAGTATCCCAAGGGTTTTTTCATCGCCAATACCGCGGTCACCGTCTGCCTGATCGGCGCCGGCACGCTGGTCGAGATTTACAACCTGCGCGACGGCGGCGAAGCAGTGGCGCAGATGGCCGGCGGCCGCCCGGTGTCGCCTGCCACCCGCGACATCCGCGAGCGGCGCCTGCTGAACGTGGTGGAGGAAATGGCGCTGGCGTCCGGCGTGGCCTGTCCCAAGGTGTATGTGCTGGACCGCGAGGAATCGATCAATGCCTTTGCCGCCGGCTACAACCCCAACGAGGCGGTGGTGGCCGTCACCCGCGGCACCCTGGCGCGGCTGACGCGCGATGAATTGCAGGGCGTGGTCGGCCATGAATTCAGCCATATCCTGAATGGCGACATGCGCCTGAACGTGCGCCTGATCGGCGTGCTGTTCGGCATCCAGATGGTGGCCGGCTTCGGCCGCCAGCTGCTCGAATTCGCGCTGCGCACGGGAAGCCCGCGCCGGCGCGACGACCAGGGGCCGTCACTGCAGGCGCTGTTGCTGGTGATGGGCATATCGCTGCTGGCAATCGGCTACATCGGCATTTTCTTCGGCCGCCTGATCAAGTCGGCGGTGTCGCGCCAGCGCGAATTCCTCGCCGACGCCAGCGCCATCCAGTTCACCCGCAACCCCGACGGCATCGGCAATGCGCTGCGCAAGATCGGCGGCCTGTCGCGCCGCGACAAGGCGGCGGCGCGCATCCATCACCCGAATGCCGAGCACCTGTCGCACCTGTTCCTGAGCGCGGTCAGCCCGGGCCTGCTGTCCGGCATGTTCGCCACCCATCCGCCGATTCCGGAGCGCCTGCGCCGCATTTTCGGCAAGGGCGTGGAATTGATGGAGGCGCCGGAATTGCCGGATGACGTGGCAGCCAGCTCGCCCTTGCCGGACATCCCGTACGTGGCCTCCGGCTTTGCCGGCGCCGCCGGCGCTGACGGGCAGGGCGGCTCGCCAGCGCCGGCGGCGGCGCCATTCGCCTTTGCCGCGGCCGCGGCGTTGCCCGCGGGCGGCGCTGCCGGCGGGCCGAAAACCAGGCTGCCGCAGCACCTGGACGACGCCGCGCACGAGCCGCAGGGGGCGACGGCGCTGGTGTATGCGCTGGTGCTGGCGCGCCACGCCGGCTGCGACCTGTCGGCGCAGGCGCTGCAGCAGCATGCGCCGAAACAGGCCGCATTCGCCGCTTACCTGGCCGGATCGATCGCACAGCTGCCGCCGGCCGCGCGCCTGCCGCTGCTGGATCTGGCCATGCCGGCGCTGCGCCAGTTGCCGCAGGACGGGCGCGACGCATTGCTGGCGGTAGTGGCACACATCATTGCCGCCGACAACAAGATTTCCCTCGATGAATTCGTCCTGGAAACAGTGCTGCGCCAGCGCCTGGCCGCGCATGCCGGCCGTGCCGTGCCGGTGAAATTTTCCGGCTTGCGCCAGTTGCGCGACGAGTGCCGGCTGTTGCTGTCGCTGTTTGCCCACCTCGGTGCGTCGCGCCAGGCGCCGGCGCCGGAGGTGGCGCCGGCTTTCCTGCGCGGCGCGGCGCTGTGCGCCGACCTGGAATTTACCGCCGCCGACCTGCAGCCGCCGGCGCAACTGGCATTTGCCGGCGTCAGGCAGGCGCTCGACCGCGCCAACCAGCTGGCGCCGCTGGCCAAGCCGGCGCTGCTCAAGGCACTGGTGGCCGCCGCCAGCGACGCGGCCGAATTGCCAATGGATATTGCCGATACGCTGCGCGCCGCCTGCGCCGCGCTGGAAGCGCCGCTGCCGCCCGCAGTGGCGGCTGCCTACGCCGGCTGCGAATTCCTGACGGCCGCCTGAGGCCGGCGCGGCCGGCACATGGGTGGCGGCAAATGAACGGTTTTGCCGCCGGCTTTGCGGTATAATTTGAATTTCCCGCATGTGCCGTCCGGCACCTTCAGCAATGACCAAGTTTGTATTCGTTACTGGCGGCGTGGTTTCATCCCTTGGCAAGGGGATCGCCGCCGCATCTCTGGCCGCCATCCTGGAATCGCGCGGCCTCAAAGTCACCCTTCTCAAGCTCGATCCGTACATTAACGTCGATCCCGGTACGATGAGCCCGTTCCAGCACGGTGAAGTGTTCGTCACCGACGACGGCGCCGAGACCGACCTCGATCTGGGCCATTACGAGCGTTTCATCACGACCCGGATGAAGAAGTCGAACAACTTCACCACCGGCCAGATTTACGAATCCGTGATCCGCAAGGAACGCCGCGGCGAATATCTCGGCAAGACCGTGCAGGTGATCCCGCACATCACCAACGAGATCCAGGATTACATCCACCGTGGCGCCGCAGGCTATGAGGTGGCGATCGTCGAGATCGGCGGCACCGTCGGCGACATCGAGTCGCTGCCCTTCCTGGAAGCGGCGCGCCAGCTGAGCCTGCGCTCGGGCCGCAACAATACTGCCTTCGTGCACCTGACCCTGGTGCCGTACATCGCTTCGGCTGGCGAACTGAAGACCAAGCCGACCCAGCACAGCGTGCAGAAGCTGCGCGAGATCGGCATTTCGCCGGACGCGCTGCTGTGCCGCGCCGACCGTCCGATTCCGGATGACGAACGCGCCAAGATTTCGCTGTTTTCCAACGTTCTGGAAGAATCCGTCATTTCCGTGTGGGACGCAGACACTATCTACAAGATTCCGCAGATGCTGCACGACCAGGGCCTGGACAAGATCGTCTGCGACAAGCTGGGCCTGTCGCCGCAGCCCGCCGACCTGTCCATGTGGACCAGACTGGTGTATTTGCTGGAACACCCGAAGGCTGAAGTCACCATCGGCATGGTGGGCAAGTACGTGGAGCTGACCGAATCCTACAAGTCGCTCACCGAAGCGTTGCGCCACGCCGGCATCCATACCGAAAGCCGCGTCAACATCGAGTACATCGATTCCGAAGAAATCGAGGAAAAGGGCCCCGGCTCGCTGGCGAAATACGACGCCATCCTGGTGCCGGGCGGCTTCGGCAAGCGCGGCGTCGAAGGCAAGATCGCCGCGGCGCGCTATGCCCGCGAAAACGCCATTCCCTACCTCGGCATCTGCCTGGGCATGCAGGTGGCGCTGATCGAGTACGCCCGTCACAAGGCTGGCCTGGAGAAGGCGAACTCGACCGAATTCGACCTCGAAACCGAGCAGCCGGTGGTGGCGCTGATCGACGAATGGCAAAACCACGACGGCAAGATCGAGAAGCGCGACGCCAATTCCGACCTGGGCGGCACCATGCGTCTGGGCGCGCAGACCTGCGACGTCAGGCCGGGCACGCTGGCGGCGGAAATCTACGGTCCCAAGGTGACCGAGCGCCACCGTCACCGCTACGAAGCCAACAACCATTACCTGGCCCGCGTGGAAGAAGCCGGGCTGGTCGTGTCGGCGCGCACGCCGACCGAAGACCTGTGCGAAATCATGGAATTGCCGCGCGAAGGCGCCAATGCCCATCCGTGGTATCTGGGTGTGCAATTCCACCCTGAATTCAATTCGACCCCGCGCAACGGTCATCCGCTGTTCATATCGTTCATCAAGGCTGCGCTGGCGCACAAGTCCGCCGCGCAAGCCGATCGTGGCTGAAATTTCATTTAGATTGGGAGAACTGCATGAGTGCTATCGTTGACATCATCGGCCGCGAAGTGATCGATTCGCGCGGCAATCCGACCGTCGAATGCGACGTGCTGCTGGAATCCGGCGTGATGGGCCGCGCCGCTGTGCCTTCGGGCGCTTCCACCGGCTCGCGCGAGGCGATCGAACTGCGCGACGGCGACAAGAGCCGCTATTTCGGCAAGGGCGTGCTCAAGGCCTGCGAAAACATCAATACCGAAATCTCCGAAGCCATCATGGGTCTGGATGCCAACGAACAGGCATTCCTGGACCGCACCCTGATCGACCTCGACGGCACCGACAACAAGGGCCGCCTGGGCGCCAACGCCATGCTGGCCGTGTCGATGGCCGTGGCCAAGGCCGCTGCCGAAGAATCCGGCCTGCCGTTGTACCGCTATTTCGGCGGTTCAGGCTCGATGCAGATGCCGGTGCCGATGATGAACGTCATCAACGGCGGCGCGCATGCCGACAACAACCTCGACCTGCAGGAATTCATGATCATTCCGGTGGGCGCGCCCAGCTTCCGCGAAGCGATCCGCTACGGCGCCGAAGTGTTTCATACCCTGAAGAAGATCCTGCACGACAAGGGCCTGACCACCGCCGTCGGCGACGAAGGCGGCTTTGCGCCTTCCGTGGCCAACCACGAGGAAGCCATCAAGCTGATCATCCAGGCCATCGAGCAGGCCGGTTACGAGCCCGGCACGCAGATCGCCCTGGGCCTGGATTGCGCCGCATCCGAGTTCTACAAGGATGGCAAGTACCAGCTGCACGGCGAAGGCCTGACGCTGTCGTCGGCCGACTTCACCAACCTGCTGGCGACCTGGTGCGACAAGTACCCGATCATCTCCATCGAGGACGGCATGGCGGAAAACGACTGGGATGGCTGGGCGACCCTGTCCAATGTCCTCGGCAAGAAGGTGCAACTGGTGGGCGACGACCTGTTCGTCACCAACACCAAGATCCTGCGCGAAGGCATTCAGAAGAACATCGCCAACTCGATCCTCATCAAGATCAACCAGATCGGCACCCTGACCGAAACCTTCGCCGCCATCGAGATGGCCAAGCGCGCCGGCTACACCGCGGTGATTTCGCACCGCTCCGGCGAAACCGAGGATTCGACCATCGCCGATATCGCGGTCGGTTGCAACGCTTTGCAGATCAAGACCGGCTCGATGTCGCGCTCGGACCGCATGGCCAAGTACAACCAGCTGCTGCGTATCGAGGAAGATCTCGGCGACATCGCCAGCTACCCTGGCCGCAGCGCGTTCTACAACCTGCGCTGATCACGCGATTCGCCGGCTGTCTTCCGGTTTCCTGACGATACGAGGGGTTCAGAATGCGCCTCATCACCATTTGCCTGGCCGCCTTGCTGGTGCTGATCCAGTACCCCCTGTGGCTGGGCAAGGGGGGCTGGCTGCGCGTCTGGGACCTCGATCGCCAGGTGACCGATGCGCGCGAGCACAATGACAAACTCAAGGCGCGCAACGACAAGCTCGGCTCCGAGGTGCGCGACCTGCAGAATGGCACCGGCGCCATCGAAGAGCGCGCGCGCTATGAACTGGGCATGATCAAGGAAAACGAGATTTTCATCCAGGTACTCGATAATGGCGGCAGCCGCGCTGCCGCGCCGGTGACGCCCCCTCCCTCGGCTGCTGTGGCCGCAAATCGCTAAACATATACTTTAAACAATAAATTTAATATTTTTTTGCATTTATTGTTATTAAAGTATTGCTTACTAGAAATATTCTGAGAAAATGCAGTAGTGCTGGGAAAAGTAACAGCACTACCATAGGTAATTGATTTGATGAGAAGCTGATATTGTAGGGAAGCGGGGCTTGCCCGCCTGGGGAGTCGACAACATGGTTTCCAATCACATAGATGATTTGCGCAGTCCGGGTTCGTCGGCGGCTAGCCGGCGACTGGAAATCCTGCTCGGCCTTGTCCCCACCGCAACCGGCGCGGTGAATGCGCAGCTCGATGCTTTCGCCCTGCGCGTGGCAGATGCCCTGATGGCGCTCTCGGAGCAGAGTGTCGATTCGCGCGAAGCCAATACCAGCTTTACCGGCGCCGGCATGCTGCGCAAGAATTCCTACGCATTTTTCCACCTGGCTTCCAAGGGCATCGAGGCCGCCTTCCGCAGCGAAATGCAGGAAGTCATGCAGCAGGTGAAGTCGCATGAGCCGAGGCCGGCTGCCGAAAAGGGCAGCCTTGAGCTGTCACTGGTTTCCTATGAAGTCATGGACCGCAAGGTCCGCCTTGGCCATATTGCGCGGCCCTTCGTCGCCAGCCATGGCGAAGCCTATGATGCCATGAGCCGGCGCTTTGCCGCGCTGCTCGGGCGCGACGATTTCCAGCTGGCGCAAAACCCCTTCCGTCCGGAAGTGATCCTGGGCGCGCTCAATGATGCCTGGGCCGAGTTCAACCCCGAGTCGGAGTCGCACGCGCTGTTCCTGCCGCTGATGACGCCGGAAATCTTCCTCGACCTGGCGCCGGTTCTGCGCGCCATCAACGATGCCCTGATCGGCCAGAACATCCTGCCCGCGCTGGGCGATTCGTTCCGCATTCGCAAATCCACCAACTACGCCGCCGAGCAGCGCGAAGCGCATATCGTCGAAGGCCTCAAGCGCATGCTGACCGGCGAGGACGGCGCCGGCGGCGGTTTCGGCGGTGACGCCGGCATGGCGGGCGCGGGAGGAGGGGGCGCCGGCGGCATGGGCGGCGCAGGCGGCGGCGCTGCGGGCGACCTGGCAGGACAGATGATGGCGGCGGGCATGGCCAGCAACCAGCTGCTCGGTTTCCTTGCCAGCATGCAGAAGAACATGCTGGCCGCGCCGCTCGGCAGTTTCGGCGCGCATGACCATGCCAGCACTGCGGTGCTGGCCAACATCAAGCAGCAAGCCCCCGCAGGCGCGCTCAGCAGGGTCGATGAAAACACCATCGACCTGATGACCAAGGTGTTCGACCTGGTCTTTCGCGACCAGAACATCGCCGGCGAGATGAAGTCGCTGATCGGCTTCCTGCAGGTGCCGGTGCTGAAAGCGGCCCTGATCGACAAGGATTTTTTCTTCAAGCAGGAACACCCGGCGCGCCGCCTGGTGGAAACGCTGGCGCAAACCAGCCTGGACTGGGACCGCGACAGCGGCGACGTCGCGCCGGTGTACCAGACCATGAAGGGCATCGTCGAGCGTGTGCAGCGCGATTTCGACAAGCAGATGACGGTATTTGCAGACGTGCTCTCCGAATTGCAGTCCTTCGTGAAGCAGGAAGAGCATGCTGCTTCCAAAGAGCTGCAGGCGCCGATCAGCAATGCCTTGCAGGTGGAAAAGGTCGGCCAGGCCAGGCGCGTGGCGAAAAACGAAGTGGCGCTGCGCGTGGGCAGCGGCGAAGTCGTGGCCTTCGTCGAAACCTTCCTGGAACACAAGTGGGTGGCGGTGCTGACCCTGGCCTACAGCCTGCAGGAAGAAAAGCCGCATGCGGTGCCCAGCGCGGTCGGCACCATGGACGACCTGATCTGGAGCGTCAAGCCGAAGATCACCATCGAACAGCGCAAGGAATTGCTGGCCAAGTTGCCGTCGCTGCTGACGCGCCTGAACAAGTGGCTCAATATCGTCAAGTGGGAAGACGCCGACCGCGTGCGCTTCTTTGCCGAGCTGGCCGAGGTGCATGCCTCCATCGTGCGCGCGCCGCTGCCGCTGAGCCCGGCGCAGCGGCTCGAGGTGGCCATGGAAGTGGCCAGGCAGGCCGCCGAACGCCGCCTGGAAAAGCAGGCCAGCGCGCCGCCCGAACCGGTGCTCGACGAGTACGACGAACAGATCAAAAAACTGGAGCGCGGGGTCTGGCTCAGTTTCCGCGACGCCGCCGGCAACGACAAGAAGGTCAAGCTGTCCTGGATCAGCCCGATGCGCACGCTGTTCATCTTCACCTCGCACAAGAAGGAAGAAACCTTCCAGCTCACCGACACTGCGCTGGTGGCGCACCTGCGCGATGGCACGGCGCAACCGGTGTCGCTCGACCGCCTGGTCGACCGCGCGCTGGACCAGGTCTTCGCACCGGGCGCCAACGATCCGGAAATGGCGGCAAAGACGGCGGCCTGAGCGCCGCCGCCTGCGTGGCGCTAGTGGCGCGTCGACCCGGGCGCTTGCGCCGCGCCTGCGATGTTCTCACCGGCAAATAGCTGGGCGCAATCGACGGCGTCGAACTCGTAGTGTTGTCCGCAAAAGTCGCAGTCGATCGCCAGCCGGCCCAGCTCGGCCAGCGCCGCGTCGACCTCCTCGCGTCCCAGCATTTTCAGCATGTTGCCGACCTTTTCGCGGCTGCAGCTGCATTCGAAGGCAGGCTGCTGCGGCTCGAACACGCGGATCGTCTCTTCCCAGAACAGCCGTCGCATCAGAGTATCGGTGTCGGTGCGCAGCAGTTCCTCGTTGCCCAGCGTGGTGCCCAGCGCCACGGTGCGGTTCCAGGTTTCCTGCGCCGCCTCTTCGGAAATTTCCGCGCCGCCCTCGATCGGCAGCTTCTGCAGCAGCAGCCCGCGCGCGACCGTGTCGTCGGCGGCCAGCCATAGCCGGGTGTCGAGCTGCTCGGAGCGCAGCATGTAATTTTCGATGACGGTGGAGACGTCGTCGCCGTCCAGCGGCACGATGCCCTGGTAGGGTTGCTGGCCCGGCAGCTTGTCTTTCGGATCCAGCGTGATGGCGAAACGGCCATTGCCGTGCAGGTTCACCAGTTCGCGCAGGCTGGCGTCGTCGGCGATGGCGGCATGCTCGGCGTGCGGCGCCAGCTTGGCCGTGGCGCGCATGCGCAGTTCGGCGTCGCATTCCACCACCAGCAGGCGCACGGGACCATCGCCATGCACCTGCATGATCAGCGCGCCGTTGAACTTGAGGTTGGCCGACAGCAGCGCGGCGGCGGCCATCATCTCGCCCAGCAGCTTGCGCACCGCGGGCGGATAGGCGCGGTGCGTCTGCACGTGGCGCCACGTCTCGGAGAGTTCAACCAGTTCGCCGCGCACGGCGGCTTGCTCGAAAATGAATTTTTGCAGCTTGTCCATACAGTATTTGCTTGTCGCAGCGGCTTAGCCGATGCGCTTGAGGTTGGCCTTGAAATGGCGCCCGCGTTCGACGTAGGTGCGGGTATTGCCCTGCATGCGTGCCACGTCTTCTTCGGACAGCGTGCGCACCGCCTTGGCGGGCGTGCCGATGATGAGGCTGTTATCAGGAAATTCCTTGCCTTCGGTGACCAGCGCGCCGGCGCCGACCAGGCAGTTCCTGCCGATCTTCGCGCCGTTCAGGATCACCGCCTGGATGCCGATCAGGCTGCCTTCGCCGATGCTGCAGCCGTGCAGCATGGCCTGGTGCCCCACCGTGACATTCTTGCCGATGACCAGCGGATGGCCGGGGTCGGTGTGCAGCACGCAGCCTTCCTGCACGTTGCTGTTTTCGCCGACGGCGATGGGCTCGTTGTCGCCGCGCAGGGTCGCCTCGAACCAGACGCTGGCGTTGGCCTCGATGCGCACCTTGCCTATCACGTTGGCCGAATCGGCGACGTAGGCGCTGGCGTCGATTTGCGGGATATGTTCGTCCAATTGGTATATGGCCATGGTTTTCCGTAAAATGCCAGGTTGATGTTGACCGCCATTTTACCGCCCCTCGCATGACTGCACAGAATCCCGGCAAGCTTGCCGATTCTTTACCGGCATTGTCCGGATCGCCACAACCGACTTCTTCGCCACTGTCCGAATTGCGCCGCGCCGCGCTGCATTGGCTGGCCGAGCCGCGGCCGGCGCACAAGGCCGCCGGCGTGACGGCTCTGCGCGCGGCGTGGCAGCAGGGCGCGCTGGCGCTGGCGGCGGATGCGCCGCTGCAGGCGCATGTCGCCATTCCCGGCAGGCCCGAGCGGCCGCAGCTGGTGCCGCCGCGCACGGTGAAGCCGCGTTCCATGGCGACGCCGGAAGGGCGCGCGGCGCTGATACACGCGCTGGCGCATATCGAATTCAATGCCATCAACCTGGCGCTGGATGCGCTCTGGCGCTATCCCGGCATGCCGGCCGACTACTACGGCGACTGGCTGCAAGTGGCGGCCGAGGAAGCGCTGCATTTTTCCCTGCTGTCAGACCACCTGCAGACGCTCGGTCATGCCTACGGCGATTTTCCCGGGCACGACAGCCTGTGGGAAATGGCACACAAGACCGCCGGTGACATCCTCGCACGCATGGCGCTGGTGCCGCGCACGCTGGAAGCGCGCGGACTGGATGCCACCCCTGCAGTGCGCGCCAAGCTGGCGCAGGCCGGCGACCTGGCCGCGGCGGCCATTCTCGATATCATCCTGCGCGACGAGATCGGCCATGTCGCCATCGGCAACCGCTGGTACGGCTGGCTGTGCGCGCAGCGCGGCCTCGAGCCGCTGTCGACGTACGCGCAACTGGCCGAGGCGCACAAGGCGCCGCCGCTGCGTGGCCCTTTCAACCTGGAGGCTCGCCGCCGCGCGGGCTTTACCGAAGACGAACTGCTGCAGTTGCCGCAGGCGACGTGATCAATTTCCGCATGAATCCTGAACAATTTTCGCTGCGACATTCCTTGCTGGTCGCGCTGGCACTCTCACTGGGCGCCGCCATTGCCCTGGGCATTTCACGCTTTTCCTACGGCTTGCTGCTGCCGCCCATGCGCGCCGACCTCGGCTGGAGCTATTTCCTCGCCGGCGCCATGAATACCGCCAATGCCCTCGGCTACCTGCTGGGGGCGCTGGCCACGCCCTGGCTGCTGCGGCGATTTTCCGCACAGCGCCTGCTGCTTGCCGGTGCTGTTCTGACCGGCCTGTTCATGCTGGTCTCCGGCCTGGTGACCGATACCGGCCTGCTGCTGTCGCAGCGCATCTTCGCCGGCATTGCCAGCGCCTTTATCTTCATTGCCGGCGGCCTGTTGGCGGCTCGGCTGGGGGCGCTGCATGCCGGGCGTTCCGGCCTGCTGCTGGGACTGTATTACGGCGGCACCGGTTTCGGCATCGCCGCGTCGGCGCTGCTGGTGCCAGCGACGCTGTCGGCCGCCGCCGCGCACGGCGCCGCGCATGGCTGGCAATGGCCCTGGATGGCGCTGGCCGCGGCCTGCTTCATCGCCGTCATCGTCATGGCGCCGGCGATCCGCGCCATTCCGGAAACCGCCGCGCAGCAGGGCGCAAGCCGGCCATTCCGCGTCGGCGCCTTTGCCTACGGCCTGCTCGCCTATTTCATGTTCGGCGTGGGCTACATCGGCTACATGACGTTCGTGATTGCGCTGTTGCGCCAGCAGGGCATGTCTGCCGGCATGATCACCATTTTCTACACCTTGCTCGGCCTTGCGGTGGTGGCGTCCTCGCGCATCTGGGCTGGCATGCTGGACCGCTTCCGCGGCGGCGAATCGCTGGCGATCCTCAACGGTTTGCTGGCCGTCGCCACGATCCTGCCGGCGCTGACCGCAGCGCCGTTGTTGGTGTTTGCCTCCGGCCTGCTGTTCGGCGCGGTGTTTCTCTCGGTGGTGGCGTCCACCACGGCGCTGGTGCGCCACAACCTGCCGCCGCAATCCTGGTCGGCCGGCATCAGCGCCTTCACCACGGTCTTTGCCCTGGGCCAGATCGTCGGCCCCAGCGTTGCCGGCTTGATTGCCGACCGCGCCGGGGGCCTGGAGCGCGGACTGGTGTTTTCCGCCCTGGCGTTGCTGATCGGTTCCGTGCTGGCAACGCGCCAGCGCAGCATGCAAAACAATATGCTTCCTGAAGGAACTTGATACACTTTTATGCGTCGGACGTCTTGCTCAAAAGCATCGAGCAAGCGGGCTGCAAGTGGACTTGTCGCCTTGCCAATAAAAATGGAAAGGAACATGCATGCAAAAGAAAACGCTGACCTTGGCGCTACAGGGAGGCGGTTCGCACGGCGCCTTCACCTGGGGCGTGCTGGAACGGTTACTGGAAGACGAGCGTATCGATATCGAAGGTATCAGCGGCGCCAGCGCCGGAGCGATGAACGCGGTGGTGCTGGCGCACGGCTGGACGGCGGGCGGACGCGAGGGTGCGCGCCTGGCGCTGCAGGAATTGTGGCAAAGCGTGGCGACGCGCCAGCCCTTCAGTGCGCAGCCGGATGACGCCTGGTCGGCGGAAAACATTGCCACTAATACAAAACCTTCGGCCAGCGTCAATGCGCTGCTGTCGCTGACGCGGTTTTTATCGCCCTACCAGTGGAATCCTTTCGACGTTAATCCGCTGCGCGACATGCTGGCCGCGCAAATCGATTTCGAACGCCTGCGCGCCGAATGCCCGCTCAAGCTGTTCATCGCCGCCACGCATGTCCGCAGCGGCACGCTGAAACTGTTCCGCACCCGCGAGATGACCATCGACATGCTGCTGGCGTCAGCCTGCCTGCCGTCGCTGCACCATGCAGTGGAAATCGACGGCGAAGCGTACTGGGATGGCGGCTTTACCGCCAATCCGCCGCTGTTTCCGTTGCTGCACCGATGTAACGCACGCGATATCATGGTGGTGCTGCTGCATTCTGCAAGTCATGCCGGCGTGCCGATGACGGTCAGTGAAATTCACACGCGCCTGGCCGAGATCGGTTTCAACGCCGCCATTTCCACCGAGTTGCAGGCGATCGCGCTGGCGCAGCGCGAAGCGCGCCGCGGCCTGTTCGCCTTCGGGCGGCTGGAGCGGCGCATGCGCAACCTGCATGTCCATGCCGTCGCGTCTCCCGAGTTCATGGGCAAGCTGACCACCATCAGCCGCATGAATACGCAGGCGCCTTTTCTGGAAGCGTTGCGCAACGAAGGTCGCCAGCAAACCGCGCGCTGGCTCGACGAGAATTTCGCCCACATCGGCAAGCGCTCATCCTTCAGCCTGACGCCTTTCCTGCGCTAGCAGCAGGCCTTCGACGCCGTGGCGCGCCGCTTTTCGCGGTTTGCGCCATGTCCGCCAACCCCCATCTGAAAGGAACCAACCTGGTGAATTTTGCATTTCTCTCCGACTTCGAACCCTGGGTCCAGGCCACCATCGCCCTGAGCCTGCTGGCGCTGCTGGCCATTTGCGCGCGCCTGTTGCTGCAGGCAGTGCTGATGCGCCTGTTCGGCCGGCTTGGCGTCGGCGCGCCGACGAGCTGGTTTGCCAGGCTGCTGCAAAGCCGCGTGCCGCAACGACTGGCGCAGGTGGCGCCATCGCTGGTAGTGCAGATCGGTATCTTCGCCGTGCCGCACCTGTCGCCGACGGCCACCACCATCATCCGCAACGTTGCCGTGGCACTGACGGTGCTGCACACTCTGCGCGTGCTGTTTGCCGTGCTCGACGCCATGCAGCTGACGCACGAAGCGCGCGAAGCGCCGCAGGGCGGGCAGCGGCGCTCGATCAAGAGCTTTGTGCAACTGGGCAAGCTGCTGCTGGGCATGCTCGGCGGTATCGTCATCGTCGCCACGCTCATCGACCGTTCGCCTCTGATCCTGCTGTCCGGCCTGGGCGCGATGTCCGCGGTGTTGATGTTGGTGTTCAAGGACACGATCCTGTCCTTTACCGCCGGCCTGCAGCTGGCGTCCAACGATTTGCTGCGGGTTGGGGACTGGATCGAGATGCCGCAGGTGGGCGCCGACGGCGACGTCGTCGATATCGCCCTGCATACGGTGAAGGTGCAGAACTGGGACAAGACCATCACTTCCATCCCGACCTGGCGGCTGATGTCGGAAAGTTACAAGAACTGGCGCGGCATGTCGCAGTCCGGCGGCCGTCGCATCAAGCGTTCTTTGCGGCTGGAAGGCGCCTCGGTGCATTTTCTGGATGACGAGCAGATCGAAAGGCTGTCGCGCATCGCGCTACTGCGGCCCTACCTCGAAGAAAAGCGCCGCGATGTCGTCCGCACCAACGAAGAGTTGCGCAGCGAACTTGGCGAGTGCGCGGCCGAGCCGGCCAACCAGCGTCGTCTGACCAATATCGGCACCTTCCGCGCCTACGTGAACGCCTATCTGCGTGCGCATCCGGGCATCAATCAGGACATGACGCTGATGGTGCGCACCATGGAGCCGGGCCCTGAAGGCATTCCCATGGAGATTTACTGCTTTACCGCGACGACGGCATGGGTGCGCTATGAAGGCACGCAGGGCGACATCTTCGACCATTTGCTGGCAATCCTGCCGGAGTTCGGCTTGCGGCTGTACCAGAATCCGTCAGGCAGCGATGTCCGCTTCGGGCTGGGCGTCGGCAGGGATGCGCAGGACCGCCGCGCCGCGTCGGCGGCGGAAAATATTGCTGCATGATCAGGCGGGGAGGGCAAAGCTTGTATATAATAGAACGATCGTACTATTATTAATGGGCTGAGCTTTTCATGAAATCCTCCCGCTCCGAGTATCTCCCCGTGCGCGGCCTGCGCTACCACGTGCGTCACTGGGGCAGCGACGATGCGCCCAAACTGTTCATGCTGCACGGCTGGATGGATGTGTCGGCGTCGTTCCAGTTCGTGGTGGATTGCCTGCAGCGCGACTGGCACGTGATTGCGCCCGACTGGCGCGGCTATGGCCTGTCGCAGCGTTCCGGCAGCGACAGCTACTGGTTTGCCGATTACCTGGGCGACCTCGATGCGCTGCTCGACCATTACGCCCCCGGCGAACGCGTCAACCTGCTGGGGCACAGCATGGGCGGCAATGTCGCCTGCATGTATGCTGGCGTACGCACGGAAAGAATTGCCCGCCTGGTGAACCTGGAAGGTTTCGGCATGCCGCCCACGCGTCCGCAGCAGGCGCCGGGGCGCTATGCGCAATGGCTGGACGGTCTGCGCAAGCCTGTCGACATGCGCACCTATGCGTCGCCTGACGAAGTCATGGCGCGCTTGCAGAAAACCAACCCGCGCCTGACGGATGCGCGCGCCGCTTTCCTGGCGCAGCACTGGGCGGCGCAGAATGCCGAGGGGCGCTGGGAAATCCGCGGCGACCCCGCGCACAAGCTGATCAGTCCGGTGCTGTACCACGTCGAGGAAGCAATGGCGTGCTGGCAATCGATCACGGCGCCGGTGCTGTGGGTGGAAGCGGCCGAAACCGATGTCTGGCGCTGGCTCGGGCCGAAGGAGGGTGCGCGCGCCGAAATCGACCGGCGCATTGCCAGCATCGCCGGCGTCACCACCGTGAGCATTCCGGACGCCGGTCACATGCTCCATCATGACCAGCCGCAACTGCTGGCAGAGCGTATCGAAGCCTTCTTCAGCGCAGCGTGAGGCGGGCAAGCCGCGTACAATAGCGGCTTGGATACCACCGCCACAGGACTATGCTGAACTTCGATCTGCACAGCCATTCCAATGTTTCCGACGGCACGCTGCCGCCGGCGGAGGTGGCGGCGCGCGCGAAGCGGCTGGGCGTGGATGTCTGGGCGCTGACCGACCACGATGAAGTGGCCGGCATTGCGCAAGCCCGCGAGGCGGCGCAAGCGCTGGACCTGCGCTTTGTCGCCGGGGTGGAAATCTCGGTCACCTGGGGCGGCGAAACGGTGCACATCGTCGGCCTCGGCATCGACGAGAACGATGCCGGCCTGCTGCAGGGGCTGGCGGCCACGCGCGGCGGCCGTGCCGAACGCGCCCGCGAAATGGCGCAGCAACTGGCGGCGGCGGGCATTCCGCATGCCTTCGAGGGCGCGCTGACCTTTGCCGGCAATCCCGATCTCATCGCACGCACCCATTTCGCCCGTTACCTCGTGGATATCGGCATTTGCGCCAGCGTGCGCGACGTGTTTCGCAATTATCTTACCGAAGGTAAACCGGGCTACGTGCCGCACCGCTGGGCGAAACTGCAGGATGCGGTTGGCTGGATCCGCGGCGCCGGCGGCCGGGCCGTGGTAGCGCACCCGGGGCGCTACAAGTTCAGCGCCCTGCAGCAGGACGCGATGCTGACAGAGTTCGTGCAGGCCGGCGGCGCCGGCATTGAAGTCGTCACCGGCAGCCACACCCCGGACCAGTACGATGCCTATGCGCGCGTGGCAAGCACCTGGGGACTGCTGGCGTCGCGCGGTTCGGATTTTCACGGCCCCGGCGAATCGCATGTCGAACTGGGCGCCTTGCCCCCCTTGCCGGCCGCTCTCAAGGCAGTCTGGCACGACTGGAATCTCTGAATAAATCGCAAATATTCTTCTGAAAATTCTGAAGAATATGCGTCCCGCCACCTTGAATTATGTGGAAAAATCCCTACGTTTAAGTAGGTTTTCCATGGAGAGTCATTGAATGAAACGAATTTTCCTGTTCATCGCCACCAATATTGCAGTCATTGCGGTGATGACCGTCGTCCTGCGCCTGCTGGGCGTGGACCGCTTCCTGACTGCGCAGGGCCTGAACCTGCCGATGCTGGTCGTGTTTTCGCTGGTGGTGGGTTTCACGGGCTCAATCATCTCCTTGCTGATCAGCAAGCCGATGGCGAAATGGTCGACCGGCGCGCGCGTGATCGAAGCACCCTCGAATTCGACCGAGTTCTGGCTGGTCGACACCGTTGGCAAGCTGGCGCACAAGGCCGGCATCGCCATGCCGGAAGTGGCGGTCTACGATGGCGAGCCGAACGCCTTCGCTACCGGCGCTTTCAAGAATTCCGCGCTGGTGGCAGTGTCCACGGGACTGCTCGAATCGATGACGCGCGAGGAAGTGGAAGCCGTGCTCGGTCATGAAGTGGCGCACGTGGCTAACGGCGACATGGTGACCATGACCCTGGTGCAGGGCGTGGTGAACACCTTCGTGGTATTCCTCGCGCGCGTGGTCGGCTATGCCGTGGACCGCGCCCTCTCCAAGGGCGAAAACGATAGTCCCGGCATCGGCTACATGGTTACCGTGATGGTGTGCCAGATCGTCTTCGGCATCGCCGCGTCGATGATCGTCGCCTGGTTCTCGCGCTACCGCGAATTCCGCGCCGACGCCGGCGCCGCGCAGCTGCTGGGCAGCCCGAAGCCGATGATCAACGCGCTGGCGCGCCTGGGCGGCCTCGAGCCGAACAACCTGCCGCAATCGATGGCGGGGATGGGCATTGCCAACGAACGCTCGGGTTTCATGCAGCTGTTTTCCAGCCACCCGCCCATCGAGCAGCGCATCGCCGCGCTGCAGGGCGGCCGCTAAGCCGCGCCGGCAGGGTACTATAACCATTCACCTTCCACCGGACGGCGGCGGCGCAAGCTGCCGCCTTAACCGTTTATGAGCCAGTTTTTCCAGATTCATCCTGACAATCCGCAACTGCGCCTGATCAAACAGGCGGTGCAGATCGTGCGCGCCGGCGGCATCATCGCCTTGCCGACCGATTCCAGCTACGCCCTGTGCTGCCAGCTGGACGACAAGGATGCGGTGACGCGCCTGCGCCGCATCCGCGGCATCGACGACAAGCACCACCTGGCGCTGCTGTGTCGCGATCTTTCCCAGATCGCCGAATACGCCAAGGTGGACAACAGCCAGTTCCGGTTGCTGAAGGCGGCCACGCCAGGCCCCTACACCTTCATCCTCGAAGCGACGAAGGAGGTGCCGCGCCGCGTCAGCCACCCGTCGCGCAAGACCATCGGCCTGCGCGTGCCGGAAAACCCGGTGGCGCTGGCGCTGCTGGAAGAACTGGGCGAGCCGCTGCTGGGCACCACCCTGACGCTGCCGGATGATCCCATGCCGCTGACCGATCCGGACCTGGTGCGTGAAAAGCTCGAAAAGCAGATCGAACTGGTGATCGACGGCGGCGCCTGCGGCCTGGAAATGACCACCGTGATCGACCTGTCCGGCGCCGAGCCGCAACTGTTGCGCCAGGGACGCGGCGACGCCGCCATGTTCGGCCTGTAGGCGGCAGGGCGGTCTGTTAGAATTCACTGATGAACGAAACCATCCAGAACTTCGCCGTCTACGTACTGCCCATCCTTTTCGCCATTACCCTGCATGAAGCCGCGCATGCCTATGCGGCCCGGTATTTCGGCGACGCCACTGCCTACCTGCAAGGGCGCATGAGCCTCAATCCGGTGCGCCACATCGATCCCGTGGGCACGCTGCTGATTCCCATCATCCTGTTTGCCATCGGCAGCCCCTTTCTGTTCGGTTATGCCAAGCCGGTGCCGGTGGACTGGGGCAAGCTGCGCAAGCCCAAGCGCGACATGGCCTGGGTGGCGCTGGCCGGTCCCGCCGCCAACCTGGTGATGGCGCTGATGTGGATGATTTTCGCGCTGCTGCTGGGTACGCTCGGTATCCAGGAAGAGTTTTTCCGCAAGATGGCGCATGCCGGCGTTCTCGTCAACCTGGTGATCTTCGCCTTCAACCTGTTTCCGCTGCCGCCGCTGGATGGCGGGCGCATCATGTTCAGCCTGTTGCCGAATCACCTGGCCTGGAAGTATGGCAAGCTCGAACCCTATGGGTTTTTCATCGTGCTGGCGCTGCTTTTCCTGCAGGTGCTGAAATACTGGATGCTGCCGGTTATGATCGCTGCTGAAACCTTGCTGCATCTGCTGCTGACACCTTTTACCCTTTTGCTTGGATAGCCAACCACCATGTTTTCCGACCGTGTCGTTTCCGGCATGCGCCCCACCGGCGCTCTCCATCTCGGCCACTACCATGGCGCCCTGAAAAACTGGGTGAAGATGCAGGCTGAAGTGCCGTGCCTGTTTTTTGTCGCCGACTGGCACGCGCTGACCACCCATTACGAAGACCCCGCCGGCATCGAGGCCAGCACCTTCGACATGGTGATCGACTGGCTGGCTGCCGGCGTCGACCCGGCGCAAGCGACCATCTTCATCCAGTCGCAGGTGCCGCAGCATGCCGAACTGCACCTGCTGCTGTCGATGATGACGCCGCTGGGCTGGCTGGAACGCGTGCCGACCTACAAGGACCAGCAGCAGAAGCTGGCCGATCGCGACCTGTCCACCTATGGCTTTCTCGGCTATCCGCTGCTGATGTCAGCCGACGTGCTGTTGTACCGCGCCAGCATGGTGCCCGTGGGCGAAGACCAGATTCCGCACGTGGAGATCACGCGCGAGATCGCGCGCCGCTTCAACCACATGTACGGCAGGGAAGCCGGCTTTGCGGAAAAGGTCCAGGAAGCGATCAAAAAACTCGGCGGCAAGCAGGGCAAGCAATACGAGGCCCTGCGCACCGCTTACCAGGAGCAGGGCAGGCACGAGGCGCTGGACGAGGCGAAGGTATTGCTCGACGCCGCGCAAAGCGTCAGCGCCGCCGACCGCGAACGCCTGTTCGGCAACATCGCCGGCAGCCGCAAGATCATCCTGCCGGAGCCGCAGGTGCGCCTGACGGAATCGTCGCGCCTGCCGGGCCTGGATGGCCAGAAAATGTCGAAGAGCTATGGCAATGCCATTGCGCTGCGCGAAGACAGGGAAAGCGTGACGAAAAAACTGCGCACGATGCCGACCGATCCGGCGCGCGTCCGCCGCACCGATCCGGGCAACCCCGAAAAATGCCCGGTGTGGCAATTGCACCAGGTGTATTCCGACGCCGCTACGAAGGACTGGGTGGTCAAGGGTTGCACCTCGGCCGGCATTGGCTGCATCGAATGCAAGCAGCCGGTGATCGACGCCGTGCTGAAGGAGCAGGAGCCGATGCGCGAGCGCGCGCAGCGTTACCTCGACAATCCGAAACTGGTGCGCGAGATCGTCGCCGACGGTTGCGGCAAGGCGCGCGCCCTGGCCGAGGAAACCATGCGCGACGTGCGCGAGGCGATGGGCCTGGGCTACCGCGGCTGACAGCCATTTGCGGCGGGCGCGAGCAGGCGATGGCAAGCGACGTGGCGGTCTCCGCGCTTCCCGGGCCTTCGGCCTGGGTGCGCCGGTTCGCGCCGCTGATTCCCGCCGGCGAAGTGCTCGACCTGGCATGCGGCAGCGGCCGCCACAGCCGCCTGCTGGCGGCGCAGGGGCATGCGGTCTGCGCGCTGGACCGCGATGCCGAAGCGCTGCGCGGCCTGATTGGCATCGCGGGCGTCACGGCCATGGCGTACGACCTCGAAAACGGCGCGCCCTGGCCCTTTGCGCCAGTGCGTTTTGCCGGCGCCGTCGTCACCAATTACCTGCACAGGCCGCTGTTTTGCGCGCTGCTGGCCAGCCTGGCGCCGGGCGGCGTGCTGATCTACGAGACCTTTGCGCGCGGTAACGAACGTTACGGCAAGCCGTCGAACCCGGCCTTCCTGCTGCGGCCGGGGGAGTTGCTGGATATTCTCCGCGATACGGGGGCAGGGGAGTGGCGCGTGGTGGCCTTCGAGGATGGCTATGTCGAAACGCCGCGCCCGGCCATGCTGCAGCGGATTTGTGCCATCCGGAAAGATGGCGCCGGAGACAGCGTTCCCGCGCCGGACTGGCCGCGGATTTTTTAAGCGGAATTGCCTGTTCGAAGCACCCACATTGCAGGCGATCCGCTACAATCGTATTCTTTCCATTTTTAGTTTCTCCAATACCATGATTCAGGGCAGCATCGTCGCAATCGTTACCCCCATGCATGCAGATGGCAGCCTGGATCTGCCCGGCCTGCGCAAGCTGATCGACTGGCATATTGCCGAAGGTACCGACGGCATCGTCATTGTCGGCACCACTGGCGAATCGCCGACCGTGTCGGTCGAGGAGCATTGCGAGCTGATCAAGGTGGCGGTGGAGCACACCGCGAAGCGCATTCCCGTAATCGCCGGCACCGGTGGCAATTCCACCACGGAAGCCATCGAGCTGACCCGATACGCGCGCGAAGTGGGCGCGGACGCCTCGCTGCAAGTGGTGCCCTACTATAACCGGCCGACCCAGGAAGGCATGTACCAGCACTTCAGGAAGATCGCCGAAGCCGTCGATCTGCCGGTCATCCTCTACAACGTGCCGGGCCGTACCGTAGCCGACATGAGCAACGACACCATCGTGCGCCTGGCGCAGGTGCCTGGCATCATCGGCGTCAAGGACGCGACCGGCAACATCGCCCGCGGCACGGATCTGCTGCGCCTGGCGCCGAAGTCCTTTGCCGTCTACTCCGGCGACGATCCGACCGCCATGGCGCTGATGTTCTGCGGCGCCAGGGGCAATATTTCCGTTACCGCCAACATCGCCCCGCGTCCCATGCACGAGTTGTGCGTGGCAGCCATGCAGGGGGACATCGCCCGCGCCGTCGAGATCAACAACCGCATGCTGCCCCTGCATAACAAGCTCTTTATCGAGCCCAACCCCGTGCCGCTCAAATGGGCCATGGCGGAGATCGGCAAGATTCCGCCGGGCATCCGCCTGCCGCTGGTGACGCTGGCGCCGGAGTACCACGAAATTGTCCGCAAGGCATTGCGGGAAGCTGCTGTATTACAATAGTCAATTTGCGGCGCCGCCGTCCTTCGGTCTCGACCGGTTATTAACCTGTATCCTTATGATTATTCGCAAGAACCTACAGTCGTTGCACACTTATTCCATGCGTGGTGCCCTGGGCGCCGCCATTATCGTCAGCATGGTCGGTTGCAGTTCCATCAGCTCGTGGATGGAGCCGGAGCGCGTGGATTACAAGAGTTCCAGCAAGGCCCCGGTCAAGTCGCTGGAAATTCCGCCCAACCTGACGCAGTTGCAGCGCGATAACCGTTATGCCGTGGCCGGCACGAACAATGGCACGGCGACAGCCTCGTCCTACGGCGAGCAGCAGGCTAACCGGCCGGGCGCCAATGCCGCCGTGGTGGCGGTGGCGGCGAACCAGGAAGTGCGCGTCGAACGCGCCGGCAACCAGCGCTGGCTGGTGACGAAGCAATCGCCGGAAGCGCTGTGGCCGCAGATTCGCGACTTCTGGCAAGAGTCTGGTTTCCTGATCAATATCGAATTGCCGGAAGCCGGGATCATGGAAACCGACTGGGCGGAAAAGCGCCTGAACGTGCCTCAGGGCATGATTCGCGGCTTCCTCGCCAAGACTCTGGATTCGGCCTACGATGCCGGCATCCGCGACAAGTTCCGCACGCGCCTGGAGCGCCTGCCGGATGGCAGCACCGAGATCTATATCAGCCACCGCGGCGCCGAGGAAGTGTATACCGGCAATTCCGGCGGCAACACCGGTCCGGAATCGACCGCCTGGGTGGCCCGTGCTTCCGACCCTGAGCTGGAAGCGCAGATGCTCAGCCACCTGATGACGCGCCTGGGCGCCGAACAGACCAAGGCGCGCACGATGGTAACCAACGCCACGCCGATGCAGCAGCGCGCGCGCCTGGTGCAGGCCGAATCCGGCGCCTATGTGGAGAACAGCGAAGGCTTCGACCGCGCCTGGCGCCGCGTCGGCCTGGCGCTCGACCGCGTCGGCTTTACCGTGGAAGACCGTGACCGCTCGCAGGGCCTGTATTTCGTCCGCTACGTCAACCAGGATACGGATGCGCAGGACAAGGCCAAGAAGGAGAAGGGCTTCTTCTCGAAGCTGCTTTCCTTCGGCAGCAGCTCCAAGGACGATCCGAAATCGGCGCAGCGCTACCGTATTTCCGTCAAGGAGGGCAGCCCCGGCGTCAGTCGCATCCAGGTGCTCAATGCCGAAGGCGGGGTCGACAATTCGCCGACCGCCGGCAAGATCCTGGCGCTCCTGAACGAGCAGCTGAAGTAAAGCGCCGCGCAGCCTTGCTTAAACATGCCGCCCTCCGGGGCGGCATTGTCGTTTACCGCGTCGCGTTTGCGCCAGGGTTACTGCGTACTGCGGAATCGGCAAAGGATAGAAACGGGAAAAGGACGGATTCTGGATAGTATGGACGAAAAAAAGCCGGCCCGCAGGCCGGCTTTCTGGTGAAACGCTACTACCGATTACTGCGCAGTGGTGGTGGTCACTTCGCCGCCAACAGTGGTGGTGGTGGCGTCAGCTGCAGTGGTGGTGGTTTCTTCAGCGGTCGTGGTGGTTTCGACAGCAGTGGTGGTGGTTTCCGGAGCAACTGCAGGCGCTTCTTCTTGCTTGCTGCAAGCAGCCAGGGAAACGGCAAACAGGGCGGCGATCAAGAGGGACTTGTTCATGGATTTTCCTTCGTTAATTAACAGGTTTGCGATGAAATGAAATAATTACCGGTAATTATCGCTTTTTACAGCAATTTTTTTAGGCTGCTTTCACGATGTACCGCCGATGGTGCAGCACAGCAAAGCTTCCTAACTCGTTATTATAGCGGCATTTTATTGGGGATGTTGCACTTTCTTGCTATGCGGAATCAAGCTTTTGTGTGCAAACAACATTTCCATTTCGTACTCTTCTTTTTCCAGTTGGTTTAAGCAAGATCAAGACGATTTTTGTAACCCTCTCAGTGTCCTCTCAGTGTCATGACCGTGCAGTGTTGCGCGCAGCCGGCAGCAATTCCAGCCAGCCTTCGTCATGCCACTGGTGCAGCGTTTCCTGCACGTCGGCACTGGCGGCCAGCACCTCCGCGCTGGCCAGCTGACGCCGATTGGCCAGCGCCTGCAGCACCGGCAGTTCTGCGCGGCCGGCGATGAAGGATTCGCCGTTGAGGAAAACGTGTTTGCCGAGATACAGCATCTGCGATTTTCGCGACAGGCGCACGCCGCGTTTGCCGGCCGCCTCGATGAAGCGCGCCAGACTCAGCGGGCGCGCCAGCGCGCGAAAGCCGACGCTGGCCTTGGGTTCGGACAGGTATTCGCCGAGGAAAATGGCGATGTCTTCGTCGTCGAAGCGGATCTGGCGCAATTGCTCGGTGACGGTGCGCAGCATGCCCTTGCCGATTTCCGCCGGCGCGCGCGCCGGCGCCAGGTCCGGGTCGGCATAACGCCCGGGCAGATCGATCGTTTCGGCCAAAAACTGCAGGAAGCCTTCGCCGAGTTCCTGCCAGGAGGGCGCGCGAAAGCCGACCGAGTAGGTCATGCATTCACCGATGGCGATGCCGTCGTGGGCGTACTGCGGCGGCAGGTACAGCATGTCGCCCGGCTCCAGCACGAATTCCTGCTCCGGCGTGAAGTTGCGCAGGATTTTCAGCGGCAGGCCTTCTACCAGCGCCAGGTCTTGTTGGGCGCCGATGCGCCAGCGTCGCTGACCCTGCGCCTGCAGCAGGAACACGTCGTAGGAATCGTAATGCGGGCCGACGCCGCCGCCATCGCTGGCGTAGCTGATCATGAGGTCGTCGAGGCGGGCATCCGGGATGAAGTTGAACCGACGCAGCAGGGCGTCAGCGCCGTCATGGTGCAGGTTGGCGCCCTGCACCAGCAGGGTCCAGTCCTTCTGTGCGAGAGCGGGCAACTCTGTCTGCGGCCCATGGCGCATGTCCCAGCCCTGTCCGGCATGGCTGATCAGGCGCGATTCGACATCGTCGCGGCGCGCCAGTTCGAACAGCGCCTCACGCTTGAGCAGGGGGCGGAAACCCGGGATGGCCTGGCGGATGAGAAGCGGCTTCTTGTGCCAGTATTCGCGCAGGAAGCGCGCGGGCGTGATGCCGCCCAGTAGTGGAGTCGAATTCATGGCGGCCATTATATATTGGCAGGTTGGTATAATCGCCGAAATTGTCCCTCGAAAGGAGCTGTTCCATGAAGATTGCCCGCAATACCGTAGTGACCCTGAACTACACCCTCTCAGATGCGCAAGGCAATCTGATCGAAGAAAGCCGGGACCCGATGGTCTATCTGCACGGAGGCTACGGCAATACCCTGCCGAAGATCGAGGAAGCCCTGGAAGGCCGCGAAGCCG
The DNA here is from genome assembly GCA_963722005.1 of uncultured beta proteobacterium. GTDB lineage: Bacteria > Pseudomonadota > Gammaproteobacteria > Burkholderiales > Burkholderiaceae_D > Paucimonas. The sequence goes on from CAVRJS010000002.1 coordinate 1,560,653, forward strand.
GTTACCAGTCCACCATCCAGGTCGAGCCGGAAGACGCCTTCGGCGACTATGACCCGCAGCTGGTCAAGGTCGAGGACCGCAAGCGCCTGCCCGAGCCGCTCGAGCTGGGCATGCAGTTCGAAGGTTCGCCGGAAGAGGGCGACGAAGTGCAGGAAAGTCTGATTTTCACTGTGACCGATATTGCCGAAGACAAGGTGGTCCTGGACGGCAACCATCCGCTGGCCGGCATCGCCCTGCGTTTCGGCCTGAACGTGGTCGAGGTGCGCGCCGCCAGCGACGAGGAAGTCGCGCATGGCCACGTGCATGGCGAGCATGGCCACCATCACGACGATGACGGCGACGGCGCCGAAGGCGATCAGTTCCGCAGCGTGCCGCTGCACTGACCCTCGTCGGCGCAGCGTGCGCCGGCCTTCGCTTCGAACAGCGCCGGCTCGCCCGGCGTGACGCGGATATCGGCCCAGCCGGCAGCCACCCCCAGGTTGCCGAGCCGGCCTTGCCAGCGGATCGCAAGTCGCCCGGTTTCGCCCCGCTGCGCCGGAGCGTTATGCACCAGCAGCACCGTGCCCTCGTAGTCGGCTGACAGATCGGCGATCAGTTTCCGCATTTCCAGAAAGCCGTCGCGCCGCGGATTGTCCGCGCGCGGCGTGCGCAGCATGTCGCCATCGCTGAAGAGCACGATGCCGGCGGATTTTTCGCGTTGCGCATACTTGAAGACGCGCTGCAGCCAGTCGCGGTTGGCGACCAGGCGGTCTTCGAATTCGCCATTGCGCCCCGCCGCGATGAGGTAACGGTTATTATCCGCCGGCAAGTTCAGCGTGGCGAACATGATGCCGCCCATGCTCCAGCGCATGTTTTCTGCATAGTCGCGGAAGCGTGCGGTGGCCGATTGCCGTATCAGCGGAATGCGGCTGGCGCCCAATGACAGGTCGTCCGCGAAAAACACTTCACGCAGGCGGCGCAGGCGTTCCAGCGCCGCCGAGCGGCCATCCCGATAGTGGCAATCGCCCCAGTCGTCACCGGACACGGCAAGCACCACGCCATGCTGGGAACCGTTCAAGAGGACGTGGCGCTGTTCGTAGAGCGCATCGCTGCACGATTCGCGGGCCGACTTGAGGCCGCCCGCCACAAGGAATGCCAGGTTTGCGCGGTCGGTTGCGGCGAGGGTGGAGGCGAGGACGGATTCGCCCGCGAGGATGTCGTCGAAGGCGGGGGCGACGAAACCGAAGGAAAACTTTTCCGCCGCCAGGGCATGCGCGCCGACGCAGGCAAGGCCGGCCAGCAGGACGGTGCGCAGCAGGCGCCGGATGCGCTCGCGCAGGACAGTCATGAGCGCGCGTCTTCCAGCTGCTTGAGGCGGTAGAGCGCATCGAGCGCGTCGCGCGGCGACATGGCGTCCGGGTCCAGCGCGGCGAGCGCCTCGCGCAGGGCTTGCGCCTGTGCGTCGGCCGGCGCGCCGGCCTGGCCGGAGGCGGCTTCATCCACATCCTGTTCCGCTGCATCCGCCGGGCCGCCGGCGAACAGGTCGAACTGCGGCGTGCTTTGCAGCGAATGCGATTCCAGCGCCGCCAGGCGCCGGCGCGCGGCGCGGATCACCGCCGGCGGCACGCCGGCCAGCTGCGCCACCTGCAGGCCGTAACTTTGCGAGGCCGGGCCGGCCTCTACCGCATGCAGGAAGACGATGCTGTCCTTGTGCTCGATTGCCGACAGGTGCACGTTGGCGCTGGACAGATGGGTTTCCGGCAGCTGCGTCAGTTCGAAGTAATGCGTGGCGAACAGCGTGAAGCTTTGCGTCGTTTCGATCAGGTGGCGCGCGATCGCCCAGGCCAGCGCCAGGCCGTCGAAGGTCGAGGTGCCGCGGCCCACCTCGTCCATCAGCACCAGCGAATGCGCGGTGGCGCCGTTGAGGATGGCTGCCGATTCGGTCATCTCCACCATGAAGGTGGAACGGCCGCCGGCGAGGTCGTCGGCGGCGCCGATGCGGGTGAAGATGCGGTCGATCGGGCCGATGGTGGCATGCGCTGCCGGCACGAAGCTCCCCATGTAGGCCAGCAGCGTGATCAGCGCCACCTGGCGCATATAAGTCGATTTGCCGCCCATGTTGGGGCCGGTGATCAGCAGCAGCTTGCGCTCGGCGGACAGCTCGCAGTCGTTGGCGATGAAGCGCTCGATCTGGTTTTCCACCACCGGGTGGCGCCCCTGGCCGATCGAGATCACCGGCTCGTCCACCAGCAGCGGCGCGCACCAGTTGTGCGCCAGCGCGTGCGCGGCCAGCGAAGACAGGGCATCGAGCTGGGCGGCGGCCTGGGCGATCGCCTGCAGGGTAGGAATGTGCGGGGCCAGCTCGGCCAGCACTTGCTCGTAGAGGAATTTCTCCCGCGCCAGGGCGCGCTCCTGCGCCGACAGCGCCTTGTCCTCGAAGGCTTTCAGTTCCGGCGTGATGTAGCGCTCGGCATTCTTCAGGGTCTGGCGGCGGCGGTAATCGTCCGGCACCTTGTCGGTCTGGCCGTGCGTGACTTCGATGTAAAAGCCGTGCACCTTGTTGTATTCGACGCGCAGGTTGCCGATGCCGGTGCGCGCCCGTTCGCGCGCTTCCAGGTCGACCAGGAACTGCCCGGCGTTTTCCGACAGGCCGCGCAATTCGTCGAGATCGGCATCGAAACCGCGCGCGATCACGCCGCCGTCGCGTACCATCGCCGCCGGCTCCAGCATGATGGCGCGCTCCAGCAGGTCGAGGCATTCGGTTGGGTCGGCCAGATGGTCGTGGATGGCGTGCAGCAGCGGCGCTTCGGCGTCGCGCGTGCACATGCCGACATAGGCGCGCAGCGAGGGCAGGTGCTGCAGCCCGGCGCGCAGGGCTGCCAGATCGCGCGGGCGCGCCGACAGCAGCGCCACGCGGGTGGATATGCGCTCGATGTCGGGCACCGCCGCCAGCGTCGAGGCCAGGCCGGAGCAGGCGTCGTTGCGCATCAGCGCGTTGATGGCGGCGTGGCGCGCGCGCGCCACGTTCTGCTCGCGCCGGGCATGGTGCACCCAGTGGCGCAGCAGGCGCGACCCCATCGCGGTGCGGCAATGGTCCAGCGTGGAAAACAGCGTCGGCGATGGACCTGCGCCTTCCTGGCCGCGCAGGGTTTCGGTCAGCTCCAGATTGCGCCGGGTGGCGGCATCCAGGCCGATGAATTCGGCTTCCGATTCGACTGCCAGGGTCCTGACATGGCGCAGGCTGCGGCCCTGGGTGGCTTGCGCATAGCGCAGCAGGGCGCCGGCGGCGCCGATGGCGGCGCCCAAATGCTCGGCGCCGAAGCCGGCGAGGGTGCTGACTTCCAGCTGTTCCAGCAGGGCCTTGCTGCCGGCCGGCTGATCGAAGTGCCAGGCCGGCACGCCGGTGCGGGCTGCCGCCAGGACATTGCCGGGCGTGGAAAACAGTTCATCCTGGGCGTCTTCGGCCACCAGCACCTCGGCCGGACCGATGCGCTCCAGTTCCTGGCGCAGGCGGGCATCCAGCAATTTCTCTTCGCAGGAAAATTCCATCAGCTTCAGGGCGCCGCTGGCCAGCGACAGCCAGGCCAGGCCGACCGTGACGTTCTTGCGCTGCGCAAGCTGGCACAGCGCCAGCAGCGGGCGCTCGGATTTTTCCGGCAGGAGGTCGGCGTCGGTCAGGGTGCCGGGCGTGACTACCCGCATCACCTTGCGTTCGACCGGCCCCTTGCTGGTGGCAGGGTCGCCGATCTGTTCGCAGATGGCCACCGATTCGCCCTGTTTGATCAGGCGCGCCAGATACTGTTCGCAGGAATGAAAGGGCACACCCGCCATCTTGACCGGGATACCGTTGGAGCTGCCGCGCTGGGTCAGAGTGATGCCGAGCAGGCGCGCGCCTTTTTCCGCATCCTCGAAGAACAGTTCGTAGAAATCGCCCATGCGGTAAAACAGCAGGGTGGTGGGGTAATCCGCCTTGATGCGCAGGAACTGCTGCATCATGGGCGTGTGACCACTGAATTCGTTCTTGACAGGATTCTGATTCACTGCGGAATTTCTTTATAAATCATTGATTTTCAACGGACTTTAATGTCGAGCATGGCTACTCTTGACCCGGTGACATATGTCTGGGGACCATTCGACAAGCAATGGCAATTCTGCACTTCGTCCGGGGGCAACTTAAAATTATCGCACATGGGCGCACATGGACGTATCTATATGGCGCGCCCATCGGCTTTGGCTATAAAGCTGGAATAAAGCTGGCGCGGATAGCGCAGCGTGCGGCGGTGATGAAGAGGCGGCTCACACAAAAAACTGCCGCTTGCATGGTGCAGCAATTATTTGTGTAAACGACCTGTTTCCTGACGTGAATTTATTTCAAATTTTCTGCGATTGAAGTTCTCAGAAATCCTTGACGACCGACAGCCTGACATGCCGGCCCGGCTGGGTGTAAGCGTCCAGCACGTTGGAATTGGCATCCAGGCCCTGTACATCGGACCAGAGCCAGTATTTGGTGTTGCCCAGGTTGGTAATGGCGAAGTTGGCGCGCAGGTCTTTGCGCACGCGCCACTGCGTGCTTAAATCCAGCGTGGTCGAGGCCGGTACGGTGAACTGGATGCCACCCTTGGGCAAATTGGGGCTGTCCAGTTTGCTGGCAGATTTTGCGGCGTTATGCGTGACGTCCAGGCGCCAATCCCACTCGCCTTTTTCATATCGGAGTCCTACCATTAATTTTTCCGGATCGATGGCATTCAGCGGCAAGCCGGTGGCGTCGTCGGTTCCACGCGCCTGGCCGTACGCAAACGGCATGCTCAAGCGCCCGCCCGCCAGCAAACCCCAGTTCACGCTGCCTTTGATTTCATACCCCCTGATCGTCGCATTGTCCACATTCACGGACTGAAAAATGCGCGGATCGCCCGCGGTCCCGGCGCCGCCCAGAAGTTTTTTATCGACGATGAGATGATTGAAACGACCGCTGAAAGCGACCAATTCAAGGCTCAGGTTCTGCATCCGTCCGCGCAAGCCCAATTCTATGTTTTTGCTGGTTTCAGGCTGCAGATCAGGATTGGACAGTACCGACACAAAGATCGTGGGCGCAGGGTTTTCGCTGAAGCCGTTGACCTGCGACGCACCGGGCGCGCGAAAGCCGCCGGCATAGTTGCCGAAGACGCTCCATTGCGGTGTCGCGCGATAAAGAACGCCGATTTTTGGGGTGACATTACTGCCAGAAAGCGACTTTCCTGGCGTTGGCGATGGCGGCGAATAGCCGTCCTGGCGCAATACGTCCAGTGCAAATTTCTCCAGGCGCACGCCGGGCGTAATGGACCAGCGTTCGCTCACGAATTCGCTCTGGACGTACAGCGCCGTGCTGGTTTCGCGTGTGTCGGGAAAATAGCGCTTTGGCACGTAGGTGGCCAGGGGGGGCGGATCGTAACCGTCGAACCAGCTGGTGATATCGGTATGGGTGTAGTCCAGGCCATAGGTAATTTTTTGTGACCAGTCTGCCGACAAAGGCAGGGTCTTGCTCGCCTGTACGCTGGCTTGCCAGGTCTGTTCTGCGTAAGTGGTGTCACGCAGTCGCACTTTCTGATCCTGGCGCAGGGTGCGGCCATCGTCCTGTGCTGCGGTTTTTTGCCAGCTCAACACGGTTTGCAATTGATCCGCCCACGCGGCATTCAAAGTGTAGCGTCCATCCCACGTGAAACGGTCGCGTTTCAATGCTTGCGATGCGTTTTCCCCCGCCACGGAGGCTGGGGTCAGAGGCGGCTTGGCCCTGCTGGACAGCAGTTCATAGTCTGCCGCCTTTTGCGCATGCTCCAGCGTCAGCACGTGTTTCTGGCCGCGATCGGGACGAATCACCAGCTTGCCCAGCAGCGAGCCGCTGCGGCTGGTTTGCGGATTCGGCGTGGTGCGATCCACATTGGCGACATCGTTAGTACCCATGTTGTCCAGGCCATGCTCGCGACGGACTGTGCCTGTGAGTAGCCAGTCCACCGTGTCGCTGGCGCGTCCGGCCAGGGTCGCACTCAGGCTCAGGCCGTCATCCTCGCTGCTCCAGTCCGCCGCGACCCGCCCGCCCAGTGCTTTGGCAGGCTGTCCGGGGCTGCGCAGGAAATCGGCCGGCTCATGGGTGATGAAGTTGACCAGGCCGGCCAGGCCGTCGGAGCCGTAAAGCACGGAGCTGGGGCCACGCACCAGTTCGATGCGCTTGAGCAGATCCAGCGACAGCGTGTCGCGGCCAAAGGCGTTGTTGCCGTTGATGTAACTGCGCGGCAGGCGGATGCCGTCAACCAGCATCAGCACACGGTTGCCGCCAAGGCCTCGGATACTGAAACCCGCATTGCCGTCACGCCCGGTCGAATTACTCGGGCCGGTGACGGCAAAGCGGGCTGGAGCGCGTTTGACGGACACATTCGGCAAATCCCTGGCGACATCGTGAATATCGGTAATTTGCCGATTCTGGAGTTCGCTGGCGCGCAATACATCCATGGAAAAGGCTTGTTCATCCTGCAGCTGTTCGACGCGTGATGCGCTGACCACTACGGATTCCAGCGTTACCATCGTCGCCGGGCTGGAGCCAGATGCGGCTGTCTGCGTCTGTGCGTAGGTCAGGTTGCTACAGGCTAGCGTCGTCAGCAGAGCCAGCAGGAGTTGCTTGTGCATGGGTACGTTCAGCCGTTGTACGGCATTCAAAAAAATTAAAGCCGCGCGAACCGGAAGGCAGCGCGGCAGGTGTCTTGAAAGCAGATGAAATCAAGACTTGAGAATCCACTCCACGGCTGACTTCAGATCGGCATCGCCGATTTTATCGACGGCGTTCGGCGGCATGGGAATGGGGCCAAACACGCCCGACCCACCCTTGCGCACCTTGTCCACCAACGCAGCGGTGGCATCCTTGTCCTTGTATTTGACCGCGATCTCCTTGAAAGACGGCCCAACCAATTTCTTGTCTTTGGCGTGACAAGCCATGCAACCAGCCTTGGTCAGCGCCTCTTCCGGCGTGGCCGCTTGCGCGCCAATGGCGAACATGGCTGCAGCGGCGGCAATCAGTAATGATTTCATCTCTATTCTCCGATGGGTGTGGAGGGGGCGATCAAGCCCCCTTGTGTCAATGTTGGCGTATCAGTTTAATAAACATCGTGCTGCGTGTTGTGGACGTTAAAGTGGCCCGTCGGGGTGATAATGCGCGGATCCTTGATGACAGCCTTCAGTTTAAGCGTCTTGTCATCCACGACGACCAGCGCCGACTGTTTATTCTTGGCGGACCAGACTGCAAACCACACTTCATCGCCAGCCTTGTTGAACTCGGGTTGCACCACGCGTTTTGCGCCATCGTCATTCAGCCCCGCCCACTCGGCGATTGGCAGAACGGTGAAGCCCTTGTCCAGGTTGGTGATGTCAAATACGGCAACCGATTGTGAGACCTTCGGATCAGGATTCAGCGGCGCATCCGAGTAAAGATGTTTCGACTTCGGATGGCTCTTGATAAACAATGCGCCACCGCCGGGGCCCGTCAGCTTGGCGACTTCCTTGAAGGCATATTTCGGATGCTTTTTGGGATCGGTGCCAATCAGCGAAATGGTTTCGTCACCCAGGTGGCCGGTAGCCCAGACTGGACCAAACTTGGGGTGAATGAAGTTGGCGCCACGACCAGGGTGAGGGATCTTGCCCACTTCCACGATCGCTGCCACCTTGTTTTCTTTCGCATCGATCATGCCAATCTTGTTGCTGTTATTGGCGGCCACCATGAAATAGCGCTTGGAGGAATCCCAGCCGCCATCATGCAGGTAACGTGCTGAACCCAGCTCGGTAATCTTGAGCGATTGCAGGTCAGAATAGTCGACCATCAGGGTTTTGCCGGTTTCCTTGACGTTGACGATGAATTCCGGCTTGAAGTGCGAAGCCACAATGGACGCCACGCGCGGTTCAGGATGGTATTCCTGTTTATCGACAGTCATGCCACGGGTGGAGACGATTCTCAGCGGTTCCAGCGTATCGCCATCCATGATGACGAATTGCGGCGGCCAGTAAGCGCCAGCGATCGCGAGCTTGTCAGTGAAATCGCCTTCCTTGCCCTTGTATTTGGACGTGTCAACCGAACGCGCTTCCAGACCAATGCGAATTTCCGCGACATTGTCAGGCTTGGCCATCCACAGGTCGATCATATTGACACGGCCATCGCGACCGATCACGAACAGGTAGCGGCCCGAAGCGGAGGTGCGCGAAATATGCACCGCGTAGCCGGTCTTGACGATATTGATGATCTGCTTGGTGTCGCCATCGATCAGCGCTACTTCGCCGGTATCGCGCAAGGTGGTCGAGAAAATATTGCTGATATTGTAGTTATTCAGCTTCTTTTTCGGCCGGTCCTTAGGCTGCACGGTGACTTTCCAGGTTCCCTTCATGTCAGCCATGCCCCACTCAGGCGGCTGTGGCGGTTCGTGCTGAATATAACGCGCCAGCATGTCGACCTCGGTGGCTGACAACTCGCCGGATGTCTGCCAGTTCGGCATGCCGGCTGGCGATCCGTAAGCGATGAACACCTTCAAATACTCGGTGCCCTTTTCGAGGGTGATATCGGGGGTCAGGGCTTTGCCGGTAGCGCCTTTGCGCAATACGCCATGGCAGCCGGCGCAGCGTTCAAAATAGATCTTGCGCGACGCATCGAACTCCGCGACGGAAATCGGCGGCGCCTTGGCATTGAGGCTGTGAACCATGGGCACGTCGCCAACCGGCGAGGAGCCCGCTGCCTGATAAGCTTTCTCCACTACTGCCTGGGGTTCTTTGGCAGGTGCGTTTGTCTGCCCCTGTGCTACCTGGACCATGCTAATCATAAGCATGCCGGCGAGAGCGGATATTCGTAAATTTCTCATTGTAGTTTTACTCCCTTTTAAGTCGCAGCTGAACAAGACAAAAGCGTTCATCAAAATGCTGAAAAACCCAGAAAGATAATGAAATTGCAAAACTGCAATATCTTGAGAATAATTGTAGAGATGGAAATTTAATATTTATATGATGTAAATCAAAAACTTTTAGATGGATTTATGTGGCATTTATATTCATTCTTGCAACTTTTAATCCAGCTGCACCCATGACACATCACTAAATGCATGTAAAACTGACATTCAATGCGTGGACATTCGAACTGTTGGGCCATATCGCCACGCCGCGATCGGCATTGGGGCAAACTTCAGAATGACTTTTTAATGACGTGGCTGACGAGAGGGGAGATGACTGTTGCGGCATGGTCGATTTAGCGCGGCTGCTTTTCCGGGGTTTGATCTCCGTGTTCTGTCCCGGTATCGCAGGTGCCACGATTCATGTGCAGTTTGCGGCTTGCAAGGGGTATTTCTTCAGAAATCGTAGCGCACGCCGACGACGAAGGCCTTGCCGCCGCTGATGGCGGCGTCGAAATCGCTGAGGCCGCCGCGGCGCGGTGTGAGCGCTGCCGTTTCGGCTTCGCGGTAATATTCGGCGAAAAATTTCAGGTCGTCTGAAAACTGGTGGTCCAGGCCCAGGTGCACGATATTGCCGCCGTAGTTCTCCAGTCGTGCCAGCATCACCCTGACAGTGTTCTTGCCCATGGCATAGCTGCCATACAGGTTGAGCGCCTGGTTGCCATCGCTGGTAAAGCTGCCGGCCTGGCGGTTGCCGGTATCGAACAGTTCGTACTTGGCGGCCAGGCCGAGATTGCCGGCCTGCCAGGCGGCCGACAGGCCGTACAGGCGGTTGCGTCCGAATCCTGCGTTGCCGCGGTCATCGATGCCGGCGGCGATGCGCGCCGGGCCGCTGGCATAGCTGGCGGTCAGTTGCCAGCGCCGGTCATCGATGCGCGAGGTCGAGCGCTGGTTGCCGTCGCTGGAGGCGATGGCGCCAGCCAGCGAAAAGCCGTGGAAATCCGGGCTGGCATAGGCCAGGGTTTCCGCCACGCGCGGCGCGGTATAGGTGGCAAAGCCCGAGTAGTAGGAGCTGAAGGTGTCCACTGGTGCGGCAATGGCGTTGTAATAGGGCATCCATTGTTGTCCCAGGGTGACGGTGCCCAGGCTGCCGCGCAGGCCTGCCAGGGCAAGGCGCAGCTTCTGGCCGTCCGGCCGGCCGGGGTCGCCCTGGTCATAGGGGTCGCGGACGCGCAGCCTGGCGGAGTCGAGCGGGATTTCCAGCTGGCCGAACAGGACCGGCCCGCCGCTCAGCGGGTATTGAGCGCTGATGCCGAGGCGGGAATAGGCGTCGCGCAAGCCGGTATAGCTGCCGAGCCGTTCGCGCCGGTCCGGACTGACCGATTCGAGCTGCGTGCGCAGGGAGCCGTAGGCTTCGATGCCGGCTTTGTCCCCGGCGAAGGCGGCGGGCGTCAGGCAGAGCAGGCTGCACGCCAGTCCGGCGCGCCGCAGGCAGGGTTTTCTCATGGATTGCAGCCTGGTCATGGTCGGCTGCATGTGGCTAGGCCAGTTGGCTTGTGGAAGCCAGCAGATCGAGTACCAGGGTGCTGACGCCATCCCAGATAATCTGCACACCGAGACACAACAGGATGAAGGCCGACAGGCGCAGGAACACCACCGCGCCGGCGTCGCCCAGCAGGCGTAGCAGGCGTTCGCCATAGCGGAAGGCGAAATACAGCAGCACGCCGATCGCGGCCACCGCCAGCAGCGCGCCGCCCATGCTGGCCAGCGACATCAACAGCCGGTTGTCGTGCAGGGCCGCGCCTATCGTGATGGCGGCGGCAATCGAGGCCGGGCCGCAACTGATCGGAAATGTCAGCGGGTAGAAGGCTTGCCGGTGCGCGTGCTCGGAGGTGAAGGATTCCGCCAGTTCGGCGTCGCGACTGTCTGGCGTGGCCGGGGTTGCGCTGAGCAGCCCCCATGCCGTCGAGATGAGTATCAGGCCGCCGCCGATGCGCACGATGGATAGCGAGATGCCGAAGAATGCGAGTACGTAGGAGCCGATCAGCATGGAGCCCGCCACCAGCCAGAACATGTTGCGCGCGATGCGGCGCGCCAGCAGGCGGCGCGTCTGCGACGATGCGCCTGTCGTCATGCTCAGGAAAATCGGCGTGGTGGCGGCCGGGTTCAGGATGGGCAGCATCGCTGCCAGCACAATGAGAAAGCTTTTGCCGAGTGTCAGCGCCAGGGCTGCCGTCATGGGATCACGCTCCAGCAGGCGATAGTGGAGATGGCGGGAATGGTGCCGGTGAATAAAACACCTTGCATGGTTGGCTCCTTGGCTGAGATGAGGCCTGCAGCATCCTCGGCAGGAAGTGCGGAAAGATGTTGCGTCACGCGTCATCCGCAAGGATGATCTGCTCTGCGTCCTGCATTATAAAATCAATCGGCGGTTCGCATGTCAGGGCGCACGGCAAGGTCATGGACGCCGCGTCCGGACGGGTGCGCTTGCTTTTGCGGTCACCGCAGGAATGTCAGTGACCTGCCCGGTGCGGAAGAATTCCCCGACCAGTTCGCAAAACTGCCGCAGGTCGGCCGAATCATTGTCGGCGCGCAGGTTCATGATGACCGGCGATGTGACATTGCGGTCGCTCAGCGCGCGGTATTCCACGTCGTCGCGCCTGAGGCGCTGCACCGAACCAGGCACCAGCGTCACGCCGACGCCGGCGGCCACCAGGCCGATCGCGGTCTGCATTTCGTTGACCTCGATGGTGTTCTCCAGGCTCAGGCCGTGGCTGCTGAACTGCTGCAGCACCTGGTCTGCGTAGCTCGGGCGGGGCCGCGCAGGATACAGGATGAGCGGCTCGGTGGCCAGTTGCGCCAGGCTGACCCGCTTCGCCTTGAGCAGCCGGTGCTGCAACGGGAGAGCGGCGACGAGCGGCTCCTCGGCGATCACTTCGCAGCGCAGGCGCGGATCGTCGATCACCAGCCTGCCGAAGCCGACATCGATGCGCCCTGCCTTCAGCGCTTCCGCCTGCTGGATCGTGGTCATTTCGGTGAGCATCACTTCGGCCTGCTGGTTGGCCTGCCGGTACTGGCGGATGATTTCCGGCAGCCCGCCGTACAGCGCCGACGGCACGAATCCGATGCCGAACCAGCGGCGCTGGCCCTGACTGATGCGCCGTGTCGCTTCCCGGGTTTCCTCGATTCTTGCAAGTAACTGCGTGCATTGCTGCAGGAAGAATGCGCCTGCCTTGGTCAGGGCCAGCGGGCGCGCTTCGCGGTCGATCAGGGTGGCGCCGAGTTCTTCTTCCAGCTGGCGAATCTGGCGCGATAGCGGCGGCTGGGCAATGTGTAGTTGCTCCGCGGCACGCGTGAAATTCAGGGTATTGCCCAGCACTTCGAAGTAGCGCAGGTGACGCAGTTCCATCCATACCTCCTGGGTATCGTCATGGACCAAAATGATATTAGACGATTCAGTTGCCGGCAACTACCATGAAATCGTTACGCAATGAACCATCTTAGGAATGAGTGAAACATGGCATCCGATAAAGCATCGATTTCCGCTCTGGAATCCATCATCGTCGACCTGCCGACCATCCGCGAGCACCGCTTGGCGATGACCACCATGCAGCGGCAGACCCTGGTGATCCTGCGCCTGCGCTGCGACGACGGCATTGAAGGACTGGGCGAGGCTACCACCATCGGCGGCCTGGCCTACGGCGATCAGAGCCCGGAAACCATCAAGCTGGCGCTGGACCAGTATATCGCGCCGCTGGTGACCGGCATGGACGCAAGCAGCGTGAATGCCGTCATGGCACGCGTGGCCAAGTCGGTACAGGGCAATGCGCTGGCCAAGTCGGCGCTGGAAACCGCCTTGCTGGATGCCCAGGGCAAGCGCCTTGGCATGCCGGTGCATGCGCTGCTGGGCGGCGCCGCGCGCAAGTCGTTGCCGGTGCTGTGGACGCTGGCCAGCGGCGATAGCGCGCGCGACATCGCCGAAGCCGAGCAACTGCTGGCAAGCCGCCGCCACAATGTCTTCAAGCTGAAGATCGGCAATCGCGCCCCAAAGGAGGACGTCGCCCACGTGGCGGCGATCAAGGCTGCGCTGGGTGAGCGCGCCGAACTGACCGTGGATATCAACCAGGCATGGAGCGAAGCCACCGCCGCGCGCCATATTCCCGACCTCATTGCCGCCGGCGTCATGCTGATCGAACAGCCCATCATCCGCACCAACCGGCGCGGCCTGGCGCGCCTGACGCAGCGCTTCGACGTGCCCATCATGGCCGACGAGGGCGTGCAGAATGCGGTGGATGCCTTCGATTATGCCGCCGACGGCGCTGGCAGCGTGGTGGCGCTGAAGATCGGCAAGTCCGGTGGCCCGATCGCTGCGCTGCGCACCGCCACCGTGGCGCATGCCGCCGGCATCGGCTGCTACGGCGGCACGCTGCTGGAAGGGACTATCGGCACCATCGCCTCGGCGCATGCCTTCGCTGCCTGCGAGAGCCTGGAGTGGGGCACTGAACTGTTCGGTGCGCTGCTGGTGAAGGACGACGTGGTGGTCGAGCGCGCCATGGTGAAGGATTTTGAATTGGCAGTACCAGATTTGCCCGGCTTGGGCGTGTCCCTGGACGAGGACAAGCTGGCATTTTACCGGCGCGACCGCTGACGAGGTGCGCAATGTGCGGCCGACTGCAGGTGCATGATGCCGTTTTGAAATTTGTAACTGGAGACTTCAATGAAAAACGAATATACGATCAGCGAGCTGCTGACACGCGTAAACACCGTGAAAATCGCCGATGGCAATGAGCGTGCGCGCGTCTTGTCGGCACGCATCGTCAGCGATCTGTTCAAGACCATCGATGAGTTCAAGGTGACCCCGGACGAATTCTGGGCGGCGATCGACTGGCTGACCCGCCTGGGCGCGGCTGGCCAGACCGGCCTGATCACCGCCGGCCTGGGCTTCGACCGCCTGATGGATATCCTGCAAGACGAAGCCGACGCCGCGGCCGGCATCGCTGCCGGCACGCCGCGCGCCATCGAAGGCCCACTGTACGTGGCAGGCGCGCCGAGCAGCAAGTATGAAGCACGCCTGGACGACGGCACGATGCCGGGCGAGACCTATGTCATGGAAGGCGTGGTGCGCGACATCGAGGGCAAACCGCTGGCGAACGCCTCGCTGGATGCATGGCATGCCAATGAACAGGGTACCTATTCCCACTTCGACCCCCGCCAGAAAGAATTCAACCTGCGCCGCAACATCATCACCGACGAACAGGGCCGTTACCGCTTTCGCAGCGTGATTCCGCCGGGCTATGCGATTCCGCCGAGCGGTCCGGTGGCCGAACTGTTTGCCGCGCTCGGCCGCCACGGCAATCGTCCGGCGCATATCCATTTCCTGATTTCGCATCCGGGTCTGCGCACCCTGACCACGCAGGTCAATATCCCGGGCGATACCTACATCGACGATGACTTCGCCTTTGCCACCCGCGACGGCCTGGTGGTCTCGCTGGAGAAGGCGGAATCGCCGGCGGGCTACGAATCGCTGGGCATCGACGGTCCCTTCACCCGCATCTCCTTCGATTTCGTGTTGCAGCCGGCGCACGATGAAAAGGAAAGCCTGCATCTGGACCGGGTTGCCAGGGCACGAGCAGCGTAAGCTGTCACCAATGAAAAAGCCTCGCATGTGCGAGGCTTTTTTTTGTCATGCGCCCGGCGTGGGCGCGTTCCTGCGTTTTTAGCGTCCGCGGCCGCCGCTGCGATGCGGCGGCGCAGGTCGTGCGCCACCAAGCAGGGCGCCGCCGGGTTTGCGCGGCTGGCCCTGGGCTGGTCCTTGCCCCTGACCCGTTCGACGGGCTACGCGGCTTCGCGCTTGCCGGCCGGGCGCCACCCTGGGCGCCATTGCCCTGGCCTTGCCCCTGGCGCGCACCGCCGCCTTGTCCGCGACCGCCACCTTGTCCGCGGCCGCCGTTGCGTCCGCCACGCTGGTGGTCGTCGCTGCGCAACTGGATCGGTTGTGCCTTGGCGTTCGGGTCCGGCTCGAAACCGGGAATCACTTCGCGTGGCAAGTTCTGCTTGATGAGCTTTTCGATGCCCTTGAGCATGTCGTGCTCGTCCACGCAGACCAGCGAGACTGCTTCGCCGGAAGCGCCGGCACGACCGGTGCGGCCGATGCGGTGCACGTAATCTTCCGGCACGTTCGGCAAGTCGTAGTTGACCACGTGCGGCAACTGGTCGATGTCGATGCCGCGCGCGGCGATATCGGTCGCTACCAGCACCTGCAGCTTGGCGCTCTTGAATTCGGCCAGGGCGCGGGTACGCGCCGCCTGGCTTTTGTTACCGTGGATTGCCATGGCGCTGATGTCTTCCTTGCCAAGCTGTTCCACGAGCTTGTTAGCGCCGTGCTTGGTGCGGGTAAACACCAGCACCTGGAACCAGTTCTTTTCCTTGATCAGGTGGGCCAGCAGCGAATGCTTTTTGTTGCGGTCCACCGGGTGAATTTTTTGCTCGACGATATCGGCGGTGGCATTGCGGCGCGCCACTTCGATCATGGCCGGGTTGTCCAGCAGGCGATCGGTCAGCGCCTTGATCTCGTCGGAGAAGGTGGCGGAGAACAGCAGGTTCTGGCGTTTTTTCGGCAGCAGTGCCAGCACCTTCTTGATGTCGTGGATAAAACCCATGTCGAGCATGCGGTCGGCTTCGTCCAGCACCAGGATCTCGATCTGGTCGAGCTTGAGGTTGCCTTGCTGTGCATGGTCGAGCAGGCGGCCGGGCGTGGCCACCAGGATATCGACGCCTTGCCGCAGCGTGGTGACTTGCGGGTTGATGTTGACGCCGCCAAAGATGACCGCTGAACTCAGCTTGACATATTTGCCGTAGGTTTTGACGCTGTCGCCGATCTGCGCAGCGAGTTCGCGCGTCGGCGTCAGCACCAGTGCGCGGATCGGACGCTTTGCACCTTCGGCGCGGGTGGCGGCCGACAGGCGGTGCAGGATCGGCAGCGTGAAGCCGGCGGTCTTGCCGGTGCCGGTCTGGGCGCCTGCCAGCAGGTCGCCGCCGGCGAGCACTGCGGGAATCGCTTGCGCCTGAATCGGGGTGGGCGTGGTGTAGCCGTATTCGGTGACGGCGCGAACGATTGCTTCGGACAAGCCGAGCTGGGAAAAGGACATGTGGATTCTTGAATGTTATCGGCCTGTCGCCTGATTTGAAGGCGCCAGTCGCAGGCAAACGGGTTGGACTACGGAGAGTCTGGATGACAGCGGCAGGGTGACTGGAAAACAACCGCAGGATGAGATTATAGCAGCCATCGGCGATGGCTGCTGAAAGTCAGACAATGGCGGGCAATGCCCGCCATTGTCTGGCTAGCGCATTTCAAAGGCTTCCTGGTGAAAGCGCAGCCGCCCCGGCCATGCGCGCCACAGCCCCTCCCTGATCTTTTTGCCAAGCCCTTGCGGTCCACAGAACCAAATCTCGGTGCGACCCTTGCGTTCCAGGCCGGTTGCCAGCACTTCGGCGTTCAGAATTTCACCCTGGCGCGCGCCATGCACATGCAGGCGGATGCCCGGCAGGGAGGCGCACAGCGTGCGCAAGCGCTCGACGAAGGGATCCTGCTCGCGGTCGCGCGTGCAATAGTGCAAGTCTGCGGCGGGCGCCTGCTGCGGATTGTGCTGCAGTGATTCGAGCCACGCCAGGAAAGGCGTGACGCCGATGCCGCCGCCGATCCAGATCTGCCGGGCGCGCTTGTCGCAGCGCGATAGTGCGAAGCGCCCATACGGCCCTTCCACCTTGACTTGCTGTCCGGGGACGATGCGTTGCGCAAGCTGGCGCGTGTAGTCTCCCAGTTCCTTGATCTGGAAAGTGATCTGCCGGTCGTCGCGGTCGGCGCTGGCGATCGTAAACGGATGGGCGCCTTCGAACCGGCTGAAGCGCGACAAACGCAAACTGGCCGGGCTGGTGGCCTTTCCATTCTCCGTCAAGGCGGCAAACCAGTTCGGTAACATCGGATGCGCTTTTCCGGACGGTGACCACCTTACCGTGCACCGTGCGGCCGCGACCGATCATTCCGGTCAGGGAAAGCACGCTTGCGACTGCGCCGGCAGCCAGCAGCGGCGCCAGCAGCATGCCGACCGGCTGCGTCCAGTATGCCGGCGGCGCCAGCAGCGCGGCATGGAATGCCAGCATCAGGTAAAGCGCCGGCATGGCGCGATGCAGGTGGCGCCAGACCACGTAGGGAAAACGCTTCCACAGCGTCAGTGCCAGCATCGCCAGCACGATGTAGATGGCAAACTCGCCCATTTCCTCGGCAAGCTCGCGCATGGTTTCGAACAGCCCGGTATATTCATCGTGGTGCACGCGCCCAGCGCGACCGATCGTGGCCTTGAGCACGTCGTCCGACATTTCAATCAGCCAGTGCAGGGCGGCGAAGGTAACAGCCCATATCCCGCTCCACTTGTGCAGCCGGTAGATGCGGTCCATCCCGCCCAGCGGCCGCTCCAGCCAGGCGGGACGGGTCGCCAGCACCATGGCCAGCGACATCAGGGTAATCGAGTACAGCCCGCTCAGGTACAGTCCTTCCTGGCGGGCGGCCCACCACAGGGCGCCGCCACTTGCATCGGACAGGGGGTTGGGTCCCATCCCCCAGGCCAGGGTAACCAGGCCCAGCAGGCTGAAAATGACGGTCTTCATGTTGTGCTCCTGTGGTGGATGTCGATGGCGGCTCAGTCCTTGTTGCGCTTCTGCTTGGCCTCGAGGACCTTGCCGGTCCTGGCGTCGACATACAGCTTGACGCGGGCGCCGTTCTTGTCGATGGCCCTGACCTCGTACTCGTTGCGTTCACGCTCGATTTTGGTAATGTCAGAATAGCCGGCTGCCTGCAGCTTTTCGCTGACCTGCGGAATCGACAGAACCGGGCTTGCATCGGCAGCGCCGGACGTTGCCGGGGCGGCGCTGGCGACGCCGGCGGAAAGTGCGGCGCCAAGGGCAAGAGCGGATAAAATAGGACGAATGGTGGTGCGCATGATGAACTCCTTTCAAGGTTGCGGTCGTAACCCGACCGTGATGCCAGTTTGCGCGAGCGTCCCTGAACTTTTCCTGAAGACGGCATTCATCTGGCGTTCAGATTCGGCCCCCCATAATCGGCAAGCACAGACAGTGAGGCCGCAATCATGAAAGCACACAGACGTTTTATTCTTGCGCTGGCACTGGCGATGGCGGCCGGCGCGGCGCCGCTCGGTCAGGCCGGCGACGATCTCGATCATGAACGGGCGCGCCGCGCGGTCGAGGCCGGCGAAGTGCTGCCATTGCGGACGGTGCTGGAACAGGTGGAGCGTCAGTATCCGGGCCAGCTCATGGAAGTCGAACTGGAGCGTGCCCATGGCGCCTGGGTCTATGAGATCAAGGTGCTGCGCGCCGGCGGCGAACTCGTCAAGCTGAAAGTCGATGCCAGCAATGGCCAGGTGCTTGGCAGCAAAATTCGTAGCAGGGGAGGCCGCTGATGCGAATCCTGGTCGTGGAAGATGAGCCGGTACTGGCACAGCAGCTGGCGCAGGCCATCGGTGCTGCCGGTTACGCGGTCGACTCGGCATTTGATGGCCAGGATGGCTGGTTCAGGGGCGATGATGACAGCGCGCCCTACGACGCGGTGGTGCTCGACCTGGGCCTGCCGCTGATGGACGGGCTGACCGTGCTGAAGAAATGGCGGGCAGCCGGCCGCGCCATGCCGGTGCTGATCCTGACCGCGCGCGACAGCTGGCATGAAAAGGTGGCTGGCATCGATGCCGGCGCCGACGATTACCTGGCCAAGCCGTTTCACATGGAGGAATTGCTGGCACGGCTGCGCGCCCTGATCCGCCGCGCCGGCGGCCATGCCAGCCCCCTGCTGGCGTGCGGCAGCGTGGAACTGGACACCCGCAACGGCCGCGTCACCATTGGCGGCCAGGCGCTGACGCTGACCAGCCATGAATACCGCGTCCTGTCCTACCTGATGCATCACCCCGGCGAGCTGGTTTCGCGCAGCGACCTCATCGAGCATATCTATGCGCAGGATTTCGACCGCGATTCCAACACGGTCGAGG
This sequence comes from uncultured beta proteobacterium, assembly GCA_963722005.1. Lineage (GTDB taxonomy): Bacteria > Pseudomonadota > Gammaproteobacteria > Burkholderiales > Burkholderiaceae_D > Paucimonas. The sequence goes on from CAVRJS010000002.1 coordinate 1,579,575, forward strand.
TGTTCATTGCCCGCCTGCGCAAGAAGCTGCCGCCCGCCATGATCGAAACGGTGCGTGGCATGGGCTACCGCCTGGTGAGTCCGCCATGATTCGCCTTGCCATGCTGCGCGATTCCCTGCGCCTGCGCCTGCTGGCAGGGACGCTGGCGTGGATCGCCGTGTCGATCGCCGTGGCCGGCTGGGGGCTCGACGGCCTGTTCCGCCGCCATATCGAGCAGCAGTTCGATGCCGAACTCAAGACGCATCTCGACCAGTTGACCGCCAACCTCGCCTTCGATGAAAACGGCCAGCCCTCCGTGCCGGCGCCGTTGAGCGACCCGCGGCTGAGCAGGCCGTTTTCCGGCCTTTACTGGCAGATCGACAGGGTGGATGGCGATGGCCGGCCGCTGCGCGTGGGCCTCTTGCGCTCGCGCTCGCTGTGGGATGCGACGCTGGCAGTGCCGGCCGACGCCCTTGACGAGGGCGCGGTGCACCGCCATCGCATCGCCGGCCCGCAAGGCAAAAGCCTGGGCGCGCTCGAACGCATGCTGTTCCCGGCCGGAAGGCCGGATCAGCCATTGCGCCTCGTCGTTGCAGCCGACGCGGCCCTGATGAATGAACCCGCCGACCGCTTTGGCGGCATGCTGTGGCTTGCGCTGGCGATACTCGGGGCAGGCTTGACGATGGCTGCCGTGGTGCAGCTGTTTATCAGCATGGCGCCGCTGCGCCGCCTGCATGGCGCCCTGAGCGCCGTGCGCGGCGGCCAGTCACAGCAGCTGCAAGGCAGCTTCCCGGTGGAGATCCGGCCACTGGTGAAGGAATTCAATAGCGTGCTTGGGCAAAACGCCGAGATCGTCGCGCGTGCGCGTCAGCAGTCGGGCAATCTTGCCCACGCGCTGAAAACGCCCCTGAGTGTGCTGGCCAATGCCGCTGCGGCCGAAGACAGCGAGCTGGCCCGTCTGGTGGGGGAGCAGGTTGAAACGGCGCGGCGGCAGGTCGAATACCACCTCGGGCGCGCGCGCGTCGCTGCAGTGCGCGTTCCGGGCATGCGCACGCCGGTGATGCCGGCGCTGCAGGGGCTGGCCAGGGTGATGCAAAGGGTCCATGCGGAGCGGGAACTGGATCTGCAAATTTTCCCGGCGGCCGAAAACCCGGCTTTTCACGGCGAGGAGCAGGATTTGCAGGAAATGCTGGGAAACCTGCTCGACAATGCTTGTAAATGGGCAAGGCGCCGCATCGAAGTGCGTGTCGCGCCCCATGCAGATCAGCTCATCATCACGGTCGACGACGATGGCCAGGGCTTGTCCGCCACATCCCGCGAGGCCATGCTCCAGCGCGGCACCCGGGCAGATGAGCATGTGGCGGGGTCGGGGCTGGGGCTGGCAATCGTGGATGATCTGGCCAGGCTGTATGGCGGCGCGGTAAGCCTGTCCGATTCCCTGCTCGGCGGCTTGCAGGCCACGCTGCGCCTGCCTGCTGCTTCGTCTGACTGAAGGTCGTTTTCGCGCGCCGCCAGGTTTTCTCCAGCACGTTTCCATTTCCCCCTGCAGGCGTCGCTTTGGCGCCTGCATGCGCGGACATTTCTCCGCATGCGCACGGAATGCCGCGGGCAAACCGCTAGCCAGATCGCCCGCAAATAATTTTCATATCTGTATTGATAATGATAATGGTTATCATTTAAAATCCATTCCATTATCCGACTTACTCAGGGAAATACAGCTATGAAAAAAATTCTGCTTGCCTTAATCCTGTGCGCGACAGGGGCGGCCCATGCCCACTATGTCTGGGTTGAACGCGATGGCAACGGCCCGGCCCGCGCCTATTTCGGCGAATGGGAAAACGACAGGATTGAAAAGACGGGTGGTTTGCTCGACAGAATTGCATCATCTCTGGCTTATCTCGGCGGCGGCAAGGAAGCGCTGAAAATCGAGCGCCGTGCCGATCATCTGGAAATCGGGGTTGCCGGCGCCGGCGACGTGGTCCTGACAGAGGCAAGCCTGGCGCCGCGCGAAGATAAAAAAGCGGGCGGCAAAACAAAGACGGTATTCCAGGCCAAGGCCGGGCGCAGCGGCACGCAGGCGCGGCTCGACTTCGAACTGGTGCCGGTGGCGTCCGGCGCCAATCAATTTACGCTGATGTTGCGCGGCGCACCCCTGGCCAAAACCGACATCACGGTATTCGGGCCGCCGAAATGGGAAAAAACATTCAAGACCGACGACAACGGCAAAGTGACGATTGTCACGCCCTGGGCCGGCCGCTATGTGATCGAGGTGGCGCATATCGAAGAAACGCCGGGCGAAGCAGCCGGTGAAAAATACGATCGCTTGCGCCATGTGAGCACCCTGTCTTTTGTCGTCACGGATGGCATTGCCTGGTCGGCCGGACACTAAATTTCAACAGTCGGTTTTTCTCGAATTCCTTGCTTTCTTGCCGGCCTGGCCGATCCGGTCGCCGGTTTCTCTCGCATGAAGATTACGCCAATGAAAAAAAATAAACTGGCGCTGCTGGTCGCGTTTTCCCTGCAACAGCTGGCCATGACCGGGCATGCGCAAACCAATCCGCCGACACAGCCCGAGACACGCCTGCCTGAAGTGAAAGTGAAGAGCAGCCGCGAAGTGGAACCCACCTACAATCCGCCGACCGCGGTCAGCGCAACAAAAATTGAGGCGCCCTTGCGCGACATTCCGCAAACAATCAATGTCATACCGCAAAGCCTGCTGCGCGACCAGGGCGCGCGTTCGATGGAAGCCGTGATGAAATCAGTGCCGGGCATCGGCTTGTCCCACGGTGACGGCCAGCGCGACCAGGTGACGATCCGCGGCTTTTCCGCGATTGCCGACCAGTTCATCGATGGCTTGCGCGACGATGCGCTGTATTTCCGCGATCTGTCGAATATTGAACAGGTGGAAGTCATCAAGGGACCGGCATCCGTGCTGTATGGCCGTGGCTCGTCGGGAGGTCTGATCAACCGCATCACCAAAAAACCCGGCATCGACAAGAATGAAGCCGCCCTGACGTTGGGCAGCTGGCAGCAGCGCCGCGGCGAGTTCGATCTCGGCCGCAATTACAGCGATGCCGGCGTGGCCTTCCGCGTGACCGGGGCACTGGAAAAAGCCGACAGTTATCGCGACCAGCAATTCCTCGACCGCAAGGCCTTGTCACCCTCGCTGCTGGTGAAGCTGGGCGCTGACACCAGGCTGCTGATCCAGGGTGAATATCTGGAAGACCGGCGCGTCACCGATTTCGGCATTCCGGCGCTGAATGGTCTGCCTGTCAATGTCCCGCCCGGCACCTACTATGGCGCCGCGAATGCCGCGGATTTCGACTATTCGCAATCGCGCGTGACGGCGCTGGGCTTTACCCTGACGCATCGCTTCAACAATGAATGGTCGGTGCGAAATGCGTTCCGTCATTACGACTATTCGCTCAACCGCAACAATACCCTGGTGCAGACGGTCAACCAGGCGGCGCAGACAGTTTCTCTGAGCCGCACCAACATGCAACGCGCGGAGGACGGCTATTTCAACCAGACCGAGCTGGTGCAGAAGACTACGCTGGCCGGTATGCAGCATCAATTGTTGTATGGCGTGGAATTCGGCAGGCAAAACAAGGAACTGATGTCGCGCAGCCAGACTGTGGCGACCAATCTTCCCATATTCAATTTCGTCGCGCCGGTCGTGCCATTCACGGTGCCGGCGCCAACCTCTGTTTCCGACAATCTCGGCATCATGAAGGTGGCCAGCGCCTACGTGCAGGACCTGGCGACCTTGTCCGAACAGTGGAAAATGCTGGCCGGTGTGCGCTACGACAGATTTGAGCAGGAAACGCGCCAGCGGCTGGCCGGCCAGCCCGACCTGAACCGTACAGATACCGCGTGGAGTCCGCGCGCCGGCCTGGTATTCCAGCCGACCCCAACCCAGTCGTACTACGTTTCGTTCAGCAAGTCGTTCCAGCCTTCGGCGGAAAACTTTTCGCTGGCGACCAACAATGCGCAGATCGCACCGGAAGAAACCACTAACAGGGAAATCGGCGCCAAGTTCGATTTTTTCGATGGCCGCGCCTCGGCGACAGCCTCGCTGTTCCGGATCGAGCGCACCAACATCAAATCAGTCGATCCGGCAACGCCCGGTGTGCTGCAGCCGATTGGCGTACAGCGTACCGATGGCCTGGAGCTGACTTTCACCGGAGAGCTGCCGCAAGGCTGGCAAATCTGGTCGGGCTATGCCTATCTCGACGCCAAAGTGGCTTCTTCGCCGACGCCTGGCCTGACGGGCAACCGCGCCACACTGACACCGGAGCACAGCGCCAACCTGTGGCTGACCAAGGCGCTCGGCTATGGCTGGCGCGCGGGCGCCGGCGTCAATTACGTCGGCGATCGCCAGGCTGATCCGGCCAATACTGTCACCCTTCCAGCCTATACCACAGTGGATGCGATGGTTGGTTATCAATGGCAAAAACTGGACTTGCAATTGAACTTGATGAACCTGTTCGATCGCGGGTACATCGTTTCAGCGCACGGTTCATCGGCCAACCTGAATCTGCCAGGCGCGCCGCGCTCGGTGCAGCTGACAGCGCGTTACAACTTCTGAGGACGGCAGCGATGAACTTGCAAGACGGTTTGTCCGAGGCGCAGGCGGCAGCCGCCGGTTCGCGCCGCACGCGCAGCCGGCGGGCGGTTTTTCTGACCTGGCTGCGCAAGATCCATCTCTACGTGGGCTTGTGGGGCGCCGTGTTCGGGCTGCTTTTCGGCGCGACCGGCATCCTGCTGAATCATCGTGCGATCATGAAAATCCCGGTGGAAAAGGTGGCGCAAAGGACCGTGCAAATGGCCTTGCCCTCCGGGGCGGCATTTTCCTCGCCGGCGGAATTGTCGGCCTGGCTGCAGCAGGAATTGCAGTTCAAGGCGGTCGCGCCGCCGCTGATCAAGTTGCAGCCGCCGCAGAAAGTCGTCTGGGGCGAGATCGAAACCGTGCAGCCGGAGCGCTGGAGCATCGGCCTGCATCGTCCCGGCGGGGCGATCAATGCGGAGTACTTCGTCGGCAACCGCTACGTCAAGCTCGACAAGCTCGATGCCACGCCCATCGGCACGCTCACGCGTCTGCACATGTCCACTGGCGTGAATGCCTTCTGGGTGCTGCTGACCGACACCATCGCCGGTTCGCTGATCCTGCTGTCGATTACGGGGCTGCTGCTGTGGACGCAATTGCATACCGTACGCACTGCGGCCGTATTGACCAGCGTGGGCGTCCTGTGCGGCGGCCTCTGGTTCATGTGGTCCATCTAGGGATGCAGGGGCAAGCGGGCCGCCCCGGCCCGGCGCCTGCCAGCTGCCGGTCATGCCGGGGAAAAATCAGGTGGCTGTGCGCAGGGTTCGGGCCGCGTCGACCATGTTTTTCAGCGCCGGAACCACTTCCGCCCACTGGCGCGTCTTCAGGCCGCAGTCAGGGTTCACCCACAGGCGTTCCGCCGGGATGCGTTCCGCCGCCTTCTTCATCAGTTGCACGATGTGCTCACGGGTCGGAATGTTGGGGGAGTGGATGTCGTAGACGCCCGGGCCGATTTCGTTCGGATAGTTGAAGTTGTCGAATGCATCGAGCAGTTCCATGTCGGAACGCGAGGTTTCGATCGTGATCACGTCGGCGTCCATGCCGGCAATCGCGGCGATGATGTCGTTGAACTCCGAATAGCACATGTGGGTATGTATCTGAGTCTCGTCCGTGACGCCGTTGGCGGTGATGCGGAAGCATTCGACCGCCCAGTCGAGGTATTCCCGCCATTGCGCCTTGCGCAGCGGCAGTCCTTCGCGCAACGCCGCCTCGTCGATCTGGATCACGCGCACGCCGGCTTTTTCCAGGTCCAGCGCTTCCTGGCGGATCGCCAGCGCCAGTTGCCTGCACGAGTCGGCGCGCGGCTGGTCGTCGCGCACGAACGACCAGTTCAGAATCGTTACCGGGCCGGTGAGCATGCCTTTCATCGGCTTGTCCGTAAGCGATTGCGCATAGGCGGACCATGCCACCGTCATCGGTCGCGGACGGCTGATGTCGCCGAACAGGATGGGTGGCTTGACGCAGCGCGAACCGTAGGACTGCACCCAGCCGAACTGGCTGAATGCATAGCCCTCGAGTTGCTCGCCGAAGTACTCGACCATGTCGTTGCGCTCGGCTTCGCCATGTACGAACACGTCCAGCCCCAGGGCTTCCTGCTCGCGCACGCTACGCGTAATCTCAGCCTGCATCGCGCTCTTGTAGGCTGCCTCGTCGATTCGGCCGGCCTTGAAATCGGCGCGGGTCTGGCGGATTTCAGCAGTCTGCGGGAACGAGCCGATGGTCGTGGTCGGATAGGCGGGCAATTGCAGCAGCGCGGCCTGCTTCGCAGCGCGTTGCGCGTAGGGGCTGATGCGCTTGCCCAGCGCCGCATCGATGCCAGCGACGGCCGCCTTGACCGCCGGGTTGTGCACGCGCGGCGAGGCGCGGCGTTTCCCGATGGCCGCGCTATTCGCGACGAGCGCTGCCTGCACCTGCACGCGCCCCTGGTTCAGGGCGGTGGCGAGGGTTTGCAGCTCATCCAGCTTTTGCAGGGCAAAGGCCAGCCAGGATCGGATCTCGCCATCCAGCTTCTGTTCGCTGTCCAGGTCGACAGGCACGTGCAGCAGGGAGCAGGAGGGAGCGATCCACAGGCGCTCCTGCAGCGTGCGGTGAACCGGCTCCAGCCAGTCTAGTGTGGCGTGCAGGTCGGTCTTCCAGATATTGCGGCCGTTGATCACGCCCAGCGACAGCACCTTGTCCGTCGGCAGTTGCGCAATGACCTGCGCCACTTCGGCGCGGGCATGGATGGCATCGAGGTGCAAGCCCTGCACCGGCAATCGGCAAGCCAGAGGCAGATTGTCCTGCAATTGGCCGAAGTAGGTGGTTAGCAGCAATTTCACCCGGCCGGTATTCAGCGTCGCATACGCCGTGGCGAAAGCCTGTTGCCATGCCGCGTCCAGTTCCGTCACCAGGATCGGCTCATCGATCTGCACCCATTCGACGCCTTGCGCGGCCAGCGCATCCAGCAGTTGCCCATATATCGGCAGCAGGTGCGGCAGCAGGACCAGCTTGTCGGAGTCGTCCTTGGTCTTGCCCAGGGCGAGATAAGTGAGGGGGCCGATGATGACAGGCTTGGCCTTGACGCCTTGCGCTGCGGCTTCCGCCAATTGCTCCAGCAGGCGCGAGGCATCCAGCCTGAATGTGGTCGCGGCGGTGAACTCGGGGACGATGTAGTGGTAATTGGTGTCGAACCACTTGGTCATTTCGCCCGCGGCAACACCGCTGCAGCAAGCACCGTGGTCTTGTGCGCCTTGCGCGGAGCGGCCGCGCGCCACGCGGAAATAATTGTCCAGCGGATCGCCGTGAAAATCCCGCACGCGCTCGGGTAGATTGCCCAGCATGAAGCTCATGTCGAGCACCTGGTCGTAAAATGAGAAGTCGCCTGCCGGCGCCAGGTCCAGTCCGGTCTGAGCGGCCCAGTGGCGCCGGCGCAGCTGCGCGCCCTGTTCCTGCAATGCCTGGCGCGAAGATGCGCCCTTCCAGTAAGACTCCAGCGCAAACTTCAGTTCGCGGTTCGCGCCGATGCGCGGAAAGCCAAGATTATGAGTGGTGACCATGATTCGCTCCTGCAAAAGAATGAGAGGAATCGTAAATGCTGTGATGCATGAAGTAAAATGGTATTAATTCACCAATCCATGAATTTAATTCAACTAATATGCTGGAACGCACCCATTTGGCCATCGTGCAGGAAGTCGAAAAGCAGGGTTCCCTGACGGCGGCCGCGCAGGTTCTGTGCGTGACGCAATCGGCGCTGAGCCATAGCATGAAGAAGCTGGAACAGCAGCTGGGCACGGCCATCTGGCTGCGTGAAGGGCGCAGCCTGCGGCTGACGCAGGCAGGGCAGTATCTGCTGGCCGTTGCCGAGCGGGTGCTGCCGCAACTGACGCTGGCCGAAGCCAGGCTGCGTCAGTTCGCGCAAGGCGAGCGCGGCACGTTGCGCATCGGCATGGAGTGTCATCCCTGTTACCAGTGGCTACTGAAGATCGTCTCGCCTTACCTGGCGACGTGGCCCGATGTCGATGTGGACGTCAGGCAGAAATTTCAGTTCGGCGGCATCGGCGCGTTGTTCGGCCACGAGATCGATTTGCTGGTCACGCCGGACCCGCTCTACAAGCCCGGCCTGGTCTTCGAACCCGTGTTCGATTATGAACAGGTGCTGGCCGTCGCCGCCAGTCACAGGCTGGCCAGGGAAGCGTACGTGAAGCCCGGGCACCTGATCGACGAAGTCCTGGTGGCTTATCCCGTCCCCACCGACCGCCTCGATATCTACACCCTGTTCCTGTCGCCGGCCGGCATTGCGCCCAAGCGGCACAAGGCTATCGAGACCACCGACATCATGATGCAGATGGTGGCCAGCAAGCGCGGCGTGGCAGCCTTGCCGCGCTGGCTGGTGCTGGAATATGCCGACAAGATGGATGTCGTGCCGCTGCGTCTGGGCGAAAACGGCATCGCCAAGCAGATTTTCCTGGGCGCGCGCGAGGGCGATGTCGGGATCGACTATCTGCAATCCTTCATTGAGCTGGCACGCACGCGTGGACAGCCTCGCCATCCGGCCATGTCCTGACGACCGCGCCGTTCCCGCTCAGCCCAGCGCCAGCGCGATGCGATAGGTCAGGAACGAGGCAAGATAGGCCAGGGCGAACAGGTAGGCCGCCATCACCAGCGGCATTTTCCAGCCGCCCGTTTCACGCCGCACTGCGGCCAGGGTCGACATGCATTGCGGCGCAAAGACGAACCAGGCCAGCAGCGACAGCGCCGTCGGCAGGCTCCACGATGCGCTGATGACGCCGGACAGCGCTTCGGTGCCGGCGTCGCCGCTGGCCGAAATTGCGTACACCGTGCCCAGCGCGCTCACCAGCACTTCGCGCGCGGCCATGCCGGGAATCAGCGCGATGCTGATCTGCCAGTTGAAGCCGATCGGCGCGAAGATCACCGCCAGCCAGCCGCCGATTATCCCGGCCAGGCTGTACTCGATGGCCGGCCCCGTGGCGCCTTCCGGCGGCGCCGGGAAACTTGACAGGAACCACATCAGCAGCGTCATGATCAGGATCACGCCGCCGACGCGGCGCATGAAGATCTTCACGCGCTGCCACAGTCCGAGCGCGATGCTGCCTGCCCTGGGCCAATGATAGTTGGGCAGTTCCATCATGAGCGGGCGCACCAGGCGGCCGCTGCTGGTGAACTGCTTGAGCACCCAGGCTACTGCCAGCGCGCCGAAGATGCCGGCGAAGTACAGGCCGAACAGCACCAGCCCCTGCAATTCCAGCATGCCCCAGACCTGGCGCTGCGGGATGAAGGCGGCGATCAGCAGCGCATACACGGGCAGGCGCGCCGAGCAGGTCATCAGCGGCGCGATCATGATGGTCACCAGGCGGTCGCGCGGATTGGCAATCGAACGCGTCGCCATGATGCCGGGAATGGCGCAGGCGAAGCTCGACAGCAACGGAATAAAGGAGCGGCCCGACAGGCCGACACTGCCCATCAGGCGGTCGAGCAGGAAGGCCGCGCGCGGCAGGTAGCCGGATTCCTCCAGCAACAGGATGAAGAAAAAGAGGATGATAATCTGTGGCAGGAAAACGATCACGCCGCCGACGCCGGCAATCAGCCCATCCACCACCAGGCTTTGCAACCATCCTTGCGGCAGGGCGCCGCCGACGGCGTCGCCGATCCAGGCAAAGCTGCCCTCGATCCAGCCCATGGGAGTTTCTGCCCAGGCAAACACTGCCTGGAAGATCAGGAACATGATGACTGCCAGCAGCGCCGGGCCGATAACGGGATGCAGCACCACGCGGTCGATGCGGTCCGTGGCCGTGTGCGGCACCACCTTGTCGAGGCCGAGGCGGCGCAGGATGGCGCGCACTTCTTCATGGTCGCCGGTGGTCTCGATGCGATCGTCGTCGGCGGCGTCCGGCGCCGTTGCAGCCTGCTGCCACAGTCCCGGGCGTTCGAGCAACTCGCGCAGGGCCTGGTCGCCGCCGGAGGCGATGCCGACGGTCGCCACCACCGGCACGCCGAGTTCGCGCGACAGTGCGACGGCATCGACCTGGATGCCGGATTTTTCCGCCAGGTCGACCATGTTCAGGGCCACCACGCAGGGCAGGCCGAGCCGCTTGACGGCCAGCACCAGGCGCAGGTTGCGGCGCAGGTTGGTGGCGTCGACCACGCAAACGGCCAGGTCGGGGCGCTTTTCACCCGTGGCGCGGCCGTGCAGCACATCGCAGGTGACGCGCTCGTCGGGTGAACGCGGATGCAGGCTGTAGGCGCCGGGCAGGTCGAGTACGCGCAAGGTCTTGCCGGAAGCGGTCTGCAGGCGGCCTTCCTTGCGCTCGACGGTGACGCCGGCGTAATTGGCGACTTTCTGGCGACTGCCGGTCAGGCGGTTGAAGAGGGCGGTCTTGCCGCAATTGGGGTTGCCAACCAGCGCCAGCAGCGGGCCGGCGGGGTGCAGGTGGATGACGCTTTGCTGCATCATGCCGCTTCCGCATCCATTGCCACATGCAGCACGCGGATGCAGGCAGCTTCGGCGCAACGCAGCGCAAACGTCGAGGTGCCGATGCGCACCACCAGCGGATCACCGCCTGGAATGCCGCGCGCAATCAGCATCACCTCTTCACCGGCAATGAAGCCGATCTCTTCCAGCCAGCGCAGCCATTCCGGCGCATGAGAAGGCGCTTGCACGGCATGCACCACGCCAGGATGGCGTAAAGGCAATTTGTCCAGGGTCAGGAAGAACTCGGCTTGTTTCATGATCGTTTTTGCTTGCCAAGGCGCCAGGGCGCACGTGCCGGAAAGGCGGTGCAGACGATAGTACCATTATGAATGAGAATCATTATTATACACGGAGGACGATGAAGGGAAGCATGGATGCGGAGGTAATGCGCACCACCCGGCATATCGCCGCTGCAGAGGCCATGCAGGTGAGTGTTACAAATATTAATTGATAATCATTCTCATTATCATTATAATTGCGACCATGTTGAATCCCGGATTCAAGCACCAGCCATTGATAACCAAGAGCCCTGACCCATGAAAGCAATCGAACTCAAGCCCCTTCCCTCTTCAACCGTGCGCCGCCTGTCTGCGGCGGGCGCTTCCTGCGCGGCGTTGCTGCTGTACGGCACCGCCTTCGCCCAGACCGCGCCCGAGCCGGCGATGCGCGCAGAACCTGCGCCGCAAGCGCAGGCCCTGCCAGCGGTGACCGTAACGGCCGAGCGCGCCGGCACCTACGTCGCCAAAGAATCCACCACGGCCACCAAAACCGATACGCCGCTGCGCGACGTGCCGCAGTCGATCACGGTAGTCACCAGGCAATTGATCCAGGACCAGGGCATGCAGAACATGGCAGATGTGGTCCGCTACGTGCCCGGCATGGGCATGGCGCAAGGGGAGGGAAATCGCGAAACGCCAATTTTCCGCGGCAACAGTTCGACATCCGATTTTTTCATCGATGGCATGCGCGACGATGTCCAGTACTACCGCGACCTGTACAACATTGAGCGGGTGGAAGCGCTGAAGGGACCGAACGGCATGATCTTCGGCCGTGGCGGTTCCGGCGGCGTGCTCAACCGCGTGACCAAGGAAGCCGGCTGGACGCCGCTGCGCGAAGTGACGCTGCAGGCAGGTTCCCATGACAACAAGCGCGCGACCGTCGACATCAACCAGCCCCTCAACGATGCCGTGTCGTTCCGCCTGAATGCCATGGTTGAAGAGTCGGACAGCTACCGCAACGGCGTCGGACTGCAGCGCAAGGGGGTCAATCCGACGCTGACGATCAAGCCCGACGGCCGCACCAGGATTACGCTCGGCGCCGAGTATTTCGAGGATGACCGCGTTGCCGACCGCGGCGTGCCATCCTTCCAGGGCCGGCCACTGGCCACGGATCGTTCGACTTTCTTCGGCGATCCGGAACGCAGCCCGACCGATGCGACCGTGAAAGCGGCGAATTTCCTGTTCGAGCGCGAACTCGGCAGCGGCGCGCTCATCCGCAACCGCACCCGTTATGCCGACTATGACAAGTTCTACCAGAACGTGTTTCCGGGCGCAGTCAACGCGGCTGGCACGACGGCCACGATATCCGCGTACAACAACGCCACGCAGCGGGAAAACCTGTTCAACCAGACTGACTTGATTTTCAACCTGGAGACGGGCGCCATCCGCCACAAGATTCTGGCCGGCCTCGAGCTGGGCCGCCAGGTTTCCAGCAACTTCAGGAATACCGGTTACTTTACCTCTATCGGCCCGAACGCTACCTCGGTCCAGGTGCCGCTTTCCAATCCCGTGACCGGCCTGCCGGTCACGTTCCGGCAAAGCGCTACCGACGCGGACAATCGCGGCACCGCCACGGTGGCTGGTGTTTACCTGCAAGACCAGATCCGTTTCTCGCCGCATTGGGAAGCGGTGGTGGGCGTGCGCTATGACAAATTCGAAATGGATTTCATCAATAATCGCACGGGGCAGCGTTTTGCCAGCAGCGACAACCTGTTCTCGCCGCGTGCCGGCCTGATCTACAAGCCGGTCGAGAACGTGTCGCTGTACGCCAATTACAGCATGTCTTACGTGCCGCGGGCGGGCGAGCAACTGTCTTCGCTGACCCTGACCAACCAGGCGCTCGACCCGGAAGAATTCAAGAACATCGAAGTCGGCGCCAAGTGGGATGTCCGGCCCGACCTGGCATTAACAGCGGCAATCTACCGGCTGAACCGCAGCAATGTCGCGATTACCGATCCGCTTGATCCGACCGCAACCCTGCTGGTTGACGGCCAGCGCAGCCAGGGGCTCGAACTGGGCGTGAGCGGGCAGGTCACCAGTAAATGGAGCGTCATGGGCGGCTACGCCTACCAGGATGGAAAAATCACCCGCACGCAATCGGCAACCGCGCAGGCGGGCGCCACGCTGGCGCAGGTGCCAAGCCATACCTTCTCGCTGTGGAACCGCTACGACTTCACGCCTGCCTTCGGCGCCGGCCTCGGTGTATTCAGCAGGAGCAAGTCGTATACCTCCACCGACAATACGGTGGTGCTGCCGGGATTCACCCGCGTCGATGCCGCGCTCTACTATCAGATCGACAAGAACCTGAAGGCGCAGCTGAATATCGAGAACCTGCTGGACAAGAACTATTATGCTTCAGCCCACAGCAACAACAACATCACGCCGGGTTCGCCGCGGGCCGTGCGCGTCATGCTGACGGCGAACTTCTGATCTGCTTTGCAAAACTGTTGCTGCAATATGAAAAAGCGCCGTCATGCGGCGCTTTTTTTATTGTCTCTGGCGGATGAGGCAGGTCTGCGCAGCGCTATCCGTGTCAGGCGAAAGGCGAGAGCAGGGTGACCAGTTGGCCGAAAATCTTCGGCGAGCCGGCCAGCACGTCGCCCTTGTACAGGTACTCGGATTCGCCGCGGAAATCGCCGACGATGCCGCCGGATTCGGTGATGAGCAGCGAGCCTGCGGCGATATCCCAGGGCTGCAGGCCCTTTTCGAAAAAGCCGTCGAGGCGGCCGCAGGCAACGTAGGCCAGGTCGAGCGCGGCAGCACCAGGGCGGCGCAGGCCGGCGCATTTCTGCGTCATGACGCGGAACATGCCGATGTATTCTTCCAGCCCCTGCATGTCGCGGTAGGGAAAGCCGGTGCCGATCAGGGCGTCGGCCATCTTGTCGCGCCTGCCGACGCGGATGCGCTTTTCATTGAGATAGGCGCCGGCGCCCTTGGTGGCAGTAAACAGGTCGTTGCGGGTCGGGTCGTACACTACCGCCTGCGTGATCTGGCCGCGGTGCTGCAGCGCGATCGAGACGCAGTATTGCGGAAAGCCGTGGATATAGTTGGTGGTGCCGTCCAGCGGATCGATGATCCAGACGTTTTCGTTTTCGTCGTGCAGGTTGGCGGACGGGCCCGATTCTTCGGCCAGGATGGCATGGTCGGGGTAAGCGGTCTGCAGCACCTCGATGATCGCCTGCTCGGCGGCGCGGTCGACTTCGGTGACGAAATCGTTCTGCTGTTTTTCGCTGACCTTGAGCCGGTCGAGGTCGAACGAGGCGCGGTTGATGACGGCAGCGCCGCGGCGGGCGGCCTTGACCGCCGTATTGAGCATGGGATGCATACAGATTCCGTTAAAATGGCACGTAAATTGAACAATGAGCGATGCGGCAAGCGATCCGGAAATTTCCCCGGTTTTGCCGCGCAATGCCGCTATTTTAAATGAACCCGCCCCAAACAGACACTGTCACCGACGCTTCCCTGTACAAGCAAGTACGTTTTATCCTTGTCGAAACCAGCCGCGCCGGCAATATCGGTGCAGCTGCGCGCGCCATGAAAACCATGGGATTCAGCGAACTGGTGCTGGTCAACCCGCGTTGCGCCGAGCCGGCCCGCCACGAGGAAGCGGTGGCGTTTGCCAGCGGCGCGCAAGACGTGCTCGAAGGCGCGCGCATTGTCGCCACCCTGGAAGAAGCGCTGACGGGGTGCAATTTTGCCGCTGCCGTCAGCGCGCGCTTGCGCGAATATTCGCCGCCAGTCGTGACGCCGCGCCAGCTTGCCGCGCAATTGCTGGCGCTGGTGCAGGCAGGCGGCGAAAGCAAGGAGGGTACTGCCGCAGGCCCCATGCAGGCGGCGCTACTGTTCGGCAATGAGCGCTTTGGCTTGCCCAACGAGGCAGTAGCGCGCTGCAATGCGCTGATCAACATTCCGGCCAATCCCGCCTATTCTTCGCTGAACCTTGCGCAGGCCGTGCAAGTGCTGGCTTATGAATGCCGCATGGCATTTACTGAAGGCCGTCTGGCCGACAGCGTCATCGGTTTCCGCGGCGATGCCGCCAGCCTGGCGCAGGTCGAAGGCATGTACGCGCATCTCGAACAGGCGCTGGTGGCGATCGATTTCCTCAACCCGGACACGCCGAAAAAACTGATGCCGCGCCTGAAGCGCATGTTTGCCCGCAGCGGCCTGGAAACTGAGGAAGTCAATATCCTGCGCGGCATGGCGCGGCAGATGTTGCTGCTGGCGCAAGCGAATAGCAAGCAAGAGAAAGGGAAGTAAAAAAGAGGGGCGGGAGATAAAAATATGCCGCCCCGGTCTGGATTCCCGCAGGGGAACCCGCAACCGTTCCCCGCAAAGTGAGAGGGGGCGTGAAACGATTGTCTGACCAGAACGGCACGCAAACCTGTCAAACCAGGGGGGCGCCGGAACTGCAGCGCCGCTTGCAACTGAGACCATTGAATTGCGTCAATGGTTCCTGCGGCGTCCCGCATTCCGGCAAATTCAGCTCCAGCTGCGCAGCAGACCGACCGCCAGGCCTTCCAGGACAAAATCCTCATCGCCGGGATGGACGCGGATCGGCTGGAAATCCGGGTTTTCCGGGAGCAGTTCGACCACGGCGCCAGTCTTGCGGTAGCGCTTGACGGTCACGTCTTCGCCCAGGCGCGCCACGACGATCTGGCCATTGCGCGCGCTGGTGGATTTTTTCACTGCAAGCAGGTCGCCCTCGAGGATGCCGGCGTCGCGCATGGACATGCCGCGCACCTTGAGCAGGTAATCCGGCTGCGCGGAAAACAGCGCCGGATCAACGTGATAGGTGCTTTCGACATGTTCCTGCGCCAGGATGGGCGAACCGGCGGCGACGCGCCCCACCAGTGGCAAACTCAGTTGCATCAGTGCCGGGTGCGGCAGGGCGAGTTGCGCGCCACGCACGCGGCTGCCGGCGGTGCCGGTGTCACGCAGGCGGATGCCGCGCGAGGTGCCCGGGGAAATTTCAATGGCGCCCTTGCGCGCCAGTGCCTGCAAGTGCTCTTCGGCGGCGTTGGCCGAGCGAAAGCCCAGTTCCGCGGCGATCTCCGCACGTGTCGGGGGGAAGCCGGTATTTTCGATGGCTTCGCGGATCAGGTCGAGAATTTGTTGCTGGCGAGCGGTCAGTTTCAGCATGGCGCATCCGTAAGCTGTCGGGTTGGCATCCTGTGCGGATGAACAGTCTGTATTTTTATACAGTAATGCCGTGAATGCAAGCCCTAAATGGCCACCTGGCCGCAGGCAGCGGGCTGGCAGCGGGCTGGCAGCGGCGCGGGGCCGGCTGCGTAAAGGCCTGTTTGCGGAGGAATTTTGGCGCAAACGCAGTCATAACTTGAATTTTCCTTGAAATCAGTGCAAAATCTTGGGTTTTCCTCTTCCCACACTCGTCTTGACGCCGGGGTGGGCGATTCGTCAATCCGTCCAAAAGGAGATTACATGCGTCATTATGAAATCGTATTTATCGTGCACCCGGATCAAAGCGAGCAAGTGCCCGCAATGATCGAGCGCTACAAGGGCATCGTCACCACCCGCGGCGGCCAGATCCACCGCGTGGAAGACTGGGGCCGCCGCCAACTCGCTTACATGATCGACAAGCTTGCCAAGGCGCACTATGTCTGCCTGAACATCGAGTGCGACGCCGAAACCCTGGCTGAAATCGAAACCGGCTTCAAGTTCAACGACGCCGTGCTGCGCCACCTCACCGTCAAGATGAAGAAGGCCGAAACCGCGCCGTCGCCGATGATGAAGGCCGTGCAGAAGGAAGACGCCGCCAAGAGCCATCGCAGCGAAGCGGCAGCCGCGTAAAGACACGACAGGAGCGTGAACCGGTTCGAACTGGAGGCATGCATAGCCGAGCGTGACGCGATGCGTTATACGCCGGCAGGCATCCCGGTATGCGGCGGCAGGTTGCTGCATGCAT
This sequence comes from uncultured beta proteobacterium, assembly GCA_963722005.1. Classification (GTDB taxonomy): domain Bacteria; phylum Pseudomonadota; class Gammaproteobacteria; order Burkholderiales; family Burkholderiaceae_D; genus Paucimonas. The sequence goes on from CAVRJS010000002.1 coordinate 1,596,329, forward strand.
CAGAACAGGTCGAAGCGGGTGTTGCAAGACTGGTCGAATTCGAAATTGCCGCGCTTGCTGCGGGCGAAATTTCGGGAAGGTTCAACCAGGCTGAATTGGGCGTCGCGTACCGGTTTTCCGGTTTCATGGCGCGCAAGAACCGCAACAGCAGGGCGCTCGTGTTTCACATTACAGACATAGTTTAGATATTCTCGGCCAGGCCGCACGCGGTCGCCGATAAATGGATAGGAGCCAAAAATGGCATTCGGAAAAAAATTCGACAAGAATAAGATGAAAGAAAAGCGCAAACAGCAGAACCCGCTGTTCAAGCGCAAGAAATTCTGCCGCTTCACTGCCGCCGGCGTGGAACAGGTGGATTACAAGGATGTGGACACCCTGAAGGACTTCGTCCAGGACAACGGCAAGATCATGCCGGCACGCCTGACCGGCACCCGCGCGCACTACCAGCGCCAGGTGGACACCGCGATCAAGCGCGCACGCTACCTCGCCTTGCTGCCGTACACCGATCTGCACAACGCCTAATCGACGACCAGAACCAGGAGAAAAAACATGCAAGTCATTTTGTTGGAGAAAGTCGTCAATCTGGGTAACCTCGGTGAAATCGTCCGCGTCAAGGATGGTTACGCTCGCAATTTCCTGATCCCGCAGCGCAAGGCGCGTCGCGCCACGGACACCGCGATCGCCGAATTCGAAGCGAAGCGCGTCGAGCTGGAAAAGGCTGCCGCCGAGAAGCTGGCAGCAGCGCAGGCGCAAGGCGAAAAGCTCGCCGGCCTGACCGTGCAAGTGGCGCAGAAGGCAGGCGTCGATGGCCGCCTGTTCGGTTCCGTCACCAATCACGACATCGCCGAAGCGCTGGGCAAGCAAGGCTTCGCGGTCGAGAAGGCACAGATCCGCATGCCCAATGGCCAGCTGAAGGTGACCGGCGAACACCCGGTGGCCGTGGCCCTGCATACCGACGTCGTGGTGGACATCATCGTCGCCGTGGTGGGCGAAGCCGCCTGATCGGCACAGCCGTCAGCCAGTTCGAAAAAGCCGGGTTCGCCCGGCTTTTTTTACGCCCTGAGTGGTTGCATGCCATGCCGGCATGGACGGCGCCGCGGCTTTTGGTTATCGTGGTGGCATTACAGAAATGCCGAATTCGCCATGCCGCTTTCAACACCGCCGCCCGCCGGCGCCGCCACCCCTCCAGGACAAAGCCCCGAGGAGGAGCTGAGGAACCTGCGCGAGGAAAACGAGATGCTGCGCTCGCTGGTGCGCGACGCGCCAGTAGCCTTTGTCGCTCTCGACCTGCAGCGTCGCGTGAAATTGTGGAACCATGCCGCCGAGCGCATTTTCGGCTGGCGCGAGGACGAAGTGGTGGGCAAGCCGCTGCCGCACGTGCCGGCGGAGGGCGAGGAAAGCAGCCGCGCGCTGCACCGGCGCGCGGTGTCGGGCGACTACCTGCGCGACATCGAGCTCGAACGCGTCACCAAGGCCGGCCAGGAGGTTCGGGTCAGCCTGTCGACCTCGCCGCTGCGCGACATTGCCAATAACATCATCGGCATGGTTGGCGTGTATGACGACATCGCCGACAACGCCAGGCCGGAGCAGGAGCCGGAAATTCCCTTCCGCGGCCTGGTGGAGCAATCCCTGGTCGGCCTGTACATCATCCAGGATGACCTGTTCCAGTACGTGAATCCGCTCTGGGCGACGATGTTCGGCCGCACGCAGCAGGAAATGGCGGGGCAGCCGGTGGCCGATTTCATCACGCCGGAAGACCGCGACACGGTGGTCGGCAACATCGGCAGGCGCATTTCCGGCGAAGTCTCCAGCATCTTTTACAATTTCAGGGGCATGCACCGGGAAGGCCGCGTGGTCGATATCGAGGTGCAGGGCACGCGCTTCCAGTATCGCGGCCGGCCGGCGGTGATCGGCGTCGGCATCGATGTCACCGAGGCGCGCCTGCGCGAAGAACAGCTGGCGCGCTCGGAAGCGCGCCTGCGCGAACTGTCCCAGCACTTGCTGACGGTGCGCGAGGAGCAGCGCACCGCGCTGTCGCGCGAACTGCACGACGTGCTCGGAGGCACGCTGACCGCGCTGAAAATGGACATCGGCTGGCTGAAGAAGCATGCCGCCGAGGCGCGCATGGCCGAGCGCATCGAAACCATGGTGGCGCTGGTGCGCGATGCCATCGACACGGTGCGCAAGATCTCGTCGGAACTGCGCCCGGGCGTGCTGGACAACCTGGGCTTGCTGGAGGCGATTGCCTGGGAAGCGGAAAAATTCCGCGAGCGCATGGGCATCGATTGCCGCGTGACGCTGCAGGGCGTGCCGGTGGATCTTGACGACGCTGTTGCCACCGCGGTTTTCCGCATCTTCCAGGAGTCGCTTACCAACATTGCCCGCCATGCGCAAGCCACCCGGGTGGACATCGATGCCGGCGAAGTGGATGGCACGCTGCTGCTGTCGGTGCAGGATAATGGCGAGGGATTCGACCCCGCCGCTGCCGAAGAAGGCAAGTCTTACGGCCTGATCGGCATGGTCGAGCGGGCGCGCCAGGTGGGCGCCATGCTGGAAGTGGACAGCGCGCGCGGGCAGGGCACGCGGGTGCTGCTGCGCCTGCCGCTGGCGGCGCGCAAGGAGGAAGCATGATCAGGGTACTGGTAGCGGATGACCACAAGATTTTCCGGGCAGGCATCAAGCGCCTCATCGAGGAGAGTCCGGATATTGTCGTCGCCGGCGAAGCCTGCGACGGTTTCGACGCGATTGCACGCCTGCGCGAGCAGAAGTGGGACGTGGTGCTGCTCGACATTAACATGCCGCACAAGAGCGGCCTCGAAATCGTGCGCCAGATGAAGCAGGAGCAGCCCCGGCTGCCGATCCTGATCCTGTCGATGTATCCGGAAGAGCAGTATGCCGTGCGCGCGCTCAAGGCTGGCGCGGCCGGCTATCTGACCAAGGACAGCGAATCGGAGGAACTGATCGCGGCGATCCGCAAGGTGGCCGCCGGCGGCCGCTACGCCACTGCCGGCCTGCTGGAAAAACTGCTGTTCGAGCTCGACGGCGACCGCGACGCGCCCCGGCACCATGCGCTGTCGGCACGCGAATTCCAGATTTTCGAGCAGATCATCCAGGGCAAGTCGCTGACCGACATTGCCGAGGCGATGGCGATCTCGGTGAAGACGGTCAGCACCTACCGCACGCGGGTGCTGGAGAAAATGAACATGGGAAACAATGCCGAGTTGATCCATTACGCCATCCAGCATGGATTGAGCGATTGACCTTACCTCAAAGGCGTTTCACGGTAATGCCGGGAGCCTGCGGTTCTTGCTTTTGACGAACAGGCCGTCCCAGGTTTGCAAGTTCTTTTACTCCGCCTTCATCCTTGACGTTGATGCAGACCGGATCGGCATTGCACAACGCACGCGCCAATGCTGTTTGCAAGGGAGCAGCGCGCCTTCCTTTCCTGATGGAGTCTTTCAAGGGGTGTATTTCTTTCACTGAAGGAATATTCCTACATCCACAAAGCAATATTTCCGACAAGAACTCTAGAAGTTTCCGATTCTTTTTGCCCTTTGCCTTTTCTATCCTTACGGCTATCCCAATAGACCGGCCATCAGACAGGGCGCAACACCAATACTAGCCCTTCGCTTCCAGCCGATCTGCAGAATTCAAAATGAATCGGAGAAGCCATGACGCCCCCTCGCAATTACGACGATCTGCCGATGCACTGGGTCGGCGATTACTCCGGCAAAAAAGCCCTGCTGCTACCGAACCTGGAATGCATCTACGATCCGCATACCGGCGACCGTTACACCTATAGCCAGGTGGACGGCCGCGCCAGCCGGGTGGCAACCTGGCTGGTCGATGCGCTGGGCGTCCGCAAGGGTGACCGCATCGCCCTGATCTCGCGTAACCGCATGGAGTGCATCGATTTGTTTTTTGCGTGCGGCAAAATCGGTGCGATTCTTTGCCCGCTCTCCTATCGTTTGCAAAAGCCTGAATTACGGGATTTGATGCAACGCGAATTGCCTAAAGCAGTGTTCATCGAAGACATGTTCGCCGCGTTGGCTGACGACAGCGTCTTGCCGGCGCCACAGCCGGCGATGATCCGGTTCGGCGACGATGCCGATGCTTACAATGCGATCCTGGCCACGCAAGCGCGCGATGTCACGGTGCCGGTGGCGTTGAACGATCCCTTCCTCTACATCCATACCGGCGGTACCACCGCGGTGCCCAAGGTGTGCATCGTGCCGCACCGGCAAATGGTGTGGAATGCCTTCGAACTGATGCTGCAGTCCGCCGGCACCGGGCGCAGCCAGGAAGCCGTGCTGTTCCCGTTCTTCCATGTCGGTGGCTGGAACATTTTTTTCAGCATGTTCATGCGCAACAGCCTGGCGATCCCGCTGCGCCAGTTCGATGCCGGGCTGGTGCTCGACCTGGTCGATACCGGACAAATCACGCACCTGGGCGTGGTCGAAGCGATGCTGCAGATGCTCAGCGCGCATCCGAAGTTCCGGCAAACCGACTGGTCCGGCGTGCAAACCATCATGACGGCAGCCGCGCCCTGCGCCGACGAGACCATGCAGCCATTCTGGGACAGAAATATTCCGACGGTGCAGGCGTACGGGCTGACCGAGGCCGGTCCGTCGAATTTCATGTTCTTGCCGCGCGAACCCGGCATGGAACATATCAAGGCCAATTCGCGCAAGGTCGGCACGCCATTCTTCTGCTGCGACTACAAGATCGTCGCCGAGGAAGACCGCAACGAGTCTCTGCCACCCGGCAAGATTGGCGTGCTGTGCCTGCGCAGCTTTCACAACTTTGACGGCTACCTGAACGATCCCGAGCGCACCACCAAAGCAATCGACCATGACGGCTGGATCTATACCGGCGACATGGCCGTCTGCGACGATGCCGGGCTGGTGGCTATCGTCGGCCGCGCCGACAACATGTTCATCACCGGCGGCGAAAACGTCTCGCCGGAAGAAATAGAGAATGCGCTGCGCACCCATCCGGCGGTGGCCGCCGCCATCTGCGCCGGCATCCCGGAGCGGAAATGGGGTGAAGTGCCGATGTCGATGGTGATGCTCAACCCTGGCATGGTAGTCACCGAGGCGGAGCTGCGCGCGCATTGCAAGGAAATGCTGGCCGCCTACAAGGTGCCGAAAATGGTTGTCATCGAAAGCGCGATCCCGCTCACCGCAGTCGGCAAGCTCGACCGCAAGGCGCTCAAGCAGTATTTCGCACAACGCGATCAAGCTGCCACCAATTAAAAAATCGGAGATCTGTCAAATGGATATGAAAGTCAAGCTGGTCAGCAAAGAGCCATACCAGCTCGATCTGGAAGTCGGCCGGAAGGTGGTAATGAAGCGGGTGTTCACGCAAAGCGATTACGACCGCTTCGCCCGTCTGAGCCGCGACGACAATCCAACCCATGTCGACCCCGAATTCTGCAAATCCATGCGCTTCGGCAAAACGCTCGCGCATGGAATGCACCTCTACAGTACGATTTGCCGCATGCTGTCGACCCTTTTGCCCGGCCCGGGAATGCTGCAAACAGGAATCGACATGATGTTTCCCGGCCCGGTATTTGTCGGCGATGAAATCACCTGCGAGCTGGAACTGCTGGCGCTGCAAGGCATGCAGGCCAGGTTCAGGGCCACGGTCCACCTGCCTTATGCGGCGCCTTTCGATCGGGGTCTGGCGGGTGAAGTGATGGTCTGTCTGCCGGGATGGGGCGGCGGCTTTCCCGGCATCGATGCCGCGATGATTCCGCAATACCGCTCCGAAGGGGAAACACTGGGCCCGATCCGCCTCGGCGATAAAGCCACCACCGTGCGCACCTTCACCCGCGACGATCTGGAAGAGTATGCCAGCCTGACCGGCGACCACAATCCGCTGATGCTGGATCCGGTCTGGGCAAGGAAAGCGGGCTTTCGCGATTGCATCGTGCCCGGACCGCTGCTGAGCGGCATGTTCTCCTATTTGCTGGGTACCGAGCTGCCTGGCAGGGGCACCAACTGGATGAAGCAAAAGCTGCATTTCCCCAACCCGGCTTATGTCGGAGAAGAAATTACCGCAACGGTGAAAGTCGTCCGGATCAGGCCGGACAAGAAGATCGTCAACCTGTACGACACTTGCGTAACCAAAGAGGGCAAGGTGGTGTGCCAGGCAGAGAGCACGACACTGGTGCTGGAGATGTTGTAGCGGGTTCTTCTGCAAGCGCAGCATTTTGTGGCGTCATGCGGGAAATCTGCTGTGTAGGAAAATTCCGTCAAAACTGCATGTCCACTTCCTACGAAATCTTTGGACACTTCCGATATTTTCCCGCGCGGCTGTCCGGTAATCTGCTGTTAAATCGCACCTGTCCCGGTGCAACGATAACCACAAGGAGACGAGGATGCAGCGCGAAGCTACCAATCCGTTCGAACTGGGCCTGGAGCGCAATCCGGCCAATCACGTGGCGCTGTCGCCACTGTCCTTCCTGCGCCGCGCGGCCCAGGTCTACCCGGGTTACCCCTCGGTCGTGGATGGCGTGCGCCGCTTCACCTGGCGCGAAACCTATGCGCGTTGCCGCCGCCTGGCCTCGGCGCTGCAGAAGCTGGGCGTCGGCCATGGCGACACCGTCGCCATCATGGCCCCCAACATCACGGCGATGATGGAAGCGCATTTCGGCGTGCCCATGCTGGGCGCCGTACTCAATACCCTGAACGTGCGGCTGGATGCGGAAACGCTGGCATTCATGCTGGGCCACGGCGAGGCGAAGGTGCTGATCACCGACCGCGAGTTTTCGCCGGTGATTGCCAAGGCGCTGGCGCTGCTTTCGCACAAGATCATTGTCATCGACATCGACGACCCGGCGCATGAAGGCGGCACGCTGCTGGGCCAGATGGATTACGAAGCCCTGCTCGAAACCGGCGACCCGGACTTTGCCTGGCAGCTGCCGGCGGACGAGTGGCAGGCGATCACCCTCAGCTACACCTCCGGCACCACCGGCAATCCGAAGGGCGTGGTGTACCACCATCGCGGCGCCTACCTGAACGCGGTCGGCAACGTGCTGGCCTGGAACATGCAGGCGCACCCGGTCTACCTGTGGACGCTGCCCATGTTCCACTGCAATGGCTGGTGCTTCCCGTGGACCATCGCGGCGGTGGCCGGCGTCCATGTCTGCCTGCGCCGGGTGGATGCGACGGGGATTTTTGCCGCCATCCGCGACCATGGTGTGACCCATTTTTCCGCCGCACCCATCGTGCTCAATGCCATGATCAACGCGCCGGAAGAGGTCAAGGTACGCGTGAGCGATCGCGTCATCCAGTGCACCACTGGCGGCGCCGCGCCGCCGGCGGCCATCATCGAAGGCCTGGAAGCGCTGGGCATGAACGTCACACAGGTGTATGGCCTGACCGAAGTGTACGGGCCGACCGTGAGCTGCGCCTGGAACCGCGAATGGGATCCCTTGCCGGCGCAGGAACGTGCCAAGATCAAGGCGCAGCAGGGCGTGTGCTACCACATCCAGGAAGACCTGATGGTGGCCGATCCCGAGACGATGCAGCCCTGCCCGCGCGATGGCCAGACCATCGGTGAAGTCTTCATGCGTGGCAATGCGGTGATGAAGGGCTACCTGAAGAATCCCGAAGCCACCGCCGAAGCGTTTGCCGGCGGCTGGTTCCATACCGGCGACCTGGGCGTGCTGCATCCGAACGGTTACCTGCAGATCAAGGACCGGCTCAAGGATATCGTGATTTCCGGCGGTGAAAATATTTCCACGATCGAGGTCGAGGATGTGCTGTACCGGCATCCGGCGGTGCTCGAGGCGGCCGTGGTGGCCAGGCCCGACGAAAAGTGGGGCGAGACGCCGTGCGCTTTCGTCACCCTGCGCGCCGACGCCGAGACCAGCGAAAGCGACATCATCAGCTTCTGCCGCCAGAACATGGCGCACTTCAAGGCGCCCAAGGCGGTGGTGTTCGGCGCCTTGCCCAAGACTTCCACCGGCAAGGTGCAGAAATTCCTGCTGCGGGAATACGCCAGGAAACTGGAGAAATAGCCGGACGCAGCCCCGACAACAACAACTACGGGGGAGTTCCGGCAACAACAGGCAGTACCCATATCAAAGACTAGGAGACAGGTAATGAAAAAGACAGTACTCGCATCGCTGCTGTGCGCCGCCCTGGGCACGGTAGCCATGCAACCGGCACGCGCCAGCGACAAGATTTCCGACGGCGTGGTCAAGGTGGGTGTCATGACCGACATGTCCGGGCTGTATTCGGCCCTGTCAGGCCAGGGCAGCGTGGTCGCGGCAAAGATGGCGGTCGAGGATATCGGCGGCAAGCTGCTCGGCAAGCCCGTCGAGCTGGTCTACGTCGACCATTTGAACAAGCCCGACATCGCCGCTTCCAAGGCGCGCGAATGGTTCGACAGCGACAAGGTAGACATGATCGCCGACCTGGTGACCTCCTCGGTGGGCCTGGCGGTGCAGCAGGTGGCGCGCGACAAGAACCGCATCACCATCAATTCCGGCGCCGGCAGCACGGCGCTGACCGGCAAGAACTGTTCGCCGACCGGCATTCACTGGGCCTACGATACCTATGCGCTGGCCAACGGCACCGGCAACGCCATGGTCAAGGAAGGCAACGACAGCTGGTTCTTCATCACGGCCGACTATGCCTTCGGCCATTCGCTCGAAGCCGAAACCTCCAACGTCGTCAAGGCCAATGGCGGCAAGGTGCTGGGCAACGTGCGCCACCCGCTGGCAGCGTCGGACTTTTCCTCGTTCCTGGTCTCGGCGCAAGGTTCAGGCGCCAAGGCCATCGGCCTGGCCAATGCCGGCAGCGACCTGACCAACGCCATCAAGCAGGCGCGCGAATTCGGCATCACCAAAAAGCAGAAGCTGGCGTCGCTGCTGATGTTCATCACCGACGTGCACGGCCTCGGCCTGGACACGGCGCAGGGCCTGTACCTGACCGAAGGCTTTTACTGGGACATGGACAGCGAGACGCGCGCCTGGTCGAAGCGCTTCTTCGAGCGTCACAAGAAGATGCCGACCATGGTGCAGGCAGGCGTGTATTCGTCAATGATGCATTACTTCAAGGCGATCCAGGCCGCCGGCACCGACGAGGCGCAGGCCGTGATGGCGAAGATGCGCGAATTGCCGGTGAAGGATTTCTTCGCCCGCAACGGCAAGCTGCGCGCCGACGGCCGCATGGTGCATGACATGTACCTGATGCAGGTAAAGGCGCCGTCGGAATCGAAGTATCCCTGGGATTACTACCACGTGCGTCGCGTGATCCCCGCCGACCAGGCGTTCACGCCGCTCGACAGGAGCGAGTGCCCGCTGCTCAAGAAGTAATGTCGAGAAGGGCGGCGGCAGGTGCCGCCCGCCCGCGCCTGCGTCAGGTTTTGTTGACCTGATTATAATTTCGCCGCACGCGACCGCCACGCATCATCCGGCGGTCGTCTGCATTGATGTTGTCATGAAATTAACTTTGTCGTCGAATTGTAATTTTTCCGGCGGTAACCGGGTTGGCGCGACAGGCGAACAGGTATAATCTGCGCCATGAATAACCGCGCTGATCCGCAACTCGAAGCCCTCCGTGTACCGCCCCATTCCATCGAAGCAGAGCAATCCGTTCTCGGCGGTCTGCTGCTGGATAACGGGGCCTATGACCGCATCGCCGATATCGTCAGTCAGGACGATTTCTACCGCTACGACCATCGCGTCATCTTTCAGCACATCACCAGGCTGGTCAGCAGCGCACGGCCGGCCGACGTTATTACCGTCCATGAAGCGCTGGCCACCAGCGGCAAGGCCGAGGAAGTCGGTGGCCTGTCGTATCTGAATGCGCTGGCGCAGAATACGCCCTCGGCGGCGAATATCCGCCGCTATGCCGAAATCGTGCGCGACCGCGGCGTGCTGCGCAAGCTGATTACCGTGTCCGACGAGATCGCCACGCAGGCGTTCAACCCGCAGGGCAAGGAAGTCAAGCAGATGCTGGACGAGGCGGAGTCGAAGATTTTCGCCATTGCCGAAGAGGGCGCGCGCGGCGCCCAGGGCTGGCTGGAGATCCAGCCGCTGCTGACGCAGGTGGTCGAGCGCATTGACGAACTGTACAACCGCGACAACACCAGCGACGTCACCGGCGTGCCGACCGGCCTGATCGACCTCGACCGCATGACTTCCGGCCTGCAGCCGGGCGACCTGATCATCGTCGCCGGCCGCCCGTCGATGGGCAAGACGGCATTTTCCGTCAACATTGGTGAAAACGTCGCCATCGACAGCGGCTTGCCGGTTGCAATCTTTTCCATGGAAATGGGCGGCACGCAGCTGGCCATGCGTATGCTGGGCTCCATCGGCCGCCTCGACCAGCACCGCCTGCGCACCGGGCGCCTGATCGATGAAGACTGGCCGCGTCTGACCAATGCCATCCAGAAGATGAACGATGCGCAGATCTTTATCGACGAGACGCCGGCACTCAACCCGATCGAACTGCGCGCACGTGCGCGCCGCTTGTCGCGCCAGTGCGGCCGGCTCGGCCTGATCATCGTCGATTACCTGCAGCTGATGTCGGGCAGCAGCAGCGCCGGCGAGAACCGCGCCACTGAAATTTCGGAAATCTCGCGTAGCCTGAAAGGCCTGGCCAAGGAACTGAATTGCCCGCTGATCGCGCTGTCGCAGCTGAACCGCTCGCTGGAACAGCGCCCCAACAAGCGCCCGGTGATGTCGGACCTGCGCGAATCCGGCGCCATCGAGCAGGACGCCGACGTGATCCTGTTCATCTATCGCGACGAAGTCTACAACCCCGACACGCCCGAAAAGGGCACTGCCGAGATCATCATCGGCAAGCAGCGTAACGGCCCGATCGGCACGGTGCGCATGACCTTCCTTGGCCAGTACACCAAGTTCGACAATTACGCCGGTGGAGGATCGGCATTCAGCGATAACGAGTAGCGACTGGCAAAGACAACAGCAGCCGACGATTCATAAAAAATTACTAAAAATGAGGATGTAAGCATGTTTGGACGATTGATGCCCAAAGAGGGCAAATTCTTCGATTACTTCAACCAGCACGCCGAGCTGTGCGTCAAGGGCGCCACCGAGATGCTGGCGATGATGACCGATTTCGACAATCTGGAAAGCCGCGTGCACGCGATCGAAAGCATAGAGAAGCAGGCCGACAAGGTGACCTATACCACCATCGACATGCTGCACAAGACCTTCATCACGCCGCTGGACCGCGACGACATCCATCGCCTGATCGTGCGCATGGACGACATCCTCGACCTGCTGGAAGACGGCGCCCAGACCGTGTCGCTGTACGACATCACCAATACCACACCGGAAGCCAAGCGCCTGGCCGAGCTGTGCCTGGACTGCGCGCAGAAAGTCCAGCAGGGCGTGGCGCTGCTGCACAACATGGACAATTCGCGCCAGATCCTCGAAATCTGCTCCGAGATCGACCGCCTGGAAGCCGTGGCAGACCATGTCATGCGCGCTGCCATGTCCAAGCTGTTCCGCGAGGAGCCGGACGTGCGCAACCTGATCAAGTACAAGGCGATTTACGAAATCCTCGAGACGGTCACCGACCGTTGCGCGGACGTCGCCAACCTCCTCGAGTCCATCGTCGTCGAAAACGCGTGAGGCTCAGGCATTGATGGAAAATCTTCAATTCAGCATTTACGTACTGGGCTTTCTGATCCTGCTGGCCCTGCTGTTCGATTTCATGAACGGCTTTCACGACGCCGCCAATGCAATTGCCACGGTGGTGTCCACTGGCGTGCTCAAGCCGCATCAGGCAGTCATGATGGCGGCATTTTTCAATTTCATCGCCATCTTCGTATTCCACCTGAGCGTGGCGACGACCATCGGCAAGGGCACCATCGATCCGTCGGTAATCGACCATTACGTGGTATTTGGCGCGCTGGTCGGCGCCATCGCCTGGAATGCAATCACCTGGTATTACGGCATCCCGTCGTCTTCCTCGCATGCCCTGATCGGCGGCCTGGTCGGCGCCGCCGTGGCCAAGGCGGGCACTGGTTCGCTGGTCACCGCGGGCCTCATCAAGACCGTTGCCTTTATCGTGCTGTCGCCGTTGCTGGGCTTTTTGTTCGGCACGATCATGATGATCGTGGTGTCGTGGCTGTTTGTGCGCACCACGCCAGGCAAGGTGGACAAGTGGTTCCGCCGCATGCAGCTGGTGTCGGCTTCGATGTATAGCCTGGGGCACGGCGGCAATGATGCGCAGAAGACCATGGGCATCATCTGGATGCTGCTGATCGCTTCCGGCGCGAGTGCGGCCAGCGATCCGCTGCCGATGTGGGTGATCGTCAGCTGCTACCTCGCTATCGGCCTGGGTACCCTGTTCGGCGGCTGGCGCATCGTCAAGACCATGGGGCAGAAAATCACCAAGCTCAAGCCGGTCGGCGGCTTCTGCGCCGAGACCGGCGGCGCCATCACGCTGTTCCTGGCGACGGCGCTGGGCATCCCGGTGTCCACCACCCATACCATCACCGGCGCCATCGTCGGCGTCGGTTCGGCGCGGCGCACGTCGGCAGTACGCTGGGGCGTGGCCGGCAATATCGTCTGGGCCTGGATCTTCACTATTCCGGCGTCGGCCTTCATGGCGGCAATTGCCTGGTGGCTTGGCTCGATGATCCTGTAGCACGGGAGTGCAGCAAGCCGGCGCAAAGCCGTAAAAAAAGCCTGCTCATGGAGCAGGCTTTTTTGTGCCGCCGCGCCCGTGCGGGCGCCGCGCATCTATAGCACGTCGCTGGCGTAATCTGCCAGGCGCGAGCGCTCGCCGCGCGCCAGGGTGATGTGGCCGCCGTGCTGCCAACCCTTGAAGCGGTCCACCACGTAGGTCAGGCCGCTGGAGCCTTCGGTCAGGTAGGGCGTGTCGATCTGCGCGATATTGCCCAGGCAAATAATCTTGGTGCCGGGGCCGGCGCGCGTGACCAGCGTCTTCATCTGCTTGGGCGTGAGGTTCTGCGCTTCGTCGATGATCAGGAACTTGTTGACGAAGGTGCGTCCCCGCATGAAGTTGAGCGACTTGATCTTGATGCGCGAGCGGATCAGGTCCTGCGTCGCCGCGCGCCCCCATTCGCCGGCGTCGGAATCGGACTTGTTGAGCACTTCGAGGTTGTCGTCGAAGGCGCCCATCCACGGCGACATCTTTTCTTCCTCGGTGCCCGGCAGGAAACCGATGTCTTCGCCCACCGGCACGGTGACGCGGGTGACGATGATCTCGTTGTAGAGCTTGGTTTCCAGCACCTGCGCCAGGCCCGCGGCCAGCGCCAGCAGGGTCTTGCCGGTGCCGGCCTGGCCCAGCAGGGTGACGAAGTCGCACTCCGGATTCATCAGGATATTGAGTGCGAAGTTCTGCTCGCGGTTGCGCGCGGTGATGCCCCAGACATTGTTCTTGGCGTGGCTGTAGTCGCGCAGGGTCTGGATCACCGCAGTCTTGCCGTTGATTTGCCTGACCTGACCATAGAAGGACGCTTCGCCATTCTTCGGTTCGAGATAAACGAACTGGTTGACCAGCATGGCAGGCACCAGCGGCCCGGTCAGGCGGTAGAACATGGCGTTGGCGCCGTTCTTGTTCTCCTGCCAGGATTCCATGCCCTTGCCGTGCCGGTCCCAGAAATCGTCCGGCAGCTGCATGACGCCGGAATACAGCAGGTCGGTGTCTTCCAGCACGTGGTCGTTGAAGTATTCCTCGGCCGGCAGTCCCAGGGCGCGCGCCTTGATGCGCATGTTGATGTCCTTGGACACCAGCACGATGGGGCGACCGGGGAATTCGGTTTCCAGCGCGCGGATGACGGCAAGGATCTCGTTGTCGCCCTTGCCCATCGGCAGGCCTTCAGGCAGCACGCCTTTTTGCAGCTTGGTCTGGAAGAACAGACGGCCGCCGGCATCCTTATTGCCCAGCTTGGACAAGGGCAGGCCGTTTTCGATATCGAGTTCGCTGGTGCCGCTGACGAGGTCGTCCAGGTAGCGCGACACCTGGCGCGCATTGCGAGCCACTTCGGACATGCCCTTCTTGTGGTTGTCGAGCTCTTCCAGGGTCACCATCGGCAAGTAGACGTCGTGCTCTTCGAAGCGGAACAGCGAGGTCGGGTCATGCATGAGGACGTTGGTGTCCAGCACGAACAACTTGGTCACGCCGAGCTTGTCGCCGCTGCGGCTGGCGGCGGACTTGATGCGGGTGTCGACGGCTTTCCGTGCGGATTCGGTGCGCGGTGCTTCGACCGGAGGGGGGGTCTTGCTGCGGGCTTTCACGGGTTTGGCAGGGGCTGCCGGCGCTGCGGGCCGGGTTTCCACCAGTGCCAGGGGCTGTGCCGGCTTGCCTTTTTCCAGCTTGGGATATTCCTTGGGAGACAACAGGGTTGCGGGTTTGGCCGGCATTTTGGGCAGGGGCATCAAGACCTCACTTAAAGCGTTGGGGAAAGACGAAACAAAAAAGCCGTTCCGGTTGGCTTGCGCCAGCGCGAGGAACGGCTTCTGCAAAAAGAAAAATTTTTAATTTTCAACGATTTGGCAACTCAGACTGGGCAACTCAGACTGCTGTTCGGTATGGCTGCGTCAGGTTGGGTTCGATCCGGCGAGCGACCTGACGTATTCCAGCACTTCGTCCACGTGTCCGGGGACTTTCACTCCACGCCATTCTTTCACCAATTTGCCGCTGCCGTCAATCACAAATGTGCTGCGCTCGATACCGCGTACCAATTTGCCATACATCATTTTCTGCTTCATGACGTTGAACGTCTGGCAGACCGTTTCATCGGGATCGGAAATCAGTTCGAAGGGCATTTCCAGCTTGCCCTTGAAATTTTCGTGCGAGCGCAGGCTGTCGCGGCTGATGCCGAAAATTTCCGTGTTGGCAGCCTGGAAGTCGGGGTGCAGGTCGCGAAAACGCATGCTTTCGGTGGTGCAGCCGGGCGTGTTATCTTTGGGATAGAAAAACAGTACCAGGTTCTTGCCGCGGTAATCCGACAGCGTGAAAGTTTTTTCGCTGGTCATGGCCGCGGAAAATTCGGGAACGTGCAGGTTCAGGGCGGATGGGCTTGCTGCCACAGGGCTCTCCTGGAAGGGTTCTGGGCCCGCGCGGGCGGGATGGGTTTGTCCGCGCAGATATGGGGGTGGTTTTCCCGCTTTCAAGTGTGACAATTGCCTGATCGGCAGGCGTCACTGTGCCGGCGCTGCCGACTCTTCGATGATCAGTGCCAGCGCCACGCGGCGGCCTTCCGCCATGAGGATGTTGTAGGTGCGGCAGGCTGCCTGGTTATCCATCGATTCCACGCCGACACGGCGCGCGCTCAGGGCGGCCACCAGTTTCGGATGGACGAAGCGCTGGCGACGGCCGGTGCCGAGGATGACCACATCCGGCGCGGCGGCATCGATGGTGCGAAAATGTTCGGCCTCAAGCGCTTCGAAAGACGCCACCGGCCAGGCTTGCGGCTCGGATTCCGGCATCACGAACAGGCTGTGGCGAAAATAGACGGCATTGATTTCCACGCCGTGGTCGTCGTAAGCGGTCACGGTCTGGTATTGCCGGGTGTCGGAGTCGTGGAGTTTCATGGTCGGCGTGCGGAGGACAGGCGCCCGCGTGGAAGAGGGGGCGATTGCCTTTCCGGCAATTTTCGGAGAAACCGCTCATTGTACCCGTTCCCATCGCAAACGACAGGGGTAGCGCGGTCATCCAGGCTGCGCAAATCACCCTGGGAGGAACAGCTTCGCGCCGGCAAGGTGTTTTGCGCTTGTCATTGATAAATAAAGGCGCTTTCGGCACAATGGATGTTGTTTTACTCGCTGCAATTATGGCGATGATGCCGGTCTTGTCAGGATGCGGGCCGACAGCAGGTATTCAAGCATCAGAATTCACAAGGAATGGTAGCTGTGCAACCGATTCGCAAATCGAAGAAACTGGACGACGTCTGTTACGACATCCGTGGCCCGGTGCTGGAAAAAGCCCGGCAAATGGAAGAAGACGGGCAAAAGATCATCAAGCTCAACATCGGCAACCTCGCCGCGTTCGGTTTCGACGCGCCCGACGAGATCGTCCAGGACATGATCCGCAACATGGCCAATTCGTCCGGTTACACGGATTCCAAGGGCCTGTTTGCGCCGCGCAAGTCGGTGATGCACTACACTCAGGAAAAGAAAATCGCCGGCGTCACCATCGACGATATCTACCTGGGCAACGGCGCTTCCGAACTGATCGTCATGGCGGTCAACGCGCTGCTCAATAGCGGCGACCAGGTGCTGGTGCCGGCGCCGGATTACCCGCTGTGGACGGCGGCTGTGAGCCTGTCCGGCGGCACCCCGGTGCATTACGTCTGCGACGAGCAGGCCGACTGGACGCCGGACATCGATGACATCAAGAAGAAGATCAACAGCAACACCAAGGCGATCGTCGTCATCAACCCGAACAACCCCACCGGCGCGCTGTATCCGGTGGAAGTGCTGCAGCAGATCATCGAGGTGGCGCGCCAGCACCAGCTGATCATTTTTGCCGATGAAATCTACGACAAGGTGCTGTACGACGGCAATACCCACACCTCGCTGGCCTCGCTGGCCGACGACGTGCTGTGCATTACCTTCAACGGCCTGTCGAAGAATTACCGTTCCTGCGGCTTCCGTTCCGGCTGGATGGTGGTGTCGGGCGAAAAGAAGCATGCGCGCGACTATATCGAGGGCCTGAACATGCTGTCGTCGATGCGCCTGTGCGCCAACGTGCCGGGGCAGTACGCCATCCAGACTGCCTTGGGCGGCTACCAGAGCATCGACGACCTGGTGGCGCCGGGCGGACGCCTGACGCGCCAGCGCGACCTTGCGCACAAGCTGCTGACCGATATCCCGGGCGTCACCTGCGTCAAGCCGAAGTCGGCGCTGTACATGTTCCCGAAGCTGGATGCGAAAATGTACCCGATCGCCGACGACCAGCAATTCGCCTACGAACTGTTGGCCGAGGAGCGCGTGCTGATCGTGCAGGGCACCGGTTTCAATTGCCCCACGCCGGACCACTTCCGCGTGGTGTTCCTGCCCAATGTCGACGACCTTGGCGACGCCATCACGCGCATTGCCCGTTTCCTCGACGGCTACCGCAGGCGCCACGGCCGCGCCGCCTGATTTCATTCCTTACCATTACAAGAACCGCACACATGAAACCAATCAAAGTAGGCCTGCTGGGCATCGGCACCGTCGGCTCGGGCACCTTCAATGTCCTCAAGCGCAACCAGGAAGAAATCACCCGCCGCGCCGGCCGCGCCATCGAGATCGCCATGGTGGCCGACCTCAATACCGAGCGCGCGCGCGAACTGACCAATGGCGAAGCGGAAATTGTCAGCGATGCCAACCTGGTGGTGAACAACCCCGACATCGATATCGTCGTCGAACTGATCGGCGGCTACGGCATTGCCAAGGAACTGGTGCTGAAGGCCATCGCCAACGGCAAGCACGTGGTCACCGCCAACAAGGCGCTGCTGGCCGTGCACGGCACCGAGATTTTCAAGGCGGCGCAGGAAAAGAACGTGATGGTGGCATTCGAAGCGGCAGTCGCCGGCGGCATTCCCATCATCAAGGCGCTGCGCGAAGGCCTCACGGCCAACCGCATCCAGTGGATCGCCGGCATCATCAACGGCACCACCAACTTCATCCTGTCCGAGATGCGTGACAAGGGCCTGGATTTCGATACCGTACTCAAGGAAGCGCAAGCGCTCGGCTATGCCGAGGCTGATCCAACCTTCGACATCGAAGGCATCGACGCCGCGCACAAGGCCACCATCATGGCCTCGATCGCTTTCGGCATTCCCGTGCAGTTCGACAAGGCTTACGTGGAAGGCATCACCGGGCTGCAGGGCATCGACATTCAGTATGCCGAGCAACTGGGCTACCGCATCAAGCTGCTGGGGATCGCGCGCCGCACGCCCATGGGCATCGAGTTGCGCGTGCACCCGACCCTGATCCCGGCCAAGCGCCTGATCGCCAATGTCGAAGGGGCGATGAACGCGGTGGTGGTGCAGGGCGATGCCGTCGGCCCGACCCTGTACTACGGCAAGGGCGCCGGCGCCGAGCCGACCGCCTCCGCTGTGATCGCCGACCTGGTCGATATCGCCCGCCTGGCCACGGCCGACCCGGAACATCGCGTGCCGCACCTGGCATTCCAGCCGCATGCCATGTCGGACCTGCCGGTGCTGCCGATTGCTGAAATCACCAGCAGCTATTACCTGCGCCTGAACGTGGCCGATCGTCCGGGCGTGCTGGCGGACGTGACGCGCATCCTCGCCGATGGCGGCATCTCGATCGATGCCATGCTGCAAAAGGAACCGGCGGAAGGCGAGACCCGCGCCGACATCATCTTGCTGACCCACCAGACCCAGGAAAAGAATATCCAGGCGGCGATTTCCCGCATCGAATCCTTGCAGACGGTGGCGCCAGGCATCACCCGCATCCGCATGGAAGAGCTGGGCTGATCCCGGCGGTCGTGGGATTGGCGCGCGCATTCCGGGCGATGCAGGCGGCGGATATCCCCGCGGTACTGCAGATTCAGTCCGATTGCTACCAGCCGGCGCTGCTGGAAGGGGAAGCCGCCATCCGGCAACGCCTCCTGGCTGCACCGCAGACAGCCTGGGTGGCGGCGGACCGCGAAGGCGTCTGCGCCTACCTGGTCGCGTATCCTTCCGTCATCGGCACGATCACCGCGCTGGGCGGGCAGTTCGAGCTGCCTGCGTCACCCGATACGCTTTACCTCCACGACCTTGCCGTCGCCAGCCGTCTTCGCGGCCGGGGCGTCGGCCCCGCGCTGGCCGACTTTGCCTGGGGCCAGGCTGCCAGCCTGGGTCTGCGCTTTTCCGCGCTGGTATCGGTGCAAGATACGCTGGCTTACTGGCGGCGCCTCGGCTACGAACTGCAGGCGGCTGTGGGACCGCAGCAGCAAGCCAGGCTCGCTACTTATCCCGAGCCATCCCGCTACATGACCAAAAGATTGTAGTCGTTGAGCTGCAGCCATCGCAGCCAGAAATGTAACGCATTGCTACAGGTATTCTTGTGTCGGGCAATGTCAGATAGCATCACGATGTATCTGCAGTTCAACAGGCCGTCCGCTTTCAAGATGTTAATGATTATCATTTTTGGCTCAAGATGATTATAAATACCAAGAAATCTTCCATGTCCAAGACTACCTGGCGTTCGCGCATCTTCAACCGCTATTTCGTGATCGCGCTGATTGCGGCACTGGCCGCCGGAGGCTATTTCGCCTGGAAGAAAAGCAAGGCGGACAGCGAAGGCCCGCAGCAGCAGATCGTCAAGGTGCAGCGCGGCGATATCGAGGAACTGATCGCGGCGACCGGCACCATGCAGCCGCGCGATTATGTGGACGTGGGTGCGCAGGTGTCGGGCCAGCTCAAGAAGATCCACGTGGAAGTCGGCTCGCTGGTGAAGGCCGGCGACCTGCTGGCGGAAATCGACCCGACCGTGTACCGCGCCAACGTCGATGCGCGCCGCGCGCAGCTGCGCAACCAGCGCGCCAATCTGGAGGACAAGCAATCGCAGCTGGAACTGGCGCAGCTGCAGCTCACGCGCCAGCGCAACCTGATGGCGGGCGACGCCACCACCGCCGAGCAGCTGCAGACCGCGGAAGCCACGCTGCGGTCGACGAAGGCGCAGATCGAAGCTCTGAAGGCGCAGATCGAGCAGACCGAATCGACTTTGCGCGCGGACGAGGCCAACCTGGACTACGCCCGGATCTATGCGCCCATGGGCGGCGTGGTGGTGTCGATCACCGCGCGCCAGGGGCAGACCCTGAACACGAACCAGCAGGCGCCGATCATCCTGCGCATCGCCGACCTGTCCGCCATGACCGTGCAGACCCAGGTCTCGGAGGCGGACGTCGGCCAGCTGCGCGCCGGCATGGAAGTCTATTTCACCACGCTGGGCGGACGCGGCAAGCGTTGGTACAGCACCCTGAAAAAAGTGGAGCCGACCCCGGTGGTGACCAATAACGTGGTGCTGTTCAACGCGCTGTTCGACGTCGCCAACACCCAGCGCAACCTGCTGCCGCAGATGACTGCGCAAGTGTTTTTCGTTGCCGCCGCAACTAGCGACGCCTTGCTGGTGCCGGCATCGGCGGTGACGCTGGAGCGTGCAGCCGAAGCCGGCCGCGGTGCGCGCGCGGGCAGCGAAGGACGCGCCGGTGCCGAGCAGGCAGTCGCGGCCGGCAAGGCCGCCGATGAAGGGCGTGCGGCGGAGCGGCGCACCCAGGACAAAACGCCGGCCGCGCAAGAGGGCGTGGCGCCGGGCAAGGCGGGCGCCGGCAAGTCCGTGCCAGCGCAGCCCGGTGATGCCCAGGCGCCCGCCGAAATCCCGGTCTGGGCCGGCGTGTCGGCGCAGCCCAAGGGCGCGCCGCGCGCGGGCACGGTCAAGGTGGTCAGGGCGGATGGCAAGACCGAGGAACGCAAGGTCACGGTGGGCATCAGCAACCGCGTGAACATGCAGGTATTGTCCGGCCTGGAAGAGGGCGAGCAGGTGCTTGCCGGCACCCGGCAGCAGGCCGCGGGGCGCGGACAGCAAGGTCAGCGCAACGCGCTGCAGCAGGGGCCGGGCGGCATGCCGATGGGCGGCGGCCGGGGACGATGACGATGCAGGAAATGTCCGGCGCCGGCGCCACGCAGCCGATGACGCCGCTGATCGAACTGGCCGGCGTCACCAAGACTTTCGGCACAGGCGAACTTGCCGTGGAGATCCTGCACGGCATCGACCTGACCATCCACGAGGGCGAGTTCGTCGCCATCGTCGGCGCGTCCGGTTCCGGCAAGTCCACGCTGATGAATATCCTCGGCTGCCTCGACCGGCCGACTTCCGGCACCTACCGCTTCATGGGGCGCGACGTTTCCGAGCTGAGCCGCGACGAGTTGGCGCGGCTGCGGCGCGAGGATTTCGGCTTCGTGTTCCAGGGCTACAACCTGATTTCCGGCGCCGACGCCATGGAAAACGTCGAGGTGCCGGCGCTCTATGCCGAGCGCAGCGCCGCCGAACGGCATGCGCGCGCGCAGCAGTTGCTGGACGAACTCGGCCTGGGTGATCGGCTGCATAATCGTCCCAACCAGCTTTCCGGCGGCCAGCAGCAGCGCGTGTCGATCGCCCGTGCGCTGATGAACGGCGGGCGCATCATCCTGGCCGACGAGCCGACCGGCGCGCTCGACAGCAAGAGCGGCGTCGACGTCATGAAGCTGCTGAAAGACTTGTCGGCACGCGGCCATACCGTGATCCTGATCACCCACGCGGCCGAAGTGGCGGAGAATGCCGACCGCCTGATCGAAATCAAGGATGGCGATATCGTCGCCGATCCTGGCTCGCGGCCCGGCCAGCGCCCGGCCTTCGTGCCGCATACGGCCGGCAGCGGGCGCTCGCGCCTGACAGAAATCATCGAGGCGGCAAAGATGGCGGTACGCTCGCTGCGCGCCAACCTGTTCCGCACCGTGCTGACCCTGCTGGGCATCGTCATCGGCGTGGGCTCGGTGATCACCATGCTGGCCATCGGCGACGGCGCCAAGCAGGCGGTGCTGGACCGCATCGGCTCGATGGGTTCCAACCTGCTGCTGGTACGTCCCGGCGCGCCCAACCAGCGCGGCTTCAATACCACCGCGACGCTGGTGCTGGAAGACGTGCGCGCGGTGGACAAGGAAGTGCCCAACGTGCTGGCGGCAGTGGCCGAGCAGAGCAATTCGGCGACGGTCCGCTATGGCAATGCCGACTACAGCACCAGCATCAACGGCACCTCGGCGAAATTTCCGGTCGCGCGCCAGTGGCCGGTGGCGCGCGGCATATTCTTTACCGAAGAAGACGAGGAAAACTATGCCACGGTCGCGGTGCTGGGCAAGACCGTGGCGGAGGCGCTGTTCCCGGGAGGACAGGATCCGCTTGGCAAATACGTGCTGGTCAATAACCTGGTTTTCCAGGTGATCGGCGTGATGTCGGAACGCGGCGCCTCGCCCATGGGATCGGACCAGGACGACGTCGTGTTGGTGCCCTACGCCACCAGCAGCCTGCGCCTGTCGGGCCAGCGCTACCTGCGCAACATGACGGTGGCGGTGGACGACCTCAGCCGCATCGACGAAACCCAGGACGCCGTCCAGCAATTGCTGCTGGAGCGCCACGGCAAGGAGGATTTCCAGATCCGCAACATGGCCTCGATCCTGGAAACCACCGAGCAGGCGCAAAACACCATGACGGTGCTGCTGGGGTCGATTGCGGCGATCTCGCTGCTGGTCGGCGGCATCGGCGTGATGAACATCATGCTGGTATCGGTGACCGAGCGCACCCGCGAGATCGGCATCCGCATGGCCACCGGCGCGCGCGAACGCAACATCATGCAGCAGTTCCTCATCGAGGCGGTGGTGGTGTCGGTGCTGGGCGGCGCCATCGGCGTGCTCGGCGGCCTGCTGATGGCAGCGACGGTGAGCGCCTTCGACATGCCGGTCAAGTATTCGCTGGCGCCGATCCTGATCGCCTTCGGCTGCGCAGTGACGACCGGACTGGTGTTCGGCTACCTGCCGGCGAAGAAGGCCGCCAAGCTGGATCCGGTGGTGGCGCTGTCGGCGGAATGATTGCAAGGAAGACTGAACGATGATGACGTTGATACGATATTTCCGCTGCTGTGCACCTGCCCTGATGGCGCTGGCGCTGGCGGGCTGCGCCATCCGCGGCGAGCCGTCGAAGCTGGAGATGCCCATGCCGCCGGCCTGGAACGAGGCGGAAAGCGGCGGCCAGTTGCCGGCCGCCGCATGGTGGCGCGACTTCGGTTCTAGCGAACTGGAGCGCCTGGTCGCGCAAGCGCTGGAAGGCAGCCCGGACCTGCGCATCGCCGCCGAGCGCATCCGCCAGGCCGAGGCCGCCGTGTCGGCATCGGGCGCCTCGCTGTTCCCCTCGCTGAACCTTTCCGGCAGCAGCGGGCGGACGCACGCCGATCCGCCGGGCGCGCCGCGCAGCAGCAGCGATTCCAGCCGCGTGTCGCTCGGCATCAGTTATGAAATCGACCTGTGGGGGCGCATCGATGCCGGCCAGCGCGCCGCCATGGCGTCGCTTGAAGGCAGTCGTTACGACCTCGAGACGGCGCGGCTGACGCTGGTGACCGGGGTTGCCAATACCTATTTCCAGGCGCTGGCGCTGCGCGCGCGCCTGGAAATCGCGCGCGAAAACCTGGCGCTGGCGGAACGCCTGCTGCGCATCGTCGACGTGCGCTACCGCAACGGCGCCACCTCGGCGCTCGACCTGAGCCGCCAGAAAACCGCGGTGCTGACGCAGCGCGCCGCCCTGCAGCCGCTGGAAGTGCAGGAGCGCCAGACGCTCAACGCCCTGGCCGTGCTGATCGGCCGCGTGCCGCAGGGCATGCAGATCGAGGGCGGTGACCTGCAGGCGCTGGCGGTGCCGCACTTCGGCGCCGGCCTGCCCAGCGAGCTGCTGGCGCGTCGACCCGACCTGGCCAGCGCCGAGGCGCAGCTTGTCGCCGCCGACGCCAACCTCGACGCTGCCCGCGCGGCGCTGCTGCCGAGCCTGAACCTGTCGGCGTCCGGCGGCCTGGCCTCGGCCTCGCTGCTGTCGCTGGCGGACGCTACCCGCACGCTGTCGCTGACGGCGGCCGTGATGCAGGTAATTTTCGATGGCGGGCGCCTGCGCAGCCAGGTGGCCAGCAGCGATTCACAGCGCCGCGCCAGCCTGGAAAACTATCGCAAAACCATCCTGACCGCGCTCAAGGAAGTGGAAGACGCCTTGTCGAATGGCGTGCGTTACCGCGAGCAGGAAGCCGCGCAGCTGGCCATCCGCGACGAGGCGCGACGCTCGCTCGCCATGTCCGAGCTGCGCTACCGCGAGGGCGTGGATGACCTGAGCGCGGTGCTGGATGCGCAGCGCACGCTGTTTTCGGCGCAGGACCAGCTGGCGCAGCTGCGCCTTTCCAGGCTGGCGGCCGCGCTGGACCTGGTCAAGGTGGTGGGCGGCGCACCCATGCCGGCGGCTGGCGGGAAAGCGGCTGCGGCAGGCGCGACCGCCCGATAAAGCTGCCAAGGGCGGCAGCTTGTTTTAAAATAGCCGTTTCCGCCTTAAAAAATTATCCATTTTTCATGCAATACACTTCCACCCGCGGCCAGGCGCCGGCCCAAACCTTTTCGCAAATCCTGCTGGGCGGCCTGGCGCCGGACGGCGGCCTGTATCTGCCCACCGAATATCCGAAGGTTACAGGTGCCGAGCTGGACGCCTGGCGCAAGCTGTCCTACGCCGACCTGGCCTTTGAAATCCTGAAGAAGTTCGCCACCGATATTCCGGAAGCCGACCTGCAGGCCCTGGTGCGCAAGACTTACACCGCGGAAGTCTATTGCAACGTCCGCAAGGGCGAGGACGCTGCGCAGATCACGCCGCTGCACGTGCTGGAAGAAAAAGATGGCAAGAAACTCGTGCTGCAGGCCCTGTCCAACGGCCCGACGCTGGCCTTCAAGGACATGGCCATGCAATTGCTCGGCAACCTGTTCGAGTACGCCCTGGACAAGCAGCATGCGGAACTGAACATTTTCGGCGCCACCTCCGGCGACACCGGCAGCGCGGCGGAATACGCCATGCGCGGCAAACGCGGCATCCGCGTCTTCATGCTGTCGCCGCACAAGAAGATGAGCGCCTTCCAGACCGCGCAGATGTTCAGCCTGCAGGACCCGAACATTTTCAACATCGCCGTCGAAGGCGTGTTCGACGATTGCCAGGACATGGTTAAGGC
Organism: uncultured beta proteobacterium; assembly: GCA_963722005.1. GTDB lineage: Bacteria > Pseudomonadota > Gammaproteobacteria > Burkholderiales > Burkholderiaceae_D > Paucimonas. The sequence goes on from CAVRJS010000002.1 coordinate 1,621,063, forward strand.
CGTCTCCAACGATCTTGAATTCAAGAACCGCCAGAAGATCGGCACGGTCAACTCGATCAACTGGGCGCGCGTGGTGGCGCAGGTGGTGTACTACTTCCGCGGCTACCTGGCGGCGACCACCAGCAACGACCAGAAAGTGTCGTTCACTGTTCCGTCGGGCAATTTCGGCAATATCTGCGCCGGCCATATCGCGCGCATGATGGGCCTGCCCATCGACAAGCTGGTGGCGGCCACCAATGAAAACGACGTGCTCGACGAATTTTTCCGCACCGGCGTCTACCGCGTGCGCAAGTCAGCCGAGACTTATCACACCTCCAGCCCCAGCATGGATATCAGCAAAGCGTCGAATTTCGAGCGCTTCGTGTTCGATCTGCTGGGCCGCGACAGCGCGCGCGTGGCGGCGCTGTTCAAAAAGGTCGAAACGCACGGCGGCTTCGACCTGTCCGGCAAGCCCGGCAGCGACGGCGACGAATTCGGCAAGGTCGGGCAATACGGCTTCTTGTCGGGCAAGTCGGTGCATGCCGACCGCGTGGCGACCATCCGCGACGTACAGCAAAAATATGGCATCACCATCGATACCCACACTGCCGACGGCGTCAAGGTCGCGCGCGAGAACAGCGCGCCGGGCGTGCCCATGATCGTGCTGGAAACCGCCTTGCCGGCCAAGTTCAACGAAACCATCCGCGAAGCGCTCGGGAGCGATGCGGAACGCCCGGCCGGTTTCGAAAACATCGAGGCGCTGCCGCAGCGCTTCCACGTGATGCCGGCCGATGTGGCCCAGGTCAAGCAGTACATTGCCAACCATACCGGTCTGTAGCGCGGCGCGGCGCAAGACTGCCAGGAGGGCAGGATGAGCGACAGAAAACCCATGCTGAGCGTGACCGAAGCACTGGACATCATGCTGGCCGCCGCGCGCCCGCTGGCGCAACCCGAAACTCTGCCGACCCTGGAGGCCAACGGCCGCATCCTGGCGCTGGCGCAAGCTTCGACGCTGGACGTGCCGCCGATGGACAACAGCCAGATGGATGGCTATGCCGTGCGCGCGGCCGATTGTGCCGGCGCGGCAGCGGATAAGCCGGCGCGCCTGAAAGTTTCGCAGCGCATCCCTGCCGGCCATGTCGGCCAGCCGCTGCAACCGGGCACGGCAGCGCGCATTTTCACCGGCGCCATGATGCCGGAGGGCGCCGATGCGGTCGTCATGCAGGAAATGTGCGAGCCGCAACAGCATGCCGACGGCGATTGGGTCATCATCAACCACGCGCCGGCCGCCGGCGAATGGGTGCGCCGCCGCGGCGAGGATGTCCGCGCCGGCAGCAGCATTCTGGCCGCGGGCACGCGCCTGCGCCCGCAGGAACTGGGGCTGGCTGCTTCGGTCGGCCTGGCCAGCCTGGCCGTGGTACGGCGCCCGCGGGTGGCGGTATTCTTCACCGGCGACGAACTGGCCATGCCCGGCGAAACCCTCAGGCCAGGCGCCATCTACAATTCCAACCGTTTCGTTTTGCGCGGCCTGCTGGAAAACCTCGGCTGCGACATCACCGACTACGGCATCGTCCCGGATACGCTGCTAGCCACGCGCGCCACCCTGCGCCAGGCCGCCGCCGCGCATGACCTGATCATTACTTCCGGCGGCGTCTCGGTGGGCGAGGAAGACCATGTCAAGCCGGCGGTGCAGGCTGAAGGCCGCCTGAACCTGTGGCAGATCGCCATGAAGCCGGGCAAGCCGCTGGCCTTCGGCGAGGTCGATCGCCCGGCAGACGCCGGCAAGCCTGCCGGCGCCGATTCTGCCTTCTTCATCGGCCTGCCCGGCAATCCCGTCTCGGCCTTCATTACCTTCCTGCTGTTCGTGCGCCCCTTCATCCTGCGCCTGTCCGGGGCGCCGACGGCCAGGCCGCGGGGCTATGACATGCGCGCCGACTTTGCCTGGACCATGGCAGACCGCCGCAACGAGTTTTTGCGCGTCAAGCGTAATGCCGAAGGCGGGCTCGACCTGTTTTCCAGCCAGGGTTCGGCGGTGATGACATCCACCGCATGGGGCGACGGACTGGTGGACAACCCGCCGGGGAAAACGATTGCACGGGGGGATACGGTGCGCTTTATTCCTTTTGCCGAATTGCTGTACTAGACTTGATGAAATGAATATCCAGCTGCGATTTTTTGCCAGCGTGCGCGAAGCAGTCGGCACGGACCAGGAAGCCCTCGCCGTGCCGGATCACGTGCGTACCGTCGGCGCGGTGCGTGAACTGCTGCGCGCGCGCGGCGGCGCCTGGGCCGAGGCGCTGGCCGAGGGCAGGGCGCTGCGCATGGCCTGCAACCACCAGATGACCGGCCCGGATACGCCCCTGGCCGAAGGCTGCGAAGTGGCCTTCTTCCCGCCGGTGACCGGAGGCTAGGCATGACTATCCGCATTCAGACCGAAGATTTCGACCTGGGCGCGGAAATCGGCCGCCTGCGCGCCAACCGCCCCGAAGTCGGCGCGGTGGTCGCCTTCGTCGGCACGGTGCGCGACATGAACGAAGGCGCGCGCATCGGCGCCATGGAGCTGGAACACTACCCGGAAATGACCGAAAAGGCGCTGCAGACGATCGTCGAGCAGGCACGCGCGCGCTGGGAACTGGTCGATGCCCTGGTGATCCATCGCGTCGGTCCGCTACAGCCGCTGGACCAGATCGTGCTGGCGGCTGTCGCATCCCGGCACCGGGGTGAAGCCTTCGCCGCCTGCGAATTCATCATGGATTACCTCAAGACGCAGGCGCCGTTCTGGAAAAAGGAACATACGCCGGACGGCGCGCGCTGGGTCGATGCACGCGAGGCGGATGACGCCGCTTTGGAGAAGTGGTCATGAACTGGTTGGCGATGGCGGCGGTGGGTGGTGGTGCGGCGGCAGGCGCCTGGTTGCGCTGGGGGCTGGCGCAATGGCTGCATGGCTGGCATAACCAGCTGCCGCTCGGCACGCTGGCAGTCAACCTCGGCGGCGGCTATCTGATCGGCATCGCCCTGGCATTTTTCCAGCACACCCCCGGGCTGGCGCCGGAATGGCGCCTGCTGGTCATCACCGGCTTTCTGGGCGGGCTGACGACCTTTTCGACCTTTTCCGCGGAATCGATGGTGTTGTTACAGAACGGCGATTACCTGTGGGCGCTGCTCCACACCGCGCTCCACCTGCTCGGCGCACTGGCGCTGTGCATGGCCGGCTACGCCAGTTACCGCGCATTGTTCTCCTGAGCAACATCTGCCCCTGCCGCCACGCGGCCATGGGGTTTTCTTCACTTCCTGGCCTGCTTGTGCCGCCAGCCTCCCTGGCAGGGTGTACCATGGTTTCTTGAAATGCGGCTTTTCATCCCCAATTGGCAGGCAACTAACTATTCCGGGAGTATGAGCGATGCGTCTCGACAAACTGACAACCAAATTGCAGGAAGCACTGGCGGATGCCCAGAGCCTGGCGGTCGGCAACGACAACCAGTACATTGACCCGGTGCACGTGCTGGTGGCGCTGCTGAACCAGGATGACAGCAGCGCCAAATCGCTGCTGCAGCGCGCCGGCGTCAACGTCGGCGGCTTGGCCAACGCCCTGAAAGGGGCGCTGGAGCGGCTGCCCAAAGTGTCCGGCACCGGCGGCGAAGTCCAGGTCGGGCGCGAACTGGCATCGCTGCTGAACCTGGCCGACAGGGAAGCGCAGAAGCGCGGCGACCAGTTCATTGCCAGCGAAATGATCCTGGTCGGCCTCGCCGAGGACAAGTCCGATGCCGGTCGCCTGGCACGCGAACACGGCCTGACGCGCAAGGCGCTGGACGCCGCCATCGATGCCGTGCGCGGCGGCGGCAACGTCAATTCGCAGGAAAGCGAAGGCCAGCGCGAAGCCCTGAAGAAATACACGCTCGACCTCACCGAACGCGCCCGCCAGGGCAAGCTCGACCCGGTGATCGGCCGTGACGACGAAATCCGCCGCGCCATTCAGGTGCTGCAGCGCCGCTCGAAAAACAACCCGGTGCTGATCGGCGAACCGGGCGTGGGCAAGACCGCCATCGTCGAAGGTCTGGCGCAGCGCATCGTCAACGGCGAAGTGCCCGACAGCCTGAAAGGCAAGCGCGTGCTGTCGCTGGACATGGCGTCGCTTTTGGCCGGCGCGAAGTATCGCGGCGAGTTTGAGGAACGCCTCAAATCGGTGCTGAAGGAACTGGCCCAGGATGAAGGGCAGACCATCGTCTTCATCGACGAGCTGCATACCATGGTCGGCGCCGGCAAGGCCGAGGGCGCCATCGACGCCGGCAACATGTTGAAGCCCGCGCTGGCGCGCGGCGAACTGCACTGCGTCGGCGCCACCACGCTGGATGAATACCGCAAGTATGTCGAGAAGGATGCCGCGCTGGAGCGCCGCTTCCAGAAAATCCTGGTGGACGAGCCGAGCGTGGAATCGACCATCGCCATCCTGCGCGGCCTGCAGGAAAAATACGAGGTGCACCATGGCGTCGACATCACCGACCCGGCCATCGTCGCCGCAGCGGAATTAAGCCACCGCTACATCACCGACCGCTTCCTGCCGGACAAGGCGATCGATCTCATTGACGAAGCCGCGGCCAAGATCAAGATCGAGATCGACTCCAAGCCGGAAGTGATGGACAGACTCGACCGCCGCATCATCCAGCTGAAGATCGAGCGCGAAGCGGTGAAGAGGGAAACCGACGAAGCCTCGCAGAAGCGCCTGGCGCTGATCGAGGAAGAGATCGGCAAGCTCGAGCGCGAATACGCTGACCTCGAAGAAATCTGGAAGGCCGAGAAGTCGGCGGTGCAGGGCAGCACCCACATCAAGGAAGAAATCGAAAAGGTGCGCCTGCAGATGGAAGAAGCCAAGCGCAAGGGCGACTGGCAGAAAATGTCCGAGCTACAGTACGGCAAGCTGCCGCAACTCGAAGCGCAACTGAAGCAGGCCGACAGCGGCGAAGCCACGGCGCCGGCGCACAAGCTGCTGCGTACCCAGGTCGGCGCCGAGGAAATCGCCGAAGTGGTCTCGCGCGCCACCGGCATCCCGGTGTCCAAGATGATGCAGGGCGAGCGCGACAAGCTGGTGCACATGGAAGAAGCAGTTGCACAAGCGCGTGGTGGGGCAGGACGAAGCCATCGTGGCCGTGTCCGACGCCATCCGTCGCTCGCGTGCCGGGCTGGGCGACCCCAACCGGCCCTACGGCTCCTTCATGTTCCTCGGGCCCACTGGCGTCGGCAAGACCGAGTTGTGCAAGGCGCTGGCAACCTTCCTGTTCGATACCGAAGAAGCGCTGATCCGCATCGACATGAGCGAATTCATGGAGAAGCACTCGGTCGCCCGCCTGATCGGCGCGCCCCCGGGCTATGTCGGCTACGAGGAAGGCGGCTATCTGACCGAAGCGGTGCGCCGCAAGCCGTACAGCGTGATCCTGCTCGACGAAATTGAAAAGGCCCATCCGGACGTATTCAACGTGCTGCTGCAGGTGCTTGACGATGGCCGCATGACAGACGGCCAGGGCCGCACCGTGGATTTCAAAAACACGGTCGTCGTGATGACATCCAACCTCGGCTCGCACAAGATCCAGGCCATGGAAGGCAGCGACCCGGCGCTGGTGAAGCTGGCGGTACTGGCCGAAGTGAAAGGGCATTTCCGCCCCGAGTTCATCAACCGCATCGACGAGATCGTAGTTTTTCATGCGCTCGACGAAAAGAACATCGGCGCCATCGCGAAAATCCAACTGGCTATTCTGGAGCAGCGCCTGGCGAAGATGGAGATGGATCTCGATCTGAGCGAAGCTGCGTTGCACAAGATCGCCGAAGCTGGTTTCGATCCGGTATATGGCGCACGGCCGCTCAAGCGTGCGATTCAGCAAGAGATCGAGAACCCCCTGTCCAAGCTGATCCTGGAAGGCAAGTTTGGTCCCAAGGACGTAATCCGCGTCGACGTGAGCGATGGCGGGCTCGCGTTCGAAAAGGGAGCGCGTTCGCAGGACTAAGTTGCCTGAGGTTGTGGCGCCTGTCAAAAACCCGGTCATTAAACTGACCGGGTTTTTTTATTGGAACACTTCTTCCTCAGGTTTCCCGGATAGGTGGAGTGTCTAGATGACATTGTTCCCATATTCATGGGATGGCGCCAGGCAATATTTTGAGTATATTATCTTGATTAATGGATAATAAATTTCGGGTCTTAGCCGAGCATTTCTTCAATCCATTTAGTGTCAGTTTTTTCTGTTAATTAGTACTGTGTTTTCATCCAGTAAAAGGCTGGAATGCAAACACGACGCGCCTTTTCACGGAAAAGGAAATCCGGGTTAGGCAGCAGCGAGCCAGAAAAAGCGGACACAGTCGGCAAGTTCGCCAAGGTCGTGTCAGTTTTTTCTGTTTAATTAGAGGTGGGTTTTTATACAGTGGTTTGTTAAAACGCAGGCGGGCAGGGCATTTCCGCGGAAGTCGATGGTCGGGTTAGGTGGCAGACGACCAGAAAAAGCGGACACCAGATTCCACCTAATTAAAGTTAGAAATATATGCAAAGAGTAGGGGCGGGAACTTACTTGATGAGCATGTCGCTAGCGATTCTTATCTGGTCGTTAGGAACGGTTTATATTTGCACACAATTTCTGGCGCCAGGAACAATGAGCCGGGGCGAGGCGAACTATTGGATTTCATTCATGGGATCTGGCGTTGGATTTTTGTTTTATTGGCTATCGGCGCGGCGGCTAAAAGACTTGAACTTCCCTAAATGGTCGGTTCATACCCTCTCATTCCCACTTGTAGGAGTAATTTTCCTGCCAATGCTCTGCTTTTTGTCGGGGTCCCGATTTGAGAATGACTACGGTAATGCGCCTAAGAAGTCTGGTTTTATTAAAACTCTGTTGGCTCTAATTCTTTGCGGGGTGGCTACGATATATTGTTACTCCGCACTGATTATTTATGCGTCCTCAAAAAATTTCTAACTCGTTGCTGAACCCGGACGCACAACAACAAGCTGCCGCTCCGCGGCACCTGTTGTGCGCCTGTTAGCGCGGCGTTATAACTCATGGAATTGATCTACCAGGCGTTAACTCCACTCGCTTCTTTAAAAGTCCAAGAACGATTTATCGTAAATGGAACGATGGACGAATATCTTTTGCCCGAGGAATTACTCAACGACGCTATAAACGTTCTTTTCGAACAAAAAAGAATCTCGTTTAAAGAAACCGAGGCGCTAAACGAGTTGAAAGAAGCGATTAAGGCTTGTGATATCCCGGAAGGAATTTCTGCTCCGGAATTGATTGGCATCTATGAGCCCTGGAAATTGGTTAGAGAGAAGTCAAAGATATATCTAAAAGAACTTGGATTTGACCTTGCAGCTTGGGAAAAACATGAGTTATAACTCGTCACTCAACCCAGACTCGCCCGATGGCTTGCCGCTTCGCGGCAAAGGGCGCGCGCTGGTGAACGCGGCATTAGCCGTGGAAACAGAGTGCACTGATGTTGAAGAATTTTAAGAATCGTGTACGCCAACTCAAGCAGGAGACGTATGCGTTGTATTTGGTGGCACGGCATCCGCAAACGCCCTGGTATGTAAAGCTATTCGTGGCTGGCGTCGTGGCGTATGCGTTCAGCCCCATCGATTTGATCCCGGATTTTGTGCCAGTTCTAGGGTATCTGGATGATCTCATCCTGATTCCACTTGGAATTGCTATTGCAATGCGGCTCACTCGGCCAGAAATTCTGGCAGAGTGTCGTGCGAAAGCGAAGGAGGCAGTCGCTGGCGGGAAGCCGGTGAGCCGAGTCGCTGCAGCGGTAATTGTTTGCATCTGGTTGTTGTTGGTCGCGGTGGGCATGTTCTGGGCTTATGAGGCATTCGCGTGAACACTCGTCATGGTGACGACGATCTGCAGCGTTAGACCTCAGAAGACAATCGATATGGCAGGTCGCCCACAGACACTTCCGGGTTTGACCCGAGTTCGGGAAACGGTCATCGGCGAAGAGATCATCAACAGGACTCTGGAGATCGATTCTCGACACTTGACTCTATCCCTGGCCCGTTCCGACCTTTCTGCTCGTAACGGTGTTGCGTCTACAAGACTGGGCAAGCGGCTTTCCTCCCTATAAGTGTTGCTCAAACGTAAATTTCCATGCAAACTTGATAAGTTCGTATTCAGGCGCTTTTCAAGCCCGCGCAAGCTTGGCTAAGGGTTAAACCCGTTGGAGATATGTTGTGTTCTTTTTGATGTAGTGCCAGGCGCATCGGATACCTTATGAAAATTCTGTTATCTCCCTTGTTGATTCTCCTGGTTGTGTCAGGGTGTGCAAAAAATGAAGAGTCGGCAGCGATGGCGCCGGCCTCGGCGATAGCGCAAGCGCCCGAAGGAAAAACATCATCCTTCCTGGCTTACGAACATTCGCTCTCGCTAGACACCCAGGAACAAAAAGTTTCCGCAATTTTCGAGGCGGCGCAGGCCGCTTGCCGTGAAGCGACCGAGGAGCTTTGTACGGTTTTGGAATCTCGTGTCACGTCGGGGCGGGCAGCGTCAGCTTCATTGAGATTCCGCGCCAGGCCAAACGGTATAAAGAAAATCGTTGCCGCGCTTAGCAAACAAGCCGAAGTTACGAATCAATCGACTACCGCGGAAGATCTGGAAATTCCAATTTCTGATGCTGCAAAGAAGCTTGCAATGCTGAAGGACTATCGATCAAAGCTTGAAGTTCTTCGTGGCCGCGCCAGCAACGATGTCGATGCGCTCATCAAGGTAAGTCGAGAGTTGGCACAAGTCCAGAGTGAAATCGAGGCCAGTGAAGGCAGGCACGCGCACCTGGTGCAGCACGTGGAGACGGAAATCCTCAATATATTCATCCAATCGGTAGACCATCGATCCTTCTGGCGGCCTATCGGATTCGCCATCTCAGATTTCGGCCGCAATTTGTCACAGGGGATTTCTACTGCCATTACGGTCATTGCATTCTTGCTTCCGTGGGCAGTATTTCTTGCCATTGTTACCTGGGGTGGTCGTAAGCTGTGGCGTCGCAAGAATCAGGCGAAAGTCGAAAAACCAGGGCATTAGCCCTCATCCGGAAAACAATAACAACATCAATTCATTCACAGTCATTACAAAAGGGGAAAATATGCATGCTTCGCTGCGCGGTAATCAATTCTTCGTCAAAGAACATACTGGTGTATTCAAGGCGTCCAACAACTACGATATTTTTGATCCGAACACCAATCAGAAAATCATGGAGTGCAGAGAGCCGAACCTGGGCATTATCTCGAAGATTTTTCGCTTTACCGACTATAAGCGGCTCACTCCCTTCAACATAGAAATCCGCACGCCGGATGGCGCCAAAGTTCTTACAGTCAAGCGTGGCATTTCAATTTTCCTCTCAAAAGTGGAAGTTCTCGATGGAAACGATAAAGTCGTCGGGTACTTCAAGCAGAAGTTTTTTTCGATCGGCGGAAAATTCGATGTGCTGGATGCCAGCGAGGTCGTGGTCTGCACCTTGAAAGGGAAATGGACCAGCTGGGATTTCCGTTTTATTCAGGGCGACAGGGAATTTGCCAGCGTTTCCAAGAAGTGGGCGGGTTTAGGAAAAGAACTCTTTACTTCAGCGGACAACTACATGTTGTCCATAAATGACTCCATGGCCGCCGACGACAGCCGCCGCATTCTTATCATGGCGGCGGTTATGTGCATCGATATGGTGCTGAAAGAGTAAATTTGTTTTTATTCCTGGCGATGACATTCCATGCCGGACGGGTAGCTGGCGGTAAGCGGCGTCATGTTATGCAGCAATGCTAGATACTGAGATATGCTCAAGATACTTCGTTCGATATTCGCCGGAGACCGTGGCGCTCCAGAAAATCAGGAAAATGCAGAAGAGCAGGCGCTTCCGTCCGAGTTGCGTCTGCCAGAAACGCATCACAGATTTCCGTTGGCGAAGCATGTCAAATTCAATCGCAATTTCCCAGTCCTCGATTGGGACGCGGTCGACGCCTGGGTAGAAGAAATTGAAGCAGAAGAATTGCGCGGCAATGCCTGGGCACTGGCTGAACATGCCTGGCTATGCCATCTGCAAGCGGCTCTCGGCAAGCGCTATACGCTGATTCAGTCGGATACTGCCATGCTGTTGTCCACGCTCGATAAGAGTGTTGCGCAAGCAACGCTTGAGTTTATGGACAGGACATTAAGGCGGGTTGGCAAAGTACTGGACGGCATTGCTGAGGTGTGCCCTTGGGGGAAAAGCATTCTCATCGTTTTCGAGAGTGCGGATCAGTACTACGACTATGTGTCCTGTTATTACCCCGAAGACGGCGAGTATGCGCTCAGCAGCGGCATGTTTATCCCGGCTGGTTGCGCGCATTTCGTCACAGTGCAATCTGATTTGCGATCCGTCGAACCCGTCATTGCGCATGAAATGACGCATGCATGTCTTTCCCATCTGTCGCTTCCTCTCTGGCTGGATGAGGGGCTGGCCGTCAACACCGAACAGCGCCTGACCGGCAAGCCTGCCAGCGTCTATTCGCCTCAGGAGATGCAGGAAAAGCACCGGGCGTTCTGGGGTGTCAATGAAGTACAGGAATTCTGGACCGGCAAGTCATTTTCAAGAACGGATGATGGCAATATGCTTTCCTACGATCTTGCCAGGATACTGGTCGATGCATTTGCCAGAGACTGGAGCAGTTTCAGGCAGTTCGTGCTCGCTGCCAATTCGCAGGATGCCGGTGCCGAAGCGGCCCGGCTTCATCTGGGTGCCAGTCTGGGGAGTTATGTGTCTTCCTTGCTTGAAAATCCGGGAGCCGACGACTTTGAACCGGATCCAGGGGCACTGGAAAAACTCCACGCACCTTCAGCATGCGCTCACGCGTCATGTATCTGATGCTTTGAATGCCTTTGCCAGGAAGAGTGGATGCGGATCGTGAAAAAAATTCTGAAATTTTTGGCATGGTCAAGTGCAGTCATGGCGGTGCTGGTCGTCGCTACCTACCTGCTTTTCCTCAGCGCTAACTGGAACGACCGCCCGCCATCAAAAGCCGCGCTGCAGCTGGACGAGTTTTACCGCAACAGGCCGTCTCTTCGCGACGAAGACAACGCCTACGTGTACTTGATGGGCTTTTCCGTGGAAAAGGCTGAGGCACCCAGAGAGTGGGGCGTGAAACGCGTCGCTTGGGCGCAACGCCTGGTCGGCCGGTCGGGAGACGAGGCGGACGATCCTCGCCCGGGGGAGGATTTTGACTTTAAGACCACGCGCAGCGCCGCAGTGCGAGCATTGTCCGAAGCATGCCGGACTGTGGATCATGCTTGCCTGTCTGCCCTGGAGAGCGGCGAAGAAGCTATTGCTGAATGGCTGGAAACCGAGGGCTGGGTCCTCGATCGCTATAGAACGCTGCTTGCTCATCCGGGGTGGCGCGAAACTGTGCCGTTCGATGTTCACATGCCATTGCCGCCGTATGCAGATGTGCTGGAAGGCCAAAAACTGCTACTTGCCCGTGCCTGGCAGCTGGCGGGCCGCGGCGATGCGGCGTCTGTGCAAGCTCTGTTGGAAGAAGATGTGCGGTTCTGGCGCCATAGCCTGGAAGCGTCCGATATTCTCATTTCGAAGTTGATTGCCGTCGCGGCACTCAAACGGCACTTTGCCTGGTCAAACATCGTTCTGCGCCGGCTTCCAGCCAATGCCATGCTTCTGGGTGTGCCGCAGCAGTGGATGGAACCACTATCTGAATCCGAGCGTTCCATGATGCGCTGTCTTACCGGCGAGTGGGAATTTTACAAGAGTTCGATGAGGCAAATTGCAGAACGCGGCCTTGATCCGCTGACCATGGACGCCTTTCTAGATGAGGAGTCTGCTGCACAGCGCCTTCTATGGCGGATGTTTGCACCAATGCTTCAGCCGCAGGAAACCAGCAACAAATATGCGGAGCTGATAGCTGCCATAGCCGAAACGTTGCGCGTGCCAATCGAGCAATTTCCTGAAGCGGTCGAACGTGCCATGGCGCTGGAGCAAAACGCGGCTGAGGCCGCCATGCCGCCTGCGCGCATGTACAACATCGTTGGCGATACCTTGTTCGCTATCTCAATTCCTGAGTACACCTCGTATGCGGTCAGGGTCGGCGATCTGGAGGGGGTGCGCCGTGGCGCACTTCTGGCAACGCAGCTGCGGAGTCGACGTATCGCCCCTGAAGGGGTTTCCGGACATTTAGAAGGGGACGCAGTCCGCGATCCGTATAGCGGGAAACCGTTTGCCTGGGATGACGGTGCCAGGGCAATAGTTTTTTCTGGCCTTGAGCCTGGAGAGCGGGGGCGTCATGTGCTGTTGTATTGAAACCGACTTGGGTGCGACTGTCGCAATATGCAATCGGAGACTCACATGACATCTGCATCTTGCATCAATCATCTCACTATCGCCGCCAAGTGCCCAGAGTGGCTGCGCAAGGAGGAGGCACAGTTCAATGGGCTCCACGGAATACTGGCTGAGGAATCAACCAGGATGACGATAAACCATGTCAGTTCTTAGCGTGGTGTTCGAGAGGCGCCGTTTTTTACGTTGCTTATTTATGGAATTAGACATTAATGACCCCTCGGATCCTGATTGTAGGCGCAACCGGAAATATTGGTTCTGCCCTGATTGCAGAGCTGCAGCGTCGCAATGCGACATTTTTTGCGGGTGTGCGGCACGCAGACCAGGGAGCAGCGCTTGGCGTGCCTTCGCTACCTTTCGATTTCGAAAAGCCCGAGACGATGAAAGCGGCTTTTGCCAGCGTGGACCGGGCATTCCTGCTGCTACCGCTGGCGGAGAAAATGGTCGAGTATGGCATCAGGGCCGTAGACGCGGCCAGGGATGCCGGGCTGTCATTTCTGCTGAAGTCTTCGGAACTCGGTGCAGACCAAAATTCGCCGAAGCTCGCCTTGCATGCGCAGGGAATGGTAGATCAGTATCTGAAGAGCAGCGGCATTCCATGGTCGATCCTGTGCCCCAATTTCTTCATGCAGAATTTTGCGATTCATTATGCGCCTGCAATTCGTGAGCGCGGCGGTATTTTCCTGCCCCAAGGAAGTGGGAAGGTCAGTTTTATCGATGTAAGGGATATCGCGGCGGTCGCCGCAGAAATCCTGCTCGTTCCGAGCGCACATGAAAGTCGTGTGTACGATCTGACAGGCCCCCAGGCTTTATCGAATCAGGATGTGGCTCGCCAATTGTCGGCGATTACCGGCAAACCGGTGGAGTATCACGCGATAGAAGACAATGTCGCTATCGAAGGCATGGCAAAGCGCGGCATCTCCGAATGGATTGCGGAGTTCGTCATGAGTCTCCATAAACATGTGCGTGAAGGCAAGATGGCGACGGTTTCCCCGACTGTGCAAGAAATTATTGGCAGACAACCGGGCGATTTCGCGAAATTTTCTCAGGCTTATGCACACAGCTGGAAGTCGGCGGAGGGATGAAAGCCTGATTTTTGCCGAACATGATGGTGAATGCAACGCTGGCGCCTGGTGGTACCTGTCAATAATTCGTCATGCATCTTTCACTTGCAGGAATTTACAACCGAGGAGGGTTTGATGATTACCGCGATCACGACATTTCAGTTGCAAAAACCGATTACGCGTGAAGAAGCGCGAAGCATTTTTCTCAGCACGGCGCCGAAATACCAGGGCGTGACCGGCCTCTTTCGCAAGTGTTATATCCTTTCGGAAGATGGGCGCACTGCCGGCGGTGTCTACCTCTGGAACTCGCGTGCCGAAGCTGAAGCAGTGTATACCGACGCCTGGAAGAGTTTTGTAAAGGAAAAGTACGGCACTACCCCTTCGATCACCTATTTTGAAAGTCCGGTGGTGGTGGACAATGTTACGAACGAAATTCTTTCTTCCTGAAATCTACACCTTCATTGCCGATGTGTCGGGTGTGGACATTGAAAAATTACAGCCCGATTCGGACCTGTGCGGCGACCTCGGCATTGATGGCGATGATTTTTTCGAACTGGCAGAGGCGTTCGCCAAAATATTTTCGGTGGATATGTCCACCTATCGCTGGTATTTTCATCACGGCGAAGAGGGCGGCCCCAGCATCGGGCGTCTCCTCTGCAAGCCCCCTGATGCCCGCGTCCGGCGAATCCCGGTAACGCCTGAAATTCTGCAGGCAAGTGCAAATGCGGGGTGCTGGCAGATTGCTTACCCTGAACATCAATTGCCGTCGAGAAGAGGCGACTTGATGATCGACCGCCTTGTTCTTGGCCTGCTTGCCGTTGCCGGTTTTTCTTCATGCTGCGGGAGTGGCTTGCTGTATGAACCCCCGGGGAAATGGCGAATTCGGCCATTGGGCAGGAAATGATTCACATACTGAAATGATTGCTAGCTCGACCGGGCCGGCTAATCTTGATGCAAATCATGTAAATTGCGGGCGGCACTTGTTAGAGTCATTGTCAATTAATAACAGAACAAGTCGCACGCATCGGGCGGGGCAGGATGCCCGCCGGGACGGCGGCTGCACAATCCTGTCGCCTGATGACTCCGCCGATATCCGCCTCTGCAACGTCGCCATTTCTTTCTTCCGCCATTGTTCCTGAGCTGGTTTGCCCGGCCGGCAGCCTGCCGGCGCTGAAGGCGGCCATCGACCATGGCGCCGATTGCGTCTACCTGGGATTTCGCGATGCCACGAACGCGCGCAATTTTGCCGGCCTGAATTTTGACGATGCCGCAATTGCCGAGGGCGTCCGTTATGCCCATGCGCGCGGGCGCAAGGTGCTGGCAGCGCTGAATACCTATCCGCAGGCTGCCGGCTGGGATTTGTGGCGGACGGCGATCGACCGCGCCGCGGATGCCGGCCTCGACGCCGTGATCCTGGCCGATCCATCGCTGATGGCATATGCGGCGAAGCGCCATCCGCAACTGCGCCTGCACCTGTCGGTGCAGGGCTCTGCCACCAATTATGAAGCCATCAATTTTTACCGCGAGCGTTTCGGTGTTGCGCGCGCGGTGCTGCCACGCGTGCTGTCGCTGGCGCAGGTGGAGTATCTCAAAGCCAATACGCCGGTGGAAATCGAAGTGTTCGGCTTCGGCAGCCTGTGCGTGATGGTCGAGGGGCGCTGCGCGCTGTCCTCGTACGTGACCGGCGAGGCGCCCAACACCCATGGCGTCTGTTCGCCGGCGAAGGCCGTGCGCTGGGAGCAGACCCCCAAGGGGCTGGAGTCGCGCCTGAACGGCGTGCTGATCGACCGCTATGCCGACGGTGAAAACGCCGGCTATCCGACGCTGTGCAAGGGCCGTTTCGATGTCGCCGACGAAAACTATTACGCGATCGAGGAGCCGACCAGCCTGAACACGCTGGAATTGCTGCCGCAGCTGGCGAAGCTGGGCATCGCCGCCATCAAGATCGAGGGTCGCCAGCGCAGCCCGGCCTATGTCGCGCAGGTGACGCAGGTGTGGCGCCAGGCGCTCGACAGTTGCCGCGACAGCCTGCAGCGCTATTCGGTCAGGCCGGCATGGATGAATGAACTGAACAAGGTGGCCGAAGGGCAGCAGCATACGCTGGGCGCCTATCACCGGCCATGGAAATGATGCTTTCCCGAGGAGACGGGCGATGAAGCTGGCGCTGGGACCGATCCAGTACTACTGGCCGCGCGAGACGGTGTTCCGCTTTTACGAGGAAGCAGCCGGCTGGCCGGTGGATATCGTCTACCTTGGCGAGGCCGTCTGCTCGCGCCGGCATGAATTGCGCCTGTCCGACTGGCTGGATATTGCCGGCCGGCTGAGCGCGGCCGGCAAGGAAGCGGTATTGTCGACGCAGGTACTGCTGGAATCGAAGCAAGACATCAGCACGCTGCACCGGATTACCGGAAACGGGCGCTTCGCCGTGGAAGCCAACGACATGGGCGCGGTGCATTGCATCGGCGAGCGGGCGGGCTTTGTCGCCGGGCCGCACCTGAACGTCTACAATGCGCCCACGCTCGATTACCTGGCAGAAGCCGGCGCGAAGCGCTGGGTGATGCCGTTGGAAATGAGCGGCGAACAGCTGGCGCATGTGCTGGGCGAACGCCGGAGCAGTATCGAGACCGAGGTGTTCGCCTACGGTCGCATGCCGCTGGCATTTTCCGCGCGCTGCTTCACTGCGCGCCACCACAACCTGCCCAAGGATGATTGCCGCTTCAGCTGCATCGACTATCCCGACGGCTTGCCGTTGCAGACCCGCGAAAGCCAACACTTCCTGACGATTAACGGCATCCAGACCCAATCAGCCCTGGTGTACAACCTGGCTGGTGAAATCGGCGCCATGGCTGCCATGGGCGTCGACGTGGCGCGCATCAGCCCACAATCGCAGCATACCGGCGGCATCGTCGAACTGTTTGCGCAAGTCGCCAACGGTCGCCTCGATGGCGCCGCAGCGCTGGCGCAGATGGCGCCGCTGATGCCGGACGCCGCATGCGACGGCTACTGGCACGGCAAGCCGGGGCTGGAAAAAATGGTCGCCTGACTGCCGGGAAAACGCATGCACAAGGAGCATATATGACAATGAATCACGGACGCATCACCTTGCCGCCACCGCTTGGCCGCCTGTTTTCGCTGCTGCCGGCCTATCCGGGGTCGCTGCTGTTTGCCACGGCGCTGAACGTGGCGCTGAGGCATTCGCTGCCTGCAGACGTGCAGCGGTCGCTGCAGGGCAGGCAGTTGCGCATCCACGTGACGGACGCGCAGCTGCACTTCAATTTCCAGTGGAACAATGGCCGCTTTGCAGCCTGCGGCGGCGAGGGCAGGCCGGATCTCATGATCAGCGCCAGCGCCCAGGATTTCCTGTTGCTGGCGCAGCGCAGGGAAGATCCGGATACGCTGTTCTTTTCGCGCCGGCTGGTGATGGAAGGCGACACTGAGCTGGGCCTGCTGGTCAAGAACACGCTGGACGCTATCGAATTGCCGCTGGCCGAACTGGCGCAGCTTGCGCCGCAGCGCATTGCCGGTCGCCTGCGCGCCCGGCACGGACGTTGACGCCGTCAAGGCGAACGAAGCCGGAAAGGGCGGATCGCGCCGGCTGCGCCGGGCAACCGGTGTAGCCGATCCCCTTGGAGCCCTTCCTGTTGCGTCCGTAATACTGGGCATGCCGGTTTTCGCAGCATAGGCATTGCCGTCGTAATAATTTCCATGCAAACTTGCCAACGCAGTAGCAAGTCATCATCAACATATTGGAAAAAAATTATGACAGTAGCAAGCACGCATCCCATCGGGAATGCGGAACTCAAAAATTCCGGAATCGGCGTAGCATCCTTCGTGCTGTCGCTGGTTGCCGGCATCGGCTTTTTTATCGTCTTCATGATCGCAGGCTACGTCGAAGTCACGACCCCGGGCGGCATGGATGAAGAATCGGCGGAAGCCGTGATCATCGGCCTTCTCATCATTGGCATGCTGCTTCTTCAGCTGGTGTCGCTGGGCCTGGGGATTGGCGGCTTGCTGCAAAAGGATTGCAAGCGCACGCTGGCGGTGCTGGGCACGGTATTCAGCGGCGGGGCGATCGTCTGTATCCTGGGGGTGATTGTCCTGGGCATGGCCATCGGCGCCTGAGTTCGGCGGGGTGCGGTTTGACATGACTCCGCGAATCGCATACATTCCCCCCATGGAAGTTTACTTTTCTCCCGCTTGCGCCTTTTGTGCCGTCCGTCCCTTGTCGGGCGGCGCGCTCGCACGCGCCTTGCGGGCGATCACCGGCGATGGAATCTGCCACAATGCCGCAGATTCCTGAGCCCGGCGATATTCCCTCCCTACCTATTCATTAGCGCATTTTTCCTATCGCCGGGCTTACGCCAGGCGCGATAGCGGCCGCATTCCGGGCGGATTGCCGGCCGCGCTTACGGGAACATGCCATGTCTGCAAATATCCAGGGCGAGCAGCTGCTCGACCTTAGCCGCAATTTTCTTCGCTCCAAGCGCCCGTGCGCCGAAGGCTTCCGCTGGTTCGTGCGCACTTTTCAGGAGGGCAGCGATTACCAGGTGCTGCTGGACGCGCTGGTCGAGGATGGCCGCATTGACGATGCCTGCTGGGTGCTGAGCCAGTTCGGCCCGACCGATGCGGTGCTGAAAGTGGATGCGCTCGACGCGACGGCCATTGTTTTTGCCGGCACGATTGAGGTGCGCGGCAATATCGAGGTCGATTCGGTCTTGCGCGCCGGCCGTTCGATCAAGGCGGGCGGCGGCATCCGCGCCGGCCAGAGCATCGTCGCCGGCGAGGAAATCCGCACAGGCGGCGGCATTCGCTGCGACGGCGCATTCGAGGCCGGTGGCGACGTCAGGACGGGCTGGGGCATCGAGGTGCGCGGCCCGATGCGCTGCGGCGGCGAATTGCGCGTCGAATGGGATCTGGCATGCGACGGCAAGATCGACGTGGGCGGCAATGCTGTGGTGGGGCAGGAACTGATTGCCAAGGAAGAGCTTCGGTGCGGCAAGGGCTTGCGCGCCGGCGGCGCCATTACCGGCTTCGACAGCATCCGCGTCGAGAATGGTATCGAGTCGGGCGCGACGATTTTCTGCCACCGGCACCTGGAAGCGAACTGGGGCATCAAGTCCGGCGGCGCCATCCTTGCCGACGGCTCGATCAAGGCTGGCGAGAGCCTGCAGGCGGCCGAGGAAATCCGCGCCGGGGAAGGCTACGGGATATATGCCGGACTGCTGGTGCAGCGGGATGTCTGGGAAACCTGTGCCCCGGTGCGTGCCTGCGCCAGGCCAGAACGCCTGATGAGCGGCCTGTGGGCAGGCCCGTGTCTGGTCTGACGGGAGGCTTGCATGAACAGTTTCGTCATTCCCTTTCCATTCATGCCCTGGCACGCCGGCCCGAAGGCGCTGCGCATCGACGTGCGCCCGCAACCGGACGAGCTCGAGAAAGAACTGGATGCGCTGTACGGCCGGCTCGGCCAGCCGGGTGATGCGCTGCACGGATTGCCTGCGCTGTGCATCCATTTTCCCGGGCTGGTCTTTCGTTACCGCGAAGCCGACGGCGAACATTACATCTATGTCGAAGACCCGGTGCGCCGCTGCCTGGCCGGTTACACGGTACTGAATCGCCTGGTCGAAGTGAGCCGCCACGCCGATCCGCATCTGCGCGCACCGCATTCGAAATTTGCGCCCGCCTACCAGCGCCGCGGCATTGCCACCGCCATCTATCGCTGGTGGCTGGATTCGGGCCGCTGCCTCATCACCGGTGCGCGCCAGTCGGCCGAAGCCCACGCCTTGTGGCAGTCGCTGGCGCGCCGCTACGATCTTGTGCATGCCGATCTGCGCGAAAAGACACTTTCCTGCTTAGGGCGGCAAGTCGATGGGAAAACGCTTGAAGACCTGCACACGCGCATGATTTTGCTTGGCAAGGGCTGGAGCGAAGAGCGCCTGGCGATGAAGGCGGGAATGCTGCTGCCTTCCGGCGCGCGCATGGATAATGCCGAGGCGACGCGCATCGAGCGGATACGCACGCCCCGGTGGCGCAGGTAGCGGGCCAATTGCATTACTCTGCTATGCCGATTAAAAAAGCCGCGCAATTGCGCGGCTTTTTGCTGTCCCTTCTCCAGCGGGAGAGGAGGGCGCCTGCAGCAAACTAGACGCGGACCGTCTGGCTCTTTTTCCGGCTGCCGATGGACTGATCGAGGAAGCGCGCTGCGCTGTCGTCCAGTTCCTCCATCCACGGCGTGTGGTGCACAGGTGCGAGTGTGCCGGTGACTACCGAGCGGAAAGGCTTGTCCCGGTAGGTCAGGATGTTTTCCTGCTTGTCGCGCAGCCATTGCTTGAGCAGCTTGGCCACTTCCTCGGCCTCGAAGCCGGGATAGTCGGTCTGGTTCATCAGGTCGCGCACGTACTCGGTCTGGAAGTCCACCGCGTCGAAGGGAGTTTCGACGGCATCTTCCTTGTGCGCCCACTTCTCGATGTCAGCCTTGCGCTGCTCGGTGCCGGGCATCGCCATGCGGCCCAGGATCAGGTCGCGTACATACCATGCCTGCGCATCAAACATGTTGAAAGTGTAGTACTGGTCCTGCATGCCGAGGTAGAACAGGCGCGGATTTCCCTGCCACACCACGCCCTTGTACAGGCCGCGGGGATACAGGCGGTTGTTGGATTCCAGGCGCAGCTCCTTGGGCAGGAAGGGGTATTTGTGCTGGTAACCGGTGCACAGTACAACGGCGTCGAACTTGCCCGAAGTGCCGTCGGCGAAATGGGCCTTGTCGCCGTCGAAACGCTTGACCAGCGGCACTTCGCGCATGCCCTTGGGCCATTTGTAGTTCTGCGGCTGCGAGCGGTAGCTGATGGTTACCGAGCGCGCGCCGTGCTTGTGGCATTGCACGCCGATGTCTTCAGCCGAATAGCTGCCGCCGACCAGCAGCAGGTCCTTGCCGACGAACTGGTCGGCGCCGCGAAAATCGTGCGCATGCATGACCGAGCCGCGGAAGTGGTCGAGGCCATCGAACCAGGGCACGTTCGGCGTCGAGAAATGGCCGGTGGCCACCACCAGGTAATCGAAGGTTTCGGTGCGGGTCTGCTTGTTCTTCAGGTCATCCACGGCCAGGGTGAATGTTTTCGACTGCGCATCGTAGCTCGCCCAGCGCGCCACAGTTTCGAAGCGGATGTATTGGCGCAGGTCGTTGCGCTTCATGCGCCCCTGGATATAGTCGAACAGCACCTCGCGGGGCGGAAAGGAAGGAATGGGCCGGCCGAAATGCTGGTCGAAGGAGTAGTCGGCAAATTCCAGCACTTCCTTGGGACCGTTGGACCAGAGATAGCGGTACATGCTGCCGTGTACCGGTTCGCCATGCAGGTCCAGGCCGGTGCGCCAGCTGAAGTTCCACAGGCCGCCCCAGTTGGACTGCTTTTCGAAGCAGACCAGTTCGACGTCCAGTTTCTGTTGATTGAAAGCCGATTCGAAGGCGCGCAATTGGGCGAGTCCGCTGGGGCCTGCGCCGATGATGCCAATGCGAAGAGTCATGTATTCATCCTTGTTTCGCGGTGAATAAATCCAAGGCAGACGACGGCCGGAGCCAGGTCAGAACTTGGGCGAGAAACTCCCATGTCGGCCCGCGTGCGAATGCCTTCGCCGCAGGACAAGGACAGACCTGCAAGGGAACAGGTCACGCGATGAGGCGGCGCGAATGCCGCTTCTATCTGGGAGGAATGCTGACCGGCATACCCGCCGAAGCGTGGTGTGATGAATGGTCAGCAATGAGGCGTGCCGCTTGATGATTGCGAAAAACCTTATTCAGCTTGAGAAGCTGATACAACGGCGCTATTAAATCATAAAAACAATTAAATTTCAACAATGAGTGCCGATTTGCATTTAATTTCGGTTATTTTTAAATCGATTCATTGGGGCTGGAAGTGCTGGTTTCGGGACTTGTTCGGGGGGAGTGTGAGATTATTGCAAGCAAACGAACCTATCTATCTGAGGACGGCAAAATGATCAGCAAACTGGTTTTTGCATTCTTACTGCTGCCAGGATTTGCATACGCAGCGGAACCATCACCGACCGCCCAACGGGAGATCGCGCATCTGCTGCAATATCTCGGGAATTCGGGGTGTCAATTCAATCGCAACGATCGCTGGTACAGCTCTGCCGAGGCGGTCGCCCATCTGGATAAAAAATATCAGTACTTGCTAAAGAAAGATCTGGTCGCCTCGGCCGAAGATTTCATTGCCCGTGCTGCCAGTGAAAGCAGCATCAGCGGCAAGCCGTACCAGGTCAAATGTGGCACGAACGGTTCCGAGCCCAGCAGTATGTGGCTCAAGTCCGAGCTGGCCAAGTACCGCAAAGGCCGGCAGTAAGGCTGCCGATGCAAGCGGTGTCCATAAAAAAACCGGAAATTTCACTTTCCGGTTTTTCATGGGGCTGCTGGGTGCTTTAGCGCTTGATCTGCTTCAGTTGCGCCAGGTCGCGCACTGCGCCGCGGTCAGCCGACGTCGCCAGCGCCGCGTAAGCCTGCAGCGCCTGCGACACATAGCGCTCGCGCTGGGCCGGCTGCCATGCCGCCTCGCCCCGGGCTTCCATCGCCGCGCGGCGTTTCGCCAGCTGCTCATCGCTGATGCGCAGGTTGATGCGGCGGTTGGGGATGTCGATGTCGATCATGTCGCCTTCTTCCACCAGGCCGATGGCGCCGCCTTCCGCCGCTTCCGGCGAGGCATGGCCGATCACCAGGCCCGAAGAGCCGCCGGAAAAGCGCCCGTCGGTCAGCAGGGCGCAGTGCTTGCCCAGGCCCATGGACTTGATGTACGAGGTCGGATAGAGCATTTCCTGCATGCCGGGGCCGCCCTTGGGGCCTTCGTAGCGGATGATGACGACGTCGCCGGCATGCACGCCGCCGCCGAGGATGCCTTCGACGGCGTCGTCCTGGCTTTCGAAGACGCGCGCCTTGCCGCTGAAGACGAGGATGCTTTCATCGACGCCGGCAGTTTTGACGATGCAACCCTTTTCCGCAAGGTTGCCGTACAAAACGGCCAGGCCGCCGTCTTTTGAATACGCGTGTTCCAGATCGCGGATGCAGCCGCTGCTGCGGTCGGTATCGAGCGAAGCGAAGCGGTTTTCCTGCGAAAATGCGACCTGGGTCGGCACGCCGCCCGGCGCCGCGCTGAACAGCTTGCGCACGGCAGGGTCTTGCGAGACCTTGATGTCGTTCTTGGCGATGGCGTCTGCCAGCGACTTGCTGTGAATGTTCGGCAGCGAGGTGTCGAGCAGGCCGGCACGCGCCAGCTCGCCGAGGATGCTGATGATGCCGCCGGCGCGGTGTACGTCTTCGATATGATACTTGTCGGTCATCGGCGCGACCTTGCACAGGCACGGCACCTTGCGCGAGATGCGGTCGATATCGGCCATGGTGAAGGGCACGCCGGCTTCATGCGCGGCGGCCAGCAGATGCAGCACGGTATTGGTGGAGCCGCCCATGGAAACGTCCAGCGCCATGGCGTTTTCGAACGCGGCCTTGGTGCCGATGTTGCGCGGCAGGACAGAAGCATCATCCTGCTCGTAATAGCGGCGTGCCAGCTCGACGACCAGGCGACCGGCGCGCAGGAACAGTTCCTTGCGGTCGGCATGGGTCGCAAGGATGGTGCCGTTGCCTGGCAGCGACAGGCCCAGCGCTTCGGTCAGACAGTTCATCGAGTTGGCGGTAAACATGCCGGAGCAGGAGCCGCAGGTCGGGCAGGCGGAGCGCTCGATCTCGGCGACGTCGGCATCGCTGACATTGCTGTCGCCGGCCTGGATCATGGCGTCGACCAGGTCGAGCTTGATGATTTTCTGGGCGCCGTCGACGACTTTCTGGACCTTGCCGGCTTCCATCGGCCCGCCGGAAACGAACACCACCGGAATATTCAGGCGGAAGGCCGCCATCAGCATGCCCGGCGTGATCTTGTCGCAGTTGGAGATGCACACCATGGCGTCGGCGCAGTGGGCATTGACCATGTACTCCACCGAATCGGCGATCAGGTCGCGCGAGGGCAGCGAATACAGCATGCCGCCGTGCCCCATGGCGATGCCGTCGTCCACCGCGATGGTGTTGAATTCCTTGGCGACGCCGCCGGCTGCCTCGATCTCGCGCGCGACCAGCTGGCCCAGGTCTTTCAGGTGCACGTGGCCCGGCACGAACTGCGTGAAGGAGTTGACCACGGCGATGATGGGCTTGTCGAAGTCGCCATCCTTCATGCCGGTAGCGCGCCAGAGGGCGCGCGCGCCGGCCATGTTGCGGCCGTGGGTCGTGGTGCGGGAGCGGTATTGAGGCATGACCTTCTTTCAAAAAATGGCTGTGACGGCTATTTTACCGCCACCCCGGCGCCTTGGCATCTCGTCGCGCCGGCCCTGCAAGGCTGGCGCAATGCCGATAGAATCCGTGATGTTGACGGAAAGCAGCAGGAAAGCAGCCATGACGGCCTTTTCGCATGCGCCGCATTTGCCACGAAAGATACTTCAGCATGACTGCCATTGCCGCTCCTTCATTGCGCCAGGACGCCCAGGTGATCGCCCTGGTCGGCGTTGCGCACGGCGTTTCGCATTTCTTCCACCTGATCCTCGCGCCGCTGTTCCCCTGGCTGAAAATCGCCTTCGATCTGTCATATGCCGAACTGGGTCTGCTGATGACGGTGTTCTTCGTCGTTTCCGGCATCGGCCAGGCAGCGGCCGGCTTCGTCGTCGACCGTGTCGGCGCACGCACGGTGCTGTTTGCCGGCATGGCCTTGCTGGGCCTGTCGGCGCTGGCGCTGTCGGTGGCGCAGAACTATGCGATGCTGCTGGCCGGCTCCATGCTGGCAGGGCTGGGCAACAGTGTCTTCCACCCGGCGGATTTCACCCTGCTTAACAAGCGCGTTTCGGCCAACCGTCTCGGCCATGCCTTTTCCGTGCATGGCATTTCCGGCAACCTGGGCTGGGCCGCCGCGCCGGTATTCCTGGCCGGGATAGCCGGCGTGGCCGGCTGGCGCGCCGCGCTTGCCGCCGCAGCCGCCGTGCCTTTCGTCTGGCTGGCGGTGCTGTTTGCCTTCCGCCACCTGCTGGATACCGGGTCCGGCCATGCCGGCGCCGGCCGCAAGGCCGCCGCGGCGTCGCAGGAGGGCGGCGCCCTGTCTTTCATCCGCTTGCCGGCCGTGTGGATGTGCTTCGCTTTCTTCTTCATTACCGCCCTGGCGCTGGGCGGCATCCAGAGCTTTTCCGCAGCGGGTTTGCGCGACCTGTACGGCATGTCGCTGGCTTCCGCCACCCTCGGCCAGACTGCCTACATGCTGGCCTCGGCCGCGGGCATGGTGTGGGGCGGTTTCCTGGCGGCGCGTGCAAGCCGTCACGACCGCACCATCGCCCTGGCTTTCGCCTTTTCCGGGGCATTTGCGCTGCTGATTGCCGCTGCCGTCACGCCGGGCTGGATGGCGGTGCTGATGATGGGCGCGGTCGGTTTCGGCGCCGGCGTCGCCGGCCCGTCGCGCGACTTGCTGATCCGTGCGGCGGCGCCCAAGAATGCCACCGGACGCGTGTATGGCGTGGTGTATTCCGGCCTGGATATCGGCCTGGCGAGCGGGCCGCTGCTGTTTGGCGCGCTCATGGATGCCAGGCAGCCGGCGCTGGTGTTCGTGCTGATCGGGGTGTTCCAGATCGCCGCGATCCTGACGGCGGTCAATGTCGGCAGCAACACGGCCAAGCGTGCCGCGGCTGCGCAAGCGGCTTGAACTCGCTTACAATTCCGGCATGCCTATTCGTCAATCCATCCATTACCGAACCGGGAGAACAACATGACTTTCGCCACCTGCGATATCTGCGACGCCAATGAAGACAAGCTAGCCGCCGGCACCCTGGCCGTGCTGCCGCCGGTGTTGCGCGCCTTCGGCAAGCGCATCGCATTCGCCGGCCCGGCGCGCACGCTGAAAGTGTTCGAGGATAACGTGCTGGTGCGCGCTGCCCTGGAAACGCCGGGCGAGGGCAGCGTGCTGGTGGTCGACGGCGGCGGCAGCCTGCGCTGCGCGCTGGTCGGCGGCAACCTCGGCGTGCTCGCCGAAAAAAATGGCTGGGCCGGCATTGTCGTCAACGGCTGCATCCGCGATTCCGCAGAAATCGACGCCTGCGACATCGGCGTGCGCGCGCTGGCCACGCATCCGCAACGCAGCATCCGCAAGGGCGTGGGCGAAAAGGATTTGCAGGTATCGATCGCCGGCGTGAGCGTGCGTCCCGGCGACTGGATTTACGCCGATGCCGACGGCGTCCTGGTGGCCGCAGCCAAGCTGGACTGAGCGGCCGGCGCCGGCGCGGTCGTCAGATCGCGTCGGACTGTGATTCGGCTTCGAGCGCGGCGACGTTGATCTGGTAATCGCGGCCGTGCGCTTCCAGGCGCCGGATCTTGCCTTCACGCAGGAAGGCATTGATGATGCGGCTGGCGGTTTCCACCGTCATGCCCAGCATCGAGCCGACATCCTCCAGCGTAAACAGCACCGAGTTATCCGGATTGGTGGTATCGCGCATCTTCAGCAGCAATCGCGCCATGCGCACTCGCGCCGAACCGTTGGCCAGTTCGGCAAACCACTCGTCGGCGTCGGACAGCGCTGCGTGCCATTGCTCCAGCACCTTGCGGTGCAAGGTCGGCGACTCGCGGTCCAGCCGCGCCATCACATCCAGCGGAATGCGGCATGCTACCACCGGCGTCAGGGCGATGGCGTCATGCTCGTACTGCCTGTGCAGCATGGCTTCCAGGCCGACCGTGTTGCCCGGCCTGAGCACGCGCACGATGCGCTGGGTGCCGTCGGCATTGATGCGGTTGAGCTTGATCATGCCCGTGCGGATCGCGTAGATGCCGTTGGCTTCATCTCCCTGGCGGAACAGCGGTGTGCCGACCGGATAGCGGCGGTCGTCGAAGGGCACGTGGATCAGTTGCAGTTCGTCGGCGGGCATGTCGCCAAACAGGGCGCATTCGCCGCCGCATTTACGGCAGTCGGCCTGGCCGCGCAGGATTTTCGGGGAGTTTTGAGTGGGTTTCATCAAGCGTGCTGGGAAGTCGGCGCCACTTCGCGTGGCGTTGCTGCTGCGTCGCACCCGCTATTGTAATGGAATTGGCACGACCGGACTTGCCGGCCCTGAAAGCGGAATTTTGTCTACGATATTTCACAATGCGAAGAGGCTTTTTCGCAATGTGAAAATTTGCCCGTCAAGCGCACTTTTAAAAACCTCAAATTCCAGCAATTTTGTTTCGCAATATAAAATTTAAATTTCAAGTTATTGATTTTAAATGGTTTAAATTTAGTTATATGTCTTATATAAGACCTTGTTGCTCCGCAAGAAAAGGACTATGATTTCGCCTATCAGGTTTTACTTTCACTTCGCAACACCGTTCAACTCAGGAGAATGACAATGGCAACTCGTGAACAGCAAATCGCGGCACTGAAAAAAGACTGGGCCGAAAATCCCCGCTGGAAAAGCGTCAAGCGTAACTACAGCGCCGAAGACGTGGTCCGTCTGCGCGGCAGCCTGCAGCCCGAGTACACCCTGGCCAAGAACGGCGCAGAGAAGCTGTGGGAAAAAGTCAACGGCGGCGCCAAGAAGGGCTATGTGAACGCGTTCGGCGCGATCACCGCCGGTCAAGCCATGCAACAAGCCAAGGCTGGCCTGGAAGCCGTCTATCTGTCGGGCTGGCAAGTCGCTGCCGACGGCAACACTTCCGAAACCATGTACCCGGATCAATCGCTGTACGCCTACGATTCCGTGCCGACCATGGTTCGCCGCATCAACAACACCTTCAAGCGCGCTGATGAAATCCAGTGGTCGCGTAACATCAACCCGGGCGACGAAGGTTTCGTCGACTACTTCCTGCCGATCGTCGCTGACGCGGAAGCTGGTTTCGGCGGCGTGCTGAACGCTTTCGAACTGATGAAGAACATGATCGCTGCTGGCGCTGCCGGCGTGCACTTCGAAGACCAATTGGCTGCCGTGAAGAAGTGCGGCCACATGGGCGGCAAGGTGCTGGTTCCGACCCAGGAAGCCATCGAAAAGCTGACCGCTGCGCGTTTCGCTGCCGACGTCATGGGCGTGTCGACCATCGTTCTGGCCCGTACCGATGCTGAAGCTGCCAACCTGATCACGTCCGATCACGATGCCAACGACAAGCCTTTCCTGACCGGCGAACGTACCCAGGAAGGTTTCTACCGCGTCAAGAACGGCCTGGAACAAGCTATTTCCCGCGGCGTTGCTTACGCACCGTTCGCTGACCTGGTCTGGTGCGAAACCGGCGTGCCGGATATCGGCTTCGCCCGTGAATTCGCCCAAGCCGTGCATGCTGCCTGCCCGGGCAAGCTGCTGTCGTACAACTGCTCGCCTTCCTTCAACTGGAAGAAGAACCTCGACGACAAGCAGATCGCTTCGTTCCAGGACGAGCTGTCGGCCCTCGGCTACAAGTACCAGTTCATCACCCTGGCCGGTATCCATATCAACTGGTTCAACACCTTCCAGTTCGCTCACGCTTACGCCCGCGGCGAAGGCATGAAGCACTACACCAACATGGTGCAGGAGCCGGAATTCGCCGCCCGCGAAAAGGGTTACACCTTCGTGTCGCACCAGCAGGAAGTCGGCGCTGGCTACTTCGACGACGTGACCACCGTGATCCAGGGCGGTACGTCTTCCGTGAAGGCCCTGACCGGTTCGACCGAAGAAGAGCAGTTCCACTGATCGGCAGCGGGCTCCTGCGGGAGCCCGTCAGCCTGATCGGCAAGGCCGCACGGCATTCCCGTGCGGCTTTTTTATTGGCACGCGGGGCGGCAGGCCTGCGTAGCTGTCATACTTCCTGCTTTCTCCTTCGTTATCGGATTTTCCTTCCATGCTGAGTTACCGTCACGCCTTCCACGCGGGGAATCATGCCGATGTGCTCAAGCACATGGTGCTGATCCAGCTGTTGCGCTACCTGAACCGTAAAGACACCCCCTATATGGTGGTCGATACTCATGCCGGTGCGGGCGTTTATGCGCTCGACAGCCGCCAGGCGGAAAAGAATGCGGAGTTCGATAACGGCATTGCCCGCCTCTGGGAGCGCAGCGACTTGCCGGAAGCGGTTGCCGATTACGTCAACCTGGTCCGCGACATGAACCCCAGCGGCAAGATGCGCTACTACCCGGGTTCGCCCTATTGTGCCGAGCGCGTGATGCGCGAGCAGGACCGCCTGCGCCTGTTCGAGCTGCATCCGAACGAAGTGAAAATCCTGCACGAGAATTTCCAGAAACTGGAAGCCCATGCCGTCGCGCAGGGGCAGCGTCCGCCGGCGCGCGGCAAACGCGTGCTGGTGCAGAGGGGCGATGGTTTCGACGGTCTCAAGGCCCTGCTGCCGCCGCCGTCGCGGCGCGGCCTGGTGCTGATCGATCCGCCCTACGAAGTCAAGCAGGATTACCGCCGCGTCACCGATACGCTGGCCGATGCCCTGCAGCGTTTCGCCACCGGCACCTATGCGGTGTGGTACCCGGTGCTGCAACGCCAGGAATCGCGGCAGCTGCAGACCCAGCTCAAGCGCCTGCCGGCCACCGGCTGGCTCAACGTCACCCTGACTATCGGCGCGCCGGCGCCGGACGGCTTCGGCTTGCGCAGCAGCGGCATGTTCGTCATCAATCCGCCGTGGACGCTGGAGCCGCTGTTGCGCCAGGTGATGCCCTGGCTGGTGAAGGCGCTCGCCGAAGATGGCAGTGCCGGATATACGCTTGAAACCGGCGGCGCTGCCTAGGTGCGGCACCAAAAATGCGGGCATAGGCCCGGCAATTGGTATATGCTATACGGCAACATTTAACCGGTAGTTTCAGCCAACACAAAGGTATCTGCGGGATGAATCAGGACGCAGTCGGCATCGGCACGGCCGAGCGACACACGCGGGATTTTTTTCTGGCGCGTCAGCCCATACTCGATCGCCAACAGCAGCTGGCGGCCTATGAGCTGCTGTTTCGCGACGATGCCGCCGGGCCTGCCCGGGTTGTCGACAATGTCGCCGCCACCGCCACGGTGATGGCGCACGTAGCCGAATTGGGGCTGGATAACGTCATCGGCGAATCGCTGGGCTTCATCAATATCGACGCTGCCGTGCTGATGAGCGATTTCGTGCGCTTTCTCGATCCCGAAAAAGTGGTGCTGGAGATCCTCGAGACCGTCAAGGTCACGCCGCCGCTCATTGAGCGCATCCGCACATTGCGCGAGCTGGGATACAACTTTGCCCTGGATGACGTGGTGGTGCAGTCGGAAGACGTGCGTCAGCTGCTGCCGCTGGTGCAGTTCATCAAGATCGACATCATGGGCATGTCGCGGGATACCCTGCACGGCCTGGTGGCGCAGTTGCGCGGCGGCGGCAAGAAGCTGCTGGCGGAAAAGGTTGAGGCGCACGAAGAATTCGTCGAATGCATGTCACTGGGCTTCGACTATTTCCAAGGATATTATTTTGCCCGCCCGCTCGTCATGAGCGGCAAGAAGCTGTCACCCTCGCAACTGGCGATCATCCAGCTGACCAACCAGATCATTGCCGATGAAGACAGCACCGTCCTGGAAGCGACCATCAAGCGCGACATCCCGCTGTCGCTGAACCTGCTGCGGCTGGTCAATACGGTGGGTGTGGGCGGCGGCCGCAATATCGAAACCATCGGCCAGGCCATGCTGGTCATGGGACGCGCGCAACTCAAGCGCTGGCTGCAGATCCTGCTGTACGCCGGCGTGCAGGAAGAGGGCGGCCTGAAGTCGCCGCTGCTGGCGCTGGCAACCACGCGTGGCAAGCTGCTGGAACTGATGACGCAGAAACTGCATCCCGACGCACCGGCGGTGAGCGAGAAGTCTTTTACCGTCGGCATCATGTCGCTGATGGATACCCTGTTCGGCCTGCCTATGGACGAAGTACTGGGGCAACTCGTGGTGGCGCCGGATATTCGCGAAGCGCTGCTGCACCGCCGCGGCGAACTCGGCGAAATGCTCAAGCTGGCCGAATACATCGAGCGCATCGAGCAGGCCGGCCCGTTGCTGCGTCCAACCGTGCACAAGCTGGGGTTGACGGCAGAAGACCTGGCCGACCTGCAGGTACTGGCTTTCCGCTGGAGCGACAGCATCTGCGACGCCTGCTGATCGTATAATCTCCTGCATGAACAAGGCATTTGTAAAAGAATCCGAGGGCGACGACGATGAGTTCGACGTCGCCATGCCGGCGATCCCGGCCGGCGCGAAAAACTACATTACCCCGGAAGGTTACGCCCGCATCAAGGCGGAGCTGCTGCAGCTGATCGATGTCGAGCGGCCGGAAGTGGTACGCGTGGTGCACTGGGCCGCCTCCAACGGCGACCGTTCGGAAAACGGCGACTATCTTTACGGCAAAAAGCGCTTGCGCGAAATCGACCGCCGCATCCGCTTCCTGACGAAGCGCCTGGACCTGGCCGAAGTGGTGGATCCAAGCGCGCACCATGGTTCCGACCAGGTATTTTTCGGCGCCACCGTGACGTATTGCAACCTGGCCGGCGAGGAACATACCGTCACCATCGTCGGCATCGACGAGCTTGACCCCCTGCGCGGCAAGATCAGCTGGGTGGCGCCGGTAGCGCGGACGCTGACGAAGGCGCGCGAGGGCGATGTCGTCGCCATCCGCACGCCGGCCGGCGCGGACGAGCTGGAAATACTGGAAGTGCGCTACCCGGCGCCGGGCTGACGCGCCCGCGAGGGCAGTACGGTTTGGACGACCGGGCGGCGCAACGCCGCAAGCGGTATTTTGTCAGGCGCCCTTAGCTGCGTTCGCGCATGATGCGGGTGATATTGGGAATGCGCCGCACGTTGCGCAGCAGGCGCGCCAGGTGCACGCGGTCTTCCACCTGGATGGTGAACTTCAGCTGGATCATGAACTGGTCCTTGTCGCCATCCATGGCGACATGGGTGATGTTGGCGTCGGACTCGCCGAGTTCGGCGGCGATACGCGCCAGCATGCCACGGTCGTTACGTGCCAGCACCATGATGCGGCAATCGAAGCGGCGCGTCAGTTCTTTTCCCCAAACCACGTCAATCCAGCGATCCGGTTCCTTGGCGCGCTGGCGCTTGGCCGGTTCGCAATCGAGCGAGTGCACCAGCAAGCCCTGGTCGCGCCGCATCATGCCCTGCAAGCCATCGCCCGGGATCGGCAGGCAGCACGACGCCAGCTGCACCGAAGCGCCTTCGGTGCCGTAGATGACCACCGGCGCCGGCTTGCTGTGGATGATGTCGTGCGCGGCGGCCGGCGTTTGTATCTGCGTATCGGTCTCCACCAGGCCGTAGACGTGCCGCGCCACCAGCGCCGCCATGCGCTTGCCGACGCCGATGTCGGCGTATAGTTCGTCCAGCGAGCGCGCGCTGGATTCGTTGAGGAGGCGATCCACCAGCGTCGCCGGCAGTTCCGGATCGAGCTGCAGGGTGATCAGCGCCTGGCCCAGCAGGCGGCGGCCCAGGTCGATGGATTCGACCAGGTTGATGGTGCGCAGGTGATGGCGGATGGCCGAACGTGCCTTGCCGGTGCGAACGAAGGTCAGCCAGTTCGGGTTAGGGCGCGAACTCGGCGAAGTGATGATCTCGACGATGTCGCCGTTGCGCAGCTCCGAGCGCAGCGGCGCCTGCTCGTGGTTGATCTTTACGGCAATGGCCTGGTCGCCGACGTCGGTGTGGATGGTGTAGGCGAAGTCCAGCGCGGTGGCGCCGCGCGGCAAGGCGATGATCTTCGATTTCGGCGTGAAGACATAGACCGAATCCGGGAACAGGTCGACCTTGACGTGCTCGAGGAATTCGACCGAGTCGCCGGTTTGCTGCTGGATGTCGAGCAGCGACTGCAGCCAGGCGTGGGTGCGTTGCTGCAGGTCGGTCATGCTGTCGTCGCCGCTCTTGTACAACCAGTGCGCGGCCACCCCGGATTCGGCCACGCGGTGCATTTCCTGGTTGCGGATCTGGAATTCCACCGGCGTGCCGTAAGGGCCGATCAGCGTGGTGTGCAGCGACTGGTAGCCATTGAGCTTGGGAATGGCGATGTAATCCTTGAACTTGCCGGGCATGGGCTTGTACAGCGCATGCAGCGTTCCCAGGGCGACGTAGCAGTTGGCGAAGCTGTCGACGACAACGCGGAAGCCGTATACATCCAGCACCTGCGAAAACGACAGGTGCTTGCTGCGCATCTTGCGGTAAATACCGTACAGGGTTTTTTCGCGGCCGTAGACCTGCACCTGCAGGCCGGCGGCGGCGAGCGTGCCCTTGACCGCTTCGAGGATCTTGCCGACCACTTCGCGGCGATTGCCGCGTGCCGCCTTCACGGCCTTGGCCAGGGTGCGGTAGCGCAGCGGGTGCAGGTGGGAAAACGACAGTTCCTGCAATTCGCGGTAAATATTGTTCAGGCCCAGGCGATGCGCGATGGGCACGTAGACTTCCATGGTCTCGCGGGCGATGCGGCGCTTCTTTTCAGCCGACATCGCGTCCAGCGTGCGCATGTTGTGCAGGCGGTCCGCCAGCTTGACGAGAATGACGCGCACGTCGCGCGCCATGGCCAGCAGCATCTTGCGGAAATTTTCGCCCTGGGCTTCGATCTGGCTCTGGAATTCCAGCTTGTCGAGCTTCGACAGGCCATCCACCAGCGCCGCCACCGGCGCGCCGAAACGCTCGATCAGCTCTTCCTTGCGCACGTCCTGGTCTTCCATGACGTCGTGCAGCAGGGCGGCCATGATGGCCTGCGCGTCGAGCTTCCAGTCGGCACAGATTTCCGCTACCGCGATCGGGTGCGAAATATAGGGTTCCCCGGACTTGCGCATCTGCCCGAGGTGCATTTCATCGGAAAAACGGTAGGCTTCCCGGATTTTCTTCAGGTCGCTTTCGCCCAGGTAGGCGGAAAGCTTGGCCGACAGCTCGGAGATCGAGGCGACGCCGGCGACCGCGGGGGCAGTCTCGGCAGCGGGTGCGGAGCCTGCGGTATTCGAGGCCGCACGCCTGGCGCCCTTGCGCTTGGCGGAGGCGGCGGGCGAGGGCGAATCTGCAGGCATCAGGTTCATGGCAGGGCGTCAGCCCGTGGTGAAAACGGCAGCTGCGGGCTGGATCAGGTCGGTACCTTTTTCAGCATTTCCAGGCCGACCTTGCCGGCGGCGATTTCACGCAGCGCCAGCACGGTGGGCTTGTCGCGCGCATCCACTTTCGGCGTGTGGCCCTGCAGCAGCTGGCGCGCGCGGTAGGTGGCGGCGAGCGAGAGCTGGAAGCGGTTGGGGATCTGTTTCAGACAATCTTCGATAGTGATGCGGGCCATGTTTGCTCCAGAATGGGTTAGATCGGGTTGGCGTGGATGCCCAGCTGCGCGAACAGCGAAGCATTGCGCGCCGCCTGTTGCGCAAAGCGGCAACGGGCCGATTTGATGATTGCGCTTAGCTCGGACAAAGCTGTCGCGAAGTCTTGATTGATAATAACATATTCGGCTTCCGGCGCGTGGGCGATTTCCCCGCCCGCCGCGAGGATGCGCCGCGTAATGACATGGGGGTCATCCTGGCCGCGCCGGGTCAGGCGTTCTTCCAGGGCCTGGATGGAGGGCGGCAGGATAAAAATCCCCAGCGCCTGCGGAAACTGCTTGCGCACCTGCTGCGCCCCTTGCCAGTCGATCTCCAGCAGGACATCGGTACCAGCGCGCATCTGCTCGGCGATCTGGATGCGCGAAGTGCCATAGTAATTGCCATGGACTTCCGCCGATTCGAGAAATTCCCCCGCATCGCGCTTGGCAAGGAATTCTTCCGCCGAGATAAAAAAATATTCGCGGCCGTGCTGTTCGCCGGGGCGCGGCTGGCGCGTCGTGCTGGAAATCGACAACTTGATCGAGGGCTCCTGCGCCAGCAGGGCATTGACCAGGCTCGACTTGCCGGCGCCGGAAGGGGCGACCACCATGAACAGGCTGCCGGCAGTGGCATTGGCGTGGGACATGGATATCCTTTTATTAATATTTGTGCGGAATATTTATGCGGAGGGAAGCGTAGCCGCCATTATTCCAAATTTTGCACCTGCTCGCGCATCTGGTCGATGAGAAGTTTCAGTTCCATGGAAGCGTCGGCCAGTTCCTTCAGGGCTGCCTTGGAGCCGAGGGTATTGGCTTCGCGGTTCAGTTCCTGCATCATGAAATCCAGGCGCTTGCCGACCGGGCCGCCCTTTTGCAGGATGTGACGGGTTTCTTCGAGGTGGGCTTGCAGGCGCGCCAGTTCCTCGGCGACATCGATGCGGATGCCGTAGAGGGTGACTTCCTGGCGGATGCGTTCCAGCACTTCTTCGCGGCCGGAGGCAGGGGCGGCGCCCGCGGTGGCGCTGCCGCCCAGCGCCATTCCCAGCGCTTCCTGCATGCGCTCCACGGCCTTTTGCTGGAATTGCGCGATGACCTGCGGCACCAGCGGCGTGATGCGCGCGACGATGGCCTGCATGGCATCGACACGCGCCAGGATCACGTTTTTCAGTGCCGTGCCTTCGCGCGCGCGCGTCTCGACGAAAGCATCCAGCGCATTCGCCAGAGTGGCCGCAATGTCCGCCTGCAGGCTTTCCTGGGAAATGCTGGCTTCCTCGATCACGCCCGGCCAGCGCAGCACTTCATTGACCGTCAGCGCGGCCGCTTGCGGAAATTGCCGGCGCACGTTGTCCTGCAGGCCGGCCAGCGTTGCCAGCGCGGCGGCGTTAAGGGCCTGCTCCCCGGCTGCCGCATGGCGGCGACCGAAGCTCAGGCGGCATTCCAGCTTGCCGCGCGCCACGCGTGCCATGATCGCTTCGCGCAGGGCGGGTTCGACCGCGCGCAAGTCATCGTTGATCTTGAATTGCAGGTCGAGAAAGCGCGAATTGACGCTTTTCAGCTCGACCGTCACGGTGCCGGCGGCAGTTTCGCTGGAAACGACGGCATAGCCAGTCATGCTGTGGATGGTCAAAATGGAAATCCTCGGTTTGGCTTTACAAAACAATGATTTATCCACACAATCGAAGGATTGTGAATGGCGTTACATTGGAGATACTAGTTGGCAGCTCAGAATAATGCTCCCTTGCCCGACGGGCTGGAAATCGCCGGATATCGCATTGTAAAGAAGATTGCGTCCGGTGGCTTCAGCATTGTCTATCTTGCATACGATGAAGACGGCAATGCGGTGGCGATCAAGGAATATCTGCCGAGCTCGCTGGCCTTGCGCGATCCCGGCGAACTGGTGCCCGTCATCGCACCGGAAAACCTGCCGATCTTCCGCATCGGCCTGAAGTGCTTTTTCGAGGAAGGCCGCGCGCTGGCGCGCATCGCTCACCCGAACGTGGTCAGCGTGCTGAATTTCTTCCGCGCCAACGAGACCGTCTACATGGTCATGGCCTATGAATCGGGTCGCTCGCTGCAGGAGCACATCCTGCGCCGGCGCGACAAGGGTGAACGGCCCATCGTCTCGGAACGCTTCATCCGCAAAATGTTCTCGCACGTGATGATGGGCTTGCGCGAGGTGCATACCAACAAGCTGCTGCATCTCGATCTCAAGCCTGCCAATATTTACCTGCGCGTCGACGGCACGCCCATCCTGCTGGATTTCGGCGCTGCCCGCCAGACGCTCAAGACCGACCAGCCCAAGCTGTATCCGATGTACACGCCGGGCTTTGCGCCCCCCGAGCTGTACGGCAAGAATGGCAGCCTCGGGCCGTGGACGGACATCTACAGCATCGGCGCGTCGATGTTCGCCTGCATGGTCGGCGCACCGCCGCAGCCGGCCGACCAGCGCAAGGTCAATGACAAGATGGAAGGCCACCTGCGCAAGCTCGAAGGCGTCTATTCCTCGGAATTGCTGGACGTGATCCGCTGGAGCCTGAAGCTCGATCCGCTGGAGCGTCCGCAAAGCGTCTTTGCCATGCAAAAGGCGCTGCGCGAGCAGGTGCAGGAAAAGAAGGGCAGCGAGACCATGCAGAACATCAAGCGCAAGCTGGGCGGCCTGATCAAACGCTTCGGCAAGGACAAGGATGGCATCGACACCATCCAGGAAACTACGCAATTCCAGTAAGGAGTGCCATGCGATTCTCGGTTTACCAGGAAAGTAATATCGGCGGCCGCAAGGCCAACCAGGATCGCATGGGCTACAGTTTCACGCGCGATGCGCTGCTGCTGCTGCTGGCTGACGGCATGGGCGGACACATCCAGGGCGATGCCGCGGCCACCGTCGCGCTGCAGACCATTGCCTCGCTGTTCCAGCGCAATGCCAGTCCCTATGTGAAAAAGCCGGAGCGCTTCCTGGAAGAGAGTTTTTTCGCCGCGCACCGGGAAATCCATCGCTACCGCGTCATCAACAACCTGCCGGAAACGCCGCGCACCACCATCGTCGCCTGCCTGGTGCAGCACAATACCGCCACCTGGGCGCATTGCGGCGATTCGCGCCTGTACTGGATGCGCAACGGCCAGATCCTGATGCGCACGCGCGACCATTCGCGCATCGAATCCCTGATCGCGCAGGGCAAGGTGGACCCGTCCGAGCGCGACACGCATCCCGAGCGCAACAAGCTGTTCAATTGCCTCGGCGCTCCCAACATGCCGATCGTCGAGATTTCGCGCAGCGCCAGCCTGCAGGCCGGCGATGTGGTGCTGCTGTGCTCCGACGGCCTGTGGTCGATCCTGCCGGACCACCAGCTGGCCGACGTCCTGCAGAACAACACCATCGTGCGCGCAGTGCCGCAACTGGTCAATTCGGCTGCCAGCATCGCCGGCAAGACCAGCGACAATGTCACCGCGCTGGCCATGATGTGGGAAGGCGGCGACGACCACGATTCGCCCAATTCGATCATCACCGACGTGTTGCCGCTGGGCGCGGTCACCACCACCATCGAGGCGCCGCGCCACGCCGACCTTGAAAGCAACGATATTTTCAACGACAACGATATCGAGCGCGCCATCGAGGAAATCCGTGCCGCGATCGAGAAATCCTCGAAGATCACCGGCAAATAAATTATTTGGGCTCAGCGTTGAATTTTCATAATTCGACGCTGACCCTGTTTGTACTTGTATTTAATTCGACTCTGACCCTGGTTTAAAAAATGATGACTACTTATATCCGCCCCGGCGGCCGCGCTGCCGATACCTTGCGCCCCGTACGCCTGACCCGCCAGTACACCAAGCATGCCGAGGGATCGGTGCTGGTGGAATTCGGCGACACCAAGGTGATCTGCACCGCCAGCATCGAAGAAAAGGTGCCCGGCTTCCTGAAAGGCAAGGGGCAGGGCTGGCTGACCGCCGAATACGGCATGCTGCCGCGCTCGACCCACAGCCGCATGGACCGCGAGGCGGCCAAGGGCAAGCAGTCCGGCCGTACCCAGGAAATCCAGCGCCTGATCGGCCGCTCGCTGCGCGCCGCCTTCGATTTGAACGGTTTCGGCGAGCGCACCCTGCACCTGGATTGCGACGTCATCCAGGCCGATGGCGGCACCCGCACCGCGGCCATTACCGGCGCCATGGTGGCGGCACACGATGCCTTTGCCCAGCTGGTGGTGCGTGGCCTGATCGCCGCCATTCCGCTGCGGCATTTCGTTGCCGCGGTATCGGTCGGCGTTTACCAGGGCGTGCCGGTGCTGGACCTGGATTACCTGGAAGATTCGGCCTGCGACACCGACATGAACGTGGTCATGACGGATGGCGGGCATTTCATCGAAGTGCAGGGCACGGCCGAGGGCGAGGCTTTCGACCGCGCCACCATGAATCGCCTGCTGGACCTGGCGCAAGCCGGCATCGTTGCGCTGAATCGATTGCAGAAACAGGCCCTGGGCTTGTCAGACTGATACAATTGGCGCATGGTGCCTTCCCGATTGTCCCGACGCATTACCGCAGCGTTCGCCTGCCTGGCGATCCTGATGGCTGCGCTTGCGCCGTCGATATCGCATGCGTTATCGGACGCCGGCAATACCCGTTCCCTGTGGACTGAAATCTGTTCCACGGCCGGCCTGAAGCTGGTCAGGATCGATCTCGCCCAAGCGGATGCGCCGGTCCACGGCGAGCCGGCCAGCGCCTTCGAGCATTGCCCGTTCTGCCAGCCCCAGGGCAACATGCCGGCCATGCTGCCGGCAGCCATCGCCTTGCCGGTCACTATGGCAGGCTTCCCCATTCCCTCGTTGTATTACCAGTCGCCGCGCCCGCTGTTCGTGTGGGCCCGGGCGCAATCGCGCGCGCCACCGCTCCCGCTCTGAGCCATAGCAGCCGCTGCCAGCGCGCCCTTGCGTCGCAGTGAATCTGGCCGCGGCCTTCCACCCATGCCGGCGATGTTGCCTATCTGTATAAGCTGATACAGATTAAGGCGGTGTAAGCTTGCCATGGGGAAGAATGTCTCTGGCGCATCTCCTTGTAGATGCCAGAACGAATGGAACCGACCATGTCCTCGCATAAAAACATCAGGCCGCCTGCCATGCTGTTGCGCGTCCTCCCGCTTGCCATCGCCCAGATTTGCGTTAGCCCCGCCCAGGCTCAGCTCGCTACGGCCGACGCCAGCCTGGCGCCGATCACGGTGTCCGGCAGCCGCTCGCCGCTCGACCCCAACCTGCCGACCACCACCGCCAGCAAGACCGCAGAACAGGTGCGCGAGCAGAATTTCGTCAATGTCGAGGATGCGCTGAAGTATGTGCCAACCATGACCATCCGCAAGCGCTACGCCGGCGACCGCAATTCGCTGATCGGCGGACGATCCTTCAGCGAATTGCAGCCGCAGCGCGGCCTGGTGTATGTCGACGGTTACCTGCTGTCGCAATTTCTCGGCCAGTTCAATGCGCCGCGCTGGGGCATGGTGGCACCCGAGGAACTGGAGCGCATCGATGTCCTGTACGGGCCGTTTTCCGCGCTGTATCCGGGCAATTCGATTGGTACCACGGTGGTCATGACGACCCGCAAGCCGGAAAAGTTCGAAGGCTCGGCACGTGTGCAATATTTTTCGCAAAAGCTGGATGACGCCGGCATTTCCGGCACGTACGAGGGGAACCAGCAGAGCGCCTGGCTGGGCAACACGGTCGGCGCCTGGAATTACAGCATCGGCGTCAACCGCCTGCAGAACAAGAGCCAGCCGATGCAGTACGTGACGCTGGCGCCTTCGATTTCGGCGAACCCCGCGACGCCGGTGACCGGTGCGGTGCCGGGCGTCGATCCGACCGGCAAGCCTTTGTATTTCGCCGGGGCGCGGGGTAGCAGCGGCGTAGAAGATAGCACGCAGGAACAATTCAAGCTGAAGCTCGGCTACGATTTTTCGACGACACTGTATGGCGAGGTGTTGTACACCTACTGGCACAACGAAGCCAAGCGCCAGGGCAACAGCCTGTTGCGCGATGCCGCCGGTAACCCGGTGTACTCGGGCCTGGTGTCGATCGGCGGCGTCAAGTACAACGTGCCGGCCAGTGCCTTCGCGCCGCAAAACGGCGAAGAAAGCCACGGCATGTGGGGCCTGAAACTGGCCAGCAAGAATAAAAAAGGCTGGAATGCCTCGGCGGTGGCGACCATTTACGATATCACTACCGATCTGACGCGTACTGCAAATGCCGCCCAGGGAGGGGCAGGCAAGTATGCCGACAATAGCGGCACCGGCTGGAAAACGCTCGATCTGCTGGCGACTTATACGCCGGACAAGGACGAGGCGCATGCGCTGGCGCTGGGCTATCACCAGAACCGTTATCAGCTGGAAAACCGTACCTACGATACCGCCGACTGGCAGCATGGCGCGCCCGTCGCGCTGGCTTCCGGCTTTTTCGGCAAGACCAACGTACAGGCGCTGTTTGTACAGGATACCTGGAAGCTGTCGCCGCAATGGAGCCTGACTACCGGCTTGCGCTACGAAGAATGGGAAGCTTCCGATGGGATTATACAGGGGGCGACGACGACGGCGCACTATGTCGACCGCCGCGAATCCGCCTGGTCGCCGAAGCTGTCGGCATCCTGGCTGCCGGACGAGAACTGGCTGCTCAAGGCGTCGGTCGGCAAGGGCGTACGCTTCCCCACGGTATCCGAATTGTTTCAAAGTTCGTCCGGTACCACTATCGTCAACAACGACCCCAACCTGAAGCCGGAACGTTCGCTTGCCAAGGAGTTGAGCGCCGAGCGTGCCTTCACTTTCGGCGATACCAGCGGCAGCCTGCGCGCTTCGCTGTTCGAGGATGACGTGCGCGACACCATCATCAGCCAGACCAGTATCCTGGTGTTCCCCAACGTCACCAACATCCAGAACGTCGACCGCGTGCGCACGCGTGGCATCGAGTTGCAGGCCAGCGCCAATGATCTGTTCATCAAGGGCTTCGACCTGTCCGGCAGCGTGACGTTTTCCCGTTCGCGCATCCTGGAAAACACCAACAACCCGACTCTGGTCGGCAAGGACTGGGTACGGGTGCCGCGCGTGCGCGCCAATCTGCTCGGCACCTGGCGGCCGAACGAGCGCTGGAGCACCAGCCTGGGTGTGCGCCATGTCGGCCGCATGTACGGCAGCCTGGACAACAGCGACGTGGTCGGCAATACCTTCGGCGGCGTGTCATCCTATACGGTATGGGATGCCAAGGCGCGCTACCGTATCGGCCAGCATGTCAACGCCTCGTTCGGCATCGACAACCTGACCAATCGTCATTACTACGTTTATCATCCGTATCCGGGACGTAGCTTCGTGGGAGAGATTCATGCAAGTTTTTGAGAAGATGCAGCATGGCAGGGCGCTCGCCTGTGTCCTGACATTCGCCTGCGCGCTGCTGGCGGTGGGGCTGGCCAGCACGGCGCAGGCGCAAACGGCCGGCGCGCACGCTGCCACCGGAGTCTCCGGCAAGAAAGCGGAACTGGGCGCAAGCGTGGCGGTGGACGCGAGCGGGAATTTCTGGATGGTCAGCAAGGAAGCCGATGCCGCCGGCCAGCAGTACGTGGTGCTGCAACACTCGAACGATGGCGGCCGCAGCTGGTCGGCGCCGCGGCGCCTGCAGGGCGAAGCGGAAGCCGTGTCGGCGGATGGCGAGAACCGGCCTAAGCTGGTCTTCGGTAAGCAGGGTGACATGTATGTCAGCTACACCAGGCCGCTGGCCAAGCCCTATACCGGCGAGATCCGCTTCATGCGTTCGCTTGACGGCGGCAAGACTTTTTCGGCGCCGCAAACCGTGCACGCCAACCGTGACCTGATCACGCACCGCTTCGAGTCGATGATCGTGGATGAGAGCGGGCGCATCTACATCGCCTGGATCGACAAGCGCGACCTCGAAGCCACCCTTGCGCGCAAGGAAAGCTATACCGGCGCGGCAATCTATTATGCCGTCTCGGAAAACCGCGGCGAAAGCTTCAAGGGCGATTACAAGCTGGCCGACCATAGCTGCGAATGCTGCCGCATTGCCATGGCGCTGACGCCGGACGGACGCGTGGCGGCGATGTGGCGACACGTGTTCGCGCCCAACGTGCGCGACCATGCCATGGCATTCCTGGCGCCGGACGGCAAAACGCGACCGGCCACGCGTGAAACCTACGACGACTGGCGTATCGATGCCTGCCCACACCACGGCCCGGCGATCGCCTATGCGCAAGACGGCACCCGCCACCAGGTCTGGTTCAACGTCAAAGACGGCGAGGGTGGCGTCTTTCATGCCCGCGTCAGTCCGAGGGGCGTCATAGCCACGCCCATGCGGCTGGGTTCGGCGCAAGCCGCGCACGGCGATGTCGCCATCCATGGCAAGCGCGTCGTGCTCGTGTGGAAACAATTCGATGGCAAGCAAACTGCCATCTTCAGCAAGGTATCCATTGACGACGGGCAAACCTGGCGCGAACACGAGCTGGCGCGCACGTCGCAGGCCTCGGACCAGCCACGCCTGGTGAAAACGCCGTTCGGCATCGTGCTGGCATGGCGCACCCAGCAAGAGGGCATGCGCATCCTGCCGGTGGCGCTGCCCGTGGAGAAATGACATGAACACGTTGCGTCGCATTGCAAGATTCCTGGGCGTGCTGGCCGCTGCGGCCTGCATGATGCTGGCCATGACCCTGTCCGCTACCGCTTATGCCGCAGGCGCCGTCGCCGCCGCAGCAGCACCGGTACCTGCACCTGCTGCCATGCCCGCTCCCGCGCTGCAGGCCTTCGAATCCGACAGCCTGGCGCGCATTGTCGCGCAGCATAAGGGCAAGCCTTTCGTGCTGGTGGTCTGGTCGCTGGATTGCGAATACTGCATTACCAGTCTGAAAACCCTGGGCGAGGAGCAGCGCCAGCGCAAGCAATTGCACGTGGTGACGCTCTCCACCGATGCCGCCGCCGATCCCCAGCTGGCGACGCTGATGCGCCAGCGCCTGGCAGAATTCGGCGTGCGCGGGCCGGCCTGGGCTTATGGCAATTCGCCAGAAGAACAATTGCGCTACGCGATAG
Organism: uncultured beta proteobacterium; assembly: GCA_963722005.1. GTDB lineage: Bacteria > Pseudomonadota > Gammaproteobacteria > Burkholderiales > Burkholderiaceae_D > Paucimonas. The sequence continues at coordinate 1,663,796 of CAVRJS010000002.1, forward strand.
ATCCGAAGTGGTATGGCGAAAAGCCGCGCAGCTACTGGTTCAACGCGCGTGGCGAGCGCATTGCGCATTCCGGCGTGATCACCGCCGCCCTCATCGACAAACTGAGCGATGGCCGGTAATTCGGTACAATTCGGGCATGACCCAAACCATCGTTCTCGCCTCCAACAATGCCGGCAAGCTGAAGGAATTCGGCGAATTGCTGGCGCCGCTGGGCTTCGTCCTCAAGCCACAGCGCGAATTTGACATCCCCGAAGCCGAGGAACCGCATCCCACCTTCGTCGAAAATGCTCTGGCCAAGGCGCGCCATGCCGCGCGCCTGACCGGCCTGCCGGCCCTGGCCGACGATTCCGGCATTTGCGCCATCGCCCTGCAGGGGGCGCCCGGCGTGCATGTCGGCGCGCTATGCCGGCGAGCCGAAAGTCGGATACGCGCAACAATGCAAAGCTGGTTGCCGACGCTGGCGCAGCACGATGACAAGCGCGTTTACTACTATTGCGCGCTGGTGTACGTGCGCCATGCCGACGATCCGCAGCCGGTGATTGCTGAAGGCCGCTGGGATGGCGAAGTGATTGCCGTGCCGCGCGGGGAGGGAGGCTTTGGTTACGACCCCTATTTCCTGGTGCCGGCGCTGGGCAAGACTGCCGCCGAACTGGGCGCCGAAGACAAGAATCGCCTGTCGCACCGCGGCCAGGCCATGCGGCTGCTGGCGGAAAAGCTGCGATGATCCCCATCAAGCCGGTCGGCCCCGACGGCAAGCTGCCTGCCAGGTCATCCTCCGCTGCGCCTGCCGCGCCCGTTGCACCCGGTGGCGCCGCAGCAGGCCTGTCGGCTGCAGCGCAAGCAGCCAACGCCTACCTGCAACCGGGTATCCTGAATCTGCAAAGCCTGCCGCCGCTGTCGCTGTACGTGCATTTCCCGTGGTGCGTGCGCAAGTGCCCGTATTGCGATTTCAATTCGCACGAAGTTCAGGGCGGCTTTCCCGAACAGGATTACCTCGACGCGCTGCGCGCCGACCTCGAAGGCGCCTTACCGCTGGTATGGGGCCGACGCATCCATACCGTCTTCATCGGCGGCGGCACGCCCAGCCTGATGTCGGCAGCCGGCCTGGATCGCCTGATGTCGGATATCCGCACGCTGCTGCCGCTGGACGGTCGCGCGGAAATCACCATGGAAGCCAACCCCGGCACCTTCGAGGCCGACAAGTTCCGGGCTTACCGCGACAGCGGCATCAACCGCCTGTCGATCGGCATCCAGAGCTTCAACTCCCGTCACTTGGAAGCTCTGGGCCGCATCCACGACGGCGACCAGGCGCGAAAGGCCATGGAAATCGCCCAGGCCAGCTTCGACAATTTCAATCTCGACCTGATGTATGCGCTGCCCGGGCAAAGCCTGGACGAATTGCGTGCCGATCTTGCCACGGCAATCGGCTGCGCGCCGCCGCACCTGTCGCTGTACCACCTGACGCTGGAACCGAACACCTACTTTGCCAAGTATCCGCCCGCGGTGCCGGACGACGACGCCAGCGCCGAGATGCAGGACATGATCGAGGCAGCCACCGCCGCCGCCGGCTATGGCCATTACGAAGTGTCGGCCTATGCGCAAGAAGGCAGGCAGGCGCGTCACAACCTGAATTACTGGGAATTCGGCGATTACCTGGGCATCGGCGCCGGCGCCCATTCCAAGCTGTCCTTCCCGCATCGCATCGTGCGCCAGGCGCGCTACAAGCAGCCCAAAGCCTACATGCAACAGGTTGCGGCCGGCAATCCGGTGCAGGAAGAAAGGGAACTCGGCCGCAGCGAGCTGGGCTTCGAATTCATGCTCAATACCTTGCGCCTGCGCGAGGGCTTTGAAGTTAATCTGTTTGCCGAGCGCACCGGATTGACCATCAATGCCATCGAGGCCGAACTGAATGCCGCCGAAGCGAAGGGTTTGCTGTACCGGGATCATCGCATCATTCGGCCGACGCCGCTGGGGCAGCGCTTTCTGAACGACCTTCAGGAAATGTTTCTCGGGGAGTAGCAGAATCTTGCTGCAGGCTTTCGGGGCTTGGGTATAATGAGGCCCCCGCAGGAGGTTTGGGTGAGTGGTTTAAACCAGCAGTCTTGAAAACTGCCGACGGGGTGACCCGTCCGTGAGTTCGAATCTCACAGCCTCCGCCAGAATATCGATGAAAAAGCGCCTTTCGGGGTGCTTTTTTGTTTCTGCGAATTTTTCTACTGGTCCTTCGTGCTCATGCGGTGCTGAGTCAGACGCGCTGAATATTCTTTCAAATAATCGCGCTGAACAGGCATGACTGTCTCGCGCAGGTGCATCGGATAGGATGCAAGCCGCTGCGGCACCTTAGCCAAGGTGAAATCCCTGGCCTGTTGATCCTGCTCCGGTTCAGGAATATCTCCCCGCAATCCAAGCTGCTCATACTTGAGGGTGAATATTTTTTCACGTAACAAATGCTTTTCCGCTGGCGGCGGCATTGGCTGGGCAAGCAACTTCTTGATCTCGGCTTCGATTTCATCAAAACGGTTGGTTCCCATTTTCTTCTTCCCTTAACGTTTTGAGTCATCCTGAGGGTGGCCTACAAGCCTTTCCCTGCGGCTTGTCCATAAGCCCCGCCCCCCAACAAGCAACAGGCATCCCGCAATCGCCGGGATCCATACCCAGCGGAATTCGGAAATCAGGACGGTCAGTCCGCGCTCGCTGAAAAATCGTTGCAGGCGCAGCGGTGAGACTTCAATCACTTGCCAGGGCGAGAAAATGCGATCGCCAGAAAAAGGCCACCATAGTGCCACGCCATACCCGCCGTTAGTGAGAGTATCCAGCAAGCCATGCGAAAACGCGCTTGCCGCGACGAAGACAAAGGCCGCCAGTCGGGTGGTGTGCAAAGGCCTTGCGCAGGCCAGTGCCAGCAGCCCCAGCAGCAGCGCCATCACGAGAGAATGGCTGGCGCCGCGATGGCCGAAAACGTCCGCATACGGGATATGAAAATGAAAGGCCGCGACGTCGAAATCCGGCGCAATCGCGGCAAGCGCGCCTGCCGCAAGCAGGCGCCGCGACACGATGTTTTTCCCCAGCCCGAGGCCGATGGCCGCCGGCACGAGCGCGTGCGTGAATATCGTGGGCATTATTTGTGGATGAAAAAGCAGGAACTGAGCGGAAGGCGCATTATGCAGCCTGGTTGCAGGCTAGCACAATGGCAATTAACGGCAAGCGCGCCGGCGTTGCTTCCGGCGCGACATGGAGGTTTTTGTGGAAGGGAGAAGGGCGGCTTACTGGCGCCGTTTAGGTGCGTGCTCGGCCAGGTCGTCGTCCAGGCCGGGCAGGGCAAGTTGCGCAAGGCGTGCGGCTGCGGCGCGGGACGCGGCGGCACGGCTGCGCGTCACGGGCAGGTCGCCGGTCAGCTTTTTTACGTTCGTCCTGATTTCCAGGAGCTGTTCCGATTTTGCCAGGCGCACGAGAGACAGCAAGGTCTGCTCATAGACATGCTTCTGGCGCAGGCTGCCGCTTTGCAGATAGTGGGCGTCGACCAGTGATTTGACCATCGCTTGTGTTGTCAGCATCAACATAATTGTCTCCCAGTAAAAATTCTCTGAGAGCATTATTGCCCGTTGAATTATGACAACTTTGAGTAAAATCAAATCATCGATTTGTCATGAATTAAACAAGAAGCACCACCGGAGTGGCGCTTCCCATTTCTAGCCTGAAAGCCCGGTGCGATGCCTTAAACCTTAGTCGCGGCCGGCGAGGTAACGCAGTTCCGCTGCCTGGTTGGGCATGATGACGTCGAACTTACGTGCCAGGCGCTGCAGTTCGGCAGCGGTGGCGCCGCGGTCGAGATCGGCGTCGCTGGCTTGCGCGGCGCGGACATCGGTGCGGGCAGGTTCGATCGCCAGCAGGGCGGCGAGGAAGCTGCGTGCGGCACGTCCCAGGTTTTCACCATAGCTGGTGCCGATCGGGTTTGTGTACGGGTAGCTGGCGAGCTTCGAATTGAACATGATGTTCTCCTTGAGTGAAGTCTTGATGGCTTCATTATGGCTGCGCTGCAGCATAAATCAAATTCAGATTTCGGATCTTAGATATTCAAAAAATATATAACATAATCTTGTTATATTTATTGAAAGAAATATATTCTCAGGATTTTTGGTGAGGCTACGCAAAGGGTGTAAATTAAAACCTTTAAAAACAATATGTTAGATTAATTATCATAATAAGAAATTAATTTTCATATTATGCGATATCACCATTCGTAAAATTCTTTATTGCACTGCGCAATGCATGGCAGTAGTAATACTGCTTGATCAAATGCAAACGCAATGTGGCGTTCATGCACGCGCCGGCCGGCCCCGGGCGTGGCGTCATTGCTGAATCAGCGTGTATGGCGATGGGAATGGCGGGAATGCTTGCGTCGGTGCTTTGGGCTTGTTGCGCCGACCGGCAAGCTATCAGGCGGTGCCGCCTGCGTAGTATCCGGTTCGGTAGCATCGTCGTCCGGCAGGTGATTTTCCTGCGTGGCAATGTATTGCTGTTCTTCTGTAACTTGCAGCAAGGTGCCGCCGTCCATGGCGTGCGTTTCCTTGCCCGCCTGTTCCTGCTGCGTGCGCAGCTGCTTTACAGATTCTTCATCCTCGATCTGGGCAGGGGTTTTTTCCCCGGAACCGATATCGGCCTCATCCATGAAATGCTTGAATTTTGGCAACATTCTATGTCTCCTGGGCGTAGGGTGCTGTTGGTAATGAGATGGCAGGCAGGCATATTGGTTCTGCCGGCAGCATGGGCGGGGTGTTTGTGATATCGCAAATGCCCGCTTGACCAACTCGGTAATTTGAAAGCACGCGATTCTTTTGCCAATCCACTGAAAAAGGTGTTGCATGCTCAAGCGCCCCGAGCTCGTGCTGCCCGCAGTTGTCTACCCTGACGTTATCGGCCTGCTGACCAGCGACCATCGCAAGGTGCAGGCGCTGTTTGCCGAGTTGCAGGCGAAGCGCGCAACGCTGCGTACGCACCAGAAATTCGAGATCGTGCGCAAGGCGTGTGCCGAACTGCTGATCCACTTCGCCGTGGAGGAAGGCATTGTCTATCCGGTCGTGCGCACGGCCATCGGCGACGATGCGTTGATGGACGAGTCCTGGGACGAGCATGAATCGGCCAAGGGAGTGATTATATTGCTGGGCAAGATGCAGCCGGACGACCCCATGTTCGACAGCAAGGTGCGGGTGCTGGCAGAGCAGGTGGAACACCATATCCAGGAAGAAGAAACGGTGATGTTTCCCCAGGTACTAGTATCGGACATCGATTTGCTTGCGCTCGGCCGGGAAGTGCTGGAATCCAAGAACGACATGCGCGCCAGGTTCGGCATGCCGATCGAAGAAATCGCCGATGAACAGTTTCCCGAAGAAGAAATGTTTTTATCCTCGCATGCTCGCGATGCGGCGTCGCGCATGCGTCACATATGAACGGAGACACAAGCACATACATTCATTCTCGACGCATGCGGCGGGCGCGCCGGATACCTCCGTCGTGGATCCATGGCCAGTGGCTTTGCCAGCGTGAAGCGAAATGCTTTTGTATTTCGCTGATATCGAAAGCGCCATGCATTCCGTCGCGCCCGCCGCATGCGCCGCGATTCAGCCTGTGTGTCGAGATTCAGCCTGTGTGAAGCGATTCAGCGCGATCCTTGCCGGCACAGGCCGGCATCGGGCTCTGTCCGTTTACTGCGGTTGCGCGGGCAGGGAAGGATTCGGGTGCGGCGGCAATTCCTCTTCGTCGGGGGCGGGTTCCTCGCCTGGCAGGGGCTCCAGCGGGGCTTCTTCCGGAACCGGTGCGCGGTGCAGCCGGTAATCCCGGCGCGCGTACTCGCTGGCGTGCATGACGTTCTCCTTTATCCAGGCGCCGGCTGGCCGGCCGAAGTATTGCTGAGATCGGCAGCTTCGCAGCGGGTTCCCGGATGTTCAGGGACGGCGGCGGCGCCTTTTCTCGGCCTTGCCTTCGGCCGTGTGCAGGACCGTTCCTTCCGGGTTCACTGTTTCCAGCTGGATGTCGAATCCCCACAGGCGCGCCACGTGCTTGAGCATTTCCTCGGTATTCTGGTTGAGCGGGCGGCGCTGAAATTGCGTGTGGCGCAGCGTGAGCGCGCGGTCGCCGTGGGTATTGACGGACCAGACCTGGATATTCGGCTCGCGGTTGCCGAGGTTGTATTGCGCCGCAAGCTGCTCGCGCACGTAGCGGTAGCCGTTGTCGTCATGGATGGCCGAGACGTAGAGATTGTCGTTGCGGTCGTCGTCCAGCACTGAAAACAAGTGGAAATCGCGTATCAGCTTGGGTGACAGATACTGGGCAATGAAGCTCTCGTCCTTGAAATTTCGCATCGCAAAATCCATGGTGGTAATCCAGTCGCTGCCGGCGATTTCCGGAAACCAGGCGCGGTCTTCGTCGGTGGGCTCCTCGCAAATGCGGCGGATGTCGCGCATCATGCCAAAGCCCAGCGCATAGGGATTGATGCCGCCGTAGTAGGGACTGGAGACGGGCGGCTGGTAAATCACGTTGGTGTGGCTTTGCAGGAATTCCATCATGAAACCGTCGCCGACGATGCCTTCCTCGTAGAGCTGGTTGATGATGGTGTAATGCCAGAAAGTGGCCCAGCCTTCGTTCATGACCTGGGTCTGGCGCTGGGGGTAGAAATACTGGGAAATCTTGCGCACGATGCGGACGATTTCGCGTTGCCACGGCTCCAGCAGCGGGGCGTACTTTTCGATGAAATACAGCAGGTTCTCCTGGGGCTCTTCGGGGAAGCGGTGGTTGACGGCTTCTTCCTGCTCCTCGGGGGCGCGCCTGGGCAGCGTGCGCCAGAGGTCGTTGACCTGCGACTGCAGGTAAGCCTCACGTTCCTGCTGGCGCTTGTATTCTTTTTCCAGTGACAGTTTGGCTGGCCGCTTGTAGCGGTCCACGCCATAGTTTTGCAGGGCGTGACAGGAGTCCAGAAGCAATTCCACTTCCTCGATGCCGTAACGCTGTTCGCACTGGGTAATGTATTTCCGCGCGAAGATCATGTAGTCGACGATGGCTTCGGCATCGGTCCAGGTGCGGAACAGATAATTGCCCTTGAAGAAGGAATTATGGCCATAGGCGGCATGCGCAATGACCAGCGTCTGCATCATCAGGCTGTTTTCCTCCATCAGGTAGGCGATGCAGGGGTTGGAATTGATGACGATCTCGTAAGCCAGGCCCATCTGCCCGCGCCGGTAACTCTTTTCCGTGGCCATGAAATGCTTGCCGAACGACCAGTGATGGTAGGACACGGGCAAGCCGACCGAGGCGTAGGCATCCATCATCTGTTCGGCGCTGATGATTTCCAGCTGGTTGGGATAAGTATCCAGGCGGAATTTTTCCGCCACGCGCCGTACTTCTTCGTGCGCCTGCTCGATCAGGTCGAATGTCCACTCCGACTGCTCGGGCAGGCGTCGCGTCGAGGGCGGCGGCATGGCGGACGGTGAGGGCATGGGCGTGCTCATTTCGGATGCTTTTTGAAAAGTTCGCGGAAAACCGGGTAGATATCGGCTGGCGACTCGATTTTCTGCATGGCGAATTGCGGATGCGCCGCTGGCAGCTGCGCATATTCTTCCCACAGGTTCTGCGGCGGCCCTTCGGTAATCTCCACATAGGCATAGTACTGCACCAGTGGCAGGATGGTGCTGGTCAGCAGTTCGCGGCAGGCGATCGAATCGGTATCCCAGTTGTCGCCGTCCGAGGCCTGCGCCACATAGGCATTCCAGTCGCCCGGCGGGTAGCGTTCCTTGAGAATTTTGCCGAGCAGTTGCAATGCCGACGATACGACGGTGCCGCCCGATTCGCGCGAATGAAAAAATTCCTCTTCATCGACCTCGGTTGCGGAGGTGTGATGGCGGATGAACACGACTTCGATTTTTTCGTAGGCGCGCGTCAGGAACAGGTAGAGCAGAATGAAAAATCGCTTGGCAGCATCCTTCTTGGCTTCATCCATCGAGCCCGAGACATCCATGATGCAGAACATGACAGCCTGGCTGGACGGCTTGGGGACCTTGATGCGGTTGGTGTAGCGCAGGTCGAAGGGATCCAGGAAGGGAATCGCCAGGATACGGGTGCGCAAGTGGTGGATTTCCTGGCGCAATGCGACCACGCGTGGATCGTCTTCGCCGGCTTGCTTCAGCAGTGCCTGCAATTCTTCCTCGGCTTGCTGCAGCCGCTTGCGCGGGGTGCCGCCGACAGCGATGCGCCGCCCCATGGCGCCGCGCAGCGAGCGTAGTACGTGGATGTTGGACGGCGTGCCGGAAACATTGTAGCCGGCACGCTGGTTGCGGAATTCCGGCACGGCGGTCAGTTGCGTCTTGACCAGGTTGGGCAGCTCCAGGTCGTCGAAAAATACGTTCAGGAATTCTTCGCGCGACAGCTCGAAAGTAAAATCGTCTTCACTGGTTTCTTCGCTGTTGCCGGCCTTGCCGCGGCCGCTGCCGCCACCGCCCCGGGGACGTTCGATCTGGTCGCCCTTGGCATATTCCTGATTGCCCGGGTGTACGCTTTCCCAGACGCCGCCCTTGCCGTGGCCGAACACCGGTTCATTGATATCCTTGACGGGGATAGAGATTTTCTCGCCGCCTTCGATATTGGTGATGGAGCGGCCCTTTACCGCGCGCGCCACTGCTTCCTTGATCTGTCCCTTGTAGCGGCGAATAAAGCGCTCGCGGTTGATCGCGGACTTGTTCTTGCCCTGCAGACGACGGTCGATGAGGTAAACCAATGTAATCTCCTGCTAGTAAATTCCAGCGCAGAAACCCGTCCCCATCCCATGCTTCCCCGGCCGGGGAGTGGTTCATGTCGTCATGAAGACTTCCTCACGCGCAAATACCATTCGGAAAGCAGGCGAACCTGCTTGGCGGTATAGCCTTTGGCAACCATGCGCTTGACGAATTCCTCATGCTTGTGCGCATCGTCGGCACTGGCCTTGGCGTTGAAGGAAATGACGGGCAACAGGTCTTCGGTATTCGAGAACATTTTCTTCTCGATCACCGTGCGCAATTTTTCGTAACTGGTCCAGACCGGGTTCTTGCCAGCATTTTGCGCGCGGGCGCGCAGCACAAAATTGACGATTTCGTTACGGAAGTCCTTCGGATTCGAAATGCCGGCCGGTTTTTCAATTTTTTCCAGTTCATTGTTCAGGGCATTGCGGTCGAAACTTTCGCCGGTATCGGGGTCGCGGAATTCCTGGTCCTGGATCCAGAAGTCGGCGAACAGCACGTAGCGGTCGAAGATGTTCTGGCCATATTCCGAATAGCTTTCCAGGTAAGCGGTCTGGATTTCCTTGCCGATGAAATCGACGTAGCGCTGCGCCAGGTGCTCCTTGATGTAGGTAAGGTATCTTTGCTCGGTTTCGGGCGGAAACTGCTCGCGCTCGACCTGCTGCTCCAGCACGTACAGCAGGTGCACCGGATTGGCGGCCACTTCGGTCGTGTCGAAGTTGAAGACCCGGGACAGGATCTTGAAGGCGAAACGGGTGGACAGGCCGTTCATGCCCTCGTCGACGCCGGCATAGTCGATGTATTCATGGATCGACTTGGCCCGCGGGTCAGTGTCCTTGAGATTCTCGCCATCGTAGACCAGCATCTTGGAATAGATGCTGGAATTTTCCGGCTCCTTCAGGCGCGACAGCACCGCGAACTGCGCCATCATCTTCAGCGTGCCGGGCGCGCACGGCGCTTCGTCCAGCGAGGAGTTGCGCAGCAGCTTGTCGTAGATCTTCATTTCTTCCGACACGCGCAGGCAATACGGCACCTTGACGATGTAGATGCGGTCGAGGAAGGCTTCGTTGTTCTTGTTGTTGCGGAAGGCTTTCCATTCGGATTCGTTGGAGTGCGCCAGGATCACGCCGTCGAAGGGAATGGCGCCGAAGCCCTCGGTGCCCTTGAAGTTGCCTTCCTGGGTCGCGGTCAGGAGCGGATGCAGCACCTTGATCGGCGCCTTGAACATTTCGACGAATTCCATCAGCCCCTGGTTGGCCAGGCACAGGCCGCCGGAATAGCTGTAGGCGTCCGGATCATCCTGGGAATAGTCTTCCAGCTTGCGGATATCGACCTTGCCTACCAGCGAGGAAATATCCTGGTTGTTTTCATCGCCCGGCTCGGTCTTGGAAATGGCGATCTGCTTCAGGATCGACGGGTAGCGCTTGACCACGCGGAAGCGGTTGATGTCGCCGTTGAACTCGGCCAGGCGCTTGACGGCCCACGGGCTCGGGATGGTGCGCAGGTAGCGGCGCGGAATGCCGAAATCCTCTTCCAGAATGGCACCGTCTTCGATTTCGTCGAACAGCCCCAGCGGCGATTCGTTCACCGGCGAACCCTGGATGGCGTAGAAGGGCACGTGCTGCATCAGCTCCTTGAGCTTTTCCGCAATCGACGATTTGCCGCCGCCGACCGGTCCGAGCAGGTAGAGGATCTGCTTGCGCTCTTCAAGTCCCTGGGCGGCGTGGCGGAAGTAGGACACTACCTGCTCAATGACTTCTTCCATGCCGTAGAACTCGCGGAACGCCGGATAGATCTTGATGACCTTGTTGGCGAAGATGCGCGAGAGTCGCTGGTCGTGACGGGTGTCGAGCAGCTCCGGTTCGCCGATCGCGTGCAGCATGCGCTCGGCGGCGCTGGCGTAAGCCAGCCTGTCCCGCTTGCAGATCTCCAGATACTCTTTCAGGGAATATTCTTCTTCACGGGTGCGTTCATAACGCGAAGCGTAATTCTCGAAAATCTTCATGGGTCATCCTTTTTACGGAAATAACATCAGCACCATGACTGGAGGTTGCAGCAGGATCGTATTTTCATGCGGCAACGATTTAATCATACCCCCATATTCGGCAGCATGTGCAACTCTTTCTCCTGCGCGTGCCCAAATTTTTTGGAGAAAAGCCACACCGGCTTGTGACAGTCATTTTCTGTTGCGCGCGATTCCAATGGTATGACCTTTGTGGCAAATCAATTGTTCAACGCCTTCCAAAAAAAACATGCCCCTGCGTCGGTGCATTCCTACGCAAAAATCGGAGAAACACGGATGCGTCGCGCCGGCCATACGTGTGACCATGCAGGGGTCGGAAATGCTGACCCAAAAGGAGGCAACCGTGCTGAACGATTCCGGGAGATGCGGGGAATCTCCTGCGCATTTGTATTCAGGGCAGGCAGATACTCCTGCAAAGCGAACACTTTCTGAGGGTGCACAAAAATCGCGTCAACCCTTGCTGTCAAAATTCGGCGAGTTATATGGCGCTTCGCCGCCGATGCGGCAACTGTTCCACATGATTGCGCGGGTGGCGCCGACGCAGGCCAATGTGCTGATCGAAGGCGAAAGCGGCACAGGCAAGGAACTCGTGGCCAATACCATACGGCTGATGAGCGGCCATGCCGGCCAGCCGCTGGTGGCACTGAACTGCGGCGCGATACCGTCGCACCTGATCGAGGCAGAATTGTTTGGCCATGAGCGCGGCAGTTTTACCGGCGCGATACGCGGCCGCAAGGGCTGTTTCGAGCGGGCGGACGGCGGCATCCTGTTCCTCGATGAAGTGACGGAAATGCCCATGGAAATGCAGACAAGACTTTTGCGCATACTGGAAACGGGGTGCTTCTGGCGAGTTGGGGCCGAGGCCGAGTCCCAGGTCAGCGTGCGCGTGGTCGCCGCGACCAACCGCGACCCCAGGCAGGCAATACGCGACGGTCTCCTGCGCAGCGATCTGTATTACCGGCTATCCGTGTTTCCTTTGCAGGTGCCGCCCCTGCGCGCGCGCAGCGAGGATATCGGCCTGATGGCACAGGTATTCCTGGTGCGTCTGAACCAGGCTGCCGGCGCGGCCAAGTCGTTTTCGAAGGCTTCATTCGAGTTCATGCGGACATGGCACTGGCCCGGCAACGTGCGCGAGCTGAGGAATGTCGTGCAGCGCGCCTTCATCCTGGCCGACCGCGAGCTGGATTTGCCAGCAGCCATGGCGGCGCCGGCCGGCCCGGCGCCGCTGGTCGCCGTGCCGCCCGTACGGCACGCCGGTGCAGACGTGCCGGCAGAGGACGGCGGGCGACGTTGCGTCCGGCTGCAGGTGGGCAGCACGCTGGCGGATATTCGCCGGCAGCTCATCTGCGCCACGCTGGGGCATTATCAGGGAAACAAGATGCTGGCGGCCGAGGCGCTCGGTGTCAGTCTCAAGACACTGTACAACCGTCTCAAGGAATATGACAACGGCGCACGTGGAGGCGCTGCTTCGCAATGATGAACATTCTGGTAGTCGATGACCATGCCGTCGTGCGCGCCGGCGTCCGCCACATCCTGGGCGAGCTGCCGAACATGCGCATTGGCGGCGAAGCCGCCAGCGCCGACGAGGCGATCCGCCTGGTGCGCGCGCAGAACTGGGACATCGTGCTGCTGGATATCGCGATGCCGGACAAGAGCGGGCTGGAAGTGCTGCGCCAGATCAAACGTGACAAGCCGGCGCTGCCCGTACTCATTCTCAGCATGCACCCGGAAAGCCGCTATGCTCTGCACATGCTGCGTAGCGGTGCCGCCGGCTACGTGCAGAAGGAGGCGCTGGCCACGGAACTGCTCAATGCCATCAATACCGTGCAGGGCGGACGCAAGTACATCAGCTACGGTGTGGCCGAACTGCTGACGTCGGAGCGGCCGGAAAACGGCAGCAAGGCGCTGCATGAAACCCTGTCGCGCCGGGAGTATGAGATTTTTTGCAAGCTCAGCCAGGGGGAGGGTGTCACCCGCATCGCCGACAGCCTGTGCCTGAGCGTGAAAACCGTGAGTACCTACCGCACCCGGATTCTGCAAAAAATGAACATGAACAGCAACGCCGACCTGATTTATTATGCCATCAAGGAAAAACTGATCGACTAAGAGCGCCAATCAAAATACCGCTTGCGGCGTTGCGCCGACTCGTCGTACAACCGTACTGCTTTCGTCGACGCGTCTTGCCACCGGAATTTTGATAGATGCTCTACAGCAGATTGCCATGCCAGTGCCATGAATCCTTCGCCCGATACCCTCCCGCCTGCTGCCGCCACGCGCAGGCTGCGCATGTTTGTCGTCGAGGATTCGCCGGCGATCCGTGACTTGCTCATCCGGGACCTGACCAGGATTCCGGGCGTCGAACTCGCCGGTGTCGCAGATGGCGAATGCGATGCGCTCGCAAAGCTCTCCAGCAATGCCTGCGATGTGCTGATTCTGGACATAGGCCTGCGGCAGGGTAACGGCATGAGCCTGTTGCGCACCCTGGCGGGGCTGCCGGAACCGCGCACCGGCGTCAACATCATCTTCACCAATCACGTCAGCGAGCATTGCCGCCGCACCGGCGAGCGCTACGGCGCCAAGTTCTTTTTCGATAAATCCTCCGATTTCCTGCAACTGCGCTCGCTGGTGGTGCGCCTGGCCATGACTGTGCCAGCCTGAACGCCCGTCGCCCCGGGTCATGCGAAGCGCTTGAGCGGCGGCAGCGGCTGGCGGATGTCTGCCTTGGGCAAGCGCACGCGGATGCGTGTGCCGGCGCCGGGGATGCTGTCGATTTCGATGCTGCCGCCCAGCCAGGCGGCGCGCTCGCGCATGCCGCGCAGCCCATGCGTGGCACAATCCTGCTGTGGCGACGCGGCAATGCCGATGCCATTGTCGCGCACGCAGAGGATGATGTGGTCACCGTCGTCGTCCAGCACGATTTCGACGCGGCTCGCGCGTGCGTGCTTGGCAATGTTGTTGAGGGCTTCCTGCACCATGCGGAACAGCGTGATTTCTACTTCGCTGGAATACTTGATTTCCTCATCGGGCAGGCTGGCGGTGCAGCTGACACCGGTATAGTTTTCGAAATCCTGCGCCTGTTCGGTGATGGCCGTCTTGATGCCGAAGATATCCAGCTTGTCGGGCCGCAGGCCGTTCTGTATGCGCCGCGTGGTCGCCGCCACCGAATCCAGCAGCGCCCGCACCTGCAGGGCGCGTTCGGTGACTTCCGGGTTGCCGGCGAAATTCTGGAACAGGATCGCCAGATGCATGTTCAGGGCGGTCAGCGACGACCCCAGGTCGTCATGCAGCTCGCGCGCAAGTGTGCGCTTTTCTTCCTCGCGCAGGCTTTCCAGGTGGCCGACCAGTTCGCGCACTTCGTGCGTGCGTTCCTCCACCAGCCGCTCCAGCTGCGCTTCGTGAGCCCGCACTGCGTCTTCGCTGCGTTTGCGATTGGTGATGTCGGTGGAAATGCCGACGGTGCCGAGCGCCTCGCCGTTCGCGCCGAACCAGGGCGCGCTGGTCAGGTGCCAGGTGCGCGCCCCGCGGTCGTCCGTCAGGCTGAACTCCATCGAGCGCGGTCGGCCGTCCGCCAGCACGGCCCGGCTGTGCGCATCGATCTCCTCGGCCACCTCGCGGTCGGGGAGCAGATCGCGGCACTGGTGGCCGAGCACTTCTGGCAGGCTTTTTCCGAGCAGCGCCAGGGTGGCGGGATTGGCGAAAATCAGGCGCCCCTTGCGGTCCTTGACGTGAATGGCGTCGGTGGTGCAATCGCTGACGACGCGGATGATGTCGTTGGTGCGGGCCAGCTCGGCTTCGCCGCGGATACGGCTGATGTGTTCCTGGTTGAGCATGTAGGCTGCACGCCAGAACAGCGGCAGCATCAGGCCGCCGCCCATCAGCACCACCAGCGGAAAGATCACTTCCGGGCCGTACAGTTGCAGGCGGGCGCCGCCTGCCATCAGCAGGTTCAGCGCCAGCAGCAGCGCCAGCGTCGCCGGCATGACGCTGCGCAGCAGGCGGCCGCCGGGCGCATTGCTGAACAGGGTGGCGATCATCGGATGGCCTGCGCGCGCCAGCAGGATGCCGGCCGCAAGCACCAGGAATGACAGCGGCATCTGGCGCGACACCATCGGCGTCGGCAATCCGCCGGGCAGGCCGGCGCTCGACAGAAAGCCGATCAGCGGCATGCACATGATGCCGGCCACTGCCAGCGCCAGGTACTCTGCCGGGTAATGCCGCCGCCAGCGGCGCCAGTCGAGCAGCAGCAGCGCCAGGCCGGACATCACGAAGCACAGTCCCACCAGCAGCGAAATACGCTGCCCGGGCAACATGTGCATGGTGAGCCAGGCGCGCAGCGGCGCTAAGCCATCGTAATACGGCAGCGCGGCCGCCACCAGCCCGGCCAGGCCCAGCAGGATCACGGTAGTGGCCAGCGCTTGCGCCAGAACCTTGCGCAAGCGCCGCGACGTGCGGCTGGCGGTACGCGCCGGCTCGATGCGCAGCCACAGCGCCATTCCCGCCAGCGTCATGGCAAGGATGGCGGGCGCCTGCGGCGCCACCAGCACGGCATTCTGCGTTTGCGGCAGCAGGCGCTCGTGGCCGTGCAGCAGCAGCGCAAGGCCGCTCAGGCTCAGGAGCGCCGCCACCCCGCGGGCAAGCCAGTACGGCAGGTGGCGCAGCAGGAAGGCACGGGGAATGTTCTGGAATGGCACGTTCCGACTGAAAGGCGATGTGTTCGACAGCCATGTATTGTATAGAGCGTAAGGCGCGCACAAGGCCCGTTGGGTATTGACGCAGCTCACCTTTCAGTGCTGCTGGAAATTGTCCAGCGGGATGCCCCATATGCCCACGCCGCGGGCGCGCGCAATCCTTTCCATGGCCGTATAGGCAAAGGGCGCATCCGGCAGCGCCAGCGCCCAGCCACGCTGCAGCAGCCAGGCCGCCAGGTCCTCGTCCCCGGAATGGCAAACGGCATTGACGCTGCCGTCCGGATTCGTCGAAAGAATGCGGCATCGGATGAAATCGCCGCTGATGCGGAATTCGAGCGCCAGTGCAGCGCGGCTGCCGCAGCGCAACGGCCGCTCGAAACTGCGGCAGGACTGGCCGGACGGCGGGATATAAATGCCATACAGGCGCACCTGTTGCCCGGCGACGCGCAGGCTGCCATCGTCCTGGACGAAGGCGAAGCTGGAAATATCGGGCTCGCCGGGAGGCTGCGCAGGCGATGGCGCCGCCACCAGCAGTGCCGCCAGGCACCGCAGAAGCAAATGTCGTTTCATCCCGATTCCAGTTTCCGCCATTCCAGCTTCCAATTTATACTGCCGATATGGAAATGAAAAGGATGGACACGACCGGGCTGCTGCTTGCCGGCGGGCAGGGAAGCCGCATGCATGGGGCCGACAAGGGCTTGCAAATCGTGCGCGGACTGCCGCTTGCCGCCCACGTGCTGGCGCGCCTGCAGCGCCAGGTGGACAGGGTAATCGTCAGCGCCAATCGCAACCTGGAGCAGTACCGGGATTTCGGCTGGCCGGTGCATGCGGACCGGACGCGGGACGAGGGGGCGGACGCGACGCAGGACGGCGCGCAGGCGACCGTGTTCGACGGTCCGCTGGCAGGCATCCGCGCAGGCCTGGCGCACTGCGATACGCCTTTTCTGGCGTGCGTGCCATGCGACGCGCCCTTGCTGCCGGAGGACCTGGTCGAACGGTTGATGGCGGCATTGCTGGCGAGCGGGGCCGATGCCGCGGTGGCAGTTACCGAAGAAGACGGCGCGCGCCATCCGCAGCCGGTATTCTGCCTGTTGCGCAAGACGCTGCTGCCGGCGCTGGACAACTACTTGCGCCAGGGCGGGCGCAAGATGGGCGCCTGGCTGCGCAGCTTGCGCCTGGCAGAAGCAGAATTCGCTGACGCGGCAGCATTCCGCAACCTGAATACGGTTCGGGAACTGCAGGAGTTTGCGGCAGATGCGGCGTGCATCAGCCATTCCGACATCGACAGGGAAAAACACACATCATGCAGCAATCACAAGTGAACATTGCCGATGGCGGCGCTGCCGGCAGCCAGTTGCTGACGGTGCAGCAGGCCTGCAGCATCATGCAGGATAGCGTGGCGCCGGTCGCAGACATCGGGCAGGCGACGCTGGTCGAAGCACTGGGCAGGGTACTGGCGCGCGACGTGGTATCGCCGATCGATGTGCCGGCGCATGACAATTCGGCGATGGATGGCTATGCCTTGCGCGGCGCCGAACTTGCAGCCGGCATAGGCACTGGCCGGACCGTGGTCTTTGCAGTTGCCGGCGTTGCCCTGGCCGGCGCGGCGTACGTCGGCAGCGTGCCTGCCGGCGCCTGCGTGCGCATCATGACCGGTGCGCCCATCCCCGCGGACTGCGATACGGTGGTGCCGCAGGAACTGGTGCGGGTGGAGGCCGGCGGCATGGTCGCCATGGCGGGGGACGCCGTGGCGCCCGGCGCCAACTGCCGCCGGCGCGGCGAAGACCTGGCTGTGGGCAGCGTGGCGCTGCGAGCCGGGCGCCTGCTGCGGCCTGCCGACCTGGGCCTGGCGGCATCACTGGGCCTGGCCGGGCTACCGGTGCGGCGGCGCCTGCGCGTGGCGTTCTTCACCAGCGGCGACGAGTTGCGCGCGCCCGGCCAGCCGCTCGACCATGGCAGCATTTACGACAGCAATCGCTATACGCTGCACGGGATGCTGTCGCGGCTGGGATGCGAGATCATCGACTTGGGCAGGGTGGGAGACGATCCGGTCGCGCTCGAGGCCGTGTTGCGCAGCGCCTGCGCGGCAAACGCGGATGCGGTGATTTCCTGCGGCGGCGTGTCGGTGGGCGAGGCGGATCACACGCGCGCGGCGATGGCGCGGCTGGGCGAGATGAAATTCTGGCAGATCGCCATGCGCCCCGGGCGGCCGCTGGCCTTCGGCAGGATCGCCGACGCCGGCCGGACAGCCTGGCTGTTCGGCTTGCCGGGCAACCCGGTGGCCGCCATGGTGGCATTTTATTTCCTGGCGCGACCGGCGCTGTTGCGCATGATGGGCGCAAGCGCAGGGACGTTGCCGCTGCTGCAGGCGGTAGCGCTGGAAAATTTGCGCAAGGCGTCGGGCCGCACGGAATTTCAGCGGGGCATACTGGTGCGTGGCGGCGATGGCAATCTCGGTGTGCGCGCCACCGGTTCCCAGGGTTCCGGCATCCTCAGCTCCATGACCCAGGCCGATTGCATGATCGTGCTGGAACATGGCCGCGGCACCGTGCAGGCCGGCGAGACCATCGACGTGTTGCCGTTCGAGGGGCTGGTCTAGCGACCCTGGTAGCCTCGATTGTAGCCGCCGCTACCATCGCCGCGGCCGCTGCGATCGCCGCCGAAGTGCCGGTCGCCATCACGCCGGCGCGGCGCATCACGGTATTGCCAGCCCTGGCCACCCCGGTCCTGCAGGCGCGGCTGACGGTACTCGAAACCGGTATGCGCGCCGGGATAGCGAGGACGGTGCGGGCCGGGCGGGGCGACGATTACCGGCGCCGGATACACGTATGGGGCGGGATAATATCCGCCACGGGGGTAATGGTGGTGGCCGCTCGAAATCGTTGCGCTGATCGCCGGGGCCGGATAGTAGACTTCGCCGCTGTCATAAGGTACCGCGACGCAACCGGTCAGCAACAGGGCAGGGCACAACAGGACGAGAAAAGATTTCATGGCAGCCGCCGGGATGGATGAGTACCTATACATTGGACAACAACCCCGTGCAAGCGCACTGCATTATTACTTTCCCTTACAAATTCGGCAGGCCCTCGCTTGCATTGCGGCATATCTGCTACAGCGCAGCGATCTTGCGGTATAATGGCCTGTTACTTCGGAAGAGGCCTGTATTCTGCGCACTGCCCATCCGAAGCCTCAGGCAACCTGCAGGCCGTGCCTGTAGCGGCCAACATGCATTCCCCTCGTCCGCACGGACGACAAAGCACGGTATTTTCACAGCGTTTTTCGTTCGCCGCTCGTACGCGGAGCAGAAGACGCATTCGTTACACGTTGTCACTGGACAGCACTTTATCCGGGAGTCCGGCGCACTGATCTCGCCGCGATGCTTGGCGAGTTTCCGGGACAACCCAATTTTGAAAGGAATTATCATGGCCAAGGAAGAACTCCTCGAGATGAACGGCAAGGTCGCGGAAGTGCTGCCCGATTCCCGCTATCGTGTCGACCTGGACAATGGACACCAGCTGATCGCCTATACTTCGGGGAAAATGCGCCAGCACCACATCCGTATCCTGGCGGGCGACAAGGTCACACTGGAACTGTCGCCTTACGATCTGAGCAAGGGGCGCATCACTTTCCGCCACCTGGAGACGCGCGGCCCGGGTGCGCCGCGGCAGCAGCGTCGCCGTCACTGATCCGGGGCATCCTTTCGGCACGCAGGCAAGTATTGCGGCAAGGCTAAAATTGCTACAATTGCCGGTTTAATGGCAATTCGCCTGCCCCTGCGTCGCTGTAAAGGAGTGCACTCTGTTCCCCCTAGTAGAAGTCGATGACGTAACCCATGTCATCCAGCTAGCCGTCGCGCCGGTCTTCCTGCTGACGGCAGTCGCCACTTTCATTTCCGTACTCACGAACCGCCTGGCGCGCATCGTCGACCGCATCCGTGTCGTTGAAAGCAGCCAGGAACCGGCGTCTCCCGATGCGGCCCATTTCGGCCGGCGGGAACTGGAATTGCTCGGCCGCCGCCTGCGGATGGTGTATATCGCCCTGAGTTGCGAAGTTTCCTGCGGCCTGATCGTCGGTGTCATCATCGCCATTGCGTTCATCGACGCCTTCCTGGCGGCGAGCCTGTCGAGCTGGGTGGCCGCGCTGTTCGTGCTGGCCATGGTGGCCTTCATCGGTGGCCTGGCGTCATTTTTGCGCGAAATCTTCCTGGCTGTGCAAAGTACGCGTTCCAGCATACGCGTCAGTTTTCTCTAGCCTGCTTTTGCCATTCCGGCCGCACCATGACAAAAGTAAACAAGGTAAATGTGCTGGTCGAGGCGCCGATTGCCCAGGACCGCCTGGTTTTCCTGGACGGTTTGCGCGGCTGGGCAGCGCTGATGGTGGTGTTCAGCCACCTGCTGATATTTTTCGTGGGGCATACCAGCACGACTTATAGCGGCTGGTACTGGGCATTTCCCAGCGACGGCAACCTGGCGGTATTTATTTTTTTCGTGCTTTCCGGGTTTGCGCTGTCGGTCGGCTATGTCCGCAGCGGCAACAGGAACCTGCTGACGGCATTGTGCATCCGCCGCTACCTGCGCCTGGTAATCCCGGTTTTTTGCGCGACCATGCTGGGCTGGATGCTGCATGCGGCACAGCTGTTCCATAACGTCGATGCCGGCAATGCCGTCGGCAACCGCTGGCTGACCGGCTTCTATACCTTCGAACCGGATTTTCTCAAGAGTATACGCTTCAGCCTGTACGATGTCTTCATGCACTTCGACGGCAACCAGTCCTACAATCCGATTCTCTGGACCATGTCGATCGAGCTGTTCGGATCCTTCGTGGTATTTTCCATCTGCGCGCTGGTCACGCACCTGCGTACGCGCATGTTTTTTCTCGCGGCGATCCTGCTTTATTTCGTTCTGAGCAAGAACATCTTCTATATCCCGTTTGTCTGCGGTATTGCCATCGCCATCTGCTACCAGCATCGCGACAGGCCGCTGCTTCGCACGCTCCATCCGCTGCTGCCCCTGCTTCTTTTGCTGGTGGTGTATTACTCCACCATGAGCCTGCGCGGGCATGGATTGCCGCTGCCGCGGTTGCCGCGCAGCGATTTATACACGATCCTGGCGGCTGTCGCATTAGTGTTTGCCGCCGCTTTTTATGCGCCGTTCAGGCGTTTCCTGGAAAATCCGCTGTCACGCTATCTCGGCAGCATTTCCTTTCCGATCTACCTGACGCACTTTCTCGTGATTTGCTCGTTTTCCAGCGGCATGCTGCTGTACCTGCGTCTTTCTGATGAGGGGTATTCGGAGCGCAATGTGCAGATCAATGTGATCCTGAGCCTGCTGGTGTGCTTCGCGCTCGCCCATTTTTTCCGCTACGTCGAGAATTTCGCGGTGTTCAGCGCGCGGAAATTTTCCGATTTCATGCAAAAGTAAGTCATAGGCCGCCAAGAACTTGGCTGGTCGAAGCACTTGCGCATTCTCCAATTTGCATGCCGCGGCATGAACCGCGCGCGCCGGCACATCGTCTAAACGCAATTGCGGATATTCAAATATTGGAGATCCAAAGCAAGACGAGGAGTGCCGCATGGGCTTGATAGTAAGGATAGACGACGAGGCAATCGACAGCGAAGGCTTCGTCAAGATGCTCAAGCTGACCGGCCAGTTCCAGGGGTTGGTGGAGCAGATGGTGCGCGACAAGCTTACCGTGCGCGCAGCCAAACGCCAGGGCATTGCCGTGTCCGCCGATGAAATCCAGGACCGCGCCGATCAGTTCCGCCGCATCCAGGGATTGCATCGCGCCGCCGATACCAACCAGTATTTCGATGCGCTGGGCATCACCCTGGACGATTTCGAGGAATTCATTACCGACAGCCTGTACCAGGAAAAAATGATGGAGCGGGTGTGCAGCGCGCCAGCCGTGGAGGAATACTTCAAGCTGCATTCGCCGCGATTCGACAGTGTCGAGGTCAGCCACATCGTGCTGGATACCGAGGGCAAGGCAAAGGAAATGATTTCTTTCCTGGAAGAGGATCCGGACAGCTTTGCGGAGATGGCGCGCGAGCACTCGATTGCCGATACCCGCGAGCACGGCGGCGTGATCGGCAAGATCTTGCGGGGGGCGCTGAAGACCGAGGTCGAGGCCAAGGTGTTCAATGCGGCGGTCAACGACCTGCTCGGACCGTTTCCCTCACCGGACGGCGAGTTCTACGAGATTTTCCGCGTTACTGCCAGGTACCCCGCTACGCTGGACGAGGATACTGCGACGGAAGTGCGTCGCTTGCTGCGGGAGCAATGGCTGCAGGCGCGCTCCCAGGAGCATCTCATCGAATCGCACTAGGCTGCCGGCGATGCGCGTCCTGCCGCCTTGTCCCTATTGCTGACGCCGGTCGCCAGGTCATTCGCTTCCCATGGATACGCCATCGCCTTCGCCCAACGTGCCGCTGCTGGCTGATTTCCTCGGCACGATCGAGTTGCTGGCGACGTTTACACGTGAATCACTGGAAAGCATGGCGGCGCAGGCGCAGTTGCGCCACTTCGCCTTCGGCGATGCGGTCTGCCACGCCGGCGAGGCTGCCGACGGCCTGTTCATCGTGCGCTCGGGATCGGTGCGTCTGTTTACCGAAGCAAACGGCAAGGAAACCAGCCTGGGCGTGCGCAAGGCGGGCGAGGTGTTCGCCGAACTGGCCATGCTGCGCGAACATCGCCACGAATATTCGGTGCGTGCTTCCGGCAAGACGGAATTGCTGTTCATTCCACGTCTGGCAATTACGCCGCTGCTGCAGAAAAATCGCGCGGCGCAGGAATTTGTCGCCAGCTACGTGGCGATCAGTTCCGCCGGCGGCCTGGTGGCGCGGCTGTTCGATCTCAAGGGCAAGGTCAACAAGGGCGAACTGGAAGAATTCGTGCGCAGCGTCGGCGTCAAGCGCATTGTCGCAGGCCGTGAAATCCTGAAGCAGGATGCACGCGAGGACCGGCGCCTGTACGTCGTGCGGCACGGGCAGGTCAGGATCGTGCGCAGCGAGGAGGGCGAGCAGTACACCCTGGCGACTCTCGGGCCGGGCGACATTTTCGGCGAAAAGGCTTGCCTGATGCGCCAGGAACAGATGGCCACCGTCGTCGCCGTCGATGATGCGACCCTGCTGGTGATCCCGGAAAAGACGGTGCACCTCATCCTCGAGCGCAACCCGCGCCTGCGCGAAGTGCTGGAAGAGCGCATGCGCTTCATCGAACGCGAACTGGATCGGCAAAAAAAACTGGCCGAGCGGCGCAAGCGCCGCGTCGTGCTGGACCTGCAATCGCAGCCGCAGTTCGGCGAGCGCGTGATCCGCCGCTTCGCCTGGGTCGAGCAAGCCGAGGAAATGGATTGCGGCGCCGCCTGCCTGGCAATGATCTGCAAGCATTACGGCATTCCCATGACATTGGGCAAGCTGCGCGAACTGGCCAACGTCACCACTCAGGGCGCGACCATGGACAGCCTGGCGCGCGCCGGCGAATCGCTCGGCTTCACCGCCAGGGGCGTGCAATGCACCTTTGAGGCGCTGCAGGGCTTCGAGCTGCCGTTCATCGTCCACTGGGAAGGCTACCACTACGTGGTGGTGTACGGCGTTTCCAAAGACCAGGTCTGGCTGGCCGATCCGGCGCTGGGCTTTCGCAAGCTCGGGGTGGCGGATTTCGAGCGCGGCTGGAGCGGCACCTGCCTGCTGTTTTCGCCCGGGCACGACATGGCCAAGCTGGCGGCGGCGCGCTCGCCCTGGGTGCGCTTCGTCGCCTATCTGCAGCCTTACCGCAAGATCCTCGCGCATCTTTTCCTGGCGACTTTCGTTATCCAGATGCTGGGCCTGGTGCCGCCGGTAATCATCCAGAACATCCTCGACGGTGTGATCGTGCACCAGAACGTCAGCCTGCTGCACCTGCTGATCCTCGGGCTGGTGATCTCCCACTTGTTTACCCAGCTGATGGCCACGGTGCGCGCCTTCCTGGCCAATTTCATGGTGCGCAACATGGATTTCGCCATGATGTCGCATTTCTTCAAGCACGCCATGTCACTGCCGTTTTCCTTCTTTGCCAAGCGCAAGACCGGCGACGTGTTCGCACGCTTCCAGGAAAACCATACGATACGTGCCTTCCTGACGGATTCGACCGTGACCACGGTGCTGAACCTGCTGATGGTGTTCATCTACTTCACCATCATGTTCTTCTACAACGTCAAGATGACGCTGCTGCTGATCGCCTTTGTCATCCCCATCATTTCGCTGACCGTTCTGGCCACGCCGCGGCTGAAGAATTACGCCCGCGAAGTGTTCAATGTTTCCACCGATTCCAGCGCCTTTCTCATGGAAGCGCTGGGTGGCGTCGAGACCATCAAGGGCATGGGGATCGAACGGGCGGTACGGCTGAAGTGGGAGCGCAAATATGCCAAGTCGCTGGAAGTGCAGTACCGCGCGCAGACTTTCCATATTTTCGTCGGCCTGGCCGGCCAGCTGCTCAATGCCGCCACCACCATTGCCATCCTGTGGATGGGCGCCAGCCTGGTGCTGGCGCGCGAGCTGACCATCGGCCAGCTGATCGCCTTCAATGCCCTGATGGGCAGCGTGCTGGCGCCGCTGATGGGGCTGGTGGGTCTGTGGAGCCAGCTGAACGATGCCGGCGTGGCGATGGAGCGCCTGGGCGACGTGCTCGACATGACGCCGGAGCAGCGCCCCGAAGACTTGCCCTCGCGCGTGCTGCTGCCCGACCTGCAGGGCGATATCCGCCTCGAAGGCATCTATTTTCGCTATGGCGGCGATGAAGCTGCTTACGTGCTGGAAAACATCAACCTGGAGATCAAGCCCGGGGAACTGGTTGCCATCGTCGGGCGCAGCGGCTCCGGCAAGACTTCGCTGGCCAAGCTGCTGGTGGGATTCTATCCGCCCACCGAAGGCAAGATGACCGTGGACGGTTACGAAATGAGCCTGGTGGACAAGGAGTATTACCGCGCCCAGGTGGGCTATGTCATGCAGAGCAACCTGCTGTTTTCCGGCACCGTCGCGGAAAATATCGCCAGCGGCGACGAGAGTCCCGATCGCCGCCGCATCGAGGAAGTCGCACGCATGGCGGATGCGCATCCCTTCATCAGCAAGCTGCCGCTGCGCTACGAGCAGGTGGTGGGCGAGCGCGGCGTCGGCCTGTCCGGCGGCCAGATCCAGCGCCTGTGCATCGCCCGCGCGCTGTACCACGACCCGCGCCTGCTGATTTTCGATGAAGCCACCTCGGCGCTGGATACGCAATCCGAGAGCAACATCATTGGCAACATGAGCGAAATCCTCAAGGGGCGCACCGCCGTCATCATTGCCCATCGGCTTTCTACCATCATGCGCGCCGACAAGATCGTCGTGCTGTATGAAGGCGGCATCGTCGAGCAGGGCAAGCACGACGAACTGGTGGCGCGCAAGGGCATGTACTACCAGCTGGTGCAGAAACAGCTGAATGCGGGCTGACGGGCAGGAAGAGGGGACGTTTCACTGATGCCGGGTGCACGCTGATGCGCCGGATGGGCGGAATTCGACCATGAAAATACTTGACCAGGAAGTGCAGGGCGGCTCCGCGCTGAATTATGCCGGCGTGCTGGAAAAGCTGGAAATCCTGCGCTCGCGCCTGCGGTGGGCGCCACGCCTGGAACGCGCGGAAATCGAGAAACTGCTACGCCAGGCGAACGTCTTGCGCGATGAAATCCTGCAGCTGTCGCACCGGGAGCGCTTCGTGCAGGCTGCCGGCGCGGGTGTCGATGCGCCGTCGCCCGTGCCGCAGTCGCCGGGCGAGCGCCGCCGCGCCCTGCTCGGGCGCAGCTTTGTCTTCGAAGGCGTCTTCGGCGACAATCCGCGCTTGCTGGATGCCCTGGAAGTGGCGGAAAAGGCGGCGCCGACCGAATTGCCGGTGCTCATCGATGGCGAATCGGGCACCGGCAAGGAATTGATGGCCAAGGTCATCCATGCCAACGGCGCCCGCGCCGACAAGGCCTACATTTCCGTCAATTGCGGCGCCATTCCGGAAAACCTGCTGGAATCCGAATTGTTCGGCCACCGCAAGGGCGCCTTTACCGGCGCCGTCAGCGACCGCAAGGGCAAGTTCGAAAGCGCGCACCGGGGCACCATCTTCCTGGACGAGATCGGCGAGTTGCCACTGCCCGGGCAGGTCAAGCTGCTGCGGGTTCTGCAATCCCAGGAAATCCAGCGGGTCGGCGCCGATGAAGCCATCGCGGTGGATACCCGTATCGTCGCCGCGACCAACAAGAACCTGCGCAAGCTGTGCGCGGAGGGGGGCTTTCGGGAAGATCTTTTCTATCGGCTGAGCGTGATCCATGTCAGCCTGCCGGCGCTGCGCGAACGCAAGGATGAAATTCCGCTGCTGTGCGCGTACTTTTGCGACGAGGCGGCCGAGGCGCTGAAGCGTGCCCCGGTCAGGATGACGCCACGCCTGCGCGACTTCCTGCTGAACTATGCTTATCCGGGAAACATACGCGAACTGCGCAACCTGATCTACCGGATTAGCTGCCTGGCCGGCGACACGGCGGGCATAGAGCATTTGCCGGAGGATATACGGCCCCATCCGCAGCAGGCAACGGGCTGGGCTGCGGCGGGCATCGTGCCGGACGCCGCGGCAATGGCGACGGCGGTGTCGCTCAGCGATGCCAAGCGCGCTGCCAGCGACGAAGCGGAGCGGGCGTATCTCGAACGCGGCTTGCAGGAAGTTGGCGGGACGGTGACCGAGCTGGCGCGCCGCTGCGACATGAACCGCTCGCATTTGCAGATGCTGCTGAAAAAGCATGGCATTCATTCCAAGGAATTCCGCCAGCGTGCCGCGAACTTGCGCAAGGAAGAACGCCACTGAGCCCGGCCCCTTGTTGACTGGGGCGGGCAGGGCGCATTGTCGCGTCGTACGGCGGTCAAGGCATGTGCCCTGTGCCGCCGCTCTCGTGACGCTCAGCCGAAGAAGCTGATGTTGTTGTTGGCCGTCTGGGTCGGCTTCACGGTCGAGGTAATGTCCTTGACGAAGGCGACATTGTTGCCATTGTTGACGATGGTGTTCTGTTCCTGGCCGATGCCTTGCTCGGCAGCGAAGGAAAAGCTGTGCTTGGAAGCGTCGACAGACTTGAAGTCGTAGGACGAAGGCATCCAGCCCTTGTACATGCCGCCGGAAACGCCGGCCATGGCCTGGCGGTCGAGTTCGGTGGTGGTGCGGGACAGGTCTTTGATGGTCAGTGCTTGCATGGTAAATCTCCTTGAATGATGATGGGTTTGCTTGGTACTTGCTGCTTGAGGCATTTTCTGTTGCGCTCACAGCAGATACAGCAGGGACTGTGCCAGCGCCTGGGTCGCTCCCAATTTGTTTTGTAAGTCGCTGAATATTAAGGATTTATTTATTTTATTGCGTGATGGAAATGCTATTTCCATGACAGCGGGAAAATTGCGGCAGAAAGTGTGATGGCGTCCATGCGACACTTATGCCAGCCTGTCGGATCGGTGCCGACATCATTCTCAATGTTTGCTGTCGTATAATGGATCGCATCCAGATTACCGGGATGCATATGTCTTTTCGCCTGCTCTTTTTTGTCGGTCTGCTATGCACGGTAATGACCGCCAGAGCCGACTTGCCATTGCGTGTGATCCACCCGGACCGGCCCAGCGCCAATGATGCGCGCTACGATTACCAGATCAAGCTATTGCGGCTTGCGCTGGACAAGTCCGGCATTTCTTATGAAATGCGTCCGAGCCTGGTGAAAATGGAACAGGGGCGCAGCCTGCTGCAGCTGGAACAGGACCGGGATATCGATGTCGTATGGTCAATGACTTCGCGCGAACGCGAGCAGAAGCTCTTGCCGGTGCGTATCCCCATCGACAAGGGCTTGATTGGCTATCGTGTTTTCCTGGTGCGCAAGGACAGGCTGGATGACTTCAGGCGAGTTCGCACCATCGCGGATTTGCAGCATCTGCAGGCTGGCCAGGTTACGCACTGGCCTGATACCGCTATCCTGCGCGGAAATGGTCTCGACGTATATGGGGCGGCAGCTTACGAGAGCCTGTTCAAGATGCTGGAAGCAGGGCGCTTCGACTATTTTCCGCGCTCGGTCACGGAAGTATGGGATGAGATCGCCGCGCATCCCGGCCAGGGTTTCGTCGTCGAGCAGACGCTCCTGATGGTCTATCCCGCAGCCGCCTACTATTTCGTCAATCGCAACAACAAGCCGCTGGCCGATGCAATCGAAACCGGCTTGCGTCGTGCCATGCGCGACGGCAGCTTCGACCGCCTGTTCGACAGCTATTATGGAAAATATGTCCGCAAAGGGAATCTCGCAGCAAGAAAGGTGATATTCCTCACTAACCCGCTATTGCCGGAAGAAACGCCACTGACGCAGCGGCATCTGTGGTTCGATCCGGCGCACCGGCCTGCCCCCGCCGCCTCATTGCCTGGATTGCTGCAGTGAAGGCGTAGCAGCGGCGCGTTGCATGCCTGCTTCTGCGGGCGCCGCGCCCGTGCTGTTCCCTTGCTCTTCGCCCGGCCGGTGCAGCTTGCCATTTTCAGTCTTGCGATCGTCGCGGAACTCCCCTTCCCAGTATGAACCATCCGTCCACGTATAGCGCCCGCGTCCGTGGCTCTTTCCGCGTACCCATTCACCCGTATAGGTATTCCCGTTGCGAAAGCGGGAAGTGCCATAGCCGTGCGGCATGCCATCCTTGACGAGGCCCTCGTAGCGGCTGCCGTCCGTGAAAATGAAGTTGCCCTTGCCGTTGGGCGCATCGTTCGCCCAGTCGCCACTGTACCGCTGGCCGGTATTCCACGTGAATTTGCCCTTGCCTTCCTTGCTGCCTTGAAGAAGATTGCCTTCGTACTGATTGCCATTGCTCCAGACGATCTTGACCTGACCGCTGACAAGCCCGGATTTCTGGTCGACGGAAAAATTGCCGCTCATGGTCTGGTCGTCGAACTTAAGCGTTTTCTGGCCTTTGCCGGTGTCCGCCTCTTTCTGTTCCGCAGTCGCCTGGCGCACGGTATCGGCCGGTGGCAGCGCAGCCACGGGAGGCAGCGCTGCCGTGTCGGGAGTCTTGGTGTCGGAGGACTGCGTGGCAGTTGCCTGTGACGGCGCCGGCGTGTTCGTGGCGGTGGCGGTGGGCGCGGCGGTTGCAGTTGGCGCAGGCGCTTGCGTCGTCGAGGTCACGGAAGTCGGCGTGGAGGAAGGTGTCACCAGCGAAGACGCGGATGAAGACGTCACCGCGGCAGGCGCGGCAGGCGCCAGTGCAATCGTGGCGGGCGCTTGTGCCTCGGCGGACTTGTCGAGCGAGGCGATGCGATCGCGGGCAACCGCCGCATAGCCGCCGCGCGGGAATTTTTTCAGGTATTCCTGGTAGGCGGCACGGCTATTGATGGTGCTGGCCGTGTGCCAGCCGGCTTCGTCGGGCTTGCGGGGGGCTTGCGCCTGCGAAGGGGGGGGGGCGCGGGAGGCGACGGCAGATGGCGTTTCCTTGACAGAAGCGGCCGCAGCGGATTGCAGGCGTTCGAGCCGGCGCGTGGCAATGGCGGTATAGCGGCCCTGCGGGAAGGTGCGCAGGTATGCAGCATAATCGTCGGCCTTGTTGCTGCGGATTGCAGCTTTCCATTGTGCGATTTCGGAGACCTTGTTTTCCGCTGCGGGCGGCGGCGCCGCAGCAACCGGCGGTGATCCGGCGGGTGCGGTGCCCGCTGCCGCACTTGCGTCGGACGACCCGGACGAGGAAGGGGCCTCAGGGGACGGCAGGATTGCAGGCGGCGCTGTCGCCACGTCGGGAAGCGGTGCGTCCGGTAGCGGCGGCTGGGAGGCCGGCGCAGGGTTCTGGGGCACTAGGGACCGGGCGCTCAAACCGTCCCAGCTGCGGTTTGCGCCGAGATAGATGCCCGTGCCGATGCCGAAGGTAAAAAGCAGCACCAGCATGAGCAGTCCCTGTCGGTTGCGCGTGGCAGGCGGGGCAGTCTTTTGTGCCGCCCGCCGCGGCGGCGTCTTTCCGGCACCGTCCGCCATCTGGGTAAGCGGGCCGGGGCCGGCATGCGCGCCGCGCATGCCATTTACGCCATGCATGTCATGCGCGACATAGGCGGCATGGGCGGCATTTCCGGCGTTTGGGGCATTTTCTGCGTTTGGAGTATTTGCGGCGGATGCCGCCGGTGGCGAAATCGTCGGTTCGATCCTGCTGTCAGGTGCGCCGATGAATACGGTAGCATCGTCGCTGCTGCGATCATGCGGATCGCGTCTGGCTTGCGCGCCTGCGGCTGCTGTGTCGGGCGTGCCGGGTGTGCCGGCATGTTGCGGTGTCGCCGCCACGGTGCGCACCGTGGTGGCGGACCAGTCCGTGTTTTCGCCTGGCACCGTGCGCGGCTCCGCGGGGCGGATATCCAGGGCGTGCCGCATTTCCTCGATCGACTGGAAGCGCTGCTCGGGTTTCACCGCCAGCCCCTTGTCGATGCATGCCAGGAACTTGGCGCTGTAGCGACCCTTGCCGGCTTCGCACGCCGGGACGAGGTCGTCGTGCACCATGCGCGCTACCGCAGCCGGGGGGATCTGCCCGGTGATCAGGTAATACACGACCGCAGCCAGCGCATAAATATCGGTCCAGGCGCCCTGGCGAAGTCCGGCGATGTCGGCATACTGCTCGATCGGCGCGAAACCCGGCTTGAGAATGGCGGTGAAGCACTGTGTCAGGTCGCCAATGACGCGACGCGCGGCGCCAAAGTCGAGCAGCAAGGGACGGCCGTCCTTGAGCAGAAGGATGTTGTCAGGGGCGATGTCCCGGTGCAGGCAATTTGACTGGTGCAGGATTTCGATCGCATCGAAAAGGTCAGCCAGCAGCATGCGAATCCAGCTTTCGGTCGGTTTTATCTTGCGTTCGTACAGTGCCTGCTTGAGCGTGCTGCCTTCATAGTAGGGCATGACCATGTATGCCGTGCCGTTGCCTTCCCAGAAGCTATGCACCTTGACGAGCGCCGGTGAATCGAAGCGCGCCAGCATGCGGGCTTCATTGATGAAGCTTTTCAGACCGGCGGTAAATGTAGGCAATTTCTGCTGCGAACGGACGTTGACTGCCATGCGCGTCGTGCGCGTGGCCAGCCCCGAGGGCATGTATTCCTTCAGGGCGACCTGCCGTTCGAGAGAATGATCATAAGCAAGATAGACGATGCCGAAGCCGCCTTCGCCGATCAGGCCGCGAATTTCGAACTCGCCCAGATGGGTTCCGACCGGCAGGACATTGACGCCATGGTCCGGCTCTCCATGAGGCGTCGGCCGGAAAATCATCCGGCGCGTGCGTATTGCTGTCCTGGCTGTATCGTGATTCATAATGCGACCTGTTCATCGGGTAAATCTGCTGCCTGCATTCGTACGTTTAATCATTCATCATCGTCGCGCCACGCGCCAAGAGGTTGATCTGTATCGCAATTTCGGGAATTTCTCCGGAGTTTGGACATGGATGCCACACTTGATGCCTGCTCGTCTCTATATTGTTACAGTGCCGGGTTGAGCACGGTTTTCTCGGGGCTCTGCATGTCGTCGGCGCGCACGACCACGGCGGAAATATTGTCGCGGCCACCGCCATGCAGCGCCAGGGCGATCAGCGCTTCGGCCGATTGCCGGCAGCTGCCGCATACGAGTGCGCTGCAAATTTCATGCTCTTCTACTTCGTTGCTGATGCCGTCGCTACACAGAAGAAACATATCGCCGTCGCAGGTTTCTATGCAATCTTCTTCCAGTTCCAGCGTATCGGCCGCGCCGACTGCGCGCGTGATGAGATTGCGGGCGGGATGCCGTTGCGCTTCTTCGGCGCTCAGTTGTCCGCTCGAGAGAAGTTCTTCCACCTGGCTATGGTCCCGACTGAGCTGGCGCAGCAAGCCGTTGCGGTACAGGTAGAGACGGCTGTCGCCTGCCCACAGGAAGCTGCACATCGATCCGCAGGCGATCAGCACGACCACCGTACTGCCGATGATTTGCGCATCGCGCATGGCCGCTTCGATGCGCAGGCGGCGATTGACTTCCTGCAGCTGCAGGCGCACTGCAGCCGCCAGATCGGCCAGGTTTTCATGCTCGGGAATACTGTTCAATGCATCGATGACCATGCGGCTGGCGACATCGCCGCGCGCATGCCCGCCCATACCATCGGCAACTGCCCACAGGCAGCGCTCGGTGAGGTCGAGACAGGCATCTTCATTTACCTGGCGTACCAGCCCCACATGCGTCAGCGCGGAGGCCGACCAGCGAAAGCGCGTTTCACAGATCATGGCGTGCTCCGCGCTCGGGTTACTGCTGTTTCAGGTTGCCGCCATTCTGGTCGGCGCCGATGCTGATATTGCTGTTTGCGCCGGAGTTGTTAACCTCGACAGTCTGGAACTGGTTGACCATCTGGTCGGCGTAATTGTTCACCTGGTAGAAATTGATCACGGTGCCGAAGCTCCCCGAGTCGGGCGTGTAGGGCCGTATCCAGCCATAGACCCAGGGCGCGCCGGCGCCCCTCACGGCAGCCATGGCCTTGCGGTCCAGCGCCCGGCTGATGTTCAAATCCCTGATCGCGATCGCTGCCATGATCTTCTCCGAATAAATTGCCTTGCGGGGCAATGCCGATGCGGTCGACGTGCTGGCGCAAGGCTTACAAGGCGCTGCCGATGCCGGCGAACTGGCCCGGGTTGACATCGAAACTGAGCGGGCCGACGCCGGCACCGATGACGCCCACGTTGTTCAGGGCATTCACTTCGACATTCTGGAACTGCACAATGTTCTGGTTGATGCCGACATTTACATTGGCAACGGGACCGAGTCCCTTGAGCCAGGAATTACCGCCGCGCAGAGCGTGCAAGGCCTGGCGGTCGAGTTCTTTGCTTTGCGGCAGATTGCCTATCGATAGGATGGCCATTTCACTTCTCCTTGTGGGGGCTGGCGGTGGCGGTGGCAGCAGCAAGCGCCGCCACCGGCCTGCCTGGGGATTAGCCGAAGCTGATGTTGTTGTGGGCGGTCTGGGTCGGCTTCACGGTCGAGGTGATATCGGTGGCGAAGGCGACATTGTTGCCATTGTTGACGATGGTGTTCTGTTCCTGGCCGATGCTTTGCTTGGCATCGAAAGAGAAGCTGTGCTTGGAAGCGTCGACGAACTTGTAGTCGTAGGACGAAGGCATCCAGCCCTTGTACATGCCGCCGGAAACGCCGGCCATGGCCTGGCGGTCGAGTTCGGTGGTGGTGCGGGACAGGTCTTTGATGGTCAGTGCTTGCATGATGAATCTCCTTGGATGATGGTGGGTTTGCTTGGTACTTGCTGCTTGAGGCATTTTCCGTTGCGCTCACAGCAGATACAGCAGGGACCGTGCCAGCATGGTTTGGCACATCCCAATATAATGTAAGTCATTGATTATTAATAGAAATTCATTTCATAAAGAGATTCGGCGCATGCGACGGCATTTTCGGGGTAGGCATCTTGCCGGTGAATTGCAAACAGGCGTATGGGCATTGTCGGATTCCTGCCAACAGCAGTGGCAAGGCTTTCCGGCCGGCTTGGCTCATTGCAGAGGTGGGGAAATGTGCTTGGCAGAACGCAAGGTGTGGACATGAAAAAACCGCCTGCAATTGCTTGCAGGCGGTCTGCCCGATGCGCTGCCGCAGCTAGGCGGGAGCTAACGGTACTGCAGCCGGCGTGTGCCAGCGTGCGCGGCATCGGCCAGCAGGCGGCCGGGGCTGGCGGGATAGCCTGCAAGGGACAAGGCAGGCAGCGCCTGCTGCTGCAGCGGGCTGATGTAGCCGCTGCGGCGGGATCCGCCAGTGATTGCCAGCATGGCCTGGCGATCGAGCGCGATGCTTTCGGTGAGATCTTTAATGCGCAGAATGGACATGGTTTGTTTCTCCGGGAATGTGCAATCCGGATTAGAGACCATCCATGGGCGCGAGTTCGTGAAAAAAGGCAGCCGGGAATCTATCCCGGCTGCCTCTGGCGCACAGTGAAGGCTGGCGTTCAGAACACAGCGTTTGCCGCGGCGAACTGATTCGGGTTGACCGCCAGCTTGAGCGGGCCGAATCCCGCGCCGATCACGCCCACGTTGTTCAAGGCATTCACCTCGACATTCTGGAACTGGGCGATATTCTGGTTGACATTGATATTGACGTTTGCAACCGGCCCCAGGCTTTTCAGGAGGGAATTGCCACCGCTTACCGCAGCCATCGATTGCTGGTCGAGTTCTCGGCTATGCGGCAGGTTTCTAATCAGGATGGACGACATGACGATGCTCCCGGATCAGCCGAAGAAGCTGATGTTGTTATTGGCGGTCTGGGTCGGCTTCACGGTCGAGGTAATGCCCGAGACGAAGGCGGCATTGTTGCCATTGTTGACCAGCGTGTTTTGCTGCTGGTCGATGCCTTGCTTGGCATCGAAGGAAAAGCTGTGCTTGGAAGCGTCGACAGACTTGAAGTCGTAGGACGAAGGCATCCAGCCCTTGTACATGCCGCCGGAAACGCCGGCCATGGCGTGGCGGTCGAGTTCGGTGGTGGTGCGGGACAGGTCTTTGATGGTCAGTGCTTGCATGGTAAATCTCCTTGGATGATGGTGGGTTTGCTTGGTACTTGCTGCTTGAGGCATTTTCTGTTGCGCTCACAGCAGATACAGCAGGGACTGTGCCAGCAGGGGGATTGCACTGATTTTTCATCGTAAGACTATGAAATAAAAGGATAATTTTTCTTGCCGATGCATTTTTTTGATGAGGGGCAACGCCTCTGCTTCTCGCAGTTGTTGGCCTTCACCCAACAGGGAAACATGCTTGTGCGGCGCGTGCCCACATACGCCTCCGCCGTGCCAGCTTCCCTATGAATTTCCCTGGCATGTACATGTCTGAATCATCAAGCCGGAATGAATAATGAAAATCGGCACTGCATTCGGGAAAGCAAACGCTGAAATATTTCTGAAGCTAGCGCAATGAATACCGGCATGCGCGGGCGTAGGATGCGGAATCGGGCGGCGATCACGGAGGCTGACGGACGATGACACGGACTAGCCATGGCTAATTTTGCGGATGCGATTCGCAGTTTTCATCGCGGCAGCCAGTCGCATCGTGATTTCTTTGCCCGGGTAGAAAGCGCGCTGGCCAGCGAGACGGCGGCGCCTGCACGCCTGCTGGACATACTCGGCGAGGAGCATGCCAGACTGCCGCTGCCGCCGGACGTTTATGCAGAGCTCAGGCAGCGCATCGAAGACGGCGCGCGCCGGGAAGCCGGCGGCGACGAAACGCGCGCACCGATACAGGCATTCGATCGGCGCGCTGCGGCGCCCGAGGCGCGCACCTTTGCTGCCAGCGGGCCAGGCGCCGCAGACGCCGGGCTGGAACGCATGAAAGGCGTGGGGGACACCCTCAACGGCCGCTTTGTGCTGGAGGAATGCATCGGCTTCGGCGGCATGGGCACCGTGTACCGGGCGCTCGACCTGCGCAAGCTGGAAGCCTCGGACCGCAAGCCTTACATCGCCATCAAGGTCCTCAACGTCCAGTTTCGCGGCCATCCGAAATCGCTGATTGCGCTGCAGCGCGAGGCGCGCAAGGCGCAGATGCTGGCGCACCCGAATATCGTCACGGTCTATGATTTCGACCGCGACGGCTCGATGGTTTACCTGACCATGGAATACCTGTCGGGCAAGCCGCTCAGCCATGTGCTGCGCGCGCCGGATTTTGCCGGGCTTCCCTACGCAGAGGTGCTGCCCATCATCAGCGGCATTTCGAAAGCCCTGGCCTATGCGCACGAGCGCGGGTTCGTGCACTGCGATCTCAAGCCGGCCAACGTCTTCCTTCTGGATAAGGGGGATGTCAAGGTCATCGACTTCGGCATCGCCCGGGTCTTTCACAAGACGGAAGAAGATTCCGAAGCCACGGTGTTCGATGCCGGCAGCCTCGGTGGCCTGACGCCGGCCTATGCGAGTCCGGAAATGATCGAGCACCTGGAGCCTGATCCGCGCGACGACATTTACGGGCTGGCATGCATTACCTACGAGTTGCTGACCGGCCGGCACCCGTTCGACCGCCTGTCCGCCACACAGGCACGCAGCGCCGGCATGCGGCCGCAGCGGCCGCGCGGGCTTGGCCTGCGCCAGTGGCGTGCCTTGCGCACGGCGCTTTCCTTCGAGCGTGCCAGCCGTACGCCAACCGTGGCGGAGTTCCTGCACGAGATGAGCGGTGAAACCAGCAAGTCCGTCTACGTTGCGCTGGCCGCATCCGGCCTTACCCTGGCGCTGCTGGTGACGGCGGGGTTGGGCTATTACCTTGCATCGCGCCCGCCGTCTGGCGCCAGGCCGGGCATGGCCGCCGGCGATGCCGCCGCTCCCGCGCCGGCCGCCGGCAAGGCGGACGGCACGGCAAGCGCCGGTGCCGATGCCGAGGGCGCAAGTGCTGCGCGCGCGGGCAAGCCGGCGGAGCTCGACATGGCCGCCGTCACGCCGGTGCTGGCACAGGTGCCGTGTTCGCTGCTGGCGGCAAAGATTCAAGGCGATACCTTGCGGGTCGAAGGCTTTCTGGCCAGGCGCGTCGGCGAGGCGCGCCTGCGGCAAATGCTGGCGGCAATTCCCGGCGCCGGCGCCATCGAAGTGGAGGCCAGGGGCGTAGCCGATGCCGATTGCGCGGTGATCGAAACCTATCGGCCTTATTGGCAGCACAACCGCGCTGCCGGCGCCGCCGCGCAGATCCGCACGCGGGCACAGGGCGCGCAGCTGCACGAAGGCGATCCGCTGATCGTCGATATCCGCACGCCATCCTTTCCTGGCTATGTGCAGGTCGATTATTTCGCGCTCGGCGGCGACGTCGCCCATCTGGTGCCCAACCAGCGCGCGCGCGCGCATCAGGCGCCTGCCAATTATGAAGCGGCAATCGGCAGCCTGGGCAACTGGGTGATTGCGCCGCCCTTCGGCGAAGAGCTCATCGTGCTGCTGGTGACGCCGGCGCCGCTGTTCGACAATCCGCGCCCGGAAGTCGAATCGCGCGCGCAGTATCTGCGTCTCGCGGCGGACCAGTTGCAGCGCCTGGCAGCTGCGCACGGCACTGAAAAGATCGTCGCGGATGTCGTGCAGATCACCACATCGCCGCGCGGGCGATGACCTCTTGCCTGCGATGACATCCTACTTGTTGTTGTCGCGCGCCACGCGGAAACCGTTCTGTGCCTGCCGCACGCTGGCGTCATACTTGAATCGGGTAGAAGACGTCATGTAGGCGGCGCCGTCGCTCCAGGAGCCGCCGCGAATGACGCGCTGCCGGCACGCCGCTTCGCTCCATGGACTGCCATCGGCAGGCGCACCGCGATAATTGCCATGCCAGCAATCGGCGACCCATTCCCATACGCTGCCGTTCATGTCGTGCAGACGAAAAGGATTGGCCGGAAAGGAGCCGGCCTTTGCCGGAGCGGCCGCGTTCCAGGGCTCGCCACACTCCTTGCAGTTTGCCGTGCCGGTGCGCATCTGCTGGCCCCACCAGTAACGCGTCGACGTGCCGCCCCGTGCGGCATATTCCCATTCGGCTTCGCTGGGGAGGCGATAGCTCTTGCCGCTGACCTTGCTCAGCCATTGCAGATATTGCCGGGTATCGTCCCAGCTGAGGTCGCGCATGGGGGTGTCGGCATCGACACCGCTGGCGGCAATCCCCGGACAGCCGCCGGCGTCGACGCAGAATTTCCATTGTCCGACTGTTACTTCCAGCTTGCCGATGGCGAAAGGTTTGCCGATGGTAACCTGGTGCGCCGGACGTTCGGATAGGTCGTCCGTATTGCCGCCCATGGTGAACGTGCCTGCGGGCAGGGCGATCAGCGCCGGGCATTCCTTGCAGTCGCGGATTTCAGCCAGGCCGGTGACCGGCACCTGAGGTGCGGCTGTTTCTGCCGGCGGGATTTTTGCGGGTGCACTTTTCGCGGGTGCACTTTTCGGTGTTGCGGCCGCCGGCGCCGGCGGTGGCGCAGGCGTGGTTTTGCCCTTTGCCGCTGGCGCCGCAGTGGAAGGAGGCGCGGGCGTCTTCGATGCGGCAGCGCGCAGCCGGGCAATGCGCGCGCGCGCCAGCGCGGCAAAGCGGCCGTTGGGATAGGCTTGCAGATAAGCTTCGTAGTCGGCAGCGTCGCGGCTGTCCTTGACAGATTCCCAGAATGTCAGCTCGTACTGTTCGGCACTGTCCTTGGGCAGCACGCCGGCGACCTGGATATCCTGACTCCTTGCGTGCGCCTGCGGCACCGTATCCGCGGCTAATGAGGTCGCCGCCGTCATGGCCGCTAAGGCAATGACGAACGTGCTGCACTTCCGCCGGGATTCTTGCCTCATATTTGCCTCATATTTGCCTCATGGTCAGGCCGTCTCAGGAAAAAATATCCGTCTGCCAATTTATCGTCGATCCAGAACGTTCAGCTTTGCCTAGATCAAAGTGTCGATGCATTTATTTGATAAATTCAGCTTTTCCCTTGGCGGCAGGAGTCCATCATGCCGGGTACGTCGAACAGCTTGGCTGCAATATGCAAGAGGCCGGGACGCCCGTTCACGCGGAAGCTCGTTTTGCTGGCGATTCTTGCCTGTGGTGTGCTGTGGCCGGGCTGGCAGCAAGCGCTGGCCGCCGGCACGCCGGCGCCGCCGGGCGCGCAGGTCTATTTCATCTGGCCACAGGATGGCACGGTCATTCACGGTGGCAAATTCTGGGTGCGCATGGGTTTGCGCAACATGGGCGTGGCGCCGAAAGGCGTCGATTTTCCCGGCGTCGGCCACCATCACCTGCTGATCGATACCGAACTGCCGGCGGCCGGCCAGCCCATTCCTTCGGATCGCAATCACCTGCATTTCGGCGCGGGCGAAACGGAAGCGCGCATCGAGCTGCCACGCGGCAAGCATACCCTGCAGCTGCTGCTGGGCGATCGTAACCACGTGCCGCACGATCCTCCCATTTTTTCCAAAAAAATCACCGTCACGGTACCCTGAACTGCCGCAAGCTGGCGAAGGAGACGTTCATGCAAAAACCGCTCTTTGCCGTGTTGCTGTCCCTGTGGCTGGCACACGGCGCCTTTGCCGGCAATACCCCGGCGCCGGCCGATGTTTCCCTCTACATCGGCTGGCCCAACAATGGCGAAGTAATTGCCGCGGGCAAACCGTTCCGCGTCTGGTTCGGCCTGCGCAACATGGGCGTGGCACCGAAAGGCGTGAAATTCCCCGGTACCGGACATCATCATTTGCTGATCGATACCGATTTGCCGCCGATGGACCAACCGATCCCCTCTGACCGCAATCACCTGCACTTCGGCGCCGGTGAAACCGAGGCCATGATCGAGCTACCCCCAGGCAAGCATACCCTGCAGTTGCTGATGGGAGACGAATCGCACATTCCGCACAATCCGCCGATCTATTCGAAAAAAATCACCATCACGGTGCGATGAAAGCGGGCATCCCATTCTTGCGCATTGCTGCGGCAGGTGCCGTACCATGCCGCGCAGGAACCGCTTTCGCGGCGTGCAGTCGAACCGGGATTGGCGCAGCAGCAGAGGGCGGGATGGACACCTTGACGAGGACGCAGGAGACCCAGGGCGCGGTGATGGCCTACCTCGAAGTCATCGGCTCCGGCGCCGTGCAGTCCATGGTATATCCCCTGCACGATGAAGTCGTGATCGGGCGCGACCCGCAGGACTCGCTCGACTCCGACCGTTTTCTCTGCATTCCCGAGCATACCGTGAGCCGCCGCCATGCGCGCATCGTCAGGCGCGGCGACACTTACTTCGTCGAGGATCTGCACTCGTTCAACGGCACCTACGTACTCGGCAACCGCCTTGCTCCCGGCGCCTGGCAGCCGCTGCATGACGGTGACGAGGTCAGCGTGCCGTCGGCGCAGATGGTCTTCCATTCCCTGCTGGCGCCCCCTCCGGAGAGCAATCAGACCATCATCACGCGACTGGTCGACGCAACGCAGTACGCGCAGCCGAAAGCGCTGCAAAAAGACCTGGAAAATGATGAAGGTCATGTCGATATGCAACTTCTGGTGCGCAAGCTGCATGCGATGGCGCAAGTCGGCATTGCACTGGGGGCGGTCACCGACCGCGCCACGCTGACCGAAAAGATCATGAACTTCATTTTCGAGCTGTTTCCGCTGGCCGAGCGCGCCTTCATCTTCCTGAAAAAGGAAGACAGCGGCACGCCTGTGCCGGTGGCCGCGCGGCGTCGCGACGGCGCTGTCGAAGACCCGCAGCAGGTGCGCATTTCGCATACCATCGTCGACGAGGTCGTCAACCACAAGCAGGCGATCCTGTCGGTGGATACCCTGGCGGACCGCCATTTCGGTTCGCAGGAATCGATCATCGCGCAGGCGATTCGCAGCGTCATGTGCGTGCCGCTGCTGCTGGAAGGGGAATGCCTCGGCCTGATCCAGGTCGACACATCCTCGGCGCCTTACGCCTTCAAGGAGCAGGACCTGGAAATTCTCACGGGGGTTTGCGCCGAAGCGGCTGTCGCCCTGAAAAATTTTCAGCTGTACTCGGACATAGAGCGGTTGCTGGACGGCTTCGTGAGGGCGTCGGTGCAGGCGATCGAGGAGCGCGATCCGGTCACCGCCGGGCACTCGTTCCGGGTAGCGGCATTCGCCGAGCAGTTTGCCGCCGCGGTTGACCGCGCCGACAGCCCGGCAATGCGGCAGATACAGTTTACGCGCGACCAGATGCGCGAAATCCGCTATGCCGCGCTGCTGCATGATTTTGGCAAGGTCGGCGTGCGCGAGCATGTGTTGCGCAAGGAAAAAAAGCTGCACCATGCCGACATGCGCATGCTGGAACAGCGTTTTCGTCATGCCCGCGTCTGCCTGGAGCGGCAGGCCTGGCGCAGGCTGGCCGACCTGCACCTGGCGAAGGGGCTGGACATGGCGGCGTTTCGCGCCGAAAAGGAACGCGTGGAGCATGAGTTGCAGGTGGAGTCGGGTCGTCTCGACCTCTTTCTGGATGCGATCAGGCAAGCAAACGAGCCGGCGATATCGACCACGGAATGCGGCGGCGACCTGCACGAGGTGCTGGACTACTCGTTTCCGGACGCCGACGAGGCGCCTGTGCGCCTGCTGGGCGAAGACGAGTTCCTTGCGCTAAGCGTCACCCGCGGTTGCCTGACCGCCGACGAGCGGAAACAGATCGAAGCGCACGTGGTGGATTCCTATTCTTTCCTGATACTGATTCCCTGGACCCGGGACCTTGCCGGCGTGCCGTCGATCGCCCACGGTCACCATGAAAAACTGGACGGCTCGGGCTATCCCATGGGTTTGCACGGCGACCAGATATGCGTGCAGACGCGCATGCTGACCATTTGCGACATCTACGACGCGCTGACCGCGCCGGACCGTCCCTACAAGAAATCGGTGCCGGTCGAGCAGGCGCTCGACCTGATGTGGCTCGAATGTCATGCCGGACATCTCGATCCGCAGCTGTTCGGCGTCTTCGTCGAGTCGCGCGCCTGGGCGGCAGCATGAGCGGCAATGATGACAGGCAGACGCGACAGGTGGACGCCATGAAAATGACAGAAAAATTCCGCATCGTGCGGCCTGCCATGCTGGTTCTGGCGCTGCTGGCAGGCTGCGCCGAAAATGTTCGCATGCCGGAATACCGGCAACCGGATACTCCGACCAAGGCAGGCTGGACGCAAGCATCGCAAGGCGGCAACGCAGTCGATGCGCCGGCGACGATTTCGCCCGATTGGTGGAAGGAGTTCAAGGACCCTGCGCTCGACGGCCTGGTGAACCGCGCGATTGCCGGAAATTTCGACATCAAGGTGCTGGCTTCGCGCATCCAGGTGGCCGGGGCGCAGATCGGCGAGGTGCGCGCCGGCGCGCTGCCCACGCTGGAAGCCGGCGCCGGCGCCAGCTTCGAGAAGAGTACCGGGCAGCGCTTTGCGCGGCAGTTCAACCTGGCGACCCAGGTCAATTGGGACATCGACATCTGGGGCAAGGTCGCCAAGGGCGTGCAGGGCCAGACTGCCGAGTATCGCGCGACAGAAGCCGACTGGCGCGCCGGCTACCTGACGCTGGTGTCGGATGTCTCGACCACCTATTTCCAGATACTGCAGTTCGACGAGCAGCTTGCCCAGCAGCGGCGCACGCTGGAAAAAAATCGTGAAATCCTTGCCACCTTCGATGCCATGCTGCAAAACGGCGTGCTGCCGCAGACCCGGGTATTGCAGCAGCGCGCGGAAATCAGCCGGCTCAGCAATGACCTGCTGGAACTGGAGCGCTTGCGCAAGCT
Organism: uncultured beta proteobacterium; assembly: GCA_963722005.1. Taxonomy (GTDB): domain Bacteria; phylum Pseudomonadota; class Gammaproteobacteria; order Burkholderiales; family Burkholderiaceae_D; genus Paucimonas. Next base: position 1,705,492 of record CAVRJS010000002.1, read on the forward strand.
GGCCGGCAATGCGCTGTCCACGCTGGTAGGCGTGCCGGCGGGCGATTTTGTTTTGCCTACCGGGAAATTGCAGCAGCAAGTGCAACTGCCGCCGGTACCCGCCGGCCTGCCTGCAGAGTTGCTCAAGCGCCGCCCCGATATCGTTGCGGCCGAGTATCGCGTGCTGTCTGCCTACGAGTTCGAGGGCCAGGCCCGACTGGCGCAGCTGCCCTCGATCAGCCTGACCGGGCGCGGCGGCACATCGAGCTTTGCCCTGGGCAGCCTCCTCAAGACCTTTACACTCGGCATTCTTCCCAGCATCAACTTGCCCATTTTCGATCCCGGCGTGAAGGCGCGCATCAAGACCAGCGAGGCGCAGGCAAAGCTGGTTGCGGACGAGTATCGCCGTACCGTCATGGCGGCTTTCGAGGAAGTCGAAAATGCCCTGGTGAACCTGGATAGCCACAAGAAGCAGCGCGTCGAGCTGCAGCAGCAGGTCGAAAGCCTCAGTGTGGTGGCGACGCAGACGCAAGCCCAGCTCAGGGAAGGACTGGTATCCCAGCTCGAACTGTTCGAAACCGAGCGCTCCCTGCTGGGTGCGCAACTGGCATTGCTGGCTAACCACCAGCAGCTGTTGTCGGACACCGTGACTCTGTACAAGGCGCTCGGCGGCGGCTGGCCGACCGTCGAGGTTGGCGATGCGGGAAAGACAGATAGTGCAGGAATGCCGGGCAAGGCGGATTGAAGCATGGCGCAGCCGACCCAATTGCACGAGCGCGCGCCGCCGGCAGGACGGCCGCAGCCGCAGGATTGCGCCATCCTGCTGCAGCCGCAAAGCCATCCGGAGCTGGGGGAAATCCGCATCGACGATCCGCTGTTTGCCATCGGCCGCACGGAAGCGCCGTTTGCATCCTATCCGGCGGACGTGGTCTGCGATCTGTCGCGGCGCCATGCCAGGATATTTGTCGAAGGCGGCGCGGCCTATATTGCCGATCTCGACAGCAAGAACGGCACTGCTGTCAACGGCCAGAGCATCCAGCAAAAAATCACCCGGCTGCGCGACGGCGACGCCATTTGCCTGGCCGATCGCCTCGGCTATCACGTGCGCCTGCGCCCGGAAGTCGCAGCGACCACGGCTTCGCATGCCGCCCGCATCGCCAGCCTGACGCTGACGCCGGAGCGCGGCGACCTGGGCCTGCTGCCCATCGTGATCACCAGTTTCCCCTTCCTGGTCAGCAAGAGCGCCGAAGCGTTTTCCCGTTATCGCGAGGAGAATCCACAGCAGCTGAACTACCTTTCGCGCCGCCACGCCCATGTCTTCGTCAAGGGGGGCGAGCTGTGGCTCGAAGACCTGGGCAGCACCAATGGCACGTTTGTTGACGGCAAGCGCCTGGATGAACATGCCGTGTCGCTGCGCGACGGCGCCGTGCTGGCATTCGGCGGCCACCATTTCGTCTATCGCGTCAGCGTGCAGAAGGAAGCGCCGGCGGAGCCGACCGTGACCTGCCTCGATCCTGCCGTTCGTGCGCAGCATGCCGGGCCGGCAATGGCCACGGCGGCGATGCCGGTTCCGGCTGCCGGCGCGGCGACGGCCACCGCGGCGGGCACTGTGGCGGGCAATGCAGCGGCTGGCGCCGGTGCGGCCAGGGTGGCTGTGGCCGACCCGGACAAGACCACTTTCGTTGCCGCTGCCGGATCGTTCCTCGATATTTTCTGCATCGACCAGCCGCCTTCCGCGCCGGAACAATCCGCGGCGGAAAGTGGAAACGACGGCGGCGCCGTCGCCGCGGCCGACAAGGATGCGCGACAGGGGCGCGCACGCGGCAGGGTCGCCGCTTTCGCCGCCGAACTGGCAGGGGCTTTCAGCGGCGGCGAGGGCCTGCGCCTGCCGGCAGGCTGGTGGCGCTGGCCGGCGCTGGCCGGTGTGCTTCTGGCAGTGGCGCTGTTTTCCTATTTGTCCGGCAATCCGGAGCGCTCGCTGCGCGGCATGCTGGACAAGGGCGAATATTCCCAGGCCGCCACCGCTGCCGATCGCTACCTGGAACGCAGCCCCGACGAGGAAAAAATCAGGGCGCTCGGCACGGAAGCCCTGCTCAGGGCGGGTGTGCCTGGCTGGCTGGGGCAGCTGCGCGCGCGCCAGTATCAGCGCGCCGATGCCGCGCTGGCGCAAATGCGCAGCATGGGGCGTCACAATGCCGACGCGCTGTCGCTGATTGACGAACTGGACTGGATCGGCCGGCTGGAAAAGTTTGTGGCCGCCCGCGGTGGCGCCGGCATGCCGGTGCGTGACGCCGGCGAACGCGCCGCCATCGAGCGCCTGCTGCGCGAATGGGACGATGATACTGCCGGCCACCAGCAGGCATTCAATTCCATCTCATCGTATGTGCCGGAATTCCGCGACCAGTACGCGCAGGCGCTCAGCCACGTGCGCAAGCTGGCGCTGGTGAACGGCCAGAAAGCAGCAGGAGAGCAGAGCCATGCAGAGCAGCAATCGCCTCAAGCCGCTGACTGAAGCGCTGGAAGACCACAGTGCCGAGGGCATTGCCATTCTCAGTACCGAGCCTTCGCGCTATATCTTCGCCTCCGTCGTCACCGTCGGCACGCTGGTACTGGTCGCGCTGCTGTGGTCGTTCTTCGGCCATGCGGACGTGATCGTCAGCGCGCAAGGAACGCTGTGGCCGAAATCGGAAGTGCGGCGCTTTTACGCCCCCATCGACGGCGAGCTTGCCAATATCTATATTGCAGAAGGACAGCCGGTGACGAAAGGCGACGTCATGGCACGGCTGAATGCGCGCGGCGCGATCGAGGCGGCAACCAATGCCCTCGATGCCCAGCTCAAGCTGGAAGCGGCCGAACGCGAGTGGCGCGAATTCCCGGAAAAGAAAGCCTTGCTGGAACGTCGTGCGGCGGCACTGAAGGATGCGGTCGAGGTCGAAGAACACCAGCACCGCCAGCGCCTGGCGGAAGGCACCAGCAGCCTGGCGCAGGGGCAGCAGGCGCAGCTGGGCGAGGCGCGCACCAATGTCGACGAGGCGCGGCGCGCGCGCGATGCCGCAAGGGTGGAAGCGGAAAAGTTCGAACGCCTGTTCGCCTTGCCGGGCGGCGGCGGCGTGTCGCAACTGCAGGTGGAAGGCAAGCGCAATGCCCTGCAGGCGGCGGAAAATGCCCTGCGCGTGGCGCAGTCGCGCGTGACCGAGCTGGCGGCGCGCCAGAGTCAGGAAAGCACGCAGGCACGGGCCCAGCTGGAAACCAGCGGCCAGCAGCTGACCAGCTTGCGCCTGCAGCAGGAAGCCGCTGAGCGGGAAGTCGCCAATGTCGAGGAAAAGCTGCGCCTGCAGGTGCAGACGGCGCGCCTGGTGGCCGATGCCGCTACGCGCATTCGTTTCGAGAATATCGACAAGGACAATTTTCTGCTCATCGTCGCCCCGGTCGACGGCGTGATTACCGACGTCACCTCGACCCAGCCGGGCGACAAGATCCAGGCCAACACGCCGCTGGGCGGCATTGCGCCGAAAGGGGCTCGGCCGATTCTCAAGGTCGAGATTGCCGAGCACGACCGCGCCTTCCTGCGTGAAGGCTTGCCCGTCAAGCTCAAGTTCAATGCCTTTCCATACCAGCGTTACGGCTTCATCAACGGCACCGTGGAATACATTTCTCCGGCAACCAAGCCTTCGCCGGAGAGCAAGCAGCCGGTGTACGAAGGGCGCATCACCCTTGAGCGCGACTACTACGAAGTGGCGGACAAAAAATATCCCATGCGTTACGGCATGACGGCAACCGCCGAAATCGTCGTGCGCGAGCGCCGCCTGATCGACCTGGCGCTCGACCCGTTCCGTGAAGTGGGCGGCTGATACGCGCCGAGGATTACTGCAGCAAGCCTTCTGATTGCAGCGCTTCGCGCACTTTCGGCCGCTCCGCCATGCGTGCCATGAAGGCGGGGATGTGCTGCCACTTGCCGAGATCGATCTTGAGCATGCCGGCCCAGTTCAGCACCGTAAAAAGGTAAGCATCGGCCACGCTATAACGTTCGCCGGCCAGCCAGGGTGACTGCGCCAGCATGGCGTCCAGCGCCTTCAGGCGGCGTTCGATGGTGCCGACCTGGACCGCTTTCATTTCCGGCGTCATGTGCGGATTGAACAGGGCGCCGAACTGCTTGTGCACTTCGGTTGCCACGAAATTCAGCGCCGACATCTGCCGGTAGCGCTCCTTCGTTCCATGCGGTGCAACCAGGCCGGCTTCGGACTTCTGGTCAGCCAGGTACTGGCAGATCACCGCCACCTCGGTGAGCACCTCGCCGTCATCCAGGCCGAGTGCGGGCACATAACCCTTCGGATTGATTTTCCAGAAATCGTCGCCGGCGGCAGTCTTCTTGCCGGGAATGTCGACCTTGACCAGTTCCAGAGGAATGCCGGCTTCGCAGGCGACGATGTGCGGTGCCAGCGAACAGGCGCCAGGGGAATAATAGAGTTTCATGGAATTTGCGTGAATGTCGTGATGGTTATGAGGGGAAAAGACCGCAACGCGGCCTCTCGGAAAACTGTATCACATCAGGCATGAACTTTCTGAACCATTCCCCCCAAGACATTTCATTTCTTGTGAGATGGAAAATATGGAATTACCATAGGGCGAGAACCGATCGTTTTAGAGGTCTCCCGTCCCCATGTTGCCTCGCGCCAGATAAACAATGAACCTTCACCTGCTCAGCCGTTACGCTTTTTTCGCTGCCTGTGTCGCTGCCCTGCCGCTTGTTCTGTTCCTGCCGTTCCAGTGGCGCTGGAGCGTTTTTGCGGTGCTGGCGCTACTGGTCGTCATCGGCGTGTGGGATATCATCCAGCGCCGCCATGCAGTGCGGCGCAATTATCCGATATTGGGCAACCTGCGCTACCTGATCGAAAGCATCCGCCCGGAAATTCGTCAATACCTGCTGGAAGGCGACCGCGAAGCGCTGCCGTTTTCCCGGGCACAGCGCGCGCTGGTGTATTCGCGCGCCAAGAACCAGAGTGCGGACAGGCCCTTCGGCACCCTCAGCGATGTCTATCAGCCCGGGTTCGAATTCATCAGCCATTCGCTGCAGCCGGCGCCGCTCGGCAAGCCGGAAGATTTTCGCGTCACGATCGGCGGCCCGCAATGCCGGCAGCCGTACTCGGCATCGGTGTTCAACATTTCTGCGATGAGTTTCGGCGCGCTCAGCGCCAACGCCATCCAGGCGCTCAACCGCGGCGCGCGCATCGGCGGATTCGCGCACGATACCGGCGAAGGCAGCATCAGTCCCTATCACCGCCATGGCGGCGACCTGATCTGGGAACTGGGCAGCGGTTATTTCGGTTGCCGCAGCAGCGACGGTCGCTTCGATGCAGAATTGTTCCGCCGCATGGCTGGCGATGCACACGTGAAAATGATCGAAGTGAAGTTGAGCCAGGGCGCCAAGCCGGGCCACGGCGGCATCCTGCCGCGCCACAAGATCACGGCCGAGATCGCCGCCACGCGCGGCGTGCCGATGGATCGCGACTGCGTGTCACCGGCCAGTCACAGTGAATTTTCTACCCCGCGCGAACTGTTGCAGTTCATCGCGCGCCTGCGCGAACTGGCCGACGGCAAGCCGGTCGGCTTCAAGCTGTGCCTCGGCCACCCCTGGGAATTCATGGGCATCGTCAAGGCCATGCTGGAAACCGGCATACTGCCAGACTTCATCGTCGTCGACGGCGCTGAAGGCGGCACTGGTGCGGCGCCGGTGGAATTCGTCGATCACATCGGCATGCCGCTGCGCGAAGCGCTGCTGTTCGTGCATAACACGCTGGTCGGCGCCGGCCTGCGTGAGCAGGTGCGCATCGGCGCCAGCGGCAAGATCATCAGCGCTTTCGACATCGCCTGCGTGCTGGCGATTGGCGCCGACTGGGCCAACTCGGCGCGCGGTTTCATGTTCGCGATCGGTTGCATCCAGGCGCAGGCTTGCCACACCAACCGCTGTCCGACCGGCGTGGCGACCCAGGACCCGTGGCGCCAGCGCGCCCTGGTGGTCGACGACAAGGCGCAGCGCGTCGCCAGTTTCCATCGCAATACCGTGCATGCGCTGGCGGAAATGCTGGCTGCCGCCGGCCTCGACCATCCTTCGCGGCTGGAGCCGCGCCACCTGGCACGGCGCGTCAGCGATACGCAGATCCGGATGTTTTCTGAGCTGCACTACTTCCTGAAGCCCGGCGAATTGCTGTCCGCGCAAAACGAAAACGGTTTTTACGCCAGGATGTGGCGGCTGGCGCAGGCGGACAGTTTCGACGCCGTGGCTGGCGACGACGCTGCCGTGCGCTTCGGCGACGCCACGCCGCAGGCCGCATGAGCGTGGGCCTGCGCCGGCGCCGGATGCTTAATAGTCGGTGGTGATCGTCAGGTGATAGGGGAGGCCGCCGCAGGCGTGCCGGTTCTGCCAGAGCACGTTGACCATCGCATGCTCGGATACGCCCAGGTGCTGCGCCATGGCTTGCGCGCCCAGTACCGTGGCGGCGCGGATTGCCCGTTCTTCGGCACTGTTGCGCATGAGAAGGGTGTGGGTATCGATCATTTTTTCCAGGACCGGCGCAAAGCGCAGTACCTTGATTGAGCGCATCACGCGCGGCATCTGGTAACTGGCGGCCACGGTAATGTCGCATTCCACGCTGCCGCCCTGTTCGATCAGGTAGCCGGCATACCACATCACGGCCAGTTGCGCGCGCATCAGGTAAGCATCCTGGCCATACGCCATCGGAAAGCGTTTTGCCAGCAGCGCTGCGTCGTCTGACGTCAGGCGGCCGCTGCGGGCGGCGGCGACCATCTGCGCGGCGGCTTGCTCCAGCTGATCGCCTGCCAGCACTTCACGCAGGAACTGTGCGCGCCGGCGCGGCAGCGATATGCCGCCGAAGACGTCGATCACGGTTTGTTCTTCCCCCGTAGCCAGGCGCGCGCGCAATTGCGCCGGCGTCGTGTCCGCGCCCCAGGCGTTGTCGAATGCCGCCTGCAAGCCGTGCGCGCCGCCCTCGCCATGCCAGTGGTAACGCTCCAGGCCTTCCGGCGTCGGCGTCCAGAACATGAAGTTCAGGCTATTCAGGGCAATGCTGTAGGCGGCGGCGCCTTCGGGCGTCTGGCCAGCGGGCTTGCCGAACAGGCCCACGGTCATGTGGCTGAAACGGTCGCCGCGCGCGGGCAGGCGGGCAATCGCTTCGGTATCGATGGCGACCAGGTCGGGCTGGTAATCCGCGCGTGCCTGGTCCAGCAGGCGCTGTTTTGCATGGTGCGGCTGATTCATGTCGCAAGGATACCCGACTTCCCCGCTTGCTCCCACATGGCAGCTAGTTCCAGTGCGGGCATTCCCCCACCTTGCAATAGAAGGACAGCAGGATCACGCCAAGGTTGAGGGCGGTGGCCAGCAGCATCGCTGCAAGTGCGGACATCACGGTCTTGAAACCCTGCACAGGCGCGTGCTTCTTGCGCAGCCAGTACACCAGCACGATAAAGAAAAATATGCCGCACAGCAGCGACAGGGCATATAGCAGAAGGTTCAGCAAGCCACCGCCGGTCTTCAGAGTGTAGCCGGATGCCTCCACTATGGCCAGCCCGACGGCATTTACCAGTGGCCAGAAGAGGAAAAAAAGTGTCAGGCCGAGGAAACCATCAATGGAATCTTTCTGGCGTGTGGCAGGCGTATTCATGGCGGTAAATCCCCAGTATTTTGTTATTGAAAGCGGATTGTGCTGCTGCTTCTTGCGGCCAATTAATTGCCTGCCAGATTTTCTGCAAGAAAATCAAGCAACGCCCGCACGGCCGGCACCAGCGCCCGCCGCGGCGGAAACATGGCATGGGTAATGCCAATCGGCGGGCCCCACCCTGGCAATACTTCGATCAGGCGGCCAGCCTGAAGATGTTCCCGGCACATGTAGTCTGGCAGCATGGCCGCGCCCGTACCTTCCAGCGCGGCAAACAGCAGCGTATGCAAGTCATCGGCGATATAGCGCGGCTCATGCACGTGAAGAAAACGTTTGCCGTCGCGGCTTTCCAGAGCCCATACGTTCTTGCCATCGGCGGAAGACATGGCCAGCGTATCCAGGCGAGCCAGGTCTTCGGGGGATTCTACCGGTCCCTGCAGGCGCAATTGCGCCGGGTTGGCGACCAGGATGAGACTACTGGTGGTAAAGGATTTCGCCGCCAGCGTGGCGCTGTCTTCGATTTCGCTGCGCACGCGCAGGGCGATATCCACGCCTTCCTCGACCGGATCGACGGCCCGGTTCAGCACCCGCATTTCGAGGCGCACCTGCGGATAGCGCTGCATGAAGCGCGGCAGCAGCGGGCCGACCGTGCTTTGCGCCAGCGTCACCGGGCAACTGAGGCGCACTGTGCCGCGCGGTTCGTTCTGCACTTGGGCAATGGCTTCGGCCGCTGCGCGCGCCGAATCGCGCATGGCAATGCAATGGCGCAGGAAGATTTCGCCGGCCGGCGTCAGCGACAAACTGCGCGTGCTGCGTTGCAGGAGCTGCTCGCCCAGTTGCTCTTCGAGTTCCGCCACGCGTCGCGACAGGCGCGATTTTGGTATGCCCAGCGCGCGGCCGGCAGCGGCAAAGCCGCCATGCTCGACCACTTCCGCAAAGTAGACCATGTCGTTTAGATCATGCACACCTATTGTCCTGAATATGGAACGATCTAACGCATTTTTGCATACTTATCAAGAAATACCAACAAATATAGAATTATTCCTGTACAGAAAATTCGCTGTTTGCTTTTTGCTTTTTGCTGACAGCCATCTTTTAGAAAGGAAATGACCATGAAACTCTTGCATATCGATTCCAGCATCCTGGGTGACAACTCGGTTTCCCGCCAGTTGAGCGCAGAAATCGTTGCCGAATGGCGCAAGAACCGCCCGGATACCATTGTCGATTACCTGGATCTTGCCGTCGACGCACCTAACCACTTCGGCGCCGATGCCCTGGGTGTCAAGGCCGGGATGCAAGCCGAGCCTACCGCCGCGCAACAGCGCGAAAACGGCATTTCGGAACAGCTGGTGAGCCAGTTCCTTGCCGCTGACGTGGTCGTGATTGGCGTGCCTTTCTATAATTTCGGCATCCCCACCCAGCTCAAGGCATGGATCGACCGCCTGGCGCAACCTGGCCGGACTTTCAAATACACGGAAGCAGGGCCGGTCGGCCTGGCCGGCGACAAGGCGGTGATCGTGGCATCGGCACGCGGCGGCGTCTATTCGACCAGCGAAGGCGGTCAGGCCATGGAGCACCAGGAAAGTTACCTGAAAGTCGTGTTCGGTTTCTTCGGCATTAGCGATGTGCGCATTGTCCGCGCGGAAGGCGTGGCCATGGGCGGTGCGGCGAAAGAAGACGCCTTCAGGGCAGCCCGCGCCGATATCCTGGCCGTAACCGCGAGCAAGGAAGAAAAAGCGGCTGCCTGAATCTCGGGCAGCGCCTCGACGGCGTTGCGGACGGTAAATTTTTGCTGGCAGCTTGTGTGTAAAGCTTACTGTAGCGCTGCCGAAATTACACTGCCTTGCAAGCAGCAAGCGGCCCACTAGTGGCCGCTTGCTGCGTTTTGGGCGTGTCCCGGCATTTTTCAGGGTGGCACAGTGGTTGCGTTGGTATTCGGTTCCGGCTTGTGCCGGCATTATTTGCTTCCAGGAGATCATCATGGCGACACCGCAAAATCCGAATCAGCAAAACCCCAATCAACAGAATCAGAATCAGCAAAACCAGAACCAGCAAAACCCGAATCAGCAAAGAATCAGCAGAATCAGCAAAAGCAGCAGAATCAGAATCAGAACCAGCAAAATCAGAACCAGCAGAACAAGCAGCAGCAGAACCAGAATCAGGGCATGAAAAACCAGAATAAAAACCAGAACCAGAACCTACCGGACGAAGAGCTCTAAGGCAGCACGGCACCCGTATCCGCGCCTGCTGCAAGGCGCGGATACGGGCAGGGGGCATTCATGCAAGAAAATTCTGCATTGACACCGGAACTGTACCTGACCCTGGCCGGGCGGGTCGATGAGGAACTGGTGCAGCGTCTCCTGCGGCATATGGCCGCAGCAGTTTCCGATGGCGTGGAACACGTGCACCTGATGATCGAGTCCACGGGCGGCATCGTCAGCGATGGCATTGCCATGTATAACTACCTGCGCGGCCTTCCACTTAGGCTGACCACCTACAATATCGGTACCGTGCAATCCATTGCGGTCATTCTGTTTTTAGCAGGAACCCACAGAAAGGCGGCATGCAGCGCAACCTTCATGCTGCACAAGGCGACCTTCTATTCCGGGGGGCCGACCACGTCGGTGCAGCTCAGTTCGGCAACGCAATCCCTGATGGTGGATGACGATCGCATCGAACGCATACTGAAGGAGTACATAACGATGCCCGACGAAAAGTGGGAGGTCCATCGTTTTGTTGACCTGTTCATCACCGCGCAAGAAGCGCTGCAATTTGGCCTGGTCGATGAAATTGCCCATTTCGTGCCGCCGCCCGGCGTCAGGCTGATCAATATCTGAAACCTCGGCACGGCAAGGTCATGGAGGCAATGCCTTCAATTGCTGCAAGCAATAAGCCAGTGCCTTCTCATCTTCCTCGAAGGGCGCCGGCTCGTCCGGCATGTAATGCAGCCGGAATGCCTGGCGCGCTGCCTCCGGCGCGCGGGTATCGTAGCCGAGTGCGGCCAGGGCAAGCACCAGGTCGAGTCCCGGCGGCGCAGGCAACAGCGGCCGGTCGCACCATAAGCCATAACCATGTTGCGCCAGGCGACGCCAGGGAAAGTAGGCGCTCGGATCCACCTTGCGCGCCGGCGCAACGTCGGCGTGACCGAGAAAGTTTGCTGCCGGAATCTGGTAACGCTGCCGAATATCTGCCAGCAGGGCCAGCAGGGAAATGATCTGCGCTTCGGCGAAAGGCTCGTTGCCATCGTTGTCGAGTTCAATGCCGAGCGAGGCAGAGTTGACATCGGCCTGGCCACCCCACCAGGACTCGCCGGCATGCCAGGCGCGGGCCTGTTCATCGACCAGCTGGAACAGTCTGCCGTCACGAGAGATCAGATAGTGGGCGCTGACCTCGCGCGCCGGCGAACGCAGCGAATGCATCGCCTGCGCCACGGACTGGCTGCCGGTGTGATGGATGATCACCAGGTTTGGCCGGCGCGGGCCGAAATTGGGCGATGCCATTATGGTGACAGGCAGGGTCGTGGAAGGTTGAAAGGGCGCGCAAGCGGCGAGCAGGGCGGCGAGGGTGCCAAAAAGCAGGATGTGGGGCAGGTGCATGAAGGATGATCCGGACAACTCCACAATTGGGGGCTTTTATCGAGTGAAGGAAGTTCGGATTTTATAAGACAATCTTCCCAAAAAGAATGAATTGATATTCAAGGCACTGGCACCATACTACAAACGATACATACCTTTTTGCGCCACAGGAGAGAAAACAATGCACTGTCCCGTATGTAACGACGTCGATCTGGTAATGTCAAATCGACAAGGAATCGAGATTGATTATTGCCCAAAATGCCGCGGCATTTGGCTGGACCGCGGCGAGCTCGACAAGATCATCGACCGTTCCGCCAATGAGCTGGCGGCCCTGGCGCCCGCACCCGCCGTGCCTGCTTCCTATACGAATGCGCCGCCAGCGCAGGGCGACCCTTACCCACCTCGCGGCGGGCACGATCCCCGCCAGCCGCATCCGCAGCAGCAGTATCCGCAGCAGCACGGGCATGGCTATCCGCAGCACGGCGGCTATTACAAGAAAAAGAAGCGCGAAGGCTTTTGGGGGGAACTGTTTGACTTTGACTGAGGGATGTTCGCCAGAATCGCTCGCGATGTCCAAACAATTTTCCGTTGCGTGCGAACGCAACCAGGAACCGATCCTGCAGGTTTTGCGCGCCGCGTTAGCCGACTGTCGAAACGTCCTGGAAATCGGCAGTGGCACCGGCCAGCATGCGGTGTTTTTCGGTGCCCACTTGCCGCATCTTATCTGGCAAACCAGCGATCTGCCAGGCAATCATCCGAGCATCCTGGCATGGCAGCAGGAAGCGCAATGCGCCAATGTGCTGCCGCCGATGGCGCTGGATGTCAGCACGGGCCCCTGGCCGCCAGGGCCGTATGACGCCGTATTCAGTGCGAATACCTGCCACATCATGGCGTGGGACGCGGTAGTAAGCATGTTCGCCGGGGTTGCGCGTGCACTGCGTACGGAAGGTGTGCTGTGTATCTATGGGCCGTTCAATTATCGCGGTGCTTTTACCAGCGCCAGCAATGCCCAGTTCGATGCGTATCTGAAATCGCAGGCGGTGCATATGGGCATTCGCGATTTTGAAGAAATGGATCGGCTTGCCAATGCTCACGGCATGACACTGGAGGCCGATCATGCGATGCCGGCGAATAACCGCCTGCTGGTGTGGCGGCGGGGCTAGTCTGAGGTCTAAACCCAGCGCAGGGCAATTGACCGGTCACAACTCGACCTGCGCGGCGCCGCGGCATCGCCGAACTTTCCACTCAGCCAGTTATCGAAACTGAAAAAATCGATAAACTCAACCGCTGGGCCGGCATGACGCATCCATCGCATCACCCAGAAAAATCCTCAGTACAACGCGGCTTGCTGCAAGCCGGACACAATTGCTGGCGTATCGAACGTGCGCAACGTTTTTCCCTCCTGGTGGATGCTGCCAGCTATTTCAGTGCAGTACGCGCCGCCATCCGGGCGGCACGGCACAGCATTTTCATCCTCAGCTGGGATATCGACAGCCGCACCTGCCTGGTGCCGGGCGGCGCCAACGACGGCTATCCCGAACATCTCGGCGACTTCCTGCACGCCGTGGTGTCGTCCCGTCGCGAGCTGCACGCGTATGTGCTCAACTGGGATTTCGCCATGCTGTATGCGCTGGAGCGCGAATGGCTGCCGCTGTACAAGATGGATTGGCGCACGCACCGGCGCCTGTCGTTCCGGATGGATGGCAAGCACCCGATCGGCGCATCACATCATCAAAAAGTGGTGGTGATCGACGACGCCGTTGCCTTTGTCGGTGGCCTCGATCTGACCCGCTGCCGCTGGGACACTCCGCAGCACGCCCCCGACGAATCCTTGCGCTGCGACACCAATAGCAAGCCTTACCCGCCTTTCCACGACGTGCAATCCATCGTTGACGGCGACGTTGCACGCGCGCTGGGCGAACTCTGCCGCGCACGCTGGCAGCGTGCGACCGGACAAGCCGTCGCCTACCGCCATTCGGACAGTGTGCCATGGCCGGCGGATGTCGCGCCCGATCTGACCGACATCGACGTGGCGATCGCGCGCACCGAGCCGGCTTTCAACGGCAGCCCCGGCGTGCAAGAAATCCGCCAGCTGCACCTGGATGCCATCGCCGCCGCCAAACGCCACCTGTTTTTTGAAAATCAGTATTTCACCTCCGGCCTGATCGCCGACGCCCTGTCGGCACGGCTGGAACAGGAAGCGGCGCCGGAGGTGATGGTGATCTCGCCGCAAACCCAGAGCGGCTGGCTGGAACACGCCACCATGGGGGTCTTGCGCGCCCGCGTGCACCGGCGCCTGCAGCAGGCCGACCGCCACCGGCGTTATCGGATGTATTGCCCCTGGCTAGCCGGGCTAGGCGAGAATTGCCTGAACGTGCACAGCAAGGTATTCACCGTCGACGACGATGTGTTTTCGGTCGGTTCGGCCAATCTATCCAGCCGCTCCATGGCCTACGATACCGAGTGCAACCTGGTGCTGGAAGCGCGCGGCCAACCGTCCGAGCAAAGCCGTATCCGCCATGCGATCGCCGGCTTGCGCAATCGCTTGCTGGCCGAACATTGCGGCACTTTGCCGCAACAGGTGGCAGCGGAAATCGGCCGCAGCGGCAGCCTGCATGCCGTGGCCGAAAAACTCGGCAGCGAGCAGCGCCGGCTGCAGCAGCTGGATCCGGTCGCGGCGCCCGAACTGGATGTGCTGATTCCCGTACAGGCGCCGTTCGATCCGGAACGCCCGATCAATCCGGACGCATTGGTGGCGCAACTGGTGCCGGAAGAATTGCGCCAGCCGGCGCCGCGCCGTTTCATCGGGCTCGGTATCGTGGCACTGGCACTGGCCCTGCTGGCGGTCGCATGGCGCTGGACGCCAT
>CAVRJS010000003.1:0-1064431 GCA_963722005.1 uncultured beta proteobacterium
CCAAAAGGCAAATGGTGACCATCACTTGCCGTTGAAAGCTGAAGTTCTGTGGAGCCTGAGCGCGGCGTGCAGGCGTTGATCAGTTGGACGCCCGGCGCCATCGACGCCGTGTCGGCTTGGCAGCGCGCCATGTCGGCGTAGTGGCCCTCGACCAGCACACCCGGCGGGGTATAGCGCAGCGTGGCATGCGCCTGCAGGCCGGCCGCCGGCTGCGCTTGGCAGCGCGCGGCGTTGCCGGCCACCGATTCGACCTTGCGGCAGAATTTGTCGTCCGGATAGTCGAACTGGCGCAGCACGGCGCCGCCGCTGTCCCGATACACCAGGTAGTTTCCGGGCGGCCCGTCGGGATGCGGGATCGGCGTGGCGCAGGCGGCCAGGACGGCCGTGGCCGCCGAGGGAAGTCGGGTGATCATCACATGCATGAAAGCTCCTCGGTCATGTTGCCGGCCGACGCCGGTGTGCCACGCTTTTTACAAGCCTTTGCGCTTATCGGGGGCTCAGCGTAACCGTGGATCACACTAGATACGATGTGTATTATGTCAACTCACATGCTAAAGCAGAGGCCAGTTTCCAGCGAGAAAGCTCCGATGCCATGCCGCCGCAAGTCGACCGGCCGCTACCTCGGGCATGTAAACCGCACCAGCGAGCACTGAAGCATGGAGACCGCGGCGTGACCGCCAAGCACTCGCGGTAACTCGCCCACTATCCGGGCGTCTACTTCAGCGACATCTTCGGCGTGCACCCCGACGTCCTGGAACAGTACGGCGCCTTCAACATCGCATTGGTCAACGACCTGCCGCTGTTCGTCGACCCCTCGCTCCTGTACGACAGCGAGAACCCGCGCTACCGGCACCTGCACGACGGCATCATCGAGTACCTCGCCCGGCGGAGGGGTCGAAATCTGACAATCAGGCGGGTAGCACCTCCTGTCCGAGTCAATGACGAAATTGACTGCAGCCATGAGCCCGATGGAGGTGACCCCGCTCAACGCAGCGACCCAGGCCGCACCGGGCGTTCGGCTGCGGAAGCTGGTTCTAGCCAGGTAGCAAGTCAGTAGCCCGGCGGAGACGATGTAGCCGCCCATCACCCAGAAGACGCGCGGCAGCCAAAGAAGCAAACCGGGAAAGGCGGTCCGAATCTGCTCCAGCGTCGTGCCCATGAAGCGAGGGTCTTCGGGTAGAAGCGCTGGGCGGATGAAGATGAAGTAGAGGCCCAGCCCAATCAGAAGAACGCCGCCGAGCGTCAGCGCAGCTGAGGAGAGCTGGCCGCGGCTCTCAGTGGCTCCCAGCGGCGCCGTCATTTGCCCGGTCATCCCGCCGCCTATTTGCACTGCTCGTGCATCGCCTGCATTCGCTGGCGCATCTCCGGCGTCATGGACTTCATGTGCTCCTGCATCATCGCCTGTTGCCCTGCGAAGGTCTTGCCGCTCATCATCTTCTTGTGCATCTCGCACATGGATTGCATGTCCATCGTGTCCATGCCCGCGTGAGCATGGGCGTCGCTCTTCTGAGGAGCAGCGGCACAGCCGGCCAGCCCGACGGCCAGGAGCGCAGATGAAACCAGGGGCACTACTCGTGAAATCAGCTTCATGGGACTTCCTTTAATTGACTGTTGGTCAGGGGCACCGCAGTTACACACACTACGGGTGCGCCGGCCCAGCCTGTTGACTTGCATCAACGTGAGCTGAACGAGCTGCACTTTATTTCGCCGCCTCAATGGCGGTGACGATGAACGTGCCGTCCTTCTTGTCGGCCGTGAACCGCACCTTGTCGCCTTGCTTCAGGCCTTCGAGCAACTTCGGGTCTGCAGCAGTAAAGACCATCGTCATCGCCGGCATCTCGAGGTTCACCAGCGGCCCGTGCCGGAGCGTGACCTTGCCTTGCTCGAGGTCCACCTTGCGTACTTCCCCTTCGGACTGAGGTGCGGCAGCCGCGGCGACCGGCGCGTGATGCGCGGAGTGGTCTCCTCCTTCAGGCGCTTGCTGCGCTCCGACGGCCGATGCCAGGAGGACGGCTGCGAGGACCAATGTGTGCTTTGCTTTCATGTGAATCTCCGTTAGGTCTTGGGATAGGTGGCGAACACGCTGGAGCGACCCGCCTTGTCGATAAGGAGGACCGGGAAGGGGTCCTTACGGGAGCCCACCTCCATGCCCGGCGAACCCACAGGCATGCCCGGGACGCTCAGGCCGGCGGCCATGGGCTTCTGCGCGAGCAGGCGCTTGACTTCCTCAGCAGGCACGTGACCTTCAAGGGCGTAGCCGCCAACCACGCCTGTGTGGCAGCTGCCGAACTGGTCCGGGATGCCGTGGCGCTTGCGAACGGCGCTGGTGTCCGGTGTCTCGTGCACCTTGACCGGGAAGCCGGCAGCCTTCAGGTGGTCGACCCATCCACTGCAGCAGCCGCAGTCCGGGTTCTTGTAGACGTCCACCTGCGGCAGCGAACTTGCGGCCAGTGCCTGGAAGCCAGCGGCCGCGGCGGCTGCGCCAAGGAGAAAGTGGCGACGCTTCATTTGACGACCACCTTTCCAACCATGCCTGCCTCGAAGTGCCCAGGCTGAAGCATGCGAACTGGAACTCGCCCGGGTTGGTGAACTGCCAGACGATTTCGCCTGCCCTGCCGGGCTTCACGTGGGCCATGTTGGGGTCAGCGTGCTCCATGGTCGGAAACTTCTTCATCAGCTCCGCGTGCTCTTTCAGAGCTGAGGTGTGCCGAGCACCATCTCGTGCAGCACTTGGCCGTCGTTGCGCACGATGAACTTGACGGTGTCGCCGCGCTTGATGAGATGGTCTCCGGAGAAAAGCGCATCTTGTCGTTCATGCCGACCTTGACGGTGCGCGCCACCTTCTTCGGGTCACCTTCCTGGCCAAAGGGGGTGGTCTTCGACCTGGCTGGCGTCGAACTTCCGCGGGGCCGCGTGCTCATCGCCGTGAGCGCAGGGCGTTACGGCGTGACGGCAAGCGCGGCCGCGGCAACGCAGGATGTACCGGTACTTCATCTGGGTCAGTTCCGGTGTTAGTGGCCCGCATGGCCGGAGGGCCGCGCACGGACAGATGGGTTCTTCGCCGAGGTGCGGTCGCGCCGGCGCGCGCGCCGGCTCGGGCATCTCGCCGGCGTACTCGACGCGACGGTGCCGGCGGATGCCGGTACGGGCCCGGGTCGTTGTAGTCGCCGCGCTGCAGGTCGTCGCGCACCTTCACCGACGCTGAACATGCCGCCCATGCCGATGGGGCCGAACGGGCCCCTGCGCCGGTCATCATCGGCAGCGTGTTGTCGGGCAGAGGCATCTCCATCTCCGCCATGTCGTGCATGCCCTTGTCGCCCATCGCCATGTAGTCCGGGATCAGGCCGCTGATCTTCTTGGCCACGTCGCGCTGGTCCACGCCGATCATCGTCGGCACGTCGTGCCCCATCGCGTTCATGGTGTGGTGCGACTTGTGGCAGTGGATGGCCCAGTCGCCGGCCAGGGCGTCGAACTCGATGGCGCGCATCTGGCCCACCCCGATGTCGGTCGTCACCTCCGGCCAGCGCGCGCTGCGCGGCACCCAGCCGCCGTCCGTGCCCGTCACCTCGAAGTGCGGTCCGTGCATGTGGATGGGGTGGTTGGTCATCGTCAGGTTGCCGATGCGAATGCGCACCCGGTCGCCGGTGCGCGCGACGAACGGGTCGATGCCCGGAAACGCGCGGCTGTTCCAGGTCCACAGGTTGAAGTCGAGCATCGTGTTCACGCGCGGCGTCGCGCTGCCGGGCTCGATGTCGTAGGCGTTCAGGATGAAGCCGAAGTCGCGGTCGACCTTGAGCCGGCCCGGGGTCCTTCGGGTGGACGATGAACAGGCCCATCATGCCCATGGCCATCTGCACCATCTCGTCCGCGTGCGGGTGGTACATGAAGGTGCCGGGGCGCTGCAGCACGAACTCGTACAGGAAGGTCTTGCCCACGCCGATGGGCGGCTGGGACAGGCCGGTCACGCCGTCCATGCCCGACGGCAGCAGCACGCCGTGCCAGTGCACGCTGGTGACCTCGGGCAGCTTGTTGGTCACGAAGATGCGGATGCGGTCGCCCTCCACCGCCTCGATGGTCGGCCCCGGGCTTGGCCGTTGTAGCCCCACAGGTTGCCGTCATGCCGGGCGCGATCTCGCGCACCACGGGCTCGGCCACCAGGTGGAACTCCTTGACGCCGTCCTTCATGCGCCAGGGCAGCGACCAGCCGTTCAGGGTCACGATCGGCTGGTACGGCCGGCCCGTTGGGCGGCGCCGGCGGCGGCTGCATGGCGGCCGACGACTGGATGACCGCCTCCGGCAGCGACGCGGCGCCGACGCGGCTGACGGCCGCGGCACCCAGGAGCGACCGCCCCGGCCGCCTTGAAGAAGTTGCGTCGATTGCGACATGTGCGTGTCTTTCAGTGCGCCGCGGCCGCCGCAGGTGCGCGCGGCGGAAGGCGCCGGGAGCGGCGCTCGCGCCGGCGAGCGCCCGGTCAGGGCGGTCTGGAGGTTGGTCTCGGCGACCCAGAAGTCGCGCAGCGCCTCGACGTAGCCGGTGACGGCTGCGACCTGGTCCGCGAGTCGGCCAGCAGCTCGAAGACGCTGATGAGCATGCCGTTGTAGCGAAGCAGGTTCTCCTCGGAGATGCGCTTGCGCAGCGGCACCACCTCGTCGCGGTAGTGCTTGGCCAGGTCGTAGGCCGTGCGGTAGGCCGAGTAGGACTCCCGCACCTCGGAGCGAGCGTTCACGGCCACCTCCGCCGTGCGGTGCACGGCTTGCATGTAGGTCGCTTCAGCTCGGGCCACCCGCGTGGACCCGAAGTCAAAGAGCGGCAGCTCCAGCTCGATTTCGTAGCCGTTCGCCCGCTCCTCGCCCGTCACGCTCTTGTTGTGGTACCCGAGCTCCAGCACGTTGATGAAGCGGGTGGCCTTCGTCAGCCCCAGCGACCGCGCAGTGGCACTCGGCGCTCCGGCGGGCCATCAGCACGTCCAGGCGCTTCTCCATGGCCGTCTGCTCGGCGTTCTTCGGCTCGACCGGTGCCTTTGGCAGGTCCGGCAAGGCGCTCCGGCAGCTGGAAGTTGAGCTGGTCGCCCAGACAGACCCAGTGCCCGGGCGAGTCGCTCTCGCTCCGCGACGGCCTGGTGCTGTGCACGGGCCAGCTCGGACGATCGCGTCGGCATAGAACGCCTGCTCGCGCATCTGCGCCAGCTTGTTGAAGTTGCCGGCCTGCACCATGCGCTTGGCCAAGCTCGTTGGACACGTCCGCCGCTTCTTTGACTTGCTGCAGGTACTTGACGAGCTCCTGTGCCGCGACGGCGCTGAAGAAGGCGCGGCGCGCTTCGGCTGCAACGCCGACCGCGTCGCAGGCTGCCTGCAACTGTGTCTGCTCGAACCGCCGGCGCTCGACGTCCTGCGCGACCGGCATGGTGAGCAGGCCCAGCACGTTGAAGACCACGGAGCGGTCGATTTCGACCACGCCGCCGCCCTCGCGCATGCGTCCGAAGCTGAAGAGCGGGTTCGCAAGGCGGCCTGCTCGGACAAGCTCAGACTCGGCGATGCCTAGCGAGCTGAGGTTGGCCTGCAAGCCGCGGTTGTTCAGGAACGCTACTTCGTATGGCGGTCTCGGCCGTCAGCGGCTGCTTGAGCAGCTCGTCCACCCGAGCACGGGCGTTGTCCGCATCCTCAGCGCCACGTTGATACGTCGGCGACTGGCCGGTGCGCTCCTTGGTGAGGTCACTGACCCGGTCGAAGCCGCCGTCCGGCGAGAAGGAGGCGCAGCCGGCGAGAAACAGGGCAGCCGCAGCGCTGGCAATGAGGCGAATCATTTGCGGCCTCCGTGACCCTGATGGCCTGCGGGTGCCTGAGGTGCAGGCGGTGCTGGCGTAGGAGCGGCAGGGCGCGGCGCGGCCTGGGGAGCTTCTGCAGGTGCTGGGGTCGGCGCCAAAGCCGGCGCAACTCCATGTCCCCCGTGACCACCGCCCTTGGCGGCAGCGTCCCGCACCGTGTCATTCACGACGCGCCAGTCGCCGGGCCTGATGTCCTGCCAAGGCTTGTAGTCCGAAAAAGCGGACTGGTATCCCAGAGCCGGCGCATTTGCCCCAGGGTCGGCCGGATTGGCCTGGACCGCCGCCATGAGCGGTGCGGGCGCGAGCTGCTGGGGGGCGGGCGCATCAACTCTGTCCGGGGCCGTCAGCGCACGCTGGCGACGCCGCTCAACGGTCGGCAAGATGTGCACCGCAAGGGGATCGCTCAACGGGACGCTCGTCCAGTCGGCCGCCGCCAGTGTGTTCAGCTCGGCCAGTTCACAACTCCAGAGCCCCGGGCCGTGGTGTGCCACGGCGTGGCGGCCCCAGTCGACAAACGCCTCCGCGGCCCGCCCGAGCCAGCGGGACTATTGCTCGGGCAACGGTCTAGACAGTCCTTCTCTAGCCGGTCGCGGCCAGTCGCCAGGCTCGGGATGAGCTGTGCGACATCGCGCGTTCGGGTCCGGCCACGGCTACCGGTCGAAGGGGGCGGCGCGAGATCGGTGCACTGCTGGGTCGAGGCGTACCTCCTGCGCGGCCGGACGCCGCGGTTCAGTGAGGACGCCATGGAGGCGTTCGTCGCGTCCGCGGCCACGTCGCGGCGAAGTGGGGCTCTACACGGCGCATTGCGGGCTCCTAGGATGGGCCTGACGGGCTACCGCGAATACCCCCTTGGGCCATATCCGTGCGCCGTTCGCGGCTGCGTGCCGTAACGAAGTCCGCGCGATTACTGCCGAGCCCGAGGGAGGCTGGTCGACAGCTCATCGCCGGCGGGAGGCCGGGGCTTCTCCGGTCCCGGACTTGCACGGTTCTGGTTGAGCTGTTCGTCGCTCAGGTAATGGTGGATTTGTGGACTGATGCTGCCGGCGAACTCTGCCCTGTCAAAATCGGGTGCCACGGCAAACGTCGCCCCGTTGAAGTAGGCAACCCCGGTGAACGTCGCCCCGCGGAAGTCGGCAACCGCGGCGAACGTCGCCTCGGTGAAGTAGGCATCCCCGGTGAACGTCGCCTCGGTGAAGTAGGCGGCCCGGGTGTTGAACGTGGCGTCGGGGAAGGCATCCCAGGTGAACTTTGCCTCGTTGAAGTGGGCATCCCTGGTGAACGTCGCCCCGTTGAAGTAGGCAACCCCGGTGAACGCCGCCTCGGTGAAGTCGGCAACCCGGGTGAACGTCGCCTTGTTGCAGTCGGCATCCCCGGTGAACGTCGCCCCGCGGAAGTCGGCATCCCCGGTGAACGTCGCCCCGCGGAGCTCGGCATCCCCGGTGAACGTCGCCCCGCGGAAGTCGGCATCCCCGGTGAACGTCGCCCCGCGGAACTCGGCATCCCCGGTGAACGTCGCCCCGCGGAAGTCGGCATCCCCGGTGAACGTCGCACTTCCAAAACGGGTCTGTTCGGGGATGAAGGTCTCACCGAAGTCGAGTTCAGGGAGTTCGGCACCCGTGAAGTCCAAAGCCAATGTGGACCACGAACCTGGTGTGAGTTCGGCACCCGTGATGTCCAAAGCCAATGTGGACCACGGATCCGGTGTGGGCGTGTGTGGCTTACCGCGAAGATGATCGGCGATGACGCGCAAGATCGTCTTGCGGACCTCGACCTCCCCGAGCTGATCGGGGTAGGTGTACGTTCGCGTCCCTCCTCCTTGGTCCGCGGGGATCGGACGCTCCACTGTCTTCCTCGCCAGCGGGTGCTTCGGGTCGGGGGTGGAGATCCACGGCAGGCGCAGATGGGCGCACAACACGTCCACGCACTGCTGCCGCTGCTCGTCCCACTCGTCGGCGAGGTTGGCTAGGGCGTAGACGCCCGCCAGGCGGACCGTGGCGTCCTCGTGCCCGAGTTGGGAGGCGGCCGCACCGTATCGGTCCCGGAACGTTGCCTGCACTGCACTCTTTTCCGCGCGCTCGGTGACCTGTTGCCTGCGGTAGGCCACAGTGATAGCCACAGCGCCGCCCAGGCCCGCAGCAAGGGTGAGCGCTATCTTGGCCGGTTCCAGGAAGTTCGCATCCTTCGCAGATTGGCTGACGATCGCCGTGGGAGTCCATCCGTACGCCAGCCAGGCAAGGAAGAACGCGGCCGGGATCGTAACCAAGAGAGCCAGCCCAACGACGAGGAGAACCCGAAGCAACAGACCATCCCACCAACGCTTGCCGCGCTGCGGAACCATCGATCATCCCCTTTGTGGTGAGTCGACGATGGGCGAGCCCCACCGGCGGCTGGACCCCGGCAGCCCGCGGCTGAGGTAGTCGAGGGCGCGGGCGTCGGACTCTGCACCTCAGTATGTGCCGCTTAAGCCCCAAGTGACTGGCACGACTCACCGGACCACCCTGGTGTCGTATGCCGGTGCCGTGCCGGTGCCGTGCAGGTGGCCGGCGGGGTTCACACTGTCGTCATGACCAGCCCGCCCAGCGGCTCGTCCCGGGCCGGAGCCGGAGCCTCCTGCCATCTTCTGTCTGATTAGGGTGCGGCTCCGCTTGAGTGACGGTCACGCTGCCAGGGGGATGACGTTGTCGGCGTAGCGGGCGGCGTGTATCCGTTGTCGTTCCTGCGCTTGGTGGAAGGTCCAGTAGTCATCGAAGTCGCCGTTGGTGCGCAGCGCGCGTAGCTGCAGGACCGCTTCCGCGCCGGCCAAGCCCCATCGAGCTCCGGTGATGTCGAGCCGGTCGGAGACCAAGAATCGGCATGCGCCCTCAATGACGCCGGTGGCGATCGGCCAACCGCCGGCGAACGCGGTCGGATAGTCGAGGTAGGGGGCCTTGTTGGTCAGGAGCGGGCCGCCTCGTCCGCGCGCTTTCGGGCGGTGCCGGGGAGCCGCGTGTTCGCCGATCCCGAGGGCGCGATCTTTTGCGTGTGGCAGCCCGGATCGCACCGCGGCTCGGCGGCAGTCAACGAGCATGGCGCGGTGAACTTCAACAACCTGCACACCGACGATGTCGAGGCCGCTCGGGCGTTTTACGGCGCCGTGTTCGGCTGGACGACGATCGACGCCGGCTCGCCGATGTGGGCTCTCCCGGGCTACGGCGATCATCTCGAGAAACTCAACCCCGGCATGCGCGCGGGGATGAAGCAGATGGGTGCACCCGAGGGTTTCGAGGACGTCGTAGCGACGATCTTGCCCCGCGAGGGTGGCCCAGCGCGCCCGATATTCAGGTTCGCGGCCGGCGTCCACCGGTCTTCGCCAATGCCCAGAGGGGCGGGCGCGGCCACCCGGGTGAGCGGGGCAGACCGGTGGCAGCGCTGGTTGAGAACCGCTCGCACCTGCTCGAACGGCAGTGGACCCTCCGGCGAGGATTCCAGCAGGATGATCTCCGCGATGTCAAAGGGATACCCGGGTCTTTCCAGCCGCAGAAGATCCGCTCGGTGCTGTCCAGCGCCCGCATGCCCAGTGCTCCTTTCCTGCGCACCGAAGACGCGCCTCGCCGTCCTGCTGCCAACCTTGACGCAAGCTCGCCTGTGTCGGCAGCCGGGCAGCCCGCGGACCTGTTCGCGAGCTGCCCGGCTGGGCGGCAGTGGCTGATCATCAGCCCACCGCCCGGCTCGGCGCCCAGCTGGGCGTCAGCGTCGCTGCCTGCCCGCCTCCTCGCCCAACGGTTGATCGAGCCGACCAGCCGACGCAGGCCCGCAATGTCGAGGCGGTCCTCCCTGCCCAACGGCAGCAGCACCTTGGCCACCGACGGGCCGCCCGGGCTGCGTTCGTTGTGCGCGATGGACACGTACCGCACCGTCGAGCCGTCCTTGTTCCGCCGCGACGACGCCGGCATTGTGTTTTTCGCGGGCAACCGGGTCGCGGTAAAGGCAGTGGTGCGAGCGGCACCGGCCTTTGCCACCCGGCGTCCGTCGTCAAGGTCACATTTGTCTAGGCGCCGGTCCCTACAACCTCTGGTGCGATGTTGGCGACGGTAGGACGGTCAGGAGATGCCGACCACGCACAGGAGCAGTTCACTGCCTTGGGGTGTAGAAGACACCTGGGAGGCGATGACCGGCAAGGTGCCGATGACCACGTTGAAGCGGTGGCTTTCGTAGATTCCGATGTGCACCTCCACCTCGGGCGCCAGCTGGGCGAGCTGCTCGCGCAGCTGACCGACGGTCAGCGTCGCGCGGCTCATCGGCCGTTCCAAGTGTTCGGGCATCGCACTGATGGTGCCTTCGCCGTCCGTCTGGCCCTCAGGGTCACTGGAGGTCTGCACCACGTCGATACCGTCGCGTTCCTCATCCGGCGCTGCTGTTGTCATCCTGGCCTCCTTCTCGTAGGCGACACCCGGAAGAGCGGCGCGCTGCGGCGACCAGACCTCCGTGTCAGGTGTTCATGCCCATCTTCACAGGGACCAGGGAAAGCCCGGCAGGCACCCTGGTGGAGGCTATGCAAGCCAGTATCCCCGGCGGGCTTTGGCGGCGGACCGGCTTCGACCGTCGCGGGTTCTCTCACGACGAGCCACGTCCTCGACCCGTCGAGAGCCCACACCGTGTCGGCGGCGACGTGCTCGGAGACGAACACGGAAGTCGAGGTTGCACCGTGCCGTCGCGCTCGTGGCGTCCATGCCGAGCACCGGCTGGTTACTACCGGCCGACTGTTTGATGGCGGCAAGGGTCAGCGCGGTGGCCCACCTGCTGGCCAAGCGGACCGGTACCGGCTACCCGGAGCTCCTCCCCCAGCGGATCCTGGCCCAGCGGATCCTCACCTCGCTGTCCCTGACGGCACCTGCCTTCTGGTCACCCCGGCCGGGCTGCCCGAGGGGTGGGACAAGGGCGTGCTCGGCGGGCGTTCTGCCGAACCGTGGACGTTGAATGGGCTGGCGCCGGGCGGCGGCATGTGGTCCACCAGCGCGGACCTGGCCACCTGGATGCGGCTGACCCGCGATGGGCGCCTGCTCCAGCTTTTCCCGCCCCGCTGTCTGGGCGACTGGCGCCTGGGCCGCGTCGAGGACGAGCAGACGTGGCTCGTGCGGTGTGTCGCCGACGGGTGGCACGTCGAGCACGGCCCGGCCGATCTGTTCATCCACGGTCAGGGGGTCCGCCGCTGCGCATTCATCAACTTCGGCGACACTCGAAACAGAACGCCGGGCGCGCGCGCGCTGGCTGCACACTGAACCCGCCGCCGGGGAGTAACGCTGGTGACCGCAATGCGCAGCATGTTCTACACGGACGGCTACCTCATCAACGTCTATGACTTGTACCACCGCACGAGCGCCGAAGCCGCCGCCGCGATCTTGCGCACCGGCCGGTTCGTGAGCTACTGCCAAAATCGGCACGAGGCGTTCTTTCACCAATGAGGGTGACGGGTCGAACTCGCGCCGCTACGGCGACGTCGTGATCCACGTTGAGGTTCCCACCCATCAGGCCGTCGTCGACGAGCGGTTTCGGGACAGTGAAGTGTTCTACCGGATGCCGCGGCGGATGAACCGCCAGCGCGCGAACACCTCACTGGCGTTCTGATCGTCGACGGATCGGTACCCGCACTGGTCGCGGATCTCCCAGGCATGTTCGTAGGGCGTCTGCGGCCGCTGCACGTACTTCTTCACGCACGACGCGTCGCCGATCGCCAGCTGCTCGGCCAGGAATTCCACCGCCGGCCACGGCAGGTCCAGCGGATCCTCAAGGAAGCGCCCCACCGCCCGAACCGTTCCCAGAGGCACCGCGAAGCCCAGGCGATGATGATCCGCTCGGCGGCGCGCGATCAGGCTCCGATCAGCGTCATCGAGGTAGAAGAAGCGCTCGACCTCGGCCGCCGACAAGTCGCCGGTGAACCGGCCGTACGCGGCAACCTGCTCATCAGACAGAAACTGCCACCGGCATGAACCACGACCGTAGACCCAGGCACCGTGAAGACCCAGCCACCCAAGATCGTTCTCACCGCTAACCGGGGCCGAGGCGGTCGGCGCCGGACGCGTCAGCTCAGGCCCAGGGCGGCTCGCAGGCGCGCCGGGCTCATGGTGCCGGGCCGGCCGGTGTCCTCCGGGAAGGAGTCGAGCAGTCGGATCAGGTCGGGGCGGCGGGTGGGGTCGTACGCGCATTCGCGGGGTGAGTGACCGGCCAGCGCGGGAATCGGCTCGTCGAGCCAGGCTGCCTCGTACTTGCCGGCCATCTCCTCGAGCGCCGCGGCGATCGCCGGATCAGCGGCCGGGTCGAGGACGGTGGCGGCCGACGTTGCCGGGCTGCGTGCGGCGAGCTGCTGGACGGCTCGGAGGTCGCCGGCAGGATCGCGGGTCTCGTGAAGCACCGTCGCTGACGGGTCAAGCTTGACGATCGTGGCCAGGACACGCTCGAAGCGGGCCGCGCTGTTGGCATGGACGTGGAGCTCGTCACCGTGTAGCTCGATGTTCGCGCGGATCCGCTGTATGCCGTCGGTGATCACGTGCTCGAACCAAGCCAGGGCGCCGTCCGGCTCGTCGTCCTGGCGGTCATACTCGTCATCCAGCCCCTGGGCCAGCCGGGCCGGGTCTGCGATCCGCAGCGTCGCATCGCAGAGCACCAACGACTCGCCCTCGGTGTTCTGCAGCACCGGCGGGGCGAATCGGCGGGACAGGAACGCGACGAGCTCGACGGGGTCGGGATCGTCGTCGAGCAGCGCGATGAGCTCGTCGCGCTCGCCGATGGATACCGGTTCGATCCCGCCGAAGATTTGCATCGTGTCGCCCGACGGGACGACCCGGGCGCAGTACAGCTCGCCCACCTTCACCTGCCGGCTACCGGCTCGCTCGCGCACCTCGTGGACGTCGCCGGTGCGCACGTCGCGCAGTGTCATCTGCTCGCCGCGCCGGACGGCGAGCACGTCGTGCACTGAACGCTGCACGAGCAGCCACTGCTCGGCCAGCGACCGCTCGTCGGGTGGCAGCAGTGAGCCACGCAGGGCAAGGAAGTCGGCGAACGCGCCGCCCTCGAACAGCACCGCGTCAGGGGCCAGGCCGTCTTCGATGGCCCGCTCGAGCGTGTCGGGTGTGTCCCAGTACCGTGCACGCGCTTGCGCGGTCTGGATGAGCAGCGGGCCGGACGGGCCGTCGAACAGGTCCGCCCCCGCCTTCTGATACAGCCACGCGGCCCGCTCGGCCAGCGGCAGCTGCTCGCGATGCAGGTGGCACACCTTGTATTTGCGGCCCGAGCCGCACCAGCACGGCTCTTTGCGCCCGAGACCCGGACGCGGAGCGGGCTGGAAATGTTCGAGCAGCTGCACCAGTTCATGCTCGCGCGGCGCCCCAGCCCGGCGCAGCAGGGCCAGCCCGCGCTCGGCATCGCCGCGGTCGCTGGCGTAGCGGGCCAACGACATCAGCGTCAACGGCCACGACGGGTCCAGCGACTGCGCTGCGCTGTAGGTCTGCTCGGCCCGCTCGAGGTCACCGAGCCCCTCGTACGCCTTGGCCCGCAGCCAACGCAGCGCTGGGCGCGCCGCGCGCGGTGCCAGCGGCTCGACCGACTCGGCGAGCAGCCCCAACGCGACGGCGCCACGTTCCTCGTCGGCACTCGTCTCGGCGAGCACGGCAGCGGCGACAGCCGGTTCAGCGAGAAACTTCAGGGTCGCGCGCACCGTCGCGCGATCCGGGTCCAGCTCTGGGCCGCCGTTCGACGGCGCCGGATCGAGCTGCCGCGGGAACAGCTGGGACACGATGTCGATCAGTTCCTCGGTATCGCCGTCTTGCTGGGCACCGGTCACGGCATCGACCAGCGCGGCCGTCTGCTGGTACAGCCGCACCGTTGCCAGCACGGCGAGCGCCTCGTCGTCGTGCAGCTCGTAGCGCGCCGCGATCGTCTCGATCCGGCCATGGACGCGCCACGTGCCGAAATCGAAGCCGCCACGGGCAACCCAGTCACCCTCCTGGGCCAGGCCACCAGCCGAGAGCAGCTCACTCAGCGGTGCCACCGGCTCCCGGAACAGACCCTCGTCCGCGGCGCACGCCGTCCAGACGGCGACGTCGAGCATCTCGGGCCGATCGGGACTCAAATCCAGCACGGGAGCCAGCGCCGGGCCGATCTCGCACGTCGTCAGCTCCCCGGCCGCGGCGAGCTCGAACCCGGCCGCGGTAACACGTAACCCGACCAGGTCACCGGCCCCGACGCCCAGCGTCGCGAACTGGCCGGGCTGTAACAGCAACACCCCGTCGTCACCCACCACCATCTCCGGCACGCCGCGCTCGGCGAGGATGTCGCCGTCGAGGAACGGGGACACGTCCGCGATCGGCGAGCCGTCCGTGAGCCGCTGGTAGGTCTGGCTCTCGGTCAGCATCGACAGCGGCGCCAGATCGGGACCGAACCCGATCATGTCGTGCTCGGCCTCCAGCGCGCTCAGGCAGTGCGTGAAGATCGGCCCGTCGAGCAAAGCCGGGATCCAGGCCCACCGCTCGTCGGCCAGCGGCATGACCAGCTCGGCGTCCTCATCGAGGATGTCGGTGAGCATGTCTTCCGGATCGGGCCCGAGATCGATGCCGTCCGCGACCAGAGCGGCCAACAGCTCGTCCTCGGCTATCGGGCCGCGCACAGAGAGAACCTGTCGGACAGCAGTGGCGATCGCCTCATAAGAACGGTCAGACATTAACCGAACACTACCCGCCGGCAGGTGGGCGATCCTGACAACCCGCCTGTACGGGCCACGGTCAGTCGATCTGCCATCATCGGCTCCACTGCGCGAGGTGTCCGTCATTGCCCAGCTGGTGAGCTCGTGCCACGTCTCGTCAATATCGGCCGGATTGTCGCACCTCAAGAGGCGAGGCCGAACC
The DNA here is from genome assembly GCA_963722005.1 of uncultured beta proteobacterium. Lineage (GTDB taxonomy): Bacteria > Pseudomonadota > Gammaproteobacteria > Burkholderiales > Burkholderiaceae_D > Paucimonas. Next base: position 14,702 of record CAVRJS010000003.1, read on the forward strand.
GGTACCAGGCCCCGTCACAGGGCGCCGGTGGGGATCGAAGGCCAGCATCGTGTCTTCGGTGTCCCGGGGCAGGGGATCCCGCCGCCCAAGTCAGCCTCGAGGTGCGGTTGCTGGTCTGCCTCGGCTTGGGGTGTTCACACCGCGCCGGTGATAGAAGGCCAGAGTGTCGGCCATGTCGGAGACAAGGATTCACTTGCCTTTCACGTCGCGGTAGACCGCGGCGGGGCACGATGGGGAGTTAGGCTGCCCTGACCGTAACGAACCCGGGGGGATGGCGATGCCGCAGGACAAGCCGAACATCCTGGTGATCTGGGGAGATGACATCGGGATCTCGAACCTGAGCTGTTACAGCGACGGGTTGATGGGGTACCGGACGCCGCACATCGACCGGATCGCCGACGAGGGTGCCAGGTTCACCGACTACTACGGCGAGCAGAGCTGTACCGCGGGTCGGGCGGCCTTCATCACCGGGCAGAACCCGATCCGTACGGGGCTGACGAAGGTCGGGCTGCCCGGTGCCGAGCTCGGGATGCAGGCGACGACGCCGACGATCGCGACGGCGCTCAAGGCCTGCGGGTATGCGACGGGGCAGTTCGGCAAGAATCATTTTGGCGACAGGGACGAGCACCTCCCGACGATCCTTCTGCGGGGCGGGCGGCACTGGGGGAAGTGGTGGCGTCTGCCCGGATAGTGTGGGTCGCGTTGGTCGCATACGTCCGGGTAAGGGCTGGAGGAAGCGGATGAGTGATGAGCCGATTGGTCTGGCCGAGGCGATCCGGCGGGTGCGGGCCGAGTTGGTGGATGCGCGGCGGGAGGGCGAGGGCGAGGATTTGCGGTTCCCGGCTGGGGGAGGTGCAGCTGCAGTTCGGGGTGCAGCTGACCCGGGAGGGTTCGGGTGAGGCCGGTATCAAGCTGTGGGTGGTGTCGGTGGGTGCCAAGGGCGGGGTGAGCAGCGCGCAGACGCATACGGTGACGATGTCGCTGGTGCCTCAGGTCCGGTTGGGGACGGACTGGCAAGACGTGATGGTAGGGCAGGACGTGGCGGCGCGGCCGCCGGCTTCTGGATCTGGGGCGGGAGGGTAGCGGTTCGGGCGCCGAGGACGGGGGGGTGAGGTTGTGGCGGTGGACCGGGCGCGGGTGGCAGCGGTGTTCGCGGCCGGGTCTTCGGGGTGCAGGGTTGGCTCGGGGTATGCGGTCGCAGACCGGGTGGTGCTGACCACCGCGCATGTGTTGACCGAGGCCGGCCTGGTGGTGGGCGGGCCGGCGCAGGTGAGCCTGCTGGGTTGTAGGGAGTGGTCGCCGGCGGCTGTGGCCTGGTTGGATGCGGGGCTGGACGTGGCGCTGGTGAGGGTGGACGAGTCCTCGCCGTGGCCGGCCCGGGAGATGTCGGTGCTGCGGTGGGGCCGGCTGGCCGGCAATGAGCCGGTGACCGCCGCGGCGATCGGGTTCCCGTGGGCTCAGGAACGCCCGGATTCGGTCCGGGACACCGAGCATGTGGTCGGGTTCGTGCCCCCGGGCGCGGGGGTGGAGTCGGGTCAACTGCACCTGACCGTGCTGTCCGCGGCGCCGCAGCCGCGGCCCGGTGCGGCATCACCGTGGGCTGGCATCTCGGGGGCCGCTCTGGTGGCCGGCCCGCACCTGGTGGGGGTGGTCGTGGTTGACCCGGCCCGCTACGGCACCGATCGGCTGGTCGCGGTGCCGGTGGCTCGGATGCTGCAGGCTGCCGGGTTCTGCGACGTGTTGGGTGAGCGGCCCGACCCGGTCCCGGTCGGTGCGGCCTGGCGGCTGGAGTACGCCACCGACCGGTCGTTGACGCTGGCGGCGCCGTACCGGCCGCTGCCGAACTTCAACGTGACCGCGGCCCGCAACCGGCTGCTGTACCCCGAGCACGGGGTGGTTCCGTTCAGTGGCCGGGCCGACCTGGTCGCAGCACTGGCCGAGTGGTGCACCAGTGGGGGGGCCGGGGCTGGCGGTCAAGACGGTGACCGGTGGCGGCGGGGCCGGCAAGACCCGGTTGGCGGCGCAGGCGTGTCTGGCGGTGGCCGGGAGGGCTGGGACGCCGGGTTCGCCGATCTGGACCGGGCGGGTGGGGCGGTGCGTTGGCAGCTGGAGCGGCCCACCCTGCTGGTGGTCGACAACGCGGACCTGAATGTCGGTCTGGTCGCGGACTTGGTCAGGTGCCTGGCGTACACGGATCTGCCGGTGCGGCTGCTTCTGCTGGCCCGGTCGCGCTCACCGTGGTGGCAGCAGCTGGGTACCGCCACCGAGTCGCTGGTCGACGGGTTCGACACCGGCGACCTGCCGCTGGGCGCGCACACTCTGGACCTGCCCGCCCGTGCCGCCCAGTATCAGGCGGCGTTCGACGCCCTGGCTCGGGCCCTGAGCGGGGCCGGCAGACCTGCCGGGCGCCGCGCCCGACCCGCCCGACCTTGCGGCGGGCGCGTTCGCGGATCCGCTGATGGTGCACCTGGCTGCGCTGTTGGCCGCGTCCGGGGACCCGTTCAGGGCAAAACCGCGTTCCGACGGGCAGGTCCGCACCGTGGTGCTGCGGGCATTCCTGGACCGGGAGGCCCAGCGGTGGCCCAAGCAGTGCACGCCACCGAGGGTCTTGTCGAGGGCCCCATGGTGCTGCGACGGTGTGTGGCCACCGCGGCGGTCAGCTCACCCGCCGCGACAGTCGGCGCATCAACCCCCGAGGGGCCCGCCGCCGCCATGCTGGTCGCGGTGCCCGACCTGGCCGAGGCCGATACCGGCCGGCGGCGGGCCCTGGCCCGGTGGCTGCACTGGCTGCATCAGGGGTTGGACTACTGGAACCCGATCCGTCCCGACCCGCTGGCCGACCAGCTGCTGGCCGACCTGGACGTGCTGCCCGAGCTGGTCCTGAGCGTGGCCGACCAGGCACTGCAGGTTGGGGACCGGCCAACCGTGGACCGGTTGCTGGCCGAACTGACCCGGGCGGCCGCGGCCAGCGGCGGCTTTGCCGCCGCCGCACTGAGTATGCTGCTGCGCGAGCGGCTCAGCGTCCTGTTCGAGGCCGCCTGGCTCAGCCCGACGGGTCGGCGCCGCAACGGCTCGTGACAGCCCTGCAGCAGGCACCGGCACCGGCCGCCGCGGCAGACCTGGTCGAGCGGCTGCCCGGCCGCTCCCTGGCTCTGGCCGACCTCGCCGCCGAGGTCACCACCCAAGCCGTCGCCCACTACCGCGAGCTGGCCGCGGCCCACCCGGACGCGTTCCTGCCCGACCTGGCCGGCGTCGCTGAACAACCAGTCGATCCGGCTGGCGGACTGGGCCGGCGCGAGGAGGCGCTGGCGCCATCGAGGAGGCCGTCGCCATCTACCGCGAGCTGGCCGAGGCCCGCCCGGACGCGTTCCTGCCCGACCTCGCGAGCGTCGCTGAACAACCAGTCCACCAGCTGGCGAGTCCTGGGCCGCGCGAGGAGGCGCTGGCGCCGTCGAGGAGGCCGTCGCCATCTACCGCGAGCTGGCCGCGGCCCGCCCGGACGCGTTCCTGCCCGACCTGGCCGGGTCGCTGAACAACCTGTCCAACCGGCTGAGCGACGCTGGGCCGGCGCGAGGAGGCGCTGAGCGCCATCGAGGAGGCCGTGGCCATCTACCGCGAGCTGGCCGCGGCCCGCCCGGACGCGTTCCTGCCCGACCTGGCGGCGTCGCTGAACAACCTGTCCAACCGGCTGGCGAGCTGGGCCGGCGCGAGGAGGCGCTGGCCGCCATCGAGGAGGCCGTCGGCCATCTACCGCGAGCTGGCCGCGGCCCGCCCGGACGCGTTCCTGCCCGACCTGGCCATGTCGCTGAACAACCTGTCCAACCGCGCTGGCGACCTGGGCCGGCGCGAGGAGGCGCTGGCCGCCATCGAGGAGGCCGTCGCCATCCGCCGCGAGCTGGCCGAGGCCCGCCCGGACGCGTTCCTGCCCGACCTGGCCAGGTCGCTGAACAACCTGTCCAACCGGCTGGCGGACCTGGGCCGGCGCGAGGAGGCGCTGGCCGCCATCGAGGAGGCCGTCGCCATCTACCGCGAGCTGGCCGAGGCCCACCCCGACGCGTTCCTGCCCGACCTGGCCATGTCGCTGAACAACCTGTCCAACCGCGCTGGCGGACCTGGGCCGGCGCGAGGAGGCGCTGGCCGCCATCGAGGAGGCCGTCGACCATCTACCGCGAGCTGGCCGCGGCCCGCCCCGACGCGTTCCTGCCCGACCTGGCCACGTCGCTGAACAACCTGTCCATCCGGCTGGCGCGGCCTGGGCCGGCGCGAGGAGGCGCTGGCCGCCATCGAGGAGGCCGTCGCCATCTACCGCGAGCTGGCCGAGGCCCACCCCGACGCGTTCCTGCCCGACCTGGCGATGTCGCTGAACAACCTGTCCAACCGGCTGGCGGACCTGGGCCGGCGCGAGGACGCGCTGACCGCCATCGAGGAGGCCGTCGGCCTCTACCGGCGAGCTGGCCGCGGCCCGCCCGGACGCGTTCCTGCCCGACCTGGCGAGGTCGCTGAACAACCAGTCCAACGCGCTGGCGGACCTGGGCCGGCGCGAGGACGCGCTGACCGCCATCGAGGAGGCCGTCGCCATCTACCGCGAGCTGGCCGACAAGCACCCCTTCTTCCTGGAGAATCTCGCCCGATCACTGACTTCGCAGGGGATCCGGCACACCGAGCTGGGCAACTTTGACGGGGCCCTTTCCGCCGACCGTGAGGCTGTGTCGTTGTACACGAATCTCTTTGCCCTAGACCCGGCGCGGTACCGAGACTCTTTGGAACAGGCAGTAAGCAACCTCGTCATCGACCTGAGAGATCTTGGGCGCAGTGAGCAAGAGATCGCGGACGAGGTCGGCCGCCTTTCGCCACCCGGAAGCTGAGTGACGGCCCGCAACCGTTCGACCGTCCCGTAGGCCGAACCGCGACCGGCGACTGGGGGCAGCCTCTTGGGGTGAGTGCCTGTGTGTCCCGCAGGGGTGTGCCATCCGGGACACACAGGGACATGGTCATGCTCAGCTCGTGGCTGCGGTCTGTGCGATTCCTGCACGGGCCTCGCAGCGCTGGCGCTCGATGGCGCGGTAGACGGTGGAGCGGCCAACACCGAAGAGCTCGGCGACTTCGGCGGTGCTGTACTCGCCGCTGTGCACCAGCGAGACCAGGTGCGCCTCCTGGCGACGGTTGAGCTTGGGCTGCTTGCCCCGCAGGCGGCCCTTTGGCCTTGGCGACCTTCATGCCCTCGCGGGTGCGCAACCGGATCAGGTCGGACTCGAACTCGGCGACCATGGCCAGCACGTTGAACAGCAGCCGGCCGACTGCGTCGGTGGGGTCGTAGACCGACCCGCCCAGGCTCAGGCTGATCTGCCGGCTGGTGAGCTCGTCGGCGATCGCCCGGGCGTCGGGCAGCGATCGGGCCAGACGGTCGAGCTTGGTGACCACGAGGGTGTCGCCGGCCCGACATGCGGCCAGCGCTTCGCGCAGACCGGGACGCTCGCGGTTGGTACCGGTCAGGCCGTGGTCGACGTAGATTCGCTCGGCCTCGACGCCCAGGCCGAGCAGGGCCGTCGCGTTGGGCGGTCAGGTCTTGTTGATCGGTGGAGCATCGGGCGTACCCGACAAGTAGCGCGCTCATGGCGCACCTCCATGCAGAAGGGCCGGCTCGAGGCGGGATTCTCGGCTACCGGCGACGGCACACGGCCGCTGTCTCGCAACCTAAGTTGCGTCCGCAGGTTCGGCAACGTATGTTGGAGGTCGTGGAGCCGCTGATCATCGCCAGCGCCCGCAAGCACGGCATAGCCGACGACGACATCCTGCACGCGTTCAACCACCCACTGCGTTACGAGGACCTCGACGACGCTCTTGTGATGATCATCGGACCCACTCGGACAGCGCACCTGATCGAGGTCGGGTTCATCGACACAGACCATGGCCCGGTCATCGTCCACGCGATGAGCGCACGACGAAAGTACTTGAGGTGATGACGATGCCCCGCAGTCTGCAGCAGATCCTCGAGCACGCCGAGGAGCTGGAGCGTCAGTTCGCTGAGCACGACCCGACCGACGTTCGCGACGCTGCACCGCTGCATGCCATCCTCGAGGCAGTGACCGAGCGCGCCGCGAGCGAGCGCCGCATCGCCGAAACGGTCGCCCTCGCCCGCCAGGCCGGCGTGTCCTGGTCGGCCATCGGCGGGATGCTCGGCACCTCCGGTGAGGCAGCCCGCAAGCGCTATGGCGGGCAACCCGCCAAGACAACCTGACAGACCCCTGCCCGATCACATGAGGATCGACAAATGCGATCGAATTACCGATGTGAGCATGGCGTCGGCGCCGGTCAGTTAGCTGAGCCGTCAAATTGGGAAGATTCGGTGGTGGTTGGCGTCCGTCGGAATCTCTCGTGACCGCGGCTCGGGCTAGCCTGTGGCGATGACGCGGCCCGTCGACACGCTGATCGTCGGGGCATCGGCCGCAGGCCTGCTCTACCGCGGCTTGCTGAAGGAGTCGGGCCAGCAATTCGAAGTCCTGGAGGCAAGCGACGTCGCTGGCCAAGCATGGATCTACCGGGCCTGCCCGCTGAGCCGGGCCTCGGAGGCCATCGGAGACTGCCGGAGGGACACGCCGAAGAGGAAGCCGTCATCGCCGTCTGACCTAAGCAGATTCCGGTGGTGCTGGACGTCTCCATGGTCAACACGGCACTGCCGCCCCAGTGAGGAAGGAAGCAGCCATGACAACTGAACGACAGCACGCTGCGACCGGCGGCGACACGAACAGGCCGGCGACGGCGGAAGGACGATGCAAGCAGTCGTGCAGGACACGTACGGCTCCGCCGATGTCCAGACCGCTACGGGAGGCACACGATGAGGGTCTGCATCGTCGGAGCGTCCGGCAAACTCGGGCAGTACATGGTGCAGCACGCGTTGGATCGGGGCTACGAGGTGGTCGGCGTGTGCCGGCAGGAAAGCGTGGGGAAACTCGACCGGTTCAAGGGGCGTATCACCGTGATCCCGGGAGCAACGGACGACCCCGAGGTCATCAAGCGCGCGGTCGCGGGGTGCGACGGGGTGCTCGTCGTGATGACCCCGGTTGGCGTCAACGGGTACTCGACGGGAACGACCCAGGCGGTGCTCGACTACGCACCTCCGGGCGCGCGCCTTGTGTTCTCGTGCGGGTGGCACATCACCCGCGACGGCCAGGACGTGTACTCGTGGAAGCTCAAGGTGATGGTGAACGTCTTCGGCCGGCTTGCGCGACTCGCTCGAAAGGTCGACCTCGACGACCAGGTGGAGGCATGCCGGCGGGTGTTTGCCAGCGACACCCGGTGGACAGTCGTGCGCGGCAGCGACCTCGAGGAGGGCGAAAGCCAGGGCCTGCCCGTGTGGAGCGAGCACGTAGGCGATCCAATCCTGGCGAGCAACCTCACGCGTCGAGTGGACTTTGCCCTGTTCATGGTGGAGGCCCTCGAGAACGACGAGCTCGTCCACGAGGCCCCGGCGATCGTCGGCCGCGAGACGCCCTCGGCACTCGCCCACGCCGCCAGAGAATGAACTCTTCAGTGGGCGAGGGTTCTCCAGAGCGAAAGACCCCGGACCGCTCTCTTCCTAAGGCACGCTGAGAACATGACCAACGAGCCCAGCACGTTCCCACACCACATCGCCATCCTGCTATTCGACGGCGTCGAAGAGCTCGACGCCGTCGGCCCGTGGGAAGTACTGGCCCACTGGACCCGCAACCACCCAGACGACGGCTGGGCCGTGTCCTGCATGTCCCAGGACGGTCTGCCGGTGACCGCATCCAAAGGCCTGGTTCTGGGCGCACACCACGCCATCGCGGACGCACCACCCCTGCAGGTGCTCATATACCCAGGCGGCGAAGGCACCCGGGGGCTTCTGCGCGACCCCAAACACCTCGATTGGGTCCGCGACCAACGCGCGACCGTCCCGTTGATGACCAGTGTCTGCACTGGCGCTCTGGTCTACGCTGCTGCCGGGTTGCTCCGCGAGCGGCCGGCGACGACCTACTGGGCTGCGATGGACGAGCTGCGCGGGCTCGACCCCACCGTGCAGGTCCGCCCAGCCGACCGGTGGGTCGACGACGGCGACCTCATCACCTCTGCCGGCGTCAGCGCCGGTATCGACATGGCACTGCACCTGGTCGCTCGCCTCGCCGGCCCCGAACGCGCCCGGCAAGTCCGGCGCGGCATCCAGTACGACCCCCAGCCACCCATCTGACAAGGAAGACGTCATGCGTTGCATCGACGCCAGCACCCGCGGCTCAGCGTTGCTCGGCTGGGTGAGAGACGACGCCGAGTACATCGCCACACAGATCCAGACCCTGGCCGACAGCCGCAAACGGCGGCCAACGGCAGCCAATCGTGCACACCCCGACGCGGGAGAAAGCCAGGAGGAGTCCGATCATGTCGAACCACAGTGACCACACTCAGATTGAGAATCGCGGAAACTTCCCCACCGACATACGTGACCTTCCAGACTCCCAACCATCCGAGGTCGTCGTTCTCGCAGACGGGGAGGAGTTCGACCTGGGTATCGCTCCGATGGTCAAGCGGCTGGGCGATGCGACTGTGCGCATGCTTGCCTACAACGGGTCGGTGCCCGGGCCCACCATGCAGGTCCAGCAGGGTTCGGAAGTGGTCATCAACGTGACCAACGAGGCTGACACCGAGGCCACCGTGCACTGGCACGGGCTGCGGTTGCAGAACGCCTACGACGGGACGCACGAGACCCAGACACCGATGCAGGTGGGTCAGAGCTTCAGCTATCGACTGCAGTTCCACGATCCCGGCCTGTACTGGTACCACCCGCACATCCGCGAGGACTACGGCCAGGAGATGGGCCTGTACGGCAACATCGTGGTCGTCCCGTCGGACCCGGACTATTGGCCCCCGGTGAACCGGGAGGAGCTGCTCACCCTCGATGACGTGCTGCTCGAGGACGGTCAGATCGCGTCGTTCAGCCGCACCGAGACGACCTACGTGGCGATGGGGCGGTTCGGCAACACCATGCTCATCGGCGGTGACGTCGCCGCTGAACTGTCGGCCGACCTCGGGGAGGTGGTGCGCTTCTACTTCACCAACACCGCCAACACGCGGGTCTTCAATGTCGGCTTCGACAAGGCCCGGATGAAGCTGGTCGGTGGTGACAGCGGCCGGGTCGAGCAGGAAGCCTTCGTGACTGAGGTGATGCTCGCGCCGTCGGAGCGGATCGTCGTCGATGTCCTGTTCGACCAGCCTGGGCTCGTGACCCTCGAGCACCGGCATCCAGAGCGCACCTATCCCCTGGCGTCAGTCACCGTTGGCGAGGCCCCGGCCGAGCCGGAGCTGAGCAAGCAGTTCGAGGTGCTTCGCACCAACGCCGACATGACAGCCGAACGGGATCGGCTGGACCGGTACCGCGATGTGGCACCGGACAAGACGCTCGCGTTCGTGGCTGAGATGGACATGGGTGTGCCCGACGGCCCGATCGTCTACTCCTGCCCCATGCACCCCGAGGTGGTAAGCGCCGATGAGGGAACCTGCCCCAACTGCGGGATGAAGCTGCTGGCCATCTCCGTCGCCCTCACCTACACCTGCCCGATGCACTCCGAAGTCATCACCGCCGACCAAGGCCGATGCCCGCACTGCGGCATGAAGCTGGTTGCCGTTGCCGCCACCTACACCTGCCCGATGCATCCCGACGTGGTGAGCGACTCACCCGACCGCTGCCCCCAATGCGGGATGAAGCTCATGCCGTCGCAACTCGTCAACCAGACCCACGAACACCACGGCGACGAACCCACCCACGCCCAGCACGACGCGACCGACCAGCAGCACGGCCACGCCGGCGGTCACAACCATGAGGCAACTGGTGGCATCGAGTGGGAAGACGACATGGTCGACGTCAACCGGATCACCACACCGGCCAACATGCGCTGGAAGCTCGTCGACCGCAGCACAGGTGAGGAGAACCATGCGATCGACTGGCACTTCAAGGTCGGCGATCAGGTGAAGATTCGGCTGGTCAACGAAATGGACTCCGACCACCCCATGCACCACCCCTTCCACATCCACGGCGCGGGCCGCTTCCTTGTCATGAGCCGCGACGACACCGTCGAGCCCAATCTCGTCTGGAAGGACACCGTTCTCGTGCGCACCGGCGAAACCGTCGACATCCTCCTCGACGTGACCAACCCCGGTCTCTGGATGGCGCACTGCCACATCGCCGAACACCACGAGAGCGGAATGATGTTCAGCTTCAGCGTCGACCCCTAGCCCGGACGCTGGAGCGTCGCAGCCGAAGTCGCCGTCGCCACGGATCCGTCGTTGGCCCACCGGCGACGTCCCTCGGCGAGCCAAGAGGTCGTACCCTGCGTCACCCCCCGGGGCCACCTCAAGGCGGTAGACCCCCCGGCACACCAGGAACAGACCCGCTCCTGCCAGCACTGCCAGGATCACGGCTGGTCCGTGCATGTCGATGACCCTCTGCAGCCTGCGCAGCGCTTTATGAGCTACCCGCGTGACGACCTTCGCCTCTGTTCCCCGCCACCGCGTTGCGTCATGGTGTGGCCAGGAGGCAACCGTGGAGCTGTTCACCGATCGAGTCGACGCCGGCCGCCGGCTGGCTGCGCAGCTGGCGCCGCTGCGTGACCAGGACGTCGTGGTACTCGGTCTCCCTCGAGGTGGTGTGCCCGTCGCCTCCGAAGTGGCCGACGCGCTCGGTGCTCCCCTGGACGTGATCGTCGTCCGCAAGCTCGGCGTACCCTTCCAGCCCGAGCTGGCGTTGGGAGCGATCGGAGAAGGCGGTGTCCGAGTGGTCAATTCAGGGCTGGTCAACCGTGCCCGGCTGACCGAGGATGACGTGGCGGCGGTCGAACGTCGTGCAGCGCGCCGTGCTGGACTCGCGCGTCACGCGCCTGCGCCGCGGTCGTCCGCGCCTCGACCTGAAGGGACGTGTGGCGCTCATCGTCGACGACGGGATGGCGACCGGGTCGACCGCGCGGGTGGCGTGTCAGGTGGCGAGGCAGCTCGGTGCTGCGCAGGTCGTGCTGGCTGTGCCCGTTGCTCCGCCCGACACCCTGCGGCGGCTCGCCGATGCTGACGCCGTCGTCTGCGTCTCGGCACCCGAACCGTTCCTGGCCGTCGGGGAGCACTACGTGGACTTCACGCCGACGAGCGACGACGAGGTGACCGTCCTGCTCGACCGTGCCGACCGGCGTACGCGTCAGACCGCACTCAGAGGTGGCCCTTCCGGCGGAGGGGTCGATGCCGACGTGGAGATCCCGGCCGGAGTGGTCGTGCTGCCAGGGCACCTGCACTTGCCGGCCCGGCCGATCGGGCTGGTCGTATTCGCTCATGGCAGTGGCAGCAGTCGACACAGTCCCCGAAACCGGTACGTCGCGGAGATCCTCCAGAGCGGACGGCTCGGCACCCTCCTGCTCGACCTGCTCACTCCCGAGGAGGGTCACGACCGTGCGAAGGTCTTCGACATCGAGCTGCTCGCCTCACGGCTCACCGCAGCGACCGCCTGGCTGCACGCAAGGGCGGACGCCGGGCACTGCAGGGTCGGCTACTTCGGCGCGAGCGCCGGAGCCGGAGCCGCGCTGTGGGCCGCGGCCGAACCAGGCGCTCGAGATGTGGCTGATCAGCGGCTTTTTCCTTGTACAGGAGGGCCAGACCGGCGTGGTCCTGACCTTCGGCAAGCGCAGTCATACGACGCCGGCCGGCCTGAACTGGCGTGGGCCGTATCCTTTCCAGAGCCATGAAATCGTCAACGTGGCGCAGGTGCGCACCGCCGAAGTCGGCTATCGCGGCGATCAGCGCAGCAAGCAGACCAGCGAATCGCTGATGCTGACCAAAGATGAAAACATCATCGATATCCAGTTCGCGGTGCAGTACTCGCTGAGCGATGCCGAGAAGTGGATCTTCAGCAATCGGGAACAGGAAGTCATGGTCAAGCAGGTGGCCGAATCGGCGCTGCGCGAAGTGGTCGGCAGGTACGGGATGGACTTCGTGCTGTACGAAGACCGCGCCAAGGTGGCGTTTGAAGCCAAGGCTCTGATGCAGGCCATCCTCGACCGCTACAATGCCGGCGTGCTGGTCATTAACGTCGCCACGCTCGGCGTGCAGCCGCCCGAGCAGGTGCAGGCCGCGTTCGACGATGCCGTCAAGGCCGGCCAGGACAGCGAGCGCCTGAAGAACGAAGGCCAGGCCTACGCCAACGATGTCATTCCAAGGGCGGAGGGCGCCAAGGAACGCCTGCTGCAGGAAGCCGAAGCCTATCGCGCCCGTGTCGAACAGACGGCGCAGGGTGACGCCGCGCGCTTCAAACAGGTAGTGGCGGAGTACCAGCGCGCCCCGGCTGTCACGCGCGACCGCATGTATATCGAAACCATGCAGCAGATATTCGCCAATACCGGCAAGGTCATGATCGACGCCAAGAGCGGCAACAACCTGCTGTACCTGCCGCTCGACAAGCTGATCGCGCAAACCGCCAGCCAGGATGCAGCGGCGCGCGTCGCCGCGCCGGCGGCCAGCAGCGCGACCGGCAACACCGCCACCGAGGCTGCGCCAGTGCTGAATACCGAGCGTGCGCGCGATGTGCGTGGCTCGCGCGACAGGGAGGGTCGCTGACATGAATCGTGCCGTTTCCATAGCCATCGCCGCACTCATCGCGATCTGGGTCATTTCGTCCACCGTCTTCATCGTCGATGAGCGCAAGTATGCGATCGTGTTCGCGCTGGGCGAAGTCAAGCAGGTGATCGACAAGCCGGGCCTGCACTTCAAGCTGCCGCAACCGTTCCAGAACGTGGTGTTTCTCGACAAGCGCCTGCTGACGCTGGATTCGCCGGATGCCGACCGCTTCATCACGGCCGAGAAAAAGAACATCCTGATCGATTCTTTCGTCAAGTGGCGCATTGCCGACCCGAAGCTGTACTTCGTCAGTTTCGGCGGCGATGAAAAGCGCGCGCTCAACCGCATGCAGCAAATCATCCGCGACGCGCTGAACCTTGAAATCACCAAGCGCACCGTGCGCGACGTGATCTCGGGCGAACGCGCCACGGTGATGAATGCGATCCAGAAGAACGTCGCCGACGAGGCCAAGAAGATCGGCGTGCAGGTGGTCGACGTGCGCCTCAAGCGTGTCGATTATGTCGAGGAAATCAGCAATTCGGTGTTTGAGCGGATGCGTTCGGAACGCCTGCGTGTGGCCAACCAATTGCGCTCGACCGGCGCTGCCGAATCCGAAAAGATCCGCGCCGACGCCGACAAGCAGCGCACCGTGATCCTGGCGGAAGCCTATGCCAAGGCCGAGCAGATGCGCGGCGAGGGGGATGCCAAGGCGTCGCGCCTGTATGCCGACGCCTTTGGCCAGAATCCGGAATTCTTCAAGTTCTATCGCAGCCTGCAGGCTTACCGTGCCAGCTTCAAGGACCAGCGCGATGTCCTTGTGCTGGATCCGAATTCCGAATTTTTCCGGTATTTCCGGGGGGCGGGGGGCGCGGGCGCCGCTGCCAAGTAGCGGCGTATCATGAAGGAAGCTCCATGGCTGCTGGCACTGGGATTGATGCTGCTGTTCGAAGGCGTCATTCCTTTGCTGTTTCCGGCACAATGGCGCGATACTTTCCGGCGCATCCTGCAGTTTTCTGATGGGCAATTACGTTTTTTCGGGCTGATTGCCCTGTTGGCCGGACTGGCTGTGGTCGGTCTGGTTTTATTTTTTTCCTGAAGCATTTCCACGTTGATGCGTACCTGGCTCCTCCCTGAAAACATTGCCGACGTCTTGCCCGCGGAAGCGCGCAAGATAGAGCACTTGCGCCGCGCCATGCTCGATGCATTCCGCGGCTACGGCTACGAGCTGGTAATGCCGCCCATGCTCGAATATATCGAGTCGCTGTTGACCGGCACCGGCCAGGAACTCGACTTGCGCACATTCAAGCTGGTGGATCAGCTCTCCGGGCGCACCATGGGCATCCGTGCCGACATGACGACGCAGGTCGCGCGCATCGATGCCCATCTGCTCAACCGCAATTCCGTGACCCGCCTGTGTTATGCCGGCAGCGTTCTGCATACCCGGCCTTCGGGCCTGCATGCCACGCGCGAGCCCTTGCAGATCGGCGCGGAAATCTATGGCCATGCCGGCCTGGAAGCCGATGCCGAAATCCAGGAACTGGCGCTGGCCTGCCTGGCGCTGGCCGGCATTTCCCATATCAGGCTGGACCTGTGCCATGTCGGCGTGGTGCGCGCGATTCTCGAAGGCGACGCGCGCGCGCAAAAGGATGAAGAAGCATTGATCGACTTGCTGCGTGCCAAGGATGGCGCCGGCCTGCGTGAGCTGACGCGCGACTACGCACCGGTCACGCGCGACGCTTTGCTGGTCTTGCCCGCGCTGTACGGCGACGCCGCCGTGCTGGCGCAGGCGCGCGCGCTGTTGCCGCCATTGCCCGGCATTGCACACGCGCTGGATGAGTTGCAAGCGCTGCTGGAGTTGGCCGGCGATGCCACGGTCACGATCGACCTGGCCGATTTGCGCGGTTACCAGTACGAGAGCGGCGCGATGTTTTCCGCCTATGTGCCGGGACTGGCAAACGCGGTGGCGCGCGGCGGCCGCTATGATCATGTCGGCGAGGCGTTCGGCAGGGCGCGCCCGGCGACCGGATTTTCCCTGGATTTGCGCGAACTGGCGCGGCTGCTGCCGACGACCGGACGCACGCGCGCGATCCTGGCCCCGTGGGGGCGCGACGCTGCATTGTGCGACACGATCGCGGAACTGCGCCGTGCCGGCGAAGTGGTGATCCAGGGATTCCCCGGCCAGGGCGAGGAGCAAGATGAATTCGATTGCGGCCGCGCGCTGGTGCGCGAGGGCGGCAACTGGGTATTGAAGAATTTGAATTAACAGACTTTAGAGAAACGTATGGCAAAGAACGTAGTGGTGATCGGCACCCAGTGGGGCGATGAAGGCAAGGGCAAGGTCGTTGACTGGCTCACCGACCATGCGCAGGGCGTGGTGCGCTTCCAGGGCGGCCACAATGCCGGTCATACCCTGGTCATCGGCGGCCAGAAGACTGCTCTGCAGTTGATCCCGTCGGGCATCATGCGCGCCGGCGTGGCCTGCTACATTGGCAATGGCGTGGTGCTGTCGGTGCCGGACCTGCTGCGCGAAATCGACAAGCTGGAAAGCAGCGGCGTCGAAGTGGCGTCGCGCCTGAAGGTGTCGGAAGCCTGCCCGGTGATCCTGCCGTATCACACGGCGCTGGATGCAGCGCGCGAGTACGCCCGCGGCGCCGCCAAGATCGGCACCACCGGCAAGGGCATCGGCCCTGCCTATGAAGACAAGGTGGCGCGCCGCGCCATCCGCGTCATGGACCTGCTGAACGAGCGGCGCTTCGCCGAAAAGCTGAAGGAAAACCTGGATTACCACAATTTCGTGCTGACCCAGTACCTGAAGGCGCCGGCAGTGGATTACCAGAAGACCCTGGACGACGCCCTGGCAACCGTGCCGCGCATCCGGCCGATGGCGGCCGACGTTTCCAGCGCCCTGCATGCCGCCTACAAGTCTGGCGCCAACCTGCTGTTCGAGGGCGCGCAGGGCAGCCTGCTGGACGTCGATCACGGCACCTACCCTTTCGTCACGTCGAGCAACTGCGTGGCGGGCAATGCCGCCGCCGGCAGCGGCGTCGGTCCCAACATGCTGCATTACGTGCTGGGTATTACCAAGGCATACACCACGCGCGTGGGCTCCGGTCCGTTCCCCTCGGAATTGCCGACCGATGCCGGCGTCGGCAAGCATCTGGCCAGCGTCGGCCATGAATTCGGCACCGTCACCGGGCGCGCCCGTCGCTGCGGCTGGTTCGATGCTGCGCTGCTGCGCCGCTCCATCCAGATCAACGGCGTCACCGGCATCTGCCTGACCAAGCTGGATGTGCTGGACGGGCTGGAGCAGCTGAAGATTTGCACCGGCTATGAAGTCGATGGCAAGCCAGTCGATATCTTCCCGCTGGGCGCCGAAGATGCGGCGCGCTGCGTGCCGGTGTACGAAGAAATGCCCGGCTGGAAGGAGTCCACCGTCGGCGCCAAGGGCCTGGACGATCTGCCTGCCAACGCGCGCGCCTACGTCGCCCGCATCGGCGAACTCATCGGCACGCCGATCGACATGGTTTCCACCGGCCCGGATCGCGAAGAAACCATCGTGTTGCGCCATCCATTCAAGTAAGCGAAGTGGTTCCAGGAGGGCGTTTTCCATGGCTGACGCCGGCGCAGAACAAACTCAGCATTTCCTGGGATCAGTACCATCGCCATATCGAGGCGCTGGCACTGCAGGTGCATCGCTCCGGGTGGCAGTTCGACCATATCCTTTGCCTGGCGCGCGGCGGATTGCGCCCGGGGGATGTGCTGTCGCGGCTGTTCAATGTGCCGCTGGCGATCCTCTCCACCAGTTCCTACCGCGAGGAAGCTGGCAGCAAGCAGGGCGAGCTGGCCATTGCCAGGCACGTCACCATGCCGACAGGTTCGCTGGCGGGGAGGGTGCTGCTGGTCGATGACCTGGTGGATTCCGGGGTCACGCTGGACAAAGTGCAGCTGCATTTGCAGGAGGCATTTCCGGAAGTAACGGAAGTGCGCTCGGCCGTCATCTGGTACAAGGCGCGTTCGTGCATGCGGCCGGATTATTTTCTGCAGTATCTGGAAGGTAATCCGTGGATCGTGCAGCCATTCGAGGAGTATGAGCGGATGGGGGTTGCGGGGTTGCTCAAGAGAGATGCGAGCGGGATTTAGGTTTGGGTCTTGGCGGGAATCTGCCGCAGGTTTCCAGTTCTACAGCTTCATAATGAAAAAAGCTTCGCCGCGGCGAAGCTTTTTTGTTTTCAAAGGCCCACGTCGGGACTCGGCCACGTGCCGCGGCCCCGGTCCGGCTTGCAAGCCGGACCTTTCGAGTCCCTCCCGCAAAGCGCGCAGGCGCTTTGCTCGTGGGCGCAAAAATAAAAAGGGATCGCCGAAGCGATCCCTTTGTATTTTGGTGCCCACGGAGGGACTCGAACCCCCACACCTCGCGGCACATGGACCTGAACCATGCGCGTCTACCAATTCCGCCACGTGGGCCTAACGAAGCAAAGATTATAGCGTAAAGTTGGAAGATGTCAAAGCCTGTCTTGAAATAAATATTGAGCGACCATGTAAAAAAACCTGAATGTCTCGGCAAACCTCGGGCCACTCCAGTACACTAGGACCTTTTGACAAGAACTGCTCAGCACACTTTTGAACCAATATCTTTATCCAGTTCCGAGCCGCGAAGAAATCCTCGGCATTTTGCGCACCAGCACGGGGTCGCACGATGCGGCTGCGCTCGCCAATACCCTCGGCGTCAAGCCGGAGGAAATGGAGGGTCTGACGCGCCGCCTCAATGCCATGGAACGCGATGGCCAGATCAAGGCTGACCGCCAGGGGCGCTATCAGCTCGCGCATCAAACCAGTTTCATCGAAGGTCGCGTCAGCGGCCACCGCGAAGGATTCGGCTTCCTGATTCCCGACGACGGCGGCGATGACATTTTCCTGCCCGAGCGGGAAATGCAGAAAGTCCTGAATGGCGACCGCGTGCGCGTGCGCCTGGTCGGCGTCGATCGCCGCGGGCGTCCCGAGGGCAGCATCGTCGAAGTGGTGACGCGCGCCAATACCCATGTGATCGGCCGCCTGCTCAACGAGAACGGCGTCTGGATCGTGGCGCCGGAAGACAAGCGCATCGGCCAGGATATCCTGCTGGCCGGTTCGCCCGGCAAGGCCAAGTCGGGCCAGGTGGTCAGCGTCGAACTGGTCGAGCAGCCTTCGCGCTTTACCCAGCCCAGCGGCAAGATCGCCGAAGTGCTGGGCGAGATCGACGACCCGGGCATGGAAATCGAAATCGCCGTGCGCAAGTACGGCGTGCCGCACGAATTCAGCGCCGAAGCGCAGCGGCAGGCGGCGAAGCTGCCCAATACGGTGGAGGAGGCCGACCTCGAAAACCGCGTCGACCTGCGCGATGTGCCGCTGGTGACCATCGACGGCGAAGATGCGCGCGATTTTGACGATGCGGTGTATTGCGAGCCGGTGAAGATCGGCCGCAGCAACGGCTACCGCCTGATTGTGGCGATCGCCGACGTCAGTCATTACGTCCGGCCGGGCGACGGGCTCGATGGCGATGCGCTGGAACGCAGCACGTCGGTGTATTTCCCGCGCCGGGTAATCCCGATGCTGCCGGAAAAACTCTCCAACGGCCTGTGCTCGCTGAATCCCGAAGTGGACCGCCTGACGCTGGTTTGCGACGCCGTGATTACCGCCAAGGGCGACATCAAGGCTTACCAGTTCTACCCGGCGGTGATGCATTCCGCCGCCCGCCTCACCTATACCGAAGTGGCGGCGATCCTCGGCAATACCAAGGGGCCGGAAGCAGCCAAACGTGCCGCGCTGGTGCCGCACCTGCAGCATCTTAACGCTGTGTTCCAGGCGCTGCTGACGGCGCGCCAGGCGCGCGGCGCCATCGACTTCGAGACCACCGAGACCTATATTGTCTGCGACGCCGCCGGCAAGATCGAAAAGATACTGCCGCGCACGCGCAACGATGCGCATCGGCTGATCGAGGAGTGCATGCTGGCGGCGAACGTCTGCGCTGCCGATCTGCTGGAGCGCCACGAGCATCCGGGCGTCTATCGCGTGCATGCGGCGCCGACCAAGGAAAAGCTGACGCAGGTGCGCAACTTCCTCAAGCAGGCCGGCCTGCACCTCGGCGGCGGCGACTCGCCGGCGGCTTCCGATTACGCCGAATTGCTGCCGAAGATCAAGTTGCGCCCCGATGCCGTGCTGCTGCAGACCATGCTGCTGCGCTCGATGCAGCAGGCAGTCTACAGTCCGGACAATATCGGCCATTTCGGCCTGTCCTATGAAGCCTATGCGCACTTCACCAGCCCGATCCGGCGCTATCCGGACTTGCTGACGCACCGCGCCATCAAGGCCATCCTGCAGGGCAAGCGCTATTCGCCCAAGGGCGTGGATACATCCTTGCTCAACACCATGCTGTCGCCGGCTGCGCGCAAGATGCAGGCGCAGAGCAAGGCAGATGGCAAGAAGAAGAGCGAGGGCGAGCTCGCCATCTGGGAAGCGCTCGGCATCCATTGCTCGGCCAACGAACGCCGAGCCGACGAGGCCTCGCGCGACGTCGAGGCCTGGCTGAAGTGCTATTTCATCCGCGACAGGCTGGGCGAGGAATTCACCGGCACGATTTCCGGGGTGGCCAGTTTCGGCATCTTCGTGCAACTCGACGCGCTGTATATCGAAGGGCTGGTGCACGTGACCGATCTCGGCGCCGACTACTTCCAGTACGACGAGGTGCGCCACGAGCTGCGCGGCGAACGCACCGGCATCCGCTACCAGATGACCGACCGCGTCACGGTACAGGTAAGCCGGGTCGACCTCGATGCGCGCAAGATCGACCTGCGACTGGTGCAGGAGCCGGGCATTCGCACGCAACTGAAAAACGAAGCCAGGCGCGCCGAGGCGGCGCAGCAGGGCAAGCGCAGCGGTGCGGCTGCGCGCAGCAGTGCGCGTGAAAGCGAGGATGCGCAGGGCGGCAAGCGTGCGCAGTCCGGCAAGGCGGCGAGGCCGGAAAAATCTGCAAAGTCGGGAACATCTGCAAAGTCCGCCAAGCCGGCCAAGTCTGCCAAGTCGTCCCGGTCGGCGCGGGCGGCGCAGCCTGCCAAGGCGGCCAAGGCCCATGGCAGCCGCGCCGCCGCCAAGCCCGCCACCCGCAAGAAACGCTGAGTCGACAATGAAAAGCAGGATGATATTCGGCTTTCACGCCGTCACCGCGCGGCTGCGTCACGAAGCCTCGTCGGTGGAAGAAATCTATATCGATGCGGAACGCCACGACCGGCGCATGCATGATCTCGTGCATGCCGCCAAGGCCGCCAACGTGCGCATCATCCAGACCGATGGCCAGCGCCTCGACGCCATGGTCGGCACGCGCCGCCATCAGGGCGTGGTGGCCCGCGCCGGCGAACTTTCGCTGGCGCGCAACCTGGACGAACTGCTCGATGCGATCGAAGGCCCGCCGCTGCTGCTGATCCTCGACGGCATCACCGATCCGCACAACCTCGGCGCCTGCCTGCGCGTGGCCGACGGCGCCGGCGCGCACGCGGTGATCGCGCCCAAGGATCGCGCCGTGGGCTTGAACGCGACGGCGGCCAAGGTGGCCAGCGGCGCTGCCGAAACCGTGCCCTACATTACCGTCACCAACCTGGCGCGCACCATGCGCGAGTTGAAGGAGCGCGACGTGTGGCTGTACGGCACCTCCGACGATGCCGAAAAGACGGTCTACGATGCCGACCTGGCAGGGCCGGCAGCGCTGGTGATGGGGTCCGAAGGCGAGGGTATGCGCCGCCTCACGCGCGAGAATTGCGATGTCCTGGTGAGCATCCCGATGGCCGGCGCAGTCGAGAGCCTGAACGTATCGGTCGCGTCCGGCGTCTGCCTGTACGAGGCGCGTCGCCAGCGCATCGTCCGCGCCTGACGACGCGGGTTGCTGAAGCGGCATGCGGCATCGGTATTGCCGCATGCCGCTTCAGCAGAAAGCGCGCTAAAACGCTACCATTACATTTCCACACAACCATATTCGATTTTTTATGTTCAGCCGCCTGCGGGAAGATATCGCCAGCATCATCGAACGTGACCCTGCCGCGCGCACGGCATGGGAAGTGCTGAGCTGTTATCCGGGCCTGCATGCCATCATCATGCACCGCTGGGCCAACTGGTGCTGGCGGCGCGACCTGAAATGGCTGGGGCGCTTCATTTCGCAGCTTGCGCGGGCATTTACCGCCATCGAGATCCACCCGGGCGCGACCATCGGCCGGCGCGTGTTCATCGACCATGGCTTCGGCGTCGTGATTGGTGAAACCGCGGTCGTCGGCGACGATTGCACCATCTACCAGGGCGTGACCCTGGGCGGCACTTCGCTTGCCAAGGGCGCCAAGCGCCATCCCACGCTCGAACGCGGGGTGATCGTCGGCGCCGGCGCCAAGGTGCTGGGCGGCTTCACGGTGGGCGAGGGCGCCAAGATCGGCTCCAACGCGGTGGTGGCCAAGGAAGTGCCAGCCGGCGCGACCGCGGTGGGCAATCCCGCGCGCATCGTCCAGAAAGACATGCCGGGCATCCGCGAGGAAGCGGCGGCGCGCATGTTTGCCGCCTACGGCCTGACCGCTTCTGCCGACGATCCCTTGTCCAAGGCCATGCACGGCCTGATCGACAATGCCGCGACCCAGGAAATGCAGATGCTGAAGATTGTCGAGGCGCTGAAGCGCGCCGGCATTACATGCGAAGTGCTGCCGGAACTGGAGAAGTTCGATCCGGTGCAGCTCAACAGGCTGGTCGAATAATTTCCCTGCCGTCCAGGCCGATGTGCCGCAGTACGCCGCCGGCGTCCAGGGCGATCCAGCCGCCGCGGGGTTGCTCGCCTTCGCAATCCCAGTCCGGCAATACATGGCGCAGCCGTTCGCCGGCAGTCGTGGCGTGACGGTGCAGCGCCGGCCGGTGGGTATGGCCGTGAATCAGATGCTGCGCGCCGGTGGCGGTAAACAGCGCTTCGATCGCCGCATCGTTGACATCCATGATTTCATAAGCCTTGTCGCGTTGCGCCGCGCGGCTCTGGTCGCGCATGCCGGCAATGACAGCCTTGCGTCCGGGCAGCGGCATGGCAAGGAAGTCGCGCTGCCATCGCGGTTGCCGCACCTGGGCCCGAAAGGCCATGTAGCCGGCATCATCGGTGCACTGCGCATCGCCATGCACCAGGGCGAGGCGGTGCCCGGCGAGGGTGACGACATGCGGTTCGTCCAGCAGGCTGGCGCCGGTCGCCTGCGCGAACCCCTCGGCCACGAGGAAATCGCGATTGCCGCTGATCCAGAATAGCGCGACACCGGCATCATGCACCTCGCGCAGCGCTGCAACGATGCGGCGATGGTAGGGCGTATCGATGTCGTCGTCGCCGGCCCAGTATTCGAACAGGTCGCCGAGCAGGTAGAGTTGCCGTGCATGGACGGCATGCCGCCGCAGGAAGTCCAGGAAAGCTTCGGTGGTGCGCGGCAGCGATTCGTGCAGGTGGACGTCGGAAACGAAAAGCGCAACCGTTTCCGGTTGCGCCTGGGGTGCGGGCACAGGTGCGGTCATGTGCGCTGCGTGTGCGGACTGGCCGGCTGCCGTTGCGATCAGACGATCTCGGCTTTTTCGATCACGACGTTTTCGACCGGCACGTCGGCATGCATGCCGGCGCGGCTGGTCTTGACCGAGCGGATCTTGTCGACGACGTCCTGGCCTTCGGTGACCTTGCCGAACACGCAGTAGCCCCAGCCATCCTGGCCCGGGTAATCGAGGAAGCTGTTGTTCTTGATGTTGATAAAGAATTGCGCGGAAGCCGAATGCGGCGCCGAGGTGCGTGCCATGGCGATCGAGTAGGGCTCGTTCTTCAGGCCGTTCTTGGCTTCGTTTTCGATCGGATCCCTGGTCGGTTTCTGTTCCATGCCCGGCTTGAAGCCGCCGCCCTGGATCATGAAGCCGTCGATGACGCGATGAAAAATGGTGCCGTCATAGTGGCCGTCGCGCACGTAGGCCAGGAAGTTTTCGACAGTCTTCGGCGCTTTTTCCGCGTCGAGTTCGAGCGTGATCTTGCCGTGGTTGGTGGTGAGGATGACAGCCATGATGAGTCCTTGTTGATTGAGTGGTTATGCGTGAATATCGTGCAGCAACGGGCGCGGCGACTTACTTGACGATGCTGGCCGATTCGATTACGACCGGTGTCGTCGGCACGTCGCGATGGCCGTTCTTGCTGCCAGTGGGCACGGTCCTGATCTTGTCGACCACTTCCTTGCCCTTGACGACCTTGCCGAACACGGCATAGCCCCAGCCATCCTGGCCGGGATAGTTGAGGAAGTCGTTATCCTTGGTATTGATGAAGAATTGCGCCGAAGCCGAGTGCGGCGCCGGGGTGCGCGCCATGGCGACGGTGTAGGCATCGTTCTTCAGGCCGTTTTTCGCTTCGTTTTCAACCGGTTCGCGGGTCGGCTTCTGCTGCATGTCCTTGTCGAAGCCGCCGCCCTGGATCATGAAATTTTCAATGACGCGATGAAAGATGGTGCCATTGTAATGGCCGCTTTTCACGTATTGCAGGAAATTTTCCGTGGATTTCGGCGCCTTTTCGGCGTTCAGTTCCAGCACGATTTCGCCCATGCTGGTTTTCAGGGAGACGCGCGGAGCGGCATTGGCAGCGGGCTTGTCGGCTGCCTGGGATGCGAGCGCAGTGGAAGCCAGCAGGATGCCGGAGATGAATTTCAGCAAAAAGCGACGGGAAGCGTGCATGGTTCTATCCTTTTTCATCAGTGTTATACTGCCGCGAAACCAAACATTTTAACAAATTAAGCTTTAGTCTAGTGTCCGGCTGCCTTCCGACTGCCCGGCCGCATAATTCTCCCCATGACCGCCCTCAAGATTTACAACACGCTGGCCCGTGACAAGCAGCCTTTTACCCCGATTCAGCCGGGCCGGGTGCGCATGTACGTGTGCGGCATGACCGTGTACGACTATTGCCATCTCGGGCATGCCCGCGTGATGGTGGTGTTCGACATGGTGCAGCGCTGGCTGCGCGCCTCGGGCTACGAAGTCACCTATGTGCGCAATATTACCGATATCGACGACAAGATCATCAAGCGTGCCGTCGAAAACAATGAAACGATTTCGCAGCTGACCGGCCGCTTCATCGCTGCCATGGACGAGGATGCCGCCGCGCTGGGCGTGCAAAGGCCCGACCACGAGCCGCGCGCAACCGATTATGTGCCGCAGATGCTGAGCCTGATCGGTAAGCTGGAACAGAAGGGCCTGGCTTACAAGGCCGCCGATGGTGACGTCAATTACTCGGTGCGCGACTTTGCCGGTTACGGCAAGCTGTCCGGCAAGTCGCTCGACGACCTGCGCGCCGGCGAGCGCGTCGATGTCAATACCGGCAAGCGCGACCCGCTCGACTTCGTGCTGTGGAAAGCCGCCAAGGCCGCCGAGCCGGAAGAAGTGAAATGGCCCTCGCCCTGGGGCAGCGGCCGCCCCGGCTGGCATATCGAATGCTCGGCCATGTCCTGCGAATTGCTAGGCGAACAATTCGACATCCACGGCGGCGGCGCCGACCTGCAGTTCCCGCACCACGAGAACGAGATCGCCCAATCCGAGGGCGCGCACGACGGGCACTTCGTCAATTACTGGATGCATAACGGCTTTATCCGCGTCGACAATGAAAAAATGTCCAAGTCGCTGGGCAATTTCTTCACCATCCGCGAGGTCCTGCGGAAGTACGATGCCGAAGTGGTGCGCTTCTTCATCCTGCGCGCGCATTACCGCAGCCCCCTGAATTATTCCGACGCCCATCTTGACGATGCCCGCGGCGCGCTGACGCGCCTGTACACGGCGCTGAAAGAAGTGGCGCCGGAGGCGGGCGCGGCGGACCGCGACGAAGCGCATGCGCAGCATTTTGCCGAAGCGCTGAACGACGATTTCAATACGCCGGTGGCGATGGCAGTGCTGTTCGAACTGGCCAACGAGGTCAACAAGACAAAGTCGCCGGCACTGGCGCGGCAACTGAAAGGGCTGGCCAATCTGGTCGGCCTGCTGGAGCGCGAGCCGCAGCAATTTCTGCACGGCACCCCGGCCGGCGGCGATGGCGCGGGCGAGGCTGCCATCCTGGCGCGCATCGAAGCGCGCGCCGCCGCCAAGAAGGCAAAGGATTTTGCCGAGGCCGACCGCCTGCGCGCGGAATTGTTGGCCGACGGTATCGTCCTGGAAGACAAGCCGGGCGGCGTCACCGAATGGCGCAGGGCATAAGCGGCATGGCAAGCCCGTCAACTCGCGCCAGCACCGGCCCATCCACCGGCGAGGCACGCGTGTTCGTGCCGGATTACTGGGACGATGCCAGGGGCGAACTGATGAAGCGCGACCGCATCATGCGCCGGCTGATCCCGCAGTTCGGCGACCTGCACCTGGTCGGCCGCGGCGAGCCCTTCACCACGCTGGCGCGTTCGGTGATCGGCCAGCAGATTTCGGTCAAGGCTGCCGACGCCATCTGGCAGCGCTTTTTGGGCGTGTGCCCGAAATGCACGCCGGCCCAGGTTTTGAAGGCAGGCGAAGCCCTGGCAACTTGCGGATTGTCAAAGAGAAAGACTGAATACCTGCTCGATCTGGCGCTGCATTTCAAGGAAAAAAAGGTCCATGCCGCCCAGTGGGCCAGCATGGAAGACGAGGCGGTAATCGCTGAGCTGGTGCAAATTCGCGGCATCGGACGCTGGACAGCGGAGATGTTTTTGATATTTAATCTGCTGCGACCGAATATATTGCCTTTGGACGACTTGGGTTTACTCAAGGCAATTAGTGTAAATTATTTCTCCGGAGAACCAGTTTCCCGCAGCGATGCGCGTGAAGTGGCCGCCAACTGGGCACCCTGGTGCACGGTGGCGACATGGTACATGTGGCGCAGCCTGGCGCCGGCGCCTGTGGAATACTGATCCGGCATTCAAGAACAGCCGTGTCGAGCAGAAGGGAACACGATGAGCAAAACCACATTCCTCAGTTTCGAGCAACCGATTGCCGAACTGGATTCCAAGATCGAAGAACTGCGTTTTGTGCAGGACGATTCCGCAGTCGACATCTCGGAAGAGATCGAGCGCCTTACCAAGAAAAGCCAGCAGCTGACCAAGGATATCTACGCCAAGCTGACGCCCTGGCAGGTGTCGCAGATCGCGCGCCATCCGCAGCGTCCGTACACCATGGATTACGTCAACGAGATCTTCACGGATTTCCACGAGTTGCACGGCGACCGCACCTTTGCTGACGACCTGTCCATCGTCGGCGGCCTGGCGCGCTTCAATGGCCAGGCCTGCATGGTGATCGGCCACCAGAAGGGGCGCGATACCAAGGAGCGCGCCTTGCGCAACTTCGGCATGCCCAAGCCGGAAGGCTATCGCAAGGCCTTGCGCCTGATGCGCCTGGCGGAAAAATTCAACCTGCCGCTGTTCACCTTCGTCGATACCCCGGGCGCCTTTCCCGGCATCGACGCCGAGGAACGCGGCCAGTCCGAAGCGCTTGGCCACAATATCTACGCGATGGCCGAACTGAAAGTGCCCATCATTTCCACCATCATCGGCGAAGGCGGTTCCGGCGGTGCGCTGGCGATTGCCGTGGCCGATTCGGTGCTGATGCTGCAGTATGCGACCTATTCGGTGATTTCGCCGGAAGGCTGCGCCTCGATCCTGTGGAAGACTGCGGAGCGCGCGTCCGACGCGGCCGATGCGCTGGGCCTGACCGCGCACCGCCTGAAAGCCATGGGCTTGATCGACAAGATCATCAACGAACCGCTCGGCGGCGCCCACCGCGATCCGCGGCAGATGGCGGCGATGCTGAAGCGCGCGCTGGCCGATTCGCTGCGCCAGTTCCAGGGCATGAAGCCGCGCGACCTGCTGCTGGCGCGCCATGAGAAGCTCATGGGCTACGGTAATTTCAAGGAAGTTGCGCCGCGGGACTAGGGCGTGCGCCATACCGATACGCTGGAACTCAGGTTCGAACGCGCGCTGGAAGCGATTCTGGCGCGCGTTTCGTTTTCTGCCGCCGCGCCGCGCACGATCGCCGTGGCTTACAGCGGCGGCCTCGATTCCACGGTGCTGCTGCGCCTGGCCGCGCCCCATGCCGCGGCGCGCGGCATGCGTCTGCTTGCTTTTCACGTGCATCATGGCATTAGCCCGAACGCCGATGCCTGGCTGGCGCATTGCGAAGGCGAAGCGCAAGGCCAGGGTGTGGCGTTCGCGGCGTGTCGTGTGCGCCTGCAGGATGCCGGTCGCGACGGCGTCGAGGAAGCCGCGCGCAAGGCCCGCTATGCCGCGCTGGGCGAGCTGTGCCGCCAGCATGGCGTCGCCTTGCTGCTGACCGCGCACCACCTGGATGACCAGGCAGAGACGGTGCTGCTGCAACTGCTGCGCGGCAGCGGCGTGGCCGGACTGTCGGGAATGGATGCCGTGAACACGGCGCCGGCGCTGCTGGGCGACGCCACGCTGCTGATGGCGCGGCCGCTGCTGGGCGTCTCGCGCGCCGAGCTGGCGGCATGGGCGGCACACGCCGGCGTCGCGCACGTGGATGACGAATCGAATGCCGATCCGCGCTATGCCCGCAATGCCCTGCGCCATGGCGTCATGCCGCAGCTGGCGCAGGATTTCCCCGGCTTTCAGGCACGCCTGGCGCGCAGTGCCGCGCACATGCAAGCCGCGCAGCGCCTCTTGCGCGCGCTGGCGCAGGAAGACCTGGCGCGCTGCGCCGAGGGCGCCTGTCTCGATCTCGGGCGATTGCGCGCGCTGGATGACGACCGTCTCGACAACCTGCTGCGCCACTGGCTGGGCATGCATGGCGCGCGCATGCCGTCGACGGCATGGCTGGCGCAAATGCGCGCACAACTACTGGATGCCCGCGAAGATGCGCAATTGTGCGTAAAACATCCCGATTGCGAGATCCACCGCCATCGCGGCCTTGTCTACCTGACGCCGAAGCGATCGGCGGCGGAAGTGGCGCCGCTATCGTTCCGCTGGCAGGGTGAAGCCTGGCTGGATTTTCCCGCCTATGGCGGGCGCCTGCATTTCGAACCGGCGGACGCCGGCCTGGATGGCGCCTGGCTGCGGGCGCAGGATTTGCAGATCCGTCATCGCCAGGGCGGCGAAAGCCTCAGGCTCGCCGCCAACCGCCCGTCGCGCAGCCTGAAACAGCATTTCCAGGCGCTCGGCGTGCCGGCCTGGGAGCGGCCTCTGCTGCCGCTGGTGCTGGCCGCGCGGACGCTGCTGTTCGCGGCCGGCGTCGGCATGGACAGCCTGCACCTGCGGGAGGGGCAGGGCGGCTGCATTCGCTTGCGCTGGCAAGCTTTGCCGTGATTTTTTTCTTGTTTTTACATCCGGCAAAAGGTAAACTAAAGGGTTGATTTTTCACTGTTTTCACCCGGATTCCTATGGCTTTGTTCGTTCACAAATACGGCGGCACCTCGATGGGCTCCACCGAGCGCATCCGCAATGTCGCCAGGCGCGTCGCTAAATGGCACGACGCCGGCAACCAGATCATCGTGGTGCCTTCCGCGATGTCCGGCGAAACCAATCGCCTCCTCGGCCTGGCCAAGGAAATCATGCCGCAACCGGACCCGCGCGAGCTCGACATGCTGGCGTCCACCGGCGAGCAGGTTTCGGTGGCGCTGCTGTCGATGGCGCTGCAGGCGTTGGGCAAGCAGGCCGTGTCCTACGCCGGCTGGCAAGTGCCGATCAAGACCGATTCGGCCTTCACCAAGGCGCGCATCCAGTCGATCGACGACGCCCGCGTGAAGAAAGATCTCGAAGCCGGCAAGGTCGTCATCATCACCGGCTTCCAGGGCATCGACAACGACGGCAACATCACCACGCTGGGCCGCGGCGGCTCCGATACCTCGGCCGTGGCGGTGGCGGCGGCGCTGAAGGCGCAGGAGTGCCTGATCTACACCGACGTCGACGGCGTCTATACCACCGACCCGCGCGTGGTAACCGAAGCGCGCCGCCTGAACACGGTCACCTTCGAGGAAATGCTGGAAATGGCATCGCTCGGTTCCAAGGTGTTGCAGATCCGCTCGGTGGAATTCGCCGGCAATTACCGCATGCCCACGCGCGTGCTGTCGTCGCTGACCGACCCGATGATTTCGCTGGAAGAAGAAGCCAAGTCCGGCACCCTGATTTCGTTTGAGGAAGATACAAAAATGGAACAAGCAGCAATTACCGGCATCGCCTTCAGCCGCGATGAAGCCAAGATCACCGTGCTGGGCGTGCCGGACCGTCCGGGCATTGCTTACCAGATTCTCGGTCCCGTGGCCGACGCCAACATCGAAGTGGACATGATCATCCAGAACCAGTCGGTGGACGGCAAGACCGATTTCTCCTTCACCGTGCCGCGCGCCGATTACGCCCGCACCATGGACGTGCTGGAAAAGACCGTCAAGGGCCATATCAACCCGAACAGCATCAATGGCGACACCAAGGTATCGAAGGTGTCGGTGGTGGGCGTGGGCATGCGCAGTCATGTCGGCATCGCCTCGCAAATGTTCCGCACGCTGGCCGAAGAGGGCATCAACATCCAGCTGATCTCCACGTCGGAAATCAAGATTTCGGTGCTGATCGACGAGAAATACATGGAACTGGCAGTGCGCGCCCTGCACAAGGCCTTTGACCTGGAAAAGACAGCCTGAAATTCCCTGTCATAGTTGATTGACCAGACGCGCCTGAGAAGATATCATGCGTGGCTGAACAGAAACGGCGCTTTTTGACCGTTTCTCGTGTGGAGACGTGGCCGAGTGGTCGAAGGCACTTCCCTGCTAAGGAAGCATACGGGCTTAAACCTGTATCGTGGGTTCGACTCCCACCGTCTCCGCCAAAAAAAACCAAAATCCCCGCTTCGGCGGGGATTTTTTTTGGCGAAGACGAGCGCGCAAAGCGCGCGCGCGTGGGAGTCGAAGCTTTTGCGCTTGCAAGCGCAAAAGCCGGGAGACTCTGCGGGGCGGTGTGACGCGCAGCAGCGCGCCGGACCGCAGTGCCTGCGCAATCGCAGACCTGATCAGGGAAAGTGCAAAGCAATGGCGCGCAGCGCCGAGTACAAAGCAGGCCGCCAGAACGCGCGATAAATTCGAAGCTTTTTCGCTTGCAAGCGAAAACCTTAAAAATCGCCCCTCGCAATATCCTCAAGAAACAACAAATCCGCCCGCACGAAGCCGAGCAGCAAGCTTGCAAGGGCCGGATAAAAATCGAAACGCGGCCTGACCTGCTGGCAGCGTTCTACAAAACGGGGAAGCCAGTTGAGCAGGGCAGCGCGCATCAGGGTGACCTGATCGCGCGCAGCGGCCTCCATGCCACAACCGCTGGATTGCTGTTCAGCCAAACGCGCCAGGAGCGACAGCAGAACGGCAAGGTGGTCCGCCGGCTCGCGGAACTCCGGCTGGATCGCCAGCGCACGGGATGCAAGAAATTCCCGCATTCTTGCCTCTGCCTCGCTGTAAAGCGCAGCAGTCGAACTTTCGCCCTCATAGGTGGAAGCATAGGGCAGCGCCCCGGACCGGGCATCAAGCAGAAATAGTTGCGCGTAATCTGCAGCAAGTTCGAGGCGTGCAAGCGGGACTTTGCGCAGGGAGGCAATGGCCCCATCCAGGCGGCCGACTTCCGCTGCCAGTCCCAGTTCTGCCAGCCCCGCAAATGGCTCGAAGGGTCCTGTAGAGAAATGGCGCTGGAACATGGATTCCGGGACCTCTTCCGCATAAAGCGCGGAAAACCAGCCGTACAGGC
Source organism: uncultured beta proteobacterium (assembly GCA_963722005.1). Lineage (GTDB taxonomy): Bacteria > Pseudomonadota > Gammaproteobacteria > Burkholderiales > Burkholderiaceae_D > Paucimonas. The sequence continues at coordinate 45,037 of CAVRJS010000003.1, forward strand.
AGGCACGCTGCGCACTCGCAAACTGCCATTCCGCCGGGGCGATTGTCGATTTTTCACAGGCGCTCATGCGGGCTTGATTTCCTTGCCTTGGGGATCAACCTCGACCGGTCCGCCAAAAGCGGTTACCGGCGGCGGCGTTCCTGTGAACTTTTCGATCTGTACCAGGCAAGTGTTGGCGCTGACGGCCTGGGCAAGGCTGGAAGTGCCGATATCGAGCGTCAGTGTGTTAGGGTCTCCGTAGGTGTCGAGCGCGCCGGTTTCCGGTCCGGTCGGCCCGTACCACGCGCCTTCCTGAATGCGCACCACACCGGGCGGGAAGTTGTCGGAGACGTTCGCCCCGGCCAGCAACTGGCCGCGGTCGTTGAACACCCGCACCAGGTCGCCGTGCTTGATGCCGCGCGCCGCCGCATCCTTCGGGCCGATGAACACGGGTTCGCGGCCCTGGATCGCATACGTGCTGCGCAAGGGTTCGGACTCGCACAGCTGGGAATGCAGTCGCTTGTCCGGATGTACCGACTGCAGCCACAGCGGAAAGCGGGCAGAGCCTGGCCCGCCATGTGAACGCTCGGCCTTTTCCATCCAGACCGGGTGTCCCTTGCAGTCCGCGTAGCCGAAGCGTTCGATCTTGCGGCTGAAGATTTCGATAAAGCCCGAAGGCGTGCCCAGCGCGTTGACCTCGGCGTCGTTGCGGAAGTCGGCATGCCGGACCCATTCCTTGCCCTTGGGGAAGAGCACGTAACCCTTCTTCCAGAACTCGGCGAACGGCGGCATCGAAATGTCCTTGAAGCCGTTCTCGGCGCGGCAGTCTTCATAAATCTTTTCGACCCATTGCATTTCGTCCATGCCGCGCGTGTATTCGGCATCGCGGTTGAAACGGCGGGTAAGGCCGCGAAAAATTTCAAAGTCCGTGCGCGAGTGAAACAGCGGGTCCACAAGCTTGTGCATGGCGATCACCCCGCGGTTGCTGTACGAGCCATAAGCGTCGATGTCGTTGCGTTCATAAGGCGTGCAGGCCGGCAGCACGAGGTCGGCGAAGCGGCAGGTGGCGGTCCAGTTGTAATCGATCGCGACCACGGTCTCGAGCTTGCGCCAGGCTTCCTTCATACGGTTGCGCTGTGACTGGCGATGCCACTGGTTGCAGCCGCTTAAGATCACCATCTTGTATGGCGGCAGCTTGACCTTGTTGCCGTTGTAGTTGATTTCCTTGCCGGGTTCGACCAGTGCATCGATGGCGCGGGCAATCGGGATTACCGAGTTATAGCCCTTGAAGTCGGTATTGTCGTGCTTGGGATTGCGCCCAGGGTCGAGGTTGAGCGGGAACGCGCCCGGCATGGCCGCTCCCGACGAGGATACGCCTACCGAACTGTAGTGATGCGCGTAGCTGATGCCGCCGCCGGGCAGGCCGATCTGGCCCAGCATGGCCGCCAGCACAGCGCCCATCCAGTAGGGCTGCTCGCCATGTTGCTGGCGCTGCACGGCCCAGCCGAAGATGAGCTGGCTGCGGTTCTTTGCCATCAGGCGCGCCAGTTCGCGGATGCGCTGCGCCGGCACGCCGCAGATTTTTTCCGCCCATTCCGGCGTCTTCTCGACCTTGTCTTCGGTCTTGCCTTCCAGGTAGGGCAGGAAGCGGTCGAAGCCGAGCGCGTAGGTCTCGAGGAATTTCTTGTCGTGCAGACCTTCTTTCACCAGCGTGTGCGCCATGGCCAGCATGAGTGGCACGTCGGTCATCGGGTTGACGTACTGGTGTTCCGCCGCCAGATAGTTCAGCGTCTTGCTCCTGACCGGGTCGATACAGATAACCCGCACGGATTTTCCGGAAATTTTCTGTTTCAGTTGCTCATAATAGGCGTAGGCCTCGTGGGTTTCGGTGTTCCAGCCCACCTGCAGGTTCTTGATCGGGTCGTTGGCCCAGAATACGATCAGCTTGCTCTCGCGCAGGATCACTTCCCACGAGGTGCCCTGCGAATAGACCTCGGTCGAGCCCAGTACGTAGGGCAGGATCGTCTGCCCGGCGCCGGTCGAATAGTCGCCGATCGTACCCACGCTGCGCCCATGCATGGCGATGCCGCGCACCATGTGGTTGCCGCAGCTATGCACCTGGCCGACGGAGCGCCAGCCGACACCGGCGGTGTGCAGTGCCCACGGTCCGTAATTTTTCTGGATGCGCTCGAGCTCTGCGTAAAAGAGATCCAGCGCTTCGTCCCAGCTCACGCGCACGAAGCGGTTGTCGCCGCGCTGACTGGTATCGCTCTGGTGGCGCTTGCGATACCAGTCCAGCCGAACCATCGGATAGCGCACGCGGGACGAGCTGTAGATCAGGCCCATGATGCCTTTGAGCATTTCTGTCGGGTACTTGTCGTGCTCGAACGGGCGGATTTCCACTACCCGGTCGCCGACCACCCTGGCGCGCATTGCGCCAAAGTGCGAGCCGGTGATCTTCCACGTGGTAATGTCGTCACTGGCACTTTCCGCATTGCCAGCGGTTTGGGCGGCGGCAGTGAGCAGGCCAGGAGCGACCAGCACGCTGCCTGACATTGCTGCCATCGCCTTGAGGAATCCACGCCGAGAGTAATCCATGCTCTTCACCCCCTGATCAAGGACGGGCTGTCTGCACGGCGCCTTCGGGCGAGCCGGCACCATGCGTCTTGCTGAAATCGGAAGAATGCGTTTGCAGATACTTGAGCACTACGCGTGCCGTGTCGTCATCCATGCTGGTAAAGCCGACCATGCCGGAGAACAGTCCGGGCCAGGCGTTGGCGTCGAAGTGCGCTTCGTCGGGCTGGCGGTGACACACGCTGCAACTCGTGTTGTAGCTGCCACGGGCGATTGTCCAGATCGGTTCGACGCTGTCGAGCATGCTGCCCTTGCGTATCCAGGCGGTTGCCGTGACCTGCTGCCATTCGAGGCCGGTCATCGGGTCTTCCTTGGTGGCGAGCACCTTCACGAAGCTTTTGTCCTGCGCGACTTCCTTCTCGAGGATGGCGCTGGTGATGTTGAGGCCGAAGTGTCCATACCAGACGCGGCCGTAACCCTTGTTCTTGCGCCACAGGGCAAGCTCGACGCGCTGCGCATCCCCCTTGGTTTCGAGCACCTTGACCTGGGCGGCGACCTCAATGGAGCCGATGCGCTTGCTCAGTCCTTCGTCGGCATATAGATCCTGCGGGACGACCAGGTAGTAGGATTTGCCGGTCTCTATCCTCTGGCCGGCGGCCGAGGACACCAGGGTGTCGAAGGCCGGGTTGCGTGCGCCCTTCATCTCGGGCAGTTGGTGTGCGATGCCCTTGTGGCAATCGACGCAGCTCTGGTTACGCGCTGCCGCGCTGCGCATCGCCACCTGGGAGGCAGGTCGCATCTTCTCGAAGTTCATGTCCTTGTAGTCATGGCAGGCGCGGCATTCCCTGGAGCCGTTGGCGGCGAAGCGCGCCCATTCGCGCTGCGCCAGCACGATGCGGTGCTCCTTGAATTTTTCGCGAGTGCCGATGGTGCCGATGAGATGCCCCCACACCTCGCGGCTGGCTTGCATCTTGCGCGCGACCTTGTCAGTGAATTCGTGCGGCACATGGCAGTCCGGACATCGTGCGCGAACGCCGCTGCGATTGTTCCAGTGCACCGTCTTTTGCAGTTCCGGCAGCAGGTTGTCGTGCATGGTGTGGCAACTGATGCAGAATTCTTCCTTGTTGGTAAGTTCCATCGCGGTGCTGAACCCCTGCCACGACAACACGCCGGCGATGAAACCAACGGTGATGAGTATCCCCAGCCCGATCCTGACCGCCGGCCTGAGGAACAGATCCTTGATGCGTCCGAATAGTCTTTTCATCACATTGCTCCTGCATATTGCCCGACCCAGGATTAGCCTTGCTTCGCGAGGGGGCGTACGGGGGGGAATCAGGACGGCGGGCCGAAGAACAGGATCTGCAGGAACCACACCACGAATCCATACGCAGCGATCAGCAGCGTCATGGTGATCGGCAGGCCGATGAAAGCCAGCAGCAGGGCCTTGGGCCACTCGCTCTTCTGTATGGAAGTATCTGTGCCGCGCCGGGGGGGACTATCGCTTGCTCGATTGTTCACGTCTTATCTCCGTGTTCCAATATTTTCCCGAAGCACAAGCCCAACGGTACATTTTCAAGGCTAGGGAGAGCGGTGCGTGCTGTCCTCTTGCCGCGGCCGTTTCACGGCCATGAAATGCAATATGACTAGAACTGACCAAACATCATGCTGAAATAATCGAGACTGCCGATTGATCTAATGCAGAATTTCGCAAATCAAAACGGCAGAATTAATAACGGCATGACGGTCTGCTTTCTGGACGCCAGATGAGCATGAAGCTGTGAGGAAATGAAACGTGAACGGATCACGGATGCTTGCGCGATCGGCCGCGCCCCGCTTCTGATTTTTTGCAGATGCATCAAGAGACTGTTTGTTAACCTGTTGTACGGTAGTTAAAAAATTTTCCAGAGTTCGATTCACATGAATGACGACGGGGCGCCCAATGAAACAGCTTTCAATGCTACTGGTTACGGGGATGGGAATTATCCTTGCCCAAGGAGCCCAGGCTGAGGAAGCGGCAACCTTGTTTGGCGGCACCGTCGGCGCCTCGGTCAAATTTGCATCCGATTATGTGTTCCGCGGCGAATCCGAACTCAATGACGGCGAGATTCCTGCCGTGCAAGGCTCCATTACCTGGAGCCACCCGTCGGGTTTCTACGCCGGCTTCTTCGGTTCCAACAACAAGTTCGTGACGGCACCGGAAATCTCCGTGGTCCTGGGGCCTTATGTCGGCAAGTCCGGAACGATCGGCAGCACGGACTTCGGCTACAACGTCATGCTCTTTGATTACCGGTATCCGGGCGCAGGCGCAAAGCAGTACAACTACACCGAGCTGTACATGTACCTGTCGAGGCAGTTCGGCGATGTCAATGTGAAGCTGGAAGTCACCCCGACCCTGAACGATTGGTTCGGATGGGAAGGACATCGGGGCATCAACTATGCAATCCATACGTCAGTCAGTCTGCCGGCCGGGTTCAAGGTAGATGGCTCCTACGGTTATCAGAAACTGAAGGGGGCGGATGCCGAGGGATGGCGTCACTGGAATGTCGGCATCAGCAGGCCTTATATAGGCCTCGTTTTCGATGTGCGCTATCACGGCACCGATCTGGACAGCAGCCACAAAGTCTATGGCAATAACACGAACCTGTTCAAGGATCGCGTTGTCCTGGCGATCTCCAGGACGTTCTGATAATTACCATCCCAACAAACAACGCTCCTGACAAAGTTTCACACTTCCACTGACCGCGACTGGCGTTACTCGATTAAAATTGCCGGAAAGAAAGAGTCATTTGGTGACCGAGAAAGAATTTGATTCCTGCAAATTTTTGAGAGCCGAAGTCCATTGAAACAGGGCTTCGCAGTTCCTGGAGACATGCCTTGGTCCGGTTGCGCTGCCTTCTGGCCTTTTTTCTGTTGCTGACGTCTGCGTCTACGCTGGCCGCACCGGCTTCGCTCGTCCTGCATGACGGAGCCGGAAAATATTTCATTTCGGATCACCTGGAGTTCCTTGAAGATGCCTCCGGTTCGTTATCGCTTGCCGATGCACGCCGCGCGGCCGCTTCGGGCCGGTTCCATGCCGTCAACATGCCTACGCCAAGTTTCGGCTTCACATCGTCCAGCATGTGGTTTCGCTTCAAGATCGAGAACCGCTCGACGAATCTGAATGGCTGGCTGCTCGAGATCCCGTACCCGCCTCTCGACTACGTCGATGTATACCTTGTCGCGTCCGACGGCTCGCATGAACTCATGCGCGGCGGCGACCGCTTGCCCTTCGATGTGCGGCCGGTCAAAAACCGCAACATCAATTTCCGCCTGAATGTGTCGCCGGACGACAGCCGCGAGGTCTATATCCATGTTCGCACGGACAGTTCCATGCAGTTGCCGCTGCTGCTATGGGACATTCCCACCTACATGCAGGAAAAGGAAGTCGAACAGCATCTGATCGGCCTTTATTACGGCATTTCGATCGGTCTGCTCGTTTTTAATCTGATCCTGTTCCTGTCCACGCGTGACAAGCCGTATTTTTATTACGTCTATTACCTCCTGGCTTATTTTCTTTATCAGGCCACGCTGCATGGTCTGAGTTACCAGTACCTCTGGCCGGACTCACCCGGCTGGGCCAATACCGCGGTGCCGGTTCTGATTGCCTGCGGCGTCATCGGTGTGACCGAATTCACTCGCTCCTTCCTTGATGTCGGCAGGAATTTCCCGCGCTTGAACCGCATGTTTACAGTATTGCTGATCGCCGCCCTGGCGACGGGCGCCGCTTCGTTCATTGCCCCCTATTCGCTGGTGATCCGCCTGGGTGCGCTGGAAGCCATCATCGCTTGCATCACTGCCTTTGCCACTGGCGTTTACGCGCTGAAGAAGGGCATCAAGCAGGCACGCTACTTCATGATCGCCTGGTCGTTTTTCCTGATCGGCACCATTCTGTACGCCCTGAAGACCTTCGGCATGCTGCCGTCAATGTTCATCACGAACTATGGCCAGCAGATCGGCGCGGCGCTGGAAGTCATCCTGCTCTCCATGGCGCTGGCGGATCGCCTGCGGATCCTGCGGGAGGAAAACGAGCGCATTCAGTGCGAGGCGACCACGCAACTGGAAAGCCGGGTGCAGGAGCGGACCCGCGCGCTGGATATCGCCCTGCGGAAGCTTGCGCAAGCGAACGAAACTTTACACGAGATGAGCCTGGTGGATGCGCTGACCGGCATACGAAACCGCAAGTTCTTCAACGACCGCTACGCCGAAGAATGGCGCCGCGCCGTGCGCCAGGAGTATCCGCTTGCGCTGATCATGGTGGACATCGATCACTTCAAGTCGATCAATGACCGTCATGGCCACCTGTGCGGTGACGCCTGCATCAAGGCCGTGGCGCAGATACTGCAGGAGTCGCTGCGGCGCCCGGCAGAGCATGCCGCTCGTTATGGCGGTGAAGAGTTTTGCCTGATTCTTCCTTATGCTGATGCCGGCGGCGTGGCCGAGCTGGCGGAAGATGTGCGCCGGCGCGTGCAGGACTGCGAGGTGGCCTTCGCTGGGGAGAAACTGAAGCTGACCGTGAGCTTGGGCGTGGCCATCATGCGGCCGGAGCCGCAGGATGATCCCGATACTCTCATCGGGGATGCGGATGCCGCGCTGTATGAAGCCAAGCGGCTCGGTCGCAACCGGGTACAAATGCACGACAGGTGCCGGCTTGTGGAAGGGTACAATGCTGATCGGTCAGCATAAACCCCTTCCTGAAGAGGCCGGCAATGGCGATATTGATTCTTGGACTGGTGATTTTTCTGGGCCCGCATTCGGTGCGCATAGTTGCCGATGACTGGCGCAGCGCGCAACTGGCCCGGCATGGCGAGAAAGTCTGGAAGCTGGGATACACGCTGCTTTCACTGGCCGGATTGGGGCTGATCATCTGGGGATACGGCCTGGCCCGCCACGACCCGCAGGTGCTGTGGCAGCCGCCGGTGGCCATGCGGCACATCGCCTCCCTGCTTACGTTAATTTCCTTCATCCTGCTGGCAGCGACTTACGTTCCGCGTAACGGTATCAAGGCGCGCCTGCATCATCCGATGGTGCTTGGCGTCACGTTCTGGGCGTTTGCCCATTTGCTGGCGAATGGCACCCTTGCGGATTTGGTCCTTTTCGGCAGTTTTCTGGTATGGGCGAAATTTTCTTACCTGGCTGCCCGCAAGCGGGACCGCATGGCAGGGACTTGCTATCCTGCCGGTTCATTGGGAGGAACGGTCGCTACAGTGGCAGCAGGCGGCGCAGCATGGGTATTGTTCGCATTCTGGCTGCACGGATGGCTGATTGGTGTTCGCCCCTTCTGAACTGCTATCAGCGCTAGGCGACAGTCATGGATCTTTTCAAGAAACTACCTGGCTACAGCAAGACCCCGGCAGGAATGGAGCGCACGATCCTGCGCCTGTTGCCCAAGGTATCCCTGGCAGGCAGCATCCTGATTGCGTTGCCGGCGCTGGTGATACGTCTGTTGCCGCTGTTCGACATGGCGCCGGTCGACTTCAAGCTGGCTTCAACCGTCGATATCATGAGCATTGCCGTGATGATCGTGTTCTGGCTCGGCCTCGTCGTCGTCGGTACCGGCGCTTTCCTCGTCATGCTGATGAAAGGGCCTGCCTATGTCGCCGATCCCTATGCCCTGGCAGATGCGGACAAGCCCGGCAAGCGCATGGAGCAAATGCAGCCTGGCAAAGCAATCCGATATGACGGGGACGAATCGCCCCCTCGGCCAGATACCTGACTCTCGATTTTCACAAGCTATCATGACCAGCACGAATCATCCGCCGGTACGCTATCGGCATTACAAGGGCGGCATCTATGAACTGGTTTGCGAGGCGACCCTGGAAGCCGATCTGACGCCGTTAATCGTATATCGGGCGCAAGATGGTTCCGTGTGGGTGCGCCCGCGGGACGTGTTTTTCGAAACGCTGGAAGTGGATGGCAAGCAGCTGCCGCGCTTTGCGCTCATCGAAGGAGGCGAGGGCAGCATTTCTTAATTAAGAGAGGAATCGGTCGCAAGTGTATTGATTTAAGCTAAAATAAATCGTTACAAAATTTGCAATTGATTTATGCGCAGCACAATAATTAAAAACCATCCTTTCAAACTGCTTTTCGCATTTGCTGTCGCGCTATCTATCCTGCCCAAGGCAGGCGCTGCCGAGACGGACTGGCTGTATTTTCCGATGTATCCCAATGACACTGCTCATGCAGTGCATTTGAGCCGCCTTGCAGTTCAGGGCGGATGGCTTGCTGACGTCGGCAACGCGCTATCCGCGATTTTCCGGCGAACCGTGGACGGAAGAAGAGTCCAGGCGCGGCTGGTACAACTATCATCGACGCGTGATCGATTGCGAGACCGGATTCAGCGTTATCAAAGACATTGCCTTGCTGGATAAAAATGGCGCGGTGATTGCGGAAAAAGCCTATGGCCATGCTGATATGGTCGAGGGCCTGTTTGTCGATTTGCGGGAAAGCGGATCGCACAGATGGCCTTCCGGCAGCGAGATTTTCATGGCATGTGCCGCTGCATCGAACCCGGGCCTGTTAAAGCAGCGTACAGCTTCGCTGCGCAAAAAGCAGCCGCTCATTTCATCCACGCGCATCACCGCAGACCTCGCCAAAGACACCTCTGAACTGTTGAAGTTGCGGAATCTGAATTTCGACTTTGACGCATTGCAGAAAAAATCCCCCGCTTCGGCTGCCGCGCTGTTCGATCAGTTGCGCCTGCAATATGTGGCGTGGCGAAAATCGATCAACAAACAGCATGCGCCTGCCGCCATCGATGCTGCCCGCGATGCGCAAACCCTGCGCGAGGTGAATGCCGCGCTGAAAAATTATGCGCTTCCCGTGGGGGGCTTGCGCAAGCTCGAAGGTTCGGTCATCGAGTTTGAAGAACCGTGGGCGCCGCCTTACGGTTACAGGCTGCCGGATGCAGCCATGCAGGCGACGTTTGCGACCATCGTGGTGCGCGCCGACTGTGTCAGCGGCATGCATGTGCCCCTGGCGACCAATTGGCTGGATGCGGATGGCAAAATCCTGCTGCGCGAATCCGTCACCGGCAAGGAAGCGCTGGCTGAATTGAAACGGGACTATGGATCGAACCATCAGTTTGCCCCGGATGTATGGCAGCGGCAGACCGCCGGCATGGTGGTCATGCCGGCCACCCTGCCATATTGCGCATTGATTCACCGGGCGACCTATCCGCAAGCCGCATCCGGGCCGGATGACGGCCTGCCGCTGGGATTGACCAGGGAAGTCATTGCGCAAGAAAAAACACCGGAAGCCATGTTGCTGAAAGTTCGTGCAGCCTGGCTCACGCATCCTTCCCGGGATCTTTCCCTTCCTTGAAATAAATCCGGAAATAAAAATGAACGCAATTCCTTTTGCTGCAAAGGCAGCATGTATCCTTTTGTCGCTCGCAGCACTTTCGGGCAACGCACGTGCGGATCAACAATGTGCGCTGGGCGGCAAGGACGGCTCCGCGATACAGGAGCTATGCCCGTTCAAGGATGGCCTGGCGCGCATCAAGATCGATCACCAGTGGGGTTTCATCAACCTGGCGGGGCAATTCGTCATCAAGCCGCAGTTCGACCTGGTTCTCGATTTTTCGGATGGATTCGCGATTGCGCAGGCGGGTGAAAAATGGGGCGTGATCGACAAGCAGGGGAATTGGGTAGTCAATCCCCGCTTCGAACGTCTTGATTCGTTTTCTCAAGGGCTGGCGGCAGCTGAGGAAAATGACCGTTCCGGCTTCATCGATCCCACCGGGAAATGGGTCATCGAACCGAAGTATGAAAATGCGGGCAGTTTTTACGGCCCGGTCGCCGTCGTCAGCGAGGGCTATCGCCGCGACATCATGATCGACAGGACGGGCGCGGTGGTCAAGCGATTCGGCCCGGATATGAATGTCTACAATTACGCCAACAATTCCGGCCTGTTCGAGGCGCATGTCGAGTTCAAGCCGACCTTGCGGCATCTCGACGGCCGTACCTTGCCTTATCCGGACGCGGCCTTGCCCTATTTTGATACTGCCTACCAGGAAGGGCGCCTGATCGCGTCCGAGAAAGTGCGGCGCGGCGAGGAAACCGTCGAGCTGCGCGGGGCGGTCGACCTGCAGGGAACATGGGTCATTCCGGCGAAATTCAATTCGCTGAGGTGGCTGGGGAACGGCCTGGCGATTGCCAGCCCCGATCGCGGCGAAAATGCCGGACGCGAGATGTTCGGGGTGATCGACAAGCGCGGCGAATATGTGATCGAGCCGGCTTATCTGGATATCCGGGACGAGCAGAATGGCTATTATCATGCCATCCACCATGGCAATGCGGGCAAAACGGATGTGCTGGGCAAGGATGGAAAAATACTCTTCACGGCGGAATGCAGCGAAGGGCTTTCCGAAGAAAGCAACCGGCGGAACAGGACGGCATGGACCGTGTATGCGGGATGCGGCAAGACCTGGGTATTGCACCGGGCGCTCGGGCTCATTCCGAGCAAAGTCATCGATCCGGAAGTGAGCGTGTCCGGCGATTACATGATGCTGGTAGGCGCAGCGGCCGGCGCTGGCAACGGCGACAATGCCGACAAGGTCAAGGCATTCGAACTCTACAAGAATGACGGCAAGCTCGTGCTGGACAGCAGCGCACCTGCCGTCCAGGGCAAGTACGACGGCGCCATGCTGATTCCGGCAAGCGGGATGCTGGCGCAGCAGGGGCGGCATCTTTTGCCGGTCGCAATCCTGGTCGGCGAGTATGAAAAGGTCGCCGTGGTGACGCGGGATCATGCTGTCGTTACGAACCCGGAGTGGCGCTATGACAGCGACTTGCGGGCTTACGACTACGCGCGCGACGGCGTGCCCGTCGACGGGCCGCTCATCATGCGCACGGAGGAAGGCTGGGGCGCGGTCGATGCCGATGGTAAATGGGTCGTGCAGCCGAAGTATCGGAAACTCAGCCCCTTCAGCAATGGCGCCGCCTATGCGGACACGCGCACCGACGAGTTGATTGTGGATAACCAGGGCAAGGAGCACAAGTTCCCGGAAAAGGGGCGCGGGTTCAGGCGCGTCGCGCCGTTCGTCCTGCAAGGATCGGAAGGCGGCGAGGAAGTCATCCGGCTGGATCTGAAATCGGGCAGTATCACCAGCACGAAAATCAGCCAGTCCGGCCGCATGGAAATCGGCACGTTTCACGACGGCCTGGCGCCTGCAAAAAACGACGACTTGTGGGGCCTGGTGGACAAGGACATGAAATGGATCGTGCCGGCGCGATTTGCCAGCGGCATCGAGCCGGTTTTGCATGAGGGCAGGCTGATCGCCTGGAAAAGCGAAAGCCGTCGCCAGGACGCAGGCTCCTATGACAAGCAGGTTTACGGTTTGCTCGATACGCAAGGAAAGGAATTGTTGCCTCCGCAATTTAAGCGCGTGGAATTCGATGCCGAGTCGGGCATGATATTCGTGAGCGAGGATGATTCCCGCCACGGGTTTTATGCGCTGGATGGCAAGCCGGTCATTGCGCCTTTCCATGGCAAGGCGGTTTTCCTGGGAGACGGCTGGTTTGCCCTTGCCAAGGATGAAACTCAGGGTTTGCTCGATACGCGTGGTGAATGGGTACTGCAACCGTCACCTGTTTCCGTCAGCAATTTTTCTCGCGGCGAGGAAGATGCGCCCGCCAATCGCCCCTATATTTTTATCGGCGAAGGCATGGGCAGGAAACTGATGGATATCCAGGGGCGCATTTCGACCCGCGAAGCACCGCTGGCTCTGGGCGAGGATAAGCCGGAATGGTGGTGGCCGGAGGGGCACGACAAGTATGGCGACGCTGAATATACCGCGTTTTACGGCTTCGACTTCAGGGAGCGCATGCGCTTGCCCGGGCGCGTTCATCCCTATGACAGATTTTCGGAAGGCGTGGTCGCCTTTACGCCCCGCAATCAGACCGATGTGGCGCGTATCGGCCTGGCGGACAGCACCGGCAAGGTGCTGGGCATCTATCCATTCGAAAGCATCGAGCCGATGCGCAACGGTTTTGCGATGGTAACGCAGCAACTGCCACCCAAGCGCCATGGCAAGAAAGGCGCGCGCCAGGAGGAAGAAGATCATGACCAGGGCTCACGCTACGGCTACCTGAACCGACAAGGGAAGCTGGCGATTCCGCTGAAATTCGAGGTGGCGTCGAACTTCAGGGAAGGCCGGGCCGCGGTTATCGCCGATGGCAACCTGGCGCTGATCGACGAGCAGGGGAGGTTCATCCTGCAAGGCGCATGGGTGTGCGGGCGGCAGGCGGCCATTTTGGACGGCAAGAAAAAAATCCTCTGGCCAGACGAAGCAAAAAATATCCGCTCCTGCGCAAGATGAGATGAATCAGCGCGGGCTTCGCTTCTGAGCCCGCACCTTGCCCCCCGCCTGCGCATACGCCAGTACAAACTCTACGTGTGAGCGCACCCCGGTGATCAGCGTGGCTTCATCGACGATAAATCCGGGGTTATGGTTGTTCGCCACGTTGTTCATGTCCTGGTCTGGTGGCGTGGCGCCAAGGAAGACATACAGGCCCGGCACTTTCTGCGCGTAATAGGCAAAGTCCTCGCTGGCCGCCAGGTTGGTTTCCAGCACTTTCACCCTGCCGTCGGCAGCGCGCTGCAAGGCCGGCGCCATGGCTTCGGTGAGCGCCTGATCGTTCATGGTGATGGGCATCAGCTCTGCGACCTGCACTTTGGCTTGCGTGTTCAGAGCAGTGGCTGTGTTCTCGACCAGGGACGGCAGGTTCTTCACCAGGCTGTCGCGGACGGACGCCTCGTTGCTGCGGATAGTGCCATCCATGACCAGGCTGTCCGGGATGATGTTGCCGGCGGCGCCAGCATGGATGCTGCCGACGCTGACCACGCCCATGCCGTTGGACAGGTTGGCGCGCCGGCTGACGAGGGTTTGCATTGCGCTGATGACTTGCGCTCCTGCCACCACTGGATCGCTGCCGGCCCAGGGCATCGAGCCATGCGTTTGCTTGCCGGTGATGGTGATGCGAAATCCGTCCGAGCTGTTGAGCGCAGCGCCGGACTTGTAGTAAATATGGCCGGCCGGTATGCCGGCGATCACGTGCAGGCCGAATACGGCTTCGACCTTCGGCTTGTCCAGCACTCCTTCCTCGACCATGCGGCGGGCGCCGTAGCTGACCTTGTCCGCAGCGAAATCGTCGACATCCGCGGCGCCTTCTTCGGCGGGCTGGAACAGGAATACCACGGTGCCGGGCACTTGTGCGCGCCGTTCAGCCAGGACCTTGGCGGCGCCCAGCAGGATGGCCGTGTGGGCATCATGGCCGCAGGCATGCATCACGTCGACTTCCTTGCCGTGGAAGGTACCCTTGGCCTTGCTGGCGAAGGGAAGTCCCGTGGTTTCCTTGACTGGCACGGCATCCATGTCCGCGCGTAGCGCAACTACCGGCCCCGGCAGGCCGCCCTTGAGCACGCCGACCACCCCGGTCCTGGCGACGCCGGTGCGCACCTCGATGCCGAACTTGCGCAACTGGCTGGCGACGAGTTTGGCCGTCTCCACTTCAAAATTGCCGAGTTCCGGATACTGGTGGATCTGCCGTCGCCAGGCGATCACCTGTGGTTCGACGCTCTTGACTGCCGATATCCAGTCGCTTGCCGGGTTCTGCGCCTGTGCCTGTGCGCTCAAGGGCGGGGTGAAGGCGAGCAGGGATGCAAGAACAAAGGTGATCGTTGGCAATTTCATGGCGGCTTCTCCTTGGGGTAAGAAAACCCGCGCAGGCGGCGAGCTTGCTCGTTGATATAACCAGTATAGCCAGCGAAATTGACCGCGAGGGCGGCGATGGACTTCATGCGGAAATGCCCGTAAAATATTCTTTTGCACCAAAATGCCGTAGGAAGAGGCAGATTGGTTCCGGCAACACATTCTGTAAGAGCGAGAAAGGCACCCCGGTTATGACACCGCGAACTAGCACCACAGGTACGCAGCGACGCTAGTCGGGTCTTTCATCGCTTGTATGAAGAACGCGGCTGGTCCGCGTTTTTTATTACCCGCATTTTTTGCGCATATGCAGTTCTGAGAAGTCCGCAGGCATTCGGCCGCGGCATGGAGAAATCAAAATGGTTGCAATCCGCCTTCCCGATGGTTCACAACGTCAATTCGATGCGCCGGTCACCGTGGCGCAAGTCGCCGCCAGCATCGGCGCCGGCCTCGCCAAGGCAGCGCTGGCCGGCAAGGTCGATGGCAAGCTGGTCGACACTTCCTACCTGATCGAACAGGATGCGGATCTTGCCATCGTCACCGACAAGGATGCCGATGGCCTGGACGTGATCCGCCACTCCACCGCGCACTTGCTGGCGTATGCCGTCAAGGAACTGTTCCCGGATGCGCAGGTGACCATCGGCCCGGTGATCGAAAACGGCTTTTACTACGATTTCTCCTACAAGCGTCCCTTCACGCCGGAAGACTTGCAGGCCATCGAAAAGAAAATGGCCGAGCTGGCCAAAAAGGATGAGCCGGTCACCCGCAAGGTGCTGCCGCGCGACGAGGCGGTGGCCTACTTCAAGTCGATCGGCGAAGCCTACAAGGCCGAAATCATCGAATCGATTCCTGCCGATCAGGATGTGTCGCTGTACAGCGAAGGCAAGTTCACCGACCTGTGCCGCGGCCCGCACGTGCCGTCCACCGGCAAGCTCAAAGTGTTCAAGCTGATGAAGCTGGCCGGCGCCTACTGGCGCGGCGACTCGAAGAACGAGATGCTGCAGCGCGTGTACGGCACCGCCTGGGCGAAGAAGGAAGAGCAGGAAGCCTATCTGCACATGCTGGAGGAAGCCGAGAAGCGCGACCACCGCAAACTGGGCAAGATGCTCGACCTGTTTCACTTCCAGGAAGAGGGGCCTGGCCTGGTGTTCTGGCATCCGAAGGGCTGGACGGTGTGGCAACAGGTGGAACAGTACATGCGCCAGGTCTATCAGCAAAATGGCTACCAGGAAGTCAAGGCGCCGCAGATTCTCGACCGCACCCTGTGGGAAAAGACTGGTCACTGGGAAAACTATCGCGAGAACATGTTCCTGACCGAGTCGGAAAATCGCAACTATGCCCTCAAGCCGATGAATTGCCCGGGGCACGTGCAAATTTATAACTCGGACCTGCGCAGCTATCGCGATCTGCCGCTGCGCTACGGCGAGTTCGGCCAGTGCCACCGCAACGAGTCGTCCGGCGCCTTGCACGGCATCATGCGCGTGCGCGGCTTTACCCAGGATGACGGCCACATCTTCTGTACCGAGGAACAGATCCAGGGCGAGGTGACGGCTTTCCACGCCCAGGCCATGCAGGTATATGCCGATTTCGGCTTTTCCGGTATTTCGGTCAAGCTGGCCCTGCGTCCGGACAGCCGCATCGGCAGCGATGAAGTGTGGGACCAGGCCGAGGACACCCTGCGCAACGCCTTGCGCGCCAGCGGCGTCGAATGGGAAGAATTGCCGGGCGAGGGCGCTTTCTACGGTCCGAAGATTGAGTACCACCTGAAGGATTCGCTGGGTCGCCCCTGGCAGGTCGGCACCATGCAGGTGGACTTTTCCATGCCGGGCCGCCTGGACGCTGCGTATGTCGATGTTGACAACACCCGCAAGGTGCCGGTGATGCTGCATCGGGCAATTGTCGGCTCTTTGGAGCGTTTTATCGGCATTTTGATCGAAAATCACGCCGGCGCGCTGCCGCTGTGGCTGGCTCCAGTGCAAGTTGCCATTCTGAATATTTCGGATGCGCAGTCTGATTATGCGCAAAAGGTCGCACAAAACCTGCAAAAACAAGGGTTTAGGGTACAGCTCGATTTGCGTAACGAGAAAATAACCTATAAAATACGTGAGCATTCGGTTCAAAAGCTGCCTTATATCGTCGTTATCGGCGACAAGGAGCGGGATGCCAATACAGTGGCCGTGCGTGCGCGAGGTAATGTCGATCTGGGCGTGATGCCCGTCGATCAGCTGGTGGAACGCCTGAAGAACGAGGTCGATACCAAAGCCTGATCGCGACTCCTCGACGTGGAGCACGGCTTAATTATTTGATTTTTAAAAGGAAACTGCAATAGCTACGGATAAATCGCATCGCATCAACGGCGAAATCACTGCGCCGGAAGTGCGCCTCTCTGGGGTCAATAACGAAGCACTCGGCATCGTCAGCCTGGCTGACGCTTTCCGGCTGGCTGAAGAAGCTAACGTGGATCTGGTGGAAATCGCGCCGACCGCACAGCCGCCAGTGTGCCGCCTGATGGATTACGGTAAGTTCAAGTACCAGGAACAGAAAAAGGCGCACGAGGCCAAGTTGAAGCAGAAGGTCATTTCGGTCAAGGAAGTCAAGTTCCGGCCGGGTACCGATGATGGTGACTACAACATCAAGCTGCGCAACCTGATCCGTTTCCTGGATGAGGACGGTGACAAGGCCAAGATCACGTTGCGGTTCCGCGGTCGTGAAATGGCGCACCAGGATATCGGTGCGCGCATGCTGGAGCGATTGAAAGCCGACCTGGAGCCGTATGGCCAGGTAGAGCAGTTTCCGAAGATGGAAGGCCGCCAGATGATCATGGTGCTGGCGCCGAAAAAGAAAAAGTAACACATCGGGGTCAGAGTTAAGCGTAGCGGTACTCTGTCCCCAACGCTTTATAAAAGAATTTGTACACCTTGCCGGCAACGGACGGGGCGCACAAAAAACAGCGGCCTCGATGTCGCTGTAAAACAAGTGAAAGCAGGCATCCAAGTGCAACGAAGTGTTGCCACCTGCAATCATCTAAAAATGGAGCTGTCCAATACGGACAGATTTTGTCATGGCAAAAATGAAGACCAAGAGCAGCGCGAAGAAGCGTTTTCGCGTGCGCCCGGGCGGCACGGTCAAGTGCGGTCACGCTTTCAAGCGTCACATCCTGACCAAGAAAACCACCAAGAACAAGCGCCAACTGCGCGGTATCACTACCGTTCATGCTGCTGACGTCGTATCCGTCATGCGCATGATGCCGTTCGCCTAACCTCACACATAAGGAGCTACTATGCCTAGAGTTAAACGTGGGGTTACCGCACGCGCCCGTCACAAGAAAGTCCTCGACCTCGCCAAGGGTTACCGCGGCCGTCGCAGCACGGTATTCCGCATTGCCAAGCAAGCGGTCATGCGCGCAGGCCAGTACGCCTACCGCGATCGCCGCAACAAGAAGCGCGTCTTCCGCGCCCTGTGGATCACCCGTATCAACGCGGCTTCGCGTGCAAACGGCCTGACCTACAGCGTGTTCATGAACGGCCTGAAAAAAGCCGGTATCGGCCTGGATCGTAAAGTCCTGGCAGACATGGCTGTGATGGACAAGCCGGCGTTTGCCGCGATTGTCAACCAGGTGAAGGCCAACATCGCTGCGTAAGCAATGCTTGCGGCGCTCCGGCGCCGTGCTATCCAGGCGGGGCAAAGGTCGACACCTTGGCCCCGTTTTATTTTGAATCGATCAAACATGAACACCCTGGAACAACTCGTCGCCCAGGCGCAGGCGGATTTCGCCGCTGCGCCGGATGCTGCCGCGCTGGAAAACGCGAAGGCCAAATACCTCGGCAAGACCGGTCAGATCACGGAACAGATGAAGGGCCTGGGCAAGCTGGCGCCGGAAGAGCGCAAGACGCAGGGCGCGGTGATCAATGTCGCCAAGGAACAAATCGAGCAGGCCCTGTCCGCGCGCCGCGATGCCCTGGCTAATGCGCAGCTGGAAGCGCGCCTGAACGCCGAAGCGATCGACGTGAGCATGCCGGGGCGCGGCCGCGGCACGGGCGGCATCCATCCCGTCATGCGCACATGGCAGCGCATCGAGGAGATATTCGGTTCGATCGGCTTCGAGGTCGCCAGCGGTCCGGAAATTGAGACGGACTGGTACAACTTCACGGCATTGAACAGCCCGGAAAACCACCCGGCGCGTTCGATGCAGGACACTTTCTACATCGAGGAAAAGGATAGCGCCGGCAAGCCGCTGCTGCTGCGCACGCATACCAGCCCGATGCAGGTGCGCTATGCGCGCCAGAACAAGCCGCCGATCAAGGTGATCGCGCCGGGCCGCACTTACCGCGTCGACAGCGACGCCACCCACTCGCCGATGTTCCACCAGGTCGAAGGCCTGTGGATTGCCGAGGACATCAGCTTCGCCGACCTGAAGGGCGTGTACCTGAACTTCGTCAAGGCCTTCTTCGAGACGGATGATTTGCAGGTGCGCTTCCGTCCCTCGTACTTCCCATTCACCGAGCCGTCGGCTGAAATCGACATCGCCTTCGGCAGCGGCCCGCTGAAAGGGCGCTGGCTGGAAGTGTCCGGCGCCGGCCAGGTGCATCCGACCGTGGTGCGCAATTACGGGCTGGATCCGGAAAAGTACATCGGTTTCGCGTTCGGCTCCGGCCTGGAGCGCCTGACCATGCTGCGCTATGGCATCAACGACCTGCGCCTGTTCTATGAAGGCGATTTGCGTTTCCTGAAGCAGTTCAATTGATCGCGCATCCGTTTTGAATATCTGAAGGCTGAATTATGCAATTTTCCGAAAAATGGCTGCGCACCATGGTCGATCCGAAGATGACTTCGGATGAACTGGCGCATTTGCTGACGATGGCGGGACTGGAAGTCGAGGAAGTCGAGCCGGTTGCTCAGCCTTTCTCGAACGTGGTGGTGGCCGAGGTGCTGGAAGTCGCCAAACATCCGAACGCCGACCGGCTGAACGTGTGCCAGGTCGATGCCGGTACGGGAACCTTGCTCAACATCGTCTGCGGCGCGCCCAACGTGCGCGTCGGCATGAAGGTGGCGTGTGCCATGGCCGGCGCCGTGCTGCCGCCGGGCGCAGATGGCAAACCTTTCGAAATCAAGGTCGGTCAGTTGCGCGGCGTGGAGTCGCAGGGCATGCTGTGCTCGGCGCGCGAGCTGGGCCTGTCGGAAGAAAACGCCGGCCTGCTGGATTTGCCGCAGGATGCGCCGGTGGGGCAGAATTTCCGCGATTATTACTTGCTGAATGACCTCAAGTTCACCATCAAGCTGACGCCCAACAAGGCTGACTGCCTGTCGGTGCTGGGCGTGGCGCGCGAAGTCTCCGCACTGACTGGCGAACCGTTGAAAGCCCCGGCGATCGCGCCGGTGCCGGTCAATCTGGAAGAGAAGCTGCCGGTGAAGGTGTCTGCGCCGGACTTGTGCGGACGTTTTTCCGGCCGCGTGATCCGCGGCGTCAATGCGCGCGCCGCGACGCCCGAATGGATGAAGCGGCGCCTGGAGCGCAGCGGCCTGCGTTCGCTGTCGGCGCTGGTGGATATTTCCAATTACGTGATGCTCGAATTGGGCCGGCCTTCGCACGTGTTCGACCTGGACAAGATCAAGGGCGGCCTGGATGTGCGCTGGGGCAGGAAGGGCGAGTCGCTGAAGCTATTGAACGGCAATACCGTTGATGTGGACGAATGGGTCGGCGTGATTGCCGCCGACGCCGGTCTCGAATCGCTGGCCGGGATCATGGGCGGTGACGATACCGCGGTGACGCTGGACACCCGGAACATCTACCTGGAAGCGGCGTTCTGGTGGCCGCAGGCGATCCAGGGGCGCGCCCGTCGCTACAATTTTTCCACCGATGCGGCGCACCGTTTCGAGCGCGGCGTCGATTTCGCCACGACCGTCGAACACCTTGAACGCATCACGGCGCTGATCGTGGAAATCTGCGGTCAGCAGGACCAGACCCGGGTTGGTCCGGTCGACGACCTGGTCGTCAATCTGCCGCAGCGCAAGCCGGTGCACGTGCGCATTGCGCGTGCGGTCAAGGTGATCGGCGTGCCGTTGAGTGAACAGCAAATTGCCGACATCTTTACCCGCCTG
Organism: uncultured beta proteobacterium; assembly: GCA_963722005.1. Taxonomy (GTDB): domain Bacteria; phylum Pseudomonadota; class Gammaproteobacteria; order Burkholderiales; family Burkholderiaceae_D; genus Paucimonas. Next base: position 65,435 of record CAVRJS010000003.1, read on the forward strand.
GGCCTGGAGTTCGTCGCCCGGGATGAGGGTTTCGATGTCACGCCGCCTTCCTATCGTTTCGATATAGAGATCGAGGAAGACCTGATCGAGGAAATCGCGCGCGTGTACGGCTTCGAGAATATTCCGGCGCGGCCGCCGGTGGCGCCCAATGAAATGCGGATTGCGCCGGAAAACCGCCGTTCGCTGTTTGCTGTGCGTCGCATGCTGGCCGACCGCGATTTCCAGGAAGTGGTGAATTACAGCTTCGTCGAGGAAGCCTGGGAAGCCGATTTCTGCGGCAATGCCAATCCCATCCGCCTGCTGAATCCTATTGCCAGCCAGATGGGCGTGATGCGCTCTTCGCTGATCGGCAGCCTGGTGGCCAATGTGCGTTACAACGTCAACCGCAAGCTTGGCCGCGTGCGCGTGTTCGAGACCGGCGCGGTATTTCTGCGCGATGCCGCGCGCACCGATGGCCCGCTGGCGGTGGCCGGTTTCCATCAGCCGGGACGAGTGGCGGCAATCGCCTACGGGCCGGTCACGGAAGAGCAATGGGGGCAGGAAACCCGACAGGCTGATTTCTTCGATCTCAAGGCTGACCTGGAAGCCTTGTTTGCGCCGCAGCAATTACAATTCGCGAAAGCCGTGCATCCGGCCCTGCATCCCGGGCGTTCGGCGCATGTTCTCCTTCAGGGCGAAATGATCGGTTTCATTGGTGAACTGCACCCGCGCTGGCAGCAGAAATATGGCTTGCCGCTGGCGCCGGTTGTCTTCGAAGTGGAGGCCGAGGCGCTGCAGGCGCGCGAGGTGCCGGTTTATCAGGAAATTTCCAAATTCCCGCCGGTCACGCGCGACATCGCGCTGGTCGTGCCCCAGGCCTTGCCGGCACAGGCCATGCTGGATGCATTCGCCGCGGAAAAGGCTTCTAATGCTGCTTGCAGCATTGTGCAAGTCATTGTTTTATTTGATGAATATCGTGGCAAGGGACTCGAAAACAACGAAAAAAGCCTTGCTTTCCGGGTCACGTTGCAAGATACTCAGACTACCCTGCAGGATGACAAGGTGGATGCCGCCATGACGGCTTTGCTGAATGCCGTCAATAAAAAACATGGCGCAAAATTACGTGCCTGATGCAGGAGGGGGAGTGTTAAAAGTATGAACGACGTGACTTCAGCCGAATTCCAATCGATCCTGACCGCCGACCTGGACCGTGCCGTGCAGGAATCGCGCGCCCGCTCCCAGGCGGAAAAGGAATTACCGACGCTGACCAAGGCGGAGCTGGCTGAATTGCTGTTCGAACAGGTTGGGCTGAACAAGCGTGAAGCCAAGGATATGGTGGAAACCTTTTTCGACGAGATTCGCAATGCGCTGGAGCGCGGCGAAGCGGTCAAGCTGTCCGGTTTCGGCAATTTCCAGCTGCGCGACAAGCCGCAACGGCCGGGCCGCAATCCCAAGACCGGCGAGGAAATTCCGATTACCGCGCGCCGCGTGGTGACCTTTCACGCCAGCCAGAAACTCAAGAGCATGGTGGAGTCCGCCAGCCGCCAGCCGATCGCACGCATTTCCTGAGCTGAAGCATGAACGACCGCGCCACCCAGAAGCTCGAGACGGTAGTGTTGCCGCCGATTCCAGCCAAACGCTATTTCACCATCGGTGAAGTGAGCGATTTATGCGGCGTCAAGCCGCACGTCCTGCGTTACTGGGAGCAGGAATTCACACAGCTCAAGCCGGTCAAGCGGCGCGGCAACCGCCGCTATTACCAGCACCATGAGGTACTGCTGATCCGCCGCATCCGCGAACTGCTTTACGAGCAGGGCTTTACCATCAGCGGGGCGCGCAACAAGCTTGAAAGCGCCGTGCTGTCACCGCGCGCCGATGCGCAAGCAGGGCAGGCGTCTGAAAGCGGCGCCGGTTTGCGCGCGGAATTGACTGCCATCATGGCATTGCTTGCGCCACGCACCTGATGCCTTGCGCGCCGGGCATTTCCGGCGCTTTGTTCCAGCCCCTTACCCCTGCTAATCGCGCAAATTATGAGCGGCGACAATCAGCCGCGCCGGCACAATCGTTATGCTGGTAACTCCTTTCGGCACTTCTTGCCGGTTCGTATGACAGGAGTTCATTATGACCTCGGAAGAAATCGTCAGCGAAATCAGCCGAAAAAACCGCGCCGCGTTTCCGGGCGGCGAAGAATGCGAGTCGATGACACGCGAACAGGTGCTGGATCTCATGGATGCGGCCGCCATGCGCGGCTTCCAGTTCGGCAGCAATGTCGCGCTGTCGATGGTGCAGGGCGCATTGCTGGTGCAATTGGTGCGCGTGCCGGATCCGGCTGACAGGTTGCGTCGCCCGTTGAGCGGCGGCACCTGAGGCGCAGCTACGCCTCAGGTTTTTTTGCGGCCGCGCGCCTGTGACTTGAAGGCTTGCGTCTTGTCTTTGGCGACGTCGCGGCTGATGACCTCGACGCTGACCAGCAGGGCGATGGCCCCTTCGATGCGGCCGATGGCGCGTTCCGTGTTCAGGTGATCGAGCGCCTTGGTCGTGCGGTCCTGCAAATCGTCGAATGCGGCTTCCAGCGCCCTGGCCGCGTACAGGACGACGCGGCCCTGACCGTCATCCAGCAGGCTGGCGGCGTTCTTCTGGAAGTACAAGAACACGTCCTGCAGCCGCTTGAGATACTGCGGCGCCAGTTCGAAATGTCGGACCAGCGATTCTGCCAGGGTGCGCGCCGATTTTTCCGGCGCAGTGCCCTGGCCGGCGACATGCGCCAGGCTGAAACCGTGCACCTGCAGGCTGGTCACCATCTGCTCGATAGCCGCAAACAGCCGTGCATGGGAAATTTCGTCTGCCGAGACCGGCGTAGCGCCCATCAGGCGGTCGCCGGCCCAGTGATCAAATGACGGCGGTTCGCCGTTGCGGCCCTGCTGCGACCATGCGGCGCATACCTTGTCGTAATCGTCCTGCAGCTTCTTGTAGTCCGCTTCGCTGATGCTGAGATTGAGAGATGGCATTGTATTGATGAACGCGTGCAGAATGGGCAAATGGCGCAGGCAGCACCGATGCCTGCCATTCTAGCGCATGGCGGCGTATTTCCCACTGGCGGAATGGCGACGGGAACGCCGGCTGGCGGCTGAGGTCAGAATTCTGGGTATGCATTGCACTAGGCTCATTACCGAAGGAATTGCGCCATGACCAGCCTGAACGCCACGCAGATTGCAGGATTGACGGAGAACTTGCGTGAACGCGAACGCGCACTGCGTGAGGATATTCAGCGGGAAATGAGTCTGCAGGAAGACTACGAGGCGCTCGCCACGGAAGTGCCGGATCAGGGAGATGCATCCTTTGCCGACCTTTCTGTCGATCTCGGAAATGCCGCTGTCGGGCGCGATCTGCAAGAGTTGCGGGCGATACAGGCGGCCTACGTACGCCTCGATAATGGCGGCTATGGCGAGTGCGCTGCCTGCGGCTATGACATTCCCTACGAGCGCCTGCAGGCCCAGCCGGCAGCCGAACGCTGCGCGCCCTGCCAGAACCAGTTTGAAAAGACGCACATCGACCCCGCCCGCGGGGGCAGCCTGTAGCTGCCGGCTGGATTGCCGGCTGGATTGCCGGCACGGTGTCGATGCAGTATTGACCCGTATTGAGCCAGTATAGGCACGCGGCGCAGTCAATGGATGGATTTGGTTACAATAGGCAATTCTTCCCTCCACAGAAAGTCGTTTCATGCTGCTGCAAGCCTTGCGCATGACGGCGCGCGACTGGCGTGCCGGCGAATTGCGTTTTCTCATGCTGTCGCTGATTGTTGCCGTGGCAGCGCTGTCGTCGGTCGGTTTTTTCGTCGACCGCATGCGCGCGGGCCTGCAGCGCGATGCCCATCAGTTGCTGGGCGGCGACCTGGTCATCAATGCCGATAACCCGGTAGTGTCCGCATGGCGCCAGGACGCCCTGCGACGCGGCCTCGAAGTGGCCGATACGGTAGCGTTTCCGAGCATGGCGCTGGCAGGCGAGGGGGCGGACACGGTATCGCACCTGGCATCGATCAAGGCAGTCTCGCCCGGCTATCCTTTGCGCGGCCGCGTCACGGTGGCGCAGCAGCCGGATGGTCCGGCCAGTCCTGCCGCGGATATCCCGGCACGTGGCACGGTATGGGTCGATCCGGCGCTGCTGGTCGGCCTGAAGGCGAGGGTGGGTGGCACCTTGCAGTTGGGCGAGCAGCAGTTCACCATCGCCGGCGTGATCGCGGTCGAGCCGGATCGGGGCGCTGCGTTCGTCAACTTTGCGCCGCGCGTGATGCTGGCGCTGCCGGACCTGGCCGCTACCGGCCTGGTGCAGGACGGGTCACGTGTTACTTACCGGCTGCTGGTGGCGGGTGCCGCGGGTGAGGTCGCCGGTTACCAGAAATGGCTGCGCACGCAGATGGAGAACAGCCAGGTCAAGGGCGTGCGGCTGGAGTCGCTGGAGTCTGGCCGGCCGGAAATGCAATCCACGCTCGAGCGCGCCGAACAGTTTCTGTCGCTGGTGGGCTTGCTGACCGCCATGCTGGCGGCAGTCGCGGTGGCCATGGCGGCACGCCGCTTCATGCTGCGCCATGTCGACACCTGCGCCATGCTGCGCTGCCTGGGAATGCCGCAAGGACAGGTAACGCGCCTGTTCCTGGCCGAATTCGGCATCATCGGCGCAATCGGCAGCGTACTTGGCGTGCTGGCCGGCTTTGCCGCGCACTTTGTGCTGCTGGAGGGGCTGGGCAGCCTGATCGGCAGCGCCTTGCCGCCGGCGCGCTGGACGCCGGCGCTGCAGGGGATGGCAGCCGGCCTGCTGCTGCTGACCGGGTTCGCCATGCCGCCGATCCTGCAACTGCGCGACGTGCCGCACAACCGCGTGATCCGCCGGGAGCAAGGTGTGCCGCAGCCGCTGACGCTGGCAACTTACCTTTTCGGACTGGGCGCGTTCGTCGCCTTGCTGTTATGGCAGTCCGGTAACCTGAAGCTTGGCTTGCTGACTGCCGGCGGTTTCCTCGGCAGCATGGTGGTATTTGCCCTGGTCGGCTGGGCCTGCCTGCAGGCGCTGCGGCCGCTGCGCGGCGCACTGCCGCAGGCGTCCTGGCGCTTCGCCGTGAGCGGATTACAGCGCCGTGCCGGCGCCACCGTGGTGCAGGTGGTGGCGCTGGCGCTGGGCCTGATGGCGCTGTTGCTGCTGACCGTGGTGCGCGGCGACCTGGTCGACGCCTGGCACCAGGCTACGCCGGCGGATGCGCCCAACCGCTTCATCATCAATATCCAGCCGGAGCAGAAGGCGCCCATTGCCGCGCGCTTGCGCGAGGCGGGCGCGGGCGATGCGCAGATTTATCCGATGATCCGCGGCCGCCTGGTTGAAATCAACGGCGCCGTCGTCAACGGCGAAGGCTATGCCGACGATCGTGCCAGGCGCCTGGTCAACCGCGAATTCAACCTCTCGACCATGGCTGCCTTGCCGGAGCAGAACCGCATCGTTGCCGGCCGCTGGTATGACGACAGCAAGCCGGAAGCCTCGGTGGAGGAAGGGCTGGCGAAGACGCTCAACCTGAAGCTGGGCGATACGCTAACCTTCGACATCGCCGGCGAGACGGTGCAGGCGCCGATCACCAGCTTGCGCAAGCTGGAATGGGGCTCGATGCGGGTAAACTTCTTCGTGATTCTGAATCCGCGGCTGATGCAGGACACGCCGCAAACCTGGATTACCGCTTTCCACCTGTCGGAGACCCAGAGCGGTTTCGCCAACGTGCTGACGCGCGATTATCCGAATCTGACGGTAGTCGATGTCGGCAGCATCCTGCGCCAGGTGCAGGCGGTGATCGACCAGGTTGTCGCCGCAGTGGAATTCCTGTTCCTGTTTACGCTGGCGGCCGGTATTCTCGTGCTGTATGCGGCGCTGATGGGTTCGCAGGACGAGCGCACCCGCGAGGCCGGCCTGCTGCGGGCGCTGGGCGCGACGCGCAGCCAGCTGTCGCAGGCGCAATGGATCGAATTCGCGCTGGTGGGTGGCATTGCCGGATTGCTGGCTGCCGGCGGCGCTGTCGCCATCGGCTGGGCGCTGGCGCGCTTCGTATTCCGCTTTGAGTGGCTTTTCGACCCGATGGTATGGCTGGCAGGACTGACGGCAGGCATCGCCTGCGCCTTCATCGGCGGCTGGATCGCCTTGCGCAACGTGCTGCGGCAGCCGCCGCTGCAAACACTGCGCGAGGCCTGAAGCGTGCTGCGGCAACACGCTTCATTGCGTTATCATTGACGTCATGAGTATTGATGAAAAACTGCAAGGCCCGCTTCCCTACGAATTGATTGGCGGCGCCGAAAAGCTGCGCGAACTGGTGGACCGCTTCTACGACCTGATGGACCTGGAGGCGGAGTTCGCCGGCATCCGCGCCATGCATCCGACGCCGCTGGACAGTTCGCGCGACAAGCTGTACTGGTTTCTGTCCGGCTGGATGGGCGGCCCTTCCATGTATATCGAGCGCTTCGGCCACCCGCGCCTGCGGGCGCGCCATCTTCCCTATGCCATTGCCACCGACGAGCGCGACCAGTGGCTGCGCTGCATGGCATGGGCAATGCAGGATGCCGACGTCGAAGAGACGCTGCGCATGCGCCTGATGGAATCGTTCTACCAGACAGCCGACTGGATGCGTAATACCCACGGCTGATCTCTTCAGCTCCTCTCTTCAGCTCCTCTCTTTTGCGGCCATGCGCCCGCGCAGGATCATCGCGACTGTCTGCAGGGCACTCTCCGGAACACTTTCTGCCCCCTTTTAATTGAACTTCAAGAATTTTTAGCAGTCTGGTAATAATTGCTGCGTCGAGATTTTTTCATAGAAGTATTTGACGTGCCTGCCTGTAAAGGCAAGAGGACGGCTACCGTACATGGCCAAAGTTCTGCACGATCGATGTATGAATTTGATCAATCGCAAGAAAGATTAACTCATTCATGTCGCCAACTGAAGCCATTAAAATTTTATTAGTCAACGACGATCCGGGATCACTCTTTGCGCTGCACACCATCCTGACCGATCTGGATGCGCAGATCGAAACCGCGTCTTCAGGAGAAGAGGCGCTGACGCGGCTACTCAAGCAAAATTTTGCCGTTATCATCCTGGACGTGAAGATGGCGGGGCTCGACGGTTTCGAGACCGCCCGCTACATCCGCCAGCGGCCGCGCACCCGTACCACGCCCATCATTTTCCTGACCTCGCACCGCGCCACCGATCTTGATCGCGCCAGGGGGTATGAGCTCGGGGCGGTCGACTATCTGTTCATGCCGGTCGCGCCGGAAGTGCTGAAGTCCAAGATACAGGTGTTTATCGATCTCGCGCGCAATCGGCACAGGGCTGATCCGCATGATGCCGAACTCAGGCACGTGAACGATTCACTGCGGCAAGAGCTTGAACATGTGAACCGGCTCAACGAAGCGCTGCGCATGGAGCTTGCCACGCGTCACCTGGGGGAAAACAAGGCACAGGACGGGAGTGCCGAGCGCCTCATCATCCAGCATGCAGGAGATTTCGTCGCCTTGCTCGATGCCGATGCAGCCTGGATCTACGCCAGTCCCTCTTATCAGGCCGCCTTCGGCGACATGATCCGGCCCGGTGCGTCATACCTGGATATCGTGCATACGGAGGATCGCGTGCATATTCGCACTGCCTTCGGCCATCTTCTGGAAGGTGAGGCGCAGGCACGTCAGCAATACCGGGTCAGGCTGCCCGATCGCAGCGAGCGCATCCTCGAATCCGAAGCCAGCCTGGTGCATGGGCCGGGCGGCGAAGTGACGCAGGTCGTCATGGTGTCGCGCGACATCACTGAGCGCAAGGAAATGGAAGCCTACATCCTGCACCAGTCGTTTCACGATGCGCTGACCGGGTTGCCGAATCGTTTGTTGCTCGTGGACCGGATGAAGCAGGCAACGGCGCACCTGGGCCGCCAGAATGCGCCGGTGGCGGTGCTGTTCATCGATCTCGACCGCTTCAAGGACATCAACGATACGCTGGGCCATGCCGCCGGCGACCGCCTGCTGCAGGAAGTCGCCGAGCGCCTGGTCGCCTGCGTGCGCGACGGCGATACCGTGGCCCGGCTGAGCGGAGACGAGTTCGTGGTGCTGCTGGCGGGACTGAACGACGCGCGCGATGCCGCGGTGGTGGCCGACAAGATCGTGTGTTCGATCATGGAACCCTGCCACATCGGCGGCAAGGAATTGCGTGTCTCGGCAAGCATCGGCATCGCGGTGTTTCCCGAAGACGGGCGGGATATCGACGAACTGCTGCGCAATGCCGATACCGCGATGTATCACGCCAAGCAGGAGGGCCGCAGCCGCTTTTCCTTTTTTACTTCGCACATGAACGAAGCGGCAAGCCGGCGCCTGGCGGTCGGCAGTGCGCTGCGCCAGGCCCTGAAACAGGGCGAATTCGTGCTGCATTATCAGCCCAAGGTGAGCGCTGCGACCGGCGCGATCTGCGGCTTCGAAGCGCTGATCCGCTGGCCGCAGCCCGACGGCCCGTGGATATCTCCGAGCCAGTTCATCCCGATTGCAGAAGAAACCGGGCACATCGAGCCGATCGGCAAATGGGCGCTGCAGGAAGCCGCCAGCCAGATTCGCCGCTGGCGCGATGAAACCGACCAATGCTGCCCGATTGCCGTCAATTTTTCGGCCTGGCAATTTCGCAAGGATGGGGTGGCGCAGAATATCGAAGACGTGCTGAAGAAATCCGATATTCCGGCTTCCATGCTGGAGGCGGAGCTGACCGAATCGGCAGTGATGGACGATCCGGTGAGGGCAATCCAGGCCCTGAACGAGATCCGCAATCTCGGCGTCAGTATTTCGATCGACGATTTTGGCACCGGCTATTCGTCGCTCGCCTATCTCAAGCGCTTTCCGCTGGATAAGCTGAAAATCGATGCGGCCTTCGTGCGCGATCTCGCCACCGATCCGGATGACGCGGCGATCGTGCTGGCGATTATCACGCTCGCGCACAGCCTGAACCTGACCGTCATTGCCGAGGGCGTGGAAACGGCAGAGCAGGTGGCGTTCCTGATGGAGCACGGTTGCGATGAAATGCAGGGCAACTATTTCAGCAAGCCCGTTTCGACGGAGCAGGCGCTGGATCTGCTGAAGCAGGGGCGTTTCAACCTCGTTGGTTAACTGCCAGGCACAGGAGGAAGAGATGGCGCAAGAGAACGCTATGCTCGACAAGACGTTGCTGCTCAATGCGCTCAACGCGGCCCGCAATGGCGATTTCAGCGTGCGTCTACCGCTGGACTGGAGCGGCATCGACGGCAGGATCGCCGACGCATTCAACGAGATCGTCGGCATCAACCAGCGCCTCGCCAACGATATCGAGCAAGTCTCGCAGATCGTCGGCACCGAGGGCCAGCTCGGACAGCGGATTGTGTTCGGCAAGGTTGACGGCGCCTGGGGCAGGGAAGTTGCTGCCATCAATTCCCTGATCGATAACCTGGTGCAGCCGGTGCGGGACTCCGGCCGCGTGATCGGCGCAGTGGCGCGCGGCGTACTCACACAGACCATGGAGCTGGAGGTGGAGGGACGACCGCTGAAGGGGGAATTCCTCAAGAATGCCAACACCATCAATACCATGCTGGATCAGCTCAACCGCTTTTCCGGCGAAGTCACGCGGGTGGCGCGCGAAGTCGGCACCGAGGGCAAGCTGGGCGGCCAGGCGGAGGTCGTCGGCGCTTCCGGCGTCTGGAAGGACCTTACCGACAACGTCAATTTCATGGCCTCGAACCTGACCGCGCAGGTGCGCAGTATCGCCGAGGTGACCACGGCGGTGGCCAGAGGCGACCTGTCGCGCAAGATCACGGTGGACGTGAAGGGGGAGATCCTGCAGTTGAAGGACACCATCAACATCATGGTGGATCAGCTCAACAGCTTTGCCGGCGAAGTCGCGCGGGTGGCGCGCGAAGTCGGCACCGAAGGGCGCCTGGGCGGGCAGGCCTATGTGTCAGGCGCCGGCGGCATCTGGAAAGACCTGACCGACAACGTCAATTTCATGGCCTCGAACCTGACCGCGCAGGTGCGCAATATCGCCGAGGTGACCACGGCGGTGGCCAGGGGCGACCTGTCGCGCAAGATCACGGTGGACGTGAAGGGGGAGATCCTGCAGTTGAAGGACACCATCAACATCATGGTGGATCAGCTCAACAGCTTTGCCGGTGAAGTCACGCGGGTGGCGCGCGAAGTCGGCACCGATGGTCGCCTGGGCGGGCAGGCGGACGTCAAGGGCGTATCCGGCGTCTGGAAGGACCTGACCGACAGCGTCAACCTGATGGCAGACAACCTGACCGAACAGGTGCGCGGTATTGCCAAGGTCGTCACCGCAGTGGCGGTCGGCGACCTCAAGACCAAGATGATGGTGCCGGCGAAGGGCGAAGTGGCGTCGCTGGCCGAGACCATCAACAACATGGTCGATACGCTGGCCACTTTCAGCGCCCAGGTGACGCGCGTGGCGCGCGAGGTCGGCGTGGAAGGCCGGCTCGGCGGCCAGGCCATCGTGCCCGGTGCGGCCGGCAACTGGAAAGACCTGGTCGATAACGTCAACGAGCTGGCCGCCAACCTGACGACCCAGGTGCGGGCGATCGGCGAAGTGGCGACGGCGGTGACCAAGGGCGACCTGACGCGCTCGATCCAGGTGGCGGCGCGGGGCGAGGTGGCGGTGCTCAAGGATAATATCAACCAGATGATCGTGAATCTGAAGCAGACCACCGAACAGAATACCGAGCAGGACTGGCTCAAGACCAACCTGGCGCGGCTGACGCGGATGCTGCAGGGGCAGCGCGACATCATCACGGTGTCGCGCATGCTGCTGTCCGAACTGGCGCCGCTGGTGGCGTCTCAGCATGCGGTGCTCTACCAGATGCAAAGCAACGGACCGGGACCAGGGCCGCGCCTGCACCTGAAACTGATTGCCAGTTACGGTTACCGTGAGCGCAAGAACCTGTCGAAGGAGTGGGCGGTCTGCGAAGGCGTGGTCGGCCAGGCAGCATTCGAGAAAGAACGGATCCTGATCACGGATCTGCCGGACGACTACATCCAGATCGTGTCCGGGCTCGGACAGGCCGCGCCGCGCAACATCGTCGTGTTGCCGATTCTTTTCGAAGGCCAGGTCAAGGCGGTGATCGAGCTCGCCGGGTTTGGCCATTTCCAGGCAATTCACCTGAATCTGCTCGATCAGCTGGCGGAGGGGCTGGGCATCGTCTTCAATTCGATCGAATCCGCCACCAGCACGGAAATGCTGCTGCAACAGTCCCAATCGCTGGCCGGCGAGCTGAAATCCCAGCAAGATGAACTGCAGAAAACCAATGCCGAACTCGAACAGAAGGCGCTGCAACTTTCGGAGCAGAATGCCGAAGTCGGCCGCAAGAACCGTGAGATCGAAATCGCTCGCAGCAACCTCCAGGAAAAAGCGGAACAGCTGGCGCTTACCTCGAAATACAAGTCGGAATTCCTGGCCAACATGTCCCACGAATTGCGCACGCCGCTGAACAGCCTGTTGCTGCTGGCAGAGCAGCTGCGTCAGAACCGCGAAAAAAATATGTCGTCGAAGCAGCTGGAGATGATCAAGATCATCCATGCTTCCGGCAGCGATCTGCTGCATCTGATCAATGACATCCTGGATCTTTCCAAGATCGAGTCCGGCAGCGTGATGCTGGATATCGAGGATGTCGGGACCGGCGATCTGCTCGGTGACGTAGAGCAGACCTTCAGCCATGTGGCTGAAGCCAAGGGACTGGCATTCAGGGTCGATGCCGGGGCGGACTTGCCGCCTTCCGTGCGCACCGATGAATCGCGCGTAAAGCAAGTGCTCAAGAATCTGCTGTCGAATGCGATCAAGTTTACTTCCCGCGGCAGCGTGACGCTGTCGGTGCAGGTAGCAGCCTCAGGCTGGAGCCAGGAACAGCAGGCGCTCAACCGGGCGCCGCTGGTGATTGCCTTCACGGTCACCGATACCGGCATCGGTATCCCCCAGCCCAAGCGCAAGCTGATTTTCGAGGCTTTCCAGCAGGCTGACGCCAGCACTTCGCGCCGCTATGGCGGCACCGGCCTGGGCCTGGCCATCAGCCGCGAAATCGCCATCTTGCTGGGAGGTGAACTCAGCGCCGAAAGCGAGGAAGGCGTAGGCAGCAGCTTTACCTTCTACCTGCCGCAGCAGGCATCGGCGATGCCGGCAGTCGCGCGAGCGCCGGCGGCGCAATCCAGGTTGCAACAGGAAGCGGGCCGAACTTCCATACGCGACGATCGCGGCACCCTGTCGCCCCAGGATACGCTGCTGCTGATTATCGAGGATGATCCGGTGTTCGCCCGTGCGCTGCAGGCGCAAGGCGCAGGTGCATGGCTTCCGGACGCTGGTCACTTCCAGCGGCGGGGAAGGAATCGAGCTGGCGCAGAAATATCAGCCGGATGCGATCACACTTGATCTCATCCTGCCGGACATGGACGGATGGGCCGTGGCTGATCGCCTGAAGGCCGATGCCCGCACGCGCGACATCCCGGTGCACGTCATTTCCATTCGTGACCAGCCATCGCCTGAACATCGCCGGCATGGCGTTGCCAGCTATACGCCAAAGCCGGCTGATACCGACGCCCTGGCGCAGGTATTCACGAAAATCTCGAGCAGCATGGCACGGCCGCCCCCCGGGATGCTGCTTGCGAACGGAGAAGGCGATACGCCGGAATTGCGGCAAGCCGAGATCGAGGCAAATCTAGCGGGCAGCAAGGCGCTGATCGTCGATGACGATGTGCGCAACCTGTTTGCGCTCACCGGCCTGCTGGAAAACTGTGGCATGACGGTGGTAACCGCAGAGAGCGGCGAGGAAGCGATTGCCTGCCTGGATGACGCCGCCAGTATCGACATCGTCCTCATGGACATCATGATGCCGCAAATGGATGGCTACGAAACCATGCGCAGGATTCGCGACAATCCCCGCTTCAGGGATTTGCCGATCATTGCGCTGACGGCCAAGGCCATGAAGGGCGACCAGGAAAAATGTCTTCAGGCAGGCGCCTCGGCGTATGCTTCCAAACCTGTGGATTCGGAAGAATTACTGAACCAGTTGCGCGCGTTGCTGAGACACGGCGGGCCTGCCCGGGTGGATTCAGGCGCCGCTCAGCCGCCGATATAGGACATCTCGATCTTGCGTCCTTGCTGCGGCTGACCGCCCGGCTGGAGCGCGCGCAGCTCGGAATAGCGATCGTCGCGTTGTTGCCACAAGTGGGCAATGGCGCCGGAAATTTCGGCATCGCCATGGCCGTTGCGCAGCAGTGCGCGCAAATCGTGTCCCCGGCTGGCGAACAGGCAGGTATACACCTTGCCTTCGGTAGAAAGGCGCGCACGGGTGCAGTCCCGGCAAAAGGCGCGCGTGACGCTGGAAATCGCGCCGATCTCGCCGCCGCCATCCAGGTAGCGCCAGCGCTCCGCCGTTTCGCCGGCGTGACTCGGAGAAACCGGCTCCAGGGGCAGGATTTCGCCGATGCGGCGCACGACTTCCGACGATGGCAGCACTTCTTCCATTTTCCAGCCGTTGCTGGCGCCGACATCCATGAACTCGATAAAGCGTACGATCGCGCCGCTGCCGTGAAAGTGCCGCGCCATCGGCACGATGTCCGCATCGTTGACGCCTTTCTTGACCACCATGTTGATCTTCACCGGACCGAGGCCGGCGCGCATGGCTGCGTCGATGCCGGCCAGGACTTCGGCCACCGGGAAGTCGACGTCGTTCATGCGCCGGAAAGTGGCGTCGTCGAGCGAATCGAGCGACACGCTGACGCGACGGAGGCCGGCAGCTTTCAGTGCCTCGGCCTTTTTCGCAAGCAGCGAGGCATTGGTGGTCAGCGTCAGGTCGAGCGGGCGCCCGTCCGGCGTTCTGATCGCTGCCAGCATTTCCACCAGCTTTTCTATGTTCTTGCGCAGCAGCGGTTCGCCGCCGGTAAGGCGTATTTTTTCGACGCCATGCGCAACGAACAGCGCAGCGACGCGGGTAATTTCCTCGAACGTGAGCAGGCCACTTTGCGGCAGATAGGGATAGTCCTTACCGAACACTTCCTTGGGCATGCAGTACACGCAGCGGAAGTTGCAGCGGTCGGTCACCGAAATGCGCAGGTCGCGCAAGGTGCGCCCCAGGCTATCGGCAATGGTTCCGGCCGGCGCCGGCAAAGAGGCCGGAATGTGCGCAGCCGGCTGGCGGTTGCGAAGGTCGGCGACAGGGATGAATTTGTCAGGCATGCTGATATTTCGCTAACAGCGGGATGACATGGGCAGTCTGATGGCCCAAGGTCTCATGGATGACAAGATACCACGATCCGGAAAGATCATCAGGACAGCGTCATGCTATTCCAGGGTGTTGCATGGCAAAAAAAGAGGAGCCGCAGCTCCTCTTTCTCATGCGCTTGATCAGCGCCGGGTTTCGACCTGCTCCAGCGGCTCGGTCGATAGCGGCGGCAGCGGCTTGCGTTCGCGCGGCACGCGTACCGTCGGCACCACGCGTGCAGCGGCTTCCTGGGCTGCGCGCAGCTTTTCCGGATCGGTGCTGGCGAGCGTCAAGCCGGCTGCGCCGAGAATGCCGCGCAAGTCGTCGAGCGGCATCGGCGCCGGGGCGACCATGGCCTCGGCTGTTGCCGTTGCTGCAGGCGCCGGGGTGGGCGCCGCAGCGACCTTCGCCTCGGCAGCCCGTACGGGTGCGGGCTGCACGGGCGCAACCGGCGCGCTCGGGGCTGGTGCCGACATTGCTGGCGCGACTGCAGCTTCCGCAGCTTCCGCAGCTTCAAGCGGTAGCGTGATCTGCGCCGGTGCATCGACGGGCGTAGCCGGTGAGGAAACTGGCTGTTCGACCGGCGCGACAGGGGCTGCCGAGGCGGCTTCCGGGGCAAACGTCGCCACGGAGACTGCTTCCACGGTGGCGGCTTCTGCAGAAACGGCTTCTGCTGCGACCGGCGCGCTTTCGCGGCGCAACGGCGCTGCTTCGGTTTGTTCCTGGCCGGCGCTTTCACCTGCCTCGGCTGCATCGGCGGCGCCTGCAGCGTCCGCTTCTGCGCCTTCGATGCTCTCGGCGCCTTCAGTGCCTTCGCGCTCGCGGCGATTGCGGTTGCGGCCACCGCGACGACGGCGGCGGCGGCGCTGCTCTTCGCTCTGCTCGCCGTTTTCGGCATCGGGCTCGCCCGCGGCGAGTTGTGCCTCATCCTGGTCAGCGCCGGTTGCCTCGATGTTCGCCGGCACTTGCGGCGCCGCGGCCACCAGCGGCAATGCGGCTGCTTCGGTTAGCGTTTCTTCGGCGCGCACCGCGGTTTCCTTGCGCTCTTCGCGTCCCTCACGGCTGCGCTGCTGGCGTTCGCCGCGCTCGGGGCGTTCCGTGCGCTCAGGACGTTCTGCACGTTCCGGGCGCTCGGTGCGCTGTTGCTCGGGGCGTTCTGCGCGTTCACCGCGCTCGCGGCGGCCTTCCTGGCCTTCGCGCGGCTGACGCGGCTGGCGTGCCGCGGGGGCGGGCGCAGCGGCCTCGCCCTGGCTTTGCTTGCCGCCTTCCTGGCGTTGCTCGTTACGCTGGCCCTGCGCACCTTGTTCATCGCCGCGCGCGCCACGGCCGCCGCGGCCGCGGCCGCGTTGATTACGGCCGCCGCGCTCGCGTGCCTGTTCCGGCTTTGCGGCTGCAGGTGCAGCGGCGGGTGTCGGCGTCGCCTCGGGTTTCCTGAAGAAGAAGCCGAACAGCTTGCCCAGAATGCCAGGTTCGCCCGACAGGATTGCCGGCTGGGCTGCCGGCGCAGCTGCTTCCGGCTTGCGTTCGACCACGGGCGCCGGTTGCGCCGGAGTGATGCCCTTGACCTTGGCTTCCTGGCGCGGCTTGATGTCTTCCTTCTGGCGACGGCTGTAGCCGACGTCGGTATCGGGCTCTTCGGCGATCGTGTAGCTGGCCGGCTTGTCGTCCAGACGCGGATCTTCGCTCTTGACCCGTTCCATCTTGTAATGCGGTGTTTCCAGATGCTTGTTAGGAATCAGCACCACGTCTACCTTATGCCGCGTCTCGATGCCGAGGATCTCGCCACGCTTTTCATTGAGCAGGAAGGCAGTGACGTCGACTGGCGCTTGCACGTGGATCGCCGCCGAGTTTTCCTTCATCGCTTCTTCCTGAATGATGCGCAGGATTTGCAGGGCGGACGATTCCGTGTCGCGGATGTGGCCGGTGCCGTTGCAGCGCGGGCAGGTGACGTGACTGCCCTCGGACAGTGACGGACGCAGGCGCTGGCGAGACAGCTCCATCAGGCCGAATCGGGAAATCTTGCCCATCTGGACGCGCGCGCGGTCGTGGTGCAGCGCATCCTTGAGGCGGCTTTCGACTTCGCGCTGGTTGCGCGCGTTTTCCATGTCGATAAAGTCGATCACGATCAGGCCGCCAAGGTCGCGCAGGCGCAACTGACGCGCTACTTCTTCTGCAGCTTCCAGATTGGTGTTGAAGGCGGTGGTTTCGATATCGCTGCCGCGCGTGGCACGCGCGGAGTTGACGTCTACCGAAACCAGCGCTTCGGTGTGGTCGATCACGATGGCGCCGCCCGACGGCAGCGGCACGGTACGCGAATAAGCGGTTTCGATCTGATGTTCGATCTGGAAACGCGAAAACAGCGGCACGTCGTCCTTATAATGCTTGACCCGATGCATCATGTCCGGCATCACGTGCGCCATGAACTGGTGCGCCTGCTCGTAGATCTCGTCAGTGTCGATCAGGATTTCGCCGATATCCGGCTGGAAGTAGTCGCGGATGGCGCGAATCACCAGCGAGGATTCCTGGTAAATCAGGAAGGCGCCCTTTTCAGACTTGCCAGCGCCTTCGATGGCGGTCCAGAGCTGCATCAGGTAATCCAGGTCCCACTGCAGCTCTTCGACGTTGCGACCGATGCCGGCAGTGCGGGCAATGACCGACATGCCGGAAGGCAGGTTCAGCTTGTCCATGGTTTCGCGCAGTTCCTGGCGGTCTTCGCCTTCGACCCGGCGCGACACGCCGCCGCCGCGCGGATTGTTGGGCATCAGCACCAGGTAGCGGCCGGCCAGCGAAATGAAGGAGGTGAGCGCCGCCCCCTTGTTGCCGCGCTCTTCCTTTTCCACCTGGACCATGATTTCCTGGCCTTCGTGCAGCGCTTCCTTGATCGAGGCGTTACGGACATCGATGCCTTCCTTGAAGTAACTGCGCGCTACTTCCTTGAACGGCAAAAAGCCGTGGCGATCTTCGCCGTAATTGACGAAGCAGGCTTCCAGCGAGGGCTCGATGCGGGTGATGATGCCCTTGTAGATATTCGACTTGCGTTGTTCGCGGCCGGTTGCCTCGATGTCGATGTCGATGAGTTTTTGTCCATCGACGATTGCCACGCGCAGTTCTTCCTCTTGCGTGGCATTAAATAACATTCGTTTCATATTGTTATGCTCCTGACCCGAAGGTCGCATGAAGGCTGCCGTCGGCCTGCGCCGGCCGGCCTGCGGAAACGGCCACGTGAAACCGACATGGGCGTGTTGTCCGGGCATCCGGCGCAAAGCGCTGGAGCAGATGCCGGGACAGGCACGGCATGCATGCCGGTTGGTTTGTGCATTTCCGAAATAACGACAGACGCCGCTTGCAGACAGCCTACAAAACTACTGGGATGTATGCGCGGACGGGAACACCCGGGGGAGAGAATTGCCTTGGCGTGCGGCGGCGCAGAAATTACGCGCATGTCGCAACGGGGCGCAGGCAGCATTGCATGCATTGACGGATGCCGGGCGGACCGGGTGCATCGAAATTACGACGACACCGGCGGCCAGGTTTGCCAGCATCCTGGCGACGCACCGGTTCGCAAATGGCCAACCGGCTGCAATACTGCCAACCAGCGAGCCCTGTCCTGAAGGCGGTCTCGCCGGCATTATCTTATCTATCCGGGCAATCATATCCAGCATCGCTGCGCGTCATCTGATTGCAACGACGGTGCAACCCCGATAAGCACGACGATGTGCATACACTGCTTTTCATCGAATTTGCCACTGGCGAGGCCGATGGGTTTGCCTCCGTGCAGAATGGTCTTGTTATTCTTGCACTTGTTTGCGCCGGGTTATGCCTGGCGCGAAAAGATTATATATTCAAAATGAAGGACTTAGCGAAATTTTCTGGCATAGCCAGATTCGGGCACACTTCCTGTTCTTGTCAGCCTTGCCACATGTCATCTTGAAAACATTTTTTTCAGGCGTGAAAACAGCGTCGTGCCCGCAATTGCAGGTTGCGCAGTAGCTGCGGTAACAAGGCCGAGATAGACCGGGTCGTTTAGCTGCAACCGTTGTGCCATCTCAGGCATCACATGCAACAGATACTGTTCCACTTCTTCATGCAGCACTCTATCATTGACAATGATTTCCGTGATGTCAGGCTTTAAGTAATCACGAATGGCGCGGCTCACTGGCGCGGATTCCTCGTAAATCAGGAACGCGCCCCAGGCCGAATTGCTGATCTCTTCAATAGCGGCCCATAACTGCGTCAAATAGATCAAATCCCAGCGGAGCGCATCGAGGGATCCGCTCAAAACCGGTGGACGCACACGTATTTTTACGTTTGTGGGGATTTTCAAATTGTTCAGCAGTTGTTGTTCCTGCCAATCAATTTTTTCCGGAAACTTGCCCGGTTTGTCGACAAGCGTAGCCGGCGTCAAGCTAAGATATTGGCCAACCAGCAGAATACGCTCGGTAAGCAGGATATTTTCGTCCGCCTTCGCATCTTCTTTGACCTGCACCACGAGTTCCTGGCCCTCGCGCAGCTGTTTGCTGGCTGAAGTCAGTTCGCAAAACGGCAGAAAACCATGTTGCTCTTCTGCAATATCAACAAAACAGCCTGCCTGAGATAGCTCGATGCGGCTAACTACGCCCTTGTAAATATTCAGTTTGCGTGACGGCGTCGCCTCAGTATCCTCATAAAGGATTTCGCGGCGTTCTTTGCCATCGATAATGATTACATGCAACTTTCCCTCTGGCTGGCTTTCAAACAGTAGTTGTTTCATTGAAGTCCTCTAGACCGTTTTCATTCATTGCAATTGCCTGAAGCCGATATGCGTGCCCTGTTAGAATGCTTCCTTTAAGTGGGCAGTCAGTTGTTGCATGTAACGCATGTTGGTTTAAGAGAAATTATTAAGCAGAATGAAAGATTTGGCGAGAAATCCCGGCAAGGCGGCCGATAGCCGTGCGCATGCTTCCGCGTCGTCGGCCTTGCCGCAAGTGCAATTCCTGACGATCGGCGAAGACGAGGCCGGTCAGCGCATCGACAATTTCCTGGTCAAGACTTGCAAGGGCGTGCCCAAAAGTCATATCTACCGGGTCTTGCGTTCCGGCGAAGTGCGTGTCAACAAGGGGCGCATCGACCAGACCTACCGGCTGGCGGCCGGCGACGTGGTGCGCGTGCCGCCGCTGCGCATGGCGGAAAAAACGGCAAGCGCTGCACCCGCGGTCGAGTTCCCCATCCTGCTGGAAGACGACTACATGCTGGTGATCGACAAGCCCGCGGGCGTGGCGGTGCATGGCGGTTCCGGCGTCAGCCACGGCGTCATCGAGCAATTGCGGGCGGCGCGGCCGCAGGCGAAATTTCTCGAACTGGTGCACCGGCTGGACCGCGAAACTTCCGGCATCCTGCTGCTGGCAAAAAAACGCACGGCGCTGACCAACCTGCATGAACAGATCCGCGAAGGCGCGCTGGACAAGCGCTACCTGGCGATGGTGCAGGGCGAATGGAAAAACCGGCGCCAGCATGTCAAGCTGCCTCTGTTCAAGTACACCACGCCGGACGGCGAGCGGCGCGTGCGGGTGCAGGCCGATGGCCAGGCTTCGCATACGGTATTCCAGCTGCTGCGCACCTGCGGCACGTACGCGCTGCTGGAAGCGGAGCTGAAAACGGGCCGCACGCACCAGATCCGCGTGCACCTTGCCGCCAGCGGCTTTCCGATCCTGGGCGACGACAAGTATGGCGATTTCGCCCTGAACCGCGCGCTGCAGAAGGCAGACGGCAAGCGCCGCCCGCTCAGGCGCATGTTCCTGCATGCGCACCAGATCACCTTCGTGCATCCGCACAGCGGCAAGGAAGTGCGCCTGAACGCGCCCTTGCCGGCCGAATGCACGGTTTTTCTGAGCAGCCTCGAACCTCAGGCGGCAGAGTAGCGGCAGGCGGGCGCAACCATCGAGAAAGGATAGGCAGTTCACTGCCGGAATATATGGCAAGAAGACAGTTCGATCTGGTCGTGTTCGACTGGGACGGGACCCTGATGGACAGCACGGGCACTATCGTCAAGTGCATCCAGGCGGCCGCGCGCGACCTCGGTCTGCCCGTGCCCGATCGTGAAGCCGCGGCCTACGTGATCGGCCTGGCGCTGCCGGAAGCGCTGCAGGCAGTGGTGCCCGGCCTGGAGCCGCAGCATTATCCGCGCATGGTGGAGCGCTACCGTTACCATTATCTCAGCCAGGACCATGAGCTGACCCTGTTCGATGGCGTGCGCGAGATGCTGGCCGACCTGTCGCAGCAAGGCTATTTCCTGGCCGTGGCGACCGGCAAGAGCAGGGTGGGGCTGACGCGCGCCCTGCATGCCGCGGAGCTGATGTCTTTTTTCGATACGACCCGTTGCGCGGACGAGACGTTTTCCAAACCGCATCCGGCCATGCTCAATGAAATTACGCGCGAACTGGGGCAGGATATGGCGCGCACGGTCATGATCGGCGACACCACGCATGATTTGCAAATGGCGATCAATGCCGGTGCCGCCGGCATCGCGGTGCATTACGGCGCGCATCCGGCGGAACAACTGCGCGCGCTGGCGCCGCTGCATTCCGCCGATTCGGTGCCGGCGCTGCACGCGTGGCTGCGCGAGAACGCTTGAAGGAGGCAGGCATGGCTGATCTGATCCCGGTTTGCGAATCCGGCGCCTTGCTCGAAGGCGGCAAGGGCGTGCGCTTCATGCTGACTGCCGGCGGTGAGGATGCCACCGGCTTCGTCGTGCGCTTCGAGGGCCAGGTGCGCGGCTACCTCAACCGTTGCGCGCATGTGCCGATCGAACTGGACTGGAACGAGGGCGAATTCTTCGAATCCAGCGGTCTGTACCTGATGTGCTCCACGCACGGGGCTGTGTACCTGCCGGAGTCCGGCCAGTGCGTCGGTGGGCCTTGCCGCGGCGGCAAATTGCGGCCGATCGGGATGGTCGAGCAGGACGGGCAGGTATACTGGACGCCGGACGAATACCTGACCCCGGCAAGGGCTTAGGAATGCAGGGGCAGAACGATAGAAGCAACGAAGACGATACTACCAGGACAAAATAAATGAATACGAATAACGAAAACGACAATATTCCGGGCAAGGCATCCGCGGCGGCCAACGACGGTCGGCGCAAGGAAGGCTGGGAGCGCGAAGTCCTGGAAAATCTGGCATTTGCCGCACTGCGCGAGCAGCGCGCGCGCCGCCGCTGGAACATTTTTTTCCGGCTGGTGATGCTGGCCATCGTCATCGCCGTGCTCTGGCGCGCCTTCGGCATGGGCGCCGACAGCGCCGAGGCCAGTAGCGGCAAGCATACCGCGCTGGTGGAAATCGAGGGCGTCATCGTCACCGGGGGCGGCAGCGGCGATGCCGATTCGGTGATTCCCGCGCTGAATCGGGCGTTTGCCGACGCCGGTTCGGTAGGCGTGATCCTGCGCATCAACAGCCCCGGCGGCAGCCCGGTCCAGGCCGGCATCATCAATGACGAGATCCGTCGCCTGCGCGCCGAATATCCGAACAAGCCGCTATACGTGGTGGTTGATGAAATGTGCGCTTCCGGCGGCTATTACATTGCCGCCGCAGCCGACAAGATTTACGTCAACAAGGCCAGCATCGTCGGTTCGATCGGCGTGCTGATGGACGGCTTCGGCTTCACCGGCCTGATGGACAAGGTCGGCGTCGAGCGTCGCCTGCTGACTGCGGGCGAGAACAAGGGCTTCCTCGATCCTTTCAGTCCGCAGAACGAAGCGCACGAAAAGTATGCAAGGGAAATGCTGGCCGACATTCACCAGCAGTTCATCGATGTCGTGCGTGAAGGCCGCGGCGACCGCCTGAAGGAAACGCCGGAAACCTTCTCCGGCTTGTTCTGGACCGGCAGCAAGGCGGTGGAAATGGGCCTGGCGGACGGTTTCGGCACGGTCGACAGTGTCGCTCGCGATGAGCTGAAAGCCGAGGATATCGTTGATTACACCCAGCAGGAAAACCTGTCCGAGCGCGTATTGAAGAAATTCGGCGCCGCGGTGGGCGCCGGCGCGTGGGAATCGTTCTGGGGCGGCGCCCGCCCGCGCCTGCAATAACCGGCGTTGCGGCTGCCGGTGCGGCTACTGGCCCAGCAGCAAAAACACGGTGGGGCGCTTGTGCATATCCGGCGCCTTGCCGGCGCCAAGCTGCTTTTTCCAGGCACCGGCCGTCTGCGTGACGATGGATTCCGTCGCCAGGCTGAGGTCGCTGGCCACGCACAGCAGCGTGCCCGGCTGGCAGGCATCGGCCAGCGTCGCCAGCAGGGCGGCATTGCGATACGGCGTCTCGATGAACAGCTGGGTCTGGCGCTCCTTGCGCGAGCGCTCCTCCAGCATGCGCAACTGCCTGGCGCGCTGGCCGGCATCGACCGGCAGGTAACCGTTAAAAGCGAAACTCTGGCCGTTGAGGCCGCTGGCCATCACCGCCAGCAGCAGCGACGACGGCCCTACCAGCGGTCGCACGCAAATGCCGTGCGCATGGGCCAGGCGCACCAGGTCGGCGCCCGGATCGGCCACCGCCGGCACGCCCGCTTCCGATATCAGTCCGGCATCCTGCCCCTCCAGCAGCGGTTGCAGCAACCCCGGCAGCGCATTTTCCGCAGTATTCACATTCAGTTCGGCAATGCGGATTTCCTGGAGCGGCTTTGCCAGCGGATGCTGCAGCGCGACCAGCTTGAGGAAGGCGCGCGCCGTCTTGGCGTTTTCGGCAATGAAATACCCCAGGTTCGCGGTGATGGCCTGCACTTGCGCCGGGATCAGCGCTGCCAGCGGATCGGTGCTGCCGACGACGGCAGGGCCGAGGGTGTTGGGTACCAGGAAAAGGGTGCCGGCCATGTTGTCATGCGTGGAAAAAGGCCACGCCGGCACGGCGCAGCATGGTGGTCAGGGCGATCAGCGGCAAGCCGGTGAGGGCGGTGGGGTCTTCACTTTCGATCTTTTCCAGCAGGGCAATGCCCAGGCCTTCGTTCTTGGCGCTGCCGGCGCAATCGTAAGGCTGCTCGATGCGCAGGTAGGCATCCAGCTCGGCATCGGCCAGGTCGCGGAAGGTGACGAACGTCGGCACGCAGGCAAGCTGCACGTTGCCGGTGATGCGTTCGCCCGCGGCGTCATTCGCATCTGCCGATGTATCGGCGCCGGTGCGGCCATCCAGCAGGCACAGCGCGGTATGGAAGACGACCCGCCGCCCGCGCATGGTCTGCAACTGGCGCAGCGCCTTGTCGTGGCTGCCAGGCTTGCCGATTTGCATGCCGTCGAGGGTGGCTACCTGGTCTGAGCCGATCACCAGGCTATCGGCGTGTTGTCGTGCAACCGCCTGTGCCTTTTCCCGGGCGAGGCGCAGCGCCGTGGCTTCCGGCGATTCGCCGGCGCGCGGAGATTCGTCGAGGTCCGGCTTGGACACTTGAAAAGGCAGGCCCAGCCGGGCAAGTAATTCCTGCCGGTAAGGTGAGCTGGAACCGAGAATCAGGCGGTGAAATGGCGAAATTTGTGATGAATTTGTCATGTTGGCTCTTGTCCGAGCGGGATGGACATGAAATTGTCCCTGGATTTGCGCTAAGACTTTGACGAATAAAGGAAAACACTGTTATTATCGCAGGTTTTCCAGGTGCGGCTGACCTATGGAAGCGATTCTGATCGATGCGTTTGAATTTTGCCGGCTCGGGGAGACCCGAGAAGGTGAATTTTCGGTTGCGGATATGCCGCGGCTCGTTGCCGAGGCCGTGGATCCTGCAGGAATGGTGCGCTGGTCCTTGTCCGGCGGGCGTCATCCGCAGGGGCACCCGCAACTGACGCTGGCGGTTGCCGGCACGGTAATGCTGCGGTGTCAGCGCTGCCTGACACCGTATGCGTTTGCGATCGATGCGCGTGCAGTGCTGGTGCTGGCACACGACGAAGCCGGCGCCGACGAGCTGGAGGCGTCGCTGGACGACGATGCGCTGGAAGTGGTGGCGGCTTCGCGCCAGTTCAGTGTAAGCGAGCTGGTCGAAGACGAGGCGCTGCTGGCGCTGCCGGTATCGCCGCGGCACGATGTCTGTCCGTCGCAGCAATCGTCGCTGGAAGGTGCGCAGGAAGACAAGGCGCCATCGCCCTTCGCGGTGCTGAAGAATCTGAAGCGGTAGTGGGTGGTAAGGAACATGCGGATTTCCCGGAAAACGGTGAGTTTGCGTTTGGGTTGTGTTAAAATTTTGGAATCTTAGGTTTAGGAGTTATCATGGCTGTTCAACAGAATAAAAAATCCCCGTCCAAGCGCGGCATGCATCGTTCGCACGATCACCTGACCGCGCCGAACCTGGCAGTCGAGCCGACCACCGGCGAAACGCATCTGCGTCACCACATCAGCCCGAACGGCTACTACCGTGGCCGCAAGGTTCTGAAGACCAAGAACGACGAGTAATCCTCGTTGTTGCGGGATGCAAGAGCGGCGCAGTGCGCAGTACGGGCGGGCGCCGCTGTTTTTGTTTGCAATCGCACTTCGCGTCATTTTGCATCGCGCACAAATCTGGTCCTGCCTGTGACTGCGCGGCGCCAGAATCCAAGCAATGACAATTAAAATATCCATCGACTGCATGGGCGGAGACCATGGCTGTGCGGTCACCGTGCCTGCGGCCATTTCATTTGTCAATCGCCAGCAGGACGCCGAACTCATCCTGGTCGGCCGCGAAGAGGTCATACGCGCGGAGCTGAAAAAGCACCGCGCCGCCGACCATCCCCGCCTTTCTGTCCTGCATGCCGAAGAAATCGTCACCATGGACGATCCTGTCGAAGTCGCTCTGCGGCGCAAGAAGGATTCGTCGATGCGCGTGGCCATTACCCTGGTCAAGGACGGTAAGGCGCAGGCTTGCGTCTCCGCCGGCAATACCGGCGCGCTGATGGCAATTTCGCGGTATATCCTCAAGACGCTCGCCGGCGTCGACCGGCCGGCCATCTGCACCCTGATCCCCAATCAGCAGGACAAGCCCACTTACATGCTCGACCTCGGCGCCAATGTCGATTGCGAGCCGCTGCACCTGCATCAGTTCGCCATGATGGGTTCTGCGCTGGTGGCTGCCGCCGAGGGGCGGCCGAAGCCGACGGTGGGCCTGCTCAATGTCGGCGAAGAAGACATCAAGGGTAACGAGGTCGTCAAGCAGACTGCGCAGCTGCTGCGCGCCGAGCATGCGCGCGGCGTGCTGAACTTCTACGGCAACGTCGAAGGCAACGATATCTTCAAGGGCACCACCGATATCGTGGTGTGCGACGGATTTGTCGGCAATGTCGTGCTGAAGGCATCCGAGGGACTGGGACGTTTCTTCAAGGTGGTGCTGACCGCCGAGTTCAAGAGCAGTCCGCTCAACATGCTGGGCGCGCTCATCGCCCGCGGCGCCCTGAAGACGATTTCCAAGCGCATGAATCCCTCGCGCTATAATGGCGCCAGCCTGCTGGGCCTGCGCGGCCTGGTGTTCAAGAGCCACGGCGGCGCAGATGCCTATGCCTATGAATGGGCAATCCGGCGCGCTTACGATGCGGCCAAAAACGATGTGCTGTCGCGCATCGCCGCCAGCATCGCCGCCTTGATGCCTCAGTCCGAGCCGGCGGCAGTCGACGCCATTTCTGCACCTATCCAATCAGACACCATATGAGCCAGTACAGCAAAATCATCGGCACCGGCAGTTACCTGCCGCCGCGGCGCGTGACCAATCACGACCTGGCGGCGCAACTGGCGGAAAAGGGCATCGAGACTTCCGATGAATGGATCGTCTCGCGCAGCGGCATCTCCGCGCGCCATTTTGCCGAGCCCGACGTGCAATCCAGCGACCTGGCGGTGGAGGCGGCGAAGCGCGCGCTGGACGCTGCCGGCCTGCAGCCGGACGATATCGACCTGATCATCCTGGCGACATCCACGCCGGATTACTTCGGCGGCTTTCCGAGCACGGCCTGCGTGGTGCAGCGCAAGCTCGGCATCACCAGTCACTGCGGCGCATTCGACGTGCAGGCAGTCTGCAGCGGCTTTGCCTATGCCGTGTCGATTGCCGACAGTTTCATCAAGTCCGGCGCCAACAAGAAGGTGCTTGTGATCGGCGCGGAAGTGTTTTCGCGCATCCTGAATTTCGATGATCGCACCACTTGCGTGCTGTTCGGCGACGGCGCAGGCGCCGTCGTGCTTGCCGCTTCCAGCGAGCCGGGCATCCTGGCGACGAAATTGCATGCCGACGGCCGCCATGCCGACATCCTGTGCGTGCCGGGCAAGCCCAGCGGCGGGGTGCTGGAAGGCAGCGCCTTCCTGCAAATGGATGGTCAGGCGGTATTCAAGCTGGCAGTGTCCGTGCTGGAAAAAGTTGCCGGCGAAGTGCTGGAAATGGCCGGCATGGAATCCTCGCAGATTGACTGGCTGATTCCGCACCAGGCCAACATCCGCATCATGCAGAGCACCGCCAAAAAACTCGGCTTGCCGCTGGAGAAAATGGTGGTGACGGTAGACCAGCATGGCAATACTTCGGCAGCATCGATACCGCTGGCGCTCGACCAGGCAGTGCGCGACGGCCGCATCCAGCCCGGCCAGACCGTGATGATGGAAGGCGTCGGTGGCGGCTTCACCTGGGGCGCGGTGCTGGCGAAAATGTAATGATTACTTGGGGGCAGAGTTAAGCGCAGCGGTACTCTGTCCTCAGTTGAATAAAATGACTCTGACCCTAAATAGATTTAAATAGATTATGAGTAATTTCGCCTTTGTATTTCCCGGCCAGGGTTCGCAGGCTGTGGGCATGCTGAACGGCTTTGCCGGCAATGCGGCGGTGGCGCAGACCATTGCCGAAGCTTCGGATGCCTTGCAGTTTGACCTGGGCAAGCTGATTGCCGAAGGTCCCAAGGAAGACCTGGACCTGACCACGAACACCCAGCCGGTGATGCTGACGGCGGCGGTAGCGATTTATCGCGCCTGGATCGCTGCGGGCGGCGCTGTGCCGACTGTGGTGGCAGGTCACAGCCTCGGTGAATATTCCGCGCTGGTGGCTGCTGGCGTGATCGCTTTCAGGGATGCTGTGCCGCTGGTGCGTTTCCGCGCTCAGGCCATGCAGGAGGCTGTGCCGGTCGGGCAGGGCGGCATGGCTGCCATCCTCGGCCTGTCCGATGATGACGTGCGCGCGGTTTGCACGGAAGCAGCGCAGGGTCAGGTAGTGGAGCCTGTCAATTTCAATGCGCCGGCACAGGTGGTGATCGCCGGCCACAAGGAAGCCGTCGAGCGCGCCTGCCAGGTTGCCAAGGACAAGGGCGCCAAGCGCGCCTTGCCGTTGCCGGTGTCGGCGCCTTTCCATTCTTCGCTGCTGAAACCGGCATCGGATCGCTTGCGCGAATACATGGCCGGCGTGACTTTCTCGGCGCCGCAGATTCCATTGATTAACAACGTCGACGTTGCCATCGTCACCGACCCCGCAGGCATCAAGGATGCGCTGGTGCGCCAGGCGGCGAGCCCGGTACGCTGGGTGGAAACCGTGCAGCAGATGGCGACCAGCGGCATTACCCATGTCGTCGAATGCGGCCCCGGCAAGGTGCTGGCGGGATTGACCAAGCGCATCAATGGCGATCTCATCGGTGAAGCCATGTTCGACCAGGCCACCCTCGAAAAAGTACTGGAGCTCTCGAAGTGACTGCACAACCCCTGCTCAATCAAGTCGCCCTGGTAACCGGCGCGTCGCGCGGCATCGGCCAGGCCATCGCCCGCGAACTGGCACGCCAGGGCGCCAGGGTAATCGGCACCGCCACTTCCGAAGCGGGCGCCGCGGCGATTTCTGCCTACCTGGCGGAAATCGGTGCGGATGCCGGCAAGGGCGCGGTCCTGAACGTCAACGACGCAGCCGCCAGTAATGCGCTGATGGACGATATCCAGAAAGAATTCGGCGCCGTCACCATCCTCGTCAACAATGCCGGCATTACGCAAGACCAGTTGGCCATGCGCATGAAGGATGAGGAGTGGGATGCCGTCATCGCCACCAACCTGACTGCGGTCGGCCGCCTGTCGCGCGCGGTGCTGCGCGGCATGATGAAAGCCAGGCAAGGACGCATCATCAACATCACTTCCGTGGTGGGTTCCGCCGGCAATCCCGGCCAGATGAACTATGCTGCCGCAAAGGCGGGCGTGGCCGGCATGAGCCGCGCGCTGGCGCGCGAGATCGGCAGCCGCAACATTACCGTCAACTGCATTGCGCCGGGCTTCATCGATACCGACATGACGAAGGTGCTGAGCCAGGAGCAGATCGCTGCACTGCAGCAGCAGATTCCGCTGGGCCGCCTGGGCCAGCCGGAAGATATCGCCGCCGCTACGGCCTTCCTGGCATCACCGCAGGCAGGTTATATCACCGGCACGACGCTGCACGTCAATGGCGGCATGTACATGAGTTGATGAATTTTTGGGACTTTTAGCCGATTTTTTAGGAATATTCTGAAAATAGCTAAAAGTGATTTTTCAAAGCGCAAACCTGATAAAATGCGCGCACTTTCTGTAAAACCTCTGGAGCTATATAACATGTCCGATATCGAACAACGCGTTAAGAAAATCGTCGCTGAACAACTGGGTGTCGCCGAAGCCGACATCAAGACCGAGTCCTCGTTCGTCGACGATCTCGGCGCTGATTCGCTCGACACCGTGGAACTGGTGATGGCGCTCGAAGACGAATTCGAAATGGAAATCCCGGACGAGCAAGCTGAAAAGATCACCACCGTGCAGCAAGCGATCGACTACGCCAAGGCCCACGTCAAGGCCTAAATCGTCATTCGTATTGCAAGGAGAAACGTTTGAGCAGCTCGCGTCAACGCCGCCGGGTAGTCGTTACCGGCCTGGGGTGCATCTCACCGGTGGGCAATACCGTCACCGATGCATGGGGTGCATTGATTGAAGGCAAGTCTGGCATCGCCACCATCACCCGGTTTGACGCCACGCCTTTTTCCACGCACTTTGCCGGCGAGGTGAAGGGCTTCAATGTCGACGATTATCTGTCGAGCAAGGAAGCCCGCACCATGGATACCTTTATCCACTACGGCATGGCGGCTGGCATCCAGGCTTTCCAGGACAGCGGCCTGGAAGTCACGGAAGCCAATGCCGAGCGCATCGGCGTCATCGTCGGTTCCGGCATCGGCGGTTTGCCGATGATCGAGGAAACGCATGCCGAGCTGGAAAAGCGCGGTCCGCGCCGCATTTCTCCTTTCTTCGTGCCGGCTTCGATCATCAACATGATCTCCGGCCACCTGTCGATCAAGTACGGGCTCAAGGGCCCGAACCTGGCCATCGTCACGGCCTGCACCACGGGTCTGCATTGCATCGGTGCAGCAGGCCGCCTGATCGAACACGGCGACGCCGACATCATGATTGCCGGCGGCTCGGAATCCACCATCTCGCCGCTGGGCCTGGGTGGTTTTGCCGCTGCGCGCGCACTATCGTCGCGCAACGATGATCCGGCCACCGCATCGCGGCCGTGGGACAAGGACCGCGACGGCTTCGTGCTGGGCGAAGGCGCTGGCGTGATGGTGCTGGAGGAGTACGAGCATGCCAAGGCGCGCGGCGCCAAGATTTACGCGGAATTGCTGGGCTTCGGCATGAGCGCCGACGCGCATCACATGACCGCGCCGCTGGAAGACGGCGACGGCGCGCGCCGCTGCATGGTCGCCGCGCTGCGTAATGCCGGCGTCAATGGCGACCAGGTCAATTACGTCAATGCGCACGGCACTTCGACGCCGCTGGGTGATATCGCCGAAACGGTCGCCATCAAGCGTGCCCTGGGCGACCATGCCAAGAAGGTCGTGGTCAATTCCACCAAGTCGATGACCGGCCACCTGCTGGGCGGCGCCGGCGGCCTGGAATCGGTCTTCACGGTGCTGGCTGTGCACAAGCAGTTGTCGCCGCCGACCATCAATATCTTCAACCAGGATCCCGCCTGCGACCTGGACTACTGCGCCAATGCCGCGCGTCCCATGAAGATCGATGTCGCCGTGAAAAATTCCTTCGGCTTCGGCGGCACCAACGGCACGCTGGTGTTCGGCAAGGCCTGATCGAGCCATCCCGCTGCTGCCGCCTGGCAGCGCGGGATTTTTTTCCTCCCCATGTCCATCGCGGTTTCCGCCGTCGTCCAGCCGTCCCGCATGCTGACCCGGCTGATGCTGGCGCTGCACCTGGGAGTACTCGGCATTGCTGTGGTCCTGACGCTGGGCATAGGCATCTCCCTTTCCCCGACCTTGCGCCTGCTGCTGGCGCTGCCGCTGTTCGCAGTGCCGATTTTGGCAATTCGCGTTCTGATCAAGGGCGGAAAGTCACTGCGTATTGATATTTCCGAGTATGGTCAAATCACGCTGGCAGAAGATGGAACAGGTGCTGCGGTAACGCGGCATGGCGTATCGCCGCAGCAGGCCGGGGTGATGCGGCAGGAAGGCGTCGCAATGGCGAACCTGCTGCCGGATTCGACCCTGTGGCCGCATTTGCTGCTGTTGCGGCTGCGGACTGAGGATGGCCGGACCAGGAATGTCGCTATCTTGCCAGACAGTATGCATGCGGAAGATTTTCGTGCGCTGTCGGTTGCATGCCGCTGGATAGCCGCGCACAATGGACAGGCAAAACGTTAAATTTTGTTAAGTCGCGCCTGATGATTGAACTTCTATAATTTCCGGAAGTCAATTAACCAGGTCGCGAATGTTGCGCATAACAAGGGATCGGGTGTTGACAACAGAACGCGATATTGACCAAGTGCTAGTCGAACGCGTCCAGCGTGGCGACAAGAGGGCGTTCGAGCTACTGGTAGTCAAATACCAAAGAAAATTGATGCGGCTGGTGTCGAGGCTGGTGCGCGACCAGGCGGAAGCGGAAGATGTGGTGCAGGAAGCCTTTATCAAGGCCTACCGTGCCCTGCCGCAGTTCCGCGGTGATTCGGCTTTTTATACCTGGCTGTATCGTATCGGCATTAATACTGCAAAGAATTATTTGGTGACGCAAGGGCGGCGGGCGCCCACCTCGACAGACGCCGATGCTGAAGAGGCAGAAACTTTTGATGACGGTGAGCACCTAAGGGACATCAATACACCGGAATCGATGCTGGCAACCAAGCAAATTGCCGAGACCGTGAATGTAGCGATGAACGCCTTGCCGGAAGAGTTGCGTATGGCAATTACGCTGCGGGAGATAGAGGGCTTGAGCTACGATGAGATCGCCGATGCAATGGGATGCCCAATAGGCACCGTGCGCAGCCGCATCTTTCGGGCGCGCGAAGCAATTGCAGAAAAATTGCGGCCTTTGCTCGGCACTGCCATTGACAAGCGGTGGTAAGGAAATCATATTTACAATGTGCAAGTGAGGCCGCCTTCGGCGGACTGCGAATGGAAACGAAACAGCAAATCCAGGAACAAATTTCGGCGCTGGCCGATGACGAACTCAGCGACAGTCAGCTGGACGCCTTGTTGGCCGCATTGCGCGACCCGGCGGCGCGCGTCGACTGGGATATCTATCACCAGATCGGTGATGTGCTGCGCTCCGACGACATGGCAATTTCCATGCGTGGCGATTTCAGCGCGCGCGTGATGGCGCAGCTGGATGCAGAACCCACGATCATCGCGCCGGCAGCGGCGACGGCAGCACGCACGACCGCCAATCACGGCCTGGGCGAGCGCCTGCGGCGCCTGGCGATGCCTGGCGTGACCGCTGCGGCAGTGGCGACGGCAGTTTTCGTGACGGCACCGCAGATGCTGGTGGCAAAAAAGGATGTGCCGGAGGGCGGCGCTGCGGTCGTCGTCGTGGCGCCGGCAACGGTGGCGCCGGCGGTGCAGCCGGTGCGCGTGGCCGAGCCCGCCGCGGTACTCGCCGATGCCCCGGCGGAAGCCAGGACCGTGTCGCTGGACCAACAGCAGGGAGAGGTCTTGCGCGATCCGCGCATCGACGAATATCTCATGGCGCATCAGCGCTTTTCGCCATCCGTCTACAGTTCTGCGCAGTATGTGCGTTCCTCGGCTTTTTCCGGCGAAGCGGGTAAATGATCGGTATGCTGCGTAATCCGGGATTGTCCAGATTTTTCCTGTTTGCTTTTTCTTCTCTCCTAGCAATTTCGCTCCAGGCGCAGGCTGCCGACGCCGCCAAGACTGGGGACGACGCGCAGAACAGGCGCGAGGCCCAGGCCTTGCTGAAGAAAATCCAGTCGGCTGCCTCCAGGAACAGCTATTCCGGCACCTTCGTCTACCAGCAGGGCAATCAGTTCCGCACATCGCGCATTACCCACGTCAAAAGCGGGCGCAATGAGTATGAAAAGCTGGAAGTGCTTGACGGCAACCTCCGTGAATACATCCGCACCAATGACACCATCGTCAGCTACGTGCCGGATACCAAGACCTTGCTGGTTGAAAAGCGCGCCAGGCAGGAGGTCTTTCCCGCATTACCCAACGCCAATCCGTCGCGGCTCTCTGATCATTACCGGCTGAGCAAGGGAAACTCGGGGCGGGTGGCCGGATATCGTACCCAGACGATCCTGCTGGAGCCGCTCGACAAGCTGCGCTACGGCTATCGCCTGTGGGCGGAAGAGCGCAGCGGCTTGCTGCTGCGTGCCCAGACGCTGGATGAGAAGGGCAGGATGGTGGAGCAGATTTCGTTCACCCAGATCGAGATCGGCAACATCAGCCGGCAGCGAACCAGGAGCAGCATCAACTCCACCAAGGGTTGGGATGTGGAGAATGTCACCATGCAAGCCGCGGACCTGAGTGCATGGAGTGTCAAGGAAATGCCGCCGGGTTTCCGCAAGATCCGGGAAGTCAGGCGCGTCATGTCGGATGGTCAGTCTGAGGGCACTACTGCCAACGGCAGCAGCGGCAACCGGGAAGTCGCACAAATGGTGTATTCGGATGGCCTGGCTGCGATTTCCATTTTCATCGAGCCGGGCAGTGCGAGCCGCACGGAAGGTTATCTAACCCAGGGCGCCATGAATATTGCCGGTAAACGCCAAGGGGATTTTTGGCTTACCATTATCGGTGAAGTACCCGCAGGTGTGATTAAGCAAGTAGCTAATTCTATTGAATTCAAGAAAAAATAGGAACTTTATGATCACTGAATCTTATGCTCGTAAATTTCTTTCAACCCTGACCATTGCCGCCGCCAGCTTTTGTTTTGCTGGCGTAGCAGTGGCCGCCCCTCCAGCAAGCACTGCCGTCAGCGGCTTGCCGGACTTTACCGACATGGTCGAGAAGGCCGGTCCCGCGGTGGTGAATATTCGCACGACGGCGAAAATGCGCATGGGCGCTAATGGTTTGCCTGGTGGCATGGATGATGAGGAAGTCCAGGAGTTTTTCCGCCGCTTCGGCATACCGATACCACGTACCCCCGAGCGCACGCCGCGCGGCAATGGCAATGGCAATGGCAATGGCAATGGCCGCCAGCAGCAGGAGGAAGAAGTGCCGCGCGGCGTGGGCTCCGGCTTCATTGTCTCTGCAGACGGCTACATCATGACTAATGCGCACGTCATCGACGGCGCCGACGACGTCTACGTGACGCTGACCGATAAGCGCGAATTCAAGGCTAAGGTGATCGGCGCCGACAAGCGCACCGATGTGGCCGTGGTGAAAATCGAAGGCGGCAATCTGCCGCGCCTGCCGATCGGCGATTCCTCCAAACTGCGTGCCGGCGAGTGGGTAATTGCGATCGGTTCGCCTTTTGGCCTGGACAATTCCGTCACGGCAGGCATCGTCTCGACCAAGGCGCGCGACACTGGCGACTATTTGCGCCTGATCCAGTCTGACGTGGCGGTCAATCTTGGCAATTCGGGCGGCCCGCTGATCAACATGCGCGGCGAAGTGGTGGGTATCAATTCGCAAATCCTCAGTCGTTCTGGCGGTTACATGGGAATTTCCTTCGCCGTGCCGATCGACGAGGCAATGGTCGTTGCCGAGCAGCTGAAAGCCACCGGCAAGGTCACGCGCGGACGCATCGGCGTGCAGATCGGCGAGGTCACCAAGGATGTCGCCGAGTCGCTCGGCCTGGCGCGCGCGCAAGGCGCGCAGGTGCAGCGCGTCGAGCCCGGCTCGCCGGCAGAAAAGGGCGGCGTCGAAACCGGCGACATCATCCTCAAGTACAACGGCATTGCCATCGATCGTTTCAGCGACCTGCCGCGCCTGGTCGGCAAAACCCGGCCGGGCACGCGTGCCACCGTGTCGGTGTGGCGCAAGGGCGCAATGCGCGACATGCAGCTGATGATCGTCGAGATGGAGACGGAAAAGCCTGTTCGCAAGGATGACGGCAAGCCGGAGCGTGCGGCAAACATCCTGGGCCTGGCGGTCAGCAACCTGTCCGAGGCGCAGAAGCGCGAACTGAACATCGACAGCGGCGTTCTGATCGAGTCTGTCGAAGGGGCTGCGGCGCGCGCGGGCTTGCGCCAGGGGGATATCGTGCTGCGCCTGAACAATACTGACATCAAGGATACCGCCCAGTTTGCCGCCCTGGCAGCCAAGCTGGATCCAAAGAAAATGGCGGCATTGCTGGTGCGCCGCGGCGATTCCTCGCAATTCGTGTCGATCCGACCAGGTGCGCAGTAATCCCGGCGAGTGATATCGACAAGGCTGCAGGCTGCCAGGCTTGCAGCCTTTTTTCGTTGACTGGACTTTTTTTAAACCGAGGCATGGCTTCCGAATTCATCCTTTATTCCCGCAGCTATTGCCACTTGTGTGACGACATGCTGGTCGCGCTGCAGGCGCTGCAGGGCGATTATCCCTTTACCGTACAGGTGGCCGATGTGGACGCCGAGCCGGACCTGGTGGCGCTCTATGATGAGCTGGTGCCGGTGCTGGTGGGCCGCCGCGCCGGTACGGACACCCGCCTGTGCCATTATTTTTTTCAGCTTGAACAGGTGGAAGCCTGGCTGCGCGCTGCGGACGAGACCGCCGCCTGAGCTTCACTGCCTGCTTCAGCCGGGCCGAGGCGCCTGCATAAGGGGAAAATGTCGCTGCTGCCCTGCGGATTTCGGGTATTTCAGTCCGAAATCCGGTAGAATGGCGCGTCATTCCAGTCCTGGAAAATCTCTTAAGGCGCTCGCCCGGGGACGTCCCCTGCTTTGAGCGCCTTTTTTACGTATGAACAATATCCGCAATTTTTCCATCATTGCCCATATCGACCACGGCAAATCCACCCTGGCCGATCGCATCATCCAGCTTTGCGGTGGACTCTCCAACCGCGAAATGGAAGCCCAGGTGCTCGATTCCATGGCGCTGGAGCGCGAGCGCGGCATCACTATCAAGGCGCAGACCGCGGCCCTGAGCTACAAGGCGCGCGACGGGCAGATCTATAACCTGAACCTGATCGATACGCCGGGTCACGTCGATTTCAGCTACGAAGTCAGCCGCTCGCTGTCGGCATGCGAAGGCGCTTTGCTGGTGGTGGATGCCTCGCAGGGCGTGGAAGCGCAGACGGTGGCCAACTGCTACACCGCGATCGAGCTGGGCGTGGAAGTGGTGCCGGTGCTGAACAAGATCGACCTGCCTTCGGCCAATCCGGAAAACGCGATTGCCGAAATCGAGGAAGTTATCGGCATCGAGGCGGGTGACGCCGTGCATTGCTCGGCCAAGACCGGCCTGGGCGTGGAAGACGTGCTGGAATCGCTGATTGCCAAGGTGCCGCCGCCCAAGGGCGACCCGGAGGCGCCGCTGCAGGCGCTGATCGTCGATTCGTGGTTCGATAATTACGTCGGCGTGGTGATGCTGGTGCGTATTGTCAATGGCACCCTGCGGCCGAAGGACAAGATCCTGCTGATGGCCACCGATTCGCAGCACCTGGTGGAAAGCGTCGGCGTGTTTTCACCGAAGTCGGTGGCGCGCGAATCCCTGACGGCGGGGCAGGTGGGTTTCATCATCGCCGGCATCAAGGAGCTGACCGCAGCCAAGGTGGGCGATACCGTTACTCTGGCGGCCAAACCGGCGGCAGCGCCGCTGCCGGGCTTCCAGGAGGCGCAGCCGCAAGTGTTCGCCGGCCTGTTCCCGGTCGAGGCCAACCAGTACGATGCCTTGCGCGATTCGCTGGAAAAGCTCAAGCTCAACGACGCCGCGCTGCAGTTCGAGCCGGAAGTCTCGCAGGCGCTGGGCTTCGGCTTCCGCTGCGGTTTCCTCGGTCTCTTGCACATGGAAATCGTCCAGGAGCGCCTGGAGCGCGAGTTCGACATGGACCTGATCACGACTGCGCCTACCGTGATCTACGAAGTGCTGCTGCGCGACGGCACCATCCTGATGGTGGATAACCCTTCCAAGATGCCGGAGCCGTCGAAGATCGAGGAAATTCGCGAACCTATCGTCACGGTCAACCTGTACATGCCGCAGGAGTATGTCGGCTCGGTGATCACGCTGTGCACGCAAAAGCGCGGCATCCAGATGGACATGAGCTACCACGGCAAGCAGGTCAAGCTGACGTATGAAATGCCGATGGCCGAAATCGTCCTGGATTTCTTCGACAAGCTGAAATCGACCTCACGCGGCTATGCCTCGATGGATTATGAGTTCAAGGAAAACCGTCCGGCTGACGTGGTCAAGGTAGACATGCTGATCAACAGCGAAAAGGTGGATGCGCTGGCGATCATCGTGCACCGCGCCAACAGCCAGTATCGCGGCCGCGCCGTGGCAGCGAAAATGCGCGAAATCATTCCGCGCCAGATGTTCGATGTGGCAATTCAGGCGGCAATCGGCTCCAATATCATTTCCCGCGAGAATGTCAAAGCCTTGCGCAAGAATGTGTTGGCAAAATGCTATGGCGGGGACATCAGCCGCAAGCGAAAGTTGCTTGAAAAGCAAAAGGCAGGTAAAAAGCGCATGAAGCAGGTGGGTTCCGTCGAGATCCCGCAAGAGGCTTTCCTGGCAATCCTACAAGTGGATGAAAAATGAGTTTGCAGGCAATCCTGGGCAACTTTGCCCTGATCTTGTTCGTCCTGACCGTGGTCACCGGCGTGATCTGGTTTCTGGACGTTTTCTACCTGGCCAAGAAACGGCGTGCCCGTGCCGATGCCGCGCTGGCGGAATACGATGCGCGCAATGCGAAACTGGCTGCCGACGGCATCAAGACCGATACCAGCGGCCGCGCCGAACTGGAAGCGGGCCTGTTGCGGCAACCGACCTGGATCGAATATTCGGGCAGTTTTTTCCCGGTGATTGCCCTGGTCTTTGTGCTGCGCTCCTTCCTGTTCGAACCGTTCAAGATTCCTTCGAGTTCAATGGTGCCGACCTTGCTGGTGGGCGACCTTATCCTGGTAAATAAATATACTTATGGCATTAGATTGCCTATAGTCAACAAAAAGATCATTGAAATCAACGACCCGGAACGGGGCGACGTCATGGTGTTCAAATATCCCGTGGATCCGTCGCAGGATTACATCAAGCGCGTGGTAGGTGTACCCGGTGATAAAATCGTGTATAAAAACAAGCGATTAACGATTAATGGTAAAGAGCTTTCTTATGCACCACTGCCGGAGTATCTTGACGAAAGCAGCTTGACGTATTCCCAGCAGTTGCAAGAAAACATCAATGGCGTGGCGCACCGCGTCCTGAACAATGAATCGGTACAGGTGCATGCCACCAACGAGCGCAGTTTTGCGGGTCACGAGCAATGTGTTTTCAGTGGCGGGGATTTCAGTTGCACCGTGCCGCAAGGAAGTTACTTTATGATGGGCGATAATCGCGACAACAGCATGGACAGCCGTTACTGGGGTTTTGTCCCGGACAAGAATATCGTGGGCAAGGCGTTTTTCGTTTGGATGAATTTCAGCAACTTGAAGCGTATCGGCAGCAGTATCGAGTGACCGGCAGTATCGAGTGATTTTCGACCAAGGGGGATAACATGAAAAAACAGATGGGTAAAAAAAGCAGGCAACAGGGCATTTCGTTGATGGGATTGATCTTCGGCTTGGCTATCCTGGCAGTGCTGGCGGTGCTGGGCATGAAAATCGTGCCGACCGTAACCGAATACATGGCTGTCAACAAGGCCATCGTCAAGGCCAAGGAGGAAGGTTCGACGCCGGCGGCAATCCGCATCTCTTTCGACAAGCAGGCCGACGTTGCTTACATTTCGTCGATTTCCGGCAAGGAGCTGGATGTCTACAACGGCCCCAATGGCCTGGAAGTCAGTTTCAAGTACGACAAGGTCATTCCGCTGGTCGGCCCGGCCAGTCTGCTGATTGAATACGAAGGCGGCACCGAGAAGAAGGGCAAGCCGAACAAGGTCGGCGACGTCTGAACCGCTGATATCGAGGGAAAATGGATCTGACGTTATTGCAAACCAGGCTGGGCCATGCGTTCAAGGATGCGGCGCTGCTGCAGCAGGCTCTGACGCACCGCAGTCACAGCAGTTTGCATAACGAGCGCCTGGAATTCCTCGGGGATTCCGTGCTCAATTGTGTCGTGGCGTCGTTGCTGTTCGAGCGCTACAGCAAGATCGACGAAGGCGACTTGTCGCGCCTGCGCGCCAACCTGGTGAAGCAGCAGTCGCTTTATGAAATCGCCCAGCGCCTGGAATTGTCGCAATTCCTGCGCCTGGGCGAAGGCGAGCTGAAGTCCGGCGGCTTCCGTCGTCCCTCGATCCTGGCGGATGCGCTGGAAGCGCTGTTCGGCGCGATTTTTCTGGATGCCGGTTTCGACGCGGCGCGCAAGGTGATTCGCGCGCAATATATTCCCATCCTGGATACGGTCGATCCGAAAACTCTGGGCAAGGATGCCAAGACCCTGCTGCAGGAATTTTTGCAAGGAAAAAAAATCGCTTTGCCACAATACAATGTGGTGGCCACCCATGGCGCCGCGCATAGCCAGGAATTTGAAATCGAATGCCTGGTGCCGAAACTGGAGATCCAGGTATTCGGCAGTGGCGGCAGCAGGCGCGCCGGCGAACAAGCCGCTGCCAAGCTGGCGCTGGAAGCGGTGCAGGCAGCTCTGGCCAAGGCTCCTGCAGCGACGCGCAAGGCGCGGCCGCGCGCAGCGCAGCTGAAGCTGGCCGGCATTGCCACCATCCAGCAGGAGGCACCGGCCGAAGAAATAGCGCCAACGCCTGCCAAGCCGGGGAAAGAGCCGAAGGCGGCAAAGGAGCCTCGCGAGGCGAAAGCGGCTGCGAAAGCGGCGGCCGCACCCGCATCGGCGGAACCTGTGCCCGGTGCCGAACAGCCTGCCGTTTCCGCGCAAGCCAGCCTTGATATCGCGCCTGCGGCGCCGATCCAGTCGAAGAACCCATGAACATGCCTGCTGCATCCGCCGGATTCCGTTGCGGATATATCGCCATCGTCGGCCGTCCCAATGTCGGCAAGTCCACCCTGATGAACAAGCTGATCGGCGCCAAGGTGAGTATCACCTCTCGCAAGGCGCAGACCACGCGACATCGCATCACCGGCATCCAGACCGTGGCCGATGCGCAGTTCATCTACGTGGATACGCCGGGTTTTCAGACGCGCCATGCCAATCCGCTCAACAAGACGCTCAACAAGACCGTCGCCAATACCGTAACCGCGACCGATGTG
Organism: uncultured beta proteobacterium; assembly: GCA_963722005.1. GTDB lineage: Bacteria > Pseudomonadota > Gammaproteobacteria > Burkholderiales > Burkholderiaceae_D > Paucimonas. The sequence continues at coordinate 105,155 of CAVRJS010000003.1, forward strand.
ACGCTGTTCGTGGTCGAGGCTGGCAGCTTCGGCGCCGCCGACGAGCAGGTATTGGCGCTGATTCCCCCGGATGCGCCCTGCATTCTGGTGATCAACAAGGCTGACCGCATGAAGGATAAGGCGGTGCTGATGCCGTTTGCGCAGCAGGTGGCGGCGCGGCGCAACTTTGCCGCGGTGGTACCGGTATCGGCCAAGCTGGGCTTTCAGCTGGAAGGCTTGCAGGAGGAAATCCGCAAGCTGCTGCCGGAAAATCCGCCGGTGTTCGAGGAAGATGACATCACCGACCGCAGCGAAAAATTTCTGGCTGCCGAAATCGTGCGCGAGAAAGTGTTTCGCCTGGTGGGCGACGAGTTGCCCTATACCAGTACGGTGCTGATCGAACAGTTCGAGCAGGAGGGCAACCTGCGCCGCATCTTCGCCGCAATCCTGGTGGAACGCGACAGCCACAAGGCCATGCTGATCGGCCAGAAAGGCGCCAGGCTCAAGGAAATCTCGACGCAGGCGCGGCTGGACATGGAAAAACTGTTCGGCGGCCCGGTGTACCTGGAAATCTGGGTCAAGGTCAAATCCGGCTGGGCCGACAATGAAGCCGGCCTGCGTGCCTACGGTTACGAATAGGCCGCACTGGCCCTGCCTGCGATGCAACTGACCGCTGCCGAACGGCGCCAGCGGGCGCCGACCGAGAAAGACCACCGGGTCGCGCAGCAACCCGGTTTCGTTCTGCACAGCTATCCCTACAAGGAAACCAGCCTGATCATCGACGTGCTGTCGCGCGACCACGGCCGCATCGCGCTGGTGGCCAAGGGCGCCAAGCGGCCGCATTCGGCGCTGCGCGGTGTGTTGCAGACGTTCCAGCCGCTGTCGCTGTCCTGGAGCGGCAAGGGCGAGATGCGCACGCTGACGGGGGCGGAGTGGGTGGGAGGCCTGCTGCCGCTGGAGAAGGATGCGCTGCTGTGCGGCTTCTACCTCAACGAGCTGTTGCTCAAGTTCCTGGCGCGCGACGACCCGCATCCGCCGCTATTTCGCCATTATGTCGAGACGCTCAACCAGCTCGCCCACGGCGAGCCTGCCCCCATCGTGCTGCGCAAGTTTGAACGCGCGCTGCTGAAGGACACCGGCTTTTCCGGCGACTTTACCCGCTGTACCGCCACCGGCGAACGGGTGCGCCCGGACGCGAGCTACGTGGTCGACCCGGAGCGCGGCCCGCGCCCCGGCATGCCATCGGATACCTGGCCACTGGTGACGGGCAAAACCCTGCTCGACATGGAAAAAGAAGATTATGCCGACGCGGTGACGCAAACCCAAAGCAAGTTCCTGATGCGCCACCTGCTGTCGTATCATCTGGGGGGCGTGCCGCTGAATACGCGCCAGATCCTGATCGACCTGATGCAGTTGTGAATCAATCTAAAAGAATATTGTCAACGCCATGAGTTACCTGCAACCCCAGGGCCCGGCCATCGAACTGGGCGTCAACATCGACCACGTCGCCACCCTGCGCAATGCGCGCGGCACCGTCTACCCCGACCCCATCCGCGCTGCGCTGATGGCGGAAGAGGCGGGCGCCGATGCCATCACCCTGCACCTGCGCGAAGACCGGCGTCACATCCGCGATGCCGACGTGCGTGCAATCCGCCCGCTGCTAAAGACGCGCATGAACCTGGAATCCGCGGTGACGGCGGAAATGCTGGATTTCGCCTGCGAGATCCGGCCGCAGGACGTTTGCCTGGTACCGGAGCGCCGCGCCGAGGTAACCACCGAGGGCGGCCTGGACGTGACGGGGCATTTTGCCGAAGTCAGGGCGGCGGTGGCGCAGTTGCAGGGCGTGGGCATTCGCGTGAGCCTGTTCATCGATGCCGACGAGGCGCAGATCCAGGCCGCCGCCGAAGCCGGTGCGCCGGTGATCGAATTGCATACCGGCCGTTATGCCGATGCCGCCACGCCGGAAGAGCAGCAGGCGGAGCTTGGGCGTATTGCCGCGGGCGTGCGCGCGGGCGTGGCGCGCGGCCTGAAGGTCAATGCCGGCCATGGCCTGCATTACACCAACGTGCAGGCGATTGCCGCCATCCCCGAAATCGCCGAACTGAACATCGGCCACGCCATCGTCGCGCAGTCGGTGTTCGACGGCTGGCACAAGGCCGTCGCCGACATGAAGGCGATCATGCTGCAGGCGCGCCTGGGAGCATTGAAATGATTTACGGTATCGGCACCGATATCATCCAGATCTCGCGCGTCGAGGCGGCGCTGGCGCGTCATGGCGAGCGTTTCGCCGAAAAGGTGCTGGGCCCGCAGGAGCTGGAAAAATACCGACGCAGAAAAGACAAGGTGGCCGTGCGCGGCCTGCGCTTTCTCGCTACCCGTTTCGCCGCCAAGGAGGCATTTTCCAAGGCGATCGGCCTGGGCATGCGCATGCCGATGACCTGGCGCGCGATGCAAACCCTGAATGCGCCCAGCGGCAAGCCGGTGGTGGTGGCCAGCGGCGCCTTGCAGGAATTCATGGAACAGAACGGCTTGACGGCGCAAGTGTCGATCACCGACGAAGCCGATTACGCGGTTGCATTCGTTATAGTGGAGAAGAAATGATAAAGCATTCCCAGAATTGCGGCGCGGCCGCGGCAGCCGGTGCGTCTGGTGAACAGGCTGCGCTCGGCCCGGTCATGCTCGATGTCGTCGGCACGACGCTCGATGCCGATGACATCCGCCGCATCCGCCACCCGCTGACCGGCGGCGTGATCCTGTTTGCGCGCAATTACACCGACCGCAAGCAGTTGACCGCGCTGACGGCGGCCATCCATGCCGAGCGTCCCGGCGTGCTGATCGCGGTCGATCACGAGGGCGGCCGCGTGCAGCGTTTCAGGACGGACGGCTTCACCTGGCTGCCGGCGATGCGCCGCCTGGGCGAATTGTGGGACAGTGACGTGCTGGCGGCGACCAATGCTGCCACCGCGGTCGGTTACGTGCTGGCGACAGAGTTGCGCGCCTGCGGCGTCGACATGTCGTTTACCCCTGTGCTGGATCTCGATTACGGCCAGTCCGGCGTCATCGGCGACCGCGCCTTCCATCGCGATCCGCGCGTGGTGGCGCTCTTGGCCAAGAGTCTCAACCATGGCCTGGCGCTGGCTGGCATGGCCAACTGCGGCAAGCATTTCCCCGGCCACGGTTTTGCCGAGGCCGATTCGCACGTGGCGATTCCCGTCGACGAGCGCAGCTTCGACGAAATCGTCGCGCAGGATGCGGCGCCTTACGGCTGGCTGGGCATGAGCCTGGCGGGCGTGATGCCGGCGCACGTGATCTATCCGAAAGTCGACAAGCACCCGGCCGGGTTTTCGAAAAAATGGCTGAAGCTGCTGCGCAAGGACATGGGCTTCGACGGCGTGATCTTCAGCGACGACCTGAGCATGGAAGGCGCCAGCGTCGCCGGTAGCGTGGTCGATGGCGCCCATGCCGCGCTGGCGGCAGGCTGCGACATGGTCCTGATCTGTAATTCGCCTGACAAGGCGGACCAGTTGTTGCAAGGCCTGCAGCTCCCCGGCGGCAAGGCTGCGGCGCAATCGGCGTCACGCATTGCCGCGCTGGTGCCCACTGCGGCCGCGTCCGACTGGGATGCGCTGCAGGACGATGCCCGCTACCAGGCGGCGAAAAAGCTGGCGCTGTCGCTGCGCTAGCGCGGCACGGCAGGCATTCGCGGCAAGACAAGACAGCAGTGCGGAAGAGGGCAGGCAATGGATGAGGCGCAGGCGCCGGGAAAGGTCCCGGGGTCCGAGGAGCGTCGCGCGGCGCTGCTAGGGGCGGTAGCCGCGTTGCCGCACCTGCCCGGCGTGTATCGCTATTTTGATGCCGAAGAAAAGCTGTTGTATGTGGGCAAGGCGCGCGACCTGAAAAAGCGCGTCTCCAGCTATTTCCAGAAAAATCTCGCCAGCCCTCGCACGGCGCTGATGGTGGAAAAGATCGTGCGCCTCGAAACCACGGTCACGCGCAGCGAAGCCGAGGCGCTGCTGCTGGAAAATAACCTCATCAAGACCCTGCAGCCGCGCTACAACATCCTGTTTCGCGACGATAAGTCCTATCCCTACCTGAAGCTCTCCGGCCACGAATATCCCCGCATGGCGTATTACCGCGGCGCAGTGGACAAGAAGAGCCAGTACTTTGGTCCGTTTCCAAGCGCCTGGGCGGTCAAGGAATCGATGCAAATTCTGCAGAAGGTATTCCTGCTGCGCACCTGCGAAGACAGCGTTTTTGCCAATCGCACCCGGCCATGCCTGCTGCACCAGATCGGCCGCTGCAGCGCGCCCTGCGTGAACTTCATCAGCAAGGAAGCCTATGGCGCCGATGTCGAGCATGCCGCCCAGTTTCTGCGTGGCCGCCAGAGCGAGGTGCTGGAAGCGCTGCAGGAAAAGATGCAGGGCTTTGCCGCCGAACTGAAGTTCGAGCAGGCCGCGGTGGTGCGCAACCAGATCAGCGCGCTGTCGCGCGTGCTGCACCAGCAAAGCATGGAAACCGGTGGTGACGCCGACATCGACATCATTGCCGTGGCGGTGCAGGGCGGGCGCGCCTGCGTCAACCTGGCCATGGTGCGCGGCGGTCGCCATCTGGGCGACCGCGCTTACTTTCCCACCCAGGTCGAAGGCGCGCTGGCAGCCGGCGAAGAAAGTGTCGAGGCCGAGGTACTCAAGGCTTTTCTGGCGCAGCATTACATCGATGCCTTCATTCCCGGCACGCTGGTGGTCAGCGTCGAATTCGACCAGCCGGAGTTGATGCTGGCGCTGATGCAGCAGTGCGGCCACCGCATTAGCCTGGTATTCCAGCCGCAGGAGCAGCGCCGCCAGTGGCTGGAGATGGCGCAGAAGGGGGCGGAAATCGCCCTGGCGCGGCTGCTGTCGGAGCAGGGCTCGCAGCAGGCGCGCACGCGTGCGCTGGCCGAGGCGCTGGGCATCGAGCGCGAGGACCTGGAAAACCTGCGGGTGGAATGCTTCGACATCAGCCATACCCAGGGCGAGGCGACCCAGGCGTCGTGCGTGGTCTTCCACCACCACGCCATGCAGAACGGCGAATACCGCCGCTACAACATCAACGACATCACGCCAGGCGACGACTATGCCGCCATGCGCCAGGTGCTCATGCGGCGCTATGAGAAAGTCGCCAACGGCGACGGCGTCATGCCCGACGTGGTGCTGATCGACGGCGGCAAGGGGCAGGTCGAGATGGCGCGCCAGGTGTTTTCCGAACTGGGGCTGGACATCGGCCTGCTGGTCGGCGTGGCCAAGGGAGAAGGGCGCAAGGTTGGGCTGGAAACCCTGATCTTTGCCGATGGACGCGCGCCGCAGGCGTTGGGCAAGGAATCAGCGGCGCTGATGCTGGTGGCGCAGATCCGCGACGAGGCGCACCGTTTCGCCATCACCGGCATGCGCGCCAGGCGCGCGAAAACACGCCAGGCTTCGCGCCTGGAAGAGATCGAAGGCATCGGCGCAAAGCGACGGCAGAAGCTGCTGGCCCGCTTCGGCGGCCTGCGCGGCGTGATTGACGCCAGCGTGGAAGAACTGGCGTCGGTCGAAGGCATATCACACAAGCTTGCCGAGGAAATTTACCGGCAATTGCATTGATGGCATGGGTTGCACGCATTGGCCACAAATGCGTGATTCCCCATTACAATGCCGGCTATGCCTCTCAATTTTCCCATCCTGCTGACCTGGCTGCGCGTGGCGCTGATACCGCTGGTGGTAGGCGTGTTCTACCTGCCGGACGCCTGGATGTCGAGCTTCGACCGCGGCCTGGCTGCCACCATCGTGTTCATCGTCGCCGCCATCACAGACTGGCTGGACGGCTTCCTGGCGCGGCGCTGGAATCAGACTTCATCGTTTGGCGCTTTTCTCGATCCGGTCGCCGACAAGCTGATGGTGGCCGGCGCCTTGCTGGTGCTGGTGCAGTTCAATGAAGTCAATGCCGTGGTTGCCTTCATCATCATCGGCCGCGAAATTACCATTTCCGCGCTGCGCGAATGGATGGCGCAGATCGGCGCCTCCAAGTCGGTGGCGGTCAGTTCGCTTGGCAAGATCAAGACCGTGGCGCAAATGACGGCGATCCCCATGCTGCTGTTTAACGGCCCGCTGTTCGGCATCATCGATACCTTCGTCTGGGGTACCCACCTGCTGAATGTCGCGGCGATCCTGACGGTCTGGTCGATGCTGTATTACCTGCGCCGCGCATGGCCGATGATCAAGGAGCGTAGCTAGTCGTTCGAGATGATCGTCATGCATGACAAATGCTTGACAACTTCCATCGATCATCTATAATGCTCACCTGTCGTCGCACTGCGATGCCATGCGGGAGTAGCTCAGTTGGTAGAGCGCAACCTTGCCAAGGTTGAGGTCGAGAGTTCGAGACTCTTCTCCCGCTCCATATCCTGAAGGGAAGCGAGCGCGCTTCCCTTTTTATTTCAAAGGGATTGGGCAGGCGCTGGCGGTGATGACGTTGTGCGGTAACGATGCGGGAGTAGCTCAGTTGGTAGAGCGCAACCTTGCCAAGGTTGAGGTCGAGAGTTCGAGACTCTTCTCCCGCTCCATCTTTCCGTTTGCCAGCAGGTTCTTTTCTGCTTGCAGCAGGTTTTCAAGTTCGCGGTTACAATACGCACCCATGGCGGGGTAGCAAAGTGGTTATGCAGCGGCCTGCAAAGCCGTGTACGCCGGTTCGATCCCGACCCCCGCCTCCATATAATTCAATGACTTAGCTCTTTCAGGGCTAGGTCATTATCGGTTCATGCCACTCCGCTAGTGTGGCATGCCACACCTGAAGCGGCCAATTTGCCGTTGACACGCCATCGGTCGTCGACAAGAAATAACCACGTGTCGACGATCAAGCAATGTGCCAATGGCACCTTTCAGTTACGCGTCTCCAGCAAGCTGTTGCCCTAGCCGCTGTACGCCACCTTTGACTCCCACGCACAAGCCCAAGCCTATGGCCTTCAGCTGGAAGGCTTGCTCGCCCAAGGGAGCGTGCCGACTTCTCTGCTGAAGCGCTCGAAAGCCGGACAAGAGATCCGAACCGTCTCGCGCTGCATCGCCGAATACCTGCGCGCCAATTCCGTCCCGGTCTCCGATATCAAGCTGCTCGATACCATCCGTCCGTTATTGGCGAGCGCCGGCACCGGCCACCTGCATTACGACTGGGCCGAAGCCTGGATACGTCAGAGGAAGCGGGAACAGGTGGCCGTCACGCCAAAGGCATTGTGTGAATCGGCAGTAGGTCGTGGTATCGGTCCGGGTTGAGTATTGGGTTAGATGTGGCGTCATGATTTATCCTGGTGAACGATGATTGAAATGGAGAATGTCTCCCAGCATTCAGGTCGGTTGGCAAGACAGGTGGAGTCATCTGGTCGCAAACTGCCATGGCTGAAACAGCCTTGCGCGGGAACGATGAAGAAAAGTGGGAATGCCCGAAGGGTTTGCCGCGAACATGGAGCATGAACGCGTCACGAGCGATCAGACGATGTTGCGGATGAGTATCCGTCCGATAACGAAGGCAGCTTGCTGCTCCCCTGGCGGGCAAGCACGCAATGAATTTGCCTGTGCAGGCAAGGCAGCAGAGCAGGGCAGGGCAGGGCACGACTGCGACGCTGGCACGCAACTGGTGCGATGCTGGATGCAAACGCGCTGGCTGTATTAGACGCATCCGCATGCAAGTTAAAAATAATCAATTAAGCGTGATGGCGCAAGCAGGCTTGATGGATGCTCATCCGCAAACGGTCCGTGACAGGATGGTTTTCGTGTGGATTCGTAGGGTTGGCGCCGATTGAATGGTCGCCACGCTGCCAAGTATGTTTGTAATCGCTACGTCATTGCAGCAGCGTAAAATTAAAAAATGAAAAGCTAGTCGCTTCGCTTTTGTCGCTTGAAAATTTTTATGATTGATAGAGGTGCTTTTTCTGGACCTGAAAAAAGGCGAATTCGGCTGGCAAACTGCCATCGTTTTTGCCTTTGAAATGAACCGGAGCCATGTATCGTTCAACCAGGTATAGACAGGATAATTCCAATGAAGCGCCGCTGAAAATGCTGACGACTGCGAAGCGATTGACGCAGCAACAGCACGCAGCGTTGACACAGGAAAAAAATCAGCGGCGCAGGGAGCTTGAAGTGGCAAAGGAGATCAAACAAATGACGCAAGATTTTCCCTGGTAGCGCGGTTGTGACGAAGGCCGCACTGTTTGATCGCTCCCATCAGTCAAGACTTACAGGAAATCGCATGTCAGCAGTACGGCGGGCAAGTTCGCAATTCGAGATTGCGACATCGTGCGGTACTCTCATCCTGAACCAGGAAAGGCACCTGCTCCTTTGCCACGTGACCGGGGCGCAGCATTGGGATATCCCGAAGGGCATGCGCGAACCAGACGAGTCCACGCTAACAGCGGCCAGGCGTGAATTGAAGGAAGAAACCGGGCTTGAGTTTGACGCTGCCCTGTTTGAAGAAATTGGCGGATTCGATTATCTGCAGCACAAGCGACTGCATCTATACAAGGTGCGTGCGCCGGAAAATCTGTGTCGTCTTGACTACCTCCATTGTACAAGCCGCTTCCTGCATCGCGCGACGGGTAAGTTGATGCCAGAGATGGATGGCTTCAGGTGGGCGTCGCGACCCAGCATGGCGGCCAGGAAATGACTTTGTTCTCCATCATTGCCAACATGCTGCATTTGTTGTGAAGCCTTGATCTACTTCAGCCAATGCCGTGAAAACAGGTATGGATGCCTGCACTGACAGCCTGTTCCGATAGAGTGCTACAACAGCTGCGAAATTGGTCACGGTGCCTTAAACGTTTGCTCTGTCAGGGATGCCTACAGTTGCGTAGATTTTTCCCAATTGTTTTATGCCAGATTTATTCAAGCTTGCGCCTTTCAGATACGTGTAGCTCCTGGACAGGAGGCTTTCATGCAATACTTTCCGCTAGGCTGGAAGACCGCATTGCAGAACGTGCTGTTCGTTGCGGCAATCGCTGTAACGGGCTGCGCGGGCATCCCGCCGCCCCATAGCGAGCCTGCAACTGCAGCAGCTGCAGTGCCATGGATGGTCGAGACCTTGACGCCGGAAAAACGAGCCGACTTGCTGCTTGCCGCCATGAATTTCGAGCAGAAGGCGCAGCAGTTGACCGGCGCAGTGCCCGAGATTGTCCCTGAACTGCCGCACTGTAAGGGGGCACGGCACGTCACAGGGATCCCTGCTTTACATATTCCTACGCTGCGCGTCACCAACGGCCCGGTTGGCATCGGCCAGAACGATTGCGTCGCACTCGACACGCCGCCCCGGATGGTTTACGTGAATGGCCTGCATGTCGATGAGGCAGTCTACTTCGATGCGTCCTCAGCCAAGGCAACCGCCGTGCCTTCCTCGATCGCCGTTGCCGCCTCGTTCGACCCGGCCGTGGCCACCGCCTTTGGCGAACTGATCGGCGAGGAAGGGAGCCGTCTGGCGCTGCACGTGTTCGAAGCGCCCGGCATGAACCTCGCGCGCCTGCCGCTGGCCGGCCGCAACTTCGAGTACAAGGGCGAAGATCCCTACCTTGCCGGCGTCATGTCCGTGGCCGAGACGCGCGCCGTGCAGGGCAAGGGCCTGATCGCCGTCGCCAAGCATTACGTCGGCAACGAGCAGGAGGTGAACCGGATGTCGGTGTCGGAGCGCATCGATCCGCAGGTGCTGCACGAGCTCTATCTGCTGCCCTTCGAGATGGCCGTGAAGGATGGCGAAACCGGCGCAGTAATGTGCTCCTACAATGCGCTCAACGGGGCGTTTGCCTGCGAGAACCAGGAGATGCTGTCCGAAGTCCTGCGCCGCCAATGGGGCTTCCAGGGCTACGTACAGTCAGACTTTTTCGCCGCCAAGAGTACCGCCAGGGCGATGCGCGCCGGACTCGACCACGAAATGCCATTGCCGCAGTTCTTCGCGCCGGACAAGCTGCGCGCTGCGCTGGATGCCGGCGAGATCAAAATGGCCGACATCGACACCGCGCTGCGGCGCCGTTATGTGCAGATGTTCAAGTTCGGCGTCTTTGACCGCCCGGTGGTGCAGCGTCCGCTGGATATCGAGGAGGGGGGCAGAAAGGCGCGTGCCATGGGCGTCCAGACCGCGGTGCTGCTGCAGAATAATGGCGCGCTGCCTTTGCCGCACGATGTACGGCGGGTGCTGCTGGTCGGCAAGGCAAGTCAGATCTATGCACAGCAGGCGGTGGCCGGCGGATCGATGGTTGGCAAGGTGATGGGCACTGGCGGCGGCAGCTCCGATGTCGTGCCCTTTTACACCGTCACGCCCGCCGATGGCCTGCGCAAAGTCTTCGCCCAATCCGGCAACGCATCGGTTCAAGTCCAGCTGGCGCTGGTGGACGACACCAATCGCAGCGCGACACTCGATGGCAAAGCCGCCCGCTTCGACGACTTGCTGAAGGCCGCAGCCAGCGCAGAGGCGGTCGTGATCATGGCCGGCACCGTCGCCGAAGAAGGCGCCGACCGTGCCAGTTTCGGCGACAAGACGGGCGCTAAGCTCACCGCACGGGGCGACTCCCTCGACTGGTATGCGCCAATACCCAAGGCGATTTCCTTCAACGGCGGCGACAATGCGGGCCGCGACAGCCGCACCATCGCAATGATCGACCGCCTGCTGGGCGTGAAGTCCGCGACCGCGCGCCCGACGCATGCCAAGACGGCTCTGGTGCTCAAGGACAATGCCGGTGTTCCGTTGCCCGCACGCTGGCTTGGCGCGCGCGGGCCCGCGATGCTTGAAGCCTGGTTCCCAGGACAGGAGGATGGCCATATCGTGGCCGACCTGCTGCTGGGCATTTACAACCCCTCCGGAAAATTGCCCGTGACCTTTCCCATCGAAGGCCAGGGCTTCATGGAGACAGTCTCGCCCAGTCAGTACCCGGGAGTCATGGGCGCCAAGGGCATTCCCCATGTCGACTACAGCGAGCAGCTGCAGATCGGCTACCGCTGGTACGATGCCAACAAGAAGAAGGCCGCGTTCGCCTTCGGCCATGGCTTGTCGTACACCACGTTTGCGATCGAGGCACCGCAACTGCATATGCCCAGGGGGGACGAAGCCATCTACCGCGTCGAGGCGACTGTGCGTAACACGGGTAACCGTGCGGGCGCGGAAGTAATGCAGGTCTACCTGTCGGTGCCTTCGGGCGCCGGTCTGCCGCAGCCACCGAAGCGGCTGGTCGGCTTTCGCAAGGTCGTGCTCGAGCCCGGCGCCAGCGAACGCGTCAGCATCAACCTCGACCCTGCCGCCAGCAACCATCCGTTGAGCGTGTGGAACACTTCAAGCAAGGCATTCGTGATTCCGTCTGGCGTTTATACGGTATGGGTCGGCAACGCCTCCGACCGTCTGGTAAGCGCGGGAACCTTCAAGCGCTAGTGAGCTACTTCAAGACCGAGCCGCAGCGCTAAAATTTGCGTGATCAGGGCGGCGCTGCGATGATCAACCAGATATTTGAACAGCTGATTGTTGAATAAAAATCTCGTGCCGATTTTTCGCAGGAGAAAGATCGCCAGCGGGCTCGTCAGCTTGCGCGGCAGCGATCTGGCAGTTCACCCCTCCAATTCTAAGTGGCCGTCGTCAGTAAGGGGGGCGAAGTGATTAAATTTTAATCACTCAAAAGGTGTTGAGAAGTGATTAAATTTTAATCAATCAAAAATAAATGCGCAAAGTGCCTTTACAGAATTTCGAGAGGTCTGCTATAGTTCGGCTCCCGTTGAGAAATGCAGCAAAACATTTCTGATATTGGGGCGCTAAAGCAGCCAGGAAAGTGTTCTGTGATGCAGTGAATTTTCTTCAGTGCTTCGGGATTTTTCTTAAGGTTTGCGCGACAGTATTCCTATAAGGAATCAGCAGATAACAAACATAACGCTTTGTTAATGACCCGAAAAGTCGCTGTATTAAGTTCTTTAAAAATCGATAACCGATAAGTGTGGGCGCTTGATGGAGTGCAGCGCTGCGCAAGCAGCGTATAACTTAAATTATCAAGTGCTCACAAGTAAAGAAAATAGGTAAGTTCGCAAGAACTTAATCTGTCAGTATTTTGAGTGAGCGACGGTTCGCAAGAACCTGTCCGCAAGGACACAAAACAGAGATTGAACTGAAGAGTTTGATCCTGGCTCAGATTGAACGCTGGCGGCATGCCTTACACATGCAAGTCGAACGGCAGCGCGGGTGCTTGCACCTGGCGGCGAGTGGCGAACGGGTGAGTAATATATCGGAACGTGCCCTGGAGTGGGGGATAACCAGTCGAAAGATTGGCTAATACCGCATACGATCTACGGATGAAAGTGGGGGATCGCAAGACCTCATGCTCGTGGAGCGGCCGATATCTGATTAGCTAGTTGGTGGGGTAAAGGCCTACCAAGGCGACGATCAGTAGCTGGTCTGAGAGGACGACCAGCCACACTGGGACTGAGACACGGCCCAGACTCCTACGGGAGGCAGCAGTGGGGAATTTTGGACAATGGGGGCAACCCTGATCCAGCAATGCCGCGTGTGTGAAGAAGGCCTTCGGGTTGTAAAGCACTTTTGTCAGGAACGAAACGGGACTGGTTAATACCTGGTCCTAATGACGGTACCTGAAGAATAAGCACCGGCTAACTACGTGCCAGCAGCCGCGGTAATACGTAGGGTGCGAGCGTTAATCGGAATTACTGGGCGTAAAGCGTGCGCAGGCGGTTGTGCAAGTCAGATGTGAAATCCCCGGGCTCAACCTGGGAATTGCATTTGAGACTGCACGGCTAGAGTGTGTCAGAGGGGGGTAGAATTCCACGTGTAGCAGTGAAATGCGTAGATATGTGGAGGAATACCGATGGCGAAGGCAGCCCCCTGGGATAACACTGACGCTCATGCACGAAAGCGTGGGGAGCAAACAGGATTAGATACCCTGGTAGTCCACGCCCTAAACGATGTCAACTAGTTGTCGGGTCTTAATTGACTTGGTAACGCAGCTAACGCGTGAAGTTGACCGCCTGGGGAGTACGGTCGCAAGATTAAAACTCAAAGGAATTGACGGGGACCCGCACAAGCGGTGGATGATGTGGATTAATTCGATGCAACGCGAAAAACCTTACCTACCCTTGACATGTACGGAACCCTGCTGAGAGGTGGGGGTGCTCGAAAGAGAGCCGTAACACAGGTGCTGCATGGCTGTCGTCAGCTCGTGTCGTGAGATGTTGGGTTAAGTCCCGCAACGAGCGCAACCCTTGTCATTAGTTGCTACGAAAGGGCACTCTAATGAGACTGCCGGTGACAAACCGGAGGAAGGTGGGGATGACGTCAAGTCCTCATGGCCCTTATGGGTAGGGCTTCACACGTCATACAATGGTACATACAGAGGGCCGCCAACCCGCGAGGGGGAGCTAATCCCAGAAAGTGTATCGTAGTCCGGATTGGAGTCTGCAACTCGACTCCATGAAGTTGGAATCGCTAGTAATCGCGGATCAGCATGTCGCGGTGAATACGTTCCCGGGTCTTGTACACACCGCCCGTCACACCATGGGAGCGGGTTTCACCAGAAGTGGGTAGCTTAACCGCAAGGAGGGCGCCCACCACGGTGGGATTCGTGACTGGGGTGAAGTCGTAACAAGGTAGCCGTATCGGAAGGTGCGGCTGGATCACCTCCTTTCTAGAGTTTGCACGCAAGTCAAGTGTCCACACTTATCGGTCTATTCGATACTGCATTAATGCCGTGAGGTGTTATATGCAAATGTTCTTTAACAATCTGGAAAAAGTAATAGTAAAGAAAGAATTTGTCCATGGGACGCTGCCGCAAGGCAGTCGACGATGGATGGGTTGTGATTGTATCAACCATGTAGTAAGAGTTCTTAGCGAATACGCTCAGACTTTGACTACGGCAAACGCGAAACTCAATACCTCTGTAACGGCCTGGTTGTCAGCCAGGCGTCAACGTTATAGGGACAAGCGACTAAGTGCACATGGTGGATGCCTTGGCGATTACAGGCGATGAAGGACGTAGTAGCTTGCGATAAGCTGCGGGGAGCTAGCAAACGAGCTTTGATCCGCAGATTTCCGAATGGGGAAACCCGGCCCTTAGGGTCATCCCACACTGAATACATAGGTGTGGCGAAGCGAACGTGGCGAACTGAAACATCTAAGTAGCTACAGGAAAAGAAATCAACCGAGATTCCCAGAGTAGTGGCGAGCGAAATGGGACCAGCCTGCAAGATTTAGCATTTTTGATAGTGGAACGCTCTGGAAAGTGCGGCCACAGAGGGTGATAGCCCCTTACACGAAATCATTAGTGTGGAACTAAGCTTGCGACAAGTAGGGCGGGACACGTGAAATCCTGTCTGAATATGGGGGGACCATCCTCCAAGGCTAAATACTCGTAATCGACCGATAGTGAACCAGTACCGTGAGGGAAAGGCGAAAAGAACCCCGGGAGGGGAGTGAAATAGATCCTGAAACCGTGTGCATACAAACAGTAGGAGCCTCGCAAGGGGTGACTGCGTACCTTTTGTATAATGGGTCAGCGACTTACATTCAGTGGCGAGCTTAACCGAATAGGGGAGGCGCAGAGAAATCGAGTCCGAACAGGGCGACAGTCGCTGGGTGTAGACCCGAAACCAAGTGATCTACCCATGGCCAGGTTGAAGGTGCGGTAACACGCACTGGAGGACCGAACCCACTAATGTTGAAAAATTAGGGGATGAGCTGTGGGTAGGGGTGAAAGGCTAAACAAACTTGGAAATAGCTGGTTCTCTCCGAAAACTATTTAGGTAGTGCCTCAAGTATCACCATCGGGGGTAGAGCACTGTTATGGCTAGGGGGTCATCGCGACTTACCAAACCATTGCAAACTCCGAATACCGATGAGTGCGAGCTTGGGAGACAGACGTCGGGTGCTAACGTCCGGCGTCAAGAGGGAAACAACCCAGACCGCCAGCTAAGGTCCCAAAGATTGGCTAAGTGGAAAACGAAGTGGGAAGGCTAAAACAGTCAGGAGGTTGGCTTAGAAGCAGCCATCCTTTAAAGAAAGCGTAATAGCTCACTGATCGAGTCGTCCTGCGCGGAAGATGTAACGGGGCTAAGCCAGTCACCGAAGCTGCGGATATGCGTAAGCATATGGTAGGAGAGCGTTCTGTAAGCCTGCGAAGGTGTCTTGTAAAGGATGCTGGAGGTATCAGAAGTGCGAATGCTGACATGAGTAGCGATAATGGGGGTGAAAAGCCCCCACGCCGTAAGCCCAAGGTTTCCTGTTCAACGTTCATCGGAGCAGGGTGAGTCGGCCCCTAAGGCGAGGCAGAGATGCGTAGCTGATGGGAAGCAGGTTAATATTCCTGCACCGTCGTTAGATGCGATGGGGGGACGGATCGCGGAAGGTTGTCCGACTGTTGGAATAGTCGGTTTCTGACTCAAAGAAGGCGCTTAGGCAAATCCGGGCGCGTAATTCAAGGGGTTGGGACGAGTGGCCTTGTGCCGCGAAGCAATCGGAAGTGGTTCCAAGAAAAGCCTCTAAGCTTCAGTCTAACGATGACCGTACCGCAAACCGACACAGGTGGGCGAGATGAGTATTCTAAGGCGCTTGAGAGAACTCGGGAGAAGGAACTCGGCAAATTGGTACCGTAACTTCGGGATAAGGTACGCCCTGGTAGCTTGACTGGCCTGCGCCAGAAGGGTGAAAGGGTTGCAATAAAATGGTGGCTGCGACTGTTTAATAAAAACACAGCACTCTGCAAACACGAAAGTGGACGTATAGGGTGTGACGCCTGCCCGGTGCTGGAAGATTAAATGATGGGGTGCAAGCTCTTGATTGAAGTCCCAGTAAACGGCGGCCGTAACTATAACGGTCCTAAGGTAGCGAAATTCCTTGTCGGGTAAGTTCCGACCTGCACGAATGGCGTAACGATGGCCACACTGTCTCCTCCCGAGACTCAGCGAAGTTGAAATGTTTGTGATGATGCAATCTACCCGCGGCTAGACGGAAAGACCCCATGAACCTTTACTGTAGCTTTGCATTGGACTGTGAACCAATCTGTGTAGGATAGGTGGGAGGCTTTGAAGCGGTGACGCCAGTTGCCGTGGAGCCAACCTTGAAATACCACCCTGGTTTGTTTGCGGTTCTAACCTTGGCCCGTTATCCGGGTCGGGGACAGTGCATGGTAGGCAGTTTGACTGGGGCGGTCTCCTCCCAAAGTGTAACGGAGGAGTTCGAAGGTACGCTAGGTACGGTCGGACATCGTGCTAATAGTGCAATGGCATAAGCGTGCTTAACTGCGAGACTGACAAGTCGAGCAGGTACGAAAGTAGGACATAGTGATCCGGTGGTTCTGTATGGAAGGGCCATCGCTCAACGGATAAAAGGTACTCTGGGGATAACAGGCTGATTCCTCCCAAGAGTTCATATCGACGGGGGAGTTTGGCACCTCGATGTCGGCTCATCACATCCTGGGGCTGTAGCCGGTCCCAAGGGTATGGCTGTTCGCCATTTAAAGTGGTACGTGAGCTGGGTTTAAAACGTCGTGAGACAGTTTGGTCCCTATCTGCCGTGGGCGTTGGAAGTTTGAAGGGGGCTGCTCCTAGTACGAGAGGACCGGAGTGGACGAACCTCTGGTGTACCGGTTGTCACGCCAGTGGCATTGCCGGGTAGCTAAGTTCGGAAGAGATAACCGCTGAAAGCATCTAAGCGGGAAACTCGCCTTAAGATGAGACTTCCCGGGAGTTTAACTCCCCTAAAGGGTCGTTCGAGACCAGGACGTTGATAGGCTCGGTGTGGAAGCGCAGTAATGCGTTAAGCTAACGAGTACTAATTGCCCGTGCGGCTTGTCCCTATAACCTTGATCGGTTATGGAACGAGTCAGTGTGAAGCCAGTTGAATGGCAATCACCACCCATGATGGTGTACCCCACCATCACTACTATTACCGATTCCAGATTGCGTTGTTTGCGACCCCCAGAGCAACGGGAGCCACAGACAACACTACAAGTTATGCCTGATGACCATAGCAAGTTGGTACCACCCCTTCCCATCCCGAACAGGACCGTGAAACGACTTCGCGCCGATGATAGTGCTGCAACCAGTGTGAAAGTAGGTCATCGTCAGGCTTATTACCCAGAAAAGCCCCTAGCTCAGAAGAGTTAGGGGCTTTTTGCTTTGCCGCGACAGAAATCAGGTATAGCCAGGAGAATGGCAACGAAAGAGCAAGTGCGCAATTCGACATTGCGACAACGTGTGGCACGATTATTCTGAGCCAGGGAAGCCATGATCCGGAATGAATCGACTAGAAAGGTGGCATGCGAGTGAAGCGATTCGCACGCCACGCTGGCCTAGCAAGGTTTTCTGGCCGAGTATTGGTTTGCTGGTATGCTTTTCGTTTGCGCTGACGCAAATGTTTCAATAATCGCTTGGCTAAATTACAGATGGTGTTGACGATCAGTCATTCATAGGCTGCAAGAGGCAGCATGCTATCGTAGAATAATCGCACGCAGAGCATAAAGTCTGTCCGTAATTTGAGATGAGCTTCGATCGCAGCCGATATCTCTACCTTCAATCCGGCGTCTCAGTCTTGACCCTGCTGGCCGGCGGCGTGCTGCATTTGCGGGGATTGCCGGAACTTGCGGCTTGGTTGTGGCTGAGCGGATCCGGCCTGGTGCTGGCGGAGGCATTGATCGACACTTCCATGGCCATTCTGCGCCGGGAAGTAGGGCTGGATTTGATTGCCTTGCTGTCGATTGGCGGAGCAATCATCCTGCATGAATATTTTACCGGCGCCGTCATCGCAGTGATGTTCGCGAGCGGGCGGACGCTGGAGCAATACGCTGAAAATCGCGCGCGCCTGGAAATGTCTGCCTTGCTGGACCGGGCACCGCGCTTTGCAAATCGATATGACGGCAAGGTTTTGGAGCAAGTGCCCCTGGAAGCTATCCAGCCGGGCGACCGCATCCTGGTACGCGCGGGAGAAATTGTTCCGATTGATGGACGACTTCTTAGCAGCAACGCCATCGTGGACGAGTCGGCCTTAACAGGCGAATCTTTGCCCGTGTCGCATGCGAAGGGAGGTCTGCTTGAAAGTGGCGTCCTCAATGCTGGAGACACATTCGATCTGCTGGCCACGCGCAAGGCAGAAGATAGCACGTATACCCACATCGTTCGACTCGTCCGGCAAGCGCAGCAGTCGAAGGCGCCGTCCGCAAGGCTGGCGGATCGCTATGCTTTGCTATTTATTCCCTTGTCATTGGGGATCGCCGGAATATCGTGGCTCGTCACCGGGGATCCGATCCGCGCGTTAGCCGTAGTCGTCGTCGCGACGCCCTGTCCCCTGATATTGGCAGTGCCTGTTGCAATTTTTTGCGCCATGTCGCGCTGCGCCCAGAGTGGCGTGCTGATCAAGCATGGCAGCGCAATGGAACAAATGGCGCAAACCAGAACCCTTTTTTTCGACAAAACGGGCACCCTCACCGGCGGCAAAGCCCGACTGGCGGCCATCATTACGGAACCATCTGTGACCCAGGAGCAAGTACTCAGATTAGCGGCTTCGGTTGAGCAAATGTCGGGGCACGCGATCGCGCAAGCAATCGTCGCTGCCGCCCGTGAGCGGGAGCTGGAACTCACCATTCCAGGCAGCGTGACTGAAGTCCCGGGAGCGGGGCTGACAGGGCGTGTGGGCAATGTGAGCGTTGCCGTGGGGAGCTGCGACTATGTGCTGGCCAGGAATGAAAAACCATCCTGGCCAGTCGATCTCATCCAGCGTATCGCTGAGGAAGGAAATGCCGCCGTCTGCGTTGCCATCAATGGCAAAGTGTGCGGCATACTGCAAATGGCGGATCAGGTCCGGCTGGATACGCCCCGCGCCATCCGCATGCTGCGCGCTGCCGGCATCCGGAAAATCGTTATGCTTACCGGCGACCGGACCGATGTTGCCCTGACGATTGGCCGCGTGCTTGGCGTCGATGCGGTGCTGGCGGAACAGACGCCGGCATCCAAGCAAGCAGCGGTTGCCAAGGCGGGAAGTGGCGGCACCGTCATGATGGTGGGGGATGGTATCAATGACGCACCGGCGCTTGCCGCTGCCAATGTCGGTGTGGCAATGGGCGCACGGGGCGCGGCAGCCGCCGCTGAATCGGCCCAGGTTGTGTTGCTTGTGGATCGGCTGGACAGGCTGGCATTGGCTGTGCGGATTTGTCAGAAAGCACGGGCAATTGCCATTCAAAGCGCTGCGGCAGGCATGGGATTATCGGTTGCCGCCATGCTGGTTGCAGCGTTTGGCTATTTGCCGCCAGTCGGGGGCGCCATGCTGCAAGAAGCAATTGACGCGGCCGTCATTATTAACGCCTTGCGCGTGCTTCGGCTGGAGAGAGGCGGCCAAAAGGAAAAAATGCCGCAGGACGACGTCAAACGATTAAAAGAGGAGCATGCCCGACTTTTGCCGATCATTGACCGCATTTCCTGGCTGGCGGATCGCATTCTCGAATTGCCGGCACCAATCGTCAGGCAGGAACTCGTTTTGTTGAATCATGCACTTCATGAAAAATTGTTGCCCCATGAATCCAGGGATGATGCGGATATCTACCCGCGCATTGCAAACCTGATCGGCGGAGAAGATCCCTTGGCTCCGATGAGTACAGCACACAGGGAAATATACCGGCTTTGCAGCAAGATCGACCGCCTCGCCACTGGCATGCCACCTGACGGGCAGGACGATGCTACTTTGCGCGAAATGCAGCGCACTTTATACGCGCTTGATGCCATATTGCGCTTACATTTCTTCCAGGAAGAAGAGATCTATCATAACTTGTCTGTTTAATCGTCTGGATTGCGGCAGGATGTTCTCCAAGCAGCTCGGTTTACCTGAAAATGATGAAGGAAACGACCACAACGAATTTTGCCTGTCGCAGTATCGGCAGCGCGTAATAAACCGCTCGCTTTGCTTCCAGGCTGCCGTTCCAGGCGATTAACATGCGTTCATTCAAAGCAGATGCCATGGCCGAGAAAAAATCTCGATATTCCTGTTGGTGCCTCACCTATCAGGCAAGCCTTGGCTTCTCTCGCAAGCTTGGCGGCAATGTCGATTCTTTTATGGGGGTTTCTGAATCCATCTATGCATTTGGAATGTCATGGTCAGCTCCTTGGGTGATAGGGATATTTTCCCGTGATAATGTCTTACACCCCCGTACGCTTTTCATGCCTTTGCGCGCTCTCGATCGCTTGTACGAAGCCGCGCAATTCTTCGGCAACCACTTTTCACCGGCATTCATCTTTTCGCCCATGCTTCATGCTTGCCTCCATGTGACTGGCTGCTTGAATTTCAGACCCCTCGCGCCAATGTGCCTTCCGCTGCCAGGCGTGCGACGCTTACCGCAGTGACCTTGTACTCCGGGGATTTGACCATGCGATCGCGATATGGCGAGGTGACACGATTGATGAACAATTCCGGCCGGTGGAAGCTGCAGAACAATTCCCCCGGCTTGACGCGATCGGATACCCGCAATGGCACTACGACACTGCCGTAGCGGCTGGCCAATTGCACTGATTCGCCTTCCTGCAAGCCCAGCCTTTGAGCATCGCTTAAGGCCATGTCCAGCGTATCGGAACGCTGCAGTACCCGATTGTGTGTGCGGTAAGTCATGGTGCCGGCATTGAAATGCGCCAGCGTGCGGCCAGTCGTCAGCAGAAAAGGATATTCGCCATCGCACTGTTCGGCGGCCGGTATGGCAGCGATGCAGGCCAGTGTCGCGCGCGGTCCGATCGCAAATCGTTCGGCGTGCAGAAAGGGCGTGCCGGGATGGTCTTCGGCAGGGCAGGGCCAGTTAATGCTCTCTTGCTCCAGGCGGCGGTACGACAAGCCGGCACCGGCCGGCCAGACCGCTCTGACTTCGTCCCAGATGGCTGGCGGGCCATCGAACGCGAATTTCCCTGCATGCCCCATGCGCGCCGCCAATTGCTGGATGATCCACCAATCCGGCCTGGCTTCCCCGGGCGGCGGGACGGCCTGGCGCACGCGCTGGACGCGCCGGTCCGAATTCATGAAGGTGCCTTCTCTTTCGAAGACGCTGGCGGCCGGCAGGAAGACATGGCCGAAGGCGCGTGCCGTTTCATTCATGAACAGATCCTGGATGATCACCAGTTCCAGGTTTCCCAGAGCGTCGGCGGTCTGGTTGGCGTTCGCCAGAGAGAGATAAACATCGTAGCCGAAGGCCCATAATGCCTTGAGCTTTCCTGTGGAAGCGGCGTCCATCATGTCCATGAGATCGAAGCCATGCGTCTGCGGCACCGGCGCCTGCCACACCGATTCGAACCTGGTCCGCGCTTCCGGAATGGATTGGGCGCCCGTCAGCGAATTGGGATCGCAGCCCATCTGTGCGGCGCCCTGCACATTGTTTTGGCCACGCAAGGGGTTGATCCCGGCGCCCGGCTTGCCCAGATTGCCGGTCAGCAGCGCGAGGTTGATCAGCGCCATGACGCCTTCCGTGCCTTGCCTGTGCTCGGTCACGCCCAGTCCGTGAAAGCACATGGCAGGTTTGACGCTGGCGTACAGGCGTGCCGCCGCGCGGATCCTGGCGGCAGGCATACCGCAGGCATCCGCCACTTTTTCCGGCGCATAGTCGCGAATGAAGTCGACGAATGGCTCCAAACCATCGAGGCGCTGAGCAGCGAAATCCTTGTCCAGCAAGCCTTCCTCGAGTATGGTTGCCGCCATGGCATTGAAAAGTGCAATATTCTGGCCGATGGGCACCGGCAGATGCAGCGTGGCGTAATCCGCCAGTTCGATGCGGCGCGGGTCGATCACGATCAGTTGCGCACCATTGCGCACTGCCTGCTTGATGCGGGCGCCGACGACAGGGTGGTTTTCCGTCGCATTGGTGCCGCATAGCAGGAACAGCTGCGCGCGCTCGATGTCGTCGAAGGAATTGGTCGCCGCGCCGGTGCCCAGCATGGTCTTCAAGGCCTTGGCCGAAGGCGTATGGCAGACGCGGGCGCAGCAATCGACATTGTTCGTGCCGAGCACCACGCGGGCGAATTTCTGCGCCAGGTAATTTTCCTCATTGGTGGCGCGTGCCGAACCGAGTACGCCGATGGCGTCGGCGCTGGCACCTGCCGCGATCTCCTGTAACCTGGTCGCGGTGAAGTCCAGCGCCGCGTCCCAGCTGATCGCTCGCCATTCACCGCCGTCGCGCAGCATCGGTGTCGTCACGCGGTCGGCGGCGTGGTTGAATTCGAAGGCATAGCGTCCCTTGACGCACAGGTGTCCGCGGTTGACCGGGCTGTCGGCGGGACGCACTTCCACTACCCGGCCGTCGCGGCTGCCGACTTCCATCTGGCAGCCGACGCCGCAGTATACGCAGGTGCTGCGGGTCCAGCGCTCCGGCTGCACGCTGCGCTTGTCGAACAACGCGCCGCTCGGACAACTGTCGACGCAGGCGCCACAGGAAACGCAGCCGCCTTCCAGCAGCGTGTCGCCATCGGGCGCGACATGGGTCTGTTCACCGCGCTGCCAGGTCCACCAGACGAACTGGCCTTGCACTTCATCGCAGATCCGTACGCAGCGGTAACAGGTGATGCAGCGGTCCATGTCGACGCCGAGATAAGGGTGGCTATCGTCATGGAACAGGAAGGGGCGCGGCAGGTTGCCGGGTAAAACGCCATATTCATCCAGCAGGCGATGGAAGGGATGGGCCGGATCTTGCATGACTGCATCGGTCGGGTAATGCGCAGCGAGCAGCGACAGGTTGGTGCGGCGTAGCGTGCGCAACGCGGGCGTGTCGGTGCGTATCGCCATGCCCTCTGTCAGCTTGGTCGTGCAGCTTGCCAGCGGGCGCGCTTCGCCCTCGACTTCGACCATGCACAGGCGGCAGGCGCCGGCTGGCTTCAAGCGCTCGTCATGGCAAAGCGCTGGAACATTGCAGCCGTTTGCCTGGATTGCCTGCAAAATCGTCGCGTCGGCACGGCATTCGGTTGGTATGCCGTTCAGCATTATGCGAAGCATTTGGCCAGCTCCTGCGGATAATGGCGCTCGATCGCGCGGGCGAACTCGGCCAGACCACGTCCATGGCCGCACAGGCTCGTCGCCGCCAGCGTATCGACCAGATCATGCCAGCGTTGCCGGCTGACGCGCTCGCCGGACAAGGCGGCTTGCCACATGCGCGCCAGTTCCGGACTGCCAAGATGGCAAGGCGTGCATTTGCCGCACGATTCCAGAGCGCCGAAGCGAAATACCTCTGCCACCACTTCGGGAATCGACGTATCGTCGGCAAAGGCGATCATGCCGCCATGCCCGACGGCACAGTCTATGCTTTGCATTTCCTCGTAAGCGAACGGCGTATCCAGCAGGGTGGGCGGCACCAGGCCGGCCAGTGGCCCGCCGACCATGACACCCAGCAAGCGGCCGCGCCTCAGCCCGCCGCCGACCTGCTCGACGATGCGCCGCAGCGGCATGCCGAATTCCACTTCATAGAGACCGGGATGGCGGAATAGCGAATTGAGCGACACCAGCTTGGTGCCACGGCTGGCGGGTGTGCCCAGTTCGGCATAGGCTTGCGCGCCATGCGCCACAATCCATGGCACAGCGCACAGGGTTTCCACATTGTTCACCAGGGTAGGGGCATTGAACAGGCCATGCTCGGTGATTTGCGGCGGGCGTATCCGGATTTCCGGGCGCTTGCCTTCGATCGAGTTCAACATCGCGGTTTCTTCGCCGCACACATAGCTGCCCTGGCCGATGACCAGTTCCAGTTCAAAACGCTGCGCCGTTCCGAGCACCTGCTGGCCGAGCCATCCTGCCTTGTACGCTTGCTCCAGCGCGGAACGCAGACTTGCCATGGCGCCGGGATACTCCTTGCGCAGGTAGATATAGCCATGTTCGGCATCGACCGCCAGCGCGGCGATCAGCATGGCTTCGATCAAAAGAAAAGGATCGTCTTCCATCAGCATGCGGTCGCTGAATGCGCCGGGATCGCCTTCATCGGCATTGGCAACAATATATTTTCGCGGGGCGTTCTCCGCGGCAACCGCCGCCCATTTGCGGCCGGCCGGGAAGCCTGCGCCCCCGCGCCCGCGCAAACCCGATTCGGCTACTGCGGCGATCAAGGCGGCAGGCTGCATGGCAAAAGCCTGGCGTAGCGCGGTGCTGCCGCCATTTGCCACGTAGGCGTCCAGTTCGCGGACACCGCCTTTGAGAAGGTTGCCGAGGAGGATAGTTTGACGTGCGAGCGTTTCAATGCGGGGTTTGGTTTCGCCGCTGAAAGCCGCGGGCGCCTCGTAGCAGCGGCCAAGGCAGAATACGGATGGCAGGCGGGCGTGAGCCTGTTCCCAGCGTTGCGGATTATCCTTCCGGGCAGCGAAGCACGCCATCCCCTGGCATGCCTGGCAGGCCAGGGGAACCTGGCTCAAGTGATAGTAGCTGCCGGTCGCAACGCGGCGCTGCGTTGCTGAAGTCGCCATCGTTTTTCCCTCTGCGTCGGAGTGGAAACGAGTCGATAGTAGAAGGTAACGCGTCTCTCCGCTTGATTCGCATCAAAGCCGATTCTCATCCTGTAACGAAAGAATTTGTGCGTCCCGCAGTCACCTGACGATGCCGCCGTGCTTATTCCCTGATCACCAATGTGGCAATCAGCATGCGAAATCGCGACTGAAAAGCGATATGGCTTTGGCTGGGCTAATCCGCCTTCTTCCTCGGCATCATGTGAAATTTGTTGGTCTGCATGGCAGTGTGGCTGGTGTCGGCTGGACACTGCGTGACTGATAAGGCAGTGGCGATTGTTTTTCTTTCTCAAACTCTTGCGGCAACCATTCTCTGCTTTGCCTTCTTTAACGCTTGCGCGTTCACAAGCGCCCCCTCAAAAAAAAAGATTCGTGAAATGGATGATGGTGCGGAGTGAACGCTGCATGAAAAGATATCCTTTCGGATGCAGTGAAAGTGACGCTTGGCCCAAAGGGAAGGTCGGTCATATAGGGCAAGCCGTTTGACGCACTTCGATGGCTTAGATCTCTGCAGGCTAGGCAATTGTCGTTTACTGCCACTGCGCCAGTGTGGCGCCACAGTTGCACCGGCAAGCATCTTGCACCAGTCGCTCGCGACAGACTCAGGGCAAATTCATTGCTTGCTCTTGCAAAAATTTAATGAAAGTCTTGGGCGCCTCGGGAAGAAAGCGGCTCGATTTAACGACGGCAGACAGGCTCAGCTGACCTGTTCTCCAACCGTCAAGGACACGGATCAGGCTTCCTGCTGCGAGGTATTCGGCTACGTTTATTTCAGCCTGGCTGCTGATGCCCATCCCCTCCAGGCATGGCAGAAGTATAAGGCGCGTATTCATGCTGTAAAGCCGAGGGATTATCTTCACCTTGGTGATGTTATCGGCGTCGTCATACAAGCGAACCAGGGTTGACCTTCTGTATTTCGATTCGCGAACCAGGCATGCATGATTGCCGAGGTCGTGCGGCGTTTTTGGTGCCCCGTTCGAATGTAGATATTCAGGGGAGGCTACCAGTATTCCAGGCGATTGCAATATGCGAAATGCCACGACTTCCTCGTCGAAGTCTTGAGTGGCTACCATGAGCGTGACATCGAAATTTTGAATGTCGGTGTGGTCGACAGGGCTTACATAAATTTCGGGCAGGATTTCCGGATGCCGCGCCATAAACGTCGCGAGGCGCGGCGCCAGAAACAGTTCCGCGACATTGGGCTCGGCTAGAACACGGAGCGGGCCAGCAAGCGCTCCAGACTCGCGCTTCACCCTTGTTTCTGCCGCATCCAGTTCTTGCAGCGTTCGCCTCAAATCTTCGAGGTAAAGAAGTCCGCTCTGCGTCAGAGACACATGCCGCGTTGTTCTGTGCAACAGCTGGACTTTGAGGTGATTTTCAAGATCGGCGACCAGCCTGGAAACCTTCGACGGGTGAAGAGACAGTCTCGTCCCTGCCGCCGTATAGCTCTTTAGTTCGCCAACAGCTTGAAATGCTCGTAGCGATAGCAACCTGTCCACGACATGCCCCCATTAATGCAGATTCCGCAAAGGACTTATGGCGGATTACATCTGTTCCGACGTGCAATGCCAAACTACCATAGCTCTTTCCAAGTTGAATCCCATTGCTTTTTAAAGGGTAGCATGAAAATTTCTTCATCCAAGATCGCGCTTGCGGTAGCGCTTGCCTTCGCCTCGCCACTCTCATACTCTGTAAGCCAATCCGCTGATACGCAAGTCGCACGGGCGGCTACGGCGTCACCGACGCCATGGGTGGCAGCGGCAGCCGCAAAGGTCGGGAAACAGACGATCGAATTTCGCCACCACATCCACCAGCACCCCGAGTTGGGAAATCAGGAGGTGAAAACCGCTGCATTCGTCGCAAAACATCTCAGAAAACTCGGGCTGGAAGTCCACACAGGCATTGCGGGCACGGGCGTTGTTGCCGTGCTGAAGGGCACCTTGCCTGGGCCGACAGTCGGGCTTCGGGCTGATATGGATGCGGTTCCTGGTAAGGAAACCTCGGGGTTGCCGTTCGCCAGTCAGGCAAAAGGCATTTTTCAGGGCCAGGAAGTCGATGTGATGCATGCCTGTGGTCATGACGCGCACACGGCGATGCTCATGAGCGCGGCCACCGTCATGGCTGCGAACAAGGACAAAATTCCCGGAACCGTGGTATTTGTATTTCAACCTGCGGAAGAAGGCCCCTCCGATATCGATGTATTTGCCAAGGATCGCAAATCGTGGGGCGCGAAGCGCATGGTCGAGGAAGGAATCATTGACCGATTCAAGATCCAGGCGATGTTTGGCGTCCATGTCATGTCGAACGCACATACAGGCGAAATCACGTACAAGGCCGGCCCTGCTCTGAATAGCGCAGACAGCTTCCGCATTCAGATGAACGGCAAACAGACGCACGGTTCGATGCCGTGGGCAGGAACGGATCCGATTGTTGCAGCAGCGCAGACGATTACAGGAATGCAAACCATTGTGAGCCGCCGGGCTAACCTTTTGCAGGGAATGGGCGTGATTTCCGTCGGCTCTATTCACGCTGGGACCGCTGGTAACATTATCCCGAGTGAGGTGACAATGGAAGGTACCATCCGTTCGAACTCCCCTGATATCCGTAACTCCATGCTGGAGGAATTGCCGGCCCTGGTTAAGAATACTGCTAAGGCGCATCATGTCCATGCCGAGGTGGATATCGCTCCCATGATGCCGGTCACGATCAATAACGAGGAGCTGACGCGCGCAATGGTGCCAGCGCTGGAACGCGCCTCGGGCGGCAAGGCAAGGGAGCTGAAAACCGGCCAGGCGGCATCCGAGGATTTTGCCTATTACGCTGAAAAAGTGCCCGGGCTGTTCGTGTTTCTCGGCGCCACTCCTCCTGGCAAAGACCTTTCCAAGGTGGCGGCGAACCATCACCCGGCATTCTTTGTGGATGATGAAGCCTTGGCCACGGGCGTGCGTTCGCACGTAGAGTTCGTGTTGGGCTACGCTGACTGGATCAAGGCTGCAAAAAATCGGTAGTGTGATCCGAAGTTAAACGCGCTTCGTTGTCGCCGCCCCAATAACTCGTAGCGACCAGCGATAGGATGAGCGGGGTCAGGTCTGACATTGCGACTTTGTTGAAATTTCAGGCCTGTCCCGTTTATGCGTTTGAGCGAAGAGCGGTAAGAGTCGAAGGAAGCAAGCGTGTCTGCAGTTGCCCAACCCGTTGAAAAGCGGGAATTGTCATGGTTCGTCTTTGGCCTGATGGCCAGCGTCACTTTCGTCGGCATCCTGTCCGAGTTGATGCCGTCGGGGATCCTGCCGCAGATGAGCGAAGGCCTGGGCGTTTCCGAAACACAGGTCGGCTTCCTGGTTGGTGTTTATGCGCTGGCTTCCGCTATCTGCGCCATTCCCCTGGTCAGCGCGACCCTGGCGGTCAATCGCAAGAAGCTTTTGCTGGCATTACTGACCGGATTCGCGGTTTCCAATATCCTCGTCGCCGTTTCCTCGTCCGTCGCGATCATCGTTGCCTGCCGCATCCTCGGCGGCATTTGCGCTGGCGTGATGTGGCCAATGATCGCAGCCTATGGCACGCGCCTGGTGCCAGAAAACATGTACGGCAAAGCCATCACGTTCATTATGTCGGGCAATACCCTGGGTATCAGCATCGGCCTGCCGGTGATGACGATGATTGGCACCACGTTCGGCTGGCGCATCGCATTCATGGCCCTCGGGTTGCTTGTCGCAGCCATTGCCGTGCTTTCGCATTTTTTCTTGCCAGCAGTCGAAGGCGAGAGGCTCAGCAAGAGAAATTCTCCCATGGCGGTACTGAAAAATCCTGCGATCCTGATTGTCCTGCTGTTGACCTTCTTGTCGGTCGTCGCTCACTACGGCATCTACACCTACATTACCTTGCTGGTGGAGTCGATTGGCTTCGCCGGCGGCATCGGCCTGGCGCTGCTCATCTTCGGCATCGGTTCGATCGTTTCGGTCATCGTTTCGGCGAAATACATCGACGCGCATCTGCGCCTGCTGATCGTGACCATGCTCGTCATGGGCGGCATTTCCATGGCATTGTTCCTCGGCTTCCGGGGAACGGCCGGCATTTCGCATGTCGCGTTTTTCCTCTGGGGCGTGGCATTCGGCCCGCTGGTGACGATGTACCAGGCCGCCGTCAGCATGCAGATCAAGAAAGCCAGAGACGTGGCTACTTCGGTGCAGTCGAGCGTCTTCAATTTCTCGATCATGATCGCCACCGGGGTGGGCGGGCTGCTGCTCACCAGTTTCCCCGCATCCGGCGTCAAGGCGATCATTTACATGTCGCTGATCTGTTTTGTTCTGGTCACCATTTTGGCGCTGCTGACCAAACGTACCCTGCGAACATGACTGTCACGGCGATTGCCATGGCTGCAGTGGCGGCCCAACCCAGGTATTTCAGCGTTCTGGTGACGACGAAGGGACCCATGACATCGCGGCGCTGCGCCATCAGCATCATGACAGCCATGATCGGGACGGAAATCACGCCATTGACCACGGCAGCCCAGTACAGCGCCTTGATTGGATCGACTTCGCCAAGTCCGATGCCCGCGCCGATCAGGGTGGAGGCGGCGATGATGCCGTAAAAACGTTTTCCCATGGTGAGATTCAGGTCGAGTCCCTTGCGCCAGCCGAAGGCGCCGGCCACGGCATAAGCGGCTGAGCCGGCCAGCACGGGAATGGCCAGCATCCCGGTGCCGATCACGCCTGCACTGAACAGTAAGAAGGCGAATTCGCCGGCGATCGGCCGCAAGGCTTGTGCAGCCTGCGCCGTCGTCTGTATATCCGTGATGCCATGCTGGAAGAGCGTCGTCGCCGTGGTCAGCATGATAAAGAATGCAATCAGATTGGAGATGCCCATGCCGATGTAGGTGTCGACCTTGATGCGATGCAAGTGCGCGCGCGCCTGATGCGGCGCCGCGCGCAAGGAGCGCGCCTCGGGGTCGGCATTGACTTCCTCCACCTCTTGCGAGGCCTGCCAGAAGAACAGGTAAGGGCTGATGGTCGTGCCGAGGATCGCCACGGCGGTGGTGACATACTCGCTGCTGAATGAAATGCGGGGAAGAATCAGGCTGCGCAGCACCTCGCCCCAGGCGATATGGATGGAAAAGACCACGCCGACATAGGACAGCAGCGCCAAGGTCAGCCATTTCAGCACCAGCACGTAGCGGCGGTAAGGGATGAAGACTTGCAGCAGCACCGAGACGATGCCGAAACTGATGACATACAGGGTATGCGGGCCGCCCGCCACCAGGCGTACGGCGTCGGCCATGGCGGCGATATCTGCGCCGATATTGATGGTGTTGGCGACGACCAGCAGGCCGATGATGACATACAGCAGCCAGGCCGGATAGCAGCGCCGGATGTTGCCGGCCAGGCCTTCGCCCGTGACGCGGCCGATGCGGGCGCTGACGATCTGTATCCCTACCATCAGGGGATAGGTGAAGAACAGGATCCACAACAGGTTGTAGCCGAACTGGGCGCCGCCCTGGGAATAGGTGGCGATCCCGCTCGGGTCGTCGTCCGCCGCGCCGGTGATCAGCCCCGGTCCAAGGCTCTTATACCAGGCGAGCAGAGCTGCATGTTTGCCTGCTTTGGGAGTGGTCGCAATCTGCCGCATAAATTTCCCGCGCTCATAATAAACAAACCGCCACGCAGTCAACTGTTTCAGCCGCGCAATGCGGAAGCATGGAGGCAGTAAGCGCTTGTGGCACATCCTGCGCTATTCTCAGCATGGCAGCTCAGTAAACGAATGTCGACGGTTACTTGCAGATGCTATGAGACAGTTTTCACTGACACAGCAAACAGTGATCGATCGACTTACCACTGTGTAGTAGCCGCATTGCTCTGCCATGCGCCGCTCACCTAAAAACTGATCAGGCAAGCGTTCAAGAAGACTTTCCTCCAGCATAAGGTTCATGATGTGCATAGAAAAATGCTACCGTTCAATCAGGTTATATGCCTGGTGTGCAAGCGGTATTTTTAAGTAAACTGTCAACGGTATTTAAGGCGTTAGCGTTTCTGAAATAGGCATATCGCCTTATTTTGAAGGAGTATCGCAATGAAAAAACTGATCCTCGCTGCATCCGGCTTTTTGCTGACCGCGGGCATTGCATTTGCTCAAGCTCCGGCGCCTTCGCCGTCCGGAACAACGGCGGCCACACCAGTTTACGACTGTTCTTCCCACGCCATGGATAAACACGGCAAGCCATTGGCAGGAGCCGCAAGAACTTCTTTCATGAAAAAATGTGAAGCAGATCACATGAGCGGAAGTGCGGCGAATTGTGAAATGAAAGCGGTCGACAAGCACGGAAAACCTTTGGCCGGTGCTGCCAAGAATTCATTCATGAAGAAGTGCGAAGCGCACGCCAAAAAATAATTGCCAACATCATGAAGCCGGCGCATGCCGGTTTCATGTCTTTGGTCCCGCCTGGCGCCCAGGCTGCCGGATTGAGCCCGTTTGCACAATAGATCAATTTGGTGTCAATGATGCTAGTGGGCGGCCCGACCGCCCGGGAGCAGTGAAATGTCCCTGGATGAGACGTCGAGTTCTTGGTGGCTTGGGCCATTGTCCGCCGACGTGATGGGATTGTCGGGTACCGAAGTCAATATCCGGCTTGCCACATTTGGTCCCAATCGGTTTCGCGAGCGACTGGAAAGATCGCTGCTGAGACAATACCTCACCCGCTTCAAGAATCCGTTGATCCTTATTCTCCTGGCTGCCAGCATTGTCTCGGCGTTTACCGGTGAGATTGCCGACTTCATGATCATCAGCGGCATCATCCTGCTGAGCGTTACGCTGGATTTTGTGCAGGAATACCGTGCCAGCGCCGCTGCGGAAAAATTGCGTCAATCGGTTTCCGTGCGGGCTAATGTGATACGCGATGGCCAGCAGATGGAAGTCCCGGTATCGCAGGTGGTGCCGGGCGACCTCGTGTTGCTGACAGCCGGCAGCCTGATTCCTGCGGATGGCAGAGTGATTGAAGCGGATGATTTCTTTGTCAATCAGGCGCTCCTCACGGGAGAGCCCTATCCGGTGGAAAAGCGACCTGGCGTGCTGGCGGCCTCGGCTACCGAGTACCAGGAAGCGAGCAACGCGGTTTTCATGGGCACATCGGTCATCAGCGGCAGCGCCCGGGTTCTAGTCATCAAGACGGGTAACGCCACTGCGATTGGCGCAATTGCCGACAGCGTTTCGCGCCAGGCACCACCGACTTCTTTCGATTTGGGCACGCGCCGCTTCGGCATGCTGATCATGCGCCTGACATTTCTGATGGTGATGTTCGTGCTGCTCGTGAATACCGCGTTTCACAAACCCTTGCTGGAATCCTTTCTGTTCGCGGTGGCGCTGGCCGTCGGCCTGACGCCGGAATTGTTGCCTATGGTGGTTTCGGTGACACTGTCGCGTGGCGCGCTGCGCATGGCCAGGCAGCATACGATCGTCAAGCGCATGGCTGCCATCCAGGAACTGGGCTCGATGGATATCCTCTGCACGGACAAGACCGGCACCCTGACCGAAGCGAGAATCCGCGAGGAACGGCACGTGGATGCAGGGGGGCGCCCCAGCGAACGGGTGCAGGAACTGGCCTACTTCAACAGTTACTTCGAGACCGGCTTGAAGAGCCCCCTCGATGAAGCCATTCTCAGCCATCAGCACATCGATGTGGGCGCCTGGAAGAAAATTGACGAGATCCCGTTCGACTTCGAGCGCCGCCGTGTCTCGGTACTCGTGGATAACGGCACGGAACGCTGGCTGGTAGTAAAAGGCGCCGCCGACGAGATCGTTGGACTGTGCGCCCGTTACGAAGCTGAAGGCGCCGGCCACGAACTGCCGCTGGACGACGCTGTCCGGGCCAGCATTCACGCACGGTACCACGCCCTGGAAGAGGAGGGCCTGCGGGTGCTGGGCATTGCCTGGCGCCGGGTGCCCATCGATCATCCCCACGCCATCGTGAGCGATGAAGCCGAACTGGTGCTGGCTGGGTTCGCCGCCTTCCTCGATCCGCCCAAGGAGAGCGCCGCCAGCGCGCTCGAAGCGCTGCACCAGGCTGGGGTGACGATCAAGATCCTCACTGGCGACAGCGACCTCGTCACGCGGCACGTCTGCGCGCAATTGAAGATTCCGGTCACCGGGCTCCTTACCGGCAAGGAAATCGCCATAATGGACGATCATGCCTTGTGCGCCCGCGTCGAAACGACCAACCTGTTTTGCCGGGTCAATCCGTCACAGAAAAATCGCGTGATCCTGGCGCTCAAGGCGCGTGGCCATGTGGTCGGTTACCTGGGCGACGGCATCAACGACGCTCCCTCCCTGCACTCCGCAGACGTGGGGCTTTCGGTGGACTCGGCGGTTGACGTGGCCAAGGAAGCGGCCGACATGATCCTTCTGAAACAGGATTTGCACGTGCTGCATGCCGGCGTTCTGGAGGGGCGGCGTACCTTCGGCAATATCATGAAGTACATCATGATGGGCACCAGCTCCAACTTCGGCAACATGTTTAGCATGGCAGGCGCTTCACTGTTCCTGCCATTCCTGCCGATGTTGCCGACACAGATCCTGCTCAACAACGTACTCTACGATCTTTCGGAACTTCCGATCCCGCTGGACAAGGTGGATGCCGAGGAAATCCGCCGTCCGCGTGTGCTTGACTTGAACTTCATCCGCAACTTCATGCTCGTGATCGGGCCGATCAGTTCGTTGTTCGATTTCCTGACTTTCTACCTTCTCTGGGCCGTGCTTCGGGCTGACGAGAGGCTTTTTCAGACCGGTTGGTTCATCGAGTCGCTATGTACACAAGTGCTGGTGATTTTCATCATTCGAA
Source organism: uncultured beta proteobacterium (assembly GCA_963722005.1). Taxonomy (GTDB): domain Bacteria; phylum Pseudomonadota; class Gammaproteobacteria; order Burkholderiales; family Burkholderiaceae_D; genus Paucimonas. Next base: position 138,431 of record CAVRJS010000003.1, read on the forward strand.
CTCGCGGCAATCCACTGAAAAGTCGCGCTCACCCTTGGTTGACAGCGACCTCGCTTGCTGTTGTTGGTGTTGCGGTATTGTTGCCATTTATGCCGATAGGAAGCTATTTTGGATTGGTGCCACCCCCCATTCATTTCTATTTCATTCTTGGAAGCATGGTGCTTTTCTATCTCCTCATTGTTGAAATGGCCAAGCAGGCCTTCTATCGCTGGTCGGCGGCTGGAAAGTCCGCCCAGATCAATCACTTCTCCCGTATCGCCTGAGGCTTTGCATATGCCAGCGATCCTCGATTATCCTGGTACAAGATGGGACGAGGGCAAGTGCTGCTTTGCCTAAACCACCACTTGGCCTGAACGTCCAGGAATTTCCCCCCATGAAAACGCACGGATCGGCACCGCTTGCTGGCTGGCTTTCTGATAATAATCGGCCATCGAGGCCAGTTGATAGCCTTGCGCCAGCCATCCTTGCAGCAAGGCCTCAAAAACGCCCGCAAGCTTTTGCCCTTCCAGCTCCGCATGCAAGGTGAAGACATGGTCACGTGGCGCTGCCGTCAGCGCAAGTATTCTCGATACGACATTGGCGTTGTCGACCGTCACGCCATCGAGACGGCGCCCGAGCAATTCATCCAGGGTAGGCAATGTGGTAGGCAGTTGCATGCATTTCAGCGTTTTGCCGCCCAGGCACAGCCGATGCGGTCCTGCATCGGCTTCGATCAGCGTGCCCTCATCCGTCAGCCGGCAGCGGCCATCTGACGCATAGTGGATACCGAGCTCATCCAGTTGCGTCAATGCCTGCGGATTCATTTGCCAGCCGGCGGCGCCGTGGGTAGGGGGTATTGTTCCAAAAATCTGGGTGAAGCGCGCGACGGATTGCTGCATTTGGCTGATGGTCCAGGCGGCGTCGCGCTGGCGCACCTTGTCTTGCCAGAGCACATGGTCCCATGCATGAATGCCGCATTCGAAGCCGACATCCTTTACCGTACGCATCTGGGCGGCGCAAACCTTGCCGATATCCGGCGCCGGTAGCAGAACCCCGTACAGCAGGGTTTTCATGCCGTAATGCTCCAGCACGGAAGTGCGTGCCACTTTTTTCAGAAAACCGGGACGCAATGAGCGACGCATAGCCCAGCCGGTATGATCGGGGCCGAGCGAGAACAGGAAACTGGCGCGGGCGCCGTACTTTTGCAGCAGCCGGACCAGGCGCGGCACTCCCTCCAGTGTGCCACGATAGGTATCGACATCGATTTTCAGGGTCAGCAGCGCCATCAGTCGAGCAATGCCTGGGCGACGGTAACCTGGTTGCGGTAGGCGTCGAAAATATGGCGCAGCGATTCATGCATATCGGTGCGCGGCATCCAGTCAAGCTCGCTGCGGGTATTGACGATGTTCGGCAGACGGAACTGGACGTCCTGGTAGCCGGAACCGTAATATGTGCTGGCGGTGGCTTCGACCAGTCGCACGCGTCGTGACGAGACTGCATATTCCGGATAGTCAGTGGCCAGGTGCAGCATCATGCCTGCCAGTTCGCGGATGGAATGGCAGTTGGCCGGGTTGCCGATGTTGTAGATTTTTCCGCTGGCGATCCCATTTTCGTTGTCGATAATTTTCATCAGCGCGCTGATGCCGTCATCGATGTACGTGAAGGTACGTTTCTGATGGCCGCCATCGACTAGCGAGATATCCTCACCGCGCAGGATATGGCCGAAAAATTGGGTGACCACGCGGGAACTGCCTTCTTTCGAGGTCTGGATCGAATCGAGGCCGGCACCGATCCAGTTGAAAGGGCGGAACAGGGTGAAGTTCAGGTCCTCTTTCATGCCGTAGCCCCAGATCACCCGGTCCATCAACTGTTTGGCGCAGGCATAGATCCAGCGCGGCTTGTTGATGGGGCCGTACACCAGTTCCGAATGTTCGGAATCGAACTCGTCGTCATGGCACATGCCATACACTTCGGAAGTCGAGGGAAACACCAGGTGCTTGTGGTACCGGGCCGCAGCGCGCACGATCGGCAGGTTGGCTTCAAAGTCGAGTTCGAATACGCGCAGCGGCTCCTTGACATAAGTGGCCGGTGTGGCGATGGCAACCAAGGGCAGCACCACGTCGCATTTTTTGACGTGATATTCGACCCATTCCTTGTTGATCGTGATATCGCCTTCGAAAAAATGCATGCGCTTGCAGTACGCCGGATTTTCAAGCAGATCGCGGATGCGATTGTCTTCGATATCCATTCCGTACACCGACCAGTCCGTCGTTTCCAGGATGCGCTTGGACAGGTGATGGCCGATAAAGCCGTTGACGCCGAGTATCAGTATTTTTTTCATGGCACAGCTCCTTGTCTGGCCGGCTTCTGCAACGCAGAGCATGTTGCCAGCGCATGTTGAAAATCGATCGGCGATATCGCTTGACCGCCGTGCAGCAACGCATGGATACGCAGCGCCCGGCCATCACCACCGATACCGAGAATCTGGCCGTCCACCACGGCCAGGCCTGGCTCCAGGTCATGTACAACCCGCGCTTCCAGCCGCGCCTTGCCGATGGTGTACGTTTCCTTGCCGATCACGGTCCAGGCGCCGGGGTAGGGCGGCGCGACAGCCCGATGCAGGTTATAGATCGCTTGCGCCGGCTTGCGCCAGTCGATACGGCCATCGGCCGGTGTGCGGCCGCCAAAATAGCTGCCGCTGGCAAGATCATTCGGGATCCGTGGCGCGCGACCGGCCAGCAGTGCCGGCAACACCTGCCACAGCGCTTGCTCGGCGGCGACCGTAACCTTGCCGAATACCTCATGCGCGGTATCGTCGGGCAGGATCGGCACCGAAACTTGCGCAATGATTGCGCCGGCATCCGGCCTGGCGGTCATTTCATGGAGCGTGGCGCCGGTTTCTGTTTCGCCATGCAGGATTGCCCAGTTGACGGGCGCGCGGCCACGGTAGCGGGGCAGCAGGGAGCCATGCATGTTGTAGGCGCCATGCGGTGGGAGCGCCAGTATGGCGGCTGGCAGCATGTGCCGGTAGTAAAAGCTGAACAGGTAGTCCGGTGCGGCTGCACGCACTTGTGCAAACAACTCCGGCGCTGCCGGATCGCCCGGCATGATGCAGGCAATGCCGCGTTCATCGCAAAAGGCCGCCACCGAATCGAACCAGATCGCCTCGGCCGGATTGTCGGTATGCGTGACAACCAGCGGGACTTCGACGCCGCGCGCCAGCAAGGCCTGCAGGCACCGCACGCCGACATTGTGATAGGCGAAGACGACCGCTCGCATCATTGCTCGCGCTGTATCAGCGATCGCACTGCGGGCGACTGCTGTTCATGATTATTTTCCAGTATCGCCTTCACCACGTAACGGGGACGGCCACGCACCTGCTGGTAGATGCGGCCGACATACTCGCCCACCACGCCGATACCGAACAGAATTACCCCCATCAGGAAAAATGCGATCGCAAACAAGGTGAACACACCTTCCACTTCCGATCCCAGCGCAAAGCGCCGGACCATCAGCACGATGAAAAGCGTGGCTGAAAAAAACGCCAGCACCACGCCGAGCAGCGACAGGAATTGCAGTGGCACCAGGGAAAAGCCGGTGACCAGATCGAAGTTCAGGCGTATCAGGCTGTACAGCGAATACTTCGTTTTTCCGGCGGCGCGCGCTTCATGTTCGACTTCGATCTCGACCGGATGCTGTGCAAATGTATAGGCCAGCGCGGGAACGAAGGTGTTGACTTCAGTACACTGGTTAATCAGGTCGATTACCGCCCGACTATATGCACGTAGCATGTTGCCCTGGTCGGTCATCCGGATATGAGTGATTTTTTCGCGCAGATAATTGTTCAGGCGTGATGCCCAGGCTCGCCAGACAGTATCGTGGCGCTCGCGCCGGATAGAGCCGACATAGTCGTAGCCTTCAGCCATTTTTTCCAGCAGCTTGCCAATCTCTTCCGGCGGATTCTGCAAGTCGGCATCCAGCGTGACGATGATATCGCCACGCGCTTCCATGAAGCCGGCGAGGATCGCCATGTGCTGGCCGTAGTTGCCATTGAAGAGAATCACCCGGGTCACGTCGGGGTGGCGGCGAAACTGTTCGGCGAGCAGGGAGGCGGAGCGGTCGCTGCTGCCGTCGTTGATGAACAGGATTTCATACGATTTGTCCAATGCCTGCAGCGCCGGATACAGCCGCGTAAACAGCTTGGCCAGGCCGGCTTCTTCGTTATAGACCGGGATGATGACGGAAATTGCTGGTTTCATCTAAGCTGCACCTTATCGCCGAGAGTTGATTTGACTGCGTCGACGACACGATCGATATCGTGCTCGTTCATCGTCGAAAGCAGCGGCAGCGTCACGATCTTTTTTCCTATGCGTTCGGCCACCGGAAACATCCCCTCCCGGAAGCCAAGCCGGCGGTACAGCGCAAACAAGTGTATTGGCGGATAGTGGACGCCAATGCCGATTTTTTTTTCTTTCATGGCCGCAATGAAATCAGCTCTTCCCAGCGCTTCAGGCAGCACGATCTGGAACATGTGCCAGTTGGTGTGGGCGAAATCGGCCAGTGGCAATCGGGCGCCATACTGCGCTTCGAATTCTGCTCCGAATGCAGCGAAGTAGTGGCGGGCCAGGGCGTGTCGCACACGGGTGGTGGTCTCTAGCTGTGCGAACTGGCCAATCCCGATGGCGGCGGCAATGTCACTCATATTGAACTTGCCGCCCAGGACATTCACTTCCATGTCACAGTTGCCGCTACGGATGACGCCTTGCAGCCGGTATTGCTCGGCAAGGAACGCTTCCTCGGTCGTATTGAATACCAGGCAGCCGCCTTCGCCGGTGGTAATGTTCTTGTTAGCCTGAAAACTGAACGACACCAGGTCGCCGAAGCTGCCGATGGGTTTGTCTTTCCAGCTGGCGCCGAACGCCTGGGCGGCATCTTCAATTACGCGCAGCTGATGCTTTTTCGCAATGGCATACAGCTGATCCATGTCGACTGGCAGGCCGGCCAGGAAGACCGGCATGATGGCCCGGGTGCGCGGCGTAATCGCAGCCTCGATCAGGTCGAGGTTGATATTGCGCGAGGCGGGATCGATATCCACGAACACCGGCGTGGCGCCGACTGCCAGAATCACGTTGGCGGTAGCCACCCACGAGAGCGGCGTCGTGATCACTTCATCGCCGGCGCCGATGCCGGCGATGCGCAAAGCGATCTCCATCGTGCCGGTGCCGGAATTGAAAGCGCGTACAGGACGTCCGCCGAAGTAATCCGATAGCTTTGCCTCGAATTGCAGCACCCTGGGGCCGCCGGTGAGCCAGCCGGAACGCAATACTTCCACTACCCCGGCTATGGTGGCTTCATCGATCGCCGGTCGGGCAAATGGCAAGTAGGGGGCAGTCATGGAGATGTCCTCACAAAGAATCAACTGCGTACCAACAAGATGACGCCGAGGGTGATGATGCCGATGGCGAGAAGACGCTGGATCGATACGGCTTCTTCGAGGAAGTACCAGGCACCAACTGCATTGATGACATATCCCAGCGACAGCATCGGATAAGCGATGGTGACGTCGACCCGCGACAGGCCAATGATCCACACCAGAACTGACATTACATAGCACGCCAGACCGGCAAGCACTGGCCATTGCGTGGCTACCATGGCGCCGGTCGCAAGCCAGTTTTCTGCGGTAAGATGGATCGAGCCGACCGCATTGGTGCCGGCCTTGAGCAACAGCTGCGCCAGCGCGTTCAGGCAAATGCCGGTCAAAATGAAACCAAAGGTGGAGGCAGTCATGGCCGACTCTTGTTTCTTGATGCCGTTGGTGACGATGATACGGCGTGGGTCTTGCTCCGATGATATGCATCGGCACGCCTTTGTTCCGCATGTCGACATAAACATCCGGCCACAGGATCGCGACTGCCGGCTTGCCACTGGCATGGTCCGCATTCCAGCGAGCGATGAAGGCATCCCGGGTTGGTAGCCACAAATCAGGCTCCTGCTGCAAGCCGAAAGCCATTTCATCGGCGTATTCGACCAGCGTCATGGTCCGTTGCAGGTAGAACGGCAGCGCCTGTTCATACAGGCCGACGGCATAGAGCGGGGTGGCGGGCGTCAGCGCCGCCTGGATCGCCGGCACATGCACGATGCCGGCCTTGTATCGCCCGAGCGGTTCATGGCCGATCAGAAGCAGCTGCCCGCAGAAAAAGCCGCCCGCTGCCAGCGCCAGGAATGCCCAGTCGTGTCGTCGGCGTACCAGCCATATGGCGAGCAGGCCGCCTGCCAGGCCGCACCCGGCAGCCGCAGCGACCCAGCGGGCATTTTGCTGATATAGCGGCAGTTCATAGGCATTTTTGGCCAGCGCCTGGCACCTTCCAGGCGAATGCCAGTCCGAGCGCGCAGCACAAGCTGAACAAGCCTGCCGTCCAAAGCAGGGACTTGAATGAAGCGCGCTCAAGGTAGTGCGCAATCAGGAGTGCCAGCGCCGGAAAGATCGGCAGGATATAGCCGGGCAGCTTGGAACTGGAGAGGCTGAAAAAAACAAAAATGAAACCACTCCAGATCAATAGCAGTCTGCCCGGCTGGAAGCGCGTGGGCATCAACCGCCAGCCATGCCAGAGGGATTGACCGAGTGTGCCCAGCCAGGGGGCGATACCGACCAACAGGTACGGGATGAAGTAATGCCAGCTCCCCTCGCGGCTGTGCACCGTGCTGGTGAAACGCTGGAAGTGTTCATGAATGAAGAAAAAATGCGGGAATTCCGGGTTCCTGAGCGATACCAGCACGAACCAGGGTGCCGCGATCATAAAAAAGAGGAGCAGGCCGGGGCCGAAATGCAAACGCCGCCACAGATTGCGGTCGCGTTGCAGTAGCATGTAAAGCATCAGCGCCGCGCCCGGCAGGACAATGCCGATGAGGCCTTTCGACAATACCGCCAGGGCCATGCCGGCCCAGCACAGCAGCATCCAGTTGCGCCGTGCGTGAGAAGAGACGCCATCTTGTTGCGCAAGCAGGAATGTACACAATGACACCGTCATCATGGTTGCGATGCCCATGTCGAGCGAATTGACATGGCTGGCAAGCGACCAGTAAATGCTGGATCCCAGCACCGCTCCGGCGGTAAGACCGGTGCGCATGTTAAAAATCCGTCGTCCGGTATAAGCGACCATCGCGATCGCGAACAATCCGCACAGTCCGGTCCATAGACGGGCTTGCCATTCGCCCAAGCCCGAAAGCCTTGAACGTCAGGGCATTGATCCAGGTCTGGAGTGGGGGCTTTTCAAAATACTTGATGCCGTTCAGGCGAGGGGTAATGAAGTCGTTGGTGCTCGCCATTTCGCGCGCCATTTCAGCGTAGCGGCCTTCATCGGAAGGAATCAGCGTGCGTGCCTCCAGGCCGTATAACCAGACAGCGCAAAAAATCATGAAAAGAAAGCCAACAATTGCTGTGTAGTACGGCAACACTGTTGTAGCTGAGCCCCCCCTGTCACCATTGATAGCGATGAAGAATGGTTTGATCGGCATTGATTTAGTGAAATTAATAGAATTAAAGTCTGAGCGTGCGGATGCATGAATATCGTTTGAGCGTCGTTTCGAGTTACTGATGACGATCATCCGCAGGCACAATTTCACGAAGTACCGAAGCCCGGATCACTCGACTTTTGCGCAAAATTCCATCTTTCGTGGAAAACCACGGCAACTGCAATGTGTTTTATGCATTAATGATTTGCCACACGGGAGTAGCAGCTTGCAGCGTTTCAAGATTGATAGGGCGCTGTATTTTCTACCGACATGATCGACTGGGCCCGACCTGGGCGCTCGCAGTCGCGCAGCGTTGGCGGCGCAACCAGATGCAAAATGACGGGCGCAAGCATGGCCGCCTGAGTGGGGTATTTTTTCTTCATGCAGCAGGATGTCGGGCCGGAAAGTGCCTGCGGGGGGCGCCACGTCCCGCCGCGTCGCCTTGCTTGCGTGATCGCCAACAGGAATTCATGCCCGTTTCCACGCGTATACGTATGTATCTATGAGAACTACAGGTTCTCACTCCAGTGAAAACGATGCATAAGCCGATGAAACATCGGCGCGAACAGTAGCGCCGTGGTGACGATGAAGACCAGGCCGGCATAGAGAGCATAGAGCCCCGCGAAAAGCTTGCCGGCGATTGTGCCCGGTGCGTGGATTGGCCCCATGCCCCCCAACAGCATTGCGGCATTCAAGAACGCATCGAGCCAGGACAGGTGTTCGAACTTCACGTAGCCAAGCATGCCGATTCCAAGTGAAAGTCCCAAGAGCGCCAGCACGGCAAGAAAGTGCACGACAAGCCGCCACATGAATCTGTTCGAGGAAAGGGGAGGCTGGTGCTTCGGTTCGTACACGGCGTGGTAGTGTGCGTTTTGTCAAGCCTTTAGTGGGGGAGGGACGGGTCTTGCCTTTCTGTCCTGAACGCGTGCGTGGGAACAATGGTGGAAATTGCGTGCTTGTAAACCAGCTGGCTACTGTTGCCGTTACGTAGCGTGACAACATACTGATCAAATGCCTCGATCTGGCCCGTCAGCTTGATGCCGTTGACTAGGAACATCGATACAGGGACTTGTTCCTTGCGCAGGGTCTGCAGCAGGGTTTCTTGAAGGTTGATATGGGTAGTATTCACGGTGCGATTTGATGAAAAAATATCAGTGTACTGCAATTGATGATAGGGCAGACATGGCGCCTAGATTGAATATGAGGAACCCCGCATGGAATATCAGCGCTGACGGCAAGCGGTGTTGTTCGCGTTTGACTTTCGTGGAAAGGAAGGCCGAATTCCAGCATCGTAGCTCCCATAAATGTAACCCATTACACTGTTACGAAGCATAGGGATTCCTCTTTCGAGTCAGACCGTGCCGATGGCGAACTTCATGCTTGGATTTTTAGAACGATTTCAGTTAAAAAGTTCGATTTTTGCCTGCACTCCATGTCGGTCCATCGCCTCTAAGGCCGCCGAGAAACCGCTTATTGATGTCAGCCTGCGCACTTGGCAAACGCGAGCAATTGTGTCGCCGTGAAATTTTCCTCTGGTGAGCTTCTTGCCTCGATAATTTTTCGTGTGCGATTGATTTTTCTTTACCCGTGCTTTCCTAACTGTTTTAGTTTGTTGGTAAGAGGCAGACCGAGAGCAGTCAATGCAACATGGCGTTCTGTCATCCCGTCATCCCGTACACAGTCCCCAGCCACTGACGGCGCCAGAGCCGGAAAGTATTGCGCTAAGGAGTATTGTGAATCAACCCGGTACCGGCTTTGCAAATCGTGAACTATTCAAGCGCTACCGGTTCACTGGATTGTTGCTGGCGCTGTCCGGGGCGCTTTGCGCTTGTAATCAGAAAGATGCAACGCCTCCGCAGGCGGCTCCCGTCGAAGTCAGCGTTATTAGGGCCGCGCATGTGCCCGTGACCCTGTTCGAGGATTATGCGGCGCAAACCGAAGCGGTCGAAGCCGTCGAGATCCGCGCACGCGTGGGCGGCATCCTCGAACGCCAGGCATTCAGGGATGGCGCGCTGGTGAAAAAAGGGGATTTGCTGTTCGTGATCGACCAGCAGCCTTATATTTCCGCATTATCCCAGGCCAGGGCAAACCTGGCCCAGGCGCAGGCCGCACATGTCAATTCCGGTCAGATCCTGGCGCGCTCGCGTCCCCTGGCAGTTGCCCGGGCGATCAGCCAGCAGGAACTGGAGACGGCCGCCGCCAGGGAGCGCGCCGACGCGGCCGCCGTCGAGGCCGGCAAGGCACAGGTGCAGCAGGCGCAACTCAACCTCGGCTACACCACCATCCGCGCGCCGCGTGCCGGCCTGATCAGTCGCGCCCTGGTCAAGCCGGGCGGACTGGTCAATGCTTCGACGACATTGCTGACGACTGTGTATTCGGTAGATCCGATGTACGTCAGTTTTACGATCGGCGAGCAAAGGCTGGACAGTCTGCTGCGCCAGTATGGGCCGGAGGCGGGCAAGGAAGCGGTGGCGCCGATCCGCGTCCGGCTGGCCGACGGCAGCAATTACCGTTACGGCGGCAAGCTAGATTTCGTCGACGCGGCAGTGGATCCGCGCAACGGCACGCTGCCGGTCAGGCTGGTGGTACCGAATCCGGATGGCGTCTTGCGTGCCGGGCAATTCGTGCGCGCGATCGTGGCCAGGCCGGCGAATCCGAACGCGATCCTGCTGCCGCAAAAAGCCGTGCAGGAATTGCAGGGCAAGCATTCGGTGTTCGTGGTCGGTTCGGACAACAAGGCGGCTTACCGCGATATCACCGTCAGTACGCGCACCGGCAATGACTGGGTAGTGGAGCAGGGCATCAAGCCCGGCGAACTGGTAGTGGTCGAGGGCATCGGCAAGTTGCGGCCAGGAGCGGCGGTCAAGCCGGTCATGGCCAAGGAAACGCCGGGCGGTGGCAACGAGGCGCCGGGTTCCGCAGACGGAGCACAGCCTGCATCAGGCGGCTAGCCTATGTTCAATTTCTTTATCGACCGTCCGGTGTTTTCGATCGTGATCTCGCTGATCATCACGCTGGCCGGTGCACTCGCCGCCTTCACGCTGCCGATTTCCCAGTATCCGCAAATCGTGCCGCCGCAGGTACAGGTGAACACCAGCTTCCCCGGCGCCAATGCCGACGTGGTGGCGCAATCCATCGCCGCACCCATCGAGCAGCAGGTCAACGGCGCCAAGGGCATGATCTACATGGATTCGAAAAGCGCCAACGACGGTTCCTACACCCTCACCGTCACCTTCGACATCGGCACCAACCAGGATCTGGCCGCGGTCGAGGTGCAGAACCGCGTTTCCATCGCCCAGAGCGTCTTGCCGGCCGACGTGATTCGCCAGGGCATCACCATCCGCAAGCAATCCACCGATTTCCTCGAAGTGCTGGCGCTGACCTCGCCGGACGGCCGCTTCGACACCACCTTCCTCAGCAACTACGCGCTGCTCAACCTGCAGGATACGCTGGCGCGCATTGCCGGCGTCGGCCAGGTGCGTATCTTCGGCGCGCGCGATTACAGCATGCGCATCTGGCTCAATCCCGACCGCATGAACCGGCTGGGCGTGACGGCGGCCGACGTGCGGCGCGTGATCCAGGAACAGAACGTCGTGGCGCCGGCCGGCCGCATCGGCGTGCCGCCCGTGCCGCCCGGGCAGCAGATGCAGTATTCGGCGACGATTCGCGGGCGACTGGCTGATCCGGAACAGTACAGCAACATGATCATCCGTGCCGCACCGGACGGGCAGATCGTGTATCTGAGGGATGTCGCCAGAGTGGAATTGGGCGGCGCCGATTACGGCATCAATGTGCAGGAAAACGGCATTGCCGGCGTATTCGTCGGCATTTTCCTGCAGCCGGATGCCAATGCGCTGGACGTCGCGGACCAGGTGAAGCGGACCATGGACGATGCGGCGAAGCGCTTTCCGCCGGGCATGGTGTATTCGATTCCCTACAGCACTACGCCCTTCGTCACGGAATCGCTCAAGGATGTGGTGAAGACGCTCGGCGAAGCCTTCGTGCTGGTGCTGATCGTGGTGTTCCTTTTCCTGCAGACCTGGCGCGCCACCATCATCCCGATGCTGGCCGTGCCGGTGTCGCTGGTCGGCACCTTCGCTGCCTTTGCCGCGCTGGGGTTTTCCATCAACACGCTGACCCTGTTCGGGCTGGTGCTGGCCATCGGCATCGTCGTCGACGACGCCATCGTGGTGGTCGAGGCGGTGCAGCACCGGCTCGACACTGAGCGCACCACGCCGAATCAGGCGGCCAAGGCTGCGATGGCGGATGTCGGCGGGCCGGTGATCGCGATCGCGCTGGTGCTGGCCGCGGTGTTCATCCCGGTGGCTTTCCTTGGCGGCCTGACCGGACAGCTGTACCGCCAGTTCGCCCTGACGCTGGCCACTTCCGTCATCCTTTCTGCCGTGGTGGCGCTGACGCTGACGCCGGCCCTGTGCGCGCTGCTGCTGCGCCCGGCAGAGCATGAAAGGCGGCACGGCATCCTGGGCAGGTTTTTCGACCGCTTCAACCATGCCTTCGGCGCTTTCTCGGCGCGCTACAGCGATTCGGTGGTGAAACTGGCGCGTCATGCCGTGCTGGTCGCGCTGCTGTTCGCCGTGCTGCTGGTGGCGCTGTACGGGTTGATTCGCGCTCGTCCGACCGGGCTGGTGCCGCCGGAAGACCAGGGCTATGCCTTCGCCGTGATGCAGCTGCCGCCGGGTGCTTCACTGGAACGCACCAATGCCGCCCTTGCGCAATTGACCGGCATCGTACGAGACACCGCCGGCGTGGACGGGGTGGCATCGCTGGCGGGCTTCAATCTGCTGACCGGGCTGGCAACTTCCTATAACGCCACCAGCTTTATTCGCTTCAAGCCCTGGGAAGAGCGCACCGGCCCGGGCCAGAATGCCGAGGGTATCGTCGGCGGACTGATGGGACGGCTGAATGTGCAGGTGCGCGACGCCCAGGCGCTGGTGCTGAACCCGCCGCCGATCCGCGGCCTCGGCACCACCGGTGGTTTCGACTTCATCCTGCAGGACCGTGCCGGCGGCGATCCGAAGCAGTTCGGCCAGGTGCTGCAGAACCTTTTGGCCGAGGCGCGCAAGCGGCCCGAACTCGGCTTCGTCTTTCCCAATTACGACGACCGCACACCGCAGATCGAGTATGAGGTGGACCGCGAAAAGGTGAAGACTTTCGGCGTGGCACTGGACGATGTGTTCTTCACCATGCAGGCCATGATGGGCGGCTATTACATCAATGACTTCAACCGTTTCGGTCGCACCTTCCGCGTGCAGATGCAGGCGGAAGCTACCGCACGCGCCAGCCCTGGCGATATCGCCAGCTATTACGTGCGCAATGCGGCGGGGGACATGCTGCCCCTGTCTGCGGTATTGACGCCCCGGGAAATCAACGGGCCGGAATTTTACGAGCGCTACAACCTGTACCGGGCCGCCACCATCACCGGTAGCGCCGCGCCTGGTTACAGCTCCGGCCAGGCGGCGCAGGCGATGCAGGAAGTGGCGCGCACGCTGCCGGCAGGCTACGGTTATGAATGGACAGGCGCGACTTACCAGGAGCAGAAAACCGCCGGGCAGACCGGCTACATCTTCGCGCTGTCGCTGCTGTTCGTGTTCCTGGTGCTGGCCGCGCTCTATGAAAGCTGGGCCATGCCGGTGGCGATTTTGCTGGTGATTCCCTTCGGCGTGCTGGGCGCCTTTCTCGGGCTGACGCTGCGAGGGAGCGAAAACAATATCTATACGCAGATCGGCCTGATCATGCTGATCGGCCTGGCGGCGAAAAACGCCATCCTGATCGTCGAATTCGCCAAGCTGGCGCGCGCGCGCGGCGTGCCCATCGTCGAGGCGGCGCGGCAGGGCGCGCAATTGCGGCTGCGGCCGATCCTGATGACCTCGTTCGCCTTCATCCTCGGCACGGTGCCCTTGGCGATCGCCACTGGCGCCGGCGCCGGCGCGCGCCAGGCGATCGGCACCGCGGTCGTGTTCGGCATGCTGTTTGCGACCATGATCGGGATTTTCGTGATTCCAGTGTTCTACGTGGTGCTGCAGCGGATCAGCGAACGCAAGAAGCCGTTCCGCATGGAAGGCCCGGCGCCGGAAGCCAGCAACGGCAGGTGATGCCACCTCGGGCATCGGCAGTTTTGGCGACGGCACCAGCTGCGCACATCGGGCGGGGATAGCGGTGGTGCTGGCAGCTTATCCCCGTCACCGGTGGAAAAATCTGTGGATAACCCGATGCATGCTTTATTAAGTGCATGATATTCAAGGGTTTTTCGTTGTTGATTAATATCAAGGCAAAAAAACAGGCATGCACATCGTGCGATGGCATGCCGGCATCATTCTGCGGCGGTAAAGCATTGGCGCCGCAATGTTCCGGCTGATCTTTAATGCAGCGCGTTGCGTCCCGTTTTCTCGTCGAGGAATTTTCCCTGGACGGAAAGGGCATCGGCATGGGCGCCGAATGCTTCTTTCAGACAGGTTTCCAGGTGCCGGTCGATCATGCCGAGCTGCTCAATCAGCATGCTGGTCGGGTTGCCGTTGTTGCCCTTATGCAGTTTCAGATAGGCCGGCGGTAACGCCAGGTAGCTACCCAGCGTATCCGGCAGATAGCGCGTGACGCCGCTCAGGACATCGTGACGCACTTTTTCGCCTATGACGCCGCGCGCGGCCAGGTCGTCCAGTGCGGGGATCAGGGATTCCGCATTCTCGACAATTGTGTCGAACAAGCGCTGTGCTTCTTCCGGGATGCGCATCCTTGCTACGGCCGACAAGCGAAAATGTATCCGCCAGTCGTCATTTCCCTGTCATTTTTACCTGTCATTCTTTTGCGGTTACTCCTTCAGGCAGCGGTTCTCCGCGCCTGCTTATGTAATTCCCAGGTGCAGCCAGAAAGTCAATCAAGGGAAATCATGGATGTGAAAGAAATGACTGATGACGCGGATTTTCGGGGTGGCGCCGATTCATCTGCAAATTTGTATGCAAACGAGGCGGAGTGGAAAAGGCATCATGGCCACATCGACGAGATCGCCAGAGAAAATGGCAAAACCGTCGCGGAAATTACCGAATGCTACGAGCGCATCCTTGCCGAACTGAAGGCGCGCGCGCAGGTGCCTGACTTCGTGGACGTGTTCGTGACGAGAAGGGTGATGAGCCAGATTGCGGCGCGAAGCTGAGTGCGACCAAGCGCTAGCGCTCCGGATTGACCGTCAAATCTGGTGCCGCAGGCCGGACTCGAACCGGCACTCCCGTAAGGGAAGTGAATTTTAAGTCCACAGCGTCTACCATTTCGCCACTGCGGCGGCAGGCGAGATTCTACCGCATGGCGCGTACATCGTGCGGAATAGTAATGATGCGCTGCCTGGCCGCCCATGCAAGCAGGCCGAGGCCGAGCAGGGCAAGGGCAGGCGGCTCGGGTACTTGCCGCCAGTAGCCGCTGGCGCCCTGGCACACCCCTGTGGTTCCGCATCCGTATCCAGGATAATCGCTGTTAAATGCGATGACGCCACCGGAGATGAGGACGTCTGAATTGCCGGTATTGGCATAGATGTTCCCCGTCATGGTGTCGCCGTCGATAGCGAGATCGGCGGAAAACCAGTGGGACTGCGGAAATGTCATGCCTGTGCCGTCAATTACGTTCAGCATGACGTCTGTGCCCGATACGGTTGGCGTATTGACCGCAAAATGGAAACGCACAACCGGGCTGAACGCATTGCTGTTGTCGCAGCTGGCATCGCCGTCCAGGGCGCAATGCGCGGGCGCGGAATAATTGAGTCCCCCTGCCGCCCGGGCCGCATGCGTAATCTCGATTTCTCCTACCGCGGTCCAGATGCTGGGGGATGTGGAAACAGTTTGCCAGCGGTAAACAACATTTGCCGATGCCAGTCCCGAAACAACCAAGCCCAGAATCAGCGCAATCCATTGTTTTGTTTTCATTTCTGCCTCCGTTTGGAATTCGAGGCATGTCTGCAGGAAGTATGCCGACAAGGTAAATGGTCATGAAATCAAAAAGTTACAATCGCACGCAGGAGAATCTCAGACGGAATGTAAGAATTTTCGACGTACTGCAGCAAACTTTCTTTTTCGTGGGAATTCTTTTGGGGATTTTTGCGAAGTCCCGTTCAGAATAAAGAATGCCGCCGCTCATGCAGTCCTGGCGCAATTACTGCACCGGCATCAGCAGCGGGAACAGCCGTCGCAGCCCTGAAGCCACCATTTCGATCGCCATCGCCGCGAGGATGAATCCGGCGATGCGTTCGACCATGTCCAGGGTCGATTGCCGGATCTGGCGCCGGGTATTGCTGGCTACCCAAAAGCTGACCCAGCAGGCAAGGCCGACGAACAGGATGGGCAGCACGACATGGATCAAATCTACCGGAGTGCGCCAGACGTTATTGCCCATGACATAGCTGAACGCTGCAGGCCCGGCCAGCAGCGGAATGGCCAGCGGTACGATCGAGGCGTTGCGCACGCCGTTATCGGCGTCCTCTGGCGGCGTCCCCTTGAAGCTGGTTTCCTTGCCGAGCACCATGGCGATGGCCAGCAGCAGCACGATGATGCCGCCGCCTACCTGCATCGCACCCAGCGACACGCCCAGGAAACCCAGCAGCGGCATGCCAAGGAAGGTCGCCACCAGCAGCGCGATCGTCACGGCGATGGCGATCGTCCTGGCGAAGCGCGCCTTGCCATGCGCGTCCAGCCCTTGTGCAGCCGTCAGGAAGATCGGGATCATGGTGAAGGGGCCTACCAGTGCAAGAAGCGTAAGCGTTTTTTTGAGGGTGAGAGCGGCAATGGCTAGCATGGGCAAGTATCTCCTTGGGCAGGCGCGTTCATTATAGGGGGATCTGCGTGATGCTATATGACGAATTGAAACGATCGTGCTATTTTATGCGTTCGCAACGATACGCAAAAAAGGAAAGCTATGCCGCAAATGCAGTGGTACTTCGAAGATTTTCATGCCGGCCGGGTGATCGATGTCGGCCAGGTCAGCGTCAGCGAGGAAGAAATCCTGGAATTCGCGCGGCGCTTCGATCCGCAGCCTTTTCACGTCGACCGGGAGGCGGCGACGCCATCCTTTGGCGGCATCATTGCCAGCGGCTGGCATACCGTGTCGCTGATGATGCGGCTGATGGTGGATGGCTTGCTCAACCAGTCGTCCGGATTGCCTTCGCCGGGGCTGGATGAATTGCGTTGGCTCAGGCCTGTGCGCGGCGGCGATGCGCTCAATGTGCGCGGCGTCGTGCTGGAATCGCGCGTTTCGGCCAGCAAGCCGGATCGCGGCATCGTCACGATGAGCTGGGAAGCGCGCAACCAGCATGAAGAGCTGGCTGTTTCCGCGAAGGTGATCTGCATGTTCCGCTTGCGCGGCCAAGGCCAGTAAGGGGAGTGCAGCCATGCGCGGCGCGTCAGCGCCTGGCGTACTGGCTGGCGCCGAACAGGATGTCTTTCGCCTTGTCGTCGGTGAGCGGCTTGCGCAGGTCGGCCAGCACAGCGACGCCGCGCTGCACCGCCGGGCGCGCGGCGATTTCGTCGAACCAGCGCTTGGCATGCGGGTAGTCTTCCCAGGCTATGCCCTGGTTTTTCCAGGAGCGCAGCCAGGGAAAAGTGGCAATATCGGCAATGGTGTAATCATCGCCGGCCAGGTAGGGCGCTTGTTCCAGGCGCTTGTCGATCACGCCATACAGGCGCTTTGCTTCATTGGTGTAGCGATTGACGGCGTAATCGATCTTTTCCGGCGCATAGATGCGGAAGTGGTGCGCCTGGCCGAGCATCGGGCCGACGCCGCCCATCTGGAACATCAGCCATTGCAGCGTGACGAATTTTTCGCGGTCGCTATTGCCGAGGAATCTGCCTGTCTTGCTGGCCAGGTAAACCAGGATCGCGCCGGACTCGAACAGCGACATGGGCTGGCCGTCCGGGCCTTCCGGATCGACGATGGCCGGGATCTTGTTGTTAGGTGAAATTGCCAGGAATTCCGGGGTGAACTGGTCGCCGGCGCCGATATTGATGTGGTGAATACGGTAAGGCAGACCGCATTCTTCCAGCATGATATGGACTTTGTGGCCGTTGGGTGTTGCACTTGAATAGACATCGATCATGGTGGAATTCTCCGCGGTGGGAATCGTCCGTGCCGGACGACCTGAGGTGGTAGTTGTTGCCGATTGACGCAAGCAGGAGTGAAATATTATTACATTTCGCGCAAGCCGCACTTTGTGACATAGAATTGACCGTGATCAAACATGTGTGGGAGTGACTATGGCGCGGCCGGAAAAAATCCGACTGGGCGAATTGCTGGTGCAACAAAAGCTTATTTCCGAGGAGCAACTATCGTTTTCTCTCGGTGAGCAAAAACGCACCGGGCGCAAGCTGGGCCGGGTATTCATCGAGAATGGCTTCGTCACCGAAGAGCAGATCTCCGGGGCGCTGGCACGGCAGCTCAACATCCCCTACATCAACCTCAAGTTTTTCAATATCTCCCCCGAGTTCGTGCGCCTCTTGCCGGAAACGCAGGCGCGCCGTTTCCGTGCCCTGGTACTGGAAGAGAAGGGCGGCGCGCTGGTAGTGGGCATGGCCGATCCGACCGACCTGTTCGCCTACGATGAAATCGCGCGCATCGTTCGCCGCAACATTTCGCTGGCGGTGGTCAACGAGAGCGAATTGCTGGCGACTGTGGACCGCATCTATCGCCGCACCGAGGATATCAGTGGCTTTGCCCGCGAGCTGGAACAGGATCTGGGCGATGCCGTCATCGACTTCGGCACTGCCGGCGGCATCGGTGGCGCCGTCGGCGCGGAAGACGCTCCGGTGGTCAAGCTGCTGCAATCGATTTTCGACGACGCTACCCAGGTGCGCGCTTCCGATATTCATATCGAGCCGCAAGAGAAGCGCCTGCACATTCGTTTTCGCATTGACGGCGTGCTGCACCTGCAGACCGAGGCCGACATCCGGATCGCGCCGGCGCTGGCCTTGCGCCTGAAGCTGATGTCGGAACTGGATATCTCGGAAAAGCGCCTGCCGCAGGATGGCCGCTTTGCCGTCAAGGTGCGCCAGCAGCAGATCGACGTGCGTATCTCGACCATGCCGACCCAGTACGGCGAATCGGTGGTGATGCGTCTGCTGAACCAGGGCAGCCGCACGCTGCGCCTGGACGCCATCGGCATGCCGCCGGACATGGTGAAAAAATTCCGTTCCATCGTCAATCGGCCGAATGGCCTGGTGCTGGTCACCGGGCCCACCGGCAGCGGCAAGACCACTACGCTGTACGGCGCGCTGGCCGAGCTGAACACCACCGAGCGCAAGCTGATCACGGTGGAGGACCCGGTGGAATACCGGCTGCCCGGCATCAACCAGGTGCAGGTTAACGACAAGATCGAGCTGACGTTTGCGCGCGTGCTGCGTTCGGCGCTGCGGCAGGATCCGGACGTGGTGCTGGTGGGCGAAATGCGCGACCAGGAAACCGCGCAGATCGGCATGCGCGCGGCACTGACCGGCCACCTGGTGCTGTCCACGCTGCATACCAACGATGCGGTCAGCACGCCGATCCGCCTGCTCGACATGGGCGTGCCACGCTACATGGTGGCGACTTCGCTGCAAGGCGTGCTGGCGCAGCGACTGGTGCGGGTAGTGTGCGAAAGCTGCGCCGAGCCCTGCCAGCCGACGCCGGCCGAGCGCGAGTGGCTCAAGGCCGAACTGGGCGAGCGGGTCGATGAGCACAAGTTTACGCACGGGCGCGGCTGCACGCATTGCAACGGCACCGGCTTTCGCGGGCGCACCGGTGTCTACGAGTTGCTGGAAATGACGGAAGCGGTTGCGGATGCCGCCAATCACGACGATCCGGCGCATTTCATGAAAGTCGCTCAAGCCCAGATGGCCGGCAACACCTTGCGCCGGCATGGCGTCCAGCTGGCGGTAGCCGGCAAAACCACGATTGCCGAGGCAATGCGCATCAGCAACCAGTTCGAAGACTGAGCCGGGAGACGCAGTGCCATTTTTTGCCTACAAAGCCCGCAACGCCCGCGGCGAATTGCTCGAGGGCGTGCTGGAGAGCAGCGACAGCGGCGCGGTTGCCGAACAATTGTTCGGCACCGGCGCCACGCCGGTTTCCATCGTCGAGACGAAAAAGCCGGCCGGCACCGACGGCGAAGGCGGCTGGTGGCGCCAGCTGCTGGAGGAAAAGGTACGTTCCATCGACGTGCAGCTGTTCAGCCGCCAGATGTATACCCTGCTGAAAGCCGGCGTGCCGATCATGCGCGCGCTGGCAGGCCTGCAGGAATCCGCGATCAACAAGTCTTTTGCGCGGGTGCTGAAGGACGTGCGCGAATCGCTCGATGCCGGCCGCGAGTTGTCGGCATCGTTGCGGCGCCATCCCGACGTGTTTTCCACTTTTTACATCAACATGGTGCGCGTGGGTGAAACCACCGGGCGGCTGGAAGAGATTTTTCTGCGCCTGTTCGACCACCTGGAGTTCGAGCGCGACATGCGCCAGCGCGTTAAGAGCGCGTTACGTTACCCGAGCTTCGTGGTGATCGCGATGATAGGGGCAATCGGCGTCATCAACTATTTCGTCATTCCCGCCTTCGCCAAGGTCTATGCCGGTTTCAAGGCCGAGCTGCCATGGATGACCAAGCTGCTGATCGCCAGTTCCAACTTCACCGTGCAGTACTGGTGGCTGATATTGCTGGGCGCCGTCGGCGGGATCGGGGCTTTCGTGGCCTGGACCAGGACGCCGCAGGGACGCTATAAGTGGGACCGCGCCAAGCTGCGCATGCCGATCTTCGGCAAGATCGTCCTCAAAGGCACGCTGGCGCGCTTTGCCCGCAGTTTCGCGCTGGCCAGCAGGAGCGGCGTGCCGGTGGTGCAGGGCATGAACGTGGTGGCGCAGACGGTCGACAACGCCTTCATCGCTGCCCGCATCGAGCAAATGCGCGACAGCATCGAGCGCGGCGAGAGTATTTTGCGCACCGCCGTCACCGCCGGGGTGTTTACGCCGGTGGTGCTGCAGATGATCGCCGTGGGCGAGGAGTCGGGCTCGCTCGACGACCTGATGGAAGAGATCGCCGGCATGTACGAGCGCGAAGTCGATTACGAACTGAAGACCCTGTCCTCGCAGATCGAACCGGTCCTCATCGTCGGCCTCGGCATCCTGGTGCTGATCCTGGCGCTGGGCGTGTTCTTGCCGATCTGGGATCTGGGCAAGGCGGCGATGGGGAAATGATGCCAGCGAGGCGGCTTGGAGGATTTTCCCGGCTGGAGGCGATGGTGGCACTACTGATCATCGCTCTCGTCGCGACCGTCTTGCTGGACCGTCTGTTTTATTACCAGGAGCTTGCGGAAAAGGCGCGCATGGAATACACCATCAGCCGCCTCAAGAGCGGATTACGCCTGAAAAAAGCCGGCCTGCTGGTTAGCGGACGGGCCCAGGACGCGGTATTGCTGGCACAGCAGAACCCGATGGACTGGCTGGAGGACAAGCCCGATAACTACGTCGGTGAATTTTCCGGTAGCGATGACAAGCTTCACGCAGGAAGCTGGTACTTCGACATGGGTAGGCGTGAACTGGTTTATCAACTCAGGCAGGCGGAACATTTTCAGACGAATGGCGCAGGCAGGCAGGAAGTGCGATTGAAAATTGTACTTCTTGTTAACAGGGTTGATCGTGCCAATGGGAGTAATGAGGGTGATGTAACTAATAGTGTTGGGATTGAATTGGTTCAGCCTTATCACTGGTTTTAAATTTAGCATTTCCGCGTGGAAATATTGGCGACTAATCACGTTGCCGATACGCATCATCGAATGTAAAGAAATATGATTTCGGGCAAATACAAGGTTTGTATAAAGTAAGATGTAAGTAAGAAAGTCGTTTCATGCATCAACACTTCCCGAGGAAAAAGTCATGCGCAAAATTCAAGCAGGTTTTACTCTGATCGAGTTAGTCATTGTCATCACGATTATCGGTATCTTGGGTGCGTTCGCATTGCCGAAGTTCGCTGCACTACAGGCCGATGCACGGCTGGCAAAAATGCATGGCGCCATGGGTTCGGTCAAGGCTGCTGCTGCAATGGCTCATGCAACCTTGCTAACACGTGGCTTTAATGCCAACTTCACGGGCACCCCTTCGCCAGCGATCGTCATTGAAGGTACAACGGTAGTGTATGTCAATGGCTATCCAAATGCCGCGACGATTGTTCCCTTGGCTGGGCTGACCAGCGATTACGTCACCACTGGCTTGACCGCTCCCGTTATTGCCGCTGCTGACAGCAGCCATACCGGTGGAACCAGTAATTGCACGATTTCCTACACGCCGCCTGCTGCTGTTAATACGCAACCAACCTATACCCTCAACGCTACCTTGGCGGGCTGCACGTAACATGATTTATCAAATATTTTTCCAGCCTTCTGCTATATTGATTTTATTAAAGTATTGAATTAAATCAATAAAGTATTTAAAAACATTACAAAAAGGAAGAGATCGTGCAAAACGTTAATAAGCAATCTGGCTTTACTCTGATCGAACTGGTCATGGTGATTGTCATTCTGGGGATTCTGGCGGCGACAGCTTTGCCCAAATTCGTCGATCTAAAGGGCGATGCCGCTAAGGCTGCGCGCGAAGGCGTCCAAGGCGCCTTGAACAGCGCTAACCAGGTCAACTACGCGGCCCGCAGCGCGAATTCGGCCAAAGGTGCTGCTGTTGATAACTGCAGTGATGCTGCGTCATTGCTGGTGGGAGACTCGCTGCCAGCGAATTTTTCGGTCACGCCTGCAGCGATTGCCGCTGGTGCAACGGTCGAATGCGATTTGGTTGATGCGAACGTAACGCCTAGCGTGACTGTCAAGTTCAGCCTGACCGGCATCAGCTAAATCAGGATGACGCCCGAAGGATCCTGAACCTGGACGGACATCTTCGGATGTCCGTTTTTGCATGGGAACCGAACAGTCCAGTACGCCGGAATGAAAAATCACCTGATCAAGCCATCTCCGCTTGTCCGGAACACCAGGGGATTCACCCTGGTGGAACTGGTGGCGGTCATGATCATCATCGGCGTGATCGCCGCCGTCGCCATGCCCAGGCTGCTGGACAGATCTGCCTTCGACGGTCGCGGCTTTTACGACCAGACCCTGTCCATGCTGCGTTACGCCCAGAAGACAGCCATCGCCCAGCGTACGAACATCTTCGTCAACGTCAGCCCCGCGGCGATTTGCCTGAGCTACGTCGCCGATGCCAACTGCAACGGCGCAGGAGTACCTTACGTGCGCAATCCCGCCGACCAGTCGAACTTCATCATGGCGCCGCCTTCCGGCGTGAGCCTGTCGGGATCGGTCGCATCGTTTTCCTATTCGGGCCTGGGGCGGCCGACCGGGGCAGCGACGCTTGCCGTCGCCTACGACGGCATCACGCGCACGATCACGGTGGAAGCGGAGACCGGCTATGTCCATTAGCGCATCCGGCATCGGCGGCAACAGGCAGGCCGGGATTTCCCTGGTCGAACTGGTCATGTTCATCGTTATCGTCAGCGTCGGTATTGCCGGCATCCTGTCGGTGATGAATGTCACCAGCGGGTCGAGCGCCGATCCGATGGTGCGCAAGCAGGCCATCGCCATTGCCGAGTCCATGCTGGAGGAGATTCAGGCCAAGGATTTTGCCAATCCATCCGGTCCCGGCGCTTTCACCGGCGCTGCCAATCAGGCCAACCGCGCGCTGTTCGACGATGTCGGCGACTATCATGATTTCAGTACCACGGGTATTTTTGCCATCGACGGAACGGTTGCCATAAACGGCCTGGAGGCCTACAGCGTGGAGGTCAGCGTGCTCAACCATGCCGGCCTGAGCGCTGCGGGCAATGCCGTGCCGGCGGTCGATGCCCGGCTGATCGCGGTGACGGTGACCGGCCCTGCATCGACTTCGATCACGCTGCATGCTTATCGCACCAACCATGCGCCCTGACGCCAACACCATTGCGCTTGCCGGACGCGTCCGCGGCTTCACGCTGGTCGAGGCGGTGATGGTGATTGCCATCACCGGCATCATCGCCGCCATGGTGGCGGTGTTCATTCGGGCGCCGGTACAGGGTTACATGGATTCGGCAGTCAGGGCCGAACTGACCGATGCCGCGGATACGGCATTACGACGCATGGGGCGTGATCTGCGCCTGGCTTTGCCGAACAGCGTGCGCGTCGCTGCACCCGCCTGCATCGAATTACTGCCTGTCAGCACCGGCGGCCGCTATCGCGCCGAGCAGGATTGCAGCGGCGCTGGCTGCACCGGTGATAAACTCGATTTCAGTAACGTGGACGATGCCTTCGATGTGCTGGGCGGCCTCGATCCCGTGCCGCTTGCAGGCGATTCCGTGGTGGTCTATAACCTCGGCATCCCCGGGGCGGATGCCTACAGCAATGATAATGTCGCGACCATTGCTGCGGTAAGCACGAACGCCATTGCATTCACGGCGGGCAAGCAGTTTCCCTTCGCGTCGCCCGGCAACCGCTTTTACGTGATCCCGGCGGTCGACCGTGTGGTGTCGTATGTCTGCAGCGGCGCCGGCGTCGATAGCGCCGGCAATGGCACCGGCATCCTGTACCGCTACGCCAATTACGCGCCGGCAGCATCGGCGCCGGCATCCTGCCCGCTGCCGCCGGCCGGCACGCCGGTGCTGGCCAGAGGGGTAAGCGCCTGTGATTTCAGCTATGCGCCCGGCGTGACCGCGCGCAGCGGACTGGCGTCGATGCGCATCGTGCTGGTGAAAAACAATGAAGCAGTCAACCTTTACCACGAAGCCCATGTCAAGAATGCGCCCTGAACCCGCACCTTGCGCAATGCCCGGGATAGCGCCGCGCCGCGCGCCTGCCGCTGCGCGCGGATTCGCGCTGGTGTCGGCGATTTTCCTGCTGGTGGTGCTGGCTGCGCTGGGCGCCTATATGCTGGTATTTTCCAGCGTCCAGCACAGCAGCTCGGCCCAGGATGTCAACGGCACCAGGGCCTACCTGGCTGCGCGCGCCGGCATAGAGTGGGGCAGTTATCAGATCCTGCGCAGCCCCACCCCCTTTGCATGCGGCGGCACGGTGCCGCTGGACGCCTTGCCCGGGACGCTGGCGGGGTTTACAGTCAATGTGCAATGCAGTTTCGAGACTGCCAGCGAGGGGGCAGCAGCCAATAACCTGACGCTGTACCGTCTGACCGCGACTGCCTCGATGGGGGCGAGCGGCAGCAGCAATTACGTGGAGCGGCGCCTGCAGGCGCTGGTGGAGCGATGAGGCGGCCGCTTCCTGCATTTGCGCGCAGGCTGGGCCGGGCGTCGGCTTGCCTGGTTGCGCTTTTCCTGTTTGCGTGGGCGCCGACTGCCGTGGCGGCAATCGAGTTTAAATTTATTGGCCTGCCTGTGTCCGGCATCGGCAGCGGCTCCGCGGTCAATGCGCTGGAATTCAATGCGCCTGTGGGTATTGCCGCTGGTGACCTGATGCTGGTGCAGATGTCGGTGCGCGGCGGCACAGGCATCGCCAGCATCACGCCGCCGCCCGGATGGGGCGTGGCGGCTGCGCGCGAGGACAACGGCACGACGCTTGCGCAAGTCGTGTTTTACCGCGTCAGAGATAATGCGGATGTCACGCCTTACACGTTCGGCATCAGCAGTTTTGCGCGCGCAATGGGCGGCATGGTGGTGTATCGCGGCGTGGATCCGGTTTCGCCGATTCATGCTTTCAGCAGCCGGGCAAATCCAGCCTCGAGTTCCATCACGGCGCCGGCGCTGACGACGACCGTGGCTGGCGCGATGATTGTCGGTTTTTACTCGACCGCCGATGCCGGCGCCGCCATCACGCCCCCGTCTTTGCCGCTACCGGGAATGACGGGGCGATACAATGCGCAGACTGCGGCAGGGCCAAATGGCGTGGCTGTCCGCATCAGCGACTCTACCCAGGTAGCTGCCGGCGACACGGAAGACCGCATCGCCAGAAGCCCGGGCGTTTCGGCATTGAATATCGGCCAGCTCGTGGCCTTGGTGCCGGCCAGCATCGGCGCCACGGCACCAGGCGGTTTCAATGCCTTCGAACTGATAACGCCGGCGAATGCCATTTCTGGCAGGATTTTCACCAAACTCGCCGGTGCCCCGTTCACGCTCGATATCGTGGCCTTGAATGACACCAGGTCGGCCGTGCTGACAACGTTCGCCGGCGACGTCCGCGTCGAACTGCTGAATGCCGCCAATAATTCCGGCGCACTGGATGCAAACAAGTGCAATCCCAACTGGACGGCAATTCCCGGCCTGTCCAGCAACGTCACTTTCGGCGCTGGCGACAATGGCCGCAAGGCCGTGGGCTTCACCGTCAACGATGCCTTGCGTAACGTACGCGTGCGCATCAGCTTTCCCGCCACCGGCACGCCGACGGCCGTCGGCTGCTCGACCGATAATTTCGCCATCCGGCCGCCTGCTTTTACCAGCGTGATTTCCAACATGACCAATGCCGGCACCAGTGGCATACCGAAAGCCCGGGCTGGCGCGGACAATTTTACGCTCGAAGCCCGCACCGGCCTGGCGCGCTATGACGGCACGCCACTGATCAATCAGGCCGCGGTGCAGGCGCATGCAGGCGCGGCGCGCACCGGCGTGCTTGGCGGCGCTTTCCCGGTCGCGGTGAGCGGCACGGCAAACGGCGTGAATGCCTTTACCTATAGTGAGGTCGGAAAATTCCGGCTGCTCGGTTCGGCGCCGGCCGCCGGCGATAATGCGCCGCGCGGCGTCTATGACGAAAGCTTTACCGCGGTGGACCAGCTCGAGGGCGATTGCACCGGCGACTTCTCCAACTCCCTGGCCGGCGGCAGGTATGGCTGCAAGTTCGGAATCGTAGCCGACACGGATGAATTCGGCCGCTTTCATCCGGCCGCGTTCGCGCTGACGGCGCCGGTTTTCGCCAATCGTAACGACATAGCCGCATGTCACGTCGCCACCACCGGGTCGATCGCGGCGTCGAGCGGTGCGCTGACGGTCGCTTCCGCCGCAGGCTTCGCGCCTGGCGATGGCATCGTGGTGCGTGGCGCCGGCGCAAACGGCACGGACCTGGTGGCGACCGTGACAGTCGTGGCCGGCAATTCGATCAGCCTGGCCACCGCTGCCAGCGTTGGCGTGACGGGGGCGACCGTGTACCGGCAGGGATTCAGTTATCAGGATGAGCCGATGGCGCTGGGATTTGCGGTCATGGCGATGAGCGGCGGCCCAGCTCCGGACCTGACGCAAAACTATAGCGGCCCCTGGGCGGGCGGCACTGTCGTCCTGCAAGCGGAAAACGGCAATAACGGCGTCGATCTCGGCGCCAGGCTGACAACCGGCGCCACGCCGGTATGGGCTGCAGGGATATACACGCTCAACACCGGCAATGCCCGGTTTCAGCGCGGCGCCGGGCCGGACGGCCCCTTCGACAATCTGCAAATCGGCGTGGCCGTGAGCGATCCGGACAACGTGGTGCTGAGCGGGCGCAACATGAACCCTGCCACGACCGGCAATTGCCTCACTGCCGCCAATTGCACCGGCGTGGGCGTGGCCAATACCCGCATTCGCTTCGGCCGGCTCAAGCTATCCAATGCCCACGGATCGGAATTGCTGAATCTTCCCGTTCCCGCCGAGACGCAATACTGGAATGGCGCGGTTTTCGTCACCAACCAGGCCGATAGCTGCACCACGCTGGCGGCATCCAATGTCACGCTGACGAAGAGCCCGGCAAGCTGTACCACGGCACTGCTGGGGAATGTCGCCTTTGCGGGAGGACGCAGCAGCCTGGTGCTGTCACGGCCGAATGCAGTGTGCAGGGCAGACATTGTCGTCAGGCTGGAAGCGGGGGCGGAGGAAAAGGCATATCTGCAAGGCCGCTGGACGGGGCTTACCCATGATCAGAATCCGGGTGCCCGTGCGACCTTCGGCATTTACAAGGGCGGTCCAACTATTTTCCTGAGGGAAATGTATTAAAGATAAGTTCAAGACGGGTTTTGGACGGGTATTGAAAACAAGTGTGAAATCCATGACGGCATTCGTTGCAGATGCTCATTTCGATAAGCAAAGCGATTGACATCAAGGGCTTATTAACTTAATTTCAAGCAACTTCTCATTTGGTTCATGCATGGGTTTTTTCAAGAAAGTTAAACAGCATCCCGGTTATCTTGTCATCGGTTTTCTCGATGATGGTATCTGTGCAATATACATCCAGCGTTCCACGGAAAAGCCGGTGGTGGAATTGCTCGCCTTTTATCCGATGGCGATGCCGCCGACGGCAGCGCATATGGAGAAGCTCGCCAAGGATTTGCATGCAAGCGAATATGCCTGCCTCACCCTGCTGAATCCCGGCGAATACCAGCTGCTGACGGTCGAGACGCCCAACGTGCCGCCGGAAGAGCTGAAGACGGCCATGCGCTGGCGCCTGAAGGATATGCTGGATTTCCACATCGACGATGCGACGATCGATGTCATGGATATTCCGGGCGACAGCAATGCGCCAGGGCGCAATCGCTCCATGTATGCCGTTGCCGCGCGCAACCAGGTCATCAGGCAGCGCCAGGTGCTGTTCGATGAGGCAAAAATCCCCCTGCAGGTGATCGATATTCCGGAAATGGCGCAAAGAAATATAGCCCGTCTGCTTGAAGTCGAGGGACGGGGCGTTGCTGTCCTCTCTTTCGGCAGCGCCGGTGGCTTGCTGACGGTCAGTTTTGCGGGAGAGCTTTGCCTCTCGCGTCACATCGAGGTGAACCTGGCGCAACTGGACCAGGCGGATGAGTCGCAAAAGGCCGACTGGTTCGACAGGATTACCCTGGAATTGCAACGTTCGCTGGACCATTTCGACCGCCAGTTCCACTTCATCACGCTATCCCGGCTGGTGCTGGGGCCGATGGGGCGCACCGGCGCCAGCCTGCGTGATTATCTTGCCTCGAATTTGTACCTGCCGGTGGAGCAGTTGGCGCTGGAGAGCGTGCTGGATGTTTCGCGGATTCCGGAGCTGCAGAAAGCCGATGCACAGCAGCGCTATATTTTTGCGCTGGGCGCGGCATTGCGCCTGGAGGAGCAGGTCCTGTGAGCCAGCAAATCAACCTGTTCAATCCGATTTTCCGCGAGCAGAAAAAATATTTTTCCGCCGTGACGATGGCGCAGGCGCTCGGCCTGGTCCTGTTCGGTGCCATCCTGCTGGCGGCCTATGCAAGCTATCGTTCGTCGCAGCTCGATGCAGAGGCGCGCGAAGCCGGCAGGCAGCTGCAGGCTGCGCAAAGCCAGCTGGCCGAGGTCGAGGCAGCGTTTCCGCCGCGTCAAAAAAGCCCGGCGCTTGCCGAGCAAATCCGCAAAGTGGAAAACGACACGGCTGCCTTGCAGCAAGTTGCCGCCACCTTGCAGGCCGGTGAGTTTGGCAATACGGAAGGGCATGCCGAGTACATGCGGGCATTCGCCCGGCAAATCATCGACGGCGTCTGGCTGACCGGTTTCAGCATCCATGGCGCCGGCGCGGAGATCGGCCTGCAGGGCAGGGCTTTGCGTCCGGAGCTCGTGCCGGCGTATATCAATCGGCTCAAGCGTGAACCTGTATTGCAGGGCAAGGCATTTTCCACCCTGCACATGCAGGCGCCATTCCCGAAGGCCGCTGCAGAGCCCATGGCAGGCAAGGATCCGGCGCCCGCCGCCTATGTGGAATTCAATCTGTATTCGCAGGATGCGAAGGCGCAGCCGGCAGCCGCGGGTGGAGCAGGGCAGCAATGAAACCGCAAATACAGAAACTCGCGCAAAAAATCGATGCGCTCAGCCTGCGCGAACGCGCCATCGTCTTCGTCACGATTGCCTTTGCGCTGGTATTCCTGGTGAACCGTTTTGTGCTGGAGCCGCAGCTGTCGCGGCAAAAGCAGCTGGCCGCGCAAGCCAGCCAGGATCGCGCGCGCACGAATGAGGTGCGGGTCTTGATCGAGCAAAGAATCAAGGCGCGTGAAATCGACCCCGATGCGGCCGAGCGGGCCCGCTTGCAGGCACTGACGGGGCAGTATGCGCAAATGCAGGATCGGCTGCTGGGGTTGCACCAGGGACTGGTGCCGCCGGAGCGCATGGCAACGCTATTGGAGGACATCCTCAAGCGCCATGGCGGGCTGCGTTTGCTTACCCTGAAAACATTGCCGGCCGTTGCCGTCAACCAGCAGGGCGACACGAATACCGCTGCTGCTGCGCCTGCCGCTGCTGCCATCTACCGGCATGGCGTCGAAATTACCGTGCAAGGCAGCTACCCGGACATGTTGCGCTACATGAATGAGCTGGAAGCAATGCCGTGGCAGCTGTTCTGGGGCAGGGCGACGCTGGCGGTGGAAGCCTATCCGCAAGCAACCCTGACCCTGACCATGTACACCTTAAGCCTGGACAAGACATGGCTGAATTTATGAAAATGCTGTCGCGCCGCCTGGCGGCAGGAAGCTGCCTCGCTTGCCTGCTGGGCCTGGCGGCACAGGCGGCAACGCCGGAAAACCTGCCGGACCCGACACGGCCGCCGGCAGCGCTGGGAGAAGCTGGCGCAACAGCGGTTGCAAGCGGCCCGGTGCTGCAGTCGGTGCTGATTTCGCCGGGGCGCAGGGTTGCCGTGATCAGTGGCCAGACCGTCCAGGTAGGGGACAAGGTCGGCGACGCGCGCGTGGCCAGAATCACAGAGGGCGAAGCAGTACTTGTTCGCGATGGAAAGTCGCAGACATTGAAGCTGTTTCCAGGATTGGAGAAGAGACGGTCCGGCAAGGCGCACAGCGCGCCTGTCCAGGTCCGCCCGCAATGAGTGGATGAGAACGCATGCATAAGATAATCGTAAGCCTCATGATCGTGAGCCTGGCCGGCTGCAGCGCCGTTGCTACCCGGCGCGATACCTATGATGCGATCAACGCCGAAATTGCCAAGGCTGCCACCGAAAGCAAGGCGCGCCCGGCTGACAGGGATGCCGTGTCGGCGGCGCTCCTGCCGCCCCTGGCGATTGAACTCCCCAAGCCGAAACAGCCGCTGGAAGAGCGCTTCAGCCTGGCATTCAGCGGCGTGCCGGCGCAGCAGTTTTTCATGGCCATCGTCACAGGCACGCGCTACAGCATGCTGGTGCATCCGGACGTGAGCGGCATGATTTCCGCCAACCTCAAGGATGTGACGGTGCCGGAAGCGCTGGATGCGATCCGGGAACAGTACGGTTACGATTACAAGATCGAGGGCACGCGCATCCACGTCAGGCCGGCGGGTATGCAGACACGGGTATTCCAGGTCAATTACCTGACGGGGAACCGCAAGGGATTGTCGGAAATCCGCGTGTCATCGGGTTCCGTCAGCGATGCCCCGGGCGCCGGCGCCACTACCACCGGAGGCGCCACGACTACCGGCGGGGGCACCAGCGCGCGCGCGCTGGAAAGCAGCAAGATCAGCACGACCTCGACCAACGATTTCTGGGGTGACCTGAAGGCATCGCTGGATGCCATCGTCGGCGCCGGCAGGGACGGCCGCACCGTGGTCATCAGCCCGCAGTCGGGCGTAGTGGTGGTGCGCGCCACCTGGCAGGAATTGCGCGACGTCGACGCTTACCTGAAGGCGACCCACCTGTCCGTCGGGCGCCAGGTGATCCTTGAGGCAAAGATCCTGGAAGTGCAGCTGAACGACGGTTACCAGACCGGCGTCAACTGGGCTGCCTTCAGGGCCGGCAACCACAGTAGCCGGGCATCCTACGGCATGATTACCCCGGGCAGCGTATTGCGGCCCAATGGCAGCCTGATCAGCCCGCAGATCGGCACCAACGGCGCCGGCCAGGACCTGCTCGCCGCGCCCAATCCGACTGCCATTGCCGGCGGCCTGTTCGGGCTGGCCTTCCAGACCAGCAATTTCGCCGCCTTGCTCTCCTTCCTCGAAACCCAGGGTTCCGTGCACGTACTGTCGAGCCCGCGCATCGCCACGCTGAACAACCAGAAAGCGGTGCTGAAAGTCGGCCGTGACGAGTTCTTCGTCACCAACGTCAGCACCACCACGACTACCGGCACCTCTACTACTACCAGCCCCAGCGTGACAGTGCAGCCATTCTTTTCGGGCGTGGCGCTGGATGTGACGCCGCAGATCGACGATAGCGGCAACATCATTTTGCATATCCATCCATCGGTCAGCGAAGTGACGACGGTGGACAAGCCGATTAACCTCGGTAGTGCCGGCACTTTCAACCTGCCACTGGCTTCCAGTGCCGTATCGGAAACCGACAGCATCGTGCGCGGCAAGGATGGCCAGATCGTGGCGATCGGCGGCCTGATGCGCCAGGCCGCCGTTGCCGACCGTTCGCAGGTGCCCGGCGTGGGCAGCGTGCCGGTGCTGGGCACGCTGTTCGGCAATACCACCCGCAGCACGCAAAAGCGCGAACTGGTGATTCTCCTGAAGCCGACGGTGGTGGACAGCAACCAGGCCTGGACCGATGACCTGCAGGAGAGCCAGCGCCGCTTCCAGTCGCTGGAGCCGCGTAATGCAGGCGAGCGCCGCAATTCGCCGGAGTAGCAGGCGCCGGCCATGTACCTGAACCATTTCGGTCTGCGCGAGACGCCGTTCGGCATTACGCCGGACACCAGCTACTATTTTGCTGCGCCGCCCTCGCAGGAGGCGCTTAACACCTTGCTGGTGGCTGCCTGTAACGGCGAAGGCTTCATCAAGATCACCGGCGAAGTCGGCACCGGAAAGACATTGTTGTGCCGTAAATTCATGGCGAGCCTGGGAAGCGATTTTTTTACCGCCTATATTCCCAATCCCATGCTGGAGCCGCGCACGCTGATGCTGGCGCTGGCCGAAGAGCTGGAACTGGCGCCGGAAAAGGATATCGACCAGTACCAGTTGCTCAAGTCGATCAATCATCGCCTGCTGGACCTTGCGCGCGCCGGCAAGCGCGTGCTGCTGTGCCTGGACGAGGCGCAGGCCATGCCGCTGGAAACGCTGGAAGCCTTGCGCCTGCTGACCAACCTGGAAACTGAAAAACGCAAGCTGCTGCAGATCGTGCTGTTCGGCCAGCCGGAACTGAATCGCAAGCTGCAGCAGGAATCGATCCGGCAACTGGCGCAGCGCATCACTTTTCATTATCACCTGGGGCCGCTCTCGCGCGATGACCTGGACTTTTACCTGGCGCACCGCCTGCATGTGGCGGGTTATGGCGGCGGCCGGCTGTTCGCCCGCAGCGCCGTGAATGCCTTGCATGCGGCCAGCGGCGGCGTGCCGCGCCTGACGAATATCCTGGCGCACAAGGCGCTCATGCTGACTTACGGCGAAGGCCGTCAGCAGGTGCAAGGGCGGCAGGTGCGTGCTGCCGCGCGCGATACGCTGGCGGTTGGAGGCGTCATGACGCGCTGGAAGTGGCTGGCTTTGCCGGCTGCGCTGGCGACGGCAATGGTTTTGCTGGGAGTGTTTTTCAAATGAGCCTGATCAACCAGATGCTGCAGGAGCTCGATGCCCGTGGCGCTGCGCCTGTGAACGGCGGCGTATTGCAGGGACAGATCCGGCCAGCGCCGGCAAGCCGGCGCCGCTTTCCCTTGGGGCTGTCGGTGCTGGTGACGGCATTGGCGCTCGGGGGCGGCGCCGCGTGGTTTTGGCTGAGCCGGCCGGCATCCACCGACACGTCCCGCATCCTCTTGAACGCTGATGGCACTGCCAGCGCACACACTGCCTTGGCACAGCCTCCGCTCGCGCCGGAGAACCCCGCGCCGGATCCGATGCAGATGCCGGTAAGCGGCGAGGCAATGCCGTTGAAGCTCGAGACGACGCTGGCCGAGGCAGCTCCCGCGCCAGTCTCAGCCGCGGTAGCCGCTATGCCGGCAGCACAGGCAGCACAGGCAACGGCAGCAGTCCCGGCCGCGCCGGCAGCACAGTCCATCGCATCGCCCGCTGTTGCAGTTGCCGCTGCGATGACAGCGCCAGCTGCTTCCACTCCCATCGCTGCCGAACCTGCCGCCGTTTCATCGCCCGTGGCGCCGGTACCGTCAGCAAATGCATCAACGCTGTCAGGGGCTGCACCGGCGCCTGCGGCAGCGAGGGCATCCGGCCCGGAACCGGCCAATCCGGGGCTGACCAAGCAGGTACGCGCGCTTTCCTCCCGACAGCAGGCTGAAAACGATTACCGCAAGGCCGCAAGCCTGATCCAGCAGGGGCGTGCCGACGCCGCCATCAGTTTGCTGGAGCAGGCTTTGCGCGGCGATGAGCAGCATGCGGCGGCCCGTCAGACGCTGGCGGCGCTGTTGCTGGAATCGCGCCGACCGAAAGAAGCCGAGCTGGCGCTGCGTGAGGGCGTTCGACTCGATCCGGCGCAGACCGGCATGGCGATGATACTGGCGCGCCTGCAGCTGGAACACAGTACGCTCGACGCGGCGCTGGAAACCTTGCAACGCTCGCTGCCGCATGCGGCAGGGCGCGCTGACTATCATGCATTTCTGGCCGCATTGCTGCAGCGCGCTGGGCGGCACAACGAAGCTATCACGCATTATTCGCAGGCCCTGCGCCAGGCACCTGACAACGGCGTCTGGTGGATGGGGCAAGGGATCTCGCTGCAAGCGGAAAAACGCGTGACCGAGGCGGCCGACGCCTATGCCCGCGCCAAGGCATCAAACAGTCTCTCTCCCGAGCTCCAGGCATTCGTGAATGAGAAATTAAACAGTTTGTAACAATGGTTGTAAATTGAACACAGAAACTGTGCTTCGGGACATGCCGAAGCAGAAGTTGATGGTGTCGATGAGGCATTATTACGAAAATGTGAAATCGCCGGATCCGGAACAAATTACAAAATCGAATGAGTTGGGGGACACGCTGAACATGCGTAATCATCGAAAGCCTGTATTACGCAAGGTTGTCCTGGCGGTGCTGGCCATATGGGGCGCGAGCGCATACGCCGCCGGCCTTGGTCCGGTACGCGTGCAGTCAGGCCTCGGGCAGCCCCTGCAGGCAAGCGTTCCGATATACGGCAGCGATGCCGACGAAGTCACCACTTCCTGCATCAAGACCAGCCTCGAACAACCGGACGGCACCGTGCTGCATGCAGCAGTGCGGGCAGCCGTCGAACGCAACGGCAATGCCATACGCTTGCTGCTGCGCACGCGCCAGCCGGTGAACGAGCCGGCGGTCACGCTGCGGCTGACCGTCTCCTGCGGCACGTCCATCGAACGCAGCTATCAGATTCTGCTCGATCCTGTGCTGCAATTGCCGCAGCTGCCTGCGGCAGAATCGCCCGCCAGGGCAGGCACGGCCGTAGCCAGGCAATCCATGGTTGCACCGGCCCCGGATGGCGAGGCTGCCGGCACGCCATCCCGGCGCAGCAGCAGGCGTGGCCAGGCGAGCCCCGCAAGCGCGGCCGCCACAGCGGCCCCCGCTTCTGCCAGTGCAGCCTCGGGATCTGCTTCATCCCGCAGCAAGGCCAGGGCGGAAGCTCGCGCCGAGCCCCGGCCGGCGACGCGCAGCGTGCTGCGCATGTCGGGCGAAGATATCGATGTCTACAAGAATTTCGACTCCACGCCCGCACTGAAGCTGTCGGATTCGCTGTCGCCGCCAAGACCGGCGGGCGACCCGCAAAAGGATGCGGAGTTTCAGGCCGCCTATAGCCGTTTTGCGGCGATCATGCGCGGTGAAGATCCGGCTGCCAATAGCGAGCGGCAGGTCGCGGAAATGCAGGCGAAGCTGCAGGAACTGGAAAGGCAAACCGAGCAGATTCGCACGCAAGCCGACTTGCGCAGCCAGGAAGACCAGAAAGCGCTGGCTACATTGAAGCGTGACACCGTGTCGTCGCGCTGGGCGCTAGGCCTTGGCGTGCTGCTGCTGGCTGCGGCAATTGCGATCGTCTGGCTATACCGGCGGCTGCAGGAAAGCGCGCGCAGCAGGCAGCCCGGCCGGTGGGATGGCGCCGCCGATAGCGCGGATGGCGAAGGATGGGGCAACACTTTGATGGCCGACGACACGCTGCTCTCGCGCGGCGCCGTGTCGCCAGGGACGGCGCCGCAACGTGCGGCACCGTCTGACTGGGAGCGCGGTATCCCGATGGACGATACGCTGGCAGTCGACTGGGCTTCGCGCCAGCACACCTTGCAAAGTCCGCCGGTACGCAAGCCACCAATGCCGCGCCCGCGTGACGACGAATTCGATGATGCATTCGGACTCGGCGAAAGTGATGCCACGCTGACTGCAGGCATGGCACCTGCCAGCCGGACTCACGGGCATACGCATGGCCAGACTTCAGGACAGGCGTCCGTTCGCACTGCCGGCCAGATGCCCACGCCGCCTGCTGCGGCAGCACCCGGCGGTGCCCGGGCTGGCCAGGCCGCCGGCGCGCACTTGCTGCAGGTGGAGGAAATTTCAGACATGATGCAGGAAGCGGAGTTCTGGATGCTGCTGAACGATCCGCAACGTGCCATCGAAATCCTGGAGCCGTGCGCGCATGTCGCCCATCCGGTTTCTCCCGTGCCATGGATTTACCTGCTGGACCTGTACCGCGTGACCGCTCAGAAGGAAAACTACGAATCGCTGGCGCCACGTCTCAAGAAAGTCTTCAATGCCAATCCGCCGGCCTGGGAACAGTCGTCCGAGGCGCTGCCGCGCAGCTTGCGCGACTACCCGCACGTGGTGCAGAAAATCGAAGAAATGTGGGAGGGCGACGAGGTTATCGCTTACCTGGAAAACCTGTTGCTGGACGGGCGCGAGGGCGACCGCGCCGGCTTCGATCTCGCCGTGTTCCGCGAAATCATTCACCTGATCGGCGTTGCGCGCAATCCGGAAGTGCCGCGGCGTGGCGACGAATTGCATTTCGATGCGCCTCAGCCACGCCAGATCAGCCAGAAGGTGACCGCTCCGGCGGCGCGGCCCGCAAAGGCAGCACCGGCGGATACGGATGCGCAGAACGGATTTGACCGTGCGACTGCGCAGCAGGCGACCGGACGCCAGTCCGTATCGAAGATCGGCACAGTGAAGCACGATGCAACCACCGCCGCGGCGCGCGCGACAGTACAGGCTGTTGCAGCACAGGAGGCCACGCAATCGCAGCCGCAACCAGCGACTGAAGCAGTTGAGCCTGAAACAGCCATGCCGGCGTCGGCTGAACAGCCATCCTCGCGCTTGCAGGAGCCGGATGAGGAATTGGCGTTCGAATCGGCTGCGCCTGCAGCAGCGCCGGAAAACCACGCGCTTCGGGCTGACGCGGCAAGCGATGCGGCAAACGACACGGATTCCCAGGCAGATGCAGATGCCGAGCGCATGGCGGACATGGCACGCAAGCTCGACCTCGTGATGGCTTACCAGGAAATTGGCGAAAACGTCGGCGCCCGTGTCCTGCTGGAAGAAGTCATCCAGGGCGGATCGGCGCTGCAGGTGGAAAAGGCCAGGGCGATGCTGAAGAAGTTGCTCAAGGAAATCGACTGGCAGTAGCCCGCGCCCGCAATCGCGGGCTCTTGCTTACAGGGCAGCCAGTCTTTGCAGCGCCGTCTGCAGGGTTTCGTCCTTTTTCGCGAAGCAGAATCGCACTACGCCAGACTCCCGCGGCGTGCCATAAAACGCCGACACCGGTATCGCCGCCACGCCCACTTCTGCGGTCAGCCAGCGCGCAAACTCAGCTTCATTGAGGCTGGAAACGGCCGAGTAATCGACACACTGGAAATAGGTGCCATCGGCCGGCAGCAGGCGCAAGCGCGTGCCAGCCAGGCCGGCGCGAAACAGGTCGCGCTTGCGCTGGTAAAACGTCGGCAATTGCTGCCAAGGCGCCGGATCGGTCATGTAGGCGGCTATGCCGTGCTGCGCCGGCGTATTCACGGTAAATACATTGAACTGGTGCACCTTGCGGAATTCCGCCGTCAGCGCGGCGGGCGCGGCGACATAGCCCACCTTCCAACCGGTGACGTGAAAAGTTTTGCCGAAGCTGGAGACGATGAAGCTGCGCTGCGCCAGTTCCGCATGGCGACATAGCGATTCGTGGCGCACGCCGTCATACACCATGTGCTCGTACACTTCGTCGGACAGCAGCAGGATGTCGGTGCCGCGCACGATTTCAGCAAGCGCATCCAGGTCGGCCGCACGCAGGATCGAACCGGTGGGGTTGTGCGGCGTATTCACCATGATCATGCGGGTGCGCGAGGTGACTGCCGCCGCCACCGCATCCCAGGGCACGCAGTAGCCGTTCGCGGCGAGCGCCATCTGTACCGCCACGACGCGGCCGCCGGCCAGTTCGATGGCAGGCGCATAGCTGTCGTATGCCGGTTCGATGACGATGACTTCATCGCCCGGATGCACGCAGCACAGGATCGCCGTCAGCAGCGCCTGGGTGGCGCCGGCAGTGACGGTAATCTCGCTGCCGGCATCGTAGGCGTGGCCGTAAGCCGAGGCGATCTTGTCGGCAATGGCCTGGCGCAGCACCGGCACGCCCGGCATGGGCGGATACTGGTTCAGCCCGGCGTTCATGGCGGCAGACACCGCCGCCGTCAGCGCCGGGGCGCAATCGAAATCGGGAAAGCCCTGGCCCAGGTTGACTGCGCCTTTTTCCGCCGCCAACGCCGACATGACACTGAATATCGTGGTGCCGACCTGCGGCAGGCGGGAAACGATGCGGGGTGCGGAGGAGGGGGGAACAGGCATGGGGCGGGATCCGGAAAGCGGTAGTTGCAGGATGGTGCCCGTTACGGGCGCTGGCATGATTGTAGTAGCATCAATTTACTTGTTCAATGCAGCGCTGGCTCAGGTGGGGGGGCGGTTTGTCCGCCGACTGTTCAAGCGCCTCCTGCGTCCAGGTTTCCGGCGTGAGGATGCGGAACAGGCCGGCTCGCGCATTTTTTCGCGCCAGCTTGAGCAGCGCCTTATCCTTGGTGATCAGGACGGCGGCGCATGCGTCGCGCGCCAGTTCGAGGAATTTCTGGTCATCCGGGTCGCGGCACAGCGGCAGGCGGATGTCCTCGCGCGGCGCCAGCGCGGCTTCCGGCAGCAGCGCCACGAAAGCATCGAAGGCTGCCGCGCTGCGCGCCTTGCCGGTCGCGTCCAGGCCCAGGTGGGGGTAATTCAGCACAATTTCCCATTCGCGCCGGCAATCCGGCCGGGTGACTGCCTGCACGGCGCCGTTTTCCAGCGCGGCCAGCAGCGCGTGCCAGCGCGGATCGTGAAAAACGAAGAGATCCAGGCAGACATTCGTATCGAGGACGATGCGATTCGGTATCATTGCGGTTGTTGCTCTCAAAGTGAAGTTTTTCAGATGCTGATTGTCCTGTCGCCCGCCAAGTCCCTCGATTTCGAATCGCCCCTCGTCACCAGCAAGCATACCCTGCCCGAATTCATCCCCGATGCCGCGCGCCTGATCGAGCGGCTGCGGCAGCTGTCGCCGGCGCAGATCGCCAGCCTGATGAAAATATCCGATCCCCTGGCGGCGCTCAACCATGGCCGTTACGCCTCCTGGTCGACGCGCTTTACGCCCGATAATGCCCGCCAGGCGGTGCTGGCGTTCAACGGCGACGTCTACGAAGGCCTGGATGCCGCCACGCTGGCGGCGCCGGCGCTGGCATACGCGCAGGCGCACATTTGCATCCTGTCCGGTCTGTACGGCGTGCTGCGTCCGCTCGACCTGATGCAGCCTTATCGCCTGGAAATGGGCACTCGCCTGGAAACGGATGCCGGCAAGGGCCTGTACGCCTTCTGGGGCGAGCGCATCACGCGCCACCTGAACACCGTGCTGGAAATACACAAATCGGCGGCGCTGGTCAACCTGGCGTCGGAAGAGTATTTCCGCGCCGTGCAGCCCGCTGTGCTGACAGCGCCGGTGATCACGCCGGTGTTCGAGGACTGGAAGGGCGGCCGCTACAAGATCATTTCCTTCCATGCCAAGCGCGCCCGCGGCCTGATGGCGCGCTTTGCGGCGCAGCACGGCATCACGCAGCCGGCACAACTGCAGGCATTCGACAGCGAAGGCTACCGCTTCGACGCGGCGGCCTCGGATACCCGCACCTGGATATTCCGCCGGCGCCTGGCCGACTGACGCCGGTCAGGGCAAAAAAGAAGCCCCGCTTCACAGGCGGGGCCGGAACAATGTCTGTACGGCTAGGCTCAGAACAGGTGCCACCAGGACGATTTCTTCTTGACCTTGCCGCCGCGGAAGAACTCGCTGTCCGGATAGTTCAGCCGCAATACGCCTGCGGCATCGTCGCGCAACTGGGTCAGGCCGAGCGCATCGTAGGAGCTCATCATGACATACAGCGCTTCTTCCGCGGCCGGCGTCTGCTGGTAGTCGCGCACCACGGTCTGCGCCCGGTTGGCCGCAGCCAGGTAGGCGCCGCGCCGGTAGTAATAGTTTGCAACGTGCAGTTCGTAGGACGACATCGCCTGCACCAGGTAATGCATGCGGTCGCGCGCATCCGATGCATATTTGCTGTCCGGGAAACGCTCGACCAGTTGCCGGAACGAGTCGAATGCCTCGCGTGCCGCCTTCGGATCGCGCTCGGAGGGATCTTGTTGCGACAAGAAATGGAACAGGCTCAGCTTGTCGTTAAAATTGATCAGGCCGCGCAGATAATAGATATAGTCGACGTTCGCATGGTTGGGGTGCAGCTTGATGAAGCGGTCAGCCGCGGCTAGTGCCTGCGCCTGTTCGCCCTGGCGATAATAGGCATAGGCAATGTCCATCTGGGCCTGCTGCGCATAGGTGCCGAACGGGTAACGGGATTCCAGCTTCTCCAGGTGGCCGATGGCATTGGTGAAATTCCCGTTGCTCATTTCATGTTGCGCCTCCGAGTATAATCGCCCGGCCGACCAACCCTTGGTTTCGTCGATCTGTTCCGGCAGCCAGCTGCATGCCGACAGCAGAAGGGCGAGGGCAAACGTGGTCGCAGTCAGTAATTTTCTTTGCATGAGTAATTGCAACAATATTGGATAACAGGCGGATTATAGCCGATGGGATTTGCCGTGAGATTAACTCCAGGACCGGAAGTGACTGAAATTTTCCCGGATGACGAAATCGACGAGGAACTGGAGGGCATTGCACAGGCCGATCCGATCACCTTGCGCCTGGACGCGCGGGATGGCGGCGAGCGCCTGGACAAGTGCCTGTCGCGCCTGCTGCCGCAATTTTCGCGCAGCCGCCTGCAACAGTGGATCGAGGCCGGGCATGTCAGCGTGGATGGCCATCCCGCCCGCGCCAAGGCAACCATGCTGGGCGACGAAACCGTTGTGGTGCAGCCGCAACCGGCGGCGGAAGAACAGGCATTCCAACCCGAGCCCATGGACCTGGCCGTGGTGCATGAAGACGATGACATGCTGGTGCTGGACAAGCCGGCCGGCCTGGTGGTGCACCCGGCTGCCGGCAACTGGTCCGGCACGCTGCTGAACGGCTTGCTGCATCGCTGTCCGTCCCTGGCGGGCGTGCCGCGCGCCGGCATCGTGCACCGGCTGGACAAGGAGACCAGCGGCCTGATGGTGGTGGCAAAGACGCTGGAGGCGCATACCGACCTGGTGCGCCAGCTGCAGGCGCGCAGCGTGCAGCGCGAATACCTGGCGCTGGTCTGGGGCACGCCGGTGGCGCACGGCAGGATCGATGCCGCCATCGGCCGCCATGCGCGCGACCGCCTGAAAATGGCGGTCAGCAGCAGCCCCAGCGCGAAGCCGGCGCTGACCCATTACGAGCGCCTGGCCACCGGCGCACTCGATGGCCGCCCGGTCAGCCTGGTGCGTTGCCGGCTGGAGACGGGGCGCACCCATCAGATCCGCGTGCACATGCAATCCATCGGCTTTGCCCTGGTGGGCGACCCGCTGTACGGCAAGGCGCACCTGGCACACTACTTCCCGCGCCAGGCCTTGCAGGCCTGGCGGCTCGGCCTGGCGCATCCAGCCAGCGGCAAGCCCTGCGAATGGCAGGTGCCGCTGGCTGCCGACCTGGCCGCGCTGCTGGCACGCGCCGGCATCGAGGTGCCGGCATGAATGCCGCTGCCGCCGCATTGCCGCTGCTGATGCCCGAATGGCCCGGGCAGCCGGCGCAGGCCGGCGTGCTGGCGACTGTGCGCGCCGGCGGCGTCAGCCTCGCGCCCTATGACGACGGCACGGGTGGCGGCGGGTTCAATCTCGCCACCCACGTGGGCGACGATGCCGGCGCCGTCGCACGCAACCGTGCCCGGGTGCGCGCCCTGTTGCCGGCGGAACCGGCATGGCTGAACCAGGTGCATGGCACCACGGTAGTGGACGCTGCGCAGGTTGTCGCCGGTGCACCGGCGCCGGATGCCGACGCCAGCATCGCTGCCGCGCCCGGCGTCGTGTGCGCGATCATGACCGCAGACTGTTTGCCGGTGCTGTTTTGCGATGCCCCCGGGCGCGTGGTGGGTGCTGCCCATGCCGGCTGGCGCGGACTGGCGGGCGGCGTGCTGGAGGATACCGTCGCGGCGATGCGTGCCGCCGGCGCCGGCGATATCCTGGCCTGGCTGGGGCCGGCCATCGGCCCGGACAGTTTCGAAGTCGGCGAGGATGTGCGGCAGGCCTTTGCCGGCGCGCATGCCGAAGCCGGCGCAGCATTCGTGCCCAATCTCAAGACATCGGGGAAATATTTCGCCGATATTTATCACCTGGCGCGGCTGGCGCTGCAGCGCGCAGGCGTGGCCCGTGTGGCCGGCGGTGGCCTGTGCACCGTGCGCGATACCGGGCGCTTCTATTCCTACCGGCGCGACGGCCGCACCGGGCGCATGGCGGCGATGATCTGGCTGAGGGGCTGATAAGGGCTGATAAACGACTGATTTACGCAGGCCAAGCCAGCGCGCACCGCGCCCGCGCGGCGTGAGCAGCAGCGCGCCGTTACTCGGCGGAGGTGGTTGTGGCCGGGGCATCCTTTATGCCCTTCGCATCCTGCCCAGCATTGCTGGCAGCCACTACGGGCGGGGCCGCAGGGGGGCTGGCGGGGTCAGGGGCGACGGTGGTGGCCGTGGTGTTGCCGCGCTCTTGCGCCGCACGCAATGCCTGCTCCGCCCTGCGGCGGCGTTGCGGCGTTGCCATCAGGTATAAAATAACCGACAGAGGTAACACGCAGTACAGCAAAAAGGTCATAATGCCCGCAATAACTGTGTGTTCCGTGATTGACATCATCAGTACCACATAGATCCAGGCAATCGCGACAATCATCAGCATGGCTTTTTCCGACCAATCGAACCGTAAAACCCAGCACGATACCGCATTTCCAGACAGGCGACCGACATGAATAATCTGCCCCCCCAGCTGAATCCCGCCACGTGGATGTCCCAGATGGCCAATCCTGCCGCTTTTCAGGACATGATCAAGGCGGCGCAACAGCGCATGGAGTCCTTCGTCGTCCGCATAGGCGATGCGGATGTCCGGCTGGATCCGACGGTGCTGACGCAGTTGCAGGGCAATTACCTGAAGCAGTTCACTGCGCTGTGGCAGGAGTTTGGCAGCGACCGTGCGCCGGCCCTGGAAGACAGCCGGTTCGCTTCGCAGGAATGGCAGACTAACAGGCTGCATGCCTTTACCGCCGCGGCCTACCTGCTCAATTCGCAATTCCTGCAGTCGCTGGCGGAGGCCGTGCAGGCGCCTGCCAAGCTGAAGGAACGCATCCGCTTTGCCGTGCAGCAGACCATTGACGCCATGTCGCCGGCGAATTTTTTCGCCACCAACCCGGAAGCCCAGCAAAAAATCCTCGAAACCCGCGGCGAAAGCCTGACCAGGGGCATCAACCACCTGCTGGCCGACATGCGCAAGGGCCGCATTTCGCAAAGCGATGAGACGGCTTTCGAGGTGGGACGCAATCTGGCCATTACCGAAGGTGCCGTGGTGTTCGAAAACCCGCTGTTCCAGCTTCTGCAGTACAAGCCGCAGACGGGCACGGTATACCAGAAGCCGCTGCTGCTGGTGCCGCCCTGTATCAACAAGTACTACATCCTTGACTTGCAGCCGCAGAATTCGGTGGTGCGCTACCTGGTAGAGCAGGGGCATACAGTGTTCCTGATATCGTGGCGCAACCCGGACGCATCGATGGCGCGTACCACCTGGGACGACTACGTCGAAGACGGCGTCATTCGCGCCGTTCACGCAGTCCAGGAAATCTCCGGCCAGAAGCAGATCAACGCCTTCGGCTTCTGTGTCGGCGGCACCCTCGTATCGAGCGCCCTGGCGGTAATGTATGCGCGCGGCGAAAAGCCCCTTGCCAGCCTGACGCTGCTGACGGCGCTGCTGGATTTCGCCGATACCGGCGTGCTCGACATCTTCATCGACGAGACCCAGGTGCAGATGCGCGAACAGACGGTCGGCCGCGGTGGCCTGATGCCT
This sequence comes from uncultured beta proteobacterium, assembly GCA_963722005.1. Taxonomy (GTDB): domain Bacteria; phylum Pseudomonadota; class Gammaproteobacteria; order Burkholderiales; family Burkholderiaceae_D; genus Paucimonas. Next base: position 182,160 of record CAVRJS010000003.1, read on the forward strand.
GGTCGCGACATGGCATCGACCTTCTCGATGCTGCGGCCGAACGACCTGATCTGGAATTACGTCAAGACCAATTACCTCAAGGGCGAGGCGCCGCAACCTTTCGATCTGCTGTTCTGGAATGCCGACAGCACTAATCTGGCAGGACCGATGTACGCCTGGTACCTGCGCAACACCTACCTGGAAAACCGCCTGAAAGACCCCGGCAGCCTGCAGATCTGCGGCGAGCAGGTGGATCTCGGCGCCATCGATGCGCCGGTATTCATTTACGGTTCGCGCGAAGACCATATCGTGCCCTGGACCTCGGCGTTCGCCTCGATGCGCCTGCTGAACCCCGACAATCCGCAGCGCAACCGTTTCGTACTGGGCGCCTCCGGTCATATCGCCGGCGTCATCAATCCGCCGGCCAAGAAAAAGCGCAATTACTGGCTCAACGACCAGTCTGTGACGGATGCGGATGCCTGGCTGGAAAGCGCTACGGAACATCCGGGCAGCTGGTGGGACACTTGGGCCGACTTCCTGGCAGAACATGCCGGTAAGAAAGTTAAAGCGCCTGTTCATTATGGTAATGATCACTATGTGCCGATCGAACCGGCGCCAGGATCTTACGTCAAGGCAAAGAGTTAAGGCTAATTAACAGCAATTGTCGTCGCGCTGCAGCAATTAGCGTAAAATTTCGTCATGCTTGCGTCATTATTTTGTTTTAACGCAATATAATGCCTGCTTGTCGGGCGCGTTGCGACGTGCTCCCCGTTTTTTAGCCTGATCTGCGTTGCGACGCAATATACTGGAAGTTCAATGACCACCGGACACAAGATTCCTTCACGTCTGATCAAGAAGTATCCGAATCGTCGTCTGTACGATACGCAAACCAGTTCTTACATCACCCTGAGCGATGTCAAGCAGCTGGTGCTGGATAACGAAAACTTCGCGGTGGTCGATGCCAAGACCAGTGAAGATCTGACGCGCAGCATTCTCTTGCAGATCATCCTGGAAGAAGAGTCCAATGGTTCGCCGATGTTTTCCAGCGACGCGCTGTCGCAGATCATCCGCTACTACGGGCATGCCATGCAGGGCATGATGGGTTCTTACCTGGAAAAAAATATCCAGGCTTTCATCGAAATCCAGAACAAGCTGGCGGAAAGCTCCAAGGGTTTTTACGAAGGAAAGCCCTTCAGCCCGGAGATGTGGACCCAGTTCATGAATGTCCAGGGGCCAATGATGCAGGGTGTAATGAGCAACTACATCGAACAGAGCAAGAACATGTTCCTGCAAATGCAGGAACAGATGCAGAGCCAGACCAAGAACATGTTTGGCGTGTTTCCTTTCGTGCAACCGGGCGAAAAGAAAGAAGGCGACGACAAGTAAGCAGTCGCCAAGCCCGGCGGCCGGTTCGCCGGGCCGTGCTGCCTGCGCCGCAATTGACAGGGCACAAGAGGGTACAATAGCGGATTCGCTTTTGCCCCTTTTTTTATGTCCAACGCCTCCTCCAATACGCCCAAAGTCGGTTTCGTTTCCCTTGGCTGCCCCAAGGCGCTGGTCGATTCCGAACAGATCCTGACGCAATTGCGCGCCGAGGGTTACGAAACGGCCAAGTCCTACGACGGCGCCGACCTGGTCATCGTCAATACCTGCGGTTTCATTGATGCCGCCGTGCAGGAATCGCTCGACGCCATCGGCGAAGCGCTGCATGAAAACGGCAAGGTTATCGTAACCGGCTGCCTCGGCGCCAAGAAAGATGCCGACGGTGGCGACCTCATCCAGAAGGTGCATCCCAAGGTGCTGGCCGTGACCGGTCCGCACGCCTTGGGCGAAGTCATGAGCGCGGTGCACCTGCACCTGCCCAAGCCGCACGACCCGTTCACCGACCTGGTGCCGGCGCAGGGCGTGAAGCTGACGCCGAAGCATTACGCCTATCTCAAGATTTCCGAAGGCTGCAACCACCGCTGCAGCTTCTGCATCATTCCTTCCATGCGTGGCGACCTGGTGTCGCGCCCGGTGGCCGACGTCATGCTGGAAGCGGAAAACCTGTTCAAGGCGGGCGTCAAGGAATTGCTGGTGATTTCCCAGGACACCAGCGCCTACGGCGTCGACGTCAAGTTCCGCACCGGCTTCTGGAACGGCAAGCCCGTCAGGACGCACATGACGCAACTGGTGACGGCGCTGGGCGAACTGGCGGAGCAGTACGGCGCCTGGGTGCGCCTGCACTATGTGTACCCGTATCCGCACGTCGACGACATCATCCCGCTGATGGCCCAGGGCCGCATCCTGCCTTACCTGGACGTGCCGCTGCAGCACGCGCATCCGGATGTATTGAAGCGCATGAAGCGCCCGGCCAGCGGCGAAAAGAATATCGAGCGCATCGCCGCCTGGCGCGCCATGTGCCCGGACCTCACCATCCGCTCCACCTTCATCGCCGGCTTCCCCGGCGAGACCGAGGCCGAGTTCGAGTACCTGCTCGACTTCCTCAAGGAAGCCGAGATCGACCGCCTTGGTTGCTTCGCCTATTCGCCGGTGGAAGGCGCCACTGCCAATGCATTGGCCAACCCGGTGCCGGAAGAAGTGCGCGAAGAGCGTCGCGGGCGCGTCATGCTGCTGCAGGAAGAAATCTCGAAGAAGCGCATGCAGGCCAAGGTCGGCAAGACCCTGCGGGTGCTGATAGACGAGGTCGAGGCCACTGGCAATGCAGTCGGTCGCTCCGCCGCCGATGCGCCGGAAATCGACGGCGTGGTGTACGTCAAGCGACCCTACGAGCCGCACAGAAAGCTCAAGGTCGGTGAATTCGTCGAGGTCGAGGTGACGGCTGCCGATGCCCACGACCTGTGGGGCGCCGCATTCAGGGCAGCGCGATCACGTCACGGGCGCGCGGAGTTTGTGGCTTGGGCATGGCAAATATCGGCCATGCATTGCGCCGGCATCATCCAGCTTGCGTAGGAGGCGGATTTGAGCTCCCCAAAAGCACTGCAGACGACACTTGTGCATAGCGATTACACCGCGCCCGGTGGCTTCGATGCCTTTCCTGTGGCGGTGCAGCGCGCCTCCACCGTGCTTTTTCCGACCGTGGCGGCGCTGCGCTCGCGCAACTGGCAAGACAAGTCGGCCTACACCTACGGCCTGCATGGCACGCCTACCAGCTTTACCCTGGAAGCTCGCCTGGCCGAAATCGAGGATGGCAGGTATTGTGTGCTGGCGCCCAGCGGCCTGGCGGCAATTATGCTGGTAGACTTGGCCCTGCTCAGGAGCGGCGACGAGGTGCTGATCCCGGAAAACGTTTACGGCCCCAATCGCGAACTGGGCAACTGGCTGGCGCGCGACTTCGGCATCGGCGTGCGCTATTACGATCCCCTGATCGGCGCCGGCATTGGCGCGCTGATCGGCCCGCAAACCCGGCTGGTCTGGACCGAGGCACCGGGCTCGGTCTCGATGGAAGTGCCGGACCTGCCGGCAATCTGCCGCGCCGCTCGTGAGAAGGGCGTGACGGTGGCGCTCGACAATACCTGGTCGGCCGGCATTGCCTTGCGCGCCTTCGATCTCGGCGTGGATATCGTCATGCAGGCGCTGACCAAGTACCAGTCCGGCGGCGCCGACGTGCTGATGGGCGCGGTCATCACCCGCGATGCGGAATTGCACCGCAAGCTCGATGCCGCGCACATGCGGCTGGGCCTGGGCATCGGCATGGACGACGCCAGCCTGGTGCTGCGCAGCCTGCCGACGCTCAAGCTGCGCTTCGAGGCGCACGACGCCGGCGCCCGCAAGGTGGCGGCCTGGCTCAAGGCGCGGCCGGAAATCGCGCGCGTGCTGCATCCGGCCTTTGCCGACTGCCCCGGCCATGAAAACTGGGTGCGCGATTTTACCGGCGCTGCCGGGCTGTTTTCCGTGGTTTTCGACGCGCGCTACAGCGAGGAACAGACCGACCGTTTTCGTCGACAGCCTGCAACTTTTCGGTATCGGCTTCAGCTGGGGCGGGGCTGGCAGCCTGTGCGTGCCGTACCGCATGCAAGCCATGCGCGGCAAGTGGCCGCATGCCGGCCAGCTGGTGAGGTTGAACATCGGCCTGGAAGAGCCGCAAGACCTGATCGCCGATCTCGAACAGGCCTTGGAGGCGTTACGGACATCGTAAGCGCCGGGCGCGCTGCCGCACGGGGAGAAAAGCATGACGGAGGAATCCGGATTTCTGAAGCAGGTCATCGATTCCATATCCGAGCACATAGTCGTCATCGACCGCGCGGGCGAGATCATTTTCTCAATCGGGCCTGGAATCGTTTTGGGCAGGTAAATGGCCTTTAGGCTACGGGGCGTCGGGCGAGGATAATTATCTCGCAGTCTGTCAAAAAGCGGCAGAAGCCGGCGACCAGTTCGGCGTGCAGGCGATGCAAGGTCTCCGTTCAGTGATGGCAGGAAATGGCCCGTTCCACCTCGAATATCCCTGCCACGGTCCGCAAGAAAAACGCTGGTTCATGATGAGCGTGAATGCTTTCCGGTATGCTGAAGACGCGGATTACTATGTGATCTCTCACAAGAGATATCACCGAGAGAAGGCTTCTGGAGGAAAAGGCACTGGCGCTGGCGCGTCTGGATGGGTCTGACAGGGTTGGCCAATCGCCGCCATTTCGACCAGTTTTTGCGCCATGAATGGAAGCGATGCGCACGCCTGCAGCAACCCGTCACGCTGGCGATGATCGATATCGATTTTTTCAAGCAGGTCAACGATACCTACGGTCACCAGTACGGTGATGATTGTCTGGTAAAGGTCAGCCAGGTGCTGCAGCGCTATACCAAGCGCCCAGGTGACTTGTGTGCCAGGTACGGCGGCGAAGAATTCGTGCTGGTATTCGGCAAGCAGCACGTCGGCCCAAGTCCTGCCGCTGCTGCAAAAACTGCAAGAAGAGGTGCGTGGCCTTCGCATTCCCAACGAGCCGGCCGGTATCGGGCATATTGTTACGGTCAGCATCGGCGTTGCGGTCGCATATCCCAAGCGTCATTCGGATGAGCGTACGCTTGATCGAAGCGGCCGACAGTTGTCTTTACGCCGCCAAGCATAGCGGTAGAAACCGTATTGAAACGGAGCGTACCGACACGATTTCCTGAATGGGCCGCGTCGCGCGCAGGCGCCCTGCCTTTATTTGGCCACCGTGCGATTTCTCGGATTGGGCACCACCACCGGTGCCAGATTCTTCCACAGCAGCTCGGTGAATTCCTCGGCCGGCAACGGCTTGCTGAAGAAATAGCCCTGGATTTCTTCGCAGCTGAGTGCGGAGAGGAATTGCAGCTGTTCCTGCTTTTCCACGCCTTCCGCCACGACCGTGATCTTCAGGCTCTTGCCCATGGCGATGATGGCTTCGGTGATGGCTTCGTCGGCAGGATCGCCCGGCACGTCCTGGATGAAGGAGCGGTCGATCTTGATGATATCGATGGGAAACTGGCGCAGGTGCGACAGCGAGGAATAGCCGATGCCGAAATCGTCGATGGCGATGCGGATGCCCATGGACTTGAGACCCTGCAGGATCTGGATGGTGCGTTCCGGATTATGCATCATCATGCTCTCGGTGATTTCCAGTTCCAGCAGGGCCGGATCCATGCCCAGCTCGCGCAGCGTGCGCGCGGTATCTTCCACGAGGTTGTCTTCGACGAACTGGCGCGCCGACAGGTTGACGGCAATACTCAGCGGCGGCAGGTTCTGGCGCTGCCAGGCGCATACCTGCATGCAGGCTTCGCGCAGCACCCATTTCGACAGCGGCACGATCAGGCCGGTTTCCTCGGCCAGCGGAATGAACTGGTCCGGCGACAGCAGACCCAGTTCCGGGTGATTCCAGCGCACCAGCGATTCGACCCCGGAAATGCGCCCGGTGCGGGTTTCCACCTTGCCCTGGTAGTACAGCACCAGTTCTTCACGCTCGATGGCGCGCCGCAGGCTCGATTCGAGCGCCAGCATCTTGGCGGCATGCTGGCTCATGTAGGCGGAATAGAACTGGAAATTGTTCTTGCCGCGGTCCTTGGCACGGTACATGGCGATGTCGGCGTGCTTCATCAGCGCAAACTCGTCGGTGCCGTCCTCGGGGAAGATGGAAACGCCGATGCTGGCGGTGATGTGAATGCGCTGGCCGTTGAGCACCAGTTCCTGCACCAGCGCCGCGAGGATTTTTTGCGCGACGTGGCTGACATGCTCGGAGTCGTTGATATTTTCGAGCAATACCACAAACTCGTCGCCGCCCAGGCGCGCCACCAGGTCGCCATGCAAGGTATCGCTCAGGCGCCGCGACATTTCCTGCAGCAGGCGGTCGCCGGCATCGTGACCGAGGGTGTCGTTGACATACTTGAAGCGGTCGAGGTCGATGAACAGCACCGCCAGCGACTTGTCGTGACGGCCGGCCTGGTCGATGGCGTGGCTCAGGTGGCGGTTGAACATCGCCCGGTTCGGCAGGTTGGTCAGCGAATCGTGGTAGGCAAGATGCTGGATGTGGTCCTGCATCTCCTTGCGCTCGGTGACGTCGCGCACCAGCGAGAGCAGGTGCTGGCGGCCATTGATGTCGATCGGGCCCATGCGGATTTCGACCGGGAAGGTGGAACCGTCCTTGCGCTTGTAACGGCTTTCGCGCGCGATCGGCGCGCCGGCGGCGATCTTGCCGGTGAGCTTCCTGAGTTCGCGCGTGGTCAGGTCGAGGTCGATATCCTGCACCGACATGCTAAGCAGTTCTTCGCGCGTAAAGCCCAGGCCTTCGCAGCCCTGCTGGTTGACGTCGATGAAGCGGCCATTCATGTCGTGCACGTAAAAACTGTCGGAAGCCTGCTCCACCAGCGCGCGGAAGTGCGCCTCGCTTTCGCGCAGGGCCACTTCCACCTGCTTGCGCTGGAAAAACTGGCCGATGTGGCGGCCGATGAAATGCGCGCTTTGCAGGGTTTCGCGGTCTGCTTCATGCGGCTGCAGGCTGAAGAATTCCATGATGCCGAGGATTTCGCCGGCCGCCTGCAAAGGGAAGGCCAGGCAGCCGTGCAGGCCGGTGGCGGCGGCTTGCCGGGCGCGCTCGAAATGTTCGCCGCGCGACGCATCGGGGAACCATTCGGCACGCGCCACCCGCAGGGTGCGGCTGGACAGCGCGCCGCCAGGGGGCAGCGGGATCTGGTCCGGGGTGTTCTGAAAAAACTGCTCGAACTCCGGTCGCGGCAAGGTCCAGGTGGCGGCGCGCCGCAGCAGGCCCGCCTTCTTGTCCGGCATCCACAGGGCGCCGCAGACCCAGCCGAAGGTGGAACTGATGGTTTCGATAATCTCGGGGATCACTTCCACCGGCGAATCGCAATCCGCCAGCAGGCGCGCCACGGTATGTTCCATCGATTGCCGCAACTCGATTAGCTTGCGGTTATTGACATCCATGACGGTGCCGAACAGGCGGCACACCTGGCCGCGCGCGTTTTTGACCGGCTGGCCGATCGCTCGCACCCAGCGGATATCGTCATCGGGAAGGTGGTAGCGGAATTCGATTTCGAACTTGCGCGCGTCGTGCAACGCGGCATCTACTCGGTCCTTGACGTACAGGCGGTCGTCGCGGTGGATCTGGCGCGACAGTTCCTTGTAGGTCGGCATCGGCGCCGCAGGCGACAGGCCGAAGATGCGATAGCATTCGCGCGACCATGCGCCCTGGCCGTGCCTGCGGTCGAACGACCAGTCGCCGAGGCCGGCGATGCGCTGGATTTCTTCGATGCGGCTGGTCAGTTCCTGGATTTCCAGTGCTGGTAACTCATTGTCGCGTACTGCGGCAGCCTGCAGGTCCGGTTCGGCGCGGACATCGTCGAGCTGGCCGAGGAAGCGCATCCAGTGGTCGATGCTCGCCGTCTCGCCCGGGCTGTCTGCGGCGATCTTCTGGATTTGCTTCAGCATGGACGAATGGCTGCGTTGCACGTTGGCGCCTCGAGTATCTCGATACCTGAACGTCAGGATTTGTTTGCCGCTGCGCCCAGTGTTTTCGGGACGCTTGCCGGCGGTGTTTTTATGATTCTTTACTAGGCCGACGCCTGTAATTCAGGCAACGGAATGTCCTTGTTTCAATATGCAATTATTTTAGATCAATAGCAAATAATTATTGTTGAAACGGGGGAATTTTTACAAATTCGCGTGGATTTTCGTGCGGATTTTGTCCCGACTGGCATGGTGCAAAGCAGCATTGTCAACACGGGGCGGCTGGGCGTCAGAAAGGCATCCATGCTCATGATTGCATCTCTTTGCCGGATACCCAATGAATGGCATTGGTGCGGCCCATCAGGAAGCCGGCATTGGCTTCGGCCACCTTGCGCAGGTAATCCCACATCGCCTTGATGCGTGCCACTTCGCGCCGCTCCGCCGGCGCCACCAGCCAGAATTGCCGGGTAATGTCGATTTCCTGCGGCAGCACCGGCAACAGTTCGGGCGTGACATTGCCCATGAAGCAGGGCAGCAGGGCCATGCCCATACCCGAGCGGGCCGCCTGGTATTGCGCAACAATGCTGGTGCTGCGCAGGATAGGCTTAACTGCCGGCAACCATTTGCGCAGCGTGACTTGCTGGTCCGCAAAAATCAGGTCATCGACATAATCGATCCAGCGATGGCCGGCGAGGTCGGCTACCGAGCGGACCGGCGCATGCTGCCGCAGATAGTCCGGGGTGGCATAGGGCAGCAGGCGGTAATCGGCCAGTTTGGCGGTGACGAAGCTGTCCGTGGTAGGGCGATCGATGGTGATGGAAGCATCGGCTTCGCGCCGCGACAGGTTGACATGGCGCGGCAGCGGCAGCAGATCGACCGTGATGGCCGGATGCAGCGTGCAGAAATGTGCCAGGTGCGGCGCCAGGAAATGGCTGCCGAAGCCTTCGGTGGTACCCAGGCGGATGTCGCCGCTTAGCGCCACGCTGTCGCCGGCGACGTCGGTTTCTACGGCAGCCAGGGTAGTTTCCAGCTTTTCGACGTGTTCCAGAAGACGGTGGCCGGCACTGGTCAGATGATGGCCATGTGAACTGCGATCGAACAGCTTTGCGCCGATGGATTCTTCCAGCTTGCGCAAGCGCCGCGACAGGGTGGACTGATTCACTCCCATCACCTGCGATGCCTCCAGCGCGGATTGCGCCCGCGCCAGCCCCAGGAACACCCGGAAATCATCCCAGTCGACCTGTCTCATTGTTTCCTCCGTTATGCATAAATGCATAGTAGCATGGCAGTTTTTGTTGAGCCAAACTCAATAAGCTCATCTACAATGAGTTCACACCAAACCTATAACCCGCAAGGAGACCGCGATGACAATCAAGCATTTTCGCAAAGCTGTATTGCCCCTGGCCTTGGCCATTTCTTTCGGCGCTCAAGCGCAGATTTCCGGCAACGAGGTGAAAATCGGCGTGCTGACCGACATGTCGGGTCCGTATTCCGTGTTTGGCGGCAAGGGTTCGGTCGTCGCTACCAATCTTGCGGTTGAGGATTGCTTAAAAGCGGAATGCAAGGGCATGAAGATCTCCGTACTGTCCGCAGACCACCTGAACAAGGCCGACATTGCCGCTTCCAAGGCGCGCGAATGGCTCGACGTGGAAAAAGTCGATGCCTTCGCTGACCTCACCAACTCCGCGGCGGCAATCGCGGTGCAGAAGCTGATGCGGGAAAAAGGCGCCATCGGCCTGTTCGTTGGCCCGGCAACTACCCGCCTGACCAATGACGAATGCGCGCCGAACAGTTTCCACTGGATGTTCGATACGTATTCCGCCTCGGCCGGCGCGGCGGCGGCGCTGACGCGTGCCGGCGGCAAGTCCTGGTACTTCATCACGGTGGACTATGCCTTCGGCCATTCGCTGGAAAAGGACGCTTCCGACCAGGTCAAGGCCAGCGGCGGCAGCGTGGCGGGTGCGGTAAAGCACCCCCTGAATGCAAGCGATTTCTCGTCTTTCCTGTTGCAGGCACAAGCGTCCAAGGCGGATGTAGTCGGCCTGGCTAATTCGACTTCGGACGCCATCAACGCCATCAAGAGCGCGCGCGAATTTGGTGTGGGCAAGAACCAGAAGCTGGCCGCCTTGCTGCTGAATATCACCGACGTGCACGCGCTGGGCTTGCCGCTGGCGCAGGGCCTGACCTTTTCCGAAGGTTTTTACTGGAACCACGATGACCAGACCAAGGCATTTTCCGATCGCTTTGAAAAGATTCACAAGGCCAAGCCGAACTCGGTGCACGCCGGTGTGTATTCCAGCGTGCTGCATTACCTGAAGTCGGTGGCGGCAGCCAAGACCGATGAAGCCAACGCCGTGTCGGCGAAGATGCGCGAATTGCCGATCAAGGACGCCGTCATGCGCAATGCCAGCATCCGCCCGGACGGTCGCGTGATCCACGACATGTACCTGGTTGAGGTCAAGACCCCCAAGGAATCGCAGGGCGCGTGGGATTACTACAAGCTGAAAGCCACCATCCCGGCGGAGCAGGCATTTCAGCCGCTGGCGCAGTCCCAATGCCCGCTGGTAAAGAAATAAGCGGGTAAACAAGCAAAGGTGCAATGATGAAAATCGCATTTATCGGCCTGGGCAACATGGGTTTGCCCATGGCAAAAAACCTGGTCAAGGCAGGCTTTTCGGTCACCGGCTTCGACTTGTCCGCCGCTGCCCTGCAGGCGCTGGAGGCGGCTGGCGGCAAGACCGCCGACAGTGCCGCGCAAGCGGCCAGCGGCGCACAGGTCGTAGTCAGCATGCTGCCCGCCGCGGCCCACGTGAAGTCGCTCTACCTGGGTGCGGAGGGCTTGCTGGCGCAACTGGCGCCGGGCGCGCTGGTGATCGACAGCTCGACCATCTCCGCCAGCGCCGCCAATGAAGTCGCCACGGCCGCGCAGGCTCGCGGCATCGACATGATCGATGCACCCGTCTCCGGCGGTACCGGGGCCGCCGAGGCCGGAACGCTGACTTTCATGGTCGGCGCAGAAGCGGCGCAGTTGGAGCGCGCGCGCGCCGTGCTGGAAAAAATGGGCAAGAACATTTTCCATGCCGGCGGCCACGGCGCCGGCCAGACCGCCAAGGTATGCAACAACATGGTGCTGGGCATCATCATGAGCGGCACCTGCGAAGCGCTGCAGCTGGGCATCGCCAACGGCCTCGACCCGAAGGTGCTGTCGGAAATCATCGGCAAGAGTTCGGGCGCCAGCTGGGTAGTCAATTCCTACAATCCCTGCCCGGGCACCCTGGAGAACGTGCCTTCGGCGCGCGGCTACAACGGCGGTTTTGCCACCGATTTGATGCTGAAAGACCTTGGCCTGGCGGTGGAAGCAGCAACCGACATCCGCGCCAGCGTGCCGATGGGCGGTCTGGCGCGCAACCTGTTCGCGCTGCATAGCGCCGCCGGCAGCGGCAAGCTCGATTGCGGCAGCATCTTCAATATGTTTGCCGTGGCCAAACCGAAACCATGACAAACCGTACGCGCGCGGCCCACGGGGCGGCGCGTGTCACTCAGATTACGACAGATTAAGGAGATACCTCATGAGCACGACCATTACCCATTACATCAACGGCGAATGTGACGCCGGTTCCGGCGGCCGCACTGGCGCCGTCTTCAATCCGTCCACCGGCGCGGAAATCGCGCGCCTGCACTACGGCGACCGCGCCACGCTCGACCGTGCCGTAGCGACGGCGGCGCAGGCCGGCCAGCGCTGGGGGCAACAATCCCATGCCGCGCGCCAGGCGGTGATGTTCAAGCTGCGCGAACTGGTAATCGCCAATACCGACCGCCTGGCCGAGATGATCGGCCGCGAGCATGGCAAGACCATCGCCGATGCCAAGGGCGAGATCGGCCGCGGCGTCGAGGCGATCGAATTCGCCTGCAATGAGCCGCATGTGACGAAGGGTGAATACGCCACCAACGTCGGCGGCGGTATCGACGTGTTCTCGATGCGCGCCCCCATCGGCGTGGTCGGCATCATTTCGCCGTTCAATTTCCCGATCATGGTGCCGGCGGCAATGATGGCCATGGCGGTTGCAGTCGGCAATGCCATCGTCTGGAAGCCTTCGGAAAGGGTGCCGACCGCGGCAATGGAATTCGCCCGCCTGTTCGAGCAGGCCGGTCTGCCCAAGGGCGTGTTCAACATCGTTCACGGCGACAAGGAAATCGTCGATGGCATGCTGGAGCATCCCGGCATTGCCGGCATCAGCTTCGTCGGCTCGACCCCGGTGGGCGAATACATTTACCAAAAGGGCGCCTCGCACAACAAGCGCGTGGCAGCCTACACTGGCGGCAAGAACCACATGGTGGTGATGCCCGACGCCGACCTCGAAGCGGCTGCAACTTCCTTCGTCTCGGCCGGTTATGGTTCTGCCAGCCAGCGCTGCATGGCTGTATCGTTGCTGGTTCCGGTCGGCAAGGCTACCGCAGACCGCCTGCGCGAACTCGTGATCCAGAAGATCAATGCCCTGAAGATCGGGCCTTACAACGACCCAACGGCGGATTTCGGCGCGGTGATCTCGGCGCAGTCGCAGCAAAGCGTGCTGCGCTCGATCGACGATGCCGTCAAGGCCGGTGCGGAAATGGTGATCGACGGCCGCGACATCAAGGTGGCCGGCCATGAGAATGGCTACTACATCGGCCCGACCCTGTTCGACCATGTCACCACCGAGATGGATCTCTACAAGCAGGAAGTATTCGGCCCGGTGCGCGGCATCGTGCGCGCCGCCAGCTTCGACGAAGCGATCGCCATCACGAACAAGCATGAATTCGGCAACGGCGCAGTGATTTTCACCCGCGACGGCAAGTCGGCGCATCGTTTCATGAGCGAGGTGGAAGCGGGCATGATCGGCGTGAATGTACCTGTGCCGCTGCCGGCCGGCTATTTCAACTTCGGCGGCTTGCGCCGCTCCAAGTTCGGCGACGCCCACATGTTCGGCCCGGATGCCGCGCGCTTCTACACCAAGATCAAGACCGTGTCGCAGCGCTGGCCTAACCCGGACCAGGAAGCCATGCCGGTTACGTTGGCTTTCGAAGCCAACGCCTGAGGAAGTTGTTCTGCAGTCCTGGCCGCTGAGGCGTGCCAGGCTGTTTGCCCTGGGGGGCTGCCGCCGGACTGCTTGTCCGGCGGTTTTTTTTCGCCCCGGCGTTTATGCGCCCTGGTCAAACAGGTTCAGGACGCCATCAAGGCCAACGAAATTCAGCGCCACGTCGGCCTGGGCGCGCACCACCGGCTTGGCGCGGAACGCCACCGACAGTCCGGCCACGCCCATCATGGATAGATCATTGGCGCCGTCGCCCATGACCATGGCCTGCGCCGGCGAAGCGCCGATCTCGCGGCAGACGCGCAGCACGGTCTTGCGCTTTTCCTCTGCGTCGACGATGTCGCCGACGACGCGTCCGGTCAGCTTGCCGTCACTGATTTCCAGGCGGTTGGCATGGGTATAGTCCAGGCCCAGGCGTTCCCTGATGCGGTCGGTGAAGAAGGTGAAGCCGCCGGACACCAGCAGGGTTTTTAGGCCGGCCTGTTTTGCCGCGGTGATGAGATTTTCCGCGCCGGGCGACAGCTTCAGGCGCTCGTCATAGACGCGCTCCAAGGCGAAAGCGTCGAGGCCATTCAGGAGCGCGACGCGGCGCGCCAGGCTTTCGCGGAACTCGATCTCGCCGCGCATGGCTGCTTCAGTGATTTCCGCCACTTGCGGTTTCAGACCCTGCATGTCGGCGATTTCATCGATGCATTCGATGGTGATCAGGGTTGAATCCATGTCCATGGCCAGCAGCCGAAAGTCGGACAGGTGCTGGTTGGGCATGACGAAAGCGTAGTCGAGGCGTGCTGCCTGGCAGGCGGCGTCGATTGCGGCGACGGTTTCGTCGCTGCGCAAGGCACCTGCGCAACGCCAGGCGGTTGCATCCGCTTCGGCGTCAATGGCTGTGACGGACCCGGCCTGGGCCAGGGCGGCGATGCGGTCGATGTCGGCGCGCGCGGCGGCGCCTTGCAAAATCAGGTTCATTCTTTTTTCACTTAGTCGGCAAAAGTAAACGGGTATGTCATAAACGCATGCGTCATCGGCAGAACAGGCAACAGGATGAGCGGGAGGCTCATGCCAGCAGCGCGCGGATCGTGGTCTTGACCTGGTTCACCCGCGCGGCAAGGTCCGGCATACCGGCCGTGATGCGCAGTTTATCCTGCCCGTGCAGCTTGATGTGGCGGTTTTTCTGGATCAGGCCGATGATCTTCATGGCATCGATAGGCGGATTCGGCTCGAACTGCAGTACGGCGGATTCGGAATGCGCATCGATCTTGACGATGCCCAGGGGTTTGGCCGCCACGCGCAGGCGATGGGTTTCGAGCAGGGCGCGCACCGGGTCGGGCATCTTGCCGAAGCGGTCGATCAGCTCTTCCTGCAGGTCGTCGATCGCCTCGTTCGACGTGCAGTTGGCCAGGCGCTTGTAGATCGACAGGCGTTCCTGCACGTCGCCGCAGTAATCGGCGGGCATCAGCGCCGGCACGTGCAGGTTGATTTCCGTGGTGGTGGCCAGCGGCGCCGCCAGGTCCGGCTCCTTGCCGTTCTTCAGCGACCTGACCGCTTCGTTCAGCATGTCCGAATACAGCTGGAAGCCGATCTCCACCATTTCGCCGGACTGGCTTTCGCCCAGCACTTCGCCGGCGCCGCGAATTTCCAGGTCGTGCATGGCCAGATAGAAACCGCTGCCCAGTTCCTCCATCTGCTGGATGGCGTCGAGGCGGCGCTGCGCCTGCTTGGAAAGGCCCTGCACGTCATTCACCAGCAGGTAGGCATAGGCCTGGTGGTGCGAACGGCCGACGCGCCCGCGCAACTGGTGCAGCTGCGCCAGGCCGAACTTGTCGGCGCGGTGCATGACGATGGTATTGGCGGTTGGCACGTCGATGCCGGTTTCGATGATGGTGGTGCACAGCAGGATGTTGAAGCGCTGGGCGACGAAATCGCGCATGACTTTTTCCAGGTCGCGCTCGTGCATCTGGCCGTGGGCCACGCCGATGCGTGCCTCCGGCAGCAACTCTTCCAGCATGGCCTTGCGGTTTTCGATGGTTTCCACTTCATTGTGCAGGAAGTACACCTGGCCGCCGCGCTTCAGCTCGCGCAGGCAGGCTTCGCGTATCACCGATTCGCCTTCCGAGCGCACGAAAGTCTTGATCGCCAGGCGTTTTTGCGGCGCCGTGGCGATCACGGAAAAATCGCGCAAGCCTTCCAGCGCCATGCCTAGCGTGCGCGGGATCGGCGTGGCAGTCAGCGTCAGCACGTCGACCTCGGCGCGCAGCGCCTTCAGCGCTTCCTTCTGGCGCACGCCGAAGCGGTGTTCTTCATCGATGATCACCAGGCCCAGGCGGGAAAACTTCATTTCCGGCGACAGTAGCTTGTGGGTACCGATGGCGATGTCGATGCCGCCCTCGGCCATGCCCTTGACTGCCTGGGTGATTTCCTTGCCGCTTCTGAAGCGCGACAGCTCGGCGATTTTTACCGGCCAGTCGGCGAAGCGGTCAGCAAAGTTTTGCGCGTGCTGCTCCGCCAGCAGGGTAGTAGGGGCGAGCAGCGCCACCTGCTTGCCACCCATGACGGCGACGAAGGCGGCGCGCAAGGCGACCTCGGTCTTGCCGAAGCCGACGTCGCCGCAGATCAGGCGATCCATCGGTTTGCCGGATGTCATGTCGGTAATCACGGCATTGATGGCGGCTGCCTGGTCCGGCGTTTCTTCGAAACCGAAGCTCTCCGCGAAGGCTTCGTAATCGTGCGCCGAATACTGGAAGGCATGGCCCTGGCGCAGGGCGCGGCGCGCATACAGGTTCAGCAACTCTGCCGCGGTATCGCGGATCTGCTGCGCTGCTTTCTTGCGCGCCTTTTCCCACTGGCCCGAGCCCAGCGCATGCAGCGGCGCGTCGTCCGGCGAGGCGCCCGAGTAGCGCGAAATCACGTGCAGCTGCGACACCGGCACGTACAGCTTCGATTCCTTGGCGTATTCCAGGTGCAGGAATTCGGTTTCGCCATCGCCCATGTCCATGCTGACCAGGCCCAGGTAGCGGCCGATACCGTGGTTGACGTGCACCACCGGATCGCCAATCTTCAGTTCCGACAGATCGCGCACCATGGCCTCGACCTGGGTGGCGCCTTCCTGCTTGCGGCGGCCGATGCGCCGGCCGGAGCCCGCATACAACTCGGTCTCCGTGATGAACACCAGGTTGGCGTCGTCGGCAAGCAACTGGAAGCCTGCCTGCAGGGGGGCGACGCCCAGCATCAGCTTTGCGGATGCCGTGGAAAAATCGGCGAAACCGTTGCAGGGCGCCAGCGACAGGCCGAATTCACCGAAATACTGCGACAGCGTTTCGCGCCGCCCGCCCGATTCGGCGCACACCATGACGCGCATGGGATGGTCAGCCTTGGTCTGCAGCAGGAAAGCGCGCAGATTGGTGAGCGGATCATCCAGGCGGCGGTTGACGGCGATATCCGGCAGCGGCGCCGACAGCTCGGAAGGCGCGGCGTCCGGCTGGATCACCCAGCGTCCGTGCGGCTTGGCCAGCGTGAAGAAATCCTCGTCGGTCAGGAACAGCTCGCGCGGCTCCAGCAGCGGGCGTTCGCGGTCGGCCTTGAGAAACTTGTAGCGCGATTGCGTATCGGCCCAGAAGCGCTTGATCGCCGCATCGACGTCGCCGATCAGCGCGAACATGACATCGTCCGGCAGGTACTCGAACAATGTCGCGGTCTGCTCGAAAAACAGCGGCAGGTAATATTCGATGCCGGCCGAGGGAATGCCGCTGCCGATGTCCTTGTAGATGGACGAGCGCGACGGATCACCTTCAAAGACTTCGCGCCAGCGTCCGCGAAAGGCCGTGCGCGCTGCTTCGTCCATGGGGAATTCACGCCCCGGCAGCAGGCGCACCTCGCGCACCGGGTACAGCGAGCGCTGCGTGTCGGCATCGAAAGTGCGGATAGTTTCAATCGTGTCGCCGAACAGGTCGAGCCGGTAGGGAAGGGCGGAACCCATCGGAAACAGGTCGATCAGGCCGCCGCGCACCGAGTACTCGCCCGGCGACATCACTTGCGCCACGTGCGCATAGCCGGCGAGGGTCAGCTGCGATTTCAGCTGCGCCTCGTCCAGCTTTTCACCCTGCTTGAAAAAGAAGGTATAGGCGGCCAGGAAGGAGGGCGGCGCCATGCGCAGCAATGCCGTCGTCGCCGGAACGATCAGCACGTCGCACTGGCCGCCGCGGATCTCGTGCAGCGTCGCCAATCGCTCGGACACCAGATCCTGGTGCGGCGAAAAGGCATCGTAGGGCAGGGTTTCCCAGTCCGGCAGCAGGTGGCA
Organism: uncultured beta proteobacterium; assembly: GCA_963722005.1. GTDB lineage: Bacteria > Pseudomonadota > Gammaproteobacteria > Burkholderiales > Burkholderiaceae_D > Paucimonas. The sequence continues at coordinate 199,414 of CAVRJS010000003.1, forward strand.
GCGCAGTTCTGCTGCTGCCGCAACGTCCTCGCGCGTGTTGTCGTCAGCGCCTTCGCCAGCGCCAAACCAGCGGATCTCCGCCAGCAGGCGCTGGGCGTCGGTGGCATTGGCCACGACGATGGCCAGCATGCGTTTTTGCGCTTTCAGCGCGAGAGCGGCTTGCGCCAGCGCCCAGGCATCGGCAGAGCCGTGTGGGGATGGCAGGACGAAGCGCTGGCCGGGCTTGGGCAGGGATTTTTTCAGGTCGAACGGCATGCGAATGGCGGGCGGCAAATACGGAAAGGCCGGAGCACAGCTTCTGCGGTCCGGCAAGTTCGAATCAAGCCGAAATTATAAACGATGGGCTTGCATGCCGTTTTGGTATCATCATGGCCAACAGGCAAGGACAGGCTTGCCATTTTCAACTATCCGATCTGATCGTGTTTTCCCGATGGCTGCATCCCGCTATTTCGCCCTGATTCCCGCCGCCGGCGTCGGCGCACGCCTGGGTGTCGGCTACCCCAAGCAATACCTGCCGCTGGCCGGCAAGCCCATGTTCCTGCATGTACTGGAAACCTTCGCCGCCACGCCGGCGATCGCGCATTGCTTCGCGGTGGTCAGCGCCGGCGATGGCTATATCGACGAACTGATGGCAGCGGCGCCGCAGTTGCGCGGGCGCGTGACGATCCTGCCGCACGGCGGCGACACCCGGCAAGCCTCGGTGCGCAACGGCTTACAGGCAATACGTGCACAGGCAGGCGATGACGACTGGGTGCTGGTGCACGATGCTGCACGTCCCGGACTGACGCCGACACTGATCGAGCGGCTCATCGATGAACTGGCGAACGACCCGGTGGGGGGGCTGCTGGCGTTGCCGGTGGTCGACACGCTCAAGCGTACCGACGAAGCGGGACGCGTGGCGGCAACAGTGCCGCGCGCCGGATTGTGGGGCGCACAGACGCCGCAGATGTTTCGTTATGCCACGTTGCTGCGTGCGCTGGAGATGGCTGTGGAAGTCACCGACGAAGCCAGCGCGATCGAGGCGCTGGGGCTGGCGCCACGACTGGTGGAAGGCAGCGTGCGCAATTTCAAGGTGACCCTGCCGCAGGATATCCCTCTGGCGGAACTGTTATTGAAAGGATTGTGATGAATACCGCATTGCCACCGTTTCGCATCGGCCAAGGCTATGACTGTCATGCACTGGCCGCCGGCCGCAAGCTGATCATTGGCGGGGTGACGATTCCGCACCCGACCGGGTTGCTGGGGCACTCCGATGCCGATGTATTGCTTCATGCAATCACCGACGCGCTTCTTGGCGCCGCCGGGTTGGGGGATATCGGCCGGCATTTCCCGGACACCGATCCGCAATTTTCCGGCGCCGATTCACGCGTGCTGTTGCGCGAGGCCTGCCTGCGTGTGCGCAACAGCGGCTACCTGGTAGGCAATGTCGACGCCACCATCATTGCGCAAAGACCGAAAATGGCGCCGCACATTCCGCAGATGGTCGCGCACGTGGCAGCGGACTTGGGCGTGACGCCAGCGCAAGTCAACATCAAGGCCAAGACCAATGAAAAGCTGGGTTGGCTGGGACGGGAAGAGGGGATTGCAGCGGAAGCGGTGGCGCTGATCTTCAGGAGCGAGGCGAAGCGTCCAGTGGACTGACGACGCCATGCACATTGCCATCCGTCGCATGTGTATAAATCATGGTGGTGGAGACATCCGCATGGCCCAGTAATTCCTGCACGGTTCGGATGTCGCTGCCAGCCTGCAGCATGTGGGTGGCAAATGAATGGCGCAATGTATGGGGGCTTGCGGGCTTGTCGATGCCGGCGCGCCGCAAAGCCTCGCACATTGCCCGCTGCACGACCTTGACATCGGCGTGATCGCGCACCATCGTCCCCATTTCGGCATCAGGCGATAGCTTGCGCGAGGGGAAAATGAACTGCCAACTCCATGCCTGAGCGGCATTCGGATATCGCCGCATTGTCGCTGGCGGCAGGCGCACCCTGCCATATCCCAGACGCAAATCCATTTCATGCAGGCGCCGCACTTTCTGCAACTGCTGCTTCAGCGCCGATTCCAGTGTGCGGGGCAACACGGTGATGCGATCTTTTGCGCCCTTGCCCTGCCGGATCATGATCTCCCGGCGGGAAAAATCCAGATCCTGTACACGGACACTGCAGCATTCCAGAAGGCGCATGCCAGTGCCGTACAGAAGGCGCAGCATCAAGCCGGAAGTGCCTTCGCAGCAATCCAGCAGACGCCGTACTTCATCCACCGTCAACACCTGCGGCAAGCGCGCCGGTGTTCTCGCGCTGACGACCTTATCCAGCCATGGCACTTCGATGATGAGCACTTCACGGTAAAGAAACAGCAGGGCGCTTTTGGCCTGATTCTGCGTAGATGCCGATACGCGAGCATGCATCGCAAGATGATTCAGGAACTCCTCAATTTCGGCTTTGCCCATTTCTGACGGATGGCGCTTTCCGTGAAAAATCACAAAACGACGCACCCAATCGACATAAGCAGTTTCTGTGCGGGAACTGTAATGCTTCAGCCGAATACGTTCCCGGACTTGATCCAGCAAGCGAGGCGGATGATGTTGCAAATGGGCGTCAAGGTGCATTTGTGTTTTTTAAATAGGGTGTGATAAATTCAGTTAAAGTGTTGAATTGATAAGTATTTTCATTGAACGATGAAACAAAAAGCGGCGTTTTGTCGCAAAACAAAAGCCCCTTTTATGGGGTCTACTTTTGAGTTATATCGATAAATTGGCAAATGTCGTTCATCGGTTCATCGTTGGCGCATTCGGTTTGCCGCCAAAGCGGAGTTGCGGTAAGTGCACGTTGCGGCGGCCTGGTCGCGGAGCGGCGGTCAAGTGGCTTGGCGAGCAAATCCTGCCGTGGGGCTGTCAGCCTGCGGTCTTGGCGGGCTCCGGCCTGGGAAAGTTTGCTGCTCTGCGACCTTGGCGGACAACGGCGTGATCGGCTTTGATGCTTTGAATAACGAGCGCGTTGCAGATCTCTTATGCAGTCGCGGAGCAACAGGAGGCGGCCTTGGCGAACAGTCCTGGGTCTTGGCGAGGGTACAAGGTTATCGGCGAAAGGGAGGGGGAATGAAAAGCAGTCATAGCGCGTTGCAGCCCTCCTGGGCCGGTGGCAGCGCGAAGCCAAGAAGACTTGGCGGGCAGCTTGGTGCGTGGGGCACAACTGTCAGTGCAAGATATAACTCGTCACTGGACTCGGACATCCAGCAAAGAGCTTGCCGCTTCGCGGCACATGCTGCATGCCGGTCAGTTCGGCGTTAAAAACAATAAGTACTCAGGGAAAATAATGAAGAAAATTCGGGTGTTTTTATCAGTCTGCTTTTGTTTGATAAGTGGAAGTATTGTTGTTGAAGCCGCAGCCCAAGAAAAAATGCCGGTGGCTAAAATTATAGCTGCGCTCAATGCACGTGTTGAAGCTCAGTGCTCAATCGCACGCATGCGCCAGTCGTTAGCAAGCACGGCATATGAGAAGAGCTCAGGTAAATGCTGCAGTGAAAATGAATTGTGAATGCCTGCCTCCAGCGATTGAACGCGCAGGAAATGATCTCAGCGGTGGAAATCCGGATGCCACTATTACCGAAAAAGTCTACGAGACAAGATTAAAAGCCACAATTAACTTGTGCCTAGCAAAAGGAGTCAGAGAAGATACTCAGACGCGCTGCGAAAATGAAGACATAACTGCACTTGGCATCACAGACAAAAAAGCGTATTGCGGATGTATAGTACGCCAAGTTAAAGGACTATCCGATGAAGCTATCGCTTCAGCTGGCGCAGTGACCAAGATGCATTTTGAAGAAAAAGTTCGTGCGAGAATGGAAGGAAAGCCTGATCCCGTGTCACCACTCACTGCTATTGATGAAGTAACAAACTTCTGTAAGCAAGAAGCAAAATAAAAACAGCTTGCTCTTTAGGGGATATAAGATGCGCCATTTCATTTTTCAACTCGTTGCTGAACCCGGACACGCGGCCAAAGACTTGCCGCTTCGCGGCAGGTGTTGCGTGCCTGTTAGCGCGGTGTTAAACCTCATGATTTCACGCCGCGGAGACTTCATGCGCGCTTCCACACATCACCGGGCCAGGTGCCGTGCTGGTTTCCGTAAAGTTCGGCCGCCGACCTGATTCAGGGCACAATTGTGCGCCTTGACCCGGTTGGCTCTGCTACGACGGATGTTAGCTTCGATCTACAGCGGCATCTTCGAGAGATTGAGGCCGGAGTGGCAAAGGCAAACGAAGAGTTCGGAGGCGAGTTGCAAGTGGCCGGCGTGGAAGTGGTGCCGGATGCTATCCTCAGGCCGGGCAGGCGGAGGTGGCCGCGTATCGAATTACTCGCGCTGTGCTGCAAAATGAGGTCTAACTTGTTATTCAACCAGGACACGCGCCAAAGAGCTTGCCGCTTCGCGGCAAAGGGCGCGTGCTGGTTAACGCGGCGTTAAATCATTACAACTATGGGTATTGAAGCAATCTAAAAGTGCATATGTAGCCGTATTGGCGGCGCTATATTTTTTATGCGCAACATCATATGGACGTGATGCTCTAACGGCTGACGGGCAATTTACACTTTGTGAGTGGATGGAGTTGAGGAAAAATTGCCAATTGCTTGATGCACGTCGGGAGGAGGAATTAATGCTTACGGAGCGTGAGAGGGAAACCCTACAAAAGCTAAAGCGTTTTTCCACTTCTGAAAAATATTATGCTGAGGATTTGAAAGAGCATTTGGCGAGACCGTTTCAAGTCGTATCGGGAGGTTGATGGCTCAATCGGATTTATCTGAGCAGTATCCGAGCAAAATTGAGGATCTAACAAATTCTGTCGGATTGGATTTTTACAAATGCAAAAGCTTTCAGTTATTCAGAATTCAGTGCGCCAAAAAGTTTTCGATTTTATGGCAACGACGGTATAAAAAAAGAATGACTGTAAGAAAGCATACATTAACTCATTGCTGAACCCGGACAGGCAACATAAAGCTGCCGCTTCGCGGCGGATGTTGCCTGCCTGTTAGCGCGACGTTATACCTACTCCTTCCTGCTGATTTCGCTAAAATCGCCTGCTATACGTCTTTGACGCATAATTGGCTGTATGTACACTATTGCAGAGACTTGTTCTTCAGTCGAGGATGCAAAAAAGTTATGGTACCGAAGAAGAGCGGGCTGCTCTTCTGTGTGTGGATCGCAAATAATCCTGAGGCGGTGACGTCATTCCTAGTAGCGGTGGGCTGTCGCAAGGTCTCGTTTAACGGCGGCGCCCAGGCATGGGCAAACGCGGCGGGGGTCCGGGTGATTGATTTCGACGCGGCTTCAGTGAGGTAAATCTGGCTTCTCTGTGATCTACGCCAAGGCGGTCAGGGGCAATATCCCTGGCCATACTCAAAAGCTTGTTCGAGAGGCAATTGAAAATGAGCAATTGTTGTTGAAGTTGACGGAAGCCATGACTGGCATCTGAGCTGGGGCAGAAGCTTTTGCAGTTGATTCAATGCAAATGAAGGCCTGCTGCGAGGTCGCGCGGCGCTACGCAGGTCGAGCTTAATCAGGTGGTTGAGCGCATTAACAGACTGGCTTGTCGCAGGATCTTCAATTCGCTGAGGTGTTGTGCATTTCGAAACGCACACTGCAGGAGTGGTAACAAGGTTGCCGCGCACTGCTCAGGCGCGGCGCAGGCGCTTCATCCGTATTGGTTACGCAAGCATCCAGAAAGTATTTCTCGAGTCAACTTGACGTAAACTCCGCAGGTATAACTCGTCGTTCAACGCAGACATGCGCGCAAAGAAGGCTGCTTTGCGGCCGAGGGGCGCATGCTGGTCAACGCGGCGTCAGGCCCTGATGAAAATCTTCAGCAAAGACGCTCTGTTGCTCTTATTTGGTCTTATCCCGGCCATTGTCATCGTCTTTCTGGCGTCTTGTTCCTAGTTCCAGGTAGTATTGATTTCTATGCGCCTGTTTACGGTCAACTGCCGCCTCAAGCGCGATTCGTTTTCTCGTTCTACTACCTGAAGCTTGGGCCTTCCAGTATTTGTCATATGTGTTTGGCTATTTTGGCGAAATCGGTTGCAACGTGGTGTAGCCGCGGCCAGTGCAGGTGCAATTGGTAGCATCGATCCTCAGGATCATTCGGATGGTGGGCTTCTTATCAACCAGAGCTTATCCTGGAGCTCATCGGACGGGCTGGAACGTGAGCAGGCCTAACTTGTTATTGAACACAGACACGTGCCCAAGGGCTTGCCGCTTCGCGGCAAAGGGGCACGTGCTGGTTAACGCGGCGTTATGCGATGTAGGGAATGCATTGCGATGGCCCCCATAAGACTTCACTAGCTCTGAGCCATTTCATTCGCGAAGCCATTCGAGCTTATTGGTGGAAGCAAATTGGCCCGAAGTTTTTGATTGCGACGATTTTGATGGCGATATTTCTGGTCTATCGTTTGGTGTCTGGTGACCGTGGTTGGATCGTAGGCGTTGTTGGCGCGGTGCTTGCCTTGGCGTTTGGAATAATGATCGCCACTTACTTTGTTCATCTCCGCTCGATCGTTGAAGTCGACTGCGGAGGATGAAGGTGCCTGAGGGGACGTTGGAAATTGCAGAGGATCGGTTCAAAATCGCCTCAGATGTGGGAACCTCTGAAATTGATTTTGGTCACTGATCAGCGGCATATGGCGTTTCGAAAAAGTTTGGGTTGCTGTTCTTCTCTGCCGGAGAATTCACTGACGTTGCCGATCAGAGACGAAATATCCCGCCAGAATCAATGAGTTTCATACTTAAGAAGGCTGAAGCCAATGGTGCGAAAATCGCATAACTCGTTGCTGAACCAGGACAAGCAACAAAGGGCTTGCCGCTCCGCGGCACATGTTGCCTGCCTGTTAGCGCGGCGTTATGCAGATTCAATGGAGATACCAGTATGAGTTGGGATGTCACAGTACAGAGATTTTCCAAGGAATATGAAAAAGTTGAAGATATTCCTGAAAACGAACATTGCGTTGCCCTTGGAAGCCGTGCAGAAGTAAGTGACACCATCTCTCGATACTTCCCGAGTACAAATTGGTCCGATCCGTGTTGGGGTATTTTTGATTCGCCACATGGGTCTATCGAATTCAATGTGGGGAATGACGAGTCCAACACGGGGTTCATGATGCATATTCGTGCTTCGGAAAATATAGTGCCGACCATCGTCGCAATGTGCATCGCTGAAAAATGGCAAGCTCTTGATTGCTCTAGTGGTGAGTTCCTTGAGAAAGCGGTAGATCCTGCGGCGGGACTTGAACAATGGGCCGACTATCGTAATAAGGTCATCAACAATGCATAACTCGTCGCTCAACCCGGACCGCAAGCAAAGAATGCCGCTTCGCGGCAGTGCTTGCGGCCTGTTAGCTCAGCGTTAGCTACCATGAAATTTATCATTCTTACATTAGTTATTGGTTTAGCATGTACGGCTTCATTTGCTGATCCGATTATTGAAGCTCCGTCGCCATGCAAACTTCTTTCAAAAGAAGATCTGGTGAAACTTGGAATTGAAAATGTCAAAGCCGAAGAGACCACTTTCACATCAGATGTACCAGGTCAAACGGTTGGGAAGCGCTGCTCTTTTAAAAAACGCGTAGGCGGACACAATTCATTCGTCCAATTCTCGTTGGCCTTTGAGTTAGAGATTGTTCCAGATCCAAACGCCAAGAAAACAGTTCGTGCTTTTGCCGAAGCTGCAGATAAACTTGATCGGGAAACGCCCACGGACAAGAAGGAAAGCATCAAGGTTGTCACGACAGAGAATGAAGGCTGTATTTCTCAATACCGATTTCTCGGTGCTGCAGCTTCATGTGTGGGGGCGACAGAAAAATTTTTCATTCACGCACTAGCAAACGATATATCTGCGGCTGGAGCAAAGGATCTATCAACGCTCTTAGAAGTGTTAAAACGAATAATTCAAGCGGCAGAGCGCAATGGTAGCTAACTTGTTGCTGAACCCGGAAATGCGACAAGGGCTTGCCGCTTCGCGGCGGGTGTCGCATTCCGGTTAGCGCGGCGTTAGGTTTATAAGGAGCCATACTAAAATTTATGCTGCGCTCTATTCTCATAATATTCTTTTGCAGCACTAGTTTATTAGCCGAAGCCAGAACCACTTCGCACTGCATTTCTCCGGAGAAATCACTTTGGTCCTGCCGTTCCAAAGGAAAAGTATATGAGCTATGCGCATCCCAAAATTTAAGTCGTAACGATGGTTACCTGCAATATCGTGCGGGTCGCATTGAGAAGGTTGAGTTTACCTTCCCCAGAAACCGTCGGCATCCTCGTGAACTCTTCAGGTTTCACCTGTACCCGCGAGCCGCCGGACTTATATTTTCAAGCGGACGATATGAATATGAGATTTTTGATCAGCTTGTAGGCGGCTCTGGGATTAACATATCCAATCAAAAAGGCGATCTTCTTCCTTCGATTTCGTGTGATATAGCGGTCGGGACTTTAACTGATACGTCCACGCTCAATCTATTTAAACAAATCGGAATATATGAGTAGTGATCTCAAAAAACCTAACTTATTGCTGAACCCGGAAACGCGACAAGAGCTTGCCACTTCGCGGCGCGTGGCGCATTCCGGTTAGCGCGGCGTTAGAACATGAATAAACATCATCTATTCGCTGCTGCAATAGCAGCTTTCATCCTCTCAGCCGCAACGAGCGTGTCGGCGAACTCTCCAACAGGCAACGTCGGCATGCCGGCGTCCTCGTTCCTCCGCCTGGTGAATGCTACCCAGATAGTCGAGAACTACCAATATATGGCGTCGGTGTCTGCGCGGGTTTTCGCCGCGCGAGGACAAGGGAGCGATAAAGAGTATGCGGAGGCAATGTCGCTGGCTGCTACAACAGACCTCTCTGGAGCGAAAGGCTGTATTGCCACCGCGCTTTCGGGACAGCAGCTCACCGCCGCTGAGGCCGCAGAGGTTTCGTCCATATTTGAATCGCGTGTTGGTCAGCGTCTTTTGAATCTGTCGAGAACTAGTACTCGGCAGTCAGTGGAGCAGGGGCGCATGGTTCACCCTACTCCGGAGGGCTGGACTGAATCTGATAGAAGAGAATTGGCTGAAATTTACCAAACGCCCGCGTTTCGTAGTTTCAGTTTGGTCTCGACGCAGCGCAGCTTTGCGGAGCAGATGATAGGTTGCTATAGAAGTGTCATTCATGAGAAGCATCCAGGAGCCAAGTTCTAACTTGTTGTTCAACCCAGAAAAGCGCCAAAGAGCATGCCGCTTCGCGGCACTGGGCGCATGCTGGTCAACGCAGCGTTAGGGGGTATCGATGCGGCTAGTATTTTTGTTTTCGCTCGCTGTTCTAATTGGTGTAACGGGGACAGTGCACGCTGATTCCCCTCCGCAAGATCTGAAGCGATCGCAAGTACCTGAGTACCTGATTACTACAAACGATTTTGAATCGCCAAATGAATTTTCTAGCAGTAAAGAATTACACGAATGGGCATATCCATTTTCCAATAACAATGTGCTCGGGGTTCAAGAGCTAAATTATAAAAAATATAAAATATTTGTGGTGTATAGGAGCCACACGTCGGGCGTTAACTCGTCTGAGCCAATTGTTTACATCGGCCTTAAGGACGCATCGAAGGGGCCGCAAGTATATAAAATATTAAATGTGCGATCTAGTTCGCCAAATGGCATAACAGCAGTTATTGACAGGAATTACCTTGTTCTCTATCAGGTTTCTTCGGCTGGGAAAAAATTACATGAATATGCGCGTTTTAATCTTGGTGTATTCCCCTAACTTATTGCTGAACCCGAAAATGCGACAAGGGCTTGCCGCTTCGCGGCTCATGGCGCATGCTGGTCAACGCGGCGTTGCGGCACACGGATTAGCCAGATGAAATTCATTCATGAAATGAGTTCTTGATGTATTACGGAGAAAAGCTCAACAGCATCAGCCATCTGATGGGCGCATTGCTGGCAATTGCAGCATGTGTGATTCTGATCGTTCAGTCAGCGTACACAGGCGATCCATGGAAGGTAGTCAGTTCCGCCATTTACGGAGCGATGCTGATTGTGCTCTACTGCTTTTCCACTTTGTACCATAGCATCCGTAGCGAGCGTGCCAAAGATGTGCTGCGCAAATTTGACCATTGCTCCATTTATCTGTTAATTGCTGGAACCTATACACCGTTTATGCTGGTGACCTTGCGCGGAGGTTGGGGCTGGTCGTTGTTTGGTGTGGTTTGGGGATTGGCTTTGGTCGGAATTGTGCAAGAAATCTGGCTTGCGAAAGGTTTGCGTGTTCTTTCCCTTGTGATTTATGTGTTGATGGGATGGCTGGCTGTCATTGCCATTCACCCATTGATCGACAAGTTGACATGGAACGGTTTTTACTGGCTTGCTGCGGGCGGGCTATTTTATACCGGCGGGATCGTTTTTTATGCGACTGACCACAAGTTGCGGCATGGTCACGGGGTGTGGCACTTGTTTGTGTTGGCTGGCAGCGTGTGCCATTTTTTTACGGTCTTGTGGTATGTAATCTAATATAGATTTTTTAACTCAGGCACTCGCCAGCGAGCATGCCGCTTAGCGGCAAAGGGCGCACGCTGGTTAAGGCGGCGTTAGCTCACCGACCTACTCCTGAAAAGTAGGCATCTCACAAACTAAGCCAGTGAGGTGTCCCCATGACGAAAAACAAGCAGCACAAAAACAAGTGCAACCACGGTACCCGGGACTTTCGGCGCGAGGGAGTACGGCGCGCAGATGATCCAGGTACCTCTGCGGTCGAGGTTGCCCGAGAAATCGGCATTCATCGAGGTCAGAACTACAATTGGCGACAGTAGTACAAACACTTGTCAGATAAACAGCTCAACAGCGTGCAGGGTGTTGACTACTCGAAAAAGGAAAGCGCAGAGGTTCGCAAGTTCAAACGCGAAATCGCTGACCTCAAGGAGGAGGGCGATTTCCTAAAACAAGGGATTGCGCACTTCCCGAACCCAAAGCGATGAAGTACGTCTTCATGAAAGAGCCGCGCGAGCACCACGCTATCGACAAGATGTAACGATGGAGGAGAGTAATGGGTGTCAGAAATGTAATTTTCTGTTCAATTCAGAGGAAATATGAACAATAATCCGTACGCCGCGCCGAATTCGATAGTTTCTGATGTTCCGTCGCAAACGCTTTACAGTGCAAAATTTGGAAAATGGGTGCGCTGGTCCTTGTATCTCCAAATAATTTTCTCAGTCATTGGAATTGCCTCCGGATTTCTCGAGTATCAGTTGCTGCGCGATTTTCAGGCGGGTGTCTATTCATCGCAAGAAGATGCGATCATCGCCGGAAAGGCCAGTGACGCAAGGCAGGCGATGGTGGGGATTTTCCAGATGCTGGTCACCGCGGTTTCAGGCATTCTGATTCTCGTCTGGATATATCGGGCAAACGCACGCGCTCGCCAACGAGGGGCGCTGAATCTTCGTTTTACCCCAGGATGGTCCATTGGATGGTACTTCATTCCTATTGCTAATCTTTGGAAACCATTCCAGGCAATGAATGAAATATGGCGTGCCAGTACAGATCCAGAAAACTGGGCCAGCAAGCCGGCTTCTTTGATATTGAGTTGGTGGTGGTTTTTCTGGATTGTGTCAGGCATGGCCGGAAACGCATCATTCCGTTTGAGCCTTCGTGCGAAAGAAATTGAGGAACTGCTTGCTGCGAATATAGCGACGCAGATTGCCGACCTGGTCACCATTCCCTTGTGCATCGTGTTCCTGGTGATCGTAAAACGCATAGACCGGATGCAAACGCATGATTGACCAGCCAACCTGGAAACCAAGGCATGCAATACATAATAGTCGCTTCGCTTCGCTGCGTGTTCACTGTTCACTCGCGCGGCTTTAGGTTCTGTATACATATTTAATGCGTAACGTCGCCCTGGCTACAATTCGCGCGTATCAACGCTATCTTTCTCCCTACAAGGGATTCAGATGCGCGTATTGCGTGCATACTGGCCGCAACAGTTGCTCTACGCTGGGTTACCGCGCAATTCAAATTCATGGCGTGCTTGTGGGGCTTGTCATTTTGCGTGAGCGCCTGTATCTGTGCGGTGTTGCGCATCGACGCTTCACACCGTTGCGCCCGAGACCCCATGTCAATCAACGCGGCGACTGCGACATTGGCTGCGATGGTGGTGATTTACCATGTGGAAAAGGCTTGGGAAAGGTGGGTAATCTGCTTAGCTGCTGTGACGTGGGAAGTTGCGACTGGCCTGACAGAAAACGTAAAAAGCACCAGGAAAAACATGTGTACATTCCGCCCAAAAAACACGTTAACAGCCGATATGGATAAACTTTCCCGATTCCGACGCAACATGGCCCTGGCCAGCGTGGCTGGCTATGCGATATCTTTGCTAACACCAGCGATAACAGAGGGGGGCGGTAACGTTCCTGGTTATTTCATTCTCATGTGGGGATGGATGGGTATAAAAGATCACATCTATGCCTGGTTTGCCAACCCGCTTTTAGCGATTTCGCTGGTACTCATATGCGTGGGAAAACTAAAGGAGGTAGCCTTCTACTGCGCACTCGTTGCCAGCGTACTTGGCCTGCAATCTTTTTTTGCCGGCCAAACCCTGGCGGTCGGCGCTTACATCTGGCTATTGTCGCTTTTCGCCGCACTGGCAGCCAGCAGTGTCATTTTCATGACGCTTGATCAGGTAACCACTGCAGAAACCAGTGCAGAGACAAGTCAGGAGATCAGCTGAATTACCTGGTGGCGGCAGCGCCAGTGGCTTTCTCTCAGGCCGGCATGCCGGCATAACGGGAACGCACAACAGGAGAGAATCGCTGCAGCACTTGCGCGACCGGCATGAGCTTGTCGAAATTGCTGCCAATGCCTAGTGCCAGCGAACAGAACAGCACGATCTCTTCTACGGTGCGAATGTTATAGAGCGCCGTGGCTTTCCTTACCTGGCCGGCCAGGAAGGCATAGCGCGCCTGGCGCGGCATTGCGGCAAGGTCGGCATTGCCATTCAATTCCAGCCTTTCCATGACGATATCCGGCAGGCTGGCTTCCAGCAAGGACCGTTCCTGTTCCGCGCACAGGCGCAGGCAAGCGGGCTCAGGCGCAATGGCGGTACCATGACCGAAGAGAGCGCAAGGCTGGCCGTCGCGATCCAGGTAATTCCATGAATTGACCGGCGCCAGCACATACGCTTCCTGCTCCGGCGTCAGCATCTGGTACCAGGCCGGCAGGATGCGCGTGTCATGAAAGCGCATGGCATAGCGGGTGCCATCGGCCGCTTCGACCTGGACCAGACTGCGCAGATGACCGGCCAGATCGGCCAGCCCAAGTGGCGATTCGATCCAGCTGAGGCAATGCAGTCCGCGGGTGTGGTCGAGGAACCAGGCCAGCGTGCGGGTCTGGTTGCTGTTGACATGCAGGAGCACCGGCGCGGTATTCACATCCGCTTCCGATGCGTTCAGGCGCTGCCAGGGCAAGCGGCGAAAGCGGTATTCCAGGATGCGCCCGATACCGGAGTATTGGGCAGCGTCAATCAGCAAATACAGGTTGTTTGCACCCGGCGGGGCAGCAGCGGCGATGGTGTTATCGGCGGTCTGGTGGCTCATCCTGCTTCCTGTCTCTTTTTGGCTATCGGCAGACTGCTTTTCGCCGAATTGTTATTTTATTGATAATGCTAAAAAGATAATCGAGGAATGCTTAATTTGCAATAAGTTTTGTGATCAAAATTGTAAATAATGGTTGAGTTGATACAAGCTAGCGCCGCATGTTTCCTTCAAGGAAGACTGATCGTGATGCTGGCAAGGCGGGGTGCCACTTTGACCAGGTCGAAGTAGCCGGCGAGGGCAGTATTCGTATGGCGCATCAGGTACCAGTCAAGTCCGGCATAGATGCCGATGCCTGCCAGGAGGAAGGCAGTGCACAGCATCCACAAGGGGAGTTCGGTGCGTACCAAGTTGCGGATATTGTCGGGCGATTTCCAGTGCGGAGCGAATTGCGCGCGCTTGCCTTTCAAATGGACGATTTCCCGGTCGAGTGTCGCGATCAGGTAATCCCATTTCTCTTTGCCTTCCAGCAGATACTTCCCCTGGAAGCCAGTCAGCATGCACATGTAGAACACTTCCAGTGCTTCCAGGCTGGCGGCGCCGCGCTGACGGACTGCATCGAGGCGCACATAGAAATTTTCACCGGCCAACTGATCGCCGAACAGCAGCAATTGCAAGGGCGAGCGTTCCCAGACATCGCGTATCGGGCTATCCGACATCAGGATCGCTTCATCGATGGCAGCGCATATGGCGTACCTGACGTCATGAATGTCATCGGCCAGGGCACCTTTTCGTCGAGCTTGGCGCTCGAAATTTTCCAGCAGTAGTTGCACCTGTGCTGCAAAATGCTCCGGATGGTTGGGGAAGTATCGGTTCTTAACAAGCAATAGCAAGTAAAAGCTATCGTGCAGCATGTCGGCCAGTGTGCCGCCTGCAGCGCTTTCGTCCTGTGAGGCCGACGCGGCGTGACCGTACAGCGAAGGCATAAGGGGGGAGAGATTCATTGTGTCACCGCAATTAGTTCAAGGCTGAGATCCCGGAAAACCGCCGGCACGTAAACCATGACTGCGCTGGCGGCGATCATGCGCTCATACAGCGGTCCATGCGGCTCGATGGCAAAGTAATAGCACCCGGGGCGTACCGGGATAGCCGCCGGCACTTGCGGTGCCGCCATCAGGCGCACCCCCGGCATGGCAGATGACACGATCCTGTCGACATCGTCCGGTGCGCCGGTCTTGACGCGCTGCGGCACGGCCTCCACCAGTTCCGCCGGCGGCATGTCGGCAGCAACGGCAAGATACAAGGCAGCATTGCTGGTAAGTTTTTCAGAGTCGATATGACCGAGGTAAAAGGCCGGCTTTACCTGTGTCAGCGCAATGTTGAAGTAACGTGCCGAGATAACGGTGTCGACCAGTTCGCGGATGATCCGGTCGAGCCGGAAAAATTCGGGACCGGGATCAGCATGGTTGTAGACCGGCAGATCAATCAGCGAATACGCTTTTGAAAACGTCAGCAGTTGCCCTGCCAGTCCGAGCATTTCCTGAAACAGGCGCTCCGGATGAAGAGATGGGTGCTGACAGAAATGCCGCAGCGAGGCGCAGGCAGCGTTCGCCGTATGCAGCAGCCAGAAGGAAGCAATATCGCCGGAGCGGAACTCGACGATGTTTTGCGAAGGCTCGCGATGGTAGCCGTACAGGGCCTGCGCCTTGGCCTGCAGGATTTCCACAAGCCGTCGCGCCAACTGGAATACGGGCGGAGCGGCGCCGATCGACATGACGGCCGGCACGAAATCGGGATCTAGTTCGAAGCCGCCGGTGCCATTTGCACGGACCCGTGCGACGGGGATGGCGACCGACTGTTCCCGGTTGTCGTGGTCCGACAGCAGATGCAGCGATTTTTTCAGGGTGCTGAGCGGCGCTTCGATGGCGCTGGTGTACAGGTCGGGCGCCGCCTGCTCGTGCTGGTAGTAGCGCATGGCCTGGCCGCCGGCGCTGCGCTGGCCGGAAAAATTAGGTCCGAAATCGCGCAGATACGGGAGCGCAACATGAAACACCAGCCCATTGCCGATGTCGCCGGCATTCGCCAGTTCCACCGCTGCCGGCAAATCGTCGACGGCGGGTGCATCGATCATTTCTCCGTCGGGCAGAATGGCGCGCAATTCGACGATGCGCAAGATGCCACAATCTAGCGCGTCGGTGTCGATTTTCAGGGAGCGCACACCCCACAGGTAAGGATGGCTGGCACGGCCGAACTCGGCAAGGCGCGATTCATGGTAGAGGTCCTGGCGCTGGAAATGCTGCGGCCGCAGAAACAAGCCTTCGCCCCAGAGGATTTTGGCACAGCTTTGCATGGTTATCCTGGATGAATGATGTGGTGGCCGGAATTCCGGAAGGATTAGCGTAGACAGCGTGCCGGAGACAACAGCGCGCTCTCGTTCAGTGTCATGCCCAGCGGCGCGGTCGTGGTAGACGTCATGGCGCAGGCATGCAAGCCGATCGTGGTGACGGTATTTTCCATGTCGGTCGCGGCATACACGAAACGCCAGCGCTGCCCGGCAGGCTGTCGATACAAGGCGACCGTGGCGAGGTAGGGCGCCTGCGCCGGCAGCGTTTCCTTGAGATCGAGCGTTTCGCCTGGCGAAAGGATCAATTCGCGTACGTCCACAAGATCCTGGCCGAAGGCCGCTTTTTCACGCTCGGCATTGCCGAATGCATGGTAAGGCGTGGCAAGGAATGCACCGCTGTCCCTGAGCTTGTAGACGCGAAACACCGTGGCAAGACCCCTTCCATCCCCGCCCGCGTTCAGGTCGGCGGCAGTTTCGAGACGCAAGGGCGTATTGCGCGGCGGTGGCGGGGCATTCGGATCTGCCTTTCTGACGCCAAGTGCAACTAGCGCTTTATCGGCAACTATTTCCGTGGCGACCTTGAACGTTGTGCTACAGCCCCCAAGCACCAACACGATGCTGGCGCTGAATGCGAGCGCGGCCTGCTTGCAGGCGAAATTGCTGGCGCAAGAACGAGGCAATTTGCGCTGGAACGGGGTGGGTTTGAGCAAGCTGGAAACGTGCACTGCCTTACTCCTCATCGCAATCTTCAGATGACACCTGAGCATTTTTGCATGCATGGAATCGTTGCAATGATGGTAACTAAATAAATTAATTTGTGTTAATGACAATTATCAAGAAAATAATTTAATAACGAAAACACAATGCATTTTCGCAATTAATTTTTTATCGATAATTCTGAAAAGGGAGCAACTTATGCAGTCGTGCAACAGTGCAAGACATGTGTACGTGGATGCGCGCCGTGGATTCTGCTGTGCCCTTGCATTCAGCGCGCTCTTGCTGTCAGGGTGCGCGGCGATCTCACTGCATTCGACACACGCTTACGGGGGGCCCGAGACCTTGATCGACCAGGCGGAAAGCGCGCTGGAGAAGGGCAGGCAGGAACATGCCATCGCCCTGCTGAATCAGGCAGCGCGGGAAAATCCTACCAGTACCGCGCCGTGGCTGAGGATTGCCAATATCTGGTTTGACGAAGGCAACTACGCTTCCACCATCCTGGCTGCCAACGAGGTGCTTGCGCGCGATCCAGGCAACCATGAAGCCAAAAGTCTGCTGGTGGTCTCGGGATTGCGTGTCGCTGCCAGCGCGGTGCACGGCCTGGTGCCGCGCGGACCGGTGAATCCGGGCGCCCGCCAGGAAGCGGAAAACCTCACGAAATCCTTGCGGCTCGCGCTGGGAGAGCCGGTGCTGGTGCCGGCAGACGAGCAAAAGCGGACTGCACCAAGGTCGCGTCGCAGGATTGCGCCTTCCCTGCATCTGGCCGGCACCGGCGCGAATGTGCCGGCTACGCCAGCTGCGGCAATATCTGGCCGGCAAACCATGCCAGTGCTGCCGCACGCATCCACTGTGGTGCAGGCAGCACAAGGCAGTTTGCCGCCATCACCCAGCGCAGACCCTTTCAAGGCGTTGAAGTAGCTCCTTGCCTCATCCATCTCGATCCCTACCTTTAGAAAGCAGAATGTCATGGCTAAAAGAGAAAGTGTGCAAAAGCGGTTGCAAAGGATCCGTCCTCCGCGCGTGCAGTTGACATACGACGTGGAAATCGGCGACGCCATCGAGCAAAAGGAAATTCCGTTCGTGGTCGGCGTGATGGGGGACTTCGCCGGCAACTCGGCGGCGCCCCAGGGAAAACTCAAGGAGCGCAAGTTTATCAATGTCGATATGGACAATTTCGACGATGTGATGGCAGGCATGGCGCCGCGCGCATCGTTTCGCGTTGCCAATACCTTGAGTGCACAGGGCGGCGAGTTTGCGGTCGAACTGACATTTTCCGCGGTCGACGATTTTCGGCCGGAGGCCGTGGTGGAACAAGTCGAGCCCCTGCGCAAGCTGCTGGAAGCGCGCACCCGCCTGTCCGACTTGCGCAACAAGCTGGCTGGTAACGACAGGCTCGAGGATCTGCTGAGCGAGGCACTCCAGAATACCGAGGCATTGCACCGCCTGGGTGACGAAACCAGGCAAAAGGAGGTTTGACATGGCACACGCACAAGCCCTTGCCCAGGAATGCGTCGAGCTGGATCAGCAGAGTGGCAGCCTGCTGGACCGGGTCATCGATGAAAGCCGGGTGGCGCGTTCCGAAAGCGAACGCGCGCGCGCGCGCGATCTGATCGGCGAGCTGGTGGCGCAGGTGCTGGAAGGCACCGTGATTGTTTCCAGTAACCTTTCCGCGAACCTGGATGCGCGCGTGGCAGAACTGGATGAGCTGATCTCAACGCAGTTAAGCCAGATCATGCATCACGCAGAATTCCAGAAAATGGAAAGCACCTGGCGCGGCCTGCACTATCTTTGCAAGCAGACTTCCACGGGGGAGATGCTCAAGATAAAAGTGTTTAACGCCACTAAAAAGGAATTGGTGCGCGACTTTAACAATGCCATCGATTTCGACCAGAGCGCGCTGTTCAAGAAAGTCTACGAGGAAGAATTCGGCACCTTCGGCGGCGCGCCATTCGGTGCGCTGATCGGCGATTTCGATATCAGCCGCCAACCGGAAGACATGTATTTCATCGAACAGATTTCGCATGTCGCCGCAGCGGCCCACGCGCCATTCATTGCCGCCGCGTCGGCCGAGCTTCTGGGCCTGGAAAGCTTTGCCGATCTCGGCAAGCCGCGCGACCTTGCCAAGGTATTCGATACGCTCGAATACGCCAAGTGGAAATCCTTTCGAGAGTCGGAAGATGCGCGCTATGTCGGCCTCGCGGTGCCGCATTTCCTGGGGCGGCTGCCGTACAACCCCAAAGAAGGCACGACAACCGAGGGCTTCAATTTCGTCGAAGCCGTCGACGGCAAGGATCATGGCAAATACCTTTGGGTGAATGCCGCCTATGCCTTTGCGGCGCGGCTCACCAGCGCATTCGAGCATTATGGCTGGTGCGCGGCCATCCGCGGCGTCGAAGGCGGCGGCCTGGTGGAGGACTTGCCTACGCATACGTTCAAGACGGATGCTGGAGAGATCGCGCTGAAATGCCCGACCGAAATTGCCATTACCGACCGGCGCGAAAAGGAGTTGAGCGATCTTGGCTTCATCCCCCTGGTGCATTGCAAGAACACCGACTACGCTGCCTTCTTCGGCGCGCAATCGGTGCAGCGCGCCAAAAAGTACAACACCGATGCCGCCAACGCCAACGCCGTGCTGTCGGCACAGCTGCAATACATCTTTGCTTCGTGCCGCATCGCGCATTACCTGAAATCGATGATGCGCGACAAAATCGGCAGCTTTGCCGCAGCCTCTGGTGTAGAGCAGTTCCTCAACAGCTGGCTTGCCCAGTATGTGGTGATGGACGATTCCGCATCGCAGGAAATCAAGGCGCAATATCCGCTGCGCGAGGCATCGGTATCGGTATCTGAAGTCCCGGGGCGACCCGGCGTATACCGTGCCGTGACGTTTCTGCGGCCGCATTTTCAACTGGACGAACTAAGCGTATCGCTGCGCCTGGTGGCGGAACTACCGCAGTCGGCCAAGGGGTAAGCACCTGCAAGTGAGTATTAGCAGTAGTGGAAAGTCAGCATTGGCAAGTCAAAAAAACGCACGGGAGGCATTTGTTCGTGCATCGTTCAACCATAAGAGGAGGCAGTAAAAATGAAAGACATCTACCTGAAATTCGAGAGCGGCGACACCAAGATCGAAGGCGAGTCACGCGACGAAGGCCATCAGAAATGGCTGGAGGCGTTGTCATGGAGCCACCTGATCCGCCAGCCGAAGTCCGCAACCGCGAGCACATCCGGTGGCCATACGGCCGAGCGCGCAGAGCATGGCGACATGATTTTTACAAAAGATATCGATTCGACCAGCCCATCTCTTTGGCTGGCATGCAGCCAGGGCGATACGTACCAGAAAGTGACGATCGAATTCATGCGGGCCAATGGCAAGGAAAAGGTGAAATACCTCGAGATTGTGCTGAACCACGTGATCGTTTCGTCCGTTACGCCATCCGTGCAAGGCGAAGGCTTGCCGACCGAGACAGTCAGCCTCAAGTACGCATCGGTGAAGTGGAATTACACGATGCAGGGCATCGACGGCAAGAAGGGGGGCAGCAATCCGCAGATGTGGAGCCTGGCGAAGAACAAGGCAACCGAAGCGATTTGATCGCCCGCGCTATGACATGAACTGCGGCGCCCCGGGCGCCGCAGGCTTACTTTCCAGGTCCGCCACGCAGAAAGCACCGCATGCACGCATCCTCCACAACCAGGCAGCGCTATGCGCCGACGCTGTTCGACCGCCTGCTCGACCATGCTCCGCGCGAGTCTGTTGATGGGCATGCGCTGCGCCGAATATCCGTCGAAGAGCTGAAAGAATCAGTGGCGCGCGACCTCGAAGCGCTGCTGAACTCGCGTTGCGCCTACGGCGAAGAAACGCTTGGCGCTTTCCCGGAAACGCTGCATTCCATGGGCACCTATGGCATGCACGATTTCGCCGGATTCAGCCTCGCCAATCCCGCCGATCGCAACGCCATCTGCCGATCGCTCGAGCGCGCGGTTACCACCCATGAAAGGCGCCTGAAAAAGGTGCAGGTGAGTCTCGAAACCGGTGGCAAGACAGTCAATTGCCTGCGTTTCGCGATCAATGCCATGCTGGTCGTGCATCCCGCATCCGAAGCCGTGTATTTCGACGCCATGCTGCAACCATCGACATTGCAATACTCCGTCAGCAAAACCCGGCGTGCCGGAGGGCTTTGAGATGGAATCATTGCTGCCGTATTATGAACGCGAGCTGACTTACCTGCGTCGTCTGTCTAGCGACTTCGCAAAAAAGTATCCGAAAGTTGCCGGACGCCTGCTGCTTTCCGGCGAGGCTTGCGACGACCCGCACATCGAGCGCCTGATCGAATCGTTCGCCTTTCTGAGCGGACGCATACACAAGAAGCTGGATGACGATTTTCCCGAAATCAGCGATGCATTGCTGCAGGTGATCTATCCGCAAAGCTTGCGACCGTTTCCGGCGGCGACCATCGCCTGTTTCGATTGCAGCGCAGCCCTGGCGCAAGCGCGCAAGCCGATCACGATCAGTCGCCATACGCTGCTGAAGACGCACCCGGTAAAGGGCGTTGCCTGCCATTTTCGCACTTCGTCAGACCTGCAAATATGGCCGCTGCGGCTGGCTGGTGCATGCTTCGAGAACCTGAACGACGGCGGTGTGGCCATGGCCGCCATGGCCGGGGTAATCCGCCTGGATCTGGCTGTATTGGCAGCGGACGGCGATCTCAGTGCCCTACAGTTTGGCAAAGTCCGTTTTCACATGAATGGCGAGCCGTCCCTCGTTGCAGCGATCCGCGAAGCATTGCTGGCTCGAGCCGCCAGTGTATGGGTAAGCCATGCTGGTGCGGGACGAATCAGGTTACACGCAGGCGCCATTTCTGCAGTCGGCTTTGCCGAAGACGAGGCGCTGCTGCCTCAGGAGGCGCGCTCACAACCGGCGTGCCGCTTGCTGTTGGAGTATTTTGCTTTTCCGGAAAAATTCAATTTTTTTGACATTGACCTAACTGGCCTGAACGGTCGTTTGCCGCCCGGTATTCAGACTCTGGAGATCCGTATCGGCCTGGCCGACATCGGCGTGGAACATGATGGTGGCATGCTTTCGCGCCTGGCAGCGGATAATTTCGTGCTCGGATGCGTTCCGGTACTTAATCTGTTCCGCCGTAATGCCGAACCGATTCGCGTCAGCGGAACCAAGACCGCTTACCCGGTGATCATCGATAGTCATATGCCGCGTGCCTACGATATCTACGAAATCGCCCGTGTGGCGCGCGTGCGGCGCAGCGCAGAGGCGGAAGAAGTGACAGAGTATCGTCCTTTCTATTCGCTGCGTCATGGTGACGACCCTGAATCGCCGGCTCATTACTGGCATGCCAGCCATATCGAAGGGGATGACGCGCTCAGTCATGCGATGGAAATTTCGCTGGTCGACAGTTGTTTCGATCCGCATCGCGCCGAAAGCAGCACCTTGAGCATGATGCTGATGTGCACCAACGGCAACTTGCCATCGCAGCTGCCGTTCGGCCTGACAGGCGGGGATTTATTCATGGAAGGCGGCTCGGTCGCCAGAAACATCCGGATGCTGCGCAAGCCGACGCGCAGTCATGTCTTCCCGCGCGGCCGGGGCGCGCAATGGCGGCTGATATCGCACCTGTCGCTGAACCACCTGTCGTGGTCGGGGCAGGGCGTCGATGCCCTCCGGGAAACCCTGCATCTGTATGACATTACGAGCGCTTCGCAGAACTGCCGGCAGATCGATGGCATCGTCGCTGTCGAGCAGGAAATGAGCATGGCGCGCATCGCCGGCAACCCCTTTCCGCAGTTTGTGCGGGGCATTGGGATTCGCGTTACCGTCGATGAGAGCCATTATGCCGGCATCGGCCTGTTCATGTTCGCGCAGATCCTCGATCATTTTTTCGGGATGTACGTGCAGGCGAACAGCTTTGTCCAACTGAGCATCTTTTCCCGGCAATCCGGAATGGAGCTGATCAAATGCCCGGCGCGCAGCGGAAAATCGATCCTGGCCTGATCGACCAGCTCAGGGATGCGCCTTACCGCTTCGAGTTCTTCCAGGCGGTGCGCACGCTGCTGGCCCACTATCGTATGCGCGAAAATGCGCCGCCGGACCAGGACCTTCTCGGCCAGGTGATCTGCTTCAGGAATTCCCTGTCGCTGGGCTTCCCGCCGAGCGAGATCGAGTCGCTGACGTTCGATGCTGCCGTAGCGGATGAGGCGGGAGCATCGCACGCCGGCAAGGTCAGCATTACGCCTTCCTTCATCGGCCTGACCGGGCCGATGGGCGTGCTGCCGAGGCACTATACCCAGCATGTCGCCGAGCGCGAGCTCTGGCACGGCGATACCGCCACGCGCGCCTTCCTGGATATCTTTACAAGCCGCGCAACGGCATTGTTTTACCAAGCCTGGCTCAAGTGCCGCCTGCACCTGCAATACGAAGCCGATCGTCACAACCGCTTCTTGCCCATGGTGCTCAGCCTGGCGGGTTTCGACCTGCACGGCAGGCGCAGGAACTGGCGCGTTAGTGGCCAGGAAATCGCCGACGATTCGCTGGCCTGGTTTGCCGCAGCCTTGCGTACACGCCCGCAGTCTGCGCAATGGCTGGCATGCGTGGTGGCGGAGTACTTCAGCGTGCAATGCACCGCTGAACAATTTGTCGGGCAATGGCTGACGCTGCCCGCATCGCTGCGCACGCGGCTGGGCGCTGACAATTGCGTATTGGATGCTTCGGCATTCTGCGGCGAACGCACCTGGGATCGTACATGCCGCATCAGGCTCGTCATCGGGCCATTGCGGCGTGCGAAATTCGAGGAATTCCTGCCCGGCGGCGCGGCCGCGCCCGGCCTGCGCCGACTGGTGCGCATGATGGCCGGCGCCGGCAACGACTGCGAGCTGCGCCTGGTCCTGGACCGGCGCGATCTCGTGCAGGCCAGCCTGGGCGTGGGTGATGGCAGTACCCGGCTTGGCTGGAATGGTTGGCTGGGAAAACGCGCGGGCGGCATGGAGGGCGCAGCAAGCGACGATTCCCGCGAAGTTGCCTGGCTGATCATGCCAGGCGCCACAGACGATTCATCCACCTAAAATCTATCGAAAATCTCCTCCATGAATACGAATCTCAAGGTATTGATCGGAAAACTCGACGACGTTTGCCGCAAGGCAACCGAGCGGGCAATCAATGCGTGCATGGCACGCGGCCAGTACGAAGTCGACCTGGAGCACTTGTTTCTGGCTTTGCTGGAAGATACGCACAGCGATTTTTTTCTATTGTGCAGGCATTACGGCATCAGTGCGGCAATACTGGAAAAAGATTTATGCGTCGAGATCGCGCGCTTCAGGAGCGGTAATAGCCGCACGCCGGCATTTTCCGAATATGTGCAGAAGGTGTTCGAGCAAGCCTGGCTGCTTGCCTCGCTTGATAGCCGGGCGCCCCGGATTTGCAGCGGTCATTTGTTGCTGGCGCTGCTTACCGAACCGGCGTTGTCCCAACTGGCCCACCGCAGCTCCGCCGAGCTGGGGAAATTCGCCGTCGACGAGCTCAGGCACCGGCTTGCCGAACTGACTGCGGAATTTCCGGAAGCATGCGCGCAAGGCGCGCTGGCGTGCCAGGGCGCGGTTATCACGCCGGAAAGAGCATCCGCAGCGATTGCGCCGGATGCCGATGCGCGTACGCCGGCGCTGGACCAGTACACCACCGATTTGACCGGGCGCGCCCGCAGTGGCGGTATCGACCCGGTGATTGGGCGCGATGCGGAAATTCGCCAGATGATCGATATTCTGATGCGCCGCAGGCAAAACAATCCCATACTGACCGGCGATGCCGGCGTCGGGAAAACCGCCGTGGTCGAGGGCCTGGCGTTGCGCATTGTCTGCGGCGATGTGCCGGCGCCCCTGCGCGACGTCGCGCTGCATGTGCTCGACCTGGGGTTGCTGCAGGCTGGCGCCAGCGTCAAGGGCGAGTTTGAAAACCGGCTGCGCATGGTCATCGAAGAAGTCAGGCGCAGCGCCAGGCCCGTCATCCTGTTTATCGATGAAGCCCACACCCTGATCGGCGCCGGCGGCCAGGCGGGCCAGAACGACGCCGCCAATCTGCTCAAACCGGCGCTGGCGCGTGGCGAGCTGCGTACGATTGCTGCCACCACCTGGGGGGAGTATAAAAAATATTTTGAGAAAGATGCAGCCCTGGCGAGGCGCTTTCAGGTGGTAAAGATCGAGGAGCCGACGGAAGAAGTCGCGTGTGCCATGCTACGCGGCATTGCCGGCCATATGGAAAGGCATTTCGGCGTACGCGTGCTGGACGAATCCATTGTCGAGGCCGTGCGCCTTTCGGCGCGCTATATCAGCGGGCGCCAGTTGCCGGACAAGGCCATTGGCGTGCTTGATACTGCCTGTGCCCGGGTGGCACTGGGCCTGGCTTCGACGCCGGCAGCGATCGAGGATGCGCGCAAGCGCGATGCAGCCCTGGCGCTGCAGATAACGGCACTGGAAAAGGAGCAGGCCGCTGGCGGTGCCCATCGCGAGAAGCTGACGGAGCTGCTGCAGGAAAAGGCTGTGCTGCATGCCCGGCTGGCGAGCGACGAGGCACAGTGGGAAAGGGAGCGTGCGCTGGTCGTGCAGATTCGCGACTTGCGGGCGCGACTCGAAGCGT
The DNA here is from genome assembly GCA_963722005.1 of uncultured beta proteobacterium. Taxonomy (GTDB): domain Bacteria; phylum Pseudomonadota; class Gammaproteobacteria; order Burkholderiales; family Burkholderiaceae_D; genus Paucimonas. The sequence goes on from CAVRJS010000003.1 coordinate 224,642, forward strand.
CTTTGCCTGAGCCGCTGCCGATGCTCGCTACCGGCACCGAAGACGGCACTCCTGTGGGGGCCTGCAACAGCGCGCCGTCAAGCGGCGCGCGCGATCTCACCCGGCTTCAGAAGGAGTTGGCATTGCTGCAGGGCGATGCGCCTCTGGTGCCGGCTTGCGTTGACCGGCAAGCCATCGGCGCGGTCGTATCAGCCTGGACTGGTATTCCGCTCGGGAAAATGGTCAAGGATGAAATCCGTACCGTGTTGACGCTGCAGGACCTGCTCGCTCGGCGTGTCCTGGGACAGCCGCACGCGATTGCCGAGGTCGCCCGGGCAGTGCGCACGGCACGCGCCGGCATCGAGGAACCGGGCAAGCCGCGCGGCGTATTCCTTTTCGTCGGGCCCTCCGGAGTAGGCAAGACGGAAACCGCGCTGGCGCTGGCGGACGCGCTGTACGGCGGCGAGCGCAGCTTGATCACGATCAATATGTCGGAATACCAGGAAGCGCACACGGTTGCAGGGCTAAAGGGGTCACCGCCGGGTTACGTCGGCTATGGCGAAGGTGGCGTGCTGACTGAGGCAGTGCGGCGCAAGCCTTACAGCGTATTGCTTCTGGATGAAGTGGAAAAGGCGCATCCGGATGTGCTGGAACTGTTCTTCCAGGTATTCGACAAGGGCACGCTGGACGATGCGGAAGGGCGCGCCGTGGATTTTCGCAACACGATCATCATTCTCACCTCGAACGCCGCCTCGGCATCCATCATGCAGAGTTGCCTGAACACGGAACAGGCGGAAATGCCGGATCCCGAGGCGCTGGCGGCAAGCATACGGCCGACACTGTACAAGATCTTCAAGCCGGCGTTCCTCGGCCGCGTAAAAGTCATCCCTTACTATCCGCTGGGTGACGACATCCTTGCGGACGTCGTCAGGCTGAAGCTCGATCGCATCTGCAAGCGCGTCGAAGCAACATACCAGGCGTCGGTCAGTTGCGCCGACGAGGTGGTCGAGTCGGTGTTGGCGCGTTGCACGGAAGTGGATTCCGGCGCCCGCAATATCGACCATATCCTGGCCGGCACAATCTTGCCGGAAATTGCCTCTTGCGTGCTGGCGCGGGTGGCTGAAGGCGAACAGGTACGCCGCTTGACGATAGAAGTGGATAGCGCCAGCCGGTTCAATTGCCGCGCCGGGTGATGCCGCCGGCCAGTCATAACAAGGAAAGGAAGCGTCGATGAACCAGCAATGGGAAGGCATGCTGGAGCCGGTCTCTGCCAGCTCCCTGTGCGGCGAGGATCTGGCTTATTCGCCGGAGTTCGATAAGATCATGGAATATCGCCGGGAGGACGATGCCAGCATCGAGTACGGCGAATGGCAGAGCGACCTGAAGCAGGCCGACTGGCAGGCGGTAGTGCGCGATTGCGCACTGCTTCTGCGCACACGCAGCAAGGATTTGCGGCTGGCCGTATGGCTGACGGAAGGGCTGGTAAAGACGGGCGGCCTGACCGGGCTGGCGCAAGGCATGCAGCTATCCGCAAGCCTGATCGAGCGCTTCGGCGGCCAGATCCATCCGCAGCCCGAGAACGGTGACCAGGAACAGCGTATAGGCAACATTTCCTGGCTGGTGATGCGCATGGCCCGGTTGGTGAAAGAGATTCCGGTCACACGTTCCGGCCTGGGCGATTTCAATCTGAACGACCATGAATCTGCACGTTTGCTTGAAGCGCAATTGCAGCGCGATCCTTCGTCGGTGGACGAAGGCCGGGTGACCCTGGAGAAATTTCTCGCCGCTGCCGCCCGCACCGACAAGTCGTTATACGTTCAATGGCTGGAAGACGCTGCACGTTGCCGGTCCGCGCTGGGTGGGCTCGAGCAAGTGGCTGCGGCGTTGTTCGGCGAGAGCGGACCGAGCTTCGGCGTACTTGCAGACAGCCTGGCAGCAGTGGAGGACCGGTTGCATCGCATTGCGCGTGAGCTCGGCTTGCTCGCGCCTGCCGACCCGGGCGCTGGTGAGCCGGCTGCAGATGCCGCGGCGGCAGCGGGACGGGAAGGAATCATTGACCCTGTGCTCGCACCAGGATCCGCAATTTCCACACGGGCCCAGGCCCTGGCGCAATTACGCCTGGTGGCGGAGTTTTTTCGTCGCACCGAGCCGCATAGCCCGGTCGCCTATCTTGCCGACAAGGCTGCGCGATGGGGCAATATGCCATTGCACGTCTGGCTGCGCAGCGTGCTCAAGGATGGCGGCAGCCTTGCGCACCTTGAAGAAATCCTCGGGCTGGAGGGGGAAGTTGCCAACTGAGCGGTAGCCGGCAGGCGCCTGCGGCGCACCGGCTTGCCGGTGCGGGCTTACTGGCTCACGCGGAACTCGATGCGGCGGTTGCGCTTGCGTCCTTCCTCGCTGGTATTGGCAAAAATCGGCTGGTCCGGGCCCATGCCGCTGGTGGCAATGGCTGGTGCCGCCAGGCCGCGTGCGACCAGGTACAGTTTGACGGATTCGGCGCGCGCCAGTGACAGCGCGATATTGAGCGGACGTTTGCCGGTATCGTCGGTATGCCCGATGATATCGATTTTATTTGCAGTCACCCCCTGTAGCGCCAGCAGGATTTCTTCCAGCGTGCGCTTGCCGGATTCGGTCAGCAATGCACTGCCATTTTCGAATTCAATCACGCGCTGCCCAATGGCCTGATCCAGGACAACCTGGCTGGGTGCGACGACGCGCAGGTCATGCCTGAGCGTGTAGGACTGGTCGAGCGTGGCGGCTAGGCTGGATGGAACGGCGCGCCGCAGGCTGTCGCTGCCTACTTCGCCGCGTAGTGCGACGTTGTGGCCTTCGATCGTCAGCTGGCCCTTGCGGACTTCTTTCAGCCTGTCATCTATCAGGCCGGATACCTGCCTGCTCCAGCCTGGCGGCGCGACCACGCCGCCGACGCTGACCTGATCGATTACCTGACCGGTGCCGTAGAGCGCCTGAAGCCGGGATATCAGCACAGCCTTGGTCGTTTCGTCGGGTACGGTGCCGGATATGACGATCTTGCCGGGCGCATGTGTCGTTACCTTCGTCTCGGCGGCGGCTGGAATTGCATGGAAAAGGGCGCATGCTCCTGCGATGGCAAGCGAGCCGGCAATCGTGGCAGTGTTCATCATTGGTTTTCCTGTTTGCGAACTGGACGGTCGTGACCGGTAATGTGGCGTTACTGTTTGCCGAAGCATTGGCGAAAGGTGCGCGTCAATTCGTGCAGGCCAAGCTCTCCGTGTTCCAGGTAGCTTGCCAGCCTGGTTATGGCCGGATCCTGCATGGGGTGATCATCGACCCAGGCGGCCTGACTGATATCGATAAGGCATTCCTGTGCGGCGCGCGCGTCGAACAAGATCATGAAATTGCGGGGCGCCGAGGCATTAAAAGTAACGAACATGCGCGGCGCAGAAAAGTGCGTGCATACAAAGATGCCCAGCTCAAACCCGGTTCCCGGCAAAAACGTCGTGACAAGGTCGAGCCAGAAGCATTTGGCAAGCGCCATGTTTTCGGGTTCATGCGGCAGCGGCAAAGACAAACCCTTGACGGGTGTTCGTCCCCCATGTGTGCGTATCGATTGCAGCAGATAACCGAGGGCAAGAACCATGTTGCGCATCGACGCTTTTTCAGAAGGCGGTGACAGGCCAGTGGCCATGTCTTCAAGGATGGTGGTCGCCAGATGATCAGCGTAGCGCTCCTGGTAGGTCAGATCTGCCGGCCACCCGGGCAGATCAGCCGTTGTCAATGCGGCCAGCGCGGATGTGGCGCTTGTTGCATCGGTAGTCTTGGCGGCTTGCCGCACCAGCGTGCGCTGATGTATCGCATGCTCATAAAGCGCCAATCCGCTGAATGGCAGGAATCCAGGCGCATCTTCGGATTCGAACAGAGTGGCGGCAAGGAAGGGAAAGCGCCGCGCCGACGAATCCCTGCTGGCCAGCATCTGGCCACAGATGGCATATCGGCTGCGGCTGCCGACGAACAGGAAATCGATCATGCCTGCACCGTCGAAGCTTTTCTTCCAGCCCGGCTCTTCCAGCAAAAGCTCCATGCCGCGGGCAATCCAGTCATCGAGCAGCGCGATAACCTTGATGCCGCCGTCGCTTTTGACAAAATCGGCACGTGACGGAATCTTGCCGAAGTAAAGCGGAAGGGGGTTGCGGACATGCGCGCGGACGGCGTCATTCATGAGCGCTCTCTACTGGGAGCAGCGGCTTCGGCGCCAACGTCGTCGCCGGCAACGCGTGCCGGCAGCTTCAAGTCGGTCAGCCCGGCGCCGCTGACATCCGTGCCGGGGCGGGCATCGCTGATCAGGCGAAAGTGCAGTTCGACTTGCTGACCGGCCCCTTCCCAGCGCATGCGGAAGCTGCCATCACTTTGTTTTTGCCGGGTCGCGCTGTTGACCAGTTTCTCCAGGCCGAATTGTCCGGGGAAATTGGCAACATCAAGCGCACGTCCGTCGCTGGTGACGACGCTGATTCTTGCGCCTGGCTGGCCTTGTGCATGCGGCCAGACGAAGTTGTGCCAGTCCTGGCGACCGTTACGATAACGCATGGACTGACCATCGATATCCACGGTGTATTCCACGAGTCCGGGGCTGGGTAGCGGCAGCAATTGAAAACTGGTCTGAACCTGATTGCCGGCGGTCGCGCCGCTTCCCTGGGGTGAAACGTAGCGTGCCAGGTTTGCGGAAAAATGCGGATTGAGGCGCACCCCCATATCGGCCCAGGTGCGTGCCGCCAGGGTATCGCCGCGGCGAATCACCAGCGGTCCCATCGCATTCTGCACGAATTTTGCGATGGCGCCATCAGGACCGAAGAATTGTGCAATCTCCGCAGGCGTCGCTTCGACGGAGGACGCTGAAGAAAACGGATACTTTGCTGACAGGGACTTTGCGAACGGTTCATGGACTTGCGCCATCCAGGTTCGGTTGAGCTCCCGTTCCGCGGGGAGGATGATGACTGCGAAGGCTTGCATTAGTGGGCGCACCAGCAACGGTCGGATCGTGGCCCGCGCCGCAGGCGGCATGCCGGTCAGCATGCTCTCGTCGATGTATCTGAGCGCATCAGCCAGTTCGGAAGCATCGCCTTCCAGCGTGGCTTGCATGAGCTGCCTGCTGGCCGGGCCGAAATCGCCTGCATTGGCGATCTGGTTGAAGCGCGCCCGCACTCGCGAAAGATGCTGAAGGTATCCCTTCATCAGCGACATGTCCCGTTTCTCGCCGCGAGGCACGACGAGGCTCGCAATCATGGGAAATTCTGCACTGATAGCGCCATCCTGGCGCATATTCGTCACTGCGTCAGGTCCGGCATTGCCCAGCATTGCTGGCGGGGCCGGACGGCGCAACACGTTTTCCCGGAACCACGTGCCAATGCCATCATCGGCTTGCGTGCCTGCGGCAGCCTGCAGCCGGCTATCCCACGACGTTTCACGATGCAGTGTCTGCAGCAGCTGGTCGATGGGCGACGATTGCGGGTCGCCCAGGACATTCATGTACTGCACGGCGTTTTCGAAGGACTCGAACTCCCTGATCGCAATCCCCTGCATGAATTGTTGCCATTCGCGTACATAGTCGGCCTTGTACAGCCGTATCAGTTCCCGCTCGATCTGTTCCGGGCTCCCTTCCAGGGACAAATCGTCTCTTGCCGAGGTTTTCAGCACCCAGTCGCTGCTCTGCACCGTCGTGGTGGCGGCGTCCCTGATGGCGGCACGGACATACTGTTCCCAGGCCTTGCGGGTAAATGCTCCTGATACCGTATGGCTGCCCGACAGGATATGGCGGTTGCGGTCGCCGACGATACTGGCGACCGTGACGATCGGAAAGCGCGTTGCTGCGCGCATGCGAATTTCACCGTAAGCACGTTCGCGGGCGGGCGTTCCTCTTATTACCGGGCGCAGGGTTTGCCGGACCTGATCGACCAGTGCCAGCTTGTTTTCGATCAGCGGAAAATCCGGCTGGTCTGCCTGCGCAATGTAGAAGGCAATCAGCTTTTCGGCATGTCGAATCACCTGTTCGCGGGGCGCGTTGCCGCGGTTGTATTCCAGCCAGATTCGCCAGTGACGCGCCATCTGATCATTCAAATGATCCGGCTCGACACGCCTGCGATCGCCGAGCATGAGATAGGTTTTTAGTGCGCCGTAGGCGTCGTCGACATTGTTGGGCATGGCTTCCCGGTATAGCGTATCCGCCTGTGGCCGTTTGTTGTCCACAACCGCGGATGTCAGCGTGATTCCACCTGGGGCCTGATGTTCCGGTTGCAGCATGTTGCCCGCATGGGTGTTGACTTCGGCAAGATAGGATTCCAGTTGAATGGCAACCGGTTCGAGCATGACCTGTTGCAGTCCCTTGAAGTATTCTGCCCGCAGCCTGTGCTCCAGGCGCTTTCCCTGGTACAGGCCGAAACCCAGCTGCAAGGGGCGTTCTTCGCGGTACTGACGAAGCTGTTGCAGCCGGTCCTGGAGAATGCCGAGCGCCTCAAGGCGTGAGGCGAGATCATGCCGGTTTTCCTGTACTTTCAGCACCTGTTCGAGATCAGCCTGGACATTGGCGACGTACTGCCGGTTAGTGGCAAATGACCAACTCCAGCCACCCAGCGCCAGGCCCAGCGCCATGACGGCGACGTAAAATGCAGCGTAGCGCAGCCGCAACCGGCTGCGGCTTGCATACTGGCGCACGAGGTTGCGGTCGGCGAAAATAACGGAAGCGAACAGGTTGCGCAGGAAAAATCCGGTGTTCGAGATGACGCTGGCGCTCAGCTTGCGGCCGCGCGCAAGGTCGAATTGCCGGATGATCCGTTCTGCCGCTGCATGCGCGCCGGCGCCTTCCTGAATCGCACTGGTGAAGTAAAAGCCGCGGAAAATCGGTTTGAACTGGTAGGGGTTCTCATCGAACAACGTGGCGATGAAGGTGCGCAAATGATGCTTGATGCCAGCGAACTCGAGCGGAAACGTCAGTACGCCAGGGCTCATGTTGTCGCAGCGGTCGAGCGCCATGCGCGTGGTGCCAAGCTCCCGCAAACCGTCGGCAAGTGTATCGAAATGGCGCTCGAAAAGAGCCGCAGCATTCGCCTTGCCATCGGCATCGTAAGGAAGGGTCGCGCCCCATACGCGGCTGCGTTCGGCCACGTCGGCGTCCTCGAAGAAATCAGCGAAGCCGGCAATCAGGTCGACCTTGGTAAACATGAGGTAGACCGGCGCGAACAGCTCCAGTCTTTCCGTCAGTTCCTGGACGCGCTGGCGCAGGTCACGTGCCAGAGCGATGCTGGCTTCCGGACCGGCGCTGGTCAGTTCTGCAATGCTGGCGACGATGATGACGCCGTTGATCGGCGCGCGGGGGCGGTATTTTTTCAACAGGCGCAGGAAGCCGAACCATTCATTGCGATCGTCTTCCTGCACGGCGTAGCGGCCGGCAGTGTCCAGAAGGATGCCGTCCGTGGTGAAAAACCAGTCGCAGTTGCGGGTGCCGCCGATCCCCTGTATGGCTCCGCCGGGCTGTCCGCCCTTGTCGGAAAAGGGGAAATTGAGGCCTGAATTGAGTATCGCTGTGCTCTTGCCTGCTGCCGGGTTGCCGATCACTATGTACCAGGGCAATTCATAGAGAGAGGCTTCGCCACCCGCCTGTCCCAGCCGCGATGTCCTGATGGTGCGGATCGCGTCCAGCATGCGTATGCGCAAAAGTTCGATGTCCTGCTTTCTGTCTGCTGGCGCCGTGCGGACGGCATTTGCCGCGTGGCCGGAAAGCATGTTGGCCATGTTGCGCGCAGCATCGCGCGCCCGCAGGTACTGGTGTAACTGCCACGCTCCCCAAAGTGTTGCCACGAGCGCGCCAGCAATCCATTGCCAGGATGTAGGCAAGTCGAAAGCAAAGCCGACCAATGCGATGGCAGCCAATACCAGCATCAGGCCGGTCAAGGCGGCTATCCGGGGAAGCGTCATAAAACGGGCAATTCGATTCATGTTTGCGATCCGTTCAGCAAAGGCAGGACGATTGGTGAGTTATGACATTTTTATATCAATGTTATTAAAGTAATAATTTGATAATTTGCAATTGTCGCGTGTCATTTGGGAAATTGATTGCGCTTTGCCAAGGCAGTTGTGCCTGCGGAACGCAATTCGACATGGCCGAAATCCCGCATTTTCCAGCGCCCCCCCCAAACCAGCCCCACAGACTCTGCCATTTCGCCGTAAAGGCGATAGCCTTCCATGGCCCACGGATCTTTTTCAGAAATCACCAGTTTGCCGTCGCGAAGAAATGCGCTATCCGCTGCCAGGCCGAACTGGTGGTAGCTCTGGTAAGCACCTGCATTGGTGACATGGGTGCCGAGACTGGCCAGATAGGTCTGGCGTGCGGGGCTGCGATAGCCTTCGAGCAGTGCCATTTGATATCCCTTGCGTGACATCAGGTGAAACACGGTCAGCAGGCGCTGGCGAAAGTCGGCATCGAGTGTTTGCCATTCCCGGCTTGCGCCACCCAGTTCGGCGCGGATGGCTTCCACTTCACGGGCAATGAAAAGCTCGGGGGGCAAGGGCGGCGGCGGTGCCAGTTGCTCGCCTTGCAGCAGCGCCAGCACGACCGGATCGCCGCTGCCCGGCAGTTCATCGTAGCCAGGCAAGCCGAGGTGAGGACTGAATGCAGGCAGCAAGGTGGCAGCCAGTGGCAACAGCAATATCGTCAAGGCTGGCGCGGCATGCCATTTCAGCGCCGCCGCAGTGGCGCCCCTTCTGCGCAGCCAGTAGGCGAACCCCTTGAGTGCGTGAACCGGAGCACTACGGATTTTTCGCAAAGCGTGTTTGAAAGGGCGGAACACTTGCGTGCAGATATCTTGCCATTCGTGCGCAAGGGTCCGCTTGTGCGCATTGTCAATAATCAGCCAAGCGCCAAGCCCGCATACAAGGGCATAGGCGAACGACAGGCACAGGAAAATAGCGGCATTTTCTGACATTGCAAGAAACAGTGTGATTGATCAATACAATTTAATGTATTTTTTGCAATTATTTCTCCAGGGTCGTTATAAGCAGATCAATCAAACTGTCGAAAATAAACGCGCAGGAGCAGATGATGGGGCGAAGGACGAATCATTCCAGGTTGCGATGCAAGCCAACCCTGTATGAAGAAGAACTGCCACAAGAATTGTTGTCGGCTGATCCAGGCGGAATGTTGTCGGCCCTGGAGGCGCCACGTCAGGCCCGTCGCAAGTTCGCCGCATTTGCGGCATTGATAGTGGCCATTGCCGTGGCAGCAATCGGCTGGCAATGGCAAGACGCTGCGGAACAAACTGCGCGAACTGCGCAGGCAGCGCTGCAGGCCCCTTATCCATCGCGTGTGCTTGCTGCGGCCGCGGTACCCGCACCTGTTGCTGCGATGGCGCCGGTAACGAGTGTCGACCTGAAGCACGGCACCGGATCGGCAACCGTGATCGAGGAAAAGCAGCCGCAGTCGTCGGCACCTGCAGCAGTTGCGGCATCGACGCATGACGCGCCGCGTAAAACTCAGATTGCCATGGCAACGGCTCCTGCAGCACCAGAAGCCGCGGCATCCCGGGAAGCGGCCCCTCCAGTGGAGGCAGTGGAGGCGGTGAGCGCGGCGACAGCAATGCCAGCGCCGGTAGTCAGGCCTTCACGCGAGGAGGGTAATGTATCCGGTAAAACTGCGCTCGGGCCCGCCCGGCATGAAATGCCGCGCGCCGATCGTGATGTGGAACTGATTGCCGCATTGCTGAGCCGAATTGCACCAGCGCCCGCAGGATCAAAGGTGCAGGCAGACGCAACGCCATCGGCGGCTGGCCTTTCTACACCAGCCAGGAAAAGTCGCCATGCATCGACGCAAAAACCTGACGGCAAGCCGGCATTTTCAGAGGCTCTGGCGGCGCAGGCCGCGCAGTGCCGCGCCCTGGGCCTCTTCGAAGCGGAGCTATGTCGCCTGCGGGTCTGTAGCGGCAAGTGGGGCACGGCACCTGGCTGCCCGCATTATGCGCAAGCCAGCCAGGAAACTCCGTGAGATAAAGCGCTGGATCAAATGCCCGGCACGATATTGCTGCCCTTTACCAGTCGGTATTCCTTGCCATCGAAGGCATAAAGTGCGCTTGCGCGAACCTGGGTCGTCTGACGCGCGACTTCTTCCTCTTCCCCATCCAGTTCCTTTTCCTCGCCGTCGCGCAGGGCAATCGCTTCTTCGCCGGTAAATTCAATCACCAGGTCATCGAATGGCGCGCCCGGCTTGCCGGGCACGAATTGCCACTTGCCGTTGATATTCCAGCACTTGTCGGTTTGCGGGCCGCAGCCGCCTTCGTTATCGGAATGCACGGCGATCGAATCGCCCGTCAGGTCATGCACGCCGCTTGCGCCCAGTTCGAACAGCGACAGCGTGGTGATGGAATAGCCTTGCCATGTGCCGCCGTGCAGCACGGCGAATCCCGGTTTTGATGCAGACAGCTTGACCCAGCTGACCTGGCCAATGTTGCCGGATGATCCCAGCGAGGCGATATTTTCATGCCGGCGCAGCGTTACCCAGTGGCCGTTTTCCTGCCGCAGGAAATAGACATTCAACAGCCCGGAAGAAGCATGCGCTGCGGTCGAGCCGCCTGCCTCGTCTGCCGTTTCGGCATTGGCGATCAGCACGGTTTCGCCATTGTCCAGCACGTTGGCGGCCACCGGCGTGATGATGAATCGCGCCAGCTTGTTGTCGTTGTCGGGGTCAGGCAGGACCGCCAGCGCATCCTTTTCCTGCGCGCGGTAGTCTTTGCCAAAAAGCGCTTTCATGAGCGGCTCGACATCGATATTTGTCGCTGCCGGGCTGGCGAACCCGGTCGCCGCTGGAGGCGTCACAGGGGCCGCCGCCGCAGGGATTTCTTTGGCAGGACGTGAACAGGCCGCAATGGCCAACAGAAAAACGGTAAAGGCAAGCGTGCGGCTGATGTTCATACGAATGATTCAAAGGTCAATAAAAAGAGGCAAGCATGATACTTCAATAATTGCCTGATATTAATCTTTTTCCATGCGATGAACGCAGCTTGCCCGTCGCACTGGAGGGGCCTTTAATTGGCCGCGGAAAAATGACGGACGTGGCGGGAAGGAGGCTTCAGGCAGGGATTCCGGCCGTCATGCTCAGTGCCACCGCTTCCGCCACCTTGATGCCGTCGATGGCGGCCGACATGATGCCGCCGGCATAGCCTGCGCCTTCGCCGGCGGGGTACAGTCCCTGCGTATTCAGGCTCTGGAAGTCATCGCCGCGGGTGATGCGCACGGGCGAAGAGGTGCGCGTTTCCACGCCCGTCAGCACGGCATCGGCCATGGCGAAGCCGCGGATCTGACGGTCGAAATGGGGCAGCGCTTCGCGGATGGCGGCAATGGCATAGTCGGGCAGGGCAGTGTCCAGGCTGCCCAAATGTACGCCCGGCTTGTAGGAGGGCAGCACGTCGCCGAATTCAGTCGATGGCCGGTTGGCGAGGAAGTCGCCCACCAGCTGGCCCGGCGCATCGTAATTGCCGCCGCCCAGCACGAAGGCGCGCGACTCCAGCTCGCGCTGAAAGTCGATGCCGGCCAGCACATGGCCGGGGTAATCGGCAGGCGTGACGCCCACCACGATGCCGCTGTTGGCATTGCGCTCGTTGCGCGAATACTGGCTCATGCCATTGGTGACCACGCGGTTGGGCTCGGACGTGGCGGCGACTACGGTGCCGCCCGGGCACATACAGAAGCTGTACACGGCGCGGCCGTTGCTGCAATGGTGTACCAGCTTGTAGTCCGCAGCGCCCAGCAGCGGGTGGCCGGCATAGGGGCCGAAGCGGGCGCGGTCGATGATCGATTGCGGGTGCTCGATGCGAAAGCCTACCGAGAAAGGCTTGGCTTCCATGTAGACGCCGCTGTCGTGCAGCATCTGGAAGGTGTCGCGGGCACTGTGGCCGATCGCCAGCACCACGTGGTCGGTGGCAATATGCTCGCCGCTGGCGAGTTCGACGCCGCGCACCTTGCCGTCCTTCAGGTCCAGGCGTTCCACCTTGCTCTCGAAGCGGAATTCGCCGCCCAGCTCCTCGATGGTGGCGCGCATCAGTTCGACCATTTTCACCAGGCGGAAGGTGCCGATATGCGGCTTGTTGACGTAGAGGATTTCCGGCGGCGCATCGGCCTTGACGAATTCCGTCAGGACCTTGCGGCCGTAATGCCTGGGGTCCTTCACCTGGCTGTAGAGCTTGCCATCCGAGAATGTGCCTGCACCGCCTTCGCCGAACTGCACGTTGGATTCCGGCTGCAATTCGCGCTTGCGCCACAGGCCCCAGGTATCCTTGGTGCGTTCACGCACGGCCTTGCCGCGTTCCAGAATGATGGGACGAAATCCCATTTGCGCCAGGATCAGCGCAGCAAAAATGCCGCAGGGGCCAAGGCCGATCACCACCGGCCGTGTCGCCAGCCCTGCAGGGGCGCTGGCAACGAAATGGTAGGAGGTATCCGGCGTGCGGCCGATGTGCCGGTCATGCTGCAGGCGCTCTAGTATCGCTTCTTCATCGCGCACGGCGACATCCAGGGTATAGATGAAACTGATGGCGCTTTTCTTGCGGGCGTCGCTGCTGCGCTTGAAGATGGTATGGCTGAGGAGGGCATCTTCCGTGATGCCGAGGCGTTCCAGGATGGCCGCTTTCAGCGCCGCTTCCGGATGTTCGAGGGGGAGTTGTAAGTCTGTAATTCGCAGCATGAATACTCGTGAAATCCGCAAGCCGGCTGGTGAGGCCGGAAAAATGGGGCAGGGGGCTATTTTACTCGAACGCAATCACTGTCGGCGCCTGCCAGACCCTGTAAATAATGCGGTGGGCATGTAGATTTTGCGCGGTCCTGGCATGACCCGGTGCGCGGCGACGCAACAACTGGCACCGGGCACAGGGTTTGCGTAAGTATAGGGCAGGGGATGCTCGTGCTAGCGTGTGTCCACGCTTGCGATGGTCGCCTACGGACTGCCCCTGAAGACCAGGGTTTTTATTTTTGCGAGGGAGGATCGTCATGCCCATCAGCGAATGCTGCACCATCGGCGTGGTGTGCTGCGGCGAAGGCGCCTCGATCCCCCAGATTGCGAACCTGATGCGCAAGCACCATGTCGGCGACGTGGTCGTGGTCCGCTACGAAGGCGAAGCGCGCTACCCGGTCGGCATCGTTACCGACCGCGACATCGTCGTGGAGACCATTGCGCCGGAAGTGGACATGAGTCTGCTGACCGCGGGCGACATCATGAGCACACCGCTGGTCAGCGTCCATCCGGAAGAAAGCTTTGCGGAATCGCTACGGCTGATGCGCCGCCACAAGATCAGGCGCTTGCCTATCGTCGACAAGAATGGGGTGTTGTATGGCATCGTCGCCGCGGACGATATTGTCCATTTGCTGACGCTGGAGCTTTCGATGCTGACGACCACCATGGCGGAGCAGCCGGCAGCCGAGGAACGCGTGCGCCGTTAGAGGGACGTTGGGCGGCTGCGTGCGTTTTCGGCGGGCTGGCAGGCGATACTTTGCGCTGGCGCATTCCACAATGAATGCGCTGCCCTACCATGGACATCGACAGGGAGGTGCAGCCTGTGGCGGCATGGGCGTGCGCCTGGCCTGTAGGGTGTAGGTGATGAATGGATGATCGATGGAGGTAGATATGGCTGGAAATTTGTCCAGGTTCGACCCTTTCAGGGCAATGAGCCGGTTCGATCCGATGCGGGAAATAGAGGATTTATTCAAGGAAGGCGGGTGGTCGCCGAGCTTGCGGCGTTTCGGCAGCGAATCCATGGTGCGCATGGACGTCAGCGAAACCGAGCAGGCATATACCGTGCGCGCCGACATGCCGGGTGTGAGCAAGGACGACATCAGGGTGGCGATCGAAGGGCGGGATATATCGATCAGCGCGGAAATCCGCAAGGAGCAGGAACAAAAGGAAGGCGAGAACGTGATCTGCAGCGAGCGCTATTACGGCCAGCAATCCCGGCATTTCTCACTGCCGCAGGAAGTCGACGATGCCAAGGTGGAAGCGCGCTACCATGACGGCGTCCTGGAACTGGTCTTGCCGAAGAAAGCGAATGCGGGACGCAAGCAGATTTCGATCCAGTAATTATCGGTAATCTTCCGTACTGTGTGGCAGCCTGCATGGCAGGCTGTCTTCCTTGTCCATAAAATTGCTTTTTAGAAACATAGGTGCCATGGCTGAATAATGCTGTTTCCCTAGGGGAGCCCCTGCGCTATCATTCGTGAATACAAGGCAATCCCCCGGATACCCCGATGCAGCTGCTCAAACGCGTAATTCCTCTCGCAAAAGACCGTGCCCTGGTCAAATTCAACGCGCTCGCGCGGCAAATTGCCGCCGATGCCGAAGCTGCGCTGCAAGCGGACATGGCAGAACCCCGCATCGGCATGGAGCGCATGGCGCTATGCCGGCAGGCCTCGCAATACCTGCGTGCGCGCCAGGCGGATTTTGCCACGCGCATTACCGTCTCGTTCCGCGACGGTGTCGAGCGCGGCGTGCGCACCATGTATACCGACTTGCGCGCCAACCTGGGCAGCCTGACGGCCAATACCCTGTCGCTGATCGACGACGAGGCGGTCAACCGGCAAATGGAAGTTGGCCATCTCACGCAGCGCCTGCGCGATGCCTGCGATGAGAATCTAGGCCGGCTCAACATCATGATTGCGCAGCTGCATGGCGATGCCGACGTCCTCGAACGGGAAAACCCCTTCCGTCCCTACCTGATCGCCCGGGCGCTGTACGAAACCCTGAAGGCAGACGTGCCGGAGGAAGCGGTCCGCGACTTGCTGTTCGAATACCTGTCCAATGCGCTGGACGGCCACCTGCCGGCATTTTATGCGGCGATTTGCGACGTATTCGATGCGCATGGCGTGCAGGCGCGTCTGATGGCGCGGCCGACGCGGCTCAAGAAGCATCAGCGCGACCAGTTGGCCCGCCAGCTCGCGGAAATGAATGCATCCTCCCAGCCCGGCGGCATCATCATGGGCGGGGCGGGTGTCGCGGGCGGTGGCGGCGGGGGCAATGGCGATCAAGCATCGCAGCTCAACCCGCAGGTCATGCCGGCGCTGATGCGCATGTTTTCGGCGTTGCAGGGTGCGCAGGGTGCTGCCGGCGCCCAGACCGCTGGTGCCGAGGCACAGTTCGACGGTGGCCGCATGGCGCCGGCCGGCACCGACGAGGAACGCATTGCAGCGTTCCAGGAAAAAATCTGGAATTTTTTCAATCCTGCGCCGGCAACGGATGCCGCGGATGCGTCGCCAGGCGCCGGCATGGCGGGCGCGGGGGCAGGCCAGGCAGGCGCAGGTTCGGGCGACGCCCGGCCGGCGCCGTCCGTCGATCTGTTGCGGCAGCTGGATGCCTACCAGCGCGAAGCGGTCGCTGACGCAGGTACTGGTGCAGGTGCGGGCGGTGCTGTGGAAGCAGGCGGCAACCAGTTGTTTTCTGTGGGCGAACGACTGCAGCTGGCTCCGGAAGAAATCGATCAGCGCGTCGCCATCGACGTGGTGGCAGTGCTGTTCGAATTCATCCTGGAAGACGAACAGATCCCGGCGGTGATGCGCGCGCGCATCGGCCGCCTGCAGATTCCCTTCCTCAAAGCCGCGATGCTGGAGCCGCAATTGCTGCAGCAGCAGGACCACCCGGCGCGGCAACTGCTCAACCGCATAGCCTCAGCCGCGGTCGGACTGGAGCCGGACTCGGAAATGGCGCAGGCGCTGGACGCGGAAATCGCGCGCCTGGTCAGGCGCATCCTGGAAGATTTCACGCAGGATGTGGGTATTTTCAGCGACTGCCTGCACGAACTCGAGCATTTTCTGGCCGAGCGCCTGGCCAATGCCGACGCGGAAACGGCGCGCAGCATCCAGGCAGCGGAAGAAGCGGAAAAATTCAGCGCCATCCTGCGCAACACCGAAGCATCGCTGCGCGGCATACTGGAACCCATCGATGTCGATCAGCGCGTCAAGGATTTCATCCTGGAAGTCTGGACCCGCGTGCTGGTGCGCGCAGGGCAGCAGGACAGCGTCGCCGAGGCGGAGTCGAACCTGGCGAACCAGTACCGTGAAATCTTGCCGGACCTGGTATGGAGCGCGCTGGACAAGAACACGCCGACAGACCGCAGCGCCCTGATGCGCATGCTGCCGGGCCTGGTCAAGCGGATGCGCATCGGCATGCTGATGCTGAACCTGCCGGAAGAAGAATGCAAGGCCGCGCTGGACAAGCTGGTGCCGGCGCATACCCGTGCCTTGCGCACGCCGGTCGCCGACGAAGAGCTGCGCCCGGTGGCCAGCCTGGAAGATTTGCGCCGCGAGTTTTCGCGGCTGGTGCTGGGCAGCGAGGAAACTGCCGGCTGGGTGCTGACAGAGCCGCTGCAGGTGGATGCCGTAGCGCTGGAAGGCGCGCTCGCGCAACACGGGGCCGAAGCCGAACTGGCGCTGGAGCAGGCCCGTTCTGCTGCCATGCCGTCGGCGGAACTGCTGGCGCAGCTACGCGTGGGCAATTGCGTCGAATGCCGCATTGCCGACGTCGCTGCGCCGGCGCGGCTGATCTGGGTCAGCAAGCACCATACCCTGTTCATCTTCAAGATGGACCAGCAGGTCAAGCCGCTGGTGTATTCATCCTCGGCGCTGCTGGAGGCACTGCAATCAGGCAAGATCCGCCTGCTCGAATATGCGCCGGCATTCGACCGCGCAGTCGATGCGCTGATGATGGGCGCAGAGGCAGTGAAGGCCACGCACTGACAGTGTCGGTCGCCATTTTCCCCGCAGCTGGCGGGCAGTCGGCTTGCCGCGCCGTCGCCTGCTTGCTCTAGAACCGCCCCGCGCGAAAGTCTTCCACAGCCTGGAAGACTTCTTCATTGGTATTCATCACGAAGGGACCGTACTGGGCAATCGGTTCGCCCAGCGGTTTGCCGGCGATAAGCAGAACGCGCGCCGGACCATCTGCGCTCAGCACCACGCCGTCGGCATCCGCCTCGTTGCGCAGGATCGCCATGCGCTGCAGCGGCACCTGCGTGTCGCCGATGCGCACGCCGCCGCGATAGACGTAGACGAATGCATTGTGCCCCGCGGGCAAGGCCTGGCTGAAGCTGCCGGGGCCGCTGAAGTGCAGGTCGAGATACAGCGGCTGCGTTACATCGCGCTGCATGGCGCCGGGAACGCCATGGCTGCTGCCGGCAATGACGCGTGCGGTCACGCCGGCCGGCGTGGTGAACTCCGGAATGTCGTCATTCTGGAAGTCTCGGTACCAGGCTGGCGCCATCTTGTCGGCGGCGGGCAGGTTCAGCCACAGCTGGAAGCCTTCCATGCTGCCTTCTTCCTGCTCCGGCAGTTCCGAATGGATGATGCCGCGGCCGGCGGTCATCCATTGCACGCCGCCATTGCTGAGCAAGCCTTCATTGCCGGCGCTGTCGCGATGCCGCATGCGTCCGGCAATCATGTAGGTGACGGTTTCGAAGCCTCGGTGCGGGTGATTGGGGAAGCCGCCGATGTAGTCTTCCGGGCGGTCCGTGCCGAATGCGTCCAGCATCAGGTAGGGGTCGAGGCGGCGCTGCAGGTCCTGCGTCAGCACCCGCACCAGCTTGACGCCGGCGCCGTCGGAAGTCGCGGTGCCGGCGAGGGTGCGCTCAACGGCGCGGGGGCGGGTGACTTTTTCATCCTGTAATGGCTGGGACGGTGCGGGTGTCATGTCGTGCTCCTTGCGGTATTGCCGATTGCATTGATGATACAGGTATTCCATTTCCGCATCAGAGCCGAACTCGACCCAACGCGCCCACTATATAATAGCCAATGCCACAACAAGAATCAGGGATCCTTCATGCTCGACGCCGACGCCCGCAAAGTGCTCGATCAGATTGCCGCCAAAAACCTGCCTCCGTACGAGTCCCTGCCGGTTGCAGCGGCACGGGCATTTTTCAAGACGGGCGGCTTTTCGTCGCAACCGCCGGCGCCGCAGCACTTGCTGGCCAGCGACCTGGTCGTGCCCGGCCCGGCCGGATCAATCCCGCTGCGTCATTACCGCCCCGGCGGCGAGGCCGGCGCGCAGCGCCTGCCAGCGCTCGTCTTCCTGCACGGCGGCGGTTTCATGCTGGGCGACCTGGATACGCACGATACACTGTGCCGGGAACTGTGCGTCCAGGCGGGAATCGCGGTGTTTTCCGTGGATTACCGATTGGGACCGGAGCACAAGTTTCCGTCCGCGCATGAGGACTGTTTCGCTGCCGTGCAATGGATTGCCGCCCATGCCGAAACGCTCGCCATCGATGCGCGCCGCCTGGCGATCGGCGGCGACAGCGCCGGCGGCACGCTGGCCGCCGCATGCGCCATCATGGCGCGCGATGCGGGCGGGCCGGCGCTGGCCTTGCAGTTGCTGATCTATCCTGCGACCGATTTCAGCAGTTCGACGCCGTCGCGCCAGCGCAATGCCAAGGGATATCTGCTGACCGATTCCCTCATCGACTATTTCTGCGCCAGCTTCCTGCCCGAGGGCACCGACCGCGGCGACTGGCGGGTTTCGCCGGCGCGCGCGGCCGACCTGCGCGGGCTGGCGCCCGCGCTGGTGCTGACGGCCGGTTACGATCCCCTGGTGGATGAAGGCCGCGGCTATGCCGAACGGTTGCGTGCCGCCGGCAATACCGTAGAATACGTTTGCTACGAAGGCCAGTTCCATGGCTTCATCACCATGGGAAGGGTGCTCAGCCAGGCCAACCACGCAGTCTCCCTGTGCGCGGCGCGCCTGGCTCGCCTCTGAAAGTTCATCCATGTCGGAAAAATCCGTCACGCCGCTCCGTGCCCTGACGCTTGCCGCCATCGGCATCGTCTATGGCGATATCGGCACCAGCCCGCTCTACACGATGAAACAGGTCTTTTCCGCGGATCACGGGATCGCCCTGACCGAGGCAAACCTGCTCGGCGTGGTCTCGCTGATCCTGTGGGGGTTGATCGTCATCGTTTCGCTGAAATACGTCACCCTGGTACTGCGCGCGAACAACCGCGGCGAGGGCGGCATCATGGCCTTGCTGGCACTGGCGCTGTCATCGCTGCCGCAGCGCTCGCGCTGGTATTTTCCGGTGATGTTCGCGGGCGTGGTCGGCACGGCGCTGTTCTACGGCGACGGCGTCATCACGCCGGCCATTTCCGTGCTTTCCGCCATCGAAGGCCTGGAAATCGCCTTGCCTGCCTTCCGGCCTTTCGTAGTGCCGCTGACCGTGGTCATCGTCGTCATCCTTTATATGCTGCAAAGCCACGGCACCGCCGGCATCGGCAGGTGGTTCGGGCCGATCATGGCCGTGTGGTTTGCCGCGCTGGCCGCCATGGGCCTGTACAACATCGTCCAGGCTCCGGCCATCCTGGCTGCTTTCAATCCACTGCATGCCGTGCACTTCCTGCTCGACCAGAGCTGGCTGGCCTTCATCGCGCTGGGCACGGTGGTGCTGGCATTCACAGGCGCCGAATCGCTGTATGCCGACATGGGGCACTTTGGCAAAAAGCCTTTGCGCCTTGCCTGGTTTTCCGTGGTGTTTCCGGCACTGGCGCTGAATTACCTCGGCCAGGGCGCCTTGCTGCTGCATGACCCGGCGGCGGTTTCCAATCCTTTCTTCCAGCAGCTCGGCGCCTGGAGCATTTACCCGCTGGTGGCGCTGTCGACCATCGCCACGGTGATTGCCTCGCAGGCGATGATTTCGGGGACATTCTCGATCACCCAGCAAGCGATTTCGCTGGGTTTCCTGCCGCGCATGCGGGTGCTGTACACCTCGGAACGGGAAATCGGCCAGATCTATATCCCCTTTATCAACTGGCTGCAGATGGTGGCCGTGGTGCTGGCGGTGGTGGGCTTCGGCTCTTCCGCGAACCTGGCCTTTGCCTATGGCGTCGCGGTGACGGCCACCATGTTGATGACGACGGTGCTGACCTTTTTCGTGATCCGCTACAAGTGGCATTACGGCCTGCTGTTGAGTTCGGCAGCCACCGGTTTCTTTTTCATGATCGACGCCACGCTGTTTTCCGCCAACACTGCCAAGATCCTGCACGGCGGCTGGTTCCCCATCCTGATCGGCGTCGCCATGGTCACGCTGATGCTGACCTGGAAGACGGGCCGCAACGCCGTGTACGAAAACCTCAAGAAACACATGATTCCGCTGGAGGATTTCCTGCTTTCGCTGTTCATCAGCCCGCCGGCGCGGGTCGAGGGCACCGCCGTGTTCTTCCGCGCCCAGGGCGATGGCGTCCCCCACGCGATGCTGCACAACCTGCTGCACAACAAGGTGCTGCACGAACGCACCATTTTCCTGACCGTGCACGATGCCGATATTCCCTACATTGCGCCGGCAGATCGCATCAAGGTGGCGCCGCTGGTGCAGAATTGCTACCAGGTCGACGTCCATTACGGCTTCAAGGATGAGCGCGACATTCCGCGCGCGCTGGAACAGTGCGCCGAACAGGGGCTGGTCATCGAGATGATGAGCACCTCGTTCTTCATCGCCCGCCAGAACGTGATTCCGCGCGTCGGCGGCGGCCCCAGCAGCATGTCGAGCTGGCGCGAGGCGCTGTATGCCACCATGTCGCGTAATGCCCGTGATGCCGCCGACTACTACCGCGTGCCGAGCAACCGCGTGATCGAGCTTGGGACGCAAGTGGAAATCTGACGAGAAAACCGGAAGTAATGGTAAAAATACTAACCACTAACCGGAAATGCGTTGGGGCATACTTTCTCTGGAGTATGTTGTTTTTCCGGTAGCCGGATGGTGAATTAAACCTTTTCAACATATAATTTTCCGCATGGACAGACTAGACGCTTTCAGAAGCATTGCCGAGCAGGCCAGCCGGGGCGACCTGGTTTTTCCGACCAACGTCAATGCCTCGCTGAAAATCCAGCAAGCCCTGAACGACCCTGACTGCCACATGGAACTGGCAGCCAAGCTGGTCATGGCTGAGCCGCTGCTGGCGGCGCGCACGGTGGCGATTGCCAATTCCGTGGCGTACAACCGCGCCGGCAGCGAAATCACCAATGTGCGCACGGCGGTCATGCGCCTGGGCTTCCGTACCTTGCAGTCGCTGGTGGCGGCGGTGGTGGTGCGCCAGATCGGCAGCAAGATCGCCGACCCGGCCTTGCGCAACAAGGTCGCCCAGCTATGGGAACATACTGCCCATGTGGCGGCGCTGGCCCACGTGATCGCACGCAAGGTGACGCGGGTCGACCCGGAAACGGCGCTGTTTGCCGGCATCGTCCATGAAGTCGGCGGGTTCTACCTGCTGTCGCGCGCCGAAGATTTCCCTGGTTTGCTTGACGGCGACGGCGAAGCCTGGGCCGAATATGGCGAAAAAATCATCGGACGTGGCGTCCTGAAAAAGCTCTCGGTACCGGATCCGGTCACGCAGGCGGTCGAGTCGCTCTGGTACGGCTACCGTGCCATGCCGCCCGAAACCCTGGGCGACACGCTGATGCTGGCCAACGACCTGTCGCCGGTGCCGTCGCCTCTGTACGGCGATGCCGGCGCGACATCCGAAACCTCTGCCTCGACCATCGATTTCGCCGTCGGCGAAGGCACGTTGTCGAGCATCCTCGCAGAATCGGAAGAAGAAGTGAAGGCGCTCACCGCCGCGCTGATGTTCTAGTCTCCCACCCCGCGCCCCCGGCGCCGTTGCGCATGCAGGGTTCCCCTGCGGCAGCGGCGGCGCGGAGTTCTTGTTTTTCCTGCATGCCGTAGCGCAGGCTGTACAATACCTCCCATTGCCAATACCCGAGCACGCATGGGTGCTCACAGAAATGGAAATTGCCTTACTTTTCGGTCTGATCATTTTGAATGGCATTTTTGCGATGTCGGAGATCGCCCTGGTCACCGCACGCAAGATACGCCTGCAGAAACTGGCTGATGCCGGCGATGGCGCCGCCAAGCAGGCGCTGGAGCTGGGCGAGGATCCCAACAAGTTTCTCTCGACGGTACAGATCGGCATTACCTCCATCGGCGTGCTGAACGGTATCGTCGGTGAAGCCACGCTGGCACAGCCTTTCGGCCGCTGGCTGCAATCGCTCGGCCTGCAGGCCGCAGCATCCGAATACCTGGCTACCGCGCTGGTGGTCGTCACCATCACCTATTTTTCCATCGTGCTGGGCGAGCTGGTGCCCAAGCGCATCGGCCAGATCTGGCCTGAAGCGATTGCGCGCCTGGTGGCGCGGCCCATGGTTTTTCTGGCGGCGCTGGCTAAGCCTTTCGTGCTGCTGCTATCGGGTTCGACGAAATTGATGATGCGAATCCTCGGCATCAAGAATGTCGCGCCGCAAGGCATGACCGAAGAAGAGCTGCACCTGATGCTGGAAGAAGGGTCCGATGCCGGCATCATCGAACAGCACGAGCACCAGATGGTGCGCAACGTATTCCGCCTGGATGACCGCCAGATTGCGTCGCTGATGGTGCCGCGCAGCGATGTGGTGTATTTCGATGTCGAGGACGGTCTTGACGAAAACCTGCTGCGTTTTGAGAATTCGCAGCATTCACGCTTCCCGGTAGTGCGCGGCGGCTGGAACAATATCCTGGGCGTGGCCAACGCACGCCAGATGCTGGCGGCGACGCTGCGCGGCGAAAAACCCAACCTGCTGGATGACCTGAAACCGGCAGTGTTCGTGCCGGAATCCCTGACCGGCATGGGATTGCTGGAAGAATTCCGCAATTCCGGGGTGCAGCTTGCCTTCATTGTCGACGAGTACGGCGAAGTGCAGGGCATCGTCACCCTGCAGGACGTGATGGAAGCCATCACCGGCGAATTCAAGACCCACGAACCGGAAGACGCCTGGGCGGTGCAGCGCGAAGACGGCTCGCTGCTGCTCGACGGCCTGATCCCGATTCCGGAACTGAAGGACCGCCTGGACCTGGATACCGTGCCCGAGGAAGACCGCGGCCGCTACAACACGCTGAGCGGCCTGATCACGCTTTTGCTGGGCAAGCTGCCGCAAACGGCGGATCGCTGTGAATGGGAAAACTGGACCTTCGAAATCGTCGATATCGACGGCCTGCGCATCGACAAGGTGCTGGCGACGCGCAAGGCGACGCAGGAAGAAGCGGGCAGCGATGGAGACTACCGGAGCGAACACGCCGGAGTGATTTGAATCAATAGGCGACGGCAGGCGCCGGGTAGCATCAAGACGTACCGTCGCCGATTCGGATCACGCCTCATGTCTGCCATTCTCCCGGTTCTGCTGCCGGCTGTATTTGCCGCCTGTTGATCCTGCCGACGGTTACGATGCCGGCCCGGACCGCGGCGTCGGATGGCAGCGTTGCCGCAGCGCCAGAGGCGGGCTGGGCCATGTACAACAAGGATTACGAAGGCCGGCGCCATTCGCCGCTGGCGGAGATCCATGCCGGCAATGTGCATGCATTGCGTGAGGTATGTCGCATCAAGATCGCCAAGGGCGGCTCTTTCCAGACAGGCCCGCTGGTAATCGGTGACGTCATGTATGCCACCACGGCACGTTCGACGGTGGCATTCGACGCGCGTACCTGCGCCCTGCGGTGGCGCACTATCTACCAGCCCGAGCAGGACGAGGTGTGGGGTGCGAACCGCGGCGTGGCGTGGCACGCGGGCCGCCTGTACCGCGGCACCGCCGACGGCCGCATCCTGGCGCTCGACGCTGCCAGCGGCAAAGTACTGTGGAAGGTCGCCGCCGGCGACCCGCTCAAGGGTGAATTCTTTTCCTCGGCGCCGATCGCCTGGCGCGGGCTCCTGTTCATCGGCATCGCCGGCGGCGACTGGGGCATACGCGGGCGCATGATGGCATTCGACCTCGAAACCGGCCGCGAAGTCTGGCGCTTCAACACGGTGCCACTGCCGCACGAGCCGGGTGCGCATACCTGGGAAATCCCGGCCAGCGCGGAAACCGGAGGCGGTGGCACCTGGGGGTCGTATGCGCTGGATACCCGCCGCGGCGAAGTGTTCGTGCCTGTCGCCAATCCGGCCCCGGATTTCGTGCCGGCGGCGCGACCCGGGGACAACCTTTATACCAATTCGGTCGTAGTGCTGGACGCGGCCAGCGGCCGCCTGAAGTGGTGGTACCAAATTGCGCCCAACGACAGCCATGACTACGGCATCGGTGCCGGGCCGACGCTGCTGCAGCGCGCCGACGGCGTCGAGGCGGTGGCGCTGGCGGCCAAGGATGGCCACCTGCACCTGGTGGACCGGCGCAGCCATCGCCTGCTGTTCAAGACGCCGACGACCACGATTTTCAACGCCGGGCTGCATCCCACTCCGGAAGGACGGCGTTTCTGCCCCGGGGTGTACGGTGGCAGCGAATGGAACGGCGCTGCCTACGACCGCGACCGCAATGCGCTCTATGTCGGCGCCGTGGACTGGTGCTCGGTAATCACCAGCGGCACGCCGGAATACCGCAGCGGGCGGCTGTTCATGGGCGGCAGCTATACGATGGAAAAAGCCGCGCATGGCTGGATCAGTTCCATCGATGCCGCAAGCGGCAGGATCAACTGGCGCTACCACGCGCAAGCGCCAGTGGTGGCGGGCGTGACGCCAACGGCGGGCGGCATCCTCCTGAGCGGCGATATGGCGGGTAATTTTCTGGCGCTGGACAGCGCCAGCGGCAAGCTGCTGCACCGTTTCGACACCGGCGGCGCAGTGGCAGGCGGGGTGATTACCTATGCGGCAGGCGGCAGGCAGTATGTGGCGGTCACTTCCGGTAATGTGTCGCGCCTGACACTGGGCGGCCTCGGGTCGCCCAGTGTCGTGATCCTTGCATTGCCGTCGTCATCCGCCGCCGCGCCGGCGGAACCCTTGCTGGTCGACATTAGCGAAGACGAACCCGAGGTACGCCTGCAGATCGAAAGCAAGGGCGGTACTGCAGACAGGCTGCGCGCCAGGCTGGGTCGATGGGCGCGTACCGTTGCTTCTGCCACGGTGACGACGGCGACCGCCTGGCGCAGCGACGCTGCCGTGGTGCCTGTATCCGCTTCCGGCAGCGGCATGCAGCGCGTCAGCCGGGACAAGGGGAAGCAACTGTTTGCGCAGAATTGCGCCGGCTGTCATGGCGCCGCGGGCGACGGCCTGGCCGGTCCCAGCCTGGAAAAATGGAAAACCGGCATGACGCCAGAACAGACTGCAGCGCTGATCAAGAATCCGGTGGCGCCGATGCCACGGCTCTTCCCGTCGATTCTATCGGAGCATGACGTGGCGGATATCGCCGCTTACCTGCATGCATCCTGAATCCAGGTCCAGTTGGCCCCAGGCGACGGCTGTCAGCGGCGCGCCGGCACGGTCGTTGCGCTCGCAGGCGAGGGCAAGAGAATGCCCGGCCGCCGTGTCGGAACAGCGGTGCCAGCGATCGAAAATCCAGCCGCCCTCAGCGGTCGGCACGCGGCTGTCGTCGCGCACGCAAAGTTCTACCGGGTCGATGGCTATGCGCTGCAGCGGCGCCGTCATGCCCAGTCCGGTCGCCTTGACATAGGCTTCTTTCAGCGTCCACAAGGCAAAGAACGCGCTTTCTCGCGTTTTTTCGCCAGCGGCGGCAAGGAAGGTTCTTTCTGCATCCGAAAATACGGTGCGCGCCACGCCTGCCATGTCATGCATCGGACGGACGCGTTCGACATCGACGCCGCAGGCACGCCCTAAGGTGACTGCGCATGCCACCAGGCCGCGCGTATGGCTGAGGTTGAACTCCAGCGGCAGCTGTGCGGGCACATCGGCAAGTTGCGGCTTGCCGTTTCCGGTCGCAGTGAAGCGCAGCGACGGCGGCTCGCAGCCGAGATAATGTGCCAGGCAGAGGCGGCGCAGCGCATGGGCTGCAAGGAAATCGCGCCGGTCATGTTCGAAATGCAGGCGCGCAGCGCGCGTACGCTCCGATTCGTCCAGCAGGTCGAAGTAGCGCACGGCAAGCGCGCCATAAGACTGCGCGCCGGTATCGGCATACCAGACATGGATTGCGTGGCGCAGCGCTGCGGCGTGCCACGGGCCATGGGCGCTACCTTCCGGCACCTTCGAGCGCCCGGCTGACGATATTGAGCATGGCCGGGTAGTGCTGATGCAGGAAAAAGTGATCCCCCGGGAAGACATGGCGCTTGAAGCGCGCGCTGGTGCAGGCAGCCCAGGCGTCCAGATGCGTCAACGGCACGCCATCGTCGGCAATACCGCCGAATGCGGAAATGGGCACGTCGCAGGGCGCTCCCTCTTGGTACTGCCAGGTTTCGAGCGCTTCGAAATCCGCGCGTATCACTGGCAGCAGCATTTCCATCAGTTCCCTGTGCTCGAGCACTTCCGCGGGCGTACCGTTGAACTCGCGCATGGCGGCAAGGAATTCATCTTCGGGCAAGGCATGGATGGGCCGTTTTCCGGAGGGTAGTTGCGGCGCGCCGCGGCCTGAAACAAACAGGTGGCGAGGAGCTGGCTTGCCGGCTGCCAGCAAGCGCCGTGTCAGTTCGTGGGCGACCGTCGCACCCATGCTGTGGCCGAAAAAGGCGAAGGGCAGGTCGAGCAGTGGCGTGATGGCGGCTTCCAGGCCGCCGAGCAGGTCGTCCAGGCGGGTACAGGGCGCTTCACGCACCCGCGTGGCACGTCCGGGGTATTGCGCCGCCACCATTTCCACATCCGCCGGCAGTGCGGCCGGCCAGGCATGGTAGACAGAGGCCGATCCACCCGCATAGGGAAAGCAGAACAGCCGCAGGCGCGCTTGGAGCTGCGGCCGCGGCCGCAGGAAAGCAGGGCTGGCGGCGCCTGCCGGAGTAGTGATGGGATGCATGGCTCGATTTTACCTCAGCAACTTAATTTCAATATTGCAACTAAATTCCTCTGGCGTTATTTGGCTGCAACAAGGCGAAATATTCTCATGCGAGGCAGGTGCGCAATATGTTACTTTTTAGAAAGGTAGTAGTTTTACTTGGTTTAATTGTCATTTAGTAATTTCTCAATAGCTTGGTTACAATACTGGTAATTTGCTGCGCTGCGACATAAGGATTTTAACCGATTGTTGATATTGCGCAGCGCAACAACTTTGTGTGTTTATCAATAAAACCAGGGTTGGCGGACGCGCCGACTTGCTTTGAGCAGCGAGGAATTCCATGCATCCGGTGACGCCAGAACACGTAAAGACCTTTGTCGATCTGCTTGCCTGGCGAGCACGCGTGCACCCGGATGCGCTGGCATTCCGCTACCTGACCTATCCGGGCGAGGGCGTCGTCGAAGAAACTGTCACCTTCGGCCAGCTCGATGCCCGCGCCCGTGCCATCGCCTCGCGCCTGCTGCGGCAATGCCGGCCCGGCGACCGCGCGCTGATGCTGTACCCCTCGGGCCTCGCCTTCATCGAGGCTTATTTCGGCTGCCTGTACGCGGGTGTCATTGCCGTGCCCGGCTATCCGCCCAAGCGCAACCAGAAACTCGGACGCCTCAAATCGCTGGTGCAGGACTGCCAGGCAGTCGTGGCGCTGACCGATGCCCAGACCCGCGCCATTGCCGAGCCGCAGTTTGCGGAAGTCGCCGAGCTGGAGGCGCTCGGCTGGGTGGTGACGGATGCCGCCGAAGACCTTGCTCCCGGTGCCGGGACGGCCACGGTGCTGCCGCAGGTGGGCGTCGACGACATCGCATTTCTGCAGTACACCTCCGGGTCGACCGGCGATCCCAAGGGCGTCATGGTCAGCCATGGCAACCTGATGGCCAACGCGCGCAGCATCTATGTCGCCATGGGGCACGGCCCGGACACCGTATTCGCCGGCTGGCTGCCACTGTTCCATGACATGGGCCTGATCGGCAATGTGCTGCAACCGGTATATGCCGGCATCCCGGCCAGCCTGATGGCGCCGGCCTCGTTCCTGCAGCGGCCGCTGCGCTGGCTGGAAGCGATTTCCACCTACCGCGCCACCACTAGCGGCGGTCCCAATTTCGCCTACGACCTGTGTGTGGCGAGCGTGCGCGATGAGGAGTTGGCACAGCTGGACCTGTCGTCCTGGCGCGTCGCCTTCAATGGCGCCGAACCGATTCGCGCCGAGACGCAGCGCGCATTCAGTCAGCGCTTTGCGGCCTGCGGTTTCAATCCGGCGGCGCATTATGCCTGTTACGGCATGGCGGAAACGACGCTGCTGGTGACGGGCGTGGAGCCGGGGCAGGGGGCGCGCACCGCGCATTTCGACCAGGCGTTGCTGCAGCAGAATCGCGTGGCGGTGCTTGCCGGGCCGTCGCAGGGCAGTCACGAACTGGTCAGCTGCGGCCATGCCCGCTGCGAACAGGGCGTGGTGATTGTCAACCCGGACACGCTGCGCCGCTGCGCCGAAGGCGAGATCGGCGAGATCTGGGCTTACGGCGACAGCAACGCCAAGGGTTACTGGCGCAAGCCGGAGGCGACTGCCACCACATTCGGCGCGCATCTCGATGGCGAGGGACCTTACCTGCGCACCGGCGACCTCGGCTTCGTGCACGATGGCGAGCTGTATATCGCCGGGCGCCTCAAGGACGTGGTGATCATTCGCGGCCAGAACCATTACCCGCAGGATATCGAGCTGACCGCGTTCGAGTCGCATGAAGCCTTCATGCCCAACGGCGCTGCGGTGTTCACGGTGGAGGAAAACGGCGAGGAACAGCTGGTGGTGGTGCTGGAGGTGCGGCGTACCCACCTGCGCAGCATGGATCCGGACGCGCTGGCGCGGGCCATCCAGCAAGCGGTCGTGACGCAGCACGAGCTGCAGGTGCGCAGCATCGTCCTGATCAAGCCGGGCCAGTTGCCCAAGACTTCCAGCGGCAAGGTGCAGCGCCAGGCCTGCAGGCGTCAGTTCATCGAGGGCACGATCGATGCGCTGGCGCGCATCGACAAGGCCGCGCCGGCTTCCGGCGACAGCGCGAGTTTCGACCGCGAAGCCTGGCAGGCGCTGCCGGCGCAGGGCAGGGCAGCGCTGGTGGAAAACTACCTTGCCGCGCTTTTCGAAGCGCATGCCGGCCTGGCGGCCGGCGAGATGCGCCGGGATGTGCCGGCAATCGGCTACGGTCTGGATTCGCTGGCGCTGACGCGCATTGCCGCGCGCGTGGCCGACGACACCGAGGTGGCGCTGCAGGTGCAACACCTGTTCGAGTACGAGAGCGTGCGCGCGCTGGCTGGCTTTGTCGATGCCGCGCTGGCCGACCCGGCGGGCAGGCGCCAGCACATCGTGCCGCGCGCGGGGGAGGCGCGCCGCCAGCCGCAGCCGCTTTCCTTTGCGCAGCAGCGCATGTGGTTCCTGATGCAGTACGAAGCCAGCGCCCTCTACAACATCGCCGGGGCCCTGGAAATCCGCGGCAGCCTCGATGTGCCTGCCCTGGACCGCAGCTTCCAGGAAATCCTGCGCCGCCACGATGCCCTGCGCACCCGCTTCGTCATGCATGGCGACGAAGCGCTGCAGGTCGTGCGCGCGGACGTGGACTGGGAGTTGTCGGTCGTCGACATGAGCGACCGCAGCCAGGCGGAAGTGGACGAGGCAGTCGCGGCGGAGTTGCTGTACGTTTTCGACCTGTCGCAGGACAACCTGTTTCGCGCGACCCTGTACCGGCGCCCTGACGGCGCCCACGTGCTGGCGCTATGCATGCACCATATCGTTTCGGACGGCTGGTCGGTTGGCGTGCTGATGCGCGAACTGGCCGCCCTGTACGATGCATTCCATTACGGCCGCGCGTTGCCGCTGGCGCCGCTGCCGGTGCAGTATGCCGATTATGCGGCGTGGCAGCACGCGTGGCTGCGCGGCGCCGTGCTGGAACGGCAGGAAAACTACTGGCGTGCGCAGTTGCGCGACGTAACGCCGCTGAACCTGCCGACGGACCGGCCGCGCCCGGCGCGGCCGAGCCATGCCGGCGGCGGCGTTGCGGTGCAATTGGATGCGCAACTGACGGCGCAACTCAAGGCGCTCGCCCGCGAGCAGGGCGTCACGCTGTACATGACACTGCTGGCCGCATTCGGTGCACTGCTGCACAAGTACAGCGGCCAGGATGATTTCTGCATCGGCAGTCCCATTGCCAACCGCAATCTGCCGGAAACGCGCGACCTGATCGGATTCTTCGTGAACACGCTGGCGCTGCGCGCCAACCATGCCGGCGATCCGACCTTTGCCGATTTGCTGCAGCGTACGCGCCGTACGGCGATCGAGGCGTATGCACACCAGGACCTGCCGTTTGAAAAAGTCGTCGATTGCGTGCAGCCGCAGCGCGATCTCGCCACCACGCCGCTGTTCCAGGCGATGTTCGTGCTGCAGGACGGCGCCCCCGGCACGCTGGCGTTGCCGGAGCTGCAAGTGGCTAATCAGCCTGTGCAGATGCGCAGCGCCAAGTTCGACCTGACCCTGGAGTTGTACGAAGCCGGCGATGGCCTCGACGGCCACCTGGAATACCGCAGCGAACTCTTCGACGAATCCACCATGCTGCGCATGGCTGCGCATCTGCGTCGCATGCTGGCGGCAATCGTTGCATCTCCGGCGGCGCGCCTGAGCCGCATTTCCCTGCTGGATGCGGACGAGCGCCATACCATGCTGTCGTTGTGGAACGATACCGACAAGAGTTTCCGCCAGCCCGAACGCCTGCACCTGCTGTTTGGGCGCCAGTGCCAGAAGACGCCTGACGCGGTTGCCGTTCGCGCCGGCGCCGAGGCGCTCACCTTTGCCGAACTCGATGCCCGCGCCAACCGCCTGGCAAATTGCCTGGTGGCGCGCGGCGTCGGCGCCGGCGTCATCGTCGGCCTGTGCGTGGAGCGCTCGCTGGACATGGTGACGGCGATGCTGGCGATTCTCAAGGCGGGCGGCGCCTACTTGCCGCTCGATCCTGGCTATCCGGCCGATCGCCTGACCTACATGCTGGAACAGTCGCAGGCCGCGGTGCTGGTGACGCGCCCGCAGCTGGCAGAAATTTTTGCCGGCAGCAAGGCGGCGGTGGTGCCGCTCGATGTCGCGCAGCCGCAGGCGCTGGAAGCCTGGCCGGACAGCGACCCGCAGGCCGAAACCGATTGCGAGGACCTGGCCTACGTCATCTATACCTCCGGGTCGACCGGGCGGCCGAAGGGCGTGCCGATCAGCCACGACGCCATCTGCAACCAGATGGGCTGGATCCTGAAGCAGTATCCGCTGCAGGCGGACGACCGCATGCTGCAAAAGACGCCATTCAGCTTCGACGCTTCCGTCTGGGAAATCTGGGCGCCGCTGGTGAGCGGGGCGCAACTGGTGCTGGCTGCGCCGGACGGCCATCAGGATGTGGATTACCTGGCGGCGACCATCGCCGCCGAAAAGATCACCCAGCTGCAGGTCGTGCCGGCGCTGCTGCGCGCGCTGCTCGCGGTGCCTTCGATCGGCAGGGCAAGCGCCTTGCGGCGCATCTTCGTCGGCGGCGAAGCGCTGCCGGTGGACCTGGCGCGCCAGGCCTTGCACCTGGCCGGCAGGGTCATCAACCTGTACGGTCCGACGGAGTGCACCATCAACGCCAGCTGGTTCGACCTGGCCAACCTGCCATCGCAGGCCCTGGGCTACGTGCCGATCGGCAGGCCGGTCGCCAATCTGCGTTTCTATGTGCTGGATGCGTACATGGAGCCGGTGCCTGTCGGCGTGGCCGGCGAACTGTACATTGCCGGCGCCGGCCTGAGCCCCGGCTATTTGCACCAGCCGGAACTTACCGCGCAGCGCTTCCTGGCGAATCCCTTCGCCGAAGCGGGCGACGGCAAGCTGTACCGCACCGGCGACCTGGTGCGCTACCATGCCGACGGCCAGCTTGAATTCATTGCCCGCATGGATGAGCAGGTGAAGGTGCGCGGTTTCCGCATCGAACTCGGCGAAATCGAGCAGGTGCTGGCGCAGCAGCCGGGCGTGGCCGACAGCGCCGTGGCGGTCAAGGGGGCCGACGGCTTGCAGCGCCTGGTTGCCTATGTGGTGGGCGATGCAGCGTCCCTGTCCCACGATGCCTTGCGCGCCCGCCTCGCCGGCGTGCTGCCGGAATACATGGTGCCCTCGGTATTCGTCAGCCTGCCGGCCTTGCCGAAGAATAGCAGCGGCAAGGTCGACCGCCGCGCCCTGCCGGAACCGGTCAAGCCGAATTTCACCGAGTACCGGGCATTGGCGACCGCCACCGAAAAGGCGTTGGCGGAAATCTGGCGCTCGCTGCTGGATGGCGAGGAAATCCATGCCAAGTCGAATTTTTTCCATGCCGGTGGCCATTCATTGCTGGCAGCGCGCATGGTCGCGCAGATCCGCGCGCGCTGGCAGTGCGCTTTTGCGATCCGCAACGTGTTCGAAGCCCAGGAACTGCATGCCCTGGCGGCGCTGATCGATCTCGCCGCCGGCATCGGCACACACGGTCAGGCCGAGCTGGTTGCCGGCGACGCCGCCACGACGATTGCCCGGGTGCCGCGTGACGGCAGGCTGGCGCTGTCTTTCGCGCAGCAGCGCCTGTGGGTGCTGGACCAGCTGGATGCCGCTTCGGCGCAGTACAACATGCCGGCCGCCATCGACCTCGCCGGCATACCCGACCTGGTGGCGCTGGAGCGCGCCTTCGATGCTTTCATCGCCCGCCATGAGATTCTCCGTACTGTCTATGACAGTGTCGACGGCGTACCTTTCCAGGTGATTCGCGACGAGGTGGATTTCAGGCTGGGGCAGGTCGACCTCTCCGGCATGAGCGGTGCGACGCAGCAGCAGGCGCTGGACGCCTGCATGCGCGAAGAAGCCTTGCGGCCCTTCCTGCTGGATCGCGATCCGACGTTGCGCGCGACGCTGGTCAGGCTGGCCGCGGACCGTCACACGCTGCTGGTCACGCTGCACCACATTGCCTCGGACGGCTGGTCCACCGGCATCCTGGTGCAGGAACTCGGCGAGCTGTATGGCGCCTTCGTTGCCGGCCGCAAGGCCAGGCTGCCGGCGCTGCCGGTGCAATATGCCGACTACGCCCACTGGCAGCGCTGCAATCTGGATGGCGGCCGCCTGGATGGCCTGCGCGAATGGTGGCGCAAGCAGCTGGCGCAGATTCCCGCGGTGCATAACTTGCCGCTCGACCACGCGCGTCCTGCCGTGCCGAGCTATCGCGGCGAAACCCATGTGCAGCTGATTCCGCCCCAGACCGTCGAACGCCTGCGGCGCCTGGCGGCCGATGAAGGGGCGACGCTGTTCATGGCCTTGCACGCCGTGTTCGCGAGCCTGCTGCACCGTTACAGCGGCGAATCGGACATCGTCATCGGCACCCCGGTTGCCAACCGCGAGCTGGTCGAGCTGGAGCCCCTGGTCGGGTTGTTCGTCAATACCCTGGTGTTGCGCAGCGATTTTGCCGACGCGCCGGATTTCCTCACCCTGCTGCGGCAGGGCATGGCGACGCTTGCAGACGCTTACGAGCACCAGGACCTGCCTTTCGAAATGCTGGTCGATGAATTGCATGCCGAGCGCAGCCCCAGCATGAATCCGCTGTTCCAGGTCATGCTGGTATTCCAGAGCAGCGGCGAACACCATCTGCAGCTGCCCGGCCTGCAATCCTCGGGCATCCGCGAAACCGTCGGCCTCACCAAGTTCGACCTGACGCTGAACATGGTCGAGTCCGCGCAAGGGCTGAAGCTGGCATGGGAATATGCGACCGACCTGTTCGAGGCGGCGACGATCCGCCGCCTGGCCGACAGCTTCGCCGTGATGCTGGCGGCGGCCGCCAGCGAGCCGCAGCAGGCAGTCATGCGCCTGCCGCTGGTCCCGGAGGAAGAAGCCGGCCGCCTGCTGGAGCATGCCAATGCGCTGGCGGACGATGCCTTCCCGCCGGCATGCGGCCATGAACTTTTCGAGGCGCAGGCTGCGCGCACGCCGGATGCCGTGGCGCTGCGTTTCGGCGATGACAGCCTCAGCTATGCGGAGCTGGATCGCCGTGCCAACAGGGTCGCGCATTACCTGGTCGCACAGGGCGTGCAAACGGATACGCTGGTGGGCGTGAGCATGGAGCGTTCGATCGACATGATCATTGCCTTGCTGGCCATCCTCAAGGCCGGCGGCGCCTATGTGCCGATCGACCCGGCTTACCCGGGCGAACGCCTGCGTTACCTGATCGAAGATTCAGGCGTGCAGCTGGTGATGACGCAATCCGTGCTGGCGGGCGCACTGCCGCTGACCACGCAGCGCACTGTCTTCGTCGACGACCAC
This sequence comes from uncultured beta proteobacterium, assembly GCA_963722005.1. GTDB lineage: Bacteria > Pseudomonadota > Gammaproteobacteria > Burkholderiales > Burkholderiaceae_D > Paucimonas. Next base: position 258,703 of record CAVRJS010000003.1, read on the forward strand.
AATCTGTTTGCAACGCAGCCCGAGACCGCCATTCCCGCCGCAGCGCGCGGTCTGACGCCGGATTCGCTGGCGTATGTCATCTATACCTCCGGCTCCACCGGCAATCCCAAGGCATGCATGCTGCTGCACAAGGGCCTGTCGAACATGGCGCTGGGACATCGCGCGAGCCTGCACGTGGAGGAGACGAGCCGGGTGCTGCAGTTCTCGTCGATCTCCTTCGACGTCGCGACCTGCGAAATTTTCATGAGCCTGTGCGCCGGCGCTACGCTGCATCTGATTCCGAAAGCCATGACGCAGTCCGGCATGGAACTGTCGGCCTATGTCGCCGCCCGGGGCATTACGCATGCGCTATTGCCGCCGGCCCTGCTGGCGGTGCTGGACATGCAGCAGTGGCAGCCGGTCAGGCACCTGGTGGTGGGCGGCGAATCGATTCCGCTCGGTCTGATGAAGGAATGGGCGGCAGGACGCAATCTCTACAATGCCTACGGGCCGTCCGAAACGACCGTATGCGCAAGCATGGCGCAGCTGACGCCGGACAGTGAATTGGTTCACATCGGCAAGCCAATGCCTGGCGTGCAGCTGCATGTGCTGGATGCGCTGATGCAGCCGGTGCCGCTAGGCGTGGCAGGGCAGCTCTACGTCGGCGGCCGCGGCGTCGGCCGCGGCTATTTCGGGCGCGAAGAACTCACCCTGGAAAAATTCGTCGCCAACCCGTTCGGCGAGGACAGGCTGTACGCCACCGGCGACCTGGTGCGCCGCCATGCCGACGGTAACCTGGAGTTCATCGGGCGCCTGGACAACCAGGTGAAAATCCGCGGCTTCCGCATCGAGCTCGGCGAGATAGAGGCGATGCTGGCGCGTCAGCCCGGCGTGGTGGATGTCGCCGTCGTCGCGCACAAGGATCAGGACAGGCAGGCACGCCTGGTGGCCTATATCGTTGCCGGCAATGCCGCGGTAACGCCGGAAGGCTTGCGCGGCGCCCTGGCGGAATCGATGCCGGCCTACATGGTTCCGTCCGCATTCGTGCTGATGGAATGCTTCCCGGTGACACCCAACGGCAAGGTAGACCGCAAGCGTTTGCCGGCGCCCGACATCGCCAGCATGGCGCAGGCGGAATTCGTCGCGCCGCGCAATGCCGCCGAAGAAGCGGTGGCGGCGATCTGGTGCGGCTTGCTGGGGCTGGAGCGCGTGGGCGTGCACCACAATTTCTTCGATCTCGGCGGCAATTCCCTGCTGGCCATCCAGGTCATCTCGCGCATCAAGGAACAATTCGGCGTGCAAATGAAAGTGGCCGACCTGTTCGTCTATACCAGCATTGCCGCGCTGGCGCAGCGTCTGGACAGCCTGGCCGGCAATGCCGGCGCAGATGCAGCGTCCTCGTTGCCGCAGGTGAAGCCGCGTGCCGGCGACCATGCCTTGCTGCCGCTGTCGCTGGAGCAGCAATCCTACTGGTTCCTGTATGAACTGGAAGAAGGCAGCGCCACCTATAACATCCCGGTGGCGATGCGCCTGCTGGGACGCCTCGACGTGGCCGCGCTGGAGCAGAGCTTTGCCGCGCTGATTGCGCGGCATGAAAGCCTGCGCACGGTGCTGGTGGTGGAAAACGGACAACCGGCGCAACAAGTGCTGCCGCAGGCCGATTTCATCCTGCACATCGATACGAGCACGGAGAACCGCTACAAGGAAGTGCTCGACAAAAAAATCGAGCTGGACGCGCGCTACCTGCTCGACCTCGAGCGCGATCTGCCGATTCGCGCAGCGCTGCAACGGGTTTACGAAGACGATCATGTCCTCACCATCCTGTTGCATCACACCATGGCCGACGGTTGGTCGCTGGATATCCTCATGCGCGAGCTGGCCCAGATGTATGGTGCGATCACTGCCGGCCAGGCGAATCCGCTGCCAGCGCTGAGCGTGCAGTACGGCGACTATGCGCTGTGGCAGCAGCAGCACCTGCTCGGCGAGCGCCTCGAACGCCAGGTCGCATACTGGAAGGAAACGCTCAAGGGCGCGCCGCCGATGCTGGATCTGCCGACCGATTTTCCGCGTCCGCCGGTGCAGAGCTTCCGCGGCCGCGAAGCCGGTTTTGCGCTGCCTTTCGAACTCACCCGCGCCCTCAACGAGTTCGCGCGCAAGCACCGCACGACGCTCTTCAACACGCTCATGGCCGGGCTGGCCGCGCTGCTGTCGCGCTACAGCCGCAGCGACGACATCGCCGTCGGCACCGCCATCGCCAACCGCTCGCAAACCGAACTGGAAAGCCTGATCGGCTGTTTTGCCAATACCCTGGTAATCCGCAACCGGGTGGAGCAGGAGCAGAGCTTCACGGCGCTGGTCAAGGGCGTCAACGCCACGGTGTTCGGCGCCTACGAAAATGCGGGCGTGCCCTTCGACATGGTGGTCGATGCCGTCCAGCCGGAACGCAGCCTCGGCGTGCCGCCGATTTTTCAGGTCATGTTCCGCCTGCACAACCAGCGCAACGGTCAGGGGGTCGATTTCGCCGGACTGGCGGCCGAGCGCATCGGCATTGCCAGCGACAGCGCCAAGCTGGATCTGAATTTTTCCCTGATCGAGACGGCCGCGGGCCTGGAAGGCGTGATCGAGTACGCCACCGACCTGTTCACCGAACAGACCGTCATGCGCATCGCCCGGCATTTCCAGGCCTTGCTGGAATCCGCCATGGTCGACCCCGACGCGCCGGTGGAAAGCCTGAACATCCTGTCGCGGGACGAGTTTTCCCAGGTCGAACAATGGAACGACACGGTAGCGGCGTATCCGCAGGACGAATGCATGTACCAGCTGTTCGAGGCCAGCGCCGCGCGCGTGCCGCAACAGCTTGCCTACCTCTGCGGCGAGGACCGCCTGAGCTATGCCGAGCTGAATGCGCGCGCCAACCGCCTGGCGCACTGGCTGCGGGATCGCGGCGTCGGTCCGGAAGTGAAGGTCGGCGTCAGCGTCGGCCGCAGCGCCTGGGCGGGCGTAAGCATGCTGGCCGTGTTCAAGGCGGGCGGCACCTACGTGCCGCTCGATCCCAAATATCCGAAGGAACGCATCGACGTCATGCTGGATGTGGTCAAACCCGACTTCATTCTCAGCATCGAAGGCATTGCGCCGCTTTTTGACGGTAATCCGGCGCAGATCGTGCTGGTGGACCAGATCGCGGCGACACTGGCGGCGCAGCCTGCCGATAATCTGCCGGCGATCGGCGCCGACCATTCGGCCTACATTCTGTTTACGTCCGGCACGACCGGCCGTCCCAAGGCCATCCTGGTGGGGCATCGGGCTTTCCGCAACATGGCGGAATCGCACCGCTGGGCCGGATTGCACGGCGCATCGAACCGGGTTCTGCAGTTTGCCTCGCTGAGTTTCTCCATTTCGATGTGGGACAGCTTCATGGCCTGGGTGCCGGGTGCAACGCTGGTCGCAGTTGCCGGCGACGAGGCGCTGCCGGGCGAGGCGCTGTACGAACTGCTGCAGCGCGAGCAGGTAACCCATGCCACCTGGCCGGTGTCCCTGCTGTCGACGCTGCCGGTGGAGCGCATGCCTGCCAGCCTGCAAACCATTATTTCGTCGGCGGAGCCGTGCAACGACGCCGTGGTGGCAAGATGGACCGCGCGCGGCGTGCGTTTCCTGAACATGTACGGCAATTCGGAAGTGTCGCTCGGTTCGACGCTGTACGAATACCACAAGGTGGGCCAGAAGCTGACCATCGGCGTGGCATTCCCGAACACGCGCATGTACTTGCTGGACAAGCGCCTGCGCCAGGTGCCGGTGGGCGTCATCGCCGAAATCCATACCGCCGGCGCCGGACTGGCGACGTGTTACCTGAATAACCCCGAGGCGACCGCCAGCAGCTTCATTGCCAATCCATTCTCGCGCGCCGGCAGCGACCGGCTGTACAAGACGGGCGACCTGGGCCGCTACCTGCCTAATGGCGAAATCGAGTTCATCGGCCGCGAGGATTTCCAGGTCAGCATCCGCGGCTTCCGCGTCGAACTGACCGAGATCGAAAATTTGCTGCGCGGCGTCGATGGCGTGGCCGAAGTGGTGGTGGTGAGCCAGCTCGACCATAGCAAGGTGGCGCGCCTGGTCTGCTTCTATGTCGAAAAGAACGGCGGGGCGGGTGTCGAGGCGGCGCAATTGCGCGAGCTGGTGGCGCGCAAGCTGCCCAGCTACATGGTGCCGTCGCAGTTCGTGCGGCTGGATGCCATGCCGCTGACGCCCAACCGCAAGATCGACCGCCTGGCATTGCCGCGGCCGGAGGCGGACGATGGCCAGGGCGTGCAGCATGTGGCGCCGCGTAATGAGCTGGAAAGGGCGCTGGCGGCGATCTGGTCAGAAGTGCTGGGCTTGCGCGATATCGGCGTGCACAGCAATTTCTTCGAGATTGGCGGACATTCCCTGCTGGCGGTGCAGGTCGTTGCACGCGTGCGCGACGGGCTTGGCCTGCCGCTGGCAATCCGCGACCTGTTCATCCACAATACCATCGAGTCGCTGGCGCAGTTCCTGACGGGGCAGACTGCCGACGACAGCCAGGCATTGCCGCCGGTTGTCAAGCGCGAGGCGGCTGGCGCCATTCCGTTGTCGCTGGACCAAAAGCCTTACTGGTTCCTGCACCAGCTCGAAGGCGGCAGCCACACCTACAATATTCCATTTGCCATGCGGCTGCATGGCAAGCTGGACCATGGTGCGCTGCAGCGCGCTTTCCTGGCATTGATCGACAGGCACGAAGCGCTGCGCACGCGCTTCCCGGTTGAAGCGGGCGAGCCAATGCAGGAAATCGTCGCTGCGGCGCATTTTCACTTGCCGGTGCTGGTATTGCAGGCCGCCGAAGTGGAGCAGGCGGTGCAGGCCGAATTTTTGCATGCATTCGATCTCGCCGGAGAACTGCCGATCCGCGCCCGCTTGTTGCAGGTCGATGACGGCACCCACGTGGTGACCCTGGTGGTGCATCATGTCGTGGCCGATGGCTGGTCGCTGAACATCCTGGTGCGCGAGTTGACCGAGCTGTATACCGCATTCGCTGCCGATGCCGGTAATCCGCTGCCGACGATGCCGTTGCAATACGGCGATTACTCTGAATGGCAGCACCGCAATGTCGTCGGCGCAGCTTACGAGCGCCAGACTGCATTCTGGAAAAACAAGCTGGCAGGCCTGGCGCCATTGCTGAACCTGCCGCTGGATTACCGGCGTCCGCCGGTGCAGAGCTACCGCGGCAAGTCGCTGCCGATGACGCTGCCATTCGCATTGTCGGCGCGCCTGTCGCAGTATGCGCGCCAGCACAACACCACGCTGTTCAACCTGCTGTTGTCCGGCCTGGCCATCCTGCTGTCGCGCTACGGGCGCACCGACGATATCCCGGTGGGCACTGCCGTGGCAAATCGTCCGCAAAAGGAGCTCGAAAACCTCATTGGCTGCTTCGCCAATACCCTGGTGATCCGCTGCCGCATCGATCCGAAGCAGAATTTCCAGCAACTGGTCGAGGCCGTCGGCAATGAAGCGCTGGATGCGTTCAGCAATGCCAGCGTGCCCTTCGACGGCGTCGTTGAGGCGGTGCAACCGGAACGCAGCCTGGGCGTGCCGCCCGTATTCCAGGTCATGTTCCGCCTGCATAACCAGCAAATGGCTCAGACTGGCAGCTTTGCCGGCTTGCGCAGCGAATTGCTGGAGGTGCAGACGGAAAGCGCCAAGCTGGATCTGAATTTCTCGCTGGTCGAGGATGAATCGGGCATTCGTGGCGTGATCGAGTATGCCACCGACATTTTCAGCGAACAAACGGTCGCACGCATCGCGCGTCATTACCAGACCGTGCTCGAAGCAGCGCTCGCGGACACCACGGCGCCGGTCGAAAAACTCGCCGTGGTCACGGCTGAAGAAACCGAGCAGGTGCGGCAGTGGAACGACACCGCGGTGCCTTATCCGCAGGACGAGTGTATGCATCACCTGTTCGAGCGCGCCGTCGAACGTACCCCCAACAAGCTGGCGTATGTCTGCGGCGACGACAGGTTTACCTATGCCGAGCTGAATGCGCGCGCCAACCGCCTTGCCCATTTCCTGCAAAGCCGCAATGTCGGCCCGGAAGTCAGGGTCGGCGTCAGCGTCGAGCGCTCGGCATGGGCCGGCATCGGTGCGCTGGCCGCCTTCAAGTCCGGCGGCACCTATGTGCCGCTGGATGTCAATTATCCGAAAGACCGCATCGCGCGCATGCTGGAAGTGGCGAAGCCAAAAATCATCCTGACGCTGTCGCACGTGGCGCACCTGTACGACGATTGCGATGCGGAAGTGATTTGCCTGGATACCGGCTGGGGCGCGATCCAGTCGCAGCCGATCACCAATCCGGCGCGCATCAGCGCCGACCACTCGGCCTACATCCTGTTCACTTCCGGGACTACCGGCAAGCCCAAGGGCATCCTGGTCGGCCATCGCGCTTTCCGCAACATGGCGGTGGCGCAGGAGCAGGCCGCCTTGCTGACGCCGGACAGCAGGGTCTTGCAGTTCGCCTCCCTGAGTTTCTCGATCGCCCTGTGGGGCGCCTTCATGGCATGGGTGCCGGGCGGCACCCTCTACAGCATCACCTCCAGGCAAGGCTTGCCGGACGAGCCGCTCTACGATTTCCTGGAAGAGTGCCAGATTACTCACGTGACCTGGCCGGTGTCCCTGCTGTCGACCATGCCGGTCGAGCGCATGCCGGCCAGCCTGAAAGTGGTGATTTCCTCGGCCGAGCCGTGCAACGATGCGGTCGCGGAAAAATGGCGGCGCCTGGGCGTGCGCTTCCTCAACCTTTACGGCAATTCCGAAGTGTCGATCGGCTCGACCCTGTACGAGTATCACCGTATCGGCGACAAGCTCACCATCGGCAGGAACATGCCGAATACCCAGATGTACCTGCTGGACCATAACCTCAAGCAGGTGCCGATCGGCGTCATTGCGGAAATCCACACGGCTGGCGTCGGCCTGGCGACCGGCTATGTCGACGATCCGGTGGCAACCGCGAAGAGCTTCATTCCCAATCCCTTCTCGGACCAGCCCGGCGCGCGCATGTACAAGACCGGCGATCTGGGGCGCTATTTGCCGAATGGCGAAATCGAGTTCATCGGCCGCGAGGATTTCCAGGTCAGCATTCGCGGCTTCCGCGTCGAACTGACCGAGATAGAAGATATCTTGCGCGCCATCCCCGGCATCGCCGAAGCCGTCGTCATGGCGCGCGAGGATGCACAGGGCGTCGCCCGCCTGGTCAGCTTCTATACGCTGGCTGCAGACGGCGCGGATGCCGGCACGGCCAGCGCTGCGGAGTTGCGCAGGAGCATAGGCGAGCGCCTGCCCAATTATATGGTGCCGTCGCAATTCGTCCGACTGGATGCCATGCCGCTGACCCCCAACCGCAAGATCGATCGCCTGGCGCTGCACGCCTGGCCGATCGAAGAGGGCGGCGGCGAGGACAATGTCGCGCCGCGCACCGGCGTTGAACGCAAGCTGGCGGCGATCTGGGAAGAGATTCTTGGCCTGCGCGACATCGGCGTGCACAGCAATTTCTTCGAAATCGGCGGTCACTCGCTGCTGGCCACCAGAGTAGTGTCGCGCATTCGCGCCGAGTTCGGCATCGATCTGACGCTGCAGCAGTTCTTCGAGAATGCCAGCATCGCCGTGCTGGCAGAAACCGTCAGCACGGCCGGCATTGCCTCTGCTGACCAACCGATCGCTATTCTCGAGCAGCGCGACCTGGTGCCGCTGTCCTATGCCCAGCAACGCTTGTGGTTCCTCGACCGCTACGAGGAAAACAGCAATTTCTACCACATGCCCAGCGTGCACAGGGTCACCGGCGCGCTGGATGCTGGTGCGCTGGAGCACGCCTTCCGGGCCCTGATCGAACGCCATGAAATCCTGCGCACGAATTTCATTGCCCGCGAAGGGCGCGGCTTGCAGAAAATTCACGCGGCAATCGACTGGTCCATGCAGGATGTAACGCTGCAGGGGGAAACGCAGGCCGACAAGGAAGCGGAATTCCGTTCCCACGTCGACCGGCAGCTGGAGACCAGTTTCAATCTCGAAACCGATGCGCTGCTGCGGGTCGCGTTGTACCGCTTCGGCAGCGACGAGTGCCGGCTGTTCATCAACATGCACCACATCATCGCCGACGGCTGGTCGCTGAGCGTGCTGATACGCGAGCTGGTTGCGCTGTATGGCGCCTTCGCCAGCGGCACGGCGCCGGCGCTGGCGCCGTTGCCGGTGCAGTATGCCGATTTCACGGCATGGCAGATCGGACACCTGGAGGGCGCCTTGCTGGCGCGCCAAGGCAAGTACTGGACGGAAAAGCTGCGTGACCAGGCGACCCTGGCGCTGCCGCTGGATTTCGAACGGCCTAAGAACCAGACCTACAACGGCGACCGCTTGCGCTTCACGGTCGAGCCCGAATTGCTGGCGCGGCTGGAGGAAATGGGCAGCAGGCACGGTGCGACGCTTTTCATGACCTTGCTGGCAGCTTACAAGGTCATGCTGTTGCGCATATCCGGCGACACCGACATCAGCGTCGGCACGCCGGTGGCAAACCGGGTGCGGCCGGAAATCGAGCCGCTGATCGGGTTTTTTGCCAATACGCTGGTATTGCGTTCCGACCTGGATGGCGACCCCGCTTTTGCCTCATTGCTGCAGCAGGTCCGGCAGACCACGCTGGAAGCCTACTCGAACCAGGATATCCCGTTCGAGAAGGTGGTCGACCTTGTGCTGCCGGAACGCGATTCTTCGCGTTCGCCGCTGTTCCAGGTATCGTTCTCGCTGCAAAACCTTCCGGATGCGACAATTTCGCTGCCGGGCGTCGAAATCGTTGGAGAACCGCTGGAGAACCGGACTTCCAAGTTCGACCTGCTGCTGGAAGTGCTGAATACCGAGGCTGGCCTGAGCGCAAGCTTCGAGTACAACACCGACCTGCTGCGAGAAGAGACGGTCAAGTCCTGCATCGATGCCTATATGTGCCTGTTGCGCGCAATTGCCGAGGATCCGCAGCGCCAGATTTCGGCGCTACCGCTGGCGGCAACGGCGCCGCAGCCGCAGCAGCTGGCGTGGCAAGAACAGCCGTTGCTGGCGGCCCTGTATCCGCATCTGGCTGCTGCGGCAACGGCCACCGGATATGTTCTTGCCGACAGCAATGGCCTGGCGGTGCCGCCGGGCGCAATCGGCAGCCTGAAGCTCTTGTCGGCCGGCGCCGATGTGCTGCCTTCCGGCTTCCTGGGGCGCCAGTCGGGGCGTGGCCTGGAACTCGTCGCCGCACCGCATGACGTCGCCCTGGTCGACGGACGCCTGGTCTATCCGCGCGTGCTGGAACAGGCGCTGTTGCACATGCCGGGCATTCACGATTGCCACGTTGCCGTGCGTAGCCATGCCGTGCAGGGCAATCGCCTGGTAGCCTACGTGGCATGCGAGCGCGATGATATCGACACGGTCGCGTGCGCGGCATGGCTCGAATCTCAAGGCCATGACGGCGCTGGCTTGCTGGCAAGCGTGCGCGTTCCGTCAATCCCGCTGACCCGCCACGGCGCCGTCGATGTGCGCCAGTTGCAGCGCCTGGCCGTCCATAACGAGGCCACGCGCGCCGCATGGGCGCAGGAAATCCTGCGCAATGACAAGGTGCGCCAGGCCATCGTGCTTGAACAGGCAGCGGAGGAAGCGCAGGCCGTATCGCACCTGTACGACCTGCTGCCTACAGAAGGGCATGGCATCGACCGCGATGCCGGCCCGCAAGTCAGCAAGACGCAGCGCGCCAGCAATGCCACGACTTCGCAGGCACCGGCATTGATCGACAGCGAAGCGATTGCCGATACGCCGCATCGTCCCGGAGTACTTGGGGATATGCTGGTGCATGCGGCCATGACGCAGCCGCAGCACGGCATCCGCTTCTATTATGCTGACGGCGCCGGCGACGAGCTGTCGTATCCGGAGCTGCTGCATCGCGCGCAGTGCGTACTGAGCGGGTTGCGTGCCACCGGCCTGGAAACGGGCGACAAAGTTATTTTCCAGTTCGAGCGCAACGCCGACTTCATCACGGCATTCTGGGCGTGTGTGCTGGGCGGATTCGTCCCGGTGCCGATCGCCATTGCGCGCAATTACCGCAGCAGCAATGCACAGACCGTGAAAGTTGCCCATGCCTGGCGCATGATGGACAAGGCCATCGTCCTGGCAGGCCCGGCAATCGTCGATAGCGTGCGCAACATCAGCGAGATCGAAGGCATTGCCGATTTTTCCGTGCATGACATTGCCCCCATGTACGAGCTGCCGCCGGCGGCGGCACTGCACCGCGGCGAAAGCAGCGATGTCGCGCTGATCATGCTGACTTCGGGCAGCACCGGCCTGCCCAAAGGTGTGCAACTGTCGCATGCCAACCTGATCGGCCGCAGCATGGGCTCGGTGCAGATGAACGGCTTCCACGCCGGCTTGCCGTCGCTGAACTGGATGGCGCTCGACCACGTCGGCGGCATCATCTATTTCCACATCCGCGACGTGCATACCGGCGCTGCCCAGGTGCAGGCCGATACCGACTACATTCTGGCGGATCCGCTGCGCTGGCTGCAACTGATCGACCGTCACCGCATCGGCGTGACCTGGGCCCCCAACTTCGCGTTCGCGCTGCTCGTGGAGCGGCAGGAGCAGGTCAGGCAGCTGTCGCTCGACCTGAGCTGCCTGAAGTTCATGCTTAATGGCGCCGAGGCGGTGGTGCCGAAAACCACCCAGACCTTCATCGACCTGCTGCAGGGAGCGGGACTGGGCGAAGATTGCGTCAGGCCGGTGTATGGCATGTCGGAGATTTCTTCCGGCGTGACTTACTCGCGGCGCCTGACCCTGACCTACGGCAGCGACGACACGGTGTTCGTCTCCGTGGGCAGGCCCATCCCCGGCGTCAACATGCGCATCGTCGACAACGACGACAGGCTTTTGCGCGAAGGACAGTCCGGCCGCCTGCAGGTATCCGGGGTGACCGTCATGCGCGGCTACCTCGGCGATGCCGCGCTCAACCGCGACGCCTTTACTGCCGACGGCTGGTTCAAGACCGGCGATCTTGCCTTCATCGAAAACGGCGAAGTCACCATCAGCGGGCGCGAAAAAGACATCATCATCATCAATGGCGTCAATTTCTACAGTCACGAGATCGCCGAAGCGGTGGAAACCGTGCCTGGCGTGACGGTGTCGTACACCGGCGCGTGCGCAGTGCGCCGCAACGGCGACGACAGCGACCGCCTGGCGATATTTTTCCATTCCGAGCGCAAGGGTGAAAAGCTGCTGGCGGTGATGCGCGAACTGCGGCGCACGGTCATGGAAAAAATCGGCGTCAATCCCTCGTACATGGTGCCGCTGGAAAAAGACCAGGTACCGAAGACCGAAATCGGCAAGATCCAGCTGTCCCGGCTGGCCATGGCATTCAACCGTGGCGATTACGATGCGGTGCTGCGGGCGCTGGATATCGCCGAGCGCAACGAAAACACGCTGCCCGACTGGTTCTTCGCGCGCTGCTGGGTGCCGCGTCAACTGAGCGGGGACGTAGCCGCCGATGCCGCCGCACACGTGACGCTGGTGTTCGTGGACCGCAGCGGCTGCGCCGCCAGCCTGCCGGCGCCCGCAGCCGGCGCGCACATCATTCTTGTCTCGGCGGGAGCGGCATTCCAGGAGCAAGGCGACAGTTTCCGCATCAACCCGGGCATGAAGGAGCACTACGCACAGCTGCTGGCGGCACTGGAACGGCGTTCGCTGGCAGTCGACCGGGTAATCAGCCTGTGGGACTATGACAGCGGCGCTGCCAGGGATTCCTTGCTGAGCCGCGCGCCGCTGGCGGATGCGATCGGCATGTATTCCGCATGGTATCTGGCGCAGGCGCTGGCGGCACGCGGCACGACAACGCCGCTGCGCTGGATCTGGGCAGCGCGTTCGGCGCAGAAAGTCGGCAACGAAGACATGCTCAATCCAGATAAGGCAGTGACGCCCGCTTTGCTGAAATCGCTGGGCAGAGAATTCCCCTGGTTGCGCTGCACGCATGTCGACTTCGACACCCCGCCGGACGGCGCTGCGCCGCAGGATGTGGAGGCCGCCGTGGCTGCCCATGCGGCGCTGCTGTCGCGCGAGGCTTCGTTTGCGCACGGTGACGACGAAGTCGCCTACCGCGACGGCCGCCGTCACGTGTTGCGACTGCAGCACCAGGCGCCCGCCGCGGCAGCAGCGCCAGGTGGCGTTACCATTGCGCCGGGCAGCGCCTGGCTGCTCTCCGGCGGCCTGGGCGGCATCGGCTTCGGCCTGGCGCGCCTGCTGCTGAAGCAGTTCGGCGCGCGCCTGCTGCTGGTGGGGCGCACGCCGCTGGCGCAACTGCCGCCGGAAAAGCGCGACATGTTGGACGAACTGTCGGCGCTGGGCAATGTCACCTACGCCGACGTCGATATCTGCGACTTTGCCGCGCTTGAAAGGGTCGTGGACCGGGCCGAAGGGCAATGGCAAGCCAAGCTCGCCGGCGTATTCCACCTGGCAGGCCAGGCGCACGAAGAAGCCATGGCGGGACAAAGCATCCACAGCCTGCACGATGTGCTGCGGGCCAAGACGCTCGGCACGCGCGCGCTGTATCGTCTCTGCACACAGCGCAGCAATAGCGTGCTGGTCAATTTCTCGTCCGTGAACGCGCTGTTCGGCGGCAGCGGCATGGCTGCCTACAGCATTGCCAGCCGCTACCAGGAAGCATTTACCGATGCCATCGCCGACAATGCCGCAGTCAGAAGCTTCTGCATTTCCTGGAGCCTGTGGCACGATACCGGCATGGGCAGCGCCTACCGCGAAGCGGAAGCGCTGTCGCGCGCGCTCGGTTTCACGCCGATTCCCCTCGCCAAGGGGCTCAACTCGCTGCTAGCGGTGTTGTGGCAGGGTTGGCGCCAGGGTCTGGTCGGCCTGGACGACAGCCGTCCGAATATCCGCAGGCTGGTGGCGGGGGCGGCGCTGCGCCAGCGGCCGCTGCAATGCTACTTCAGCGCCACCGAGACGGGCATGGCGCGGGAACTGGGGACAACGCCCTTGCGCGACGAATTCGGCATGGCGGTGGAAACTGTTTATGTCCAGCTCGACAGCCTGCCACTGAAAGCCGATGGCAGCATCGATGTCCGCTCCCTGCAAGGCAGCGCCGACGGCGTGGCGCGCGCCGAGAAAGTCGCGCCCCGGGACGAGATGGAGCAGACCCTGGCGCGTATCGCCAGCGAAGTATTCGGCGCGCCGGAGCAGATCGGCATCCGCGACAATTTCTTCGATGTCGGCGCCAATTCGCTGCTGATCGTCAAGCTGCATCATGAAATCCAGCAGCAGCTGGATGTGCAATTCCCGATGGTGGAATTGTTCAATTCCACGACGATCGAGAAACTGGCCGCATTCCTGGCGCAACAGGACGGTCAGGGCGACGCGCAGCCCGGCGCAAGCAGCGCCGACGCCGCGCGCAGCGCGGGGCAGGAAAGGCGTGCCGCGATGCAGAAGCGCAATCGGGCGCGCGAGCGCCGGCCAGCCCGTTGAACACCGCAGTCCGCAAAGAGAGACATGCAAACAATGAAAGACAGTGCAATGGATGATTACGACGACAGCTACGACGACGATGGCAACCAACGATATCGCCATCATCGGCATGGCCGGCCGCTTTCCGATGGCCGACAACGTTGATGAGTTCTGGACCCGGCTGGTCAGCTCGACGGATTGCATCACGCGTTTTTCGCGCGAGGAACTGGAACAAATGGGCGTGTCGCAGCAGGCATTGGACGACCCCAACTTCGTGCCGGCGGCTGGTTACATCCCGGACCAGGACAAGTTCGACGCCCATTTCTTTGAAATGAACCCGCGCGAGGCCGCCAATCTCGATCCGCAGCACCGTATCGCGCTGGAGATCGCATGGCAAACCCTCGAGCATGCCGGCTACACGCCGGAGTCGGTCAAGGGCAGCGTCGGCGTTTTCGCCGGCGTCCACATGAGCACGTATTTCATTTTCAACCTGCTCAAGGGCGACGAAGCCACCTCCGCGGGCGACGCACTGGACACCCAGATCGGCATCGACAAGGACATGTTCGCTTCGCGGATATCCTACAAGCTCAACCTGAACGGCCCCAGCATCTCGCTGGGCACGGCGTGCTCGACTTCGCTGGTCTGCATCCACCTGGCCTGCCAGAGCCTGCTCAATGGCGAATCGAAAATGGCGCTGGCCGGCGGCTCCCACCTAACCACGCCGAACTGCACGGGACACATCTACCACCAGGGCGGCTACAGCTCGCCCGACGGCTATTGCCGCGCCTTCGACGCGCGCGGCCAGGGCACCGTCGGCGGCGCCGGCACCTGCTTCGTGCTGCTCAAGCGCCTGGAAGACGCACTGGCGGACAACGACACCGTCTACGCCGTCATCAAGGGTTCCGCCGTCAATAACGACGGCTCCGAAAAAATCGGCTACACCGCGCCCAGCATCGCCGGGCAGACCAATATCATTGCCGAAGCGCAGGCCGTGGCCGGCGTCGAGCCCGACAGCATCCGCTTCATCGAGGCGCACGGCACCGCCACCGAACTAGGCGACCCGATCGAATTCACGGCGCTGACGCGCGCCTTCCGCCTGGGCACCGACCGCAAGAACTATTGCGGCATCGGCTCGGTCAAGACCAATATCGGCCATCTGGGCATGGCTGCCGGCGTCGCCAGCGTCGTCAAGGCCGCGCTCGCGCTCAAGCACAAGGTCATCCCGGAAAGCCTGCATTTCGAATCGCCCAATCCCAAGCTGGACATCGGCAACAGCCCGTTTTACGTGGTCGACAAGCTTGAGCGCATCGAGGCGGGCGAGTATCCCGCGCGGGCGGGGGTGAGTTCGCTCGGCATCGGCGGCACCAATGCACACATCATCCTGGAAGAGCCGCCGGCAAGCGCATCCTCGGCAAGCCGCCCATGGCAATTGCTGCTGCTGTCGGCAAAGACGCCCGCAGTACTGGACCGCATGACCGAGAACCTGTCTGGCTGGATGAAGAATGCCGCCGATGAAAAGCTCGCCGACGCTGCCTGGACGCTACAGGCAGGGCGCAAAGCCTTCACCTTCCGGCGCGCGTTCGTGCTGCAGGATGGCAAACCGCCCAGGGCCGCGGACCAGGTTGCCGTCGGCCGCGGCTTCACCGGGCGTGCCGGCGACAAGCCGAAAAAAACCGTGTTCATGTTCCCCGGCGGCGGCACCCAGCACGTCGACATGGCGCGCGGCTTGTACCTGCAGGAACCCGTCTTTCGTGAGCAGTTCGATGCCTGCGCCAGGCTGTTCCAAAGCCGCATGGGGCTGAACCTTGCGGCGCTGCTCTATCCCGATGCCGCACATGCCGAAGAAAATGCCGCGCTGCTGCAGAAGCCGAAAAATTTTTTTGTCGCGCTGTTTGCCGTTGAATTCAGCCTGGCAAAACTATGGATGTCATGGGGCGTGCAGCCGGATGCGCTGATCGGCCACAGCCTGGGCGAATATACTGCCGCCTGCATTGCCGGCGTGTTCAGCCTGGAAGACGCGGTCAGCCTGATCTGCTGCCGCGGCGCGCTGTTCGAGAAAATCGAGAAGGGCGGCATGCTGAGCGTGACCCTGCCGGCAGACCAGGTGCGGGAACTGCTGATCGACGGCGTCTCGATTGCCGCCGTCAACGATCCCGGCCGCTGCGTCGTCGCAGGGCGTTACGAACCGGTGCAGGCCTTCGAGAAATTGCTGGAGCAGCGCCAGATCGAGTATCGGCGCCTGCTGATCGACACCGCCGGCCATTCGCCCATGGTCGAGCCCATCCTGGAAGAGTTCGGCGGATTTCTCGCGACGATCCGCTTCAGCAAGCCGGCGATCCCATTCATTTCCAACATGTCTGGCAACTGGGCCGATCCTGCCGAGATCGCCACGGCAGCCTACTGGAAAAACCACCTGCGCCAGACCGTGCGCTTTGCCGACGGCGTCGCGACGCTGCTCAAGGATGACAATGCGGTATTCCTCGAAGTCGGTCCCGGCAACGCCTTGTGCAGCTTCGTGCGCAGCCAGTTGCCGGCACAATCGCCGGCAGTGCTGCTGAATGCGCTGCGGCATGTAAAGGAGGAAAAGGACGACCAGTGCCACCTGCTGGAAACGCTGGGGAAGCTATGGCTGGCCGGCGTCGCGCCCGACTGGAGCGCCTTCCACGCCGGCGAGCAGCGCAAGCGCATCCCATTGCCGGCCTATCCCTTCGAACGCAAGCGCTACTGGGTTGAAAACCGCAAGGCGAAGGCTTCCGTGGAAACCCGGCTGGCACCGGCCGACTGGCTATGGCAGCCGACATGGCGTCTGCAGGAACTGGCATCGGACCAGCGTAACCGTGCCGCGGATGCCGGCCAGCCGGTGCTGGTTTTCCTCGACCGGCGCGGCTACGGAGAGGCAGCCGCGACCGTCTTGCGCGAACGCGGCGCAACGGTCTTTACCGTGGCGGCGGGGGAGGGGTTTGCCGCAAACGGCGATGCCGCTTTGCGGATCGATCCGGCCAGCGCCGCGGATTACCGCAGGCTGCTGCAGCATATGCAGTCGCAGGGTCTGCTGCCGGCAAGCATTCTGCATTGCTGGAGCCTGGTCACGGCGTCGGAAGATGAAACGGCGCAGACTGCCTCGATGCTCAGCCTGGTATACCTGGCGCAGGCCCTGGCGACATGCGGCCATGACGATGCGCTCAGTATCCTGGCACTGACGCGCGGCCGCCATGCCGTGCTGGCAGGCGAGCAGGTCGATTGCATGCAGGCGCTGCTCGACGGCCCTGCGCGGGTCATGCCGTACGAATTCCCGAACCTGCGATTTGGCGCGCTGGACATCGATCCTGCCGGCGGCGCCGATGCCATCGCGGGCGCAAGAATCTGCGATGAACTGACGCAGATTGCCGACGCGACGACCCGGGTGAACGGTGGCGATACGGTCGCCTGGCGCCATGGCTTGCGCTTCGTGCAGGATTACGCGCGTCTGGCAACAGCGTCTGCGGCGCCTGGCGATCTGCCGCTGCGCCAGAACGGCGTCTATGTCGTCACCGGCGGCCTGGGCGGCGTCGGCATGGCGCATGCGCAGGCGCTGCTGCCGTGCCGGCCGCGCCTGGCGCTGCTGCAGCGCGCCGGCCTGCCGGCCGAGAGCGAATGGCAGGCATTGCTGGCGGAAGAGGGCGCGGATGCGCTGGTGCAGGCGCAGATCCGCGCCGTCATGGATTTGCGCGCCGCCGGCGCGGAAGTCATGCTGGTGCAGGCGGACGTGGCGGAGGCCGCCTCGATCGAAGCGGCTCTGGCGCAGGTGCGCGCTGCCTGGGACGGCCGCATCCATGGCCTGGTGCATTGCGCCGGCTATGGTGAATTCGTGCCCTTGCGCGAAACTTCGCGGCAAGTGATCGAAGCGGTGCTGGCGCCCAAGGTACGCGGCACGCGCAACCTTCTGGCGGCGCTGGCCGCAGATGCGCCAGAACTGGTGCTGCTGTGCTCGTCGATGTCGGTCGCCACGACCGGCTATGGCCTGACCGGCTACATCGGCGCCTGCGCCTACCTGGACGCGCTGGCGCAGGCGCACATGGCGGCCGGCGGCAATCCGGGCAGCCGCTACCTGGCGATCGACTGGGACATCTGGAGTACGCCGCAGCAAAGCGCGCGCGCGCAGAACGACCCGGTGCTGCAGCAGCGCCTGCGCGAGGCAAAGGGCGCGATTCTGCCGCGTGAAGGCATCGAGGTCATTCACCGCGCGCTGCGCAGCGGCAACCCCCGCGTGGTCGTCGCCACTGCGGACCTGCTCGAACTGCGGCGCAAGAACCGGCAACTGGCCGATGTGCTCATGGGCAGCGACAATGACGCGGCGCAGGGCATGGAAGAAGGCACGGCAGGCATCGATGCCGACCTGACGCTCTACGAGCGGCCCAGCCTGTCCAGCGAGTACGTGGCGCCGTCGACGCCGGAAGAAAAGCTGCTGGTGGGGATTTGGCAGGACACGCTCGGCATCGACCGCATCGGCGTACACGACAATTTCTTCGAGCTGGGCGGCGAATCCCTGCTGGGTGTCAAGATCGTGGTGCAGGCCAAAAAGATGGGATTGCAAATCGATCCGAAGCAAATGTTTACCACGCCGACCATCGCGCAGATTGCGCAATCCGCGCAGCGTACCGGGGCTGCGTCTTCCGCCGCGCAGGCCGATAGCGGCACCCAGGCAACGCAACAGGGCGCGATGGCCGTGCCTGAAGCCGGCGTGCTGGCACGCCATGGCATCCAGCCGCAACAGGTGCAGGCATGCCACGGGCTGACTGCGCTGCAGGCCGAGATCTACCGCCGCTTCCGCGCCGGCAGGCACGGCAACGTCACGCAGGCGCTGTCGGTCATGGAAGGCCCGCTGGCGCCGGAGTTGCTGGAAAAGGCATGGCAGGCGTTGGTAGCGCGCCATCGGCCCTTGCGCAGCTGCTTCATCGAAAATGCAGACAGCGAACCGGTGCAGGTGGTGCTGGACAGCGCCGTTTTCCGCATCAACGTGCTCGATTATTCGCAGCTGGATGCGGTCAGCCAGCAGGCAGCCCTGCAGGAGTTGATGGCGCGCGACCGCACCACGCCATACGACCTGGGGCGCGCGCCGGCCTTGCGCCTGCATTACATCGTGCTGGCGCCGGCGCAGCAGCGCTTCGCGGTGCTGATGTCGCAGCACCAGATCATTCTCGACGGCTGGACTTCGAGCCTGATCAGCGCCGACCTGATGGCCTGCCTGGCAGCCGTCGGCATGGGGACGGAACTGCCGGAAATGGCCGGCGACGGCGCCTACGGCCGTTACCTGGACTGGCTGACTGCACAGCCGGCCGCGGCGGCCGAAGCCTACTGGCGCAGCGTGTTTGCCGGCTACCGCCATGCCGATCCCTTGCGCTCGCTGATTTCCGCGACGCCGTTGCTGCCTGCCGGCGCCGATACCTATGGCGAACGGCAGTTCGTGCTGGACAACGACGCCCTGCAGCAGGTGCAGGAGTGCGCACGCATCAGCCGCACCACCGCGAATGCCGTCTACCAGGCGGCGTGGGCGCTGTCGCTGGCACAGCTGGGTCGGAGTGGCGACATCGTCTACGGCGCCACCGTGCACGGACGCAGCGTGGATTACGAGGGCATCGGCGAAATCGTCGGCCAGTGCACCAATTCTTTGCCGCTGCGGGTATCGGTGCCGGCGACTGCCAGCGTCACCGAGCTTTTGCTGGCGGTGCACGAGGCCAATGCCAATGCGCAGGCGCACAGCAGCCTGACGCTGACACGGCTGGCGGCGCTGGCAGGTGAAGCGGGCGCCGGCGAAGCGATTGCGCCGGAGGCGCTTTACTCCAGCAATTTCATCTATGAAAACATCCCGCGCGCGCAATCCGGCGAAGGCGACTTGCCGATTCGCGCCATCGGCGCAAGCTGGGCTGATGGCTGGCATTTCCCGCTGCGCGTATTCGTGGTGCCGGAAGAGCAGACCTGGGTGCGACTGGCATTCGACCGCAGCCGTTTCAGGGAGCAGGATATCGAGCAACTGGCTGACCGTTACCGGCGCAACCTGGCGGCGATTGCCGCCGCCCCCCAGCAGACGCTGGCAACTTTTTTGGATGAGTGATCCATGTCCGCGATACTGAAAAATGCCTCCGTTGCCGGCGCTGCGCCGGAAATCTACAGCCTGCAGGAATACGGCGAGATCGGCATCGTGCCGCAGCGCATGCATGCCTGGGTGATCGAGAAGGACCGTTTCGGCGAACCCTTGCAGGCCCTGGTCGAACGCATCGTGCCCGTGCCGGAAATCGGCGACAACGACGTGCTGGTACGTGTCATGGCGGTCGGCGTCAACTACAACACCGTCTGGGCGGGCCTGGGTCAGCCCATCAGCGTGTTCAACCTGCACGACCGCGACTACCACGTGCCCGGCTCCGATGCCTCCGGCATCGTCTGGCAGGTAGGAAAGAACGTCAAGAACTGCAAGGTCGGCGACGAAGTCATCGTTACCTGCTTCAAGCAGTGCCTGGAGCACGGCAACGGCGGCCTCGACAATCCGAACTTTACGTCGTTCGACCCGATGAGCAGCCACAATCACGCCATCATGGGCTATGAAACCCCGGACGGCAGCTATGCCCAGTTCGTCGCCGCGCAGGCGCAGCAAATCCTGCCCAAGCCGCAGCACCTGACCTGGGAAGATGCGGCTTCGTACATCCTCACTTATTTCACCGCCTACCGCATGCTGCATACCCAGGCGCAGGTGAAGGCCGGGGAACTGGTGCTGGTCTGGGGCGGCGCCGGCGGTCTCGGCAGCTATGCCATCCAGTTGTGCCGCGAAGCGGGCGCCGATGCGATCGCGGTCGTGTCGAGCGAGGAAAAAGGCCGCTTCTGCATGAAGCTGGGCGCGATCGGCTACATCAATCGCACCGAATTCAAGGGTTATGAAGTCACCGACGATGATTTCAACCATTACGAAACCACTGCCAACAACTCCCGCCGCAACCAGATGATGAAAGCCATCGGCAAGCGGATCTGGGAAATCTGCGGCAAGCGGCGCTCCCCCGACGTGGTGTTCGAGCACGTCGGACGCGAAACCTTCGCGACATCGGTCTTCCTGGCGTCGCGCTTCGGCCGCATCGTCATCTGCGGCGCCACCACGGGCTATGAATTGACCTTCGACGTGCGCCACCTGTGGATGCACCAGAAGCGCATCCTCGGTTCGCACTATGCCAATTTCCTGGATTGCAGGCAGGCCAATACCCTGATCACCAGGCGCAAGATCGGCGTGGTCAACAGCCGCACCTACGCCTACAACGAGCTGCCGCAGGCACATGAAGACCTGTATCGCAACCGCGTCATCGGCAATGTCAGCGTGCTGATCATGCCGGGCGATGTCACCGGTCTGAAAACGCGCGACGAGATCGCGCAGCGTTTCGGCGCCTGATACGGCCGGAAACCGAAACCGCCGTGCCCGGCCAGCGCAAGCCGGCGCCGGTCACGAAAAAAAGCCCCGCCTGGCACCAGCCGGGGCTTTTCAATGGCGCGCCCGCCACGGGCGCTGCACAGATTTCCTGTCTTAGCAGCCTGCCACCTTGACGTAGGTGTACGGACCCGTCTTCTGCAGCGAGGTGCTCGTGAAAGTGTTCACGAAGCCGAGGTACTGGCCCGAGCCGACCGCGCGGGCGACGCCCCACGAATTGTAGGCGCGGCCTGCCATGACGTGCGCCAGGTTGCTGGCAGTGGTGCAGGCCGGATCGATCTCGCGCTGTGTCGTCGAGGACGTGCTCGACGTGCTGCTGCTCGAGGAGGAGGTGGACGAACTGCTGGTCGACGAACTGCTCGAGGACGAGGAAGACGAACTCGACGAAGTCGACGACGAAGAGGAGGACAGATGACGAAGACGATGACGAAGAGGAGGACGAAGACGAAGTCGTGGTGGTCGTGGTCGAACCGTCACGCGGCACGCGCAGGTTGTTGTCGAAGAAGAATTTGGTCACATACGCCGGGTAGTTCAGGTGGGTATATGCGACGTAGGTGCCGCCGCCGGCGCCGCCGGCGCCCGCCGGCCAGGCATGGCCCATGCCGGTTGCTTCAATGTAGGAAACACGGACTTTGCTGGCGCTGTCTTGCCACAGCGCGCCCTTGCTCTTGACTTCATCAAAGGTGCCAGCGCTGTGGGTGGCGCCATAGGCCAGTTTCATGCCGTCGCGGCTGACGTGACTATGGGTCGGGTCGACGACGTAATCGCTGGTGCCGTTCACCACCGAGGTGATCTGGGTTTGCAGCGCGGTGCTGTGCGCGCCTGCATAGTTCTTGCAGTCGGCGGCTACCTGCTGCGGCGTACGGCCGGCCTTGGAACCGACGCCGGCGTTGGCGGCGGTATTCAGGGTCGGGCCGGAATTGATGCCCATGCCGGCAATATAGTCGGGCGCCACGCAACCCAGCGTGATCACTACGCCGCCGCCCGAAGACAGGCCGGTGAGGTAGATCTGGCGCGGGTCGATGTCCAGTTCGGGACGCGCCTTGATGGCGTCGATCAGCTTGATCAGGATGGCTTCGTCGCGGGTATTGCGGCTGTGGCCGGCGCCGAACCAGTCCCAGCAGCCGGCGTAGCTGCGGGTCGAAGTTGTGCCGGCCGGCACGGTCGGCGCCACCACCACCATGCCGAATTTTTCAGCGGTATCTTCCCAGTTGTATTTCCTGTCGATCACGTTGGCTTTGGCATTCATGGCGCAGCCATGCAGGGTCACCATCAGCGCGCGCTTGCCATCCAGCGTCTGCGGCGCGGCGTTCTTCGGCACATAGGTGTAAGCATCAGCCAAGCCAAACAGGGTAGTTTCCTTTACCCAGGTGCCGCTGCCCGGGGTGAGCGCAAATGCCGAGGCCGATGCGCCGGTAGCAAGCACGGCAAGCATCGTTTTCAGGGTTTTGTTCGGACGCATGGATCGTTTCCTCTTGTAATCTTGTTAAATGAATTGTGTTGAGTTGGTAATGAAATTTATTATTGTTATGCGTTGCCTAAATGACAGTTATACAAGGCGAGAGCGATCATAATTGAGAAGTTCTTTTTGCCGTCGCGGGTACGGTATTTCTACGGTATCGGCACGGCTGGCATTTCGGCCAGTGCTGGTAATTCGGCCAGTCGCGCAGATTCGTGACGTAGCTCAGCGCATTTTTTAATGCGTCCATCCATCTCCAAGGATGTTTGTGGTTTCTCATCTTTGGCAAATTCAGGCTTCATAAAATAAATATGGTTGTCCGCACGGGCGGGCGTCAAGGGGGGCGCCTGTCCTGTCTCACACCCCCGGTGAAGTGCCGAATGCGACCAGATTGCATCATCCTCACGCGGTTTGCACCAGATCAGCCGGGATTTCTGGATTTTTCCTACCGTATAAAGACACTTGCGGGGGCTTATCGCCTGACCGTCGTCAGCGCCGCGTCACTGGTCCAGGAAGAGTTGCACGTCGAAGGCGTGGAGTATGTCGTCCTGCCAAATGGCGAAGGGCGCAGGGGCTGGTTCAAGTACATGCTCGACTGCACCCGGCTGGTGCGCGCTCGCAAACCTGCCTGTGTGGTGCTGCTGCATTCACTGATGGCGCCGATGACCTGGCTGCTCGGCCGCACACCGACGGCGCTCTACTGGAACGAGCATCCCAGCCGCTTTACCGCGGCCCCGCCGGCGCACCCCGCTTTCAAGCGCCTGATGCGCAAGCTGGCGATGCGCTGGCTGTTTTTCGAGGCGGCGCGGCGCGCTACGCTGGTCATGCCCATCGGCGAGGCGCATCGCGACGACTTGCTGGAATGGGGATGCGACCCCCAGCGCGTGCGCCTGATCTACATGGGCGTCGACAAGGCATTCGCGCCGGACAGGCCGGCGCCGCCCAGACCTGCAGAAAAAGGCCCGCTGCGCCTGGTGTACGTCGGCACCGTGAGCAAGGCACGTGGACGTGACATCATGCTGGAAGCAATGCGCCTGGCCAACCGCGGGCAGTTGCTCGCGCACCTGACCATGGTCGGGGCGGACGATGCGGAAATCGACTACTGCCGGCGCTATGCCTCGCGCCTGGGCATATCAGCCAGCGTGCGCATTTGCGGACGGGTCGGCGGCACGGAAATCCCGGATATCCTCAGGAATGCGGATGCTGGTCTATGTCTCTGGGAAGACCAGCCCTGGTGGCGTTTCAATCCACCCACCAAGCTGTTCGAATATCTGGCTGCCGGCCTGCCGGTGCTGGCCAGCGATATCCGCACCCATACCCAGTACATTGCCTCCGGCTTCAATGGCCTGATATTCAAGTACGACAGTTTCAGCCTTGGCAATGCAATCCGCGAACTCGCGCGACAGTCGCATGTGCTGGAAAAAATGCGCGTGCATGCCCATGACAGCGGCAGGCAATATCTCTGGGACCGGCTGGAGCCACAATTCCTCCAGGCGGTTCAATCCCTGCATACCAGCCCGCAGCCGAACGGAACCGTCATCAAGTCCTCCATGGATGAACAGGATGGCATACAGGATCCTGTGCCGGAACAGCGCGCCTGAAACAGTCTGTTCTGCCGTATAGATGCAAACCGGAAGAGTTTCATTGCAGGCCTTCGGGGCCGGCATCGCAGGAAGATGCCTGTCTCGACCGGAAAAGCGTCTGCAGCAGACCGAACAGGTTGGCAGCGAATTCGCGTAGGTCTTCCAGGTATATTCTCCAGAATGGCATGGATTCGTAATGCGGCATATCGCCGACGCCGACTGCGGCGATAGGCGTGGAGCGTGCATGGGTGCCGAACAGGTGGTCCCACATTGGCAGGGTTCCGGAGAAATTGCGGTTCATGTGTTCAGGCGCACTTGAGTGATGCAGCTTGTGATAGAGAGGATCGCACCAGAGGTTGCGGCCGATCCAGCCATAGGAGATGTCCTGGTCGGTGTGATTCATGAAGCCCTGAAAAAGCACCAGCGTCAGGTAGCCGGTCACGAACTCGAGCGGCGCGCCCAGCAAGGCGAGGGGGAGGGTGAAAAAAAGCGGCGTCAGCAGCGTCTCGGTGAAGTGCTTGCGCGTTTCGGTGAGTACGTTGTATTCGGTGGCCGAGTGGTGGAAGCGGTGGATAGGCCAGAGCACGCGGCTGTGCCAGATTCGGTGTTCCCAGTAGTTGAAGAAGGTGGCGATCAGGACGAAGGCCAGCATGGCTGCAGGATAGCCGGCAAGTTCGCGCAGTTGCCCGAAAAGGCTGAAGCCTTCGGGGATGTTGGCGCGGATGAGGCGATCCATCAGCATCGGTAAGCCGAAGGTAAATACCAGGCCCAGCATTGCCACGATCTTGTGCAGGTGGCTGAGAACGAAGGCATACAGGTCGACGACACGCGACCTTTTCCAGCGCAACAGGCGCGCGAGGCACTGCCGCCTGTCGGCAGACAGGCCCAGTTCGACGGTCATTGCCAGCAGTAGCGGCAACAGCTTGGCGAAAACCTTTGTCAGCAACAGCAGCACGCCGGCCATGCCGGCCACAGCACCGCTCTGATGCAGGCTGCGGAAGCCGGCCAATGCCGCCAGCAGCAATGCGGCAGCGACAGTGACGACGATGAAATTGCGCAGATGCCAGTTACCGCTGGTGTCCATGGGTCGCTCCCTGTGATCGGGCCGCGAGCACGCGCTCCCGGTCAGCGCAAGCATGTCTTAATGCGCGCCTTTCATACTGAGCGGTCGCAAAAGCGGGTAACGGCCGCACGGAATAGCTGAAGCATGGCACAAGCGCAATTTCACGCTGTCGTGTCCATGGAAAAACGTGCAGACAAGTCGATTTGAGCCACCTCAATCGAGCATGCTCGCCCATGCTCTATCTTTTCTTATGTTTACTGCAAACACATAACGTGCACCTGGTCGACATCACGATGTTCTACGCTGCAGAAGGTGGCGGCGTCAGTTCCTACCTGAACGCGAAGGCGCGCTGGCTCGCCCGTCGCGGCAATATCTTTCATACCATTGTCAGTTCCAGCAAGCTTCCGGCCGGTGGTCCGCGCGGGGTGGTGGCTACCCCGGGCTTGATGATTCCAGGGTTGCCGGCATTCCGGTTGCCTTGGAGCGTCGAATCAATGGCCTCGGCCCTGACGCGGCTGCAGCCGGATCTGATCGAGGCCGGTGATGCCTGCCACAGCGCCTGGGCGGCGCTGCGTCTGAAGCGTCGCCAGAATGTGCCGGTCGTGGCGTTTTACCATTCCGATATGCCGCGCGTGATCGGCCGCAGGTTCGGCGCACTGGCGCAGCGCACCTCGGAAAAATATCTGTGTCATCTCTATCGCCAGTACGACATGGTGCTGGCGCCGAGCATGGCAATGGTGCAGCGCCTGGCCGACATGGGTATCGAGGAAGCGCGTCACCAGCCACTCGGCGTCGACACCTGGACATTCTGCCCGTATCGGCGCGACCCGACATTCCGCGAGCAGTTGTGCCTGCCGCCGGATGCGCGCCTGCTGGTCTTTGCCGGTCGCTTCGCGCCGGAGAAAAACCTGCACTTGCTGTTGCAGGCAGTGCGCCGGCTTGGCAAGCCCTATCACCTGGTGCTCATCGGCAGTGGCGAGGCGCTGCCGCGCTCGCGCCAGACCACCTTCATCCCGTTCGTGCGCGACGTCCGCCTTCTGGCGCAGCTGCTGGCCAGTTGCGACGCCCTCGTGCATCCCGGAGACAGCGAAACCTTCGGGCTCGTCGTGCTGGAGGCGATGGCTTGCGGTCTGCCGGTGATCGGTGCGCATGCCGGCGGCGTTGCAGAGCTGGTGGATGCACAGACCGGGTTGCTGGTTGCGCCCGGCAGCGTGAGCGCACTATGCGAAGGCATCGAGGCAGTGTTCGCCGCCGGTCCTGCTCAACTGGGCGCGAATGCCCGCAACAAGGCCGTGCACACATTCGACTGGGATCGTATCGTGCCGCAGCTGCTGCGCCGCTATGGCAGCCTGCTGAGCAGCGGACAGCGCGCCGAGATGGAGGCCAGGATCGCCTATGCCGCAGGCCGTCGCTAGGGCGCTATGCGTCTCGATTCACGACGTCGCCCCGGCGACGTGGCAGGATTGCCGGCAGCTGCTGCGGGCCGTGCGCGCGGTCGGCAATATACCGCTCACCTTGCTGGTGGTCCCGTGTTTTCACGGACGTGATGAATCTCTCAATGGCTACGAACGCGTACTGGAAGATCTTCTTTCCCAAGGGCATGAGCTGGCCTTGCATGGTTACACTCACCTGGACGGCGCCGTGCCTTCGCGCGGTTTGCAGCAACGCTTTGCACGCAAGGTTTTTACTGCTGGCGAGGGGGAATTCTCCGCGTTGGGCAGCGTCGAGGCTGCGCGTCGCCTGGAACTCGGCCTGACATGGTTTCGACAGCGCAACTGGCCCGTCAGTGGCTTCGTTGCGCCGGCATGGCTATTGAGTGCCGGCTCCTGGGCGGCGCTGCGGGCAACACCGTTAGAATACACGACCACGCTGGGACGCTTTCATACCCTGGCGCCGGTGCAATCGCTGCTGTCGCCCGCGCTGTTCTACACTACGCGCAATGGTATAGGGCGCCGGCTGTCCCCACTATTGGTCGACGTGCTGCGGCAGCTGCTGCGCAATGCGCCGCTGGTGCGTCTCGGCCTGCATCCACGCGATGCATGCCATCCGGCGCTGCTGCGCCATGCGCAAGAGGTGATCGCGATGCTGCTGTCATCGCGACAGGCGCTTACCAAGATGGCGTTCGCACGCCAATGCATGCGCACTCCGGCTTCGCCGGAGTACCATGAGCAATGCTTATGAGCAGTTCCGCGCTGCAGTCCTCTTTCAGTCGTTGCGCTCGAGCGCGCGGTTCAGGCCCAGCGCAAGCAGCGTGGCGGCGGCGCCCGAGAGCAGGTAGAGGCTGACGGCCGCCAGTCCGAACTTTGCAGACAGCCCCAGCGCCACCAGCGGCGCAAAGCCGGCGCCCGCCAGCCATGCCAGGTCCGAGGTGAGGGCAGCGCCGGTATAGCGGAAGCGCGCCGGGAAATTCGCCGTGACCGTGCCTGCCGCCTGGCCATAGGAAAGGCCCAGCAGGGCGAATCCGATCAGGATGAAAATGTCCTGGCCGAGCGCGCCGCCATCCATGAGTACCGGCACCAGCAGGCTGAACAACCCGATCAGGGCGGCCAGGCTGCCCAGCGTATTGCGGCGGCCGACACGGTCGGCGATCCAGCCCGAAGCGACCATGCCCAGCGCGGCCAGGACCGCGCCGGCCATCTGCACCAGCAGGACATCGCCGGCCGGACGGTCAGCGTACATGGCAATCCAGGAAAGCGGGAATACCGTCACCATGTGGAACAGCGCAAAGCTGGCCAGCGCCGCGAGCGCGCCGATGACGACGTTGCGTCCCTGCTGGCGCGCCAGTTCGCGCACCGGCACCGGCTGCAGTTCGCGCTCTTCGAGCAGGCGCGCATAAGCGCGGCTCGACACCAGCTGCAGGCGCGCAAACAGCGCCACCACGTTGATGGCAAAGGCAACGTAGAACGGATAGCGCCAGCCCCATGCCAGGAAATCGTCATCCGAGAGGCTGAACAGCAGGCAGGCAAACAAGCCAGCCGCTACCACGAAGCCCACCGGCGCCCCAAGCTGGCCGAGCATGGCATACCAGCCGCGGCGATCGGCGGGCGCGTTCAGCGCCAACAGGGAAGGCAAGCCATCCCAGGAGCCGCCGAGGGCAATGCCCTGGCCGATGCGCAGCACGGCCAGCATGATGATCGCCGCGATGCCGAGATCACCGTAGCTCGGCAGGAAAGCGATGCCTGCCGTGCAGGTGCCCAGCAGGAAAAGCGCCAGTGCCAGCTTGACTTCCCGGCTGACCCGGCGCTGGATTGCCATGAAGATAACCGTGCCTATCGGCTTGGCGACAAAGGCGAAGGAAAACAGCACGAAGGCATACAGCATGCCCTCCAGGCGCGACACGAACGGGAAAAATACTGCCGGAAATACCAGCACCGAGGCGATGGCATAGACGAAGAAATCGAAGTATTCCGATGCCCGGCCGATCACCACGCCAACGGCGATGTCACCCGGGGCAACGTCGATAGCGCTACCGGCGCCGCCTGGGGAGCTAGTCCCGGCAGCATGGAAAGAATGAGCGTGGGGCAGGGCAGGGCCTTGTGCATTTGTCATGATCGACATGGTTTTGTCTCCTTGTTACTGTGCTTGCAGCCAGGTTACTGCGCATTAAGTGCGCTATATTGTGTCAATACGGTAAGCCCCTTCCGGGGCGAAGGCAAGGGTGGGACAAAATGTCCAATCGCTTGCTTGTATTGCAAACTGTAAACTAACAAGATTCTTGATCAAGATCATTGTTTTTTTACATGTTCCCTTCAATTTCCCGTCGTGGACTATCGCTTCTTTCGCTGATGTTGCTGGCCGGCTGCGATACCGTCCTCCTGAATCCCGCCGGCGACGTCGCCAATCAGCAAGGGCAGCTCATCATGGTCGCGACCGGGTTGATGCTGCTGATCGTTGTCCCGGTGATTTTTTATACCCTGCTGTTCGCCTGGCGTTACCGCAAGGGCAGCGCCCGGGCCGAAGCCGAATACGATCCGGAATGGGATCATTCGACCAAGCTGGAGCTGCTGATCTGGGGCGTGCCCCTGTTGCTGATCATTATTCTCGGCACCATTACCTGGATTACCACCCACAAGCTGGACCCGTACCGGCCGCTGGACCGTCTCGACGCCAGCCGGCCGCTTCCGGCCGACGTCAAGCCGCTGGAAGTGGAAGTGGTGTCGCTGGACTGGAAGTGGCTGTTCATCTATCCGGAACAAGGCGTGGCTACCGTCAACGAACTGGTCACTCCGGTGGACGTGCCGGTGCGCTTCAAGCTGACGTCGTCCACTGTGATGAACACGTTCTATATTCCCGACCTGGCCGGCATGATCTACACCATGGCGGGCATGGAAACGCAGCTTAACGGCGTCATCAACAAGATCGGCGTGTATGACGGCTTTTCCGCGCATTACAGCGGCGCCGGCTTCTCGCAGATGCGCTTCAAGTACCACGGCGTGAGCCAGGCCGATTTCGATGCCTGGGTTGAAAAGACCCGGGCAGGGGGCGGCCACCTGGACCGCGCCGGCTACCTGGAAATGGAAAAGCCCACCATCGACGAGCCGGTGCGCCGCTTCGGCACGGTCGCGCCGGGGCTGTTCAACGCCGCGGTCAATCGCTGCGTCGCGCCCGGCACGGTCTGCCTCGACAAGATGATGGCCGATGATGCCCGCCGCATCCGCGCCGCGCTGCAGAAGAAAACGCAGCCGCAAGGCCTCCCGCAACCCGGGCACGCCCCGTCCTCCCATTCCGAACACGAGTAAGCATGCAAGATCCTACTGTTATGACGACGTCGCCCGTTCTGGGGCGCCTGAACGGGGATTCCTTCCCCTTTGCGCATGACCCGATCATCCTCGCCACCTTTGTCGGCGTGGTTCTGGGCGGGCTGGCACTGTTTGCTCTGGTAACCAAGTTCCGCCTTTGGGGCCCCTTGTGGCGCGACTGGATCACCAGCATCGACCACAAGAAGATCGGCATCATGTACATGATCCTCGGCATCATCATGCTGCTGCGCGGCTTCGCCGACGGCATCATGATGCGCCTCCAGCAAATGCTGGCGGTGGGCGAATCGGCCGGTTACCTGCCGCCGCACCACTACGACCAGATTTTCACGGCGCACGGCGTGATCATGATCTTCTTCGTCGCCATGCCGCTGGTCACCGGCCTGATGAACTATGTCATCCCGCTGCAGATCGGCGCGCGCGACGTCGCGTTCCCGTTCCTGAACAACTTCAGCTTCTGGATGACCGCCATGGGTGCCGGGCTGGTGATGGTGTCGCTGTTCGTCGGCGAATTCGCCACCACCGGCTGGCTGGCTTTCCCGCCGCTGTCAGGCATCGAGGCCAGTCCGGGGGTAGGGGTGGATTACTACATCTGGGCCTTGCAGGTCGCCGGGGTAGGCACGACGCTATCCGGCATCAACCTGATCGCCACCATCGTCAAGATGCGTGCGCCCGGCATGACCTGGATGCGCATGCCGGTGTTTACCTGGACTTCGCTGTGCACCAACGTGCTGATCGTCGCCTCCTTCCCGGTGCTGACCGCGGTGCTGGCGCTGCTGTCGCTCGACCGCATTTTCGGCACCAACTTCTTCACGAACGACCTCGGCGGCAACGCCATGATGTACGTGAACCTGATCTGGATCTGGGGCCACCCCGAGGTGTACATCCTGATCCTGCCGGCGTTCGGCGTGTTCTCGGAAATCGTCGCCACCTTCTGCGGCAAGCGCCTGTTCGGCTATGCCTCGATGGTGTACGCGACTGCGGCCATCATGGTGCTGTCCTACCTGGTGTGGCTGCATCACTTCTTCACCATGGGTTCCGGCGCCAGCGTCAACTCGTTCTTCGGCATCACCACGATGATCATCTCGATTCCGACGGGCGCGAAGATCTTCAACTGGCTGTTCACCATGTACAAGGGCCGGGTCCGCATGGAATTGCCGATGATGTGGACCATCGCCTTCATGGTGACCTTCGTGATCGGTGGCATGACCGGCGTGCTGCTGGCGGTGCCGGCGGCCGACTTCGTGCTGCACAACAGCCTGTTCCTGATCGCGCACTTCCATAACGTGATCATCGGCGGCGTGGTATTCGGCATGTTCGCCGGCATCAACTACTGGTTCCCGAAAGCCTTTGGCTACAAGCTCGACGAGTTCTGGGGCAAGGTCTCGTTCTGGTGCTGGGTCATCGGTTTCTACCTCGCCTTCATGCCGCTGTACGTACTCGGCCTGATGGGCGCGACCCGCCGCCTGAACCAGATCGAGGATCCGGCCATGGCCATCTGGCTCAACATCGCCTTCGTCGGCGCGGTCCTGATCCTGCTGGGCATCGGTGCGATGATCGTGCAGTTCTATGTCAGCTTCCGCAACCGTCACGCCCTGCGCGACGTCACCGGCGACCCGTGGGGCGGCCGCACCCTGGAATGGGCGACTTCGTCGCCGCCGCCGGACTACAACTTCGCCTTCACGCCGGTGGTGCACGACCGTGATGCCTTCACTGACATGAAGAAGAACGGCTACCAGCGTCCGCTGTCCGGCTTCCTGCCGATCCACATGCCGAAAAACACCGCGGCCGGCTTCATCATCGCGGCGCTCTCCGCGGTATTCGGCTTCGCCATGGTCTGGCACATGTGGTGGCTGGCGGCGGCAAGCTTCGCCGTGATGGTCGTCGCAATCATCATCCATACGTTCAATTACAAACGCGATTTCCACATTCCGGCGGAGGAAGTCATCCGCACCGAGAATGCCCGCACACGACTGTTGGAAAGCCATGTCTGAGATCACTGCAACCAATGCCGGCGCCCTGAGCGCCGCCGCCAGCGAGCGCTATTACGTGCGCGAGCATCATCCGGAAAACGGCACCAGGCTGGGTTTCTGGATGTACCTGATGAGCGACTGTCTCATCTTCGCCTGCCTGTTCGCGACCTATGCCGTGCTGGGCCGCAACTATGCCGGCGGGCCGTCGGGCGCCGAGTTGTTCGACCTGAAGCTGATTGCCATTAACACGGCCTTCCTGCTGTTTTCGTCGATCACCTACGGCTTCGCCATGCTGGAATCGCAACGCAAGCGCACTGGCGCCACCATGCTGTGGCTGGGCGTTACCGGTTTGTTCGGCCTGGCCTTCCTCGGCCTGGAACTCTACGAATTTGCGCATTTGATCCACGTCGGCGCCGGTCCGCAAAGCAGCGCCTTCATGAGCGCCTTCTTTGCACTGGTCGGCACGCATGGCTTGCACGTGTTTTTCGGCGTGATCTGGCTGGTGACGCTGATGTTCCAGCTAAAGAAACACGGCCTTATCCCGGAAAATCGTCGTCGCCTGGAATGCCTGTCCATGTTCTGGCACTTCCTGGACGTGATCTGGATCGGCGTCTTCACCTTCGTCTACCTGATGGGAGTCTTGCCATGAGCGAAGTACACCTCAACCATTCCGACGCCCAGGGCCATCACGGCCACGACGGCCACGAAGAGCAGGGCGCGCACGGCAGCCTGAAAGAGTATGTGATAGGCTTTGTGCTGTCGGTCATCCTGACGGCTATCCCGTTCTGGCTGGTGATGGGCAACGTGTTCGAGAATTCGGACACCACCGGCTATGTCGTCATGGCCTTTGCAGCAGTGCAAGTGGTGGTCCACATGGTGTATTTCCTGCACATGAACTTCCGTACCGAAGGTGGCTGGTCGATGATGGCACTGCTTTTCACTGCCCTCATCCTGATCATCGTCCTGGCCGGTTCCCTGTGGGTCATGCATCACATGAACCACAACATGATGCCGGGCATGTCGCCCGGCGGCACACATCAGATGCATAATATGCAATGACCATTCCCGCAGGGCAGGGCGGCGATACTGTTGAAGGCGCCGCCCCGCCATCACGCTCTCTCGCCGCGCTCCTGACGCTCGCCGTCTGCGCGGCGCTTGCGTTTACGGGTTTCGTTGCGCTTGGCACCTGGCAGGTGCAACGCCTGCAATGGAAAAATGCCCTCATCGAACGTATCGAGCAACGCATCCATGCACAGCCGGACGCTCCCCCGGGACCGGCGCGTTGGCCGCAGATCACGGCGGCATCCGATGAATACCTCCGGGTGCGCATCAGCGGCGTCTATCTGCACGATCGCGCCGTGCGCGTCCAGGCGGCAACTGCACTGGGTGCGGGATACTGGGTGATGACGCCGCTGCGGCAAGCCGACGGCATCATCGTCCTGGTCAACCGCGGCTACATTCCCGTCCTTACGCAGGGCGGACGCAGTGACGTTGACCGCGGCAGCAAGGGCCTTGCCACGGACGACGCGGATGCGCCGCCGGCACTTGTTACCGTTACTGGACTGCTGCGCATCAGCGAGCCGGGCGGCGGTTTTTTGCGCATGAACGACCCGGCCAACGGGCGCTGGTATTCCCGTGACGTCGAGGCAATTGCCACAGCCAGCAGACTTTCCAAAGTTGCGCCATACTTCGTGGATGCGGATGCGGCAAGCGCCTCCGCATATGCAGCGCCTGGCGAGGGCGCCGCCGCACGGCCCGTTGGCGGCCTGACGGTGGTTTCTTTCAGTAACAACCATCTGGTCTATGCGCTTACCTGGTATGCCCTTGCGCTGATGGTCGCCGTGGCTGCGTTCTGGGTAGCGCGCGACTTGCGCCGGCGACGTCAAGACAGGGAAGATGGCGGGGATCACTGACACAATCGAAAAGCGCATCGGCATGAAGGGATGGTCGGGCATGGCTGCCAGCTTTGGCAAGACGGCCGGCCACAAGAACATGCTGCAGCTGATCCACCTGCGCTGGATCGCCGTGGCCGGGCAGGTCACGACCATCCTCGGGGTCAGCTTCATCATGGAAATCCAGTTGCCGCTCCAGCAAATGCTGACGGTACTGGCCTGCCTCATTCTCTTCAACCTGGGCAGCCAGTGGTGGTGGAACAAGGGCAGGGCAGTCAGCAATGGTCACCTTTTCTTTGCGCTGCTGGTGGACGTGGCCAGCCTGACGGCGCAGCTGTACTTCAGCGGCGGCACCACCAATCCCTTTGCCTCGCTCTATCTGCTGCAAGTCATTATCAGTGCGGTGCTGCTGCGGGCCTGGTCCACCTGGACCATTGTCGCCATCACCACGGTTTCGTTGTTTAGCCTTGCCGGCTTTGCCAAACCTCTGCGTGAGCTGCTCGGACCCGCGCATGATTTCGCCGAGTTGTACGTCACTGGCATGGTGCTCTGCTTTTTCATCAATGCCGCCTTGCTGGTCGTCTTCATCATGCGCATTACCACCAACCTGCGTACCGGCGATGCCCAGCTGGCCCGCTTGCGGCAACGCGCGGCCGAAGAAGAGCATATCGTGCGCATGGGCTTGCTGGCATCCGGCGCCGCCCATGAGCTCGGCACGCCCCTGGCGACGCTGTCGGTGATCCTGGGCGACTGGCGCCACATGCCGGAATTTCGCGACAGGAGCGACTTGCAGGAAGAAATCGTCGAAATGCAGACCCAGCTGCAGCGCTGCAAGTCTATCGTCAGCGGCATCCTGCTGTCGGCTGGTGAGGCGCGTGGCGAATCGTCGATCAAGACCACCATCCGCACCTTCCTCAATGACCTGGTGAAGGAATGGCGTGCCAGCAGGCCGCCGGCGACCTTTGTCTATGAAAACCGCATGCCGCACGATTTGCCGGTCGCCTTTGATTCGACACTGAAGCAAACGATCGTGAACATGCTCGACAACGCCCTCGAAGCCTCGCCGCAATGGCTTGGTTTCGAAGCATCGCTCGAAGACGATACCTTGCTGCTCGTGGTGACGGACGCGGGACCAGGGTTTGCGCCGGCGATGCTGGCCGATTTCGGCAAGCCTTATCAATCCAGCAAGGGCCGTCCAGGCAGCGGCCTGGGGCTGTTCCTGGCAGTGAATGTGGCGCGCACACTCGGCGGCACGATTTCGGCGCACAATGCCCGCGATGGCGGCGCTGTCGTGGAACTTCGCATCCCGCTGTCCGCAATTGCGCTTGACGAAGGCGGAACCGGGGGGGCGAAACATGCCTGACGACCGCTTGCTGCTTCTCGTTGAGGACGACGCCGCTTTCGCCCGCACGCTTGGCCGTTCGTTCGAACGGCGCGGTTACCGCGTATTGCTCGCTGCGGACGGCAGCGAGGTTGCCGCATTGCTGCGGGAGCATCAACCCGGATATGCGGTAGTCGACCTGAAACTGAGCGGCAGCGCGTCCGGTCTTGCATGCGTGCAGATGCTGCATCAGCACGATCCGGACATGCTGATCGTCGTCCTGACAGGATATGCCAGCATCAACACGGCGGTCGAAGCAATCAAGCTGGGGGCTTGCCAATACCTGGCCAAGCCCTCCAATACAGACGACATCGAAGCGGCTTTCGGGCACGTGGCCGGAACTGCCGACATCGATCTCTCCAACCGGGTGACTTCCATCAAGACGCTGGAATGGGAGCGCATTCACGAAGTCCTGGCCGAAACCGGCTTCAATATTTCGGAAGCGGCACGGCGGCTGGGAATGCATCGGCGCACGCTGGCGCGCAAGCTGGAAAAGCAGCGCATCAAGTAAGTCGGGAGTTTTGTCCAATATATAATTGAAAACCTGGTCAACGGCTGCCGACCGATCAGCGTTTTCGCATCAGGCATTCCGCCTGTTTATTGGAGGATTTTCGCAATGAAAAAATTTTTATTGGTGACAGCAGGCCTGCTTTTCACGGCTAACATGGCATTTGCCCAGGCGTCGGTATCGTCCACCCCAGCACAGAGCGCAGCCGCGCCCGCAGCCGATTGCGCAGCCATGGCGATCGATAAAAACGGCAAGCCGCTGGCCGGCGCCGCCAAAGCCTCTTTCATGAAGAAATGCGAAGCTGGCCGCAAGACAGGCGCCAACTGCGAAAGCAAGGCGGTGGACAAGCATGGCAAACCCTTGGCCGGCGCTGCCAAAAACTCTTTTGTGAAGAAATGCGAGGCGCAGGCGAATAAGGCTGCCAAGTAGCTTAAACGGTCGCAGCGGCATGGCCCATAGTCGGTTCGCGCGCCGTGCGACTAACGCCAGGACCAACTGCCCGTACACGAAGCGGCGGGACCAGGATGGCGGTGGTGGTCGCGGTCAGTAAAAATGAGGGGAGTGCTATTGCGCTATCTATTTGATTTTTAATTAAATATTTAAATTTTCCTATCATTTTTTCTTCGTTGTCCTAAGAAGGAAATTTGTCAATTTGATGGTCAATTGAAGAAGCGTTGTAAGGTGCCAAGCCACGTGAAGGAGATTAATAAACTTTGTGCTCAGTTGAAGTGACTTTCAATGGTTTGCGACCAGTCTGAGTCACTTGAGTTTGAAACAAGCATAGTGTTGTCGTGAAAGAAGAAAACGATATCTGTCTCGAGCTGGTCGCTAAGGGTGGTAAAGCGGCAACATATGTGAAGGACCGTGGCAAGCCAATAGCGACTGCCGGTGCCAGTAGAAAGTTGACTTTGCGAAACGACACGGAAGAACTGAGGTTTTGCTGGAGCCGGCCGATGACAATACCTTAGTTGCTAAAGGTGAAACAAAACTGGTGAAAAGCACAAAAGCAACTGCTGCGGTAACGTTCGCAGAAAAAAAGACGGTGAACGTACGGTTTTCTGTCAAATAAAATGGCAGGGACGCCAATGGAATTGGTAATTTGCATTAGCATCCCTGTTCACATTAGTGCGCATTGATAGGACTTATTTTCACTAGGCGACATGAGCGTTTGCTCGAACATCTAATGAATGTGACCAAATCTTTCCTAGAGCCTGTTATGAACTTGCCGGGGTGTCAGGATGTCTGTGGCGATTATGGCACCGCGCAAACCCTACCCCAGTGACGTCAGCGATGAAGAATGGCAATTTGTCGCTCCCTATTTAACCCTGATGACGCCCGAAGCTGGCCAAAGGCGGCATGACTTGCGCGAGGTATTCAATGCCTTGCGCTGGCTGGTCAAAAGCGGCGCGCACTGGCGCATGATGCCCCACGATTTGCCGCCGTGGCCCCTGGTTTATCAGCAAACCCAGCGCTGGTTCAAGTCGGGCTGCTTCGAGGCGATTGCCCATGATTTGCGCATCCTGTTGCGCCTGCATGCCGACCGCGATCCCGACCCGACAGGTGCCATCTTTGACAGCCGCACGCTGCAATCGACGCCGGAGTCGGGTGCACGGGCCGGCTATGATGGCGCCAAACGGCGCAAGGGATCGAAAGTGCATCTGGCCGTCGATACACTGGGGCATTTGCTGGCGTTGCATGTTACGCCGGCCAATGCGCAGGACCGGGAACAGGTCGGCGAACTGGCGCAACAGGTGCAAGAAGTCACCGGTGAAGCGGTGGAAATGGTGTTTGTGGACCAGGGCTACACTGGCGACCAGGCGCAGGAGCAGGCGGAAAAACAGGGCATTGCGCTGATGGTGGTGAAACATACCGAAGCGAAAAAAGGATTTGTGTTGTTGCCGCGGCGTTGGGTGGTCGAGCGCAGCATTGGCTGGATTGCCCGCTTTCGCCGGCTGGCACGTGACTATGAGCGCCTGGCTGAGTCGCTGAAAGGACTGCATGTCGTTGCCTTTGTCTGTCTGATGCTCGGTAAATTAGTCACTATGCTCAGCGAAAATTCATAACAGGCTCTAGAAGAGAAAGAATGGGCTCAGTTTATAGATGAGATGACAGGTAAAAGTACGGTTATAGGTGGAGCCTATATTGCTCCATTACAGTTCATCGGCATTTTGCCACCTAAACCGCCAGGCACAACCTTTACCTATAGTGACCTTGGCATCAATTTGACGCAAAGACTTGAGCTAATAAAATTTGCCAAGGAACACATCAAAGACTTTACAGCGGTCAGACATTGAATGAGAAACCAGTGACTTGCTGAACGGATGACCCGTCCGTTCAAATTTCGATTTGGGTACCCAGCTCAATCACTCGGTTGGCTGGCACGCGAAAATAATCAGCCGCG
The DNA here is from genome assembly GCA_963722005.1 of uncultured beta proteobacterium. GTDB lineage: Bacteria > Pseudomonadota > Gammaproteobacteria > Burkholderiales > Burkholderiaceae_D > Paucimonas. The sequence continues at coordinate 296,664 of CAVRJS010000003.1, forward strand.
TCACGCGCATTTCTGGCCATCGTCGCATAAAGCGTTTCTCTCCATAAAGCCAGGCCACTACCGACCTTGGGAATGACATTCTGGCGGGCGATGAAGAATGAGGTTTCCATCATCTCGAACGGCAATCCAGCGTGTTTGCACAGGTCCAAAGCCTGCGGTATATCGCGTTCATCCTTGAAACCATAATAAACATTGACCTGATAGCACTCATGCCCAAGGGCTTCCACCCTGATGCGCTCAGCTACAGGCACGAATGGAATATCGGCATTAAAGACGGTCAAAAATATGGTGCGTTGGTGCATGACTTTGTTATGTAACAGGTTGTGAAGCATGGCATGCGGCACACCATCGCCTTCCGCACGAAAGTACACTGCGGTGCCTTCCACGCGGAGTGGCGGACTGACGAACAGGGAAGCGAGGAATTCATTCAAAGGAATGAGATGGCGTTTGAGATTTTCAAAGACGAGATTTCTCCCATCTCGCCACGTCAGCATAATCATGACCATGGCTGCGCCAAGTACCAGCGGGAACCACCCGCCGTGCAATATCTTCAATGTATTCGCAGAGAACAGTGCAATATCAATCACCAGGAAAAATACTGTTGCTGCCAAGCTGAGCAGTAAGTTGTAGCCCCAGCCATAGCGGACAACAAAAAAGGTGAGGATGGTCGTCATCAGCATCGTCGCAGTGACCGCGATGCCATAAGCAGATGCCAGATTGGACGACGAGCCGAAACCTGCGACAGCCAATACAACAGCAGTCAGCTGGAGCCAATTTACAAGCGGGATATAGATTTGGCCCATTTCACTCTCAGACGTATAGAGGACGCGCATGCGAGGCAAGAAGCCAAGCGCTACTGCCTGCTGTGCAATTGAAAACGTCCCGGAGATAGTCGCTTGCGATGCAATGACGGTGGCCATGGTGGAAAGGATAACGAGCGGATAAATGCTCCACGGGCCAAGTTGTTGATAAAACGGATTCGATACTGCCTCTGGGTTGGTCAATAAAAGTGCTCCTTGTCCCAGGTAGTTCAAGGTAAGACCGGGAAAGACCACGAAAAACCAGGCGAGGCGGATTGGACGCTTACCGAAGTGCCCCATATCGGCATACAGCGCCTCAGCCCCGGTGAATGCCAGGACAATGGCGCCAAGAGCCAGGAATGCCAGCCAGCCATTCTGCATCAAGAAGCGTGCCGCATGCAGTGGATTTAGCGCGCCGAGAATTTGCGGGCTATCCATAATATTCACAATGCCCATGGCCGCAAGCGCCGCAAACCAAACCAGTACAATGGGTCCAAACCATTTTCCAATACCGGCCGTCCCCTTGGACTGCAGCATGTACAGGGCTACCAGCACGGCGATTGTCAACGGCACGACATAGGGTGTGAATGCTGGCGTTGCGACTTCCAGTCCTTCAATGGCAGACAGCACGGAAATTGCTGGCGTAATGACGCCATCCCCAAAGAAAAGCGCAGCGCCAATTAACCCGACCAGTGTCAAGGGGTAATACCAGCGCGACTTCTGGGTTACCGACGAGAGGGCAAGGGCAACCAGGGCCATAATGCCACCTTCACCGCGATTGTCAGCTTTCAGAATGAGGGTGACGTACTTCAGCGACACAATGATGATGAGCCCCCAAACAATGAGCGAGACGACGCCAAACAAGTTGGCTTCATTGAGGGGCAACCCGTGCTGCTTGGAAAACACTTCCTTCATGGTGTACAGGGGACTGGTGCCGATATCACCGTACACGACGCCGATGGCTGCAACTGTAAGTGTTGCAATACTGCTTTTGGAGGAATTGGAAGTCATTGTTATCTCTTGTGTTACGCTGGAATTCAATCGAGCCACTTTGCTTTTATAGCGGCAGAAACAACCTGTAGCCCACTGCCGTCTCCGTTAACAGATATTGCGGCTGCGCCGGGTCATCTTCGAGCTTCTGACGCAAATGCCCCATGTATATCCGTAGATAGTGCGTGCTCTCCACGTGCGCCGGCCCCCAGACTGCACGCAGAAGTTGGGGCGTCGTCACAACGCATCCGGCATTCGCTGCGAGCACCGCAAGCAGTCGGTATTCGGTCGGCGTCAGATGGACAATCTGGTTCCTCTTTGTGACCAGATGCGCCTTGGTATCAATGGTTACGTCGCCAAGCCGTATGGTCGTCGTCGTGTCTGTTTGGCGTTGTCTGCGCAATACAGAGCGCATCCGCGCCAAGAGTTCACCGACACCGAAAGGCTTCGTTAAATAGTCGTCGGCACCTGCATCCAAGGCGCGAATTTTTTCGCTTTCCCCCGTACGCGCCGTTAAAACGACAATGGGAACGGTGGACCAACTGCGAACGTCATGGATGAGGTCGACCCCATCACCATCGGGCAAACCCAAATCCAGAATAATCAAGTCAGGCTTGCGGGTGCCGGCATCAATCAGGCCGCGTTGCATCGACTCGGCTTCGAAAACCTGCCAACCTTCCGCCCCAAGCGCTGCCCGTACAAATCGGCGAATTTGCGGCTCATCTTCAATTAACAAGGCATTACGGGATAATTCAGTCATGGCTAAAGGCAAGGATTAATTGGGGTTGTCTTCTTCCATGTCAGGCATGGTTGGCGGGGTGCGCAAAGGGAGTGTAAAGATGATGCAGGCCCCCCCCTCTGGTGAAGTCTTGGCATGAATGGTGCCGCCATGAGCTTCGACAATGGCACGGCACATCGCCAATCCCAAGCCAACACCGGGTAATGGCGACTCACGTTCACCTCTTACAAACTTCTCAAAAACTTCGTTTTCGCGTCCGCCTGGAAGCCCCGGCCCGTTGTCATATACCTCGACTTCAAGGTTGGAGTCATCCACGCTTGCCGCTATCGTGATGCGCGACCCAGGCGGCGTATATTTGGCGGCGTTTTCAGTCAGATTGCAGAGTACGCGCTCGACCAATACCGCATCGAAGCTCACAAGCGGCAGTCCTGGGGCGAGCGCAGTACGGACCTCATGCTTTTCCAGAATCGTTCGACTTGCCCGCAATGCGCTGCCGACCACTTCCTCAAAATATTGCCACTGCATATTGAGGGAAACCTTCCCTTCTTGAATGCGCGCCATTTCAAGTAAATTAGAGACCAGGCTGGACATCCGAAGGCTTTCATCATGCAAAGCGTTCGCCAAGTCCAATTGCTCAGGAGTCAGCGCAGGCTTTGACATGGCAAGTGACTCGGATAGTCCTACGAGTGAGGTAAGTGGTGTCCGCAAATCATGCGATAGCGCTGCCAACAAGGCATTGCGGAGGCGTTCTGATTCCATATGGATGACTGCATCCTGTGCCACTTCGACATAATGCACTCGCTCAAGTGCAATTGCCACGAGTGCGGCGAAGGCATTGAGTACGTGAGCATGGTCAGCTACGGGTATCGCATGCCCGTAGTGGGTATAAATTGCAAGCACACCGCGAGCGCGTACTGGCGCAACTAAAGGGAAGAATGAAAATGGGCTGGAAGACAAGGTATTTGTGCCGGCGCCTGTTGGCACTGCGTGCTCAAAAGCCCATTGCGCAATTTTCATATCGAGCATGCTTAAGCGGGGTTCCGCAGCGTTTTGCTTTTCTGGGAGTGGGGGCAACGCTAATCTGTTTGCGTCGTCCGGCATCAGCAGCAATACCTTTGCCTGGAAAGTTTTCTCAATAAAATTCCGGGCAATATCGGTGATTTGGTCGGTCTGCAGCGCCCCAGATAATTCACGTGCAAATTCGTACAGTGCTCTTGAACTGGCCTCCCGATTCTCAGCCACCTGGGCTTGATAACGAAGTCTTGAGGTTAAGTGCGCGGTTAGTAAGCCGACCGTGAGCATGACCGCAAAAGTTATCAAATATTGAATATCGTTGACCGCAAAGGAAAATCGTGGCGACACGAAATAGAAATCGAATGCTGCAACACCAATAAACGTACTAAATACCGCCGGCCCACGCCCATACCTCACGGCAATAAGAACAACTGGTAGCAAAAACAGCATGACGATGTTTGCCAAGTCGAGATAGGGCTGCAAGGGCGTTGCAACTGCTGTGGTCAGAAGGACCAAACAGGCCGCCAGAATGTATCCCCATGGCGTTTGCTGCGTTCTTGCTGAAGGGGAGTTTCCTTCAACTGGGTAATTTTCCAGCGGTTTCATATACACAAAGCAATGGTCAGTTAAGCATTAAAGATGCTTATGGCAAAGCGTAGGATAGGCGAAATAGGCTAAATATTTCGTAAAGACTTTGTTCTTGAATGTAAACAGAAAATAAAAATGAGAGATATGAGAGAAGAGCATGCTTTGTTCAAAGCAGCGAGCAGCTATCTTATCGAACTTATCTTTCTATAATGCATTGAATAATCACAATGGCTATGTGGTCGCATCAGGCATGAAGGTAGCCACAAAAAGACTGTTTTGTCCGATGAACTGGAACTCTCAAAGAGTTAACCCGTTTGACTTGTATGGGGCGAAAGCGGATATTTCTCGACGTCTACAAAGCACATTCACCTTGCTCGTCCGCGACCACTCAGATTATTTGACCAGTCGACACAGCAAACAGAAGAAAGCGCAATCGGAACTCGCGACGACACTAGCGGCTGCCGCCATGAGTCATGAAGTTACTCAAGATGAGACAAAAGACGAACTGGAGTAGAACAAGCGACTGCCTTCGGCACCCGAAGGCAACTTCAGCTTTGATAGAAGGCAAAATGATGGATGTTCTGCCACAGTTATGATTTCGCATAATTTATATTATGTAAAATACGATTGAGTTCTAAAATCAGGAAATCGGTCAGGCACCTTCCCTGGTGCCGACCGTGACGGGGTGAGCGCTTAATCCCTGATCTACTTCATTCGGGAATGCTACCCGGGAGAACTGTTACTTCTTAAGCAGCGCGCATTTGCTTTGTTCAGCCGGGATCGTGACACTGCTTGCCGGGAGTTCCTTTATGAGCTTGTAGTAATCCCACGGATACTTCGACTCGCTCGGCGACTTCACTTGCATCAAGTACATGCCGTGAACCATTTTTCCGTCTTCACGTATCCTGCCGTCCTTTGCGAAGATGTCATTAATCGGTGCTTCGCGCATCTTTTCCATGACCTCCTTGACGTCGTCCGTGCCGGCAGCCTGAACCGCCTTGAGATAATGCATGACCGATGAATAATTCCCCGCCTGAATCATGTTCGGCATCTTCTTCATTTTGGCGAAATACCGATTCGCCCATTTGCGCGTGTCATCGTTCATGTCCCAGTAAAACGGCGTCATGAGCACCAGGCCCTGCGCAATATTCAACCCCATGCCATGGACGTCGGTAATGGTCGTCGCCAAGCCGACGAGGGTTTGCTTGCCACCCTTCACAACGCCGAATTCCTGGGCAGATTTCATGGCATTGATTGTGTCGAGGCCGCCGTTTGCCAGGCCGATTACCTTTGCCTTTGATGTTTGGGCTTGCATAATAAAAGACGAAAAATCCGATGCTCCAAGCGGATGCTTGGCCGAACCCGCAATCTTGCCGCCGTTTGCGGTGACCGTGTCCACCAGCTTGTCGAGCATCAGGGTGCCGAACGCGTAGTCGGCGGCGAGGATGAACCACGAATTGCCGCCCTGGTCGAAGATGGCCTTGCCAGTACCATTGGCAAACGCGTAGGTGTCAGAGACGTAATGCACAGAATTTGGTGTGCACTCCTCGTTGGTGAGCTTTTCGGTCATGGCGCCGCTCACGATGACAGCCCGATTCTTTTCCTTCGCCAGCTTACTGACGGCGATCGCGACCGAGGAGTTGGTCAGTTCAACGATGATATCGACCTTCTGCGTATCAAACCATTCACGGGCCTTGGTCGCACCAACGTCAGTCTTGTTGAGGTGGTCCGCGTACACCACTTCAATTGGCTTGCCGAGCACCTTGCCCCCGAAATCGTCGACGGCCATTTTGACGGCCGTGACTGCGCCCTCCCCGGCAAATTCCGAATAATTTCCCGACATGTCGGTCAAAACGCCGATCTTGACGACATTGTCAGAAACTCTCACATTCTGTGCCTGGCTGGCGGCGCAGAGAGCACTCAGGGCGAGTGCCATGGCAGTGTATTTAAAGTAGGTATGCATCTTTGTCTCCTTGATACTTTTACGTGGCTGCGTGAAGTGGAATTTATTTTTTGAACATGTTCACGATCGCAGAGATATCCTTGTCTCCGTTACCTTGGAGACTTATCACCTGAAACAACTGCTTCGACATGGCTGTCATCGGCAGCGGTTGGCGGGTGCTGTGTGCCGCATCAAGGGCAAGCGTCAGATCCTTGATCATCAAGTCGGTCGCGAAACCCCCTTTGAAGTCATTTGAGGCAGGCGCGTCCTTGCGCACGCCCGGATAAGGGTTGTAGATGTCGGAAACCCAGCAGCGACCCGACGAGGTGTTGATAATGCCTGCAAGGACTTCCGGGTCCAGGCCAAGACTCACGCCCAGGCACATCGACTCCGAGACCGCGACCGAAGATACGCCGAGCAGAAGGTTGTTGCATAGCTTGGCAGCCTGTCCGCTTCCCGCTTTTCCGCAGTGGACAATATTTTTTCCCATCCCGGCGAGAATGGGTTTTGCTGCAGTAAAGGCGCTTTCCGGGCCGCCCACCATGAAAGTCAAGGTGCCAGCTTTCGCACCCGGCACGCCTCCTGATACGGGCGCGTCGATCATGATTTTGCCTTGCGCATTCGCCAACGCTTCAAGCTCTGCGGCCAAAACCGGATCGCTCGTGCTGCAGTCGATAATCAGCGTGCCTTCCTTTGCGTTTTGCAAAATGCCGTCGGCTCCGCAGACCACATTTCGAACGACTGCAGGCGTCGGCAGCATGGTGACAATCACATCAGTTGCGGCGGCAAGTTCCGCGACAGAGGTGGCCGCTACGGCCCCCTGCTCTACGGCTTCCGCAATCGCCTTTGAGGACGTGTCGTAAACGCGGACATTTCTGCCCGCGGCGATGAGATTGCGCACCATGGGAAAGCCCATGTGTCCTAAGCCAATAAATCCGATTTCCATCATGTCTCCTTTAAAGCAGGTGATTTTTATAAAATAGATCTCTGGTTCAAGGATTCAAAATGAACTTCCCGAGATGCTGGTCAAGCGCCATCGCGTCCTGCGCACGGAGAGCGTCGGCGAGCGGATATTTGGCATGAATTATCGGCAGTAGCGTTCCTGCCGCGAACAATGGATAAATCTCTTTCCTGAATTGCGAAAAAAGCTCAGCTTTTTGTTCTACTGTTCGAGTGCGGAACGACACGCCGATCAGGGTCAGCCGTTTTCGCGCCATGGTGTCAAGGTCGATTTCACCCTTCGTTCCGCCCATCCAGCCAACATTAACAATACGTCCGCCTAACGCGGCAGATTTGATGTTGTCGGCAAGCGCCGAGCCGCCTACCATGTCGATAACGATGTCGACCCCCTTCTCTCCGGTGGCGCGCAGTACTTCGCTGGCGATGTCATCATTTTCCCGGACAAGAAGCTGATCGAGTCCCAGATCAGCCAGCTTTGCTGTCTTTGGATTTGCGCGGCCTACACCAATAATCCGCCCGGCCCCCAATGCTTTGGCAATCTGCAGTGTCGCAATGCCGACGGCTGATGCCACGCCCTGAATCAAAACCGTCTTGCCAGGCACAAATTGACCATTGGTGATCAGCGCATTAAAGGCAGTGGGATACACGATAGCGACCGAGGCTGCCTGGTCGTATGAGAATGATGGCGGCACTGGCATGGCCACACGAAAGTCAATGGTTGCCTTCTCAGCGTATGCGCCGGCAGTCATCCCCATGACTCTGTCACCTACCTTCCAGCCGGACACCTCGCTGCCAATGGCAATGACATCACCCGCAATCTCCAGGCCCGCAATTTGCGGTTTTCCGGCAGCTGGTCCGCCATGGGCAGTCGAGCGAGCGAGATCGATCCGGTTAATACCGGCAGCCTTCACAGCAACCAGCAGCTGCGTGGGTTCGGGCGTTGGATCGTCCACTTCCCGGTATTCGAGAGTTGGCTTTTGTTCTTTATCGGATTGAACAACTAAGACGGCTTTCATTCGTGCTCCTTTCGTGGCGGATGACCGCACTCTTGCTGCGATAGGCCAGTGTCAGGCTGGCTGCTTGCTTGGCTTTTCCTATGCCGTGCATGGCTTAGTGAGTGAATGGTCGGTGCGAAGAATCTTAGCCCACCATTTCTGCATTTGGTTTATCCTAAAATGGAACTGGGCTATCCAAATATGGAGAACGAGGAAAGAGATGGACAATTTTAATTGGGATAACTTGCGGGTTTTTTTGGGAGTCGCACGCACGCAATCGGCGTTGGAAGCCTCGCACAGTTTGAAGATGAGCCAATCCACAATATCCAGGCGAATCCAGCGTCTCGAAGAAGACATGGGATCCAAGCTGTTTGAACGCAGTTCACAAGGGCACCACTTGACGAGTGCGGGTCACCGTCTCCTCGAGCATGTCGAGAAACTCGAAGGCACCCTGGCGGCTGTCGAAACCAACGTGAGTGGGGATAACATCGCGCTGACGGGAGAGGTTCGAATAGGCGCAACGGAGTCGTTCGGCACTTTCTTTTTGACGCCTCACATCGCGCGCTTTTGCCAAAGACATCCTGGTATTACCGTCGATATCCTTCCGCTGCCGCGGGCGCTGAATTTGTCCAAACGAGAGGCTGACGCGTCGGTTGCAATCGACCGTCCCAGTGCAAACAGTTTTGTGACCTGCATGCTGGCAAAGTACCGCATGCTGCCCTACGCAAGGCAGGACTATTTGGATAAAAGCCCCCCGATCAAGGATGTGGAGGATTTAACAGGACACCGGTGGATTGATTATGTCGATGATCTGGTTTTCTCGCCTCAGCAGTTTTCACTGGAAAAATGGCTTCCTGCACTCAAGCCATCGCTTCGAAGTACAAGTGTGATTGCGCAGGCTCAAGCTGCGCGCGCTGGATTAGGGATTGCGGTGATGCCCTGTTTTTTAGGGAGCGTATTCGACGACCTGGTTCCTGTTCTACCCGAAAAGATCGACATTACTCGAACGTTTTGGTTGGTAGCACCGCCAGAGCGCAGGGAAGTTGCACGAGTCAAAGCATTGTGGGACTACATTCGACAGGTCGCAGAGGTAAACAATGACTTCTTGATGGGGAAAACAACGCAGATTAATATGATTGATGCGATGTAGTCAGGGTCAGCTCTACGTCAGGTTAAAAATAGCCGATGCATAATATAGGTACAAGAATTTCGAGGTAACAATGTCTAAAGACGGCAATCTTTCCCCCGAAGGGCTTGATGCACTCCGCAAGCACTTTCAAGAACAGTCGCGCAAAGCGCAGGCCTATTACACGATCATGCATTCAGCCAGGGAAATCGTCGGAAGCGATGATGCTGCCAATGCCTGGATGAATAAAGCCTTGCCCGGGCTTGATGATGGAAAAACGCCAGCGGAGCTGGTGAATGAAGGTCGTGAAGGAGAGGTGCTTGCTTATATCAGTTCGTTAAAGTCATGAAATTTTCGGTATGGATCAGCCGCAGGAGAATAAATGCCATTTGCCATCGCCGTTGACGGCACCCGCATTGCCTATGACATGCAAGGCGTCGGTGAGCCACTGCTGCTGATTAGCGGACAGGGCTTCGACCGTCACTTATGGGATCGATTCTCCGCTGCCATGGCTGGCCGCTGCACAGTGATCCGGTATGACTACCGCGGCACGGGCGACAGCGACAAGCCTGCAGCGCCGCCCTACACTACTGAAATATTTGCCGACGACGCCATCGCTGTACTGGATGCCGCCGGCTTTGAACGTGCGCATGTATTCGGCTATTCGATGGGCGGCCGTGTCTGCCAGTGGCTGGCGATCAAGCATCGCGCACGCGTGGCCAGCCTGATCTTGGGTGCGACCTCACCCGGCAACCGGCATGGCGTCGCCCGCGAACCCAGGGTATCGGCGCTATTCGTCAACGGCGATACCGCCGGCATGGCCGAGGTGTTTTACAGCCCCGCCTACCTGGCGCAACACCCGTTTTCACTGCCATCAGCTGCCACACCTGACTTTGCAAAAAAACTGCATTTCATGGCCAGTGAAAATCACGACGTATGGGACCAGCTGCCAGGCATCGACTGCCCGACCCTGATCCTGCATGGCTCGGCTGACCGCGTCAATCCGACGGCCAATGCGCAGATCCTGGCAAACGCGATCCCGCATGCGCAGATTGCCATCATCGACGGCGCACGCCATGGCTTCATCGATGAATATCTGGATGAAACCTGCCGTTTAACAAGCGAGTTTATTGCTGCGCATCCGGTTGCTGGTCGAGGTGCAGACCGGTGAAACGATCGGTCGCTGCATTGGTCCGCCCCCCCATTTGTTGCTTGACCATCTCGGCTTTGGTTTTTTCCTGCGGCCGATATACCAGGGCCAGCGAATTGCACGCAGTCGGGCTGCATGAATTGAAATTCGTCTATTTCTTTTCAGAGTTCTGGTTTTTCAAATAAGAACGTAACTCCTCCATGATTTCCTGCTGTGCCACGACTTTTGCCAGCGCCGCCGTGCTGGCCAGTTCAAGCTCGCGCACCTTGCTCGTCATGCCCTCGCCTGTTTTGATCGCCACCGCCAGCTCTTTCTGCACATTCGACAATTGAACATCTTTATCAGTCAGGCGTGATTTCAGGGAGACATTTTCCTGTTCAACGGATTTCAGCGATTCCAGCTGCCGTGCACTCGTCCTGCCGATTTCTTCGGCTTTGTGTAGCGCCTGGCGGATATGGCTCAGTTCTGACACCAGGTGCACGCCTTCCTGGTTCAGCCTGGTGATTTCTTCCTGCTTCACCACCAAGCCTTGCTGTGCCTGACGCAATTCCGCCTGCAACTGCTGGACCTGCAGCTCATGCCGGCGCTGATCCTGTTCACGCTGTTCCCTGACCGATTGCCGATAGTGCTCCAGCGCTTCGCGCGCATGCTGGTGCTTTTCTTCCAGTGAGCGCCGATGCGCCTCGTTTTCAGCCAATCGCTCGGCAAGGTCTGCCGCACGCTGTTCTGCAGTGTGCCGGGTGATCGCTTCCTGCTGAAGTGCCTCACGTGCGGCGCCAAGCGCAGCCGTTTCACGCTGAAGCGCGGCTTCCCTGCCCTCCAGCTGTTCCGCCAGGGATTTTGTCTCCTGCCGAGAAAGTTCGAGAGCGGCCGCATGTTGGCGCTCCTTTTCCGCTTGCTCCGCGCGCATTGCCTCAACCTGGATCTGCGCTTCATTCTGAAGCTGTGCCGCCAGCCGCTCGACCAGATCCTGGATCATGTCACTTACCGAAGCGCGGCGACCGTCGATGCCGCCCCCCTCTTCTTCCAGCTCTTTGAGGTACTTGTGGATCGTGGTTTTCGAGCCGGTATTGCCGAGTTCGATCCGCACCGCATCGACTGAGGGATGCCGGCCTTGTGCAATCAGGGCGTCGCGCGCCTTTTTTACTTCCGATTTGTAGAGCCCCGAGCGAGCCATGTTCCCTCTCCCATATTTGATACTGTAATACGTACCACGTAATTACATACTAATCAGATGCCACCGTCAACATCATTTGGCTATGTTTTAATATCGGATAATATGTAGTTATCCGGTGCGATGCTGGAAATTGGCTGTTTATTCGGCATTTCAACTGTAATGCGCGCCCGCCTAGCTACAGGAGGCAATTTTGAGCAAAATCGATCAATACATTCACGCTGCGACGCGCGATAACACCCGGTCCAGTTACCAGGCTGCCCTGCGGCACTTTGAAGTGGAATGGGGAGGCTTCCTGCCAGCGACCGCCGATAGCGTGGCCCGCTATCTGGCCGACCATGCTGAAACGCTTGCTATCAACACGTTGCGGCAGCGTCTGGCAGCTCTGGCGCAATGGCACATCGACCAAGGTTTTCCGGATCCAACCAAGGCACCCGTGGTGCGCAAGGTCTTCCGCGGCATACAGGCATTGCACCCTGCCGTTGAAAAACGTGCACGGCCGCTGCAAATCGAACAATTGGAGCAAATCTGCCGTTGGCTCGATACCGCCATTGAGCACGCGCGCGCGACCAATGACCGTGGCGCCGAACGCCGTTATGCAAGGAACAAGGCATTGCTCTTGTTGGGTTTCTGGCGAGGCTTTCGCGGGGACGAATTAACCCGCTTGCAAGCAGAGCACGTCACAGCCGTTGCCGGTGAAGGCATGAGCTGTTATTTCACACAGACGAAAGGTGACCGCCAGTATCGCGGCACGACATTCAAGGCGCCGGCACTCGCTCGCCTTTGTCCGGTCGAAGCATTCCTCGCCTGGATTGGCCTGGCGCACATCGAGCGCGGCCCGGTATTTCGCGCGATCGATCGCTGGGGGCACATCAGTGAAGTTGGCATGCATGTCGATGCCCTGGCGCCGCTACTGAGGGCGATCTTGTCGGATGCAGGTATCGCCGAAGTGGAGTTGTATAGCGGCCACTCGCTGCGCCGTGGCTTTGCGAACTGGGCGACTGCCAACGGCTGGGATATCAAGACGTTGATGGAATACGTTGGCTGGAAAAATGTGCAGTCAGCGATGCGCTATATTGAAACGACGGATCCATTCGCTGCAAATCGTATCGGACCCGCGTCTTCCGCACATCGGCTTGCTGATTCTTAAGTTAGTGCGTCACGGTGCCGCGCCATGCCCCCGTCTCAGTGCCGCGGCTTTCCAGCAGATCCTTGAACTTGCGCAGGTTTTCCCTGGCCTGCAGCTTCACCGCACCGAAGGAGTCGCTGATCGCCTCGGGCATGGTCTCCGGCAGGTAGCTCATATCCAGGGTGATGCGGGTGCGGCCATCCGACACCGGCTCGAAAGTGACGGCGCCCTCATTGGCCACGCCGGTGACGCTGCGCCAGGCAATGCGCTGATCCGGGATTTGCTCGGTGATCTCGGCCTCCCATTCCTTTTCCTTGCCTGCCACTGTCGCGCGCCAGCGGAGACGGGAATCGCTCAGCTGCTTGACTTCATGCACGCTGCTCATAAACTGAGGAAATTCTTCGAACTGGGTGAACTGGTTATAGGCAGTGCTGACCGGCACATCGACTTCAATGGACGTGCTCACGCTGGACAATTCGCCCGAGCGCTTGCGCTTCACGGCTTTTGACAGGATCACGCCACCGGCGGCGACTGCTGCAACAGTTAAAATTCTTCCAAGCATAGTAATCTCCGCTGTCATCTGGTCTGAAAGCCGGTTCGACATTGAAGCATTGGCAAGGTTCGCCGGATACAGCAAGTGTGGATGCCATAAGAAATGCGCTGGCTTGAAAGCCAGCGCATTGTTTGAGCCTTTTACGATCAAGTCGATTTCTTCTGCAGCATGAAAAACCTCAGCATTTCGCGGGAAGCATCGGGTCCCTTCGGATCGGTATAAGAACCCTTGCTGCTACCCCCGGACCAGGCATGTCCGGCACCATGAATCGTCCATTGTTCGGCCAGACTGTTACCGTCTTCGTCATGGCGCACCACCCTGGTGAACTGGTGACCTCCAGGAACTGCCCCGGTTTCCGTATGCACCCGGCACCTGCCCTGATTGCCTGCACGGGATGCCGGGGGCGGCTGATTCGTCATGCATTGCGCCAGCGCCTGGTCGCTGTTACGGGGATGGACAGTGGCATCACGATCGCCATGAAAAACAATCGCCGGCATGGGGGAACGCTGGCGATCGCCGCCGGCATGGCGCTGATGCGCGCTCGCCCCCGGCATGCCGTTTCTCATGGCGGCAAACGCCGACATCATGTCGTGTGCGGCGCCATGCGGCAGCCCGGAATGCAAGCCCACCGCAGCAAAAATATCCGGATAGGCGTTTGCCATCACGGCGGCCATGGCGCCACCTGCAGACAATCCCGCAATATAGACGCGTTGCGGATCCACATGGTAAGTCTGCATGATTTCCTGCGTCATTCCGGCAATGATCGACGGCTCGCCCTGGCTGCGCTGCTGATCGCCGGGCTTAAACCAGTTCCAGCAATTGGAACCATTGGCGTTCTGTGCCTGGGCAGGATACAGGACCAGGCAGTTCTGTTCTTCGGCAATCTGGTTCATTTTTGTGCCAGCGGCAAAGTCATCCGGATTCTGCTTGCAGCCATGCAGCATGACCACCAGCGGCAGCGCCGGGCCGTCCTTGCCACGATAGGTGCTGGGCACATACAGCTTGTAGGCGCGTCGGCCGGCGCGGTTGGCATAGGCGCCCGCGGTGAATGTCCCGGGAGCCGCCTCGCCGATGTCCGTTTCTACCGTGTCGACGACTTCTGCATCGGTAATGCCGGGCATGGCCGGCAAGTGACCGGACCAGTTATCGCGGAAGGCCTTGCGAAAGCGCGCCAGAAAATCTGGGATATCGTCAGACGCAGTGGCGTCAGACGTAGGGGCTTCATTTCCCGCCGGGCGCGGGTTAATGTCGTGCATGACATTGGGCGATTGCATGGGATTGGTCCATGCACTGGCAGAATGCGAGGCTCCGGGCAGGGGCATGCCGTGCAAGGCGCGCTGAATGGCGGCAGTCGCGGCCATCGGGCCTTCTGCTTGCAGCAAACTGGTGGCTTCGCGCAGTTTCGCAAACATGCTGGCGTTGAAGTTCATGATGTGATTCCTTAAAAAATTTAGTGGATCCGCCCTGCCAGCGCAGATTTGACTGCGGCGCTGGCGTGCAGCGCTCCCAGTACGGTGACGGATGCGATCGTCGCCACGGCCAGATCTGGCGTGACGTCGTTGCCAATGCTGGCCAGACCCAGCACCTGAATATCCAGGGTTTCCCCGGCTGCCCGCACCGCTTCCAGGTCGGCGCGCGAGTAATGCTGCAGACCCAGCACCAGGCTTTTGCGGGCAACGGTCTGCTTGACGACGTCGGCATGCAGCTGCAGCTGATTGCGGATGGCAGTACGAATCAGGTCGGTGCGGTTCGAATAAAACCCCTCCTGCACCAGCAGATCGATCTGGCCCAGGTCGATCGGCCCCAGGTTAATGGTGATCTTTTCACTCTCCACGACTTTGGGCCGAAACGCTTGTACAGACATCATCTTCTCCGGGTTATTCACCATAATTCAATCCATTTGGATTCCATATGCCATCCATATGGATGGAGTATAGGCTATGAAGGCCAGAAGTCAAATTATTTTGTGCAATGCAATGCAGACCTGCAGCCGTCATTCTTCAGCAGCCGGAACTAACGATTGTGCAACGCATCACAACGTCACTTGCAATGCAGATCACGTACAGCGAAAGGAAACAAGCCATGAGCACTCCACTCCGGCAAGGCAAGGAATTACTCGGAAATCTGGTTCAGACAAGGCATTCTTTCCTGCGGCAACATGCGCCGCTGCTTCTGGGGACGGGCGCGGCATTCGCGGCAATGGCCATGTATGTGCAGTACCGCAGCAGAAAAGCCGAACAGGAAAATCCGCCACGCGAACAATTCATCGAGGTGGATGGCGTGCGGCTGCATTATGTCGATCGCGGCGAGGGGCAGCCGGTGGTGCTATTGCATGGTAACGGCGCCATGGCCAAAGAGCTGGACCTGAGCGGCGTGCTGGATCTTGCTTCGAAAAAGTACCGGGTGATTGCCTTCGACCGGCCCGGCTACGGTTATAGCGAGCGTCCGCGCAAGACAACCTGGAGTCCTGTGGAGCAGGCGCGCTTGCTCAGCCGGGCGCTGCGCCGGCTGGGTATCGAACAGGCTGTGGTGGTGGGGCACTCCTGGGGAGCGATGGTGGCGGTAGCCATGGCGCTCGAACACCCTGCCTATGTCTCCAGCCTGCTGCTGCTCTCGGGCTACTACTACCCTACTCCACGCATCGACGTGCCGCTGTTTTCAACGCCCGCACTGCCGGTCATGGGTGACTTGATGCGCTATACGATTTCGCCCTTGCTCGGCCGGCTGGCCTGGCCCCTGATGGTGCGCAAGCTGTTTGCGCCCGCCAAAACGACGGCACGATTTAAAAAGGAATATCCGGTCTGGATGGGACTTCGGCCCTCTCAGATTCGTGCCGCCAGCGAAGAAGTGGCGCTCATGATTCCGGCAGCCGCCAAACTTAGCAAGCGATATCATGAATTGCACATGCCGGTCGTGATCATGGCGGGCGCCGGCGATTTGCACGTTATCCCGGCATTGCATTCTCAACGCCTGCATAAGGAATTGCCGCAGAGCGAGCTGATTCTCGTACCGGAAGCCGGCCACATGATTCAGCATACGGCGCCGCTGAAGGTTCTTGCCGCAATCGACAAGGCGGTCGAGAGCATTCCATCGGACTATGTGCCCGTCAGCGAAGCCGCGGCAGCGCCAGCAGCGCAGGCGCGAATGTGAACGTGACGAGCGCTATGCCGCTACTGCTGCTGCCACGTCCTCAATGCGATTACGCCGCCAGCGCGACGACGTTGGCGGCGCAGTCCGCCACGCCAAAACGTCCGCTGGCATCACGTGTCACGCGGCCGATGGCTACAGCCGGGTCATGCGTAAACACCAGGCGGCCATTGCGTGCCGCCAGATCGCCCAGCAGCGCCGTTTTCTCGTCGATCAGCTGTTCCGGAAAGCGGTCGTAACCCATGGTGATGGGCACGTGCACCCAGGGCACGCCGGGCACCACGTCGCCGGCAAAGACCACCGGGCCGGCCGGCATCGCCACTTCCGGCAGCAGTTGCCCCGGCGTGTGGCCGTCGCTGACGTGAAAGTGCCAGTCGCTGCCCAGCGTCGCGGACACGCCGTCATCGTCGAGCAGTTCAAGGCGGCCGCTATATTGCAACAGGCGGATCAGGTCGGGAATGTAAGAAGCGCGATCGCGTGCGTGCGGCTGACACGCCCGCTCCCACTGGCGCCGACCCGTAATGAAGCGGGCATTGGGAAACAGCAGGCGCGGCGCGCTACCCTCTTCATACGCCGCAAGCAGCCCGCCGGCATGGTCGAAATGCAGGTGCGTCAGCACCACCACGTCAATGTCGACGTCCCCAAGGCCGTGTGCGGCAAGGCTCTCCAGCAGCACGTGGCGCGCTTCGACCACGCCGAAACGTTTCTTCATCTCGGGGCTGAAAAACGCGCCAATGCCTGCTTCCACCAGGATGTTGCGATCCCCTTCGCGCACCAGCATGGCGCGGCAGCCGAGGTCAATGCGGTGGTGATCGTCCGGCGCGCTCCAGCGTTGCCACAAGGCGCGCGGCGCGTTGCCGAACATGGCGCCGCCGTCGAGTTTCTGGCTGTTGCCGGACAGGGTGGTAATGGTACGAAGCTGCTGCGGGTGATTCATTTCGACTCCGGGTAATGCAAGAGCGAGATTCTATCAAATCCCGAACTCTCCTTCCCGTCTGGCAATATCGACAAGTTTCGCAATCGGCAGCCCGGCATTGTGCGCGAGATACAACAT
Organism: uncultured beta proteobacterium; assembly: GCA_963722005.1. GTDB lineage: Bacteria > Pseudomonadota > Gammaproteobacteria > Burkholderiales > Burkholderiaceae_D > Paucimonas. The sequence goes on from CAVRJS010000003.1 coordinate 314,025, forward strand.
ATGCCGGTCGAGCCGCTGCCAGGCGCAGTTGTCGCGACCGCCCAGGCTGTCTTCGGCTGCGGCATGGCAGGCGTGCTTGTGCACGTGCAGGACGGCGCCGGTGGCGGCCTCTCCCTCATCTTGCGACAAGGCGAAAACGGCGGCACCTTCGCGGGCATCGCGGATCGGCGTGCGGCAAATGTCGCAGACCAGCACGGGGCTGTGCTGGTTGTCACGGGAGTGCATCTGGATCATCGCTGTTTCTCTCTCTGATTGCCTTATGAAATGCCAAATTGATTGGTATTATGGCAATTAAATGCAATCCGTTAAAAACCCCCATGGATCAATCCGACTACGAAAATTACCGTATATTTTGCCAGCAGCGAAAAAAAGACCTGCAGCGTATTGCCAACAGTACGAATGGCGAGCAAAAACTGGAAGATGTCATGAACGAAGCCATAACGATGGCTGCCGACATCCGTAGCGCGAAAAACATCACCATCGACTGGTTGCAGCGCGAGGATCAGAATCTCCTGATCAGCTATCTGTTTCAGCACTTTGTACGGTATACAGAGCGCCATTTCATGCACGCTACCCGCCTGGACCACTGGAGCGGTGATGGCGCGGAAGACGAAGTGCATCCGCTAATGCGGACGATGGTTGCCGACGAAGGCGCAGATCCCGAGACAATCCTGATTGCGCGGCAGGAAGCCAAGCCAGATATCAAGGAGCCGGATTGTCATCATTCCCTGGCAAGCGCCATGTGCATCTGCTGCGCCGCTTTGACAACAAGATGACCGCGGTTGCAGATCATTTGCTTATTTCTCTTTCTTACTGCTACCAGTGCTACGCCAAAGTCCGGAGGCTGGCGGAGCTTCAGCAGCCGATCCCGATCAGACCCGTCTCAAAAGAGAAGAACTTTACGCCTCGCGCATGGCGGCGCTTTCGCTTGCGCCGGGAGCCGTTACAGCTCGCCTTCGATTTCGACATTGCGCCGTTTCTTGACCCGTGCCTGGGTGAGCCAGCGCCCGTTTCGTCGGGCGGGTAAGCGCTGGTTCGTGATGGCAGGAATGCTGGGCTATACTATTGCTCAAAATCAAATTAATACCTGATCTCGACAACGCTCAGGATCCAGCGACCCCATGGCCGACAAAAAAAGCCTTTCCGAACGCGACATCTGTACCAAATACATCACGCCCGCCATCACCGGCGCCGGCTGGGATTTACAGACGCAAATCCGAGAGGAAGTCGGCTTCACCAAGGGCCGCATCATCGTGCGCGGCAAGCGTCCATACCCGCGGCGAAGCAAAAGCGCGCCGATTACATCCTGTACTACAAGTCCAACATGCCACTGGCCGTGATCGAGGCCAAGGATAACAAGCACAGCGTCGGCGCTGGCATGCAGCAGGCGCTGGATTATGCCGAAACCCTCGGCGTGCCCTTCGTGTTCAGTTCCAATGGCGACGCCTTCCTGTTCCATGACCGCACCGGCATGGCGGCCCAGACCGAACAACCGCTGACACTACAAGACTTCCCTTCGCCCGGCGAATTATGGCAGCGCTACTGCGCCTGGAAGGGACTGGCCAGCGTCGCCGCCCGCGACACCGTCGAGATGCCCTATTACGACGACGGCACCGGTCGTGCGCCGCGCTATTACCAGGCCAGCGCGATCAACAACACGGTCGAAGCGGTGGCAAAAGGTCAGCAGCGCATCCTGCTGGTGATGGCCACCGGCACCGGCAAGACCTATACCGCGTTCCAGATCATCTGGCGGCTGTGGAAGTCCGGCGCAAAAAAGCGCATCCTGTTCCTGGCGGACCGCAATATCCTGGTGGATCAGACCAGGAACAACGATTTCAAGCCGTTCGGCGCGGCGATGACCAAGATCAGCAAGCGCCAGATCGACAAAAGCTTCGAGATTTACCTGTCGCTGTACCAGGCAGTCACCGGCAGCGAAGAAGACCAGAACATCTACAAGCAGTTCTCGCCGGACTTCTTCGACCTGATCGTCATCGACGAGTGCCATCGCGGCAGCGCGGCGGAAGACTCCGCATGGCGCGAAATCCTCGCCTATTTCAATTCGGCGACGCATGATCGGCTGACCGCCACGCCCAAGGAAACAAAGGACGTCTCCAGCATCCATTACTTCGGCGAGCCGGTCTACAGCTATACGCTGAAGCAAGGCATCGAGGACGGTTTCCTGGCGCCGTACAAGGTGGTGCGCATCGATATCGACAAGGACTTGCAGGGCTGGCGGCCGCAGAAAGGTCAGACTGACAAGCTACGGCCAGGTGATCGAGGACCGCATCTACAACCAGAGCGACATGGACCGCACCCTGGTGCTGGAAAAGCGCACCGAGCTGGTCGCCCGCAAAATCACCGAATTCCTGGCCGCCACCGACCGCTTACGCCAAGACCATCGTTTTCTGCGACGACATCGACCATGCCGAGCGCATGCGCCAGGCGCTGGTCAACCTGAATCCGGCGCGTGTGCGCGGAAAACCGCAAGTACGTCATGCGCATCACCGGCGACGATGCCGAGGGCAAGGCGGAACTGGACAACTTCATCAATCCCGAAGAGCGCTACCCGGTCATCGCCACCACCTCCAAGCTGATGACCACCGGCGTCGATGCGCAAACCTGCAAGCTGGTGGTGCTGGACCAGCACATCAAGTCGATGACCGAGTTCAAGCAGATCATCGGCCGTGGTACCCGCATCAACGAGGATTACGGCAAGTTCTGGTTCACCATCATGGATTTCAAGAAGGCGACCGAACTGTTTGCCGACCCGGCCTTCGATGGCGAGCCAGTGATGATTTATGAACCCAAAAGCGACGAGCCGCCGGTGCCGCCGGAAGACGAGCTGCCCGGCGCCGGCGACGGGCGACGACGAGCCGCCCTCTGCCCCCGGATGGTTCAGGCGAAACTACCGAGCCGGGAGGCGGCGGGCGCACGAAATACGTGCTCGGCAATGTGACCGTGTACGTGGTCGCCGAGCGCGTGCAGTATTACGGTCCGGAAGGCAAGCTGATCACCGAGTCGCTCAAGGATTACACGCGCCAGGCCGTGCGCCGCGATTACGCCTCGCTGGATGAATTCCTGCGGCGCTGGAGCACGGACGAGCGCAAGGCTGCCATCCTGCAGGAACTGCAGGAGCATGGCGTGTTGCTGGAACCGCTGGCCGAGGAAGTCGGCAAGGATTTCGATGCCTTCGACCTGATCTGCCACGTCGCCTTCGACCAGCCGCCGCTGACACGCCGCGAACGTGTGGAACAACGTCAAGAAGCGCAATTACTTCACCCGCTACGGCGAGCAGGCGCGCCGCGTGCTGGAAAGCCTGCTGGACAAATACGCCGACACCGGCATTGAAAACATCGAAGACATCAAGATCCTCACGCTCGATCCCGTTCAGGAACCTGGGCACGGCCAGCGAATTGGTGTCCGCCTTCGGCGGCAAACCAGCCTACCTGGCGGCATTGCAGGAGCTGCAGCAAAACCTGTATGCTAAGTGTCGCATGATTGACCTCCTCTGACACTGCCGCAAGAGTCGGCGAATAAATACGCCGATTTCATCGCCAAGGCCAAGGCCGCGCGCGAGAAGACGCTCAAGACCGGCCTTGGGTACGATGCCGACGAAGTGCATGCGTATTTGCGACAGCGCGTCAAAGCCGTGCAGGCGGACGGCGCCGATACAGCATCTTTTCCGTTAATTTCGCAACAAGCAATCCGATTCATGTCCATCAGCTCCACCATCAAATCCATCCAGGACATCATGCGCAAGGATGTCGGCGTCGATGGCGACGCCCAGCGCCTGAGCCAGCTCGTCTGGATGTTGTTCCTGAAAATCTTCGACGACCGCGAAAGCGAATGGGAGCTGCTGAACGACGATTACCGCTCGCCCTGCCGAGCCCTACCGCTGGCGCAACTGGGCGGCCGATGCCGAAGGCATGACCGGCGAAGCGCTGAAGAATTTCATCGACAACGAGCTGTTCCCGGCGTTGCAAGAAGCTCGAAGCCAAGGCGGCGACCAGCGCGCCTTCGTGGTGCGCTCGGTGTTCGAGGATGCCTACAACTACATGAAGTCCGGCCAGCTGATCCGCAGGTCATCAACAAGATCAGGCAGGCATCGACTTCAACAAGGCGCAGGAACGCCACCTGTTCGGCGACATGTACGAGCAGTTGCTGCGCGACCTGCAGGCGGCGGGCAATGCCGGCGAATTTTATACGCCGCGCGCCGTCACCGAATTCATGGTGCGCATGGCCAATCCGCGCCTGGGTGAAAAGCTGATGGACCCGGCCTGCGGTACCGGCGGATTTCTGACCTGCGCCATCGAGCATATCCGCAGGCAGGATGTGGAAACCGTCGAGGACGAGGCGCAATTGCAGGCCAACATCTTCGGCATCGAGAAAAAACCGCTGCCGCACCTGCTGTGCACCACCAACATGATCCTGCACGGCATCGACGTGCCCAGCAACATCCGCCACGACAATACGCTGGCGCGGCCGCTGATCAGCTGGGGGCCGAAAGAGCGCGTGGACGTGGTGGTGACCAACCCGCCCTTCGGTGGCATGGAAGAAGACGGCATCGAAACCAACTTCCCGGCCGCCTTCCGTACCCGCGAAACGGCCGACCTGTTTCTAGTCTTGATCATGCAGCTGCTGAAGGCAGGCGGACGCGCTGCCGTGGTGCTGCCGGATGGCTTCCTGTTCGGCGAAGGCATCAAGACCCGCATCAAGGAAAAGCTGCTGGGAGACTGCAACCTGCACACCATCGTGCGGCTTCCCAATGGCGTGTTCAATCCCTATACCGGCATCAAGACCAATCTGCTGTTTTTTGCCAAGGGCACGCCGACACAGCAAGTCTGGTTCTATGAGCACCCCTACCCGCCCGGCGTGAAAAGCTATAGCAAGACCAAGCCGATGAAGGTGTCGGAATTCGCTGCGCTGGAACAATGGTGGGGCAGCGAGCAGGACGGTTTTGCGGCGCGTGTGGAAAATGCATACGCCTGGAAGGTGAGCCTGGACGAGATCAAGGCGCGCAACTACAACCTCGATTGCAAGAACCCGCACGTGGGCGAACAGGAAATCCATGATCCGGAAGAGATGTTGCGACAGTACCAGGCCATGCAGCAAGAGATTGCGGGGCTGCGCGAGCAATTGAAAGGCGTACTGAACGAGGCGCTGCTGCGCGAGGTACAGGCATGAGCGTGGTGCAGCGGTTGATTGCGGAACATCTGGATGTCTGGACGACGGCGGAGACGGAGAAGAAGTCGGGACGTGGGCGTAGCGCTGGGAATGTTGGCAGTGTGTATGGCATCCGGAAGTTACGTGAGCTGATTCTGGAGTTGGCGGTACGCGGTAAACTGGTGCCGCAAGATCCGAGCGATGAACCAGCAAGTGAATTGCTGAAGCGAATAAGCGTGGAAAGAGATGTGCAAAAAAAAATCAATAAAAGAAAATCTCCGAAGCAAATAGCCGTCGAAGAGTATCTTTATACACTACCCAAAAGTTGGGAGTGGGCTAGACTTGATAATATCGTTTTAAATATTATAAGTGGCGGTACTCCCAGCAAAAACCATCCAGAATTTTGGAATGGCATTGTCCCCTGGGCCAGCGTTAAAGATTTAAACGTTATTAAGTTTCTGGAAAAAACCCAAGATTACATAACTCAAGAGGGATTGGATGCTGGAAGTAAGCTTGCCCAAAAAGGAGACGTGATAATCTGTACTCGAATGGGCTTGGGAAAAATTGCTATTGCGGCAATTGATGTGGCAATAAACCAGGATTTGAAAGCGTTAAAAATTACTTCGTTGTTTAACCTAAATTACTTCATCAATTTTTATCGCACACTCAAAATCTCCGGCAGCGGCATGACGGTTGCTGGAATCAAGCAAGATGAGCTATTAAATTTTTGCTTGCCTACGCCGCCGCTAGCAGAACAACACCGCATCGTCGCCAAAGTCGATGAATTGATGGCCCTATGCGATCAACTGGAATCCCGGCACGTCAGCGCCGTTGAAGCCCACGAAAAGCTCGTGAGCCACCTGCTCGGCACGCTCACCGATTCGCAAAACGCCGAAGATTTCGCCGACCGCTGGCAGCGCATCGCTGCGCATTTCGACACGCTGTTTACGACCGAGGACAGCATCGACGCACTCAAGCAGACTTTTCTGCAATTGGCGGTGATGGGCAAGCTTGTGCCGCAAGATAAGAGCGATGAACCGGCAGGTGCATTCTTGAGCCAGTTAGGCATTTCGGCCTGTGCAATCTTGCCTGCTGGCTGGTCTGAAACGCGACTTGGAAAATTGGGATCCATTTTTGGCGGTGCAACGCCTAGCAAAGCAAAGAAGACATACTGGGACGGGGACATTCCTTGGGTGTCCCCTAAAGATATGAAACGCTTATTTATCGATGATTCGGAAGACAAAGTCAGTGAAGCTGCAATACGAGAAACAACGCTCAAGATAATTCCGGTCGGAAGCCTCCTCATGGTCGTTCGCGGCATGATTTTGGCACATTCATTTCCTGTCGCCTTAACAACTCGCGAAGTCACAATCAATCAAGATATGAAGGCATTGCTGCTTCCAGATGGAATTCGAGAGTACTTGTTGCTCTATATGCGTGCGATGAGGGACACATTCGTGGCAATGGTTGACCGATCCAGCCATGGGACATGCAAGCTCATATCCGAGAAACTTTGGGCAACAAAGATCGCTATTCCCCCGTTTTCTGAACAACACCGCATTTGCGCCAAAGTCGATGAATTGATGGCCATCTGCGATCAGCTCAAATCCCGCATTGCCGATGCCAGCCGCCTGCAGCAAAAGCTGGCCGATGCCCTGGTCGAACAGGCCGTGGCTTGAACCGATTTATTGGCAACGAATCGCGAACTGCCTGTCGCGTGCGGCCTTTCGCTGACTTCTGATCCAGTCCTGCCTGCTGGCAGACTGCGGTTGCCTGGCCATGGCATCCAGGTTTGCGATTCTCTTGTCAAGTTCCGCGCACTCCCATGACTGGCTTGGCTCCAGTGACGTGGCTTGCTGCCGGGCTTGAAGCGCATGCACTTGTTCAGCCCGCTTTCGTTTGGCGGTCAGCTCCGCAAGGTTTTCTTTGGGTGGGCTGATGATGCCGGCGGCGTCATGAATTTCGACTGCGGTTCCATTCTGGCCTTCAGGGCAGCCTTGATTGGAATAGACTGTTTTTACATGCATCGTGCATTTGAAAATGCCGTTTTCCGAGGGTGATTTCTGTTCCGCGCGTCCGCCAGAAGCGATTTTGCCGCTGTTTGTTGGGGAATTTTCGCCGGGGTGCGTTCCTTTAATTTCCGGAGCGGCTTGCTTTTGAAGCGCCATGGGTGGCAAGGACTTGCCGGCAAGCCAAAGCACTGCTGAGACAATCCCAACTGCAAGGACAATGGAAAGTGCAAATTCTTTACGCATGCCGGATCAGTAGTGTCCCAACGTTTTCACGAGAGGCAGATTCAAGCTGGCTCGAGCACTCGCAATTCAATATGCAGTCCGGCGACAGAAGCCATGTTGACAAGTGCATCGAGACCGAACAAGTTGATTTTGCCGCGCATCAGGTCAGAAACACGTGGCTGCGTCACGCCCAGGAGTTTCGCCGCTTGGGCCTGGCTAATCTCGGTGCGGGTAATGTGGCTTTTAAGCGCAGTCATCAGCACCGAGCGCAGCTTCATATTCTCTGCTTCCTCGGGTGTGTCCTCGATGGCATCCCATACACTGGCAAATCGTTGTTTACTCATGGGTTCAACTCCTTCATCAAATCGCGGTAACGCTTGGCGGCCAAATCTATATCGGCCTTGCTGGTCTTCTCTGTTTTCTTTTGGAAACAGTGAAGTACATAGACCGCATCGGCGAATTTCGCGACATAAATAACCCGGAAGGCTCCGGACGCATCACGGATGCGAATTTCCTTCACGCCTGGACCTACAGTATTCATAGGCTTCCAGTCGTCCGGCTCTTGGCCATTCTGCACCTGGTCGAGTTGATGTCCTGCATCACGTTTCGCCGCTAGCGGAAATGCGCGAAGATCATCAAGGGAACTAGCCAGGAATTCAACAGGCTTGGAAAGGCTCATGCAATGAATTTACAAAATATTGTATGTGATAGCAAGGTCTTGTCGTAAAAATGGCGATTATTGCGTCATCACGCCCTCCTAGATGGCAAAGATTCATGAAAAATGAACTTCCCTAGCTTCGGCGATTGGCTAAACGAGTTGATAACAAGCCGCCTCACGCCGGCACCCCCAGGATCACGCTCGATGCCTTGAACATCGCCGTGGCGGCTACGCCCTCTTTCAGGCCGAGCGCGTCGGCGCTTTCGCTGGTGATGATCGCCGCAACCGATCCGCCGCCGGGCAAATCGATGACGACTTCGGTATTGACGGCGCCCGTCGCCAGGCGGGATACCGTGCCGGCCAGGCGGTTGCGTGCCGAGATTTTTGCCCCTTCTGCATCCGTCATGACGATGACCGACGATGACTTGACCAACGCAAACGCTTCCGCGCCCACCTGCAGCCCCATGCTTTCCGTACTCTCGCGCGTGACGATGGCGACCAGCTTCTGGCCACCGGCAATCGCCAGTTCGATTTCATCGTTGACGGCGCCTTGCCTGAGCAGGGTCACCTTGCCGAAAAACTGGTTGCGCGCGCTGGTTTTCATGTTCAGTCTCCGGATGAGCGAAAAATCGTCGGCGATGTGCGCCGTTTCCTGATTGAGCCTTGCGATGAAGTCGCGATGCGCGCGCTCGATCAGCCGGAAGTTCGCCACCAATTGCTGGCCGCGCGCGGTCAGGCGCGTGCCGCCGCCGCCCTTGCCGCCGGTCGAGCGTTCCACCAGCGGCTCGCCGGCGAGGTTGTTCATCGCGTCGATCGCGTCCCATGCGGCCTTGTAGCTCATCGTCATGGCCCTGGCGGCATGGGTGATCGATCCGCTTTCGGCGATCTGCGCCAGCAGGGCAATGCGGCCGTGCCCTCCCAGGTTTTCGCCGCCGACCGTCATCCAGACCGAGCCGTGCAATTCGATTTCCTTGCCCGTTTCGTCCATCGTCTTCTCCCTTATCCGGATGCCATCGGTGCGGCCGCCTGCGTCACCGCCTCGGGCGGAACGACGCTGCCTTCCCGCAGCGTGATGACACGGTCACCGAAGGCTTGCACGTCGGCCGGATCGTGCGTGATCAGGATCATCGGCACGCCCAGGCGCGGCTGCAATTCATCGAGTTCCTGACGCATGCGCACGCGCAGTTCGGCATCCAGCGCGGCGAAAGGTTCGTCCAGCAGCAAGGCCCGCGGCGACGCCACCAGCGCTCGCGCCAGCGCCGTGCGCTGCTTCTGGCCGCCGGAAAGCTCGCCCGGATGCTGATGCGCCAGGTGGGCCAGCTGAAATGCGTCGAGCCAGTAATCAACTGCTTCCAGGCGGCGTTTTGCGCCGGGATTGCGCCAGCCGCGGCACAGGCCGAAACCGATGTTCTGCCGCACCGTCAGATGCGGAAACAGCGCATAGTCCTGGAACAGGTAGCCGACGCGGCGCGCCTGCGGCGCCAGATCGATGCCGGCCTGCACATCGAAGAATACGGTATCGCCGAGGCGGATCCTGCCCTGCTCCGGCGTCATCAGTCCGGCGATAGCCTTGAGCAGCAGGCTCTTGCCGGCGCCGGAGGGGCCGAAGATCACCATCCGCTGGCATTCCGCGCGAATGCGCACCTCCAGATGGAAGCTGCGCTGCCCGGCGCGCAGCGTCTTGCGGATGTCGATGTCGATGTCCATGCGTTTTTCCCTCACTGATGGGCGACGCGCCCCGGCGCCAGCCGTGCGGCGGACAGCAGCACCGTCACGCACACCAGCGAGGTGATCAGCACCAGGAAGTTGGTAGTTGCGTCCTGGCCGGCCTGCACCGCTTCATACACGGCGATGGACAGGGTTTGCGTCTTGCCGGGAATGCTGCCGGCCACCATCAGGGTGGCGCCGAACTCGCCCAGCGCGCGCGCGAACGCCAGCAGCAGTCCGGCCATGATGCCGCGCCAGGCCAGCGGCAGGGTCACACGGAAAAAAATGCCGATTTCAGACACGCCCAGCACCCGCGCGGCCTGCTCCAGCTGGCCGTCGACCGCCTCGAAGGCAGCACGTGCAGGCTTGAACGTGAGCGGAAAGGTGACGATGGCGGCAGCGATGACCGCGCCCTGCCAGGTGAAGATCAGGTTGATGCCGAAATGCTGCTGCAGGAAGCTCCCCAGCCAGCCATGTTTGCCGAGCATCACCAGCAGGTAGTATCCCAGCACCGTCGGCGGCATGACCATCGGCAGCGTCAGCAGCGTATCCAGCAATTCGCGCCCGGGAAAGCGCCGGCGCGCCAGCAGGTAACCGACGCCGACGCCGAACACCAGGTTCAGTGCCGTCGCCCAGCCGGCGACTTTCAGCGAGAGCGCAAGCGCGGTCCAGGCAGCATCCATTGGTCGTTACGAGCGAGCGTCAGGGTTTCAGGAAGCCGTATTTCGCCAGAATCGCCTGGCCATCGGCAGAGTGGACGAAGGCGACGAAGCGCGCGGCTTCGGCACTGTTGGCGCCGGCAACGGTTTTGGCGATCGGATAGCTGATCACCTGGTCGAGCGGCACGGCAAACGCGACGCTGACCTTGTCTTTCATCAGTGCCGCATCGGTCGCATAGACGAAACCCGCTTCGACCTCGCCGCGCGCGACATAATCGAGCGACTGGCGCACGTTCTGGGTCAGGATTGCCCGGGTTTCGAGCGCTTGCCACAACTTCGCCGCTTCCAGCGCATGCTTCGTGTAGCGACCGATCGGGACGCTGGCAGGGTTGCCGATGGCGACGCGCCGCACATCGGTCCGGGTCAGGTCTTGCAGGCCTTGCAGCGCCAGTTTGCTATCGGCTGGTACGATCAGCACCAGGCTGTTGCGGACGAAATCTTCGCGGTCGTTCGCGGCAACCAGCCCCTGTTTTTGCGCCAGGTCCATGGTTTCCTGGTCGGCAGAGGCGAATACCTCCACCGGCGCGCCCCTGGCCATTTGCTGCAGCAAGGCGCCCGAGGCGCCGAAGTTCAGCGACACCTTCGCATCCGCATGCCGAGCCTCATAAGCCCGGGCGATGTCCTTGAAAGCGTTGGTCAGGCTGGCGGCGGCAGACACTACTACTTCACCGGCGTGCGCGATGCCGGAGGCGGTAGCGGCAAGCACGAGGATGGCAAGGGATTTCCTGAGCCGGGCAGTCATGCTGATCTCATGAGGTGGTGTCGGAATCGTAATATACACTTGAATATAACGATGCGCCAAATTGCTTGCCCGACACTATCTCCGGGTCTTCGTTTTTCCTGGGCCGGATTGATTTTTTGGATGCCATACTCACCCTGCTTCGCTGTGGGCATTCGGCGAAAAACTTGGTAATCTGCCTCTGATGCCTTGACGATCAGCCCGCAAATCCGAGGAGCGCCATACCATGAGCCAGACACAAACCATGCCCGCCGCTTTCATCGGCCACGGCAGCCCCATGAACACCTTGGAGAACAACCGTTTTACTGCCGTATGGCGCGAACTCGGGCGCACGCTGCCGCGGCCGCGCGCCATCCTGGCGATCTCGGCGCACTGGTTCATCCATGGCAGCGCGGTCACGGCCATGCAGCAGCCGCGCGTGATCCATGATTTCTATGGCTTCCCGAAGGCATTGTTCGATTTCGATTACCCTGCGCCGGGCGCGCCCGACGTGGCAGCAGAAATCGCTGAAGCGGCCCGGCCGGAATTTGTCGCGCTGGACCGGGATAGCTGGGGACTGGACCATGGCACCTGGTCGGTGCTGGCGCACATGTTTCCCGAAGCGGACATCCCGGTAGTGCAGCTGTCGATTCACGCGGGCGAAGACCTGCAGTACCACTTCGATCTGGGGGCACGGCTGGCGCCGCTCAGGGAACGCGGCATTTTCATCGTCGGCAGCGGCAACGTCGTGCACAACCTGCGGCAGGTAGACTGGCACATGACGGACCGGGCCTACGACTGGGCCGAAGACTTCGACGCGACGGTCAGGCAAGCGATGACGACGCGCCCGCAAGACCTCATGAACGTCGCGCAGCATCCTGCCTACCTGCAGGCCGTGCCGACGCCGGAACATTTCCTGCCGCTGGCTTACCTGGCCGGCCTGTCGGCTGCGGCGGGACAACCGGCGGAGGTGCTGGTGGAAGGCGGCACCATGGGTTCGCTGACGATGACGAGCTACGTGCTGGGCTGCGGCGTGGTTCAGAAGCCGGCGGCGTCACTGCCGGCAGCAAGCCTGCCAGACCCGGCGCAGGTGCCGCCGCAGGACACCAATACCTGATTAGCCTGCGTAGCTGCCTGCAGAGAAGCCTGCGTTTTGCCGCGGGCATCAATTGCGGCGCGCAAGGCTTCCACGACAGGCAACACATTGCCGGACAGGATGCGATCCAGCATCGGATACAGCATTTCCTCTTCCTTGACGCCATGCTGCTGTGCCAGCAGCGTCAGCGTTTCGGCATGCAGCACGAAGTCCGATGGATCATGCCGCTCAAGTGCATCGGCCAGGCGGGCGACAATGCCGCGCATGCGCTCGTGCTCCAGGCGCAGCATGGCAATCGGTACGCCGGCATTGAAAACGATCGTTTCCAGGACCGGAAACACGATGCTTTCCTCGCTGTCCAGGTGGCCCAGCAAGGATTCGTGAAAATTTCCGAACGCGATTTTCGCTCCGAACCAGTCGCGTTTGCCGAGGCAGGCTTCCACTTCCAGGAATAGATCGTCGCAGCGATGGTGGTCATATGCCAGGTATTCGCAAATGGTTTGCATGGCTCGCCTCTCCGGTGGACTGATGCCGCATTGTCATCCGCCGGGAGATCTGAATTCCTTAATCCAGATTAAGGAATTCGAAGCCGATATATGCATTAGGAAATATACTCCTTTGGAAACTCAGGCGACGATGAGCCGCTTCATCCATTCAAGCAGCACGGCAGGCAGCAGGTCCGGCCGGGGCAGCAGCGCATAGTGGTGGGCGCCGAAGATGGCAGGCAGGTAACCGGCCGCCTGGCGGTCGATGGTCAGGCAGAATGGCTGAATGCCCTGCAGCCTGGCTTCCGTCACCGCCTGTCGCATGTCTTCGACGCCGTAGCGGCCTTCGTAAACATCGACATCATTCGGCTTGCCGTCTGACAGGATCATCAGCAGCCGATGCCTGGCGGGCTGCCGCATCAGCAGTGCGGTGGCATGGCGCAGAGCGCCGCCGGCGCGCGTGTAATGCTCCGGTTCGAGCGCGGCAATGCGTTTTTCGACATCGTTGCCGTAAGCTTCATCAAACGACTTTACTGGTCGTATCGATACGTACTGCGGCCCTTCGCCAGAAAAGGCAATGATCGAATACGGCGCATGCAATCCTTGCAGGGCGATGGCAACCAGCAGCAAGGCTTCGCGCTCGACGTCGATGATGCGCTTGTTCGCGCTGATCCAGCTATCGGTCGAGCCGCTGATGTCGATCAGGAGCAGAATGGCCAGGTCCCGTTTTTCCGCCCTGGACGTCTGATAGAGGGCCTGCGCCATGGGCAGCCCTGCCCTGAAATCGGCATGCGCATCGACGCAGGCTTGCAGGTCGATTTCTTCGCCATCGAGCTGCTTGCGCAGGCGCACCCGTTGCGCCCGCAGCATTTCGAAGCGACGGCGAACAAGATCCGACATGGCACGATGCTCGGCGAGGGTCTTGTCCACCCACGCCTGCGGCCCCTCCTGCGGCGGCAGCAAGTGCACGGTAACGCCGGGGTCCAGATAGGCGCCGCGCCGGCAATCCCATTCCGGGTAACGCAGCGTCGATTCCGCCGGCGAGCCTGGCGTCTGCGACAGCCGTGCCCCGGGCACGGGCGCAGCTTCCGACAGCAACACTTCTTTCGGCCTGCCGGGCGTGGATACCAGCCGCGCTTCCGGCAGCTCGGACAAGGCATCTGCGAACTCTTCCGCGACGCTGGTTTCATCGCGGTCGGTCGGCCGCTGCATGCCGATGGCGTCTTCGGCCTGCTCATGCGGCTGCGCAGTCTGGATCATCCAGGCGCCCTGCTGCCTGTCGTCCTCGTCCTCCGGTGCTTCACGCACCTCGGGGCGGCGCGGCAGCCTCGCGCTGCGGGGTGCCGTGCCGCCGGCAGGCCTGTCCGGGTCCTGTGCTCCGGCCGGCACCAGTCCTGCTGCAGCGGGCGGAGGGCGCAATTCGCCGGTCCACAGGTCGCGGAACAGGTATTGCCGATGCCGCTCTTTTCCCGGCGTCGTCGTCTGCATTTCCCGGACCAACGCGCGGGCCCGGCTGATCATTTCCGCAGGGTCACAGGCGGTGACTTCGCGCACCTCAGCCATCAACAATTGTCGCACCAGCTGTTCCAGCGGCTGCCGGTGAGGCGGAAATAGCGAGGGTGCCGGGCGCGCGTCCAATGCTGCGGCGCGAAATGCTCGCAGCGGCAAGGCCATTCCCGGCAACAGCCTTACCAGTTCGGCATCAGCTGCCTGGGCTTCCAGCACGGTGAAGATGGCTTGTTCCAGCGGTCCCGTCAGCCCAGCCAGCCAGGAATGGCTTTGTCGGCGTGCGCGCGTGGCTTGCTGCAGAGCTGAAACGCGGAACCATTCCCGCGCGAGTTCCGGCGCGGCGACGGGCATGTGCTCCGGCAGCCAGATGCTGTTGCCGTCGGTGGCCGGAATCGCCACGGTCACGCGCGGCCCCTCCCCGCGCCGGAAAACCTTGACCAGCAGCGTGGCAGGCGCTGGCGGCTGAGCGATGCGGATGGCAAAGCCCGTGCCATGGACCGCAGCCAGCAACAGGTCGAGGCGCTGCGCCACGTCCCTAATGCTCACCGGCGCGTCACCAGCATCACGCTTGCGGTGTTTGCGCCAGAGTTGCGCGGCATAGATGGTCGCGTGCCTGGCAACATCCGTGATGACATCTTCGGCTTCCGCCACGCAGCGCCTCCTTTACCCGCTAGACAAAGGTCGCATCAACCAGGTCGCGCATGGCGCCGACCAGGCTGGCGTCATCCGACAAGGGCGCGACGATAGCGCAATAGCAGGCATCATGGACAGAAACGCCGCTGGCGATCAGGCGCGCGGCAGCGATGAGCAGGCGGGTGCTGGGCACTTCCGCCAGGCCCCGGTCCTGCAGTGCGCGCAAGCGATGGCCGAGGGAGGCGAGCGCTTGTGCCGTATCGTGCGAAGCGCCGCCTTCCCGTTCGACGATGTGGACTTCCTGCTCCGGCGGCGGGAAATTGAAGTCTATTGCCACGAAGCGCTGCCGGGTGCTGGGCTTCAGATCCTTGAGCAGGCGCTGGTAGCCCGGATTGTAGGACACCACCAGCTGAAATCCCGGCGCCGCCTCGATCATCTCGCCGGTCTTGTCGATGGGGAGCATGCGCCGGTAATCGGTGAGCGGATGCAGGACGACGACCGTGTCCTGCCGGGCTTCGACGACTTCATCGAGGTAACAGATGGCTCCTTCCCGCGCTGCGCGCGTCAGCGGACCATCCTGCCACTGCGTGCCGTCGTGCCGGATCAGGAAGCGGCCGATGAGGTCGCTCGCGGTCAGATCGTCGTGACAGGAAATGGTGACCAGCGGCCGGCCCAGTCGCCATGCCATATACTCGACGAAGCGGGTCTTGCCGCAACCCGTCGGCCCCTTGAGCAGCACCGCCAGGCGTCCGGCATGGCATTGCTCGAAGATGCGGATCTCGTCGCCGGACGCCACATAGTAAGGCTCCATGCCGGCAACCGGCTCGCCCTGCCCCACTCAGGCCCCTGCTGGCGCCGCAGCAGGACGCGGATTCGCCGGCGTATCGTCATTGGCGCTCAGCTCGAACTTCGGCGCGTAGCGGAAGAAATCGATGATGAACAGGGCTACGCCCAGGGCAAACATCGAGGCTGTTGCCAGCAGCATCAGGAAATGCACCTGGATCTTGAGCTGTGCATCCAGGTAGCCCAGCCCCAGAATGCGCTCCAGGTAGACCTGGCCGATGCCGGCCGTGCCGAAGGACAGCGTCATGCCGAACATGCCGCCCAGTTGCAGCCAGAATGCCCAGTAGCCAAGGCTGGTGCCCTCTTCGCGGCGGCCGGGCACCATCGCCGGCAAGGCATAGGTGATCATCGCCAGGATGATCATGGCATAGGCGCCGTAGAATGCCGCGTGACCATGCATGGCAGTGATGAGCGTGCCGTGCGTCCACTTGTTCACGCTCGGCCAGGTGTGCGCCAGGCCCAGCAGGCCGGCGCCGAACATGGTGAATACCGCGCTGCCCACCGTCCAGTGCAGAGCCAGCATGTTGGGGTGGGCCATCCCGGAGCGGCGTATCGCCGAATAAGCATAGACCGCCATGCCGACCAGGGCCACCGGTTCGAGCGCGCTGAAAATGCCGCCAATCGGCAACCAGTAGCCCGGCACGCCTACCCAGTAGTAATGATGTGCGGTGCCGAGGATGCCGGCGATGAACACCAGGCCGACGATCACGTACAGCCATTTCTCCATGACTTCGCGGTCGGCCCCGGACAGGCGTATCAGCAGATAGGCGAGAAAGCCCCCCTGTATCATTTCCCACACGCCTTCAACCCAGAGATGTATCGTCCACCAGCGGTAGAAGATGGAGACGACGTAATTTTCGTACTCCAGCAGCGCCGGCAGGTACAACACCGCCGCCAGTCCCAGCCCCAGGATCAGCACGCCTTCCGTGGTGGTGAAGCGGCCTGATTTTTTTATCGTCATGCCGATGTTGTAGAGGAATATCAGCATTGCCACGACAATCGCGATCTTGTGCGGCAGCGGCTGCTCGAGCAGCTTGTTGCCGGTGCCATAGCGGAACAGGTAGCCGATGACAGCGGTGACGCCCATCACGGCCCAGATGCCCAGCTGGATATAGGCGAGCTTGACGCTATGGAGTTCCGTGCGTGATTCGTCCGGCACCATCCAGTACGTCGCGCCCATGAAACCCGTCAGCACCCACACGATCAGCAGATTGGTGTGGATGGTCTTGGTGACGTCGAAGGGCAGGATGTACAGCAGCGGATCCGGTCCCAGGTACTTGGTGGCCGACAGCAGGCCGAAGACGATCTGCAGGCCGAACAGGATCATCGCCAAGGCAAAATACCAGTAGGCGACGGACTGTGACTTGTATCGCATGGTGGTTCTCCCTGATTATTTGAGCGACGCGAGGTAAGCCACGAGCTGGTCTAGCTGTTCCGGCGTCATGCTCTTTTCATAGGTATTGGGCATGAACGACATGCCGTTGGCCGAATACATCGCGCCGGGAACCAGGTGGGCGCTGGGTGCCGTGATCGATTCACGGATGTATGCCTTGGCATCTTTCGCCTTGCCCTTGTAATCCGCGGAGGCAATGATCGCTGTCGCCCGCTCGTTGACGCCTGCCAGGGAGGGGCCCGCCAGGTTGACGCCCGGCGCGACCGAGTGGCAGGCGCTGCAGGTGGGTGTGGCGGTACGGAAAAGGCGCTCGCCGATGGCGATCGGATTCTCGCCCTGCTCCACCGGGCGCGCGCCCGGCGGCGTTTGCGGGGTCGGCTGCGCCTGGCCGGAGGCCTTGGCCAGCTGCTCGGCAGTCATGTCCATGCCCGGGATTGAAGAGCCGCTGACGATGATGGGTCGCGGCGGCCAGCCCTGGTTGTCGACCTTGCTGACCCAGTCGAGAAAGGCGATGAGGTGCGTGATTTCAGTTTCGCTCAGATTCTGCTTCGGCATCAGGCGGCGATGCTTTTGCTCGTCGTAGAATTGCGACGGGTCGCGCATGTAGGCTTGCAGGTAAGGCTCGCCGCGCAGCTGCGTGATCTTGGTCAGGTCCGGCGCATAATAGGCGCCCTCGCCGAACAGGGTGTGACAATTGATGCAGTTGTACTTGTGCCAGACGTCCTTGCCAAGTACCACCTCGGCCGTCATGTTCGCTTCGTTGGTCAACTTTGGGAACTGGCGGTGACTGTCCAGGGTGAGGCCAAGAAAAGCCAATGTAGCGACCGCTGTTGAACCGATCGCGAACAGGCGACTTTGTCGTTTGTTCATGGGAAGGCCCTTTGCCGGTCAGACGCCGATGCCGGCCCAGTATTTGAGTGAAATGTAACCGGCGTAGAACACGCCAACCACCATGAGGAGCAATACGACGAGGCTGAACAGCTTGAGGAACTGATGCATGGCCGCACTCCAGTATTGTCACAATGGCATGCCCTGTAACAGGTAGACTGGTGTGCTGTCGGAATGATCCCGACAGTCTGGTGTTTCTTGAGAAGCATCAACTGCTGGCTTGCCGGAACTTGCCTGCGAAGTTGTCGAAATATCTTACAAAAGTCGCGACATTACCGACAGTTTTTTGCAAGAAACCCAGTAGCTACACGGCTTTTCCTTGAGTGGCATTATTTTTGCATTAAAGAAATTTATGCAGCCCCGCAATCAGGGCAATTTCCATAAATTTAACTTTCTGAACTTGCACCCATGAAAATACATCGTCTCTGCGGCTGGCTCCTGGCTTCCGCCACCCTGTTCGGCTCGATGGCTGCCAGCGCAGCTGTCATTACCCTGGAAAGCCGTGCAATCACCAACAATACGAATCTTTCCGCTGATTACAGCGCCGCCTGGCTGAACCAAGCGTCGCCGCTGACCACGAGCTTGCTGCCCAGCTTCAACAGCGTGATCCCGGGCGGCTCCGGTTTCAACCGGCTTACAGTGGATTTCGACTTGGCTGCGCCGACCACCATTCTGTTCCAGTTTGGGCTGGATGCCGGTCTGGGCGGCGAAATCCTGCTGGACGGCAACCTGGAACAAAGGAAGACCAACGACAACTGGTGGGCCAACAACTGGGCCAACACCTCGCAACTTTTCAGCACTTCCGCGCTGCTGGGCACCGGCAATCATGTGCTGACCGCCTTCTGGGCAGAAGCCTGCTGCAACGGCGCGAATGCCGGCCGCTTCAGCCTGGATAATGGCCAGACCTGGCAAGTTCTGTCGGTCGATAACCTGGATGCCCTGGCTGTTCCGGAACCTGGCACCCTGGCCCTGACCGGCCTCGCCCTGGTCGGTCTTGCCGGCCTGCGTCGCCGCAAGATGACTGCCTGATTCTTTCAGGTCCCCGCCAAGCAAAAGCCCCGCGACTTGCGGGGCTTTTTGTTTTTATTCACAACATTCAACGTGATAGTCACCTGTGTCTGACAAAATGCATGACTCCAGAAATTATCAAGAGCAGTAGTGAAACTGGCAAGGCCAGCAAACTCAAGAGGAAAGTTCCGAAGTACTCCAGTCCGTGGCCCGGTAGGAAAGCAAGCGTCAATAATGCGATCACCAGTAACGACGTCCCTGCGGTCATCAGATATTTTTCCACAAGCGCAAAGCTGGAGGCTCTTTCAACCGCCTGCCTTTCAGGGGAATTCTTTAAAATTAGCGCCTCTTCTTCAACGCAAAATACACAGATAGAAGAGCCCAGGCTAAGCGTTCTGTGGCAATCGTCGCAGCGTTTCATGATCATTCAGGCGCAGTTTTCTGCAGGAGTGATGGGATATCTACTATGCTTTCTGCGTTTCAATTGTTTTTGATCAAAATCATCAACTCCTGCATAAGTTGCTTATAAGAGAGCGGTTGTGGGGATCGCGCTACATGGCCCCTCAATCCGGCGCCAGCACCGCCGTCGCCTTGAACTGTGCCCACACCTGCCGGCCGGCGTTGATTTGCAGGCGGTCGCGAGATTGCCGGGTGATCTTGGCGAGCAAGAGCATGCCGCCGGCATCGAGCTGCACGACGACATGAGTGGCCGAGGCAACCGGCATTACGGCAACGACCTGTGCCGCCAGCTGGTTCAACACCGAGGGCATAGGTGAAGCGGCTGCCGGCGACAGCATCGCCCTCTTTCTCCAGCCTGGCCGGCGTTTCATCGTCGGCGGCCAGCAGGATGTCGAACGGCGCGCCATTGCGGATCTGCGCATAGAACTTGCCGGTGGCGCCGAAGGAGAGAACGGCTTTGTGCCCGGTTTCCTTTTCGAATTGCGCCGCCAGCTTTTGCATGGGCGCGGTAAAGTTGGCGGCGACGGCAATATTTACTTCATCGGCATGGGCAGACCCGCCGAATATAACGGCCGCAAGGAAACCCAGGAAACGGAACAGGGCAGCATCATTGGCAAGTGATCAATTGCCATATCTTGCCCGATATGCTGCCGCCACACAATATTCTCAACGCCCCCGCGATGCTGCCGCCGCCGGCACTTCCCGGCAGCGCGTCAGGTTCAATGCAACCGGCAGTTGCAATGGTGTTTGCGCCGACGAGGTGCCGACGTGGACCGTGAACTGGCCGCTGGGGGTTATCCATTCGCCATTGGCCCAGTCTGCAAGGTTCGCTTCGTGCGCCGGCTGAAAGTACGAGAACGGATGATTGGATGCCGAACAGTCTATGCTGACGGACACTTGCTTGCTTTCTCCCGGCCGCAGCTCGACCTTCTCGAAGCCGACAAGCCGCTTCGATGGCTCTCTTGCCTCCGCAGGAAGCGTCAGATAGACCTGCGAGGCTTCTTTGCCGGCCCGGGCACCCGTGTTGGTGATGGTGTAGTTGACCGTCAGTACAGTCTTGCGCCCCTGGTTTGCAGTGTTCATGCTGAGATTGCTGTACTCGAAGGTGGTATACGACAGTCCATGCCCGAACGGGAAAACCGGCCGCACCTTGCGCGCCTCGTACCAGCGATAGCCGACCTGCAGATTTTCATTGTACTCCGCGGTGAGCTGTGGTTTGCCGGCCGTGGTATCGAAGAACCCCTTGCCGCCGAGTCCGTTGTTCACCCGAATACCCTCGTACTGCGCCTCGGTCTCGTAGGCAGCTTCCTTGGCCGTATTGCCGAAGGTGACCGGGAGCTTGCCCGACGGATTGGTCACGCCGAACAGCACATTGGCGACGACGTCGCCGTCATCCTGGCCCGGATACCAGGCTTCAATGAGCGCGCGAGCCTTTGGCAGCCAGGGCATGAGCACCATCCCCTCAGTCTTGAGCACGATGATCGTGTTCGGATTGGCCGCCAGGATGGCTGGCACGAGCTGCTCTTGATTGACGCCATTGATCACGGGGAGTGACAGTGTAGTCTTGTCCACGGTTTCGCGCGGGTTGTCGCCCACCATGACGACTGCGACTTGGGCTTGCCGGGCCGCTTGCACGGCAGCGTTGATATCGGCGCCATCGTTATAGGTCACCGGCGCGCCGGAGCCCAATTTTTTCAGCGTGCGCTGGAGCCCCTGCTGCGGCGTGATCGTATAGGGTGCGATCACGTTGGTGATATCTTCCGGGTCGCTGTTGCGAGGGGCCATCGAGGCCCGGCCGGCAAACCAGTTCGGACCGATCAGTGCAATGGAACGCACGTTCTGGCTGAGCGGCAGCAGGCCGTCATTCTTCAGTAGCACGATACTGCCTTCGGCCGCTTTTCGCGCCACTGTGGCGTGCGCCGTCAGATCACTCGGTAGAAACTTGTCGTATGCCTCGTCGAATTGGCCGAACTGGAACATCTTGAAGTAGCGCGGGCGTAGCAGTGCGTCAATGTCGCGTTCAGTAATCTGGCCAGCTTTGATGGCCGCCTTGATCAAGGAGGGAGTGTAATATTTTGGCACGAAATCCAGCTCAAAGCCGGTGCCGGCGCGAATCGCGGCGACCGTGCTGTGCATCGCGCGACGGTCGCTTACAATATACCCGTCAAAACCCCAGCGCTGGCGCAGTGTCTGCTTTAAGAGTGGAGAGCTGTCGCACGCCCACTGGTTATTGAGGTACGGGAACGCGCACATGACGGAAGCGGCTTTGCCCTCCCGTATAGCCATCTCGAAGGGAAGCAGGTAAATCTCGTGCATTGCGCGGGAAGGGATCCTGGTGGCCGCCGTCCAGCGTTCACTCTGGTATTCCGACTCATTGGCGACGAAGTGCTTGATCGTCGCATGCGTCTTGCCGTTCGACTGTATGCCCAGGACCTGCTGTGTCGCGATCACGCCGGTCAGGTACGGATCCTCGCTCATGTACTCATGATTCCGCCCGCCCCATGGTGTGCGGATCATGTTGATGCCAGGCCCCCATAGCGCATGATGCGCCCAGCCGCGTATTTCTGCACCAAGAACCTGTCCCCACTCGTAGTTGACTTGCCTGTCAAATGTGGCTGCGGCGGCTATCGAACTCGGTAGCGCCGTTGCGGTCGGTTCAGGAAGGCAATCGCCGCCCCGGACGCCGGTGCCACCGTTGGCGAAGCGGACGGTGGGAATGCCGAGATCCGGGATGCCCTCGATATGCCGCCCGACCCTCTGGAATTTACAGGGTGGGCTTTCGTCTTGCAGCTCGGAATTGAGAATGGGAAGGTTGTAGATTTGCTGGATTTTTTGATCCAGGGTCATTGCCGCCAGCAGCGACTCCGCGCGCTGGACGGGCCGCAGGCTGGCATTCCTCCAGCGTTGTTGGCCGGGCGGTATGACAAAAGGTCGTTTCCCCGGCACCGAACGAGCGCCAGGCGCGCCTTCCTGCGCAAATGCCTTGCCGGAAATTCCTGATGTCATAGGACCGCTCAGGATCAACAATACCCACAGCACGAGAACAGACCAGATTTTTTTCATGATGAAGCACCCCGGTGGACGACGATAGTAGTGCGAACCAATTTCATGGGCGTTTTCCGAGTGGTCTCCCGGTCCTGCTCGTCGAACACGTCGAGGGTTACGCAGATTGCATGCTGCGCCATTTCTGCCACGCTGCTGCACCTGTCAACTCATGGTTGCTTTCCCGTCTACCCTCTTGGTCAATACAGATTAGACGATACGCTCAAAATTTAAAGTTCATTTGGCGTGTTTTTCATTTTTTGACCGGAAGTGAAGCAGGCGGCATAGCCATGGAATTGCGGCACGGCGGCGCGCCGCCGTAGCCTGGCCATCGTCAGGGGCTTGTCGGGCTTGGCCGCACTTGCAGCGCGGGATACGCAGAAAAATTGTCGTAATAGGCACAATCCACCGCGTAAGAACCATTTGCATTGCGCGGCGCCCAGGCCGCCGTGTGGCCGCCATGAAAAGTATTGAACATCACGGTGCTGATCTGCGATTCCAGCGAATCGGTGTTGCGAAACTGGATATGGTTGTGCTGAATCACCGGCACACCGTCTACGAAGATGTGCATATAACCATTGCTGGCCGAGGCCGGATTATTGAGCATGACCTGATAAGTAATGGCGTAATAACGGCCGGGTGTGAAGCGAAAATCCCTCGCGATCACGACATCGCCATATTGCCCCTTCATGTTTTGGCTGTAAATATAGCTCTGCAGACCGCCCTGGCGACGAAACATGGCCCGCGCACTCCAGCGCACCGGCGACACCTTTTTGCCGCCGGCGACTGGACGAGCCGGGCCCAACCCGTGCAGCTTGCCGCCTTTGCGAAAGTCGAAGCCTTCACAAAAATTGACGTCGAAATTCAAGGTGTAGTACAGAGACGGAGGTATCGGGTAGCGAACCACCACTCTTTCGCTACCCCTGCGGTTGCCGCGATAGTTCACCTTGATGGCATTACTGCCATTCACACCTTTGCCCTTGGCAAGGTAAACGTTTTTATTGGCAAGAACTGCTTTACCAAAGCCGCTCAGGGAATTTCCATCGAACGTCTCGTAAAGTGCGCTCCCGGCATGCAATCCAGCATTGTGCGGGACTTGCGCATGCAGCAATGTCGGTGCGGCGAAAAATAGCGCGGCATAACCGAGGAAATGTTTTACAAGGCGCACGGAGCAGACTTCACTGACAAGGGAGGGATTCAAGAAACCATTTTTAGTATAGTCCACGCCTGCTGTTCATGAGGCTATCCGGTTGCAGCCGAAATTTTCTTCAAAAGACCAGGAAGCGCCATCCCGGCGCCATGCCCCTTTCAAGAAATGACACTGTGCCCCCCTGCCCGGCGCATTGCGGGTCAAGATCCTGATCGGATAGCGCATGCGCCTGCATCGATTGGCTGCAAGCAAAAATTCGCACGCCAAGTGTGGCAGTGGCCTGCAGGTATTGCCGCATCGTCAGGCGCTGCTGACCGAAGCCGACGAATGTGTCACCATGCACGCGCTGTAGCCATTGCACTGACTGCGCGGCAAACAGCATCTCCACTTCCTTGTCCAGCGCGACCGCCGCCTGCGCGACAACAAATGGCGTGGCGGCACGCTCCGGATTCTGCCGGTCGCACGACCAGAGCAGAATGGCCAAACCCGCAGCGTCAGTTTCCATGTGTTTTCCTATTCTTTCGGTAGTTCGATGCGTTCTTGTCGCATGCGGGCGCTTGCGGCGGCTTGCAGCGCATCGCCGTGATACATCTGCTGCACATCTGCCTGCCAGCTCGAAGGCGCGATGCGTACCAGCCAGCCGCGCCCATAAGAGTCCTGGTGAACCAGTTCGGGCGCCTCTCCCAGCAGCGGATTGACTTCGACGATGGTGCCGGCAACGGGCGATTTGATCGCCACCACCGTCTTGCTCAGCTCGGCTACGCCAAGCTTGCCGCCCTGCTCCACGACCGTGCCCGGCGGCCGTGGGCGGCACATGTAAAAGTCGCCGCTCAGGTGCACGCCGAAGGCGGAAACGCCAACCTGCAGGCTGCCATCTTCGAGCATCCTGCACCACATGTCGTGCACAAGATCAAAATGACAATCGTCGGGATAGTCGAAGCCGAGGATTTGCATGGCGCTCACCGGCAAACGCTGTCGTTGGCAAAGACAGGGCGGAAGGAAGCGGGAGTCGAACCCACCCGGCAACGCGTGGCGCCACCAACTGGGTTTGAAGCCCAGCCGCCCCACCAGGGACGCATTCCTTCCGTATTCATGTTGTCCGCTCCACCGTCGGGAACAGCGCCGTGCCGGCGCGCAGCAAGTGGGCGTCGCCCACCCGGCGCAAGAAGCCGATACGGTCAAAAAATTCGAGGATCTGGATGGCGCGCTTGCGCCCCAGGCCCGTGGCATCGCGAAATGCGGCGGCGGCAATGCCGCCTTCTGCCTGCGCCAGCGTGCGCGCAATTGACGCGAGTTCCTGCATGACCAGAGGATGATAATACAGATCCTTGACCACCTGATACACGTCGCCGCCCGTGGCCATGCGCGCCAGCACCCGGCGCACCTGACCTTCCGGCAGGTTGGCAGACGCGGCAATGTCGCGCACCCAGGGCGGATCGAAATGCCCTTGCATCAGCAGCGGCAAGGCGCGCTCGGCCAGCGCCTTTTCGGCGGCGACCAGCTGCACGCCGTGCTCGGGCAGATGCAGAAAGCCGTTGCGCCTGCCGAGGCGGCCGGCTTCGCGCAGATAATCCGTCAGTTGCGTCCACAGTTGCGGCGGCATGGACGGCGCGGCAAGCCTGCGCGCGCGCTGCAGATCGGGCCCGATCTCTTCCGGGTACTTCGCATGGAAATCCTGCAGCGCCCGCAGCACGGCATTTTCTGCTTCCGCCAGCCGTTCGCGCGAAATCAGCCACTGCCGATCCGGCACAAGCAGCGCATCGCACCTGGAGGCCGGATCGAAAGGCCAGCGCAGCAAGCCGTTGCAGCGCAACCATTCGGCGCCATCCATGCCGAAGCGAGCATGCCGCAGCGCCCCTTGCAGGCGCGCGACGGGATCTTCGGCGCGCTGCGTTTGCAGGTAATCGAGCCGCTCCGGGGTTTGCCGGTAGCGCGCGGGAGCGTCAGGATCCAGCACCGTGCCGCCGGCCAACGTGCGGCGCGCGGAAGCGTCGCGCAGGATATAGCGGTCACCTTGCCAGGCATGCACGGCCTGCTGCAACACCAGTTGCGCCAGCGCGCCCTGGCCCGGCGCAATCGATAACTGGCCGAGTACGGCGACCGTCGCCATGCGCTGCTGCGTGCCGACATGCAGGTGCACCAGCGTACCCGAGCGCAGCGGCTTTTCTTCGCTTGCCGCCACTTGCAGCCAGACGTCGCAGCGCGCCGTTGCCAGCGCTATCGCCGGATCGCACAGCACCTGGCCGCGCTCGGCGGCGCTGCGTTCCAGTCCCGCCAGCCCGACGGCGCAGCGCTGTCCGGCATGCGCGCCGGTGACGGTCTGGTCGTGGATGTGCAGGCTGCGCACGCGGTAATGCCGCTGCGGCGCCTGCGCCAGGCACAGCGACTCGTCAATGGCGACTGCGCCGGCGGCAATGCTGCCGGCGACGATGGTGCCGATGCCTTCCAGCGTGAATGCGCGATCCAGGCCCATGCGAAAACCCGCTGCGGCAGGCGCTGCCGGTTGCGGGCGTTGCGCCTCGCGCAGCAATAGCTCGCGCAAGGCATCCATGCCATCGCCGCGCAAGGCGGATACGCACAGCACCGGGTAATCTGCCAGGCCGGCCTGGGTGAGCAGCTGGCGTACCTGGGCCACGCGCTCCTGCAGCAGCGCATCGTCGACGCGGTCGGTCTTGGTAATGATGGCAGCACCGCGCCGCACCTGCAGCAGCGCCAGGATGGTCAGGTGTTCGGCTGTCTGCGGCATGATGCCGTCGTCCGCCGCTACCAGCAGCAGCGCGTAACCGATGCCGCTGGCGCCACTCACCATGGTCTGCACCAGCTTTTCATGGCCAGGCATGTCGACGAAGGCAATGCGTCCGCCGTCGGGTAAAGGCATGAAGGCATAGCCCAGTTCCAGCGTGATGCCGCGGCGCTTTTCTTCGGGCAGGCGGTCGGTATCGATGCCGGTCAGGGCACTCACCAGTGCGGTCTTGCCATGGTCGATGTGCCCTGCGGTGCCGACGATCATGCTGTCTCCCCTTCTTCTTCAGGCCAGCCGCTCGCGTAGAGCGTCCAGCTGGGACAGCACTTCGGCGGGCTCGTCCACGCAGCGGCAATCCAGTACCAGGCAATCGTCGGCGATGCGCCCGATGAGCGGCACAGGCAGTTCTCGCATGGCGGCCGCCAGCGACTCGAGCGCGGTGCCGGTGCCGCGCTTGCCCGCCAGCACCGGCGTGATCGCCAGGCCGGCGGAAGGCAGCGTCTCGACGGGCAGCGAGCCGGAACCGATCTGGCTGGACATGGCTGCCATCCGCGCTTCGTAACGCGGTGCGACAGCGGCCTGCAGCGGCGCAAGCAGGACTTCCGCGGTTGCCCTGACCGCTTCCTGCGAGCGTGTCAGCCAGCGCAAGGTCGGCAGCTCGCGCGTCAGCAATTCCGGCTGCAGGTACAAATGCAGCGTGGCTTCCAGCGCCGCCAGCGGCAGCTTGGACAGGCGCAGCGCGCGCTTCATCGGGAAGCGGCGGATTTTTTGGATCAGGTCGCGCCTGCCGACGATCATGCCGGCTTGCGGTCCGCCCAGCAGCTTGTCGCCGGAAAAAGTGACGACATCGCAGCCAGCGGCCAGCATTTCCTGCGGCGTCGGCTCCCTGGGCAAGCCCAGCTTGTCCATGTCGATCAGGGCGCCGCTGCCGAGGTCGCTGACCAGGGGTAGCCCGTGGGCGCGCGCCAGTTCCGCCAGCTGCGCTTCGGGCACCGAGGTGGTGAAGCCCTGCAGTGCATAGTTACTGGGATGCACTTTCATGAGCAAGGCCGTGCGCGCCGTTATCGCTTGCTCGTAATCGCGCAGGTGCGTGCGGTTGGTGGTGCCGACTTCGACCATGACGGCGCCGGCGCTGCTCATGACGTCAGGCATGCGGAAGGCGCCGCCGATTTCCACCAGCTCGCCGCGCGAGATGACCGCTTCGCGCCCGCCCGAGAGCGCGGCCAGCGTCAGCAGGACGGCGGCGGCATTGTTGTTGACCACGGTGGCGGCTTCGGCGCCGGTGATATTGCACAGCAATCCTTCGACGATACTGTCGCGGTCGCCGCGTCCGCCCAACGCCAGGTCGAATTCGAGATTGTTCGGCCCCGCCATCATGTTCGCCACATGATCGATGGCCGCCTGCGGCAGCACGGCGCGGCCGAGATTGGTATGGATGACGGTGCCGGTCAGGTTCAGCACCCGCTGCATGCGCGGCGCCAGTCGCGCATCGATGCGCGCGACCAGGGCCGCGCCCAGGGCATCGTCCGCCAGTTCCTCGCGCACAAGGCACGCCGTCAGCGCGCGGCTGCGCAGGCTGTCCAGCAAGGCGCGCCCCTCGTCCACGACCAGCGTGTGGCCATGCCGCGCCACCAGCGCCTGCGCCGCCGGCAGGCGCAAAAGTTTGTCGATCGAAGGCAGATCCTGGGGTGTCGCCTTCGAGCCGTGCACCACGGACTCTCCGGTCGCGCCCATTATCCGCCTCCGCCGTCGTCGGGATTGTCCGGTTCGCCGAATAGCAGCATCAGGTTGACGCCCTGACGCCGGTAATCCGCCTGCGACACCAGCAGGTCAAGCGTGAGCGAAGCGAGGTCGTCCGCTGCCGGCTCGACGTGCGGGTCACGTTCCATGTGGACGATCTTGAGATAGTGCCGGCATTCGTCGCAGGTTTCAGCCTCGACGGCCGCCTTGCCCGGCGGCGCGCCGGCATCCAGCGCCTGCAGAGACTGGTAATGGATGCCCTTGGTGCCTTCGCAATGGCTGCACTTGACGCGCACCATGTGCCATTGCATCGAGCACAGGGAACAGTGCAGAAAACGATAGTGGCCGCCGGCATCGATGCGCACCAGCGAGGCGGTCGGCAGGCTGCCGCAACAGGGGCAGCGCGTGGCATCGGCGGTGCGGCCGAATGGCTCCTGGCGGGCATCGGCATGCGCCTTTTGGGTGGCAAGCACCAGGTGGGTCCAGTAGACCTGCAGCCCGGCGGCAATCAGCGGCGCGGCAGCCATGTCCAGTCCGAACTGCTGCGCGTGCAGCAGGCGGTCTGCCTGCTGCTCCAGTTGCACATCGTCCATTTGCAAGACCTGGCACACGGCGCCGAGGGCCGGGCTGTCCTGCAAGCGGCTCTGCAAATTTTCCAGCATGGCGCGCAATATCACTCGCCACTGGCTGTCGCGCTGCCAGCCTTCGGCCGGCAGCGGCGCCTGGCCGGCACGCGCCGCGGCGTCCAGCGCATCGGACTGCGGCAGCATCACGGCGGGAAAGGATTGCAGCGCCTCGTGCTGGACCTGCGCGAGCGCGGCGACAAACAGCAGGAAGTCGCGCATCGCATGGTCTTGCGCGCGCTGCAGCAGGCGCGACGCGCGCGCGGCAAATACCTCGCCGCGTTCAGGAAATTGCAGGAACGGAATCTGCTGGCCGGCCTGGACCGCGATCTGCTCGGGACTTAAAAGGACTTGCTGACTGCTCATCGGCGCCGCTCGCTCTTCATTCTTTTCCCTCCAGTTGCCGGTACCACTTGGGGTGGTGCTGCCGTGCCCAGTGTTCGCTGACGGTGCCGCGCGTCATGGCGCGGACCGAACCCTTGACCCAGATTGCCGCGTAAATATGGATGATGACGCCGATGATCAACACCGCCGCCGACACCGAGTGCAGCAGCACGGCTACCCGGCGCACGGGGATGGGAAAGGCATCGGCGAACCAGGGGCGCCAGAACATGATGCCGGTAACGACCAGCAGCACCAGGCAAAGGGCAAAGATCCAGAATACCAGTTTTTGGCCGGCATTGTACTTGCCGGCCGGCGGCGTGTGCTCCTCGTCACCACGCATCATGCGTGGCGCGTTGCGCACCCAGGCGCTGTCGTCGCGGTTCCAGATATTGTCGCGCCACAGCTGGAAAAACAAAAAAATGAAGCCCAGCGCCATCAGCACGCCAAAAAACGGGTGCAGGATGCGTGCCCACGGCCCGCCGCCGAACAGCGCGGTGAAGAAATAAAAAGCCGGGTGCAGAAAAGCCAGGCCGGTCAGGCCTGCGCCGATGAAAAGGAAGGCGACGAGCCAGTGGTTGATTCGCGTAAAGTCGCGATAGCGTTGTACGTAGCGTGTCATGACGGCGCTCCTTCAGAGGCGATTGTCGGAACGATCCGGCTCTTCGTCTTTCGTTTCAATCGGCCCGACCTTGAAGTAATGGAAGAAACCCGCCAGCGCCGCGCCGACCACAGCCAACGCCGCCAGCGGCTTGTGAATGTTTTTCCAAAGCGTCACCAGCGGGCTGATGGTCGGGTTTGCCGGCAAGCCGTGATACAAGCCGGGTTTGTCGGCATGCTGCAGCACGTACATCACATGCGTGCCGCCCACGCCCGGCGGGTCGTACACACCGGCATTGGCATAGCCGCGCTCCTTCAGGTCGACGATCCGTTCTGCGGCGAATTCGTGCATGTCTTCCTTGCTGCCGAAGCGGATCGCCCCGGTCGGACAGGTCTTGACGCAGGCCGGTTCCAGGCCGACGGTGACGCGGTCGGAGCACAGCGAGCACTTATAGGCCTTGTTGTCCTTCTGGCTGATGCGCGGGACATCGAAGGGGCAACCCATGACGCAGTTGCCGCAGCCGATGCAGTTTTCGCTGATGAAATCGACGATGCCGTTCTGGTACTTGACGATGGCGCCCGGCGCCGGGCAAGCCTTCAGGCAGCCGGGGTCTTCGCAATGCATGCAGCCGTCCTTGCGGATCAGCCATTCCAGGCGCGTTCCTTCATCCTGGACCGGCATTTCCACTTCGGAATAGCGCATCACGGTCCAGGATTGCGGCGTCAGGTCGCGCGGATTGTCGTAGGTGCCGTTGGTGTTGCCGATCTCGTCGCGCAAGTCGTTCCATTCCATGCAGGCGACCTGGCAAGCCTTGCAGCCAATGCAGGACGAGACATCGATCAGCTTGGCGACATCCGGCTTGTTGCGCACATGCGGAATCGTCGAGGTGGAGGTGGCGGAGCGCGCCGCGATATCGAGAGATTGCAGAGATGACATGGCGGCTCCTTTACGCTTTCTCGATATTCACGGTGAACGACTTGTACTCCGGCGTCTGCGTGTTGGCATCGCCGACGAAGGGCGTCAGGGTGTTGACCAGGTAACCCTTCTTGGTCAGGCCGACGAAGCCCCAGTGATTGGGCAGGCCCACCGTGTCGATCTTCTTGCCGTCGCATTCGAGTTGCGGAATGCGCTTGGTCACCACAGCCACGCACTTGATGAAGCCGCGATTGGAACTCACCTTGACGCGGTCCCCATTGGCAATGCCTTTGGCCTTGGCCAGCTCTTCGCCGATCTCGACGAACTGCTCGGGCTGGATGATGGCGTTGAGCCGCACGTTCTTGGTCCAGTAGTGGAAATGCTCGGTGAGGCGGTAACTGGTTGCCACGTACGGAAAATCCTTCGGCGAGCCGAAAGCTTCGAGGTCGCCCTTGAATACGCGGGCGGCAGGATTGGCGCGCGCCTTGACGTTTTCCGGGTGCATGGGATTGTTTGCCAGCGGCGATTCGAAAGGTTCATAATGCTCGGGCAAGGGGCCTTCGGCCATGCCGCTGGGCGCAAACAGCCGCGCCACACCTTCGGCGGTCATGATGAAGGGCTGCACGCGGTTTTCCTCGTCCGGCGCGGCATCAGTGCGAATATCCGGCACGTCCGCCCCGCTCCAGCTCTTGCCGTTCCAGAACACCAGCCGGCGTGTCGGATCCCATGGCTTGCCGTCGGGAGCGCTTGAAGCGGCGTTGTAGAGAATGCGCCGGTTGGCAGGCCAGGCCCAGGCCCAGCCCAGCGTCTGGCCGATGCCCCAGGGGTCGGAATTGTCGCGCCGCGCCATCTGATTGCCGGCCTGCGTCCATGCGCCGCAGAAAATCCAGCAGCCGGAGGCGGTGCTGCCATCGTCGCGTAGCTGGCCGAAGCCGGCAAGCTGTTCGCCAGCCTTGACCAGCACCTTGCCCGGGTCCTTCGGATCGGTCACGTCAGCCAGGGCCTTGCCGCTGTATTCCATCGCCAGTTCATCGGCGGAAGGATTGCCCGGGTTGAGGTAGTTCCAGGTCAGGTTGACGATGGGGTCGGGGAAGGCGCCGCCGTCCTTGCGGTAGGCGGCACGGATGCGGTTGAACAGGTCCGCCATGATCTCGATATCGCTGCGCGCCTCGCCGGGGGCATCGGCGCCCTTCCAGTGCCACTGGAGCCAGCGGCCGGAATTGGTGATCGAACCATCTTCCTCGGCAAAGCAGGCGGTCGGCAGGCGGAATACCGTGGTCTGGATTTCCTCGCTGTTGACGTCGTTGAACTCGCCATGGTTTTTCCAGAACTCCGCCGTATCGGTCGCCAGCGGATCCATGATGACGAGAAATTTCAGTTTCGACAGGCCGGCGATGATCTTTTTCTTGTTGGGGAAGGAACCTACCGGGTTGAAGCCCTGGCAGATATAGCCGTTCATCTTGCCCATATTCATCAGCTCGAAAGCCTGCAATACGTCGTAGACCTTGTCGATCTTGGGCAGGTAATGGAAGGCCCAGGAGTTGTCGGCGGTGGCGGCGTCGCCCCACCAGGCTTTTTGCAGGCTGACAAAGAACTTCGGATAGTTCTGCCAGTAGCTCATCTGGTTGGGCCGCAAGGCTTTCAGCGCGCGCGGCCTGTAGTAGGTTTCCAGGTCCTGCTCGGTCTCGGTGGCCAGCGACATGTAGCCGGTCAGGGAGTTCGACAGCAGTCCCAGGTCGGTCAGGCCCTGGATATTGCTATGGCCGCGCAAGGCATTCATGCCGCCGCCGGCCACACCCATGTTGCCCAGCAAAAGCTGCACGATGGCGCCGGTGCGGATCATTTCCGAACCCATGCTGTGCTGGGTCCAGCCGAGCGCGTACATGATCGTCATCGTGCGGTTGGGCACGGAAGTAGAGGCGATCATTTCGCACACCTTGCGGAACTTGGCCACGGGCGTGCCGGTAATCTTGCTGACCATTTCCGGCGTGTAGCGGGCGTAATGCCGCTTCATCACCTGCAGCACGCAACGCGGATCTTCCATGGTCGGATCGACCCTGGCATAGCCCTGCCCGTCCAGTTCGTAACCCCAGGTGGAAATATCGTACTTGCGCGTGTTTTCGTCGTAGCCTGAGAAAATGCCGTTCTCGAACTTGAAATTCTCGCCGACGATGAACGGCGCATTGGTGTAGTTCTTGACGTACTCGCGCTGGATCTTGTTGTTGGAAAGCAGGTAATTGATCACGCCACCCAGGAAGGCGATATCGGTGCCGGCGCGGATCGGCGCGTAATAGTCGCTCATCGCCGCCGAGCGCGTGAAGCGCGGGTCGACCACGACCAGCTTGGCCTTGTTTTTCTGCTTGGCTTCGATCACCCACTTGAAGCCGCAAGGATGCGCCTCGGCGGCATTGCCGCCCATGATCAGCACCAGGTTTGCGTTTTTGATGTCAACCCAATGGTTGGTCATCGCACCGCGCCCAAACGTCGGGGCCAGACCGGCCACCGTCGGGGCGTGTCAGACACGCGCCTGGTTATCGAAGATCAGCATCCCCATCGAGCGCATCGTCTTGTGGGTGATATACCCGATCTCGTTGGAGGCTGCCGATGCGCACAGCATGCCGGTGGTGATCCAGCGGTTGACCGTCTTGCCTTCCGCATTGGCGGCGATGAAATTGGCGTCGCGGTCGTCCTTCATCAGCTTCGCCAGTCGCGACATGGCGTCTTCCCAGCTGACGCGCTTCCATTCCTTGCTGCCCGGCTCGCGGATTTCCGGGTATTTAAGGCGGTTGGGACTGTGCACGAAATCAAGCAGGCCGGCGCCTTTCGGGCACAGGGTGCCGCGGTTGACCGGGTGATCCGGGTCCCCTTCGATATGGATGATGTCGGCCTTGACGTTGGCTGCCTTGTCGCCCAGGCTGTACATCAGCAGGCCGCAGCCGACCGAGCAGTACGGGCAGGTATTGCGCGTTTCAGTGGCGCGGGCCAGTTTGAAATGGCGGGTTTCGGCCAATGCCGGCGCCGGCGAAAAGCCCAGTGCGGCCAGGGTCGAACCTGCAAGTCCTGCACCGGTCAGCTGCAGAAACTGCCTTCGGTTCATGTCCATCGTGCGTCTCCTCCGGCGTGGCGCCGTTGTTCACGAGATTGAAACCCAGGGGGAATGCATTATTTCAGATGAAAACCCATACGGCGCATGATGTCAAGGCCATAAGCGCGCAGTGAGGGGCTACCTGTTCCCGGTGGCAGCATCGCCGCCTGTCGGCGCAGGCGCGGATTTGGTGTTTGCGCCGCCCTCATCCTGGTTACCCACCGCACCGCCGATCGCGGTGCTGCCTTCAGCCGGCCCTGAGCCTGAGGATCGGGCAGCTTCGTCGGACGGCGCCGGCTGTATGCCTGCGGCCGGATCAGCCGGCTGGCTGGTGCGACCAGCCTGCTGCGGCGCACCTGCGGAACCCATCGGCGGCGGTGCCGGATCAGGTGAAGGCTCCTGCCTGCCGCAGGCGGATAGAAAGACGCTCGCCGTGACGAGGATTGCACATGCAAGTGGTGTTTTCATGGCCGGAGATTCAGGATTGAAAGTTTGCCTGCCTTCATAAAAGCATTCGCGACGCTTGCCTTTATGATTGTCGGCGGGGCTAAAAATTCAATGAATCTACTTGAACATGCGCGCATCGAAGGTGAAATCGCGGATGATCGTCAGGCGCACATCCTTGTAAGCCGGGTGCGCCGGGTTGATGACCGCGTTCTGCGCCTCCGGCATCACCGCGGAGGGCACCAGCATCACCAGGTGGCTGGCCTGGCTCAGCCATTTTCCGCCGAATTGCTGGGTGCTGACGGGCACGGGCAGCTCGGCCCAATTGCGCGGCAAGTCTTTCAGGGCTGGCGCTTGCACCAGGCCGTCGTCGTCGGGAATGTCGATGCCCACCAGTTTCAGCGGCGGATGCGCGACGCCATCCAGGTGGACGAATTTTTCCAGTGCGCAAATGACCGGCGTGGTGCCCGCGTACATCGCCGGCACGCCTGCCGGATTCCAGCGCCCGCCTTCGCGGCGCGCGCCTTCGCAACTCCTGTCGAGCGCCCATTTGGCGGCCGCGATGCGCCACAGGCGCATCAGAGCACGCCGCCTGTGGCTATCGCGTTCAGGACCTGGCGCACGGAAGCCGAGCCCGGCTCGGTATCCAGCAAATCGAGCGGCGCCTCGTTGGCCAGGCTACGGTTGGGACGACGCAGCCATTCCTTGGCCAGTTCCTCGTTCTCAAAGACTTCGATCGCCATGCGGGTGACGGCGCCCATGCGATACAGGCGCTCGGTTGCTCCCGGATCGACATTCTGGTCGTTCTTCTGCAGGCGGTGCGCCGTCGCGGTAGGCACATGGACCACCTCGAGAATGCGCTTTTCCGGCACACCCAGATAGCCGCTGGCCGACTTCAGCATGTGGGCGCTGAAGCCATTGCGGATCAGCTTGACGGCTTCGAAACCGCCGATGGCCTTGTCGACGATAGCTTCGAAATGACGATTCGGCTGGGGCTGTTGCCCGGCTTGCCCGCTGGAGCCCCGCCGGGGCGCCCTTGCGCGGGGGCTGTCTTCCTTGACTGCATCCATATATGCCTCCATTTGGTATAGTCAATAATACCATTTGATAATAATGAATGCAAGGCGGCGCGGCATATCCCCGCCGTTTCAAGGCTTTCGGAATGGGAACATCTGTTGTTTGGTGAAGCCATCCGGCACGTAATCGCCGACGACGCCGTATTTTTCCGGGAATTTCGCCTCAGTTTTGACCGCCGTGCCAAACAGGTAATCGAGGAAGGCATAGTGGGCCGCATAGTTACGGTCGATGGCGGCATCGTCCGAAGAATGGTGCCAGTGGTGAAAATCGGGTGTGACGAACAGGTAGCGCAGCGGCCCCCAGGGCAAGTGGACATTGGCATGGTTGAAAACCGCCTGGAAACCGACCACGATGATGTAGGCATCCATGACCGATTTCTCGAAGCCGAACACGTACAGCGGGCCGAGCACGCAGACGCGGGTAACGATGAGTTCCATCACGTGCATGCGCGAGCCGGCAAGCCAGTCCATGGTCTTGGCGCTATGGTGAATGGCATGGAACTTCCAGAGGAACGGAATCTCGTGGTAGGCGCGGTGCGTCCAGTATTGCATCATGTCCGCCACCAGGATGCACAGCAGCAGTTGCGGCAGGAAGTGGATGCTGCCGATGAATTGCTGGAAGTCGCTGTGCACCATCCAGCCGAAGGCGCGGTGGATCAGGAAATTGACGATCAGCAGGATCAGACCAACCAGGAAGTGGTTGACGACAAAGTGCGTCAGGTCGGTCTGCCATTCCTTGCGGAACACCGACTGGCCCCGGTAAAGCGGAAACAGCTTTTCGATCAGCACGAAGATCAGGGTCGAACCCAGCAAGTCGAGGATGAACCAGTCCAGGCCGATATACGGCGTGTGATCGGGAAAATCGCCCACCGGCACGCTGGAACCACCCAGGGCAACCGACGCGGCGACCAGGCAAAAGGCAGCGATGTTCAGGCTGCGCGACTTGCCGCGGATGATGTTGGCCAGCGCAAGGCCGCCGGACACCAGCAAGGCGATGAACATCACCTGCCGCAGCACGTCTACCGAGTATTGCTTGCGCAATTCCGGCGTGGTCAGGTATTCCGGAAAGTGAAATGCCAGCACGCCCAGCAGGCACAGCAGTCCCAGCGTGAAAGCGATAACGCCGGTGATCATGCCGGCGCCGCGCCGCAGCTCGCCGTCTGCCTGCAGGATGGTGGCAGTCTCCCCTACTACGTCGCCCGCCAGTTTGACGGGAGCAACGATAGCCTGCGCCACGGCCTTGTTGATATTGGTGCTGTCTTGCTGATTTTCCATGAGGCTTTGCTGCAAAGTCGAGACGATTGCAAATGTAACAACCAAGATTGCCATTAGTCAATCATTCAATGCCTGAAGAATGGAAATGCAGGTATATTCGAGGCCCTTGCAAAACTGGCGATGAAAGCGCAGCAATGATTTTTGAATACCTGGCCGACTGGCTGTCTCAGCCGATCAATGGCACGCCTTTGTGGAACTGGGCCTTGCAGGCCGTCGGTGTGCTGACAGCCTATATCGGCGCCGAACTGAACGCCCGCGGCAAGATTGCCGGCTTCCCGGTCTGGATGGTCAGCAACCTGGTGCTGGCTGTCATCCACATCGTTTCAGGCTTGTGGCTGCTGTTCGTGCTGGATCTGCTGTTCCTGCGCGTGAATTTCGTGGGCTTGCGGCGCTGGCGCAAGATGCCCCCCATGATGCATGCCGGCAGCAGCCAGGCGTGACTCAGCCGCAGCTGCCGATGGCGCCGCAGGCGGTGCAGAATTCGCAGCCATCCTTGCGGATCACGGCGGCATTGCCGCACTCGCGGCATGGCTTGCCGACCATGACCGGCCCCGGGTGGGCGGCGTGCGCCGGCTCGGTCGTGACGACCCCCATGGCCCGCACCGGCACGCCCTCTTCGGTCAGGATGCCAAGCATGGCATAGCGGTGGATCACCAGCTGCGCAATATAGGCGACGGTGGACGGATAGCTCGCCTGCTTTTCACTTCCCGGCACGCGCGCCAGGAAATCGCCGCGCGGCTCGGCATAATTCAGCAATTTGCGCAGTTTCATGCCGATCCAGGCCGGATCGATCACCCGCATGTCCAGGCTCAGCAGCTTGCACAGGCCATCCAGCGTGCGCGGATGGCCGCCGGTCAGCCACATGCTGTAAGGGCGCCGGCTGCCGTCCGGCATTTGCAATTCCTTCAGCATCAGCACGAAATCGTCTCCCGTGGCAGGGTTGCAGACGTCCGCCACCCATGCCAGCGTGCCATCGGCGCCGGTTTTCGGTTCCTGCGCCGCGAACAGCGCATCGAGCACCGGGGTCGGCTCGTGCGCGCCGCCCTCCAGTGCGCCCAGGCGCTGATAGCGCCATTCCACCAGCCGCGCCAGCGCCGCGGTGGCGCTCGGCACCTGCACGCTGCGGCCATCCGGCGGCATCGGCATGTCGAACGGGTCGCCATAGGCGCGCGCCAGCATCGACAGTTTCTTGCGCAGCCAGCCACGGTCGTTGGCGCGCATGTCGGCCGACAGCGTCTTGGCAATCGCATCCAGGCCGCGCGGCGGCTGGCCGCTCAGCACCCATACTTCAAAGGGCACGCCGGCCTGATCTGACACCGCCACGGCGAATTCGCCCTGCGGCGTACGGATGGTTTCGCTGATCCAGGCGCAGGCGCCCGCCGGCAGGCCGGGGCGCGACGGCCAGCGCAGCGACGCCAGCGGCGGCGAGCGCATCGCTTCGGTCAGCACCAGGCGCTTGTCCTGCTCGGGCAAGGTGATGGGCTGCGGCGCGCCGGCCGTGCTCGCCGCGGGAATCGACAGCACCGCGCCCAGCACCTTGTTGGGCCGGTAGGTAGTGATGCCTTTCAGGCCGCTGCGCCAGGCCTGCATGTAGAGGTCCTGGAAATCGCCATAGGGATAATCCTCCGGCACGTTGACAGTCTTGGAAATCGCTGCATCGACGTAGGGCGCGACGGCCGCCACCATCAGCATGTGATCGCGCGCGGAAATTTCCAGCGCCGAGACGAAGGCTTCCGGCAAATGCTCGATGTCATGGCCCAGCGCGCGATAGACGCGGTAGGCATGGTCTTCCACGGTGTAATCCTTCTTGCTGCCGTCCGGCATGCGCTTGACACGGTTGTAGAACCAGGAAAAGGCCGGCTCGATGCCGTTGGAAGCGTTGTCGGCAAAGGCCAGGGAAATCGTGCCGGTGGGCGCAATCGAGGTCAGGTGGGAATTGCGGATGCCGTGCTTGCGGATGGCTTCCTTGAGCTCGTCCGGCAATCGCGCGGCAAAACCGGACTGCAGGTACTTGGCGGCGTCGAGCAGCGGGAACGGCCCGCGTTCCTTCGCCAGTTCGACCGAGGCCGCGTAGGCAATGTCGCGCAGCGCGCGGGCGATGTCGCCGGCCAGCGCGCGCCCGGCTTCGGCATCGTAGCGCAGCCCCAGCATGATCAGGGCGTCGCCCAGGCCGGTAAAGCCCAGGCCGAGGCGGCGCTTGGCGGCGGCTTCGCGGGCCTGCTCGTCGAGCGGCCAGCGCGTCGCCGTCAGCACGTTGTCGAGCATGCGCACGGCAAGCCGGGTGACGCGCTCAAACTGCGCAAAGTCGAATTTTGCCTCCGCGGTGAACGGCGCCACCACGCACGCCGCCAGGTTCAGGCTGCCGAGGCAGCAGCAGCCATAGTCGGGCAGCGGCTGCTCACCGCAAGGATTGGTTGCCTCGA
Source organism: uncultured beta proteobacterium (assembly GCA_963722005.1). Classification (GTDB taxonomy): domain Bacteria; phylum Pseudomonadota; class Gammaproteobacteria; order Burkholderiales; family Burkholderiaceae_D; genus Paucimonas. Next base: position 353,036 of record CAVRJS010000003.1, read on the forward strand.
TGTATTCGCAGTACGCCAGGTTGTTGTCCTGGTTGATGCGGTCGAGGTAGAGCACGCCCGGCTCGGCCGCCGCATAGGTGCTTTGCATGACCAAATCCCACACTTCGCGCGCGCGCACCTTGCGGTATACCCATTTGCCATCATCGCGCCGGTAGGCACCGGCGCGGAGGATTTCCTCGTTCGGCTCGGCGGCGTGCGCCAGTTCGAACTCGCCATCGGCTTCGACGGCGCGCATGAAGGCGTCGGTCACGCCGACCGAGACATTGAAATTGTTAAGCTGGCCTTTTTCCTGCTTGGCCGTGATGAAGTCGCAGATGTCCGGATGATCGACATTGAGCACCGCCATTTGCGCGCCGCGGCGGGCGCCGGCCGATTCCACCGTTTCGCATGAACGGTCGAATACCCGCATGTAGGAAATCGGCCCGGAGGCGCTGCTGCCGGTGCCCTTGACGCGCGCGCCGCGCGGACGGATCGTCGAAAAGTTGTAGCCGACACCGCCGCCGCGGCGCATGGTTTCGGCTGCCTGCGCCAGCGCCGCATAGATGCCGGGCTTGCCGTCCACGGCATCGGTAATGGAGTCGCCCACCGGTTGCACGAAGCAGTTGATCAGCGTGGTCTGCAAGCCGGTGCCGGCGGCACTGCCGATGCGCCCTGCCGGAATGAAGCCATGCTGCATGGCCCAGAGAAATTCTTCGGCGTATTTCTTGCGCTGCTTCGGCGATTCGACTTCCGCCAGGGCATTGGCCACGCGCGTCAGCACCTGGTTGATCGAAGTTTCGTCCCCCTTGGCATACTTCTCCAGCAATACTTCCTTGCTGATTTCCTGGGGTTCGGCCAGGGCGATCGCAATATTTTCCGGGTGGTGCATGGGCATTCCTTCAGAAAGATTCCAGGTCAGGCATTAGATGCCGTGCAGTGGGAACGATTCTAGATACCCGGAAAATTCATTTACATGATGCAAATCAAAAAAATACCCTTGCGTTCATGATAATGCCGTCGACTGCGCTCGTTTGGCGAATACAAGGCGAATTCACCCGCCGGGAGTAGAGTAAAATTACTTTTGAGCAATAATGGCGGCCTAACGCCAGAAACATTTATCGTCTTGCACACACAAAACGAAATCCGCCATCGCCGGTCTGCAAGCCATCTCGGCGCCTGTCGAAATAACGGGCATTGAGATCGGCCGGACCTAGATTTTCCAGGTTGCCGAACCCGATAGTCTGCAATGTCTGCCGCAGGGCATCCGGTTCGAATGCGGAAATCCATGGCTCCCCCATGGCAGCGAACAGGCCTGCCGAGTACTCGGCAATCGCTTTTTCGATCGGAGGGAGCGTCGCCGATGGTATGCGGTAGTCGAAGGTGATGCTGCTGCCGGGCGGTCGCGCGGCGACAAATCGCAGGGTTTCCAGCACGGCGTCATGCGACAGGTAAACCGTCACCCCCAGCCAGGAAAAACAGGCCGGCTCATCGAAGCGGAAGCCGGCGGCATGCAGGCGCATTTCGAGATCGTCTTTTTCGAAATCCACCGGCACGTATTGCGCCGATCCGGGAAGCACGATGCCCGCCCGGGCCAGCACTTCCAGCTTGTGTTTCTGCGTGGCCGGGTGGTCCACTTCAAAAGTCCGCAATCCGGCTTGCCGATAAGGATTGCGGAGCGCGAAGGTATCCAGGCCGGCGCCCAGTACGACGTATTGCCGCACGCCGCTTGCCAGGGCCCGCTGCAACTCGTCTTCGGCCAGCCGGCTGCGCGCAACGATGCTGGCACGCATGCCGCGCATCGGCATGTCGTTGAACTGGAAAGGGTCGTCGCGCACCGCTTGTTCCATTGCGGCGCCGAGAATGGTCAAGGCGAATGGGTCGGGCAATACGACCGGCTCGTCCAGCAACTGGTGTACGGCACGTGTAATGGCGACGCGCCGGGCCGACTGGCTGGCCTGCCCGGATTCCAGGAGCTTGGCTTGCATGGCATTTCCTTTGCGCACAAAGGCCGTACGATAAAGGCTTACGTAAACGTGAGGGTCAAGCCCTTGCCCGCATTTTTCCGGAATTTATTCGGCTGCCGGGCAACCTTTCCCGGTTGCCTGTCATGCGCCAGTCATCGCAACAGCCAGAGCAGCCCCATGATCAGCGCCAGGTAAAACAGGAAGGCCGGCCAGCGTGCGCGGCGCTGGCGTATCGAAAGCACAATCAGGATGCAACCGCCGATCAGCAAGCCAGGGCGCTTCATGCCCGAGGCCAGCACCCACACCATGGCAAATTGCAGGATATACGCCACCCAGGGCATGGCAGAACCTTGCTGCGCCTGCGCATCGCGCACTGGTTCCGTCTCCCGGTCGTCCTGCACGTCGCGGCGCCGTGGCTGCTCATCGGCAGCTTGCGCCGGCGCCGTGCGGCGGCTGGCGCGCTTTCGTGCTTTTCCTGCGCCTTTTGCAGCGCGGTCTGCTCCAGCGCCGGCGCCGGCGGCAGTACGGGCTGCCACCAGCCTTCCCGCGGCGCCCTGCCCTGTGCGGACAGCGCACGGAAGCTGTTTGCCGGCGCGGCCGCGGCGCGCTCGTGCGCTGGCGACGTTCTTGCCGCCACCCTGCCCTTGCCATTTTTCCCGCGCCGCGCGCACCCGCTGCAGCAGCGGCAGGCCCTTGTCGGCATCGACCATGCGGATGAATTGCGCATAGCCTTCCAGCGCCGCCAGCACGTCTTCGTTACCGTTCCAGTGCTTGCCTTGCGGGCCATCCTTCTCCACCTGGTAAAGGGTGGCGCGGAAACGCCGCAAGGTATCGCGCTCGATGGCAGGCTTCTGATTGACGACGATGCCGGTGACTTCCTGGCGGTGCGAGGCGCGCATCACGTGCTGCTTGTCCGGGTGCGGCGTGAAGCCTTCGTCCATGACGATCTGTTTTGCGCGCCACAGCATCTTGCCGGCCAGCTTGCCGGCAGCCGCGTCGCCCGAGAACGTCAGGTCGTCTGCATAGCGCGTATAGGTAAAGCCGAGCTTGGCGGCGCAGGCCTGCAGGCGCGCGTCCAGGCGCCGGCACAGCAGGTTGGTCAGGGCCGGGCTGGTGGGCGCGCCCTGCGGCAGCGCGCGCGCGCCGGTAGCGACGAAGAAGCGCTCGCCGTCCACCACGACTTCTTCGGCGGGGGACTCGGTGCACAACAATGCCAGCACGGCGGCAACCTGCCCGGAATAACCGAGCTGGCGGAACAGGCCTTTAATGCGCGGCATGCCGATCGACGGGAAAAAGTCCTTCAGGTCGAGATTGATGACGACGGCCTGGCCGGCATGCGGCAAGGCATTGCTGACGATGGAACGGCCGGCGACGAAGCCGTGCGCGGCAGGATGCAGCGCCGGCCGTGCCAGCAGGTTATCGAGGATCCAGTACTGCGCGCGCTTCAGGCGCGGCATCGGTGCGGAAATGATGCGTTCGCCGCCGGTTTTCTTGGGCATGGCGAAGCGGCGGTAATGGCTGATGCGCGAGACGCGCCGTTCGAACGCCAGGAAGCGCAGCTCTGCCAGGCTCAGACCCATGGCCTGCGCGAGTTCGCCGGCATCGTTGATCAGGGGTAGCTCGTGGCGTGCCAGCTTGCCGGCATCGCTTTGCGCCTCGCCCAGGCCGGCGGAGACGCCCGCGCCCAGGTAGAGCAGTTCGCGCTGGCGCCGCTGGTGCCAGTTACTGGCCTTGTCGAAGCGTTCCTGCGCGCGCTTTTGCCGGGTTTCCTCGCGCCGCGCGCGCGCTCTGGCCATGCGTTCCTTGCGCATGGCCTTGAGTGCCGCAACCGGGTCCTGAACCGCGTGCAGCTCGCGGCCGAGTTCCTGCAGTGCCTGGCTCAACTCCGCTTCGCGGCGGATCAGCGTTGCTTCCGGGGTCGGCTTTTCCTTGTCGTCCGGCCAGAAACCGAGGCGCTGCATTTCTTCGAGGATCACCTCGTCCTTGGTGCCGGCGCGGATACGCTCGACCAGTTGCTCGCGTGTGAGACCTTCGGAGGAAGAAGAGGAGAAAGGATTGGGAAAGTTCATGTCGTCATGCCAGCCGAATCGGAAAGATGCGGGCGAACCGACAATCGCAAACTGCACAGGCACGGCAGGATTCTCATCGAAGAGCCTGCAGGACTGGGACGCTCCACTCGACGCCGGACTGCCCAGATAGCGCTGATGGGCTTCGCGGAAGCCACACCGTCTCGCGCTATCTGGGCAAGTCCGGCACAGTGAAGAGCGTACCAGTGACGCGTGCGACAAGCTGGGAACGTGGACGGCGATCCGCCGTCCGGGATGCAAGAGCCATCCAGCCGTGCCTGTGCGGGCGAGTATATCAGTTCGGTGCGCTGCTCCTCAATAATGTTTGCAAAAAAATCATGAAAGCGCCGGGAATGCCGGCCTCAAGCCGCCGCTTCCGCCATGCGCAATGCCAGCATGTGCTCGCACGGGCCGCGGTAAAGGCGGTTGCGCACGTAGTGGTCGCATTCGCAGCTGCCGTCGACCATGCGCAGGTCGGCGTCCAGCCGCAGCGACACCGCGTGCTGACGCCGCTCGCCCTGCACCTGTCCGCGCAGCCGCAGGCCGCCGCCCTCGATAGCTTCGCTCGCCTGCGGCGTGACGCGCCGCATGGCCAGCAGGTCCGCAGCCTTCGCTTCCTGCGGACTGGCAAAGCGCAGCGTATCCAGGGGCAGCGGCTCGCGCGTCAGCTCGCGCAGCCGGTAGACGCCGTGCGCCAGGTCGTAGATGACGCGGCCGGCCTGCGTATACAGGGTCAGCGCGCTCTCCACCACGGCACGCTGCAACCCGGTATCCTCCGCCAGCTGCGCGCTGCTGGCGAACCAGCGGCGGCCGAGCGCGTCGAATACGCGCGCCTTGCTGTCATCGTCCACGGCGCCGCGCGGCGCCAGCAGGTCGAACTGGCCGGCGCGCGACCAGTCGTTGGCGGTCCAGCCCGACAAGCCCAGCGTCAGCTGCATGTCCGGCAGATTGGCGATCCAGTAGCTGGGCAGGCCGCTGCCTGCCAGGTGCACGGTAAAGCTGTGCGCCACCGGGATCAGGCGCTCCAGCAGGAGCAGCCGGCGCCGGCCCCACATGCGCACCTCGGCGGCTTCAGCGCCCTGGTAGATGGAACGGCGGCATACCAGCTCCTGGTTCCACGGCTCGAATACCGCCCGCACCGGCTCGCCCGGGCGCAGGATGAAGCGGATCGAGCGCGGGCCCGCGCGCTCCTTGCGGCGGCGCAGCAGCGTGCAGAAATTGTGCACGTCCATCGGCTGCAGATCGAAGCGGTGCGCCGGCAGCGTCATGGCGCTGCTGACCTGCAGGAAGCCGCGCACCCAGGTGTCGGGCACGTCGATCTTTTCCTCGAGGAAGGCGGGATCGTCCGCCGTCTTCACTTCGAAACCGCCCGGGTCGATCGCCAGGCGCGTAGTCTTGTAGTCGCGGATTTTCTGGAACTCGCCGTACAGGCTTTCCGAATAGTCGACGTTGGTGGTGCCGCAGGCAAAATCGCCGATGCGGTCGAAGACGTTGTGGCTGCAGCTCAGGGACGCGTAGCTGGATTCATCGCGACTGAAGCATTCGAAGAAAATCCTGTCCGGATGCACCGTGATCACCGGGTCGAGCACGAACCAGGCTTCTCGGTTGGCCTGGTAGAGGTAATCGAAATACTTCTTCTGCGCCGCCTGGAAGGGCTGCATCAGCGCCGCCCGTGTCTTGCGCAGCGCCGTGAGCTCTTCCTCGAGCGGCGCCATGCGCGCGCGCAGGTTGCCCGCCTGCGCCATGTACTGCGACAGCAGCGCGCCCTCGGTTTCTTCCAGCCAGGCCTTGTAGGCGCCCTTGTCGCGCGGCTGGTAGCGCTGGTCGGCAACGACCACGTCATGCAGGGCCGAAATCGCTTCGCGGAACGGCAGGCGCTTGTTCAGTTCAGCGACGAAATGCGTCGGCGCGCGCAGTGTGTCGGGGGCGAAGCGCATGTCGGTGGACGAGGCGCTGCTGCTGACGCCGCTCTGGCCGTAATAGCGGTATTCGAATCTCATACCTGGCTCCCGGATGCGCCTTGCCGGCGCGGCGGTGCGATCGTCAGCGCCGCCGGCAGCGCCGGATAGCGCGCCTGTATGGCGCGCAACCCTTCGATGTATTGCGCCTTGTCGGCGATCGCCACCGTGACCACCTGGCGCGCGAACAGGCGCGCCACCAGCGCGGCAATGGCTTCGGAATGCGTCGCCTGGTCGCGCAGGAACGTCAGCACGCGGTTCTTCACTACGCGGGCGCGGTTGACTTGCGACAGCACCGCCAGGAAGTAAGGCTCCAGCTTTTGCAGGCACTCGGCATCGCCTGCAGCAGCGCTTTCCAGCCAGTTGCTGACGAAGAGCTGCATGTTAGCCGACGGATGCTGACTCAGCTTCAGCAGGTACTCGGTGACGTCGGCGACCTCGAAATGCGTGGTCAGCATTTCCCGGCCGAAGCGCTGCACTGCCGGGTCAAGATGGTCGCACAGGCTGACCAGCAGCGCCGGCGTCCAGTCTTGCTGGGCGCAGGCGCTACGCAGGTATTCGCAGGAAAACGCGCGGGCATCGTCCCATTTGCTGTCGAGCAGGCGCACGGTATCTTCCATGCTGGCGCACGCCAGCTCCGGGTGCGCGCGGAAGGCTTCGAAGGCCCAGCGCCGCACTGCGGCATTATCGTTACGCGCCAGCGCCGCCCAGTCACGCACGGCAAAGTCCCGCGCCTCGAAGCGCGGCAGCAGCCGCGCGCCGAGCAGGCTGGCGCCCTTGCTGCGCGCCTGCAGCAGGCGCAACACCGTATCGCGGTCGAGCGCTTCGGCCGCCTGCCGCAGTGGACCCTGCAGCCAGGCCAGCACATCGGCATGCACGCCCTCGGCGGGTGCGGCGCGAAACAGGCAATCCAGCAGCGCCGGCAGCAGGCTGGCGCAAAAACCGGCATGGCCGGCCAGGCGCTGCAAGGCCGATTCGATCGCCCGGCGCACCTTCTCATGCGGGTGGCAGCAAAAGCTCGCGAACAGCGCCGGTTGCGCCACCAGCACGTGATCGGGCAGCGCACCGAACAGCCGCACGCCGATGGCGCAGGTTTGCGCATCCTCGTGCTGCAGCAGCGCCGCCAGGGTCGCGGCGGGAATCAGCGACAGCGGCTGCTCGTGGCGCAGCAGCCACTCGCCTGCCAGCACCCGCACGCCCGCCTGGGGATGCGCCAGCAAGGCCAGCAGGCGCTCGTGCGGCGCGCGCGCGGCGGCGCTGCGCAAGGGTTCGTCGATGGCCCAGACCAGGTCGGCTGCAGCGGCCTCCACCGCCTGCGCGGGGTCGTCCAGGTCGGCACTGTTTTCCAGCCATTCCAGCAGCTGCAGCGCAATGGCCTCGGCACGTCCGAGCGACGCAGACACGGCCTGGCACAGCATGCGGCCGTGACTGCGCACTTCCGCGTGCGGCGAGCACAGCATCACCGCTACCAGCAGCGTTTCTTCGTAATAGCGGGATGGCGCGCGGCTGATGCAGTCCAGCGCAAACTGGCGCGCCTCCGGCAGCTCCGCCTGCAGCAGCAGCAACAGCCATTCGAGATCCGGTGCGGCAGCGGCGAAGCGCTGGCGGCAGAGGTCGAAAGCGAACTTGACCGTGGGAGTATAGGGTGACGCCAGCAGCGCGCGGATGGTGGCCAGCGGCATGCCCGCGCAGTAGCCGGCATTGTCGCTCAGGGCGCGCGCGGCAAATCCGTGCACGCCCTCACAGCGACTGTGCCGCAACAGATGGAGCAAGGCATCCGGTTGCGCGTCCCACAGGTGGGGAAACGCCTCGCTGCGCTTGCCGATGGTGGCGGTAATGTCGGGGGCGAGCTGGTACCAGGTGCGGCCGCTGCGGTTGCTGCGCCAGTGTTCCCCGGTATGCAGCAGGCGGTTGAACGTCATCCAGTGGCAATACGGACTGTAATGGCGCTGGTGGCCATCGTAGGCCGTGCGGATCTGCCACTCCCCGGCATCGCTGTCAACGGCGGCCAGCAGCACGCCGCTGGCCATGGCGACGAATCCCGGCGCGCCGGTCTCGCCCAGGCGGCGCAAGGTGCGCCAGCCGCGCCGGCGCAGGTATTCACGCGTAGTGCCGCTATAGGCGACCCGGCTGTCGGGACGCACGACCTCTTCGGCATAGCGCACGTACTTGCGGTTCACCACGACCCAGCCCTTGCCGTCCGGGGAGGTGGGCGGCGCCAGTTCGAAACGCTGCTGCAGCAGGCCGAACAGTTCGGCGTCCTCGCGGAATTCGGCGGCTTTATAGAGATGGCGCAGCGTGCGGAAGGTGCCGGCGCGCGCCGGCAGCAAGCGCGCCTGCGCCAGCAGGAGACGCCGCGCCAGCGGCTGGCACAGTGCGACCTGGTCGAGCTGCTCCACCCACGCGGCAAAGCTCAGCGATTTCCAGTCAGACGCTGCTGCCAGCGCCGCCTCGATGGCCGTGACCTCGCCAGTGGCCCACGCCGTTCGCAATGCTGCAGGCCAGTCTGCCACCAGCGCTTCGGCGTGCCGGCTGCGCTCGTCGTCGTCAGCAAGTTGCAGCCAGGCCAGTTGCGCCATGCGGCGCACCATGTCGGTGTCGGAGCGGGTCTGCAAGGCGCGCATCGCTTCCATGGCGCCGCGGTCGCCGCAGCGGCCGATGGCCCAGGCCAGGCAATAGTCAAGCAGCGCGCCGCCGGTTTCCAGCAGGCCGACCATCGCGGGCACTGCCGCATCGATGCGGCGCACGCCGATGCTCCAGATGGCGCGCGTGCGCTGGTGCTTGGGCAAGGCTTTCCATGCCGGAGGCTGCAGGCGCGCCAGCAGGTCGGCGTGGATCTGCCGCTGCGCAGTTGCCTGGGTATCCGCCAGCGCCGGCGCCGCCGTGATGTTGCCGGCCTCCTCGCCTGGCGCGGTGCTTGCGGCGCCCGTGTCTTCGGCAGCACCGACAAAGCCCTGCAGGCGGCGTTCGCGAAGGATTTCTTCGTACAGGCTTTCCGCCACGTGACGTGTCACGGGTTGCGGTGTGCGGGTGCTGTCGCGCCAGGCTTCGCCGGCACGTCCCTGGCGCAGGTTGATGACGAAGCGTTCGATGATGCCGGGCAACTGGCACAAATCGACTTCACAATGCACGACATGCTTCTGGCGGCGGATCAGGCGGGTTTGTCGAATCAGCTTCACTGGTTCGCTATCCTTTTTTACTTATGCGAATGCAGGGTCAGGGTAGCGTTGATTATTGCACAATTCACAATATGTTTTACAGGGGCAAGTTCAAAAAAGAAAAATTTCACGGGTGCGCCGCCCCATCTTCCCGATGTGCCTGCTGCTTGCGCCACCCCGCCGGCGGCATGCCGAATTCACGTCTGAAGGCGCGGTTGAACGCCGCTTCCGACTCGTAACCGACCTGTGCAGCCACGGCCGCGAGCGGCTTGGCGCCATGGAGGAGTTCGTGGGCGGCGATCTTCAGGCGCCAGTGCGCCAGGTATTGCATGGGCGGCTGGCCGATCAGATCCGTGAAGCGCAAGGCAAAGGCCGAACGTGAAATGCCGACCTCGTGCGCGAGCCGCTCCACCGTCCAGGATTGCGCCGGATGCGCGTGCAGCAGCGAGAGCGCCCTGCCGACGAACCGGTCCCGTACTGCTGCCAGCCAGCCCTTGCGGTCGGCCGGCAGCATATCGATGCAGCGCCGGACCGCATCGACGAACAGCAGCTCGGATAGGCGCGCCAGGACGATCGTGCTGCCGGCGCGCCATTGTGCGGCTTCTCCGGCAGCATAACGAATCGAGGCCTCCAGCCAGGCAGAGTGCGGGTCGTTGCGCATGTCGATCTTGAATATCCGCGGCAGCGAAGCCAGCAAGGGATTGCCAAGCGTATCGTCGCATGCAAGAAATCCGCACACGAGGCGGGTCGGCGTGCCACCCCCGCCATGCGCGATTCTCATCACCTCTGTCCCGCCTGCTTGCAACTGTTCCGCCAGCAAGGGCGCGGAAGGCTCAGGGGCCAGGTTCATGGCGCTGGCCATGACATGGCTTTCACCCTGCGGCACGACCAGCAGCTCGCCGGCATGCAGCCGGATGGCTGAGCCGGGATCGTCTTCCAGGCGGGCCCAGCAGGCGCCCTCGGCGACGAGGTGATAGGAAATCACCCGCTCCGAATGCGGCAAAAAACGTGCGCAGAGTTCCGCATCGGCTTCACTGATCACGCACCATGGCGCAGTGAATTGGGCATCGAGAAAGACGGCGCCGTCCAGCCGCACCACGCGCAACACTTCGGAAACGGCATCCATCGGCATATCCGTCAATTCCGGCGTCCCGCGCAAGAAATCCGGACGCGCGGTCATTTCTCAATATAGCCGACGCACGAATAATGTCAGCACATGCCTCGCACCGCTTACTGCAGGCAGGCATGGAAAATCTCATGTTCACTGCATTGCAGGATAGATGCAAATTCAAGGAGCAATATCATGGATGTCGCTGTTTCCCCTTCTTCCGCCCCCGCCGACCTGGCAGCCATCAAGAGTCGGCAGCAACTAGCATGGTCCTCTGGCAACTATGCCGTCATCGGCACGACCTTGCAGATTGTCGGCGAAAACCTGTGCGAGGCGATGGACTTACGAGCAGGCATGCGCGTGCTCGATGTTGCCGCAGGCAATGGCAATGCCACGCTCGCGGCGGCACGACGCTGGTGTGACGTTACCTCTACCGACTATGTGTCGGCGCTGCTGGAAGCCGGCCGGCTGCGGGCGCAGGCCGAAGGTCATGAAGCGATCCGTTTCCAGGAAGCCGATGCCGAAAACCTGCCCTTCCCGGATGCATCCTTCGATGCGGTTATGTCCACCTTCGGCGTAATGTTTACGCCGGACCAGGAAAAGGCGGCCGCCGAACTGGCGCGCGTCTGCCGTCCCGGCGGCAAGATCGGCCTGGCCAACTGGACGCCGGCGAGTTTTATCGGCCAGGTGTTCAAGACCATAGCCAAATACCTGCCGCCCGCTCCCGGATTGAAATCGCCGGCGCTGTGGGGCACCCGGGCCAGGCTGGAAGAACTGTTCGCCGATACGACGCGGGAACTGCGCATCATCAACCGCGAATTCGTATTCCGCTATCGCTCGCCGGCGCACTGGATCGAAACCTTTCGCGCCTGGTACGGACCGCTCAACAAGACTTACGGTGCACTGGATGCCAGGCAGCAGGAAGCGTTTACGCGCGACTTGCTGACCTTGATTGAGAGCGGCAACCGTTCCGGCGACGGCAGCCTGGTGCTGCCAGCGGAATACCTGGAAGTCGTGATCGTGCGTAAATGACGGCATGGCGAGGGGATGGTCCGCGGATGCGCAATGAAAGGGATTGGGAAACCGGGGCGGTATTTACTATACTATCGCCCTTTACCATTGCTCTATTTTCCGCCGGATCCTCCATGAATGCTTCTTTGCCCCCCTGCCCCCAATGTCATTCCGTCTTTACCTATGAAGACGGCGGCCAGTACGTCTGTCCCGAATGCGCGCATGAATGGTCGGCGCAATCCGGCGATGCCGCCGCTGACGATGGCAAGAAAATTTACCGCGATGCCGCAGGCAACATCCTGCAGGATGGCGATACGGTCACCGTCATCAAGGACCTGAAGCTGAAGGGTTCCGGCGGCACCGTCAAGCAAGGCACCAAGGTCAAGAATATCCGCCTGGTGGACAGCGACCACGATATCGATTGCAAAATCGACGGCTTCGGCGCCATGAGCCTGAAATCGGAGTTCGTCAGAAAAGTCTGAGGCAATGACGCTGGCCCCGCCTTTCCCCATCCGTACCGAGTGCCCGCCGGGCGCCTGCGTATGCGAGCGGGAACGCCTGCTGGCGAACCCGCACGGAGACTTGCGCATTCTGCGCCTGACCCGGGAAGAAGAAAAAAAGCTGATCGCCCGCCTGGAAAACATTGCTGACTATGCGGATCTGCAGCGCATGCAGGAAAAGCTGCGCGCCAACCTCGGCATCGTCGTCACGATTGCCCCGGCCACCGATGAAGTGCGCACGATCCGCGGCGGCATCGGCATCCGCCTTGCCGACCAGGACGGATTGTGCCGCAAGACGCGTCAGGCCATCCCCGCCGCCATACGGCGCAGCCTGGAGCAGAAACCGGAAATCGCCTGGGCCATCCTGGATGCGCACGACCTGCTGGGCGGCGCCTGAGGCGTCAGGGGCGCGAAGCTGAACGCTATTTGAGCCAGCCGAAGCGGTCGCCCAGCCAGATCACGCCGAAAGCGGCGACATGGCCGGCAATCCATGCCGCCGGCACCGACAGCAGGAAATCGATAATTTCCGGGGTGCCGATACCGCCCAGCCAGGCGAGCAAGGCGCCCGCCAGGACTGCGGCAAAGGCGCCGGGTATTGCCGTGGCATCCGCAGACAGCGCGCAATGGCCGCGCACCGTCATTTCATAGTAATGCAGGCCTGCGTAGATGGCGGACAGCGCGGCGGCGGGCAGCAGTAGCCGCGGGCGCAATCCCGAACTGGTCATGGCCAGCCAGGCGGCAAAGTACACCAGCACGCAGAGCCAGGTAAAGAGCCTGTCGTTATTCGTTTTTTCCATTTCGCAAGGGTCCTGCTTTCCTTCACCGGTAGTATTGCATCATTGCATCAAGGCAAATCTTACCCGGTGCCGCAGCATTGCGCGAACGTTTCCATCTGCAAAGGACGAGGATGAATGGAAAACCTCGCAATTCGACTTGATAAAATACTTTAAATAAGTTGGTTTAATATAATTTTTTAAGTTATTGTTTTTAAATATTTAAATCTAGTACGGCGCGCTCGGATTTTTACCCAAAAGGATATTGTTCATCCGTTCTGCGATCATGCCATTGTGTTCAGGGTGCGTCAGGATATAAAAGCGCTCCTCGCGGATGGCGGCAAAGACCTGGGCGGCCACTTCTTCCGGCGCCATGCCGGCTTCCATTGCCACCTGGGCCGCTTTCCATGCCTCTTCCATCGCAGGCGTCAGCGGCGCAGGCGCATTCTGCAGCGCCGCGGGGCGATTGCGTTGTGCCTCCAGTATGCCGGTCCTGACCCAGCCCGGGCACAGCACCGAAACCTTGACGAGCGACTGCTGCTTTTCCAGCGCCAATTGCAGGTTTTCCGAGAGTGCGACCACGGCGTGCTTGGTCACCTGGTAAGGCGCGCTGGGCTGGTAGGCGATCAGGCCCGACAGGGAAGACGTATTGACGATATGGCCCTCTTCCCGCTGCGCCTGCATGATCGGGGTAAATATCTTGCAGCCGTGGATGACACCCCAGAGATTGACGCCGATCACCCATTCCCAGTCGTTCCAGCTGCTGCCCACCACGCCTGCGCCGCCGACGACGCCGGCATTGTTGACAAGCAAATGGACCCCGCCGAAAGCATCCACCGCTTTTTGCGCAAGCGCTTCGACATCTTCGCGCCTGGACACGTCGGTGCGTACGCTGATGGCTTGCGCGCCCTGCGCCATGAGGCTGGCTTCGACGGCTTGCAGCTTGTCCGCGTTTGGCCCTGCCAGGACGACTTTCATGCCTTCGCTGGCGCAGCGTTCCGCCAGGGCCCGGCCGATGCCGCTGGCGGCGCCGGTAATGACGGCGACCCGATTCCCGAATTCTTTCATGCTTGCCTTTTGAATTTGTGCTGTGCTTTTACGACGACTTCTTCTGATTGCCCAGCCATCGCCATTGGCCTTTTTCGCGGATGATCTGGTAGTCCGACTGCTTCTCGTAGTTGCCGAAACTGGACGTCACTTCAGCGGTGATATAGGCGCGATTCTTATTAATAGGCATGAAACTGGTGAAGCGCAAATTGTAGTTTGACGTATTCATCACGAGCATGGCCACGCCCTGATCCCGCACTTTTTTCGTCGTGCCGTCGTGTAGATAGCGTGAAGAAAAGAATCGCGCAGCGCGGTCGGCATCGCCACTCGTCATTGCCGCGTTGAAGTCTATCTCGAACTTTTTTACATCATCCGGTATGGGCAGGCTATCTTTTTTCTTGGCCTCCTGCTTCACCTCCACGCCTGCCGGCGCGGCAGAGGCGGCGGAACTGCTGCGATCCTCTGCCGCAATCGCGGGCATGGACAATCCCATGAAAACGGCAAAGAAATACGTTCCTGAAGCGAAAAATTTTGGCATGATGGTCTCCTTGAATTTCGAATGAGACACATACTGAACCCTTACATTACGTAAGGGTCAAGCCGAACGATGCTACTTTGGTTTTTGCTGTACCCTTGCGTGCCATGAATATCAACGACGATTTTGACCGGCGCGTTGCGCTGAACACTGCCGACGCAGCCTGGACGCCGTCGCCGCAAGCGGGCGTCGAACGGCGCATGCTCGACCGCGTCGGCGGCGAACGCGCACGCGCCACCAGCATCGTGCGCTATGCCCCGGGCGCCGGCTATGCTTCCCATGTGCATGAAGGCGGCGAAGAGATTTTTGTGTTGCAGGGCGTTTTTTCGGATGAGCATGGTGACTATCCGGCCGGCACTTACCTGCGCAATCCGCCCGGCAGCAGCCACACGCCGTTTTCGCGCGATGGCTGCATGCTGTTCGTGAAACTGTGGCAATTTGCGCCGGACGATACCGAGACGGTACGCATCGATACCACCAAGGCAGCCTGGTATCCGGCTTCGGCACGGGGCGTGTCGGTGCTGCCCCTGCACGAACATGCGGGCGTCAATACGGCACTGGTGCGCTGGGCGCCGAATACGCACATTCCGCCGCACCGGCACCTGGATGGCGAGGAAATCCTGGTGCTGGCCGGGAAATTCCATGACGAGAATGGCACATACGGCCCCGCCAGCTGGCTGCGCAGCCCGCGCGGCAGCCGCCATACGCCTCATACAGGCCCGGAAGGTGCCATCCTGTACATCAGGGCCGGCGGCATCGGCGTGCGCTATTCGCTGCTTACAGCGGTGCCGTCGTCCTGATCACCGTCACGCGGGTGATCAGGAATTCGCCCTCGACCACGCTGCGGTGCGGCGTTCCGACCACGTTGAATCCCGGTCCGCCGTCGTCATACCATGCTTCGGCCAGCGCATGAAATGCCTGGGGCTGCAGGCGCAGCATCGGCGCGCTGATGACGAACTGCGCGCCGGACGGGTGTTTTTTGACGATATCTTCAAGAGCCATCATATTTTTCAGAGAGCGTTTCAGGCAGCCATGGCGATTTTTTCAGCCAGTAGGGATTGCACCGCCGGCCACTCCGCCCGCACGATGCTGAAAACGACCGAATCGCGGATACGGCCGTCGCGCATTACCATGTGATTGCGCAGCACGCCCTCCTCTCTTGCGCCGATCCGTACGATCGCCTGGCGCGACTTGAGGTTCAGGACATCGGTCAGCAATTCCACCCGGTTGAGTTCCCAGGTGTCGAAAGCGTGCCGTAGCATCAGGTGCTTGGCTTCGGTGTTGATGTGCGAGCGCTGCCACGACTGGCCGAGGAAGGTGAAGCCGATTTCCGCGCGCCGGTGCCCGAGGTCGATGCACCGAAAGCGGGTGCTGCCGACCACCCTGCCGCTGGCCTTGTCGATGATCGCAAAGGCCAGCTCGCGGCCAGCGTGAAACGCATCGTCGGCATAAGTAAAAAACGGCGCCAGGTCTTGCGGGTGCGGCACGAAGGTCACGGGAATATTCCAGAGCTCGCCATCCGCAATCGCCGCAGCCAGGCCTTCCATGTGCGAGCCGGATAGCGGTTCCAGCACGACGCGCTCGCCGGTGAGCGTCACCTTTTCCAGTTTCTTGTCTGATGTACGGTTCATATGGGTTGGTATGCCTTCAGCAGCCAGTTGCGGAAGGCTCGCAATGCGGGCTTGCCTTCCATGTGCAAGGGTGAAACGAGATAGTAATTCGCCGTATCGCTGTACGCCCGCAAAGCGTGCGCCGGCACTAGCCGGGGAAACGCCGGCACGTGCGCCGCGTGGCCCAGCATCGCCACGCCCAGGCCGGCGGCACAGGCTTCGAAGATGGAGGCGACATCGCCGAACCAGCAGACTTCGCGCGGCTCCACGCCGGAGGCGCCGGCATGGTGCAGCCAGCTGTCCCATACGCCCGGGGAAGCCTGGTTTTTCAGCCAGACGAGCTCGGCCAGTTGCTCCGGCGTGTCGAAGGGCCTTCCCTCCGGCAACAGCGACGGCGCGCACATCGGTTGCACATAGCATCCCTGGAAAATCGGATCGCAACGCAAATCGCTGCGATTCAACACATCGAACGACAGGACGATGGCGGCATCCAGCGGCTCCACCTGAAAATCCGGGATCGCGTTGCTGTTGGAAGATGACAGCGACAGGGAGATGTGCGGGTGTGCCGCCTTGAACTCCGGCAGTTTCGGCGCCAGGGCATACGGGATGAATCCCGAAGCGGTGGACAAGCGCAGGCTGCTGGCGCCGGCTTGCGGGGCGATGCAGTTGATCGATTCCTGCAACTGGCGAAATGACGCGCTGACGACTTCGGCAAACTGTCTTCCCGGCTCGGTCAGCTCGATGCGGCGGGTGGAACGAATGAACAGTGTGATGCCAAGATGACTTTCCAGCGCCTGGATCTGCTTGCTCAATGCCGACGAGGTCAATGCAATCTCGCTGGCTGCCTTGGCGATGCTGCAATGACGCGCGACTGCTTCGAAGGCAATCAGGTATTTCATGCTGGGAAGCTTGGCGAACATGGATGCGCGAGGATGAATGCGGGCGATTATTTCCTTGATGGAAAGAATACGGCAATATTATTCGTTTGTCACCCTCACCTGGCAGATCCGATACTGCGGCCTGAACCACCCTTCAGCCGTCACACAAAGGATCACAATGAAAAAGCCGAATGCCGCCGTTCCTGCTCTGCTTGCCATGCTGCTGGCGCCCGCCACCCTGCTCGCCGCCTGTCCGAGCGCCGCAGAAATCGATGCCTACATCGAAGATGTCAAGGCAGCCCGGGCCAACCTCACGTTTGGTTCGGCAAATGATTTTTCCATCGAAGACGGGAAATGCGCGCGGCGCCTGCTGATCGACCGGCTGCCAGAAGCACTGGGGCCGCGCGTGGGCTACAAGGCGCAGTTCACGCACGATGGCACCCGGGCGGCCTGGGGCGTCGATGAACCGATCTGGGGTGTCATGTACGGCAAGTACCTGCTGGCTTCGCCGGCCAAGGTATCGCACAAGTATGGCGCCGTGACGTACTGGGAAGCCGACCTGATATTTGAAGTAAAGGATGCGGGCCTGGTCGACGCCAAAACGCAAGTCGAAGCACTGCGCCATCTTTCCGCCGTCATCCCCTTCATCCCCTTGCGCGACCTGGTCAACCCCAACTTCCCGCGGATACAGCAATACACCGCTACCAATGCCGGCGTGCGCGGCGGCGTACTCGGCGAAAAAATTCCCGTAAAGGCAAACAAGCAGTTCCTGAATGCCATCGCCAACATGACGGTGGAAGTGACCGATGACGGCACGGTGCAAAGCCTGGTCAAGGGCAACGTGATTTTGGATGGCAACCCGGTCAACGCGGTGATGTGGCTGGCAAAAGAACTGCGGAAAAACGGCATCGAACTGAAGCCCGGCGACCTCCTTGGCGTCGGCGCCATCACCAGCAGCAGCTCGCCGCGCCAGGGCGCGTCGATCAAGGTGACTTACAAGGGCTTGCCCGGCAATCCATCCGTGGCCGTGCAGTTCGAATAAGGGCTCAGTCCGCGAGCTCCAGCATCTCCCGCTTGTCTTTCACCGCTGCCCATTGTTCATGCCCGGGCAGCGGTTCTTGCTTGCGGGTGATGGGTTTCCAGCGCGGGTCGCACGCCAGCTCGGCATTCAGCGCAATGTAGGGCTGTTGCGCGGCGCTGGCCTCATCGGCATTGACGATGGCATTGACCGGGCACTCGCTCACGCACATGGAACAGTCGATGCAACCGTCCGGGTCGATGGCAAGGAAGTTCGGCCCCTCGACGAAACAGTTCATGGGACAGACTTCGACACAGTCGGTGTATTTGCACTTGATGCAGGGCTCGGTAACGATGAAGGGCATGGGTTTCCGTAGTGATGATCAGGCGATGCTCTCGACAATGCCGCCTTCGACGCGCAACGCCGCGCCGGTAGTGGCGCTGGCCTGTGCTGATGCGGCGTACACGCACATGCTGGCGACTTCTTCCGGACTGGCGAAGCGGCGGATCAGCGTCGAAGGACGATTCTCCTGGAGGAACAGCGCTTCCATCTGGTCCGGCGAAACACCGCGCTCCCGTGCCATGGCGCCGATGAAGGCAATCGCTCCTTCGGTGCGGGTCGGCCCCGGCAGGATGGTGTTGACGGTGACGCCGCTGCCGGCAAGTACCTTGGCCAGCCCGCGTGACAAGCCTTGCAGCGCCGCCTTGCTGACGCCATAGTGCACCATCTCGGCGGGGATATTAAGCGCCGATTCGCTGGAGATGAACTGGATGCGGCCCCAGCCATTGGCCTGCATGCCCTTGGCATAATGGCGCGACAGGCGCACGCCGCTCATGACGTTGACCTGGAAAATCTCTTCCCAGTCGGCGTCCGTGATCTCGCGATATTCCCTGGCGGCGTAGATGCCGAGATTGTTTACCAGGATATCGGCTGCGGATTCGGCGGCGATGAGTTGCTGGCAGCCTGCTGCCGTAGCCAGGTCTGCGACCACCCCACGGGCTTGCTGTCCCGCTTTTGTCGCGCGCAATGCTGCCAGGGCGGCATCGACCCGGCCCTGCTCGCGCCCGCAGACAACGACGGTAGCGCCGGCGTCCGCCAGGCCCTTGGCAATCGCCAGGCCGATACCCCCGGTGGAACCGGTAACGATGGCGGTTTTGTCAGAAAGATCGATGATCATGAAAAACTCCTTGATTGCGCCACTGCCTTGCAATCAGGCGCGCAAATGATGTGACGAGGGTTGCCGAACCATCTTGATGGACATGCAAAGATGGTTGATAATGTCCACAATTATGCGCAATCTACTTGATAATGTCAATGAAGCGCCGGATGTCGACGAAGACGATGCCCTGGAATTGATGCATTCCGCCGTGCATGTCTATCGCTCGCTGCAGCATCACATGCTGCGCGCTGCCGGGCACAGTATTACCCAGATGGACAGCCGCGTGCTGCGCTATTTCGAGCGTCATCCCGGAGCGACGCTGAGCGACCTGGCGCACTACAGCGGTCGCGACAAGGCCCAGCTTACCCGGCTGATCAAGGGCTTGCGCGACCAGGATTTGCTGGCAAGCGCAGCAGATGCGAGCGACCGCCGCACGGTCCGGCTATCGCTAACGGCAAAAGGCGCCGCGCTGCAGCGTTGCCTGCAACAGGAAAGTGTCCGCCTGGGTGAACAGGCGATGGCGGGCCTGAGCGGCGCGCAACGCCGGCAACTGGCCGATCTGCTGCGGCAGGTTAACCGCAACCTGCTGCCGTCGGGCGAGAAATGATCCGTTGATCCGCTATTCCCCGACGCCGTTCCTCAGGCAGACGGGCGCTTGCGATGGAAAGTCAGCGGGCTATAGGGAATGGCCGAAGGCGGCGGCGACTGCAGGATGCCCGGTTTCATGGCGCCGACTACGTGCATCTCGCAGGGCTTGCAATCGAAGCGCAGCGTATAGCGCTCATTGCCGGAAACCAGGGTCATCGGCTCAGCCCTCACCTGCCCTTGCACGCCCTGCACGCCCTTGGCCTGCTTCGGGCACAGGTTGAAGGAGAAGCGCAGGCAGTGCTTGGTAATCATCAGCGATACTTCGCCCGCCTCCTCGTGCGCTTCGTAGGCCGCGTCGATCAGTTGCACGCCATGCTTGCGGTAGAAAGCGCGCGCCTTTTCGTTGTAAACATTGGCGAGGTAGCTCAACTGCGTTTCCGGATAGGTCGGCAGCGGTTCGGCGGGCGCCTTGCGCGGCAGGCGCGCGCATGCCGCCAGGCGCGCTGCTTCATGGGCGGCAACCGCATCGCGGCGCAGCGCATTGATGGCCGCGGCCGGCAAGAACCAGGGCTGTGACAGCTCCAGCGTCACCTGCTGCGCCTCGAACATGGTGCTGCCGAGCTTGGCCAGGCTGGCGCGCAGCGCCGTATCGGCCTGCGCGGCCTGCTGCGCCGGCTGCAGCGCGATGGCAACATCGGTCGTGCTGACGAGGCCGTCTTCGTCACGGATTGCCAGGCGCAGGCCGCCAGCTTGCTCGGACAGCGTCATTTCCACGCCGACCTTGCGTTCGGCGGATTTCTTTTGCAGCGCGGCTTCCCACTGGCGGTCGCTGTTGCGGTGAATGACGGTGCCGACCTTCAGGCCGGCCAGGCTGGCGACGGCTTCGTTGGGATAGATGCGCCAGCGCTGGCCTTCGGCATCTTCGCCGAGCTTGTCGGCGCGGTTGGCGCGGATGCCGACCGTGTCGCGCTTGTGCATGTAGTTCAGGCCGTCGCCATTGGCCAGCGGCGCATTGGCGATCAGGTCGAAATGCTCCCGGCCGATGGCGGCGACGCTGCCCAGTTCCACGCCTACGTACTTGGGCGAATCGAAGGCGCCGATATCCTGCTGGCGGCCCTGGGCAAAATAATCGGTGTGGCCGCGGTGGAAATTCTTGTCCACGTCCGGGGTAAACAGCAGGCGCGTGCGGCCGCTGGAAGCGCGCGCCAGTTCCGGGCGGCGTTCCAGGATGTCGTCGAGCAGCAGGCGGTAGTGGCCGGTGACGTTCTTCACGTACCCCATGTCCTTGTAACGGCCTTCGATCTTGAAGGAACGGATGCCGGCATCGACCAGGGCCTCCAGGTTGCGGCTCTGGTCATTGTCCTTCATCGACAGCAGGTGCTTTTCATAGGCCACGACGCGGCCTTCGCCATCGGAGAGCGTGTATGGCAGGCGGCAGGACTGGGAACAGTCGCCGCGGTTGGCGCTGCGGCCGTTATCCGCATGGGAAATGTAGCACTGCCCGGAAAACGCCACGCACAGCGCGCCGTGGATGAAGTATTCCAGCGACGTGTCGACCGCATCGTGGATCTTGCGGATCTGCTCCACGCTCAGCTCGCGCGCCAGCACCAGCTGGGAAAATCCTGCGGCGCCGAGAAAGCGTGCCTTTTCCATGGTGCGGATGTCGCACTGCGTGCTGGCATGCAGCTGAATCGGCGGCAAGTCCATTTCCAGCAAGCCCATGTCCTGCACGATGAGAGCATCAACGCCGGCTTCATACAGTTGCCAGATCTGCTTGCGCGCCGGCTCCAGTTCGGCATCGTGCAAAATGGTGTTGAGCGTGACGAAGATGCGCGCGTGGTAACGGTGCGCAAATGCCACCAGCGCAGCGATGTCTTCCAGCGAATTGCTGGCATTGTGGCGCGCGCCAAAGGCCGGACCGCCGATATACACCGCGTCCGCGCCGTGCAGGACGGCTTCGCGGCCGATTTCGGCAGTCTTGGCGGGCGCGAGGAGTTCGAGGTGATGGCTGGGCAATGACATGGGCGTTCCGGTCTGGCGAAGGCGCCCATTATAGCCAAAGCAGCCAAAGGCCGTTTTTCAGGCGCTGTCTTCCTTGTAATCGCCGACCTCGTCGGTGAGCACCCGCCGCACGGCAGCCGTTTCACTTTCCGTGCGGGTATCCGCCACCAGCACGAACTGGCCGCTGGCGATGGCGTCGCGCACCAGCACCGACAGCATGCCTTCCTTCTTTTCTTCCTCTGGCGCGGCGCGCGAAACGGCGCCTGCAGCACCGCCGACCAGGCCGCCGAGGCTGGCGCCCCACCCGAGCATCGCCAACGGCGCGATCAGGGGACTGGCAATGAAGAGGCTGACATTGCCGGCCACCAGCGCCACCTGGGCCAGCGCGCCGAGCCCGGTGCCGATCACGGCGCCTTTTGTCGTATCGACAATGACATCTTTCAGCACGGCATTGCTATCTTCCCGCGGGGCATCTTCCGGCGGCAGCGAACCGGCTTCGAACAAATGCAGACGTGCGCGCGGCATGTCCTTATGGACCAATCGCTCCAGCGCCCGCTCGGCGGCGCCGCGATCGGCGAAAAAACCGGAAAGATAGTGCCGGTACTCCGTCATGATGTTCTCCTGGCTACTTTTTCTATGACGCCAACCATGCCCTGACGTTCCGCTATGCTGCTGCACGCATCAGCACGACCAGCTGCGGCACGCAAAACCAGAGAATGAAAGCAAGCGCGGTCACGATGAGGCCGTCGATGCGCTCCGGCATCTCGTCGAACATGAAGCGCCCCAGGCGCATCCATAGCAGGCTCGCATGCAGCGCGCCGCCGATAGCGCTCCAGGCCAGCAACGCGGCCAGCGGCGGCTGCATCAGCATTACCAGCATTGCCAGCACCGGTGCGGCGGCTGCCGCTGTCATGGCGAGCTGAGCAATGCGGCGTTTGCCGAGAATCACTACCAGCGTGCGCTTGCCGGCAGCCTGGTCGGCGTGGCGGTCGGGGCATCCGGCCAACAGGATGGCCGGCAGGATCGCTACCCCCAGCGGCAAGGCCAGCAGCCATGGCAGGTTGTCGCCCCAGCCGCCGCCCTGCACCAGGTAGCCGGCCAGGATCGCGCAGACGCTGTGGGTGATTGCCACGTCGATTTCGCCCAGGCCGCGGTGCGACAGCTTCAGCGGCGGCACCGTATAACCCAGCGCCAGCAATGCCAGCAACGCATACAGCATGCCGACGGCGCCCGCCGTGCCGGCCGGCGCGGCCAGCAGCAGCAAGCCGAGCGCGACAAAAGCAGCCAGCAGCGTGAGGCCGATGCCGGCGGACATGGCGGAACGCTGGATGCGCCCATCGATCAGCACGCGCGAACCGCCGGTAAACGGCCCGGCATTGTCGTTGCGGCGGTCGCTGTCGAAATCGAACCAGTCGTTGAGGAATACCGTGGCGGCTTCGAGCAGGAACATGACGAGATAGCCGAGCAGGTAGGGCGCCAGGGCCAGCGGTTTTCCTGAAGCAGCCGCAAGTGCGCCGACGGTATAGGCAACCCACGTCATCGGATAGAACTGCAGGCGCAGCGCGGCCAGCCAGGCCAGGCCCTGGCGCGTGCGGCGCTGCGACGGCGAGAGCGCATCCTGCGCCAGGCGGGCGCCGCTGGCGCGTGCCTGCTGCAGCCAGCTCTGCCGCTGCTCGGCGGATGAGTCGAACACCGGCCCGAATTCGGTGACACGCGCCGTGTGCACGCCGCAATAGCCGAGCGTGGCGCGCGCCAGCGCCTGGTGCCCGGGTGCCCGGTATGCCAGCCGGTACACCAGCGGTGGGGTATCCATGGTCGTCAGCAGATCCGCCGTGCGGCCGGCGAGAAGTTTTTCCCATTTCGCCTGCGAAATGTGACGAAAGGCGAAGCCGGGCGTCATGACGCGATCCAGAAAACCCTTGAGCAAGGCGGGAAAGGTGCCCCACCAGGTCGGGTAGACGAATACCAGGTGCTCGGCCCAGGCGATGTCGTACTGGGCGCGTATCAGGTCCGGCTCCAGCGTTTGCAGCTCGGGAGAAACGGCATGTACATCGTGGGCGAAGCGCATTTCGCTCAGGACCAGTTCGCGGCAGTCGGCGCCGGCCTGCCGTGCGCCTGCCACACAGGCATCGAACATCGCACCGCACAGGCTGTCGCGGCGCGGGTGAGCAAGAATGAAAAGACAGCGCATGCAAGACAAATTACAGTCGTTTGCCTGCATCGCGTGTGCGCTGGCACAAGCTTGCGGCAGAACGATCTGCTTTACCGGACAAGAAAATTTCTCCTCCGTCAGCAGGCGCTTTCTATGCAAAATCCCGGCTGCGCGTAGCCAGTTTTCCCAGCCAGGCCGACATGTCGATCAGTCGCTTCGCCACCAGGTGCCTGACCTCGTTTTCGCACTGCCAGATGCCGTACACGCCCAGCAGCGATGCTCCCAGCACTTCCCGCCGCTGCCTTTCCACCAGGTCGGGCCAGAGGATGACATTCACCGTGCCGGTTTCATCTTCCAGGGTCATGAACATGACGCCATTGGCCGTCTGCGGCCGCTGGCGCAGCGTGACGATGCCGCAGGCGCGCGCCGTCTGGCGATTGGCGAAGGTGTTCAGCACTTCTGCAGGCAGCAGGCGCTGCCTGAGCAGCATGGGCCGCAGCAGGGCCAGCGGATGCCGCCCCAGCGTCAGGCCCAGGGTACGGTAGTCGGCGACGATGTCGGCGCCTTCCGGGGGCGCCTGCAGCAGCGGCGCGGCGGCGGCACTCTCCTCTGGCGTGGCTTGCCGCAGCAAGCCCTTCTCCGGCACGGCCGCCGCCGCTTGCCACAGCGCCTGGCGGCGATGGCCGGCGATTTCGCGCAGCGCCCCGGCCGCCGCCAGCGCCTGCAATTCGCTCCTGCCCAGTTGCGCGCGCAGCGCCAGGTCGGCAGTGTCAATGAAGGGATGGATGACGCGCGCTTCCTCGATGCGCCGGCCGGCTTCGCACGCCAGGCCCTGCACCTGGTTCAGTCCCAGGCGCACCACCACTTTGGCGGCATCGCGCGCAATCGGAAGCTTCCGTGCCTCCGCGAGCCTGCGGCCCTGCGACCGGCGCGCCAGCCAGCGGCTCCAGCGCCGCTTCCCAGCCGCTCACCGTCACGTCCGCCGGCCGCACCTCGACGCCATGGCGGCGCGCATCCTGCACCAGTTGCGACGGCGAATAAAAGCCCATCGGCTGGCTGTTGAGCAAGGCAGCCAGGAAGGCAGCCGGTTCGTGGCACTTGAGCCAGGCGCTGGCATAGGCCAGCAGGGCGAAACTGGCCGAGTGGCTTTCCGGAAAACCGTATTCGGCAAAACCCTGCACCTGGCGGAAGATGGCGTCGGCAAATTCCTGCGGATAGCCGCGCGCCAGCATACCTTGGACGAGCTTGTCATGAAAAACGGACAGGTCACCCTTGCGCCGCCAGGCCGCCATGGCGCGGCGCAACTGGTCGGCTTCACCCGCGGAAAAGCCGCCGGCCAGCATGGCCACCTGCATCACCTGCTCCTGGAAGATCGGCACGCCCAGCGTGCGCGACAGCGCCGCTTCCACTTCCGGCCCGGGATAGCGCACCGGTTCCAGTCCCTGGCGGCGGCGCAGGTAGGGATGCACCATGTCGCCCTGGATCGGCCCGGGACGCACGATCGCCACTTCGATCACCAGGTCGTAGAAGGTGCGCGGCTTCAGGCGCGGCAGCATGCTCATCTGCGCGCGGCTTTCGATCTGGAACACGCCGACGGTATCGGCGCGGCTGATCATGCGGTAGGTATCCGGGTCTTCGGCGGGAATATCCTGCAGCTCGAAGGCTTCGCCGCGGCGCAGGGAAACCATTTCCAGCGCGCGGCGGATCACCGACAGCATGCCCAGCGCGAGGATATCGACCTTCATCAGGCCAAGCGCATCGAGGTCGTCCTTGTCCCATTGCACCACGCTGCGGTCCGCCATGGCCGCATTCTCGATGGGCACCAGGCGCGAGAGCTTGCCGCGGGCGATGACGAAGCCACCGGGATGCTGCGACAGGTGGCGCGGAAAACCCAGCAACTTTTCTGCCAGTTCGCTCCAGTGGCGGGCGATAGGCGCGTGCGGATCGATGCCGCATTCGGCCAGGCGCTTCATCAAGTCCTTCTTGCCATCCCACCAGCGGTGCGCGCGCGCCACCTGGTCCACCAGCGCCGCATCCACCCCAAGCGCCTTGCCGGTTTCGCGCAGCACGCTGCGCGGGCGGTAGCTGATCACCACTGCAGTGAGCGCGGCGCGCCGGCGGCCGTATTTTTCATAGATGTACTGGATGACTTCCTCGCGGCGCTGGTGCTCGAAATCGACGTCGATGTCCGGCGGCTCGTTGCGCTCCTTCGAGATGAAGCGTTCGAACAGCAGGTTGCCGCGCGCCGGATCGACCTCGGTGATGCCCAGGCAGTAACACACCGCCGAATTGGCCGCCGATCCCCTGCCCTGGCAGAGGATCTGGCGGCTGCGCGCAAAGCGCACGATGTCATGGACCGTGAGGAAATAAGCTTCGTATGCCATCTCGGCGATCAGCGCAAGTTCATGCCCGATCTGCTGCTGCACGCCGGCGGGGATGCCGCCCGGGTAGCGCCAGCGCGCGCCGATCCAGGTTTGCTTGCGCAAATAACTGGCGGGTGTTTCGCCGGGCGGCACCACTTCCTGCGGGTATTCATAACGCAACTCATCCAGCGAAAACGTGCAGCGGCGGGCGATGGCGATGCCTTGCTCGAGCGCCGCCGCCGGATAAATGTTGGCCAGGCGCAGGCGCGCGCGCAAGTGCTGTTCGGCATTGGGTGCCAGGTCATAGCCACATTCGGCGATCGGCTTGCCGATGCGGATCGCCGTCAGAGTATCCTGCAAGGGCTTGCGCGAGCGTACGTGCATTACGACATCGCCGGTGGCTACCAGCGCAAGACCGACGGCTTGCGCCGCCGCTTCCGCCGCTTGCCGGTGAGCGGCATCGCGCGCGCCGTGCAGCAGGGTGAGCGCGACGCTGGCGCGCCCGGGGAAAGTATCCTTCAGCCATTGTGCCTGTTCGGCGATGCGCGCGGCGCTGGCGCCGTGCCCGGGCGCCAGCAGCAACAGGCAATCCGGCAGGCCGCGCAAGTGCGCCAGTTCCCCTGCCGGCGCGCTGAAGTCTTCGGGCGCGAGCAGGTAGCTTCCCTTGGCCGCGCGCGTGCGCGCCAGCGTGATCAGCTCGCACAGGTTGCCGTAGCCTTCGCGGTTCTGCGCCAGGGCGACGAGGCGGCAGGCCAGGCTGCCGTCGGCGCGATGCACGTCGAACTGGCTGCCGATGATGAGGTGCAGCCCGTGATTTTTCGCTTCGGCATGCGCGCGCACCACCCCGGCCAGGGAACATTCATCGGTGATCGCCAGGGCGCTGTAGCCCAGGGTGGCCGCGCGCGCCACCAGCTCTTCCGGATGCGAGGCGCCGCGCAGAAAGCTGAAGTTCGTGGCGCACTGCAGCTCGGCATAGGCGGGCAGCGGCAGCGTGCTCATGCGAACAGGCCGTGCAGAAACCAGCGTTCTTCTAGGTCGAAGCGTTCGCGGTAGATCCAGTAGCAGACCGACTCGGCATCCATGGCGATGTAGTAGTCGCGCACGGCAAAGGCCTTGTCCCACCAGCCGCATTCGATCCGCTCCGGCCCTTCCAGGAAGACCAGCGCCGAGCCGTAGAAAGGCCGGTGTTCCCGCACCGGCAGAGCCAGCGGTTCCTCCAGCAGCCAGAACGGCCGCTCGGCATCCGGCAGGCCGGCGGCCACGGCCTTGTGCCGCCGCTCCTCTCCTTTTGCCGCACCCTGCCAGGCATTGCCGATTTCCGGCCGGTAGTCGGCCAGCGGCGCAGGCGCCAGTACGGCATCGTCGCCCAGCCTTGCCGTCAGCAGTTCCAGCAGCCGGCGATAGTCGGCGGGCCTGCCGCCGGGCTCCGGAAAGAGCGATTCGCTGGGCGGCGCCAAAGCAGCAAGCTGCGCCGCTTCCAGGCAGAGCGCGATGACAGGGGCGATCAGCGCCAGGCGCGCCAGTCTTTCCTTCAGGAGTTGCAGCAGGTGTTCTTCGCGCCACGCGGCTTCGGCCAGCGCAATTTCCAGCGACGTGGGCGGCACCGCCGCGCGGCCGCGCTCGTGCTCCAGCAGGAAGGTGAAACGCTCTACCGCCAGCTGTCTCGCCACCAGCCATCCGGTCATTTGCGCCAGCAGGCGGCGGGCGGCAAACAACAAGCCTTCGGCATGCCCGATATGGTCCGGCAATTCAAGCCGCCGCGAAAAAGATGGCGGCGCGGCATACCACTCGCACAATACCGCTGCCTCGCCATAAGCCTGGTCCAGCGCCAGCAGCAATTCCTTGCCGCAACGGCGCTGCAATCCGGCGCGCGGCAACCGCCGCAAGTCGCCCAGGGTAGCGCAGCCGATCCCCGAAAGCAGTGCTTCGTGCACCCGGGCGGCCGGCAGCAAGTCCAGGGGCAAGGCATTCAGGCGCCGCTGCAGCGTTGTCATCTGCAAGCTGCGGCCGCCGCTGTCGGCACGTGCCAGCAGCCAGGCACCGTGCGCGCCCGGGGCCATGCCCACCTGCACGGTAAAGCCGAGCGCAGCCACGCTGTCACAGGCCAGCCGGCATAGTGCGCGCGGCCCGCCGAACAGGCGCAGGCTGGCGCCTGCTTCCAGCAACACGCTGCTTTCGCCTTGCAGGCTCACTTGCGGGGTGTACTGCAGCAGCGCCATGGCAATACCCTGCAGCGCTTCTTTTTCCTTGCCGGTATCGCGCTCGTGCAGCACGAGGTCGGGAGCGATTGCCAGGGCGCCGCCGCGACGCATACCGGCGCGCACGCCCGCTTCCTGCGCCTCCGCTGTGGCGAGCAACACCCGCTCGTGCTCCAGCACGGCATGCATGCCCGGCGCACACCAGCGCGGGCGCACGCTTTCCAGGGGCAAGAGCGGCAGGTGCAAGCCGATCCACAGGCGCATGATGGCTTAATAGACAGAGAAGTTACGGGGATATTATTTTACTGTATAAATATACAGTAATATTGATATTCGTTAACTTCTAAAGAAAGCGCCGGCATTGCCGATAACAATCCAGGCCCATCAAAGGAAACATCATGGATATCAGCGCAATCGCCAGCCTGGCGACCGGCATGTCGCAGGCAAAGACCAGCCAGGAAGTCAATGTCGCCGTGCTGAAAAAGGCGCTCGACCTGTCTGCCACGAGCGCGGCGAACCTGATTGCCGCCCTGCCGGCGCCGGCAGCCCCCAGCCTGCCACCGCACCTGGGACAGCACATCAACACGACCGCCTGATACGCATTCGGCCTGGCGGAATCAGCCGGGGCAAAATCCGCGCTACATGGCTGCCGCGTCTGCCGCAGCCACGGGCACATTTCTCCGGCTCGCCTTGCCGGTTCTTTCCTGCCCTTTTTCCCCGTTGCCCGGCGCACCGCCAGCGCTGACGCCGACCGTCGTCTCGGCAGCCACCTGCGTAGGCAGGCCCAGTTGGATGAAAAGCCTCTTTGCGCACTGCGGCCCGCGGCGCTTGACGATATCGACCGCGATGCCGGCGCGCGCCGGCCGCAATCCCAGGCGCAGCGGCGCCGGCGAAGCATCCTGCGCGCCTGCCAGTGGCCGCAGCAGCCAGAACACGGTATCGGCCGCTTGCGCCGCCAGGTGCAGGCGGCGTAAGGCTTCCGGACGGATTTGCCGCTGCCAGAACAGCAGCGCGCCGCAGCTGCCGTTGCGCAGAATTTGCTCGGCGCTCCACAGGGCATCGGCCGTGCGCTCGGCGCGAATCCACAGCAAGCGCTCAGCCGGCAAGCCCCAACCTGACCATGCGGCGGCTTGCGGCGCATGGGGCGGCTGCAGCAGCGCGATGCGCCGCTCCTGCGCAATCGCAGTCAGCGCCGGGCGCAGCAGGCGCATTTCACCGATGCCGGGCTGCTGCGCCAGCAATTCGATCAGGCCCGACACCGGCCAGCCGCCGTCGGGCAACTCGCGGTCCAGTGCTGCATGGCCGCTGGCCACCACGGCCGCCTGGCAGGAAGCCATCTGGCTGGCGCGCCAGACTGCCGCCGGCAATGCTGCAGCGGCAGCGCTGCCGCCGGCGGTGCTGGCAATAATCCCGAGTGACATGGCGACCTCGCGCTGATGGAATGGAAATGCCATTTTACTGTATATGCATACAGTTTCAAGAGCCTCATCAAAGGCACGCACCCTTGCCCGCCATGCAAGGCGGCGGCAGTTTAGACAGCAAAGGCATTACGCCTCGGGAGTCCGCGCAGTCTGCCGCCTGAGCAACAGCCCGAAAACGATCCCCAGCGAGGCGGCCAGCAGGGAGGCGAGCAGTACCGCCAGCTTGGCCACGTCGAGCAGGCCGGCATCGTCGAAAGCCAGTGTCGCAATGAAGATCGACATGGTGAAGCCGATCCCGGCAAGCAGCCCCACCAGCGTCACCCCGCGCCAGTTCACGCCCTGCGGCAGGCTGCACAGGCCTAGCCGCACGGCGATCCAGCTGGCGCACAGTACCCCCAGCGGCTTGCCTGCCACCAGCGCCAGCACGATGCCCGACATTAGCGTCACGGCGCCGCCGGTGCCGATGCTGCCGCTGTCGATCGTGACGCCGGCATTGGCCAGGGCAAACAACGGCATGATGCCGAAAGCGACCCAGGGATGCAGCGCCATTTCCACGCGAATAACCGGTGGCAGCAGCTCACGCTGCGCCTTGCGCATTTGATTCAGGGTCTTGCCGAGGACCTCTGTGTCCGGCGAGCGCCCTGCCGCCTCGGCTCCCAGCTCCTGCGCCGCGCGCGTCACCGCTTCCAGCGGCGGCACCCGGCTAAAGCGCGGCAACACCGGCGTCATCAGCCCCAGCACCACGCCGGCCAGCGTCGGATGGGCGCCGGTTTGCAGCAGGCCGATCCACACTGCCGCGCCCGGCAGCACGTAAGCCCAGGCGTTGCCGATGCCCATCTGCTGCATGCCCAGCACCATCGCAATGCCCAAGCCGGCGACCAGCAGGCCGCTGTAATCCAGCCCGCCGGAATAAAAAATCGCGATGATCAGGATCGCCACGACGTCGTCGATGATTGCCAGCGCCAGCAGGAATACGCGCAAGCCAGAAGGGATGCCGCGTCCCAGCAGCGCCAGCACGCCGACCGCGAAGGCGATGTCGGTAGCGGTGGGGATGGCCCAGCCCTGTCGCAAGACAGGATCGCCATTGATAGCCAGGTAGATCAGCGCGGGAACGACAACCCCACCCAGCGCGGCGGCCAGGGGCAGCGCCGCCAGCTTCAGGCTGCACAGCGCGCCTTCGTGAATTTCCCGGCGAATTTCCATGCCGACCACCAGGAAAAAGATCGCCATGAGGCCATCGTTGATCCAGAAATGCAGTGTCTGGCGATGGATGAAATCGCCGAAACCGATGGTGATTGGCGCATGCCAGAACGCGTGATAGCTGTGCGCCAGAGGCGAGTTTGCCCAGATCAGGGCAGCAGCAGCGGCCAGCAGCAATACGATGCCGCTGGCGGCCTGAATATGGAGAAATCGATTGAGGGTGGCAATGGCGCGCTCAGTGAGATGCTGCGCGCGGGCGTGGAACTGTCGCTGCGGGTATGCGGACATGGGCATGGTCTTTCTGCGCGGCGGCCCGACCTGCGCGAAAACCTGTCGTCATGCACCATGCAAGCAACACCCGCCGTAATTATACATACGAAAACAAACCCGATCAGTGCCGCTCCAGCCTTTCCAGCAGGGTCTTCCGGTTTTTATGCCGGCTCTCGTACGTGCGAATTTTCCGGATTTCTGCTGCAGACAGCGAATCCAGTTGCCCGAGGATCTGCGGAATCGTCAGTGTCTGGTAATCCGCGATCGGCAAGCCGCGGTCCGGTGAGCGGCCTTCCCTGTCCTTCTGCTTTTCTTCGGCGGTCTCGCCATACTGCGCGCGCTGCTTGTTGACGATGCGGGCCGCGACTTCTTCCTCGCGGCCCGGATAGCGGCGCTCGGCCTTGAACTGGCGCTCCAGTTTCTTGAATTCGCGCTCGCGCTTGGGACTGATTCCAAGTGGCATGGCCATCTCCTTTTCAAGGGCGCGCTGCCAGACGAACGGGGCGAATCCTGCCAGGAAAATACGGCAGGCCCACGGCAGCCGTTTCTTTGACTTGGCGGACGTCAATCCGTTCTTGCAATCCGCCTCAGCCGCCGCCGATGCCTTCCACAATGCGGCCGGTGCCGCCGCAATTGCGGCATTCCTTGTCATCCTGCTGGCCGCTACCCTTGCATGCCGGGCAGATATCCTCGCCAGTGCCGGGGGTGCCGGGTGGAGCCTCATCCCCGGGACTCATTGGTGGCGTGGAATGCCATTTCTCATCCGGCATAGTCATTTCAATCATGATTTTCATTAAAAATCATTAGGTTAAGAAAAATACTTAACCTTGATTGTAACGACCCTGACATACCAGCGGCTGCGGCATATCAAGAGATGCGATATCCCGCCGAGGGAATCATCCCATCACTTCGACGATGGCCTGCGCAACCCGCTGGACATTCCCTGTGGTCAGGCCAGTGATGCAGACGCGCCCAGAATCCAGCAGGTAAATGCCGAAACGCTCGCGCAGCGCCAGCGCATGCTGCGCAAAGAACGGGCTGTAGCTGAACATGCCGCGCTGCGCAGTAATGAAGCCCACCTGCGCATCCGGGCGCAAGACCAGGATATGGTCGTGCAATTGCTGGCGCATCTGCTGGATGCGCGTGCGCATGGCTTCCACTTCACTGCGCCACATGGCATTCAGCGCCGGATCCAGCAGCACGCGCGCGACGATCTGGCCGCCATGCGTGGGCGGGCTGGAATAGCTGCGCCGCACCGTGAATTCCATCTGGCCGAGCACCGTCTCTGCCTCATCGGCGCTGGCGCACACGATGCTGAGCGCGCCGCAGCGTTCGCCATACAGGGAAAATGTCTTGGAAAACGAATTGCTGACCAGGAAAGACAGGCCGGCGTCGGCCATGGCGCGGATCGCATAGGCATCCTCTTCCATGCCCTGCCCCAGTCCCTGGTAGGCAATATCGCAAAAAGGAATGAGCTGCCGCGCGACAGCGATGCGCACCACTTCATCCCATTGCGCCGGCGTCAGATCGACGCCGGTGGGATTGTGGCAGCACGGGTGCAGCAACACGATGCTCTTCGGCGGCAGTTGCTCGAGGCAGGCAGTCATGCCGGCGAAATCGACGGCGCTGGTGGCGGCATCGAAGTACGGGTAGCGATTGACAGTGAAGCCCGATCCGGAAAAAATCGCCGCGTGGTTATCCCAGGAAGGATTACTCACCCAGACCTGGGCATCGGGAAAATACTGCCGCAGCAGATCGCTGCCGAGCTTGAGGGCGCCGGAGCCGCCGATGGTCTGCGCCGTGGCGACATGGCCGCCGGCGACTTTCGCATGGGCGGCGCCGAACAGCACTTCCTGCACCGCCTTGCGGTAATTCGGCGCGCCTGCCATCGGCTGGTAGATGCAGGGCTGGGTCTGCGCCTGCAGCGCCTGGCTGGCGGCCGTCACCGATGCCAGCGTGGGCACGTTGCCGGCGTCGTCATAGTACAGGCCGATGCTCAGGTTGACCTTTTCAGCACGGGGATCGCGACGAAACTGGTCAACCAGCGAAAAGATCGGGTCGCCGGCATAGCGGGGAAAATGCTCGAACATGATGTGCTCCGGATCGCCGCGCCGGACTGCGCGGCGCGATTGTGACAAAGACGCGATTATCTCAGCAAATCCGGCGCCGGCAAATTCAATTCAGCGGCGCGCCGCGATAGCGGCCGACTTCCGCCGGCGATACCATGCCGGCCTGGTTGCCCCAGGCATTGCGCACGTACGACACTACCGCCGCCACTTCCGCGTCATTCAGCGCATGCGCGAACGGCGGCATGCCGTAGGGACGCGGATTGCCATCCGTGGTCGGCGGGAAGCCGCCGTTGAGCACCATGCGCACCGGGTTGACCGCAATGTCCAGGGTCAGCGCATGGTTGCCGGCCAGCGGCGGATATGCCGGCGGCTTGCCGGCGCCGTCGGCGCGATGGCATTCGACGCAATGCTTTTCATAGAGCGTGGCGCCCAGCCGCAAAACCTGCTCGACCTCATCCTGGGACGCCGTGGCGCGCCGCGGCGCTGGCGCAGCGGCAGGCGATAGCGATTTCAGGTAGACGGCAATGGCGCCGGCATCGGCATCGTGCAGATACTGCAGGCTCTGCCCCACCACTTCCGCCATCGGCCCGGACGCGGTGCTGCGCATCGATACGCCGGTCTGCAGCAGGTCGACGATATGCTGGACTTCCCAGTCGCCAAGGCCGGATGCGCCACCCGCGGCCAGCGGCGGCGCATACCAGTTCTGCACCGGGATCAGGCCGCCGGCCAGGCCCAGGCTTTCATCGATGCCGCCCAGCGAAGTGCGGCTGGTGTGGCAGGCGCTGCAATGACCGACGCCCTGCACCAGGTAGGCGCCGCGGTTCCACTCGACAGCACGGCCAGCGTCTTCCTGGTAGGTGCCCGGGGTGAAGTACAGCGTGCGCCACGCCGCCAGCAGGGTGCGCTGGTTATACGGAAAGCGCAAGTCGTGCTCTCGATTGTCTTTATTGACGGGCTCCAGCGTGCGCAGGTAAGCGAAAATGGCATCGACGTCGTCGCGCGTCATTTTCGTGAAATTCGTGTACGGGAACGCCGGATACAGGAACGTCCCATCCCGCGACTTACCGTTATGCATGGCGCGCCAGAAATCGTCGGCAGTCCACTGGCCGATGCCGGTCTCGGCATGCGGCGTCAGGTTGGAAGTGTGGATGCTGCCGAATGGCGTGGCGATCGCACGTCCGCCGGCATAAGGCTCGCCGCCGCGCTCGGTATGACAAGCCATGCAATCGCCGACCCGCGCCAGATAAGCGCCGCGGGCGATCTGTGCCGCCGTGTCGGCAACCGGCGCCGAGCGGATGTCGCTGCCCGGCTCGTGCCAGGTCTGCCAGGCCAGCATGGCGAGAGGAACAGCAATGATAACGGCGAGCAGCGCCAAAAATATGCGTTTCATGATGTCCTCTTACTTTGCCGGGGCGTCAACACTGCCGCACGGCAGCGGCAAGGCGGCCGGCAATGCTGCAACCGGCTTGCTGTTGGCTGGCACGGGCTGCGACGCCAGCCAGGCGGACACGGCGCTGATATCGGCCGGACTGAGGCGCTCCGCAAGCGTCGTCATGCAGTCGGGGGCAGGCGTGCGACGCGTGCCATTACGCCAGGCGCCGAATTGCGCATTCAGGTAGTCGCGGGGCAGTCCCAGCAATCCGGGAATGGCCGGCGCCACGCCGGTCAGCCTTTCGCCATGACAGGCAATGCAGGCAGGCAGGTCGCGGCCGGCATCGCCGTGCAGCGCCAGCTGGCGCCCGCGCTCGAGCTGGCTGCGTTCCGCGCTGACCGGCTGCGGCGGCGGATACGGCAGATCCTGGGCGGCAAAGTAGGCGGCCAGTTCCTTCAGGTAGGCATCCGACATCTGGTCGACCATGTAGGTCATCATGGGATATTGCCGGTGGCCGTCGCGAAAATTCACCAGCTGGTTGTACAGGTAACCGGCCGGCTTGCCGGCAATGCGCGGGAAATAACCTTCACCGGTAGTGCGCCCTTCCTTGCCGTGGCATGCAGCGCAAGCCAGCGCACGCTGGGCGATGGTATCGGCGACTTCCGGCTGCGCGGCCGCAGTATTCCAGAAAAAGCCCAGGGTGCAGGCAAGCGCCAGCAACCAGAAACCCCTGCTGCCGCGACACATGAAATTTCCTTCGATTCGCCTGCGCATGCCACCTTCCTTATTTAGATAACAAGCAATTATCGCCCTTCCTTGCAAAAATTGCAGGAGCGGTAAATTGCCGGCGCTGGGAAACAGGCTTCAGGACAGGTCGCGCAATATCTGATAGTCGCTGTCGCCGATCGGTACGAAACGCACCGCCTTCAGGTTGTTCAGCACGTCAGGGTGCCCCCTGCCATGATCGCGCAGGAACACGGCGCGAATCTTGTCGCGGATATCGGCACACAACTGCCCCCGGAAAACGAAGGGGTCGCGCGGTATCGGCGCGGAACGCCAGAGGATGCGAAAATCCTCCGGCTTCGCTTGCCCCTTGGCGACCAGTTCGGACAGGTTGGTGCTGCCGACGAAGGCCGCATCGACCTGTCCATTCACGACCGCCAGTGCCGACAGGTGATGCGCGCCGCTGTACGACACCCGGCTAAAATGGCCCTCCAGCGGTCCCTTTACCATCGCGCCGATGACGCGCCGGGGAATCAGGGCACCCGAGGTGCTGTCCGGATCGACCAGCGCAAGTCGCTTGCCGCGCAGCGCCTCGACGGAAGCGACCCCGCTGTCGCGGCGCACGATCAGCAGCGAGTGATAGTGCGCCCCCTCTTCCTGAAAGACTTCCTTCTTGCTGGCGTAGGAAGCAAACGCCGTAATGCGGGCATCCTGCCTTTTTGCGGCGATATAGGAGGCCGGGCCCAGCCGGGCCACGTCGACGGCGCCGGCCAGCAAGCCTTCGATGACGGCGCCATAGGACGAGGGTTGCACGGTCTCCACCGGCATGCCGAGCGACTCTTCCAGTGCATCCAGCAAGGGCCGGATGGCGGCGACATCCTTGCCGAAATCGCCTTGCGGGATCAGTGAAAATCGCAGCTTCAGCGGACGCTCGCAGGCAACCGCGGCCGCAGAAACCGGCAGCAGCATGAAAGCGGCCAACAGCATGCTCGCGCCGGCACGCCATGCCTTGCGCCTTCGGGGTAGCGTGAATTGCATCATAGGGGATTGAATTTTCCGCGTTTGAGTATGTCGGCGATTTCCGTCGCCGGCGCCGGTCGCTGAAAATAGAAGCCCTGCACTTCGTCGCAGCCCGCAGTTTTCAGGTGCACCACCTGGTCCAGGCTTTCCACTCCCTCGGCCACCACGATCAGTCCGAGGTTATGTGCCAGGGAAATGGTGGAAGCGACGATCACCACGTCGCTGGGATCGTTGCGGATATCGCGGATGAAGGAGCGGTCGATCTTCAGCGAATGCAGCGGCAGACGCTTCAGGTTGGCTAGACCGGAAAAGCCGATGCCGTAATCGTCCAGCGCGATTTTCAGGCCAAGTCCCTGCAGGCGCTGCAGGACTTCCAGAGCATGTTCGAAATCCTCGATCAGGCAGCTTTCGGTAATCTCGATTTCCAGCAGCTCTGGCGGCACCTCGTGCCGCGCCATTGCGGCGCTCAAGGTTGCCGGCAGCGCATCGCCCCTGAGCTGCTTTGCTGAAACGTTCAGCGCCACCGGACGCAGCGGGATGCCCTGCGAACGCCATGCTGCCAGTTGCCTGCAGGTGGCATCGATCACCCAGTTCCCCAGTGGAACGATCAAGTCGTTTTCCTCTGCCAGCGTGATGAAATCGCCCGGATACACCAGCCCGTAGTCAGGGTGCTGCCAGCGCACCAGCGCCTCCAGGCCGGATACGCGATAGTCCTGCAGACTGACGCGCGGCTGGAAATGCAGGCAGAATTCCTCTTCCTTGATGGCACGGCGAAAGCGCGCCAGCAATTCGTTCTGCAGCACCGACAGAGGCATTCAGGGATGCATCGAAGAAACGATAGGTCGCGCTGCCGGCCTGCTTGGCCGTGTACATGGCGGCGTCGGCATGCGTCAGCAGGGTTTCGACATCCTGGCCATCGCGCGGATACAGGGCAATGCCGATGCTGGGGCTGGTTTCGACATCGTGGCCGTCGAGGTCGAGAAACGGCTGGCAGATCGCCTCGACCAGCTTGGCCGCGACATTGGCCACCGCCTCTTCGGAAGCGATTTCCGACACCAGGACGACGAATTCGTCGCCGCCGAGGCGTGCCAGCAAGTCATACTCACGCAGATTGATACGCAAGCGCGCCGCCGCCTCCTGCAGCAAGCGGTCGCCGACACCATGGCCGAGCGTATCGTTGATGAGCTTGAACTTGTCCAGGTCGAGAAACAGGCAGGCATACACTTTGCGGCTGCGGCGCGCGCGCGCCAGTTCGTTGGCTGCCAGCTCGTAGAACAGCATGCGGTTGGGAATGCCGGTCAGGTAATCGTGCGACGCCAGCTGCAGGGCGCGGCTTTTCTCGCTTTCCAGCTGCTCGATCAGGCTGCGCTTTTCCTGCTCGGATTGTGCCAGCACATTGAACAGGCGGTGGCGCCTGCTGGCAAGATAACCCAGCCCGAGCGACAGGCACAGGAAGACGATTGACACGAACACGGCCTGCAACAGGTAATTCCGGTGCTGCCTTGCCAGCTTGCCCAGCAGGATATCGCGGTCGCGGCTCACCGCCACGGTCAGCGGCGCATTTTGCAAGGCGCGGTAAATACCGATGCTGCGGGCGGCGTCACCGGGGCGCACGCTGTCGAGACGGCCGCCGGAAACGCCCGCGGCAGGGAAACCCGCATAGCCGCTGCCGGCAAAATTGCGCCCTGCCGACAAGGTGCCGTCGCTGAGCTCGGCAAACTGATAACCGTCTCGGCCGAGAATTTCGATGCGCCCGCCCTCGCCCAGCGCGACATTCTTGTACAGCGCCAGGAAATAGCCGAGATCGATGATGGCAGCGAAATAACCTGGCTGACGCTGCATGTCCGGCATGGCCATCACCAGCGGCACTCGCCATGTCGAACCGGCCCCGGCTGCGGGCTGGCCGAAATGCAGCGCATTGCCGCTGCGGCCTGCCGCCCCGGAGGCCATGAAGGCCTGCACAGCTGGCGTCAGCTCCGGCTCTTCCCGGCGATTGGCGGAGGAATGTCGCAGGACGCCGTTGGCGTCATAAATGGCAATGCGCAGGTAAGCCGCCTCGCCGCTCAGCAAGGGATTGAGCACGCCGCTCGGCGCGCGCTCACCAGCCAGCAGCGACTGGCCGACCCTGGCATACAGTTCGCCCCGGCGCACCACTTCTTCGAGGTTAGCGGCAACGATGGCGCCGATGTTGTGGCTTTGCTCCAGGGAGTTTTCCAGCACCAGGTTTCTTTCCTGGTTCACCCGCGCCAGCGTCACCAGCCACAGCACCAGCAGCGCCACGGCGGCAAAGGCAAACGCACCGGCAACCGGCCCCTTTTCACCAAGAAGCAGGTTTTTTATCCGGCCCAGTACGTGTGATAGGGAAAAGCGCAAAATGCAAAGAAGTCATGATAGAGAAACGATTAGTGCAATTGTATTAAGGAAAGATTTCATTGGGATGACAGCAGGATGACATTTCTTTTTTTTATTTAAAGTAAATTCCATGAAACACAAATAACAATATGAATTTTAAAGATTTTTTTATATAAATAAAATTAATGCCATAGCCGATAGATAAACGGAAAATCGGTGGATTTCGATAAATTAATTTCTTATAAACTTGCCGTCCTGACCAAGGTCGAATTGCCGTTTTTCCTCATATCTTTGTGACAGGAATATTACATAAATGCAAGAGAATGATCGTTCATTTTTCTGCTATAATCCCCCATCTTTTCATTTTGCCGCCATCTCCATTCCAGATACCGAGGTCACTTATGCTGTCAAGAAAAACACTATTCCGCCTTTCCGCACCGGCCATGCTGACCGCGACCATGGTCCTGGCCGCCTGCGGCAAGTCCGATGCCCCACCGCCGGCGCCTGGCCCGACCGAAGTCAATGTCGTGACCATCAAGCAGGAAAAAGTCAGCCTGACCCGTGAACTGCCCGGCCGCACAAGCGCCTTCCTGTTGTCCGAAGTCCGCCCGCAAGTCACTGGCATCGTCAAGAAGCGCCTGTTTACCGAAGGCTCCCAGGTGAAAGCCGGCCAGGCCCTGTACCAGCTCGACGACGCCACCTACCAGGCCAACCTGGCCAGCGCCAGTGCCAGCCTGGCGCGCGCGCAGGCATCCATGAAACAGGCCGAACTGAATGCCCGGCGTTCGGATGAACTGATCAAGATCGATGCCATCAGCCAGCAGGATCATGACAACGCCACTGCCACCCTGGCGCAGGCCAAAGCCGATGTCGCCGCTGCCCAAGCCGCTGTGCAAAGCAATAGCGTGACGCTGAATTATGCCCGCATCGCATCCCCGATCAGCGGCCGCATCGGCAAGTCCAGCGTGACGCCGGGGGCGCTGGTGACCGCCAACCAGGCCGCGCCGCTGGCAACCGTACAGCAGCTCGATCCCGTGTATGTCGATTTGACGCAGTCGGCCAGCGAACTGCTGCAGTTGCGCAAGGATGTCGCCGCCGGCAAGCTGACCCGCTCCGGCGACGTGCCGGTGCAGATCCTGCTGGAAGACGGCACTGTCTACAAGCACGAAGGCAAGCTGGCCTTCGCCGACGTCAGCGTCGATCCCGGCACCGGCAGCTTCTCGCTGCGCGTGACCGTGCCCAACCCGGACAATATCCTCATGCCCGGCCTGTACGTGCGTGCCCTGGTCGGCGCCGGCGTGCGCGAAAACGCCATCCTGGTTCCCCAGCAAGGCATTGCACGCGACCCCAAGGGCAATACCAGCGCCATGATCGTCAACCAGGAAGGCAAGGTCGAGCCGCGCCCGGTCAAGGTCAGCCGCACCGTCGGCAACAAGTGGCTGGTCGAAGATGGCCTGGCCGCGGGCGACCGCGTGATCGTCGCCGGCCTGCAGAAAATCGCTCCCGGCGCGCCGGTGAAAGCGGTCGAGGCCGCCCAGCCCGGCGACAAGGCCGCACCCGCCCAACCGCCGGCGCCCGCAGCCGGCGCCCAGCCCGCCGCGGCGGACGCGAAACAATAAGCGGAGAAATACATGGCACGTTTCTTTATCGATCGCCCGATCTTCGCCTGGGTCCTCGCCATCATCATCATGCTGGCGGGCGCCCTGTCGATCACCACCCTGCCGATCTCGCAATACCCCACCATCGCGCCGCCCACCGTGGAAATCCGTGCAACCTACCCGGGCGCGTCGGCCAAGGTGGTCGAGGACTCGGTGACGCAGATTATCGAACAGAACATGAAGGGGCTGGATGGCCTGATTTATATGTCGGCCACCAGTTCGGCCACCGGCAGCGCACAGATCACCCTGACCTTCGACAACGCCACCAACGCCGATATCGCCCAGGTGCAGGTGCAAAACAAGCTACAACTGGCCATGCCGCTGCTACCGCAGGAAGTCCAGCGCCAGGGCGTCAATGTCAGCAAATCGTCGAGCGGCTTCCTCATGGTACTGGGCTTCGTTTCCGAAGACGGCAGCATGGGCAAGGACGACATTTCCGACTATATCGTCTCCACCATGGTGGACCCGCTGTCGCGCGTGCCGGGCGTGGGTAATATTCAGGTGTTCGGCGCCAAGTATGCCATGCGCATCTGGATCGACCCCAACAAGCTGGATACCTACAAGCTCGCGACCAATGACCTGATTGCCGCCATTAATGCGCAGAACGCGCAGGTCGCCGTCGGTCAACTCGGCGGCACGCCTTCCATCCAGGGCCAGCAACTCAATGCCACCATCACCGCGCAATCCCGGCTGCAGACGCCGGAAGAGTTTCGCAACATCGTCGTGCGCAGCAATCCGGATGGCTCAGTCCTGAAACTGGGCGACGTCGCGCGTGTCGAGCTGGGCGCGGAAACCTACGAATTTCAGTCCTATTACAACGGCAAGCCGGCCACCGGCATCGCCATTTCGATGTCTACCGGCGCCAATGCGCTGGATACCGCCACCGGCGTGCAGGCCAAGCTGGAAGAACTCCAGCCCTTCTTCCCTAAAGGCCTGGTCGCGGTGACGCCGTTCGACACGACACCGTTCGTGGAAGTCGCCATCAGCGGCGTGGTAATGACCCTGCTCGAAGCCATTTTGCTGGTGTTCCTCGTGATGTACTTGTTCATGCAGAACTTCCGCGCCACCCTGATTCCGACCATCGCCGTGCCGGTTGTGCTGCTGGGCACTTTCGGTGTGCTGTCGGCGCTCGGTTTCTCGATCAACATGCTGACCATGTTCGCCATGGTGCTGGCGATCGGCCTGCTGGTGGACGATGCCATCGTGGTGGTGGAAAACGTCGAGCGCCTCATGAGCGAGGAAGGCCTGACGCCCAGGGAAGCAGCGTACAAGTCGATGGACCAGATCACCGGCGCGCTGGTGGGCATCGGCCTGGTGCTCTCCGCCGTGTTCGTGCCGATGGCCTTCATGACCGGCTCAACCGGCATCATTTACCGGCAGTTCACCGCCACCATCGTCTCGGCGATGACGCTGTCCGTAATCGTGGCGATCATCCTGACGCCGGCGCTGTGCGCCACCATGCTCAAGCAGCTGCCCAAGGGCAGCCACGGCAAGACCACCGGTTTCTTCGGCTGGTTCAACCGCAACTTCGAGCGCACCAGCGCCGGCTACCAGCGCGGCGTACGCGGCATCCTGCATCGCGGCAAGCGTTTCCTGGCGATCTTCGTCGCCCTGGCGGCGGTGATGGTCTT
The DNA here is from genome assembly GCA_963722005.1 of uncultured beta proteobacterium. Lineage (GTDB taxonomy): Bacteria > Pseudomonadota > Gammaproteobacteria > Burkholderiales > Burkholderiaceae_D > Paucimonas. The sequence goes on from CAVRJS010000003.1 coordinate 394,818, forward strand.
CATGTTCCTGCGCCTGCCCAGCTCCTTCCTGCCGCCGGAAGACCAGGGCATCCTGTTTGCCATGGTGCAGACGCCAGTCGGCGCTACCCAGGAGCGCACCATGGAATCGATCCGCAAGATCGAAAAGCATTTCATGGAAAACGAGAAGGACACGGTGGAATCGGTGTTCAGCGTGCAAGGCTTCAGCTTTGCGGGCACCGGCCAGAACAATGGCATCGCCTTCGTCAAATTGAAGGACTGGAGCGAACGCACCAGCGCCGACCAGCATGTCGACGCTGTTGCCGGACGCGCGATGGGCGCCTTCAGTCAGATCAAGGACGCCTTCGCCTTCGCCTTCGCGCCGCCGGCCATGCCGGAGCTCGGCACGGCGGCCGGCTTCAACTTCTTCCTGAAGGATAACGCCAACCAGGGCCACGAGGCACTGCTCGCAGCGCGCAACCAGCTGCTTGGCATGGCGGCGCAAAGCAAGCTGCTGACCAAGGTGCGCCCGAACGGCCAGGAAGATACGCCGCAATTCCGCATCGAGGTGGATACGCAAAAGGCGTCGGCGCTGGGCCTCTCCATCGCCAACATCAACAATACGCTCGGCACGGCATGGGGCGGTCGCTACATCGACGACTTCGTCGATCGCGGCCGCGTCAAGCGCGTCTACATGCAGTCCGAGGCGCAGTTCCGCATGACGCCGGAAGATTTCCGCCTCTGGTCAGTGCGCAACAACCAGGGCGAGATGGTGCCTTTCACGGCCTTTGCCACCTCGAAGTGGGAATACGGCTCGCCGCGTCTGGAACGCTACAACGGCGTGCCGGCGATGGAAATCCAGGGCGAGGCGCCGCCGGGCGTCAGTTCCGGCGACGCCATGAACGAGATCGAACGGCTGGTGGCGCAGCTGCCCCCGGGCTTCGGCATCGAGTGGACTGCTCTGTCCTACCAGGAACGCCAGGCTGGCGACCAGACCACCATCCTGTACACCCTGTCGTTGCTGATCGTGTTCCTCTGCCTGGCCGCGCTGTATGAAAGCTGGACCGTGCCGACCGCCGTGCTGCTGGGCGCCCCGCTGGGCATTCTCGGCGCCGTCTTGGCCAACACGCTGTTCGGCATGCCGCGCGACGTCTACTTCCAGGTGGCGATGCTGACTACGGTGGGCTTGTCGAGCAAGAACGCGATCCTGATCGTGGAATTTGCCAAGGCCAATCTGGAAAGCGGCATGGGACTCATCGATGCGACCATGCAGGCAGTGCGCGACCGCCTGCGGCCGATTATCATGACTTCGCTGGCCTTCGGCCTGGGCGTGCTGCCGCTGGCGATTGCCACCGGCGCGGGCTCCGGCGCGCAGCGCGCGATCGGCACCGGCGTGGTCGGCGGTATGCTGGCCGGCACCGTGCTCGGCCTGTTCTTTACCCCCCTGTTCTTCGTGGCGATTCAGAAGCTGTTCGGCCCCAAGCAATCGTCCACACCGCCGGCCGCCCCGGCACAAGGAGTGACTTCTCATGACTAAACCAATGCTTACAACCATGGCGCTGGCGGTGGCGTTGCTTGCCAGCGGCTGCGCCATGCTGGAACCGAACCTGCCGCAAGCCAATCCGGCCATTCCGGCCGACTGGCCGCTGCCGCCAACGACAGCGGCCAAAGAACCGGCGGCCGGATCGCCGACCGCAACGACGGCCGACGCGAATGCGACAACGGAAAAGGCGGCTGCCGACATCGGCTGGCGCGATTTCTTCACCGATCCGAAGCTGGAAGAGCTGATCGCCCGTGCCCTCGACAACAACCGCGACCTGCGCGTCGCGGTGCTGAACGTCGAGCGCACCCGCGCCCAGTACAACATCCAGCGCGCCGACCGTTTCCCTTCGCTGGGCGTCAGCGCCGGACTGAGCCGCACCGGCGGCAACGTTCCCAACCCCGGCGACGTTTACAGCGCCTCGCTCGGCGCCGCCTTCGAACTGGACCTGTTCGGCCGCGTGCACAACCTCAGCAACGCCGCGCTGCAGCGCTATTTCGCGCAGGAAGAAGCGCGCCGCAGCGCGCAGCTGTCGCTGATCGCCGAAATCGCCAATGTCTACCTGACCCTGGCTGCCGACCTCGAGTCGCAGCGGGTGGCGCAAGCCACGCTGGACAACCAGCAGAAGTCCTACGACCTGGTGGTCAAGCGCCACGAAGCCGGCGCCGTATCCGCGCTCGACCTCGCGCAGGCGCAGACCACCGTGGAAACCGCCCGTGCCGACGTCGCCCGTTATGCCGGCCTGGTAGCGACCGACATCAACCTGCTGCGCCTGCTGGTCGGCGCCCCGGTCGAGCAAGCCCTGCTGCCGCAGGGCTTCGACCCGGCCGTATCGGGCCTGACGCCGTTGCCGGCGCAACTGCCTTCGCAAGTCCTGCTGCGCCGTCCCGACGTACTGCAGGCCGAGCACTTGCTGCGTGGCGCCAATGCCAACATCGGCGCCGCGCGCGCGGCCTTCTTCCCGTCGATTTCGCTAACCGGCAGCGTCGGCACGGCCAGCAACGAGCTGTCCGGCCTGTTCGAATCCGGCACCCGCATCTGGAGCTTCGTCCCGCAGATCAGCCTGCCGATCTTCCAGGGTGGGCGCCTGCGCGCCAACCTGGGTGTGGCCACAGCCGACCGCGACATCGCCCTGGCACAGTACGAGAAATCGATCCAGTCGGGCTTCCGCGAAGTGGCCGACGCACTGGCGCTGACCCGCACCCTGGCGGACCGCCGCGCCGCCCAGCAAGCCCTGCTGGACGCCGCCAGCAAGGCGCATGAACTGTCGAAGGCACGCTACGAGCGTGGCCGCGACAGTTTCCTCAGCTTGCTGGATGCGCAGCGCAGCCTGTACGCCGCGCAGCAGGGCCTGGTCTCGGCGCAGCTGGCGGAACAAGCCAACCGCATCACGCTTTACAAAGTGCTGGGCGGCGGCTGGGAGGAAGGTAAAAAATGAACGCGCTGCCACAAGGCCCTTCGCGCCTCAGCGAACGCGCACAGGCGCAATCCGAGCGCATCCTGTGCGCGGCGCAGAAGTGCTTCATCGAGCATGGCTTCCATGCCGCCGGCATGGCCCTGATCGCTGAAACCGCGGGCATGAGCCCCGGGCTGATCTACCGCTACTTCCCCAGCAAGAGCGCGATCATCCTGGCGATCGTGGAACGGCAACTGGAACATTCCCGCGCCGGCATCCGCGACCTGCACAATGCGCCCGACTTCAAGGAAGCCGCTTTCAATGCCTTCATCCGCTGGCGCGATGGCGACCCATGCCTGGTAAATGCCGCGCTGTTCCTGGAAATGAGCGCCGAGGCCAGCCGCGATCCGATGATCGCCGCCGGCCTGCGTGCGCACGACCAGGAAATCCGCAATGAACTCGCGGCCTGGATGTGCGCCAGCATCGCCTCCGGCGGCAAGGACTTGCCACCGGAGATCGCGCAAACGCGCGCGATTACCCTGCAAATCTTTTTCGAAGGAATGGCGATCCGGGCCTTGCGCGAGCCGGACATTCAGCCTGCGGAACTGAAAGCCGCCATCGAAGATTTCGTCGACAAGCTGTTCAGCGCGTAAAATAGCCGCACAAGCTGCGGCTGCCCCTGCCACGAATCCCCTTATCAAGGAGCCCTGCATGGACAAAAGACCCTTAGGCCGTACCGGCCTGGAAATTGCGCCGCTGGTTTTCGGCGGCAACGTATTCGGCTGGACCGCCGACCAGGCAAGCTCCTTTGCCCTGCTCGACCGCTTCGTCGAAGCCGGCCTGAATGCCGTCGATACCGCCGATGTCTATTCCAGCTGGGTGCCCGGCAACCAGGGCGGCGAATCGGAAACCATCATCGGCAACTGGATCAAGGCTGCGCCGGGACGGCGCGACAAACTCGTCATCATTACCAAGGTAGGCTACCCGTCCGGGCCGCAGGATCGGGCACTGGCCGGCAACCGCATCATTGCTGCTGCGGAAAATTCGCTGCGGCGCCTGCAGACCGATTGCATTGACCTCTACCTGAGCCACCGACCCGATCCCGGCACGCCGCTCGAGGAAACCCTGCGCGCCTATGAAACGCTGATACGCCAGGGCAAGGTCAAGGCCATTGGCGCCTCCGGGCACAGCCCGGCGCAGCTGCGCGCGGCCCTGGACGTTGCTGCCGCCACCGGCCTGCCGCGCTACGACGTCCTGCAGCCCGAGTACAACCTGTACGACCGCGGCGAGTACGAGGGCGAGTTGCGCGAACTGTGCATGGCCGAAGGCATCGGCGTCATCACTTATTACAGCTTGGCGTCCGGTTTCCTTTCCGGGAAATACCGCTCCCGCGCCGACATCGGCAAAAGCGTGCGCGGCGAAAAGGCCGCAGGCTATCTGAACCCCCGCGGCCTGCGCATCCTCGATACGCTCGACCACGTCGCCGCGGCACACGGTGCACAACCGGCCGAAGTGGCGCTGGCCTGGCTGATGGCGCGTCCCGGCGTGACTGCGCCGATTGCCAGCGCAACCTCGGTGGAGCAGCTGGACAGCCTGATCCGTGCCACCTCTCTGACGCTGACGCCGGCGGAAATCGACCTCCTCACCGCCGCCGGCGCGGAGGCCTGACATGGCCGCGCCCATCCTCGTTGTCGGCGGCGGCGCCGGCGGCCTGGAACTTGCCTGCAAGCTCGGCCGCAAGCTGGGGCGCGAGCGCGTCACCCTGGTCGATTGCCGCATGTACCATATCTGGAAACCCTCGCTGCACGAAGTAGCGGCAGGCACGCTGGACATCCACCAGGAAGGCCTGTCCTACCAGATGCTGGCGCACGACAACGGCTTCACCTTCGTCTACGGCGCGCTGACGGCGCTGGATGCAGCGGCAGGCAACGTGACGGTGGCCGCCATCCTGGACGAAAATGGCGAAACCATCCTGCCGCAACGCCGGCTCGCTTACGACCAGCTATGCATTGCCGTAGGCAGCGTATCGAACCATTTCGGCGTTCCCGGCGCGCCCGAGCACACCATCTCGCTGAATGCCACCGAGGATGCCGAACAATTCCGCCTGAAAATGCTGGAACTGCTGACGCGGGCAGACCTGCGCAAGGAAACGCAAGCGGATGCAGGGCTGGACATCATCATCATCGGCGGCGGCGCCACCGGCGTGGAACTGGCCGCCGAATTGCGCGAGGCCAGCCGCGTGTATGCCGATTACGGGCTGCGCCGGCTGAATCCGGCACGCGACGTGCGCATCACGCTGCTGGAAGGCGCGCCGCGCATCCTGGCGCCCCTGCGGGAACGCGTCTCCGCCGCCGCCGTGCGCCTGCTGGCGCAACGCCATGTCGAAGTCGTCACGGACTGCCGGGTCACCGACATCGGCCCGGACAGCGTCACCGATGCCGCGGGCGTCACGCGCCGCGCCGACCTGTGCGTCTGGGCCGCCGGCATCAAGGCGCCGGAATTGCTGCAAACGCTGGGACTGCCGCTCAACAAGGCCGGCCAGATCCAGGTCACCGACCGCCTGAATGTCGCCGGCTTGGACAATATCCACGCCATCGGCGACTGCGCCGCCTGTCCCGGCGCCGACGGGCGCCCGGTGCCGCCGCGCGCCCAGGCCGCGCACCAGCAGGCCGACTACCTGTACGCCGCCTTCCTGCGCCGCGCACGCGGCGAAGCGCCCCGCGACAAGCCCTTCGTGTATCGCGATCATGGCTCGCTGGTTTCCATCGGCCAGCAGACCACGGTCGGCAGCCTGATGGGCTCGCTCAAGGGACTGAGCTGGTTCGTCGAGGGATTCTACGCGCGCATCATGTACATGAGCCTGCATCTGCTGCATCACCAGGCCATTCTCGGCACACTGCGCACCGGCATGCTGGCGATGGGACGTTTCCTGGTCAAGCGCACGACCGCGCTGGTCAAGCTGCACTAGGCAGGCGCAAGGCGCGGATGCGCCTGCCCTGCGCTGCACGTCCATTCAGTAGCTGATCATCACGCCCATTCCCAGGTTTTTCTGGGCATGGTTGTAATCGATCAGGCTGCGCCCGTAGCCGGAAAACAACTGTACGTAGCCTTTCAGGTGCTTCGACACGGGGAATGCCCAGCCACCCTGCAAGGCGCCATGGCCCGTACGGAAATTGTGACGCGCCAGCAATGACAGCTCGTGGCCGTCGATGCGCCAGGTGCCGAGCAGATCGCCATGCCCGAGATAATCGGTGATATCCGGATTGTCGTCGGTCGCGGCATCTTCCTTCAGACGCGTCCAGGCACGTCCCACCAGGGTGAAATTGCCGCGTTCCAGGCCCAGCTGCACATATGCGCGGTTCCAGCTGCGCGACAGGCTGGCGCCCTGGCCGTTGGACTGGTGCACCAGGCCGAAGTTGAGAAAGCGCGCATGCAAGCCTGCCACGGTGAAATTGGCGGGCACCACATACATTATCTCGGGCTGGTAATTGGATTCCCGGAACGGGCTGGAAGCCTTGCGGTTGCTGGCTTGCCAGAAGCTCTCCTGCGTATAGGCGAACCACAGGTCAGCTCCCGAGTTGAGTACGTTCTCGATGCCTTTCATCTTGAAGCCGAGCTGGAACACCAGCTCGGCATGCGACAACCCGGCATTGTCCGGCGCGATATTGCGAAAAGGCCGGTATGGCGCGCTGTGCGGATTGCTGCTGTAGTTCACCATCAGGTAGTTCAGCTGATGCGGGCGAAAATCGAAGGTGCCTCGCTTGTTTTCCGCGCCGACTTCCCAATGGCGCGCCAGGCTGAATTGCCGTTCCTGCAAGACGGGTACTCCCTCTCCGGCCGGCGCGCCGGCGCTGACTTCCTGCGATGGCGTCGCGGCAGGCGCCGGCAGTGACGACGACGGCGCCGGCAATGCTGGTGAAGGTGGCGCCAAAGGCGCTGCGGCGCCGGCGGCCAGACTGTCGAAGCATGCCAGGCGCTGGCCGTTATCGGCGATCGCCGCGCATGACGCCAGCGTTGCCGGCGCAGCGCTGGCGAAGCTAGCGGCGCAACCGAGCAGAACGGCCAGGCCGGCGCGCGGCGCGGCCGCAATCACAGGGGCCCTGCCGGATTCAGCCGGCGGCTGCACGGCGCAGTTCCTTGCGGGTCTTTGCCGCGGCGAAGCGCCGCTGCTCGTCAGGCGTAGACGGTTGCAGCGCCTGCACAGGTGTGGGCTTGCCATCCTTGTCCACCGCCACCATGGTGAAGAAACAGCTGTTGGCATGTCGCACGGTGCGTTGCTGAATATTTTCGGTAATGACCTTGATGCCGATTTCCATCGAGGTATTCCCCGTATGATTGACTGAGGCCAGGAAGGTGACCAGTTCGCCGACATAAATGGGCTGGCGAAACGTAACCTGGTCGACCGAAAGAGTCACCACGTAACTGCCGGAATAGCGGCTGGCGCAGGCATATGCAACCTGGTCCAGCAGCTTGAGGATGGCGCCGCCATGGACATTGCCGGAAAAATTGGCCATATCCGGAGACATCAGCACTGTCATGCTGAGCTGATGATTGGGCAGATTCAACTGGTTCAACGGTATTTCCTTTGCATTAAAATGAAGTTTTCCCGGGATCGCCATGGAAAAGCATTATCTTACTCCGCTATTTTCACCGCGTTCAATCGCCGTGCTGACGCGCGCGCCGGATCCGGCGCAGCCGGAGGATGCCGCCGGCGCCTACGGCAGCCTGGCGCTCAGGCACCTGCGCGCCTGCAGTTACACCGGCCGCATCGATTATTTCGACACCGGCAGCGGCGACATGCGCGCCGCCATGGCGGCGGCCGCGCCGGACCTGGCGCTGATCGCCCTGCCCAACGACGAACTGGCAGCGGCGCTGGATGTGGCCGGACGCAGCCGCAGCAAGGCTGCGCTGATCCTGTCCAAGGACGTCGACGCGGCAAAGGCGCGCGAACTGCATGCCATCGCGCGACGCCACGGCATGTACCTGCTGGGCCCCAACTCGCTGGGAGTGCAGCGCCCCGCGCAGGGGCTCAACGCCAGCGCCCTGAGCACCCTGGCGAACAAGGGTGCGATGGCGCTGGTGTCGCAATCCGCCGCACTGACCGGCTCGGTGCTGGACTGGGCCGGCCGCAACGGCGTCGGCTTTTCCGCAGTCGTGACGCTGGGGGCCAATACCGGCCTCGACATCGCCGACGTGCTGGATTTCCTTGCCGATGAGCCTGCCACCAAGAGCATCGTCGTCTACCTGGAAGGCATTTGCAATGCGCGCCGCTTCATGAGCGCGCTGCGCGCCGCTGCCAATGCCAAGCCGGTGATCGTGCTCAAGGCCGGACGGCGCGCATCGGGGTCGCAGGCCGCGCTCACCCATTCGGGCGCCATCGTCGGCAGCGACGATGTCTTCGATGCCGCGCTGCGGCGTGCCGGCGCGGTACGGGTGCGCAATTTCGTGCAGCTTTTCATCATCGCCAAATGCCTGTCGGCGCGCCACCTCCCGCGCGGCAACCGCCTGGCGATTGTTACCAATGGCGGCGGACCGGGGGTGCTGGCAGCGGATTCCGCCAGCGATCTCGGCATTGCCCTGGCCAGCCTGCCGCCGGATGAAAGGGAGGCACTGTCGCCGCAATTGCCGTCTCGCGCCAGCCATGAACCACTGCTGGATCTTGGGGAGGATGCCGATGCCGGACACTACCGCGCCGCCATCAGCGCGCTGGCCGGCAGCGACACGGTCGATGGCGTGCTGGCGATCCTGTCGCCGCGCCCGGGACTGGACAGCACGGCGGTGGCACAGGCGCTGGTGGGCCTGCAGCCGCAGATCGGCAAACTGGTGCTGACATGCTGGATGGGCGACGAACAGGTCCTGGCCGCGCGCGCGCTGCTCAACCAGGCCGGCATTCCCACATTCCGCACCCCGGAAGCAGCGGTGGAAGCCTTCGGCATGGCCGTCTCCTTCCATCACAACCAGCAACTGCTGCAGCAGACACCATCGCCGCTGTCCGAGTTCGCCAAGCCCGATCTCGAAGGCGCGCGCATCCTGATTGCATCGGTGCTGGCTGAGCGGCGCAATGTGCTGACCGAAATGGAGTCGAAATCCCTGCTGTCAGCCTTCCGCATCCCCGTCACGCGCACGATTCTGGCGCGCACCGCCAACGAAGCCATGCTCATTGCCAGCCAGCTCGGCTACCCGGTTGCGCTGAAAATCGATTCGCCCGACATCCCCCACAAGTCCGACGTCGACGGCGTGGCACTGAACGTCAACAATGCCGCCACCGTGCGCGACACCTGGCTGGAAATGATGGCGGGCGTCAAACGGCGGCGCCCCGATGCACGTCTCAACGGCGTCACCATCCAGAACATGTCGGGCAAGCCGCGCGGCCGCGAACTGTATATTGGCCTGTCCACCGATGCCTCGTTCGGCCCGGCGATATCCTTCGGCGCCGGCGGGCGCATGATCGAAATCATCGCCGACCGCACCATCGAACTGCCACCGCTGAACCGCTTCCTGGTGCAACGCCTGATCGACCGCGTGCGCTCTTCCGAGACCCTGGGGGAATGGCGCGGCGCGCCGGCCGCCGACCGCGAAGCAATCGAGCGCATCCTGCTGCGCGTCTCCGAAATGGTGTGCGAACTGCCGCAGTTGCGGGAAATGGACATCAATCCGCTGATCGTCGACGAGAACGGCGCGCTGGCAGTCGATGCCCGCATCGTCATCGAGGATACGCCGGGAGAACCGGGAGAATATCGCCACCTGGCGATCCTGCCCTACCCCGCCGGACAAGAGAGCGAATGGCCGCTGCGCGACGGCGGCTACTACAACGTGCGCCCCCTGCATCCATCCGACGGCCCCATGCTGCAGGATTTCGTGCGCACGCTGTCGTATGAGAGCCGCTATTTCCGCTTCGCCACGGCGATATCCGAACTTTCGGCACGCATGCTGGCACGCTTCACGCTGATCGACTACGACCGCGAAATGGCGATGGTGGCCATCCATCGCGAAGGCGGCCCGGAAAGCCCGGAACACGTGATCGCCATCTCGCGCTACGTGACCAACCCGGACTCGACCAGTTGCGAGTTTTCACTGGTAGTGGCCGACGCATTCATCGGTCAGGGCCTGGGCACGCGCATGATGCTGTCGATCATGGAAGTAGCACGCAGCAAGGGACTGACACGTATCGCCGGCATAGTTATGAACCGCAATGCGCAGATGCTCAGGTTGATGCGCAGCCTCGGCTTCGAAATCGTCGCCTGGGAAGAAGACCCCGACTTCCGCCTGTGCAGCCGGGAGCTGTAAGCCGCCGGCGCTTTTTCCTACAGCGTCTGGCAAACGTCGTACACCAGCTGTCTCAGCCACTGGTGGCCGGGATCTTCCTGCGAACGCTCGTGCCAGTACTGACCGATCGACACGGTCGCCAACGGCATGGGCAGGGGCAATATCCCCAGCGGGAAGCTGACGGTCAGCAGGTTCGCCAGCCGCTGCGGGAAATTGGCAAGGTAATCGGTGGAAGCCAGCAGATAAGGCGCAGCAAGATAGTTCTGCAGTTGCACTGCGATATGCGGATCGATCTCCAGCCCCTCGCTTTGCGCCGCCGCCTGCCATGGCAACCAGTTGTCGTAAGGATTGACCAGCACATGCGGATAGCGGTTGAGTACCGCCAGTCCGGGCTTGCCCTTGAGCGCAGGATGGCCGCGCCTTGCCAGCACCACGTTATTTTCCTCGTACAGGCGTTGCTGGCGTATCTGCCCCGGCATGAACGGCAAGCCGCCCACGGCAAGGTCGGCCTCGCCCTGCGCCAGCGTCTGGATAAACTCCTTGCCGGCGTGCTTGGAAACGACCTGCAAGTGAATCTGCGGCGCAAGCTGCTGCACCCGCGCCAGCACTGCCGGCAGGATCACGGCAATCGAATAGTCGCTGCAGATCAGGGTGAAGCGCCGGTTCGACAGGCGCTGATCAAAGCCCTGCGGGCGCAGCGCGCCGCGCAGGTCGGCGAGCGCGCGCGCCACATCCGTGGCAATCGCATCGGCATAAGCGGTCGGCGCCACGCCTTGCCCGGCACGCACGAACAGCGTCTGTCCGAGCGCCTCGCGCAACCGGGTCAGGGCATTGCTCACGGCCGATTGCGTCAGCCCGAGCCGCACCGCCGCACGCGACAGGTTGCGTTCGGCATAAACCACCTCGAATACTGCCAGCAGGTTCAGATCGACACTCTGCATATATTTACATTGTAAATAACAATCCTTTTTAATCTTGAGGATTGTAAATGTTTATGCGATGTTTGCAAGATCAAGAGGAGACCATGATGTGGCAGGAAATGACGCCCGCAACGCGCCGCAAGACCGTGATCGTGCTGGCGATGACGCTCAACTATGGTTTCGTCCTGGGCGCGCAGTTTTACGTGGCGCGCCTGGTCAGTTCGCTCGGCGGCAGCGCCACTGTCGCCGGACTCCTGCTGGTATTGTCGGTGCTGCCGGTATTCGCCATCGCCCTGCTCGGCAAGCGCCTGACGGAACGCCTGGCGCCGGCGCAGATCCTGCGCATCGGCATGGCCAGCCATGCCCTGCAATTGCTGATGCTTGCCCTTGCGCCGGACATGCGCTTCCTGGTACCGGCCATGATCCTTGGCGGCATCGGCTATGCCTGCTGTTTCGCTCCCTTGCTCAACCTGACCACGGCGCTGGTGCCGCCCGCGCACTACGGCCAGGGTATTGCCTACATGAGCCTGTCGTCGCAACTGGGCATCGGCCTGGGCAGCCTGGCAGCGGCGGCGATCGAACCCTGGCTCGGCACGCACGGCGTATTCTGGGCGCCCCTCGCACTGGCCTTGCTGGGCCTGACACTCAGCGCCAGGCTACCGGTTGCAACCGCAACAGCGCCGGAATCCGGCGCAGACAGTGCCGCCATTACAGCGCTCGCCAGTAACGATGACAATACTGGCCGGACGGCAGCGGCCAGCGCTGATACGCAAGTTCCCGGTATGGTGGAAATCTTTCTGCTGATGGGCATGCTCGGGCTGGCATTCGGCCTGCCACTGCAATACGTGCCGATGTGGCTGGCGCAAAGTCGCGAGATGGATTTTTCCCCGGCATATTTTCTTTCGACCAGTTTTTTTACCATCATGGCAACGCGTTTGCTGTTCAGCCATTTGCTCAGCAGCGCGCATGAGTTCCGTGTCGTGACTTGCTGCTTCGTGCTGATTTCCCTGGCAATCGCCGTACTCGGCCAGGCGCATACGCCCGCACAGTTTATGCTTTGCGCGCTGCTCTACGGGGCATCCTACAGCCTGCTTTATCCAAGCTGCACTGCTTACCTGCTCAAGCAGGCAAGCCCTGAAAAGCGCAATGCGTTGTCTGTCTGGGTATTGCTTGCCTACGAAATCGGCGCGCGCTGCCTGCCGATCGGCTTCGGCATGATCGCCGACCATCGCGGGTTCCCGCAGATGTTCCTGCTGCTGTCTGTCGCCGTTGCAATAGTAGCCTCATGGCACGTTGCAAAACGCCGAAAAATACTGCACCTGGTTTTCGCATGAATCATTGATCCTTTCGGCAAACCATTGCCATTTGATCCCTGTCAGCAGCCTTCAAGCAGGCGATGATTTAATCGTCTGGGCATTTATGGCGACCGCCCGGTCGCGTCCAAAAATGCGTTCACCACTTGGAGTCAACTCAGATGACAGGCAACATCATTTCCGTCCGCCTGCACGCGGCAATCCTTGCATCGCTGTTGTGTGCCGCCTGTGGTGGCGGTGGCGGCAGCGAAACAGGGACGGCACCGGCGACCAGCACCTCGCCCGCCACCACGAGTACTGCATCTTCGACGAGCAGCGCTGCATCCACGACGAGCACCACGGCCGCGACGACCAGCAGCACCGCCGCCGGCACGACGACAACGACCAGCACGACCACCACGACCGCGGTGCCGCACATGCGCTCCTCGTGGAGTGAAGTCATCACCATGCCGATCGTCCCCGTGGCGGCGGCCAACCTGCCCAACGGCAAGGTGTTGACGTGGTCTGCCTATGCGCCGGACAACTTCGGCGTTGAAAATGTCTGGGGACAGACCTGGTCGAGCATATTCGATCCCGTCACCAAGACCAGCCAGCAACGCGTCGTCACCGAGACCCAGCATGACATGTTTTGCCCGGGAACTACCATGTTGTCCGATGGCAGGATCCTGATCAATGGCGGCAGCAGCAGTTACAAGACGACGATTTACAATCCTGCCAACGATGCCTGGAATGCCGCTGCGGAAATGAACATCCCGCGCGGTTATCCCGGCAATGCGCTGCTGCCCGACGGTTCGGTGCTCACGCTCGGCGGCGCCTGGAGCGGCGGCCAGACGCCCAAGACCGGTGAAATCTGGAATGGCTCGAACTGGCGCGTCATGAGCGGCCTTCCGGTCACCAGCCTGGTTGGCCCGGATCCGCGCGGCGTGTACCGCGGCGACAATCATTTCTGGCTGTTTACACATAGCGACGGCCGCGTCTTTCATGCAGGGCCCAGCGCAGCCATGCACTGGATCAGCACGTCCGGCAATGGCAGCATCACGTCTGCCGGCACGCGTGGCGACGACGTGTACAGCATGAACGGCAATGCCGTCATGTATGACATCGGCAAGATACTCAAGACCGGCGGCGCGCCGGCCTATGAAGATGCCGACGCCAGCAGCAGCGCCTACGTCATCAACCTTGGCGCCGGCAGCACGCGCAAGGTGGCGGCAATGAACTATGCGCGCGCCATGCACAACAGTGTCGTACTCCCCAACGGCCAGGTCGTGATTACCGGCGGCCAGACCTATGTAAAACTGTTTTCCGACGATCGCTCGGTATTGATGGCAGAGCTCTGGGATCCGCGCACCGAGACTTTCCACACGCTGTCACCGGGGCGTTTGCCGCGCAATTACCACAGCATTTCACTGTTGTTGCCTGACGGCCGTGTCCTGGTAGGCGGCGGCGGCCTGTGCGGCGCCTGCACGACCAACCATGCCAATGTCGAGATCCTTACGCCGCCCTATCTGCTGCGCGGCGACGGTTCGCCGGCGCCGCGTCCGTCGATCACTTCCGCTCCTGCCAACGGCAGCCATGGCGCCACCATCACGGTCACGACGGATACTGTCGTCACGGAATTTTCACTGATGCGACTATCGGTTGCCACGCATTCAATCAACAATGATCAGCGTCGCGTACCGCTGCAGTCGAGCAGCGTCGATGGCCGCAGCCATCGCCTGACGCTTCCTTCCAGCCTCGGCACGCTCCCGCCTGGCTACTACATGCTGTTTGCGCTCGACGCCAGCGGTGTGCCCAGCATATCGCGGACGATACGCATCCAGTAACGCGGCCGGTGAAGCGCATGCAAACCCTGGTTTGCATGCGCGAGCGCAATGATCTTCTGACACTTGAACACCCTCAAGTGGTCGATTGACGAAGATCACTTTACTCCGGGGCAGAACTTTTAGAGTACCCATACCGGTCAGGCCATGACATGCAACAGGCACGCAAGGAACCACACAGGCACCGGTCGTTCACGCTCCAGCATTCACGAAATTCCAAGGAGGAAAAATCATGCGCACATTCATCCCGATCTCCGCACGCACGCTAGTCGCAACTGCTTCGCTTCTCGTCCTGGCCGCCTGCGGCGGCGGCAGCGATGCCCCCGCAGACGGCACCGCCGGCGCCGGCGGCGGCGATACAGGCAGCACCACCACGACGGCCGCCACAACCAGCACCACAGCCGCAGCGACCACCACAACAACGGCTTCGACCACCACGACCACCCTGCCGCCGTTCGAAACTGCCGCGGCCACCCTGGTGATCCAGCACAGCGGCCTGTGCCTGGGCGTCACCGACAGCGCCAACGGCGGCAATGTGCGCCAGGTTCCCTGCGCTGCAGGAAATCCGGCGCTGAACTGGGAAGTCAAGGCAGCAGCTGGCGGCTACACCTTCCGCAATCTGCAGAGCAATCTTTGCATGCGCGTCAACGATGCGACGCTGGTGGAACCCTCCTATGTAGTACAGAACACGTGCGATGGATCGGCCAATACCCGGTGGACCTTCCAGCCGTCGGCGGAGCCCGGCCTGTACAACCTCACATCGGCACTGAGCAGCCTGTGCCTGGACGTCATTGCAAGCGATATAACACCCGGGAAGGAACTGATCCAGTACACCTGCAACCTTGAACAGCGTAACCAGCATTGGCAGTTCAACCGCGTGGCACCCTGAGTTGTTACGAAAGCGGCATGCGATTTTCGCGCATGCCGCCAGTCCGCACCATGCAGAAATTCCTGTCTATTTCCACCCTTGTGCGCCTTGCGCCGCTGCTGCTGTATGTGGCAGGAATGCCGGCACATGCCGATCGCGGCGCAAACATCTTCTTCGGCAAGGAAGCGCTGCGGGCGCGTATCTTCGGCCACCAGGAAGCATTGCCACCGGACGCCGCGCGCTGCGCCAATTGTCATCAGGGCAGCACTGCTTCGCAAGGCGATGCGGAGTGGGCGCCGCTACTCGACCGGAACTGGCTGCAGCAGGTGCGCATGCGCCGGGGCGGTCCCGCTTATGCCTACGACATGCCCAGCTTCTGCCACACTCTGCGAACCGGCATCGATCCGAGCCATGTGGTTCTGGGCCGCGCCATGCCGCGCTTCGCCATCAACGACCGGCAATGCCGGGAACTTTGGAACTACCTGACGGAATCACGAAAAAATGAAGGAAAATGAGCACAGGCGTGCAACGCCCATGAAGGCGCGACGCAGATTCATGCAGCGTGCAGCGACAGGCGCACTGGCGTACAGCCTGCCATGGATCGCCCATGCCCATGCCATGCTCGGCGCCATACGCCCGCCCCTGGCCTTGCCGCCGCTTCAGCTGCGGTGCCACGACGGCAGCACCGCCACCCTGTCGCAAATGTTGCGCGGAAAAGTCACGGCCATGCAATTCATGTTTACCGGTTGCAGCCAGACCTGTGCGCTGCAAGGTGCGCTCTTCGCTGCCGTGCAGCAGCGCTTGCCCCGGCAACCTGGCATGGAAATACAGTTGCTGTCGCTGAGCATAGATCCGCTCGGCGATGATTCGCGTGCGCTCGCTGCCTGGCTGCATCGCTTCGGTGCGAAGCCTGGCTGGCGTGCTGCCGTACCGGATATGGAGGGCCTGGACCGTTTGCGCGAGCGCTTGCGGCAAACCCGCGACGGCCGCGACAATCACACTGGCCAGGTGTTTTTCTTGAACAGACAAGAATTTCTGGTGTGGACCACCGAGGAATTGCCGCCGGTAGATGCCGTCGTGCGGCAACTGCAGAATATAGCGCGCGCCTGACACTAGCCGGGATCAGGCGCACCATGCCGCATCAGTTTAGCAGCGGCGGGTTCTTGCTTGCGCATCCGCTATTTTTTATTCTTCGCGTTTAGTTCCCATTACCCATTTGACAGCATGCAAAATGCCGATATGGCAATCGGGATATTGTGAAACTCTCGCATATACCGATGCATTGCCCATGTCTTTCATACGACAGACACCTGCTTTCCCATCTCGCCACGCAGACAGCCACGCACTTGCCTGCGCTCAGGCATTTCCCGCAATCTGATTACAGGAACTCAACACATGCATGAAAAGATCACGAAAGCCGTTTTCCCCGTCGCTGGCCTGGGGACCCGTTTTCTGCCAGCCACCAAGGCGAGCCCAAAGGAAATGCTTCCCATCGTCGACAAGCCGCTGATCCAGTACGCCGTCGAAGAAGCGGCAGCTGCAGGTATTACGGAAATGATCTTCGTTACAGGGCGCAACAAGCGCGCCATCGAAGACCATTTCGACAAGGCCTACGAACTGGAAAAGGAACTGGAAGCAGACAACAAGCAGGCAATGCTGGATGTACTTCACAGCACCAAGCCGAAAAACGTCGAATGCTTTTACGTGCGCCAGGCCGAAGCGCTTGGCCTCGGGCACGCAGTACTGTGCGCGGAAAGGCTGGTGCACAATCAGCCCTTTGCAGTCATCCTCGCCGACGACCTCCTTGATGCAGGCGTTCCCGTTATCCGCCAGATGACCCGCCTGCACTCGCGCATCGGCGGCAGCATCGTCAGCGTCGAACCCATCCTGCCGGATCAGACACGATCCTACGGCGTTGTGGCCGGCACTGCTGCCGAAGAACGACTGCTGAAACTCCACGGCATCGTCGAAAAGCCGTCCCCCGAACAAGCCCCCTCCATGCTCGGCGTGGTCGGCCGCTATGTACTGTCGCCAGCCATCTTTTCCCATCTGCGCAAGATCGGCACCGGCGCCGGCGGCGAACTGCAACTGACCGATGCAATCGCCAGTCTCATGCAGGAAGAAGCAGTGCATGCATGGCAGTTTCTCGGCACTCGCTACGACTGCGGTTCCCGCTATGGATATCTGCGCGCTACCGTGCAGTTCGCACTGAAGCACCCGGAAGTCGGGATGGCATTCCGCGATTACCTTGCCACGCTCAACCTGGGCCAGGAGGACGAGATGCTGGAGAGCGCTGTGACTATGCCTCCGCCGGAAAATTCTTATGGAGTACTACGCGCATGAACGGCGCAATCCGCCTGCACAGATGACGAGGTAAAAGGCTTGAGTACTCTTCTGTCAATTAACAATTACTACTATCGCCGCGGCGGCGCCGAAACCGTTTTCTTCGAGCAGAATCGCCTGTTCGAAGAAATCGGCTGGCGCATCGTCCCGTTCGCCATGCGGCACAAGAACAACCTGCCCAGCGATTGGGAAGATTACTTCGTCAGCGAAATCGAGTATGGCGAGCACTACTCGCTTCTTGAAAAGGCGGTACGCGCGCAAAAAGTCGCTTACTCGTTCGAGGCGCGCAGCAACATCCTGCGCCTGCTCGACACCGTCAGGCCGAGCATTGCTCATGCGCACAATGTCTATCATCACCTGTCGCCTTCTTTCCTGGGCATACTCCAGCGGCGCGGCATTCCGACCGTCATGACGCTGCATGACCTGAAGCTTGCCTGCCCCGCCTACAAGATGCTCGCCAGCGACGGCATCTGCGAACGCTGCAAGAATGGCGCGATATGGAACGTTGCACGGCAACGCTGCATCAAGAATTCCCTGACGCTCAGCGTGGTGGTGCTGGCTGAAACCTCGCTGCAGCGTCTGCTGGGCACCTACTCGCACGGCGTCGACCGTTTCATCGTGCCCAGCCGCTTTTATCTGGAGAAACTGGTGGAATGGGGCTGGCCGCGCGCGCGATTCCGCCACATCCCCAACTTTGTCGATACCGACAGCCTGCAGCCGCATGGCGTGCCGGGAAAGGATTACGTGTACGTGGGAAGACTTTCGGCAGAAAAGGGCTTACCGACCTTCGTGCGCGCGATTGCCGCTGCCGGGGCAAGCGGCCGCATCGTCGGCAGCGGGCCGGAAGAAGCCGCACTGCGCAAACTGGTGGCTCAGACCGGCGCTGACATAACATTCACCGGCCAGTTGCACGGCAAGACGCTGCACGACGCCATTCGCGGTGCCCGCGCGCTGGTGCTGCCCTCGGAGTGGTATGAGAATGCGCCCGTCAGCATCATGGAAGCCTATGCTCTGGAACGTCCCGTGATCGCTGCCCGCATCGGCGGCATTCCGGAACTGGTGCGCGAACATGAGACTGGGGCACTGTTTGCAAGCGGTGCTTCCGAAGAGCTCGCAGCCTGCCTGCGGCGCTTCGATCAATTACCGGACGATACCGTGCACGCGATGGGAAAATCAGGCAGGCACTGGATGGCATCGGAGTTCGGGACACGGCATTACCGCGAACGCCTGCTGACGCTGTACCAGGACATGGGGGTGGCGGCATGAACAAGCCCCTGACGATCATGTGGCTGGGACTGCGTGGATTTCCCGGCGTGCAGGGCGGCGTAGAACGGCATGCAGAACATCTGTGTCCCTGGCTTGCGGAGCTTGGTTGCGATGTCACCGTTATCGTCCGTTCCGCCTATCAGCCCGCAGAAGCCGGCCAGGTCTGGGGCAAGGTACGCTATTGCCGCCTGCCAGCGCCACGCTCGAAGCATCTCGAGGCGATCGGGCATACCCTGCTGGGCGTGCTTTATGCCGCGTGGACCCGTCCCGACATCCTGCATATACATGCCATAGGCCCGGCCATGATGGTACCGCTGGCGCGGCTGCTTGGCCTGCGCGTGGTAGTTACCCACCATGGTCCTGATTATGACCGCCAGAAATGGGGACGCATCAGCAAGATGGCGCTGCGTTTCGGTGAACTTTGCGGCATGCGCCACGCCAACGCGCGCATTGCCATCTCGTCCGTCATCCGCGAGCTGGTGCGCCAGCGCCACAATGTGGATTCCGTGATGATACCCAACGGTGTCGATATACCTGAAGCCGGCGGCACGACAGCTCCGCTGGAACGATTCGGCTTGCAGCCAGGCCACTACATTCTCCATGTCAGCCGGCTTGTCCCGGAAAAAAACCACCTCGACCTGATCGCCGCCTTCCGGCAGGCCCGCATTGCAGGCTGGAAGCTCGCGCTGGTCGGGGGAGCCGACCATCCCGACGCCTATACGCGTGCGCTACAACAAGCGGCGGCAGCCAGTCCCGACATCGTCTGCACCGGCTTCCAGACCGGGACGGCGCTGCAGGCGCTGTATCGTCACGCCGGCGTGTTCGTTCTGCCATCGTCGCATGAAGGCTTGCCGATTGCCATGCTGGAAGCCATGAGCCATGGCTTGCCTGTCATTGCGAGCGACATCCCCGCCAACCTGGAGGTTGCCTGCAGCGATATCGAATACTTCCCCGTCGGCGATGTGCCTGCGCTGGCCAAATGCCTGCAGGCCTGCTCCACGGATAAGGATACCGGCCAAAAGCGCCAGCGCCTGCGGAATTTCGTGGAATCACGCTACAAGTGGCGCGATATTGCCATCATGACCCACGCGCTTTATCTTGATGTCGTCACCGGCAAGGTGACGCATGACACTACCTCAAGCGCAATGGAAAACGCCGCACGCCGCTGATATAACGAAGGCCGCTGGCATTGCCGATACCAGCGGCGCCGGGCTGACGCCGCTGCAGCATTTCAGATTATTCCTTGCCGGAGAACGTTGCTGCAGGTTCGCGCACCAGTTCAAAGAAGGTGGTGGGGCCGTCCGGCAGCGCCGACATGTCCAGCGCGATTTCAAAGCCATTCTCACCAAGCTGGAACGGCACGCGCGAGGCCCGTTCTCCGTTCAGGCGCAAGGCATGCAATGTCCATTCCCCGGCATTTCCGGCCTGGGCCAGCTGCAACCGCAGGCGTATGGCGGCGTTGCGCATCTTTACCGGCGCGCCGCCGAGCTTGCGCAGCACGCGTTCGTCGGCATCGGCAAACTCCATGCCGCTGTTGCGCGCGTCGGTCGCATAAATGAGCAGGATGCGCGAACTGCGTTCCAGCGTCGCATCGTCCAGGGCGGATGCCGACAGCAGCGACGGCGCATTTGCCGCCAGCACGCGCAGGCGCTTGCCAGGACGGGGCGGTTTGCCGTCGAACGCCATGGCTTCGGTGCGGGGAGTCGATACGAGCAGACTGCCTTCCCCGGTATCGAGAAGAATTTCACCGGTATCGCTGTGCAGGATCTCGCCACCGCTGCGATTGGCAGAGTCCAGCACGCCCGCCTTGCGCAACTGTGCCAGCTGCGCCTGCCAGCCTTCGCCTTCGATGCCGCTGCCGGCGCCAAGCGCGCTGCGTGCTTTCATGACCATGCGCTGCAAGGCGGAATTGCCGGCGCCGGAAGGCGCGATCGTCATGGCATCGGCGGCTACCCTGCTGCGCCCGGGACCGGAGGCAGCATTGCCACGCCAGCGCAACCCCAGCCCGGTCACCAGGCCGAGGCGATTGATATCGCCAGGCAGAAAGCCAATGCCTGCCTGCTCCTCGAAAACATAGGTGGCATCGAGATCGATATTGAGCCGATGCGGCGACGGACTGACGTCGCGCCGCAGGAACAGCAACGCTGCCAGTGTCTCCGCGGCGCGGGTAACCGGGTCGCTGCCCGCTGCATAGGGAAACAGGTAACGATGGCGCGCGCTCGGGCGGTTGCCGTAGCCGAGCTGGATCGGCCCGCTGGCATGCCTGCAGATCAGGTCCCAATCCTGCAGGCCGGCATAGGCGCCGACCGCGAGCCCCGATTCGAAGCGGTAGCGATTCCAGAACGGCTGGTCGTACTCGGTAACCGCATACGGCTTGCCCCAGTAGCGGCTGGCGGCAAGCTCGCGCACGTAGGCCAATTGTCCCGGCAGCGAGCTTTTCTGCTGGATTTTCGAACCCGGTTCGACCCAGCCATCCGGCTCGTCGAAGTAGGCATGGGTGGTGACCAGGTCGAGGCTGGCCCGGGTGGCGATGTCCTGCAAGGTGAACCAGTTGTCGTAGGATGATACGAGGCCATGATAGCCGCGCTTGCGCAGGTGTGCGCTCATCCATCCCAGCGTCTGCTGCTGCATGTCGTAGTAGAAGCGCTGCGCCGCTGCCATGCGCGGCGAGGCATGCCACTCCTGGTGCGGCAGCTGCGCCGGCACGCTGGTGATGTCGCTCTTTTTCCCGTCCTGTGCAGACAGCCACTTGCCGAATGCCCGGTTCAGTTCATCGCTGCGGCGGTGATTCAGCAGGCTGTTAAGGCCGCCCTCGTTTACCAGCGTCACCGACACCAGCGCCGGATCCTGCAGCGGCGACATGCCGGTATAAGGATTCTTCAGCATCAGCAGCCGGTCCACCAGTTGCCGCCAGTGCTGCCGGTCAGATTCGTCCAGGTACACGCCCAGCTTGGTGTTGCGGCGATCGGCCCAGCGGTCGGGACCGACATCGCCGTAAGCCCCGTTCCAGGACGTCATTACGTCGAGCATCCAGTAAATGCCTTCGCGCTTGAGCGCCGCCATGAAAAAATGCAGCCGGTCCAGCTGTTCTGGATCGAAGTCGAAATCCTTGTCGCGACCGCTCATCAGGACATTTTCGAGAAAATGAAAGCGTGCGAGATTGTAGCCATGCATGCGCAATTGCCTGGCATAGCGCGTTGCCGTTTCCTTGTCAGGAAATCCTTCTTCCACGCCGTACGGCTGTGACGCGCAAAAAAAGCGTTGCATCTGCTTCGGCTGTTTCTCGAATGCCAGGTGCCCGTCTTTGGTGGCGATCACGCGCCCGTGGCGGCCGGCCGGACCGGCATCGACGAGCCGGGAAAAATCGAGTGCATTGCCGGGCCGGATTTCAAGATCGCGGTCGCGCACATCCAGCCATTGCGCGCCGGCCTCGCCCGCCGCTATCAAAAACACCGCCAGGCAGGCATGGCGCGCCCACGCGCGTGCAGATGCAGGGCACATCATTGCGTCACCTCGCTGCAGCGGTGGCGTCGCAGCAGCGTAACATAGGACGAAGCCACCAGCGCCGCGAGACGCTCGTAACTGCGCATGCGCGCGACATAGCGCTGCCCGGCGTCGCCCATGCGTTGCCGAAGCGCCTGGTCGGCCAGCATGGCGAGCGCCGCGTCGGCAAACGCCTGCGGCTCCAGCGGCACGCAGATGCCGGCCTGGCCTTCGCTGACTGCCTGTGCCTGATCCGGGTTATCGTTGCCGAGCACGGGCAAGCCCAGCGCCATGTATTCGACTGCCTTCGTCGGCGACCCGCAATCCAGCAAGAAACCCCGCGGGATCGGCGACAACCCGATTTCTGCGGCGCGCACGTAGCGCCATGCCTGCGACGTCGGCAGCCATCCGGTCCAGATGATGGCGTCGGCAACGCCAAGGTCTTCCGCCTGCCGGCGCAGCCATGCCCGGTGCGCAGCGTCCTCGGTATCGCCGGCCAGGACCAGCAATGCTTCCGGCAGGCGTTTCCGCACGATTGCCAGCATGGAAAACAGGGTCTCGATGCTGCGCGCGCGGTCCAGCGCGCCGAGGTAGACAAGCACGCGGCGGCCGGCAAGGCGCGGATCGTCGGCGGGCAGAATGCTTTGCGGCTGCGCGGCCTCGAGATCCACGCCCATCGGCACGGCTGTCATGCGTTCAAGCGGAATGCCGCGCGCTGCGACATCTTCCCGCATCTTTTTCGTCTGCACGAAGACATGATCGGCGCGCGGCAGCACGATGCTGTAAAGCAGCCATTTTCCGACCATGCCTTGCATTAGCGGAAACCAGTATGCCAGCCCCGCGCGGGGGCCACGCCCCCGCGCCCGCGCAATCTGCCCTTCCGATTGCGGAAACGACATCCAGTAAATGAATGGCAGACCGCGTGCGCGCGCAACCAGCACCCCCGCCAGCGCCACCACCGGCATGTCGCGCACCTGGATGGCGTCGTAACTGTGCTGGCCGGGACGCAACAGTGTGCACAGGTTGTGCCAGAATTTTGCCAGGTGCCTCCCGGCCCGGCCAGGCGGCACCGGGTAAAGCAGTTCCTCTCCCCCACCCCAGCGCGATGCCTTGTCATCGCCCTTGCCTGCGGTGCGCTCGGTCACCAGGTCGCTGGTCACGCCCAGGCGGGGCAGATACTTACCGAAGAGGACTGCAACATCCGGCCGAAATGTCGGCCACGATTCATGCGAGAGGAAAAGAAGGCGTACGCTCGGAGATATTTTCATTGGTGCTGGTCGAATCGATGTCCGTAGCGCCCATGCTGCCGGGCACCGCCTGCCGGCGACGCTGAAGTCGCCGGCAAGGTCCTGTACATCCATGCCAGATAGCCCAGCATGGTGGCGATCAGTATCTGGAACGGCAACAGGTTGACCGCGCTGCTGCTGTAGAACAGATAGACCAGCAGGATCGCCAGCCCGCCCTGGATTGCGGTCGCATCTGCGCGGGCACCGGGATCCGGACTGTCGCGCCGCACGCGACCGGCCGCATGCCAGGCCGTACCGATCACGCTCAGGAACAGCAGCGTGCCAATCACTCCGACGTCCCACAGCAAGGCCGCGATTGCCGTCAGGTCGATGCTGTAATAAGGGAAATGCCTGCCGATATGGCCGGCGATCGGGTTGTCCGGCGCCCAGAACGAACTGCCGATGCCATGCCCGAACAGCAAAACCAGCGGGTCATGCCAGTTGTGGCGCTCCCACCAGAACGACAGCACTGTGGAGCGGTTCAGGTAGGCATGGCCATAGCCGATGTATTCCAGGTTGTAACGCAGCGTATCAGCCAGCACTGTCGAAAACGTGCTTTTCATCATGACCGTAACGTAGATATATGCCAGCGCCACCGTAATTGCCAGAAACACGAGCAGCGCCGGCAGGTAGCGCATGGGCGCGCGGAAGAACTCGCGCCGCAGCAGCACGAAGGCAAGCATCGGCAGGAGCAGGACGACGATCTTGGTTTCTCCCAGGCCCAGCGGCACCAGGCATACCAGCGTGCATGCCAGATAAGCTGGCGTGCTCAGCAGGCCGGCGCGCCAGCGCATGCCCAGGAAGCCCGCAGCGATCAGCAGAAAAGCCGCCATTTCGGCATTGGCGCTACCGCCATTCAGATTGGCGCCGAAAGTCCCGGCCACCACGTCCAGCGCATCGCTGCCGGATGCCAGCCCGCCGCGCAGGGGCACCAGGACAAGAAATTCGTAAAGCGCAAACGGCAGCTGCATCAGCGCAATCGTCAGAAGCAGTACGCGCCAGCGACGCATGTCATCTGCCGTCAGCGGCAGCGCAGCCAGTGCGAACAGCAAACCGTAAGCCTGGAAATAGCGCTTGAACCCGGAGGCAAATTCCTGCAGCGAATACCAGTCGAGGACGCTGGCAGTCACGCACAGTACCACAAAGACAAGCGCAAGCCATACGAATGGCGGCATCCGCCGCTGCTGCAGCAGGCTGAACAGCGCCAGCGGCCACAGGCAAAAGGACAGCAACGAAATGGCCCATGGCAGGCGGGCATACTGCGGGCCGGCAAGCGACACCAGCGCCCCGGTCGACAGGCCAAGCGCCAGCACCAGCCAGATCACCAGCCGCGGCACGGCCAGCAGGAAGGTCCCGCCCAGCAAGCCAAGCCCGATGCCGATCTTGACGGTATCGCCGGTTGTGGAAAGAATACCCAGGAACAGGCCGCAAACCACCAGAATCACGCCCAGCGCAATGCGCATCGGGATGCCGTTTGCGCCAAACGCGGCAGTCATCGGCCCCGCCCCGTTCATGGAGATTTGCCGAAGGTTCATGGTCGTGATATCTCCGCAACAGTTTGCAAAAATACAGGTTCGATCCTGGGCCACATGTACGGCTCGCCGCTGGCTCGGGCCTGTCGTTTCAGTCCGGGCAAGTCCGCGCGCCTGTGCCAGAGCCGCAGAATTGCTGCCGCCAGGCTGTTGCTGTCATAGCGAAAGACGAATCCGTTATAGCCATCGGTAACATAAGCGGTGTGTGTGCGGATATCGCTCGCCAGCACCGGCAAGCCGGCTACCAGGTACTCGAACAGCTTGGTCGGCGGATTGAAGCGCCACCATGGACGATCTTCCCAAAGGCAAAGCCCGGCGTCGGCACGCGCCAGCCAGGCGGGAATCTCGCCGCCCGGGACACGCCCGACCACCTCGACGGCGTCGGCAATGCCAAGCGATTGCGCGTACTGGCGACAATGGCGCATTCCCTCTTCGCTCGCCCCCACCAGGGTTAGCCTTGCCACGCAATCATGGCGATTGGCGATGGCCAGCGCTTCCAGCATCAGGTCACAGCCGCGAGCCTTGCTGACAGTGCCGGCATAGATCAGCGACAGTGGCGTGCCCCTGCCGGCGCCGCTGCCCACAACGGCTGCCGAGTCGAATGCCGCATCGACCCCCATGGGCACCAGTCGCACGCGCTGCGGCGTACAGCCATGTTGCAGCAGGTCGTCGCTGTGCGCCTCGCCGATCGGCATCACCACACTGGCGCGGCGCGCCCCCTGGAATGCCAGCCAGCGCACGGCAAAGCGCAGCAGCGACCGAAAAGGCGCCAGCCGCTCCGGCGCCGCGGCAAAATGGGTAGGATGTTCGTTCCAGTACACCGCCGTGCCAACATCGCCAGCCAGCAGCGCTACAGGCGCCACAGCCGAATGCAGCAGCACGGCACAATGCGGCCGCCGCGTGCGCAGCAACCTGCCACACTCCAGGAGATAGCGCAGCCAGCCGCTACGGCTTTCGCCGCCTGGCAATACCAGGCAATCGATATCCGGCCTGGTCAACTCGGCCTGCTCGAGCGGGAAATCGCTGACGATGGTCACCCGGTAATGACGCGCCAGCGCAGCGATACGATAGGAAAAATCCAGGAACCCAGGCTGATCGCGGGAAAATCGCGTAATCACGATGCATTCGCGTACGATGTCTGCAGACGCAGCCGCCATGCCGGCATCCGTCCCGGCACGCCGGCTCATGGCAAATCTCCCGGCAATTTTTTACCTGCCTTCTTGTCGCATGCACCACTGGCTCCAGCGCCATTGCCGCCGGTCTTGCCGATCCCACCGCTGACCGGGCCGGCGGCAGAGCAGATCGCCACGCTGCCCCTTGCTGCCAACCGATCGCCCGGCGCTTGCGCAATCGTCCGCACCGCCAGCAAAAAATCCGCTTCTATCCTGTCCCACATGTACTGTGCACCGCTTTGCCGGGCATTGTGCTTTAGCGAGGGAAGCGCAGTGCGGTTCTCCCAGGCCTCGCGAAGAACGGCAGCCAGGCTGTGGCTGTCATAGCGGCAGATCATGCCGTTGCAAGAATTTTTCACATACTGCGTATGCGTCGGAATATTGTTTGCCAGGACAGGCACGCCCGCCGCAAGGTATTCGAACAGTTTGGTGGGCGGATTGAAGCGCCACCAGGGCAAATCTTCCATGAAACACATGCCGAAGTCTGCGCGCTGGAGAAATGCGGGAATTTCGCGACCGGGAATACGCCCGTATACGGTTATGGCATCACCAAGACCATGTTGCCGCGCGAATTCCTCGCAATAGTCGATTTGTGCCTTACTGGCGCCGACGATCCGTAATCTGGCAATGCAGCGTTCGCGATTCGTTTCGGCAATCGCCTCCAGCATCACATCCCGGCCCCGCTGACTATTGACAGTACCGTTATAGACCAGTTCGAGCGGCGCCTTGGCCGGCGCTGGCGGCAGGTACGCATCTTTGGCTTGCGCGAAAGAAGAATCCACGCCCATGTAAATGAGCTGCACGGCTTCCGGGCAACAACCCAGGCGCAAAAGTTCTTCCTGTTGGGCTTCGCCGATCGGCATCACCAGATCCGCCCGTTTTGCAGCGTGCATGAAAAACACATGCAGAGCAATCTTTCGTGCCAGCCGCTTCCACGCGGGATGTCCCGGGGGGGCTGCCGTCAGGCGGCTGGGATGCTCATTCCAGTATAGTGCGGTTGGTATTTTGCCTGTCATCAGCACCATTGGCGCGAGCAGGGAATGCAGGAGGACTGCGCAAGCCGGACGACGCGCACGAATCATCCTCGCACACGCCAGCATGTACGAAATCCACCCCGTTCTGCCATCGGCGTACGGCAATACGCGACGCTCGATGTTTGCGATGGCGAACTCGGGCTGAGTCAGCGGGTAATGGCTGACAAGCGTGACCCGATACACCTTCGCCAGTGAACGCACGCGATAGGCAAAATCCAGGAATCCCGGCTGATCCCGTGCCAGCCAGGTGACGATGATGCATTCCGCCTTCACGTGTCCTCCCGCTGCACCGGCCTGCGTTTCAACAGTTCGCGCAAGGCCTGGAATTCCCCGGCTTCCGCCGGCCGCACGAGCAAGGTCGTCAGCGCGAATGCTACCAGCGCCGCGATGCCGGCCAGCATGACAGCCGTCAGGGAGGATGTTGTCAGCGTGGCGATCTCCGTGGCGGCAAACCAGGCCAGCATCGTAGCCAGAATTGCCTTGCCATGAAATCGCCATTGCGGATCAAAGCGCAACTTTTGCCGGCGCAGCAATGCCAGCGCCGCCAGATTATTAACGATCTCGTACACCAATGGCGTGACCAGCAGCCAGGCAAGCTGCCCGCGAACCAGCACCGCAATGACCGCGATGCCCATTGCCACCAGCGCAGCGCACCCGGAAAGTGCCAGAATGCCGCTCTTGCCGACCGCATTGATCACGATTTGCAGGATGGTGGCATGGCTGCCGATCGTCAGTTGCAGCACCAGAACGGGGAGTATCCAGCCATGTTCGGCATGCCTGCCGCCCGTAAGCAGGCCGGTCAATTCGCCGGAAATCGCGGCAAACCAGGCCAGCGCCGGCAACAGCAGCAACAGGTTGAACTTGTAAAGCAGGCGGCTGTTGCGGCAGAGCTTCTGGAAATCACCGCTACCGACATATCCGGCAATCAGGACGGGCTCTGCGAGATTGAGCATGAATTGCAGCGGCAAATACTGCCTGAACCGCTCCAGCAGGTTGATATAGAACCCGTACGCGGCGACGAAAGGTGCTGCCAGGAAAGCGGCGGCCAGCAGGATCATGGTCGATCCCTGCGGCAGTGCCGCCAGCAGGTTGTAGCCGTAATTGTTCACCGCCAGTCTGGCCACCGCGCGCCACGCCGGCCATGCCGCACCGTCGCAGGCAACAGTATCCGGATCCGATGCATCCGTACGCCTGCGCAAGTAATTTCCGATAACCCAGCTCAGCAGTACTGTTCCCACGCCATCTGGCAGGGCCATCAACCATAATGCCTGCTCCAGGGTGACCAGGTCGGATGAGGCGAGCAGCGCCAGGATCAGCAGCAAGCGGCCGCCCCATTGCACCACCATGACCCGCGTCAGGTGTTTCTGCAACACCATGGCTTGCATGATTGCCGACAGTAACTGGAACATGGTGCTGGTCACCAGCAGAACGGCCAGCGCTGACGGCAGGCCTGCTGCTACCGGCAAGCCCTGAAAGTATGGCGCCAGCGCCGGCCATGTCAGCCACAGTGCCACGATCAGAAAAAGGGCGAGGCCCAATCTTGCGACACAGGCAAACATGAGAAAGTTTGCCAACTGCGCAACAGGGTGATGCATGACCCCTTCGGGAATGAAGCGCGCAAGAGCCCTTTCCATGCCGAATCCGGCCAGCATGGAAAACAGGACGCACAATCCGAGCATCGCTGTATACGCAGCGTAGGACGGCGTATCCATGTGCCGCACCAGCAGGATGATCGTAACGAAGCCGGCCATTGCAGACAGACTGCGTCCGAGCAGATAGTGGCCGATGCCGCGGCGAACGTTTTCCCGCGAGTATGGGGAAGAATTCGACGCAGCATTGGTGGCCATGAATGGCCCCTGAGTTCTCATGATTTGCCGCTAAGGGATTGCTAGAGCGAAGCCGTAGTCAGAAATCGAGCAGTACGGAGCCGACGACTTCGACTCCGGCCCGCTGCATTCTCTCCCGTACTGTCGCCATGTCGGCCAGTTGTGTACTGTCCTTGCGGGCCACCAGCAATACACCACCGGCACCGGCAGTCACCGCCATCGCATCGGCGCCGGTAGCAAATGCCGGCACATCGATCAGTATCGTGCTGAAATGCCGCCCCAGGTTTACCTGCAGTTCCTGAAAACTCGGACGCAGGAGAAGCTCCTGAGGATTGGGCGGAATAGTGCCCGCAGGCAGAATGGACAAGTCATCGAAATACTCCACCCGACAGACCGCGTGCAATCCAACGCGTCCGGCCAGGATTTCCGACAGGCCCTGACGCCCCCGCAGGCAAAAAATCTCGTGTTGCCGGGGGCGGCGCATGTTTGCGTCGACAATCAGCGTGGGCGCACCCAGTTGCGCGAAGGCGATGCCCAGGTTTGCGATAAACATGCTCGCGCCGTCGTCCGGCGCAATCGCCGCGATTACCAGGGATTTTCGTCCCTTTGCGAACCATCGCTGCATCAGCTGGCCACGCACGGCGCGCAGCATTTCCGCTTCGTCACCGAAAGGATCATAGGCGGCAAACAGCTCTTCGGGGTATTCGCCCTGCCCCGCTGTCAGATACGAAAATCCGAACTGGTTTGCCAGGGCCTGGCGGACATCCTCATCGGTAACCAGGCCCAGGGCTTGAGCAGCCTCACCGAAACGCATGCCCTGTTCGCGCTGCAAACGCAGAATGCGCTCCGTGTCGGTCGTCGTAATCTTGCCCTGCTCGATCAGGATGCGCCCCATCGACGTATCGTGATTGACGGACACCGGCAAGGTTGCCATCGGAGGAACACGTTGATTCATGTATTCAATCTCTTTCAATTCGTCAATAGCGGACGCTGCATCGACAATAGCGGCGTCGGCGCCCGCCTGCGGCCCTGCCTGCCCCAGTCGATGACACCCAGTACGGGTGAGTCCAGCACTTCGACCAGGTCCTCCACGGTACGCACGCGGCGGTCAGCCATTTCGGCAAGAATGCCGATCGCTATACCCAGAATGCTACCGAGCAATCCTGCTAGCAGCGTATTGAGAAGCACTTTCGGACCGGCCGGCCTGGTCGGCGGAACCGCCACATTCAGAACGGATACATCACTCTGGTTGGCCTGTCCTTCGATGCTGGTCTGGGTCACGCGCTGGGTGGTGGCGTCATATGCCCGCCGCGCGTTATCCACTTCCCGCGCCAGCAGCGCAATCTCGTCGCGCGCCTTGTTAAGATCGAGCACGCGCGTCTTCTGCTGATTGAACGCATTGCGCAGTTCCGCCTCGCGTTGTTCCAGAATCTTCGCATTACTGGCAACGCTGCCGGATATCGCTGCGGTCTGCGCATTGAGCTCGGCGCGCAGCCGGCGAATTTCCGCCTGCCCGGCCAGGTATTGCGGATGTCGGGTGCCAAGGTTTTGCGTTGTTTGCGAGAATCTTGCTTCGGCGCGCGCCAGTTCCGCCTTCAATGTCTGGATCAGCGGATTGCCCACCACGTCCGGCGACACGCCACTCCCGGCCTGTGCGCCGTTACGGCGCGATCTGGCTTCCATGAGCTGGGCCTGCGCCACGACCAGCTGGCTCGACAGCTCATTGAGCCGATTCGTCTCGACATCCAGTCGGTTGTCGGCGCTGACGATGCCGGTTTCCTGCTGATAGCGCGTCAGCTTGTTTTGCGCCTCTTCCAGATTCTGGCGCAAGACTTTTGCCTGGTCACCCAGGAAACCGGAGGCTTTCTGCAGCGGTTCCGTCTTCAGCTGCACGCCGGTCTTCTGGTAGGCAACAGCAAAGGCGTTTGCCACTGCTGCGGCAAATTTCGGATCCGCTCCCTTGAAGGTCACGTCGATGACGCTGCTGTCGCGGGAGGGCATGACTTCAAGATTTTTCAGCAACAGTCCGGCCAGCCATTCCTGGATGGACCCCTGGCCGCCAGTCGCCTTCATGAATTGTTCGCGCACTTCCTCGCCCTGGTCCAGCCGCAAGTCCTGGACCACCTTCAGTGCCACGTTCCTGCTGGCGATGATATCTACTTGCGTACCGAGGTATCCCGGCAACAGCTGGGCCGGCATCGCCATGCCGTTGACCGGATCGACGCCACGGTAATTGAGCACCAGCGAGGTCGTTCCCTTGTACACCTTGGACTGCATGAGACTGACGGCAAATGCCGTCAGCATCGTCACCAGCATGGTCAGGAGAATGAGCTTGCGCCGGCCGCGAAGAATCTGCATGAAACGGTAAAAATTCATCGATACTCCTTGCTCCTTGCGGATACTGGTCAGAACAGGCTTTCGCGCACGTACACGACGTCGTCAGTCTGAACGATGTCATCGTGGCGCGCGGTAATCTCCCGCAAGGTGCCGTCCTCATTGCGGCGCTTCAGACGCACGCCGCGGTCGGTGCCGCGCGGGCTGAGACCGCCGCCGACAGAAAGCGCCTGGATGACGGTCATGTTGCGCTCAAGCTTGTATGTGCCGGGGTGCTGAACCTCGCCGTAAATATAGAAGCGGGGCGCGCGATCGACGTAAATGACATCGTTGGTACGCAGCTTAAGATTTTTTTGCATCTCGCCGCTCTTGACCATTTCGTGGATATTCAGTACTTCCTTCTGGGTTTCCCCCTTGCGCGTGCGCACCAGCGTCACGGTATCACCCGCATCTGCCGTCATCCCTCCCGCCAGCGCGAGGATATCCGTCAGGTTGCGCGTGCCGTCCACCGGGTAGCGCCCGGGCCGCGTTACCTGGCCGAGTACGGATACCTGCTGGCTCTGGTTCTGGGCAACGGCGATATTGACTTGCGGCTTGCGCAAATAGCCACCGCGCTCGAGCATGCCGGCAATCTTGCGCTCCGCCGCAGCCTGTGACAGGCCGGCCACCTTCACTTCGCCGATCAGCGGATAGGAAATGCTGCCCGACTCGGAAATGCGGGTTTCAAGCGACAGGTCAGAATGCCCGTACACGTTGATGCGCAAGGTATCGCCCGGCCCCAGCTCGATATCGGCAGCGCCGGCATGCCCGAAGCACAGGAACATCAGGATTGCAATCAGCCATTTCAAGTTCGGTAAACTCTTCATTTCGCCACCTCGTCCTGGTTCAAGTTTGCCACTGTGGAAATTTCTCCCGGCCCATTCTTCCGCGCAGGTGCCTCTGCCGTGCCTGCCTTCGCCAGCAGCGCATTCTGTTCATCCGTATATTCGATGTATGCACCGGTACGCAGCCGGGCCAGCGCCGCATCGCCCAGCGCACGAGCCGCGCGCGCGCGCAGTGATTCATGGATCTGTGGCAGCGCATCCGCCAGCGCGACCGGCCTTGCCTCCGCCGCGACCAGCGTTGCCAGGAACGTGCTATCTGCCTCGCGCATGACAAATAACTGCCCTGGCTGCATGTCGCGCATTCTGGTTGCCAGCGCCATCGGCATTTCCGCGGAATCGAGCGTGCGGCGCGCCTGCCGGTAGGGAATGCGACGTCCCTCCAGCCAGGCAGTGACGTCGTCGAGCGAGCGGGCAGCGTCCATTGCCGCCTGCAGCTCGCCGCTTGCTTGCTGAGAGGAAATTGCAATTTCCTTGATATGGAAAAGCTTGCGTTCGGAAAATTGCTCTGGATGCGCAGCGAAATAAGCCTTCGCCTCACCCGCGGACAAGGGTTCGACTTGCGCCATCCTGCTCTTCAGGTAGGCCTGGGCGAGAATCTGGGCGCGCGCATTGTCGAGCGCCGCCCTGACATGGGGATCGCGGTCGAGCTTCAGGCGCACTGCTTCGTCCTGCAGCAGCTGGCGATCCACCAGCGCCTGGATCGCCAGGGCACGGCTTGCCTGATCGGCTACACCGCCGCGGGCGGCAAGCTCGTCCTTCAAGTGATATCGGGTCAGCGCATTGCCGTCGACCACGGCAATCCGGGCATCCGGTGCCGCCATCCTGTCGCAGCCGGTGACAGCGACAAGGCCGAAAGCGAGGGCACCGCATGCCATACCGCCATATCGGGAAATCAGGCGGAACAGCGGGGAAACATGAAAAAGATTTTGCATGGACAAAATTTAGCATTTCGTCATCCCCGGGCTTTGTTCTAGCGCAGGGGATATCACGCAAGCTTTACATCCCTGTCATGCATACCCGTTTTTCTCGCGCAACGACGCGAAAGTACCGCTCGCCAGCGTCAGAATTCGTAGCGGGTGCCGATGCTGACGCCCGTATTGCGGTAATCGTTTACGGCCACGTTCGAGCCTTGCGCAGTGTGATAAACCGATGCCAGCAGGCGCAGATTACGCATCGGAAAATAAGTCAGCTGCAGGTTGCCGTAGTTGATGCGATCCTCACGCGCCAGTCCTCCAGGCGTATAGTCGCGCCGCTCGTGCTGATAGTATGCATCCAGGCGCGCCTTGCGCGTGATCTCCCATCCTGCGCCGAGGCTGATGCCGCGGTTCAGCGAATAGGCGGCGGTCTGGTCGTCCAGCGCCCCGACCTCGCGCCAGACGCTTGCATTCACGGTGCTTTTGCCGGTTGCGCGCCAGACTGCATTGAGCCGTCCGTTAAATCCGGAAAAATCACTCGCCGGTGCCAGATCGCTCTCGCGCTGCACCCAGCCGGCGAGCAGCAGCAGGTCGGTTTTGCCCGTAACCTTCCAGTCGACCCGCAGCTTGAGCTCGTCCTGGGAATAATCGTTCAGCGGGCTGATCGGAAACTCGCCTTTGGCATGGCGCACGCGCACGCCGACGCTGCTGCCGCTGCGGGCCAGGAAGTCGGCGCCGGCTTCGACGTCATCGACCTTGCGGCTGGCCACCTGCGGGCCGGACTGCGCGTACTCCAGCTCGTAATGGCTGGTGCCACCGACCAGGCGCCAGCTGGGATGCAGGCGCCACGAGACGTCCGCATACTGGCGATCCTGGGTACGCACGTTGGGCAATTGCGTTGGCACGCCCGCCGCGGAAAGCGAATCCTGGACCGAAGTCAGGGCACGCACGTGGGTCGCGCCGAGATTGCCTTCCAGATGCTCGCCGAGATGCCAGTTCCAGTTGCCGCGGATATCACGGCCATCGTAATCCAGGTTATCGAAACGGTTGTATGCAGTATGGTCGAGATTGATGCTGGCCGTAATCCTTTGCTTGCTGATTGTCTTGTCGAACATCAAACCAATCTCCGTGCGGGTTGCCGTATCCGACAGCTTGGCCGTGCCGCCGGCAATCGCCGCATTGCTGGTTCCCAGAATGTTGTCATCGTGCGTCACGGCCACGCCGACATAGGGACGGAAGACATCACCCTCATCGGCCATGACCGGCTGCTGCAGCGACAGCGCCGGCACCAGGACCAACGGCAACCATTGCCTGCGACGCGCGACCCGGCGATGCTTCCTTGCTTGTTCATGCTTCATCAGAACCTTCCCCCTGTCAAAAATAAAAGCGCCGCCCCTTGAGGGCGAGCGAAGGCACGGCCGTGCCTGCCGCCCGGGGCAAAACCGAGTCAAACTAACATTATTGCAATCTCGACAGTTTATTTTATCGCAAGAAAATACCATGACGTTCCGAAATTTGTCCTGCAGAAAACCTAATGCGGCATGCGCACCAACGTACAAACGCCACAATCAGCGTCTGGCTGATCAAACGCCAAGCGCGTACCGAAGGCGATTGAGTGCAGTCAAACGGTAGCAAGTCGCATTTACTATACTGGCCCTTGCCACATTGGCTTGTCCCTCCGCCCGCCTTTCGTACACCAGGACTTCATGCGTGACTTACTGATTGATAACGCTTCAAGACTGGAATTTTCCATGCGCGTGGTCGATGCGCTTGCCATCGTGGGCGCTGCGCATATTGCCGCCGCCCTGCACTTTCCCGATACGCTTGATAACGCCGCGCCCATTCATTTCATGCTGGCTTATTTTTGCAGCGCGCTGGCATTCTTCCTGTTTCCCCGCCTGGGCGTCTATGCGTCCTGGCGCGGGCGGCCGCTGCTGACGATGTACGGGCAGCTGGCTGCTGCCTGGGCGCTCGTCATGCTGGTCGGCCAGTTCTGCAGCTTCCTGATCCATCATGCCGGCAATGTGTCCCGGGTATGGATGTTTTACTGGTATTTTTCCGGCCTGCTGCTGATGGTCTGCTATCGCGGCCTGCTGTATTCCACGCTGCGCGCGCTGCGCCGCATGGGCTTCAATAACAAGCGCGTCCTGATCGTCGGTTACGGCCGTGCAGGCCAGGAAATGCACCGCCGCGCCATGCTGCAGGACTGGTACGGCTATGATGTCAGCGCCATCCATGCTGATGATCTCGATTTTGAACCCGTCCGGGAAACGCTGCGCAGCCTGTCGATCGACCGCATTCCTAGCCTGGAGGAAATTCCTGATTATGTTCAGCGACACCAGATTCATGAAATCTGGATCACCCTGCCGATGGCGGCTTCAGCGCGCATGCAGCAGTTGCAGCATGTGCTGCGCAATGCCCTGGTGGATGTACGCTGGGTGCCCGACACCAGCAGCATCCAGATCCTCGGCAGCCGGATGATCGATTTCCTTGGCGTAACCGCCATCGACCTGAATTGCCCTGTCTCCAGCGGCGTGGGCGGATTGTGCAAGGAAATCTTCGACCGCATCTTTGCGCTGATCGCGCTGATCCTGCTGATGCCGCTGTTCCTCGTAATCGCAATCGGCATCAAGCTTTCATCGCCGGGGCCCATCCTGTTCCGGCAGCCACGACTAGGGCTAAACGGCAAGAAAATCTTGGTCTACAAGTTCCGCAGCATGAAATTGCATCAGGACAACGGCCGTGTTGCCCAGGCGACCCGCGACGATCCGCGCGTCACCCGTTTCGGCCATTTCCTGCGCCGTACCAGCCTGGATGAACTGCCGCAATTCTTCAATGTGATCGCTGGCGACATGTCGGTGGTGGGCCCCCGCCCGCATGCCTTGCAGCACAATGACAAATACAAGGACTTGCTGGATACATACATGCTGCGCCATCGTGTCAAGCCTGGCATTACCGGCTGGGCGCAAATCCATGGCTACCGCGGCGAAACGGATACCGTAGAAAAAATGCGCAAGCGCGTGCAGTTCGATCTTTATTACATCAAGAACTGGTCTTTCCTTATGGATATGAAAATTATTTTATGGACAACTTTCAAGGGGTGGACGAATCCGAATGCCTATTAAGATGATGATGGCAAAATTTATTTCCTTCCAACACACTTGCGATCGAAATCGCGCAATAATATGGTGATAACTAACTTAAAATAAGTACGGGGACATATAAGTGACGTATTACTCGATCGCGGACAAATGCGCACTGCTGGAGAAAATCAATAGCACCTTCGAATTAAATGCCCTGCTGGACCTGTTCGGCGAACATGTCGAAAAGCTGGAAATTGCAGATGGTTACCTGATCAATCTCATCACCGCGGATGGCGAAACGCTGGTCAGCAAAAAAGTTCATTTCCCGGCTGAGTTTTCACACCTCGAACACACCTATGCGGGCTATCGGATCCGCCTGG
This sequence comes from uncultured beta proteobacterium, assembly GCA_963722005.1. Lineage (GTDB taxonomy): Bacteria > Pseudomonadota > Gammaproteobacteria > Burkholderiales > Burkholderiaceae_D > Paucimonas. The sequence goes on from CAVRJS010000003.1 coordinate 431,436, forward strand.
ATCCGGACGGCCCCAATCCCAGCGTACAGGCTTGCCTGACAAAAAGCATGGTGCGCGCTGATATCGTCAATGCCACGGGTGCGGTCAAGCAATTGCTGGGATTGTGGAAACTCGAAGACCTGGCGGCAGTGCCGCTGATGCCAGCCGAGGGCATGGCGCACGACAGGCTGCCCGGAACGATCACCATATTCCGGCAGAAAGGTTGCTTCGACGAAAAAGCCTTTGCCGTTCTCAGCGAATTGCTTGCGCTGTTTTACGCGCCCTTGTGCAATGCCCTGGATTACGCTTTCCTGAAGGATTATCAGAACCGCTTCGAAGCCGCCGCTGCCGAACAGACGCGCTTTTTGCAATTCATCGTCGAAATGAATAACCTGACCTCGCCGGAGCGCATTTACGACATGTTTTCGGCAGAACTTTTCCATAAGCTCTCCTTCGACATGGTGGGGTTTTTCCTGCTTGAAAATGAAGTCCTGGTCAGTAAAAAAATTGCCATCGTCAATCCCCGCTATGAAGCGCGGCGCGCAAAGTGGGAAAAGTTTCTAGCAGACCATCCCTACCAGCAAAACACTACAGATGGCGGCATTTCCCATACCTTCCTGCGCAATACGCATCTGTTATTTCCGGACGTGCAAAAAATCAAGCACCTGCCGATGTCGAGCAATGATCAGGCGACTTTGAAATTGCTCGGCAGCGTACGCACACTGCTGATGGTGCCGATTCGCTTCCAGAACAAGCCGATAGGCGTCCTGACCTTTTTCACCTTTTCCGCACCGCTCGATGTTTCGGAATCGGACCTGAGTCTGCTGAATAATCTCTCGTCGTTTCTCGGCACCACTATCGTCAATGGCCGCAATTACCTGCTGAGCATGGAGCAGCACCGCGAGATCGAACGACTGAATCTGGTACTGCAGGACAAGGTGCGGGAACTGGCGGAACAGGCATCCACCGACAAGCTGACCGGCCTGTTCAATTTCCGTACCTTCGAACACGAGTTGAACCGCCGCATCAATGAATTCGAACGGCAAACCGACAGGACCGGCCTGTCGATCGCCATTATCGATATCGACCACTTCAAGAAATTCAACGATACGCACGGGCACAACGCCGGCAATGTCGTGCTGGCGGGGGTAGCGAAGGAAATCAGCAAGCTGGTGCGCAAGATGGATCTGGCCTGCCGTTACGGCGGCGAGGAATTCGTTCTGATTCTGTCCAAGTGCGACCCCGAAGGAATCCGCACTTTTTCCGAGCGCATGCGCCTGGCGATTGCCGCGACGAAATTCGACACCGACGCCGGCAAGCTTTCCGTCACCGTCAGTATCGGCTGTACCTCGCACCAGGCCGGCGATACCTACGAATCGCTGTTCAAGCGTGCCGACCACGCCCTCTACGCGGCCAAGGCCGGCGGCCGCAACCGCGTCGAACTGGCCTGAACGTCCTGCTGGTCGCCGGGCGAGCCCTCTTCCTGCCGCCAGTACCGAATTGCTCAAGGCAGCGTCGGCCATCGACGCCATCATAGGCACATGCAATACCAGCATGTTCGCCGTACCGCGCCCCTGCTGGCGGAAGCATTCGTGTCCGCCAGGGCGAAATATTGCCTGCGGCCGCCGCGGCGCAGCACTGGTGCGGCATCCAGCAGGCACGACCGTTCCTGGCAATCTGCCCTGCATGGACGACAGCGCCGCTTTCCGGTCTTGCTGATGATCGGGCTGCTGGGCATCAGCGCGGCCTTTGCTGTCGGCATGGGGATCGCCAGCCGCGATGCATTGCGCCAGCATGTCATCGATGGCAGCGCAGCCGCGACGATACCCGCGCCCCGGCCATTGGTCGCCGCCGCAGCACCCGCGCCGCCATCCGGCGCCGAACCACAGGGCGCAGCGATGCCCGTGGCACCCGCCGCATCGACTTTAGCCACTGCAATGCCGCGGCACCCGGCGGCAAAAAAAACGGCAAGCGCCGCACCCCCGCGCGTGCGCAACCAGCGCACGACACAGGCGGCACGGCCAGCCGTGCGATCCGCCGCAAAAGCGGTCGCCAAGCCGCCCTCCAGCACCCGTGTCGCGGCTGCAGCTGCCGCCAGGGCGCCAGCGCGCGCAGAGCAACAATCCACCGCATCGATGCACAAGCCGCGCCACGATGACGTGGCCCAGTATGCGCAATGCACCCGCCTGGACAGCTTCCTGGCACGCGAAAAATGCAAATGGCGCGTATGCGGCGGAAAATGGGGATCGCACGGCTGTCCATCCTACCAGCACAAACCGCCGCCTGGGGTCGGCGTCGGCCTGGGTCTGGGCATGACCGAACTCCCGGTATCCAGGGCCGGCTGAACTGCCGGCAGACGCCTCCGGCCGGCGCCAGGACAGGCACAGCATGCGACTGCGTTCCTGTGGCACAATCTACGTATTGCAGCTACCGCGAGAGACAGGCAGGCTATGCGATCCGTTCCTGAGCCCGGCGAAATCGCCACGTTCGAATCCATTACATCGGTCCTTCACTGGACGCCTTCGCTGTATTCATTCAAGACGACGCGGCCGGCGGAATTCCGCTTCACGCCGGGGCAGTATGCCCGCCTCGGCCTGCGCAACGACCGCGGCATCCAGTTCTGGCGCGCCTATTCCATCGTCAGCGGCGCCGATGACGACGAGCTGGAATATTTTGTCATCGACGTGCCGGGCGGCGCCTTCACCTCGATCCTGCGCACCCTGCAGCCAGGCGACGGCATCCTGCTCGACAAGAAGAGTTACGGGTTCATGACACCGGATCGCTTCGTCGATGGCGCAGCGCTCTGGATGCTGTCCACCGGCACCGGCTTGGGCCCCTTCATTTCCATCCTGCGCGACCCTTTCACCTGGGAGCGCTTCAGCCACCTGGTACTCGTGCATTCAGTGCGCAACAATTCGGAACTGGCCTATCGCGTCGAGTTGCGCGACCTGCAGGAACGTCATGCGGGCGCTGCGGCGAAACTGCAATACATTGCCACCACCACGCGCGACCCGCTCGAGGCGCCTGCCGAAGCCGACGCGAACAACCCCGCGCCGCTGCATGGCCGCATTACCACGCTGCTCGAAAGCGGCGAACTGGAACGCTGCACCGGGCTGTCCCTGGACCCGGCTTCTGCGCGCGTCATGCTATGCGGCAATCCGCAAATGATCGATGAAATGCGAGGGATGCTGCACCGGCGCGACATGCGGCCCTGCCGGCGCGCGACCCCGGGCCAGTTTGTCACGGAGAATTACTGGTAGGGCCAGGAGCGTCGATCAAACTCCATGGCGAGGTGCTTTAAGCTTCCAGCCACTCCCGTCTGACCGTATCGGCCTGGCGCAATTGCGCCGGCGTGCCTTCGAAGACGATGGCGCCTTGCCCGAGGACATACACGCGGCTGGAAATTTCCAGGGCGATTGCCAGTTTCTGCTCCACCAGGAGTACCGCCACGCCCTCTGCCTGCAGCGTTCGCAGAAACTGCGCCACCTGCTCGACCACCCGGGGCCCCAGCCCTTCGGTCGGTTCGTCCACCAGCACCAGGCGTGGCCCTCCCATCATGGTGCGTGCCAGCGCCAGCATCTGCTGTTCGCCGCCAGAAAGGCTTCCGGCTTGCACGCGCGCACGCTCGCACAGGCGCGGGAACAGGCGGCACATCGTCGCCATCCGTTCGCGTATCCATGACGCTCCGGCGCCGGGCTTGTTTCCGAGTGCGAGGTTCTGTTCCACCGTCAGGGTCGGAAAGATATCCCGGCTTTCGGGCACGTAGCCCAGCCCCCTGCGCGCAGCCTGAAACGGTTCGAGGCCGATCACGTCGCGCCCCTCGAAGCGGATGCTGCCGCGCGCATCGACCAGCCCCATGGCTGCCTTCAGCAAGGTCGAACGGCCGGCGCCATTGCGACCGAGCAAACTGACGATCTCACCCGAACGTACCTGCAGATCCACGCCACGCAAGACATGGCTGCCGCCGTAAAAGGCATGCACGCCGGTGAATTCGAGCAGCGCCGTCATGCCGCCTCACCCGCGAGGGTGCCGAGATAGGCCTGGCGCACTGCCGGATCGGCGCGCACCTGCGCCGGCGGCCCGCAGGCCACGACTTCACCCGCCACCAGCACGGCAACGCGGTCGGCCAGGGCAAACGCCACATCCATGTCATGCTCGACCATCAGCAGGGTCTTGCCTGCGGTAAGCGTGCGAATCAATCCGGCCGCGGCATCGGATTCCGAGCGGCTCATGCCGGCGGTAGGCTCGTCGAGCAGGATCACGTCGGCGCCGCCGGCAACCGCGAGCCCGATTTCCAGCGCGCGCTGCTCAGCATGGCCGAGCGCACCGGCCAACGTGTCGCGCCGTGTCTGCAGACCCAACTGTTCCAGCAGCGCCTCGGCGCGCGCGCGCACGTCGCGCAAACCGTTCAGGCGCTGCCAGAACGAATAGCGATAGCCCAGCGGCCACAGCAGCGCGCAGCGCAGATTGTCGTACACCGTGAGGCGCTGAAAGACACTGGACACCTGGAAGCTGCGCGACAATCCGAGGCGGCTGACCGTATAAGGCGGCTTGCCGGCGATATTGGTCCCGTGCAGCAGCACCGCACCATGATCCGGGCGCAGACGCCCGCTGACCAGATCGAACAGCGTCGACTTGCCGGCGCCGTTGGGCCCGATCAGCATCATGCGTTCACCTGCGCGCACCTGCAGATCGACGCCGCAAATGACGGCCGACTTGCCGAAAGTCTTGTGCAGCCCCCGCAGTTCCAGGGCATTCGTTGGTGGCCTTGTGTCGCTCGCAATCATTGCTGTCCTCGCCGCAGGCCGCGAAATACCATCCATGCCGTTGCCAGGCAAGTCGCCGCCAGGAGCCATGGCCAGGCGGCACCGGCATCGAATCCAAGGCCCAGCAGGCGCACCGTCGTGCCGTCTGCGGCATCGGCGCCACGGCGATACAGCAGTTCCACCAGCAGCACGGCGCCGAACAGCGCCGCCAGGCAGGCGGCTCCTTCCAGGGCAAGCCGCCGCAGCACCGCGACGGCTGCTGCCTGCCGGGATTGGGCAACTGTACGGGGTGCGCCCTCGTCAGCGCAGATACCGCGCAAGGTCTGCAGCAATACCTGCGCACGCTGCCCCAGCCGTGTCAGCAAGCCTGCCAGGCCGTCCGGCGCGCACATCACCAGCAGCATGAATACCGCGCCCAGGTAGAGCTGCCATGCCGGCGTATAGGATGACAGCACCACCGTCAGCAGCACGCCGACGATGCCTCCCAGCAGCGGCCCCCAGAAATAGCCGATGCCGCCGATGAAGCAGGCCAGCAGCACGCCGGCCGAACGCGCTGTGCCGACGCTCTCGGCGCTGGCAATCTCGAAATTGAGCGCGGCGAGGCCGCCCGCCACGCCCGCAAAGAATGCCGACAGCAGCAGCGCCAGGAAGCGCACGTGACGCGGGTCGTATCCCAGGAAGGCAGCGCGCTCCGGATTGTCGCGCACGGCGTTGAGCACGCGCCCCAGCGGCGTGCGGGTAAACGCATACATGGCGGCAGTGCAGGCAAACAGCCAGGCCGCCACCAGCCAGTACACTTCGATCTGCGGACCGAAGCTGATCCCCAGCACCGGCTCGCCGATCACCCGGTTGGCCGGCACGCCCCCTTCGCCGCCGAAAAACCCGGGAAACATCAAGGCGCTGGCATAGACCAGTTCACCCAGGCCCAGGGTAATCATGGCGAACGCCATGCCGGATTTGCGCGTGCTGAGATAGCCGAACACGCCGCCGAAAAACATGCCGCCGAGCCCCCCCGCCAGCGGCACCAGCGACACCGGCAAGGGCAGCTTGCCAGCGGCCGCCAGGTTCATGGCATGGATCGCGACGTACGCGCCGAAGCCGGAATAGACGGCATGGCCGAAACTGAGCATGCCGCCCTGCCCCAGCAGGATGTTGTAGGACAGCGCCAGCACCATCGCCGCGCCCATCTGCGCCAGCACCGACAAGCCGCCCCCCTGTGAAAAGAACAGAGGCGCAAGCGCCAGCGCCAGCGCGTAGGCCAGCCACGCCAGCCATGCCGGCGGGCGCAGGGATGCGAATGCGGATGCTGCAGCCATGTCAGCCCTCGCGCACGCCCAGCAGGCCGCGCGGACGCAGCAGCAGCACCAGCACCAGCAGCAGATACGGCAGGATGGGCGCAAGCTGCGACACCGTTACCCGCAGCACGCCGGCATCGCCGGCCGGCGCGGCGCCGAACCGGCGCAACAGGTCGAACAGAGACCAGTCGAGCGCCACCGCGAATGTCTGCAACAGGCCGATCAGCAGCGATGCCAGAAAGGCGCCGCCGAGCGAGCCGAGTCCGCCCACCACGACCACCACGAAAACGATGCTGCCCACGGCGGCGGCCATGCCCGGCTCGGTGACAAAGGCATTGCCGCCAATTACGCCGGCCAGCCCGGCCAGCGCGCAGCCGCCGCCGAACACCAGCATGCGCAGGCGCGGCAAGTCATGGCCGAGCGCCTGCACCATCTGAGGGTGGGTCAGCGACGCCTGGATCACCAGTCCCGTGCGGGTGCGGCTAAGCCCCAGGTACAAGGCCAGCAGCATCAGCAATGCCACCAGCATCATGAATCCCCGATAGGCGGGAAACGTGGTGGAATAAAGGGTAAACAAGGGAAAGTCGAGTGCCGCGGGCACCCGGTACGGTACCGGCGCGCGCCCCCAGGCAAGCTGCACCAGCTCGACAACCAGGTAGGCCAGGCCAAAGGTAAACAGCAGCTCGCCCAAATGACCATGGCGGCGCACTGCGCGCAGCGCATGGCGCTCGACCAGCGCCCCGAACACGCCGGTCAGCAGCGGTGCCACAAGCAGTGCGGTCCAGTAGCCGAAATGGCCGCTGACCATCCAGGCAAAATAGGCGCCCAGCATGTAGAAGCTGGCATGAGCAAAATTGAGCACGCCCATCATGCTGAAAATCAGTGTCAGGCCGGCCGACAGCATAAACAGCAGCAAGCCGTAGCTCACGCCGTTCAGCAGGTTGATCAGGATGAATTCCATGTGGGCCGGCGCTTCCGCTCAAACGAAGCCGCTATTCTACAAGAGCGGCCCTGCCCGGCGCTTATTGCGGGCGCCGCATCTGGCAGGAAGTCGGCTGGGCGGCGACGTGGGCATCGAATTTCTGCTCGGTCTTCCAGCCATAACCGGTGTTTTCCTGGTCGAAGCGCACCAGCCTGCCGTCGGCCTTCGTCCAGCTCACGATATACAGCGGCTGCTGCAGCTGGTGGTCGTCGCGGCGCATCTCCACCATGCCGTTCAGGCTGGCGATCTTCATGCCTGACATTGCCTGCGCCACCTTGCCTGCGTCCGTCGATCCGCTGGCACGGATTGCCTGCGCCAGCATGCGCGTTGCCGTGTAAGTTGCCAGCGCATAGAAATCGTCCTGGTAGCGCTGCCTGAAGTCCGTAACGATCTCGCTGCCGGCAAACCCTTCATTGTTCGGATGCCAGTACGCCACCATCCTGACACGGCCTTCCCCGGCCGCACCGATTGCCGTCGGCACCCCGGTGGTGCCGGCATACAGCGTATAGAAGGCGGTGTCGAGGCCGGCGTCCCTGGCAGCACGCACCAGCAGCGCCAGGTCGGCGCCCCAGTTGCCGGTCACCACGGCATCCGCTCCGGACGCGCGGATCTTGGCGACATAGGGCGAAAAATCCTTCACCTGGCCGATCGGATGCAAGTCTTCACCGACGATCTGCACGTCCGGGCGCTTGCGTTCCAGGTGACTCTTCACCGCGCGGGAGACTTGCTGGCCGAAACTGTAATTCTGGCCGATGAGGTAGACCTTGCGGATCTGTTTTTGCGCTGCCATGTGGGTGGTCAGCGCTTCCAGCTTCATGTCCGAATTCGCGTCGAAGCGAAAGTGCCAGAAACTGCAGCGCGCATTGGTCATGTCGGGATCGCTGGCGCCGTAGTTGAGAAAAACCACTTCCTTGCCGGGATTGCGCTGGTTATGCTTTTCGATGGCATCGAGCAGCGCCAGTGCAACGCCGGAACTGCTGCCCTGGGCGATATAGCGGTAATCCTGGTCGATGGCCACGCGCAATTGCGCCAGCGAATCCTGCACGCTGCCCTTGCCGTCGAAACCGTTCACCTTGAAGGTGTGGCCGCCCGCCCACTGCCCGTTGTTGGCAAGTTCCGCCATGCTTTGCCAGCTGCGCAGCAGATTTTGCGCAACCGGGGAAAACGGTCCCGACAGCGATTCGATGAATGCGATGCGCACTTCGTCCGCCTGCGCAACGGGATTTGCCAGCCCCACCAATGCAATGGCGGCGGCTGCCAGCGCGCGAAACTTCACCATGTTGTCTCTCCCAGCTTTTATATTTTGCGAATCGTTTTATCGAGGAGCATAGCGATGGCAATTGTGACTGTAAAGCAATGCTTCCACCCCATGCCTACTATCGGTCACAGCAGCTACACGCGCGAATCTGTCACAATAGGGTGTTATTGCCTCTCGCATGCATTTCCCCGATGTTTCCATGACTGCTCCCGGCCCGTCCGCCACACCACTGCCTCTCGCACGCCTGCCCTTCACGCACTCGTTTGGCGCCTTGCCGCCGGCCTTCTATACGCGCGTGCAGCCGACCCCGCTTCCGGATCCCTACATGGTCTGCGCCAGCTCGGGTGCTGCCGAGCTGATCGGGCTGGACCCGGCAGAATTCGCCACGCCTGAATTTGCCGCAGCCTTCGCCGGCAACCGCCTGCCCCCGCAAGCGCAGCCGCTGGCAGCGGTGTATTCCGGCCACCAGTTCGGCGTCTGGGCCGGCCAGCTCGGCGACGGCCGCGCCATCCTGCTGGGAGAGCTTGCCAGCCGCGACCCTTCCGCCGCCCCCGCCGGCGCGCTGGAAGTGCAGCTCAAGGGCGCCGGCCTGACGCCCTATTCGCGCATGGGCGATGGCCGTGCCGTGCTGCGCTCGTCGATTCGCGAATACCTGTGTTCGGAAGCCATGGCCGCGCTCGGCATTCCCACTTCGCGCGCGCTTTGCGTGGTCGGCTCGAGCGAGCCGGTGCGGCGTGAAACGCTGGAAACCGCCGCCGTCGCCACGCGCCTGGCGCCCAGCTTCGTGCGCTTCGGCTCCTTCGAGCACTGGTATTACCAGGGCAGGATCGAGGAATTGCGCACCCTGGCCGACTACGTCATTGCCCGTTTCTACCCGGACCTGCAGGACGCCGACAAGCCCTACCATGCGCTGCTGGCCGAAGTCACGCGCCGTACCGCGCGCCTGGTCGCGCAATGGCAGGCGGCCGGCTTCATGCATGGCGTGCTCAATACCGACAACATGTCCATCCTCGGCATCACCATCGACTACGGCCCCTTCGGTTTCATGGAAGCCTTCGACGCCAGCCACATCTGCAACCACAGCGATAACCAGGGCCGCTATGCCTGGGCGATGCAGCCGAAGATCGGCCACTGGAACTGCTATGCGCTGGGCCAGGCGCTGCAGCCGCTCATCGGCGAAGTGGATGACGTGCATGCCGCGCTGGCGACCTATACGCCGGCCTACCAGGAAAAAATCGATGCATTGCTGCACGCCAAGCTGGGCTTGCAGGCACATCTGGACGAGGATGGCGCGCTGATCGATGCCATGTTTGCGCTGATGCAGGCAAATCATGTGGATTTCCCGCTATTTTTCCGCCGCCTGGGTGAATTGCAACGTGACAATCCAGCAGCCGATGCGCCGCTGCGCGATCTTTTCATCGACCGCGCCGCCTTTGATGCCTGGGCTGCGCAGTATCGGCTAAGATTAGCGCAGGAAAACAGCCAGGACGCGCAAAGACGTCTTGCAATGCACGCCGTCAACCCCAAATATGTGCTTCGCAACTACCTCGCGCAAGTCGCCATCGAAAAAGCCGAGAACCGGGATTTCAGCGAGGTTGAACGCCTGCAGAAGGTGCTGGAAAAGCCGTATGATGACCAGCCCGAATACGAAAATTACGCTGCGCTGCCGCCGGACTGGGCCAGCCGACTGGAAGTGAGTTGCTCGTCATGACAGACAAGATACGCAAGACCGATGCAGAATGGCGCGCCATGCTCGACCCGCTCGAATATGAAGTAACGCGCCATGCCGCCACCGAACGCGCCTTCACCGGCCGCTACTGGGACCACCACGAACGGGGCATCTACACCTGCGTCTGCTGCGGCACGCCGCTGTTCGAATCCGACGCCAAGTTCGATTCCGGCTGTGGCTGGCCCAGCTATGTCCGCCCGCTGGCGCCGGACAGGATCGAAGAAAGAGTCGACCGTTCGCACGGCATGGTACGCACGGAAGTCCTGTGCAAGGCATGCGACGCCCACCTCGGCCACGTGTTTCCGGATGGCCCACCGCCGGCCGGCCTGCGCTACTGCATCAATTCCGCTTCGCTGCGCTTTGATCCGCTGCCCGATACCCATCCTTCCAATCCAGCAGAACAAGCATGAAAAAATTCTTATTCGACCTGTTCCCGGTCATCCTGTTTTTCGCCGTTTTCAAATGGGGGGGCAATAATCCGGAAGCCGCGCACGCGGCGCTGACGCATTACCTTTCCGGTTTCATGTCGACTGCGACCATGCAAGCCGACCACGCCCCCATCCTGCTGGCGACGGCCGTGGCGATGCTGGCCAGCTTCGCGCAGATCGGCTGGCTGCTGGTGCGGCGCAAGAAGGTCGACGCCATGCTGTGGATTTCACTGGCCATCATTACCGTCTTCGGCGGCGCCACCATTTACTTCAACAATCCGACCTTCATCAAGTGGAAACCGACCATCCTGTACTGGTGCTTCGGCGCCGGCCTGCTCGGAGCCCAGTTGATTTTCCGCAAGAATCCCATCCGTCTCATGATGGGCGGACAGCTCGATCTGCCGGATCCGGTATGGTCCCGGCTGAACCTGTCCTGGGCCCTGTTTTTCATCGTGATGGGCGTTCTCAACCTGGGCATCGCCTTTGCGTTCGGCCTGTCCGAAGCTGCCTGGGTCAACTTCAAGGTATTCGGCTTTACGGCCCTGATGGTCATCTTTGTAATCGCGCAGACCATGTACCTGTCGAAATACCTGAAAGATACGGACACGCCATGACAGACCGTCAGCAGCGCATGCTTGCTTTGATTCATGAAACCTTTTCTCCCCTTGAATGCGTGCTGGAAGATGATTCCGCAAAACATGCCGGGCATGCCGGCGCAGCCAACGGCGCCGGGCACTATCGCCTGCGCCTGATTTCCGCGCGTTTCGAAGGACAAAATCGTATCACTCGGCATCGGCTGGTGTATGATTGCCTGCGCGATTTGATGCATAACGAAATACACGCGCTCAACATCAACGCCCTGGCGCCCTCCGAACTTGAAAAACAGGCGCGCAGTGTATAATTGACTATTTTTTAACTTCCCTGTTAGGAAAAAAGAATGACATTCAAACCCGCCCGCCTGCTGGTCGTACTGCTTGCAGCCGCCGCATTGCCCGTCATGGCGCAAAACATCGCCGTCGTCAACGGCAAGGCCATCCCGGCTTCGCGCGTCGATGCCATGGCTAAGCAAATGGCCACGCAAGGCCAGCAGGACACGCCGCAGCTGCGCGCGATGATCAAGGAAGAACTGATCAACCGCGAAATCCTGATGCAGGAAGCCGACAAGCGCGGTCTTTCCAACAGCGCCGAAGTCAAGAACCAGCTCGACCTCGCCCGCCAGGCCATCGTGATCCGCGCCCTGATCGGCGATTTCCTCAAGAAGAACCCGGTTTCCGACGCTGAAATCAAGGCGGAATACGACAGGTACAAGGCTCAGGCCGGCGACAAGGAATACCTGGCGCGCCACATCCTGGTCGAGAAGGAAGACGAAGCCAAGGCCATCATCGCCAAGCTCAAGAGCGGTGGCAAGTTCGAGGAACTGGCCAAGCAATCCAAGGATCCGGGTTCGGCAGCCAACGGTGGCAGCCTCGACTGGGCCTCGCCTTCGGCTTACGTCAAGCCTTTCGCCGATGCATTGAGTGGCCTGTCCAAGGGCCAGATCACCGACACCCCGGTGAAGACCCAGTTCGGCTACCACGTGATCAAGCTGGAAGACGTGCGCGCCGCCAAGCTGCCCTCGATGGAAGAAGTCAAGCCGCAAATCGCGGAATCGCTGCAGCAGAAGAAGCTGCAGGACTTCCAGAAAAACCTGCGCGAAAAGGCGAGCGTCAAGTAATCATGCAGCGGGTTGCGACCCGCTTGCCAATAAAAACGGCGCTCTTCGGAGCGCCGTTTTTTTTACTACCTCACTCGCTTGAGCGTCACATTGATCAAGCCATTTCGCTGCATCAATGTATTTTCATCCACAATTTTCCAGGCCACTTCCTCGGAATTCTTGCCCTTCAATACGAGGTATTTTTCGCTTCCCGACTTGCGCACAAAGATTTTTTCAAACTCCGTTCGCTGCCCTTCCGATTCGATGTAATCGTCACCGATGACCAGGGTTCCGGATTGAATGCCCACCCCGTCCAGCAGAGGAGTCGAAGCCGACTGCTGATACTCGCCTTCAAAGCCATGACTGCATCCCAGCAGCGCGACGCTGATCGCCAATATCAAAAACTGCTTTACCAATCGCATTGCCATTTCCTTTCTTTATCAACAGCTGATCCGTGCCGAGCGGCCCGGATCGAGTCCCGCAAAAGAAATGCCGCACGGCGAACCGGGCGGCATTTTTCTTTAGACGCAGTGAGGCAAGGCTTTACAGGAAGCCCGCCTGGTCCCTGGCCGGATCCGTGGCCCGTGCCGCCTGCGCATCCGCCACCGTCATCCCCAGCGCCCTCGCCACACCTTCACCATACGCCGGATCGCATGCGTGACAGTTACGAATATGGCGGTGCTTGATGAAATCGAGCGCATCGCCCATTGCCGCGGCGGTGTTGTCGAACAAGGCTTGCTTTTGCGTAGCGTTCATCAAGTTGAACAAGGCGCGCGGCTGGCTGAAATAGTCGGCATCGTCCTTGCGATAATCCCAGAAATCCGCATCCCCGGTGATTTTCAGCGGCGGCTCCTGATATTGCGGCTGCCCCTGCCATTGCTGAAAGCTGTTGGGCTCGTAGTGCGGCAAGCCACCGTAATTGCCATCGACACGGCCAATGCCATCGCGATGATTGGAATGCACCGGGCAGCGCGCGGCATTCACCGGGATTTGCTGATAGTTCGTGCCCAGGCGGTAGCGTTGCGCATCGGCGTAATTGAACAGGCGCGCCTGCAACATCTTGTCCGGCGATACGCCAATGCCGGGCACCAGGGTGCTGGGCGCAAACGCGGACTGCTCGACATCCTGGAAGAAATTTTCCGGATTGCGGTTCAGCTCGAATTCACCGACTTCGATCAGCGGGTAATCGCCCTTCGGCCATACCTTGGTCAGGTCGAAGGGGTGATAAGGCACTTTTTCCGCCTCGGTTTCCGGCATGATCTGGACATACATCTTCCATTTCGGGAAGTCGCCCTTCTCGATCGCATTGAACAGGTCGCGCTGGCTGCTTTCGCGATCCTTGCCAACGATGGCTTCCGCTTCGGCATTGGTCAGGTTCTCGATGCCTTGCTGCGTGCGGAAATGAAATTTCACCCAGAAGCGCTCGTTGGCGGCGTTGATGAAGCTGTAGGTATGGCTGCCGAAGCCATGCATGTGCCGGTAGGATCTGGGGATGCCGCGATCGGACATCACGATCGTCACCTGGTGGAAGGATTCGGGCAGCAGCGTCCAGAAATCCCAGTTGTTGGTGGCGCTGCGCATATTCGTGCGCGGATCGCGCTTTACCGCCTTGTTCAGGTCGGGGAAGTTGCGCGGATCGCGGAAAAAGAACACCGGCGTGTTATTCCCCACCATGTCCCAGTTGCCTTCCTCGGTATAGAACTTGAGGGCAAAGCCGCGAATGTCACGCTCGGCATCGGCGGCGCCGCGCTCGCCGGCAACGGTGGTGAAACGGGCAAACATTTCGGTTTTTTTGCCAACGGCGGAAAACAGTTTTGCGCGCGTGTATTTGGTGATGTCTTTCGTCACGGTAAACGTGCCGAAAGCGCCGGAACCCTTGGCATGCATGCGGCGCTCGGGAATGACCTCGCGCGCGAAATTCCCCAGTTTTTCATGCAGCCATACATCCTGAGCCAGCAACGGGCCGCGCGGCCCTGCTGTCAGACTATTCTGGTTATCCGGCACCGGGGCGCCGAAATCCGTTGTCAGGTGGGTGACCGGGCACTTCTTGCTATCTTGGCTCATGTACATCTCCTATGCAAAAAGAATAGCTAAATGCCAAAAAATGCATGATGACTCAAAGTTAGCACAATTCCTTATCCCACCCACTTGCGGGCATTGCGGAACATGCGCATCCACGGCGAATCCTCGCCCCATCCTTGCGGATGCCAGGAATTGATCACTGTGCGGAACACGCGCTCGGCATGCGGCATCATCACCGTGAAGCGACCATCCGGAGTCGTCACCGAGGTGATGCCGTTGGGCGAGCCGTTCGGGTTGTACGGATAGGTTTCACTGACCTGGCCGCGGTTGTCGACGAAGCGCATGGCGACCATGGCGGCATCGATGTCGCCCGTTTGCGAAAAATCCGCAAAGCCCTCGCCGTGCGACACGGCGATCGGCGTTTGCGTGCCGGCCATGCCGTCAAAGAAGATCGACGGCGAATCGCCCACTTCGACCATCGCAAAGCGCGCCTCGAACTGTTCCGACTTGTTGCGGGTGAACTTGGGCCAGTCGTGCGCGCCGGGGATGATGGCCTTCAGGTTGCTCATCATCTGGCAGCCGTTACAGATACCCAGGCCGAAGGTATCGTCGCGGTTGAAGAATACGGCGAACTGCTCGGCCAGCTGCGCATTGAAGAGGATGGTCTTGGCCCAGCCTTCGCCGGCGCCCAGCACGTCGCCATAGGAGAAACCGCCCACCGCGATCATGCCCTTGAAGTCATCCAGCTTCGCGCGCCCGGCGATCAGGTCGCTCATGTGCACGTCCACCGCGGTGAAGCCGGCCTTGTGCATCACATAAGCGGTTTCGACATGCGAATTGACGCCCTGCTCGCGCAGGATCGCCACCTTCGGCCGCGCGCCGGAAGCGATGAAGGGCGCGGCGATGTCTTGCTGCGGATCGAAGATCAGCTTCGGCGAAATGCCCGGGTCCTGCGTGTCGAGAATGCGCTCGTACTCGGCGTCGGCGCAGGCCGGGTTGTCGCGCAGGCGGGCGATGCGCCAGGAGGTCTCGCTCCAGGCGCGTTGCAGTTCGCTGCGCGGCTGGCTGTAGATCGTCCTGGCGTCGCGCATGATCTCGATGACGTCGGTGTCATTCGGTTTGCCAATGATGTGGCTGCAGGCGCCCAGCTTGAATGCGCGCAGCACGTCCATGACTTCGGACTTCTGCTCCGCCTTGACCTGGATCACCGCGCCCAGCTCTTCGTTGAACAGTGCGCGCAGGGTCAGCTCGTTGCGGCGCTCGCCCACTTGCGTAGTCCAGTTCTTGGCTTCGCCGCTGTCGGCGGCGTGGCCGTTGTCCATGGCGAGGATATCGATGTTCAGCGACAGGCCGCTGCGGCCGGCGAAAGCCATTTCGCACAGCGTGGCAAACAGGCCGCCGTCGGAACGGTCATGGTAGGCGAGCAGTTTTCCTTCGCGGTTCAACTGCTGGATGGCATTGAAGAAAGCCTTCAGGTCTTCGGCGCTATCCACGTCCGGCGCGTCGCAGCCGATCTGCTGCATCACCTGGGCAAAGCAGGAGGCGCCCAGGCGGCCCTTGCCGCGGCCGAGGTCGATGGCGATCAGCACGGTGTCGCCGGCATCGCGGCGCAATTGCGGCGTCAGCACGCGGCGGATATCGGCCACCGGCGCAAAGGACGAGACGATCAGCGATACCGGGGATGTCACCGACTTGGCGCCTTCCTCGTCTTTCCAGGTGGTGCGCATGGAGAGAGAATCCTTGCCCACGGGAATCGACACGCCCAGCGCCGGGCACAGTTCCATGCCCACCGCCTTGACGGTGTCGAACAGCGCGGCATCCTGGCCGGGCTGGCCGCAGGCCGCCATCCAGTTGGCCGACAGCTTGATGTCGGAAATGTCGGTGATCGGCGCGGCGGCGATATTGGTAATTGCCTCGCCCACCGCCATGCGGCCCGATGCGGCCGCGTCGATCACCGCCAGCGGCGTGCGCTCGCCCATCGCCATGGCTTCACCGAGGTAACCCTCGAAACCCATCGCCGTCACCGCGCAATCGGCCACCGGCACTTGCCACGGGCCGACCATCTGGTCGCGCACGGTCATGGCGCCGACGCTGCGGTCGCCGATGGTGATCAGGAAGGACTTGTCGGCCACGGTGGGGAGGCGCAGCACGCGCAGCGAGGCTTCCGTCAGGTCGATGCCGGTCAGGTCCAGCGGTGGCAATTCGCGCGCGACGTGCGTCACGTCGCGGTGCATCCTGGGCGGCTTGCCCAGTAAAACCTCCATCGGCATGTCGACGGGGTTATTGTCGTGCTCGGGGTCGATCACCTTCAGCTGGCGTTCCTCGGTGGCAGTGCCGACCACGGCAAAGGGCGCGCGCTCGCGCTGGCACAGGTAGTCAAACAGCGGCAGCGATTCCGGCGCGATCGCCAGGACGTAACGCTCCTGCGACTCATTGCTCCAGATTTCCTTGGGCGCCATGCCACTTTCTTCGAGATGCACCTTGCGCAGGTCGAAGATCGCGCCGCGCCTGGCGTCGTTGGTGATTTCCGGGAAGGCGTTGGACAGGCCGCCGGCGCCGACGTCGTGGATCGACAGGATGGGGTTGTTCTCGCCCAGCGCCCAGCAGGCAGAAATGACTTCCTGGGCGCGCCGCTCCATTTCCGGGTTGCCGCGCTGGACAGAGTCGAAATCCAGGTCGGCGGTATTGGTGCCGGTCGCCATCGACGATGCAGCGCTGCCGCCCATGCCGATGCGCATGCCCGGGCCGCCCAGCTGGATCAGCAGGCTGCCCACCGGCAGGTCGTTCTTTCTGGTGTGGATCGCGGCGATGTTGCCCATGCCGCCGGCGATCATGATCGGCTTGTGATAGCCGGCCACCATGCCGCCGACATTCTGCTCGTAGGTGCGGAAATAGCCGCCGAGGTTGGGCCGGCCGAATTCATTGTTGAAGGCTGCGCCACCCAGCGGGCCGTCGATCATGATCTGCAGCGGCGAAGCGATGCGCTCCGGCTTGCCATAGATGGTGGCTTCGCCCGGCTTGCGTTCATCCTGCGGCAACGTGACGTCGCGGGCGTTTTCCCACGGCTGCACGGCATGCGTGATCATCAGGTTGGAAACCGTGAAGCCGGTCAGGCCCGCTTTCGGCTCAGCGCCGCGTCCGGTCGCGCCCTCGTCGCGGATCTCGCCGCCGGCGCCTGTGGACGCGCCCGGGAAAGGCGAAATCGCCGTCGGGTGGTTGTGCGTTTCCACCTTCATGAGGATGTGCGTCAGTTCCTCGGTAGCCCTGTACTCGTTGCCTGCTTGCGCGCCGCGCGCATAAAATCGCGAAATGGTCGCGCCCTCGATGACGGAGGAGTTATCGCTGTAGGCCACCACCGTGCCCTTCGGCTGCAACTGGTGGGTGTTCTTGATCATCGCAAACAGCGACTTGTCCTGCTTCTCGCCGTCGATGGTCCAGTCGGCATTGAAGATCTTGTGGCGGCAGTGTTCGCTGTTGGCCTGCGCGAACATCATCAGTTCCACGTCGGTCGGATTGCGGCCGGCCCGGACAAAGGCCTCGACCAGGTAATCGATCTCGTCTTCCGACATGGCCAGGCCGAGATCGGCATTGGCCTGCTGCAGCGCGGCTTTGCCGCCGCCCAGCACATCGACGAAAGCCAGCGGTTTGGCGTCGAGTTCGCGGAACAGGCCGGCGGCCTCTTCCGGGTTGCGCAGCACGCTGTCGGTCATGCGGTCGTGCAGCAGCGCCGCCACGGCATCGACGTCGCCCAGCTTTTTGGCGCCGCCCAGCAGACCGGACTTGACTTGCACGTAATAAACGATGCCGCGCTCGATGCGCTGGATCTGCGCCATGCCGCAATTGCGGGCAATATCGGTGGCCTTGCTGGCCCAGGGCGAAATGGTGCCGAAACGCGGGATCACGACGAAACGCTCGCCGTCTTCCCGGCCCTCGAAAGCGTCACCATAAGTGAGCAAGGCTTGCAGGCGGCCGGTGTCATCCTGGGATGGCGGCGTTGCGGCATCGATGAAATGCAAGTAACGGCCGCTGACGCCAGTGATGGCCGGCTCAACCTCTTGCAGTTTTGATAATAGTCGTTGACTACGGAAAGCGGACAGGGCATTCGAGCCCGGCAGAATCAGCATGGCGTGAGCAAAAATGGAAGTCAAAATCAGGATTGAACCGGAAACCACGATTATACCTTGATGGCGCACCGGCACGCCCGCAAGCATGCTATATTCGCTGCTCTTTCCGGGCGGCGTCCGGCCGCGCATCTTCACTCTATTCATGTCACATCAACAGCAGATCGCGGTAATCGGTGGCGGTGTCGTCGGCGTGTGCACGGCCTATTTTCTGGCCGAAGCGGGCCACCAGGTCGTCGTCCTCGAACAGCGCAGCAATGTCGCCGAACAGGGCAGTTTCGGCAATGCCGGCCTGGCGGCGCCGGGCTATGCCACGCCGCTCGGGCGCCCGGGCATGCCCAGGCGCTTGCTGGCGTCGCTGTTCGGCGCACCGGGGCCGCTGCTGCTCAAGCCTTCCCTGGATCGCGCACTCTGGCGCTGGCTGCGGCTGTGGCTGGGCGAATGCGCCCTGGCGCGCTTTCGCATCAACAAGAACCGCATGCAAAGAATCGCACTGTACAGCCACGAAATTCTCGGGCAGTTGCGCGAACATCACCAGCTCGATTTCGAACAGACGCGCGGTTCCCTGCGCCTGTTCGGCAGCGAGCGCGAATTGCGCCAGATGCAGCCGGCGCTGGAACTGCTGGCAGAGCAAGGCATCCAGCACCAGGCCATCGACGCGGCCCAGGCGCGCGCGATCGAACCGGCGCTGGCCGCCGCCACGCCGCTGGCCGGGGCCATTCATATTCCCGGCGACGAAGCCGGCAATTGCGCGCTGTTTACCAAGCATCTCAAAAGCATCGCGCAAGCGATGGGCGTCGAATTCCTGTTCGGCAGCGCCGTCGAAGCGATCGAGCCGCGCGGCAAGCGCATCAGCTTGCGCATCAGCGGGCGCGCGTTCGAGGCCGATGTTGTGGTCGTCGCCGCCGGCATCGACAGCGCGCGCCTGCTGGCGCCGCTGGGCATCCGCATGCCGCTGTACCCTGTCAAGGGATACTCCGCCACTGCGACGATCCGCAATTTCGACGAAGCGCCTCAGGCCGCGCTGATGGACGAGGCGCGCAACGTCGCCATCACGCGCATGGGCAGCCGCATCCGCATCGCCGGCATGGCAGAGCTGGGCAGCAGCACGGGAGAAATGAATGCCGTGGCAGTACGGTCGCTTGTCCAGGTAGGCGAAGACTGGTTTCCCGATGCCGCCAACTACAACACGGCAAGTTTCTGGTGCGGCATCCGCCCGACCCTGCCGGACGGGCCACCGCTGCTTGGCGCCACGCCGGTGCCCAACCTGTACGTCAATTTTGGCCATGGCGCTGCCGGCTGGGGCATGGCTGCCGGCAGCGGCATGGTGCTGACCGATATCATCTCCGGCCGCACGCCCGAGATCGACATGGACGGCCTGACGCTGGCACGCTATGCCTGAGGCCATGAAGCCGCTCCATACTGTCGCCCAGATCCGCACGGCAGAACATGCGGCGCAGGCAGCGCTGCCGCCCGGCGCGCTCATGCAGCGCGCCGGCGAAGCCGCGGCGCAACTGGCGCTGCAACTGGTTGCGCCGCCGGCGCGCGTGCTGGTGCTGGCCGGCCCCGGCAATAACGGCGGCGACGCACTGGATGCCGCCGCGCGCCTCGCCAATGCCGGGCTGGAAGTCACGGCAGCGCTGTTCGTCGATCCGAGAACCACGCTCCCGCAAGACGCGCAGGAGGCCCTGCACCGCGCGCAATCCGGCATCACGACCCTGGTGGATGGCAATGCCAGCCTGGACGCATTGCGGCAAGGCAGCTGGCAACTGGTGATCGACGGCCTGTTCGGCATCGGCCTGGCACGTCCGATCGAAGGCGCCATGCGCGCCATGATCGAATCCGTCAATGCCCTGCCCTGCCCGCTGCTGGCGCTGGACGTGCCCAGCGGCCTGGATGCCGACACCGGCGACATCGTCGGCCCCGACGGCATCGCCGTGCGCGCCAGTCATACCCTCACCTTCATCGCCGACAAGCCGGGCCTGCACACCTGCCATGGCCGCGACCATGCCGGCGCCGTCAGCGTCGCCGCACTCGGCATCGATCCGTCCCTGCTGCCGCAGGCGCAAGCCTGGCGCAACGAACCGGCCATGTTTGCCGCGGCGCTGCGGCCGCGCCGGCACAACTCGCACAAGGGCAGCTTTGGCGACGTCGCCGTGCTGGGCGGCGCCCATGGCATGCAGGGCGCGCCCTTGCTGAGCGCGCGCGCGGCCCTGCATTGCGGCGGCGGACGCGTGTTTGCGTGCTTTGTCGACGACGCCCCTGCCTGCGACCTCGTGCAGCCGGAACTGATGTGCCGGCGCGCGCAGGATTTCGACTTCTCCCGCGGCGTGACGGTGGCGGGACCGGGCGCCGGCGATTCTGCGCGCCTGCGCAATCTGCTGGAGGCAGTGCTGGAGATGGCAGCGCCGCTGGTGCTCGATGCCGATGCGCTCAACCTGATCGCTGCAGACAGCAGCCTGCAACAACTGCTTGCCGCCCGCGGCGGCAAAATCATGATGACGCCGCATCCGCTGGAAGCGGCGCGCCTGCTGGCAGTCTCAGCCGGCATGGTGCAGGCCGATCGCCTGGCGGCGGCACGGCAACTGGCCGAACGTTTCAATACGGTGGTGGTGCTGAAGGGGTCCGGCAGCATCATTGCCCGGCCCGATGGCTGTGTCGCAATCAATACCAGCGGCAACCCTGCGCTGGCGACTGCCGGCAGCGGCGATGTGCTGGCAGGCGCATGCGGCGCGCTGCTGGCGCAGGGCTTGCCTGCCTGGGAAGCGGCGCTGGCGGCGGTCTGGCTGCACGGTCATGCGGCCGATACGCTCGTGCAAAATGGCGTCGGCCCGATCGGCGTCAGCGCCGGCGAACTGATTCCGGCGCTGCGCGCCGCCTTCAACTGCGCCGTCGGCGGCAGCGCGCCGCACGGCCGCTAGCGCGCAAACTTATACCAACCGCCCCGCCGCAATCGTCACGGTGCGCGCACAACGCGCCGCGATCGACAGGTCGTGCGTGACCAGCACCAGAGTCGATCCGCGCTCCTGGTTGAGCGCAAACATGAGGTCGATCACGGCCGCGCCCGTCACGGCGTCGAGGCTGCCGGTCGGTTCGTCCGCCAGCAGCAGCGGCGGCTCGGTGACGAAGGCGCGCGCCAGCGCAACGCGCTGCTGCTCGCCACCGGAAAGATATTTCGGGTAGTGCTTCAGGCGCGAAGACAGGCCGACGCGCTCCAGCATTGCCTGCGCCTTCGGCCGCGCCTCGCGGTCGCCGCGCAATTCCAGCGGCAGCATGACGTTTTCCAGCGCATTCATGTGCCCCACCAGCTGGAAGGACTGGAACACGAATCCCAGCTTTTCCTTGCGCAGGCGCGCGCGACCATCTTCGTCCAGCGCATAGATGTCGACGCCATCGATGCTGACGCTGCCCGATGTAGGCGTATCCAGCCCTGCCAGCAAGCCCAGCAGCGTGGACTTGCCCGAGCCGGACGCACCGACGATCGCCAGCGTATCGCCGGGCTGCACGGTAAAATGAATGTCGTTCAGTATGTCGAGTTCACCGTTGGCATCGGACACGCGCTTGCACAGGTGGGAAACTTCGATGGCGGCCAGTCGCGTGGCGGATGCTGCGGAAATTTCAGGAGAAGATACTGTCATGCGTTTTGTGAGTTCATTGACCTTGAGGCAGCCGCGGCATGCGCGGCATTTCTTGCAAATGGTGCTGTTGCTGGCATGCGTGCTGTTTGCGCCCGCTGCCTATTCTGCATCAAAAACCGTGCTCGTGCTCGGCGACAGCCTGTCGGCAGAGTACGGCATCGCGCGCGGCAGCGGCTGGGTGGCGCTGCTGCAGAAACGTTTGCAGACGCAGAAAATCGATGCAAAGGTAATCAATGCCAGCATCAGCGGCGAAACCACCAGCGGCGGCGCCACGCGCCTGCCGGCGCTGCTGAAAAAGCACAGGCCGGCCGTGCTGGTGATCGAACTAGGGGGCAACGACGGCTTGCGCGGCCTGTCGCTTGCCGCCACCGAAGCCAACTTGCGCAACATGATCAAGGCCGGCCAGGACGCCGGCGCGCGCGTGCTGCTGATCGGCATGCACATGCCGCCGAATTATGGCGCACGGTATGCGGAAAGCTTCCACGCGCTATATGGCAAGCTGGCCCGGGAGCGCAAGACTGCGCTGGTGCCATTTTTCCTCGAAGGTATTGCTACGCGCGAGGAAATGTTCCAGGCCGATCGCATTCATCCCACTGCTGCCGCACATCCCCTGCTGCTGGATAACGTCTGGCCGGCGCTGCAGCCGCTGCTGGGCGCGAAATAAAGCCGGCCCTAAGCCGGCCCGCGCTCAGTCAGCTTCTTTGGCCTGCGCCACCGGCTTGAGCACCTTGACCTTGGCCTTCTGCTTCAGGGCTTCGACATACTCCGCGCTCTCCTGCTGCGCGACGATGCCGCTAATCTGCTGCGCCTCGGCCTGGCGCTGTGCCGGATTGGCAGCCGGCTGAACCAGTCGCGTAATGCGGTACACGCCGTAGCCTACCTGCGGCAGCTCGGCGCCTGCATACGCGGGCAGCTTGTCGGCATTGGCCTTCATCACCGCGGCCAGCGCTGCGCCATCGATGTCGCCTGGCTTCACGCGCGACACCAGGGTGGGCGCGCCAAAGCCGGCCGCGTCGTCTTTCGCGCGCAGCGCCGCCAGCCTGGCTTCGCCTGCCTGGCGCGCCAGCTTCGCGGCTTCCTCCTGAATCACGCGCTCGCGGATCTCGGCACTGACTTCTTCCAGCGGGCGTTTCGAGGCCGGCTTGTGGGCGACGATGCGCGCCGCCACCAGCACATTCGGCGCCACTTCCACGGCTTCGGTATTGCGCTTGTTGCGCACCACTTCATCGCTGAACAATGCGGCCAGCAGACGCTGATTGTTCAGCGGCGAATCCGCGCCGAGCGCCGGGTTCGGCTGGCGCGTCACGTTGGCGGCGGTTTCGATCTTCAGCTTGAGCTTGTCGGCGGCCGGTTTCAGGCTGTCCGACTGGTCATAGACGATCTCGTTGAATTCGCTGGCCATCTCCGAATATTTTTTCGTGAGCAGTTGCTGACGAATATCGCGACCGATTTGATCCTTGACTTCAGCCAGCGGCTTGAGCGCTCCCGGCTTGATTTCCGTGACCTGGAGGATGTGAAAACCTTCCTCCGACTGCACCACGTCGCTGATTTCGCCGACCTTCAGCTTGCCGGCGGCGCCTTCGAGGGCGTCGCCCAGCACGCCCGGGGCGTAGAAGCCAAGGTCGCCGCCGCTGGCGCGCGTGCCGGTGTCGTCGGAATTTTCTGCTGCAATTTTGGCGAAGTTCGCCGGCGCCTGGCGTACTTGCGCCAGCAGCTTTTCCGCGCGCGCGCGCGCTGCCTGCTTGTCAGCGTCGGACGCATCCTTCTTCAGCGCCACCAGGATATGGCTGGCACGGCGCTGCTCGGCAACGCCGTAGCGGCTCTTGTTCTGCTCGTAGTAGGCGGCGATATCATCATCGCTGACGCTGATCTGCGCCTCCGCGGCGGCCCTGTTCAGCACCACGTACTCGACCGAAGCGCTTTCGGGAATGGAGAAGCGGGCGGCGTTGCGATCGTAGTATGCCTGGATCATCGCATCGTCGACCTTGACCTTGGCAACGTAGTCGGCGGACTTGAACAGCTGCTGCTGCACTTCGCGCTCCTGCTGGCTGATGTCGGAAAGACGGTCGCTCACGGTGCGCGGCACGATGGCGCTGCCCGGCACGGCCGCGCTCAGCTGCTGCACGGCGAGGTTGCTGCGCACGCCCGCCTCGAACGCCTGTTCCGTCATGTTTTGCCGGCTAAGCAAGGTCTTGTAGAGTTCATAGTCGAACTTGCCGTCCGTGGTCAGCCCCTCCATGCCGAGGATTTGCTGCTGCACCGCCTGATTCGACGGCACCAGCTGACTGCGCGCGACTTCCACGGCCACCGCGCGCTGCGCGATCAGACTGTCCAGCAACCGCTGGCGCTGCTCCGGCGTATCCACCAGTTTCGAATCGAATTGCGGGCCCATCACCTGGCGCATCTGGTCCATCTCGCGCCGTTGCGCCTCGTCGAATTCGACCTGGGTAACCTTTTGCTTGCCGACCTTGGCAATGGTGCCATCCCGATCCTGGAAACTGCCATAGCTTTCCAGTCCGAAGAATGCAAATGACGGGAAAATAATCAGCAGCAAGAGGAACTGCATCAGTCGTTGATGGGTGCGGACGAATTCGAACATGTTCAGCCTATCCAGTACTGTTTGCGAAGCAGAATCGCATATGAAAAAAGGCGAACTTTCGTTCGCCTTTTTGGTGTTGGCGGAGTGGACGGGGCTCGAACCCGCGACCCCCGGCGTGACAGGCCGGTATTCTAACCAACTGAACTACCACTCCTGAATACTGCATCTGGTCTGCTGTGTGGTGGGTGCTGAGAGGCTCGAACTCCCGACCTACGCCTTGTAAGGGCGCCGCTCTACCAACTGAGCTAAGCACCCGCTACCTGCCTAACCAGCCAAACCTGCAGCGCTTGTCACCACGCTGCGAAAGACCAATATTCTACAACAACTTTATGAAACGCGCACTAGTAAATTCAAAACCAGTGATTAGTTGACTGCGTCCTTGAGGCCCTTGCCCGGCTTGAACTTCGGCACCTTGGCGGCCTTGATCTTGATCGCTGCGCCGGTTTGCGGATTGCGGCCGGTACGTGCTGCACGCTTGCCTACGGAAAAAGTGCCGAAGCCCACCAGGGTCACGGTACCGTTTTTCTTCAGGGTGGTCTTGACCGCGCCGATCAGCGCATCAAGAGCACGGCCTGCGTCAGCCTTGGAAATATCGGCAGATTCGGCAATGTGGTCGATCAATTCGGTTTTATTCACTTACGCCCCCTCACTGGTTAATAACCGCGCGCACTGCGCAAACCCTTGACTGGCTTGCGTTGCCGCGGACACGGAAAAAGAAGCATGTATTAAACAAGTCACCACGAATTGTGTCAAGAGATTTACCTTCTGCAATGGCAATGTGCCGTTATTTTTTTGCATTCACGCCGCACCTGTATCCCATACGCGGCAAAAAACGCATTTGCACATATGCTGCACGCATAAAAAATGCGCTCTTGCGAGCGCATTTTCAAGCGGGACAAATCACTGCCGGCATGCTGCGAGGCGATGGCGACTCCGGCTGCACCTGTTTAGTGCTTGACGACCGTGCTGTCAGCCTGACCATCGGCAGGCGCCGCCGCTGCGGCGACCGGCGCTTCCTCGTCCGGCAGAGGCGCCGGCAGGCGCTCCAGGGCGATTTCCAGCACCTTGTCGATCCAGCGCACCGGGATGATCTCGAGCTTGTTCTTGACGTTGTCCGGAATGTCGGCCAGGTCCTTGACGTTCTGCTCGGGGATCAGCGCGGTCTTGATGCCGCCGCGATGCGCTGCCAGCAGCTTTTCCTTCAGGCCACCGATCGGCAGCACTTCACCGCGCAGCGTGATTTCGCCGGTCATCGCCACATCGCAACGCACCGGGATGCCGGTAAAAACCGACACCAGCGCGGTGGCCATGGCGATACCCGCCGAGGGGCCGTCCTTGGGGGTGGCGCCTTCGGGCACGTGGATGTGGATGTCGCTCTTCTCGAACACGTCGCTCTTGATGCCGAGCTTCTTGGCGCGGCTGCGCACCACCGTGCGCGCGGCCTCGATCGACTCTTTCATGACATCGCCCAGCGTGCCGGTGCGGATCACGTTGCCCTTGCCGGGCATGCTCATCGACTCGATGGTCAGCAGTTCGCCGCCCACCTCGGTCCAGGCCAGCCCCACCACCTGGCCGATCTGGTTTTCCTTTTCGGCCATGCCGAAATCGAAGCGGCGCACGCCGAGGAACTTGTCGAGATTCTTGGGCGTGACCGTGATTTTTTTCTCCTGCTTTTTCAGCAGCAGCATCTTCACGACCTTGCGGCAAATCTTGGAAACCTCGCGCTCCAGCGAACGCACGCCGGCTTCGCGGGTGTAGTAGCGGATGATGTCGCGGAGTGCCGCTTCGGACACGGCGATCTCTTCTTCCTTCAGGCCGTTGGTGCGGACCTGCTTGGGCAGCAGGTAACGCTGCGCGATGCTGGTCTTCTCATCCTCGGTGTACCCCGACAGGCGGATGACTTCCATGCGGTCCAGCAGCGCCGGCGGAATGTTGAAGGAGTTCGAGGTCGCCACGAACATCACGTCCGACAGGTCGAAATCGACTTCGATGTAATGATCGGAGAAGGTATGGTTCTGCTCCGGATCCAGCACCTCCAGCAATGCCGAAGACGGGTCGCCGCGGAAATCCATGCCCAGCTTGTCGATTTCGTCGAGCAGGAACAGCGGGTTGCGCACGCCGACCTTGGTCAGGCTCTGCAGGATCTTGCCCGGCATGGAACCGATGTAGGTGCGGCGGTGGCCGCGGATCTCGGCTTCGTCGCGCACGCCGCCCAGCGCCATGCGCACGTACTTGCGGTTGGTGGCGCGCGCGATCGACTGCCCGAGCGAAGTCTTGCCGACACCCGGCGGGCCGACGAAGCAGAGGATCGGCGCCTTCAGCTTGTCCACGCGCTGCTGTACCGCGAGATACTCGAGAATGCGTTCCTTGACCTTGTCCAGGCCGTAGTGTTCGTCTTCCAGCACCTTCTCGGCATTGGCGAGGTCGTTGTTGACCTTGGATTTCTTGCGCCACGGCAGATTGATCAGGGTGTCGATATAGTTGCGCACGACGGTGGCTTCGGCCGACATCGGCGACATCATCTTCAGCTTTTTCAGTTCGCTGGCCGCCTTGTCGCGCGCTTCCTTGGGCATCTTGGCAGCGATGATCTTTTTCTCGAGCTCCTCGAGGTCGGCGCCTTCCTCGCCTTCGCCCAGTTCCTTCTGGATGGCCTTGACCTGTTCGTTCAGGTAGTACTCGCGCTGCGACTTTTCCATCTGGCGCTTGACGCGGCCGCGGATGCGCTTTTCCACCTGCAGGATATCGAGCTCGCCCTCGAGCTGGCCGAGCAGGTGCTCGTAGCGCTTGGCGACATTGAAAATTTCGAGGATGACCTGCTTCTGCTCCAGCTTCAGCGGCAGGTGCGCGGCGATGGTATCGGCCAGACGACCGGCGTCGTCGATCCCGGCCAGCGAGGTCAGGATTTCCGGCGGGATCTTCTTGTTGAGTTTGACGTACTGGTCGAATTGCTGGACGATGGCGCGGCGCATGGCCTCGACTTCGGATTCGTCACCCAGCTCGGATTCGACCGGCGAGAGGTCCGCCACGAAATGCGTTTCCAGCTCGCGGATTTCGTGCACGCGGGCACGCTGGGCGCCTTCGACCAGCACCTTCACGGTACCGTCCGGCAACTTCAGCATTTGCAGGATATTGGCAATGCAACCGATTTCGTAAATATCTTCGGCCGACGGCTCGTCTTTCGCAGCTGCTTTCTGTGCGGCAAGCATGATGCTCTTGCCCTGCTCCATCGCGGCTTCCAGCGCCTTGATGGACTTGGGACGTCCGACGAACAGCGGGATCACCATATGCGGAAAAACCACCACGTCGCGCAAGGGCAGCAGCGGCAACTGGGTATATTCGGTCTGATTGGGTGTCGTCATGGCGAGCCTTATCAAGAATGTTTAATTGATGTTGGCACGATCGTGCAAATCACAAGGCCTGAAATCCAGATTTTGCGTAACAATTTCTGTAAAACATCAATAAAAAAGCCACACGAGGGCGGTCCCTCGGGTGGCTTTGCGATCGAAGCCTGAAGATTTTTCTTTCAGTAAATTGTACTGCTTTTGCGCAAAAAAAGTTTGAAAACCAAAATTTCGCAAGGTTTTTATCGATCCCGGCTTTTTATGCGCCCGATACTTTAGGCTGTTCATGGTAAATCAACAAGGGTTTAGCCCCGTTGGTAATGGTGTTTTCATCCACGACGACCTTGGCGACGTTGTGCAGGTTCGGCAATTCGTACATCACGTCGAGCAAGGCGTGTTCCAGGATGGAGCGCAGGCCGCGCGCGCCGGTCTTGCGCTTCAGCGCCTTGCGGGCGATGGCATGCAGGGCCGCCGGACGCACTTCCAGTTCGGCGCCCTCCATTTCCAGCAACTTGCTGTACTGCTTGATCAGCGCGTTCTTCGGCTCCAGCAGGATCTGGATCAGCGCCGCCTCGTTGAGTTCACTCAGGGTGGCCACCACCGGCAGGCGACCCACCAACTCCGGGATCAGGCCGAACTTGATCAGGTCTTCGGGTTCGGTGTCCATCAGCATGGCGCTGGCATCGCGTTCGCTCTGGCTCTTGACGCTGGCGCCGAAGCCGATGCCGCTTTTCTCGGAACGGTCGGAAATGATCTTGGCCAGGCCGTCGAAGGCGCCGCCGCAGATGAACATGATGTTGGTGGTGTCGATCTGCACGAAGTCCTGGTTCGGATGCTTGCGCCCGCCTTGCGGCGGCACCGACGCCATGGTGCCCTCGATCAGCTTGAGCAGCGCCTGCTGCACGCCTTCGCCGGAAACGTCGCGGGTAATCGAAGGATTGTCCGACTTGCGCGAAATCTTGTCGATCTCGTCGATGTAGACGATGCCCTTCTGGGCCTTCTCCACCTCGTAGTTGCAGTTCTGCAAAAGCTTCTGGATGATGTTCTCGACATCCTCGCCCACGTAACCGGCTTCGGTGAGCGTCGTTGCGTCGGCGATCACGAACGGCACGTTGAGCATGCGCGCCAGCGTCTGCGCCAGCAAGGTCTTGCCGGAGCCGGTGGGGCCGACGAGCAGGATGTTGCTCTTGGCGAGCTCGACATCGTCCTTCTTGCCGTGATGCTTGAGGCGCTTGTAATGGTTATAGACCGCCACCGACAGGATGCGCTTGGCAGCCACCTGGCCGATCACGTACTGGTCCAGCATGTCGCTGATTTCCTGTGGCGTCGGCAAGTCGGATTTCTGGTCGCCGACCGTTTCCACGCTGGCAGCCTCGTCGCGGATGATGTCGTTGCAGAGGTCGATGCACTCGTCGCAGATGAAGACCGAGGGACCGGCGATCAGTTTCTTTACCTCGTGCTGGCTTTTGCCGCAAAAAGAGCAGTACAGGAGTTTCTCGCCACTGGAGGATTTTTTGTCAGACATAGGGCTAAATTGGTAGCGGTGATGACTTCGATATTACCCGCGAAATCGGGATTCGTCACGAAACAGCGCAAAAAAACGCGTCGCAACAGCAGCAGAATAAAGCAAATACGCCCGGGCCGCAGAGCGGCCGGGCGCATTGCAAATCCATCAAATTTCCAGGTCAGTTGCGGCTGGTGAGAACCTTGTCGATCATGCCATAGTCGACCGCCTGGTCGGCGGACATGAAATTGTCGCGATCGGTGTCTTTCTGGATCTGCTCGATGCTCTGACCGGTTTTTTCCGAAAGGATATGATTCAGGCGATCGCGCAGATACAGGATCTCGCGCGCCTGGATCTCGATATCGGTAGCCTGGCCCTGGGCGCCGCCCAGCGGCTGGTGGATCATGATGCGCGAATTCGGCAGCGAGAAGCGCTTGCCCTTGGCGCCGGCGGCGAGCAGGAAAGCGCCCATCGAGGCCGCCAGGCCTGTGCACAGCGTCGACACGTCCGGCTTGATGAACTGCATGGTATCGAAGATCGCCAGGCCGGCCGACACCGAACCGCCGGGCGAGTTGATGTACAGGGAAATATCCTTGTCCGGATTCTCGCTCTCCAGGAACAGCATCTGCGCCACAATCAGGTTGGCCATGTGGTCGTTGACCGGGCCCACCAGGAAAATCACCCGTTCCTTGAGCAGGCGCGAGTAGATATCGTAGGCGCGTTCGCCGCGCCCGCTTTGTTCGATCACCATCGGCACCATACCGAGCATTTCGGTATCGAGTGCGGAATTTCCAGTCATGCGTGTCATCTAGCTTCCTTAAGGAGAACGCGCCTTGCTCGTTACGCTTGCGCGTTATTGCCCATCAGATCGTCGAAAGCGACTTGCTTGTCGCTGACCTTGGCCTTGCCAAGGATATAGTTGACGACGTTTTCTTCCAAAACAAGGGCTTCGACTTCGGCCAGGCGGCGGCGGTCGCTGTAATAATACTTCACCACTTGCTGCGGGTCTTCATAACTTTGCGCGAATTCATCCACTTGCGCCTTGACCTGCTCCGGCGTGGCCTGCAGGTTGTTGGCCTTGACCAGTTCAGCCAGGATCAGGCCCAGGCGCACGCGGCGCTCAGCCTGCGGCTTGAACAGTTCGGGCGGAAACGGCACATTGCTGACTTGCATGCCGCGCTGTGCCATGTCCTGGCGCGTCATTTCCGACAGGCGCTCGACTTCCTGGTCCAGCAGCGCATTCGGCACTTCCAGCTCGGTCACCTTGAGCAGGCCATCCATCACGCTATCCTTGGTGCGGGCCTTGGCGCGGCCGCTGACTTCACGCTCCAGATTGGCCTTGATGTCGGCGCGCATCTTGGCGATGTCGCCGTCGACGACGCCCAGCGATTTGGCGAAATCGGCATTTACTTCCGGCAGGTGCGCCCACTCGAGCTGCTTCAGGGTGACGGTGAATTCGGCAGTCTTGCCGGCCACATCCTTGCCGTGATAATCCTCGGGAAAAGTCAGCGGGAAGGATTTCGATTCGCCCTTCTTCAGGCCGACGGTGGCAGCTTCAAATTCCGGCAGCATGCGGCCTTCGCCCAGGACGAAGGGATAGTCTTCAGCCTTGCCACCGGCAAACTCGACGCCGTCAATCTTGCCGACGAAATCGATGGTCACGCGGTCGCCGTTCTGTGCCGACTGCTCCGGGCCGCCGTCGCCATGCGCGCCCTGCTCGCCCTTGACGTGGTAATGCACGCGCTGCTGACGCAGAATGTCGACGGTCTTGTCGATCTCGGCGTCGGTGACTTGCGAAACAGACTTTTCCACTTCGATGCCGGCGAGGTCGCCGATCTTGACTTCCGGATACACTTCAAAGGTCGCGTCGAAAGCGATCATGCCTTCCGGCACACCTTCGCTGCCCTTGGCTTCGATCTTCGGGAAGCCTGCCACGCGCAGCTGGTTTTCATTGGTCGCAGCGTCGAAGGCACGACCGACCTTGTCGTTCAGCACTTCGGTTTCCACTTGGTAACCGTACTGTGCGGCCACCATCTTCATCGGCACCTTGCCCGGACGAAAACCGGGCGCCTTGGCGGTGCGGGCGCGCACCTTCAGGCGTTTTTCCACTTCCTGCTTGACGTCCTCGACAGGAACGGTCAGGGTGATGCGGCGCGCGAGTTTTTCCAGGGTTTCGACAGCAGTTGCCATTTGAATCGTCCAATAAATATTATTAATAATACGGTGGTGCGAGGAGGGGGACTCGAACCCCCACACCATTGCTGGCGTCAGGACCTAAACCTGGTGCGTCTACCAATTTCGCCATCCTCGCCGAATATTTCGACAAACCCGGGATTCTACTGGATTTTTCCCCCGGTTGCCTGCTTTTTGACAGGCTGGCATCAGGCAGACACCGGCTTTTTGACGCGGAACCACGTAGCGTACAGTGCCGGCAGGAACAGCAACGTCAGCGCCGTGGCGATGATCAGGCCGCCCATGATGGCCACCGCCATCGGCCCCCAGAACACCGAGCGCGACAGCGGAATCATCGCCAGCACCGCCGCCGCCGCGGTCAGGATGATGGGGCGGAAGCGCCGCACGGCGGAATCGACGATGGCGGTCCACGGCGGGCTGCCGGCGGCGATATCGTGCTCGATCTGGTCAATCAGGATGACCGAATTGCGAATGATCATGCCGAACAGCGCGATCACGCCCAGCTGCGCGACGAAACCGAAGGGCGTCTGCAGCAGCAGCAAGGCCATGGCCGCGCCGGCCACGCCCAGCGGTCCGGTCAGGAACACCAGCAGCGAGCGCGAGAAGCTGTGCAGCTGCAGCATCAGCAGGGTAAAGATGATGAAAATCACCAGCGGCACGTTGGCAGCGATCGAAGCCTGCGCCTTGCCGCTGTCGGCGGCGGCGCCGGCCAGCTCGATACGGTAGCCCGGCGGCAGTTGCGCGCGCAGGCTGGCCAGTTGCGGATCGATCTGGCCGGAGACGGTCGGCCCCTGGATATGGTCGGCCACATCGGACTGCACCGTGATCGCCCATTCCCTGCCCTCGCGCCAGACCACGCCCGGCTCCCAGACGAATTGCGCACGCGCCAGCTGCGACAGCGGCACGGTCTTGCCGCTGGCGGTCTGCAGGTTGGCTTCCTGGAAGGCGCTGATGGTGGCGCGCTCTTCCACCGGCTGGCGCGCGACGATATCGATGAGCTTGTCGCCGTCGCGGAACTGGCCGATGGTGGTGCCCGACAGGATGGTGTTCGCCGCCTGCATCACCGATTGCGAACTCACGCCCAGGGCGCGCATGCGGTCCTGGTCGAGGTCCAGGCGCAGCACCTTGACCGACTCGTTCCAGTTGTCGTTGACGCCGACGGCATTGGGATTGGCGCGCATGATTTCCTTGACCTGGTCGGCGATGGCGCGCACCTTGGCGACTTCATCGCCGGAGACGCGGAACTGCACCGGGTAAGGCACCGGCGGCCCGTTGGGCAGGAACTTGACGCGGCCGCGCACCTCGGGGAAATCTTCCTTGAAGAGCGCCACCAGCTTTTGCCGCAGCGCTTCGCGCGATTCCAGGTCTTTCGGCAAGACGACAAACTGCGCCACGTTCGTTTGCGGGAAAATCTGGTCGAGCGGCAGATAAAAGCGCGGACTCCCGGTGCCGACGAAGCTGGTGACGCTGGCCACCTCCGGCTGCGCCAGGACCAGGCGCTCGAACTTCTTTGCCTGCGCTTCGGTGGCCCGGAAGGAAGAGCCTTCCGGCAGCCACATTTCCACCATCAGCTCGGGCCGGCTCGAATCCGGGAAGAATTGCTGCTCGATGAAGCGGAAGCCGAATACGCCCAGCGCAAAGGTCGCCAGGGTCAGGGCAATGGTGGTCTTGCGCCATTCGACGCACCAGTTCACCGTGGCGCGGAAACGCGTATAGAAAGGCGTGTTGAACAATTCGTGGTGGCCATCGGCGCCGGCGGCCGGCTTCACCTTCAGCAGGACGTAACCGATGTAAGGCGTAAACAGCACGGCGACGAACCAGGAAATGATCAGGGCCAGCGCATTCACCGAAAACATCGAAAAAGTGTATTCACCCGCATTCGACTTGGCCAGGCCGATCGGCAAAAAGCCCGCGGCGGTGATCAGCGTGCCGGTCAGCATCGGCATGGCCGTCGAGGTATAGGCAAAGGTGGCGGCATCGAGGCGCGACATGCCCTCTTCCATCTTGCGCACCATCATTTCCACCGCAATGATGGCGTCATCCACCAGCAAGCCCAGCGCAATGATCAGCGCGCCCAGCGATATCTTGTGCAGGTCGATATTGAAGATGCTCATGAAGAGGAAGGTCACCGCCAGCACCAGCGGAATCGTCAGCGCCACCACCAGGCCGGGCCACACATCCAGGCGCAGCGGGCGGGTATGCAGGCCGAGCGCGATAAAGCTGACCGCCAGCACGATCAGCACGGCCTCGGCCAGCACTTTCAGAAATTCATTGACCGAGGAAGCGACGATTTCCGGCTGGTTGGCGACGCGCTCGAGTTCGATGCCGACCGGCAGCTGCGCCTTGATCTGCCCGACCGTCGATTCGAGATGCTTGCCGAGCTTGATGATGTCGCCGCCCTTTTCCATGGAAATGCCCAGGCCGATGACTTCCTTGCCATTGAAGCGCATCTTGTCCTGCGGCGGATCCTTGTATTCGCGCTTGACGGTGGCGAAGTCGCCGAGGCGGAAGGTGGTGCCGT
Organism: uncultured beta proteobacterium; assembly: GCA_963722005.1. GTDB lineage: Bacteria > Pseudomonadota > Gammaproteobacteria > Burkholderiales > Burkholderiaceae_D > Paucimonas. The sequence continues at coordinate 465,505 of CAVRJS010000003.1, forward strand.
TGGCGCGCAGTTCGAAATTTTCCAGGTCCTGGACGCTGTGCAGGGCGCCGCTGACGCGCACCTGCAGGTTGTCCGTGGGCGTCGTCAGTACGCCGGTGGCAACGACAGCATTCTGTGCATTGATCTGGCCGACCACGGCGTCGAGGGGGATGCCGAGTTGCGCGAACTTCTTGTGCGAAAACTCGATGTTGATCTTTTCATCCTGCACGCCATACAGTTCGACCTTGGCGACCGACGGCACCTTGAGCAGTTGCTGGCGCACGAAATCGGCATAATCCTTCACTTCCGCATGGGAAAAACCGTCGCCGGAAAGGGCGAAGATGGTGCCGAAGGTATCGCCGAATTCATCGTTGAAGAAAGGCCCGACCACGCCCGCCGGCAGTGTGCCGCGGATGTCGCCGATCTTCTTGCGCACCTGGTACCAGGCATTCGCCGTTTCCTTGGGCGGCGCCGACTCGCGCAACTGCACGATGATCAGCGTTTCGCCCGGCTTGGAATAGCTGCGGATCTTGTCGATGTGCGGGGTTTCCTGCAGCTTTCTTTCCAGCTTGTCGGTGACCTGGTCGGCCATCTGCAAGGCGCTGGCGCCGGGCCAGTAGGCCCGCACCACCATGGCGCGGAAGGTGAATGGCGGGTCCTCGTCCTGGCCGAGCTTGCTGTAGCCGAGCACGCCGCCCAGCAGCAGCACGACGATCAGGTAACGTGTGAGTGGAATATGTTCCAGCGCCCAGCGCGACAGGTTGAAGCCGCCTTGCTTCATTTGGCGGCCCCGGCGACGCTGGCAACGGCAGCGCCTTGCGCGTTGTCAGTGGCATGGGCGACGGCGACGCTGTCCTCGCCGAGTATCCTGACCTTCTGACCGGGCTGGAGCAGGTTGACGCCTGCCGTCACTACGGTTTGCCCGGGCGCCAGGCCCGCCGTGACCAGGATGTTATTGCCCGCCGGACCGCCCAGCTGTACCGGCACCAGGCGCACCGCGCCGTCCTCGATTACCCAGACGGCGCTGGCCGACTTGTCCCGGAACAGCGCGGTCATCGGCAAGCTGATCTGCGGCTGCACGCCGTTTGCGGTGAAGCTGACATAGGCGGTCATGCCCAGGCGGATTTCCGGCGGCGCCTCGGCGATCGTCACGCGTGCGGCATAAGTGCGGGTGACGGGGTCGGCCATGGGGGCGATTTCGCGTATCTTGCCGGGAAAGACTGCATCGGGCCGCGCCCATATGCGCACGCGCACGTCGGCAATGCCGCGCAAGGCGTCGACCCGGTCTTCCGGGATGCCGATGACGATTTCCTTTTCATCCAGCCGCGCCAGGCGCAACACCGGCGTGCCGGCGGCCACCACCTGGCCGGCTTCGGCCTCGATGCCGGTGACCACGCCGTCGGCATCGGCCGTCAGGCTGGCGTAAGCTGCCATGTTGGACTGGTTGCGATAAGCCGCCTGCGCCTGCTCCCAGGTGGCTTGCGCCGCCTGGAAGGCGGTGTTCTTGCCGTCCAGTACCGCCTGGCTGACGAAATTCTTTTCGCGCAATTCCCGGTAACGATCCAGTTCCGCCCTGGCCAGCTGACGATTGCTTTCCGCCGACCTGAGCGCGGCACCGGCCTGCGTCTGCGCCAGTTGCAAGTCTTGCGGGTCCAGCTGCATCAGCACCTGGCCGCGCCTGACCAGCGCGCCGACATCGACCTTGCGTGCGACGATCTTGCCGCCCACCCGAAAGCCCAGGCGCGATTCCACGCGCGGACGGACTTCTCCGGGGAATTCAGCGACCGTATCGAGCGTGCTGGCAGCAATGCGCATGGCCCGCACCGGGCGCACATTCTCGGCCTGTGGCGCCGGCTTCGAACAGCCGGCAAGGATGGCGGCAACAGCCAGGGCCGTGACCAGCCGCATGGCGCCATGGCCTGCCTGCGGCAAAACGGGCTTGATTCCGGCAATTCTGGCGAAACGCGTTTGCGTCGCGGGCGGATTTATCATGGCAAGCATGACTTTTCCTTTACTATGCTGGGTGGAAATAATATGGAAATGCCATGCTTCGCCCCTTGCCGGAAAAGTAAGGCATTTTCAGCAACTTTTTAATTACTGACCTGCGAGTTATTAATTATAAGCGCGCGTCCGGCACTTGCATATGACTTTTTAGTCAGTTAATAAATAATGTCTGTTAATCATTACGAAAACTTCCCGGTCGCCTCGCTGCTGCTGCCAAAACGCTTGCGGCCTGCGGTCGCCGCCATCTATGCCTTTGCCCGCAGCGCCGATGACCTGGCCGACGAAGGCGACATGCTGCCGCAGCAGCGCCTGGATGCCCTCGCCGTCTATGAAACCCAGCTGGACCGGATTGCCGCCGGCGACACACTGCAAGACCCCATGTTCGCGACGCTGGCGGGGGTGGCGGCGGCCTACGCCCTGCCCCTGCAGCCGTTGCGCGACCTGCTGTCGGCCTTCCGCCAGGACGTGGTGACGCCGCGCTATGCCGATTTCGCCGGCGTGCTGGATTACTGCCGCCGCTCGGCCAACCCGGTCGGCATCCTCATGCTGCACCTGTACGGCGCCGCCGACGCGCGCAACCTCGCGCAATCCGACGCCATCTGCAGCGCCCTGCAGCTGATCAATTTCTGGCAAGACGTGGCCATCGACTGGGACAAGGACCGCGTTTATCTGCCGCAGGAAGACTTGCAGCGCTTCGGCGTGACCGAGGCCGATATCGCCGCGCGCCGCGATTCGCCGGCATGGCGGCAGCTGATGGCCTTCGAGGTGGAACGCGCGCGTGCCATGATGCTGGCCGGCGCGCCGCTGGCGCAGCGCCTGCCCGGCCGCATCGGCTGGGAATTGCGCATGATCGTCCAGGGCGGCTTGCGGATTCTGGAGATGATCGAAGCCGTCGATTACGATGTCTTTTATCGGCGCCCGAAGTTGGGCAAGGCGGACTGGCTGCGCATGGCCTGGCGCAGCCTGCGCATGCCGGCGGCATGAAAAAGCGCGCGCCGATTCCGGCTGCCGCCGCAAATTCCGTCTGGCCGAGGCTGGCCAATTGGGCTAGCATAGCGCCTTTGCCTAATGGCACAAGTGTAAGCACAAGAATTACCACTCCATGTCCCCCGACGACTACTGCCAAGAAAAAGCCGCCAAAAGCGGTTCCAGCTTTTATTACAGCTTCCTGTTCCTGCCGCCGGAACGGCGCCGCGCCATCACCGCGCTGTATGCCTTTTGCCGTGAAGTCGACGACACCGTCGATGACTGCAGCGATGTCATGGTGGCGCGCAACAAGCTGCAGTGGTGGAAGAAGGAAATCAAGGCCATGCTCGACGGCAGCCCCAGCCATCCGGTCACCCAGGCACTGCAGCCGCATTTGGCGCCGTACTCGCTCAAGGGCGAACACCTGCTGGCGATCGTCGACGGCATGGAAATGGACCTGGACCAGACCCGCTATCTCGATTATTTGGGCTTGCAGCGCTATTGCTGGCACGTGGCCGGCGTGGTCGGCATCCTGTCGGCCAGCATTTTCGGCTTTACCCGGCCGGAAACCCTGCAGTACGCGGAAAAGCTCGGCCTCGCTTTCCAGCTTACGAACATCATCCGCGATGTCGGCGACGATGCGCGCAAGGGCCGCATCTACCTGCCGGTCAATGAACTGCAGCAGTTCAACGTCACCGCCGCCGACATCCTCAATGCCCGCCACAGCGAAAATTTCGAAAAGCTGATGGCTTTCCAGGCCGCCCGCGCCCGTGCCGCCTACGACGAAGCCTTCGCCCTGCTGCCGCAAGCCGACCGCCGCGCCCAGCGCCCCGGGCTGATGATGGCGGCGATCTACCGCACCCTCCTGGAAGAAATCGAGCGCGATGACTTCCATGTCCTGAACCAGCGGATTTCCCTCACGCCCATCCGCAAGCTGTGGCTGGCGTGGAAAACCTATGTGCGGAGTTAGGCGGGCAGCGTCATGAAGCGTTCGGCGCAAAGAGTCGCCGTCATCGGCGCCGGCTGGGCCGGCTGTGCAGCGGCAGTCGAAGCCGGCATGCGCGGCCACCAGGTCACGCTGTTCGAACGGGCCCGCATCCTGGGCGGCCGCGCCCGCGCCGTAGAGATAAACGGCACGCTGCTTGACAATGGCCAGCACATCCTGCTGGGCGCCTACACGGAATCGCTGCGCCTGATGCAGGCGGTCGGCATGCCTTCCACGGAGGCCTTCCTGCACCTGCCGCTGCAGATGCGCTATGCGCCGGAAACGGACGGCATGGATTTCGTCGCGCCGCGCCTGCCGGCGCCGCTGCACCTGCTGGCGGCATTGGTCCGCGCCAAGGGCCTGGCGCGCGCAGACAAGCTGGCGCTGGCGCGCTTTTCCAGCACGGCGCGCTGGATGGGCTGGCAATTGCACACCGATTGCACGGTCCTCGAATTGCTGGAACGCTTCGACCAGACCGAGCGCCTGACCCGGCTGATGTGGCGGCCGCTATGCATCGCCGCGCTGAATACCGTGCCGGAGCGGGCCTCGGCACAAGTGTTTCTGAATGTATTGCGCGACAGCCTGGGCGCGCGCCGCGCGGCATCCGACATGCTGCTGCCGCGCGTCGATCTCACCGCGATGTTTCCGCAGCATGCCGCCGTCCATGTGCAAAAGGCCGGCGGCAGCGTCGTCACCGGCTGCGCGGTGCAGGCGATCACGCCGGCCGGCGACGCCGCGCAATCCGGCTGGCTGCTGCAGACCAATGGCGACGCCGCCGCAGCGCCGCAACATTTCGATGCGGTCATCGTCGCCACCGACCCGGAACGCGCCACCGGACTGCTGTCAGCCGTGCCGGGCGCGCCCGTCCTGCCCGCCTTCGAGCACGAACCCATCACCACCTGCTACCTGCAATACGATGCCAACACCCGGCTGGCGCAGCCTTTCCTGGCGCTGCTGGACGATGCGGACAAATGCCACTGGGGACAATTCGTCTTCGACCGCGGCCAACTGCTGGCCGGCCAGGCAGGCTTGCTGGCGGTGGTGATCAGCACCTCGGCGCAGGCGCTCGCCTCGGGCCAGGACGCCATGGCCGAAGCAGTCGCGCGGCAACTGGCCGAAACCCTGCGGCAGCCGGCATTGCTGGCGCCGCGCTGGAGCAAGGTGATCTCGGAAAAGCGCGCGACCTTCGTCTGCACGCCGGCGCTGGCGCGGCCGGCGGTCGAGACCGGCTTGCACAATCTTTTTCTGGCGGGCGATTATGTCGCAAGCGATTATCCGGCCACGCTGGAATCGGCAATCCGCAGCGGCGTGACAGCCGCCCGGCTGATTACTGCCTGAGCGCTGCCTCAGGGCTGCCTCAGGGCTGCTAGCCGCCCAGGCGCGGCGTTCTGACGGTCAGCGCTGCAACCGCCAGCGTCAGCACGGCAAACGCCCCGCTGAACAAGGCCACGCCCTGCAGCAGGCCCAGGTGGTCGGAGAGCCAGCCCAGGCCCAGAATCGGCACGGTACAGCCGATATAACCAATCACCAGATAGGTCGCCAGCAAGCCGGCGCGGTTATCGTCATTGGCAATTTTTTGCACCGTCGACATGCCTGCCAGATTGCACCAGCCGTGGCCTGCTGCGGCGCAGATCACGCACAGCACGAACACAAAAGAGGAATTCCAGAGCGTATTCGCCAGCATCAGCAGATTGCCCAGCCCCAGGGCAAGCAAGCCGGCGATGGTCGTCAGGCGCGTCGGCAATGGCCGGGAGACGAACTGCGCGGCGGCCGACCCCAGCAGGATCACGCCAATCGACAAGCCCGACGCTGCGGGCCCATGCCACGGCAGCATCTGCGCCATGAAACTCGGCGCGAGCGAGGCAAACATCGAAAAAACGCCAAATGCGCTAAAAGCGCACATGCCGCTGATCCAGAAATAACGCAGGCCGGCGGCAGCGGGAAAGGTCAGTTGCGGTTTCATGTCCTGCAGCAGCTGCGCCAGCGACACTGCCCCGGGCGCGGGCGCAGGCACGCTGCCCGCAGGCAGCCGGATGCGGCCCAGCGCATAAATGGACAGCACGCCCAGCACCAGCGACGGCACATAACTGGTGCGCAGCGGCCAGGGCGCCCATTGCGCCACCAGCCCGCCGACAATCGGCCCCAGCCCAAAACCGGCGGCCAGGGTCAGGCTGGTCATGGCCGAAGCCCGGTGCAGGCTGCCGCCCTGGCTGGCAATCAGCCGGGTCAGGCCCATGGAAGCCGAAGAAGTGATGATGCCGGAAGCCAGTCCGATCACGATCCGCCCCAGCGTGAAGCTGATCATGCCCCAGGCGATCGCGCAAATCAGTATGCCGGCGGTCATCAGTATCAGGCCTGCGCGCAGCATCGCCAGAAAGCCAAAACGGTCGGACAGCCGCGCCAGCCCCAGCAGGCTGGCCAGCGTGCCGATCATGTAGGCCACGAAGACAATGGTGATGTGGCTCGGCAGCAGCCCCCATGCTTCCTGGTAGAGCGGATAGAGCGGGCTGGCGAGCGCCGTGCCCATCACGCCGACGCACATCGCGAAACATACCCAGAAATACGCGGAAGAACTGCGGAACATACGATCCTTGAAAAGCGTGACGATGATAACGCGATGCCAGATGCAGCCGACTAGCGCAGCAGTTCGTAAGGCCCGCCGCGTTCCAGCGCGCGCTGGTAGGCGGCCCGGGCATGGATGCGCTGCAGCCAGGCCATCAGTTTCGGGTGGCTCTGCGTCAGGCCGCCGCGCGCGCCGGCCGCTTCAAGCGGGAAACTCATCTGGATATCGGCCGCGGAAAACGCATCGCCGGCAAACCATGCGGTTTTGCCCAGCTCGCTTTCCATATAGTCGAGCTGCTGGTCGATCTGCGGCTGAACAAAGCTGCTTTTGACCTTTTGCGCGATGCCGCGCGCGATCGGCCGCACAAAAAATGGCATCGGGCTGCTTTCCAGCTTGTCGAACACCAGCTTCAGCAGCAGCGGCGGCATCGCCGACCCTTCGGCAAAATGCAGCCAGTAGGTCCAGCGCAGACGCTCGGGCGTGCCGGCTGCGGGAACCAGGCTGCCATTGCCGTAACGCCCGAGCAGGTATTCGACGATGGCGCCCGATTCGGCCACGGTCAAAGCGTCGTCGGTGATGACGGGCGACTTGCCGAGCGGGTGGATCGCCCGCAGCGCAGGCGGCGCCAGCATCGTTTTCGGGTCACGCTGGTAGCGTTCAATTTCATAGTCGAGCCCCAGTTCCTCAAGCAGCCAGAGCACGCGCTGCGAGCGCGAATTGTTCAGATGGTGGACGATGATCATGGCTTTTTCCTCGTTTTTTTCCGAAAAAATGACGGCGGCTTGCTCAGGCGGCGCGGGCCGTCTTGCCGGTGCGTCTGGCCCTGGGCGCCTGTTCGCGGGCAGCAGCAAGACGTTTCAGCAGTTCGGCGGCGGGTTCGTCATCGGGGTCTTGCGGCACCAGTTCGCCACGGAAAGCCTTGGCCAGCAGTGCGGGTGTCAGGCGCTCGGCGGCGATGCGGGCGGTGGCGAGCCGGGCTTCGAGACGATCGGCGAAGGCGAACAGGGTTTCTACGCGGCGGACGATTTCATGTTGCTCCAGGAGCGATGGTAGCTTTAATTTAAAGTCTTTAATTTTCGATAGATTGAGGTTAGGCTGATTACCACCCTCAGCCATTTCCCGCATTTCCAAGTAATTTGCCTGGAGCGTAAGTTTTACAAACGCACGTAAAGCTCTGATTTCATCCACGACAATTGCAGCACAAGCTTGGTTAATCGTCGCACTAATTGCAAGCTCAGAAACTTGGCCTCGCGTTTTTCCCTCACCATACATTGCAACTAATAACGTGCCCACTGGATAGCACTTCAAACGATGGGCTTTGATCGCAGCATCAGTCACGAACTCGGATGCGCAAGAAACATATTGCTGACTCGTTGCCGCACTCGTCACCCACGGAATTCCCGTTTCTGAAAAATAACCAGGGTTTGAACGTAAAGGCGTAGATCCTGTTCCTACGACTGAAACCGATTGAATGTCAGCATTCGTCCAATCAATTAAATTCTCATCGCTATGAGCCGAATTTCCCTCTTGTTCGGCTCGCCAATCCTCCGTCAACTTGCCTGAAGTAGCAGCAGCGAGAACGGATTGCCGAAAGCGTTTGAGGATAAGAGGAATGCGGTCTCAGGCGTTCGCGACCGGCATCTACACGCGCGAGCACAGAATCGAGCTTGTCGGCGATGCGTTTTTGTTCGGGGAGTGGAGAGAGCGGCACTTCCAGTCCAAGAACCACTCCTTGGTTCAAGTTGACCATTGTTGACCCAACCGAATCACCATTGAGCTGTGCCACGGTTCCAGGCGAAGTCAGAAATCGCTGCAGGTATTTTGGATAAAGGGCTTTACTTGGCTTGGCGATTACGGACCCAGTACCACACAACCATCCCTGCTGGTCGGCGGCTACAAAGCACAACGCCCCATTTCACCTCGGCGACCCATCACGACATCATCTATTGCAAGTCGATATTCGCTAAGTTTATCTGCGATGGGTGTTGATACTGTCACGTTAGGAGATGGGACGATCTTTCCATTTTGGATATGAGTCGGATTGATGACTGGAACACCATCGGTTATGTAATCAGATTTGTGTAGAGTACTTCCAAATGGCCCGGTTTTAAGAGTCGCGATCTCACCAAAGTTTGCAATAACCCAATTAACTGGCAACCCACTCATCCCACCACCTCATCACCCAGCTCCGCCAATATCCCCTGCAATTCCGCCACCGCCGCTTCCAGTTCCAGAATCGCTTCCTGCGCCAGTGCCGCCGGTTCCGGCAAGTCCGCCGCATCTTCGACACTGTCATCCTTGAGCCAGGCAATGTCGAGGCTGTCGCTGCGTGCCGCAATCGATTCACGTGTAAAACAGCGGAAGCGCCCTGCTTCGCCCTGATCGGTGCGTGCAGCAGCGCCCAGCGGATCGGCGCCGTAAGCCGCTTCGAATTCGGTGAAATAAGCCCGCGTAAACGGCGTGCGCTTGCCGAACTTCGGCATGTTGGCGCGCAGGTCGTACACCCAGACATGCTTCGTGCTGGCGCTGGCGCGGTCGCTCACCTTGGTAAAGAACAGCACGTTGGTCTTGACGCCCTGCGCATAAAAAATGCCGGTGGGCAGGCGCAGGATGGTGTGCAGGTTGCACTTGTCCATCAGGTCGCGGCGGATGTCGGCGCCGACGCCGGCTTCGAACAGCACGTTATCCGGCAACACCACTGCGGCGCGGCCGCCATCCTTCAGGCCGCGATAGATATGCTGCAGAAAGGCGAGTTGCTTGTTGCCGGTGGCAAAAGTGAGGTCGTCGCGGGTCGGCCCGCCGCCGCCTTTGGCGGTGCCGAAGGGCGGATTGCTGAGGATGATATCGACCTTGGTCAGGCTCTTGCCGGCGTCGCCGAGCGTGTTGCCGAGATGAACCACGCCCTGATCGTCGCCCTCCATGCCGTGCAGGAGGCAATTCATCAGCGCCAGCCGGCGCGTGCCGGAAACCAGTTCCATGCCGACGTAGGCCTTGTTGCGCTGGAAGATTTGCTGCTTCTGCGTGAGCGTGTACAGGTCATCGGTCTGGCTGCGGATATAGGCGTCAGCGGCGATCAGGAAGCCGGCGGTGCCGGCGGCCGGGTCCTGGATGGTTTCGCCGGCCTGCGGCTTGAGCAGCGCGATGATGCTGTCGATCAGCGGGCGCGGCGTGAAGTACTGGCCGGCGCCGGACTTGGTTTCGCTGGCGTTCTTCTCCAGCAAGCCTTCGTAGAGGTCGCCGAGGCCGTCCTTGCCTGGCGCTGAACCAGTCGATGCCGTCCAGGCTCTTGATCAATTGTTCCAGGTGGCGCGGTTCCTTCAGGCGGGTCTGGGCATCCGCGTAGATGGCCGAGATCAGCGGATCGCTGCTGGTGCTGAGCTTGACCAGAGTTTCGCGGTAATGGTTGAGCAGGTTCAGGCCGGACAGGCTGGCGAGCTTTTTCCAGCGCGCGTACTCGGGCAGCGCATGCTGGCTGAGGATGCCGTTTTCGGTATTTTCATGCTCCATCTTGATGAACAGGAGCAGTACCAGTTCGGTGACGTAGTCGGAGTAATTGATGCCGTCGTCGCGCAGGACGTCGCACAGGTTCCAGAGTTTCTGGACAATATCGTGGTTGCTCATCGGGGTGTTTCCTGGTTCAAGATATCGATGTAAGCCCGGTAGGCGTACACGCGGTTGCGTTTTTGGCCGGTGAGTTCGTACACCATGCCGAGCTGGTCTTGCATGGCGTCGATCGCCTTGCCGATGGTGGCCGGGGCCAGGCCCGTGGCTGCGGTGAGGGCGGCAATGTTCGAGACCGGATGGGCAAACAGCGCGTCGAGGATTTGCGTGGCCGAGCCAGCCAGGCGGCCGAGTGCCGCCAGCCGCAGCTTGTCGGCGCCGAGCAATTGATTGAGCTGTTGCGCGGTGCTGACGGCCTGGTTGGCCGTGGCGGCAATCGCATCGACAAAAAACAGCAGCCACGCTTCCCAGTCGCCGGTAATGCGCACTCGCTGCAGCAGGCGGTAGTAGCTGTCGCGGTATTGCTTGAAAAATACCGACAGGTACAGCAGCGGCTCTTTCAGAATGCCGGCCTCGACCAGGATCAGCGGGATCAGCAAGCGGCCAAGACGGCCATTGCCATCCAGGAAGGGATGGATGGTTTCAAACTGCACGTGCGCCAGCGCGGCCTTGATGACAGGCGCGGTCTGTTCCGGCACGTCATTGATGAACTGTTCCAGCGCCGCCCAGCATTCGGCAATCTGGTTGGCGGGTGGCGGCACGAACGTGGCTTCGTCGGCGCGATGGCCGCCAATCCAGACCTGGTTGCGGCGAAATTCGCCGGGGCTGCGCTGAGCGCCCCGGCCCGATGTCATCAAGGCGGCATGTACTTCGGCGATCAGGCGAAAGCTGATCGGATGGCCCTGACGTATGCGCTCCACGCCGAGCGTCAGCGCCTTGACGTAGCAGGAGACTTCCTGCACGTCGTCCATCGGCACCCCTGGCTGGCCTTCCATTTCATACAACATCAAATCGCTGAGCGACGATTGCGTGCCCTCGATTTGCGAAGACATCACGGCTTCCTTGCGCACATAGCTGTATAAAAACAGCTGGGCGTCCGGCAAAAGGGTGCTGATGGCATCCAGCCGCCCCAGCGCAATCAGCGCCTCGTTCAGGCGCGCCTGCAGCTTGCCGCTGACATCCAGGTTCGGCACAGGCGGCAGCGGCAGCGGCACGAATGCCTGGCAAGCGACTCCGCCAGCGACAGTGGGGATGTGGTTTCCGGTGAGGCCGCGTTCCATCGGGTCAGGTAAAGTTAAAATTAGCCAGGCCACTATTTTAACTTAACGAAAAATTTAAAATAGTGAGTTTCTCTAATTTAATTTGACCCAGGCAGTTGCAGCCCTTCGGGCGTGCTGATCGCCGCCTGAAACCTGCAAAATCCGAATGTCGGCAAATTTAACATTCAATAAAGTGCCATGCGGACAGTAGTCGATAAACAGCTGATTCAAAAGTGAATTTCTTTATTTGCAGAGGATGGTATTTTTTTTGCTATTGGTATTGCGCTTACTTCTATCAATGCGATTCGAAAATAAATACCCCGTAGATTTATTCTCCGCGTGTGTTCGAAAAACCATTGATGCAATGGCGGGAGCGGTCGTACATCCACAAAACTGCAAAACGGAGGTTTCAATGAAAAGACTAAAGGTATTTTTATTGCTTCTCGCGTCGTCACTGCTTTTGACTTCGCCTGCCAGGTCGGCAGTGGTTTATACGGTTTCCTTCGATGATCCGACGATGCAGTTCGCATCGTACTATGACCCGATCAGGTCAAACTTGTCCGCAGCCGGTGCAAACTGGTCTCAATTCATCACGGGCAACGCCATCATCGATCTCGTGGTCGGTTTCGATGCCGCCATCCCGACCGCGAATGGGGCTAGCACCATAGCCTCGTTTGCACATACGAATGGCGCCTTCAACGTATTCGAACAAGGAGCGGCTGCGGAAGTGCGAACCGGAACCGACCCTAACGGCGCAACCGCGGACGGACGGATTGACATAGGTATCAACTACCTCATGAATGAGCTGTTCTTCGATCCCGATCCATTCTTGCGCACGGCAACGGTCACCGCCACTCAGACCGATGCGTATTCCGTATTCCTGCATGAACTTGGGCATATCTTCGGCTTCAACGGATTCATTAATCCCTTTACCGGCACCTATGCCGGGAATGCCCAGTCGACGTTCGACGAGTTCACCTTTTTCGACGGGACGGATCTCTTTTTCACCGGGGCCGAGGCTGTTTCCTTGTATGGCGGACTGGTGCCACTTACCTATGGCAATACCGGCCATGTGGGTAATTTCTCTCCACGTCCAGGCGCAAATCTCATCCCTGATCTAATGAATGGCGTCGTATTCCAGCGAGGTACCCGCTATGACATCTCGCAATTGGATCTGGCGATTCTATGTGACATTGGCGTATCCGGGACATGCTCGAGTCCCCAGGATGTTCCGGAACCGGAAACATGGTTGCTCTTGCTTGCTGGCTTGTTTGTTTTGGCTGGCATTAACCGAAAACCGCACCAGCGCGTAGCCTATCCAATGTAAGCCACTCGAGAGTGAATCAAATCTCAGGCCGACCGCGGCCAAAGCGCCTCGCCGAATTCCGCCAGCACCCGTTCCAGCTGGCCGCCGAGCCGGGCGTCGAGTTGCCTGACGCCGCCATCGGCGCTGAAACGCTGGTTGACGAACTCGCGGTCGATCACCACTTCATGCACCAGCTGCGCGGCCAGCCGCTCCAGCCAGCGCCGCTGCACCTGCGTCCAGTCGCGCAGGCCGTAAATGCGCTGCATGGCATGGGCGACGCGCTGCTCGAACGGCAGCAGGGCTTCGCCGAGCGCGGCCTGGCGGATATGGCCGATGATGCTGGCGGCGATATCCAGGCTGGTTTTCTTGCGCCAGGCCGCTTGCAGGAAGGCTTCGTTGAAATGGTGCTCATCCAGCAGCAGGCGCACTTCCTTCAATTGTTCGCGGGTCAGGTCGCGCGGACGGTTGACGATCACCGACAGCGCCGCCGACTGGTTGATCTGCTGACGGATGAAGTCGTTGAAGCTTTGCAGATAATCTTCCGGCTTGTTGTACGCGCCATAGTTTTGCTCGCGCGCCTGGAACGCATCCGCATGTTCCGAAATGACCGGCATGTAGTCGCTGCCGATCAATTGCCGGACTTCGGCGATCTGCCGCAGCAACTGGCCGTGCTGCCGAACGAAATCCGCCGCGCCGCGCGGGCCGAGCTGGTGCAGGTGCTGGTGCAGCTTGTCGGGCGCGACGCCCCACTGCCGCTCCAGCTGTTCCAGCTTGTCGCGCACGGCCGGAATTTTTTCGGCCTTCTTGCCGGCCTTGCGCAGCACCCGCATGACTTTCTGGCTGATGGCGGCCAGCACGTCGTGCGCATGGGTTTCGCCCGCCAGGTTGCCCGGCGCGGTAAAGCTGGCCGGATCGTCCAGTTCATCGACCAGCTGCTCCAGCGTGATGCCGGGGTCTTTCACCAGCGGTTGCATGGTGCTGACGTCCTGCAGCGCGGCGTAGATATCCACCGGATCGTAAATCCTGAAGACAGTCTTACCGATATCGTCGCAACGGCGCGTGGCGCGGCCGATCATTTGTTCGTACAGAATGCGCGAACGCACCCTGCGCATGAAGACCAGGTGACAGATTTTTGGCACGTCGATGCCGGTCGTCAGCAGATCCACCGTGATGGCGATGCTGGGATAGCGCTCGTTCTTGAAATTCTTGATGAGCTGGCTCACCTTGTCGGATGCGCCTGTGATCTTGCGCACTGCCGCCTCATTGTAGGCGTCGCCGTGGACTTCGCGGAAGGCATCGTCCAGCAGGCGCTTGACCATGTCGGCGTGCAGGTCGGTGGCGCAGAAGATCAGGGTTTTTTCATCGCCGAGCGGGTCGATTTCCTGCGCCAGCTGCTGGCAGATGACCTTGTTGAAACCTTCGGTGATGACGCCGCGGTTGAAGCTCTCGACATTGAAGCTGAGTTCGTCTTCCAGCTCGGCGATTTCGACTTCGCCGGTGGCAAGATTGATGGCGCTGACCGCCTCACCTTTTTCAAACTGGATGCCGTTGCGCGACAACAGCGTCTCGTAGCGGATCGGCGGTTCGTGGTCGATCAGCCAGTCGTCTGCCACCGCTTCGCGGTAGGAATAGGTGAATACCGGCTTGCCGAAAATATCGGTGGTGTGCCTGGCCGGCGTCGCGGTCAGGCCGATCTTGACCGCATCGAAGTAATCCAGCGTGCGCCGGTAGCTCGACAGGTACTGGGCCTGGTCGCGCAACGCCAGTTCGCCGTCGGTCATTTCCTGGTCGAGCGTATAGCCGCGATGCGCTTCGTCGACGATGATGCAATCGAATGCATCGATGCCCGGCGGCTGTTCGGACTGGAAGATGCGCTTGACCATGGCTTGCACGGTCGCTACCTGGATGCGGGTTTCGGCTTGCGCGGCCATGTCGCCCAAGCCGGCGATATTGTAGAGCCGCGATAGCGGCAGGTTCTGTTCCAGCAAGGCGTCATCGAAGGTGTCGCTGGCTTGCTCACCCAGTGCGGTGCGGTCGACCAGGAACAGGATGCGCCGGAAGCGCTCCGCTTTCAAAAAACGGTACATCAGGCCGACGATGGTACGGGTCTTGCCAGTGCCGGTGGCCATCGCCAGCAGGCATTGCTGCCGGCCCTCTTCAAGCGCCGCTTCAACCGACTGGATCGCCTTTTTCTGGTAGTCGCGCAAGCCCAGGTACGCGAAGCCTTCCTGCTGCAGGCGGGCTTCGGCATCTTTGCGGCTGCGCGCCAGCAAATCCTGCAAGCCATCCGGCCGATGAAAATCCATCAGCGCCCGGGCCGCATTGGCGGGCGCGCGCAAATCGCGAAACCAGGTGCCGCTTTGCTCGGCCAGTTGCTGGATGTACGGGCGACCATTGCAGGAATACACGAAGGGCACGAAAAACTGCCCGCCTTCGCCATCGTCCCAGGGACCGGCACGCCCTGCTTCCTGCCACGCCGGCTTATGCCCGGCCTCCATCCGGAAGTTGCGCGCATAGCGCTGGGCTTGCAGGATCTTGCCGGCGACATTGACGTTTTCGCGCTTGGCCTCGACCACTGCGATCGGCGTCAGGCCGGCAAACAGCACGTAATCGGCAGCTTGCTTGCCGGCCGTGGGCCATTCGGCAATCGCCTTGCTCTTGCCTTTCTCGGGCCGCGCGCCGCCGGCATGGGTCAGGCGCTGGGTGTCAGCTTCCCAGCCGGCCTCCTGTAATTGCTGGTCGATCAGGATGCGCGTCAGCTCTTCATTCGGCGAAAACTGCCGGCTGGCCTGGCGCGTGCGCTCCTTGAGTTGCCTGGCCGGCTGCTGGCCGGCGAGCTGCTGCTGCAGCGCTTTCAGCTGGGCGTCGAATTCCTGCCGCGACTGCCGCAGCGATGCCTCATGCTCCAGCGCCAGCGCTTCGAAAGTGCGTGCCTCGGCATCCATCTGCAAGGCCAGCACTTCGTATTGTTCCTTTTCCTGTGCAATCAGCGCGGCGAGTTTTTCATGGCTGTCGCGCGCTTCGGCGGCGCTGCCCAGTTCTGCTTGCAACTGGCCGATCTGCCGCTGCAGCTTGCCCAGCTCTGCGCTGGGGTCTTGTGGCGGCACGAAGGGGCCGGGCCTGAAGGCGGCGCCCTGCGGACTCACCGACTGGTGGTACCAGACTGCCAGCGCGCGGGCGAGCTTGAGGCCATCCATCGCATCCTTGTGCCTGGTATGAAACTGGTGCGTGGCCTTGTTGCCTTCGATGCGCAGGGTGTGGAAAAGCTGGCGGATTTCCGCTTCGAGCTGAATCTCGCGCTGGAGCTTGTACAGCAGGTCGGCCTGCGTGGTGTCGCTGTCAAAAGCGATGCCCGCGCGCGCGGCCAGATCCTGCGCCAGCGCTTCGCCCAGCTGACGCAGCTTGATCAGGGTGGTATTGGGATCGCTGGCAAAAACCTGCTCGGCGGTACGGCCAAGCTGGGCAAGCAGCGGAGAATGTTCGGCCAGAAAACCAAAATTGCCGGATTGGGTCACGATGATTTGGCTCAATTTATTTTCATTGAGCCAACTTTACGACAATTCACTACGGAAATGAAACAAAGTTTCCAGGAAAAGAGCGGAAATACCGCATCTTGCGCCTTGTACGCCGGCCTTACCCCACGCTATTGCCGCTACTGAAAGGGATTTTCTGCATCGCCAGCGGCCCCCAGCCGTGATTCAGCGGGCCGTGCCCCTGCCCGGTCTGCACATCCGCCCCCTGGGCGATCGCCTGCTGGATGTAACTGCGCGCTGCCGTTACCGCGTCTGGCAGATCATGCCCCAAGGCCAGATGACAGGCGATCGCCGATGACAGCGTGCAGCCGGTGCCGTGCGTATTGCGGCTGGCAATGCGCTGCTGCGACAGGCGGAGCGCTTTCTGACCTGCCTGCAGCAGCACATCCACCACTTCCTCGCCGGGCAGATGGCCGCCTTTCACCAGGGCGGCGCGCGCGCCTAGCGCCAGCAAATCAGCGGCAGCCGCTTCCAGCTCGCTCTTGTCTTGCAGCGCCCTGCCCAGCAGCAGGGCCGCCTCGTCGAGGTTGGGCGTAATCACGGTCGCCAGCGGGAACAGCTGCTCGACCAGCACGCCTATCGTTTCCTGCGCGATCAGGCGGTCGCCGTTAATGGCCACCATCACCGGGTCGAGTACCACGTGCCGCCACCGGTAGCGGCGGATGGCGTCGGCCACCACCTCGACCACGGCCGGATCGTGCAGCATGCCGATCTTGACGGCATCCACGCCGATATCGCCGGCGACCGCATCGATCTGCGCTGCCAGCATGGCAGGCGGAATGGCATGGATGCCGGAGACGCCGCAAGTGTTTTGCGCGGTAATGGCGGTAACGGCAGTCATGCCGTAGCAGCCAAACGCGGCAAAGGTTTTCAGATCCGCCTGGATGCCGGCGCCGCCGCCACTGTCCGAGCCGGCAATGCTGAGCACACGCGCATAGCGCAAGCCTGTTGCCGGGCGTGCTTCCTCATTCAGCGTGTCGTGTTGTTTCACCATTTTCCCTTTCGCATTGCGCCTGCCCGGGCGGCACCCTGCCCTGATCATTGCAGATGTTGTTGCAATGGCATTGATTACTCTGCAAAATGCCGCCAGTCTATATTGTCGATCAAAAAGGAAAGCCATGTCGCAACAAAGCTGGGGAATTCTTTACCGGATAAGCGGTATCGTGCTGATGTTTGCCCTGCTGGGGTTGCTGCTGCAGGGCGGCAAAGGCCCGATGGCGCCGATCATGGCAGTTGCGGTGGCCAGCGGCCTGCTGTGCCTGCTGGCGTGGCGCAAAAAAGGGGGCGGCAACAATACCACCGACTTTGCCGGCATGCTGCAAGGCGCGGCTGGGGCTGGCAACCATGTCAACCGGGTAGCGACAACGGACGCAGCGACACCTGCTACCGCAGTGATCGGCGTCGTCTCGGGCATCGCTTCCACGGGTTCTGGCAGAAAATCAGATGTGCACTTCATCTTGAGCCCATGGCGCACGAAAGGCGGAAAGTTGCAGGAAACCAGCCTGGCCGTGCATTTTCCCAAGCCGATGTCACGAAGCGAGTACGACCGATTTGCCGCATCCCTGGGCCCGGACGATGTCATCGTCGAAATCAGAACCGAGGATATTGCCGCCTCCGAAGAAGATTACATCGCCGATTGCGAGACACGGCTGGTGGACATGGTCACCATCGGCGTTACCGACCATGAACTGAGCCGACTGATGGCGCTAAAAATCATGCCGGTCAAGACAGAGATCAATGGTCAGCCCGTGACGTTTTCGGTCGATCTGCAGGATGAAGTCTATGTCGCCACGGTGCCGTGGTGCGGCACCCAGGTTCGCGTCTTTCTGGAAGCGTACGATTCTCGCAAGACGCCTGCCTATATCGAGGATGCCCAGGCCCTGTTCCGGGACGCGCCGGCATGGGAGGCGAAGCTGAGGGATGCGGCCGTTAGTCTGGTGGACGAAATCAACCGGGAGTTCACGGAACCGGAAGACCAGATCAAGCCGGCAGAGGCAATTTTGGCGCGTCTGCGCCTGAACAACATTCAGATACTCATGGACGGCGATTTCGAATTCAATTATGAAGCGAGCGCTATGGTTGCCGGTACTGAACTCTGCATATCCGGCAATCTCAAAACCGGACTTGAGAAACCCCTGCTCTATTGAAGAAACGTTTAACGGCGAACATCGCCGCTGTCGTGCGCTGTCGTTTCTTCAGTCACCGGCGTTGCGGATCTTGTCGAGCGCCTCGTCGATGCGCTCGACGCCGATGATGGTCAGGCCTTCGATTTTCTGTTTCGGCGCATTGGCTTTCGGGATCATGGCGATCGAAAACCCCAGCTTGGCGGCTTCGCGCAAGCGTTCCTGGCCGCGCGGCGCCGGGCGGATTTCGCCGGCCAGGCCGACTTCGCCGAATACCGCGAGGCCCCGCGGCAAGGGCTTGTTGCGCATGGAAGACTGAATCGCCAGCAGCACCGCCAGGTCGGCTGCCGGCTCGGTGATCTTGACGCCGCCCACGGCGTTGATGAACACGTCCTGGTCGAAGGCCGCCACGCCGGCGTGACGATGCAACACCGCCAGCAGCATCGCCAGGCGGTTCTGCTCCAGCCCGACCGACAGCCGCCGCGCATTCGGCACGTGCGAGGTGTCCACCAGCGCCTGAATTTCCACCAGCAGCGGGCGCGTGCCTTCCTGCGTCACCATCACGCAGGAGCCGGCCACCTGGCTGTCGTGCTGCGACAGGAACAGCGCCGAGGGGTTGGAGACGCCCTTCAGGCCCTTCTCCGTCATGGCGAACACGCCCAGCTCGTTGACCGCGCCGAAACGGTTCTTGAAGGCGCGCACCAGGCGAAAGCTCGAATGCGTGTCGCCCTCGAAGTACAGCACGGTATCGACGATGTGTTCCAGCACGCGCGGGCCGGCCAGCGCGCCTTCCTTGGTGACGTGACCGACCATGATGATGGTGATGCCGGTCTGCTTGGCCACGCGTGTCAGTTGCGCCGCGCATTCGCGCACCTGCGCCACCGAGCCGGGCGCCGACGTCAGCGCATCCGAGTACATGGTCTGGATCGAATCGATCACCGCCACCTGGGGTTGTTGCTCGGCCAGCGTGGCAAGGATCTTTTCCAGCTGGATTTCCGCCTGCAGCTTCAATTCCTTTGCCTCGACCGCCAGGCGCTTTGCGCGCAAGGCGATCTGCGCGCCGGATTCCTCGCCGCTGACGTACAGGACTTTTTTTACGCGCGAGAGATTGGCCAGCGCCTGCAGCAGCAGCGTGGACTTGCCGATGCCGGGGTCGCCGCCGATCAGCACCACGCCGCCGGCCACCAGGCCGCCGCCGAGCACGCGGTCGAATTCCTCGATGCCGGTGGTAAAGCGCGGCACGTCGATCGCTTCGATATCGGCCAGGCTCAGCACCGGCGTGGTTTGCGCCAGCCCCTGCGGCTGCGCCGAGTAACGGTTGCCACCCGCTTCCACCACGGTTTCCACCAGCGTGTTCCACTGGCCGCAGGCCGGGCACTGGCCGGCCCACTTGGCGGAAACGCCGCCGCACTCCGTGCAGGTGTAATTGGTCTTGGGCTTGGCCATGTCAGTCTTCCATCCGTTTCTGCCGGCACGGCATTCAGCCGTCGTCGCGCTCGACCACGCGCACCCGCTGCGCCAGCGCGCACATCAATTCGTAACCGACGGTGCCGGCGGCATTGGCCACCTCATCGATCGGCAAGCCTTCGCCCCACAGGGTCACGGCGCTGCCGACGCCGGCGCCCGGCACGTCGGTCAGGTCGACGCTGATCATGTCCATCGACACGGTGCCGAGCAGGCGCGTGCGCACGCCTTCGACCAGCACCGGGGTGCCGTCCGGCGCATGGCGCGGATAGCCGTCGGCATAGCCGCAGGCGACCACGCCCACCGTCATCGGCGCGCGCGCAACGAAGCGGCTGCCGTAGCCGACCGTGTCGCCCGGCGCGATCCGCTGCACGCCGATGATGCGGCTGGCGAGCGTCATTGCCGGCCGCAGGCCGAAACCGGCGGCATCGCCGCCACCGGGCGTGGCGCCGTACAGCATGATGCCCGGGCGCACCCAGTCGGCCATTGCCTGCACCCGCGGATGCAGCAGCACGCCGGCGGAATTGGACAGGCTGCGCGGTCCCGCCATGCCGCCGGTGGCGTGTTCGAAGCGCGCCAGCTGTTCGGCCAGCGGCATGCCGGGATTGGCGGCGTTCTCGGCATTGGCGAAATGGGTCATCGTGCCGATTTCCCCGACCGCCGCGCACGCCCGCAGCCTGGCATGGGCGGCGGCGAATGCGTCGGGCGCGATGCCGAGGCGGTTCATGCCGCTGTTGAGCTTCAGATGGACATTCACCGGCGCCATCGGCGGCGCCAGTTCCAGCATGCGGATCTGCTCTTCGCAATGCACCGCAATGTCGATGCGATGCTGCGCAACCAATTGCATATCTGTTGCCTCGAACATCCCTTCCAGCAGCAGGATGGGCTTTTGCCAACCAAGTTCGCGCAAGCGCGCAGCGCCTTCGGTTTCGATCAGCGCCAGGCCGTCGGCCGCGGCAAAGCCGCGCATGCCGCGCTCCAGTCCATGCCCGTAAGCATTTGCCTTGACCACTGCCCATGCCCTGGCCTGCGGCGCACACCGGCGCGCGACCGTCAAGTTGTGTCTCAGTGCGGAAATGTCGATGGTGGCTTGCAGTGGGCGAGGCATGAATGAAGGACATGGAAGGAAGCGATATCCCCATTATTTTACCGGACTGCAGCATTCCCGGAGGCGCGGATTCACGGTTTGGACACTATTTCATGGTATAAACGACGCTTAGAATTTATCCGAACAGCTCAATAATGCGAATGAATCGCGGGTTTTATACCATCATGGCGGCGCAGTTTTTTTCTTCGCTCGCCGACAATGCGCTCCTGATCGTCGCCATCGCCGTATTGACATTCATGAACGCACCGGAGTGGATGACCCCGTTGCTGAAGCTGTTTTTCGTCCTCTCCTACGTGCTGCTGGCCGCACTGGTTGGCGCATTCGCCGACTCCATGCCCAAGGGTCGGGTGATGTTCATCACCAATCTCATCAAGATCGCCGGCTGCGCCCTGATGTTCGCCGACGTGCATCCGCTGGTCGCCTATGGCGTGGTCGGCCTCGGCGCCGCCGCCTACTCCCCTGCGAAGTACGGCATCCTCACTGAATTGCTGCCGCCGGAACGCCTGGTGGCCGCGAACGGCTGGATCGAAGGGCTGACGGTTTCCTCGATTGTGCTCGGCACGATGCTGGGCGGCGCCCTGGTCAATCCGGTCATATCCGAACGCATGCTGGGATTCGATTTCCCGCTGATTTCCACCGGCATCGATACGCCTGCGGAAGCGGCGCTCATGATCATCATGGTGATCTATGTGGCAGCTTCACTGTTCAACCTGAACATTCCCGATACCGGCGCACGCTACCAGCACCAGGAACGTAGCCCGCTCAAGCTGATCAGCGATTTCGCCCACTGCTGCAGCGTGCTCTGGAAAGACCGCCTGGGGCAGATCTCGCTGGCGGTGACGACGCTGTTCTGGGGCGCCGGCGCGACGCTGCAGTTCATCGTACTGAAATGGGCGGAACACGCGCTGCAAATGCCCCTGGACGAAGCGGCCGTGCTGCAGGGCGTAGTCGCGGTCGGCATTGCCATCGGCGCGGTGGCAGCCGCGGGTTTCGTGCCGCTCAAGAAATCCCTGAGCGTGATGCCGCTGGGGATCGCCATGGGCATTGCCGTCATGGCCATGACCCTGGTAAGTTCGGTCTGGGTCGCTTACCCTCTGCTGATCTTCATCGGCGCGCTGGCCGGCTTTTTCGTCGTGCCCATGAATGCCCTGCTGCAACACCGCGGTCACGTGCTCATGAGCGCCGGCCACTCCATTGCCGTGCAGAACTTCAATGAAAATCTCTCGGTATTGTCGATGCTGGTGCTGTACGCGGTGATGATCTGGATGGACATGAGCGTCAATACCGTCATTATCATATTCGGCGCTTTCGTTGCCGCCATCATGCTGCTGATCATGCGGCGTCACGCCAGCAACCAGCGCGAGCGCGACTCGCTGTCGCTGATCGGCGAATCCAAGCATTGAGTAGTCGGCCGTCCGACGCCCGCCTCAGCCGGCCAGACCAGGGCGGCGGCGGGCGCCGGCGCGCGCACGCCAGTCGTCGGAGACGATGAAACCGCGCGCAAACTCGCGCGCCATGCCGCTTTCATCGGGCGGCGCCAGCAGCGCCACCAGCACCGGCATGTTGTCCTCTGCAAAATGCGCTGTCAGCGCCGCGCCCAGGCTCCGGCGATCCAGCGCCTGCGCCGCATCCACGCTGGCGGGCGCCAGCCACTCCAGGCGCGGCAGGATCAGCGCATGCGCAAACGCCAGTTCGTCGAGTTCCGCCAGTTCGCACCAGAAACCGCGGCAATGGGCGGCAGCCACGCCGGCGGCCTGCAAGCCGGCCGGCGCGCGCCGGTGATAGAACAGCCAACCCTTGATCAGGGCCAGCGAACGGGCTACCGGCTGCGGCAGGTGCCGCTGTGCATCCGGGTGCTGCGGCAGCCTGAGCTGGCGGGAAAACACCTTCCCCAGCTTGGCGCCGAGCGTATCGGCGAGATTCGGGCCAATGAAATAATCGCCGCTCTGCCCGGCTCCTTCCGGTTCGAGCAGGTACAGCTTGGTGGCGAATTCCCAATGCACCAGCGCGTCGCCTTGCCATAACAGAAAATCCAGCTCGCCGACGGTGGCGCCACTGTCGCTGCGGACCTGCACACCCTGCGCGTACAGGATGCCGCAGGCGCGCAAATAGTACGCCAGCAGGCGTTCGGCGTAGCGGCCGAGGCGGGTCAACGGTTGCAGTTCGAGAAATTCATGCAAGTCGTGCGGCGCCTGGTCGAGGCGCTCCAGCCAAGTCACTTGCGCCGGCGCCAGCGCTTCCTGCACCGCGACCTGGGCGCGCCATTGCGGCGCATCCGGGTCCAGCAGGCCGGGCGAATCGAGCAGCCACGCGAGCGCGCGCACATGCGTGTCGCGCAGATGGCCCCAGCGTTTGTGAAAGCGCTGCTGGCAGGTGGGCGCCGGTGCGTCAGCCGGCAGCGCGGGCGGCAGCGGCTTCGGCATGGCTGGCCATGGCAAGGCACAGGTCGCGCCAGGCCTTGCTCTTGTCGCCTGGCGCGCGCAGCAGATAGGCAGGGTGATAGGTCACCACCAGGGGCACACCCGCATGCCTGTGCACGCGCCCGCGCATCGATGCCACCGAGGCATCAGGATCTGCCTGCAGCAGCGCCAGCGCGGCGCTCTTGCCCAGCGCAACGATCACGTCCGGGCGGATCAGCGCAATCTGCCGTTCCAGGTAGGGCCTGCACGCCTCGGCTTCCGCCGGCGCCGGCGGCCGGTCGCGACCGTCGGCGCCGGCCGGTCGGCACTTGACGACATTGGCGATATAGACGTTGTCACCGCGCCGCAGACCCATTGCCGCCAGCATGTTGTCGAGCAGCTTGCCGGCCGGCCCGACGAAGGGCTCGCCCTGCAAGTCCTCGTTGCGTCCCGGACCTTCGCCGACGAACAGCCAGCGCGCCTGCCGGTCGCCAGTGCCGAACACCGTATTCGTGCGGCCGCGGCACAGGTCGCAGCGCGTGCAGGCCGTCACGGCGGCCTGCAAGGCATCCCAGTCCATGACGGCAATGCCTGCTGCTTCCGAGGCCACCTGCGCGTGCTGTTCCTCCTCGGGCCCGGGCATGCCGGCTGGCGCAAAGCGCGCATGCTCTTCATCCCCGGCGCCACCGTCCTCGAGTACCCAGGACGGCACATCGTCTTCGGGAGCGGGCAACGGTGCCCGTGCCGGCGTGGCAACAGCAGCCGCAGCGGGCCGCGCCGCAACTGCCGGCGCTGCACTGACGGCAGCCTGCGGCGCAGTGTCGGCTGCGGTTGCGACCGCTTCATCCGCGGCGTCCGTTGCAGCGGGCGCGGCGCCGGACAAGGCCGCCGCCGGCGGCGCATCGCGCAGGCGCCAGGCGGGGCCGATACCCATTTCCGTCAGATAGCGCGCGCGCCTGGATGCATTCGTCGTCATAGCGGCAACCTCATGACGATGGCATCTTCGCGGCCGTTGGCAGTGACGGGATAATAAGCCTTGCGCAGGCCGATGCGGGCAAAACCGAAGCGCTCGTAGATAGCCAGCGCGCGCAGGTTGGACGGCCGCACTTCCAGCAGCACCGAGCCGATGCCCTGCGCCACGGCCAGCTCGGCGACGCGGTCCAGCATCAGGCGGCCGAGTCCGCAGCCCTGCAAGTCGGCACGGACGCTGATGTTCAGCAGGTGCATTTCATCCACTGCCGGCATCGCCAGGAAATAGCCCGCCAGCCGCTGATCCGCCTCGCGCGCCAGCCAGGCTTCGTAGCCACTGGAAAGCGAATCGAGAAAATTTCCCGGCGTCCAGGGATGTGGATAGACACTGCGTTCGATCGTCATGACCTCGTCGATATCGGCCGCCTGCATCGCGTCAAAGCGCAGTCGCGGCAAGCCCGCGAGGCTGCCGGAAAGCTGTGCCGGGTTCACGACGCCGCTCCCGCGCGCGCCAGGCGCTCGCTGGTGGTCAGCGCCACCTTGTTGCGCAGGTATAAGGGTTGCGCCGCATGCGCCGGCAGCGCTTCGCCGCGCGCATGCGCCTGCTGCGCCAGCCGGGCAACCTGCAGCGCGTGCGGCATCACATCCGGGACGGCGCCGGCGGCAAAGGCCGTGCCTGCGAATTCCGCCGCATAGACATGCAAGCCGTTGCCGCAGGCGAGTACCTCGCCCTGTGGCGCCACGTCGGCAGGCGCCGACAGCATCGGCGCCGTCACGCTCTCCCAGCCGTTGTCACGGCGCCGGTACTGCGCCCAGTAGACCTCGCCCATGCGCGCATCGAGCACGGCCAGGACGCTGGCCGCGCCGCAGCGTTCGAAACAGGCCTGCGCCATCGCCTCGAGCGTGACCACCGGGATCACCGGCCGGCCGCTGCCGAACGCCAGCCCCTGCACCACGCCGGCCGCGGTGCGCACGCCGGTAAACGAGCCGGGGCCGCTGCCGAAGGCCAGCGCATCGCATTGCGCCAGCGTGATCCCGGCTTGCGCGAGAACCGCCTGCACCAGCGGCAGCACGGCATCCGAATGGGTCTGCACCCCGGCAGATTCGCGCACGGTCGCGCGATCGTCCTGCAGCAAGGCAACCGAAGCAAGCTCGGCGGAGGTTTCTATGGCGAGTATGGTGGACATGGTGATATTTTACCCGCGCCGGCGCGCGCGTGGACGAGGCTGCGCGGAAACGCCTAAAATAGCGCCCATGACTGCGATTACTTTCGATCAGGATGAAATCGACCGTGCCCGCGCGCACCTCGACGGCGGCGGCTGGATCGTCGCCTGCCTGTGCGCCGCCTGGTGCGATGTCTGCAAAACTTATCGCCCGGCCTTCGACGAGCTTGCCATACGCCACCCGGAAAAGCATTTCCTGTGGATCGATGTCGAAGACCATGCCGACCTGGTCGGCGACATCGACATCGAGAATTTTCCCACCTTGCTGCTGCAGCGCGCCGACGTGGTGGCATTCTGCGGCCCGGTGCAGCCGGATATCGGCGTTGCCGCCCGCCTGCTGGCGGCCTATGCGCAGAAATCGACTGACGAACTGCGTGCCGCAGCGTGGGGCAACCCTGTCAGTGCCGCCTGGCAGGATGCCTGCAACCTGCACCGGCTGCTGGCCGGCTGAGGCACGCCCTGGCGGTTGCGGCGATTGCGCTCGCCTGGAATGCGCCAAGATGGTATAAATGCCGGAAGTATCCGATCAAACACGAAATTCGGCGACGGAATCTGGTCCAGGCCCAGACCTTGCCCCCAGTAGCAGCCGGAGCCCAGCATGGCAGACATCCCTTTTGAAAAACTCTCGGTAGAGGAAGTGCAGAACAGCACCTGGCAGGACATCCCGCCGCCGCGTTCGCTGGCGAAGAACTGGCAGGCGCACCGCCCGACGACGAGTGAAGCCAAGCCTGATATCCGCCTGCTGCTGCCCTGGGTGCAGGAATTGCCGGAGGAAGTGCGACCGCGCCAGCTGGTGATCCAGTATGCCCGCATTGCCAACAGGCTGGCCAGCCTGTGGCATCATCCGGCCGCCTGCGAAAAATACCTGAACGAACTCATGATCGACGAGCGCGGCGACCGCAAGGGTTTTCCCGCGGAAGTGGCGCTCGAACTGGCCACGCTGCAGGCCTACTTCACCACGCAAGTCGCAAGCCAGCATTTCTCCATCTGGGGCGACCGCATCGGCGGCTGAGCCGCGATCTCCTGGAGTACTTATCTACTGCTGGCCGGCGCGCTTCATGCGCCAGACCAGCCCTTCCTGGATATCCTTGTGACCGCTGCGGGTGGCAAAGTCGAGCGCATTCATGCCGTGGTCATTCTTGCGCCCGAGATCGGCGCCACTGTCCAGCAGCAGCTTGACCGTCATGATATGCCCTTCTCCCGCTGCCATCATCAGCGGCGTGGTGCGGTTCGGCGCAGCGGCATTGACGTCCGCCCCCTTGCCCAGCAATAAGCTGACGATCTCGTTGCTGCCGCTGGCCGCGGCGTAATGCAGCGCCGACCAGCCTGGCCGACCGGCTGCCGCACCCTTCGCCAGCAGCAGCTCGACCGCCGTGCGGTTGCCCTTGAATGCCGCCACCATGAGGGCGTTATCGCCATTGCGCGCGCGCGCCTCCAGGTCGATGCCGCGCGCATTGATCAGCACTTCGGCTACCTTCATCGAACCTTCGCGCACGGCGATTATCAGGCCGGTGTCGCCCCGATTGGGCTCGATCAGGTTGGGGTCGAGTCCGCGCTGCAGCAGCGAGCGCATGCCGGCGGCATTGTCGGCGTATACCGCGGTGAAAAAGTCTTCATAGGCGCCGGCCATTACCGTCAGCGGCAGCCAGGCCGCGATCAGCACGAGCATGCGCGCGCCGCGCGCCAGGGATTTGAATGCATCATGCGTCATGACGGCTTATCCTGAACAGCTGAAAAAAATTGTCGCTCGTCTGCTGCGCCACCTGCTCCAGCGGCAGGCCCTTGAGCGTGGCCAGAAATTCGGCGACGTGCCTGACCCAGCCTGGCTGGTTCATCTTGCCGCGATGGGGTACGGGCGCGAGGTAGGGAGCATCGGTTTCGATCAGCATCCTTTCCAGCGGCACGGATAGCGCCACTGCCTGCAATTCCTTCGCGCTCTTGAAGGTAACGATGCCGGAAAAGGAAATATAAAAGCCCATCGCCATGGCGGCGTCGGCTACCGCCTGCGATTCGGTAAAGCAGTGCATCACCCCGCCGGCGCCGCCGGCATCGGTGCCGGCGCCCTCTTCCTGCATGATGCGGATGGTGTCTTCCGCAGCAGCGCGGGTATGGATGATGAGCGGCTTGCCGGTCGCGCGCGAAGCGCGGATATGGGTGCGAAAGCGTGCGCGCTGCCATTCCAGTGCGGCGGCGCCACCTTCCTGGCGGTAATAGTCGAGCCCGGTTTCGCCGATGGCAACGATGCGGGGATGATCAGCCAGGCGCACCAGCTGTTCGACATCCGGCTCGGGCGTGTCGGCGTAGTCCGGATGCACACCAACAGACGCATACACATTGGGGTAGCGCTCGGCCAGCGCCAACACTTGCGGAAAGGCAGGCAGGTCGACCGACACGCACAGCGCATGGCTGACGCGGTTTTCCGCCATGGTGGCAAACACTTCCGGAAGGCGCTCGGCCAGCTCCGGAAAATTGATGTGGCAATGGGAATCGATGAACATGGGCGTTATTCTAACGCCCGCGCAGGTTTACAGGGTGTGGGTCGCGCGCGCCGAGCCAAGTGCCGCGCCGAGCATTTCCTCGATGCGCTGGCGCACCCGCACGCCGCTTTCGTCGTCCGGGAAATGCACGCCGATGCCTTGCGCACGGTTGTTATTGGCGCCGGCGGGGGTAACCCAGGCCACCTTGCCGGCAACCGGGTACTTGTTTGGGTCTTCCATCAGGGTCAGGATCAGGTAGATTTCGTCGCCCAGCTTGTAGCTCTTGTTCGTCGGCACGAATATCCCGCCGTTCATCAAAAACGGCATGTAGGCGGCATACAGCGCCGATTTTTCCTTGATCGCCAGCGACAGCACCGACGGCCTGGCGACTGCGGCGCCGGGACTGGCAACGGGGGTCTCAGCCATGGACATCCCTTTCTAGAATTATTTCAGGAAACCAGTCTTGCATAATCCAGCAACAGGTCTTCGCTAAACAGCTTCGGCGACAGGGGATGCGCAGCAATCGCCCTCCTTTCGGCAGCCGCTTTCAGGGCCTGCAGCAGCAGAGGGGTGTCGATGCGCCCGCCAAGCGCGACTAGTTCCTTGCGGTAACGAGGATAATACCGCACTTTTCCGGCGAGTTTTACAGAAATCAGGTCGTACAGCCAGCGCTGCAGCCATTCAACCTGCTGAACGGGCGCAGTTTTCTGCAGGCGGTCGGCAGTCTTGAGGGCAGCGTCGACGCCGGGTTGCGCCAGCAGCTTGAGGAATTCTTCCAGGCTTTCCCGGTCGCCGCTTTGCGCCAGCGCCTGCGCCGCCAGCGGCGCGCCGCCCTGCTCGGCCAGCCAGGCTTCGGCATCGGCGATGTTCTGCGTTTTCAGCCACGCCAGCGCTTGCGCGGGGGGCGGCAGCGCCAGGGCAAACTTGCGGCAACGCGACAGGATGGTGGGCAGCAAGCGGTCGATACTGTTGGAAATCAGCAAAAATACCGTGTCCGCCGGCGGCTCTTCCAGCGTTTTCAGCAAGGCATTTGCAGAAACGCCATTCAAGGCTTCGGCCGGGTACAGGAGGATGACGCGCTTGCCGCGGCGGTGGGTGGAAATATTGACGAAATCGGCCAGCCCGCGCACTTGCTCGACACGGATTTCCTTCGACGGCGTTTTGGCGGACTTGCCGGATTTCTTGCCTTCGCCAGCATCGTCGCCGCCAGCGGTCTCGTCATCGGCGCCGGCCTTGGCACCCTCAAGGACATCGAGCGCTTCCGGCCGCACGCGCCGGTAATCCGGATGGCTGTATTGCACGAACCAGCCGCAGGAGGCACAGCCGCCGCATGCGCGGCCATCGGCAGCCGGGGCCTCGCACAGCAGCGACTGCGCAAACTGTTCAGCCAGCTGCGTCTTGCCGATGCCGACCGGGCCATGAAACAGGATGGCGTGCGGCAGGCGGGCACGCATCTGCTGCAGGCGCTGCCAATCCCCTTCCTGCCACGGAAAAATGTCAATACTCATTGAAAATCAATTGGTTATACGCGATTTCAAATAAACCACTTCAATATTGAGACGGATATTGAAATCCTTTTTAAATCAAATACTTGCAATGATCTCTTCAAGTTGCTTGCGAATAGCGTCGATGCTGCGACTCGAGTCGATCACGCGGAACCGTTCCGGAAAACTGCGCGCGCGCGCCAGGTAAGCCGCCCGCGTCGCGGCAAAAAATTCCGCCCGCTCCTGCTCGAACTTGTCCGGCGCGCGCGCCGCGTCGAGGCGCGCCCGGGCCACCTCCAGCGGCACGTCGAACAGCAGGGTGAGGTCCGGCTGCAAGTGCGGATGCACCCATTGTTCCAGCGCTTCGAGCTTTTCCAGAGGCAGCTTGCGGCCGCCGCCCTGGTAGGCGAACGAGGCGTCGGTGAAGCGGTCCGAGATCACCCACCGCCCCTGCGCCAGCGCCGGCTCGATTACTTCCGCCAGGTGTTCGCGGCGTGCCGCGAACATCAGCAGCGCCTCGGTTTCCAGGTGCATGGACCGGTGCAGCAACAGTTCGCGCAATTGCTCGCCCAGTGCCGTGCCGCCCGGCTCGCGCGTGACCACGGGATCGATGCCGCGCGCGCGCAGGCACTCTGCCACGAAAGCGATATGCGTCGACTTGCCGGCGCCGTCGATGCCTTCGAAGGTGATGAATTTGCCCCGGTTCTGGCCTGCCTGCATGCTGGATCGCCCGCTCATCGCTGATATTTGTTGACCGCCCTGTTGTGGTCGTTCAGGTTGGTGGAAAAGTGGCTGCTGCCATCGCCGCGCGACACGAAATACAGCGCGTCGCTGCGTGCCGGATTGAAGGCCGCCGCCAGCGCCGCGGCGCCGGGCAGGGAAATCGGCGTCGGTGGCAGACCAGCACGGGTATAGGTATTGTACGGCGTATCGGTTTGCAGGTCGCGCTTGCGGATATTGCCCTGGAACTTGTCGCCCATGCCGTAAATGACGGTCGGATCGGTCTGCAGCAGCATGCCGATCCTGAGGCGGTTGATGAACACCGCGGCCACCAGGGAACGCTCGGCCTCGGCGCCGGTTTCCTTCTCGATGATCGACGCCATGATCAGCGCTTCATAGGGGGTCTTGTACGGCAGCGACGGGTCGCGCTCCGCCCAGGCCTTTTCCAGGCGCCTGGCGAGTTGCTGGTGCGCCTGGCGATAAATCTGCAATTCACTGGCGCCCTTGGCGAAACGATAGGTATCGGGGAAAAACAGTCCCTCTGCGGCCTTGTTCCCGGGCGCAACCTTCGCCAGCAGCTCCTTTTCGGACAGGCCGACAGTGTCATGGCGCAGCCCCGGATGGGCAGCAATGGCGTCGCGCATCTGGCGGAAAGTCCAGCCCTCGATGATGACCAGCGCTTCCTGCGCGTGTTCGCCGCGCACCAGCTGGTCCAGCAATGCCAGCGGCGAGGCCCCCGGCTTCAGTTCATAGCTGCCCGCCTTGATTTTCGCTCCCTTGCCCGAGAGCCTGGCCAGCAGGATGAACAAGGTTCGGTTCAGCGGCACGCCGGCGGCATCGATCTGGTCAGCAGCAGCGCCAAGGCTGCTGCCCGACGAAATTTCAAACGGCTGCGCCGGCTGGCCGGCGGTAAGAATCGGTGCGGTCGCCCACCAGGCTGCTGCAGCAGCAGCCAGCAGGCTGATCATGATGAAAGTGACGACGATTTTTCTGAGCATATGCACGCGCGGCAGTGCCGCAACCATGCGCCGCAATCTTCAGTCCGGCGCCGCGCCGCGACTGCCGACGAAAATTTCGCGACGCATCTATAATGAAGGCAACCCTTTTCCGGGCAACGGCTGTCGCCAAGGGAAAAGGCCGATGAACAAATGGCCCTTATGATAATCGCATTGACAGGCTTTTGATGCGGCGGCCGGGCGTTTTTTTGAACGGGATGACATCTCCATGCAAGACTGGCAGCAATTTCTGGAAGAACAGGGTTACCGTTTTGACCCGGCCGCTGCGAGCGGCGCTCCCACTGCTTCCCCTGCGCTGTTGCCCGCCCAGGCTGCCGCCGGATTCATCGCGCCACTGACCGATCTCGGGCTGATGGCCTTCAGCGGCGACGATGCGGCCGGGTTCCTGCACAGCCAGCTGACCAACGATGTCGAACACCTCGGCCAGCAGGAAGCCAGGCTGGCGGCGTACTGCTCGCCCAAGGGACGCATGCTGGCCAGCCTGCTGTACTGGCGCGCCGCCGATGGCGCCATTCTCGTGCAAGTGCCGCGTGAATTGCAGGCCGCCGTGCAAAAGCGCCTGCAAATGTATATCCTGCGCGCCAAGGTCAAGGCAGCCGATACCTCGGCGGCGAAGGTGGCGCTCGGCCTTGGCGGCGCGGCAGCCGGCGCCACCCTGACACCGTGGTTCGCGACCTTGCCGGACGCACCTTACGCCAAGGTGGACGGCGACGCCGGCTGCCTGATCCGCATGGCCGATGCATTCGGTGCGCCGCGCTACCAATGGCTCGCCACACCCGAGCAGGCCGCACAAGCCTGGCCACAACTGGCACAGGCGCTGGCGCCGGCCGGCGCCGAACTGTGGCGGCTGGCGGACATCCAGGCCGGCGTGCCGCGCATCGTGCAGGCGACCCAGGAAAAATTCGTGCCGCAAATGGTCAACTTCGAACTCATCGGTGGCGTCAGTTTCAAGAAGGGCTGCTATCCCGGCCAGGAAATCGTCGCGCGCAGCCAGTACCTCGGCAAGCTCAAGCGCCGCACGCTGGCCGCCACGCTGGCAGGCGACACGGACACAGCCCCTGCGCCGGTCGCAGCCGGCATGGAAGTCTATGCCGAGGGCGCGCCGGACCAGCCCTGCGGCATGGTGGTCAATGCCGAACGCGCCGGCGCCGGTGAATTCGCCCTGCTGGTCGAACTCCAGACGGCCGCCGCCGAGGCAGGCGCCATCCGCCTGGGCAGCGCCGCCGGACCAACGCTGCAGTTCCAGCCCCTGCCCTATGCGCTGCCGGACCCGTCCTGAATGCGCGCCGCATCCGTGACGTCGCATTTTGCCGCCGTTCGCTGAAGCCGCATGGACCTGTACGTCTATTACCGCGTCGACTGCGCGCATGCCGAAGCGCTGCAGGCGCGCGTCGCGACGATGCAGCAGGCGCTGGCAAGCCGCAGCGGCGTCGCCGCCGCACTCAAGCGCCGCCCGCAAGCCAAGGACGGGCGGCACACCTGGATGGAAACTTATCTCAACATTCCCGATGGCTTCGACACGCTGTTGCAGCAAGCGGTCAGCGTATCCGCCCTGGATGCGCTGATCGACGGCGAACGCCACCTGGAATATTTTTTGGATGTGAGCTCATGTGCCTGATCGTATTTGCGTGGCAAGTCATTCCCGGCTTTCCGCTGGTTGCAGCCGGTAATCGCGACGAATTCTATGACCGCCCCGCCGCTCCCGCCGACTGGTGGACTGACCACCCGCATGTATATGCCGGGCGCGACCTCAAGGGCGGCGGCACCTGGATGGGCATTACCCGCGACGGCCGCTTTGCCACGGTGACCAATGTCCGCGCGCCGGCAGACAACCGCCAGGACGCGCCGACGCGCGGCCGCCTCGCCGCGAGACTATCTGGCCGGCAGCGACAGCCCCACGCAATACGTCGGACGCATCGCCGGCGATGCCGGGCAATACAATGGTTTCAACCTGCTGGTGGGCGACCGCGAGCA
Organism: uncultured beta proteobacterium; assembly: GCA_963722005.1. Taxonomy (GTDB): domain Bacteria; phylum Pseudomonadota; class Gammaproteobacteria; order Burkholderiales; family Burkholderiaceae_D; genus Paucimonas. The sequence continues at coordinate 498,558 of CAVRJS010000003.1, forward strand.
ACTGATCTGGTATTCCAATCGCGCCGGTGACGATGCGCGCAACGGCCAGCCGCTGGCGCCGGGCGTATACGGCCTTTCCAATGCCGGTCTGGACGCCAACTGGCCTAAGGTGGTGCGCACCAAGGCGCAATTTTCCAGCCTGCTGTGCCAGTGCGCGCCGGAAGACGCCTATTTCGAAATGCTGACCGACGCGACCCCGGCCTCGGATTGCCGCTTGCCGCAAACCGGCGTCAGCCTGGAACTGGAGCGGCTGCTGTCGGCGGTGTACATCGAATCGTCCGATTACGGCACGCGCGCCTCGACCGTGGTCAGGCTGGCCGCCAACGACGAACCGCAGCTGTGCGAACGCATGCTGCGCTGACCCCGCCAGGCCGGCACGCCGCCGCGGCAGGCGCGCATCAGTCCAGCCGGCAGCGCATGTGCACATGCGCGATGCCGGCGTCGTCGAACGTGTCGCCTTCGGCGGCGAAGCCGAAGCGTTCATAGAATCCGCGGGCGTGCACTTGCGCGTTCAGCCTTACTTCACTTTGGCCGCGCCGGCGCGCGGCCTCCATCAGCGCCGCCAGCAGCGCCGCGCCAGCACCTTGGCCGCGCACGTCGCGCCGCACCGCCATGCGGCCGATATGACCATCCGGCAGCAGCCGGCCCGTGCCGACCGCATTCCCCGCGCCGTCGAAGACGATGGCGTGCAGTGAAACGGCATCCATCTCGTCCCATTCCAGCGCCACCGGCACCTGCTGCTCGACGATGAACACCTCGCTTCGCAAGGGCCGCGCCAGCGCTTCCTGCGCAGTCCAGGCGCCGAGGTCGATGCGCCAGTCCATCAGCTCTTGCTTGCGGCGCGCTTGCCCGCGTCGGCGCGCCGCAGGTACTTGAAGGTTCCCATGGCCTTGGCAACCAGCCTGTCGCCATTCCACAGTTCGCCTTCGCAAAAGCTCATGGAGGTGGAGCGATGCAGCACCCTGCCCCTGGCGACGATGCGATCGCCGGGCTGGCCGCCGGCCTGCATGAAGCTGGTTTTCATTTCCACCGTCACGCTGGCTTGCAGATCCGGGGCGTGCGAGCGTCCTGCCATGGCCATCGCCACGTCCAGCATGGTCATGGTCAGGCCGCCGTGGGCCACTTGCCAGCTGTTCATGTGGCGCGGTTCCAGCGTCAGGGCAACTTGCGCCTCGCCATTGCCCATGCCGAGGAATTCAACGCCAAGGTCTTCGAGAAAGGGAATGCTGCTCGGAAACGGCTGGGGTGCAGGGAAAGAATCTTGATCGAATGTCGTCACGGTGTTGGGCAGCTTGCTGGATTTCATGAAATGATGGATCCCATTGTAACCAAAGCTGCCGCCTGACATCCATGCCCACGGCCTGCCGACCTGTCCAAACCGCCCGGGATTTGGTAATGTCTCGCCTTCACCCGGAACCAACCAGTTGCCCCCGCCATGTCCCAGAATACGCCGCGCCGTCTCGGCACCCCGCTCTCTTCTTCCGCCGTCAAGGTCATGCTGCTCGGCGCCGGCGAACTCGGCAAGGAAGTCGTCATTGCCCTGCAGCGCCTCGGCATCGAAGTCATTGCCGTCGATCGCTACCCGAATGCTCCAGGCCACCAGGTCGCGCACCGTGCCCATGTGATCGACATGACCGACGGCGCCGCGCTGGCCGCCCTGATCGAGAAAGAGCAGCCGCACCTGATTGTGCCGGAAATCGAGGCGATCGCCACGCCGACGCTGGTCGAACTCGAGAATGCCGGCAAGGCCCGCGTCATCCCGACGGCGCGCGCGGCCTGGCTCACCATGAACCGCGAAGGCATCCGCCGTCTGGCGGCGGAGGAACTGGGCTTGCCGACCTCGCCTTACCGTTTCGCCAGCAGCCTGGCGGAATTGCAGGAGGCCTGCGCCGAGATCGGCTTTCCCTGCGTAGTCAAGCCGGTCATGTCATCTTCGGGCAAGGGGCAGTCGAAAATCGATGGTCCGGATGAAATCGCCGCTGCCTGGGAATATGCCGCCAGCGGCAGCCGCGTCGATGCCGGCCGCGTCATCGTCGAAGGCTTCGTCGACTTCGATTACGAAATCACCCAGCTCACCGTGCGCGCGCTCGACGGCGAAGGCAATGTCGTCACGCATTTTTGCGAACCCATCGGTCACCTGCAGGAGCATGGCGACTATATCGAATCATGGCAGCCGCATCCGATGGCGCCACTGGCGCTGCAGCGCGCTCGCGAAATCGCCGCCGCCGTCACCGGCAACCTGGGCGGCCTGGGCGTGTTCGGCGTCGAGCTGTTCGTCAAGGGCGACATGGTGTGGTTTTCCGAAGTCAGCCCGCGCCCGCACGATACCGGCATGGTGACCATGGCCAGCCAGCGCCAGAGCCAGTTCGAGCTGCATGCCAAGGCAATCCTCGGCCTGCCGGTGGATACCGCAATGGCAACCCCGGCGGCGTCGGCGGTGATCTATGGCCGGCTGGAGCAGGCAGCGATTGCCTTCGAAGGCGTGGCCGCGGCGCTGGCGCTGCCGGGCGTGGATATCCGCCTGTTCGGCAAGCCGGAATCCTTCGCGCGGCGCCGCATGGGCGTAGCGCTGGCGCGCGCCGGCGACGCCGAAAACGCGCGCGCGATCGCTCGCCAGGCAGCGCAGACTGTCACGCCGGTGCCGGGTGCCTGACGTCCCCTAGTCTCCCTGGCGCGGCAGCAGCCGCAGCGTGCCCAGCGCATTGCGCCCCACCGTTTCGCGCACAGTCTGCAGGGGAATGTATTGCCCCTGCGCCCACGGCTGCGCCAGGTTGCGGTACAACGGCGACAGCACGTTGCCCGACTGCCCGGTGGAAATCATGATCCGGGTTTTTTCCATGTCGCCGAGGTCGTACAGTGCCCGCAGGCTGGCTGCATGGCGATTGACGAAAGGCGCGGCCGCGTCGCGCGGCTGATTGCGGCCGACATTGATGCTGAAATTGTCGCCCGGGCTTTCCACCTCGATATTGAAGGCCTGCTGCAGCAGCGCCACCTTGCCGAACGTCCGGTGCTCGGAGCGCGCGGCGTGGGCTTCGCCCCAGCGCCACTTGCCGACATCCTTGCCGTAATCACGTTCGAGCTCGTCCAGCGCCGCCGTCAGCGCGCGCGGCAGCAAGGCTGCACAGGCATTGCCGCCATCGCCCGAGTCCTGCCCGGCGCGCGCGCACCAGCGCCCCTGGCCATCACGGTCGAGCAGGACATTGCGCATCGCGTGATGGAAATTGCGGTATTCCCAGTAATCGCGGAACAGGTCCTCGCCAAGCTCGTCGGCGAAAATCTCGCGCGCCAGCATGCGCAGCCAGGCAGTGGCGATCAGCGGCTCCGGGCGTGCCGCCGTCATGTCGCCATCCCAGGCAGCCAAATGTTCCCGCGCCGCGCGCTCACGCGCGCCGCCGCCTGCGGATTGCAGCAGCAGCGGCAGCAACTCTTTCACGGCCGGAGAAAGCGTATCGCGCTGGATGGCGGCAAAACTGTCGAGGTCGTGGCGTGGCGCGGCATCGAGCAGGGCCGCAATGCGGTCGGCGCGGTACGGCAGCGTCCATTCGCTGGTGATGAAATAGGGATAGTCGCTGTCGACGATCTTTTGATTGGCGGTGACGATCTTCCCGGCCGCCGGATTGAAGCGGCGCGGCAAGGCCTCGAAGGGAATGAAACCATCCCAGTCATAGCGCGCCTCCCAACCCGGCGCCGGCGCCAGGCCCCTGAGGTCATTGCCTGCCTTGCGCACCGGCACCCGCGCCGGCGCAATCATGCCGATATTGCCATCGACGTCGGCAAACACCATGCTCTGCTGCGGCGCGCCGAAATCCTGCAGCGCGTTGATGAACTCGTCCCAGTTGCGCGCAAGGTTCAGGCGCAGGCCCGCCTGCAGCGTCATGTCATCCGGGCGCAGCGCCGTCCAGGCAAAAGCCACGGCATACTTTTCCGCATCCAGTCCGGCCGCATCCACTTTCGGCAACGCGCCATTGACGATGGGGCCATGGCGGCTCTCGCGCACGGTCAGACGGACGTCCTGTTCGCCCTTGACCCGGATGATCTCAACACGTTCGCGAAAATGTGCCCAACCGTCAGGCGTACGATATTGGCCAGGCTCGCCGGACCGAAGGCGTTCCAGGTAAAGGTCCTGCACATCCGGGGCGGTATTCGTGAAGCCCCAGGCGATGCGGTCGTTGCGCCCCAGCACGACTACCGGGAGGCCGGGCAAGGTAGCGCCGACCACTTCCAGGCCCGGCGCCGACAGGTGCGCCAGGTACCACAGCGACGGCGCCGCCAGGCCGAGATGCGGATCGTTGGCGAGCAAGGGCTTGCCGCCGGCGCTGCGGCTGCCGGCCAGCACCCAGTTGTTGGATCCCATGCCCTCGACGTAAGACGGCGGCGCCTGCTGCGCCAGCGCCGCAAGTTGTTCGGCGATGCCGTCCAGGCCGCGATACAGCTCGGCATAATCCCGGGTCGGCACGGGCGCATCGCCCGGATAAGGCGGCAGCAACTCATTGATCTGCGCCACCGAAAAGCGCTGCGCCAGGCGCATGCGCAGGATTTCCTGCGTCCAGTTGGCGCCCAGGTCCCAGGCCATCATGGTTTGCCAGCCGAGCGAATCGACCGGTTCCCATGGCGCCGGCGCTGGTGTGCCGGTGAGGATGAATTCCGGCGGCAGCGGGCCGCTGCGAGTGGCAAGATAGGCATTGATGCCATCCGCATATGCCTGCAACGCCGCGCGCGTGTCCGGCGCCAGGCGCGCGAGGATTTGTTCGGCATTGCGGCGCACGCCCAGCGTGCGCAGGAAGCGGTCGGTCGGCAGCGCCTTCGGCCCGAGGATTTCGGCCAGGCGGCCAGCCGGAATGCGGCGATTCAGTTCCAGCTGCCACAGGCGATCCTGGGCATGCGCAAAGCCCAGTCCGAAATAGGCATCATTGGCAGAGCCGGCATAAATATGCGGCACCCCCGCGGCGTCGCGCACGATTTCCAGCGGCGCCGCCAGGCCCGGCAACTGCAAGCTGCCGGCCACCTGCGGCTGGCTGGCGCTGCGGTACCACAGCAGCGCGGCGGCAAGCAGCAGCAGCGCCGCCAGCAGCACGAAAGAAATCCATTTGAAAAATTTGCGCATTGTCCTTCCGCGACTGACGTTTTTGCGTTTTTGCGGCTTTGCTGTTTTGTCTACATCGGCATTATCGCAGGCATGAAGACACCGGCAAAGGTCTGCATTATTGGCAAAAAAGGTCTATAGTCACGGCAACACATTCTGCGCATAGCCACATATCCATCATGAAATTCGATGTCGCCATCGTCGGCAGCGGCCTGGCTGGCCTGTCGGTCGCCCTGCACCTTGCCAAGACCCGCAAGGTCGCCGTCATTTCAAAACGCTCCCTGCTGGACGGCGCCAGCAACTGGGCACAGGGCGGCATCGCCGCCGTGCTCGATTCCCATGACAGCCACGAAGAACACATTGCCGATACGCTCGTCGCCGGCGCCGGCCTGTGCGACGAAGCCGCCACCCGTTTCATCGTCGAGCATGCGCGCGCCGGCATCGAATGGCTGATCGAACAGGGTGTGCCCTTTACCCGCGACGAGGAAGCCGAGCTCGGCTACCACCTGACACGCGAAGGCGGCCACAGCCAGCGCCGCATCATCCATGCCGCCGACGCCACCGGCCACGCAGTGCAGGTGACGCTGGAACAGAAGGTGCGCAGCCATCCCAACATCACGCTGCTGGAGAACCATTTTGCCATCGACCTGATCACCTCCGCCAAGCTGGGCCGGGCGCAGCCAGGCGCCGCCACCTGCCTCGGCCTGTACATCCAGGACCGCGACAGCGGCAAGGTCATTACCGTGGCCGCCGACCAGACCGTGCTGGCCACCGGCGGCGCCGGCAAGGTCTACCTGTACACGACCAACCCCGACACTGCCACCGGCGACGGCATCGCCATGGCCTGGCGCGCCGGCTGCCGCATCGCCAACATGGAATTCATCCAGTTTCACCCGACCTGCCTGTACCACCCCTATGCCAAGTCTTTCCTGATTTCCGAGGCGGTGCGCGGCGAAGGCGGCTTGCTCAAGCTGCCCCTCGAAGCCGGCGCCAAGGCCGGCATGCGCTTCATGCCTGCGCATGACGAGCGCGCCGAACTGGCGCCGCGCGATATCGTCGCGCGGGCGATCGACTTCGAAATGAAAAAGCGCGGCCTGGACCATGTCGACCTCGACATCACGCACCAGAGCCCGGAATTCCTGAAGGAGCATTTCCCCAATATTTACGCGCGCTGCCTGGAACTGGGCATCGACATCACCCGGCAGCCGATCCCGGTGGTGCCAGCGGTGCACTTCACCTGTGGCGGCGTGGTCACCGACCTGACCGGCCGCACCGACGTGCAAAACCTGTATGCCGTGGGCGAGACTGCGTACACCGGGCTGCACGGCGCCAACCGCCTGGCCAGCAATTCGCTGCTGGAATGCCTGGTGCTCGGCCGCGCTGCCGCCCAACATATCGAACAGCAGTCGCGCGCGCAAGCCGTCGCCCTGCCCGACTGGGACGAAAGCCGTGTCACCGACGCCGACGAAGAAGTGGTGATCACGCAGAACTGGGAAGAGCTGCGCCGCTTCATGTGGAATTACGTCGGCATCGTGCGCACCACCAAGCGGCTGGAGCGCGCCCAGCACCGCATCCGCATGCTGAAGGAAGAAATCGACGAGTACTACGCCAATTTCCGCATCACGCCGGACTTGCTGGAATTGCGCAACCTGGCAACGGTAGCTTCGCTGATCATCAAGAGCGCGCTGTCACGCCGCGAAAGCCGCGGCCTGCATTCCTCGCGCGATTATCCTGACACGCTGCCCAAGGCCCTGCCGACGGTGCTGACGCCGTCGCGCAAAAAAACCGGCTAACGCCGGTTCCGCTAAAACCGGCTGAAGCATCAGCCGGTTTTTTTATACGCCTGTTTTAGCCGACGATGCGCAGCGAATAATCGGTCGCCTTCACATCCTTGGTCAGGCCGCCGATGGAAATGCGGTCCACGCCGGTTTCGGCAATAGCGCGCACGGTGTCGAGGTTGACGCCGCCCGATCCTTCGAGGATCGCACGGCCTGCGGTGAGGCCGACCGCCTCGCGCATCATGTCCAGGCTGAAGTTATCCAGCAAGACCGAGGTCGCGCCGGCGGCCAGCGCCTCCTGCAATTCGGCGATGCTTTCCACCTCGATCTGGATCGATACCCCGGCATTCAGCGCCAGCGCGGCACGCATGGCCGCACCGACACCGCCGGCCGCGGCAATGTGGTTTTCCTTGATCAGGATGCCGTCGTACAGCGCCAGGCGCTGGTTCTTGCCGCCGCCTACGCGCACCGCGTATTTCTGCGCCAGGCGCAGGCCTGGCAAGGTCTTGCGGGTATCCAGGATGGCCGCCCTGGTGCCGGCGATGACATCGACATAGCGACGCGTCGCCGTCGCCACACCCGACAGCAGTTGCAGGAAATTCAGCGCCGGACGCTCGGCGGTGAGCAGGCTGCGCGCCGGCGCTTCGATCGTGCATACGACGCTGTCGGCGGCCATCAGATCGCCTTCGGCATATTTCCAGGCGATCGTGATGCTGCCATCGATCTCGGCCATGACGCCCTCGAACCAGGGCGCGCCGCACAGCACGGCCTGCTCGCGCACCACCACCTGCGCTTTCACCCGCTCCTGGGCAGGCACCAGCAGACCGGTGACGTCGCCCGTGCCGACGTCTTCGGCAATCGCGGCAACGATGTTCGCTTCGAATGCCGCCACCAGCGCCGCATTGAAGGGCGCGAAGGAATTTCTCAGGGTGCTCATGCAGGTCCGATTCCGGAAAACAGTTGATGATCTTTCGCCAGGTCGCCCGAGGGACGCACATTGGCTTTCTTTTTCGCCGCGAAATCCAGCATGCGGTCTATGCAGACGTAAGCCTTGCGGCCGATTTCCGGATCGACATGGATTTCATTGCGGCCGGTTTCCAGCACCTCGGCCAGGTTGCGCAAGCCGTTCATTGCCATCCATGGGCAATGCGCGCAGCTCTTGCAGGTGGCGCTGTTGCCGGCCGTCGGCGCATCGATGAACACCTTGCCGGGCGCCGCCATCTTCATCTTGTGCAGGATGCCGTTGTCGGTAGCGACGATGAATTCCTGCGCATCCAGATCTCTTGCCGCTGCAATCAGCTGCGAGGTCGAGCCGACCACGTCGGCCAGCGCCACCACTGCCTCTGGCGATTCGGGGTGCACCAGCACCTTGGCGCCAGGGTGTTCCTTCTTCAGCAAGTCCAGTTCGACGCCCTTGAATTCGTCGTGCACCAGGCAGGAACCCTGCCACAGCAGCATGTCGGCACCGGTCTTTTTCTGGATATAGCTGCCCAGGTGCTTGTCCGGCGCCCACAGGATTTTCTTGCCCTGCGCATGCAGGTGGGCGACGATATCCAGGCCGATCGACGACGTCACCATCCAGTCGGCGCGCGCCTTCACCGCAGCGCTGGTATTGGCGTACACGACCACGGTGCGGTCCGGGTGGGCATCGCAAAAAGCGGCGAATTCGTCGGCGGGACAGCCGAGATCCAGCGAGCAGGTCGCATCCAGGTCCGGCATCAGGATGGTTTTCTCGGGGCTGAGGATCTTGGCGGTCTCGCCCATGAACTTCACGCCGGCCACCACCAGGGTCCTGGCCGGATGGTCGCGGCCGAAACGCGCCATTTCCAGCGAATCCGAGACGCAGCCGCCGGTTTCCTCGGCCAGGTCCTGCAGGTCGGCGTCGACATAGTAATGCGCCACCAGCACTGCCTGCTTTTCTTTCAGCAGCCTGCGGATGCGCTCTTTTAGCACCGCTTTCTCTTCCTGTGTAGGCGTATCGGGGATTTTTGCCCAAGCATTGGCGACGCAGCTAGTGCCGCTTTCCATTTGCGGGCGTTCAAATTCGATGGTTTTGATCTGGGTTTGCATGCTGGCCTTAAAACAAAGGTGAAGCGTAATGCCACAAGAGTGGAATTATAAAGCCAGATGGAGATGAAGCCGATGGCAGGAGGAATCAATGGCCAATCGGCAATGCCTATGAGGGCATACAAGATTTCCGGTCAAAACCCGCAGCCGGACACGCGCAGAGCAGGAAAAACGCTTGCGCCACCCCACCCCGGTGGCGCCAAGCCATATGGCGAGCATTCAGGGGAGCATGCGCACCGATACTTCGCGGTCCCACTGGCGGGTGCGCGCCGCGGCGATGAAAGCCTGCTCATCCGCGGCCACCACCCCGGCATCCGGGACCACATTGGCCTTGTCCAGCAGCGCCCTGGCGCCGTCACTGGCGGCGATAGCCTTCAGGTGCACGAAAGCGTTGCTGACAAAATCGATGGCAGCCGACTCCTTGCACAGCTGTTGCGCGCCCTCCTCGGACAGTACGATTGCGACGGCATCGAACAGCACCGACGGCGTGCCCTGCAACTGGCCATCGGCCGGCAGCAGTGTACCGTCCGCCAGCTTGGCGCCGCCGACTTTGGGAGCAACAATCTTGACACCCGCGCCTTCATCCATTGCCGCCTTCTTCAGCTTCCGGACAATCGCCCCGTCCGAGCCATCAGCGACCAGAATGCCGACTGCGCGCCCTTGCAGCGTATCCTTCATCCTGCCGATGATCTGCAGCGCTGGCGACAGCGCCATGTCTTGCACCGGAGCGGCTGGCGGTGCAGCTGCCGGCAAGTCGTCCATTGCCAGGCCAGCGGCTACGCGCCCCGCAAGGTCTTCGTCGATCGTACGCAGGTGCGCGACCATCGCCTGCCGGATATGCTCATGATTCACCTTGGATAGTTCGAACACCAGCGCAGAGGCAAGATGCGCCTGCTCGTGGGCTGTCTGGCTACGGTAGAACAGGCGTGCCTGGCTATAGTGATCGGCAAAGCTTTCCGCCCGCACGCGCCCGCGTTCGCCGTTTTCAGCGGTGGCGGCGCTGCGAAAACCGCTGGTTGCCGTTTCCCGCGGCGAATTGCCGTCCAGCGTATTCGGCTCGTAGGCCACGCGCCCCTTGGGCAACGCCATCTGCATGTGGCCGTCACGCTGGTGGTTGGCAAACGGACATTTCGGCGCATTGATCGGCAATTGATGGAAATTCGGTGACCCCAGCCGCTTCAGTTGCGTATCCAGGTAGGAAAACAGCCGCCCTTGCAGTAAGGGATCGTTAGAAAAGTCGATCCCGGGCACGATATTGGCCGGGCAATACGCAACTTGTTCAGTTTCGGCAAAAAAGTTGTCTGGCCAACGGTCCAGCACCATGCGCCCGATTACCTGCAGCGGAATCTGTTCCTCTGGAATAATCTTGGTGGCATCGAGATGGTCAAACGAAAATCGGTCGGCATCTTCCTGCGTAAACAGTTGCACTGCCAGTTCCCATTCCGGGAAATCCCCTTTTTCGATGGCTTCGAACATGTCGCGCCGGTGAAAATCGGGATCGGCCCCGGCAATCTTGACAGCCTCATCCCAGAGCGTCGATTGCAGTCCCAGTCTGGGTCGCCAGTGGAATTTGACGAAGGTCGATGCACCGTTCTGGTCGACCAGCGGAAGCTATGGACACCGAAACCTTCGATCATCCGCAGCGAACGCGGGATGGTGCGGTCGGACATGATCCACATGATCATGTGCATCGATTCCGGCGTCAGCGAAATGAAGTCCCAGAACGTATCGTGCGCACTGGCCGCCTGAGGAAAACCGCGGTCCGGTTCCATCTTCACCGAATGCACGACATCGGGAAATTTCATCGCATCCTGGATGAAGAACACCGGGATGTTGTTACCCACCAGATCCCAGTTGCCTTCCTTGGTGTAGAACTTGACTGCAAAACCGCGCACGTCGCGCGGCGTATCGATGGATCCGGCGCCACCTGCCACGGTGGAGAAACGCGTAAACACCGGGGTCTTCACCCCGACTTCGGTGAGGATTTTAGCAGTGGTATATTGCGCCAGCGACCTGGTCAGTTCGAAATAACCATGGACTGCCGTGCCGCGCGCATGGACGATACGTTCGGGAATGCGCTCATGATCGAAGTGAAAAATCTTCTCGCGCAATACGAAATCTTCCAGCAGCGTCGGCCCGCGCGGGTTGGCGCGCAGCGAATTCTGATTGTCAGATACGGGAATCCCCTGGTTGGTGGTCAGGGGCGGATGGTCTGCATCGGTTTGCTGGTGGATTTCACCCCCTATGCCGCGATGTGTCGACGGATCGGAAGCGCGATCGTGCGCCGGATTTTGTGCCATGCTTGTCCTCGGAAACAGATGATTCGCGCGAAGGCAGAAAATTTCTCTTCACACAAATAGATAACAACAAGACAATTGTTATGAGTGCAGGCTTGACTCAAAAGTTCAGGAGCCGATAAATTTTCTCCAGTCGTTCACCGCAAAAAAAAAGGCCGCAAATTTCTTTGCGGCCGTTGACAGGAAAATGGCACCGGGCCTTGCCGGTCTTTCGTTTCAGGCGATTCCCTGGCTCGCCAGATATTCCTCGTAACCGCCCTGGAAGTCGATCACTTCGCCATCCTTGACTTCGAGGATGCGCGTCGCCAGCGACGACACGAATTCACGGTCGTGTGACACGAAGATCAGCGTGCCGGCATATTTTTCCAGCGCGATGTTGAGCGACTCGATCGATTCCATGTCCATGTGGTTGGTCGGCTCGTCGAGCAGCATGACATTGTGCCGGCCCAGCATCAGCTTGCCGTACATCATGCGACCCTTTTCACCGCCGGACAGCACGTTCACCGACTTTTTCACATCGTCGCCACCAAACAGCAGGCGCCCGAGAATCGAGCGCACCGCCTGGTCATCGTCGCCTTCCTGGGTCCACTGCCCCATCCAGTCGGTCAGGTTTTTGCCGTTGGCAAACTCCTCGGTAGGATCCTGCGGCATGTAACCGACATTGGCATTTTCCGCCCATTTCACAAGGCCGCGATCGGCAGCCAGGCCGCAAATGTCCTCGCCGCCGATACAGCGCAACAGCGTGGTTTTACCCGCACCGTTGGCGCCGATGATGGCGATTTTCTCGCCGGCTTCGACCATGATGCTGAAATTCTTGAAGAGCTGGTGGTCATAGGCTTTGGACAGTCCCTCGGTTTCCACCGCAAGGCGGTGCAGCTTCTTTTCGCCTTCGAAACGGACAAAGGGATTCTGGCGGCTGGATGGCTTGACATCCTCGACCTTGATTTTCTCGATCTGCTTGGCGCGCGACGTCGCCTGGCGCGCCTTGGATTTATTGGCCGAGAAGCGGCGCACGAAATCCTGCAGTTCGGCGACCTTTTCCTTGGCCTTGGCATTGTTGGCCATCTGCTGCGCGCGCGCCTGCGACGACGCCAGCATGTAGTCGTCGTAATTGCCCGGGTAGACCTTCAGCGTGCCGTAATCCATGTCCGCCATGTGCGTGCAGACCTGGTTCAGGAAGTGGCGATCGTGGGAAATGATGATCATGGTGGAATTGCGCTCGTTGAGCACATCTTCCAGCCAGCGGATGGTGTTGATGTCGAGGTTGTTGGTCGGCTCGTCCAGCAGCAGGATGTCGGGATTGGAAAACAGCGCCTGCGCCAGCAGCACGCGCAGCTTCCAGCCGGGCGCGACATTGCTCATCGGTCCGTTGTGCTGCTCGATCGGCACGCCCACGCCCAGCAGCAGTTCGCCGGCGCGCGCCTCGGCGGTGTAGCCGTCGTATTCGGCAAACCTCGCTTCGAGGTCGGCCGCCTTCATGTAATCGTCGTCGGTGGCTTCCGGGTTGGCGTAAATCGCATCGCGCTCCTCCATCGCCGCCCACATTTCCGTATGGCCCATCATGACCACGTCCAGCACGCGCTTGTCTTCATAGGCGAACTGGTCCTGGCGGAGTTTGCCCAGGCGCTCGTTGGGATCGAGCATGACGGTGCCGGCGCTCTGCTCGAGGTCGCCACCAAGGATTTTCATGAAGGTGGATTTGCCGCAGCCGTTGGCGCCGATCAGGCCATAACGGTTGCCATCGCCGAACTTGACGGAAATGTTTTCAAACAGCGGCTTGGGGCCGAACTGCATGGTAATGTTGGCTGTGGAAAGCACGGGAACACGCCTTTAAAACAAATTGAATAACCTGCGATTTTACCATTTGCAGGAGCGGCCGGCATCATCTGGCCAGACAGGCCATTGCCTTTCCGCAAGCTTTACGCCGCCGATCAGCGCCTCAGATGCTGCGCGAAGACCTCAGTACGGGATAAGCATCCATCCGCAGCTGCAAGCTGTTCTTTTGCGAAACCAGTTGCGCCCGGCTCCCCACGGGCAGGGTCAGTTTGTCGGCAATGTGGCCGAACGGCAAACCGGAAAGAATCGGCGTCGCCACGCGTGAGCGCATGTAGCGCAGCATGGCATTGAAATCGTAGCCATTGTCGTAATCGCTCAGGCGGTAATTGGCAAAGTCGCCCAGCAGAATCGCCTGTTGCCGGCCCAGCACGCCGGCATGCAGCAATTGCAGCAGCATGCGCTCGACGCGGTAAGGGTGCTCGTTGATATCCTCGACAAACAGGATGCCGCCCTCGATGTGCGGAAAATACGGCGTGCCCAGCAGGTGCGTCAGCATGGCGAGATTGCCGCCCCACAGCACGCCCTCGGTCTGGATCGCCGGGTTCGGCGGCGTACCGTCGACGCACACGTTCAGGCTGTCGCTGCCCAGGCATTGCCAGAAATGCGAAAGGGTGTAGTCGCTGCGGCTGGCGCAACCGAAATCGCCGCACAGCATGGGCCCGGCAAAACTGGACGCGCCGGCTTGCGCCAGCAAGCCCATGTGCAGCGCGGTGAAATCGCTGTGGCCGACGAACAGCTTGCCGCTGTCGGCAAGGATGGAAAAATCCAGCATCGGCAGGATCCGCGACATGCCATAGCCACCGCGCAGCGCCATGACGACCTGCACGTCCGGATCGTTGGCAGCGGCATGCAATTGCGCCGCGCGGACATTGTCGGTGCCGCCGAAACGCTGGTACTTGTCCGCCGGGTCGTAATAATTGTGGACGACGCAACCCAGGCTTTCCAGATACGCGACGCCACGCTCGACTGCGGCCTCGTCAGGCGCATAGCCGCCCGGCGCGACGATGGCAATGCCCAGGCCCGCGGGAATTGCGCAAGCGTCGCTGAAGGTATTCGCGCTCATTCCATGCCCTCCGCCTGCGCCGCCTTTTGCTGGTTCTGGCGGGCGCGCCGCTCGGCAAAGAATTCCTTCAGCATCTGGCCGCAATCTTCCGCCAGCACCCCGCCCACCAGCTCGGTGTGGTGGTTCAGCTTTTCCTCGCCAAACAGGTTGACGATGGAGCCGCAGGTACCCGTCTTGGGATCGGTTGCGCCATACACCACGCGGCTCAGGCGCGCATGCATCATGGCCCCGGCGCACATGGCGCAGGGCTCCAGGGTCACGTACAGCTCGCAAGCGGGCAAGCGATAGTTGCCGAGTATGGAAGCGGCGGCGCGCAGCGCCATGATTTCCGCATGCGCGGTCGGATCATGGGTGCCGATGGGCTGGTTGAAACCGGTGGCAATCACCCTGTTTTCGTGCACCACCACCGCGCCGACCGGCACCTCCCCCAGCGCCCAGGCATTGTGGGCCTGGTCCAGCGCCTGGCGCATGTAGATCAGGTCACGCATGGCTCATTCGGTGATTTCCGCCCAGCAGTTGGGCGTTTCATGCAGCACCAGCTTGTGCAGGCGCAGGCCGGTGCCGAAACGGTCGTGGAAAACCGGTTTGAGAATGTTGAAGGCGGTTTGCGCCAGGTTTTCCACGGTCGGGATGCTGTCGATGACGACGGTCTTGTGCCCGGGCAGCGATTGCAGGAATTCGCGCACTTTCGCATCCTTGGCATACACCAGGAAGGCATGGTCCCAGACATCGACCAGGTGCTGCTTTGCCAGCGCCTTGACGTCGGAAAAATCCATGATCATGCCCTGGTCGGAACTCCCCTCTTCCCGGATCACTTCGCCCACCAGGGTGATTTCCAGGGTATAGCGGTGCCCGTGCAGGTTGCGGCACTGGCTTTTATGATCGGGAATCCGGTGACCGGCATCGAATTCCAGCTTGCGGGTAATGGTCAGCATTAAAAATCTTAATTCAGGGTATTTGCAGCAGTTTATGGGTTTGCAGGCTTAATTTCCACCGGGGATTACTCTTGCAGGTTTCGATGGCCAGGCGCGTATTGGCTGCCTGCTGCGGGCCATCCATGGGCTGCACGTAAAAATGCTGAAATTCCAGCGCTTCGTACTCCCGCAGCGACTGGCCCGCCTGGGGAATCACCACCTTCAGTTCATTGCCGCGTCTTTGCACCAGCTCGGCGCCGATCTTGGGGCTGACGCAGATCCAGTCCACCCCTGGCGGCGCCGGCAGGGTGCCGTTGGTTTCGATGGCGATTTCAAAACCGGCGTCATGCATCGCCTCGATCAGCGGCGCATCCAGCTGCAACAGCGGTTCGCCGCCGGTAAATACGACGTACTTGCTGTCTGCATGGGTGTCGGGCCAGAGGCTGGCGATGGTCTGCGCGAGCTGTTGCGCATCGGCGTACTTGCCGCCGCGTTCACCATCCGTGCCGACGAAGTCGGTATCGCAAAACCTGCACACGGCGCTGGCGCGGTCGCTCTCGCGGCCGGACCACAGGTTGCAGCCGGAAAAACGGCAAAACACTGCCGGCCTGCCCGCCTGCGCGCCCTCGCCCTGGAGTGTGTAAAAAATTTCCTTGACGCTGTAAGTCACGTAAAAGCTATCCTTCGATCGCGGGCAAACATCCGCAGCTACTTGGCGCAATGCGCAACATGGCATCCACCACCTGGAATTATACCGTTACCCGGCAGGCGCCCATTTCCCTTCCCGCACACCCTGCACAAAATTGCAGCACGCCCGCAAGTTTGTTAAGATGCATTTGTTATGCGGCTTTTTCGCCTTGCCTGCATTCTGCCGTTCCGCTTATCCAGGAGTGCCCGATGTCCGCCCCAGTAGACTGTACCGAAGAAGAAGTCACGGCCATGGTGCACGAGTTCTATGCCGCCATCCGCATGGACCCGGTATTGGGACCAATCTTCAACGCGCATGTGCATGACTGGGACGAGCACCTGGTCACGCTGTCGGATTTCTGGTCATCCATCCTGCGCCGCACCGGGCGCTTCAGCGGTGCGCCGATGCCCAAGCACATTGCCCTGCACGGTCTGACAGCGGAATTATTCCAGCGCTGGCTGGAACTGTTCCGCACCATCACCGCCGACCAACCGAATCAGGCCATGGGCGAGCATGCCTACGCCATGGCGCAACGCATTGCCGAGAGCTTATGGTACGGCTACCAGATCGCCCACGGCAAGAACATCTCGCCGTCCGGCCTGGCACAAGACTGAGCATCATGCGCCATCCTGCCCTGCAAACGCCGCTGCTCGACATCCTTGGCTGCGAACTGCCGATCATCGGTGCCGGCATGGGCGGCGTCGCGCGCCACCGTCTTGCCGCCGCCATCAGCAATGCCGGCGGCTTCGGCTGCCTGGGCATGGTGCGCGAACCGCCGGCGCGCGTGCGTGCCGAGATCGAAGCCTACCGGGGCCTGAGCCAGCGGCCTTTTGCCGTCAACCTGATCCCCGCGGCCACCGAGCGCGGCTTGCTGGAAGAGCAGGTCGCCATCTGCCTGGCGCTGGGCGTGCCTGCCATGGCGCTGTTCTGGGACCCCGACGCGGACCTGATCCGGCGGCTCAAGGACGAAGGCGTCACCGTCATCCAGCAGGTAGGCTCGGCTGGCGAAGCGGAGGTCGCGCTCAAGGCTGGCGTCGATGTGCTGATCGCGCAAGGGGTGGAGGCCGGCGGCCACGTGCGCGGCGCCGTTTCCACGCTGTCCCTGCTGCCGGAGGTGGTGGCGCTCAGTCCGGTGCCGGTGGCAGCCTCGGGCGGCATTGCCAGCGGCGCGTCGCTGGTCGCGGCGCTGGCGCTGGGCGCACAGGGCGCCAGCTGTGGCTCCGCCTTTCTTGCCACGCACGAAGCCAATGCGCACGACCATCACAAGCAGCGCTTGCTGGGCGCGGGCGCGAACGATACCGTGCTGACCGAAAAATTTTTCCGCAACTGGCCGATGCCGGCGCCGGTGCGCGTGCTGCGCAATGCCGTCACCGAGGGCAGGCATGACGCCCTGTACGCGCAGCGCGCCACGTCGGTCATCGGCCGGCAGGACGATGCTCCCGTATATCTTTTTTCGACAGATTCGCCGCTGGAGGATGCCACCGGCGCCATCGATGACATGGCCATCTTTGCCGGCCAGTCCTGCGGCCAGATTCATGCGCTGTGCAGCGCCGCCGAGCGCCTGCGACGCATGATCGACGAAGCGGAGGATTGCCTGGACATCCTGCAGGCGAAGAGCGAACGGGCATAAAACCGCATCCCGTACTGCCCTACTCCCCTATTCCCACTCGATCGTCGCCGGCGGCTTGCCCGAAATGTCGTACACCACGCGATTCAGGCCGCGCACCTCGTTGATGATGCGGTTCGACACCTTCCCAAGCAGTTCGTGCGGCAGGTGCGCCCAGTGCGCCGTCATGAAGTCCAGCGTCTGCACCGCGCGCAGCGCCACCACGTATTCGTAGGTGCGGCCGTCGCCCATCACGCCGACCGACTTCACCGGCAGGAACACGGCAAAGGCCTGGCTGGTCTTGTCGTACCAGGACTTGCCTTCGTCATCGACGGTCTTGCGCAGTTCCTCGATGAAGATGGCGTCGGCACGGCGCAGCAGGTCGGCGTATTCCTTCTTCACTTCGCCGAGGATGCGCACGCCCAGGCCCGGGCCCGGGAAGGGATGGCGGTACACCATCTCGTGCGGCAGGCCCAGCGCCACGCCGAGCTTGCGCACTTCGTCCTTGAACAGTTCGCGCAAGGGTTCGAGCAGCTTGAGATTCAGGGTTTCCGGCAGGCCGCCGACATTGTGATGGCTCTTGATGGTGTGGCCCTTCTTGCCCTTGCCGGCGGACTCGATCACGTCCGGGTAGATGGTGCCCTGCGCCAGCCACTTGGCATTGGAGCAGCTTGCCGGCTTCGCGCTGGAACACTTCGACGAATTCGCGGCCGATGATCTTGCGCTTCTGCTCCGGATCGGTAACACCGGCCAGGTGGCCCATGAACTGCTCGGTGGCGTCAATGTGCACGACCTTCACGCCGAGATTCTTGCCGAACATGTCCATCACCATCTTGCCTTCGTCCAGCCGCAAGAGGCCGTGATCGACGAATACGCAGGTGAGCTGGTCGCCGATGGCGCGATGGATCAGCGCCGCCGCCACGCTGCTGTCGACACCGCCGGACAGGCCGAGGATGACTTCATCACTACCGACCTGGGCGCGGATTTTCTCGACGGCCTCGGCGATATAGTCCGGCATGTTCCAGTCCGACTTGCAGCCGCAGATCTCGTGCACGAAGCGGCCAAGGATGGCTTCGCCCTGCAGCGTGTGCGTGACTTCCGGGTGGAATTGCACGGCGTAAAAATGGCGCTCATCGTCGGCCATGCCGGCGATCGGGCAATTGTCGGTGGATGCCATCAGCCTGAAACCGGGCGGCAGTTCGATCACCTTGTCGCCGTGGCTCATCCACACCTTGAGCATGCCGTGGCCTTCATCGGTGACGAAATCAGCGATACCGTTCAGCAGCGCGGTATGGCCGCGCGCGCGCACCTCGGCATAGCCGAACTCGCGCACGGTGCCATTTTCCACCTTGCCGCCCAGTTGCGCCGCCATGGTTTGCATGCCGTAGCAAATGCCCAGTACCGGCACGCCGGCTTCGAACACCGCCTGCGGCGCGCGCGGCGTATCGCCCTCCATCACCGAATTCGGCCCGCCCGAGAGGATGATGCCGGCGGCGCCGTAGTTGCGGATGAAATCGTCGCCGATATCGTAAGGATAGACCTCGGAAAATACCCCGGCGTCACGCACGCGGCGCGCGATCAGCTGGGTCACCTGGGAACCGAAGTCGAGGATAAGGATTTTCGAATGCATGAGAAGCAGGTCTTCCGGGTAATCAGATAATTCAAAAGGAGCCAGACCGCTGCCGGCTGGCTCCTGATCACTGCAATTGCTCCAGCAACAGCCGGGCCGCAGCAGCATGCGGCCGGCCGTAGTGCCTCACGTCAGTCGGCCCGGTAGTTCGGTGCTTCCTTGGTGATGTGCACATCGTGCACGTGCGATTCGCGCATGCCGGCCGCAGTAATCTCGACGAATTCCGCCTTGTCACGCAATTCCTCGATGGTGGCGCAGCCGCAGTACCCCATGGAAGAGCGCACGCCGCCGGTCAGCTGGTACAGGATCGCCAGCACGCTGCCCTTGTAGGGCACGCGGCCTTCGATGCCTTCCGGAACGTACTTGTCGGTATTCTTGGACGAATCCTGGAAATAGCGGTCGGCCGAGCCGTCCGACATGGCGCCCAGGCTGCCCATGCCGCGGTAAGACTTGTAGCTGCGTCCCTGGAACAGGATCACTTCACCCGGCGCCTCTTCGGTGCCGGCAAACATGCTGCCCATCATCACCGTGGAAGCGCCTGCCGCCAGGGCCTTGGCGATGTCGCCAGAGAAGCGAATGCCGCCATCGCCGATGCAAGGCACGCCGGTACCCTTGAGGGCGCCGGCAACGTTGGAAATTGCCGTAATCTGCGGCACGCCGACGCCGGCGACGATGCGGGTGGTGCAGATCGAACCCGGGCCGATGCCGACCTTGACGCCGTCGGCGCCGGCCTCGACCAGGGCGAGCGCGGCTTCCGCAGTGGCGATGTTGCCGCCGATGACATCCACCTGCGGGAAATGAGCCTTGATCCACTTGACGCGATCCAGCACGCCCTGCGAATGGCCGTGGGCGGTATCGACGATCAGCACGTCGACGCCGGCGTGCACCAGCAGCTCGATGCGTTCATCGTTGTCAGCACCGACGCCGACAGCGGCGCCCACGCGCAGCTTGCCGTGCTCGTCGCGGCAGGCGAAGGGATGCGTCGTCGACTTTTGGATATCCTTGACGGTGATCAGGCCGAGCAGATCGAAAGCGTCATTGACCACCAGCACGCGCTCCAGGCGGTGCTTGTTCATCAGGCGCTTGGCTTCGGCCAGGTCTTCGCCTTCCTTGACGTACACCAGCTTGTCGCGCGGCGTCATCTTGGCATGCGCCTCGGCATCCAGCTCTTCCTCGAAGCGCAGGTCGCGGTTGGTGATGATGCCGACCACGGTCTTGCCCTCGACCACCGGGAAGCCGCTGATGCCGTGTTGCTCAGAGAGCGCCATGACGTCGCGGATTTTCATGGTCGGCGGGATGGTGATCGGATCGCGCACCACGCCGGACTCGAAGCGCTTGACTATCGAAACTTCGCGGGCCTGCTCGCGTGCGGTCATGTTCTTGTGAATGATGCCGATGCCGCCTTCCTGCGCCATGGCAATGGCCAGGCGCGCTTCAGTAACGGTATCCATGGCCGCCGACAGCAACGGGATGTTCAATGAGATGTTGCGGGTCAGCCGGGTGGCGAGGGAAGTGTCTTTCGGCAAGATGGACGAATATGCCGGGACGAGCAGCACGTCATCGAAGGTGAGTGCTTTTTGAAGTAAACGCATAGCATTTCCTGTAGGCGCAAAGGCGCATTATACAGAAAGCGCCGTCGTTTTGTTGCACGACTGCTTAGTTGTCCGACGTATGGATTGACATCTGCAGCAAAGCATGGCGAAATCGCAGGATCAATTTCTCAAGGACAATCTTATGGCTTCTAACCGAGCAATCCGACTGACTGCCGCCCTGACGCTATGCATTTTCAGTTCGGCTGCCTGGGCGCAGTATGTCTGGACCGACGAACGTGGCGTCAAACAGTATTCCGACCAGCCGCCCCCGGCCTCCGTGCCAAAGAACCGCATCCTGAAGCACCCCTCTGCCTGGAAACCGGGAGCCGCGAGCAATACCGAGGCACCGGCAGCCGCCGACGCCAAGGCTGGCGAGGAAGCCGCCAAACCGGCGCCGACGCTAGCCGACAGGAATGCCGATTTTGCCAAGCGCCGCGCCGAAAAGGAAGAAAAGGACAAAAAAGCCGCCGAAGAAGCGAAGATTGCCAGTGAAAAGACGAAGAATTGCCAGTCCGCGCGGAATTACCGCAATGCCCTGGCATCAGGCCAGCGCGTCGCCCTCACGGACAAGGATGGCCAGCGCAACGTCCTGAACGACGAGCAGCGCAAGCGCGAACTGGCAGATGCCGACCGCATCCTCGCTGATTGCAAATAAGGCAAGCAAGCCCCTGCCTGGCACAGCCTGCGCTCAGCGGGCTTTTTCTTTCTTGAGCGCGCGGCGCCGGCGCGCCTCCTTCGGGTCGGCCAGCAGCGGACGGTAGATTTCCACGCGGTCGGATTCGCGCAGTACCGTATCCAGCGGGCGCGCCTTGCCGAATATCCCGGCCTTGCATTCCGCCAGCGTCAGCCCCGGCACCTGCGCCAGCACCTCGCTGGCGTGAATCGCCTGCTCCAGCGTGGCGCCCTGCTGCATTTCGAGGTCGCGCAGGAAGATGGCATCCTTTTGCGCGTAGCAGACCTGCACACGGATGGTGGCATTGTCCTCAGACATAGACCACCTCCGCCCGCTTGCAGAATGCCTCGACCAGGTTGTTGGCAATCATGTTGAATACCGGTCCGATCACCTTTTCCAGCAGCTTGCTGGAAAATTCGTAATGCAGGTCGAGCTCGACCTTGCAGGCATCCGCGCGCAGCGGCTTGAAGGACCAGGTGCCATCGAGCTGGCGAAAAGGCCCTTCCACCAGCGCCATGCGGATCGCACTGAAGGGCTGATTGGTATTTTCCGTGGTAAAAGTCTGCTTGACGCCATGGTAGTTGATGGCGAGACTGGCCAATACCCGGTGTTCTTCGCGCTCCAGCACGCGCGTGCCGCCGCACCACGGCAGGAATTTCGGGTAATCTTCGATGCCGTTTACCAGCGCAAACATCTGTTCCGCACTGAAAGGCAACAGGACGGATTTATGTACGACTGCCATCGACTCTGCACCGTTTGTTAAAATGGCCGGTTGCTATCACTTTTAACCAGTACCAGCCTGCTACGCTCATGACCATTGTTGACAATAAAAAAGCATTTTTCGATTACTTCATCGAGGAGCGCTTCGAGGCAGGCATTGTATTACAGGGCTGGGAAGTGAAGGCGATCCGCGCCGGCCGCATCCAGCTCAAGGAAGCCTACGTCATTGTGCGCAATGGCGAAGTATACCTGTTCGGCGCCCACATCAGCCCCCTGCCCACGGCGTCCACGCACATTAACCCGGACCCGGTGCGCACCCGCAAGCTGCTGTTGCATGCCAATGAAATCAGCAAGCTGATCGGCAAGGTCGAGCGCGCCGGCTATACCATGGTGCCGCTCAATCTTCACTACACCAGGGGGCGCGTGAAATGCGAAGTCGGTCTTGCCAAGGGCAAGAAGCAGCACGACAAGCGCGACGCCCAGAAGGAGCGCGATACCCAGCGCGAAATCCAGTCCTACATGAAGCAGAACCGCCGGTAGGTGAAGGTGAGGCCGGGGTTTCGTGGAGCATCGCTCCACGCCGGCGTAACGGTGCCGGCTTGCAAGCCGGCACTCCGTACGCGCGCAATGGTTGGCCGCCGAGCCATCTATTCATTCCGGCCTGGCCGGAATAAATCAAAAGCCTTGTCTTAGGCCTTACCCTGCGCCTTCACCACCTGCATCGCCGTGGCGATCAGGCTGCTCATGTCACCCAGGTTGGCCGGCACGATCAGCGTGTTGTTGGTGCGCGCCAGTTCGCCGAAGGCCTCGACGTACTGTTCGGCGACTTTCAGGTTGACGGCTTCTCCGCCGCCGGGCGACTGGATCGCCGCAGCCGTCTTGCGGATGGCTTCGGCACTGGCTTCGGCAATCGACAGGATGGCCGAAGCCTCGCCCTGCGCGCGGTTGATCGCGGCCTGCTTCTCGCCCTCCGAACGGGCAATTGCCGCCTCACGCTCACCGGTGGCGATGTTGATCTGCTCCTGCTTGCGACCCTCCGATGCGGCGATCAGTGCGCGCTTTTCACGTTCGGCAGTGATCTGCGCCTGCATCGCATGCAGGATTTCCTGCGGCGGCGTCAGGTCCTTGATTTCATAGCGCAGCACCTTCACGCCCCAGTTGGCGGCGGAATCGTCGATGGCCGAGACCACGGCGGTATTGATGTGGTCGCGCTCTTCGAAGGTCTTGTCCAGCTCCATGCGGCCGATCACCGAACGCAGCGTGGTCTGCGCCAGCTGGGTGATGGCAGTGATGTAGTTGGAAGAACCATAGGAAGCCAGCTTGGGGTCGGTCACCTGGAAGTACAGGATGCCGTCCACCTGCAACTGGGTATTGTCCTTGGTGATGCAAACCTGCGGCGGCACGTCGAGCGGGATTTCCTTCAGAATGTGCTTGTAGCCGACACGGTCGATGAAGGGCACGACGATGTTCAGGCCGGGGCCGAGCGTTGCATGGTACTTGCCGAGCCGCTCCACCACCCACGCATGCTGCTGCGGCACGACCTGGATAGTCTTGATGACGAAAACGATGGCCAGGATGAAAATGACCAGGGATACCGTGCCGAAACTGAATTCCATCATACCTCCTTGTGATTGTTGTCCGATGAAGCGCCGCCGACGATCAGGCGGCTGCCGCGCACTTCGATGATCGTGAACCTGCCGGGCTGCGGCAAGCCCTGGGTGGCATACTCGACGTCCCAGAGGGCGCCGCGATACATGACGCGGGCGCGGGCATGGCCGCCGTCGGCAGACGGCTCCCATTCCGGCACCGCCACCTGCTGGCCGATATCCAGGTTAATGTCCGGGTTGCGACTAGCTGCCACTTTGCTGCGCTTGCCGAAACGGCTGCGTCGCAGGCCCAGCGTGCCGAGCGCCCCTACCAGGGCGGCCGCCAGCAGTTGCCAGGCCATCGCCAGCCCTGTCAGGGCAGCCAGCGCGCCCGCGGCGAAGCCCACTGCCAGCATCAACAGGTAGAAAGTTCCCGTGAACATTTCCAGCACCACGAGCAGGCCGGCGCCTACCAGCCACATGCCCCAATCCGCCATTGCCCCCCCTTGAGAAAAATTCATGATGATATTGTCAGTATGCACCAAAAATAAAACCCTCGGGCCTTTCCGGCGACGAGGGCTCAAACAGGTACTACTGCTTATTTCAACTTTTTATGCGGTGCGGAAACAACCCGCATGTGTAGAGTGTAACGAAAAACGCTTTCCTCTCAAAACATTTCGGGCAGCCGTGTTTCATCTGCACAACGAACGCGCGCCCTTCATCGAAGGTGCGCGCGGCATTTGCGCATTCGCCTACTTTGCCTTGGCCAGTTTTTGCCAGGTATCCAGCACCGTGTCCGGATTCAGGGAAATCGAAGATATCCCTTCCTTCATCAGCCATTCGGCAAAATCCGGATGGTCCGACGGACCCTGGCCGCAAATGCCGATGTACTTGCCCTGCGCGCGGCAGGCAGCGATGGCCTTGGATACCAGCGCCGTCACGGCCGGGTCGCGCTCATCGAAGTCCGCTGCCAGCAATGCCATGCCGGAATCTCGGTCCAGGCCCAGGGTCAGCTGGGTCAGGTCGTTGGAACCGATCGAGAAACCGTCGAAATATTCCAGGAACTGCTCCGCCAGAATGGCATTCGAGGGAATTTCGCACATCATGATCAGGCGCAGGCCGTTTTCGCCGCGTTTCAGACCGTTCTTTTCCAGCAACTCGACCACTTTCGCGGCCTGACCGACCGTGCGCACGAAAGGCACCATCAGTTCGACGTTGGTCAGGCCCATGTCGTTGCGCACGCGCTTCATCGCCAGGCATTCCATCTCGAAGGATTCGGCGAAATCCTCGGCGACATAGCGCGCCGCGCCGCGGAAGCCCAGCATCGGGTTTTCCTCGTCCGGCTCGTAGCGCGAACCGCCGATCAGCTTCTTGTATTCGTTCGACTTGAAGTCCGACAGGCGCACGATCACCGGCTTGGGCCAGAATGCCGCGGCGATGGTCGCCACGCCTTCGGCCAGTTTGTCGACATAGAAGGCCTTGGGCGAGGCATGCCCGCGCGCCACCGATTCCACCGCCTTCTTCAGGTCCTGGTCGATGTTCGGGTATTCCAGGATCGCCTTCGGATGCACGCCGATGTTGTTGTTGATGATGAATTCCAGCCGCGCCAGGCCGACGCCGCCATTCGGCGTCGACTGGAAATCGAATGCCAGCTGGGGGTTACCCACGTTCATCATGATCTTGACCGGAATTTCCGGCAGTTCGCCGCGCTGGACTTCGCTGATTTCCGTTTCCAGCAAGCCGTCGTAGATCTTGCCCTCGTCGCCTTCCGCGCAGGATACCGTCACCAGCGGTGCCGTCCTTGAGGGTATCGGTGGCATGGCCGCAGCCGACCACTGCCGGCACGCCCAGTTCGCGCGCGATGATGGCCGCGTGGCAGGTACGGCCGCCGCGATTGGTGACGATGGCCGAGGCGCGCTTCATCACCGGTTCCCAGTTGGGATCGGTCATGTCAGCCACCAGCACGTCGCCGGGCTGCACGCGCTCCATCTCGGACGGGTCGCGGATCACGCGCACCGGACCGGCGCCGATCTTCTGGCCGATGGCGCGGCCAGCCGCCAGCACGGTGCCGCTGCCCTTGAGCCTGAAACGCTGCTGCACGTCGGTCGCCTTGATCTGCGATTTCACGGTTTCCGGGCGCGCCTGCAAAATGTAGAGCTTGCCGTCGCGGCCATCCTTGCCCCACTCGATATCCATGGGACGGCCGTAGTGCTTCTCGATGATCACGGCATATTTCGCCAGCTCGACGATTTCGGCGTCGTTCAGGGAATAGCGGTTGCGCAACTCGATCGGCACGTCCACGGTTTTAACCGAGCGGCCAGCCTTGGCTTCGCCGGTGAATTCCATCTTGATGAGTTTCGAGCCGATATTGCGGCGGATGATGGGCAGCTTGCCCTCGGCCAGCATCGGCTTGTGCACGTAGAATTCGTCCGGGTTCACCGCGCCCTGCACCACCGTTTCGCCCAGGCCGTAGCTGGAGGTGATGAAGACCACGTCCTCAAAACCGGATTCGGTATCGATGGTAAACATCACGCCGGCGGCGCCGACATCGGAACGCACCATGCGCTGCACGCCGGCCGACAGGGCCACTTCGGCGTGGGTGAAGCCCTTGTGCACGCGGTAGGAAATCGCGCGGTCGTTGTAGAGCGAGGCGAACACGTGCTTCATCGCTTCCAGCACGTTGTCGATGCCGACGACGTTCAGAAAGGATTCCTGCTGACCGGCAAACGAGGCATCGGGCAAATCTTCGGCGGTGGCGGAAGAACGCACCGCGAACGAAACTTCCTCTGCGGAATCGGCAACCAGCTTCTGATAGAACGCGGTGATTTCCTGCTGCAGGCGCTGCTGGAACGGCGTGTCGATGATCCACTGGCGGATTTCGGCACCGGCCTGGGCCAATGCGCGTACGTCATCCACGTCCAGCGACTCGAGGCGCGCGGCGATGCGGTCGGCCAGGGTCTGGCCGCCATCCGGCGCATGATTGAGGAAATCCCGAAACGCCAGCGCCGTGGTGGCAAAGCCGCCGGGCACGCGCACGCCGGCGCCGGCCAGCTGGCTGATCATTTCGCCCAGCGAGGCATTCTTGCCGCCGACCGATTCGACATCGGTCATGCGCAGTTGCTCAAAAGATGCTACGTAAACGCCTCCCTGTACCGGGGCTTGCGCGCCGGTGGATACGGTATTGGACATGACAACCTCTATATTGATGATAAGAAATCTTCACAAGGGCAATCTCACGCGGGTTGTTTTTGTTATTCTTCGGGGTGATGCATTACTGCCTGTAGATACACAATTCATTGCATTTTACAATGCACAACCCGAACCTGCCTGACACAGTCGCGATTTTTTTACTGCTAAGTTAATATTTCATCAAGCCACATGTCCGAACCCCAGCCCCCCATTCCCCTTGCCGGCCGTACCGCCTTTTTCGTTTCCGACGGTACCGGCATCACGGCCGAAACCTTCGGACATTCCGTACTGACTCAGTTCAACCTGCGTTTTCGCCAGGTGCGCCTGCCTTTCGTCGACAGCATCGACAAGGCCCATGAAGCGGTACAAAAAATCAACCATGCCTTCGCCGCAGACGGCAAGCGACCGATCGTTTTCTCGACGCTGGTGATGCCGGACCTGGCGGCCACCGTGCGCAAGTCCGAAGGCGTGCACATGGACCTGATCCAGACCTTCGTGGCGCCGCTGGAGCAGGAACTCGGCGTCAAGGCCAGCCATACCATCGGCCGCAGCCACAACATTGCCGATTCCGCCGAGTACAACCGGCGCATCGATGCTATCAATTACTCGCTGGCGCATGATGATGGCCAGTCCAACCTCAATCTGGATGCTGCCGAAGTCATCCTGATCGGTGTGTCACGCTCCGGCAAGACGCCGACCAGCCTCTACCTGGCCATGCAATACGGCATACGTGCCGCCAACTATCCGCTGATTCCGGATGATTTCGAGCGCGGCAAGATGCCGCCGGAATTGCTGGCGCACAAGGCCAAGATTTTCGGCCTGTCGATCGCGCCGGACCGCCTGTCGGAAGTGCGCAATGAACGGCGACCGGGCAGCAAGTACGCATCGCTGGAAAACTGCCGCTACGAAATCAACGAAGCGGAAAAGATGATGCACAAGGAAGGCATCCGCTGGATGTCGTCCACTGCCAAGTCGATCGAGGAGATTGCTGCAACCATCGTGCAGGAAGTGCGGCCGGACCGCCAGACCTACTGATCCACGATGCCGGGCATGGCTGCGTGGCTAGGCTGCCGCCAGCTTTTGCCGCACCTGCTCGAAAAAGCACACGGCGGCGCTGGCGGCGACATTGAGCGACTCCACTGCGCCCAGGTGCGGTATGCCCACGCGGTGGCCGGCCAGCGCCAGCAGCGTTTCGGCAACGCCCTGCCCTTCGTGTCCGAACAGCCATGCCACCGGCCGCGCCAGGTCGATTTCATAGACGGTGTGCGCGGCATGCGAACTGGTTGCCAGCACCGGCACGGCACTGCCGCCCGCCAGCGCGGCGAGGTCGGCGTTTTCGTAGATCTCCAGCAGAAAATGTGCGCCCATGCCGGCGCGCAGCACCTTGGGCGACCAGGCCAGCACCGTGCCAGGACTGCAGAATACCTGGCGGATCCCGGCAGCCGCGGCGCTGCGCAGGATGGAACCGAGGTTGCCGGGATCCTGCAGCCGGTCCAGCAAAACTGCATCCTGCGTCAGGCACGCCGGCGCAGGCGGCTGCGGCGGCGTCACCACGAACAGGATGCCGACGCCGTTCTCCACCTGGCTGAGCACACCGTACAGCGCATCCGGCAAGACGATGCATGTCACATTGCGTGCCGCGCACTGCGCCAGGATGGCTGCAGCTTCACCCTGCCCGCGTGCAGACGCGGCGGCTACGCACATGAGGGGATCGCCGGCATGCTGCAGCCAGGCTTCGCACAGGTGCACGCCGTCCAGCAGGCTGCGTTGCGCCTTGCGGCGCGCCTGCGAGCTGGTCGCCAGCTGTCGCAGTTCCTTGTACAGCGGATTGTCGCGCGAACTAATTTCTTTCATGCATCCTCCGGCGCCAGCAGCGCGCGCACCGGCGCATACGACTTGCGGTGCACCGCCGACACGCCGTGCAGGCGCAGGCGCTCCAGGTGCAGCGCAGTGGGATAACCCTTGTGCTGGTCGAAGGCGTATTGCGGGTACAGCAGATGCAGCTGCGCCAGAGCAGCATCGCGCGCGGTCTTGGCCAGGATCGACGCAGCGGAAATCTCGGCCACCTTATCGTCGCCCTTGACGATGGCCTCGGCGCGCACCGGCATCACCGGGCAGCGATTGCCGTCGATCAGTGCCAGGGTCGGCTGTCGCTGCAGGCCTGCCACGGCACGCCGCATGGCCAGCATGGTCGCCTGCAGGATGTTCAGCGCATCGATTTCCTCCTCCGAGCAGGAGGCGATCGACCAGGCGAGCGCGCATGCCTTGATTTCCAGCGCCAGGGCATCGCGCTTCGCTTCGCTCAGTTTCTTGGAGTCGCGCAAGCCTGCCACCGGCCGCGACGGATCGAGAATGACTGCGGCCGCGAATACCGGCCCCGCCAGCGGACCGCGCCCGGCCTCGTCGACACCGCACACCAGCTCGCCGGCATGATCGAACAATGCCAGGCTCTCCTGTGCGGTCGCCGTCTTGCGCTGGCTGCTCATGCCACCCCGCTCGCCATGACCGGCGCGCGGCCGATCAGCTGCAGCACGGCCTGCGCACTTTCCCGCGCAGTATTGCGCAGCAGGTCGTGGTGCATGTCGGTGAAACGCTGCTGCAGGACTGCGCGGCAGGCGCCATCCTGCAATTGCGCCTGCAGGGCATCCGCCAGCGCCTGCGGCGTGGCCGCATCCTGCAGCAGTTCGGGCACGACAAATTCCCGCGCAAGAATATTCGGCAAGCCGACCCAGGGCTGGTAACCCATGTGCCGCAGCACGTACCACGACGCGCGCATCATCCGGTAGCCGATCACCATCGGTTTCTTGAACAGCGCCACTTCCAGCGTCGCCGTGCCGGATGCCACCAGCACAGCATCGGCCGCGGCAATGGCGGCATGCGACTGCCCGTCCGTCACCGTCATTTGCACGTCCTGCAAGCCGGCCTCGGCCAACAGCTGGGCGAAATACTGGCGCTGCCTGTCGCCTGCCATCGGCACGACGATGCGCAACGACGGCTCGCGCTGCTGCAGCAGCCTGGCCGCGCCGATAAAAGCGGCAGTGTTGTACTTCAACTCGGACATGCGGCTGCCGGGCAGGATCGCCACCACCGGCGCATCGCCCGTCACGCCGACGGCGGCGCGCGCCGCCGCCACGTCCGGCACCAGCGGGATGACTTCCGCCATCGGATGACCGACATAGGTCGCGGGGATGCCCGCCTTGCGGTAAATCTCTTCCTCGAAGGGAAAAATCACCAGCATGTGCGACACTGCGCGGGAGATTTTCTTGATGCGCCCGCCGCGCCAGGCCCAGATCGACGGGCCGATAAAGTGCACGGTCGGAATGCCGGCAGCTTTCAGCTGCTCTTCCAGCCCCAGGTTGAAATCCGGCGCGTCCACGCCGATGAAAACTGCAGGGCGCTCGGCCAGCAAGCGGTCTCGCAGGGCATTCTGGATGCCCTTGATTTCACGGTAATGCGCCAGCACCTCGAACAGGCCACGCACCGCCAGCTTTTCCATGGGGAAGTCCGACACGAAGCCGTGCTGCGCCATGTGCTTGCCGCCGATGCCGTGGATATGCGCATCGGGGAGATGTGGGCGCAGACCCGACAGCAAGCGCCCGGCCAGCAGGTCGCCGGAAGTCTCGCCGGCGACCATCGCCAGCGACGGTTCAGCGGATGATGCCACGGTTAGTGGATTCCAGGAATTCGCGCAGCAGGCGGACATGCGGCGCAGTGTCCGCCGACTTGCCCTCTTCCTGCACCAGCGCGGCCTTGGCCTCGTCCAGCGACAGGCCGGCACGATATACCAGCTTATAGGCGCGCTTGATCGCGGCGATCTGCTCCGGGGTAAAGCCGCGCCGCTTCAGGCCTTCCGAATTGATCCCTGCCGGCACGGCACGATTGCCGGCAGCCGTGACGAACGGCGGCACGTCCTGGCTCACCGCCGCGGTAAAGGCGGTCATGGCGTGCGCGCCGATGTGGCAGAACTGGTGCACGGTGGTGAAGCCGCCGAGGAATACCCAGTCGCCCAGATGCACGTGTCCGGCCAGCGTCACGTTATTGGCAAGGATGATGTCGTTGCCGAGCTGGCAGTCGTGCGCCAGGTGCACGTAGGCCATGATCCAGTTGTCGTTGCCGATGCGCGTGGCGCCGGCATCCTGCACGGTGCCGAGATTAAAGGTGCAGAATTCGCGGATGGTATTGCGGTCGCCGATTTCCAGCAGCGTCGGTTCGTCCGCATATTTCTTGTCTTGCGGCGCCGCGCCCAGCGACACGAACTGGAAAATGCGATTGTCGCGGCCGATGGTCGTGTGGCCTTCGATCACGGCGTGCGGACCGACCCGGGTGCCGGCGCCGATCTTCACGTGCGGGCCGATCACTGCATAGGCGCCGACCTCGACCGATGAGTCGAGCTGGGCGCGCGGATCGATAACCGCGGTCGGATGGATACCGCTCATGCGGACTGGGCCGCCGGCTGGGCGTTGTCGTTGATGTTGCGCATGGTGCACATCAATTCGGCTTCCACCGCAGTCTGGCCATCTACCGAAGCGACCGCCTTGTACTTCCAGATGCCGCGCGTATTGCGCAGGATTTCGACTTCCATCTTCAACTGGTCGCCGGGACCGACCGGGCGCTTGAAGCGCACGCCATCGATGCCCACGAAATACACCACCGTATTTTCATCCGGCTTGATACCCATGGTCAGAAAGGATAGCAGCGCGGCAGTTTGCGCCATGGCCTCGATCATCAGCACACCCGGCATGACCGGCGTATGCGGAAAGTGGCCGTTGAAAATTTCTTCATTGATGGTGACGTTCTTGATGGCCGTAATGGTCTTGCCGCTCTCCCAGGCGAGCACGCGATCCACCAGCAGCAAGGGATAGCGGTGCGGCAGATACTGCTTGATCTGGGTGATGTCGAGGGTCTTGGGTGCAGGGGCGTTCATTCTGACTTTTCCGTTAATGATTTAATAACTTTTTCGAGTTCCCGGATTTTCTCACGCATCGCCGGCAAATTGCGCACGATTGCCGCAGATTTTTCCCAATCCGCGTTTTTTGACAGCGGATAGATGCCGGTATAAAAACCGGCTTCCCGGATCGAGCGCGAGACGAAGCTGCCGGACGAAATGGTGACGCCGTCGGCGATCTCGAGATGCCCGAGGATCATGGCCGCGCCGCCAAAGGTGCAGTGCTTGCCGATCGTGGCGCTGCCTGCCACGCCGGTGCAGCCGGACATCAGCGTATGGTCGCCGATCTGGCAGTTGTGGCCGATCTGGATCTGGTTGTCGAGCTTGACGCCGTTGCCGATCACGGTGTCCGCCATGGCGCCACGGTCGATGGTGGTATTGGCGCCGATCTCGACATCGTCGCCGATCAGCACCCGTCCGGTCTGCGGGATCTTGACCCAGGCGCCGCCGTCATTGGCAAAGCCGAAACCGTCGGCGCCGATCACCGCGCCGGAATGGACGATGCCGCGCGCGCCGATCGCGCAGCCGGCATAGAAAGTGACGCGCGAATGCAGCAGCGTGCCGGCGCCGATCTTTGCGCCGCGGCCGATGAAGCAGCCGGCGCCGACTACCGCGCCGGCGCCGATTTCCGCCTCCGCCTCGATCACCGCGTGCGCGCCGATGCTGGCATCGGCGGCAATGCGTGCCGTGGGGTCCACCACCGCGGCAGGATGAATGCCCGCAGGCGCCGGATGCGCCTTCAGGCTGGCGAAATGCTGCGCCGCGCGGGCATACCAGGCATAGGGGTTGTCGACGACGATACGCACGCCGCGAAAATTCTCATCCAGCGCTTCGTTTCCCGCAGGCGACAGCGCCAGCGCCGCCGCGGCTGATTGCGCCGCCTGCGCGCGCAGCCTGGGGTTGGCGAGAAACGCAAGTTGCGAGGGTCCGGCCTGATCGAGTGGCGCCACGCCGCTGACTTCAAGCGCACCATTGCCGATGACGTGGCCACCCAGGCGCTCGACCAGGTCATTCAGCCGTATGCTCATAGGTGCCTCTCAAAAAAAGATGGAAAAGAGCGGCTCTCGGCCGCTCTTTCCCGTTGCGATGTTGCGGTTTACTTGTTCAGCGCTTTCAATACCTTGTCGGTAATGTCGATGCGCGGGCTGACATACACGGCTTCCTGGAACACGATATCGTAACGCTCGTTCTCGGCGATCTGCTTGATCACCTTGTTGGTGCGCTCCAGCACCATCGCCAGCTCTTCATTGCGGCGCTGGTTGAGGTCTTCACGGAATTCGCGCTGCTTGCGCTGGATATCCTTGTCCAGCTCGGTCAGCTCGCGCTGGCGCCGCATGCGGTCCGAATCCGACAGCACCGTCATATCCTTGTCCAGCCGCTCCGACATGGCCTTCAGGCGCGCCGCCATGTCCTGCAGCTCGCGGTCGCGCTTGGAAAACTCCTGCTCGATCTTGGCCTGGGCATTTTTCGCCGGCAAAGCTTCACGGAAAATCCGGTCCGTGCTGACGAAACCGATTTTCGCTTCCTGCGCCTGGACCGTCAGCGGCAGGAAACAGGCGGCAGCCAGGGCTGCGCACTTGATCCAGTAGGAAGATTGAGCGTTCGACATCAGATGATTCTCCACAAATCCGAAATACAACTTGATACATCCAAGCTGCGTATTATGCCATTACCCTCTAGAAGCCGGTACCGAGCTGGAACTGGAAGTTCTGGATCAGGTCTCCCGGCTTGCTGTTCAGCGGCTTGCCATAGCTGAGCTTGAGCGGGCCGATCGGCGAAATCCAGCTCAGGCCGAGGCCGGCGGAATAGCGCAAGCCGCCGCCATCCCTCACGTTAGCACTGGGATTTCTTTTTTCGGGAAATACGTTACCTGCATCCAAGAAAGTAAACCAGCGCAGGCTGCGGTCACGCCCCGACCCTGGAAAGGGGAATTGCAGTTCGACGCTGCCGACTACGCGCTTGGATCCACCCATGACATCGCCTTGCGGATTCAAAGTCAAGTTCGTGATGTCGCGATCACCGAGCGACGAACCCTCGAACCCACGCACCGACCCGATGCCGCCGGCATAGAAATTCTTGAACACCGGGTAAGGCTTGCCGCCTAGCCCCGCACCATAGCCCACTTCGCCGTTGAAGGCTAGCGTCAGTGTCCTGAAAATCGGCAGGTAATGCTGGTACTGGTACACCGCGCGATAGTAGCGCAGGTCCGCGAACAGGCCCAGCTCCAGGTTGGCGCGCTGAAACTGGCCCTTGCTCGGCGTCAGGACGCTGTCGCGGCTGTCACGCTGCCAGGCCACTGTCAGGGGGATGTTGTTGGTCGTGGCAGTATTCGCACCCTGGCCACCGAAGTCATCGACATAGTCGAGATACACCCGCGGACTTGTATTCGCCCCGCTGCGGATCACATCCACCGTCGTGCGCTCGAAACCGGCGCCGAAATACACGGTATCCAGCTCCGTAAACGGCACGCCGAAATGGACGCTGCCACCGGCAGACGTCACCTTGTACTCGCCGGAATTGACCAGCGGCGGGCGGCTGGTGCGATAGTAGACTTCAAAGCTGCGGCTGATGCCGTCGTCCGTCAGGTACGGGTCGGTGTGCGACAGCGCGATGGTGCGGTTATATTTGCTGGTATTGACGTCCAGGCCGATATTCTTGCCGCTGCCGAAAGCATTGGCCTGGTGGATCGATGCCGACATCGTCACCTTTTCGCTGCTGGAGAAGCCAGCTCCCAACGACAGCATGCCGGTAGGCTTTTCCACCACGCCGACGTTGACGTCGACCTGGTCGGTGGTGCCAGGCACTTCCGGCGTTTCGATGGTCACTTCGTTGAAATAACCCAGGCGGTCGACGCGGTCGCGCGATTTTCTGATCTTGTCACCGTCGTACCAGGAGCTTTCGAACTGGCGGAATTCGCGCCGCACCACTTCGTCGCGGGTGACGCTGTTGCCAGCCACATTCACCCTGCGCACGTATACCCGCTTGCCCGGATCAATGTAGACGGTAAAGCCAACCTCGCGCTTTTCGCGGTCGATTTCCGGATTGGCGTTGACGTTGGCAAAGGCATAGCCGAAGGTGCCCATGCGCTCGGAAATCTTCTTGACGCTGTCCGCCAGCTTTTCGCCGGAATAGACCTCGCCCTTCTTGAGGGTCACGAGGGATTGCAACTCTTCCCCGCGGCCAAGCAACTCGCCTTCGAGCTTGACGTCGGACACCCTGAATTTTTCGCCCTCGTTGATGTTGACCGTGATGTAGATGCTTTTCTTGTCCGGCGTGATCGACACCTGGGTCGATTCGATCTGCATCTCGAGATAACCGTTGTTCAGGTAATGCGACTTGATCGCCTCGATGTCGCCGGTCAGCTTTTGCTTGGTGTACTGGTCAGTCTTGGTATACCAGGTCAGCCAGCCCGGCGTGGTCAGATCGATCAGGTCACGCAGCTGCTTGTCGCTGTAGACCTTGTTGCCGACGAAGGCGATCTGGCGGATGCGCGCGGTCTCGCCTTCGTCCACCGTGAAGTTGATGTTGACCCGGTTGCGCTCGATCGGCGTGACTGTCGTGGTCACTTTGGCGCCATACAGGCCACGCGAGAGGTACTGGCGCTTGAGTTCCTGTTCGGCGCGATCGACCAGGGCGCGGTCGAAAATGCGCGATTCCGCCAGGCCGATATCCTTCAGCGCCTTGGTCAATTGCTCCTTGTCGAATTCCTTGATCCCGGAAAAATCGACGCCGGCAATCGCCGGGCGTTCTTCAACCATCACCACCAGCACATTGCCTTCGGCTTCAATGCGCACATCCTTGAAGAATCCGGTCGCATACAGGGCCTTGATGGCGGTGACGCCTTTCTCGTCGGTGAAGGTTTCACCGACCCGCACGGGCAGATAGCTGAATACCGTGCCGGCCTCGGTGCGCTGAATGCCTTCGACGCGGATATCGCGCACGACGAAGGGATCGAGCGCCAGCGCATGGCCGGAACACAAGGCGATGACAGCGGCAGCAATCAGGCGGCGGGGAACGAGGGGGAAGGCAGTACGCGCAGAATGTAATTTCATCAGAAGTCGTTCGTATTCAATATTCTTGTATGGCTCCGCACGGGGCAGACTTGCCGGAATCAGGTCAGCAGGCGCACGATATCGTTAAACACCGCAACCAACATCAGCGCCATCAGTATCCCTATCCCTGCGCGCTGTGCAATTTCGCCCGCGCGTTCGGAAATCGGCCGCCCGGTCAAAAGTTCCAGCGAATAATACAGTAAATGCCCCCCATCCAGCACGGGAATAGGGAGCAAATTCATCACCGCCAGGCTGATGCTGATGAGCGCGATGAAGCTCAGATAGCTGATGACGCCCATGCGTGCAGTCTGACCGGCGTAATCGGCGATCGTGATCGGGCCGGATATGTTTTTCCAGGACACCTCGCCGGTCAGCATTTTACCAAGCATTTTCAGCGTTAACACACTAGAATCCCAGGTGCGCTCGACCGCCTTGCCGAATGCCGCCAGCGGCGGCGCGCTGGTCGTGATCAGTTCCGGCGCAGAATTCAGCTCCACCATGATCTGCCCGATCGTCCTGCCCTGGTGCTGGCTCGCCCGCGGCGTCACGCCGACCTCCAGCTCGGCATCGCCACGCCGCACCTGCAGGCGCAGGGGTTTGCCGGGCGCAGCGCTGACCCGCTCGATCAGGGCCAGTCCATCGGCAACCGCCACGCCATCGATCGCCAGCACCACGTCGCCGGCACGCAAGCCCGCCTCTGCCGCAGGTCCGTCCTGCAGCACGCGTTCCAGCCGCGCCGGCGGTCGCGCCAGGTCAAGCCCCAGCTTGCGCAGGAAATCGCCTTCCAGGTCGCGCGGCGTGATGCCGGCGAGCGGCAATGTGACCGAATAGCCGCTGCCGTCCTTGCGCTGCACCTCCAGCACTGCAGCTTCGCTTTCCAGCACGCGCTGGATGAGTTGCCAGCGCATGTCCGACCAGATCTGCACAGTCTTGCCATTGACGGCGGTCACCAGCTCGCCGCCACGCAGACCGGCCTCGTGCGCCGCCGTTTGTGCCGGCACGGCGCGCAGGCGCGGCGCCGGCTCCGGAATGCCGTGCATGTACAGGCCGGTGAAGAGCCCGATGGCCAGCAAAAAATTGGCCAGCGGCCCGGCCGCGACGATGGCGATGCGCTTCCAGACGCTCTGGCGCGTGAATTCACGCGCCAGGTCCTGCGGCGGCAAGTCGGAAATATCCCCTTCGCGGGCGTCCAGCATTTTCACGTAGCCACCGAATGGCAGCGCCGACAAGGCCCATTCGGTCTGGTCCGGGCCGAAACGGCGCGACCAGACGATCTTGCCCATGCCGACAGAAAAACGTAGAACCTTGACGCCGCACCAGCGCGCCACCCAGTAGTGGCCCAGCTCGTGCACCACGATCAGGATGCCCAGGACGAATATGAAAGCGAGTATGGTGTGCAGCAATGTCATGTCAAGCCGTGACGCAGGCACGTGCCAGGCGGCGGGCTTCCCCATCCTGCTCCAGCAATTCCTCGACGCTGGAAACAGTTCTGCCTGGCAACCTGTCCATCACCCTGTGTATCAATTGGTCAATCATCCGGAAGCCGATCTCCCGATCCAGGAAAGCCTGGACGGCCACCTCGTTGGCGGCGTTCAGTATCGCCGCGGCGGATCCGCCCTGCTCCAGTGCATCATACGCCAGTTTCAGGCAAGGAAAGCGGTCATAGTCGGGCGCAACGAACTGCAACTGGCCGATCCTGACCAGGTCGACCGGCGCCACGCCGGAGGCGATGCGCTCCGGGTAGGCAAGCGCATGGGCAATCGGGGTGCGCATGTCGGGATTGCCCAGTTGCGCCAGCAGCGAGCCATCCACATACGACACCATCGAATGAATCACGCTTTGCGGATGAATCAGCACCTCGATACGATCGGCCGGCGCGCCGAACAGCCAGTGCGCCTCAATGACTTCCAGCCCCTTGTTCATCATGGTGGCCGAATCCACCGAAATCTTGCGTCCCATGACCCAGTTCGGATGCGCCACCGCTTCCTCTGGCGTGACCGCCTCCAGGGTGGCCACATCGCGCCGCAGGAAAGGCCCGCCGGATGCCGTCAGCACGATCCTGGCGATGCCATGGGCATCCAGGGTCCGGTCATAGGCTTGCGGCAGGCACTGGAATATCGCATTGTGCTCGCTATCG
Source organism: uncultured beta proteobacterium (assembly GCA_963722005.1). Lineage (GTDB taxonomy): Bacteria > Pseudomonadota > Gammaproteobacteria > Burkholderiales > Burkholderiaceae_D > Paucimonas. Next base: position 536,414 of record CAVRJS010000003.1, read on the forward strand.
ATCGGCAGCAGGGTCGCGCCGTTTTCCGCCACCGCATCCATGAACAGGCGGCCGGACATGACCAGGGCTTCCTTGTTTGCAAGCAGCAGCTTCTTGCCCGCACGTGCCGCCGCCAAACTGGGCGCCAGTCCGGCGGCGCCGACGATGGCAGCCATCACGGTATCGCACCCGGACGCGCCTGCCACTGCACAGAGCGCCTGCGGGCCGTATTCCACCCGGGTAGTCAGTTGCATCTCGCGCAGCATGCGCTCGAGCTCGGCGGCAGCCGCGGCGCTGCCGACCACCGCCACTTCGGGGCGGAACTGCCGGCACTGCTGCGCCAGTTCCGCCACTCGGGTTTGCGCGGTCAGGGCAAAAATGCGGTAACGGTCGGGGTGGCGGGCGATGACATCGAGAGTGGATACGCCGATGGAACCGGTGGATCCGAGTATGGTGATGTTTTGCATCCTGAAGAAAACTTAAAAACGGGAGTGAAACAGCAGCGCCAGCGGCAGCACCGGGATCAGCGCATCGATCCGGTCGAGCACGCCGCCATGCCCCGGCAACAGGTTGCTGCTGTCCTTCATGCCTGCACGGCGTTTCAGCTGGGACTCGAAGAGGTCGCCGACGACGCTGGCGGCAACCAGCAGGCTCAGGACTGCCAGCCAGCCCGGCCAGCCCCAGCCGGCCTGCAGCCGCGCAGAAAAGGTCGCCTGCAGCACCGGCACATAAACGCAGGCCGCGCTCAGCGCGAGTACGGCCAGCCAGCCGCCGATGGCGCCTTCCCAGGATTTACCGGGCGAAATCGACGGCGCCAGCTTGCGGCGGCCGAAGGCGCGGCCGGCAAAATAGGCGCCGATGTCGGCCACCCAGACGATCGCCATCACCGACAGCAGGTAGACAGCCGATTGCTGGTACAGGAACAGGATGGCGACAAAGCAGCCGAGAATGGCGATGCAGTACAGGCCCGTCAGTGTGCGGTTGCGCCAGCTTTGCAGCGGCGGCAAGCCCAGGCCCAGCGACGGCGCCAGCCGCAGGGCCCAGATCGCCGCGCAGGCAAGAAACAGCAGCGACGGCGAAAACTGTGCCTGGTAATACACGATCACGCCGAAAGCCGCGGTCCAGATCGCCGCACCGACCAGCGGCTGCCGGTTGCCGCACAAGCGGAAAGCTTCCCACATGGCTGCACCCAGGAACAGCGCCGCCACCGCGACGAAGGCCAGTAAAGACCCGGAATAAATGACCAGAAAAAGCAGCGCCAGCAGCGCCAGCGCCGTAATGACGCGCGTTCTCAGCATCAGGATGCTTTCTTGTGCTCGACCAGTTGCGCGCTGGTGCGTCCGAAGCGGCGCTCGCGACGCTGGTAGGAAGCGATCGCCTGGTCCAGCGCAGCCGCGTCGAAGTCGGGCCAGTATGTTTCTGTGAAATGCAGCTCGGAATAAGCCATCTGCCACAGCAGGAAATTGGAGACGCGCTCCTCGCCGCCGGTGCGGATGAACAGGTCCGGCTCGGGCGTATAGGCCATGGCCAGGTGCGGCGCCAGCATTTCCTCGGTAAATTCCGTCACTCCGGGATGGAGCGCGGCCATCTTGCCGGCTGCCTGCAGGATATCCCAGCGGCCGCCGTAGTTGGCGCAGATGGTCAGCGTCAGGCGGGTGTTGCCTGCCGTCTTGCGCTCGGCCGCGTCGATCATCTTGCGCAGGCTCTCGTCGAAGCGGGACAGGTCGCCAACCACCTTCAGGCGAATGCCGTTGAGGTGCATCTTCGCCACTTCCCGCTCCAGCGCGCTGACGAACAGCTTCATCAGAAACGAGACCTCATCGGCCGGGCGGCGCCAGTTCTCGGAACTGAAAGCGAACAGCGTCAGGTATTCGACACCGCGCTCGGCGCAGGCCTCGACGATGTTGCGTACGGTTTCCACGCCTTTTACATGGCCTGCCACGCGGGGCAGCAGGCGCTTGTTTGCCCAGCGCCCGTTGCCGTCCATGATCATGGCGATATGGCGCGGCACCACAGGGGCGCCCGGAATTACTTGCGTCGAGCTTGTGTGCGTCATAAAGCCAGGCAAAAGTTATAACAGAATAAAGAACTATACCCGTATTTCTATACGGTCATGATTTCTTTTTCTTTTTCTATGATCAATTTATCAACCTCCACGACGAACTTGTCGGTCAGTTTTTGCACTTCATCCTGGGTGCGGCGCTCGTCGTCTTCCGAGCATGCCTTGTCCTTGACCAGCTTTTTCAGGCCTTCATTGGCGTCGCGGCGAATATTGCGGATGGCTACTTTCGCATCTTCCGCCTCGCCCTTGACCAGCTTGACGATTTCCTTGCGGCGCTCTTCCGTCAAAGCCGGTGTCGGCACGCGGATCAGGTCGCCCTGGGTGGCAGGGTTAAATCCCAGATCGGAGTCGCGGATGGCCTTTTCGATGGCGCCCACCATTTTCTTTTCCCACGGCTGCACGCCGATGGTGCGGGCGTCGATCAGGGTGACGTTGGCTACCTGGCTGATCTGGGTCGGGCTGCCGTAATAATCCACCATGACATGGTCGAGAATGCCGGTGTGTGCGCGGCCGGTGCGCACCTTGGCCAGGTTGGCCTTCAGCGTCTCGATCGATTTTTGCATTTTCTGATCGGCGTTTTTCTTCACCTCTGCAGTGCTCATGCTGCTCTCCTTGCTTGCAACGGATGATGTATGAATTTACAGGTGCACCAGCGTGCCTTCATCCTCGCCCATGACCACGCGCTTGAGCGCGCCGGGCTTGACGATGGAAAAGACCTTGATCGGCAGCTTCTGGTCGCGGCACAGGGCAAATGCCGTCGCGTCCATCACCTGCAGGTGCTTGGAAATAGCTTCGTCGAAAGTGATGGTGGCATAGCGCGTGGCACCCGGGTCCTTTTTTGGATCGGCGCTGTAGACGCCATCGACCTTTGTGGCCTTGAGGACGATCTGCGCACCGATTTCCGAACCACGCAGCGCAGCGGCGGTATCGGTGGTGAAAAAAGGATTGCCGGTGCCGGCCGCAAACACCACAACCTTGCCTTCCTCCAGGTATTGCAGCGCCTTGGGCCGCACATAGGGTTCCACCACCTGCTCGATGCCGATAGCCGACATGACACGGGCGGTAATGCCGACCTGGCGCATGGCATCGGCCAGCGCCAGCGAATTCATGACGGTCGCCAGCATGCCCATATAGTCTGCGGTGGCGCGATCCATGCCCTGCGCGCCTGGAGCGACGCCGCGAAAGATGTTGCCGCCGCCGATGACGATCGCCAGTTCGACGCCCAGCCGTGCCACTTCCGCTACGTCCGCCACCATGCTTTCGATGGTGGCGCGGTTGATGCCATAGGCATCGTCGCCCATCAGGGCTTCGCCGGACAGCTTGAGGAGAACGCGCTTGTAGGCAGGTTGTGACATGAGGTGGGCTCCCTGAAAGAATCCGGAATATTAACGAAATCGCTACTTTATCGCATTCGCCGCAACCCCGCCTTGTCCGGCTGGGGTAGCGGCATGGAGCAGTTGTCAAAATGTCGATGGCAAGGCGCGCCGCCGAAGACAGCACCAACGCACGGCAAGGCGACGCAACGCCGCAAGCGGCATTTTGACAGATGCCCTTGAAAAAACGGGCCTTTCGGCCCGCTTGACTACGCTTAGGCCTGTTTGGCCGCAGCGACCTGCGCCGCCACCTCGGCGGCGAAATCGTCGACTTTCTTCTCGATGCCTTCGCCGACCACGTACAGGGTGAAGCCCTTGATGGTGGTATTGGCTGCCTTGAGCATCTGCGCCACGGTCTGCTTGCCGTCGGCCGCCTTGACGAAGACCTGATCGGTCAGCGAGACTTCCTTGAGATACTTCTGCACCGAGCCTTCCACCATTTTGGCGGCGATATCGGCGGGCTTGCCGGATTCGGCTGCCTTGCCCTCGGCCACGGCGCGCTCCTTGGCGATCAGCTCGGCCGGCACTTCGGCGCTGGTCAGCGCCACCGGCTTCATGGCGGCCACGTGCATGGCCACATCCTTGGCGGCAACGGCGTCGCCGTCGAATTCCACCACCACGCCAATACGCGAGCCGTGCAGGTACGATGCCAGGTTCGAACCGCTGAAGTACTTGAAGCGTCGGAACGACATGTTCTCGCCGATCTTGCCGATCAGACCCTTGCGCACGTCTTCCAGCGTGGGGCCGAAACCGTCCTGCTCGTAAGCGAGCTGGCCCAGGGCATCGATGTCGGCGGGGTTACGCTCGGCCACCAGCCTGGCAGCGGCATTCGCCATGGCGAGGAAGCTGTCGTTCTTGGACACGAAGTCGGTTTCGCTGTTGACTTCGATCAGCGCACCCACGTTGCCATTGATAAAAGAAGCCACCACGCCTTCGGCGGTGACACGGGAAGCGGCCTTGCCGGCCTTGGTGCCCAACTTGACGCGCAGCAACTCCTCCGCCTTGACCATGTCGCCATCGGCCTCGGTCAGCGCCTTCTTGCATTCCATCATGGGCGCGTCGGTTTTCGCGCGCAGTTCACCCACCATCGCTGCGGTAATTGCCGCCATTTCATTCTCCTTGCATCGTTCAGGAACGCCGGCCGGGTGCCGCATTCCGAAATTTATTACAATTTTTTTTACAAAAAGGGGGCGAACCGCGGTTGCCCCCTGGTTTTACTGCATGTCGTGACGCGACAGCCTATCAGGCCTGGTCGCTGACTTCGACGAATTCGTCGGCATCGCCCTTGATCGCTTCGACCACGTCGTTGACCGCATTGGCACGGCCTTCGAGAATGGCGTCGGCCACGCCGCGTGCATACAACTGGATTGCCTTGGACGAGTCGTCATTGCCCGGAATGACATAAGCCACGCCGTCCGGCGAGTGGTTGGTATCGACCACGCCGATGACCGGGATGCCCAGCTTGGCGGCTTCGGTGATGGTGCCCTTGTGGAAGCCGACGTCGATGACGAAGATCGCGTCAGGAATGCCGCCCATGTCCTTGATGCCGCCGATGGATTTCTGCAGCTTTTCCAGTTCGCGCTGGAACATCAGGCCTTCCTTCTTGCTCATCTTTTCCACGGAACCGTCAGCGATGGCGGCTTCCATGTCCTTGAGGCGCTTGATCGAGGTCTTGATGGTCTTGAAGTTGGTCAGCATGCCACCCAGCCAGCGCTGGTCGACAAACGGCACGCCGGCGCGCTGCGCTTCGGCGGAAATGATGTCGCGGGCCTGGCGCTTGGTGCCGACCATCAGGATGGTGCCGCGGTTGGACGCCAGCTGGCGGATGTACTTCATCGCTTCCTGGTACTTGGCCAGGGTCTTTTCCAGGTTAACGATGTGAATCTTGTTGCGATGGCCGAAGATATACGGCGCCATCTTGGGATTCCAGAAGCGGGTTTGGTGGCCGAAATGGATACCGGCTTCCAGCATTTCACGCATGGTGACAGACATTTTTACTCTCCAGGGTTAGGTCTTGAAATCGCCCGGTCACCCGGCCTGCATTGCATGCGGCGCGGGCACCCTTGTCGGACGAATTCGCGATTTACATAAAGTTAGCAGAACGACAGTTCAAGCTAACCCAAGATTCTACCTCAACTCCAAGCCCGAATTCAAGGGGGAACATGGCTTACTTGCCTCGTCTATAATTGCCGACTTCCCCTTACAATGGCAAAAAGCACGCGCCCGCCTGCCGCAGACCGACATGATTTCCATCAAATTTCCCGAAGATATCCAGTGCATGCGCATTGCCGGCAAACTCGCCGCAGAAGTACTGGATTACATCACCCCCCATGTCAGGGCCGGCATCACCACCGCCGAAATCGACCGGCTCTGCCATGCCTACATGGTCGACGTGCAAGACACGATCCCGGCGCCGCTGAACTACTGTCCGCCGGGTTACACGCCCTACCCCAAGGCAATCTGCACTTCCGTCAACGATGTCGTCTGCCACGGCATCCCGGGCGACAAGGCGCTCAAGAACGGCGACGTCGTCAACCTCGACATCACCGTCATCAAGGATGGCTATCACGGCGACACCAGCCGCATGTTCTTCATCGGCGAACCGTCGATCATGGCAAGACGCCTGAGCCAGACCGCGTACGATTGCATGTGGCTGGGGATCGACCGCATCCGTCCGGGCGCGCATCTCGGCGATATCGGCCACGCGATCCAGCAGCATGCCGAAAATGCCGGCTACAGCGTGGTGCGCGAGTTCTGCGGCCACGGCATCGGCAAGGTGTTTCACGAAGAGCCCCAGGTGCTGCACTACGGCCGCCCCGGCACCCTGGAGCGCCTGGAAGCCGGCATGATCTTCACGGTTGAACCGATGCTCAATGCCGGGCGGCGCGAAATCCGCGAAATGAACGATGGCTGGACCATCAAGACCCGTGACCGCAGCCTGTCGGCGCAATGGGAGCATACGGTGCTGGTCACCGAAACCGGCTACGAAGTGCTGACGGTGTCGCCCGGCATGCCGGCGCCGCCTGCATTCATTACCGAGCGCGACAGCGCCCACCGCACGACCGCCTGACCATGGCCGTCTCTGCCCTCGCCCTCAAGGGCCAGCTCAAGGCCGAACGCGAACAGGTCATTGCCGCCTTCGAGGCCGAGCCCAAGCCGGATCGCCTGCTGGCGCAGCTGCGGCGCAGCGTCGACGGCATCCTGACAAAGGCCTGGAAATCCTTCGGCTTTCCCGCGGATACTGCGCTGGTGGCAGTCGGCGGCTACGGCCGCGGCGAACTGTTCCCGCACTCCGACGTCGACGTGCTGGTGTTGCTCGGCAATATTCCCGACGCCACCATGCAGGCCAGACTGGAAGAACTGGTGCAGCTGCTCTGGGATCTGGGCCTGGAAATCGGTCACAGCATCCGCACCGTCGACGAATGCCTGTGCGAGTCCGCCGCCGACATCACCGTGCAGACCAGCCTGCTGGAAGCGCGCATCGTTACAGGCAATCGCAAGCTGTTCGGCGCACTGTGCGAACGCCTGGCGGCGGCGATGAACCCGCAGGCATACTTTCAGGCCAAGACCCTGGAAATGCGCCAGCGCCACGTCAAGTACGAAGATACGCCTTACAGCCTGGAACCCAACATCAAGGAAAGTCCGGGCGGCCTGCGCGACCTGCAGGTGATCCTGTGGGTCGCCAAGGCGGCCGGACTGGGCGATTCCTGGCGCAAGCTGGCGGAGCGCGGACTGATCACGGCCGCCGAGGCGCGCCAGCTGAAGCGCACCGAGCGCGTTTTCAAGAATATCCGCATCCGCCTGCACCTGCATGCCAGGCGCCACGAAGACCGCCTCGTGTTCGACGTGCAGACGCCGGTGGCGGAAGCCTGCGGCTTTACCGGCAAAGGTCCGCTGCGCGCCAGCGAATCCCTCATGCAGCACTATTACTGGGCCGCCAAGGCAGCCACGCAGCTCAACACCATCCTGCTGCAGAACATCGGCGCGCGCCTGTTCCCGCAACCCGGCGTGCCATATCCGATCAACGAGCACTTCAACGAAGTCAACGGCCTGCTCGATATCGCCAGTGACGACACCTTCGCCACCATGCCGTCGGCGATGCTGGAAGTCTTTCTGCTGCGCGCGCAGCACCCCGAAATCAAGGGCATGACCGCGCGCACCCTGCGCGCACTGTGGCATGCGCGCTTCGGCATCGACGCCAGGTTCCGCCGCGACCCGCGCAACCGCGCGCTGTTCATGCAGATTCTCAAGGCGCCGCAAGGCATCACGCATGCGCTGCGCTCGATGAACCAGACCAGCGTGCTGGGGCGCTACCTGCCGACTTTCCGCCGCATCATCGGCCAGATGCAGCACGACCTGTTCCACGTCTATACCGTGGACCAGCACATCCTGATGGTGGTGCGCAACGTGCGCCGCTTCACCATGAGCGAACACGCCCACGAGTACCCCTTCTGCAGCCAGCTGATGGCAGATTTCGCTCAGCCCTGGCTGCTGTACATCGCCGCCCTGTTCCATGACATTGCCAAGGGACGCGGCGGTGACCACTCCAGGCTGGGCATGACCGACGCCCGCAAGTTCTGCCGCGATCACAGCCTGTCCGCCGAAGACACCGAGCTCGTGGCATTTCTCGTCGGCCAGCACCTGACCATGTCGCAGGTGGCGCAAAAACAGGATCTCTCCGACCCCGACGTGATTCGCGCCTTCGCCGCCATCGTGGGCGACGAGCGCCGCCTGACCGCGCTCTACCTGCTGACGGTGGCGGATATCCGCGGCACCAGCCCGAAAGTCTGGAATGCATGGAAAGGCAAGCTGCTGGAGGACCTGTACCGCATTACGCTGCGCGTGCTGGGCGGCGAAGCCCCCTCTGCCGACCGCGAATTGCGCAACCGCCAGGCCGATGCGCTCAAGTCGCTGCGCCTGTACGGCCTGCGCGAAGACGCCCACGAAAAGTTGTGGCAGCAGCTCGACGTCGCCTATTTCCTGCGCCATGAAGCTTCCGACATCGCCTGGCAGACGCGCGCCCTGCATGACCGCACCGACAGCCACACCGCCGTGGTCAAGTGCCGCCTGGCGCCGATCGGCGAAGGCCTGCAGGTGACGGTGTACGTGAAGGACCGGCCGGACCTGTTCACCCGCATCTGCGGCTATTTCGACTGCAAGAATTTCAGCATCATCGATGCCAAGGTGCATACCACCCGGCACGGCTACGCGCTCGACACCTTCCTGGTGATCGAGCCGGCCTTCGCCGGCAATTACCGCGACATCATCAACCTGATCGAGCACGAACTCTCGCAGGAGCTGCAGTCGCCCCAGCCGATGCAGACGCCGTGCAAGGCGCGCCTGTCGCGGCAGTCGCGCAGCTTCCCCATCACGCCGACGGTCGACCTGCGCCCCGACGAGCGCGGCCAGTACTACCTGCTGTCGATCTCCGCCAATGACCGCACCGGCCTGTTGCACGCGATCGCCGAGGTTCTGGCCCGCCACAGGCTGAGCCTGCATACTGCCAAGATCATGACCCTGGGCGAACGGGTCGAGGACGTATTCCTGGTGGACGGCGCCGCCCTGGCGCAGCCGCGCAGCCAGATCCAGCTGGAAACCGACCTGCTGGAAGCATTGCGCATCTAACTATTTATTCGAACACCATTCAACATGACAGAACCTCTCCGCCTTTCCAAACGCATGTCCGAACTGGGGCTGTGCTCGCGTCGCGAAGCCGACGAATGGATCGCGCGCGGCTGGGTGCGGGTCGATGGCAAGATCATCTCTGAACTCGGCAGCAAGGTGCTGCCGCAACAGCACATCACCATCGAACGCCAGGCCAGCGCCGAGCAATCCAAGCGCGTCACCATCCTGATCAACAAGCCAATGGGCTATGTCAGCGGCCAGGCCGAGGATGGCTACACGCCGGCCGTGGCACTGGTGAACGCCGAATCACGCTGGCAAGAAGACAAGTCGCCGGAACAGTTTCATCCAAAACAGTTGCGCAGCCTGGTGCCCGCCGGCCGCCTGGACATCGATTCGGTCGGCCTGCTGATACTGACCCAGGACGGACGCGTCGCCAGGCAACTGATCGGCGAAGATACCTCGATCGAAAAGGAATACCTGGTACGGGTCAAATATAGCAAACCGGGCACGCTGCCGGAGTCCGGCCTGAAGCTACTCAACCACGGGTTGTCGCTGGACGGCAAGAAGCTGCTGCCGGCAAAGGTGTCCTGGCAAAATGAAGACCAGCTGCGCTTCATCCTGCGCGAGGGCAAGAAGCGCCAGATCCGCCGCATGTGCGAGCTGGTCGGCCTGAAAGTGGTGGGATTGAAGCGCGTGCGCATCGGCCGCGTGAAACTCGGCGAGCTGCCGCCGGGACAATGGCGCTACCTGGGCGCCGACGAACAGTTCTAGCCCGGCGGCAGCGACCCGCAGTGCGGGCCGACCACGTCCGCCGCGGCCGGCGCGCTCAGCCCAGGCCGTGCACGTATTCGGTGAGGGCGGCGCCGGTTTCCGGATGTTTCATGCCGATCGCCAGCGTCGCCTTCAGATAGCCGAGCTTGGAGCCGCAATCGTAACGCTGACCGGTATAGCGGTAGGCCAGCACGGCTTCGTCCTGCAGCAGCGCGGCGATGCCGTCAGTCAGTTGGATCTCGCCGCCGGCACCCTTGCCGAGATTTTCCAGGCGCGCGAAGATCGAGGGATTCAGCACGTAGCGCCCCACCACCGCCAGGGTCGAGGGGGCATTTTCCGGTTGCGGCTTTTCGACGATGCCGTGTACGCGTTCCAGGTTATCCAGGTAGGGCGTGGCGCTGACGATGCCGTACTGCCGGGTATCGGCGCGCGGCACGTCCTGCACCGCCAGGATGCTGGCGCCTTCGCGCGTGTAACGCTCGGTCATCTGCGCCAGCACCGGTGTCTGGCCGGACTCGACATCCATGAAATCGTCCGCCAGCAGCACGGCGAAGGGTTCATCGTTGATGACCGGGCGCGCGCACAGCACCGCATGACCCAGGCCGAGCGGCTGCGACTGGCGGATATAGATGCAGTTGATATGCTTGGGAATGATGTTGCGTATGGTTTCCAGCAAGGCTTGCTTGCCGGCCGCTTCGAGCTCTGCTTCCAGCTCGTAGACCTTGTCGAAGTGGTCTTCGATGGCGCGCTTGTTGCGCCCGGTAATGAAGATCATTTCCGTGATCCCGGCAGCCACCGCTTCCTCGACGGCGTACTGGATCAGCGGCTTGTCGACGATCGGCAGCATTTCCTTGGGCTGGGCCTTGGTGGCCGGCAGAAAACGACTGCCCAGGCCCGCTACCGGAAACACCGCCTTGGTAATTTTTCTCATGACACGCCTTTCAGCAATTCGAGCAATCCGGATTCATCGAGTATGGCGACGCCCAGTTCCTGCGCCTTGACCAGCTTGCTGCCGGCCTCTTCGCCCGCCACCACGTAGGCGGTTTTCTTCGACACCGAGCCCGACACCTTGCCGCCGGCGGCTTCGATCAGGGCGGCGGCGGCGTCACGTGTCAGGCTCGGCAGGGTGCCGGTCAGCACGAAGGTTTTTCCCGCAAGCGCCCCTTGGGAATCGGCATCCTGCGGCAGCAGCCCCAGCAAGCCGGCGCGGAATTCATCGAGCCGGCGCAGCATTTCCCGATGCGCAGGCTCATCCAGCCATATCGCCAATGCTTCGGCGATTTCTGCAGGCAATGCGAACAAGGCGATGGCGGCGCGATCGGCTGCCGCGAGCGCAGCCAGGTCCACACCCCGTTCTTCCAGTTGACGCGCGCGCACCTCGCTAAGTTTCGGGATATCCAGTGCCGCCAGCAATGCGGCAGTCACGAGGCGCTCGCGCAGCATGGGCGCGGGTGGGCCTTCGCCCTGGATTTGCAAACCGGACAGCAAATCGTCGAGCGCGCGCTGATTTTTTTCCTCGGAAAAGAAATCCGAAATCGCGTCCGCCACCGTCGCGCCCACGTCCGGCAAGACGCGCAACACGGCAGCCGGCGCGCGCCGCACGAGATCCATGCTGCCCAACCAGTCGGCCAGGGTCTTGGCCGTGGCCTCGCCCACATGGCGAATGCCAAGCGCGAACAGGAGCCGTCGCAACTGGGGGCGCCGGCTGGCCTGAATGGCGTCGACCAGGTTTTCCGCCCACTTGGTAGCGATCTTGCCCCTTTGCACCGTCTCCGGGATCACGCCCTCCCGCTCTTCGGCGCGCCGCTTCATCGCCACCAGGTCATCCACCGTCAAGCGATACAGCTCGGCCAGGCCATGCACATAGCCGAACTCGACCAGGCCGTCGATGTAGCGCTCGCCCAGGCCATCGATATCCATCATGCGGCGACCGGCGAAATGCGCGATCGCCTGCTTGCGCTGCGCCCCGCATACCAGGCCGCCGGTGCAGCGCCAGTCGGCCTCGCCCTGAATGCGGTCGATGTGGCTGCCGCAAACCGGGCACTTGCCGTCCAGGCGCCGGAACATGTCGAAGGGCTGCCCCGCTTCGGCCGGACGCCGTTCCGGCACCACGGCGACCACTTCGGGAATCACGTCGCCGGCGCGGCGCACGATCACGGTGTCGCCCACCCGCACATCCTTGCGCCGGGTTTCATCCTCGTTATGCAGGGTTGCATTGGTGACGGTGACGCCCCCGACAAAGACCGGTTCCAGCTTGGCCACCGGCGTCAGCTTGCCGGTGCGGCCGACCTGCACGTCGATATCGCGCACCAGCGTCATCTCTTCCTGTGCCGGATACTTGTGCGCCACCGCCCAGCGCGGCTCGCGCGAAACGAAGCCGAGCCGGTGCTGCAGCGCGTAACTGTTGATCTTGTAGACCACGCCATCGATGTCGAAAGGCAGCGCGTCGCGCAACGCGGCCACGTGCGCATGGAATTCCGTCAGGCCGGCCGCGCCCTGCACTACCCGGCGCTCGGCATTGACCGGCACGCCCATTTTTTCCAGCGCATCGAGCATGGCGCCATGCGTGTCGGGCGTGTCCCAGCCCTGCACTTCACCGAGCCCATAGGCGAAGAAACTCAGGGGACGCTGCGCAGCGATCGCCGGATCGAGCTGGCGCACCGCGCCGGCGGCGGCATTGCGCGGATTGACAAAGGTTTTCTCACCCTTCTCGCGCTGACGTTCATTCATGCGCTCGAAGTCGTCGCGCCGGATGTAGACCTCGCCGCGGACTTCCAGTGCCGGCGCTTCACAACCATTCAGACGCAGCGGAATCTGCCGGATGGTGCGGATGTTTTGCGTGACATCCTCGCCCGTGGCGCCATCGCCGCGCGTGGCCGCCCGCACCAGCACGCCGTTTTCATAACGCAGATTGAGCGCCAGGCCGTCGAACTTCAACTCGACGGCGTATTCAATGGGCGGCGCCTCGGCACCCAGGCCGAGCTCGCGCCGCACCCGCGCATCGAAGGCAATCGCGCCGCCGGCGGTGGTGTCGGTCTCGGTGCGGATCGACAGCATCGGCACCGCGTGGCGCACCGGATCGAATTGCGGCAGCGGCGCGGCGCCCACGCGCTGGGTGGGGGAATCCGCGGTGCGCAACTCGGGATGCTGCTGCTCCAGGGCTTCCAGTTCGCGGAACAGCTTGTCGTATTCGGCATCCGGGATGCTGGGATTATCGAGCACGTAATAGGCATGCGCATGGCGGTGCAATTCGCCGCGCAACCAGGCCGACCGCGCCACTGCCTCATGCTGCGGCGGCACCGGCGCAGCGCCTGCAAGAATATCCGGCGGCATGACTAGTTGAACAGGCGTAGCGCGCGCGGCGACCCGGCCGGAATCTCGGCAACCTGCATGTCGTCGTAGAAAGCGGTCACCTGGCGCGCAATTTCCTCAAGTGCCTCGTCGGCGAGCGGCTGGCTGCCGTCGTCGACCACGGCGCCGCCCAGGCGCGCCGCCAGCGCGCGGGCGCATGCCAGCATGGCGCCGAAGCCGTCGCGCTGCGGATCCACGCACGGCACATCCAGCAGCAGGGTCAGGCGCGACGTGGTGTCAGCCGCCAGCGTAACGTTGGTCGACAGCGAAAACAGCACGCCGCCGTCGCCGTCCGGCATCACCAGGCGGCCGTCCGGGCGCAGGTCGAAGCCTTGCCTCTCCAGCGCCGCCAGCAGCGTGCCGATCGCCCAGGGAGCGCCGGTGGATTGCACGTTGATGCTCAGCTTGGCATCGTATTCTGCGACGAACTGGTGCAGCGAGCGCGCCGCCGTCATCACCGCGGTCATATCCGGCAATTCCGGCTCGGCATTGATTTCATCGGCCACCTGGCGCAGGCGCGCCACCAGTTCCGAGTATTCGAGCTCGTTGAGGGCGCTGGCGCGGTTGGCCAGCTGCACCCCGGCCAGCAGGCGGAGGTATACGCCGCGGTGCGCGACAGCTTCCCACTGCCCGTCCTCGCGTTCGCCGATGAAATGCACCGGCTTGCTGCCGACATGGCGCAGGCCCTGCAACGGCAGAATGATCTTGTCGCCGTGCGCTGGCGCTTCCAGCGCCAGCGGAATGATGCAGTCGACCATGCCGTCGACCGGCAGGTCGCGCGCCGGCGGCGCGGGCGGCGGCGCCATTTCCGGCTCCTCCATCGCAGTCTGAATGCCTGCCTCGACAGCATCGGCGGGCAAATCCGCGGCCGCGTCGTCCAGCACCGGCTCCCGGTGCACCGCATGAGGTGCCTGCGCCCCCTTATCCGTCTGCATCAGCACGTCGTCCTGCGATGTCGAAAAAGCGCGCTCAACGCTTTTTTTCGCCTGGTATTCCTGCCATTTGTTGTAGGAAATAACGCCGACAACGATCACGCCGCCGATTGCCATCAGACTTATCTGTAAATCGGTCATACCGCTTCAATCCTGACTATTAGTCGCTGATGAGTGATGTTTATCAGACACATTATACGGAAGCCTGCACACCATCACAGCATCTGCCGGAATTTTACCGGGCTTTAATTCTTTAATTAACGCAAGGGGCTGGCTTATACATGCCATGCGCCACTCTTTTATTTCCAATCGTCATTAAAAAACTGTCCGGTACGCATTGAAAATTGACAGCAATCAAAATGCAACTCTCCAGAAATAATAAACTGACAATTATTGCGATTCAGAACGCCAACCGCATGCAGCGTTTGCTGTTTTTTGCAAAAAATCCGTCTCATTGCTGACAAGGTGCCACATGATCAAACCCCAGAAAGAAGTCCGATTCCAGGAACTGGCCATGCTGTCAGTGAGTCCGGTCCTGCGCAATATCCAGAACTGGTGGCTGCACAGGGCCGAACGTCACTTCCTGATCTGCGCCGATGTCGAGGAAAAGCGCGCGCGCGAAGCCCATCAGAACATGGCGTATTACCAGAAGCGTGCCGCCATGGCGCGCTCCTCCCGCATCTGAGCGGCCGGCGGCATCACGCCGCCTGCGCCTCGTTGGCGAAACTCGCCGCCGATTCCATGTCCACCGCGACGATGCGCGAAACGCCCTGTTCCTGCATCGTCACGCCGATCAGTTGCTGCGCCATTTCCATGGCAATCTTGTTATGAGAAATAAACAGGAACTGCGTATTGTCCGACATGCGCTTGACCATGTTGCAGAAGCGTTCGGTATTGGCATCGTCCAACGGCGCATCCACCTCATCCAGCAGGCAGAACGGCGCCGGATTCAGCTGGAACATTGAAAACACAAGGGCTGTCGCCGTCAACGCCTTCTCGCCGCCCGAGAGCAGGTGGATGGTGGCGTTTTTCTTGCCTGGCGGCTGCGCCATCACCTGCACACCGGAATCAAGAATTTCGTCGCCGGTCATGATCAGCTTGGCCTGACCGCCGCCGAAAAGGATCGGGAACAGCTCGGCAAAATGCCGGTTGACCTTGTCGAAAGTGTCCTGCAGCAGCTCGCGCGTCTCCTTGTCGATCTTGCTGATGGCGTCTTCCAGGGTATTGATCGCTTCGAGCAGGTCGGCATTCTGGGCATCGAGGAAATTCTTGCGTTCCGCCGCTTGCGCCAGTTCGTCCAGCGCCGCCAGGTTCACCGCGCCCAGCGCGGCAATGGCATTGGTGAGACGCGTCACTTCGCCCTGCAGATAGGAAGGCTTCAGGTCCGGATTGAGCTTTTCCATCAGCGCCGCCTCGTCGGCCTGGACTTCCGCCAGTTGCTGGGCATATTGTTCCTGGTTCAGGCGCGCCGCCTGTTCCTTCAGCTGCAACTCGGTGATGCGGTCGCGCTGCGGCTGCAGGCTGCGCTCGGATTGCATGCGCGCCTCTTCATGGTGGCGCAGCTTTTGCGACAACTGGTCGAGTTCGTGGCGGGCATCGGCCAGTGTCTTTTCCTGGTCGCTGCGTTTTTCCAGCAAGGCTTGCAGGCCCGCCTGGGCAGCCTGGTCGTCCAGGCTTTCCAGTTCCAGGTTACCCTGCTGCATACTGGCAAACAGTTGCGACGCCTGCTCCAGCGCGGTGGCGATGCTGCGCTTTAATTCCTCGATCTTGTTGCGCTGCGATTTTTCGGCAAACTCCGCCTCCTGCGCCGCCCGTTCGAGGTCGCGCAGGCGCAGGCGCGCATCGTTCAATTGCTGCTCCTTCGCCAAATAGGCGGTCTGGCCTTCCTCGTGGCTTTCCTGCAGTTCCGCCAGTGCCATGTCGAGCTGCTCGAAGCGCGCTTCCGACTCTGCCCTGGCTTGCTGCTGCTCGGCTTCCTGCGCGGCGATCTCGGCCAGCTCGCCCTCGATCTGCGTCGAGCGCTGGTTGAAGCGCTCCTGCACCTCGGACAGCTTCATCACCTCGAGCTGCAGGCTGTGCGAAGCCTGGGTCAGGCTCTGCGCGCGCGCGCGGTATTCCTGCAGGCGCTGGGCCCCCTGCGACACGGCGGCGTCGGCGCGCACGGCGCGCGTCTTTGCCTCGTCGGCCAGCATCTGCTGGGCGCGCAACTGTTTGGTGATGTTGTCGATTTCCTGCTGGCGTCCCAGCATGCCGTCCTGCTCCGAATCCGAAGCATAGAAACGCACGCTGTTCCTGCCGATAAGATGCCCCTGCTTCGTGACGAAACAGCCGCCATCGGGCAGCCGGGCGCGGTCGAGCATGGCCGCCGCGGCATCGTCGACGACAAACACATGGTGCAGCCAGTCCTGCATCAGGGCGCGCAAGCCCGGATCGTTCAGCTGCAGCAGGTTCAGCATGGGTTTGAGACCGGCCGGCGTCTCGCCGCCAGCAGCGCCCGCCGCGGCATTGGCACTGTACAGCGCCAGCTTGGCCGGCGGCGCATCGTTGAAGAAAGCCTTGGCCCAGTCGAGATTCGACACTTCCAGCGCCGAGGTGCGCTCGCGCAGCACCGATTCCAGCGCCGTTTCCCAGCCGGCGTCGATATGCAGCTTTTGCCACAGGCGCGGCAGTTCGCCCAGTTCGTGCTTTTGCAGCCAGGGCTGCACCTTGCCTTGCGTTTGCACGCTTTCCTGCAATTGCTTCAGCGCGGACAGGCGCGCTTCCAGCTGTGCGTTGGCAGCGCTTTCGGCATTCACCTGGGCCTGCGCGGCGCGGCGCTCTTCTTCCAGCTTCGGCTGCTGTTCCTGGGCTTCTTCCAACTGCGCTTGCGCTTCTTCCAGCGCCATCTGTTTCTCTTCCAGCTGCGCCTGCAGGTTGCCCAGATGCTCGCCGTCCGGCATGCTCATGCCGCCCTTTTCCTGCGCCAGGCGCTCGCGCCGCACGGCGAGGTTGGAGAGGATATTCGAGGCATTGCGCTGGTGCGCCGATTCCAGTTCGATCTGCTGCTGGGACTGCATGATCCTGCTGCGCGACTCGGTGGATTTCAGCTGCGCCTCGCGCCAGGCCTGCTCCAGTGCCGGCAGCGCCTCGTTCTGCTGCTGCGCGATCATTTGCGCCTGTTCGACGCGCGCAGCCTGCTCTTCGAGCATCAGCCCGGCTTCCGCCAGTTCCTCTTCGTACTGGCTGCCCTGACGCTGCCACTGGTCGCGCTGGGCAGTGAGCGAATTCAGTTGCGACTGCAGGCGGCTGCGCGACTCGATGACAAACTTGATCTGCGCTTCCAGGCTGCCGATTTCCGAATTGGTCTGGTACAGGTGCCCCTGCGCCTGGTGCATACGGTCGCCGGCGGCATAATGCGCCTGGCGCATGTGCTCGAGCTCCAGCTCGACATGGCGCACCTTGGCAGTCTGCTCTTCCAGGTCGGTCTGGGCTTTCTCGATGTCGCGGAAGACTTTTTCCTGCTCGGCCTTCGCTTCATTCTTGCGCATCAGCCACAGCAGCTTCTGCTTTTCTTCCTGATCGGCCTGCAATGCATGGAACTTGCGCGCAACTTCCGCCTGGCCTTCCAGCTTTTCCAGGTTGGCATTCAGCTCGCGCAGGATGTCTTCCACGCGCGTCAGGTTTTCGCGCGTGTCGTGCAGGCGGTTGCCGGTTTCGCGGCGGCGCTCCTTGTACTTGGACACGCCCGCAGCCTCTTCCAGGAAGATGCGCAACTCTTCCGGGCGCGCCTCGATGATGCGCGAGATCATGCCCTGGCCGATGATGGCGTAGGCGCGCGGACCAAGACCGGTGCCGAGGAAAATATCCTGGATGTCGCGGCGGCGCACCGCCTGATTATTGATGTAATAAGTCGAAGTGCCGTCGCGCGTCAGGGTGCGCTTGACGGCGATTTCAGCAAACTGGCCCCACTGCCCGGCCGCCTTGCCTTCGGCATTGTCGAACACCAGCTCCACCGAGGCACGTCCGGCCGGCTTGCGGTGGGTGGAGCCGTTGAAGATCACGTCCTGCATCGATTCGCCGCGCAGCTCGGATGCCTTGGATTCGCCCAGCACCCAGCGCGCCGCATCGATGATGTTGGATTTGCCGCAGCCATTGGGGCCGACCACGCCGACGAGCTGACCCGGCACCTGGAAGTGCGTAGGCTCGACGAAGGATTTAAAACCCGATAATTTAATGGATGTTAGACGCACGTTATCGACTTTATCCGGTGAAATTCGACAAAATGACCGCATCCGGTGACCGTTCCCGCAATCGGGCGAAGGCGATCCGGGCGGCGCGCAAGGGGGTAATCATATCATCGAAGAAGCCGCATTCCGCCAATTTGGCAAGTCCTGCGCCGGTTTGCCGCAGACCTGAGCGTTATAATGCGGCACTTATCTTTTCGCCCGCAATCTGTTGGCTTTTTACTACCAATCTGCTCCCGCCACCGTGAATCCGCTCCTCGATAAGCTGCAACCCTATCCTTTCGAAAAGCTGCGCAAGCTGTTTGCCGATGTAAAGCCCAACCCGGAATACGCCCCCATCAGCCTGGGCATCGGCGAACCCAAGCATCCGACGCCGGCCTTCATCCGCCAGGCGCTGGCCGACAGCCTGGACGGCCTGGCCGCTTACCCGGCCACCGCCGGCACCGAAGCCTTGCGCGCCGCCATCGCCGGCTGGCTGGAGCGCCGCTACGGCTTGCCGAAACTGGATATCGCCACGCAAGTCCTGCCGGTATGCGGCTCGCGCGAAGCCCTGTTCGCGCTGGCGCAAACCGTGATCGACCCGCGCAAGCATGCCGACAAGGGCATGCCCCTGGTGGCCAGCCCCAACCCCTTCTACCAGATCTATGAAGGCGCGGCTTACCTGGCCGGCGCCGAACCGTATTTCCTCAATTCCGACCCGGCGCGCAATTTCGCCCCGGATTTCCGCAGCGTGCCGGCGGAAGTGTGGGAACGCGTGCAGCTGCTGTATATCTGCTCTCCGGGCAACCCGACCGGCGCCGTGCTGACGCTGGAAGACTGGCGCGCGCTGTTCGCCCTGTCCGACCGCTACGGCTTCGTCATCGCTTCCGACGAATGCTATTCGGAGATTTACTTCAAGGACGAGCCGCCGCTGGGCGGCATGGAAGCCGCCCATAAGCTGGGCCGCGCGGGTTACCCGCGGCTGATCTCCTTTTCCAGCCTGTCCAAGCGTTCCAACGTGCCGGGCATGCGCTCGGGCTTCGTCGCCGGCGACGCCGCCATCCTGAAAAAATTCCTGCTGTACCGAACCTACCACGGCAGCGCCATGAGCCCGTCCATCCAGTCCGCCTCGATCGCGGCCTGGAACGATGAAACCCATGTGCAGGAAAACCGCGCCATGTACATCCAGAAATTCAGCCAGGTCACGCCGCTGCTGGCGGAAGTGCTGGATGTCGCCCTGCCCGACGCCGGCTTCTATCTGTGGGCAAAGGTGGACAAACTGGCGCAGATTTCCGATGTCGATTTCGCCAAACGCCTGTATGCCGAATATAATGTAACGGTCCTGCCGGGCAGCTATCTGGCGCGGCAAGCGCATGGCGGCAACCCGGGCGCGAACCGCGTGCGCATGGCGCTGGTTGCCGAAGTCGGAGAATGCCTGGAAGCGGCGCAGCGCATCGTCGAATTCACCCGCAAGCTGGCGGCGAACTGAGTTCTCCCACATTCAATACACAACAGACAAGAAAATGACTCAGCAACTGCAACAGATCATCGATCAAGCCTGGGAAGACCGCGCCGGTTTTTCGCCGAAATCCGCCCCTGCCGAAGTGCGCGACGCCGTCGCCCACGTGCTGAATGAACTGGACCAGGGCACGCTGCGCGTGGCGCAGAAGCTTGATGGCGCCTGGAGTGTTAACCAGTGGGTCAAGAAAGCCGTGCTGCTGTCCTTTCGCCTGGAAGACAATGTAGCGATGCCAGCCGGCGCGGATGGCGCCAATGCGATGCAGTTCTATGACAAGGTGCCTACCAAGTTCGCCAATTACACCGCCGAGGACTTCGCGAAAGGCGGTTTCCGCGTGGTGCCGCCGGCGGTGGCCCGCCGCGGCAGCTTCATCGGCAAGAACGTCGTGCTGATGCCCTCCTACGTCAATATCGGCGCCTATGTCGATGAAGGCGCCATGGTCGATACCTGGGCCACGGTCGGCTCCTGCGCGCAGATCGGCAAGAACGTCCACCTGTCGGGCGGCGTCGGCATCGGCGGCGTGCTCGAACCGATGCAGGCCAACCCCACCATCATCGAAGACAACTGCTTCATCGGCGCGCGCTCGGAAGTCGTCGAAGGCGTGATCGTCGAGGAAAACTCGGTGATCTCGATGGGCGTATACATTGGCCAGTCCACCAAGATCTACGACCGTGCCACGGGTGAAGTCAGCTACGGCCGCGTGCCGGCCGGTTCCGTGGTGGTGTCGGGCAACCTGCCGTCGGCCGACGGCAAGTACAGCCTGTACTGCGCCGTGATCGTCAAGCGCGTGGATGCCAAGACCCGCGCCAAGACCGGCATCAACGAATTGCTGCGCGACGCGTAACGCATAATTAAAACCACCGAGGGAGAAGAGCATGGCAATGGAACGCTTGTTTCAACTGATGCAGGAAAAATCCGCCTCCGACATGTTCATGGCGGTGAACTCGCCGATCCAGCTCAAGATCAACGGCAACCTGATTCCCATCAACCAGCAGAAAATCGACAATGGCGCCATCATGTCGCTGCTGGCTGAAGTGCTGTCGCCGTCCCAGCTCGACGACCTCGACCGCAACAACGAACTCAACATCGGCATTCCGGTGCCGGGCATCGGCAGCTTCCGCCTGTCGGCCTTCCGCCAGCGCGGCACCATTTCGGCAGTGTTCCGCTATATCCCCGGCACCATACCCGAGCTGGAAACGCTGCACCTGCCGCAGATACTGGCGGACATCATCAAGCAAAAGCGCGGCCTGATCCTGGTGGTGGGCGCCACCGGCTCCGGCAAATCGACCACGATTGCCTCGATGCTGGATCATCGCAACGCCAGCATGGCGGGCCATATCCTGACCCTGGAAGACCCGATCGAATTCCTGTTCCGCAACAAGAAATCCATCGTCAACCAGCGCGAGATCGGCGTCGACTCGAACAACCTGACGGTCGCTCTGAAAAACGCCCTGCGCCAGGCGCCCGACTGCATCCTGATCGGCGAAATCCGCGACAAGGAAACCATGTCGGCAGCGCTGGCCTACGCGCAATCCGGCCACCTGGTGGTGACCACCCTGCACGCCAACAACAGTTACCGCGCGCTCAACCGCATCATCGGTTTCTATCCGCTGGAAACCCGGCAATCGATGCTGCAGGATCTGGCCTCGACCATCCTGGCGGTAGTTTCGCAACGCCTGGTGCCGTCCACCAACGGCGGGCGCATGCCGGCCGTGGAAGTGCTGCTCAATACCCGCCACATCGCCGAACTGATCGAAGACGGCGAAATCGGCCAGATCAAGGAAGCGATGGAAAAGAGCCTGTCGCCCGGCTCGCAAACCTTCGAACAGGCGCTGCTGCAGCTGATCAACGAAGGCCTGGTCAGCCAGGACGATGCGCTCGCCTATGCCGACTCTGCCACCAACCTGTACTGGCTGCTCAACAATGAAGCCGCCGACAAGAGCATGCAGAAGGAAGACGAGAAGGACGACGGCGCCACCTTTACCGAATTTACGCTGAACGTCTGAGGCGCATGAGCACTATCCTGTACGGCATCCCCAACTGCGACACCGTCAAAAAGGCGCGCACCTGGCTGGATGCGCGCGGCATTGCCTACACCTTCCACGACTTCAGGAAAGCCGGCATCGATGCCGGCATGGTCGAGGGCTGGCTCGCCGACGTCGACTGGGGCATCCTGGTCAATCGCAAGGGCACCACCTGGCGCGGCCTGGATGAGGCGCGCAAGGCGGCCGTGACGGATGGCGCCAGCGCTGCCCGGCTCATGCTGGAAGCGCCTGCGGTGATCAAGCGCCCGGTGCTGGCGCACGGCGGCAAGACCCACGTGGGCTTCAGCGACGCCGCTTATCAACAAATTTTCGAGAACCCCTGATTCCATGAGCAAGACGCTCGCCCTTACCGAAGAACTGATTGCCCTCTCCTCCGTCACGCCCCAGGACAATGGTTGCCAGCAGCG
Organism: uncultured beta proteobacterium; assembly: GCA_963722005.1. GTDB lineage: Bacteria > Pseudomonadota > Gammaproteobacteria > Burkholderiales > Burkholderiaceae_D > Paucimonas. The sequence goes on from CAVRJS010000003.1 coordinate 558,680, forward strand.
CCTGATCGAATTGCTGGCGCCGCTCGGCTTCGCCTGCGAATCCATCGTCTCGGGCGAAGTGACCAACCTGTGGGCGCGGCGCGGCAGCAGCGGCCCGGTGCTGGTGTTCGCCGGCCACACCGACGTGGTGCCGACCGGCCCGCTGGAACAGTGGCAATCACATCCCTTTACGCCGACGCGGCGAGACGGCAAGCTCTACGGCCGCGGCGCCGCCGACATGAAGACCTCGATTGCTGCCATGGTGGTGGCGGTGGAAGAATTCGTTCAGGCGCATCCGGACCACAAGGGCTCGATCGCCTTTCTCATCACCAGCGACGAGGAAGGCCCGGCGACCGACGGCACCGTGGTGGTATGCGACAGGCTCAAGGCGCGCGGCGAAACACTGGATTACTGCATCGTCGGCGAACCGACCTCGGGCGCGCAACTGGGCGACATGATCAAGAACGGCCGCCGCGGCAGCATGTCCGGCAAGCTGGTCGTCAAGGGCATCCAGGGGCACATTGCCTACCCGCACCTGGCGCGCAACCCGATTCACCGGGCAGCGCCGGCGCTGGCCGAACTGGCCGCGGAAAAATGGGACGACGGCAACGAATACTACACGCCCACGGCCTGGCAAATTTCCAATATCCATGCCGGCACCGGCGCCAGCAATGTCATTCCGGGCGAAGTCGTCATCGACTTCAACTTCCGTTTTTCCACCGCCAGCACGGTTGCCGGGCTGCAGCAGCGCGTGCATGCCATCCTCGACCGGCACGGCCTCGAATACACCCTGCAATGGACGGTGAGCGGCCTGCCGTTCCTGACGCCGCGCGGCACGCTCTCTGATGCCCTGAGCCGCGCCATCCGCGACGAAACCGGGCTGGAAACCGAGCTGTCGACCACCGGCGGCACCTCGGACGGGCGCTTCATTGCGCAAATCTGCCCGCAGGTGATCGAATGCGGCCCGCCGAACGCCAGCATCCACAAGATCGACGAGCACATCGAACTGCGCCATATCGATCCGCTCAAGAACATCTACCGCAAGACCCTGGAGTACCTGCTCCTGTAAAGCCGCCTCGCCAGAAGGCAAACCACGGCAGCCACGGCTGCGTGGACGTACAATTCCTGTTTTATTTACTACCGCTGCGGCTGCCATGACACCCAACGATTTTTCCACGCTGCGCGACTTGCTGCGCTATGCCGTCTCCCGTTTTAACGCCGCCGGCGTATTTTTCGGCCACGGCAGCACCAATGCCTTCGACGAAGCTGCCTACCTGCTGCTGCATACCCTGAAGCTGCCGATCGACAGGCTGGAGCCGTTTCTCGATGCACGCCTGCTGCCGGAAGAAGTGGCGGAGGTGCTGCGCGTCATCGAGCGACGCGCCGGCGAACGCGTGCCGGCCGCCTACATCACCCGCGAAGCCTGGCTGGGCGAATACCGTTTTTACGTCGATGAGCGTGTGATCGTGCCGCGTTCGTTCATCGCCGAAATGATTCCCCACTATTTTGCGCCATGGGTGGCGGTGCCCGATGAAGTCACTGACATCCTGGACCTGTGCACGGGCTCTGGTTGCCTGCCGGTCATGCTGGCCGATGCCTTCACGCATGCGACGGTCGATGCGGTGGACATTTCTGCGGATGCGCTGGTCGTGGCGCACCGCAATGTCGATGACTATGGCTTGCAGGATCGCATTTCCCTGATCGAATCCGACCTGTACGCAGGCCTGCCGGAAAAGCAGTACGACATCATCGTCAGCAATCCGCCCTATGTGAACGCGGATTCGATGACCAGGCTGCCGCAGGAATACATGCGCGAACCGCAACTGGCGCTGGCTGGCGGCGCCGATGGCATGGACCTGGTGCGCACCATCGTCGCCGGCGCCGCCGAGCGCCTCAAGCCGCAGGGCATCCTGATCGTGGAAATCGGCAATGAGCGTGCCCACGCCGAAGCCGCTTTCCCCGATCTTGAACTGACCTGGCTGTCGACCTCCGCCGGCGATGACATGGTATTCCTGGTGACCCGGGAACAATTGCTGGCAAAGAAAAAGAAATGATCCGTTTTCAGCAAGTCAGTCTCATGCGCGGCGTCAAGCCGCTGTTCGAATCGGCCGACGTCACACTCAACCCTGGCGACAAAATCGGCCTGATCGGCTCCAACGGCGCCGGCAAGTCCAGCCTGTTTGCCATGCTGCGCGGCGAATTGCATGCCGATGCCGGCGAAATCGATTACCCGGCCAAATGGCGCGTGGCCCACGTTGCCCAGGAAACCCCGGCGCTGGACCGCCCTGCCATCGAATACGCCATCGATGGCGACACCACGCTGCGCCGCCTGGAAGATGAACTGGCATTCCTGGAAAGCGAGCCGGAAAGCGCCGCCAACGGCACCCTGATCGGCGAACTGTACAGCGCGCTGGCCGATGCCGATGCCTACACGGTGCGCTCGCGTGCCGAGCAATTGCTGCTGGGCCTGGGTTTTACGATGGCGCAGATGGAACAGCCCGTGGCCAGCTTTTCCGGCGGCTGGCGCATGCGCCTGAACCTGGCGCAGGCGCTGATGTGCCCATCCGACCTGCTGCTGCTGGACGAACCGACCAACCACCTGGACCTGGACGCCATCATCTGGCTGGAAGACTGGCTCAAGCGTTATGCCGGCACGCTGGTCATCATTTCTCACGACCGCGACTTCCTCGACGGCGTGGTCAATGTCATCGTGCACATCGACGAGCGCAAGCTCAAGCGCTACTCGGGCAACTATTCCGCTTTCGAACGTCAGCGCGCCGCGCAAATGATTCTGGCGCAGGGCATGATCGAAAAGCAGGCGCGCCAGCGTGCCCACCTGCAATCCTTCATCGAACGTTTCAAGGCCAAGGCCAGCAAGGCCAAGCAGGCGCAAAGCCGCGTGAAAGCCCTGGCGAGAATGGAAGAAACCGCGCCGCTGCGTGCAGCGGCGGAATTCTCGTTCGAATTCCGTGAACCGCTCAACGCGCCGAACCCCTTGCTGGTGCTGGAAGACGTCGATGCCGGTTACCGCATCGAAGATCCCAAGGATTACAGCGTCACTGAAAAAACTATTGTTTCCGGCATCAATTTTTCCCTGCAGATCGGCCAGCGCATCGGTCTTTTGGGTGTCAACGGCGCCGGCAAATCGACGCTGATCAAGACCATCGCCGGCGAACTGCAGCCGCTGGCTGGCGAAGCGCATACCGGCAAGGGTCTGACGATCGGCTATTTCGCCCAGCACCAGGTCGAAATGCTGCGCCATGACGAATCGCCCCTATGGCACCTGGTCAAGATCGCGCCGACCACGCGCGAACAGGAACTGCGCAACTTCCTCGGCGGCTTCAACTTCCCCGGTGACATGGTGACATCCAGCATTGCGCCGTTTTCCGGTGGCGAAAAGGCGCGCCTGGCACTGGCGCTGATCGTCTGGCAACGACCCAACCTGCTGCTGCTGGACGAACCAACCAACCACCTCGACCTGGAAACGCGCGAAGCCCTGACCGAAGCGCTGGCACAGTTCGAGGGCACCCTGGTGGTGGTCTCTCACGACCGCCATCTGCTGCGCGCCACCACCGACCAGTTCATCATCGTCGCCGATGGCAAGCTGCAGCCTTTCGATGGCGACCTGGATGACTACAAGGATTGGCTGTTCAAGACCAAGCTGGCAAGCGCCGGCAAGGAAAAGGCAGCTGCGGCTGCGTTGCCGGCCACCGGCGGCAGCGTCAAAATTGCGTCGCCGGTGGCGGGGACGTCGGCGGCGGCATCCGGCGCCGACAAGCGCGAACAGAAACGTGCCGAAGCCGAAGAACGCCAGCGCCTCGCGTCTCTGAAGAAGCCGATCGAGTCGAAGCTGAAAAAGCTTGAGGAGCAGATCGCCAAGCGCACCGCGCAAAAAGCGGCCGTGGATGAAAAACTGGCAGACCCGGAAATCTACGATGTAGCCAAAAAGAAAGAACTCAAAACGCTGCTGACCGACCAGGCATATTACGCCAAGGAACTGGAACAACTGGAAGAGGAATGGCTTGCGCAGCAAGAAGCACTGGAGCAATTGCTGGCGTAACATTCCTGTTGCATTAATCCTGTAGAATCGGCATGCCATGACCTGCCGATATCCAGTTCGCTCCTGTGCAGCACGCATGGCAGCCGGCTTGGCCGTCGTGCTGCTGGGCGCCCTCTTGCTCAGCGCATGCGTCAGTCTGCCTTCGCTGGAAGGCCGCAGCGAATCGCAAGCATTCACCGATACCGCCGATACCCGGCTAGGGCGCGCGATCGTTCCGCAAGTCGCCGCGCGCCCGGACAAGTCCGGCATCTACCCGCTGCATGATTCGCACGCCGCATTCGCTGCGCGCGCGCTGCTGGCGCAGGCGGCCGAACGTTCGCTCGACGTACAGTATTACATCTGGCATAAGGATACCGCGGGCACGTTGCTGTTTGAAGCGCTGCATGCCGCAGCCGAGCGCGGCGTGCGCGTGCGGCTGCTTTTGGACGACAACAATACCGCCGGGCTCGACGAAACCCTGGCGGCACTGGATGCCCACGACAATATCGAAGTACGCCTATTCAATCCCTTTGCCATGCGCAGCCCGCGCTGGCTCGGCTACCTGACCGATTTTTCGCGCCTCAACCGGCGCATGCACAACAAGTCCTTTACCGCCGACAACCAGGTCACCATCGTCGGCGGCCGCAATATCGGCGATGAATATTTTGGCGCTGACGACGGCATGCTGTTCGTCGACCTCGACGTACTCGCCATCGGACCGGTGGTGCAGGAAGTGTCAAATGATTTCGACCGCTACTGGGCAAGCCGTTCATCCTATCCGCTGGCGACCCTGGCGCCGCCAGCCGATTCTGCGGCGCTGAGCAGGCGCGCGGCTGGCGCGACCAACGCCGAACACACCGCGGCCGCAGCCACTTATCTTGCTGCAGTACGCCAATCGCAGTTCGTGCGCGAACTGATGTCCGGCCATCTGCCGCTGGAATGGGCGACTGCGCGCGTCATCAGCGACGACCCGGCGAAAGGCCTGGGGCTGGCCGCGCCGGAAGCGCAACTGCCGGAAAAACTCAAGCAGATCATTGGCGAACCTGCAGGCTCGCTGGAGCTGGTATCTCCCTACTTCGTGCCGACTGCCACCGGCACCAGGGCACTGTCCGCCGTCTCGCGCCGCGGCGTGCGCCTGCGCGTGCTGACCAATTCGCTGGAAGCCACCGACGTGCAGATCGTGCATGCTGGCTACGCCAAGCGCCGCAAGGATTTGCTCGAAGCCGGCGTGACGCTGTATGAAATGCGCCGCCGCTCGCCGCCGACGGAGAAAAAAAAGCCGCTGCGCGATGGCACGGCGCCGTTCAGCAGCTCCGGTTCCAGTCTGCATGCCAAGACCTTTTCAGTCGACAGCCGTCGCGTTTTTATCGGCTCCTTCAATTTCGATCCGCGCTCTGCCCATCTGAACACCGAGATGGGCGTCAGCATCGACAGTCCCATTCTGGCGCGCCGCATAGCCGAGCTGTTCGACAGCACCGTGCGAGCCAACTCCTACCAGGTGCAACTCTCGGAACAGGGCGACCTTTACTGGATCGAGCAGCGCGACGGCGTGGAGATACGTCACGACACCGAGCCGGGCACCGGTTTCTGGCAGCGCCTGGGCATCCGCTTCATGTCGCTGTTGCCGATCGAATGGCTGCTGTGACCCGACAGATTGCTCACAGTTCGACCGGTTCCTGCCATTCTATTCGTGCCACCTCCGCGTAGTCTTGTGGCACAGGGCGGCGCCCGCGCACTGCCTTCGCTTCATGCTATTCGCTATTGCGCAGCAAAATCGTGCTCAGCACCAGCAAAGCCGCGGCCAGCGTCAGCCCGACTGCAAACGACTTGCCGCCGCCGGCCGCGCTGACGGTCAGCGGCCCGAGTATCTGCCCGGTGGCGAAAGCGGCGCTCATGGCGGCAATCAGGCCGCCGGCATCGCGCCCGGCGATCTGCCTGGCTTCCTGCATCGCCACCAGGGTCACCACCATGAAGGCGCCGCCCACGCACAGGGCTGCGAGAAACACCGGCGCCAGACCGGTCGCAACGACCGGCAGCAGGCAGCCGACCGCCATCAACAGGTGGCACAGCATCCACACGCGCCGGTTGCCCAAACGCCGCACCAGCGCTGCCGCGGCCAGCGTCGATAGCGCGGCGGCAGCGCCGAAGATCGGCCACGACCAGCCGAATGCTGCACTGCCCTGCATGGCGTCCCTCGCCATCACCGGCAGGAAGGTGGCGGGAATGATGTAGCCAAAGCCATAAATGCCGTAGCAGCAGATCATGCGCACGGCCGCCGCATCCGGACGCAGCGGCTTGCTGCCTGCGACAGCGGGGCCGGCGCTGCCGGCGTGCGCGCCTGCAGCAGCGACTGGCGATGGAAAAAATCGCCAGACCAGCGCCGTCACGATCATGGCAAGAGCCCCCAGCACCGTCCATGCCGCCGCCGAACCGGCGTCGGCCGTATCCAGCGCCAGGCAGGCCAGCCCGGCCACGGCGATGCCGCTGCCGACGCCGGCAAATACCACGCTCTGCAGAAAGGGACGCCGGTGCGGCGCAAGCACTTCCAGGCTCCAGGCGGAAACAGAAATCAGCACCCATGCGCTGGCAATTCCCGCCAGCAGGCGCAACAGCATCCAACCCCAGAAGGGCCATGCCGGCGCCATCGCCAGCGTGAGCAGCCCGACGGCTACCAGCCCCAGTCGAATGGTGCGTTCCGGCGGCAGGGGCAGGGCCATGGCGCCGACGGCGCCGAGGAGGTAGCCGAGATAATTCACCGAGGCGAGCCAGCCGCCGGCGGCAATGCCGATGCCCGCATCCTGCAGCATCATCGGCAGCACCGGGGTGAAGGCGAAGCGGCCGATCCCCATGGCGACCGCCAGCGCGGCCAGGCCGGCGAGCGCGGCGGCAAGCGGCGATCCGGGATGCGCCTGCTGCTGCGGAAGCGGGGCCGAATTTGTGAATGACATGAAGGCAATTCTAGCCGACCGCGGAGGATTGCAGAAACGTATTAGCAATCGCCGGCAATTCATGATAAAAATGTTATCTGAATCGTTCCCCCTTCTTATCGATAGTGTCTCATCGCCCGACAGCCATGGATTCCCTGCCATCCGACTTTCTCCAGCCCACCCTGTACGGCGCCACGCTCTGCCTGCGGCCCCTGGCATCCACGGATTTTGAAACCTTGTATCAGGCGGCGGCCGATCCGCTCATCTGGGCGGATCATCCCAGCAAGCTGCGCTACCAGCGGCCGGTGTTCGAGGGATGGTTTGCAGAGGCGCTCGCCTCCGGCGGCGCGCTGGTCGTCAGCGATCGTGCCAGCGGCGAAGTCGCGGGCAGTTCACGCTACTACGACTGGGATCAGGACGCCGGAGAAATCGCCATCGGCTACACTTTCCTGGCACGCAAATACTGGGGTGGCGCCGCCAACGCCGAAATGAAAGCACTGATGCTGGCGCATGCGTTTCAGGCGGCAAACACGGTCTGGTTCCATGTCGCCACGGAAAATATCCGCTCGCGCAAGGCCATGGAAAAAATCGGCGGCGTGCTGTCTCACCAGGAGATCCGGCAACTGACCGGCGGCCCGGCGGAATACTGCTTTTACAGGATCGACAGGGAAAGCCACCTGAAGCGCCTGGCCGCACGGACATGACGACGCCCTGAGCTTCTCCCGACAGCACCATGCAAAAAACCCTTTCCATCATCGGCGCCGGCAAGCTGGGCCAGACGCTTGGCAGATTATGGAGCAGCCAGGGCATCTTTCGCCTGCAGGACGTCCTTAACCAGTCGCTGCCCAGCGCGCAGCGCGCCGTGGCATTCATCGGCGCCGGCCGTGCCATTGGCGCCTGGACGGAATTGCGTCCGGCAGATATATACCTGATCGCCACGCCGGACGACCGCATTGCCGCAAGCTGCGATGCGCTGACGCAGGCGGGCTTGCTGCGCGCCGGCAGCACGGTCTTTCACTGCAGCGGCGCACTGCCCTCCTCCGCCTTGCAGGCAGCTGGCGCACGTGGCGCGGCGGTCGCTTCTGTTCACCCGATCCGCAGTTTCGCCGCGCCAGCGGAAGTCGTGAGAACCTTTGCCGGCACCTGGTGCGGCATGGAGGGCGATGCGCGCGCACTGGAATTGCTGGCGCCGGCGTTCGCCGCCATCGGCGCCCGGACGGCGCAAATCGATGCCGGCGCAAAAATCCATTATCACGCCGCTGCCGTTTTCGCCTGCAACTACCTGGTCACGCTGCTCGATGTGGCGCAACAATCCTACATGCGCGCAGGAATCCACCCGGACACCGCCCTGGAAATGATGGAGCCTCTGGTAAGGGAAACCGTCGAGAATGTCTTCAGGCTTGGCCCGGCAGCCGCACTGACCGGGCCGGTTGCGCGCGGCGACATGGCCACCGCCGAAAGGCAGCGGCAAGCGGTGGCAGCGGCCGAGCCGGCGCATGGCGAGCTGTATGCGCAATTCATGCAATTGACGCGCGCGCTTGCGGCACGTCGCCCGCCACTGGAACACTGAGCGCGCCATGTCCCTGGCACATCCCATCGTCATTCCCGAGAATGAAATCGAGCTAAGCCAGATACGCGCGCAGGGACCGGGCGGGCAGAATGTCAACAAGGTATCCTGCGCCGTCCACCTGCGTTTCGATATCGCCGCCTCCTCCCTGCCCGAGCATTACAAGGAGCGGCTGCTGAAGCTGCATGACCAGCGTATCACGCGCGAGGGCGTCGTCGTGATCAAGGCGCAGCAATCGCGCAGCCTGGAAAAGAACAAGGCCGCTGCCTTGCAACGCTTGCAGGAACTCGTCGAAAGCGTATCGGTGCTGCCGCCGGTGCGCAAGCCCACCAGGCCCACGCGCAGCGCGCAATTGAAGCGAGTGGAGGGCAAAGTCACGCGCGGTCGGGTCAAGGCCTTGCGCGGCAAGGTATTCGACTAGCTCTGCGGACTGGCTCTGCGGACGCGCTCTTCGACTGGCCGCGTTGCGCAATTTCCAAACGCGATAACTCAATCATTGTCGGCTCGGCAATCCTTCGCTAGAATCGTTGATGGAACATCCCGCAAGGGACACCAGTTCCAGCGTCGCTCGGACGGTTCCGGGCGCTTACGGAGAAAAACTCACATGGCTCTGCCTCAGAAGCCGCGCAGCTTTGCGCGCATCAATCGCCTTCCCCCCTACGTTTTCAACATCACGGCCGAACTCAAGATGGCTGCGCGACGGCGCGGCGAAGACATCATCGACCTGTCGATGGGTAACCCCGACGGCCCGACGCCGCAACACATCGTCGACAAGCTGATCGACACCGTCAAGCGGCCCGACACGCACGGTTACTCGGCCTCGAAAGGCATCCCGCGCCTGCGCCGGGCCATTTCGCACTGGTACCGCGACCGCTACGCTGTCGAGATCGATCCCGATTCCGAAGCGATCGTCACCATCGGCTCCAAGGAAGGCCTGGCGCACCTGATGCTGGCCACGCTGGATCGCGGCGACACGGTGCTGGTGCCCAACCCGAGCTACCCCATCCACATCTGGGGCGCGGTGATCGCCGGCGCCGATATCCGCTCGGTGCGCATGAGCCCGGGCGTGGATTTCTTTGCCGAACTGGAGCGGGCGATCCGGGAGAGTTACCCGAAACCGAAAATGATGGTGCTGGGATTCCCGTCGAATCCGACCGCGCAATGCGTCGAGCTGGATTTTTTCGAGCGCGTCATCGACCTGGCGAAGGAGCACGACATCCTGGTGGTGCACGACCTGGCCTATGCCGACATCGTCTATGACGGCTGGAAGGCGCCGTCGATCATGCAGGTGCCCGGCGCGCGCGACGTGGCGGTGGAATTCTTCACGCTATCCAAGAGCTACAACATGGCTGGCTGGCGCATCGGCTTCATGGTCGGCAACAAGGACCTGGTGGCGGCGCTGGCGCGCATCAAAAGCTACCACGACTATGGCAGCTTCACGCCGGTGCAGGTGGCGGCGATCGCCGCGCTGGAAGGTGATCAGACCTGCGTAGAGGAAATCCGCGCGCAATACCAGAAGCGCCGCGACGTGCTGGTCAAGGGTTTGCACGAAGCCGGCTGGATGGTGGAAAAGCCCAAGGCCTCGATGTACATCTGGGCGCGCATTCCCGAGCAATACCGCCATCTCGGTTCTCTGGAGTTTTCCCGGCTGCTGCTGGAAAAGGCCAAGGTGTGCGTATCGCCGGGCATCGGTTTCGGCGAATATGGCGACGAGTACGTGCGCATGGCGCTGATCGAAAATGAATCGCGCATACGCCAGGCGCTCCGCGGCATCAAGGCGATGCTCAAGAGCGCCTAGACGTCAATGCCGCGTCACGCCGGCGCGGCGGCTGCCGAGAACTGCTCGAACGCCGCCAGCGCATTGGCGGAATACATCAGCGACGGGCCGCCGCCCATGTAGACTGCCATGCCCAGCGCTTCTTCCAGCTCGGCCCGGGTGGCGCCAAGCTTGACCAGCGCCTGCGCATGAAAGCCGATGCAGGCATCGCAGCGCGCCGCCACGCCCAGGCTCAGGGCGATGAGTTCCTTGGTTTTGCGCTCCAGCGCGCCGGCGCGGCTGGCTGCCTTGCCAAGGTCGTTGAAAGCCTTCATCACATCCGGCAGTTCTTCGCGCAAGCTGCCCAGGCTCTTGTTGACGTTCTGGGTCAGCTCGCGGTAATTCACGTGAAATTCGCTCATCGTTCGGCTCCGTATCCCGTTATGGACAGACTCAGCGCTTCAGCGGGCAGGTATTCAGGCCGAACAGCTTGTAGGCCGGGCAGCGGCTGAAAATCCCGGTCAAGAGCGGCACCAGGCCGATCCAGCCCCAGACGCCGATGGCGCCCATGAGCGTGGCGCCGATCAGGGCCAGGCCGATGACGATGCGGATGATGCGGTCGATGTTGCCGACGTTTGCTTGCATGATGCTCTCCTTGTCGAGTTAAAAGGTATCGCGCTCTGTCCGTCAAAGTGCATTGACGGGAATTTTGAAATAGCTCACGCCATTGGCCTCCGGCGGCGGCATGGCGCCGGCGCGGATATTCACCTGGATAGACGGCAGGATCAGCACCGGCATTTCCAGGGTGGCGTCGCGCGCCTGTCGCATCGCCACGAACTGTTCTTCCGTGATGCCATCGTGCACGTGGATGTTGCGCTGCCTTTGCGCAGCCACGGTGGTTTCCCAGGCCGGCTCGCGCCCGGCCGGCGGGTAGTCGTGGCACATGAACAGGCGCGTGTGCTCCGGCAGCGCCAGCAACTTCCTGATCGAACGATACAGCGCATGGGCGTCGCCGCCGGGGAAATCGCAGCGCGCCGTGCCGACATCCGGCATGAACAGGGTGTCGCCGACGAAAACCGCGTCCCCCACCCTGTAAGCCATGTCGGCCGGCGTGTGGCCCGGCACGAACAGCACTTCCGCCTCCAGCTTGCCGATGCTGAAACGCTCGCCCTCGCGGAACAGGTAGTCGAATTGCCGGCCGTCCTCGACGAACTCGTCGCCGAGATTGAAGATTTTCTTGAACACGCCCTGCACCGTGCGGATGTGCTCGCCGATGGCAATCCTGCCGCCCAGCTGCTCCTGGATGAAATGCGAAGCCGACAGGTGGTCGGCATGGGCATGCGTCTCGATGATCCATTCCAGCCGCAAGCCCTGCGCCCGCACGAACTCCACTACCCGGACGGCGCCGGCAGTACTGGTGCGGCCCGCCTTGGGATCGTAGTCGAGCACCGGATCGATCACGGCCGCGGCGCCGCCTGGCACGTCATACACCACGTAAGTGACGGTGCCGGTCACCTTGTCGAAAAACGATTCGATTTGCGCTTGCATCGAATTACTCCTTCCGCTATCAATCTATTGATTTATATTTTATCGTAGTATATATTATAGTCAAGTGAATTTTGGAGTATGCATGAAAACCACTCACCCCACCCTGGATATTGCGCTCATGCGTGCCGCCGCCACCGAGGCGACCGGCGTGCTGCATGTGCTCTCCAATCCTGACCGCCTCTTGCTCCTGTGCCAGTTGAGCCAGGGCGAAATGTCGGTCAGCGAACTGGAAGAACTGCTCGATATCCGCCAACCCACCCTGTCGCAGCAATTGAGCGTGCTGCGCAACGAAGGCCTGGTCAATACCCGCCGCGACGGCAAGCGTATTTACTACTCGGTTGCCGACATGAAAGTATTGACCTTGCTGAACGTCCTCTACGACCTGTATTGCCCCGAAAACCAAGGACACTGACATGCATATCGACTGGAATCAATTTACCCCCTGGGCTTCGCTGCTGGGCGGCCTCTTGATTGGCCTCGCTGCCGCCGGCTTCGTGCTGGTCAACGGCCGCATCGCCGGCATCAGCGGCATCCTTGGCGGCTTGCTCAGCACCGGGCCGGGCGACAAGGCCTGGCGCATCGCCTTCGTGGGCGGCTTGCTGGCCGCGCCGCTGGCGTGGCAACTGTTTGCCGCCCTGCCCGCCGCGCACACCGAGGCGGGCTGGCCGCTGCTGGTCGTGGCAGGTTTGCTGACAGGCATAGGCACGCGCTACGGTTCCGGCTGCACCAGCGGCCACGGAGTCTGCGGCCTCTCGCGCCTGTCGCCGCGCTCGCTGGTGGCCACCATGACCTTCATGGGCGCCGGCTTCGCCACTGTCTATGTCACCCGTCACCTGTTGGGAGCCTGATGCGATGAATACCCTGTTTGCCTTCATTTTCGGCCTGCTGTTCGGCATCGGCATGATCGTCGCCGGCATGGCCAACCCGGCCAAAGTGCTCGGTTTTCTCGATCTTGCCGGCCCCTGGGATCCGTCGCTGGCGCTGGTGATGGGCGGCGCCATCGCTGTGGGCGTGGGCGCGTTTGCCCTGGCCAGGCGTCGCACGGTCTCGCTGCTGGGCCTGGCGATGCAGTTGCCCAAGGCCCGTCACATCGACCGGCGCCTGGTCGGCGGTAATGTCCTGTTCGGCATCGGCTGGGGGCTGGCCGGCATTTGCCCCGGACCCGGCGTGGTCTTGCTGGGCGCCGGCATGAGCCAGGGCGCCATCTTTGTGGTAGCGATGCTTGCCGGCATGGCGGCCTACGAACTCATCGAGCGCGGCCGCAACCGCATGACGCGCACCACCATGGCCGGCGGCTCTCGCTGAGCCGCCAGAACGGACAGCAGGCATGACGCTCACTTTCATCCTTGGCATCCTGATCGGCATCGTACTCGGCCTGACCGGCGCCGGCGGCGCCATTCTCTCGGTGCCGGCGCTGGTGTTCAGCCTCGGCTGGAGCATGCAGCAGGCCGCGCCCGTGGCGCTGGTGGCGGTGGCCATCGGTGCCGGCATCGGCGCCATCGAAGGCTTGCGGCGAGGACTGGTGCGCTACAAGGCGGCGCTGCTGATGGCCGGCGCCGGCATGCTGCTAACGCCGCTGGGCCTGCGCCTGGCGCAAATACTGCCGCAATCCTGGCTGATGGCCCTGTTCGCCATCGTCATGCTGTTGTCGGCAGCGCGCCAAGTCTTCGGGCGCCACACGCATGCAGACGAAATGCTGGCGCCGCGCAAGGCAGGCTGGGTCAATCCGCAAACCGGCCGCTTCCACTGGAACTGGCCCACCGGCTTTCTGCTGGCATCCATAGGGGCAATCACCGGTTTCCTGGCGGGCCTGCTTGGCGTCGGCGGTGCATTTGTCATGGTGCCGCTGCTGCAGCGCTTCACGAATATTTCCATACATGGCCTGGTTGCCACGGCGCTGATGGTCACGGCACTGGTCAGTACCGGCGCGGTTGCCAGCGCCCTGCTCCATGGCGCTACGCTTCCTCCCGGAATCACGACCGTATTCGCCACCGCAATTGCCATCGGCATGCTGGGTGGACGCCTGCTGTCCCAGCGTGTATCGGGCCGCCAGGTGCAACTCGGCTTTGCCGCCATCCTCATTGCCGTGGCTGGCAGCCTGCTCTACAAATCCATGATTTGATCCAGCGCAGGATGCCTTCGTCCAGGCGGCATACGGCCGCCCTCCAGCCTTGTCCGGGCCTCCAACTCGTGCCAAAGTCGCCCGTGATTCATCCTAGGACAAGGAGTGCGACATGACAGGAAAATTCTGCTTGCTGGCGGCATCGTTGGTACTGGCCGTCTCCGGCCCCGCCTGGTCTCAGCCCGAACGCCAGGGCGGCCGGATGGGCTGCGGCGGCTATGGCATGGGACCCGGCATGATGGGGGGATACGGCATGGGACACGGCATGTTGGGCGACTGCGGCCCCGGATATGGCTGGGCAGGCATTCCGGGCCTCACCGATCAGCAGCGCAGCAAGATCGCCGATCTGGAAAAGGACTCCCGGCAAAAACAGTGGGAATTGATGGAAAAGATGCACCGGCTGCATTTCTCGACTGACGGCACCTTGCGCGATGGCAAATTCGATGAACAGGCCGCGCGCAAGCAGTACGAAGCGATGGCGAACTTGCGCAAGCAAATATTCGAAAACCACCTGGAAACGCGCAAACGCATCGACGCCCTGCTTACACCCGAGCAACGCGAGCAGATGCAGGAACGGCGCCAAGCGCGTTGAAGGGTGTACCGGGATATTTCCGCGTGCGCGCTACGTCAGGCCGCACGACTGGAGCGGCGCGCCCTTTCCGGTCAACGTCGGGGCGCGTAAATATTGCGCCCTGCCTCGTCGATCTGGCGGCGCAATTCGCGCCGCTCTTCCGGCGACATGCGGGTGCCGCGTCTGCCGCCATCCTGCTGATAGCCATCGCTGCGCTGGCGTTGGTCGCGATACTGGTCGCTGTCGTCGCGCGCGTTCCTTTCTCCCCGACCGCCATGACGGCCGCTGCGACCATTGTCATTTCCGTATCCGAATACCGGCTGCGCCTGCGCCAGCTGTAACCAGGCATGGTGACGTTGCGCCCCTGAAATAGCATCATGCTGCCCTGCAGGCGCGGCTGCGCCCGCCTGCATTGCAACTGCCGCCAGTAAGGCAACCATGCCCAGTTTTCCGATTCGCTTCGTCATGACATTTTCCGTAACGCACTACTAATTTGCTTCATAAGAGACGAGCAAATTTAAAATATTTCCCGTTAAGGCAAGTGTATTCGCCTTGATACCCTGGCATAAGGACCTGTTTGGTAAAGTATGTAACAGTTTGTAATGCCCGCGTGCATAGCTGTTGCCAAACGAAATTCTGACGTTACCATAGCACCATGAATACAACAAACTCTCTTGCCGACTCCAGCGCCGGTGGCAGCGATGCCGGCCCCAAGACCCGGATCCTGGTCGTCGACGACGACGCGCGCCTGCGCGACCTGTTGCGGCGCTACCTTGCCGAACAGGGTTTTCACGTCGTCACGGCCGAGCATGCCCAGGCCATGAACAAGCTCTGGCTGCGCGAGCGCTACGACATGCTGGTGCTCGATCTCATGCTGCCGGGCGAAGACGGCCTGTCGATCTGCCGCCGCCTGCGCGGCGCCGGCGACCAGACGCCGATCATCATGCTGACGGCCAAGGGCGAAGACGTGGATCGCATCATCGGCCTGGAAATGGGCGCCGACGATTACCTGCCCAAGCCGTTCAACCCGCGCGAACTGGTGGCGCGCATCAACGCCGTGCTGCGCCGCAAGGGCGCCGAAGAGGCGCCGGGCGCGCCTTCGGAAAAACCGCAGCAGTTCGAGTTCGGCGACTTCGTGCTCGATCTCGGCACCCGCACCCTGAAAAAAAATGGCGAAACCGTGTCGCTGACCACCGGCGAATTTTCCGTTCTCAAGGTTTTCGCCCGCCACGCGCGCCAGCCGCTATCGCGCGAAAAGCTGATGGAACTGGCGCGCGGGCGCGAGTATGAAGTATTCGACCGCAGCCTGGATGTGCAAATTTCGCGACTGCGCAAGCTGATCGAACCGGATCCGTCCAATCCGCTCTACATCCAGACCGTGTGGGGCCTGGGCTACGTCTTCATCCCCGAGGGCCAGCCGCGCTGAGGCGCCGCGCCGCCAGCACGCCCGACCGCAGCCGACGCCCATGCCCACTTTTGCCCACCGACTCAGCTGGCTCAAGAGCGGCCTGTTCTGGCGCACCTTCGTCCTGCTCGCCTTGCTGATCACTGTCAGCATGGCAGCATGGGTCTATGGCGTGCGCTCGGTCGAACGCGCGCCGCGCGCACGCCAGATCGCCAACCAGGTGGTCTCCATCGTCACCATCACGCGCGCCGCCCTCACCCATTCCGCGCCCGATCTGCGCCGGGAACTGCTGTTCGATCTGGCCAGCAACGAAGGCATCCGCATCTATCCGCTGGAAGAAAGCGATGTCGTCGAAATTTCCACGGGCGGCAACCTGGCGCCGCTGGTGCAGCAACAGGTGCGCGAACAGCTCGGCGAAGATACCCGCTTCGCGCGCAAGGTCAACGACGTCGATGGCTTCTGGGTCAGCTTCGATATCGTCGACGACGCCTACTGGCTGCGCATCGACCGCGCCCGCATCGACCGCAATCCCGGCCTGCAATGGCTGGGCTGGGGGGCGGTGACGCTGGTGCTGGCGCTGGCCGGCGCCCTCTTCATTTCCGGTTACGTCAACCTGCCGCTGGCGCGGCTGACCGCCGCCACGCGCGCGGTGGCGCGCGGCCAGAAACCGGCGCGCCTGCCCGAAAGCGGCCCGCACGAAATCCGCGCCGCCAACCGCAGCTTCAACCAGATGGTCGATGACCTCGGCCGCATCGAATCCGATCGCGCCCTGTTGCTGGCCGGCATTTCGCACGACCTGCGCACGCCGATTGCGCGCATGCTGCTGGAAGTCGAAATGGCTAATCTCGACGATGCCGCGCGCGCCGGCATGCAGTCCGACCTGGCGCAGATGGACGCGATCATCGGCCAGTTCCTCGATTACGCCCGCCCGGACAATCCGGCCAGCCTGCAGCGCACCGACCTGTCCGCGCTGCTGGGCGAGGTGGCGCAGGAGGCCGCCCGCCTGCCGGAGGTGGAAATCAGCGCCCATGTCGAAGGCGGCATTGCCGTGCTGGGAAATGGCGTCGACCTGCGGCGGGTGCTTAACAACCTGATCGAAAATGCGCGGCGCTACGCGCGCCGGCCCGATGCCGACTGCGTGAAAATCGAACTTGCCTGCCGCCGCGACAGCACGCACGCCGTCATCGAAATCGCCGACGACGGCCCCGGTGTGCCGCCGGCGGATATCGAGCGCATGCTGCGCCCGTTTACGCGGCTCGACGAGGCACGCGGCCAGGCCAACGGCGCCGGCCTCGGCCTGGCCATCGTCGAACGCCTGGTCAAGCGCCACCATGGCACGCTGCAACTGGCCAATCGCGACGGCGGCGGCCTCGCCGCGATCATCACCCTGCCGCTGGCCTGACGCCTGCCCTGCCGCGTGCGGCACGGCCGCGCACGGCGGATTGCGAGCGCTTCAGTCCTCGTGCTGACCGGTGATCGGCCCTTCCGAAAACAGGTTGTCGCGCAATTCATGATCGAACTGCGGATCTCGCCGCCTGATCCATTCCAGCACCATTGAAGCATGTTCCTTTTCCTCGTCGCGATTGTGCTCGAGTATGCGCTTGAGTTCCGGATCGTCGCAGGCATCGACGCGCTGGTTGTACCAGTCCACCGCTTCCAGCTCTTCCATCAACGACACGATGGCGCGGTGCATGTCCATCGTTTCCCTGGACAGCTTGTCTGTCGCTTCGTGAAATCCCACGCTCGTCATGGTGTCTCCTTGCTCTCAGTAAATCCTTCGGCAATCCGAACAGTCCCGGCCATCCTAACAAGCGTCCCGATGCCCGGCTAGCGCCTGGCGCAATGAAAATTGCGAATCAGCTTCAGCTCACACAACGCCACAGAACAAAACCCTGTCACCCCAGTCCAATTTGTCTCATTCTCCAAGGAACGGCCATGCATACAACCTGGATACTGGCTGCCGACAGCAGCCGCGCGCGGATTTTCGAAGAAATGGATGAAGAGCATCATTTGCTGGAAGTGCAGGACTTTGCCAACCCTGCCGGTCATGCGCAGGACCAGGAACTCCTGACCGACAAGCCGGAACGGCGCAAAGTGCCGCAGGGCGCAATCGGCAGCGCCCATGATGGTGAAGCAGCCGTTTCCCCGGTTGAACACGAAAATATCCGCTTTTCCCGGGAAATCGGCGATTACCTCGAAAGGGCGCGCAGCCAGCAGCGTTTCGACCGCCTGTATGTGATCGCCGCACCGAAATTTCTCGGCTTGCTGCGCCAGAATCTGAGCAAGGAATCGCAAAAGCTGATCGAAGAAGAAATCGACAAGAACATTGCCTGGTTCGACAAGCACGAAATCGAGAAATTCGTGCAAAACCGGCCGCACTGACAAAAAAATCGCGCCGCAACTGGCGGCGCGATTCCGTTTGCAATCCGGCGCACGGGATGCGCCGCATGTGCTTCCTAGCGTTGCCCCTGCTGACGCATGCTGCCTGCTGCCGCGCCCACATTCGATGCGCGGTTCTGCTGCCCCGATGAAGCGGCGCCATTGCGCATGCCGTTTGACTGGCCGGAGCGCTCCAGGCTGCGGCTGGAGTACGGGCTGTCCGGCTTGGGTTTGGGCTTGTCCTTGCCCCCTCCCTCTGGCTTGCCCGGTCCGCTGCCGTCCTTCGGCTTCGGCGTATCGCCGCCACCCTTGGGCGGATCTTTCGGCGAATCCTTGGGCGGCTCCTTCGGCGGTTCTTTTGGAGAAGAATCCTTTGGCGGCTCCTTTGGCGGCTCTTTGCCTGGCCCCTTATCCTCCACCTTGCCTGCCATGCCGCCACGACCGCCCGCCACGCCAGGCTGGAGGCGGTTGCCCAGCCGTGCACTGCCGGCCGCTGCGCCACCGACGCCGTCACGATCATTGCCGACCTGGCCGCCGCCGACGTTGCCGGTGCCGCCAAAGGTCGTGCTGCCGCCGCCGCGATTGTCATTGCCAACCCGTCCGCCGCCAGCATTGCCGCTACCGCCGAACTTTGCGCCACTGCCGCCCTGGCGGTCGTTGCCGACGCGGCCACCGCTGTTGTTGCCCATGCCGCCCATCGTCCCGGTGCCGCTGCCGGCACCACGGGCGCTGGTTCGACCACCTGGCAGGCTCGGCCCCGAATCGTTGCCGCCCAGGCTCATGCCGCTGCGGTTGGCGCCACTACGATTGCCGCCGGAAATGCTACCGGGCCGCATGTCACCCTGCTCGCCGCCCTTGCCAATGGCTGTACCGCGCATCGCCCCGCCGCCGCGTGTGCTACCGGCGTTGCTGCCGCCGTTTCTTGCAGCGGCTGCAGCGCCCTGCCGGTTGGCCCTGTCGCCCACCCGGGCCGGCGCCGCATCGGTACGCAGCTTTGCATCCCTCGTCTTGCCCACCTGTGTGCTCGCGCCTGATTTTGACAGCTGGCGCGCGCTGTCCTGAGCGTGGACGGCGGTAACACCGGCCAGCACCAGGGCAAGCGTAATACCTGCCTTGATCTTGTTCATCCGTGATTCCCCTTAATGTCTGCAACGCTAGAATTGGCCCGCATACAGCGTGAAGCCGGGCATACGACGATACGCATCGCCATGCAGCGATGGTGGCAGGAATTGTATGCTTGAAAATGGCCAACTTTGCCAGAAAGTTACAAAATGTTGCTTACGGGTTGCAACATCGGCGCAAGAAAGCTCAGCGCAGGGGAATCTTCGTCCCCTGAGGAACAGGAACGGCAGTAACGCTGTTTTGCGGGCTGCCTTCGATGACCCGGTCCGAATACACCAGGTAAACCAAGGTGTTGCGCATTACATCCACCATGCGCACCACCTGTATCCTCTTGAATAGCAAGGAAGTTTTTTCGGAAAACACTTCCTCCTGCTTGCGAATCGGCCCCTTGAAATTGATGGCACCAACTTGCCTACAGGCAACCGATGCTTCGGCCTTGTCTTCTGCCAAGCCGAATGCACCCTTGATGCCGCCGGTCTTGGCGCGGGAAAGATAGCAACTGACGCCGGTCACTTTCGGGTCGTCGAAGGCCTCTACCACGATCTTGTGATCGGGGCCGATCAGCTTGAACACCGTGTCGACTTCGCCCACGCGTTCGGCAAGTGCAACAGGCGCGGCAACCAGGGCTACCGTCAGCAACAGAAACCGTTTCATTAATACCCTCCTTGCCAAAACCGGCAGATGCTTCTACTAGGCGGACAGACTGAATCCAAACAAACCACTACTGGCAACATACTTCGCTATCCCAGAATCTGCGGGTTGAGCTGCCACACCGTGTAATTGAGCACGGCGGCAAAACTGACCCAAAGCAGGTACGGAACAAGCAACGCACCCGCCAGGGGCTTGATGCGCCAGAACGCCACAAGCGTAGCGACGATAAGCCCCCAAAGCAGAATAACATCCGCAAAGGCCATGGCGCCCAGTCGCCAGCCGAAAAACAGCCAGCTCCAGAGCGCATTGACGGCAAGCTGCAGCAGGAACAGCATGAGCGCTGTACATGCCGCCCGAAATCCATCGACACGCCAAACCAGCCAGGCCGCAATCCCCATGAGCGTATAAAGGCTTGTCCAGACAGGACCGAACACGCCGGAGGGCGGCGCCCATTCGGGACGTGCGAGTTGCGTATAAAATGAACTGGCCTGTATCGATGCGGCGGCGCCAATTGCAGCGGCAATGAAGCTGACCGCCAGCCAGGCAACAAGGCCAATGATCTGCTTATTCTTGGATACAGTCATGATTCACTCCTTGGATGGCCCAATGATTTCACAGATCGTCGCATGCAAATGCAATTTCATAGATGCATTTACAACGATATCCATGGCAAGACTTTCGTCCGATTCCATGCTGCGTCAACTTCTGGATAATACCGGCAAAAAAACAAACCCCGCAGCAGCCGCTTGACGGCCAGGGCGGGGTTGCGCGGCAATAGCGAGATGCTTATGCCATGGCTTCGTACAGCGGCAGGGTCAGGAATTCCGGATAGTCCGGGGTCAGCGACATCTTGTCGAAAATTTCCGCAGCCTGGTCGTAGGTCGTGGTTGCTTCGCCCTGGGCCGACACGGTCGTCTTCACCTTGGCCAGTTCCTCGGCGATCATCGGACGCACCATTTCCACGGTGACCTTGCGGCCATCGTCGAGAATGCCCTTTGGCGACACCACCCATTGCCAGACTTGCGAGCGGCTGATTTCAGCGGTGGCGGCGTCTTCCATCAGGTTATGGATGGGCACGCAGCCATTGCCGGCCAGCCAGGCGCCGAGGTAATGGATGCCGACGTTGATGTTGTTGCGCAGGCCGGCTTCGGTGATCGGCTGCTCCGGCTGGAAGTTGAGGAAGTCTTTCGCGCCGAATTCTTCGCTGCGCTGCTTGTCCCACTGGTTCGGACGGTCGCCCAGCACGGCCTGAAATTCCTCGGCAGCGATGGACACCAGCCCCGGGTGCGCCACCCAGCCGCCGTCGAAGCCGTCGTTGGCGTCGCGACGCTTGTCATGGCGAATGCCGGCCAGCGCCTTTTCATTGGCGACCGGATCGTTCTTGATCGGGATCAGGGCCGACATGCCGCCCATGGCCGGCGCGCCGCGCTTGTGGCAAGCCTTGACCAGCGCCAGCGCATAGGAACGCATGAATGGCACTTCCATGGTGATGGCGCTGCGGTTGGCCAGGCAGAAGTCCTTGTTCTTCTTGAACTTCTTGATGCAGCTGAAAATGTAGTCCCAGCGGCCGGCGTTCAGGCCAGCGGAATGGTTGCGCAGTTCGTACAGGATTTCTTCCATCTCGAAGGTGGCGAGAATGGTCTCGACCAGCACGGTGGCCTTGATGGTGCCTTGCGGCAGGCCGATATGGTCTTGCGCCATGACGAAGATGTCGTTCCACAGGCGCGCTTCCAGATGGCTTTCCATCTTCGGCAGGTAGTAGAACGGGCCGGCGCCGCGCGCGATCTGTTCCCTGGCATTGTGGAAGAACACCAGGGCGAAGTCGAAGATACCGCCTGAAACGCGCTGGCCGTCCACGGTCACGTGCTTTTCATCGAGGTGCCAGCCGCGCGGACGGATCTGCAGGGTGGCAATCTTGTCGTTGAGCTTGTATTCCTTGCCGGCTTCGTTCTTGAACGCCAGCTCGCGGCGGATTGCCTTGTAAAGGTTGACCTGACCCTGCACCTGGTTGTCCCAGTTCGGCGAGTTGGAATCCTCGAAGTCGGTCATGTAGGAATCGGCGCCGGAATTGAAGGCGTTGATGATCATCTTGGCTTCGACCGGGCCGGTGATTTCGGTGCGGCGGCGTTCCAGCGCCTTGGGCAGCGGCGCGATTTTCCAGTCGCCTTCGCGGATAGCCTTGGTCTCGGGCAGGACGTCGGGCATTTCGCCGGCATCGATGCGCGCCTGGCGCGCTATGCGCGCCTTCAGCAATTCCTGGCGGCGGCCTTCGAAGGCGCGGTGCAGCCTGGCGACAAATTCCAGCGCATCGGGGGTCAGGATGCTTTCGTACTCGGGTTTGATATTGCCGGTGATTTGCATGCCGGCCGGGAGTTGCAATGCCATATGGTTCTCCTGAAAAAGTGGTGGGTGACAGTGTTTAAAAATGCCGCCGATTTTACGGTTCTCGTTCTTTCTGCCTATGCGGGCAGATAAATCTTGTAAAAATAAATCGCGCTCAGGACGAAACCGACCACGATGATGAAAAAACGCAGCCATTGCGCCGGGATCTTGCGTGCAAAACGCGCGCCCAGGTAACCGCCCAAAATCGCGGTGGCAGCCATCAGGAAGGTATAAGGCCAGTCCACCGCGCCAGCGATGGCAAAAGTCAGCACGCTGACGCTGTAGATCACTGCGGACAGCAGGTTTTTGATGGCGTTCAGTTCATGCACATCCTTGTGCCCGGCGATTGCCAGGCTGGCCAGCATGAGTATGCCCATGCCGGCGCCAAAAAAACCGCCATAGACCGAGACCACTGCATGCCCGGCCAGCGCTCCCTTGCTGTTGCGCGGCTGTCCGGCATGGGCGCCGCGCAGCCAGCCGGAGATCTTGCCGGAAAAGGCGAACAGCAAGGTCGCAAACAGCAGGAGCCAGGGAATCAATTGAGAAAAGGTGGCATCGTTAATGTTCAGCAGCAGTAAGCCGCCCGCCACGCCGCCCAGCAGCGATACGATTCCCATCGGCACCAGGTAACACTTGTAGCGCGCCAGCTCTTCCCGATAGGCCCAGGCGCCGGACAAGCTCGCCGGCCACAGCGCCACGGCATTGCTGGCATTGGCCACCACCGGCGGCACCCCGGCTGTCAGCAACGCAGGAAAGGAAAAAAAGGTACCGCCGCCGGCGACCGCATTCATCGCGCCGGCGAAGAATGCCGCAGTTCCCACCAGAATGATTTGCCACAAATCCATTTAAACCTGTCATCCGGATTGCCGCGGGTGCACGACACGGTTCGTGTACGGCATTTGCGGACAACTATTGTTTCTTTCATCTCAAGCCTCCAAGTATATTCACTTTTATTTACTATATACCCTTAGAATAATCACTTTATCTTTGCATTTAAGTTAAAGATAAACTCAAGGAAAATCACCCGAATGGACCATTTCAAGCAGCTTTCCACGTTTGTCGAAGTCATTAGCAAGGGCAGCCTGTCGGCCGCCGCGCGCGCCGAAGGCATTGCGCCAGCCATGGTGAGCCGGCGCCTGGATGCGCTGGAGGAAAGGCTGGGGGTCAAGCTGCTGCAGCGCTCCACCCGCAAACTGGCGCTGACCGATGAAGGCACGGCGTTCCTGGAGGATTGCCAGCGCATCCTTGCGGATCTGGAAAATGCCGAAGCGGCCGTTTCCGAGCGCAGCGCCCGCGCCACCGGCAGGCTGACCGTATCGGCGCCGGCCGGCTTCGGCCGCTGGCACGTGGCGCCGCTGCTGCCCTCCTTCCTTGCCGAGCACCGCGACCTGAGCGTCACGCTGAGCCTGAACGACCGCGTGGTGGACCTGATCGGCGAAGGCATCGATGTCGCGATTCGCATCGCCGCCATGAATGATTCGAGCCTGGTCGGGGTCAAGCTGGCGGATAACCGGCGCGTCGTGGTTGCGTCGCCGGATTACCTGAAACGGCACGGCGCACCGCAAACCCCGGCCGAGCTGGCGCGCCACAACTGCCTGACCATCAGCAGCGACGGCAGCCAGCGCGGCTGGACCTTCCGCCAGGGCGGCAAGACGGCAACCATGAAAGTGGCCGGCAACATGGCCTGCAATGACGGCGAAGTTTTGCATGACTGGGCGCTGACCGGCAAAGGCCTGGCCTGGCGTTCGATGTGGGAAGTAGGCAGCGAGCTTGCATCTGGGCAACTGGTCTCGGTGCTGGATGCATTTGCCACCTCGGGCAATGATATCTATGCGGTGTTCGCACAACGCCGCCACTTGCCGCTGCGCATCCGCACTTTCGTCGATTTCCTGCGGCGCGCCTATGCAGCGCCGGATTACTGGCGCACCTCCGGCGCATAAAAAAATCCCCGGCGAACCGGGGATTTTTCATTCAGCCTGGAAAAACTTAAGCGGCGTTGATGCTCGAAGCCTGCTTGCCCTTCGGGCCGGTGGTGACTTCGAAAGTCACGCGCTGGTTTTCCTTCAGGGTCTTGAAGCCATTGCCCTGGATTGCGGAGAAGTGCGCAAACAGGTCTTCACCGCCTTCATCGGGGGTGATAAAGCCAAAACCTTTTGCGTCGTTGAACCATTTTACGGTACCAGTTGCCATTTCAATTCCTCTTTACATTTAAATATGGGCTTGCGCCCGGTTACATCGTTTGAAGCAAGAAGGAATGACAGACTGATACTGCACCACTAACTCGAATCCTAACGATCGGCGCATTATACTAAAAAACATCCATCGAATCCGGATTTGTTTCAAACGTGTTGCGGCCTGCCGATTTTGCCCGGTACAACGCTTCGTCGGCACGGGCCAGCAAGGCGTGCGAGTCGTCCTGCTCCTGCATGCAGAATGCCACGCCGATGCTGGTAGTGACGATGCGCTGCGCACTGCAGATCTCGAACGGCAGGCGCATGGCATCGATAATTTTCTGGGCGACGGCATGGGCCTCCTGTGGCGCCGTCAACCCCTCCAGGATAATGACGAATTCGTCGCCGGCCAGCCGCGCCACGGTATCGGTATCGCGCACGCAGGCCAGCAGGCGCTGCGCGAACTGCCGCAATACGGCATCGCCGCCCTGATGGCCGCAACTGTCGTTGATCGCCTTGAAGTGATCGATGTCGAGGAACAGCAGCGCCATGTGCGAGCCATAGCGGCGGCTGTAGCGCATGGCGTCGGCCAGCCGCTCGTTGAACTGCAGCCGGTTGGCAATGCCGGTCAGGGCATCGACGCGCACCAGTTGCTGCAGCTGCGCCTCGACCTGTTTGAGCGCGGTGATGTCTTCTGCCAGCGCAAAGCAACCCACCACTTCGCCATGCTGGTTAATGTCGGGAACATAGCTGACCCGCTCGAAGCGCACGGCGCCGCCGTAGCGCACCGTGCGCTCGAACAGGGCCGGCGCCCCGGACAGCGCCTGCCGCACGTACCTGCAGCTCTGCTCGTAGACATCCGGGCCCAGCACATCGATGATCTGCATGCCTACCAGCTCTTCCTGCAGAATGCCGTAGGCGTCTTCGTAGCGCCGATTGGCGAAAGCCACCCTCTCCTCGGGCGTGAAGTAAGCCACCAGTGCGGGGATGTTGTCGGTGATGAGGCGCAGCCGCTGCTCGCTCTTGAGCAAGGCCATCTCGTTGTAGCGGCGCGCAGTAATGTCCTCAACGCAGGCAACATAGCCGACTGTCCGGGCGCCTATGCGCACCGGCGCCACCGTCAGCGCCGCCCACACCGCGCCGCCATCTGCAGTTCGCAAGCGACAGGCAGTGAAATATTCTGTGCTCTGGTCGCGATTCCAGGTGATAAGTTCGGCCAGCAGCCGGCTGCGATCCTGCGGCTGCAGGATGCGGCGCCAGGCGTTGTCGCGCATCTGCGCCAGCGGCCGTCCGGTCAGGCGCTCGAGGGCGCGGTTGATGCGGCGGCAGCGACCATCCGGTCCGGCATAGAGCAAGCCCATGGGAGACACGGCATCGAATGCGACGAGCTGGGCCGCATGCAGGCGCCAGCAGGCAAAATCGTGTGCAACCGCCAGAAGATCCCGCGCCATCCGGCGCAGGCGCAGCCAGGGCCGCATGAAGCCATTGACGAACCTCCTCTGATCGAGTTCTGCGTCAACTTGGAAGCGCCCGCCTGGTTGCATAGATTCTGACTTGATGAAAGGCCGTGTTACGACTGAAAGTAATGGGAAGTCATTATCCGAAAAGCCAGTCTGGTCGATATGCGTATTGTCAACACTGTCGGCCATGACGTAAGGCTGTTGCGCCATGAACACTTTCACAAAAAGAAAAGGGTTGATGCACAGGCATCAACCCTCCAAGTTACCCCACCACCCCTACAAAAACTTTGATTTACTTCAAAGTGAATTCATTCTGGAAACAAAATGTCCGTGACTTAAGCGACGACAATCTGCTCCAGATCGATACCCAACTGTCTGAGACGGAACTCGAGTGCTTCTCTGCTGACACCAAAATGCTGCGTCATCGCCTTGAACGCCATGCCCTTGCGCGCCATTTGGCGCACGGCAAGTTCCGGCATCAGCAAGGCGGCTGCAAAAGCATCGCCAAATGCTTCAAGGACGTCATCGTTTGTCGTGCGCAAACGAAATTCTACGTAGCGGAAATGCGTGGGTTCGCGGCGGCAATGTTCCATGTACACGCCGAGTTTCTGGGCGCAATTGAAACGCTTGTGTTCCGGGGTATCGATCTGGTTGAGCATGACGACCGGCTGCTTGTTGGCATCCTTGACGAGGCCGCCGAGCATATTTTCCGGCAACTCTGCTTCGAGTACACGCAATCCCATGTCGACGCCAATCGCCAGGGGTTCGACTGGAAAACCACGTCCGCTCCATACGGAATCGAGAATCTGGTAAGCGGCCTTCTTGGCATCCAGCTGGATTGCGGCTTGGTTCATGTATGTCTCCCGAAAAAGATCGTGACTTTAGACTGACCAAATGTTTCCATGTAACAACGATACTAGGTAATTAATTTCCTGGTGTCAACTTTATTCGCAAGAATTATTTCGAAAGCTTTTTGCCACTCCGGATGATCTTTGCAATGCCGCGGCAATACCGCCCTGGCTTATTGTCCATTTCACAAAAACGCCTTTCCATATAAAAGGGAGGGAGCTGATTCATGACCATTGTGGAAACTTTCCATCAGGTTTTACTGTCTATGTGCCAATCGGCTGCCACATCAGGGTGTTGTGGCGCCTTCCCTTCCCTCACCACAGGACTTACAACATGAAAAAACTGACAATACTTGCTATCGCCACCGCCATTGCCGCCACCGGCTGTGCCGACATGTCGCCCACCCAGCGCGGCACTGCGCAGGGCGCGGGTATCGGTGCGGTAGGCGGCGCCATCGTCGGCGCCATGGCGGGTGACCGCAAGGATGCCGCCACCGGCGCGGCCATCGGCGCCATTGGCGGTGCCATTGCTGGCAATATCTGGTCGTCGCGCATGGAACAGCAGAAGCGCGCCATGGAACAGGCAACCCAGGGCACCGGCGTGGAAGTCAGCCAGACTGCAGACAACCGCCTGAAGCTGGATATCCCCAGCGATATTTCCTTTGATACGGGCCGTGCCGACATCAAGCCCAATTTCCGCCCGATCCTTGACCGCTTCGCCAACAGCCTGCGCGACAACCCCGTCACCACGGTCACCATCATCGGCCATACCGACAGCACCGGCAGCGACGCCATCAACGAGCCGCTGTCGCGCAATCGCGCCATCAGCGCGCGCGACTACCTGACGGCGCGCGGCGTGGCATCGTCGCGCTTTACCGTGGATGGACGCGGTTCGCGTGAACCGGTGGCATCCAATGCCACGACCGATGGCCGGGCGCAGAATCGCAGGGTGGAAATTTTCGTCGCCGAACAGGCGCCGCAGCAGGCGCCCACCAGGTAAATCAAGCGCACATCAGACGGCCAGCCGCAACCACGGCTGGTCGCGCCGCCATAACTCGTGCCATGCCTGCGGCATGACCAGGCTGAGCGCGCCGACATCTGCAACCAGTTCGCCCAGCGCCGCAGCACCGATGCGCACGCCGGCAGTCAGGGCGGGCAGGCGCGATGCGATTTCGCGTTGCACCAGCGGCGCCAGCCAGTCGTGATGGTGCATCCACACGCTGCCGCCGATGGCAAAGGCACGCGTGTCCAGGGTAGCAGTAAGATTGTAGAGCGCCTTGCCGAGCCATTGCGCCGCCTGCGTGACCCGCACGCGCGCCTCCGGCACCCCTGCCCTGGCATCGGCAAACAGTGCCGCCGCCGATCGTCCCTCCTGCAGCCCGAGATTGCGGCCGGATATCAGGGCTTCCACGTCACCAAGATTACCGCAGCCGCAGAGGGCATCCGAGGCCTCGCTCATGAGCATGTGACCGGCATGACCGGCGTTGCCATGCTTGCCGAGCAGGATATGACCATCGACGCACAGGCCGAAGCCGATTCCCGTACTCCAGGTGACATACACGCAGTCGCGTTCGCCCTGCAGGGCGCCGAACGCCATTTCGCCCCCCAGCGCCGCGACGCAATCATTGCGGATCACCACGCCGGCATGGCGCTCGCGCAGCACGGCTTCCAGCGGGATGCTGGTCCAGTCGTTGGGAAGATCCGGCGCGCCTTGCAGACCGCCGCACAGGTTGGGCGGCGCCAGCGCCAGCGCACCGCTCTCGCGGATGAAGGGCCCGCAGGCGCTTACTCCCACGCGCGCCAGCCGGGCCGCTGCTATGCCGGCGCGCGCGCATGCCTGGTCGAGCAGCGCAATGGCCTGTTCGCCGATGGCGCGCGGACTGCCGCTGCGGGCGGTCGGCTCGACCACCCGCGCCAGCGGCCCGGCCGCGCCGGCAACGCTGGCGGCGAGCTTGGTGCCGCCAATATCGATGGCGCCGACGAACAGCGTTTTTTCCGGATCGTTTTCCATCATCTCAGTATGCCGCATCCCACGGAATACTCAAGCGCATGGCGCACTGGATCAGGCCGACCATGCTGTAGGTCTGCGGAAAATTTCCCCACAACTCGCCCGATTCCGGCGCCACGTCCTCGGACAGCAGACCCAGATGGTTGCGCCGCGCCAGCACCTTTTCGAACAGTTCGCGCGCGCGTTCCTTCTGGCCCAGATCGGCAAGCGCCAGTATCCACCACTCGGTGCATACCAGGAATGCCGTTTCCGGGAAGCCAAAGTCATCTTCCTCATCGTAGCGCAGCAGGAAATCGCCGCGCCGCAACTGCTGTTCGATCGCTGCTACCGTGCCGGCCAGGCGCGGATCGTCGACCGCCAGGAAGCGGAATTCCCCCATCAGCAGCAGGCTGGCATCGAGGCGGTCGCCGCCGAAAGTGGAAACAAAGCTGTTGAGTCCGGGATGCCATGCCTTTTCACAGATTTCGCGATGCATCACGCTCGCATGCTCGCGCCAGTAACGCGCGCGTTCGGGCAGGCCCAGCTGCGCCGCGATCCGGGCCAGGCGGTCGCAGGCGCCCCAGCACATGATGGTGGAAAAGGTATGCACGCGCTGGTTGCCGCGCAGCTCCCAGATGCCGGCATCGGGATCGCGAAAATGCCGCACGGCGCGCTCGCCGAGGCGCTCCATGTCCTGGAAAATCGGCTGGTCCGCTGGCCGATCCAGGCGCGCATCGAAGAATGCCTGGGTGCTGGCCATGATGGCGGCGCCGAAGATGTCGTTCTGCACCTGGCAATAGGCCTGATTGCCGACCCGCACCGGCCCCATGCCGCGGTAACCCGGCAAGTCCGGCGCGATCCTTTCCTCCAGCCGGTCTTCGCGGCGGATGCCGTACACCGGTTGCAGCGGCGCGTCGCGCGTATCGGCGACGATGTTGAGGATATAGCCGAGATAGCGCTCCATGGTGCGCGTCGCACCGAGACGGTTGAGCACGTGTACGACGAAATAGGCGTCACGCAGCCAGCAGAAACGATAATCCCAGTTGCGCACGCTGCCGGGCGCCTCGGGTATCGAGGTCGTGGTGGCAGCGATCACGGCGCCGGTGTCTTCGAACACGTTCAGCTTGAGCGTGATGGCCGAGCGGATCACCACGTCCTGCCATTCGAAGGGAATGGCCAGGCTGCGTACCCAGTCGGCCCAGTAACGGCGCGTGTTTTCAAGGAAAGATCGACCGACTTCCTGGGGCGAGCCGCTGACCGTTTCGTCCGGCCCCATCAGCAGCGTCAGGCTGTCGTGCAGATAGAATGGCCGCTCGTCCGTCACGGCCGAGACCGAGGCGTCGGTAGTCAGGCGCATGGGCTGGGAGCCGGCACCATAGGAAATGTGGTGCGAACCGCAACGGGTTTCGGCGCGGCGGCGACCGTAATCAGCGGCGGGACGGATCTGCAGGGCGATGCGCGGCCTGCCCGCCAGCTTGCGAATGACGCGCAC
Organism: uncultured beta proteobacterium; assembly: GCA_963722005.1. Taxonomy (GTDB): domain Bacteria; phylum Pseudomonadota; class Gammaproteobacteria; order Burkholderiales; family Burkholderiaceae_D; genus Paucimonas. The sequence goes on from CAVRJS010000003.1 coordinate 589,086, forward strand.
CAGCATCGATGGCGAAAACATCCGCCCGTACTGAGAGAAGCGCGGCGCGAAGTCGATGATTTCGATGGCATTGCCCTGGCCGTCGGCCAGGCGCGTCACCAGGATCGCCGAGTTGCGTTCATAGTACTGCTCGACCGGCTGCGCGCCTTCCAGGGCGACGCTGATGTGGCCGTTGGCGGCCGCCCCGGCATCCGGGTGCAGCAGCGCGCAGCACAGCGGGTCGCTGTCGAAATTCGGATAACACCACCAGAGGATGGCACCATTGCGGTCAATCAGGGCGCTGGTGCGGCTGTTGCCGATCAGGCCCAGGTCCAGGTTGGCCATGCGTATCCTTTCAACTTGTCTGCATCGACGACACCAGGCGCGTGTGCAACTCTTCGAGCAGGCGCTCGATATCGGCATGCCCTGGTATGTAAAACTGCGCCGCGCTGCCTTCCAGGTAATCGACCCGCACAGACAGCAGCGACGGCAGAGACAGCCGGAAGACCGCCTCATCGGTTACGTCGTCGCCGACATACAGCGCCGCCGGCGCGCCGCTGCGGCGCAGGATTTCCTGCAGCGCGCTGCCCTTGTCGCCGCTGCCCGGCGGCAGCAGATTCAGCACGCACTTGCCGGCGACCAGGCGCGGCGGCGGCTCAAGCAGTGCGGCCGCTTCAGCCAGCGCCACCGCCACGGCATCGGCATCCGGCGCGGCACGAAAGTGCAGCGACAGCGAGTACCGCTTGTCCTCGATCATGACACCCGCGTCGGCCAGTGATCGTCCTTCATGCCGCAGCCAGTGCTTCAGCTGCGCCAGCCAGTGGCGGCAATCGGTTTCGCGCCGCGCCGCTTCCACATCTTCGTCCAGGCCTTCCAGGCCGTGATTGCCGACCATGTACGCAGGCATGAAACCGATACGCGCGCGGATGTCTGCCAGGGCGCGCCCGGTCAGTATCGCCACCGGCGTCATTTCCGCCAGCAGCGCAAGCCGCCGGCGCACTGCGCGCGACGTCCGCGCCTTGCCGGGCTCGCTGACGATAGGCGCCAGCGTGCCGTCAAAGTCGAAGGCGCACAGCAAGCCCGGGCGCACCCAGCGGTCGAGCTGGGCCTGTCCGGCCGCCGCGAACAGGGACTGCATCGTCACACCACCCGCCGCAGCGAGGCACGGCTGTGCGAGTGGATCTTGTCCATGATGCGTTCGCGCTGGCGCAAGCGCGCGGCATCCAGCAGCATCAGCCCCGCCCAGCGGTAGACGTTGAAATCCTTGACCAGCGAGCGCATGCTGCGCATGCGCTCGCGCTGCTCCACTTCCGGCATGGTCAGGGCACGGTACAGGGCTTCGGCGCTTTGTTCGATATGGTAAGGATTGACCATCAGCGCCTCGTGCAGTTCACGCGCCGCGCCCGTGAACTGCGACAGCACGAGCACGCCGCGCTCGTCATCGCGCGCCGCAATGAATTCCTTGGCCACCAGGTTCATGCCGTCGTGCAGGCTGGTCACCACGCAGACATCCGCGGCGCGATACAGGCGGTTGACTTGCTCGGCATCATGGTGCTCGACTTTGAGCAAGATGGGCAGGTAACCGCCTGCGCCAAAGCGCTGGTTGATGCGCTCCGCCAGGGCACGCACACGCGCTTCGAAATTCTGGTACTCGTCCAGCGACGAGCGGCTCGGCGCCGCCACCTGTATCAGCGAAAACCGGCCGGCCAGCGCAGGATGATCTTCCAGCATGCGCTCCACCGCCTGGAAGCGCTCGATGATGCCCTTGGTGTAGTCGAGCCGGTCCACCCCCACGCCGAGCAGATGGTCTTCCGGCAAGGCCAGTTCCTGCCGCACCGCGCGCCGGCAGGCGGCCACTTCCGGCTGCGACGGATCCGGTTCCGGCCATGCAATCGAAATCGGGTAGCTTTCCACCTGGGTCAGCTTGCCGCCGTAGGAAATGGTCGAGCTCTCGTGCTCAATGCGGGTCTCGAGGTAGCGATCCACGGTTTCAAGGAAATTCTTACAATGGAAACTGGTATGGAAGCCGAGGATAGTGCTGCCCAGCAGCCCTTCAAGAATATCCTCACGCCATGGGCAGATACCGAAGGATTCCGGGTTCGGCCAGGGGATATGCCAGAACGTGATGATGGTCGCCTTGGGCAGCGCTTCGCGCACCATGCGCGGCAGCAGCGCGAAATGGTAGTCCTGCACCAGCACAACCGGGTCGTCGGTGCGCGCCTCCTGCACCACCGTATCGGCAAAGCGCTGGTTGACCTCGACGTAGCGCTGCCAGTCCGCCGAACGGAATACCGGGCGCACATGGGCAATATGGCACAGCGGCCACAGGCCCTCGTTGGCGAAGCCGAAGTAGAAGCCCTGCTCTTCCTCCTGCGACAGCCAGACGCGCCGCAGCGTATACCCTGGCTGCGACGGCGGCACCCTGACGCGGTCATTGCGATCGACGGCGGCGCGGTCGCCGGAACCGCTGCCATGCGCGATCCAGGTGCCGGAGCAGGCGCGCATCACCGGCTCCACCGCCGTGACCAGGCCGCTGGCCGGGCGGCTGACCTGCAGGCCGTGCTCGGTCTGCAGGTGAATGTAAGGCTCGCGATTGGATACCACCAGCACCTCGTCGCCGGCCAGCTCCTCCCGCAACAGGGTGCGCAGTTTTTCCGGCGTCCACAGGCGCGAACCGTCGTCGTGGCTGCGTCGGTCGACGCTGTATTCGTACAGCAGCGCGCGCAGGTCGCCAGCCAGGGGCGGCATGCCTCCCCCCGGTTCGTGCGCGCCATGCCGGGCATGCGGGCGCGCGTCCTTGATCAGCACCTCCTTGACTGCATTGATCACGCCACGCCAGCTGAAGTGGGCGATCAGGACGGTCAGCAGCGCCATGACAATCGCCAGCACGGCAAACAGGACCAGCACGTACTTGCGCACATCGGCGCTGCGCCGCTCGATGAAACTGGTGTCGTGCACCAGGATCAGCTTGCCTTCGTAACGGCCGTCCGGCTCGCGCAGCGGGCTTTCCGTCACGTGCACCGAGCCTTGCGGCAAGGGCACCATGGATTGCCGCAGCGCCTGCTGCCCGCCTTCCGGCATACACCCGAGCAATGGCGGATAGGTGCGCGTCTTGTACAGCAGCTTGCCGTCAGGATCGCAGAATGCCAGCGCAAACAGGCGTTCGTCCTGCACTGCGCGGTCGAAAAGTTCGCTGATCTTGCGGCTGGCGCGCAGCGGCACGTATTCCTGCAGCGGTTCTTCCATGGCGGCCGCCAGCATCTGCGAGCGCGTATCCAGATCGCGCACGAACCAGCGCAAGGTCAGGCTATCGACCCAGGGCACCACCGCGTAAGCCAGAAGTGCCCACACCAGGGCCACCGGCAGAATGAATTTTAGAGAAAGACGGATCGCGCCGGACTGCATCGTTGCTCCGGTTAAATTGCTGACGCCATGCCACGATCTGCTTTCGGCGCTTTCGTAGCTTCCGGCGCGCGCATGGCGGAACAAAAGATAGAGCGGGCCCGGCCGGGCTTTGTTCATTCGGGCAGGCACGAACTTGTCCTGCATCACGTTTCGAATCCGCCAGCGCTGCGAATATTGCTCTAAATAAAACTCTTCCATAATCCGGAAAAGCTGGTTATAATTTCGTTCTCAACGCGGCTGTAGCTCAGCTGGATAGAGTACTTGGCTACGAACCAAGGGGTCGTGGGTTCGATTCCTGCCAGCCGCACCAAAAAAAAGCTGTAAATGCAACGGGCCAGCGCCAAAAGCGCTGGCCCGATTGTATTTCTGGCCCTGCCTTTCCCGCCATCTGCCGCCATGCCGGCCTGCCATTGTCGCTTTCAGGAAACAAGCTTCTACTGCGCAAGAAATTCTTAAGAGAAAATATATTCTTAGCAAGATTCTTGTATAAAATAAATGCAAAATTCATGCAAAAATAATAAGACCACAAGGTAACAAGATCGGGGACGCTGGCATTCCACCTCCTTTTCGCACGCGACCGACCCATGCAAAATACTGTTCTTTCCAACATTCAAGTTTCCTGCGACAACGGCGCGTTTACCGTTACCTTGCGTGTCTACAATCAGGATATCGATGCCGGGCGCATGGTTTATGTGGGCAACTACATGAACTTCATGGAACGCGCGCGCACCGAATGGTTTCACCACCTGGGCATGAACCAGCGTCATGTGGAACGTCATTACCGTGCTTTTTTCGTCGCCCGCGACCTGCACCTGGACTGCTACAGCCCGGCCTACCTGGACGATGTCCTGAAAGTGTCGATCCGCGTCAAGTCGCTCGGGCGCAGCAAGATGGTCTGGGAACATGCCATCGAGCGCGAGGGCGTGGTGATCGCCGCGGCAGACCTGACGGCAGTCTGGGTCGACCTGAAAAATCTGCGGCCCAGCGTCATGCCGCCGGAAGTGCGGGAAAAATTCCAGGCCGAATTTGCACGCTGCGCGACAGCGGCGGGCCAACCGGGTGCCGAAGCGCTGGCATGACGCCAGCGGAAATACCGCTTGCAAGGGCGGCATGATCTGCTATCTTCCTGAGCATGCATGATGCGCCCACCCCAGCAAACCGCACGGAATGGGAATCCCGTTTCCAGGCGATCGTCTCGAACACGCCCGGCCTGGTATTCCAGTGCCGGCTGCAGGCCGACGGCGCCATCGATTTCCCTTACCTGAGCGAAGGCTGCGTCGCCCTGCTTGGCCTCGGCGCGCGCGAATTGCATGACGAGCCGGCGCGCCTGCTGGCGCTGATGCTGCCGGAAGACCGCGACGCGTTCCTCGCGACGATGCGCCATTCCGCCACCAGCAGCACGGCGTGGAATTGGGAAGGCCGCATCCGCGTGGCGCAATGGAACGACATCAAGTGGATCAACCTGCGCTGCACGCCGCGCGCGCCAGACAGCGGCACGGTGCTGTGGGATGGCATCATGTCCAACATCACCCAGAGCAAGCTGGAAGAAGCGGAAATCAAGCGCTCGCGCGCGCAGTTGGCCGAGCTTTCGGCGCACGTCGATAAAGTCAAGGAAGACGAACGCATGCGCATCGCCCGCGAAATCCACGACGACCTGGGCGGCAACCTGACGGCCATCAAGATGGCGCTGGCGCTGCTGGTGCGGCGCCTGCCGCCGAAGACCGAGCGTGAAGTGCTGGACAAGGCGGCCTATGTCGACACCCTGGTCGACCGCACCCTGGAATCGGTGCATCGCATTGCCGGCGACCTGCGTCCGGGCGTGCTGGATTTCGGCATCGTCGCCGCCATCGAATGGCAGGCGCGGGAGTTCGAGAAGCAGACCGGGATCCCTTGCCAGGTGGAGATGGAGGCGGATGCTGACGAGCCGGACTTGTCGCCTGAGCGCGCCACCGCCCTGTTCAGGGTGTTCCAGGAAGCGCTCACCAACATCAGCAAGCATGCCGGCGCCAGCCGGGTATGCGTGGATATGCAGCACGGACCTGAAGACCTGTGCCTGCGCGTTGCCGACAATGGCAAGGGCATCTCGCCCGCCGACCGCGGCAAGCCGCAATCTTTCGGCATCCGCGGCATGCTGGAACGTATCGGCGCGATGGGCGGCGCAGTGACGTTTGAAAGCGACAACGGCTGTGTCGTGAATATACGGATTCCGCTCTCACTTACTTGACGCCACCTGTCAATCGGCAATAATGGCGACAATGAAAGCCAGAAACACCATCAGGGTCCTGATTGCGGACGACCATGCGATCGTGCGCGAGGGACTCAAGCAGATTCTTGCGGATACCCGCGACATCACGGTTGCCGGCGAAGCCGAAAACGGCCTGGATGCCATCCGGCTGGCCCGCCTGGACAAGGGCGACGTGCTGCTGCTGGACATTTCCCTGCCCGACCGCAACGGCATCGAAGTCCTGAAGCTGCTGCGCAGGGAATTGCCCGGCCTGCCCATACTGATGCTGACCATGCACCGCGAAGACCAGTATGCCATCCGCTCGCTCAAGGCCGGCGCCGCCGGTTATCTCAACAAGCAGAGCGCGCCTGCGGAACTGGTGGATGCCATCCGTACGGTCGCCGATGGCCGCAAGTACGTCAGCGCCTCGGTAGCGCAGGAGCTTGCCAACCAGGTGAGCGAGGACCGCGAAGCGGCGCCCCACGAAATTCTGTCCGACCGCGAATACCAGACCCTGACGATGATCGCTTCCGGCAAGACGGTCAGCGATATCGCGCGTGAATTGGCGCTGTCGGTAAAGACCGTCAGCATGTATCGCGCGCGCCTGTTACAGAAAATGAAACTGCGGCACAACGCCGAATTGACGCACTACGCCATCAAGAACCGGCTGGTGGAAGACTGATTCTGCCTCACTCGTGCCTGTTCTGGCACAATCCGATATTTACTTTTCAACAATGAATTTACCTCTCTCGCTCCGCGCAAGCCGGGCGCTGCAGGGGGAATTGCTGAATTGGCCCCGCTTCCCCGGTCTGTTCTACCCATCGAAACACCCGGCACCGGCTTAAGATTGGCATAAGGAAATACATGGACAACCAACAAGTACGCGGGTCGACTGCAATGTCACAGCCATCCGGCTCACAAACTGCGCAAAATCCGGGCGAAATCGCCCGCGAAACCATCCGCCAGCTCGGATTGCGCCGTATCGCCCCGACGCCGGACGCGTACCGGGAAATTTATGATGAAATTGCCGGCGTCGCCAGCGCCGTTGCCAGCCCTGTCGCCGATCACCCTGCCGCAGCCATGCTGCAAGCCTTTGCCGAAAACATGACGATGTCGGCAGCGTCGACTGATCTTGGGCACCAGTTGCGCCGGGCCGCCGAAGCCGGCGACTGGGACGAATACGGCCGCCAGCTGGTTGCCCTGGGCGAGAAAAGCGAACGACCGGCACCGGTGCCAGCTCCAGCGACGCCGGCAGCGCCACCTGTGCGTGCAGGCGTGCCGGGGCTGTTTCCGGACAACCAGGCCGATTCCCTGCGCGAGCTGCTGGCGCGCACCCTGGCTACGGCAGTGGTGTCATTATTACAAAGTGAACAGGTGCTCGCAGCCGAATCGGAAAGCCTGGCACAAGCCGTGCGCGATGCACGCACGCCGGAAGCACTGGACCGCGTGACGTCTCGCCTGAAACAACTGTATTTCAAGATCGAAATCAAGAGCGCCGACCTGGGCGAGCAGCAGACGCAATTGCTGCGCCTGTTCAAGCTCCTGCTCGAAAACATCGGCGAACTGCTGGAAGACGACAGCTGGCTGCGCGGCCAGATCGACAGCGTGCAGACGATCCTGGCGGGGCCGATCAACCCGGCCGCCCTGCATGATGCCGGCCGCAGCCTGAAAGAAGTGATTTACAAGCAGGGTTTGCTCAAGCACAGCCTCTCCGAGGCCAAACTGACGGTAAAAAATATGATGATGACCTTTATCGACCGCCTGAGCTCGGTAGCGTCCAGCACCAGCGATTACCATGAAAAAATGTCGGCTTACTCGCAAAAGATCAGCCAGACCACCGACATCATGGCGCTCAACAAGATCCTCGGCGATGTCATGAGCGACACGCGCAACGCCCAGCTGGAGGCACTGCGCTCGCGCGATGAAATGCTGGCGGCGCGCCAGCAGGTGCAGGATGCCGAAAGCCGCATCCAGCAACTCGAATCCCAGCTGGAAGAAATGAGCGAACTGGTGCGCGAAGACCAGCTGACCGGCAGCCTCAACCGCCGCGGCCTGGACGACGTCTATGAGCGCGAAGTGGCGCGCGCCGACCGCCGCAAGGCGCCGATGTGCATCGCCCTGCTCGACCTCGACGACTTCAAGCGTCTGAACGACACCCATGGCCACCAGGCCGGCGACGAAGCCCTGATCCACCTGGTGCGCGTCATCAAGGACACCCTGCGCACGATGGACGTCATCGGCCGCTTCGGCGGCGAGGAATTCATGATCATCCTGCCCGACACGCCGCTGGAATCGGCCATGCAGACCGTGACCAGAGTGCAGCGCGAACTCACCAAGCGTATTTTCATGCACAAGAACGAACGCATCCTGGTGACGTTTTCCGCCGGTGTGGCCTTGCGCAAGGATGGCGAAGATCAGGAAACGCTGTTCAAGCGAGCCGACGAGGCAATGTACCAGGCCAAGCGCAGCGGCAAGAATCGGGTGATGGCGGCGGAATGACATCAAAACACAAGCAAACGTGGCGGGCGCACATACGCATTCATAATGAATGATTTCACAAGCTAATCTACCTGCCGCATCCTGACCCGCTGTTTAAGACCCGCTGTCCTGGCGGGTTTTTTTATGCAAGATTGATTATAAATATAGCAATATCCGTGACGATTCAGGCCCGCCATACGGCTGCTTCCCGGGAATCTTGAGGCTTTTCCGCAAAAATATATATCCGGAAAACCACCATAATTACCGTAAAGAAATTCCCATTAAGGACCGACAACGACTTGTCTGGCTCGAATCGAGCGAGACTGGAAAAACAAATATTGCTCACAAGCCTAAACTTTTTCCAGTACCGCCCGATAAAGCTAACAACGAGGTTTGATTCGCGCAGCAAACGAAGGCAAACCGAACGAAAGCAACCGAGCCGGAAATATCCGCCCCTTTAAGGAGAACTAACATGGCTGCAGTCATTAATACCAATATCTCGTCCCTGAATGCCCAGCGCAATCTGACGACTTCGCAAGCTTCGCTGGCCACTTCCCTGCAACGCCTGTCTTCCGGCCTGCGCATCAACAGCGCCAAGGACGACGCCGCCGGCCTGGCCATTTCCGAGCGTTTCGGCACCCAGATCCGCGGCATGAACGTCGCCGCACGAAATGCAAACGACGGCATCTCGCTGGCGCAAAGCGCTGAAGGCGCAATGACTGAGATCGGTAACAACCTGCAGCGCATCCGCGAACTGGCAGTGCAATCGCGCAATGCCACCAACTCCCTTTCCGACCGTCAGGCACTGAATGCTGAAGCTCAGCAACTGAGATCTGAAGTGGATCGTGTCGCATCGACCACGGCCTTCAACGGCACCAAGCTGCTCGATGGCAGCTTCACTGCCCAGGCATTCCAGGTCGGCGCCAATCAGGGCGAGACCATTGATATCGCTGCGATTGTCAACGCCTCGTCGGCCGCACTGGGCAGCTGGACCAGCGTTTCCACTCCAGCTACCGTGGCCGGTGCGGCGCCTGTCGGCACTGGCGCAGCTGCTGCAGTTCCGGCAACTCCGACTGCTAGCGCAACGTCGGGCGCATTTACCCCGGCTGCCGCTACAAGTGCTGGCAAGACCTTCACCCTGGAAGTCGGTGGTACAAGCGTATTTACCAAGACCTCCGATGGCCTTGGCGGAGCAAACGATGCAGTTACTGCTGGTGAGCTGGATACTGCGGTTGCCAGTTTCGTCAGTGGCTCGGGTGGTGCCTACACACAGGCAGGTACCGTTGCAGGTGGCGATCTGGTCCTGACCAAAGCCGATGGCACGGACTTTGCGATTACCCTGACCTCGAATTTTGAAACTGCGGGCTCCTTTGCAACTGGCGCCTTTATCGGCAACCAAACCGGCGGTACCCCAGCCGTTCCTGCGGTTCCGGCGACATTCTCGGCCATCGCCGCAGGCGGCCTGACCATCAACGGCCAAAATATCGTGGTTGGTGTTGCAGCAGATGCAGCCACTCGCTTGAGCGACCTGGTTACGGCAATCAACGGCAGCAGCGCTGGCGTTACCGCATCGGTCGTGGGCGGCGCCCTGTCTTTGACTGACAACGATAACACCGGTGGTATCGTGATCGCTGGCGCCAGTGCAACTACAGAAGCGGGCCTGACCGCTGGTACGACTGCTTCAGTCGCCGGCACCGCCCAGACCGGCTTTGCCAGCCTCGACATCACCACCACAGCTGGCGCCGACGCTGCCATGCTGGCAATGGATGGCGCACTGACCGCGCTGAACTCGGCCCGTGCCCAAATGGGTGCCATCCAGAACCGCTTCACCTCGGTGGTCACCAGCCTGCAAACCACGTCGGAAAACATGTCTGCCTCCCGCAGCCGCATCCTGGATGCCGACTTTGCAGCGGAAACCGCCAACCTGACCCGCGGTCAGATCCTGCAACAAGCGGGCACCGCCATGCTGGCACAAGCCAACTCGCTGCCGAACGGCGTGCTGGCCCTGCTGAGAGGCTAACCGGCAGCATAGCAAGCCCCGAAAACCTGGCCGGAGCATCGGCCGGGTTTTTCCCCGTTCAGGGAGGTCATCATGGAAATTCAGTCCACTACCAGCGCCGTTCCGGCCAGCACGACCAACACCCTCAGAGACGCGGCGGCCAGCGTTGCGCCTGCAGCCGCCAAACCCACGCCGGTCGAAACCGCGCTCGCGGTGCGGCAAGCCAATCCTGCCCCAACCGTTTCCGAACTGGCCCAGGCGGTAAAAAAACTCAACAAGGCACTACAAGAGCAGGCACAGAACCTGGAATTCACCATCGATTCCGACACCAACCGCACTGTCATCAAGCTGATCGATCAATCGACCAACGAAGTGCTGCGGCAGATTCCGAGCGAAGAAGCGCTGGCCATTGCCAAGGCGCTGAACCAGGCCAGCGGCTTGCTGATCAGGCAACAGGCCTGAGTCGCCGGAACAGACGGGGAATTCACCGTCTAAAGTCGGCTTGAATACTGCCGACAATTAAGTATATTCTAGTTTTCCGCAGGAGGGCATCTTGGCTATTTCCTCATCTGGCATCGGCAGTGGTCTCGATGTGAACGGTATCGTCCAGCAATTGATGCAGGTCGAGAGCCGGCCCTTGACGCTGCTTTCCAAAAAAGAATCGAGTTATCAGTCCAAGCTCTCGGCTTATGGCGCCTTGAGCAGTTCCCTGTCGTCCTTCCAGGCAGCGATTGGCGGCTTGAACAATTTATCAAAATTTCAGCAACTGGGCGTGACCTCGAGCGAAGCCACGGTCGCCTCGGCTACGGCCAGCAGCACGGCGGCGCCCGGCAAGTACGAAATCGACGTCATCCACCGCGCCCAGGCGCAATCCCTGGCAAGCGCAGGTCAGAACACGACCACCGCGGCAATCGGCGCAGGCGGCAGCACCACTATCAACTTCCAGTTTGGCACGATCAGCGGCGGCACCCTGAGTAATGGTGTCTATGATGGCGCCAGCTTCGCGCAGGATGCCAGCCAATCCACTGGCACCGTCACCATTGACAGCAGCAATAATTCCCTGCAAGGCATCCGTGATGCCATCAACAAGGCTGCGATCGGCGTCACCGCCACCATTGTCTCGGACGGCAGTGACGCGCCCAACAGGCTGGTATTGACATCGACAAAAACTGGCGCGGCCTCCAGCATGAAAATTTCCGTCGATGGCGACGCGGCATTGCAGAATTTGCTCGCCTACGATCCAACGTCAACGCAGAAACTGACGCAGAATACGGTGGGCCAGGACGCTCAACTCAAAGTCAATGGCATCGATATCAAGAGCGCCACCAATACCCTGACCAGCGCCATCGATGGCCTTACCCTGAATCTGAACAAGCTCGGTACGACTTCCATTTCAGTCACGCGCGATACCGCGGCGATCGAATCGGGCGTGAATGCCTTTATCAAGGCATTCAATGAGTTGCATGGCACCCTCAAATACCAGACTGGCTACAACGCCGAAACCAGAGTTGGCGGGCCGCTGGTTGGCGACGCTACCGCGCGCACGATCCAGACGGCCATGCGCAACGTCTTTTCCATGCAGCCGGAAGGCTTGAGCGGCGGGCTGATGCACCTGTCGCAGGTTGGCATTTCCTTCCAGAAGGATGGCTCGCTCGCACTCGATTCGTCCAAACTGAAATCGGCCATCGAAAAGAATCCGGGCGACATCGGCAAGCTGTTTGCCACCGCCGGCTCGCCAAGCGACAGTCTCGTCAGCTTTATCGGCTCGACCGCGGCGACCAAACCCGGCAGCAATGCGCTGGTGGTGACCGCGCTGGCGACACGCGGCCAGATCACCGGGTCGGCGGCGGCCAACACGACCATTGCAGCCGGCGTCAATGATGCATTGAGCCTGACGATCGACGGCGTAACCTCGACAGTCAAGCTGGCTGCAGGCACCTATACGGCCGAGACATTGGGCAAGCACCTGCAATCCCTGGTCAATGGCACTTCGGCGTTCTCCGCTGCGGGCATTTCCGTGAGCGTCGCGCAAACCGGCGGCGTTCTTACCATCACCTCCGGCCGGATGGGGTCCACCTCCCGCGTCGCCGTCAGCGGCGCAGGCGCCGCCGACCTGCTGGGCGGCGCGCCGGTTGCTGCCTCGGGAACCGATGTCGCCGGCACCATCAATGGCATCGCCGCCGTCGGATCTGGCCAGTTCCTCACAGGCGCCGCCGGCAGCAGCGCGGAAGGCTTGAAAATCCAGATCGCTGGCGGCGCCCTCGGCGCGCGCGGCGGCATCGATTTTTCCAAGGGGTTCGCCACGCAACTGAGTACGCTGGTAAGCAGTTTTCTTGGCAGTAACGGCCTCATTTCCAGTCGCACCGACGGCATCAACCGCAGCATCAAGGATATCGGCGCACAGCGCGATGCCGTAAATAACCGTTTGACCAGCATAGAAGAGCGTTATCGCAAGCAATTCACGGCACTGGATGCGATGATGGCCAATATGGGATCCACCAGTGCCTACCTGAGTCAACAGCTGGCCTCTTTGGCCAACATGAATAACGCATAACTGGAGATAGCACATGTTTGGAACCTCAAATTTTGGTGCAAACGCATATGCCCGGGTTGGCGTGGAAACCGGCGTGAGCGCCGCCAGCCCACACCAGCTGATCGTCATGCTCTTCGACGGTGCGTTGATGGCGGTTTCGGACGCCACCAGCCAGATGAAATCCGGGAACATCCCGGCCAAGGGGCAGTCGATTTCCAAGGCGATTTCCATTATCGAAAGCGGCTTGCGCGCCAGTCTCGACAAGAAGGCAGGTGGTGCCATCGCCGGCAACCTGGACGCCCTTTACGAATACATGTGCAATCGGCTCATGCAGGCAAACCTGAAAAACCAGCCAGGGATGCTCGATGAAGTCCGCGACTTGCTCAAGGACCTGAAACAATCCTGGGAAAGCATCGGCAATCCTGCCACTGCTGCGCCTGTAACTGATGCACCGGCAAGCCCGTCCAAGGCTTCGGCCTACGATTCCCTCACTCCGCATCACTCGCGCTTGGTAAAGGCCTGACAAATGAATAGCAATGAAGTCATTACCCTGTACGAAACCGTGGCCGACATCACGGACCAGATGCTGGCGGCGGCCCGTAGCGGCGACTGGGATCGGCTCGTCGAACTGGAATCGCGCTGCGCAGGCCATGTCGCCGCCTTGCGCCAGGGCGAAGCGCCAGTGCCGCTGACGGGCGAATCGCGCGTACGCAAGGTGCAGATCATCCGCAAGATCCTTGCAGATGACCGCGAAATCCGCAATCTTACCGAACCGTGGATGGCGCAACTGTCGCGCCTGATCAGCAGCACCGGCACTGAACGCAGGCTGAACAAGGCCTACGGCGCCGGCCAGGCCGGCTAGGGGCGGCGATGCTGCCCCGGGCCGACCTCAATGGCACGCGGCCCGTCGGCTACGTCGAGGCGCCATCGCCCGTCAATGCCAGCAATGATGCACGGCAGGAGGTCTACCACCGCCTGAACCAGATTGCGCTTGGCCAGCAGGTGCCGGCCAAGGTGCTGGAACGCCTGGCCGACGGCAGCTACCTGGTGCGCCTGGCGAATTCTTCCGCGCGCATGTCCCTGCCCAACGGCACCCAGGTCGGCGACGAGCTGGAAATGACGCTGATCGAACGCGCGCCGCGCCCGACCTTCCTGCTGGGCGCCGAAGCCGGTCGCGCCGGCGATGCCCCCGCCACCCTCAGTTCTGCCGCGCGCCTGATCGACCGCCTGTTGCAGGCTGCCGAGCAAAGCGGCGCCTCGACCGTGGTCAACGGGCGCATGCCTTTGCTGCCGGCCGCCGGCGCCGATGCGGCGCGGCTGGCCGCGGCCATGCAGAATGCGCTGGACGGCAGCGGCCTGTTCTACGAATCCCACCTTGCCCAATGGACGGCGGGGGCGCGCGCGCTGGAGGGGCTGCTGCGCGAGCCGCAGGCACAGCAAGGCGGCGGCGCCGACAAGGCCGGCCAGGCCGACGCCGCGCTGCTGCGCCACCTGGTGCGGCAATGGAACGACAGCGGCCGGCCCATGACCGAGCTGGGCGCCGAGCTGCAGCAGCGCACCGGCGCCCTGCTGCAGGGCGGCGCGCTGACCGGTTTGCTGCAAGGCGGCCAGGAGGTCAACCCCGCCCTGGCGCAACTGATCAATGCCCAGTTGCATGCCCTCGAAACCCAGCGCATCGTCTGGCAGGGGGAACTCTGGCCGGGTCAGCAGATGGCTTGGGAAGTCGAGCGCGATGACGACCGCGACAACAGCCGCCAGGAGGATGCGTCGCCACCAGCCTGGCAAAGCGAGATCCGGCTCGACCTGCCGGCGCTGGGCAACATCTCGGCCAGCATCCGCCTGACCGGCGACCGTGTCAGCATCCACGTGCGCGCCGGCGAAGCCGACAGCGCCGCGCTGCTGCGCGCACATGGCGGCGAATTGCTGCAGGCGCTGGAGGCCGCCGGCCTGCCGCTGGATATCCTGACTGTAAACGATGGTGAACAAGATGGACAAACCTAGGCCGATGCCGCAAAATGCAGTAGCGCTGGCGTATCTTTCCGGCGCGCCGGCGCCCAAGGTGGTTGCCAAGGGACGCGGCCTGATCGCCGAGGAAATCATCCGGCGGGCGCGCGAAAGCGGTATTTTCGTGCACGAATCGCGCGAACTGGTGTCGCTGCTGATGCAGGTGGACCTGGACGATCACATTCCGCCGCAGCTTTACCGGGCCGTGGCGGAATTGCTGGCGTGGCTGTATCACCTGGAATCTGGAATTGAATCTGGGCAACAGCACAATGAGCGGGTATGATATGCGGTCATATCGTACGGCCGATAACAAATATAGAAGCGCCGACCTGACAGCTGATTAATTTAATGCGTACTATCATCAATCCGGATCTTCCGAGGGAAGATGAGCTCAGCCCTTATCAGGTGCATTCGCGCCGCGAGATCCTGTCGCTGCTGCGCGCGCTCAAGGACCAGCGCCAGTTGCTCACCCTGCTCATGCATGGCAACCCGGAGGCGGTGATCACGTCTGTGCTGCACATCGACGAAGACACCGACTGCCTGTATATCGATTGCGCCAGCGAGCCGGCAATCAACCGCCGCATCCTCGAAAGCGACGATATTTCCTTCGAAACGGTGCTGGACAGAATCCGCATCATGTTCTTCACCAGCAGCGTCCAGGAAACGGTCTTCGAAGACCTGCCGGCATTGCGCCTGGCGCTACCGGAATCCATGGTGCGCCTGCAGCGGCGCGAGTTTTACCGGGTGCAGACGCCGATTACCAATCCGGTACGCTGCACCATTCCGATTCGCCACGAAGTAGGCACGGAAACCGTCACGCTGACACTGCAGAACGTCAGCGGCGGCGGCATCGCGCTGCTGGACGAGAAGAAAAGCCTGGACAATACCCTGGGCATGATTTATCCGGATTGCCGCATTCATCTACCCGGCAATACGGTAGTGGTGACGGCACTGCAGGTGCGGAATTCGCAAGACATTACTCTGCCAACCGGCAAGACCGTGCGTCGCATCGGCTGCCTCTTCATCGAGCTGCCCCCCGCCATGCTGACGGCGATCCAGCGTTACATCACCAAGCTGGAACGCGAGCAGCACGCCAAGATCAACGGCGCGCTCTGAGGCAAAAACCATTACACCTGCATGTTCATGATGTCGTGGTAGGCGGACACGAGCTTGTTGCGCACCTGTACGGTCGCCTGGAAATTGATGTTCGCCTTTTGCATGGAGATCATCACATCCGACAGGCTGACCCTGTCATCGCCGGACACGAAGGCCTGGCCCAGCTTTTCCGCATGCCGCTGCGTGGCATTGACGTTATCCAGCGCCCCCTTGAGCGCGTCGCCAAAGGCCACGCTTTTCGCGGACGTGGTGGCGTCGCTGGCTTCGGCATCCTTGACGCCACCCTGCGGCCGTGCCGCCGCAGCCTTCAGCTGCGCCATCATTGCTTCGATGCGGCTGGTATCGATCATCTGGGTTTTCATGCGCTTGCTCCGGTTTTCTCACACCGCTACCATAGCATTCGCACAAAAAACCAGCGGTCTGATAAGCTGTGAAAATATTGCTCTATTCCAAGGATTGAATTGCCGCGCCGCGCGGAAAATGGCACTACCTGCAAAAAGCCCGGCATTCATGGCTTTTTTGCGATCCGCAAGATTTCATGGCGCAGCAAATAGAGGAAATACAACATGGCAGTAGCTGGCGAAAATGCCCTTGCTCCCGCAACCGGCCTGAATGTGAGAGGCTTCCTGCAAGGCCCCAGCGGCCGCAACGTGCTGCTGATGGTTGGCGCCGCGGCAGTGGTCGCGATCATGGCAGGCGTGATGCTGTGGAGCCAGCGCCCGGAATACCGGGTGCTCTTCGCCAACTTCTCCGATCGGGATGGCGGCGCCATCGTGGCGTCATTGCAACAGCTGAATATTCCCTATCAGTTCGCCGACGGCGGCGGCGCCATCCTGGTGCCAGCCAACCAGGTGCACGACGCCCGCCTCAAGCTGGCAGCGCAAGGCTTGCCCAAGGGCGGCAACGTCGGTTTCGAACTGATGGAAAACCAGCGACTGGGCGTG
The DNA here is from genome assembly GCA_963722005.1 of uncultured beta proteobacterium. Taxonomy (GTDB): domain Bacteria; phylum Pseudomonadota; class Gammaproteobacteria; order Burkholderiales; family Burkholderiaceae_D; genus Paucimonas. The sequence goes on from CAVRJS010000003.1 coordinate 605,768, forward strand.
TCGCAATTCCATGAACAGGTCAATTTCCAGCGCGCCCTCGAAGGCGAACTGGCGCGCTCCATCGAAGCAATCGCCCAGGTCGCCAGCGCGCGCGTGCACCTGGCACTGCCGAAGGCCACGGTATTCGTGCGCGACAAGCAGCAACCCACCGCTTCCGTGCTGATCAACCTGCATCCCGGGCGCTTCCTCGACCAGCAGCAGGTCAGCGCCGTAGTGCACCTGGTCGCCAGCAGCATCCCCGACCTGCCGCCCAAGAACGTCAGCGTGATCGACCAGAACGGCAACCTGCTGTCGCAGACAGACCGCCAGCCCGGCGCCAACGGCCTCGATCCCGGTCAGCTGAAATACGTGCAGGAACTGCAGCAAAGCATCGTCAAGCGCATCGAATCGATCATCACGCCAATCGTCGGCGCCAGCAACGTGCGCGCCGAGGCCACTGCCGACGTCGATTTCAGCCACAGCGAGCAAGCGGCCGAAATCTACAAGCCGAACCAGGAAGCCAATTCCGGCACGGTGCGCAGCCAGCAATCCAGCGAATCCTTCAATGGCGCCGGCAATGGTCCGTCAGGCGTACCGGGCGCGCTGAGCAACCAGCCGCCGGCGCCAGCCACCGCGCCGCTGACGGCGCCGCCGGCCAATGGCGCCGGTGCTGCCGCGGGCGCGGCGAATGCGCCGACTGCCGTGCAAAAGGATGTCACCGTCAACTACGAAGTCGACAAGACCGTGCGCTATGTGCAGCAGCCGATGGGCGGCGTCAAGCGTCTGTCGGTCGCGGTGGTGGTCAATTACAAGCGCGTCACCGACAAGGATGGCAAGATCACCATGCAGCCGCTGACCGACGCCGAGAAGACCCAGATCACCGATCTCGTCAAGGAAGCAATGGGCTACAACCGTGACCGCGGCGATTCGCTCAATGTCGTCAACAGCCCGTTTGCCGGCGCCGACAAGGTCGAAGTGCCGCCGATCTGGGAGCGCCCGGAAGCCATGCTGGACATCGCCGGCAACTACTGGAAATATCCGGTGGGCATCATCGTCTTCCTCATTCTCTACTTCAAGCTTCTGAAGCCGCTGCTGCGCCGCATTTCCAGCAGCCTGGCGCAGCCGCTCGCCAAAGCTGCCGAACATCCCGAGGATGACGGCGACGACGGATTCGAAGTAACGCTGCGAGGCTACGAACAAAACCTTCATCATGCCAAGCAGCTGGCGCGTAACGATCCCAAGCTGGTTGCCAACGTAGTCAAGTCATGGGTGGGTACAAATGAATGAATCCGGCGTAGAAAAAGGCGCCATCCTGATGCTGGCGCTCGGCGAGGACGAAGCCGCCGAAGTGATGAAATATCTCGGCCCGCGCGAAGTGCAGAAGCTGGGCGCGGCAATGTCGTCCATGAAAGGCGTGGGCAATGCCCAGCTCGAGCGCGTGCTGCTGGATTTCCGCGAAGAGACCGAGCAGGCATCCGCGCTCGGCGGCGATTCGGAAGAGTACATCCGTCAGGTGCTGACCAAGGCGCTCGGTGACGACAAGGCGGCATCGCTGCTCAACCGCATCCTTGGCACGAAAGACGCCAGCGGCATCGAAAGCCTGAAGTGGATGGATGCGCAGTCGGTGGCGGAACTGATCCGCAACGAGCATCCGCAGATCATCGCCACCATCCTGGTGCACCTGGAGCGCTACCACGCCTGCGAAATCCTCGACCAGTTCACAGAGCGCCTGCGCAACGACGTGGTGCTGCGCATCGCCACCCTGGACGGCGTGCAGCCGGGCGCGCTGCGCGAACTTAACGACGTGCTGACCAAACTGCTTTCCGGGAATGAAAGCGTCAAGAAAAAACCCATGGGCGGCGTGCGCGCCGCTGCCGAAATTCTCAATTTTGCGTCCAGCGAATCCGAGCAGACCATCCTGGCGAATCTGAAGAATTATGACGCCGACATGGCGCAGCGCATCATGGACGAGATGTTCGTGTTCGACAACATCCTCGATGTCGAGGACCGCGGCATCCAGATCCTGCTGCGCGAAGTGCAATCGGAATCGCTGATCGTCGCGCTCAAGGGCGCCAGCCAGGATTTGCGCGAAAAATTCTTCAAGAACATGTCTTCGCGCGCCGCCGAAATGATGCGTGAAGACCTCGAATCGAAGGGGCCGGTGCGGCTGTCGGAAGTCGAGGCGCAGCAGAAGGAAATCCTGCAGATCATCCGGCGCCTGGCCGACGAAGGCCAGATCATCCTGGGCGCCAAGGGCGAGGATGCGTATGTCTAATACGCTGCCCAAGGAACAGCAGACTGCCTTCCAGCGCTGGGAGCTGCACTCTTTCGACGAGCCACAACCATCGCGCAAGCCTGCCACCGCTGCCGGCGCAGCTGCCGGCGGCATCGAGGAAGCGGCACGGCAGCGCGACGAAGCGCGCGCCCGCGGCCATGCCGAAGGCTTTGCCGAGGGACGCGCCAGCGGTTTCGAACAGGGGCGCGAAGCCGGTCATGCCGAGGGCCTGGCGCAGGGCCGCGCCGCAGTCGCCGCGGAAGCCCAGCGCCTGCAAAACGTCGCCCGGCAACTCGGCGAACAGGCGGCGCAGGCAGACGAAGCGATCGCTGCCGACGTGCTCGGCCTGGCGCTGGATATCGCCAAAGCCATGCTGAAGACGGCGCTGCCGGCGCGTGCGGAGCTGGTGCTGCCGGTGGTGAGCGAAGCCATCCGCTACCTGCCGAGCCTGCAGCAACCGGCGCTGCTGATGATCAACCCCGACGATGCCGCCGTCATCCGTTCGCACTTGCATGATGAACTCGACAAGGCCGGCTGGCGCGTGGTCGAGGACGAGCAGGTACAGCGCGGCGGCTGCCGCATCGACACCGCCAGCAACCAGATCGACGCCACCGTCGAAATCCGTTGGCAGCGCATTGCCGAAGCGCTCGGCAGGCAATCGGACTGGCTCAGGGAATGAACGCCCTGCCCGAGCGCCAGCAGCGCTGGCAAGCCTTCCTGCGCGATTGCGGCGAGCTGGTGGCGCTGGCCGAGCCGATGCAGGTATCAGGCCGGGTGACGCGCGTTGCCGGACTGGTGATGGAAGCCGTCGGCCTGAAGCTGGCGGTGGGCAGCGCCTGCACCATTCCCTTGCCCAACGGCGCAAGAATCGAAGCCGAAGTCGTCGGTTTCAACGACGACAAGCTGTTCCTTATGCCGCAAAGCGATGTCGAGGGCGTGGTGCCCGGGGCGCGCGTCTATCCGGTCGAAATGCTGCAATCGCTGCCGCGCCCGGGTGCAGTCAGCCATCCGCGCCGGCGCCCGAGCGATCGCGGTCGCCACTTGCCGGTCGGCTTCGAGCTGCTGGGACGGGTGCTGGATGGCGCCGGGCGCCCGCTGGACAGCCTGGGCCCCCTGCAGACTACCCAGACCGGACCGCTCAACGTGCGCGCCGCCAACCCGCTGGGACGCGAACCCATCGCCCATGTACTCGATGTCGGCGTACGCGCCATCAACAGCATGCTGACCGTGGGCCGCGGCCAGCGCATGGGCCTGTTCGCCGGTTCCGGCGTCGGCAAATCGGTGCTGCTGGGGATGATGGCACGCTACACCACGGCCGACGTGATCGTGGTGGGCCTGATCGGCGAACGCGGCCGCGAAGTCAAGGAATTCATCGAGCAGATTCTCGGCCCGGAAGGCCTGGCCCGCTCGGTGGTGGTGGCGGCGCCGGCCGACACCCCGCCACTGATGCGACTGCAGGGTGCCTCCTATGCGACCGCGCTGGCCGAGTATTTTCGCGACCAGGGCCAGCATGTGCTTCTGATCATGGATTCGCTGACCCGCTATGCCATGGCGCAGCGCGAGATTGCCCTGGCCATCGGCGAGCCGCCGGCAACCAAGGGCTACCCGCCATCGGTCTTCGCCAAGCTGCCGACGCTGGTCGAACGTGCCGGCAACGGCAAGCCCGGCGGCGGCTCCATTACCGCCTTCTACACGGTGCTGACCGAAGGCGACGACCAGCAGGATCCGATCGCCGACTCCGCGCGCGCCATCCTCGACGGCCACATCGTGCTCAACCGTAGCCTGGCCGAGGGCGGCCACTACCCTGCCATCGACATCGAACAGTCGATCAGCCGGGCCATGCACAACATTACCGACGCGCAGCACCAGCAACTGGCGCGCCAGCTCAAGCAACTCACTTCGCGCTACCAGCGCAACCGCGACCTGATCAGTGTCGGCGCCTACAGCGCCGGCAGCGATCCGGTGCTCGACCAGGCGATCGCGCTATTTCCGAAAATTGAGAGGTTCCTGCAACAGGACATCAGCGAGCGGGCAGGCATAAGCGAGAGCTTGGGGCAACTTGCCACGCTGTTCTCCTGATTGAATCCGCGCCGCCCGCGTTACGATTGAGAATATGGCCAAGCTTTCTGCATTGACGACACTGATCGAGCTCGCCACCAGGGACAGCGACGATGCGGCCAAGCTGCTGGGCACGGCGATCCGCGCGGCCGAGGAATGCGAGCAGAAGCTGAACATGCTGCTGGGATATCGCGACGAATACGCCAACCGCTTTCAGGACAGCCAGAAAGCCGGCATTGCGGCGATGGAATACAGGAACTTCCAGCTTTTCATCGAAAAACTGGATACCGCCATCGATGGCCAGCAGTCGTTGGTGCGCAACGCCCGCCTCAAGGTCGAGCGGCAGCGGCAGACGTGGCAGGAGTGCGAACGCAAGCGCATGTCTTACGGCACGCTTGCCAGCCGGGCAGAAAAGGAAAGGCAGCACAAGGAAAACAAGCGGGACCAGAAGCAGACCGACGAACATGCCGCGCGCAGCGCGCATTTCAAACGGTAGGACCGGATAAAACAGAACAGGACGCGCGAGGATAACCATGCACACTCCAACGACAGGCAAGATCGCCGCCCTGCTGGCGGTACAGAAACCGGAAATTTCGCCAAATGAAAGCAGCGGCGCAGGCGACGCCTTCGGCCGCATGCTGAACCAGCAGATCGCCGACCGCCGTGCCGCCGACAATGCTGCCCGCACATCCGCTGCTGCGCGACCTGCCAAGCCTGCCCAACAGGCAAAACCAGCCGACCCGGCAAAGGCAACCGATCCGGCAAAGCCGGCAGAAGCGCAGAAGCCGGCTGCTGCGGGCGAGAGCAACGCTGCCGCCAGCGAGGCTGCCGGCGCTCAGGCTGCCGACGCTGCAGAAAGCAGCGAAGAGCGCGCAGACGCAGCGGTTGTTGAAGATACCGGCGTGATACCGCCGAGCATCGCCAGCATGCTGGCGCTGGCCGCCAACCGTCTCTCACCCGAGGCCAGTGCCGGGAATGATGCGAAGACCGGCACACAAGCCGGAATTGCCGCTGCGCGCACTGCGCCCGATGGCGCGGTGCGCCTGGCGACCAGGGCCGATGCAGATGACCTGCGCGCCGGCGCAGATGCTGGCGACGGCGACATTGCCGCCGACCGTTTTGCCGCTGCCCTGGGCGAGGCTGGAGAACGTACCCGGACGGCAGAAAACGCCAGCGCAGGACGCATGCTTGCCAGCGCCACCGTTGCCGACAACAAGGCCGATCCGGCCATGCTGACGGCCGTGGCCGCGCCTGCCTCGCAAGTCGGCTTCGATGCCACGCTGGCGGCTACCGGTCGCACGGCCGACCGCCTGGCGCCGCAGGTCGGCACGCCGGGCTGGAACCAAGCGCTGGGCCAGAAAGTCATCTGGATGGTGGCGGGTGCCCAGCAATCCGCTTCCCTGTCGCTCAATCCGCCCGATCTCGGCCCGCTGCAGGTGGTGCTAAACGTGAATAACGGCCAGGCCGACGCAAGCTTCTATGCAGCCCAGCCGGAAGTGCGGCAAGCGCTCGAAGCCGCGCTGCCCAGACTGCGCGACATGATGCAGGATGCCGGCGTCGCCCTCGGTCAGGCCACCGTCAGCGCCGGCATGCCGGATCAGAAACATGCCGGCGACGCCAGCGGCCAGGGTGCGCGCCATGGCGCATCCGGCCGTGCTGCCGACAGCGCCGACGCTGACCCCACGCTGCCGCCCGTGCGCAATAACATCGCCGGCAGCAGCGGCCAGGGACTCGTTGACACCTTTGCCTGAGCCGTCGCGCCGGCATTCCGGTCGCAGCAAGGGGTATATCGCACGAGCCGTTTCGGTTAACATTTCACTGCGTAAAGACAACGAGCAGGATCCACTCCTGGCCGCGGACTTCGCAAACGCCGATTTGCACCCGCTTCCCTGCTCTGTTCCGCGCATGCACGGCATGGTTTTTTTCCGATAATGATCCCGACAATACGCAGTAAACAAGGAATTTTATGGCGACAGCACCCAAATCAGTCCAGAAACCAGCACTCAAGGAAGCGTCTGCGCCGTCACCTGCCCCGCGAAAATCGCGGAGCAAAGCGATTTGGCTCGTGCTTGTTGTCTTGCTGGCAGTCGCTGGTACCGGTGCCTGGTTCTGGTACTCGGCGATACCCCGCGGCGACGCAACAGCGGCGGCCAAGCCGGAGCCGCCCAAGGTGCCGGTTTTCTTCGTGCTCGACCCTTTTACCGTGAACCTGCAACCGGATGGCCAGGGTGATCAATACCTGCAGGTCGCCTTTTCCGTGCAGGTTGACAGTAGCAAGTCAGTCGAACATCTCAAGCTGTATCTGCCGCAAGTGCGCAGCCGCATGGTGCTGCTGTTGTCCAGCAAAAAAGCCAGCGAAATCTCCACTGCCGAAGGCAAGCAAAGGCTGGTGGATGAAATCATCACCCAGCTCAAGCTGCCGTTTTCGCCGGGCGCCGAGCAGCAGAACATCCATAACGTATTCTTCACGTCATTCGTGATTCAGTAAGGATGCCATGTCAGACAATTTTCTTTCACAGGAAGAAGTTGACGCCCTCCTGCGAGGCGTCAACGGCGATCTGGACGACACCCAGTCGAAGGAAGATCCGTCTGGCGTGCGCCCTTACAACCTGGCCACGCAGGAACGCATCGTGCGCGGCCGCATGCCGACGCTCGAAATCATCAACGAGCGCTTCGCGCGCCTGCTGCGCATCGGCCTGTTCAATTTCCTGCGCCGCAGCGCCGAAGTTTCGGTCGGGCCGGTGCGCGTATCCAAGTACAGCGAGTTCATCCGCAACCTGGTGGTGCCGACCAACCTGAACCTGGTGCACATGAAGCCGCTGCGCGGCACTGCCCTGGTCGTGCTCGACCCGAACCTGGTATTCCTGCTGGTGGACAACCTGTTCGGCGGCGACGGCCGCTTCCACACCCGGGTCGAGGGCCGCGACTTTACCATGACCGAGCAGCGCATTATCCAGCGTGTGCTCAGTATCATTTTCGAAAACTACGCCAAGTCATGGGAGCCGGTCTACCCGGTCGAATTCGAGTACATCCGCTCGGAGATGAATACGCAGTTCGCCAACATCGCCACGCCCAACGAAGTGGTGGTGTCCACCACTTTCTCGATCGAACTCGGACCGGTCTCCGGCGACATGCATTTCTGCATGTCCTATTCGATGATCGAGCCGATACGCGACCTGCTGACTTCCAGCCTGCAGGGTGAAACGCTGCAGATGGACGCGCGCTGGATGCGGCTGATGAAGCAGCAGATCCAGACGGCGGAAGTCGAGCTGGTGGCCAATCTCGGCACCGCCAGCGCAACATTGGGCGAATTGCTCAACATGAAAGCGGGAGACGTGATTCCCCTGCATGTGCCGGAAGCGATTGCAGCAGAAGTCGACGGCGTACCTGTCATGGAATGCAGCTATGGCAAGCTGAACGGCCAGTATGCATTGCGGGTGGAGAAGCTGCTGTCATATAACAGTGAATTTTCGCAAGGAGAAGAGAATGGCTGACGCAACCGACAAGCAGAGCAGCGCGGAAGACGACTGGGCGGCAGCGATCGCCGAGCAGACCCGCAGCGAAGCCGCGCCGGCGCCGGCAAGCGCCGCCCCGGCATTCCAGGATTTTGCCAACAGCACGAAGACCAGCACCCATAATGATGTCGATTTCATTCTCGACATCCCGGTGCAGCTGACAGTCGAACTGGGCCGCACCAAGATCGCCATCAAGAACCTGCTGCAACTGGCGCAAGGTTCGGTAGTGGAGCTCGACGGCCTGGCGGGCGAACCGATGGATGTGCTGGTCAACGGCTGCCTGATCGCCCAGGGTGAAGTCGTGGTGGTCAATGACAAGTTCGGCATCCGCCTGACCGACATCATCACGCCGTCCGAGCGTATTCGGAAACTGAATAAATGAGACTGATCGCGCACGCTGCCCTGACCCTGCCCGCCCTGCTGGCGGCAGCGCTTGTCCACGCAGCGCCGGCAGCTCCTGCCATCGAACAGCAATCGAAGGCGGTGGCGTCGGCAGGCAATTTTTTCCAGGTGCTGACCGGACTGATCGTCGTGCTCGGCCTGCTGGCTGCCATTGCCTGGATCCTGAAACGCTTCAATTTTGCGCGTGCCGGCGCGCATGCGCCGGTAAAAATCGTCGGCGGCGTCTCGGTCGGCACGCGCGAACGGGTCGTCGTCGTGGAAGTCGCCGATCAGTGGATCGTGGTGGGCGTAGCCTCCGGCAGCGTCAACCCGCTCGCCAACCTGCCGCGTCCCGACCATCTTCCCGAAGTCTCCCAGCCGGGAACGCCCCCCGCCGGCAGCTTCGCTGACTGGCTTAAGACCAAGATCGACCAACGCAATGCTCGCTGAACGCTCCACCCATCGCCTAACCGGCCGCCGTTCGCTGCTGGCGCGCTGCAGCCCGCTGCTGTTGCTGGCCTTGCCGATGCTGGCCGCGGCGCAGCAGGCAGGATTGCCGGCCCTGACCAGCACGCCGGCGCCAGGTGGCGGCCAGACTTATACCCTCAGCCTGCAGACCCTGCTGCTGCTGACCGTGCTGTCGGTGCTGCCGGCATTGCTGCTGATGATGACGAGCTTCACCCGCATCGTCATCGTGCTGTCCCTGACGCGCCAGGCGCTGGGCACGCCGACGGCGCCGCCTAACCAGGTCATCGTCGGCCTGTCGCTGTTCCTGACGCTGTTCGTCATGGGCCCGGTGTTCGATCGCATTCATACGGAAGCTTATCAGCCGTACTCGGAAAACAAGATCAGCATGGAACAGGCGCTCAACCAGGGTGCGCAACCGCTCCGGGAATTCATGCTGCGACAGACGCGCCAGTCGGACCTGGCGCTGTTTCTCAAGATTTCCCGCAGCCCGGAAGTCCAGGGGCCGGAGCAGGTGCCGCTGCGGGTGCTGATACCGGCTTTCATTACCAGCGAACTGAAGACAGCGTTCCAGATTGCCTTCGCCATTTTCATCCCTTTCCTGATCATCGACATGGTAGTGGCCAGCGTGCTGATGTCGATGGGTATGATGATGGTGTCGCCGGCGATCGTGGCACTGCCCTTCAAGCTCATGTTGTTCGTGCTTGTCGATGGCTGGCAGTTGCTGATCGGCTCGCTGGCGCAAAGTTTTTATTAGGTAGCTTGCCATGACGCCAGAATCCGCCATGACCATCGGCCGCCAGGCCATGGAAATTACTCTGATGATCGCCGCACCCATGCTGCTGACGGCGCTGGCTGTCGGCCTGGTCGTCAGCATTTTTCAGGCTGCCACGCAGATCAACGAAACCACCCTGTCCTTCATCCCCAAGCTGATCGGCATCTTCGTCGCGTTGATGCTGGCCGGGCCATGGATGCTGGCGGTCATGCTGGATTACATGCGCCAGATGTTTTCGGGCATCCCGGGCATGATCGGGTGACATGATCTCCCTCAGCACTGCCGAGCTGAACATCCTGATTGCCGGCCTGCTGTGGCCGGCAGCGCGCATACTGGGGCTGATCGCCACCGCGCCGCTTTTCAACAGCAAGAATATCCCGGTGCGTGCCAAGCTCGCCCTCGGCATGCTGGCCGCGCTGATCGTGGCGCCGGCGGTGCCGACCATGCCGGCCTCGGATCCCATGTCCCTGCCGGGGTTGCTGATCCTGGCACAACAGGCAGTAATCGGTCTGGCCATGGGCATGGCAATGCGCATCGTGTTTGCCGCCATCGAAATGGCCGGCGAAATCATCGGCATGACCATGGGCCTGGGCTTCGCCACGTTCTATGACCCGCAGTCGCAAAGCCACTCCTCGGCAATCGCGCAGTTCCTTTCGCTGGTCATGCTGATGCTCTACCTGGCGGCAAATTTCCACCTGATGCTGGTGGGCGTGCTGGTGGACAGCTTTACCACCATGCCGATTGGCATGACAGGTTTCGACGGCATCGGCTTACAGACGCTGGCGGCCTGGGGGGGCCGCATTTTCAGCGCAGGCGTGCAACTGTCCCTGCCAGTCGTGGCTGCCCTGCTGATCAACAACATCGCCCTGGGCATCCTGACCCGCGCCGCGCCGCAGCTCAACATTTTCGGCATCGGCTTTCCGATCGCCATCGGCATCGGCTTCATCATGATCGCCCTGACTTTGCCCTACCTGGCCATACCGATCGAGCGCCTGCTGCAGGAAGGCATCATGATGGCGCGCCGCCTCGGCACGCCGCTGTAAATGAAAAAAGCCCGGGATAAAGCCCCGGGCCGTCATCTTGCAGAAAACAAATATCAGATGTAATTAAACAGTGACAGGTTGCTGATCTTGACAAAGGATTGCTGCGCCGCGTCCAGTATGGTCTGCTGCTGCATCAGGCTGGAAATCGCCTTCGCATAGTCGAGGTCCTGCAGCTCCGACAGGTGCTCGCTGTACTGCAGATCCGCAAGGGAACCATTGCTGTCCAACAAATCAAGTTCCTTCAGACGCGAACCGACCGAAGCACGTACCGAGAGAATATGGTCCAGCGCATTGTCGATATTTGCGTGCGCCACCCCCAGTCCGTTGGTCAGGCGCGCGCCATTGGCAGCTCCCGCTGCCGGTGCCTGCAAGGTATTGATCAGGTTTTGCAAGGTCGTGAAAACACTTTGCGCCGTGCTCGGCGCGAGGCTGAAAGTGTCACCGCTGGCGGGCTCTCCGGAAACGCTGAATCGCATGCCATCGACATCGATCGCATCGCCGCTGACATAGGGATTGCCGGAAGAAAGCGACAAGCCGGTGGTGTTATCGACCACGTCGTAGGTCGTTACACCCCCGCTAACCGTGAAGGCAATGCTGTAATCATGGCCAGTCAACTGGGACGTATCCGTGACGCTCCCTCCCGAAATCACGCCACTGCCGGTATTGGCGAGAGCAGCGGATGTGGCGAAAGTGCCGTTGCCGGTGCGTACCTGATTGAAGACGGCATCGCCATGGTCGGCAAAAGCCATCGTGCGTGCCAGTCCAACCTGCAGCATGCGCTCGCCCTGGTCGCCGTCATAGACAACGGCGCCGCCACTGCGCGAAAACGGCTGCGTGCCGGTCTTGTAACCGGCAAACAGGTAACCACCCATGCCATCTTCGGAATTCGCCAGGCTCACCATCTCATCAAAACGCGACTGCAGCTCGGTTGCCATGTCCCTGCGTTCGGCATCGCTGTAGGTAGCATTGCCTGCCGCGACAATCATTACCTTGACATCCTGCAGCAGCAAGGTGGCGCCCTGCAGCACGCCCTCTTCACCTTGCAGCGCAAATTTGACATTCTCGCGGTTGGTGGCGTACTGGGTATTGGCGGCTTTGGACTGACTGACGTCGTAAGCGCGCGCAGACGCCACCGGATCGTCGGACGGCGTCAGGATGCGGCGACCGGTTGCCATCTGCTGGTGCATCTTCGACATGTTGCTCTGCAAATCACTGATCCGGTTGATACCGGATTCATATATGGTCTTGGTGCTGATACGCATGGTGATCTTCCTTAGCCGCCGAGTGACAGCAGCGTGTCGAACATGGTGTTAGCCGCCTGCATGACCTTGCCGGCCGCCTGGTACGCCTGCTGGTAGCGCATCAGGTTGACGGCTTCCTCATCCAGGTTGACGCCCGAATCGGCCTGCTGGTTGTTGACGGCTTGCTGGAGCAGAGTGTTTTCCGCTGCCAGCGCCACGTCCACCGAGTGCGTCTTGTTGCCGATCATGTTAACCATTTGCCCATAAGCCGTCTGAAAACTGATCGTGCCGTTGGCCATGGTTTTACCGGTCTGCAGCGCGCCCAGCAGCAGGGCATTGCGATTGTCGCCGATGCCTGCGGAATTGGCACCGATCGTGAACGTGTCGCCGTCGGCCGGGGCGCCGCTGAGGGTGAAACTGACGCCGCCGAAACTGACCGTGGCGCCCGCTGTGTACGGCACCGGCGTGCTCGCCGGATAGACAGTCGAACTGCCGTTGCTGGTGACCGTCACGGGAACCGCCGGGAAGCCTGTCAGGGTGCCGCCTCCGCCGCTATTGAACGTAAGGCTGACCGCCGGCGCAACTGTGGCGGGCACAAAGGCGCTGTCGACCACGCCGGTGCTGATGGCGCCGCTACCGACGTTACTGCCGGAGGCCGCAGTCCTGACCGGCGCGGCGGCGGCGATATCCGCGGTATTGCTGATGGCCAGTCCGAGGCCGGCGGCGCCATTGGCGGTCGGCTTGATCAGGAACAAGTCGCCCGGCGCTGCGGGTCCGCCGGTGATATCAAATTGCACGCCATCAACCGACATCGGAATGGTGGTAGAGTCGTAAATGGCGCCATCCGCAACGCGCGTCACGCGGTAATCGCCCGGCCCCCGGTATTCGAAACGATAATCGCTGGCGCTCAGCGCGCCGGCATTGGTGATGGTGGCCGCCACCATGGCATTGCTGCCGTTGGCAGCACTGGCATTGACTTGCGGTGCCGGCACCTGGAAAAAGTCGCCGCCCATGTCGCCTTCCAGGTCCTGGCCGAGCGCATGCTGCGCATTGAACGTGCTGGCCAGGCCGATGGCGACGCGGCCGATCTCGTTTTGCACCTGGTCCAGCGTTTGCGAGCGGAATTCGAGGATGCCCCCAAGCTTGCCGCCGGTAAGCGCGGAATCCGCCAGGGGCACCACGCCGTTGAGGGTCTTGTAGCCCACCTGCAGGCGCGACAAATCAGTTGCCGACGCTACCGTGGCCAGCTCGAAAGCATTGGCGCCGACCACCAGCGACTGGCCGTTGCCGATCGTAATGTTGTAATCGTCGCCTTGCCGGACCACGGATACCCGGACTTCCTTGCTCAGATCGGATAGCAGCATGTCGCGCTGATCCAGCAAATCATTGGCCGGCTTGCCGCCGCTGGCGGCCTGTGCCGCGGTGATGGCCTTGTTCAGGCCGGCGATGCGCGTGGCGATCGAATTGATGTTCTGGACACTGGCGCCGATATCGCTGTTGACGCCCTGCCGCATCTGCTCGAGACGCTCTGACACCGCGTGGAACTGACCGACCATGGAATGGCCCGACGATAGCAGGGACTGACGCGCCGCGCCGGAAGAAGGATTGGCGGCAAGATTCTGCACGCTGGCGAAAAATTCCTGCATGGCCGGCGCCACGCCGGCGGTGGAATCCGCAAACAGGTTGTCGATCTGGGAAATCCGCGACGAATACGCCGTCAGCGATGATTGTGAGGTCTGCGAACTGAGCACCTGTCCCGCCAGGAACTGGTTGTAGACGCGTGAAATCAGGTTGACGCGCGTGCCGCCGCCGATGAAGCCGAAACCAAGGTCCTGCCCCAGCCCCGTGCCCTGGGACACGATCTGGCGACTGTAGCCTTCCGTATTAGTATTGGCAATATTATGCCCAGTGGTCGTCAGACCCGCCTGGGCGGCTGCCAGAGCCGATTGCCCGATGCTGAGGATGTTGGCCATGATGGTATTTTTCTATGCTCCGATATCCGGGTTTTCGGCATACTTCCGGCAAACTTTAACTTTGGCGCCCGCATGCCCGGATTTTATTGCAAATAAAACAAGTACCCGCCGCTTCAGGCCGACAAGGTATGTTCGATAATGCGCGTCAGCTTGGCCGCATAGTTCGGATCGGTGGCATAGCCGGCACGCTGCAGTCCATGCGCAAAACTGCTGGCATCGCGCGCGCCGGCGATGACATTTTCATAACGCGGGTTGGTGGTCAGCAGGCGCGCGTAATCGCGGAAGCTCTCTTCGTAAGAACCATAGGCGCGGAATTTTTCCACGCGCGTTTGCCGCACGCCGTTGATGTATTCCGTGGTTGGCACTTCCACGACCCGTCCCGGCCAGCCGGCGCCGGCCTTGATGCCGAACAGATTGTGGCTGTTGGCGCCATCGGCGCCGCGAATCTCGCGCTGGCCCCAGCCCGTTTCCAGCGCCGCCTGGCCCAGCATGAACCTGGCGGGTATGCCGGTGGCGCGGCTGGCTTCCTCGGCGTGGTGCGCCATCCTGTCTTCAAAGGCACGCACATGCGCATGGCGCGAGCGTGGCCTGTCCGCCTGTGCAGCCGCATCGAGGCCGGATGTGATGCCATTTTCACCGGCCAGGCGCATCTGCGCGCGGAATTCCTCGATGCGCGCATGGCGCTCGGGTGTCAGCAGGCTCGGCCTGGTGCTGCCGTCCGGTAGCGTCGCATGACGCGGCAGCTGCATTTCCTGCGTTTGTTCGGCGATATCGCCGGGCTGCACGCCACGGCTGGCACTCAGTTGCCGCACCAGCACATCGGCCAGCCCGATGCCGCGGCTGGCCATGGTCTGACTCAGTTTCTGGTCCAGCATGGAGGTGTACATGCGGGTTTGCTGGTTGTCGAACATGCCTTCCTGCGGCGTCGCCTCGCGCATGCTCTTCAACATCATGTTCACGAACAGCGCCTCGAACTGCTGCGCCGCCGCCCGCACCGATTCCGGCGAATTCTGCCGCGCCGACTGGCGCAGGGAATCCAGTTCCCTGGCGTCGAGGGCAAGCTTGCCGGAATTGTCGATGGGGTTGAGCATGACGAACCCGGACTAGATGATTTCCAGTTCCGCGCGCAGCGAACCGGCAGCCTTCATCGCTTGCAGGATCGCCAGCAGATCCTGGGGCGTCGCGCCGATGGCGTTGAGCGCCTTGACCACGTCGGCAAGCGAAGCGGCGCCTTTCAGCATCATCACCTGGCCGGGATCGCGACGGATATCGATCTGGGAATTCTGCGTCACCACCGTCTGGCCGCCGGAAAGCGGCGCCGGCTGGCTGACGGCATTCTCGGTGCTGATGACGATAGACAGGTTGCCGTGCGATACCGCGCAGCTATCCAGCGTCACCGCCTGGTTCATCACCACCGACCCGGTGCGCGCATTCAGGATCACCTTGGCGGCAGTCTGCGCCGGCGTCAGGTTGATGCTTTCCAGCTCGCCGAGGAAGGCCACGCGGCGGCTGCTGTCGAGCGGC
This sequence comes from uncultured beta proteobacterium, assembly GCA_963722005.1. Classification (GTDB taxonomy): domain Bacteria; phylum Pseudomonadota; class Gammaproteobacteria; order Burkholderiales; family Burkholderiaceae_D; genus Paucimonas. The sequence goes on from CAVRJS010000003.1 coordinate 620,997, forward strand.
GCGCGCACGCGGATCACGCGGCCGTTCTGGGCGGCAGCCGTCTCCGGACCGAATGCCCGGTTGACCGCATCGACCACGCGGCTGGCGGTGGAAAAATCGGTATCTTTCAGTTCCAGGAAAATCGCATCGCCCTGGCCGAGCGAGCTGGGCACGGCGCGTTCGACCGTGGCGCCGCTGGAAATCCTGCCCACGCTCAGGTGGTTGATCTGCGCCTTGCTGCCGGCAGCCGCGGCGCCGACGCCGCCCACCAGCACATTGCCTTGCGCCATGCCGTAAATCTGGCCGTCTGCACCCTTAAGCGGCGCCATCAGCAGCGTGCCGCCACGCAGGCTCTTGGCATTACCCATGGAGGATACGGTCACGTCGAGCGTCTGCCCGGGCTGGGCAAATGCCGGCAAGGACGCCGTCACCATCACGGCGGCGACGTTCTTCAGTTGCATCGAACCGGCCGGCGGCAGGTTGACGCCCATTTGCTGCAGCATGTTCATCACGCTCTGCACCGTAAACGGCGTCTGCGTGGTCTGGTCGCCGCTGCCGTCCAGGCCCACGACCAGGCCGTAGCCGAGCAACTGGTTGTCGCGCACGCCCTGGATCGTCGCCAGGTCTTTCAGCCGCTCGGCGTGCGCTGGCGCGGCCGTCACCGCCAGGCATGCCATGCAGGCCAGCAAGCCCAGCAGCTTCGTCAGCGGCAGGTGAAGAAAACGCAGGTGTGTCATGATCGGCTCCGGTTGGCTGGCATCACAGCGGCAACACGCTCAGGAAGAAGCGGGTCAGGATGCCCATCATCTCGACCTTGTCGACATGGCTGTTGGTGCGATATTCGATGCGCGCGTCGGCGACCTGGCTGGAAAGGATGCTATTGCCGGGGCGGATATGGTCGGGATTGACCACGCCGGAGACGCGGATGAATTCGGTGCCCTTGTCGAACGCCACCTGCTTTTCGCCGGCAACGACCAGGTAACCGTTGGACAACACTTCCGTCACGGTCACGCCGACCGTGCCGGTGAAGTTGTTGCTGGAGCTGGTGGCGCCCTTTTCATCGTAACTGGTGTCCGAGGACGCCGCCACGCGCGTGCGGTTCAGCAAGGTGGCGGGCGCGCCCAGCAACGCGGTCACGCCCGAATCGGTGGAGCCGCTCTTGCTGGCGGAACTGCCGCCGCTCTTGTTGGCGCTGGTGCGCTCGCTGATGGTCATGGTCAGGATGTCGCCGACATAGCGGGCGCGGCGGTCTTCGAACATCGGCCGATAGGAAGCCGTCTGGAAGATCGCGCCGTTGGCCGGCCTGGCGGCTTCCTGCTGCGGCTGCGGGCGCACCGTCAGCGGACCCTGCACGATGGTATCTGGCGTCATTGCGCAACCGGCCAGCAGGCCGATCGCCACAAACGAGTACAGGTAGGCTTTCATGCTTTTTGCTCCTTTAGAACGCGCCGCGCATCACAGCTGGGTCAGGCGCTGCAGCATCTGGTCGGAGGTGCTGATGGCCTTGCTGTTGATTTCATAGGCGCGCTGGGTCTGGATCATGTTGACCAGCTCTTCCACGACGTTGACGTTGGAGGTTTCGGTGTAGTTCTGCAGCAGCGTGCCGGCGCCGTTGGTGCCGGGCGTATTGGTGTTGGGCGTGCCCGACGAAGCGGTCTCCATGTACAGGTTCTCGCCCTTGCTTTCCAGCCCGGCCGGATTGATGAAGGTGGTCAGTTGCAGGCTGCCTACCGTGATCGGCGCCGCCGAACCCGATACCTGCACCGACACCGTGCCGTCGCGGCCGATGGTGATGCTCTGGGCGTTTTCCGGAATGGTCATGGCCGGCTGGATCACGAAACCGCTGGACGTCACCAGCTGCCCCTGGCTGTCGATCTGGAACGAGCCGTCGCGGGTAAAGGCGGAGCTGCCATCAGGCATCAGCACTTCGAAAAAACCCGCCCCCTGGATCGCCACATCCTTGCTGTTGCCGGTCAGTTGCACGTTGCCCTGGGTATGGATGCGCTCGGTGGAAACCGGACGCACGCCGGTGCCCAGCTGCAGGCCCGACGGCAGCTGCGTCTGCTGCGACGATTGCGCGCCGGGCTGGCGGATGGTCTGGTACAGCAGGTCCTCGAACACGGCGCGCGAGCGCTTGAAACCCGTGGTGCCGACGTTGGCCAGGTTATTGGAGATGACGTCCATCTGCGTCTGCTGCGCATCGAGGCCGGTCTTGGCAATCCATAGTGAGCGTATCATTTCTTTCTCCGGTTACCTGCTTCTGGTAATTGCATTATGCGCCGCCGGCCGCTAGCTCAAACTCAGGAGCTGCGAGGCTTTGCCGGCGTTATTCTCGGCATTCTTCAGCAGGGTCATATGCATTTCGAACTGCCGCGCCAGGCTGATCATGTTGACCATTTCATCGACCACGTTGACGTTGCTCGACTCCAGCGCGCTGCCGACGACCGTGACGTTTTCATCGGCCGGCGCATCTTCGCCGCTTTTCAGGCGAAACAGGCCATCGTCGCCACGCACCATCTCGGCCTGCTCGGGGTTGACCAGCTTGATGCGTCCGAGAATCGTGCTGGTGGCCGGCTTGGTGGCAAGGGAAACCACCGACACCGTGCCATCCTTGGCGATCGCCATGTCCGCGTCGGGCGGCACGGAAATCGGCCCGCCGTCGCCCACCACGTTCAGCCCGCTCTGCGTCTGCAGGATGCCGTTTTCAGTGAGTTTCAGGCTGCCGTTGCGGGTGTAGGCTTCGCTGCCGTCTTCGAGCTGCACGGCAATCCAGCCCTGACCCTGCACGGCGACATCCAGTTCGCGTCCGGTCTGCTGGATGCTGCCAACGCGAAAATCGGCGCCGACCGTCGAATCGACCACGTAGGCGCGCGTCGGCAGGTCCGCACCCTGCACCGGCACCGCACGGAACGTGTCCAGCTGCGCGCGAAAACCGGTAGTGGTGGCATTCGAAAGGTTGTGCGAAACCGTGGCCTGACGCTCCAGCACCTGCTTGGCGCCGGTCATGGCGGTGTAGATCATGCGGTCCATGCTGCCTCCTGCTCAGTGCGCTTCATCAGCGCAGGTTCACCAGGGTTTGCATGACCTGATCCTGGGTCTTGATGGTCTGCGCATTGGCCTGGTAATAGCGCTGCGCAGTGATCATGTTGACCAGTTCCGCCGTCAGGTCGACATTCGAATCCTCGGTGGCGGACGACTGCAGCTGGCCCAGCGAGCCGGAATTGGGACGACCAACCAGCTCGGCGCCGGAAGTATGTGTTGCAGCCCAGAGGTTGTCGCCCAGCGGGCGCAGACCGTTGGGATTGGCGAAATTGGCCAGCACCACCTGGCCGAGCGGCCGGGTCAGGCCATTGGTATAGCGGCCGGAAATAACGCCATCCTCGCCGATACTGAAGCCGGACAAACGGCCGGAGGTAAAGCCGTCCTGCGCCAGGGAATTCACGCCGAAGGTCGAGCCGAACTGGGTCGTGCCGGTGAAATCCAGGTCGATGCCGCCACCGATCGGCGATTGCGCGCCTGTCGTGACCGGCAGCTGAATGCCCGCAATCGGCATGCCTGCAGTGAGCGCGCCTTGCGTGTCGAAGCTCAGCGTGCCGATATTGCCGCCGGCGGGCGCCGGCAGCAGCGTGCCGTTCATGGAAGCGTACACGTCCCAGGTCGATGGCGCGGTCTTGACGAAAAAAGTCTGCATCACGTGGGCATTGCCCAGGCTGTCGTACACCGTCACCGAGCTGGCGTCATGATACGTTGCCGGATCGTTGATATCGAAAGCCGCAGCGATGGGCGGCTTGCGCGAATCCAGGTTGAGCACGGCGTCGACTTCCGTGGTTTCGTTCGGCGTCTGGTCAGAGGTATCGATCTGGATATCCGTAGCCGCGCCGGTGGAGAGCACGCCGGCGGCATTGGCGGTGTAGCCGGTCAGGCGCAAGCCGCCGTTGTTGACGATATAGCCTTCCCGGTCCAGCTGGAACTGGCCATTACGCGAATAGGAAATGGTGCCGTTATCGCTAAGACGGAAAAAGCCGCCGCCATTGATCGCCACATCGAGCGAATTGGAAGACGAAGTGATATTCCCCTGGGTGAATTGCTGCGCGACCGCCGCGACCTTGACGCCGATGCCGATCTGGCCGGCTCCGGCGCCGCCACCGCTGATCGAATTGGCGTAAATGTCGGCAAACTGCACCTGCGACGACTTGAAGCCGACCGTGTTGGCGTTGGCGACATTGTTGCCGATCGCATCCAGTTGCTTGGACGCTGCATTCAGACCGCTCAAACCTTGTTGAAAACTCATGATGATCTCCCGTTAAAACGATACGTCCTGCAGCTGTCAAAGAATTTGTCGCACATCGGAAAACGCCAGGTCGCCCAGTCCGGGCACGTTGATCCTGACACCCTGCCCGGCCGTCGTCACGCTGGCCACCTGGCCAAAGGAAAGCGCGGTCGCCTTCACCTTCTCGCCGCCGGTGGTCGCTTCAATGTCGAATGAATAGCGGCCTGCCGCGGCATCGGCGCCATCGTCGGTCTTGCCATCCCATGCCAGCGGATAGATGCCGGCCGACTGGTTTTCCAGGGTGAACGCATGCACCGCGTTGCCGTTGGCATCGCGCACCGTCACTTTCACACGATCGGCTGGCTGCGCCAGCTCCACGCCCATCAGCGCTGTGCCGTCCTGGAGTTCGGTGTTATTGCCCGGCACCAGCACGCCATGACCGATCAGGCTGGCCGCCTGCAGCGCCTGGCTGGACTGGTAACTCCCCAGCAGGGTTTCCAGCGCGCTGTTCATTTTTTCGATGCCGCTGACTGTGGAAAGCTGTGCCAGCTGGCTGGTCAGCTCGGCGTTTTCCATCGGGTTCAACGGATCCTGGTTTTTCATTTGCGTCACCAGCAGGGTCAGGAAGCGATCCTGCGCCTCGGCGACGGTATCCTTGCCTTTGGCAGCGCCGGCGGACGTGCCGTTGACGGCATTCAGCAGGTTGTCGGAAATCGTGGTCATGGTTTTTCTCCTGCGCTTACTGGCCGATCGCCAGAGTTTTCATCAGCAGCGACTTGGCCGCGTTCATGGTATCGACGTTGGTCTGGTAAGAGCGCGATGCCGAAATCATGTTGACCATTTCCTCCACCACGTTCACGTTGGGCATGGCGACATAGCCCTTTTCGTCGGCCTGAGGGTGCTTGGGGTCGTACATCATTTTCAGCGGCGAGGCATCCTCGACCACTTTCTGCACGCGCACACCGGCGGCTTGCGGCGTCGCCAGCGGCACAGTTTCGAAAACCACCTGCTTGGCGCGATAGGTTTCGCCGGTGGAACTGGTGGTACTGTCGGCGTTGGCGATATTGCTGGCCACCACGTTCAGGCGTTGCGACTGCGCGCTCATGGCGGAGCCGGCGACATTGAAGATATTAAAGAGTGACATGATTATTGCCCCTGGATTGCGCTCAGCATGCTGCGGATCTGCCCATTGATCATGGTCAGGCTTGCCTCGTAACGAATGGCATTGTCGGTAAACTGGTTGCGCTCGACATCCATGTTGACGGTATTGCCGTCGATATTGCCTTGCTGTTCCTTGCGATACAATAAAGGCGCGCCGCCGACGGTGCCAGCATTCTTGCCGCTCAGGTGCAGGGTGCTGGTTTTCTGCATGTCGGGCGCGCGCGTTTCACCGGTTTTTGCCAGGGCGCCCTTGAGGGCGCTGGAAAAGTCGATGTCACGCGCCTTGTAGTTGGGCGTGTCCGCATTGGCGATGTTCGACGCCAGCTGCTGCTGCCGCTGCGCCCGCAGGTTCAGCGCGGTTTCATTGAACCGCAGGTATTCATCCAGCTTTCCGATCATGATCCCCTCCGCAGCATCGGCCGGAGCAGGCGCTCCTCCAACCGACAATGGTTTTGTACAGGCTCGATATTACGCAGTCGATCCCCCCTTCGATCGGCCGATAAGCGTCCAAAACCCTGCCCTGTTTCTGCTTTTGCCAAACCCTTCCCCCGGTATCATGGACCACAAGACGAATTTCGGCTGAACCCGCCAATGCCATGAAGCCCCTGATCAAGACAAGCCTGTATGTGCTGGCGCTGCTGACAAGCGCAGGCGCCGCCGCACAGCAAGCCGCGCCGGCGCGCCAGGACCCGGCCGCGATCCGCAAGGCGGCGGAGCACTTCCTGAGCGCGCAGACGGCCGGCCTGCCCGGCGACGTCAGCATCAGCGTGAAAGACCTGGATAGCCGCGCCTACCTGCCTGCCTGCGCCGCGCCGGAACCATTCCTGCCGCACGGCAGCCGCATCTGGGGCCGCACCACGGTGGGCGTGCGTTGCAGCGCGCCGTCCGCCTGGACCGTCTATCTTTCCGCCACCGTCAAGGTGGTGGCCGAATATCTGACCGCCGCTGCGCCGCTGGCACAAGGCCAGATCATCGAGGCGCGTCACCTTGCCAGCGCGCGCGGCGATCTGACCCAGCTTCCCACCGGCATCCTGACCGATGCCTCGCAGGCGCTCGGCCGCTCGCTGAAACTGTCGCTGCCCGCGGGTGCGCCGCTGCGCCAGGATGCCTTGCGCGCCCAGGACGTTGTCCTGCAAGGGCAAACCGTACGCCTGAACACCGCCGGCAAGGGCTTCCGCATTTCGTCCGAAGCCAAGGCCCTGAACAATGCCGCGGAAGGCCAGCTGGTGCAAGTGCGCACGCCCAGCGGCCAGATTGTCGGCGGCATCGCCAGAAGCGGTGGCAACGTCGAAGTAAGCTATTGATAATATGGAAGATTTTTCTGGAAACCGAAAAAAAATAATGTTAGATTGGTTCCTAAAGTTTAGGCGAAACATGCCGTTATTTGGGCATGACGAGGGGTAATTTCCCCGGACAGACAAGGAACTATCGTGAAAATCGATAACTCGATTAAGAAAACCGGCCCACTGAACGTGGGCGCCACCGAAGCGCGCGGCGCCAAAGGTACGGAAAAGGCAGGCACTGCCGGCAAGGCAGCGTCCGCGTCGGCGCAACAAGGCGTGCAAGTCACCTCGCAACTGCAGGCGCTCACCGGCACCGAAGGCGTGTTCGATACACGCAAAGTGGCGGAAATCAAGGCAGCCATTGCCGAAGGCAGATTCCAGGTCGATCCCGAGAAAGTCGCCGCCGGCCTGCTGGATTCCGTCAAGGACCTCATCCATACCCGCAAAGCCTGAGACAACATGACCGTACCCGGCAACAATCCTGCGCAAAGCCTGCATGAAGAAAACCGCATGGCGAGGCAGCTCCTGGAAGTGCTGAATAAGGAGCAGGCCCAGCTGATTGCCGCTGGCGTCGATAGTCTGGATATGCTGTCTGAGGAAAAAAACAAGCTGGTCGAACGCATGTCCGAGCTGGCCGCCCAGCGCTACCGCGCGCTGGCTGCCAACGGTTTCCAGGCGCAGGAAGAAGGCATGCGCGCCTGGCTGGGCAGCATCGATTCTGCCACCACCAGCCAATCCTGGCAGGAATTGCTGGAAACCGCACGTGCCGCCCGTGACATCAACCGTAACAACGGCATGCTGATCAACAAGCATCTGGCGCGCACCCAATCCGCCCTGAGCGTCCTGCGCGGCGGCGCGCCCGGCGACTCCCTCTACGGCCGCAACGGCCAGTCCGCGGTCAGCCCTGGCGGGCGTGGCCTGGCAATCGGCTAAGCACGGCCCGGCCATCCGGCCACGATCCCCTGTTTTCTGAAAACCCGGAGCGCCTATCGGGCGGCGCGGCCGCCACTGGTATCAGGCGCTGCGACGGCCGCTTGCCCGCCCTCGCCTGCCGCTTCTTCCGTTACCGGCGCCAGCGGCACTTCGACCGGCGTTTCAGGCACGCTGGCCAGGATCATGATTTCGACGCGCCGGTTGCGCAAGCGCCCGTCGGGCATTTCATTCGGACCTACCGGGAAATTGTCGGCATGGCCGATCGCCGTCAGGCGAGATTGCGCGACGCCGCTATCGACCAGCAGCCGCACCACGCTGCTGGCGCGCGCGCTGGACAATTCCCAGTTCGAGGGGAAAATCGCGTTATTGATCGGCACGTTGTCGGTATGACCCTCCACTCGCAGGCCGTGCGTGTCGTCCTTCAGGATTTCCGCAATCGCCACCAGCGCCTCTCCCGACTCCTCGCTCAGCGTGGCGTCGCCGGGCGCAAACAGGATGCTGGCATTAATTTCCACCTTGACGCCGGTGCTGGTCTGGGTGACGCGCACGATGCCGCGGCGCACCAGCGGCGCCAGCGCCTGCTGGATGCGGCTGGCGATCTGGCTCATCGCCGCCCTTTCGCGACGCACGGTTTCGGCCTGCAGGCGCTGCGCCGCCGTCTGCCGCGGCCGCGGCAACGGCGTCAGAACATGTTCGCGTGTCTGCGGCACGGGCGTCAGGGCACCCGTGCCGAAAGCGCTGCCGAGCGAATCGGAAAGCACCCGGTACTTGCCCTCGTTGACCGAAGAAATCGCATACATCACGACAAAGAAGGCGAACAGCAAGGTGATGAAGTCGGCATAGGACACCATCCAGCGTTCATGATTCTCCGGCTCTTCCTCGTGCTTTCTGCGGGCCATGTCGGCATCTCTCCAGAATTGGGCTAGTGCCGGTGAGCGGTCATGCGCTCCTGGATCACGCGCGGATTGTCGCCCATGGCGATGGCGGAAAATGCCGCAATCAGCATTTCGCGCTGCGCCACATCCTGCGCCAGGATGGACTTCAGGCGGTTGGCGATCGGCAGGAACACCAGGTTGGCAAGGCCAACGCCGTAGATGGTGGCGACGAAAGCGACGGCAATGCCGCTGCCAAGCTGCGCCGGGTTGGCAAGATTCTCCATCACATGAATCAGTCCCAGCACCGCGCCGATGATGCCGATGGTGGGCGAATAGCCGCCCGCCGCCTCCCATACCTTGATCGCCTGGCGCTCACGGCGTTCGTGGCTGTCCACTTCCGCCTCGAGGATTTCCCTGATCTTGAACGGATCGATGCCGTCGACCAGCAGGCGCAGCCCCTTGGCCTTGAACGGATCGCGGATGCTGTCGAGATGACGTTCCAGACTCAGCAGCCCGTCGCGACGCGCCAGCGTGCTCCAGCTGACGATCTGCTGTTCGAGCGCAGCGGTGCCGTCCGGCACCTTCACGAACACGAACTTGGCCATGCGCACGCCACGCACGACGTTCTGCAAGCCGCATTGCAGCAGCACCGCGCCGATCGTGCCGACGCCGACGATGATGAACGCCGCCGGCTGCATCAGCGACCCCATGTGGCCGCCCTCGAGCACCTGCCCAAGCAGCAGGCCGCCCAGCGCCAGCGCGATGCCGGCTAGGCTAGCCCAGTCCATGCGCGCTCCCGCAAGTAGGTACGCAGGCGGCCTACCGCCTGGCTGTGCAGCTGCGACACGCGCGACTCCGACACGTTCATCACTGCGCCGATTTCCTTCAGGTTCATCTCCTGCTCGTAGTACAGCCCCATCAATATCTTCTCCCGTTCCGGCAAAGCCTCGATGGCGTCGATCACGGCTTGCCTGAATCCGCTGTTCATCAGGCTTTGCAGCGGGTCGTCCGACTCGTCGGAACAATAGCGGTCGAGGAAATGCTCGCTATCCTCGCTGTCGTGAAAATCCTCGTAGTAGACAAGCTGGTGGCCGCCGCTGTCGCCCAACAGGTCCTGGTACTCTTCCAGCGACATCTTCAGCTGCCTGGCAATCTCGTTTTCGAGGGGCGCACGACCAAGACGCTGCTGCAGAGTGCGCATGGCATCTTCGATCTTGCGCATGTTCTGGCGTATGCTGCGCGGCAGCCAGTCGCTGCTGCGCAACTCGTCCAGCATGGCGCCGCGTATGCGCTGCACCGCATACGTTTCGAACTGGGCGCCATGGGTGTCTTCGTAACGGTTGACGGCATCCAGCAGGCCGATCATCCCCGCCTGCACAAGGTCATCGACTTCCACGCTGTGCGGCAGCCGCGCCTTCATCTGGTGCGCAAGTCGCTTCACCAACGGCGCATGTTCCTGCAGCAGGTGATTCTTGTCCGATTTTCCATGCGCGGTATACATCGATGTTTCGTTATCCTTTTTTATCCAGCCATCAGCATGCCGCCTGCCGAGGCCACATCCCCCATTGCACAACGTCCGGCGAGCCGGCGAAACGCCAGCGAAGCCCCCGCCAGCGGAAAGGCCTCGATCACGCTGCGCCCCAGGCTGGTGGCACGGCGCAGATGCTCGTCAGGCGGCACCGAACCGAGCAGGCCCACCTCGGTGCCGAGATAGCGGCCGGCGGCGCGCGCGATATTCTCGTGCACCAGCGTTGCCTGCTCCTCGCTGGCGCCGCTCACCAGCACGCTGAATGAGTGGCGCCCCTGGCTTGCGGTCAGGCGCTTGATCATCGCATATGCCGACTTGATGGCGGCGGCGCTGCTGGACACCTGCACCACGATCTCGCCTGCGGCCAGCGCCGGCAGCGCGAATTCGTCGTCCTCGTCGAGCATGCCGTCGACCAGGACGATGTCATGCTCGCGCGCGAGCCCGCTGAATGCCTGTCCCAACCGGCGCATCAACAGGTCGTCATGCCGTGCTTCGCGCAGCTGCGCGCGCGCCTGCGCCGTCGCATGCGCCAGCCTGGCCACGCAAAATCCCTGCGGCAGCGACTCCACCAGGCCGCAAAGCTGCCCTTCCTGGCGCGCCACCTCCAGCAGGCTGGCGCGCCGCGGCGCATCCAGCCGCGCAGCGATGCTGCCTGCCTCGGCGCGCGCATCCAGCAACAGCACGTCGCTGCCGGAGCGCACCAGCGATGCCCCTAGATTTACCAGCATCGCATTTTTTTCCTCGTCTGGCAACGCCGACAGGAAAGTGAAGACGCGCGGCCGCGATCCGGCCAGCATGCGCCGCAGGCCATCGGCCTGGTCTATGCGGAACTCAGCCAAGGGACACCTCCCTCAGGCCGGCGTCGTTCATACCGCGCGCGGCATTGGCCACCACCAGCGGCAGCTCGGCATCGTTGTAGCGGAACGGCGCCGATTCCCGCTTGAGCTTGAAGGCGCGATCAACCAGATATTCCTTGTTTGCCACGTGCAGGTCTTCCGGCACGCGTTGGCCGTTGGCGACATAATACATCTGCAGCTTCTGGCGGATCGCCACGTCCAGCACGCCGCCGATGGTGGCGGCTTCATCCAGTTTGGTCATGATGCAGCCGGCCAGGCCGCCGCCCTGGTAGGCGCGCACCACTTCATTCAGGGTTTCGCCGGTCGAGGTGGCAGACATGCACAGCAGGCGCTTGACCTCGGCGCCGGCGCCGGACAGCATGGCGATCTGCCCTGCCACCATCTGATCGCGCTGGCTCATGCCCACCGTGTCGATCAGGATCATGTGCTTGTTCTTGAGTTCCGCGAGGGCGATTTTCAGGTCGGTTTCATCCTTGACCGAATGCACCATGACACCGAGGATCTTGCCGTAAATGCGCAGCTGCTCGTAGCCGCCGATGCGGTAGCCGTCGGTCGTGATCAGCGCCAGCTTGCCGGCGCCATGCCGCATCACGCAGCGCGCCGCCAGCTTGGCCGTGGTAGTGGTCTTGCCGACGCCGGTCGGGCCGACCAGGGCATAGATGCCGCCGCGGTCGAGGATATCGTCTTCGTTATCGATCGCCGCCAGGTTGCGCGACAGGATCGTGCGAATCCAGCTCATGCCCCCATCCTGGCTTGCGCCGGCCGGCATTTTTTCAGTCAGGAAGCGCGCCAGGCTGGCGGAAAAACCTGCCGACAGCATTTCACGCAGCACCGCCGAGCGCGCCGGTTCGCGCTTTTGCGCGCTGCCGAAGGAAATTTCCGCCAGCTGCGCTTCCAGCATGCCGCGCATGGAGCGGATTTCCGCCATCATGCGTGCCATTTCAGCGGTTGCCGGCGACTGCTGCGGCACTTCACGTGCCGCCTGCAGGGACTCCGCCAGGTGAGCCGCCTGGTTATTGCCTGCCAGGCGCTGCGGCGCCAGCGCCGCCAGCGTCGATTCGGACAGGGCCGGTCGGGCTGCCGGACGCGATTCTGCTGCGCGCATTTCGGGAGCGCGGACAGCCGGCGCGCGCTGTTCGACAACCGGCTCGGCCAGTGCCGCCATGTCTTCCGGCGCCAGCGCCAGGATTTCCGTGCCGCCGTCGACGCTGCGATTCGACAGGATGACAGCATCCGGGCCGATCGCGTCGCGCACCTTGCGCAAGGCTTCACGGGACGAGCTGGCGGTAAATTTTCGGACGTTCATGCTTGGCCTCCAACTAGGCTGATTACTTTAATGGTCTTGGTATCGGGCAGTTCCGCGTGCGACAGCACCTTCAGCTGCGGCACGGCGCGGCGCAGGAAGCGCGACAGCAGCGCGCGCAGCGGTCCCGGCACCAGCAGCACCGGGGTCATGCCCATCTGTTCCTGCTGGCGCGCGGCATTGGCAGTCTGCTGCGCCAGCGTGTCGGCCAGGCCCGGCTCGATGCCGGCGCCATCCGGGCCGCTGGTCTGCAGCGCCTGCATCAGCAGCCGCTCCAGGCGGTTATCGAGGGTCATCACCGACAGTTCGTTCGATGCATTGAAAATCTGTTGCACGATGGCGCGGCCGAGGGCAATGCGCACCTGCGCGGTAAGTTCGTTCGGATCCTGCGTCTGCGGCGCGTACTCGGCCAGGGTCTCGATGATGGTGCGCATGTCGCGGATATGCACGCCTTCGACCAGCAGGTTCTGCAGCACCTTCTGCAGACTCGACACCGGCAGCAGCTTCGGCACGAGGTCTTCCACCAGCTTGGGCGACTCCTTGCCCAGGTGGTCGAGCAGCTGCTGCACCTCCTGGCGGCCCAGCAGTTCGGCGGCGTGGGTGGTGATCAGGTGGTTCAGGTGGGTAGCGATCACGGTGCCGGCATCGACCACGGTATAGCCCATCGCCTGCGCCTGTTCGCGCATGGCAGCTTCGATCCACACCGCCGGCAGACCGAAGGCCGGATCGGTGGTGGCCGCACCCGGCAGGGCACCGCTGACCATGCCCGGATTAATCGCCAGGAACTGGCCGGCGAAGGCCTCGCCGCTGCCCACTTCCACCCCCTTCAGGGTAATGCGGTAGGCAGACGGTTTCAGCTCGAGGTTGTCGCGGATGTGCACCGGCGGCGACAGGAAGCCGACTTCCTGGGCAAATTTCTTGCGAATTCCCTTGATGCGGCGCAGAAGCTCACCGCTCTGTCCCTTGTCCACCAGCGGAATCAGACGGTAGCCGACTTCCAGTCCCAGCGTATCCACCGGCACGATGTCCTGCCAGGATGCTTCCTCGGATTCCGGCGCCGCCACTGCGGCAGCCGCAGCCTCGTCCGGCGCAACCAGCGCCGCTGCTTCCGCTTGCCGGGCGCGCTGCGATATCATCCAGGCGCTGCCGCCCAGCAGCGCGGCGAGGAAAAGGAAGGGAATGTTCGGCATGCCCGGAATCAGGCCCATGCCGCCGACGATGGCGGCGGTGATGTACATGACTTGCGGGCGGGCGAACAGCTGGCTGATCAGCTGGGTTCCAACGTCCTCGTCGCTGGCCACGCGCGAGACGATGATACCGGCAGCCACCGAGATCACCAGTGACGGGAGCTGCGCCACCAGACCATCGCCGATCGCCAGCAGGGTATAGTTTTCCAGGGCGGCGCCGAAGGCCATGTCGTGCTGGATCATGCCGACCACCAGCCCGCCGACGACGTTGACGATGGTGACGATGATGCCGGCGATGGCATCGCCCTTGACGTACTTGCTGGCGCCGTCCATGGAGCCGTAGAACTCGGCCTCTTGCGACACCTGCTGGCGGCGGGCGCGGGCTTCCGCCTCGCCAATGAGGCCGGCATTGAGGTCGGCATCGATCGCCATCTGCTTGCCGGGCATGGCATCCAGGGCGAAACGCGCGCCCACTTCGGCGATGCGGCCTGCGCCCTTGGTCACCACCACGAAGTTGATGATGGTCAGGATAACGAACACCACGATGCCGACGGTATAGTTGCCGCCGATGAGGAAGTGGCCGAAAGCCTCGATCACCTTGCCGGCGGCGTCCGGGCCGGTGTGGCCTTCGGAAAGCACCACACGGGTGGAAGCAACGTTGAGCGACAGGCGCAGCATGGTGGACACCAGCAGCACGGCCGGGAACGCCATGAAGTCCAGAGGCTTGACCGTGTACAGGGCGGTCAGCAGGATAATGATCGACAGCGCCAGGTTAAAGCTGAAAAACATGTCGAGCACGAATGCCGGCAGCGGCAACACCATCATGGCCAGCATCATGATGATCAGCAGCGGCGCCGCCAGCGCGCGTGTATTGGCGCCGGACATCCAGATCGGCAGCTTCAGGCTATTCATTGGATTGTTCCATTAGCGCCAGCTGGCGCGGCGAGCGGATTGAGCGGATCGAGCTGCGGCGGCACGTCGATTGCGGTCGGTTCGTCCGGCATGGCGCCAGCACCCTGGCGATAGGCACGCAACTGGAATACGTAAGCCAGCACCTCCGCCACCGCGGTGTACAGTTCTGCCGGGATTTCATCGCCCAGCTCGGCATGGCGGAAAAGCGCACGTGCCAGCGGCGGAGCTTCCAGCAGCGGCACATTGTTTTCGCGGGCAATTTCACGGATCTTCGCGGCGACTTCATCGGCGCCCTTGGCCACCACTTGCGGCGCGCGCATCTTGCCTTCGCTGTACTTCAGCGCCACCGCGAAGTGCGTCGGGTTGGTCACCACCACGTCGGCATTGGGAATTTCGCTCATCATGCGGCGGCGCGCCATCTCGCGCTGCTGCTGGCGGATCTTCGCCTTGATTTCCGGGTTGCCGTCGGATTCCTTGGCTTCCTGGCGCAGCTCTTCACGCGTCATTTTCAGCTTGTTGGCGTAATTCCACATCTGGTAAGGCGCATCGATCATGGCGATGACCACCAGGCCGCCGACGATGGAAATGAAACTGACCAGCAGGATGCGCGCCAGGTGGGAAGTGCCGTCCTCCACCGATTCCACGCCCAGCCCGAGCACGGCGTCGAGCTGGCTCGACACCACCATCCAGGCGATGCTGCCGATCAGGATGGTCTTGCCGATTGCTTTCACCAGTTCCATGGCGGAATTGGCGGAAAACATGTTCTTGATGCCATTCAGAGGATTGAGCTTGCTGAACTTAGGCTGAAACGCCTTGGTGGAAAACAGCCAGCCGCCGATCAGCAGCGGCGAACCGAGTGCCACCAGCATCAGCACCCCGGCCAACGGCGCGAAGCCCAGCAGCACGTCGCCGAGCCTGACAGCCATTTCCGTCAGCAGCAGGTTGATGTCGAAAGCCTGCTCGCGGTCGAACGCGAGGCCGGAAGCCAGCAATCCCTGTAGTGGCTGCATCATGCTGCCGCCGAACGCCCAGATGCTGATGCCGGCGCCCAGCAGCACGGTGCAGGTTGCCAACTCGCGCGAACGCGGAACGTCCCCCTCCTCGCGCGCCTGTTCCAGGCGCCGCGGCGAGGCTGGTTCTGTTTTCTCGAGATCGCTGCCGTCGGCCATTGCCGCATTCCCCCACTGGCCTGCGGTAGCGTCGACATGACGCACCAACCAGCCATTGGAGATGATTATTGCCTAGATGGAAGTCGGACTATCGTCGAAACAAGGGGTGAAATGCCCCGGTATTCATTCACATAGGGGCGTTTTCAGGCGGCAGGACGCCGCCTGTCGCTTACAGCTTGAGGTTTTGCGCCCAGACCACCGAAGCCATGTGCGCCTCGTTGACCTGCGCCGCATTGATAAATAGCGAATCGGCCAGCGCCGCGACGTTCAATTCGTTGCCGGTCTCACAAGCTTCTGCCAGATTGAGGAAAGGGCCGTAAATGCCCTGGCGGTGCAGAAGCGCTTCGTTGACCTGCTCGGACAGCGGAATATTTTCCAGCACGCTTTCCATCGGCATGCCTAGCATGCAGTCAAGTAGCGAAAACATGCCGGCGACGAAAAGATTTTCCGCTTCGGCCTTGGGGAGCAGGTTCTTGCCCAGAAGTTCGACGAAACGGCCACGCACCACGGCTGTCTGCAGCAGCGCCGGCGATTGCGCGCTGGTGCCGGCGGAAGCCAGCAGCACCGACAGCCAGCGATACAGTGGCGAATAGCCCAGCATCGTCACGGCATGGCGCAGCGACTGGATTTCCGTGCCAAGCCCGAAGCCGGCGGAATTAATGTAGGTCAGCAGCTTGTAAGACAGTGCGGCGTCGCGCTTGAGCACTTCTTCCAGCTTGCGCACGTCGGTATTCTTGCGCACCATGTCCATCAGCTGCAGGATCATGCTCTGCACCGGGTTGAGCGTGCCCGCCGGCGCGCCCGGGCGCAGCTGCAGGTACTGGTTGCCGGCAAAAGCATGCATGCCCAGCTGCAGGCAGGAGTCGAACTCTTTCCAGCTGCCGATGCCGCGCCCCGCCAGGTGCAGGCTGGACTGCTTGAGCGCGGCGTAAATGCGCGCCTGCGCGGGGAACTCGGCTTCACTGAGGCAGAACGATATCCACGACAGCGCCACCAGCAGGTTCTTGTCGCGCGCCAACGCCTCGGCATCGGTCAGCATGATGCCGTAACCGGCCTTGCGCAGCGCCGTCGCGGCAGCCGCAGTCTCGCCTGCGGCAAGGTCGGCCGATCCCAGGCACAGCACGATGCGTTGCGGCGGCAGGATGCCCAGCACCGGATCTTCCAGCATTGCCGGGGTCGCTGGCAGGAACAGCAGGCAATCGCCCAGCAGCCAGTTACCCTCGACATCGCACAATTGTTCGGCGGCGTAATGCAGCAGCGCCACGCTCTCCTCGTCGCTGGCCGTGCCCGCTTCGCCACTGGCATGTTGCCAGCCAACCTGATAGCCGATAATGCGCTGCTTGGTGTCCAGCAGCGGCTGGCGCAACAGGAATTCCATGTCAGGCGCCACCTTTTTCCATTTTTTCGAAAATCTTGCCGAGCTTTTCATCCAGGGTCGCGGCGGTGAACGGCTTGACCACGTAGCCGCTGGCACCGGCCTGGGCGGCGGCGATGATATTTTCCTTCTTCGCCTCGGCAGTCACCATCAGCACCGGCAGCTTCGACAATGCCGCATCGGCGCGAATCTGCTGCAGCATGGTGAGGCCGTCCATCACCGGCATGTTCCAGTCCGAAATGACGAAGTCGAAGGCCTCGCTGCGCAGCTTGGTCAGCGCCATGGAGCCGTCCTCAGCCTCGTCGACGTTCGTATAGCCCAGCTCCTTGAGCAAATTGCGAACGATGCGCCGCATCGTCGAAAAATCGTCAACGACCAAAAATTTGGTATTCGGGTTTGCCATGAGTTGCTCCATCAATGCCTGCAGCTGCCGTAAGCGCCTCTGCAGTTTCAGTTCCTTGCGAGTCTGACACCGCCATTATGCACGAAGTCACATTATTTCTTATTGGAAATAACATTCAGCCTGCTTATTCCCAACAAATTCGCGGAACAATTGTCTCTCTATTAATTTTCATGTACTTCACCACAGCCATCATACGCGAATCGCCCTGCTGCCCTGGCTGGACAAATACTGCAATACCCTGCCCGGCAATTCTCCCAGCGGCGCGACTTCGTCGGCCGCGCCCACGGCGATCGCTTCGCGCGGCATGCCGAACACTACGCAACTCGCTTCGTCCTGCGCCAGATTGTAAGCGCCTGCATGCTTCATTTCCAGCATTCCCTGCGCGCCATCCTTGCCCATGCCGGTGAGGATCACGCCCACCGCATTCTTGCCGGCGCAAGCCGCCGCCGAGCGGAACAGCACATCGACGGATGGCCGGTGCCGGTTCACCGGCGGCCCCTGGTCCAGCCGCGTGACATAGTTGGCGCCGCTGCGCGCCAGCAGCAGGTGCGAATGTCCCGGCGCGATATACGCGTGCCCCGGCAGAATACGTTCGTCGCCGGCAGCCTCGCAGACCGAAATGCGGCACAGGGAATCGAGCCGCTTGGCGAAAGAACGCGTAAACCCTTCCGGCATGTGCTGCGTAATCAGTATCCCGGGGCAATCCGAGGGCATTTGCATCAGGAATTCCTTGATCGCCTCGGTGCCGCCGGTCGATGCACCGATGATGATGAGTTTTTCGCTACTCGTGAGCGGGTTACGCAAGGGTGGCAGCGCCGCGCCCGTTTGCGCCGCGCCGGCTGCAGCGCGCGGCTGCGCCGCCTTCACGCGCGCGCGCGAGGCGGTACGGATCTTGTCGGTAATCAGTTCCGTATATTCCAGCATACCGTGCTGAATCGATATTTTCGGCTTGGTGACGAAATCGACCGCGCCCAGTTCCAGCGCGCGCATGGTGATTTCCGAGCCGCGCTCGGTAAGCGACGACACCATCACCACCGGCATGGGGCGCAGCCGCATGAGCTTTTCGAGGAAATCCAGGCCGTCCATCTTCGGCATTTCCACGTCCAGCGTCAGCACGTCCGGATTCGCCTGCTTGATCAGATCGCGCGCCACCAGCGGATCCGGCGCCGCGCCGACGACTTCCATGTCCGGCTGGCTGTTGATGATTTCCTTCATGACGCTGCGGATCAGCGCCGAATCATCGACAATCAGGACTTTGATTTTCATGCTGCATATCTCCAGACTTTATGGCGAGCCGAGCCGCAGCCCGCCTCAGCTGAACAGTTCGACGTCGCCAGCCACCGGCTTGGACTGCAGGCGGTGGGCGTAATCCTGCTCGCGGTTGACCAGGGTATTGTTGTTCAGCTGCCTGAGCTTCTTCACCAGCACCTTGCCGCTGCGCGGAAAAAAATAGACTTTGCGCGGATGCACGTCGTTCAGGTCTTCCGCCACGATGCGAATGCTTTCGGCATGGAGAAAATTGCGCACGAACTGGGCATTGCGCTCGCCGACATTGATGGCAACGAAGCCGCGTAGTACGTTGCCGCCCCCGAACACCTTGGCTTCCAGGTTTTCCCGGCGTGCGCCCGCCTTCAGCAATTCATTGATCAGCACTTCCATGGCGTACGTGCCATAGCGCATGGAAGCGGAAACCGGGCCATCATCATCGCCGCCGTCCGGCAGCATGAAATGATTCATGCCGCCGATGCCGCTGACGCGGTCGCGGATACAGGCGGCCACGCACGAACCCAGCACGGTGACGATCATCATGTCCTTGGGAGTCACGTAATACTCGCCCGGCAGAATTTTCGCCGCATCGCAATCGAAGGTACGGTCGTAATAAATATTCCTGGCGAGCTGTTCGACGCTGGCGCTGCTCATGGCTTGGCTCCTGCCAGTTCGTATACGGTCTTGCCGCGCAAGCGGTACAGGTCGGACACATACAGAAAGTTTTCCGAATGCCCGGCAAACAGCAAGCCATCGGGCTTCAGCAGCGGCGCAAACCGCGCCAGGATCCGGCTCTGGGTCGGCTTGTCGAAATAAATCATCACGTTACGGCAAAATATGGCGTCGAAAGGTCCACTCACCGGCCAGTCCCCCGACAGCAAATTCAATTGCCTGAAGCTCACCAATGCGCGCAATTCGTCGCGCACCCGCACCATGCCGGCCTGCGCGCCCTTGCCTTTCAGGAAAAAACGCCTGAGCCTTTCGCGCTCCAGCTTCTCGACCCGGTCAGCGGTGTAAATGCCGCGCTCGCCCTGCGCCAGCACGCTGGTATCGATATCGGTGGCGATCACGCGCGCCGGCGGCGTCATGCTGCCAAAAGCCTCGCACAGCGTCATGGCGATCGAGTATGGCTCCTCGCCGGTGGAACTGGCAGAACACCACACCGTCACGGGATCGCGCCGCTCGACAACATGCGCCGCCAGGATGGGAAAGTGATGCGTCTCGCGAAAAAATGCCGTCAGATTGGTAGTGAGCGCATTGGTGAATGCTTCCCACTCCTCGCTGCCGGAGTCTCGTTCGAGCCAGTCAAGATACTCTGAAAACGACGTCCTGCCGGTCGCACGCAGGCGCCGGCCCAGCCGGCTATAGACCATTTCCTGCTTGCTGTCGGCCAGCGCGATGCCAGCCTTGCGATAAATGATCGCGCGCACCCGTTCGAAATCACGGAGGGTGAACTCGAATTCTTTCGCGGCTGGAGATTTTTGAATTGCGGCTTTCATGTGCAACTCTCATCGCCTCCGGATTCCATCAGAATTCTTCCCAGTCGTCGCCGTTGCCGCTGGTATTGACCGGCTTGACGACCTTCAACGCCGATGGCGGTGCCTTCACCGCAACCGCGCGCGCCGGCGCTGCTGCCGCGGTCACGGCTTTTGCCGGGCGCGGCGCCGGCAGCGACGGCGCCGTGCCCGCGCCGGCCAGCGCCCGCGCGCGCGGCTGCGCGGCGCTGCGCTGCTTCAGCTTGAAAATCGCCACAGCCCGGGCAAGCGCCGCAGCCTGGTCCTGCATGCTTTGCGCCGCCGCGGCCGCCTGCTCCACCAGTGCCGCATTCTGCTGCGTCATTTCATCCATCTGCGTAATGGCGCGATTGACTTCCTCGATGCCGCTGCTCTGTTCCTGGCTGGCAGCCGTGATTTCCGCCATGATGTCGGCCACGTGCTTGACCGAGGTAACGATTTCGCCCATCGTCTTGCCGGCGTCGTCCACCAGCTTGGCGCCAGTATCGACCTTTTCCACGGAATCGCCGATAAGCGCCTTGATCTCCTTGGCAGCGCCCGCAGAACGCTGCGCCAGTGAACGCACTTCCGCAGCAACCACGGCAAAGCCGCGACCCTGCTCGCCGGCGCGCGCCGCTTCGACTGCGGCATTCAGCGCCAGGATATTGGTCTGGAAGGCGATGCTGTCGATGACGCCGATGATGTCGACGATCTTGCGCGAACTTTCGCGGATCGCGCCCATGGTATCCACCACCTGGCCGACCACGTGGCCGCCCTTGACCGCGTAATCCGACGCAGAAACCACCAGCAGGTTGGCCTGGCGGGCATTGTCGGCATTTTGCTTGACGGTGGTAGTCAGCTCTTCCATCGACGAAGCCGTCTGCTCCAGCGAACTGGCCTGCGACTCGGTGCGCGCCGACAGGTCGGCATTGCCCGCGGCAATCTCGCGCGAGCCGACGCCGATCGTGTCGATTGCCGTCAACACCTGGGAAACCGTGCGCGCCAGGCTGTCATTCATTTCGCCCAGCGCAACCAGCAACTGGCCGGTCTCGTCGCGGGCCTCGGTGCTGAAGGATTGCGTCAGGTCCCCGTCGGCGACGCTGCGCGCGATCTTGACCGCCTCCTCGAGCGGACGCGATATTGCCGAAATCAGCCAGTACGCCATCAGCAAGCCGATCAACACCCCGCCTGCCAGCGCCACCAATGACACATTGCGCACGGTGGTGTAGAGCTGCTGGCCGCTGGTGAATTCTTCCAATGCGGATTCGCGCTGGTGCCGCATCAGCGCATCGAGGCTCTGTTCCACTTTCTGGTAATGGCTGCCCATCGGCCCCTGCATCACTTCCAGCGCAAGAATCGGGTTCTGGTCGCGCAGCGCGGCCATTGCCGGCTTCAGCCCTTCGTCGATGAAGCTGGCGCGAGCCTGCGCAAGCTGGTCGGCCAGGCGTTTTTCCTCGGAACTGGTGATCTTGCCGTAATACGCATCCCAGCTGGTACTGAGCGTTGCGATACGCTTTTCGACTTCGCC
Source organism: uncultured beta proteobacterium (assembly GCA_963722005.1). GTDB lineage: Bacteria > Pseudomonadota > Gammaproteobacteria > Burkholderiales > Burkholderiaceae_D > Paucimonas. The sequence goes on from CAVRJS010000003.1 coordinate 642,519, forward strand.
CACGCGGACATCGATCTGCGAAGGGCCGCCGGTGACTGCATCGGCCAGTGCCAGGCGGTTGCGGTCGATGCCCCGGACGATCTGATCGAGGTTCTCCAGCGGCACCAGGCGGTCGTGGTACATGGCGTTCATCGCGCCGTTGAAATAGCTGAGGCTACCCAGGCCGATAACGCCGCCGCCGATCAGCGATACCGAGAGGAACGCGATGACGAAAATCAGGCGCGACCGGATGGAAATATTCTTGAACATTGTGACTCTCTCCGAACTGCTGTATGACGTTGGGCGCTGTGCCTCAGCTGGCAATCTTTTCGATCAGGCCCATTTCAGCGCTCGACATCAGCTTGTCGATATCGATCAGGATCAGCATGCGCTCATCCAGGGTGCCCAGTCCGACCAGGTAATCGGTATTGAATGCCGTGCCCATTTCCGGCGCGGGCCTGATCTGCCCGGCATTAAGGGTGATCACATCCGAGACGCTGTCGACCACGATGCCGACGATGCGTCCGGAGATGTTCAGGATGATAACAACCGTAAACTGGTCATAGGTCGGCTCGCCGAGCCTGAACTTGATGCGCATGTCGACAATCGGCACGATGATGCCGCGCAAGTTGATCACGCCCTTGACGAACTCCGGCGCGTTGGCGATGCGGGTAACCGCCTCGTAACCGCGTATTTCCTGCACTTTCAAAATATCGATGCCGTACTCTTCCTTGCCCAGGGTGAAGGCAAGGTATTCGTTGCCGGCGATGTCGGCGGCCGGCTTGTCGCCGCTTGCGAAAGCATTTTTCTGGTCGGTCGCTTGCATGATTTATTCCTTATTCGGTATGGATGGATTCATCGTTCAACTGTCGGCTGGAGCGCAGCAGCGCGGTAACGTCGATGATAAGGGATACGCCGCCGTCGCCCAGTATCGTCGCACCGGAAATGCCGGCCACCTTGCGGTAATTCGATTCGAGGTTTTTGACCACTACCTGCTGCTGCCCCACCAGTTCGTCGACGAACAGCCCGGCACGACGCCCTTCGGATTCGAGTATCACGACGATGCCATCGACCGGATCGGTGCAGGCCGACTCGACCCCGAACATCTGGTAAAGCGGGATCAGCGGCAGATAGTCGCCGCGCACCTTGATCACGCGGCCGCTGCCGCTGATCTCGCGGATGTCTGCCGCAGTCGGCTGCAGGGATTCGGCAACATAGGCCAGCGGCAGGATATACACCTCCTCGCCTACCCGCACCGACATGCCGTCGAGAATTGCCAGCGTCAGCGGCAAGGAAATCGAGATGGTGGTGCCGAAACCGCGCAGCGAGCGGATATCCACCACGCCGCCCATGGCCTCGATATTGCGCCTGACCACGTCCATGCCGACGCCGCGCCCCGACACGTCCGTGACTGTCTCTGCGGTGGAAAAACCAGGGGCGAAAATCAGTTTCCACACGTCCTCGTCCGGCATCGCATCGGACACAGGCAGGTTCTGCTGGCGTGCTTTGGCGAGGATTTTTTCACGATTCAGGCCGCCGCCGTCGTCGCTCACTTCGATCACGATATTGCCGCCCTGGTGCGCCGCCGAGAGCGACAATTGCCCGCTGGGGCCCTTGCCGGCGGCAGTGCGCACGTCCGGCATCTCGATGCCGTGGTCAATGCTGTTGCGCACCAGGTGCGTCAGCGGATCGACGATCCGCTCGATCAGGCCCTTGTCCAGCTCGGTCGACGCCCCGTGGGTGACGAATTCAATCTGCTTGCCGAGCTTGGCGGCGAGGTCGCGTACCATGCGCGGGAAGCGCGAAAACACGTAATCCATCGGCATCATGCGGATCGACATGACCGCTTCCTGCAGATCACGCGTATTGCGCGCCAGCTGGCCGACGCTGTTGAGCAGCCGCTCGTGCAGCAACGGATCCAGCGTGCTGGTGCGCTGCTCGATCATCGCCTGGGTGATCACCAGTTCGCCGACCAGGTTGATCAGCTGATCGACTTTTTCGATGCCGACGCGGATGGAGGTCGATGCCTCATGGGACGACGCGGACTTGTCGGCATCGCGCTTCGGCGCCGGCTTGCGCGCTTCAGCTGTCGGCAATGCCGCCGCCGCGCCGGTGCTGTCCGCCGCGTCCCTCGCCTGTGCCGCCACAGTGGCGCCTGACGCCTGCTGCGCCGGCGTCAGCGGCGTGAAGAAGCCATAACCCTGGGCGTTTTCCTTTTCCTTTTGCTCGATCGCCGATTGCAGCGGCTCGAAAAAACCATAACCCTGGGCATGTTCCTGCTCTTTGCGCGCCACCTGCGACTGCAACGGTTCGAAGAAACCGTAGCCAGGGTCGTCGTTGCTGCGAGCTGACGGCAGCGGCTCGAAAAAGCCGTAGCCCTGCTCGTCTTCCACACTGCGCGCGGCGGCTTCCGGCGCGCCCGCTTCCGTGATGACCAGATCGGCAGGCTCCATGATGAAGGAACAGATTGCCACGATGCTGTCGGCGGCATCCGCCGTATCCAGGTCGAAAACTGCGCGGCCATCATCGAGCCGCGATTGCGTGATATTGCCGAGCAAACCCAGCTCGTCAGCCAGCGCGGCAATGTCACGTTCCGGCAATTGCGGGAAAGCGATGCGAAAGCGTTTTCTGCCCTCAGCTGCTGCCGAAGACGCGCGTGCCGACGCAGACTGCCCCTGTCCCCGCGGCGCCGCGGCCGCGTCCTGTTGCGCCATGGATTCCAGGGTCGTGCGTATGACTGTTGCCTGCTGCTGATCCACCTCGCTGCCGTGGCGATGACCATCGAGTTGCATCTTCAGGACATCCTTGGCCGCAAGAAAAGCATCCACGTGCGCGCGCGTCAGCGCCATTTCGCCCTTGCGGATGCGGTCGAGCAGCGTCTCCAGCACATGCGTGACTTCGATCAGGTCGGCAATGCCGAACGTGGCGGCGCCCCCCTTGATGGAATGCGCCGTGCGAAAAACCGCATTCAGCTCCTCGGAGTCCGGATTGGCGATGTCGATGGCCAGCAGCAATCTCTCCATTTCCGCCAGGAGTTCCTCCGCTTCCTCGAAGAACACCTGGTAGAACTGGCGCATGTCAACTGTCATGGTCGCGCTCCGTGTCTGCTAGCACCATAAGCCGCGGTTCAGCCGATGACCTTTCTGACCACTTCGGTCAGCCTCTGCGGGTCGAAAGGCTTGACCAGCCAGCCGTTTGCCCCGGCCGCCCTGCCCTTTTGCTTCATCTCGTCGCTGGCTTCGGTTGTCAGCATCAGGATCGGCACATTCTGGTATGCCGGCAATGCCCGTAATGAGCGGATCAGGGTCAGGCCATCCATGCGCGGCATATTCTGGTCGGTCAGCACCAGGTCGAACTTTCCGCTCCTGGCCTTTTCCAGTCCATCCTGCCCGTCAACGGCCTCGGTTACCTGGTAGCCCGCGGCCTTCAGGCTGAACACCACCATCTGCCGCAAAGATCCCGAGTCGTCCACCGCAAGTATCGTTTTTGCCATCTTATTCCACTCCTGTTATTCGTCGCGCCGCACTTTTCCGTGCGATCCTGATTCCCTGGCGTCGCATGCGCCCGCATTCAGAACAATTCGATATCGCCGCTTTCCATGTGCGTCTGCTGCACCGGCTTCCACAACAGGCTTTCCAGCTTGTGGGCCTGGTTGTTCAGCACCTGGTTAAGGTTGTGCAGCACCATCGCAATGTCTTCAGGCTTGCCATCGGCCAGCACGCCGGCGCTGCCGCCTTCGAGCACATCCAGCATTTCCCGCAGGCCGCCGACGCGACGCACGGTGCGGCCGATCAGCTGCGTCGTCATGTCCTGAAACTGCAGTCCGGTGACCGCGGCATTCACATGGCGGCCGATTTCTCCCTCCAGCGCCCTCATGCGCTCGGCATCCGCCGGCGCCAAACCCTCGGGCAACAGTCCGGCCACCGCTTCCTGCTGGGCGCGCAATGCCTCGTTGATCGCCATGAAACTGGCGGCCAGTTTTTCAATCGCCTCGCCGAGCAGGAAAGTCGTCTGCATCAGATCGGTCTCGACTTCGGTCAGGTGCTGGCAGCCATTCTCGGCCAGATTCTCCAGCAAATGCCTGACCTGCTCCCCCAGATTTTTCTTTCTTGTCATGAAAATACCTTATCACCGGCACCTTCAAATGTACAGGCGCATGCCGGTGCGCCGCCTACTCTGCCTGCGCCTGCCCGGGAGCCTGCGCCTCCTCGCCGGAAACCTGCATCCCGCCCAGTTCCTGCAGCGCCGCCAGTTCCGCCTTCTTGTTCATGACGATGATGCTGATGCGGCGGTTGCTGGGCTTGAAGGGATCGTCCTTATCGAACGGCAGCACCGACGACAGGCCGACCACGCGCAATATTTTTTTCTCATCCATGCCACCGGCGATCAGCTCGCGCCGCGACGCATTCGCGCGGTCGGCAGACAGTTCCCAGTTGCTGTATCCCCTCTCGCCGCTGGAATAAGGCGTCGCGTCGGTATGTCCGGACAGGCTGACGCGGTTCGGCACCTCGTTGAGCGTGAGGCCGATTTCATGCAGGATCTCGCGGGTATACGGCTGCAGCTCCGCGCTCGCCAGCGCGAACATCGGCCGGTTGTGCTCGTCGACGATCTGGATGCGCAAGCCGTCGGACGTAATATCCAGCAGCAGCTGCTTGCGGTACTGGTGCAGGACCGGATTGCTTTCGATGATTTCCTCGATCTTCTGCTTGAGCATGCGCAGACGTTCACCCTCGAGCTTTTCCAGCATTTCGTTGGCGCTCTTGATGTTGTAATTCTTCTTTTCGCCCACCGTTTCGGCATTCTTGACCTGGCCATCCTTGCGCGTCAGGTCCTTGCCGCCGCCCTTGATCACGTGCGAACTGTCGCCGCTGCCGGAGCCGCCGGCCATCGCGACTTTCAGCGGGGTCTTGAAATAGCTGGCGATGCCCTCGAGGTCGCCGCGGGTGGTCGACCCCAGCAGCCACATCAGCAGGAAAAATGCCATCATTGCCGTCACGAAGTCGGCATACGCGATCTTCCAGGCGCCGCCGTGGTGGCCTGCGGATTTCTTGATCCGCTTGATGACGATGGGACGCGCTTCCTCAGACATATCGATCCTGCCGCTGTTCCTTGATTGCGCTTACTTTGCCTTGGATGCCTTGATGTGCTCTTCCAGCTCGCCGAAAGACGGCCTTTCGGTCGAGTACAGCACTTTTCTGCCGAATTCCACCGCCAGTGCCGGCGCGTAACCGTTCAGGCTGGCCAGCAGCGTGACTTTCACGCATTGGAACATCTTGGTCGACTCGTGCAGCTTCTGCTCCAGCAGGCTGGCCAGCGGGCCGACGAAGCCGTATGACAGGAGAATGCCGAGGAAGGTGCCGACCAGCGCCCTGGCAATCAGGATGCCCAGCTCCGCCGGCGGCAAGCCCACCGATTCCATCGTGTGCACCACGCCCATCACGCAGGCAACGATGCCCAGCGCCGGCAAGGCATCACCCAGCTTGGAAATGCAGTGCACCGGCACCTCGCCTTCGGCATGGTGCGTCTCGATCTCGTTATCCATCAGGTTCTCGATCTGGAACGCATCCATGTTCCCGGAAACCATCAGGCGCAGGTAATCCGTGATGAATTCGATAATGTGATGATCCGCCAGCACGCCCGGATACTTGCTGAAGATCGGGCTTTCCTCGGGGCTGTCGATATCCCCTTCAATCGACATCAGACCTTCCTTGCGCACCTTGCTAAGCAGTTCGAACAGCAGCGTCATCAGCTCCATGTAGAGCGCCTTGGTGTAGCGCGACCCCTTGAACAGGGTGGGCAGCGCGCTCAGGGTCGCCTTGATGGCCTTGCTGTTATTGCCGACGATGAAAGCGCCGACAGCAGCGCCGCCGATCATGAGCAATTCGATGGGCTGGAACAGCGAAGCCAGATGGCCGCCGGCCAGCAGGAAGCCGCCGAAGACCGAGAAGAGGACAACGAGGTAACCGATTATGACTAGCAAACGCGCGACTCCGGTTTATATCAATTTACTTATAAAGGAAAATGTACCACAGGAAACACTACATTTGGCGTATATCCGAGTAGCGCAGATGGCGATTCCCCTCGCGCCGCGCAACGCCTACATGCGCCATCCATACAGCACCGGCGCGCGCCCGCCCGCGGCCAGAGCGAGGTCCGGCGCCTGCCCCGGAACAGCAAACTCCAGGCTCAGCAACAAACTGCCCGGCCGCATTTCGCTGTGGGCTTTTCTCCACAACGCCGGCATGGCTGCCGGCGACAGATAGGCAAACACCACATCGAACCCGGCAAAATCCAGGTCCATGTAATCGGCGCGCAGAAAGCGCGCGCGGCTGCGGCCCATCTTCGCGCGCAGGCGACTGACCGCCCAGGGCAGCGGCGCCAGCTCCACGCCGAGGAAATCACTGTCCGGCCGCCCTGCCGCCAGGTGCATGAGGAGCCCGCCGAAACCGCTGCCGATATCCACGCAGCGCAGCGGTCGTGCACCCGGCAGCAAGGTCGCCACCAGCCGCCACACCGCCGGACCGGACGGATAGTACGGCACCTGGGTGCGAAAGGCGCTCCAGTACAGCAGCAGAAAAATCAGGAAAAGGATGAGGAACAGCAGCGGCGGCATGTGCAGCGATTGCGCCGCCACCAGCAAGGGAGCGAACAGCAACTGGATTGCCAGCCACCAGGGCGCCAGGCGGCGCCATGCCGACAAGCCGGCCGCCAGCACGCCCTGCGTCAGCGCCGCGCCGAGAGCGCCGGACGGCGGCATGCCGCGCGATTCCAGCAGCGCCAGCAGGAAAATCGTTATGAAAAATGCCAGAACCTGGTGCAGCAAGGCATGCAGCGCGGGGGCGCGCAGCGCTTGCGCCAGCATGCGCCTAGGCCGCTACCGGTGCTGCTGCGGCTGCGGCCGCCTTTGCCTTGCGCGTCTTGCCGGCGCGCGAAGGCATATGGCACAGGCCGCAGACATAGTGATCATGCAGATCGAGCTGGTGCACCACGAAGTTGCCACTGCATTCGCTGCAGCAGGCAGTCTGCAGCATCTTGCTGTCGAAGAAACGTACCAGCGTCCAGGCGCGTGTCAGCGACAGCACAGCTTCCTCACCGTCAAGCGGCCCGGCCTGCTCCAGGTACAGGCGGTAAGCCTTCATTACGGCTTCGATACCGGAGATGCCGGCATGCAGCAGCAGGTATTGGTAAATATTGATGAACAGAGAAGAATGAATATTCGGCTGCCAGGTAATGAACCAGTCGGTCGAAAACGGCAACATGCCCTTGGGTGGCGACACGCCCTTCAATTCCTTGTACAGCTTCAGCAGGCGCTCGCGTGACAGCGAGGTTTCCGATTCCAGCAGCTGCAGGCGCGCGCCGAGATTGATCAGATCAATCGCCAGGCGGATTTCCTGCGCTTCCGTGACTACGCTTTTCTTGGCCATTTCCGCACTCCCCCGAAATTTGATTGCAAGCCGCTGAACGTTCTGACGGAACGCTCAGGCGATTTCTTCGACCGGCTGGCCGGCCATCAGGATCGCTGCATGGGAATGCGACAGGAGACGGTCTTTGTTGTAATTGGTTAGCATGCCCAGGATGGCGCTGTCGTCGAAACGAAAGCGTGCGAGCATCATGTTGGTACCGGCCAGTTTGAGGATCTGGGAATTATTCAGGCCTTCGAGCAAATCGGCGATTTCGGTGCTGATTCCAAGGCGAAAGATCGCACTTGCCTTGTCTGCACGAATCATTTGTTGCGCCAACATGAGATAGCTCAAATTGGCATCGCGGATTTCCGCCATCATGTCATTCGTATCCATTTTTCCCCCTCCTTGGATGTTACCAACAAGCAATTTGTCTTGCTGTTGATGCATTCTCATCCACCGCTTTCCCAGCGGAAATAAGACATCCTCGGTTTTTCAGGACAGGAACGAACGAATGCCACCCGTAGGCGTTTGTCTTACAAACGCCGGGCGGCATTGAGAACGCACAAGTACAGATTGTGCGGAAACCGGCATGGCTGCTGGGTTTGCGCTCGATCGAGGGGGAATTCAATCCGCGCTGCCTGCCACCTTGCCGACCAGAAAAAGAACGGAAAACCCAGCTTTTTCCGGCAATAAATTTTTTAAAAACCTGCTTCGAAAACGTCAGAAAACTGTCGCAAACAAGGTCTTCTGTCTCGTTTACGGCATACGTTTTGGAAACTTTAGGGTTCAGATGAAAATTTTTTTGATAAGTTCATAAAAAATTCCACTGCGCCGTATCTTGTATCTTTATCGGCGGGGAATTTCGGAACTTTAGGGTTGGGGCATAAATTTTTTCATTATTTTTGAAAAAATTTATGCACATCCCTGCCCGAGCCGGCATTTTGTTTTTATTTTGATAATTTTTATGCCGGAATGGGACTGCGAAACAGCGCGAACGCTGTCAAGCCATGCAGAAAATACAATATTTGTAGTCTTGCCAGACCGCCTGGTTCATAAACAGCCTGGTTCAAGGCAGGTAGCCGGGAATCGCGTGCACGTCGACTTCGTCGATCTGCGCCGGATCCATGAATTTGCGCGCGTATTCCAGATAAACCTGCTTGCGCACGAAGACATCGAACAGATCCGGGTCGATGTGGCTGCGCTCGCAGAAGCCGCCCAGGATCTGCAGCGACTCTGACAGAGTCTTGCCCTTTTTATAAGGGCGATCCTTTGCCGTGAGCGCCTCGAAAATGTCGGCGATCGCCATCATGCGCGCCTGCAGCGACATTTGCTCGCGCGTCAGGCCCTTCGGGTAGCCTTTGCCATCCATGCGCTCATGGTGGCCACCGGCGTATTCCGGCACCCGCGCCAGATGGCGCGGCCACGGCAGCGATTCCAGCATGCGGATCGTCACCACGATGTGATTGTTGATGACCTCGCGCTCGCCATCATTGAGCGTGCCGGCGCGGATCTTCAGGTTACCGGCCTCCTCCGCGTCCAGTAGCGGCCGCTCCGCGCCGTCCGGGCCGATCCAGCGCCGCGCCGCGATCCGGTCCACGCGCTCCTGGTCTTCCGGGCGCATGAACTCGCCGCCAATGTTGGCGCGCCGCAGGAAATCCCGTTCTTCATCGAGCTGCGCCAGATCCGCCTGCAATTGCGCTGCCATGGCCGCCGCCGCTTCCGCACCGCCCTTCTGCAGCGCCGCGCACTGCTGTTCCAGCGCCCGGATGCGGGCATCGCGCTTGAGCACTTCGAAACGGGTATCCACCGTGCCGATGCGGTCATACAGGGTCTGCAGCTTGGTCGCCTTTTCCACCACGTGCACTGGGGTAGTGATCTTGCCGCAGTCGTGCAGCAGCCCGGCCAGCCACAATTCACGGCGATCGCGCTCGCTCATGCTGAACGCCGCCAGCGGCCCGCTGTCGGCGACATGCACGGCTTCGGCCAGCATCATGGTCAGCTCGGGCACATTTTCGCAATGGCGCCCCGTATGCGGCGACTTTTCATCGATGCCGAGGTTGATGAGCTTGACGAACGACTCGAACAGGGTTTCGAGGCGCTCGATCAGCTGGCGGTTCGTCAGCGCAATCGCCGCCTGCGAAGCCAGCGCCTCGATAAAGCGCTGGTCGGTGGCACCGAATGCGCACACCGCGCCTTGCGGGTCGCGCGCATTGACCAGCTGCAGCACGCCGATCAGCTCGCCCTCGTGGTCCTTCATCGGCACCGTCAGCAGCGAGCGCGAGCGGTAATCCCAGGCCTGGTCGAACTGCCGCATGCCGGAAAAATTAAACAGCGCCGTTTCGTAGACATCCGGGATATTGACCGAATTGCCGGTATGCGCCGCATAAGCCGCTACTGCCGTCATGTTCGGCGCGCCCTCGCCGTCGTACAAGGGAATGCCGGGAATGTCGACCGCCTTGCCGGCGATGCCGCCCAGGTACATGTCCAGCGTATCGTTCAGGGCGATGCTGAAGCACAGGCTGCGCTGGTCCGCGCCGATACGGTAAAGCGTGCCGCCATCGGCATGGGTCATGTCCTTTGCCGCGCGCACGATGCGTTCCAGCAGCGCATCGATATCGCCGTTGCCGCCAAGCGCAACGCTCAGCTCCATCAACTGGTCCAGGCGTTTCAGCACGTCGGCGGGGAGCAATTCATCCATGGGTCAGTACTCAAATACGTCGCCGCAGCGCACCGCGCGGAACTGCCTGGCGCCGTCGGCGCCAAGCTCCTCCATGATCGCGTCTTCGTGGCCGGGCTTGAGGTGGTAAATCAGGAATTCGACCGACAGCGGCAGCGGAGCAATGTCCGCCAACAGGGCCTCTGGGCAAAAATGCAGGGAAGTTTCCGCCAGCGCGCGCTCGGCATTGGCGAAGGAACAGTCGACCACCACCTGCCGCAGCTGCGCTTCACCCGCCATGTCCTGCCACAATTGCGGCGTGGACGCCATGTCGCCGGTAAACAGGAAGCCGCCGTCGTCGCCGCGCACCCACCAGGCCGCGGAACCGCCCATGTGGTTGACCTGGTGCGGCGTAAACAGGCGGCCGCCCAGCGCCACCGTCTGGCCGTACGTCATCGGCTGCCAGCGCAGGATCGGCGCCTGCGCGTCGGGAATCGCGCTGAAATCCGGCCACAAAATCCAGTTGAACAGGTGCTTTTTGAGCGCATCGATGACCGGCTGCGTGGCATGCACGGTAATGGCGCCACTGCGCCGGCCCATCACGGCATCGGCCAGCAGCGCCAGCCCGGTCACGTGATCGAGGTGGCTGTGCGTGAGGAACACGTGGTCGATGCGCGTCAGTTCCTCCAGCGACAGGCTGGCAATGCCGGTGCCGGCGTCCAGCAGCACATCGTCGTCCACCGCCAGGCAGGTGGTCAGCCGTTCGCGCCCGCCGATGCCGCCGGCGCATCCCAGCACACGCATTTTCATTGGCCGCCCCCGTCGCAATGGCGGGCAGTACGCTCCGTTCCGTCTTTCATGACATGCATAGGCAGCCTGGATATCTTTATTCCCGGGAAAGATAACATATTGCAATACAGTACTGTTGCTCTGCTTGCCATTGCACATGAATAATTCTTATATGGCAATTTATTTCCTATTTACCATCATAATTATTCCGTGGCATGATACATTTCCCCGACATCCCGCGGCTTACCGACAATCAGGACATGAGCACCGCCCCCCTCTCCCCGACTCCCGCCGCCACTGCGGCAAACAGCGCCGATCACCGCCTGCAGTTCTTCCAGAAGCTGCAAGTCGTGACCAACAAGATCCATGCAACCGGCAATCTCGAGCAGATCATGCTCGACCTCCCCAGGGATATCAGCGACCTGTTCGAGTGCGACCGCATCACCATTTATGCCGTCAGCAACGACAAGGCCTTCATCGTTTCCAAGGTCAAGACGGGCCTGCATTCGTTTTCCGACCTGGAGCTGCCGGTCTCGCCGCAAAGCATGGCGGGCTATGTCGCCAGCTTCAAGCGCATCGTGCGCGTGGCCGACGTCTATGACGATGCCGAGCTGAAATCGCACAATCCGCCGCTGACTTTTCTGCGCGAAGTGGACCGTCGCACCGGCTACCGCACCACGCAAATGCTGATCGCGCCGCTGCTGGATGTGCAGAACAATGAACTTCTGGGGGTCATCCAGCTCATCAACACCCGTTCCGGCGCGCCGTTTGCCGAAGTCACGGAAGAAGGCGTCAAGGAATTGTGTGCGACGCTGGCGATCGCTTTCAGCCAGCGCCTCAAGCCCTCGCCGCTGGTGCGATCCAAGTACGACTCGCTGGTGGCCGACGCCGTGCTGTCGGCACCGGAATTCGAACTGGCGACACGTTCGGCGCGCCGCAAGAATGCCGATATCGAAGAAGTGCTGGTCAGCGAATTCCAGCTCAAGCCGGCAACCGTGGGCGAGGCCCTGTCAAAGTTTTACGGCGTCCCCTACGAGCCGCACAAGCCGGAGCGCGTCAAGCCGCTCGACCTGCTGAAGAACCTCAAACGCGACTATGTCCAGCAAAACCAGTGGATGCCGCTGGAAGAAACGCCGGACGGCATCGTAATCATGTCGACCGATCCGGAACGCATCCGCAATACCCGCATTCTGGCCAGCATATTCCCGAAAGGCCGCTTCGTCTTCCGCGTAACTACCCGCCACGAGTTCAAACAAACCCTGGACCTGTTCTACGGCGTCCAGGAAGACAGCTCGTCGGTCGGCGACCTGCTGTCGGACATGGAAGAATCCGACGAGGAAGGCGTGGAAGCCGTCGACGCCGAAATCAATGCAGCGGCCGACAATGAACTGGTCAAGCTGGTCAACCGCATCATCGTGGATGCCTACCGCCAGGGCGCCTCGGACATCCATATCGAGCCGCGCCCCGGCAAGGAAAAAACACAGATCCGCTTCCGCAAGGACGGCTCGCTGGAACCCTACATCGAAATTCCGGCAAGCTACCGCAGCGCGCTGGCCGCGCGCATCAAGATCATGTGCGACCTCGACATTTCCGAGCGCCGCAAGCCGCAGGACGGCAAGATCAAGTTCAAGAAATTCGGCCCGCTCGATATCGAGCTGCGCGTCGCCACGATCCCGTCAGCCGGCGGCGTCGAAGACATCGTCATGCGCATCCTGGCGGCCGGCGAACCCATCCCGTTGGATAAGCTGGGCGTGCTGCCGCACAACCTCAAGCGCCTGCAGGATACCGTCAGCAAGCCTTACGGCCTGTTCTTCGTGTGCGGCCCCACCGGTTCCGGCAAGACCACCACGCTGCACTCGGTGCTGCACTACCTGAACACGCCAGACACCAAGATCTGGACCGCGGAAGATCCGGTGGAAATCACCCAGAAAGGCTTGCGTCAGGTGCAGGTCAACCGTAAGTCCGGGCTCGACTTTGCCACCGCCATGCGCGCCTTCCTGCGCGCCGACCCCGACATCATCATGGTCGGCGAAATGCGCGACCGCGAAACCGTCGCCATGGGCATCGAAGCCTCGCTCACCGGCCACCTGGTATTTTCCACCCTGCACACCAACAGCGCGCCGGAATCCATCGTACGCCTGCTGGACATGGGCATGGACCCCTTCAACTTCGCCGACGCCCTGCTGGGCGTGCTGGCGCAGCGCCTCGCCAAGCGCCTGTGCGGCAAGTGCAAGATCGCCTACACGCCGACCGCCGACGAACTGCAGCAACTCCTGAACGAATACTGTGAAGAGTTGCTCAACACTGAAGCATTCCAGCAGGACGCCGACGCCGGCCGCGCCGCCGTGCTGGCAAACTGGAAGAAGCAATACGCCAATCCGCAGGGCCAGTTCACTCTCTACAAGGCGGTCGGCTGCGACCAGTGCAACGGCGGCTACAAGGGCCGCGTCGGCCTGCACGAGTTGATGACAGGCAGCGACCGGATCAAGAAGCTGCTGCAGGAACATGCGCGCGTGGCGCAGCTGCTGGCAGCAGCGCTGGAAGACGGCATGCTGACACTGAAGATGGACGGCATTGAAAAGGTGATGTCGGGCATTACCGACATCAAGCAAGTGCGGGCGGTGTGCATCAAGTAAGCATTATCCCTGACGTTTTTTCTTTTTAATTAGTACTGTTTATTTGCACAGTTTATCGTTCAAGCCCAGGCGACGGCTGCGTTTCCGCAAGTCTGATCGTCTGTGTTAGGTGGCACGCGACCAGATTAGATGGACATCAGGGATCAGCAACCAGGAATTGCTGTCAGTTTTTTCCATTTAATTAGCACTGTTTATTTATCCAGATTTTCATCAAATGCAGGTGGACAGGATGTTTCCGTGCGACGGCCAACCAGATTAGGTGGCAGCCTGCCAGAAAAAGCGGACACCAGATTCTGCCTAATTAAAGTTAGAAAACAACATGAGGGTCATCCATTTTGCAAAGTTTGTGCCGGTCGCTGCAATGCTTGCTACTGCCTATGCAGTTTGGAAAACAGATTTATTTGGAGGGCCATGGCAGTTGCTTCATGCCGGCTATGCGCTTGGGTTGTTTGTGCCCTTCGTAATTGTATTTGTGGTGATTTCTCGTGCGCTAAGCTCAAAAAACGTTGGCATTCTTATTTTTTCAATGACACTCACGGGATTCTTAAGTATTCCTGCCGTCGCTTGTATGTGCGACGACTTCCGTGATGGGTGCAAATGGAGTTTGGCGTTGGCCCCCCTATATCTCTGGCAGGCCGGCTTGGCTGGAAGTTTGCTCGTTCTGTGGATTTATGCACTGATTACCAGAAAGAGGAGTGTGTGATTTCTAACTCGTCACTGAACCCGGAACCACAACAAAGAACTTGCCGCTCCGCGGCAGCTGTTGTGGTCCGGTTAGTTCGGCGTTAAATATCACAACGAGGCATACATGAAATTTGGGATTCTGATATTTCCAGATGTTGAAGAGCTCGACTTCATCGGCCCTTGGGAAATGCTTTCGTTATGGCGAAAATATGCTGATGGGCCAGAAAACTGCTTTGTGATTGCCCAATCAGAAAGTCCTGTGGTTTGTTCCAAGGGGTTATCCGTCAATCCCCATAAGTCATTTGGTAATTCTCCACAGCTTGATTATCTTCTGGTTCCTGGAGGCCAAGGGACACGTGAAGAAGTCAATAACCCTGTACTTATTCGCTTCATCGAGGAGCAAGCGAAACATTGTAAAGCTGTGCAGTCGGTATGCACCGGCTCCTTCTTACTGCATAAAGCGGGTTTGCTTTCGAGGAAAAAAGCGACCACACATTGGGGTTCGCTTGATCGAATGCGAGAGTTGGGTGACGTGGAAGTGGTGGAGAAGCGCTATGTTCAGGATGGAACTGTCTGGACCTCTGCCGGCGTGTCAGCCGGAACGGATATGATGTTGGCCTTTATCGCTGCAGTGGCTGGCGAGGAAGCGGCCGGAAAGGTGCAGTGCGCTGCAGAGTACTATCCTGATGCAAAGCATTACAGCAATTTTGCTACCCAGCCCAAAGCGCCGGCGTATCTTAAGAATGATATTTAACTCGTCACTCAACCCGGACACGCGCCCAAGAACTTGCCGCTTTGCGGCAGGTGCAGCGTGCTGGCTAACGCGGCCTTGAGGCTGCAGAAAAGCCCCAAAACGCCGCCACCAAAAATAAGCAATAAACTCAATGACTTACAGCGTGCAAAAAACGCAAAAAACACTTTTTCAACAGCCTCATTAGGCAAATACCTTATAAAAATTCTGAAGATGTCTCCATACATAAAACTATTTTTTGTTTTTATTGCAGTGCTTCCATATACTGCTCACTCAGCAGACTATAAAAAAATTGTTGCTGATGCCGTTGCTAATTGTCCTGCCAAGCTAAAAAATGGCTTGCCAGCTTTTTCTCCGATTCAATTAGAAAAGACATGTGGCTGCATTGAGACGACACTTGAGAATACGCTCAAAGATCTTAACGCTGTTCCAACTCAACAACAAATGTTTGAGATAGGGAAAAACGCAGCACAAAGATGCAGCGAGCCCTATGCGAAAGAGATCGCTGTTCAACAATGTATTGCAAGCCAGGAAACGCGCCATAAATTTCAAATCACAATAGGCATTTCTAATGAGCAGTATGATCGCTACTGCGGGTGCCATACAAATCTTGTGTTTGACGAAATCAAGCGTGGACTGGATCCAGACAACCCCAAATTCCATCAAACCATATCGCAAAAGAGTTTTGACGTATGCCTTGTCCCAATTAAGGCGAATGCGAAGTGACCATCACGTCATACAATGTCTTGGCTAGTATGGTAGCCAAACAGACTTTGGTATGCATGCCAGTTCCTCTCGCGAGGAAAACTTCATGCCCAACTTTTTTCTGACCCCGGAAACGCGACAAGAGCTTGCCGCTCCGCGGCAAATGTCGTGCGCCTGTTAGCGCAGCGTTGAGCATGTATAAAAAGTCTCTCGGCCTCTCCAGGAAACAAGGCCCTCTCACCTCTTACCTTGAGGATCACCTATGAAAGCAACCGACTTCTCAGCATTCGTAGCCGCACTTCTCCTTGCCTCCGCAGCGTCAAGCGTCTTTGCGCAAGATTCGCGTACAGCTCTTGTCCAAAAAATCGCAGTGGCACAAGGTCTGACGGAACTCTATGATCAACAACTTGCGCAACAGCGAGAGGCAACAAAGGGCTACGCGGCCAAGCTCTTTGACGACGCTGTGGCTGCTGGTGGCGGAAAGGCAAATGCCAAAGAAAAGGCTGCGCTTGAGAGGTTGGTGGCAAAGACGACGGAGATGTTCTCTGGAAAAGAAGTCGCTGCTGCATGGGTTACGCACTACGGCAAGGAACTGTCTCTGCAGGATCTAAAGGCGATTCTTGCATACTACGAATCGCCGATTGGTCGCAAAGACGTCGCCGCCACCAAGTTAGCCATGCCTGCTTTCTCTTCATGGATGGCACAAGAAACTCAAACTCGCGCCACATCACTGCTAACGGAATTCGTCTCGGAGCTCCAAGCAGCGCGCAAGTAAAGTCCAACCTTCCATCGAGATGACGCGGTTATAAATAACACCGGTTGTGCCCGATATGCTGAGTAAGACATCCAATGAAAATAGAAACCGTAAAAGTTTTTCCAGGCCATTTCGTAGAGCTGGCAATCGATAAGGAAACGAACGTCTATTTGCTAGGAGTGCTGGGCAGTCATGGCTGTGCTGGCGGCATGAGGTACTATGAAATTACTCAGCTTGAATTTGAGAGCTGCCTGAAAGATGAACAAATGCTCGGGGCATTCGGTCAGGATTGGATTATCCATGGTAGTGGCAAGCTTTATTGGTCCGACTTTGCGCATGATCGCCAGTATTTAAAAAATTGATTAGACATTCCATGCAGATGCTGCCAGTGACAACATCTAACAAGAGGGACGGATGAACTCCGAAGATATTCAGTACGGCGATGATTTAGCTAAATGTGTTGCAACTGCACTCAAAAACTCGAAGCCGGGAAGCTTGTTTGAGTCACATAAGGAATATTGCGGGCATGGCGTGGTGCACTTTGATTCTAGCTATTTTCTTTTAGAAGTGCAGGATGGCGACCCACGCCCCAATGGAGAGAACGTTATCAAAAAATTCGAAGATACCGATTCGTTTATTTGCTGGTTTAGTGAATCTCGGCCTTCCGATTTCAAGTCCAGGGCTCTGTCGAGAGAAAAGGTAGAAGAATTTTGCAAGGAATATGCTCACCTTTGCCCATATTGCCAGCAACCATTACGTACCGCACGAGCAAAACAGTGCTTGTCTTGCCATCGAGATTGGCACTAAAAAGAAACCGAATTAATAAAAAATAGCTCTTCCCACATGCTTTCGCCATCTGGAAAATTATCCATCTGGATTATGGCTATCGCCGCAATAGCTGGCTGCGCCCCTTCCCCGCCTGTATCGCGAACGTTGGCAGATTTTTGCGCTCAAGAGCTGGACGGAAAGCACGTGGCATTGAGTGCCTACATCTCATACACTTCCTTCATGTTTTGCGGCAAAGATGGTTGGGGTAATGCGCGCTGTCCACTGACAATAGAATCGTCGGCGGGGGGGCCTAGCAGCAGCTTCGAACCTTCCCTATGGATCTATCTGGGCAGCAAACCAAACCAGATGCGCATGCGTGAAACTCTCAACTTCGATCTGGAAGATATTGAAGTATTTGGTGACGATGGAAAACGCCTGGACCTCAACGAACCCGTTCGCATCGTGGGCGAACTGAAATTTCATGCCAAAGACAAATACAGAGACGATCACTGCTCGATGTTTGCATTGAAATTGACGCAGGCATCGGAGCCTTGACATATGACCGACAACTGGGACTTTTACGCGCTTCGGGTGGATGGCGAGCCTGCATCCATCTTCGTTGACCTGGGCCTCCACTCCGACGCGCCTGTGGCCGCACTGCCGCATATGGCTTACGTCAGGTTATATATGAACCACCCTCGGGCAGACGGGCTTTCGAGCCAGGAAGAGTTCGACATCCTCGTCAGAATAGAAGACGCGCTGAAAGCCAGCCTCTGCGGCGAAAAAGTCGGCTATGTGGGCCGCAACACTTCCAGCGGCTGTCGTGACTTCTATTTCTATTGTTCGACGCCAGATGACTGGCAAAGCAGAGTTGACCGCGTGCTCACGGGCTTTGGAAACTATAGATACGAGACGGGCACTCGTGAAGATGCTGGTTGGTCAACATACCTGGATTTTCTGCTGCCGGGGAAGCTTGATCGGCAGAAAATTGAAAACAGGCGGGTGTGCGCAGCACTCGAACGCCACGGTGACAGGCTCGTTGCAGCACGCGAAATCGACCACTGGAGTTATTTTCCCAACGCCGCCGCCATCGATGCCTACCTCGCGGAAATCAAGGCCAGCGGTTTTCTGGTCCGTACAAGACATGTAAGCGAAGAAGGCATTCTGCGCTACTGTACTCAGGTGTGGCGAATAGACGTGCCCTCCTACGACAACATTGATGATGTGACTCTGCCGTTGTTCGAAACTGCTGCACGTCATGGGGGTGAGTATGACGGGTGGGAGTGTCCAGTTGAAGCCTGACTGAGGTCGGGGTCAACGTACACACAAGAAACACGTGGATGCAACCCAAAAACAAAAAGCCCGTAAGTCCTTTCAAATCAGGAACTTACGGGCTATGCATTTGGTAGGCACGATTGGACTCGAACCAACGACCCCTACCATGTCAAGGTAGTGCTCTAACCAGCTGAGCTACGCGCCTAAAGAAGCGAAATTATATCGGCATTTTTGCAATCAGGCTAGCCCCGCCTGCAAATTATCCCCTTCCCTGTTGCGCCATGCCTGCAGCCACCCCAGCCCGGCGGACGTGCCAGCGCGCGGCCGGTATTCGCAACCCAGCCAGCCGTCATAGCCAAGCGCATCGAGCAGCGCGAACATATAGGGGTAATTTACCTCGCCCAGGTCCGGTTCGTGCCGCTGCGGCACGCCGGCGATCTGGATGTGGCCGATGCCGGCAATGTCGCGCCGCAAGGTCGTCTCCAGGTCGCCCTCGACGATCTGGCAATGATACAGGTCGCACTGCACACGCAGGTTGGGGGCGCCGACTTCGCGGCAAATCGCATGCGCCTCGTCCTGGCGGGTAAGGAAGTAGCCCGGCATGTCGCGCGGGTTGATCGGCTCGATCAGCACCGTGACGCCGGCCGCGGCCGCCTCGTGCGCGGCATGGG
Organism: uncultured beta proteobacterium; assembly: GCA_963722005.1. Taxonomy (GTDB): domain Bacteria; phylum Pseudomonadota; class Gammaproteobacteria; order Burkholderiales; family Burkholderiaceae_D; genus Paucimonas. The sequence continues at coordinate 661,590 of CAVRJS010000003.1, forward strand.
CCAGGTTGGCCAGGTAGGTCTCGCGCTGCCGCGCCTTGTCCACGCCGGCCTGCTGCAGCCCGGCCATCACGTGGAGGCGCGTGCAGCCGAGCGTCCCGGCATACGCCAGCGCTTGCGCAATCCCGCGGCGGAACTCCGCCTCCCGTCCCGGCAAGGCGGCGATGCCGCGCTCGCCCGCGGCCCAGTCGCCCGGGGGGGCATTGAACAGCACCTGCACAAGGCTATGGGCATCCAGCCGCGCGCGGATCTCGGCGGCCGCGAATTCATAGGGAAACAGGTACTCCACGCCGGCAAAGCCGTCGCACGCAGCAGCGGCGAAGCGGTCGAGGAAAGCGTGCTCGTTGTACATCAGGCTCAGGTTGGCGGCGAATTTCGGCATGCGCGTTCCGGCAGCAGATTCAGATTACTTGCGGCGGGCGTCGATCACGCCCTTGACCTCGCGGATCACCGCCAGCGCCTTTTGCAGCTGCGCCGTCGAACCGATCTCTGCAGTGAATGCCATGCGCGCCTGACCCTTGGCGCTTTGCGTGCTGACGCCGATAACGTTGATCTTTTCGCGCATGAGGATTTCGGAAATGTCGCGCAGCAGCCCCTGGCGATCCTGGGCGATGATGAAGATATCAACCGGGTAGACCGTTTCCTTGCCGGCCTCGCCCCAGGTGGTATGTACCACGCGCTCCGGTGCCTGCGCCATCATCTCGGTGAAATTCTTGCAGTTGGCGCGGTGGATCGACACGCCCTTGCCGCGCGTGACGAAGCCGACTATTTCATCCGGCGGCGCCGGCCGGCAGCAGCGCGCCAGCTGCGTCAGCAAACCTTCGGTGCCGACCACCAGCACGCCCGGCTTGGCGCCCTGCGAGACGCTGGATGCGCGGCTCTTGCGCATTACCACGGCGTCGTCCGGGTTGAGCGACTGCCTTGCGGCATCGTCCTCGTGCAGGGCATTTTCCACGGTGCGCAGGCTGAATTCGTCCTTGCCCACGGCCAGGAACAAATCGTCCGGTCCCGTGAAACCGAGCTTGTGCGCCAGGTCTTCGAGATTGATCGCAGTTTTGCCTTCGCGCTGCAGCGTCTTTTCGATCAGGCCGCGGCCGGTGGCCAGCGTGGCCTGCTGGTCCAGCGCATTGAACCAGGCCCGTACCTTGGCCCGGGTACGTGAGCTCGCCGCATAACCGGCGCCGAGCCAGTCGCGCGAAGGTCCTGCCGAGGCGGCGCTGCCGCCCTTGGCGGTGATGATCTCGACGGTCTGGCCATTCTTCAGCGGCGTGTTCAGCGGCACCATGGCGCCATTGACGCGGGCGCCGCGGCAGCGGTGGCCAATATCGCTGTGCAGGTGGTAGGCAAAGTCGATCGGCGTGCCGCCCTGCGGCAACTCGATCACGCGCGCCTGCGGCGTGAGCACATAGATGCGGTCGTCCAGGCTGGTCGACTTGAGCTTTTCCAGCCATTCGCGGCGCTCGTCGTCGCTGCCGACCACGGCATCAGCGACTTCGCTCTTCCAGGCCAGCAGCTGCCGCAGCCAGGCAATCTTTTCATCGTATTTCTGCGCCGCGTTGCCGGGACTTCCGCCCTCCTTGTAGCGCCAGTGCGCCGCCACGCCGTATTCGGCGAAGTGGTGCATGGCGCGCGTGCGGATCTGCACTTCCAGCGGACGGCCGTCCTCGGCGATCACCACGGTGTGCAGTGACTGGTAACCGTTGGGTTTGGGGCGGGCGATGTAATCATCGAATTCCGCGGGAATCGATGTCCAGATATGGTGCACGATCCCCAGCACGGCGTAACAGGTCTTGACGTCGTCGACGATGACGCGGAAGGCACGCACATCGTACAGCTCGGAAAATTCGAGCGACTTACCCTTCATCTTGTTCCAGATGCTGTAGATGTGCTTGGCGCGTCCGCTGATTTCGGCCTCGATGCCGGCGGCGCGCATTTCCTGCTGCAGGCGCACGATCGCTTCGGCGACGAAAGCATCGCGGCCGACGCGCTTTTCTTCCAGCATCCTGGCAATGCGCTTGTACGTGTCGGGCGCAATGAACCGAAACGCCAGGTCTTCCAGCTCCCACTTGAGCTGCCAGATGCCCAGCCGGTTGGCCAGCGGTGCATACAGGTCCATCGTGGTGCGAGCGTATTCGCGCACCCGCTCGTTGTCGAGCTTCTGCTCGGCAAAATAGCGCAGCGAAGCGATGCGCGAAGCCAGCCGCACCAGCACCACGCGCATGTCGGTGGCCATCGCCAGCATCATCTTGCGCAGGGTTTCCAGCTGCATCGCCGCCTGCTGCTGGGCGTTCTTGCCCTTGCCCGGCTCAGCCTGCTCGAAATTCACGTCGTGCAGGCGCATCATCTGGCGGATGCCTGCCACCAGGTCGGCCACTTCCTTGCCGAAATTCGTTTCGATGCGCTCGGCGTGTTCCGGCGCAATCACCGGCAGCTCGAACAGCAGCGCGGCCATGCGGGTTGCAGCATCGGTTTCCAGCTGCGCCAGGATGCCGGCCACGGTCAGGGCGTAGGTGTTGGCATCCTGGCCCTTGGCGCCTTGCCGCCCGGAATAAAGCGGCTGCACGAACGCCAGCGCCGCGCGCACGCGTGCGGCGTCCTCGGCCGGCAAGCCGGTCACTAGTTGGTCGTGCACCGAACGGTCGGCGGCGGTTACGGATACCATGGGAAAACAGCTTTCAGGTCATCAGGCATGGCAGGCAGCGTCCATGCCCTGAGACCATCAGGAAAGCAGAAAATCCTTGACCACCGTGATCTGGTCGTCATGCATCAAGGTCGGCGCATGGCCGACGCCTTCGAACTCGACCACCGTGGCGCGCGGGCCGCGCTCGCTCATGGCGCGCGCCGTTTCCGCCATCAGCAGGCCGGACTGCGCACCGCGCAACAGCAAGGTAGGCCCCTTGACTGCCTCGTAGGCTGCCCACAGGATTGCTTCGGAGCGCTCTACGTCGAGGAAATAGGCATCCTTGAACGGCTCTGCCAGGCGCAGGTCGTAGTGGCGCGTCCACTGGCCGTCGTCGCGCTGGCGCAGCACGATCCTGGCAAGCTTCTTCCACTCTTCCTCGGTATGCGGACCGAACGGCACCGAAATGGCACGAATATAGGTTTCCGCATCTTCATAAGTAGGAAAGCGCAGGTCTTCACCGATATACGCTGCAATGGTCTTCAGCGAAGTCATGTCCAGCGCGGGGCCGACATCGTTGAGTACCAGCTTGCGGATTGGCTGACCCGGCAGCGCGGCAAAGCCGAGGGCAATCAGGCCGCCCATGGAAGTGCCGACCCAGTCGACGGTCTCGGCATCGACCCTGGCCAGCAGGGTCACCATGTCGCCCACGTATTGCGGAATGCCATAATATTTGGGGTCGCGCAGCCAGTCGGAACGGCCGCGTCCAACGATATCGGGACAGATCACACGGTATTCGTCGCACAAAGCTGCGGCAAGATTGTCGAAGTCATCGGATACGCGCGTGACGCCATGCACGCAGAAAAGTACCTTCTTGTTGGCGGGATCGCCCCACTCCTTGTAGGCCATGGTGTGCAGGCCGGCGGGAGAAAGGCATTGAACGTGTTTGATCTGAGGCTGGGTCATTTCTGGCTAATCTGCTAATGATATGGATCTGAATCAACATTTTACTGCCGGAAAAGATTAAAATCCCAGATCCGTCACAATGCGGTAGCAATTTATTTACTATAAGACTTAAAAAGGAAGAGGATTATGCAAGGCAAGACGCTGCAAGGAAAAACTGCCCTGGTCACCGGATCGACCTCTGGCATTGGCCTGGGCATCGCCCGTTCGCTGGCAGGCGCTGGTGCCAATATCGTGTTCAACGGCTTTGGCGACCTGAAGGAAATCGAAGCCTTGCAACAAGCCGTGGCGCAGGAATTCGGCGTGAAGACTGCCTATCACAATGCCGACATGTCCAAGCCGGCTGAAATCGAAGCACTGATGAAGTTCGCCGCCGAAAAATTCGGTGCGGTCGATGTCCTCGTCAACAATGCCGGCATCCAGCACGTGGCCAATGTCGAAGATTTCCCGGTCGAAAAATGGGATGCCATCATCGCCATCAACCTCACCTCCGCCTTTCATACAACCCGCCTCGCGCTGCCGGCAATGCAGAAAAATAACTGGGGCCGCATCATCAACATCGCCTCGGTGCACGGCCTGGTCGGCTCGGCGCAAAAATCAGCCTACGTCGCTGCCAAGCACGGCATCGTCGGCTTCACCAAGGTCACCGCGCTGGAAAATGCCCAGAGTGGCGTCACCGTCAACGCCATCTGCCCGGGCTGGGTACTGACCCCGCTGGTGCAAAAGCAGGTCGATGCGCGCGCGGAAGCCGGCAAGATCTCCAACGAAGAAGCCAAGCGCAACTTGCTTATGGAAAAGCAGCCGTCCGGCGAATTCGTCACGCCCGAGCAACTCGGCAGCCTGGCTGTCTATCTCTGCAGCGACGCCGCCAGCCAGATGCGCGGCATGGCGCTCAACGTCGACGGCGGCTGGGTCGCCCAGTAAGCCGCATTGCGGCGCCGCGCGCAAGCCGGCGCCGCCTTTTCTGCCTGAGCAGGTCTGGCCACCCCAGCCTGCGCGCACCGGCTGACAGGCTTAGCCCTCGGCCAGGAAATCCAGCACGATATCGATCTGGTCGCCCGACATCAGCGGCGGTGCATGGCCAATACCTTCGAACACGTGGCCGCGCGCGCGCGAATTGCGGCGCAACATCTCTTCCATGGTCGCCTGCGTCAGGATGGCGGAGTCCGCGCCGCGCAGGATCAGCACGGGGATATCGATCTTTTCCCACAAATCCCAAATCTCGAAATCCTCATCGACATTGCGGAAACTTTCGCGGATGCGCGGATCGTAGGCCAGCCGCAAGTCACCTTCCGCCGTCACCTGCGAGCCCACGCGCGCCAGGTGCCGCCACTGCCCGGGACTCAGCTCGCCGAATTTCGGAAACAGCTTGCGCAGGTGCGCCTCAACTTCCTCGTGGTTGTGAAACCGCTCGTCGCCACCAACATATTGAGCGATCGCCGCCATGTTTTCCTTCGGAATGGCGGGGCCGACATCGTTCAGCACCAGTCGCTTGATCGGCGAATTGGCAAGGGTCGCCAGGTAAATGCCGATCAGCCCGCCCATCGACGTGCCGATCCAGTTGACCTTGTCATTGCCGGTACGCGCCAGCAAGGTGGCGGCATCCGCCACGTATTGCGAAAACCAGTAGAACTCGGGGTCCACCCAGTCGCTCTTGCCGCGCCCAACCACGTCCGGGCACACCACCCGGTAATGGTCTTCGCAAGCCTTGGCAAATGCATCGAAATAGCGGCTGTTCAGAGTCAGTCCGTGTGCGCACATGATGATGTCGCGGTTGGCGGCATCGCCCCATTCGGTATAGGCGAGCCGGTGAAAGCCGCGCTGGTTCATGCTGTAAAAATAATGTTGCCTCATGCGCTCCCCGATTGCATGTATCTTAATGATGCACTGCAGTTTAATATGTTTCCTTATATCATTATTTTTAGCGATCCCACAGCGGTTATCTGCGCGTAGCTTGATGCAGCTCACCTCAAGTTCATGGAAAAAGATTAACGAATCGAGTAAACTGTTGCCCTCCTCGTTCCTTACCTTTAAGCAAGGAAGAACGGCGGCATTGCAACCTATCCCGGAGAGATTATGGCGGACCAGCCCATCGATATTCGCAAGCGCGCGATGGCATTTTTCAAGGAAAACGGCTTTGACGCGGACACGCAGACCCGCCTCTGCCTGTTCCTGCAAGGCGTCAAGAGCATCAATGCGACGATCCTGTCCCGGGTGGAATTCCAGCCGATGGAGTGGGTGCCTTACAAATTCCTGCACAGCCAGTGCTTCAAGGAAGTTGAACTGACCACGCTGCTGGGAAAATCCACGACCTGGAGCGGCAACCCCATGATTTTCATGGCGGCCACACAATTCAACCTGCAGCTCTGGCAGGAAACGGGCGCCGCGCGCTACATGGCCGGCATCGTCAAGGTCGACCGCAGCTTTTATGAATACCTCGCGCTGTCGCACGCCTTCCTCTCGATGATCCGCATCCTGCCACTGGTGCCAACCCAGACCAGCCTGGACACGCCCTTCCTGTCGGCGCTCAAGGAAATCGAAGAAGAAAACGGCCGCCAGATCCAGACCCAGATCCGCCTGCTGAAAGACATGGTCATCGAGCTGTCGCAGGAAGAAAAGGAAAACATCATCGAATCGCAGCGGCAGATCGTCGAAGGACTGTTCCTGCGGCTGCTCGCCGAAATCACCGGAACCACGCCCGGCAACTGATTGCAGGAAGGCCCTCATGCCCGTTTTTCGCTACAAGAATTCCGACGTCTATTACGACCTTTACGGCAACGAGGGCGACCCTGTCCTCACCATCGTCAACGGGCTGTCGATGCGCACCTCGCACTGGGCGCCTTATTTCAAGATGTTGCCGGAAAAAGGCGTGCGCGTGCTGGCCTACGACATGCTGGGCCAGGGCTTTTCCAGCAAACCCATCCTCGGCGTCGATTTCGAAGACCATGCTGCCATGCTCAAAGCGCTGCATGACCACCTCGGCATCCCAGCCCCTTACGTCATGGGGATTTCCTTCGGCGGCGTAGTGGCACTGAAATACGCTGCCATGTTCCCCGATGCGCTCAAGGGCTTGCTGCCGGTCTCGACCTTTTCCGAGCTCGATCCGCTGCTCACCTGCCATGCTGCCAATCTCTACATCAGTATGGCGCGGGTCGGATTCGAGTTTTACCTCGACCTGCTGATGCCGCTCAATTTCACCAACGAGTGGCTGACGAAAAACCAGGAATTGCTGGCAGTGGTCAAGCGCGTGGGCAGCACCAGCAATGAAATCTACGGCATCCAGAATCTGATGGAGTCGCTGCGCAACTTCCGCACGATGACGCCGGAACTGGCCAATATCAAGGTGCCGACCCTGATCCTGAATGGCGAATACGATCCGCTTACCACCCGGTATCTGCACGACATCATGCTCAACAACACGCCGAATGCGCGCCTGCTGATCGTGCCGAAGATGTCGCATGCCTTCACGCTGGAAATCCCGGAACTGTGCACGCGCATCTTCGCCGAATTCATCACGCAGGTGGAAAGCGGCACGTGGCAAGGCGACCACACTGTCTGGATCGCCAACGAGGATGCGAAGGCGCCGGAGCTGGCTTACCAGTGCCCAGGCGACCACCTGCGCTACGTGCCCCAGGCTGCGCAGGAACCGGCTACCCGCATCAAGCGCGCCAAGTGGACGGGCGCGGCTGCGCGCACGCAAACCAGGTCGACCGCCCGGGCGCGTTGAGGCTGATGGCACGCCGATGGCGTGCCCGCTGCTGTTCATGCTTGTGGGGAATATTTACGTATGTCATTATTACCCCACGATGCACACAACAAAGGGGACATTTACATGCAGCGCATTGCCAACATCGTTTCAACCGCTCACTACCTGCCTGAAAACTGCATTACCAACGAAGCCCTGAACCAGCGCTTTACTGCGCTCGGCCAGCCTGAAGTCGTCGGCAAGTTTGCTGCCAGCACCGGCATTACCCAACGTTTCTATGCCCCGGACGACTGGGCCACCTCGGACCTGGCGCTGCCGGCAGCGCAGGAAGCACTCAGGCGCGCCGGCCGCAAGCCCGAGGACGTAGACCTGGTCATTCTCGGCACCGATTCGCCCGATTACGTCACCCCGGCCACCTCGGTCGTGCTGCAGCACAAGCTGGGCGCAAAGAATGCCGGCACCTTCGACGTCGGCTGCGCCTGCGCCTCGTTTCCGACGGCGCTGACGATCGCCTCCGGCATCATCGCCACCAACCCCGGCATCAAGACCATCCTGGTGGTCGGCGTGTACATGATGCACCGCCTGGCCGACCCCAACGACCCGACCATCTTTTTCTACGGCGACGGTGCCGGCGCAGCCGTCATCGAAGCCGGCAGCAAGCAGGGCTTCATCGGCTCGGCGATGCAGGCCGATGGCGAGTACGCACAATCCTGGGGCATCTTTGCCGGCGGCACCGCCGAACCCGCCAACGCGCAGGCGCTCAAGGAAGGCCGCACCCAGGTGCGCCTGGTCAAGCGCTATCCGCCGGAAATCAACGATACCGGCTGGCCGAAACTGTTTCACCGCCTGGCGAAGGAAAACAATTTCACCGCCGACGAAGTCGACCAGGTGATTTTCACCCAGGTGCGCAAGCCGACCATCGAACTGGCGGCACAGAATTGCGGCGTGCCCGTCGAAAAATGCCACATGATCATGGACAAATGGGGCTACACCGGTTCGGCCTGCATTCCCATGGCGCTGGACGATGCCATCAGCCTGGGCAAGATCAAGTCCGGCGACCTGGTGGTGATGATCGGCTCGGGCGTCGGCTACAATCAGGCCGCCTGCGCCTTCAGGATGACGTAAAGATGCAAAGGATGTGACGTAAAAAAAAGCGCCTGAAACAGGCGCTTTTTTCGTGGAGCAAAGTGCGCTTATGCGACTGCGCTCATGTCCAGCTTCGGCTCGGTCTGTTCCTGGATTTCTTCCTTGGTCACGCCAGGCGCCAGTTCGACCAGCTTGAGGCCGTTCGGGGTCACGTCGATCACACCCAGGTCGGTGATGATGCGGTTGACCACCTTCACGCCGGTCAGCGGCAGGTTGCACTTGCCGAGGATTTTCTTCGAGGTCGTGCCATCCTTGGCCTTGGCCACATGCTCCATCAGCACCACGACGCGGCCGACGCCGGCCACCAGATCCATCGCACCGCCCATGCCCTTGACCATCTTGCCCGGAATCATCCAGTTGGCCAGGTCGCCGGTTTCCGAGACCTGCATCGCGCCCAGGATGGCGATGTTGATCTTGCCGCCGCGGATCATCGCAAACGAATCGGCCGAACTGAAAAAGGACGAGCCCTTCAGCGTGGTGACGGTTTGCTTGCCGGCGTTGATCAGGTCGGGGTCGATTTCATCTTCGGTCGGGAACGGGCCGATGCCCAGCAAGCCGTTTTCCGACTGCAGCCAGACTTCCATGTCGCTTGGCACATAGTTGGCCACCATGGTCGGCAAGCCGATGCCCAGGTTGACGTAGAAACCATCCTGCAATTCTTTTGCCGCGCGTGCGGCCATTTCTTCACGAGTCCATGCCATGTCAGTTCTCCCCTGTTACTTTGCGCGCGTGGTGCGTTGCTCGATGCGTTTTTCCGGCGTGGCGTTGACCACGATGCGGTGCACGAAGACGCTGGGGGTATGAACCTGGTCCGGCTCGATCTCGCCCACTTCGACCAGTTGCTCGACTTCGACGATGGTGATCTTGCCGGCCATGGCAACGTTCGGGTTGAAGTTGCGAGCGGTCTTGCGGAACACCAGGTTGCCGGCCTTGTCGGCCTTCCAGGCCTTGACCAGGGAAACGTCAGCCACCAGCGAACGCTCCATGACGTATTGCTGGCCGTCGAATTCGCGGATTTCCTTGCCGTCGGCGACGATGGTGCCCACGCCGGTCTTGGTGAAGAAGGCCGGGATGCCGGCGCCGCCGGCGCGCAGCTTTTCAGCCAGCGTGCCTTGCGGGGTGAATTCCAGTTCGAGTTCGCCGGACAGGTACTGGCGTTCGAATTCCTTGTTTTCGCCGACGTAGGACGAGATCATCTTCTTGATCTGCCGGGTCGTCAGCAGCTGGCCGAGGCCGAAGCCATCGACGCCGGCATTGTTGGAAATGGCGGTCAGGTTCTTCACGCCGGAATCGCGCAGCGCCGCGATCAGCGCTTCAGGAATGCCGCACAGGCCGAAACCGCCGACAGCGATGGTCTGGCCATCCTTGACGATACCAGCCAGGGCGGCGGCGGCGTCGGGATAAACTTTTTTCATACTCCCCTCGTCTCTTTATAAAGTGGATTCGCAAAGCTGTGGCCCGGTGCGCATGGCGGGAATCCGCCGCACGCAGGCGAGCGCATCAAAGCTAGCTCTCCAGCATAAGATGTGCATCAGGACTGTACAATACCGTAAAAATACCTTATGTTCGCTTCTGAATTTCAACATTTATGACGGCTTCATGAGCATACCGCCAGCGATCGATTACGAAAACATCTTCTTGCGTTCCCCTGTAGGCATGTGCGTTTCCCAGAACCGCGTTATCCAGGCCTGCAATGAAGCCCTGGCGAACATGTTCGGTTACGCCCGTAACGACCTGATCGGCAAATCCCTGCTGGTGCTCTACCCCACCCCGGATGAATTCGAGCGCACCGGCGCGCGCATCACGCCCATCATGAATGCCAAAGGCAGTTATTCGGACGAGCGCATCATGAAGCGGGCAAACCAGGAAATGTTCTGGTGCCACGTCATTGGCCGCTCGCTGGTGCCGAATGACCCGCATGCCGCCGGCATCTGGACTTTCGAGGACCTGAGCGCCAAGCGCCCTGTCACCGCGGAACTGACGCCGCGCGAACGGGAAATTGCTGCCCTGCTGGTCGAAGGCAAGACCAGCAAGCTGATTGCCCGCCAGATCGGCCTCAGCCCGCGCACGGTGGAAATGCACCGTGCCAAGCTGATGCGCAAGTTTTCCGCCGCCACCTCCAGCGAACTGGTACACCGCCTGGTGGGCGTGTCGGCGAATAACTAGGCGACGCTCACTCGCTGCTGTCGATCAGGGCGCGCAGGCGTTCCGGCAGCGGCACCGATTTTTCCTGCGCATAGTTCACCCATACCACCTTGGCGCCGCCTTCTGCCACCAGCACATCCGGCTGGTCGGCGCGGCGCATTTCCACCCGGGTTTCAAAACTGGAGCGGCCCGGCGTATCGGCGCAGGTGCGCACTTCCACTTCCCCCGGATACTTCAACTGGCGCAGAAAGCTGCAGTGGGCATTGACGATGACCGGCCCCTCGCCGCCTTCGATCGCCATCCCGCATGACTCCATCCACTCGATACGGGCCTGTTCCATGAAGCGAAAAAACACGGTGTTGTTGACGTGCCCGAAGGCATCCATGTCGCCCCAGCGAATCGGCATGCGCGCGATGTGAACCTGCTTGTTGCTCATTGCTCTCCCCGAATGAAAACTGTCCTGCTCATTGCACGCTCATGCCGTCGTCCGCGGCAATGATGGCGCCATTGATGAATTGCGACTCTTCGGAAGCCAGCAGCAGCAACAGGCCATCGAGATCGCGCGGCTGTCCCACGCGCTTGCGCGGCAGCGTCTCGACCAGCTTCTGCCCGGCCTCCGTGGCCAGATAATCCGCATTGATCCCGGTCTCGATATAGCCGGGACAAATGGCATTGACGTTGATGCCATGGCGCCCCCACTCCAGCGCCATGGCCTTGGTCATGTGCACCACCGCCGCCTTGCTGACGCCATAGATGCCTATCTGCGGCACGATGCGCAAGGCGGCAACCGAGGCGATATTGATGATGCGATGGCGGATGCGCGAGTCGCCCTTGGCCCGCGCTATCATGCGGCGCGCCGTTTCCTGGGCGACGAAAAAGGCGCCGCGCTGGTTGGTGTCCATGACGGAGGCATATTCTTCAGGCGTGACGTCGAGCAGTTTCTGGCTGCTGGCGACGCCGGAATTGTTGACCAGGATATCGATCGGCCCGGCTTCGGTCTCCGCATGGGCAACCGCCGCGCGAATGCTGGCGTAATCCGTCACGTCCAGTTCGACCACGTGGGCGGCGCCGCCCTCCGCCTCGATTTCCGCACGCAACTCCTTGAGCCGATCGATGCGGCGCGATGCCAGCACCACTTGTGCGCCGGCGGCAGCCAGGACCTTGCCGAAACGTGCCCCCAGGCCGCTGGAAGCGCCCGTCACGAGCGCGACCTTGCCCTCGAAATTCATTTCAACGCCCACAGCTCCTCCTCGTCCATCGTGGACCGTAAAATCCTATCATTGCATGAAAGCGACCGCACTGAACTGCCTGAACTAGCATTCTGCCGTAAAATCCCGGACAATTAGCACAACCGTTCGATTATTTTTACAGGCATGGTGGAGGCACAATGACGCAAATGTCATCCGAAGATCTGGTAGCGCAATACGGCCCGCGCGAAGCGATGGAATACGACGTAGTGGTGGTGGGCGGCGGTCCGGCCGGGCTGGCCGCCGCCATCCGCATGAAACAACTGGCCGCCGACAAGGGCAATGAAGTCTCGGTGTGCGTGCTGGAAAAAGGCGGCGAAATCGGCGCCCATATCCTTTCCGGCGCCGTCATGGACCCCATCGCCCTCAGCGAGCTTTTCCCCGACTGGAAAGAGCGCGGCGCACCGCTGACCACCCCCGTCACCGAAGACCGTTTCCTCTTCTTGTCCAAAAATGGCGCCTACAAGACCCCCAACTGGCTCCTGCCGGCCTGCTTTCGCAACCACGGCAACTACATCGTCTCGCTGGCCAACGTCACCCGCTGGCTGGGCCAGCAGGCCGAAGCCCTGGGCGTGGAAATCTTCCCCGGCTTTGCCGCCGCCGAAGTGCTCTATAACGACGATGGCTCGGTCAAGGGCGTAGCCACCGGCAACATGGGCGTGGACCGCGAAGGCCAGCCCACCGCCGCTTTCCAGCTGGGCATGGAACTGCATGCCAAATACACTTTGTTTGCCGAAGGCGCGCGCGGCCACCTCGGCAAGCAGCTCATGGCCAAATATGACCTGAATGCCGGGCGCGACCCGCAAACCTATGGTATCGGCATCAAGGAACTCTGGGAAATCGACCCCAAGATGCACCAGCCGGGCCTGGTGATCCACACCGCCGGCTGGCCGCTGGACAATGCCACCTATGGCGGCTCCTTCCTCTACCACCTCGACAACAACCAGGTGGCCGTGGGTTACGTGGTCGGCCTGGGCTACCAGAACCCCTATTTGTCGCCCTTCGAGGAATTCCAGCGCTACAAGACCCACCCCGCCATCCGCCCCTTCTTCGAGGGCGGCAAGCGCCTGTCCTATGGCGCCCGCGCCATTACCGCCGGCGGCCTGCAATCGCTGCCCAAGCTGGTGTTCCCGGGCGGCGCGCTGGTAGGGTGCGATGCCGGTTTCCTCAACACCTCGCGCATCAAGGGCAGCCATGCCGCCATCAAGACCGGCATGCTGGCCGCGGAAGCCGCCTTCGAAGCGCTGGGCGCGCAGCGCCAGCACGACGAGCTGGCGGCTTACCCGCAAGCCTTCGAAGCGTCGTGGCTGTACGAAGAATTGCACAAGGCGCGCAATTTCAAGCCGGCCATGAGCAAGGGGCTGGTGACGGGCACGCTGCTGGTGGGCATCGACCAGGTGCTGTTTGGCGGCAAGACGCCCTGGACCCTGCGCCACCACAAGCCGGACCACGAATACCTGAAACCGGCGGCGCAATGCCAGCCAATCAGCTACCTGAAACCAGATGGCAAGCTGACCTTCGACCGCCTGTCCTCGGTGTTCATTTCCAACACCAACCATGCCGAAGACCAGCCGGTGCACCTGACGCTGAAAGATGCGGCCGTGCCGGTGAACGTGAACCTGGCGACATATGCCGGGCCGGAAGCGCGCTACTGCCCGGCGGGGGTGTATGAATTCGTGAAAACCGAAGAAGGCGCGGACCGCCTGCAGATCAATGCGCAGAACTGCGTGCATTGCAAGACCTGCGACATCAAGGACCCCACACAGAACATCGTCTGGGTCACGCCTGAAGGCGGCGGCGGACCGAATTATCCGAACATGTAGAAAAAGCCGCGCAAGCGGCTTTTTTATTGCCCTGCCGGCGAGGAAAAGAAATTTGGCGTCGTATCGGGGTTATCTAAGCCACTCGCCGGCGGCGATTTTCTCCAGCCAGAATGCGCCGATCACCGTCTTGACGTCGGTGATCTTCCCTTCCCTTACCCAGGCCAGCACATCGGCCAGCGGTGCGCGGAAAGTCTCGAGAAATTCTTCTTCGTCCAGCTTGCGCGCGCCTGCCGTCAGGCCGCGTGCCAGATAGATGTCGAGGAATTCGTCGGAATAGGCGATGGCATTGTGGATGGTGCAGACGAATTGCCAGTCGCTGGCGGTGTATCCCGTCTCTTCCTGCAATTCACGCTTGGCGCAAGCCAGGCGGTCTTCGCCGGGATCGATTTTACCTGCCGGGAACTCGAGGAAGACGCGATCCATCGGGTAGCGAAACTGCCGCTCCAGCAGCACGCTGCCGTCGTCGAACATGGGCAGCACCACCACCGCGCCGGGATGCAGGATGAATTCGCGGCTAGCGGTTTTGCCGTCCGGCAGCCGCACCGTATCACGCCGCACTTTCAGGAAATTGCCGTCATAGGCCAGCTGGCTGTCGACTTGCGTTTCCTTCAGGTGTTCATCCATGACGCCGGCGCAGGTAGCGATGGACGAAACCGGGAAAAGCCAGCACCAGGAACAGGCAACCGGTGATGGCGTAAAACTCCCACCCCTGCGTGAAAACCCCGCCGATGCGCGCTTCCAGCAGGTAGGCCAGCGCGCCGACGAGGAAGTACAGGACGACGAGTTCCAGCAGGCGCAACCAGAATGGTTTGACGGGCAAGGACGGCAGCCGCACCAGCGCCAGCAGGCGCTCGTTGAGGAATGGCAGGTTGGCGGCCAGCGCCGCCATGCCGATTACGAACCAACTCGAAAGTCCCGTGCTCACGGCGATGCTGCCGCCGTTCAGGCAGCGATGCCGGCGATGTTTTTCAGGGCGTGGCCGATCGACTGGCCGACCGCGCTCTGGCAGGCTGCCATCAGGCCGCCCGGCAGGATGCCCAGGGCGACGATGGCGATACCGTTCAGGCTCAGGGTGGCGCGCATGTCGCCGCTGGCAACGATGGGCGCGGTATCCGTCGGCGCATCGAAATACATCAGCTTGATCACGCGCAGGTAGTAGAACGCGCCGACCAGCGAGAACGCCACCGCGACGATCGCCAGCCAGACCTGGCCGTTGCTCAGCACGGCTTCGAGAATCGCCAGCTTGGCATAGAAACCCACCATCGGCGGCACGCCGGCCAGCGAAAACATCAGGATCAGCATCACCAGCGCGAACCAGGGGCTGCGCTGGTTGAGGCCCTTCAGGTCTTCCAGGCGATCCGCTTCGAAGCCGGCGCGCGCCAGCAGCAGCACGACGCCGAAGGTGCCCAGCGTGGTCAGCACATAAGTGATGGCATAGAACATGGCCGCGCTATAGGCATCCACTGCGCCGCTGCTGTCCTGCCCAGCCACGCCGGAAGCCAGGCCCAGCAGTACGAAGCCCATGTGCGAGATGGTCGAATAGGCCAGCATGCGCTTGAAGTTGGTCTGCACGATGGCCGTGATGTTGCCGAGGGCCAGAGACAACACCGCCAGCAGCGTCAGCATCTGCTGCCAGTCGAACGCCAGCGGCAGCAGAGCCTCGACCAGCAGGCGCATGCAGATGGCAAAGGTGGCCAGCTTGGGCGCGGCGCCCAGCAGCAGCGTCACCGGTGTCGGCGAACCCTGGTAAACGTCAGGCACCCACATGTGGAAAGGCACCACGCCAAGCTTGAACGCCAGGCCGGCCACCACGAACACGATGCCGAACACCAGCACCAGCGACTTTTCCGGTTCTGCAGCGAACTTGGCGACGACATTGACATCGAGCGAACCGGTGGCGCCGTACAGCATCGACATGCCATACAGCAGAAAACCGGAAGCCATCGCGCCAAGAATGAAGTACTTCATTGCCGCCTCGGTCGACACAGCATGGTCGCGGCGCAGCGCCACCAGCGCGTACAGCGACAGCGACATCATTTCCAGGCCGAGATAGATCGACAAGAAGCTGGTGCCGGAAATCATGACCATCTGGCCCAGCAGCGAGAACAGCGCCAGCGCGTAAAACTCGCCGCCCAGGGTGGCGGTGCTGGCCATGCCACGCGAAACGATGTACTGGCGCGAATATACCAGTGTGACGGCGATCGCCAGGTACGAGAACAGCTTCAGCAGGTGCGACATCGGATCCGACACGAACATGTTGTTGAACGTGTAGGTGACGGTGCCTGCCTCGAAAGAATACAGGCTCAGCGCGGCGCATCCCGCCAGCGCCGCCAGCGACAGCATGTAGGTGATGTTCCGCTTGGCAGCCGGCAGGAACAGGTCGACCATCAGGATCGCCATGGTGGCGATCAGCAGGAAAATTTCGGGATAGGCCGGGATCAGATTCATGTTATTCACTTGTTTGGCGACTGCATCGCCTGTTTAGTTCACGGGCAGTTTCGAGGTGGCGACGTGCTGCAGCAAGTCGGTCACCGAAGTCTGCATTGCGTCGGTAAACGGCGCCGGGTACAGGCCCATCGCCAGCGTCGCGAGCGCCAGGATTCCGAGAATGAGGAATTCGCGCCCGTTCAGGTCGGCCAGCTTGGCCACATTCGGATTGGCTTCGCCGTAGATCACGCGCTTGGCCAGCCACAGCGAGTAGGCCGCGCCCCAGATCAGGGCGGTGGCGGTCAGCACGCCGATCCAGAAATTGAACTCGACCGCGCCCAGAATCACCATGAATTCGCCGACGAAACCAGAGGTCGCCGGCAGGCCACAGTTGGCCATCGAGAACAGGATGAAGAAGGCGGCGAAGCGCGGCATGGTGTTGACCACGCCGCTGTAGTCGGCGATCTGGCGCGAATGCAGGCGGTCGTACAGCACGCCGATGCACAGGAACATGGCGGCGGAGACAAAGCCGTGCGAGATCATCTGCACGATGCCGCCCTGCACGCCGATGTCGTTGAACACGAAGAAGCCCAGCGTGACGAAGCCCATGTGCGCGATCGACGAATACGCCACCAGTTTCTTCATGTCGGTTTGCACCAGCGCCACCAGGCCGACGTAAATCACCGCGATCAGCGACAGCGTGATCAGCAGCCAGGACAGCTCATGGCTGGCGTCAGGCGCGATCGGCAGCGAGAACCGCAGGAAGCCGTAGCCGCCCAGCTTAAGCATGATGGCAGCCAGCACCACCGAGCCGCCGGTGGGCGCCTCGACGTGGGCGTCCGGCAACCAGGTATGCACCGGCCACATCGGCACCTTGACGGCAAACGCCATCAGGAAGGCCAGGAAAATGGGGATCTGCACTTCCATCGGCAGCTTCCAGTCGTGCCAGTCGAGGATGGCGAAGCTGCCCGACTTGAAGTACAGGTAGATGATCGCCACCAGCATCAGCAAGGAGCCAAGGAAGGTGTACAGGAAAAACTTGATTGCCGCGTACACGCGGTTCGGACCGCCCCACACGCCGATGATGATGAACATCGGAATCAGGGTGGCTTCAAAGAACACGTAGAACAGCACGCCGTCGAGCGCGCAGAACACGCCGATCATGACGCCCGACAGGATCAGGAAGGCGCCCATGTACTGCGACACGCGCG
Organism: uncultured beta proteobacterium; assembly: GCA_963722005.1. Taxonomy (GTDB): domain Bacteria; phylum Pseudomonadota; class Gammaproteobacteria; order Burkholderiales; family Burkholderiaceae_D; genus Paucimonas. The sequence goes on from CAVRJS010000003.1 coordinate 678,875, forward strand.
TCTGGATCACTTCCCAGGCCGCCAGCACCACCAGCACGGTGATGAATGCCGTCAGCGGCACGAACCACAGCGAAATGCCGTCGATGCCGAGCGAATAGTGGATCTTGAACGCGTCGATCCACAGGAATTTCTCGGTGAACTGCATGCCGTGCACGGCATTGTCGAACTGCGCCACGATCGGCAAGGTCACCAGGAAGCTGGCCAGCGCGCCGACCAGCGCCAGGCCGCGGGCCGCGCCGGGATTGCTGTCGCGGCAGCATGCCAGAATAAGGATACCGAATGCGATCGGCATCCAGATCGCCAGGCTGAGGAGGGGGAGTGTTGACTGCATCATGTTTGCTTTTATAAGGCTTGGCCGGTTATTTGGCGAACGGGTACGGCAGGAACCAGATCAGGAACAGCAGCACGCCGATGATCATCACGAACGCATAGTGGTAGATATAGCCCGACTGGAAGTGGCGGGTAACCTGCGCGAACCAGCCGACCAGCTTGGCGCTGCCGTTGACGATCAGGCCGTCGATCAGGCCGCGGTCGCCCGCCTTCCACAGGCCGCCGCCCAGCAGGCGCGCGCCCCTGGCGAAGACCACGTCGTTGATCTTGTCCATGTAGTACTTGTTGTCCAGCAGCGTATGCACGGCGCGGAACTTGTCGTAGAACCAGGCCGGCACTTTCGGGTTGACCATGTAGCAGTAGTACGCGGCGACAACGCCGGCCGCGGCCAGCGCGAACACCGGCGTGACGAACCCGTGCAGACCCATCGCCACGGCGCCGTGGAATTCACGCGCCAGTTCGGCCATGGCCGGGTGCGATTCACTGACGAAGATGACGTTGTTGAAAAAGTCGCCGAACAGCATCGGGCCGACCGTGAAGAAACCGATGATCACGGAAGGAATCGCCAGCAGGATCAGCGGCAGCGTCACCACCAGCGGCGACTCATGCGGCTTCTGCCCCGGCGCCAGGCCATGATGGTGGTCGGCAGAGACTTCCTCGTCGGCGTGATCGCCATGATGCTCGTGGTGCGCATTGCCCCAGCGCTCTTCGCCGTGGAACACCATGAAATACATGCGGAACGAATAGAACGCGGTGACGAACACGCCCGCCATCACGGCAAAGTAGGCAAAGTCGGCGCCGGCAATATTGGCGTGCTTCGCGGCGATGATGATGCTGTCCTTGGAGTAGAAACCCGAGAAGAACGGCGTGCCGATCAGCGCCAGCGAACCCAGCAGCGAAGTGATCCAGGTAATCGGCATGTACTTGCGCAGGCCGCCCATGTTGCGCATGTCCTGGTCATGGTGCATGCCGATGATGACCGAACCGGCGCCGAGGAACAGCAGCGCCTTGAAGAAGGCATGGGTCATCAGGTGGAATACCGCCACCGAGTAGGCCGAGGCGCCCAGCGCCACGGTCATGTAGCCCAGCTGCGACAGCGTCGAATAGGCCACCACGCGCTTGATGTCGGTCTGGATGATGCCAAGGAAGCCCATGAACAGCGCGGTGATGGCGCCGATCACGAGGATGAAGGACAAGGCGGTGTCGGACAGCTCGAACAGCGGCGACATGCGCGCCACCATGAAGATGCCGGCCGTCACCATGGTGGCGGCGTGGATCAGCGCGGAAATCGGCGTCGGGCCTTCCATCGAATCCGGCAGCCAGACGTGCAGCGGGAATTGCGCGGATTTACCCATGGCGCCGATGAACAGGCAGATGCAGGCCACCGTCAGCAGCATCCAGTCGGTGCCCGGCAGGGTCAGCGTGGCGAGCTGCTCGCGCTTGTCGAATACTTCGCCATAGTTCATCGTGCCGGCATACGCCAGCAGCAGGCCGATGCCGAGAATGAAGCCGAAGTCGCCGACGCGGTTGACCAGAAAGGCCTTCATGTTGGCGTAGATCGCCGTCGGGCGCTTGTACCAGAAGCCGATCAGCAGGTAGGAAACCAGGCCCACCGCTTCCCAGCCGAAGAACAGCTGCAGGAAGTTATTTGCCATGACCAGCATGAGCATGGCGAAGGTGAACAGCGAGATGTAGGAGAAGAAACGGCTGTAACCCTCGTCATCCTTCATGTAGCCAATCGTGTAGATGTGTACCATCAGCGACACGAAGGTCACCACGCACATCATCATGGCGGTCAGGCTGTCGACCAGGAAGCCGACTTCCAGCTTCAGCCCGGCCACCGTCATCCACTCGTACACGGTGCCCTGGTAGGTGGCGCCGTCGAGCACCGCCAGCATGGTCTGCACCGACAGCAGGAACGCGATCAGCACGCCCAGGATGGTGACCGTATGCGCAGTCTTGCGCCCCAATACGTTGCCGAAGAAGCGCGTGCAAAACAAGCCCGCGATCATGGCGCCGGCCAGCGGCGCCAGGGGTACGGCAAGAAGAAGATTAGGGTTGAGTTGCCCCGCCATGTTCGACCTTATTATCTATGAATGGTTAACCCTTGAGGGTATCGAGTTCTTCCACGCTGACGGTATCCCGGTTACGGAACAGCACCACCAGAATGGCCAGGCCGATCGCCGACTCAGCCGCGGCAACGGTCAGAATAAAGAACACGAAGATCTGCCCTGCCGCGTCGCCCAGGTAATGGGAAAACGCGATGAAATTCATGTTTACTGCCAGCAGCATCAGTTCGATCGACATCAGCAGGATGATGATGTTTTTCCGGTTCAGGAAAATGCCGATGATGGAAATCGCAAACAGGATGGCGCCGAGCACCAGGAAATGCGCGAGTGACAAGTCCACTGTCTTTCCCTCTTATTTCTGTTCTGCCGCGGGGGCGGCGGGTTGTTCAGCATCGCGCTGCGATTCGGACTTCATCTTGACGATGCGCAGGCGATCCGCCGCCTTGGTCCTGACCGCATCGGCCGGATCGAAATACTTGATGTCCTTGCGGCGGCGCAGCGTCAGCGAAACCGCGGCCACGATCGCCAGCAGCAGGATCACCGCGGCAATTTCAAAGGCATACAGGTATTGCGTGTAAAGCAGCATGCCCAGCGCCTTGGTGGTGCCGATCTCGGCCGCAGCCGCCGGTGCCACCTGGTCCGACAGGAAGCTGCGCCAGATCACGGCTGCCATCTGCAGCACGATCAGCACGCCGACGACGGCTGCCACCGGCAGGTAGCCCCAGAAGCCTTCGCGCATCTTGTCGATGTTGATGTCAAGCATCATCACCACGAACAGGAACAGCACCATGACCGCGCCGACGTAGACCAGCACCAGCACGATGGCGAGGAACTCGGCCTTGAGCAGCATCCAGACCGCCGCGGCGGAAAAAAATGTCAGCACCAGGAACAGCGCGGCGTGCACCGGGTTGCGGGTAGTGATGACGCGCAAGGCCGCAATTACCATGATTGCGGAAAACGCGTAAAACAATGCAGTTGTAAATTCCATGATGGGCCAGTTAAGCGGACTCTTGCGAGACCTGATTCAATTAACGATACGCGGCATCTGCGGCACGACGGGCGGCAATTTCCGGTTCATACCGGTCGCCCACGGCCAGCAGCATTTCCTTGGTGTAGTACAGGTCGCCGCGCTTTTCACCGTGGTATTCCAGGATGTGCGTTTCGACGATCGAATCGACCGGGCAGGATTCCTCGCAGAATCCGCAGAAAATGCACTTGGTCAGATCGATGTCGTAACGCGTGGTGCGGCGCGAACCATCGTCGCGCTGCTCGGATTCGATCGTGATGGCCAGCGCCGGGCACACTGCCTCGCACAGCTTGCAGGCGATGCAGCGTTCTTCGCCGTTCGGGTAGCGGCGCAGCGCATGCAGGCCGCGGAAGCGCGGCGACTGCGGCGTCTTCTCTTCGGGGAAAAACACCGTCACCTTGCGCTTGAACATGTAGCGACCGGTCAGGGCCATGCCCTTCAACAGCTCGTGCAGCAACAGGCTGCTGAAAAATTCCTTGATGGCTGTCATTTCAAAAAGCCTTTTCTAAATTACTTCCAGATATTCCACGGCGACATGATCCAGGCGGCCACGATGATCAGGTAGGCCACCGTCAGCGGAATGAACACTTTCCAGCCCAGGCGCATGATCTGGTCATAACGGTAGCGCGGGAACGCCGCACGCGCCCAGATGAACAGCGAGACCACGAAGAATGCCTTGATGCCCAGCCACAGCCAGCCCGGGATGAAGTCCAGGAAAGCCACCGGCGCATCCCAGCCGCCCAGGAACATCACCGCTGCCAGGGCCGAGATGAAGATCATGTTGGCGTATTCGGCCAGGTAGAACATGGCGAACGACATGCCCGAATATTCGACCATGTGACCGGCAACGATTTCCGCCTCGCCTTCCACCACGTCGAAGGGGTGGCGGTTGGTTTCGGCAATGCCCGAGATCACGTAGATGACGAAGATCGGCAGCAGCGGCAACCAGTTCCACGACAGGAAGTTCAGGCCCATGTCGGCGAAGGTGCCGCGCGTCTGCATGCCGACGATTTCCGACAGGTTCAGGCTGCCCGATACCATCATCACGATCACCAGCGCAAAGCCCAGGGCGATTTCATACGACACCATCTGCGCCGAGGCGCGCATGGCGCCGAGGAAGGCATACTTGGAGTTGGATGCCCAGCCGGCGACGATCACGCCGTACACTTCCAGCGAAGTGATCGCCATGGCGAACAGCAGGCCGGCATTGATGTTGGCCAGCGCCATCTCGGGGCCAAACGGAATCACGGCCCAGGCAGCCAGCGCCGGCATGATGGTCATGACCGGGGCGATCACGAACAGCGCCTTGTCGGATTTTGCCGGCACCAGCACTTCCTTGAGCAGCAGCTTGAGCGCATCGGCGATGGGCTGCAGCAGCCCGAGCGGGCCGACGCGGTTCGGGCCGACGCGCACGTGCATCCAGCCGATCATCTTGCGTTCCCACAGCGTCAGGTATGCCACGCATGCCATCAGCGGCGCCAGCACGCCGACGATCTTGATCAGGTTCCAGGCCACCGGCCAGAACCCGCCCAGAAGCGCATTTCCCTGGGCATGAACTGTCACGAGAAATTGATCCATCATGCCTTCTCCACGCTGAGGGCGCCGAACATCGCGCCCAGGCCGGCGGTGGCGGCATGCGCGGCAGCCACCCGGACCACGTTCTCGGGCAAGCCGCGCGCAATGCCTACCGGCACCGTGGCGCTGCCCTGCCCCTGTTTCACAATGATGCTGTCGCCCGCGGCCACCCCCAGCTGCTGCGCCAGCGCTGTCGAGATCCAGGCTGCGGGCGCGCGCGCGTCGGCAGTCTGCTGCAGCGCTTCGGCGCGACGCAAGACGGCATCGCCCGCATAGATCGGCACGTCGGCCAGACGCTCCAGTCCGGCGGCAGCTACGGGCTGTGCCGCCAGCGGCAACACGCCGACGAGGTTGTTCAGGCGCGCGCGCAGGTCGGCGCTGGCCGGCTCGGCGCTGCCGAGAATTTCATTGCGGATCGCCTCGGAAGATTCGTAGGTGAAGCCGGGCAGTTCCAGCAGGTTGCCCAGCACGCGCAGGACCTTCCATGCCGGACGCGTCTCGCCCAGCGGCTTGACGGTGCCATTGAAGCTTTGCGCGCGGCCTTCGGCGGAAACGAAGGTGCCCGAGGTTTCCGAGAACGGCGCCACCGGCAGCAGCACGTCGGCGTATTCCTGGCCATGCAGGAACGGCGTCATCATCACCACCATCTCGGCTTGTGCCAGCGCGGCCACGGCCTGCTGCGGATTATGAACGTCGAATTCAGGCTCGGCATTGAGCAGCACATACGCCTTGCGCGGTTGCGCGAAAGCCTGCGCGGCATTGGCGCCGTTTTCGCCCGGCACGGCATTGGCGAGGTAGCCGCCGACGCTGTTGGCGGCTTCACCGAGGTAACCGAAGCTGGCATTGGTGTTTTGCGCGATCCATTCGGCGGCCACGTGCAGCAGCGCCGCCTGCGGATGCTGCGCGGCTGCATTGCCGAGCAGGATGGCGGCCGGCGCTTCTTCCAGCAGGCTGGCGGCGATCGCCGCGGCGGCATCCGATGCCTCGACATTTTCGAAGCCTGCAGGCGCGGCGATGTTCCTGGCCCTGGCCACGGCCACCACCACTTGCGACAGGGCTGCCAGCCAGTTCGACGGCGCGGTGATGAACTTGTTTGCCACCGGCATCAGCAAGTCGTCATCGCTGCCCTGCAGGATGCTCAGCTTCGCGCCGTGCTTGATGGCCTGACGCAGGCGCGCCGCCAGCAGCGGATGGTCCTTGCGCAGGAACGAGCCGATCACGAAGGCGCGGCGCAACTGGCCGAATTCGGCCACGCTCATGCCCAGCCACGGGGTGATTTTGCCGTCCATGGCGAAGTCGGACTGGCGCAGGCGGAAATCGACGTTTTCCGAACCCAGGCCGCGCGCCACCTTCTGCAGCAGCGACAGTTCTTCCAGGGTCGAGTGCGGCGCCGCCAGCGCAGCGATGGCGTCGGCGCCGTGTTCGTGGCGGATGTTGCGCAGACCGTGGGCAACATACTCCAGCGCAGTCTGCCAGTCGGTAGTGATCCACTTGCCGTCCTGCTTGATCATCGGTGCGGTCAGGCGCGCATCGCTGTTCAGGCCTTCATAGCCGAAGCGGTCACGATCGGACAGCCAGCATTCATTGATGTCTTCGTTTTCCAGCGGCAGCACGCGCATGACCTTGCCGCCCTTGACCTGGACGATCAGGTTGCTGCCGAGGCTGTCGTGCGGGCTCACGGACTTGCGGCGCGACAGTTCCCAGGTGCGGGCACTGTAGCGGAAAGGCTTGGACGTCAGCGCGCCGACCGGGCACAGGTCGATCATGTTGCCCGACAATTCGGAATCGACCGTCTTGCCGACGAAGGAAGTGATTTCGGCATGTTCGCCGCGGTTCAGCATGCCGAATTCCATGACGCCGGCGATTTCCTGGCCAAAGCGCACGCAGCGGGTGCAATGGATGCAGCGGCTCATCTCTTTCATCGAGATCAGCGGGCCGGCTTCCTTGGGCGGCACAGCGCGCTTTTCTTCATCGTAGCGCGACGACGAGGCGCCATAGCCGACGGCGAGATCCTGCAACTGGCATTCGCCGCCCTGATCGCAGATCGGGCAGTCGAGCGGATGATTAATCAGCAGGAATTCCATCACCGATTTTTGCGCCGCGATCGCCTTGCCGCTGTTGGAGCGCACGATCATGCCGGGCGTGACCGGAGTGGCGCACGCCGGCAGCGGCTTGGGCGCCTTCTCGACCTCGACCAGGCACATGCGGCAGTTGGCCGCGATGGACAATTTTTTGTGATAACAGAAGTGGGGGATGTAAGTGCCAATCTTGTTGGCAGCATCCATCACCATGCTGCCTTCCTGCACTTCCACCTTCTTGCCGTCAATTTCGATTTCAACCATGGCTTTATGTCTTCGCCTTAGGGTGGCGCGTCGAACGCGCCGGATCTGTTAAATGTAAGCCGGCACCAGGCAATGCTTGTGCTCGATGTGATACGCAAACTCGTCGCGGAAATTCTTGATCATGCCGCGCACCGGCATCGCTGCCGCATCGCCCAGCGCGCAGATCGTGCGCCCCTGGATGTTGTCGGCGATCGAGTTCAGCATGTCGAGATCGTCCGGGCGACCCTGGCCGTTCTCGATGCGATGCACCATGCGATACAGCCAGCCGGTACCTTCGCGGCACGGTGTGCACTGGCCGCAGGATTCCTCGTAGTAGAAATACGACAGGCGCAACAGCGACTTAACCATGCAGCGCGTCTCGTCCATCACGATCACTGCGCCCGAGCCCAGCATCGAACCGGCCTTGGCGATGGCGTCGTAATCCAGGTCGGTGTTCATCATGACCTCGCCGGTCACCACCGGCGCCGATGAACCACCGGGAATCACGGCCTTGATCTTTTTGCCGCCGCGCATGCCGCCTGCCAGTTCCAGCAATTTGGCGAACGGCGTGCCCAGCGGGACTTCATAGTTGCCGGGACGCTCGACGTCGCCGGAAATCGAGAAGATCTTGGTGCCGCCGGCATTGGGCTTGCCCAGCGCCGCGTACTCGGCGCCACCCATCTTCAGGATGAAAGGCACCGCCGCAAAGGTTTCGGTATTGTTGATGGTGGTCGGCTTGCCGTACAGGCCGAAGCTGGCCGGGAAAGGCGGCTTGAAGCGTGGCTGGCCTTTCTTGCCTTCGAGCGATTCCAGCAGCGCGGTTTCTTCGCCGCAGATGTAGGCGCCGTAGCCATGGAAAGCATGCAGCTGGAATGTAAATTCGCTACCCATGATGTTATCGCCCAGGAAGCCGGCGGCGCGCGCCTCTTCCAGCGCTTCCTCGAAACGCTCGTACTCGGCCCAGATCTCGCCGTGGATATAGTTGTAGCCAACCGTGATGCCCATCGCATACGCGCCGATGGCCATGCCTTCGATCAGGGCATGCGGGTTATAACGGATGATGTCGCGATCCTTGAACGTGCCCGGCTCGCCCTCGTCGGTATTGCAGACCAGGTACTTCTGCCCCGGGAACTGGCGCGGCATGAAGCTCCACTTCAGGCCCGTAGGGAAGCCCGCGCCGCCGCGGCCACGCAGGTTCGAAGCCTTCAGCTCCGCAATCACCTGTTCCGGCGAAATCTTTTCGGCAAGGATGCGTTTGAGTGACTCGTAGCCGCCGCGTTTGACGTAATCGGCGAGATGCCAGTTCTGGCCATCCAGGCCCGCCAGGATCAGCGGATTGATGTGACGATCGTGCAGGCAGGTCATTTCTTCAACTCCTCCACCAGCGCGTCGAGCTTGTCGTTGGACATATGGCTGCACATGCGCTTGTTATTGACCATCAACACCGGCGCATCGCCACAGGCGCCCATGCACTCGCCTTCCTGCAGGGTAAACTGACCGTCTTCGGTGGTTTCCCTGAAGTCGATGCCGAGTTTCTTTTTCAGGTATTCGGCGGCGGCCACGCCGCCCGAGAGCGCGCACGGCAGATTGGTGCAGACGGACACCTTGTGCTTGCCGACCGGCCGGGTGTTGTACATGTTGTAGAAAGTCGCGACTTCCTGCACGGCGATGGCGGGCATGCCGATGTAATCGGCAAGCTCCTGCATGACTTCCGGAGGCAGCCAGCCCAGTTCGCTCTGAGCGATGGCCAGCGCCGCCATGACGGCGGACTGCCGCTGGTCGACAGGAAATTTCGCGATCTCGCGATCGATTTTTTTGTAAGCTTGCTCGGATAACAGCATTGTTTCTGCCTCTAATAGCGGCCGCGCCTTAGCGGTCGATCTCACCAAACACAATATCTTGCGTACCGATGATGGTCACGGCGTCGGCAATCATGTGCCCTTTCACCATTTCATTCAGGCCCTGCAGGTGCGCGAAGCCGGGTGCGCGGATCTTCAGGCGATAAGGCTTGTTGGCGCCGTCCGACACCAGGTAGATGCCGAACTCGCCCTTTGGATGCTCGATCGCGGAATACGCTTCGCCCGGCGGCACGTGAAAACCTTCGGTGAAGAGCTTGAAGTGGTGGATCAGCTCTTCCATGTTGCTCTTCATATCCACGCGCGAGGGCGGCGCCACCTTGTGGTTGTCGGTCATGACCGGACCCGGGTTGTTGCGCAGCCACTCGATGCACTGCTTGATGATGCGGTTGGACTGGCGCATTTCTTCGATGCGCACGAGATAGCGATCATAGCAATCGCCATTGGTGCCGACCGGGATGTCGAAGTCGAGCAGATCGTACACTTCGTAAGGCTGCTTCTTGCGCAAATCCCACTCGATACCGGAACCGCGCAGCATCACGCCGGTAAAACTCATGGCCTTGGCGCGTTCCGGCGACACCACGCCGACACCGACCAGGCGCTGCTTCCAGATGCGGTTATCGGTCAGCAGCGTTTCGTACTCGTCGACGCACTTCGGGAAGCGGTTGGTAAAGTCTTCGATGAAATCCAGCAGCGAACCCTGGCGGTTTTCGTTCATGCGGCGCAGCGCTTTTTCGTTGCGCGCCACCGAAGCCTGGTACTGCGGCATGGCGTCCGGCAGATCGCGGTAGACACCGCCCGGACGGTAGTAGGCCGCGTGCATGCGCGCCCCCGACACCGCCTCATAGCAATCCATCAGGTCTTCGCGCTCGCGGAAGGCATACAGGAACACCGCCATGGCGCCAACGTCCAGCGCATGCGAACCCAGCGACATCAGGTGGTTCAGCAGGCGCGTGATCTCGTCGAACATGACGCGGATGTACTGGGCGCGCAGCGGCACTTCGACGCCAAGCAACTTCTCGATCGCCATGACGTAGGCGTGCTCGTTGCACATCATCGACACGTAGTCGAGGCGATCCATGTAGGGCACCGACTGCAGGAAAGTTTTATGCTCCGCCAGCTTCTCGGTGGCGCGATGCAGCAGGCCGATGTGCGGATCGGCGCGCTGGATCACTTCGCCGTCGAGCTCAAGCACCAGGCGCAGCACGCCGTGCGCTGCCGGGTGCTGCGGACCAAAGTTGAGCGTGTAATTCTTAATCTCAGCCATTATTTGACCCCGTAATTTTCTTCGCGGATCACGCGCGGCGTGACTTCGCGCGGCTCGATCGTCACCGGCTGGTAAATCACGCGCTTCTGCTCCGGGTCGTAGCGCATCTCGACATAGCCGGAAACCGGGAAATCCTTGCGGAACGGATGGCCGATGAAGCCGTAATCCGTCAGGATGCGGCGCAGGTCGTCATGACCTTCGAAGATGATGCCCATGACATCGAAGGCTTCGCGCTCGAACCAGTTGGCGCCGGTCCAGATGCCGGTCACCGACGCCACCACCGGGAATTCGTCGTCCGGCGCGAATACGCGCACGCGCACGCGCCAGTTGTGCTCGATCGACAGCAGGTGCGAAACGGCCGCGAAGCGCAGGCCATCCCAGGCGCCATCGCCGTAGGTGGAATAATCCATGCCGCACAGATCGACCAACTCATCGAAACGCAGATCAGCATGATCGCGCAGCGTGCGCATGACGGACAGGTAATCGGCGGCGCCAACCTCGATGGTCACTTCGCCCAGCGCAAGCTGCAGGCTGCGGAGCTGGTTGCCGAGCACATTGCGCAGGGCCGCTTCAAGGGTTTCCAGTTTTGTCGACATAATTTGCTTTTGCGCTTAACGGGCGATCGTGTTGGTGCGCTTGATCTTGTTCTGCAACTGCATGACGCCGTAGATGAGCGCCTCTGCCGTCGGCGGGCAGCCCGGCACATAGACATCCACCGGAATGATGCGGTCGCAGCCGCGCACCACGGAATAGGAATAATGGTAGTAGCCGCCGCCATTGGCGCAGGAACCCATCGAGATCACCCAGCGCGGCTCGGGCATCTGGTCGTACACCTTGCGCAGCGCCGGCGCCATCTTGTTGCACAGCGTACCGGCAACGATCATGACGTCCGAATGGCGCGGGGTAGCGCGAAAAATCACGCCGAGACGGTCCTGGTCATAACGCGCCGCGCTGGCGTGCATCATTTCCACGGCACAGCATGCCAGGCCGAATGACACCGGCCACAACGAACCGGTACGCGCCCAGTTGATCAGTTTGTCAGCCGAGGTGGTGACAAAGCCTTCGTTCAATACGCCTTCAATAGCCATAACTTACTCCCAGTTCAGGGCGCCTTTCTTCCATTCGTAGACCAGGCCAATGACGAGAATGCCGAGGAACACCATCATTGCCCAGAAACCGACCATGCCGATCTCGCGCATCGCCACCGCCCAGGGCACCAGGAAGGCGACTTCCAGGTCGAAGAGAATGAACAGGATGGCGACCAGGTAATAGCGCACGTCAAACTTCATGCGCGCATCTTCGAATGCCTCAAAACCGCACTCGTAAGGCGACAGCTTTGCGGGATCGGGCTTGTGCGGCCCGAGTACGCGACCCAGCACCTGCGGCAAGATACCGACACCGATGCCGACGAGAATGAACAAAAGAATGGGGAGATAGTTTTCGAGGTTCACGGTAGTTTCGTTCGTGCAGAAAGTTTGATCCCGATAAAAAGCCAGCACGAGCAGTATCCCGTTGCTGGCTCCTTGTCTTGTTATTTTGCTGGTGCCGACGGCGAGACTCGAACTCGCACAGCTTGCGCCACTACCCCCTCAAGATAGCGTGTCTACCAATTTCACCACGTCGGCCAGAGCCATCTATTTTAACTCCTTTGCTACCTTTATTCAATGCGAAATGCATTAAAGCAATAACTTCGGAGCCCCATTCCCATGGAATGGCGAGACATCCCGATTACTTCGGAATCTCGTTCGTCGAACCACTGCCAGTTGCCGGCACTGTCGTCGTCGGCGCAGAGGGCGCGGCAGGCGCCTTATCTGCCGGCACGGTCGTTGCAGGCAGATTCTCCATCACCCCGCCCTGGCGTGCGCCGGGCTTGTTGCCAAGGTAAGCCAGCGCCAGCGTTGCGCAAAAGAAAACCGTCGCTGCCACGCCGGTCGACTTGGAAAGAAAATTGGAAGAACCGCTGGCGCCGAACAGGCTGCCCGAGGAACCGGAGCCGAACGCCGCCCCCATGTCAGCACCCTTGCCATGCTGTACCAGCACCAGGCCGATGATGGTCAGGGAAGACAAGACCTGCACGACGATAATTACAGTAAATAACATATCCATTGCTTCGTTTCCGTTTCCGAGTTATTGCTGAATATTTTTGTTGCAACGATCAGGCTGCGGCAGCGATTGCCAGAAAATCCGCCGCTTTCAGGGCGGCGCCGCCGATCAGACCGCCATCGATGTCGGGCATGGCCAGCAAGGCTTTCGCATTGTCCGGCTTCATGCTGCCGCCATACAGGATCCGCACCTTTTCCGCTGCGGATGCATTTTTTTCCGCAATGATCTTGCGCAGCAAGGCATGTACTTCCTGTGCCATTTCCGGTGTTGCCGTCTTGCCTGTGCCGATCGCCCAGACCGGCTCGTAAGCCACCACGATGCGCGCCAGCTGCGCGTCATCCAGCGCCTGCAGCACGGCGTCGAGTTGCTGGCCGACCACGGCGCCGGTCTGCCCCGCTTCGCGCTCCTGCAGGGTTTCTCCGACACAAACGATCGGTATCAAACCCGCCGCCAGCGCACGCACGGCCTTTTGCGCCACCAGCGCGCTGCTTTCACCATGACCGGCCCGACGTTCGGAATGACCCACGATGGCATACTTGCAAGAAAAATCTCGCAGCATGGATGCCGAAACTTCACCGGTATAGGCGCCAGATTCTTGCGCAGAAATGTCCTGCCCGCCCCAGGCAATCGAATCGCCCGCCAGCAAGGCCTGGCATTGGGCAAGGTAAGGCGCGGGCGCACATACTGCCAGATCGCACGCCGGCTGCCCGGCTTGCGCCAGCCCGGCTTTGATTCCTGTCAGCAAGGCGGCATTAGCCTCCAGGCTGCCATTCATCTTCCAGTTGCCTGCAACTAGTTTTCTGCGCATATCAATCCGCCAATAAATAACCCGCTATTGTAGCGTGACCGGGTAAATCCGGTCAAACCGTTGCGTCCGAGCGTTCATGCGGCGGTTGTTGTCAGGACGATCTTGCCGATGTGAGTACTGGACTCCATCAGGGCATGGGCAGCGGCAGCCTGTTCCAGGGGGAAAGTGGCATGAATCACCGGCCGGATCTTGCCGGATTCCAGCAAAGGCCAGACCTTGTCGCGCAGGCTGACGGCGATCGCCGCCTTGAAGGCCACCGGCCGCGGGCGCAGGGTGGAACCGGTCAAAGTCAGACGCCGGCGCAGTACCTGGCCGAGATCGACCATGCTTTTGGCGCCGCCCAACAGGGCGATCAGGGCGATGCGACCATCGTCGGCAAGCGCGTCGATCTCGCGCGGAATATAGTCGCCGCCGACCATGTCGAGGATGACGTCGACGCCCTTGCCGCCGGTTGCTTCCTTGACCACTGCGACGAAATCCTCGCTGCGGTAATTGATGCCCCTTTCCGCGCCCAACGCTTCGCAGGCGCGGCATTTCTCATCGCTGCCGGCGGTGGCAAAGACGCGATGCCCGAGCGCGGTCGCCAGCTGGATCGCGGTCACGCCGATGCCGGAAGTGCCGCCCTGCACCAGCAGGGTTTCGCCCGGCGCCAGGCGGGCGCGGTCGAAGACATTGCTCCACACGGTAAAGAACGTTTCCGGCAGCGCCGCAGCCTGCACCGCTGTCCAGTCGCGCGGCAATGGCAGGCATTGCTCGCGCGGGGCGGTGCAATACTCGGCATAGCCGCCGCCCTGCACCAGCGCGCACACCATGTCGCCCGCCCGAAAGCCGCTGCCGTCGAGATCGCCGCCGACGATTTCACCCGCCACTTCCAGGCCAGGCAGGTCGGATGCGCCGGGCGGCACCGGGTAGCGGCCCATGCGCTGCAGCACGTCGGGACGGTTGATGCCGGCCGCATGCACCCGGATAAGCACTTCGCCGGCCTGGGCCTGCGGCTGCGGACGTTCGCACGCCTGCAGCACCTCGGGCGCGCCGGGACGGGTAATTTCCATTGCCTTCATGATTTGCTTTCTCGTCTTCTGAAAAACCCATGATATGCCATCGGCGCCGGCCTTCGCAAACCGCACGCAAGCCTGCTGCGCGCCGCGCAAAAAAAAACCCGGGCAAGCTGCCCGGGCTGTTTGCGCAAGTGCGCCGACTTCCGCTTACTGCTGCGGCTGCTGGGCTTGCTCCCCGCCCTCTTCCGCGGCGACAGCCTTCATCGACAGCTTGAGGCGGCCGCGGTCGTCGGTTTCGATGACCTTGACGCGCACCTGCTGGTTTTCTTGCAGGTAATCGGAGACGGCATTGACGCGCTCGTTGGCGATCTGGCTGATGTGCAGCAAGCCATCCTTGCCCGGCAGGACTTGCACGATGGCGCCAAAGTCCAGCAACTTCAGGACCACGCCGTCATAAGTCTTGCCGATCTCGACGGAAGCGGTCAGTTCCTCGATGCGGCGCTTGGCTTCCTGGCCGGCGGCGGCATCGACGGAAGCGATGGTCACCACACCTTCGTCGCTGATGTCGATCTGCGTGCCGGTTTCTTCGGTCAGCGCGCGGATCACGGCGCCGCCCTTGCCGATCACATCGCGGATCTTTTCCGGATTGATCTTGATGGTGATCAGGCGCGGCGCGAAGTCGGACAGTTCGACCTTGCCGTGCGGTACTGCTTCCTGCATCTTGGCGAGGATATGCATGCGGCCTTCCTTGGCTTGCGCCAGCGCGACCTGCATGATTTCCTTGGTGATGCCCTGGATCTTGATATCCATCTGCAGCGCGGTGATGCCGTTGGCAGTGCCAGCCACCTTGAAGTCCATGTCGCCCAGGTGATCTTCATCGCCGAGGATGTCGGTCAGGACGGCAAACTTGCCGCCATCCTTGATCAGGCCCATGGCGATGCCGGCCACGTGGGCGGTCATCGGCACGCCAGCGTCCATCAGCGCCAGACAGCCACCGCACACCGACGCCATCGACGAGGAGCCGTTGGATTCGGTGATTTCCGACACCAGGCGCACCGAGTAGCTGAACTCGTCGGCAGCCGGCAAGGCGGCCACCAGGGCACGCTTGGCCAGGCGGCCGTGGCCGATTTCGCGGCGCTTCGGCGTACCGACGCGGCCGGTTTCGCCAGTAGCGAACGGCGGCATGTTGTAGTGCATCATGAAGCGGTCGCTGTATTCGCCCATCAGCGCGTCGATCTTTTGCTCGTCGCGCGCGGTGCCAAGGGTCGCCACCACCAGCGCCTGGGTTTCGCCACGGGTGAACAGGGCCGAGCCGTGGGTGCGCGGCAGCACGCCGGTGCGGATCGAGATCGGGCGCACCGTGCGGGTATCGCGGCCGTCGATGCGCGGCTCACCGTCAAGGATCTGCGAGCGCACGATCTTCGCTTCCATGTCGAACAGGATATTGCCGACATCGGCAGCGTTGGGTGCATCAGCGCCGATCGAGGCGGCTTCCGCGGCCAGCGCAGCATTGACGTCAGTAGTCACATCTTTCAGCTTGGCAGTGCGCGCCTGCTTGTCGCGCGTCTGGTAAGCATCGCGCAGCTTGGCTTCGGCAAAGTGCGCCACGCGGGCGATGAGCGCGTCATTCTTCGGCGCTGGCGCCCACTGCACTTCCGGCTTGCCGCCGTCGCGCACCAGTTCATGGATCGCGTCGATGACTGCCTTCATCTGCTCGTGGCCGTACACCACCGCGCCCAGCATCACTTCTTCGGACAATTGCTGCGCTTCGGATTCGACCATCAGCACGGCTTGCTCGGTACCGGCCACCACCAGGTCCATCTGCGACTTGGCGAGTTGCGACACGGTCGGGTTCAGCACGTACTGGCCATCGATATAGCCGACGCGGGCAGCGCCGACCGGGCCATTGAACGGCAGACCGGCCACGCACAGCGCAGCGGAAGCACCGATCATCGCAGCGATATCCGGATCGATTTCCGGGTTGACCGACAACACATGGATGATGACCTGAACTTCATTCAGATAACCTTCCGGGAACAGCGGACGGATCGGGCGATCGATCAGGCGCGAGGTCAGGGTTTCCTTTTCCGAAGGACGGCCTTCGCGCTTGAAGAAACCGCCGGGAATGCGGCCGGCGGCATAAGTTTTTTCGACATAATCGACGGTCAGCGGGAAGAAATCCTGGCCCGGCTTGGCATCCTTCCTGGCTACCACGGTGGCGAGCACGACGGTGTCCTCGATGGATACCATCACGGCACCGGACGCCTGACGGGCGATTTCGCCGGTTTCCAGGGTCACCTGGTGCTGGCCGTACTGGAAGGTCTTGGTAACTTTGTTAAACACGGTGTTTCCTTTCTATTTTTGCCGACGGAATTTCAGGCGCCGTCGTTCACCTCACCACGAGCAAGTCATCCGGAGATACCTGCTTTGCGCAAAGCGTTACCCTATGCGAATCCAGAAAAAACAAATGCCCACATCAGCAAGCTGACGCGGGCATTGACTGCCTGGTACGGGACAGAGTGTTGCAAAGAATTACTTGCGCAGGCCGAGTTTTTCGATCAGGGCGCGATAGCGGTTGGCATCCTTGCCCTTCAGGTAAGACAGCAGGCTCTTGCGGCGGTTGACCATCTTGATCAGGCCACGACGGGAGTGGTGATCCTTGGCGTGGGCCTTGAAATGGCCGTTGAGTTCGTTGATGCGTGCAGTCAGCAGCGCAACTTGCACTTCCGGCGAGCCGGTATCGTTCTGGCCGCGGGCGTTATCCGCAATAATGGCGGCCTTATTGATGTTTTCTACAGACATGATTACCTTTCACATGCGGTGTGTGGAGTAGACAGTGCAAAATGCCTGCAACCCCGTTGTCACCGTGAACAAATGATGAAAAAAACTGGTCGAATCAACCAGAGGCGAAACTATACAGGAATTCATTTGAACATTCAAACACTTAGCTCGTTTTTGCTGACGGCGCGAAAATTCCCGGGAAATCGAGGTCGCACGGGCTTCGCTTGTCTGGCGCTTGCCCTGCTGGTGGGAGGGTGCGCCCTGCCACAACCGGTTCACAAGGGTGACAGCGAGGCGCAGGTGCTGACGGCGCGCGGCACGCCGACCAACCGCTACCGCGTCGGCGATGAAACCCTGCTGGAATATGCGACCGGGCCATATGGTCAGGAAACGTGGATGGCGCGCATGGGGCCGGACGGCAAGCTAATTTCTTTTGAGCAAGTGCTGACGAGTGAACGGTTTGCTGCCATCCGTATCGGCCAGTCGAGCAAGCAGGATGTCCTGCACCTGGTCGGTGCGGCCAGCGAGCATGGTTATCTGACGCTGTCAAAGCTGGAATTCTGGTCCTATCCCTACCGGGAAAGCGGCGTGTGGAATTCCATCATGCACATCCACTTTGACGAGAACGGCATCGTGCGCAAGATGGTCAATACGCCGGACATCCGCTTTCTGGATCGGGGCAACGTGCTGGGCGGCGGCCCGGGCGGCGGCATACGCTGACGCCCGGCCTAGCATCGTTATAGCTGCGGATTGAGCTTTTCGACCTTCGAGTGCAGCTTGTTCAACGCCGACAGGTAAGCTTGCGCCGAGGCCACCACAATGTCTGGATCGGCGCCGACGCCATTGACGATACGGCCAGATTTCGACAGGCGCATGGTCACCTCGCCCTGCGCCTGGGTGCCGGTCGTAATCGCGTTCACGGAAAACAGCAGCAATTCCGCGCCGCTGCCGACCTTGGCCTCGATGGCATTGACGGTTGCATCGACCGGACCATTACCCTGTCCTTCCGAAACCGTTTCCTTGCCATCGATGGAAAACACAATTTTCGCGCTGGGCCGCTCGCCGGTTTCCGAATGCTGCGCCAGTGACACGAAACGGTAATACTCCTGCGCATGCGACTGCTGCTCGTCGGATACCAGCGCCATGATGTCTTCATCGAAGATTTCCGCTTTGCGGTCGGCAAGATCCTTGAAGCGAGCAAACGCGGCATTTACCTCGGCTTCCGAATCGAGGTGGATGCCCAGCTCGTCCAGGCGCTGCTTGAAGGCGTTGCGACCAGAGAGCTTGCCCAAGACGATCTTGTTGGCGCTCCAGCCGACATCCTCGGCGCGCATGATTTCATAAGTATCGCGCGCCTTGAGCACGCCATCCTGATGAATGCCGGAAGCATGAGCGAAGGCATTCGCGCCGACCACTGCCTTGTTGGGCTGCACCGCGAAGCCGGTAATCTGCGATACCAGCTTGGAGGTGGGCACGATCTGCGTAGTATCGACACCAATGTCGAGGTTAAAGTAGTCGCGGCGGGTGCGCACGGCCATGACGATTTCTTCCAGCGCGGTGTTGCCGGCGCGCTCGCCCAGGCCGTTGATGGTGCATTCCACCTGGCGCGCGCCGCCGATCATCACGCCGGCCAGCGAATTGGCCACCGCCATGCCGAGGTCGTTATGGCAGTGCACCGACCAGACCGCCTTGTCGGCATTCGGAATGCGTTCGCGCAGGGTCTTGATCATGTTGCCGTACACTTCCGGCACGCCGTAACCCACCGTGTCAGCAAAATTGATGGTAGTGGCGCCTTCCGCAATCACCGCCTCGATCACGCGGCAAAGGAAATCCATGTCGGAGCGGCTGCCGTCTTCCGGGCTGAATTCGACATCGTCGGTAAACTGGCGAGCGAAGCGCACCGCCAGCTTCGCCTGCTCCAGCACCTGTTCCGGCGTCATGCGCAGCTTTTTCTCCATGTGCAGCGCCGAGGTGGCGATGAAGGTATGGATGCGCTTGCGCGCGGCCGGCGCCAGCGCTTCGGCGGCGCGTGCAATGTCGCGGTCGTTGGCGCGCGACAGCGAACACACGGTCGAGTCCTTGATCAGGCCGGCAATCGCCTTGATTGCTTCGAAATCGCCCTGCGACGAAGCAGCGAAACCGGCTTCGATCACGTCCACGCGCAAGCGCTCCAGTTGCCGCGCAATGCGAATCTTTTCTTCCCGGGTCATCGATGCTCCGGGAGATTGCTCGCCGTCGCGCAGCGTGGTGTCGAAAATGATCAGCTTGTCGGAAGTGGCGGCCACGTTGTGCTCCTTGAAAGATGCGATGCGAATGACAGTGCCGGCGACTGTGCACGCCGGTCATACTGCATTGTAATAGATAGGAAACTTGTGCGCGATGGCACGAGCGACGAGCGGGCGCGACAGTGGCGCCGCCGGATCAGGTAGGAGGCCGCGTCCCGCTGTATGGCAGGAAACCGTTGAGGATCAACAAGCGGGAGGCAGCGGTGCAGCGGCAGGAAAATGCCGCCGCACGACGAGTCAATGCAGGGAAGCCTGGTCAGGGATGCGCAGCATCTGGCCCGGGTAAATCTTGTCCGGATCGCTCAGCATCGGCCGGTTGGATTCGAAGATCAACATGTACTTGCCCGGATCGCCATAGAACTGCCTGGCGATTTTCGACAGGGTATCGCCGCTTTGCACGGTGTACCATTGCGATGGCGCGGCTTCAGTTTGCACCACGCGGAGTTCGTCGTTGACGTGGGCGACACCCTGCACGTTGCCGCAGCACAGCAGGATTTTTTCCTTGGCATGCTGATCCGGCACCGAACCCGTAACGGTTACCGTGGCGCTGGCGGAATCATAGGCAATCTGCACATCCTGGACCGGCAGGTTCTGTACCGCAATGTAGTCGCGTATGGCTTGTTCGAGCTGCTGTTCCTTGGCGTGGATATCGGGTGCCTGACCAGCATCCGCCGCTCCGGCCTCCTGCTGTTTCGGATGGCCGGTACGCAGCAGCTTTTCTCCGGCTTCCCGCATGAATGACATCAATCCCATGATACGCTCCTCTGGTAACTGGAAGAGGCCATGATGTCATCTGGACCGGAGCAATTCCACTACTTTCCTCTGACACAAAACAAGAAAGCCGGCTATTTCTCGTCGTGATTTTCTACGCTGGTTTCGATGATGCTGACCGGCCTGCCCTTGGCCAGGCGCCAGAAATACACCACGTACCCCGACAGGCCGTATAGCACGAAAATGCCGAACAGCACTTTCGGAGGATCGCTCGACACGGCGACGAATGCCAGCACGATGACGAAAATGGCGATGAAGGGCACCGACTTGCGAAAATTGACGTCCTTGAAGCTGTAGAACGGCACGTTGGTCACCATGGTCAGGCCGGCATACAGGGTGATGCCGCAGGCGATCCAGCTCAGCTCGGCGCGCGGCACGCCGAGATCGTCCATCAGCCAGACGAAGCCAGCCACCAGGGCTGCCGCAGCGGGACTGGGCAAGCCCTGGAAGTAGCGTTTGTCGACCACGCCGATGTTGGTATTGAAGCGCGCCAGCCGCAGCGCCGCGCAGGCGCAATAGATGAATGCCGCCAGCCAGCCGAGCTTGCCCCAGCCGAATTCCCCCAGGCCGCGCAGCGCCCAGACATAGACCACCAGCGCCGGCGCGGCGCCGAAGGACACCATGTCGGCCAGGCTGTCGTACTGCGCGCCGAACTCACTTTGGGTATGCGTGAGCCGGGCGACCCGGCCGTCAACCGCATCCAGCACCATGGCCGCGAAAATGGCGATGGAAGCATAATCGAAGCGCAGGTTCATCGCCATGACGATGGCATAAAAACCGCAGAAAAGCGCAGCCGAGGTGAAGGCATTCGGCAGCAGGTAGATACTGCGCCGGCGCAGGCTGAGGCGTGCGCCGGCTTGCGGCGCTTCCTCGACATGTTCCTCGAACTGCATCAGGCGCTTGTTCTTCAACAGGTGCCGGGGCCGCGGTTGCAGCGGGATTTTCTTTTGTGCCTTGCGCCGGGGGAAATTAATCATGAAACTCCATTCTGGTTAAGAAAGGCAGCGCTCTGCCATCCGCATCACTTGAATTTTACCTTGCCGACCACGCGCATCTGCAAGGTCGTCTCGCCCGGCTCGAAGCTCGGCTCCTCGACCGGGGCCGCTCCCTGTGCCTTCGCCATGCTCATGGTCCTGGCCTCTGCCATGTCGGCGTCTGGCGCATAGGCGCCGGATGCCTCGAAATCAATGACTTCCAGCACGGCATCCGCCGGACGGCGCCCCATTGCCCGGGCAATCGCCGCCACGCGTTCATTCAGGTGGCGGTAGCTGGATTCGATACGCTGCTGGTCGAGCCTGGCGGTCGCCGCATCGCTCAGGCCAAATTGTAAGCCATTCAGCGCCAGCAGTTTTTGCGCAGCGGCCACCGTCTTGGGCAGTGCCGCCAAATTGACCGTAGTCATTTCCAGATATTGGCCGACGCGCCAGCCGATGGGCTGACGCAAGCGGTTGCCGGCACTCGGCCGCGGCGGTTGCTGGCCCTCCTCATAGACCGGGTAGGTATAGTAGCCATGCGTTTTGAGCCTGGCCTGCGGATCGGCGCTGCGAATGATGTCCGCCCCCTGCTTCATTTTCTGGTTCACGCGCGAAGCTGCCTTCTCCTTGTCCTTGTCCTGCTCCTCGATCATGAAGGTGGCGCGCGCCTCGTCATTGGCCTGCGTGACCTCGCCGTAGGCCGGCACGATTACCAGGGCGCCGGCGGTCTGCACGCCGGGCTGCGCAGCGGTTTGCGCATGTGCGGGCAGCATGACGGCGGCACACGCCAGCGGCAACAGGATCTTTTCGATTCGCATCATCGGGGGCCTCCAGGAATTCGGTAAAAAAAGGGGCGTACACTTCGTACGCCCCTTTCAATTTAACCAGACTGCAATACAGTTGGTCAAAGATTTTACTTAGTTCTTCGACTGGTCAACCAGCTTGTTCTTGGCGATCCATGGCATCATCGCGCGCAGTTTGGCGCCGACTTCCTCGATCTGGTGCTCGGAAGTCAGGCGGCGGCGGGAAATCAGGGTCGGTGCGCCGGCCTTGTTTTCCAGGATGAAGCTCTTGGCGTATTCGCCGGTCTGGATATCCTTCAGGCACTGACGCATGGCGTTCTTGGTGTCTTCGGTAACCACGCGCGGGCCGGTGACGTACTCGCCGTATTCGGCGTTGTTGGAGATCGAGTAGTTCATGTTGGCGATGCCGCCTTCATAGATCAGGTCGACGATCAGCTTCAGTTCGTGCAGGCATTCGAAGTAAGCCATTTCCGGCGCGTAGCCGGCTTCCACCAGGGTTTCGAAACCAGCCTTGATCAGTTCGACGGTACCGCCGCACAGCACGGCCTGTTCGCCGAACAGATCGGTTTCGGTTTCTTCACGGAAGTTGGTTTCGATGATGCCGGCACGGCCGCCGCCGTTGGCCATGGCGTACGACAGGGCGATGTCGCGGGCATTGCCTGACTTGTCCTGGTACACGGCGATCAGGTGCGGCACGCCGCCACCCTGGGTGTAGGTGCCGCGCACGGTGTGGCCAGGAGCCTTCGGTGCGATCATGATGACGTCGAGGTCGGCGCGCGGCACGACCTGGCCATAGTGGACGTTGAAACCGTGGGCGAAAGCCAGCACGGCGCCCTGCTTGGCGTTCGGCGCGACGTTTTCGTTGTAGACCTGGGCGATGTTTTCGTCCGGCAGCAGGATCATGATGACGTCGGCAGCCTTGACAGCGTCATTGACTTCGGCAACCTTCAGGCCGGCTTTTTCGACCTTGCCCCAGGAAGCGCCGCCCTTGCGCAGGCCAACGGTGACGTTGACACCGGATTCGCTCAGATTTTGCGCATGTGCATGACCTTGCGAGCCATAGCCGATGATGGCAACGTTCTTACCCTTGATCAGGGACAAGATCACAATCTTTATCGTAAAAAACTTTCATTTTGTTTTCCTAATTAATCCAGATTTAAATTCAATTTAATTTTTTTGGGGACAAAGTTAAGCGCAGCGTTACTCTGTCCTCAACACTTTTTAACTAATCAGATATTACGTTTTTAAACCTTGAGAATCCGTTCGCCGCGGCCGATGCCGGAGCCGCCGGTACGCACCGTTTCCAGGATCGAGGTGCGATCGATGGCATCGATGAAGGCGTCGAGCTTGCCCTTGTTCCCGGTCAGTTCGATCGTATACGTCTTTTCGGTGACGTCGATGATGCGGCCGCGGAAAATGTCCGTGGTGCGCTTCATTTCCTCGCGCTCCTTGCCCACCGCACGCACCTTGATCAGCATCAGTTCGCGCTCGATGTGCGCGCCTTCGCTCAGGTCCACCACCTTGACCACTTCGATCAGGCGGTTGAGGTGCTTGGTGATCTGCTCGATGATGTCGTCCGAGCCGCTGGTGACGATCGTCATGCGCGACAGGGTCGAGTCTTCGGTCGGCGCCACGGTCAGCGTTTCGATGTTGTAGCCACGCGCGGAAAACAGTCCCACCACGCGCGAAAGGGCGCCGGCTTCGTTTTCCAGCAATACAGAAATAATATGACGCATGATTACAGATCCTCCGAGCCCAGCAGCATTTCAGTCAAGCCTTTGCCAGCCTTCACCATCGGCCAGACATTCTCGGTCTGGTCGGTAATGAAGTTCATGAATACCAAACGGTCTTTCATGGCAAAGGCTTCCCTCACTGCGCCATCGACATCGTGCGGATTTTCAATCTTCATGCCGACGTGGCCAAACGACTCCGCCAGCTTGGTAAAGTCAGGCAGGGAATCCATGTAGGATTCTGAATAACGCGAGCCGTAATCGATCTGCTGCCACTGCCGCACCATGCCGAGGAAGCGGTTGTTGAGCAGGATGATCTTGGGTGTCAGGTGATACTGCTTGCAGGTGGCGAGTTCCTGGATGCACATCTGGATCGAGGCTTCACCGGTGATGCAGGCTACCGTCGCATCGGGATTGGCCATCTGCACGCCCATCGCGTACGGCAGGCCGACCCCCATGGTGCCCAGGCCGCCGGAATTGATCCAGCGACGCGGCTTGTCGAACTTGTAGTATTGCGCAGCCCACATCTGGTGCTGACCGACGTCGGA
Organism: uncultured beta proteobacterium; assembly: GCA_963722005.1. Classification (GTDB taxonomy): domain Bacteria; phylum Pseudomonadota; class Gammaproteobacteria; order Burkholderiales; family Burkholderiaceae_D; genus Paucimonas. Next base: position 703,121 of record CAVRJS010000003.1, read on the forward strand.
CGTAATAAAGGCGTCGCCGTTGGTGACTTCCCAGACTTTTTCCACCACCGACTGCGGCTTGATGACTTCGCTGGACGTGGCGTACTTCAGGCATTCGCGGCCGCGCCATTGCCGGATCTGCTTCCACCATTCGGCCAGCGCGACAGCATTCTGCCTGCTTTCCGCGGCATCGAGCTGGGCGAGGAATTCCTGCAGCACTTCCTTGACGTTGCCGACGATGGGAATATCCACCTTGACGCGCTTGGAAATCGACGATGGGTCGATATCGATATGGATGATCTTGCGCTGGTGCGAGGCAAAATGCTTCGGATTGCCGATCACGCGGTCGTCGAAACGCGCACCGATGGCAATCAGCACATCGCAGTGCTGCATGGCCATGTTGGCTTCATAGGTGCCGTGCATGCCGGGCATGCCAACGAACAGGTCGCTGCTGGCCTTGTATGCGCCCAGGCCCATCAGGGTATTGGTGCAGGGGTAACCGAGCCGGTCGACCAGCTTGTTCAGCTCGGGCGCGGCATCGGCCAGGATCACGCCGCCGCCGGTGTAGATCATCGGACGCTCGGCTTGCAGCAGCATTTGCACGGCCTTGCGGATCTGGCCGGCATGGCCCTTTTCCACCGGCTTATAGGAACGCATCTCGACTTCCTGAGGGTAGTCGTAGGCGCACTTGTGCATGGTGATGTCTTTGGGGATATCGACGAGCACCGGGCCGGGACGGCCTGTGGTCGCGATATAGAAAGCTTTTTTCATGGTGGAGGCCAGTTCCCTGACATCCTTGACCAGGAAATTGTGCTTGACGCAGGGCCGGGTAATGCCGACCGTGTCGCACTCCTGGAAAGCATCCTGGCCAATGGCCGTCGACGGCACCTGGCCGGAAATGACCACCATCGGGATCGAATCCATGTAAGCGGTTGCCAGGCCGGTCACGGCATTGGTGACGCCCGGACCGGAGGTGACGATGGCGACGCCGACCTTGTTCGAGCTGCGCGAATACGCGTCCGCCGCATGCACCGCGGCCTGCTCGTGTCGTACCAGGATATGCTGGAATTTTTCCTGATTGAAGATGGCGTCATAGATGTACAGCACGGCGCCACCCGGATAGCCGAAAACGTGTTCCACGCCTTCGTCGGCAAGACAGCGCACGACGATTTCTGCGCCGGTGATTTCTGAACTCATACTACGTGTCCTTTCAAGGTCCATTGGAAATTGATCGGATGCTCTCTCCTGGCGAAACTGCGCGCAGCGATGACTCAGAGGCTTCCCTTTTGCGGGCGGTCACGCAGATTCGTCGCGCATCCGTAGACGCGGTTCAAACCAGCGCTAAGCGCCTTTCGTTCGGCCATGGGATCCAAAGCAACGCGAAAAGCCTGTCTGCACAGGCTTACAGTTCCTCACGCTTGTGGCGTGGGTTAGAGCAAACAGCTTGCAAAGTGAAGCATGCCCGCCATGCATTCAGCATCTTGGGCCGGATGCGGGCGGACGTTGGATCCCTTCGGGATGTCGAAGGGAATGATACGTTAATGCGTCACCTCGTTTTGGTCAAGTAATATTCCGTCAATTCCCTTTGAAATCAAGGATTTTGCAGAAAAATCAGCACAGGTGACGGCTTTTTTGCTAGCATGCGAACAAATTGCCATTAGGCATGTCACTTCTCGCCTTCGGGCAGCTCTTTCAGGGCAGCAGCAACCCCGCGACACGCTCCATTTTCCGCATGGCAACCGACAAAGAACTTTCCGACTTTCTCGAAAATGTCGAGCGCCGCGCTTTCAAACAGGCCGTTTACGCCGTCCACAAGGAAGAAGCGGCGCTCGATATCGTGCAGGATGCCATGATCCGCCTCGCCGAAAAATACGGCGACAAGCCGGCAGCGCAACTGGCGCCGCTGTTTCAGCGCATTCTTCAGAACACCATTCTCGATCACTTTCGGCGCGAAAAAGTCCGCAATACCTGGGTCAGTCTTTTTTCCAGCCTGGCGGGCGACCGTGCCGAAGACGATGAATACGACCTGCTCGAAAGCTTCGCCGCCGAGCCGGGGTCTGCGGTTGCCGAATCCGGGGCGGATCAGCTGGAGCGCGCGCAAATCCTTGCCATCATCGACGAGGAAGTGCAAAAACTGCCGGATCGTCAACGCCAGGCCTTCCTTATGCGTTACTGGGAAGAGCTGGATGTGGCCGAAACTGCGGCGGCAATGGGATGCACGGAAGGCAGTGTCAAAACACATTGCTCAAGAGCAACTCACACCCTTGCACGTGCCTTGAAAGCCAGGGGGATTGACCTATGAATGCAAAAGAACTGAATTTCGCCTACCAGGTCAAGCATGCGCTTGACCAGAACCTGGATGACTTCCCGGTCGCCACTGCCGAGCGCCTGGCGGCGGCGCGCAAGCGCGCGCTTGCGCGCAAACGGCCGGAGCCGCTGCTGCAGCGGGTGAATTTCATGGCGCTGGCAGGCGGCTTCGGCGAACAGCTGCAGCAGCCGCTTTCCTGGCTCGGCCGACTGGGCATCGCCACGCCCCTGCTGGCGGGCGCGATAATATTCATCGGCCTGTACCAGTTCGAACAGGAACAGCATATCGCCGAACTGGCAGAAATCGACGTTGCCGTCCTGTCGGACGACCTGCCGGTATCGGCTTATGTCGATCGCGGCTTCACCGCCTATCTCGCCAGGAGGGATGAATAGGCATGGCGCGAATGCGGCTCTCCCGGCATGCCGGCGCCCTGATGTGCCGGGCGACAGCAGTCACGCTGGTCGCAGTGGCGCTAGGCGCCTGCTCGCGCGAACAGGCGCAGCCGGTCGCGGATGCGGCGCCAGCGGCTGCCGCACATGCAAATGCCGTATCAGTACCCAGCCCGCCGCCCTCCTGGTCTGGATTGACGACGGCGCAGCGCCAGGCATTGGCGCCGCTGGCAAACGAGTGGAACGGCCTTGATCCCGTGCGCAAGAAAAAATGGCTGGAAATCGCCGCGCGTTTCGACAAGATGGCGCCTGCAGAGCAGCAGCGCCTGCAGACACGCATGCGCGAATGGGCACAACTGACGCCAGAACAGCGCCACGCCGCGCGCGAAAGCTATGTACGCGCCAGAAAGCTCGATGCCGGGCAAAAAACGGCAAAATGGGAGCAGTACCAGAACCTGCCGGAAGAGGAAAAACGGAAACTGGCCGCCAAAGCGGAACGGAAAAACGGCGCCGGACTGCGGCGCGTACCGACCAGCCGCAGCAAGACAGAAGCCGCGCAAACCGCGGCGCCTGTGCTACCATCCCCCCCGGCTGAACCTGCCGCAGCACCGGCCACGCCGCCTGCGCCAGCAGATGCCCCAGCGCCGGCGCCGGCCACACCGATGCCGTCCGGCATGCTCCCCTGAGCCTGCCGATGCGAGCGGCGCCGGCAGCACGCCGTGCTTCGCAAAACCCGGATAAAAATAAAGATCGCTCCCTGTTGGATACTTTCGCCCCTCCGCTGAAACGCCGCCTTGCCAGCATATTGTACGAAGCCATGCTGCTGTTCGGCGTGCTGTTTTTTGCCGGTTTCCTGTTTTCGATCCTGTTGCAGCAGCGCCATGCGCTTGAGCTGCGCCATGCACAGCAGGTCTGGCTGTTTCTGGTTGCGGGCGCCTATTTCGTCTGGTTCTGGACCCACGGCGGCCAGACCCTGCCGATGAAAACCTGGCATATCCGCCTGGTGGACCGGCACGGCCAGCCGCCGCCCGCATGGCGCGCCATCGCGCGCTTCCTCCTGGCCTGGCTCTGGTTCCTGCCCGGCCTTGCTCTGGCCAAGGCGCTGGACATGCAAGCCTGGATGATGGTGGCAGCGCCCGCGCTCAACATGGCACTATGGGCGATGACTATCTACCTTGATCCGCAACGCCAGTTCCTGCATGACAGACTGGCAGGCACGCGCCTGGTGACATGCCGCCCGCCTGCGCCGCGCGCGCATGCCGGGAAGTCTGCCTGACGCAAGGCGCCATCGCATCGCCCGGCATCGGCAGGCATCCTTGCCTGTGGCACGCTACACTGCGGGACAATACACACTCGCATTTTCCGTATTCATGGTTGCCAGGTTGTGCAAAATCTTATTGCTGGTGCAATTTATCCTCGGCGTTGTCATCGCCTGGGCGTTCATGCGTGCCGGCGGCTTGCCGCTCGCTGCCGCGGCGTTGCTTGCGACAGGCATCATCCTGGCGCTGCGCATGCTGATTACCGCGAATAATTTTCGCCTGTCCTGGCGCATACGCAGCCCCACCCCGCCGGAACATCGCCTGGGCCCGCACAAGGCGCTGCGCCTGTTCCTTGAAGAGTTCAGATCGACCATGCTGACGTCGTCATGGACCATGCCGTTTTTCGCCTTCACGTGCCGTGAGGCACCTGGCGCGCAGGGATTGCCGGTGCTGCTGATCCATGGCTACGGCTGCAACAGCGGTTACTGGCACGACATGAGCCGGCGCTTGCGCGAAGCCGGTATCACTCACCATGCCGTCAGCCTGGAACCCATGTTCGGCGATATCGACAACTTCGTGCCGGCGCTGCAGCGGGCCATCACTGAATTGCATCGCGCCAGCGGCGGCAAGCGCGTGGTGCTGGTGGCGCACAGCATGGGCGGCCTGGTCGCGCGCGCCTGGCTGTGCGCGCACGGCGCCGGGCATATCGCACGCATCATCACGCTGGGCACCCCGCACCGCGGCACCGGCCTGGCCGGCTTCGGACTGGGGGACAATTGCACGCAAATGACCTGGGATCCCGATGCCGGCGACGGCTGCGCCAGCGAATGGCTGCGCCAGCTCGAAGCGCGCGAAGATCCCGGCTGGCGCAAGCTGTTCGTGTCGGTGTACACGCACCAGGACAACATCATCGCGCCGCAATCCTCGTCGCACCTGGCTGGCGCCCGCAATATTGCAATTTCCGGCGTCGGCCATGTCGCGCTTGGCTTGAATGCCCGAGTCCAGGATCTCGTCATTGCAGAAATCCGCGCGGCTGAAGCAGCAGATAAACAGTACTATTCTGCAATCTCTTCCAATTGAACGAAACGATGAAATCCCTTTGCGTCTATTGCGGTGCGGCTGCCGGTTTCGATCCGGTCTATGCCGAAGCGGCGCGCGGCATGGCGCGCGAAATGGTAAGCCACGGCATCGCGCTGGTGTACGGCGGCGGCAAGGTCGGCCTCATGGGCGTGATCGCCGATGAAGTCATGCGCCTGGGCGGCAGCGTTACCGGCATCATCCCGCAAGCTTTAATGGAACTGGAAGTCGGGCACCATGGCTTGACGCAATTACATGTCGTTAAAGATATGCACGAACGCAAGGCCATGATGGCGCAACTGTCGGATGGATTCGTCGCCATGCCCGGCGGTATCGGCACCATGGAAGAATTGTTCGAGGCACTGACCTGGGCGCAGCTTGGCCTGCACGACAAGCCGGTGGGCTTGCTGAACGTTGCCGGCTACTACGATGGCTTGCTGGCTTTTCTGCAGCACATGACGGGACAAGGTTTTCTGAAGGACCGCCATGCCGGCCTGCTGCTGCATGCGGACAGGCCGCAGGCGCTGCTGGAACGCTTGCGCGCCCAACGCCAGGCAGAGCATGCGCCTGCGCTCGAGCGCGCAGCGGCACGCACCCTGCTGCCCTGAAAATCCCGGCGATCAGGCGTCGAGCGCCTGCCTGAAGTCCTCGACGAGATCGACCGTATCCTCGATGCCGACCGATACCCGGATCAGCGATTCGGCTATGCCCATGCTGGCGCGCCGCTCTGCGCCCATCTCGTGAAAAATCGTATGCGCGACAGGAATGACCAGCGTGCGGGTATCCCCCAGATTGCTTGCTGGTATAGCCAGCTGCAAGCGATTGAGATAATCGAAGCAATCGATGCCGTCCTGCAGTTCGAAACTGAGCAGGCCGCCAAAGCCCTTGAACAATTCCTGCGCCAGCGCATGCTGCGGATGCGACGCCAGGCCGGGATAATGCACTGCCGCTACGCGCGGGTCGGCTTCCAGGGCCTGCGCCAGCGCCAGCGCACTGGTGCATTCGCGCTCGATGCGCAGCGCCATGGTCTCCGCGCCCACTGCCAGGTGGTGCGCCGCTTCCGGGCCCAGCGCCGCGCCGAAATCGCGCAAGGCCTTGGCGCGCAACTGTGCCATGCCCCACTGCGGCGGCGGATAGCGCCGGTAATTGTCGTAAATGTTCGGAAATACGCTCCAGTCATATTCACCGGTATCGGTCAGGGCGCCGCCAAGCGCATTGCCATGGCCGCCGATCGACTTGGTCAGGGCATTGAGCACCAGGCCGGCGCCCACCTGCTTCGGTCGGAACAGGTAGGGCGAGGTCATGGTGTTATCGACCACGTACAGGATGCCGCGCCGACGGCACAGTTCGCCGATGCGCGCCAGGTCGGCAACCTGGGTGCGCGGGTTGGCAATGGTTTCGACAAACACGATGCGCGTCTCGGGACGCAATGCCGCCTCGACATTGGCGACCGCGGTGGCATCGACGAAGGAAACATCGATACCCTGCGCGTTCACGGTTTGCCAGAGGCTGTTGGTATTGCCGAATAAAAAAGCCGAGGAGACCACGTGATCGCCCTTGCGCAGCAGCGCCTGTGGCAGGGCGCCGATGGTCGCCATGCCGGTCGCAAAGCACAGGCTTACCAGGCCCTCTTCCATGCGGTTGATCTTGTCTTCCAGCGCAGAAACGGTGGGATTGCCCTGGCGGCCATAGCGGTAGCCGGCTTGCTTGCCCTGAAATACCTTCGCAAGTTCGCGCGCATCCCTGTAGCCGAAGGCAACCGAGGTATGAATAGGCTTGTGCAGCGAACCGTGTTCGATGGCTTTCTGCCGGTCGCTGTGCAGAATGGTCGTGGTAAACCCGTACTTTTTACTGTCGTTCATTTCAGATCCGAAACGTATCCGGCCTCAGTCGCTGTGCGCAAGATTCAGGTTCAGCTGCGAGCGCACCAGGTCTTCATTGACAGGCTTGGGATTGTTGCGTGCAAACTCGATGCGGTCGAGATAATCGCGCGAAATGTCGCCGGTAATGTAGTCGCCGGTAAAGCAGGAAGCTTCGAAGCGCCGCAGGGCAGGATTGACATCGGAAATCGAGCGCACCAGGTCATCCACGTCCTGATAGACCAGCGCGTCGGACGTGATTTCACGGCAAACCTCTTCTTCCGTGCGGCCCGAAGCTATCAGTTCCTTGCGGGTCGGCATGTCAATGCCGTACACGTTGGGAAATTTCACCGGCGGCGCCGCCGACGCGAAGATCACCTTACGGGCGCCGGCTTCGCGCGCCATCTGCACGATTTCTCGGCTGGTGGTGCCGCGCACGATGGAGTCGTCCACCAGCAGCACGTTCTTGCCCTTGAATTCTGCGCCGATGGTATTAAGCTTCTGGCGCACCGATTTCCTGCGCACGCCCTGCCCCGGCATGATGAAAGTGCGGCCGATGTAACGGTTCTTGATGAGGCCTTCGCGGTAGCCCAGATTGAGCTTGTGCGCCAGTTCCATGGCGGCCGGGCGCGAGGAATCGGGAATCGGCATGACCACGTCGATGTCGCCCCTGGAAAACTGGCGGCGCACTTTTTCCGCCAGATATTCGCCCATCTTCAGGCGCGTGGCATACACCGAGGCGCCATCGATGACCGAGTCGGGGCGGGCGAAGTAGACGAATTCGAAGGCGCAGGGATTGAGCACCGGGTTGTCTGCGCACTGCAGGTTGTGCAAATTGCGGTCCTGGTCGATGAAGACCGCTTCGCCAGGCGTGACGTCGCGCAGGAAGCGGAAGCCCGAGCCTTCCAGCGCCACCGATTCGCTGGCCACCATGTACTCAATGCCCTTCTCGCCCTCATTGACGCCGATGCACAGCGGCCGGATGCCGTAGGGATCGCGGAAGGCGAGCATGCCGTAGCCGGCGATCTGCGCCACGACGGCGTAGGAACCGCGCACGCGCTTGTGCAGGACCGAGACCGCCTTGAACAGCGCCGCCGGGTCGAGCGAATAGCCGCTGGTGGCTTCCTGGATTTCGTGCGCCAGCACGTTCAGCAGGACTTCAGAATCGGAATCGGTGTTGATGTGACGGCGGTCGTTCTTGAACATCTCGATCTTGAGCTGTTCCCAGTTGGTCAGGTTGCCGTTGTGCGCGAAGATGATGCCGAACGGCGCATTCACGTAGAACGGCTGCGCTTCTTCCTCGCTGCTGGCCGAACCGGCAGTGGGATAGCGCACCTGGCCGACACCGGCATTGCCGGGCAGCGAACGCATGTTACGCGTGCGGAACACGTCCTTCACCATGCCATTGGCCTTGTGCATGGAAAACTTGTTGCCGTGATTGGTTGCAATACCGGCTGCATCCTGACCGCGATGTTGCAGCAGCAGCAAGGCATCGTAAATCAGCTGGTTGACCGGGGAGTGGGATATGACGCCGACTATGCCACACATGGTGGGCTCCTCAACTAAGACAAAATATCAGTACTTCACTTTCTGCGCCATTGTGCCGGGCAGATAGGGCAGCGCCGTCAGCGCGGCGGTTTCCGCCAGCGGACTGAACAAGGCATTTTTCCAGAACGACTGCTGCGGGATTGCTGTCAGGCCGCACAGCAGCACTGCCGCCAGCACCAGCACCAGCCCGCGCGCCAGGCCGAACAGGCCGCCCAATCCACGGTCCGCGACGCTCAGGCCGCTGTGGCGGATGATCGCATCGACTGCCAGCGCAAAGAGTCCCATCAATAATCTTACGCCAATAAACAGCGCGATGAAGGCGATGATGAGGCGCACGAGTTCGCCGGGCACCAGGTCCGCGAGCAGGGGGGCCAGGTCGTCGCCCCAGGCATTGGCGACCACGAGCGCGACCAGCCAGCCCAACAGCGACAGCATTTCCTTGACCAGGCCGCGCAGGGTGCTGATGACAATCGAGCAAATCAGGACAAACAGGACCAGAAAATCGAATATCGTCACGCGCTGCTTTCCGCAATTCCCCGGTCATCAGTCCAGCGGCACCAGCGTGCCGTTCAGGCCCAGCTTGACCAGGCGCGCGCGCATTGCCTCGGCGTCCTCCTTGCTGGCGAAAGGCCCCACGCGCACGCGCGTGCGCTCGCCGCTGGCAGTCGGCACTTTGGAAGCCTGGCTGGCGATGCCTGCCGCCTTCAGCTTGTTGCGCAACTCGTCGATTTTTTCCTGGCTTGCCAGCGCTGCCACCTGAACGGTATACCGTGCCGGCTTGGCGGCTGCGCTGGCCGCCGGCGCTGGCTTGCCCTCCAGGATGGCCAGCGCACGCGCCGCTTCGCGGTCGCGCACATCCGCGGATGGCGCAGCGGGTGGCGCAGACGTTGTGGCGGGCGCCTGAGACGATGGCTTCCTGAGCGGGGTCTCGGCCGCAGCGGGTACTGCCGGCGCGGCCGGTGCGGCCGGTGCAGCAGGTGCAACCCGCGCAGGCGCAGAAGCGGCAGCAGTTTCGCGGCTGCGAGCGGCGGCAGCGGGCGCGGCCTCGCTGGCGGACGTTGCCGTCCTGTCAGCAGTGGCAGCTGCAGCCGCTGATTGCGGTGCTGATTGCGGTGCTGCGACCGGCGCAGCCGTCACGCCGCCCTCGACCGGCTCGAGCACGGCTTCAGCCGGATCGGCACCTGGCTGCAGACGGCGCGACAGGGGCGCCTGGTCGCGCGAAGGTATGCTGATTTCGATATCCTGTACCGGCCGCTTCGGCTCGGAATCAAGGACCATAGGCAAGCCGATGACGACGGCAAGCACCAGCGCCACGGCGCCGGTCAGGCGGCGGCGTGCGCGCTTTTTCTCCGGCAGGATCGGATCCTCGGACTCGGCGCCGGACGCCTTGCGCCGGCTGCGCGCACGTGCGGGAGCGGGTTCGTCGACAGCGCGGTATTGTTCTCCGGCGCCGCCATGGGTGTCTTGCTTGTTTTTGCGGAAAAACGAGAACAAGCTCATGCGATCAGTTCAGTGGTTGCGGGCTTCCATCACGCCGGCGACAGTCAGGAAGGAGCCGAAAACCACAATTCTATCATTCTCCCCGGCTCTGTTGATCGCGTGCGCATACGCTTGCGCAGGCGTGGCAAAACATGCAACGCTGGATTCGGCGCTCTCCTGCACCCCGGCGGCCAGCAGTTGCTCCCGTAGCACCGCAGCGGACGCCGCGCGCGGTAGCGGCAGGTCGGTCAGGCACCAGTGGTCGACACGGTCCTTGAGGTGGGCAATGACGCCCTCGATGTCCTTGTCCTGCATGGCGCCGAACACCGCCCAGGTGTAGGGATGGAAGCCCATGTTGTCGAGATTGCGCGCCAGCGTCGCCGCCGCGTGCGGGTTGTGCGCAACGTCCAGCACCACTGCCGGGCGCCCCGGCAGCACCTGGAAGCGCCCCGGCAGATCCACCAGCACCAGGCCCGTACGGACTTCCTGCGCGCCGACCGGCAGGCGCATGCGCAGGATTTCCAGCGCCGCCAGCGCGGCGCAGGCATTCAGCAGCTGATTGGCGCCGCGCAGGCTCGGATAGGCCAGCGCATTGCGGCGCTGGCCGCGGCCACCATAATTCCATTGCTGCTTGTCGCCGGAGTAATTGAAATCGCGGCCGAGCAGCCAGAGGTCGGCGCCGATCGCTTCGGCATGCGCCAGCAGCGATTGCGGTGGCACCGGGTCGCTGCAGATCGCGGCGGCGCCGGCGCGAAAAATCCCCGCCTTTTCGAAGCCGATCTGTTCGCGCGTTTCGCCGAGATATTCGGCATGGTCGATATCGATGCTGGTGACGATGGCGACATCGGCGTCGATGACGTTGACCGCATCCAGGCGGCCGCCCATGCCGACTTCCAGGATCACGACGTCCAGCCCCGCCTGCGCAAACAGCCGCAGGATTGCCAGCGTGGTGAATTCGAAATATGTCAGCGAAATGTCGCCGCGCGCTGCGTCCACCGCGGCAAACTGCGCCACCAGCTCGGCGTCGCTGGCGGCGACGCCGCCGATGCGCGCGCGCTCGTTGAAATGCAGCAGATGCGGCGAGGTGTACAAGCCGACCTTGTAACCGGCCGTGCGCAGCATCGAGTCCAGCATGGCGCAGGTGGAACCCTTGCCGTTGGTGCCGCCCACCGTGATCACTGGGCAATCGAAAGCGATGCCCAGTCTGTCGCGGACGGCGGCGACGCGTTCGAGGCCGAGGTCGATCGCTTTCGGATGGAGGGATTCAAGGCGCAACAGCCAGTCGGCCAGGGTGACGGGAGGATTTTGCATGGCGTGTAAATGACAGTCGAAACGGAAAGTAAAAAGCCCGAACCTGACCGCGGTTCGGGCTGCTGCGCCTGGCGCCGGTCCCGGGCCTGGCTCAGGCCCCGATCAGGCCACCACCTCGGCAGCCTGGTTCTGCAACAGCGCCAGCAGGCGGGCGATTTCCTCGCGCATGTGGCGGCGATCGACGATCATGTCGATGGCGCCCTTTTGCAGCAGGAATTCGGCGCGCTGGAAGCCTTCCGGCAGCTTTTCGCGCACGGTATTTTCGATCACGCGCTGGCCGGCGAAGCCGATCAGCGCCTTGGGCTCGGCAATGACGACGTCGCCCATGAAGGCGAACGATGCGGACACGCCGCCGGTGGTCGGATCGGTCAGCACCGAGATGAACGGCAGCTTTTTCTCGGACAGCTTGGTCAGCATGGAGGTGGTCTTGGCCATCTGCATCAGCGACATCAGGCCTTCCTGCATGCGCGCGCCGCCGGAAGCGGCGATGCAGATGAACGGCACCTTCTGTTCCAGCGCCGCCTGCGCGCCGCGCACGAAGCGCTCGCCGACTGCGGCGCCCATGGTACCGGCCATGAATTCGAATTCGAAGCAGGCCGCCACGACCGGCAGCGTCATGATCGCGCCGCCCAAAACGATCAGCGCATCGGTTTCGCCGGTGGCTTCCAGCGCCGACTTCAGGCGGTCCGGGTACTTCTTGCTGTCCTTGAACTTGAGCGTATCCACCGGCAGGATTTCCTGGCCGATTTCATAGCGGCCCTCCGGATCCAGCAGCGCATCCAGGCGGTCACGCGCGCGAATGCGCATGTGATGATCGCACTTCGGGCAGACATGCAGGTTGGAATCCAGGTCGGTGCGATAGAGTACCGCCTCGCAGGAGGGGCACTTGACCCACAGGCCTTCCGGCACCGATTTGCGGGAAGCGGTATCGCTGCGCTGGATGCGCGGCGGGAGCAGTTTTTCTAGCCAACTCATGGCGCCTCTTTCTTTTGTTTCTGTCAAATTACAGTTTTTGTTTATCTGCGGCAATATATGTTGCATTAAGACTAACACACATTGCCACGCAAGCCTTTGTCGGCAGCCATCCTAAAGGAGCGCCGGGCGAACCGCAACCTATTCGTCCAAAGCCTGGCGGATGCCGGCAATGAACGCCTGCACCGCTGCCACCGCCTGCTCGCGCGGGGTGTTTTCCAGTTCCTGGATGATGCGACTGCCGATCACGACCGCATCGGCGACGCTGGCCACGGCCTTGGCGGTGGCGGCATCGCGGATGCCGAAGCCGACGCCGATCGGCAACTTGACGTGGCGGCGCACGACGGCGATCTTGGCCGCCACTTCAGCGGTGTCGATGTGCTGCGCGCCGGTCACGCCTTTCAGGGAAACGTAATAGGAAAAACCGCTGCCGTAACGCGCCACCTGCTGCATGCGCTCCTCGGTAGACGTCGGCGCCAGCAGGAAGATCGGGTCGATGCCCTTCTGCTGCATCTTCGTGGCGAATTCCTCGCACTCTTCCGGCGGATAATCGACCACGATGCTGCCATCCACGCCGGCTTCCGCGGCCGCCTCGATGAAGGCATCGCGGCCCATGCGCTCGATCGGATTGGCATAGCCCATCAGCACCACCGGGGTGGTGGCATTGGTCTTGCGGAATTCGCGCACGTAGCCGAGCACGTCGCGCATGCCGACATTGAATTTCAGGGCGCGCTCGCAGGCGCGCTGGATCACCGGGCCCTCGGCCATCGGATCCGAAAACGGCACGCCCAGCTCGAGTATGTCGGAGCCGCCGGCCACCAGCGCATGCATCAGCGGCACGGTCAGCTCGGGAGCGGGATCGCCCGCGGTAATGAAGGGGATCAGGCCCTTGCGTTTTTGCGCCGCCAGCGCGGCAAATGTGGATTGGATTCGTGACATGGGACAGTAGTTTAGGTGCGGTCCTTCCATTCGGCGACGGTATGCATGTCCTTGTCGCCACGGCCGGAAAGATTGGCCAGGATGATTTTATCCTTCGGCAGGGTCGCCGCCAGCTTGGCCGCATACGCCAGGGCATGGGACGATTCCAGCGCCGGAATGATGCCTTCGATGCGGCAGCAGTCATGGAAAGCCTTGAGCGCTTCCTTGTCGGTGATGGTGACGTATTCGGCGCGGCCGCTATCCTTCAACCAGGCATGCTCGGGACCGACGCCGGGATAATCCAGGCCGGCGGAAACCGAATGGGTCTCGATGATCTGGCCGTTTTCGTCCTGCAGCAGGTAGGTGCGGTTGCCGTGCAGGACGCCGGGCGAACCCGCCGTCAGCGAAGCCGCGTGATGGCCGGACTCGATGCCGTCGCCGGCGGCCTCCACGCCGACCAGCTTGACGTCCGCATGCGGGATGTACGGGTAAAAGATGCCCATCGCATTGGAGCCGCCGCCCACGCAAGCCACCACGTAGTCGGGCTGGCGCCCTGTCATCTCCGGCATCTGCTGCAGGCATTCCTCGCCGATCACCTTCTGGAAGTCGCGCACCATCATCGGATAGGGATGCGGGCCGGCCACGGTGCCGATGATGTAGAAGGTATTGCCGACGTTGGTGACCCAGTCGCGCATGGCTTCATTGAGCGAATCCTTGAGGGTCTTGGAACCGGATTCGACCGGCACCACTTTGGCGCCCAGGATTTCCATGCGATAGACGTTCTGCATCTGCCGGCGCACGTCTTCGCTGCCCATGTAAACGATGCATTCCAGGCCGAAACGCGCACAGATGGTGGCCGTGGCCACGCCGTGCTGGCCGGCGCCTGTCTCGGCAATGATGCGGGTCTTGCCCATGCGCCTGGCCAGCAATGCCTGGCCGATGACGTTGTTGATCTTGTGCGCGCCGGTATGATTCAGGTCTTCGCGCTTGAAGTAGATTTGCGCGCCACCGAGCATTTCCGACCAGCGTTTCGCATGGTAGATCGGGCTGGGGCGACCGACGAAATGCTTGAGTTCGTACTCGAACTCGGCGATGAATTCCGGATCGTTGCTGTAGCGCGCATAGGCATCCTGCAATTCACGCAGCGCTTCGGTCAGGGTTTCGGAAGCAAAGCTGCCGCCGTAGGGGCCGAAATGCCCTTTATTGTCAGGCAAGTCGTAAGCGATGGTCTGGCCTGCTGCGGCAGGCTGGTTCGTTTGCGTCATGAAGTCTATTCCAGAGTTTGCACGGCGGCTGGCGCCGTGTCGGCGGCGCGCACCGCGCCGATGAAGGCCCGTATCAGGGCCGGGTCCTTGATGCCCTTGGCGGCTTCGACGCCGCTGCTGACGTCGACTGCCCACGGGCGAATCCGCTGCACCGCCTCAGTGGCGTTGCGTGCGTTCAAGCCACCACTCAAAACGAGCCGAGGCGCGATTTCTTTTGGAATGAGGGACCAATCGAATACCTTTCCGCCGCCGCCATAACCTTCGACAAAGGCATCGAGCAGCAAACCGGCAAACCATTCACTGGAAGAACGGCATTGCCGCTCATATTCTACCAAATCGGCGGGCTGCGTATCCGCTTTCACCGCCAGCGCCCGCAGGAAGGGGCGTTTCACCCGGGCGGCAATCTGCGCGCATTCGGCGATGCTTTCGTCGCCATGGAATTGCAACAACGCAATTGGCGCCGTCGCCAGCACCTGTGCCACCTGTTCGGCGCCGGCATTGACGAACAGCCCGACCGGCGTGACGAATGGCGGCAGATGGTCGATCAGCGCGCGCGCAGTGGCGGCATCGACGTGGCGCGGGCTCTTGTCATAGAACACGAATCCCAGCGCATCGGCGCCGGCAGCAGCAGCGGCCTGCACGTCTTCCAGCCGGGTCAATCCGCAAATCTTGATTCGGGTACGCTGTGTCATGGTCGGCGTGCGCCGCAACTGGCGCTGCTTTCAGTGTGGTTCAGGGACAAATACGGGAGTATACCCGTTCCGCGCAGGCCGTCACATCCAGAAAACCTGGCCTGCATCCTGCGGCAAGCCCCACGCCGCATCGTAGTCGACACTGGCCAGGTAGAGGCCATCAGGCATGAAGGTGGGCGCAGCCCGGCTGCGGTCGCGCCCCGCCAGGACCTCCCCCAACCAGGCGGGCGCCTGCTTGCCATTGCCGACCGCCACCAGCGCGCCGACGATATTGCGCACCATGTGGTGCAGGAATGCATTGGCGCTCAGGGTGAAGGTGATCAGCTCGCCACGGCTGGCGATATCGAGCCTTTCCAGCGTGCGCACGGGCGACCGAGCCTGGCACTCTGCTGCGCGGAATGCGGAAAAATCATGGGTGCCGCGCAGCAGGCCGGCGGCCTCGCGCATTGCCGCGAGATCCAGCGGACGGAATGTCCAGCCGGCCCTGCCCGCCAGCAGCGGCGACGGCGCCGCATGGTTGTGCAACAGGTAATGGTAAGTGCGGCTGCGCGCCGAGAAGCGCGCATGGAATTGCCCGCCGCTGGCATCTGGCATCGTTTCGCATGCCCAGCGCACCTTGATGGAAGGCGGCAGGAAGGCGTTGACGCCCCTCACCCAGGAAAACATATCGCGCTCGACGGCAGCATCGAAGTGCACCACCTGTCCCAGCGCATGCACCCCTGCATCGGTGCGACCGGCGCAAACGGTATCGATGCGCGCGCCGACGAAGCGTTGCAGCGCCGCTTCCAGGCGATCCTGCACGGTATGGCCATCGGGCTGCGTCTGCCAGCCATGCCAGGGCGCGCCATCGTACTGGAGACCTAGCGCAATGCGTTTCAATTCAGAGTTTCCCGCCAGCGTACAAAAAGAAAAAGGGCGCAACCGCGTTGCGCCCTCCATTGTGCCATGCCGTATCAGGCCAGGCTGTGCAGCAGCGAGCGCGCCTTTTCCGACTGCTCCGGATTGCCGCCCTTGATGACTTCATCCAGCAACTCGCGCGCACCCTCGCGGTCGCCAATTTCCTGATAGGCAATCGCCAGGTCCAGCTTGGTCGCCATTTCGGAGTCCGGCGTCGCTTCGGCATCCGCTTCGGTGATCAGGCTGTCTTCGAAGCCGCCCTGCGGCGCGTCGAAGTCGGCAGCGCTTTGCGTCAGGTCGAAGCGGGTATCGCCAGTCGAAAACTCCAGCGTCGGCGCCTCGGCAACCGGCGCAGTCGTCGGCGCGCCCAGGTCCAGGCTGATGTCGGACAGGTCGATATCCAGTGAGGCCGCCTGTGCGGGCGCAGCGGCCGGCTTGGCTTGCGACAGGCTCGGCACTTCGGGCACATTGAACGCCAGGTCGTCGGCATGCAAATCGCCGCCCGTCGCTGTCGGCGCAGCCGCGAAAGACTGCGGCAGCTCGAGGTCGAAGTCCATGACGCCGCTATCCGCCGCTGCCTTTGGCGCCGGCGCCGGTGCCGGTGCCTGTGGCGCTGCCGCCGACAGGCCATCGAGGTCGAAATCCAGGCTGTTCGATGACGCAGCAGGCTCCGCTGCCGGCGCCGGTGCTGGCGACACCGCGTGCATGGTGTCGTCGAAATACGTCGAATTCACGCCCAGCGCGCCGTTCGGATCGGCCGTGCTCAGCAATTCGTCCAGCGTGGCGTCTTCTTCCGCCACATCGCCGGCGGCGGCGCCATCGCCGGTCGCCGCGGATGCCTGCGCGCCGGCATACAGCGGATTGTTCGGATCCAGTGCCACGCCCATGGCAGCGGCTTCCTGCCAGGCTTCGCCCTCGCCCTTGGTCATGCTGTAGAGCTCGGTTGCCAGTGTTTCAAAAGCGCGCACGTCGTTGCGGCCGGAATAAATTTCCAGCAGTTTCAGGCGCACCGCATGGCGTTCAGGCTGGGTGCGCAGCGCTTCCTTCAGAATTTCCTCAGCCTGGGCATCGCGACCGTAAGCGATGTACACATCGGCCTCGGCGACCGGATCGACCTCATTGGTGTCGAGCTGGCTGACTGCCGGGGCAAAACTCGAATTGAACACGCTGTTGCTGGTGTCGACGCTCTGGCCGCCGGTGGAACCGAACAGCGAGTTGGCTTTCAGGCTGGAGTCGGCAAGCATGCTGTCATCGTAAGCCTCAGCGGCCTTTTTGCGGCGCCGCGAGAAGATGCCGAACGCTGCCAGCCCTGCCACCAGGACGCCGCCAACAGCGGCCAGCAACAGCGGATTGCCGAGCAGGTCGTCGATGAAACTGGTTTCAACCGGGGGCGGAGGTGGCGGTGCCACCGGCTTGGCTTCAGGCTCGGGCGCCGTTTCCGCCGCAGGCGCCGCGCCTTCGGCGGGGCTTGCCGCTTCTGCGGCAGAGTCCGCTGCGGCCTGGTCTGCCGGCTGCTGCGCATCCGTGGCGCCGGGCTGTCCTTCCGCCGGCGTGGCGGACGGTGCCTCCGCAGGCGCTGCGGCCTGGCCTGCCGGCGTTGCCGGCTGTGCCGCGGCATCCGCGGCCGGCGGCGTCGAAGCAGCAGGCGCCGGCTGTGCCGGCACGGCCGGCGTGACCGGCGCCGCAGCACCGGCTGCCGGCTTGGCAGCGGCCTGCGCCTGTGCTTGCGCCTGGGCCTGCTGCGCAGCCAGATCCTTGTTCTTGATTTCCAGGAGTTTCTGCAAGTCGGTAACGTTACGCTCCAACTCCTTGACGCGCGCATTGGCTTCGGCCAGCGCCCGCTCCTTGGCAATGAGGTCTTCCGACGAAACCGTGCCCTTGCCTGCGCCTGCGCCGCTGCCGGCATCCTTGCTGGCGCCGGCATTCGACAGCTTCAGCTTATCCTTGGAATCGGCCGCAGTGCCAGCCTTGTCTTCGACTTGCGTGGTGATCTTGCCGCCCGCGCTCTGGCTGGCTTCCGCGCCCTGCCCCTGCGTGGAGGCAGCCACCTGGCCTGCGAGCTTGTTGCGATAGGCATTGAAATCGGCAGACTGTGCAACGATCACGCTGCGCGCCTCGGATTTGCCGACTGCCTTGGCGGCATCGGCATTCGGCACGGTCAGGATCTGACCGGCGCGCAGGCGGTTCATGTTATTGCCTGCGAAAGCGTTCGGGTTGTTGCGGTACAACGCCACCAGCATCTGGTCGAGTGAAACCCCCTCGGGCTTGACCTGGCCGGCAATGCTCGCCAGCGTGTCGCCCTGTTTGACCTTGTAGCTGTCGTCGCTCTCGGCAGCAGGACTCGCTGTAGCAGCGGGGCTGGCCGCGGCAGTGCGCGATTCCACCGGCGCTGCACGACGCGCCGGCGCCGGTTGCGTCTGCGCGGGCAGCGGCCGCTGCGTCGCTTCCTGTTGCGCCACCACCGTGGTGCGGATGCCGCGATCTTCGGTGGTAACGCCTCGCGCTGCCGGTGCGGCAGCGGGACGTGCAGGCGTAGTCGGGGTTGCGGCAATCTGCGTCGCCTGGCCCCGGCGCAGATCGACCGGATCGAGCAGGAACGTGTATTCGCGCACCAGCCGGTTCCGCGTCCCGCCGACTTCCACCAGCATGGCCACGAACGGCTCGTTCATCGGCTGGGAAGAGCTGACCCGGATGAAATGGCGCGATCCACGGTTTTCGATGGCGAAACGCAGCGAAAACAGCGCGGGATTGAATTCGATGTTGGCTTGGCGATAGGCGTCGGCCGACGCCAGTTTTGCCACGATCGTGCCCTCTTCCTCCTTCGAAACCGCGGTCAGTTCGATTTCTGCGCGCAGCGGTTGTCCGAGGCCGGATAGCACGGTCAGCTTGCCGAGTCCGGCAGCATAGGCGCTGCCGCCCAGCATGACCGACACCACCGCAGCACTGAGGGTTTTTCGGGTAAAAGAAGCTAGCTGATTGTGTTTGCTTGAATGCATATTAATTGACATAGGATGGCATTCCTTTGGAGCGTGTTGCAAACTTCGCAAACACCGCGGCGATCGTTATCTTTTTGTTGCTAACTTTTAACATATCATCATGGACTTACGCGCGCAAGCGTAACCATCTTCTGAACAGACGCAAAACCCGCCAGAACCCTTTATGGCAGGGTTCATGGCGGGTCCATGTTGCGACCTGACAACAACAGTCCGGCCAAACAACGTCGCTTATCAGTCTTCCAGCAGGATGCGCAGCATGCGGCGCAGCGGCTCTGCGGCGCCCCACAACAACTGATCACCGATGACGAATGCCGACAGGTATTCCGGGCCCATGTTCAGCTTGCGCACGCGGCCGACGCCGATCTGCAGGCCGCCGGTAATCGAAGCGGGGGTCAGTTCCTTTTCCGTGACGGAGCGCTCGTTCGGCACCCACTTCACCCACGGATTGCCCGACTTGATGATGTTTTCGATCTCGGTCAGCGGCAGATCCTTCTTGAGCTTCAGGGTCAGCGCCAGGCTGTGGCAGCGCATGGCGCCAATGCGCACGCACAGGCCGTCCACCGGGATCGTCTGGCTATTGCCGAGGATCTTGTTGACTTCAGCCTGGCCCTTCCACTCTTCCTTGGACTGGCCATTGTCGAGCTGCTTGTCGATCCAGGGGATCAGACCGCCGGCCAGCGGCGCCGGGAAGTATTCGGTAGGCACATCGTTGCGGATGGTGTGCGCCACCTTGCGGTCGATGTCCAGGATGGCCGATGATGGCGTCGCCAGCTCGTCGGCGACCGCACCATGCACCACTCCCATGCCCTTCAGCAGTTCGCGCATGTGGTTGGCGCCGCCGCCGGAAGCAGCCTGGTAAGTCATGGAACTGACCCACTCGACCAGGCCTTCGCGGAACAGGCCGTTGACGCCCATCAGCAGGATGGAATTGGTGCAGTTGCCGCCAATGTAGTTCTTGACGCCGCGCTTCAGGCCATCCTTGATGACGTGCTGGTTGACCGGGTCGAGCACGATGATGGCGTCATCGGCCATGCGCAGCGTGGAAGCCGCGTCAATCCAGTAGCCGTCCCAGCCGGCCGCGCGCAGCTTCGGGAAAATCTCGGTGGTGTAGTCGCCGCCCTGGCAGGTGATGATGACGTCGCATTTTTTCAGCTCATCGATGCTGCTGGCATCCTTGAGCGCGGTTTCCTTCTTCGCCATCGCGGGAGCCTTGCCGCCCGCATTCGATGTCGAGAAGAACACCGGTTCGATATGATCGAAATCCTTTTCTTCCTGCATGCGCTGCATCAGGACCGAACCCACCATGCCGCGCCAACCCACCAAGCCAACCAGTTTCATCATGTTTCCTTCAGTGCTGAGCGGGCCACCCCGCCGTCCGATTCAAAATTCCTGTCTTGTCAGGCCAGCGCCTTGACCACTGCGTCGCCCATCTGCTCGGTGCCGACTTTCGTCGTGCCTTCTTCGTAAATGTCGCCTGTGCGCAAGCCCTGCGCCAGCACCTTCTTGACGGCATTCTCGATGCGGTCGGCCTGCTCGGCGCGATTGAGCGAGTAACGCAGCATCATTGCCGCCGACAGGATGGTCGCCAGCGGATTGGCGATGCCCTTGCCGGCAATGTCCGGCGCCGAGCCGTGCGAAGGCTCGTACAAGCCCTTGTTGTTTTCATCCAGTGACGCCGACGGCAGCATGCCGATCGAGCCGGTCAGCATGGCGGCGGCATCCGACAGGATATCGCCGAACATGTTGCCGGTGACGATGACATCGAATTTCTTCGGCGCGCGCACCAGCTGCATGGCGGCGTTATCGACGTACATGTGGTCCAGCGCCACGTCCGGGTATTCCTTGTGCACGTCGGTGACGATATCTTTCCAGAACTGAAAGGTTTCCAGCACGTTGGCTTTATCGACCGAAGTCAGGCGCTTGCCGCGCTTTTGCGCCGCCTGGAATGCCACGTGGGCAATGCGGCGGATTTCCGGTTCCGCGTAACGCATGGTATCGAAGCCTTCGCGGCTGCCCTTGAAGGGGCCGTCGGGGCATTCGCGCACGCCGCGCGGCTGACCGAAGTAAATGTCGCCGGTCAGTTCGCGCACGATCAGGATATCCAGGCCGGACACAACTTCCGGCTTTAGCGTCGAGGCGCCCGCCAGTTCCGGGTACAGGATGGCCGGACGCAGGTTGCCGAACAGGTTCAGGTTCTTGCGCAGGCCGAGGATGGCCTGTTCCGGGCGCAGCGGGCGCTCCAGGGTATCGTACTTCCAGTCGCCGACCGAGCCGAACAGCACGGCATCGGCCTCCTTGGCCAGTTTCAGCGTACCTTCCGGCAGCGGATGGCCGTGCGCCTCGTAACCGGCGCCGCCGACCGGCGCGGTTTCCATTTCAAACGATTCGCCCAGCGCATTCAGGACCTTGACTGCCTGGCTGATGATTTCCGGACCGATGCCGTCGCCCGGCAAGACTGCAATTTTCATAATTCTTTCCATTGTGGGACAGAGTTAAGCGTAGCGGTGCTCTGTCCTCAACATTTCTTAAATGAAATTAAATCGTATTGGCCAGCCAAGGCTGCGAAGCGATGTGGCGTTCCTCGAAAGCCCGGATCATGTCCGCCTTCTGCAGGGTCAGGCCGATATCGTCAAGGCCGTTCAGCAGGCAGAATTTGCGGAAGGCATCCACGTCGAAGCCATAGCTGGCGCTGCCGTCGACGGTGCGCACCACCTGATTCTCCAGGTCGATCACCAGGCGATAGCCTGGGAATGCCTTGACTTCGTTGACCAGGTGATCCACCTGCTGTTCCGACAGCGCGATCGGCAACAGGCCATTCTTGAAACAATTGTTGAAAAAGATATCTGCAAAACTCGGCGCGATGATGGCGCGGAAACCGTATTGCTGCAGGGCCCATGGCGCGTGCTCGCGCGAGGAGCCGCAACCGAAGTTCTTGCGGGTCACCAGGATCGACGCGCCCTGGTAACGCGGCTGGTTCAGCACGAAATCCGGGTTGAGCGGACGCTTGCTGTTATCCTTGCCGGGTTCGCCATGATCCAGGTAACGCCACTCATCGAACAGGTTGGGGCCGAAACCGGTGCGCTTGATCGACTTCAGGAATTGCTTGGGGATGATCGCGTCGGTGTCGACGTTGGCGCGATCGAGCGGCGCCACCAGACCTTCGTGAACGGTGAATTTATCCATTTTCTATCTCAGTAAGCTTGACGGGACACACACGCAACGTGCCCTTGATTTTTTCGCGGGAAGCAGCGCCTCCCCTGCCCGGCTTAACGCTTGGCCGCGTCTTCCACCTTCGAGCCGACCTTTTGCACATCACGACCAAAGCCTTCCATGGTCTGGCAGGCGTTCAGCAACAGCATGGATATCAGCAGAAAGAAAACCTTTTTCATTTTTTCTCCTTTTTGACGAACCCGGCTCAAGCCAGCTTGCGCACGTCGACGAAATGCCCTTCGATGCCGGCGGCCGCGGCCATCGCCGGCGACACCAGGTGGGTGCGACCGCCCTGCCCCTGGCGCCCTTCGAAGTTGCGGTTAGAGGTGGAGGCGCAGCGTTCGCCCGGCTCCAGCCGGTCGGCGTTCATCGCCAGGCACATCGAGCAGCCCGGCTCGCGCCATTCGAAGCCGGCATCCCTGAAAATCTTGTCCAGGCCTTCGCGCTCGGCCTGTTCCTTAACCAGGCCCGAACCCGGCACCACCATCGCCAGCTTGACGTTGGAGGCGCGGAACTTGCCGCGCACAACGGCCGCGGCGGCACGCAAATCCTCGATGCGCGAGTTGGTACAGGAACCGATGAACACCTTGTCGATGCGGATATTCTCGATCGGCGTATTGGGCTTCAGGTCCATGTAGACCAGCGCCTTTTCCATGGCATCGCGCTTGACCGCATCCTTTTCCTTGTCCGGATCGGGCACGCGGTCGTCGATCGGCACCACCATTTCCGGCGAGGTGCCCCAGGTAACCTGCGGCTTGATCTCGGCGGCGTTCAGCGTCACCACCAGGTCGAATTTCGCGCCCGGATCGGAATGCAAGGTGCGCCAGTAAGTCACGGCGCGGTCCCAGTGCGGCCCGACCGGCGAGAACGGCCGGCCCTTGACGTAATTGATGGTGGTGTCGTCCACCGCCACCATGCCGGCGCGCGCGCCCGCCTCGATGGCCATATTGCAGATGGTCATGCGGCCTTCCATCGACAGCGAACGGATGGTTGAACCGCCGAATTCGATGGCGTAGCCGGTGCCACCGGCCGTGCCGATCTTGCCGATCACGGCCAGCACGATATCCTTGGCGGTCACGCCGGCCGGCAAGGCGCCGTCGACCTGCACCAGCATGGATTTGGATTTTTTCGCCAGCAGCGTCTGCGTGGCCAGCACGTGTTCGACTTCGGACGTGCCGATGCCGTGCGCCAGCGCGCCGAAGGCACCGTGCGTGGAGGTGTGCGAATCGCCGCAGACCACCGTCATGCCCGGCAACGTGGCGCCCTGCTCCGGGCCGATCACGTGGACGATGCCCTGGCGCTTGTCGCGCATGTTGAAATAGGTCAGGCCGTAGGCGCCGGCATTGGCGTCGAGCGTTTCGACCTGCAGGCGCGAGACCGGATCGGCGATGCCGTTGGCGCGGTCTGTAGTCGGCACGTTATGGTCGGCCACCACGAGGTTGGCCGAGACGCGCCAGGGCTTGCGGTCATGCAATTTCAAGCCTTCAAAGGCTTGCGGGCTGGTGACTTCATGCAGCAGGTGGCGATCGATGTACAGCAGCGTGGTGCCATCTTCGCCAGTATGGATGACGTGCGAATCCCAGAGTTTGTCGTAGAGCGTTTGAGCCATGTTTCAGGTTGGCGCGGCATGCGCGAAATCAGATGGATAGCTTCTGATTATGCCATATTTGCGCATATTCAATGCGCAAACGCGCGCTCGGAACGCGCATTATTGGGGCATCAAGGCGCTTGCCTGCAATCCAGAAACTTGTCGCACATTCAACAACCTGACCACCAGGCCCGCGCAAGCCCCAGCAAGGCAGCCGGTCAGCGACGGCGCGCCTGTTCGTACAGCGGCATGACACGGGCCGCGTAGGCAGTCAGATCGCCGATGCGATCCGCGTGCGAGGGATGGGTGGAAAGAAAGGTAAGCTGGCCGTTTCCGCCTGAAATACGCCCCATTTTTTGCCAAAGAGAAATAGCGGCGCGTGGATCATAACCGGCGCGTGCCGCCAGTTCGACGCCGATACGGTCGGATTCGGTTTCATGCGCGCGCGAATTGGGCAAACCGATTGCGCCCATGTAGGCGAATTCCATACCCTTCTGGGCGGTATCGCCCAATCCTGCCGCTGCCGCCAGGATCGAGATGCCGGCACTGGCAACCGTTTGCTGCGATGCCCGTTCGCGCGCATGTTCACGCAAGGCATGGGCGATTTCATGGCCGATCACTGCCGCCAGTTCATCGTCGGTGGTCTGCAAGCGGTCGATCAGGCCCGTGTAGACCGCGATCTTTCCACCTGGCATGCACCAGGCATTCACCTCGTTGGAAGTGACCACGTTGACTTCCCATTGCCACTGGCGCGCCTCCGCCCGGAACACGCCGGTCTGCGCGATCAGGCGATTGCTGATTTCACGCACCCGATTGACCTGGGCCTGGTTGCGGTTCAGTGCGCCCTTGGCCTTTTCCTGCGCCATCATCTTGGCGTAGGTCTGGCGCGCGCTTTCATCCATCTGCTGGGAAGAAATCATCAGCAGCTGCTTGCGCTCGATGCCTACCGCGCCGGCCTGGGTAGTGGTTTCGCAGCCGGCCAGCGCCAGGCCGGCCAGTGCTACGAAGAAGGAATTTGTCAGGATCGAACGGATACGGATGTGCATGCTTTCACCTCGCTATGGTCCGGTTGCTTGCCATTCGGCAGGCTGCTGCTGCTGCCTGTCGAGCTATCTTGCTGGCGCCTGCGCCGGGATCGCCGGCGTATCGACGCGCACGTCGCCGCACTGCGCGCGGTGGCGCAAGGCATGGTCCATCAGCACCAGCGCCAGCATCGCCTCGGCGATCGGCGTGGCACGGATGCCAACGCACGGGTCATGGCGGCCCAGCGTCACCACGGTTGCCGGATTGCCGGCCTTATCGATCGATGGCCGCGGGCTGCGGATCGAGGAAGTGGGCTTGATGGCGATCGATACCGCGATGTCCTGGCCGGTGGAGATGCCGCCGAGGATGCCGCCGGCATTGTTGCCGACAAAACCCTCCGGCGTCAGCGCATCGCCATGCTCGGTGCCCTTCTGCGCCACCGAGCGGAATCCCGCGCCGATCTCCACGCCCTTGACGGCATTAATGCCCATCATGGCATAAGCGATATCGGCGTCGAGCTTGTCGTAGATTGGTTCGCCCAGCCCGA
This sequence comes from uncultured beta proteobacterium, assembly GCA_963722005.1. Classification (GTDB taxonomy): domain Bacteria; phylum Pseudomonadota; class Gammaproteobacteria; order Burkholderiales; family Burkholderiaceae_D; genus Paucimonas. The sequence continues at coordinate 728,438 of CAVRJS010000003.1, forward strand.
TCGGCACGTTCTGCGCCACCACCTCGATGCGGGCGCCGCAGGAATCCCCCGCCGCGCGCAGGTCGTCCATGTAGCGCTCCAACTGCGGCACGATGCTCGTGTTGGCGGCGAAAAAGGGGTTTTCCGGCACGTGCTCCCAGGATTCGAAGGGAATCGCGATTTCGCCCAGCTGGCTCATGCAGCCGCGGAAGGTGGTGCCGTACTGCAGGCCCAGCCATTTGCGCGCGATCGCTGCGGCGGCGACCACGGGCGCGGTCAGGCGCGCCGAAGAACGTCCGCCGCCGCGCGGATCGCGGATGCCGTACTTGTGCCAGTACACGTAATCGGCATGGCCGGGACGGAAAGTCTCGAGGATATTGCCGTAATCCTTGCTGCGCTGGTCCTCGTTGCGAATCAGCAGCGCAATCGGCGTGCCGGTGGTCTTGCCTTCGTAGACGCCGGAGAGGATTTCCACCGTGTCCGGCTCTTGCCGCTGCGTGACGTGACGCGAGGTGCCGGGCTTGCGCCGGTCCAGTTCCGGCTGGATGTCGGCTTCCGACAGTGCCATGCCGGGCGGGCAGCCGTCCACCACGCAACCGATCGCCTTGCCATGCGATTCGCCGAAAGTGGTGACGGTAAACAGAGTACCGAAGGTATTGCCAGCCATAATGAAAATTGAGTAATTACCGAATACGCCATTCTACCAGCGCTGGCGGCAAGGGTCGTCGCCGGCGCCGCCTTGCATGGCTCAGCGCCAGTCGCCGCGCAGGTTAGCGACCTGCTGCTGCAGGTGGTCGGGGGTGGCGACTTCCGGCTCGACCGGTTCGCCGACCACCAGCGCCAGGCGCGACCACAGGCCGCGGCGGAACTTGCGGCCCACCGGGTTGCCCGGGCTGCGCGTCCACACGCTGCCCCACAGGCCGCGCAGCGCCATGGGGATGACCGGCACCGGACTGCGCTCGATGATCTTGCGTATGCCGCTGCGGAATTCGCTCAGTTCGCCATCGCCGGTCAGCCTGCCTTCCGGGAAGATGCAGACCAGTTCGCCTTCGTGCAGGGCCTGAGCGATGTCGATGAAGGATTTTTCCATCAGCCACGGATCTTCCTTGGCCGGCGCGATCGGGATCGCCTTGGCGCTTTTGAAAATCCAGGACAGCACCGGAATTTTGAAAATCCGGTGGTCCATCACGAAGCGGATCGGCCGCGGGCTGGCCGCCATGATGACAATCGCGTCGACGTAGCTGACGTGGTTACAGACCAGCACCGCCGCGCCCTCTTCCGGTATGCGCCGGGTATCGATCATTTCCACGCGGTAGATGGTCTGGATCAGCAGCCAGGCAATGAAGCGGATCAGGAATTCCGGCACCAGCGTAAAGATGTAAATGGCCACCACCGCGTTCATCAGCGCTGTCGCCATGAAGATTTCAGGGATGGTGAAGCCTGCCTTCAGCAGGGCCATCGCCACCAGCGCCGCGCCCACCATGAACAGCGCGTTCATGATGTTCATGCCGGCGATGGTGCGGGAAATGTGCTGCGGGTCGCAGCGCGTCTGGATCATGGCGAACAGCGGCACGATGAAGAAACCGCCGAACAGGCCGATCATGATGCAGTCGGCGACGATGCGCCAGGCGCCCTGTTGCAGCATGAAAGCGGCGAAATCGACCGTGGCAGTATTGGTATAGCCGAGGCTGGCCAGGTACAGGTCGAAGCCGAAGATGGAGAGGCCGATGGAGCCGAACGGCACCAGGCCGATCTCGATCTTGTGGCCGGACAGGCGCTCGCACAGCAGCGAGCCGGCGCCGATGCCAAGGGAAAACGCCGTCAGCAGCAGCACGAACACGCTGTGATCGCCGTGCAGCACGGTTTTCGCATACAGCGGGAATTGCGCGATGATGATGGCGCCGTAAAACCAGAACCACGAATTGCCGAGGATGGACAGGAATACCGGCCGGTTCTTGCGCGAAAAGCCGATGTTGCGCACGGTTTCCGTCACCGGGTTCCAGTTGATCTTCAGGTCGGCCTGGGCCGGCGGCGAATTCGGGATGCCGCGGCTGGCGAGCCAGCCGAGAATGGCGACGGTGATGGAAAAGCCGGTGACCAGTTGCAATCCGTGAGGCTTCCATACCACCAGCACCGCGCCCAGCACTTCGCCCAGCAGGATGCCGACGAAAGTGCCCATTTCGATCAGGCCGTTGCCGCCGATGAGCTCGTCTTTTTTCAGCTGCTGCGGCAGGTAGGCGTACTTGACCGGCCCGAACATGGTCGAATGCAGGCCCATGCCGACCACGGCCGCCACCAGCACCCACAGGTTGTGCGTCATCCAGCCATAGGCGGCCACCAGCATGATGGCGATTTCCATCAGCTTGACGTAACGCACCAGGCGCGACTTTTCGAACTTGTCGGCCAACTGCCCGGCAGTGGCGGAAAACAGCACGAACGGCAGAATGAACAGGCCAGGAATCAGGTTGTTCAGCAGGCCGGGGTCGAGGTCCGTCCAGTTGAGGGTATCGTAGGTGAGGATGGTCAGCAGCGCTGTCTTGAAGACGTTGTCGTTGAACGCCCCGAGGAACTGTGTCCAGAAAAAGGGCGCAAAACGGCGCTGCCGCAGCAGGGAATACTGGCTCGGCTGCTCCACGATTTATTCGTCGCCTTCGGCAGGCCAGTCGCGGATGTAAGCCTTGAGCATCTTGTTTTCGAAACTCTGCGCCTCGAGCACGGCGCGCGCCACGTCGTAGAAGGAAATCACGCCATGCACGGTTTTTGCCTCCAGGATCGGCACGTAGCGCGCGTGCTTTTCCAGCATGATCCGGCGCACCTCGTTGACTTCGGTGTCCGGGGTAATGGTGATCGGATGATCGTCCATGTGCTTGCGCACGGTGTCGCTGCCGATACTGCCCTGGTTGAGGGCCATGGTATTCATGACTTCGCGAAAGCTCAGCATGCCTACCAGTGTGCCGAATTCCATGACCACCAGCGAACCGATATCCTTTTGTGCCATGGTCTGCACGGCTTCCAGCATCGGAGTGTCCGGCGTCACCGTGTAAAGGATGTCGCCCTTGACTTTGAGAATTTCAGAAACTTTCATGTGCCATCCGCGAATGTTGTAGTTTTTATCAATGTAACTTAAGGCAAGGCAAAAATCCAGCGCCAATACATGCCTGGCCGGATAGATCAAGCCTGCGGCACCAGGTGCCGGCCCCATAACAACGATTCTACAGAGAAACTATCCTTGGACAGCAGGGCCCGGCGCCAGACTGAAATGGTCCGCCAGCGACTGCTCCAGTCCCTGTTCCACCGCGGCCTCGACCTGGCTCGCAAGCCTTCCCTGCGGCGCGACGCTGAAAACGAACAGGCGGTACACGTCGGCCAGCAGTAATTGCTGCGGATTGGCCAGCAGCGTCCAGCGGTCGCTGCCGCGGTTGAGGCGTCGCAGGCGGCGGCTGTTGCCGGCCATCTCGGGCGCGATCCGCGCGACCCAGCCGGCATCCAGCATTTTCTGCAGCAAATTCTCGGATTCGTCGAAGCCGAGCCGCGTGCGCGCACGGATCGCGCGCACATCCACCGCGGACGATCCCGCCTCAACACGCGCCTCATGCAGCACCTGCAACACGGTCATGGCATCGACGAAATCGCTGCCCGGCGTTGGCTGGTGCCACCAGCGCTCGTACTTCACCACCGGCAGCGCCGCCGCCAGCAGCGCGCCCGACAGGGTAATCATCCAGAACAGATAGACCCAGATCAGGAATATCGGGATGGCGGCCACTGCGCCATAGATCACCGTATAGGTGGGAAATTTGGCGATATAGATGGCGAACAGTCGCTTGGCGATTTCGAAGCTGATCCCGGCAAGCAAGCCGCCCCAGGCCGCATCGCGCCATTCCACGGCGCGGTTCGGCACTGCCATATAAAGCAGGGTAAAGGCACCGGTAGTAAGCAGCAGCGACAGCAGCGTCGAAATCAACGGCCCCAGGAACGAGCGCTGCATGGCGGCGGCGCCGGACGCGGTAAACAGGAAGGACGTGATGCTGATCGAGATGCCGATCAGCAGCGGCCCAAGGGTAACGATCGCCCAGTACACCAGGATGCGCTGCTGCAGCGGACGCGCGGTACGGACGCGCCAGATCCGGTTGAACACGCGGTCGATCGTCGACAGCGTCGCCGCGGCAGTGATGAACAGGAATATGCCGCCGACTGCCGACAGGCCGCGCGACTTGGAGGCAAACTGGTTGAGATTGCGCAGGATGGTGCTGGCAATTTCCTGCGGCATCAGGCTTTTGATGAAATAGGCTTCCAGCGCGGCACGAAAACTGGTAAACACCGGGAAGATCGTGAAAATCGCGAACGCGATCGTCAGCACCGGCACCAGCGCCAGGATGGTGGTGAAGGTCAGGCTGCCGGCGACTTGCGGCAAATGTTCTTCCCTCAGCCTGCGCGCCGCGAAACGCCACAAGTCCTGCACCCGGGTGCCGGAAGCGTCGCCGAACTGGCTGCGCAATTGCGCCAGAAATGCTGGTGGATTCATCGAAATTCGTGCTTGATTGAAGGAATGCGTGATTGCTGCGTTATGGCAAGACGCATCCGCAAAGCGCCCTATAATAGCAGCATGAGCACATCCAACATCAGTATTCTGGTCCTGTACTATTCCCGCCACGGCGCCACGCGCCGCCTGGCCGAACTGATCGCGCAGGGCATCGAAAGCGTTGCCGGCTGCGACGCCAGGCTGCGCACCGTGCCGGCAGTTTCGACTGTCGCCGAGGCCGTCGCGCCCGATATCCCGGCCGAAGGGCCGCCCTACGTCGAACTGTCCGACCTCGAGGAATGCGCCGGCCTGGCGCTCGGCTCGCCTACGCGCTTCGGCAACATGGCAGCCGCCATGAAATATTTTTGGGACGGCACGTCCACAGCATGGCTTGCCGGCACCCTGGCAGGCAAGCCGGCCTGTGTCTTCACGTCCACTTCCAGCCTGCATGGCGGCCAGGAAACCACCCTGCTCACCATGATGATGCCGCTGCTGCATCACGGCATGATGGTACTGGGTCTGCCCTATACGCACCCGGAACTCATGACCAGCAAGAGCGGCGGCACGCCCTATGGCGCCAGCCACTGGGCCGGCCTGAATGGCGACAATGCCCTGTCCGACGAGACCCGGATCCTGACCATTGCGCTGGGCAAGCGCCTGGCCGAAACCGCGCGCAAATTGCGGGGGCTGCAATGACGCCATCCTGGCCGCGCGCGCTGCACCTGAGCGCATGCATCAGCCTGCTCGGCCTCATCGTGCTGGGCTTGGCCTGGGAACTGTTCCTCGCGCCACTGCGCCCGGGCGGCTCCTGGATGGTTCTGAAAGTCGTGCCGCTGCTGCTACCGCTGGCAGGCGTGCTGCGGCGCGATGTCTACACCCTGCAATGGTCGGCCATGCTGATCCTGGTGTATTTCTGCGAGGGGATCGTGCGCGCAACAAGCGACCGCGTGCCGCTGTCGGCTACCCTGGGCTGGATCGAGGTCGTGCTGGCCTGCGTGTACTTCTTTTGCGCGCTGGCCTACCTGCGCCCCTACAAGCAGGCCGCCCGGAAGCTGGCGCGCCAGGCCATCGACAAGGCTGCCAGATGACAGCTTTCCTGGACGCCTGCCGCACCGCCGTCGGCGCCGCGCACGTCCTGGCAACCCCATCCGACATGGCAGGCTACCTGACAGACCAGCGCCGGCGTCACACCGGCCGTGCGTTGGCAGTGGCACGGCCGGGCAGCAGCGCCGAAGTGGCAGCCATCGTGCGCCTGTGCAGGCAATACCGGGTGCCGCTGGTGCCGCAGGGCGGCAATACCAGCCACGTGCTGGGCAGTGTGCCGGATACGAGCGGCAGCGCCATCGTGCTTTCGCTGACTAGGCTGAACCGGATCCGCGCCATCGACACGGTCAACGACACCCTGGTGGCCGAGGCCGGCTGCATCCTGCAGGACGTGCAGCAGGCGGCGGCTGGCGCCGGCCGGCTGTTCCCGCTGTCGCTGGCTTCCGAAGGCAGCTGCACCATCGGCGGCAACCTTGCCAGCAATGCCGGCGGCACCGCGGTACTACGCTATGGCAATGCCCGCGAACTCTGCCTGGGCCTCGAGGTCGTCACTGCCGGCGGCGAAATCTGGGATGGCTTGCGTGGCCTGCGCAAGGACAATACCGGCTACGACTTGCGCGACCTTTACATCGGCGCCGAAGGCACGCTGGGCATCATCACCGCCGCGGTGCTAAAGCTGTATCCGCAGCCGCGCGCACGTCAGACGGCGTTTGCCGCGCTGCAAAGCCCGGCTGCCGCGCTGCGCCTGCTGACACTGGCGCGCCAGCATTGCGGCGACGCCCTGACTGCGTTCGAGCTGATGTCGCACGCCTGCATGCAGCTGGTGTGCAAGCACTTTGCGCAGCTGCGCTCGCCTTTCTCCCGCGCCTTTCCCCAATACGTGCTGCTGGAACTGTCCGACCGCGAATCGGCGGAACACGCCGGGCGCGTGCTCGAAGCACTGTTCGCGCAAGCGCTGGCGGAAGGCATCACCGACGATGCGGTGATGGCAAGCTCGCTGGCGCAATCCTCCGCACTGTGGCAGCTACGCGAACATATCTCGGCGGCGCAGGCAGCCGAAGGCAAGAACATCAAGCACGACATCGCCGTGCCGATCTCGCGCATCGGCGAATTCATCGAACAGACCGAGCGCCTGCTGCAGCAGACTTTTCCAGGCTGCCGCCTGGTCACCTTCGGCCATCTCGGTGATGGCAATCTGCATTACAACGTCGCTGCCCCGGCGGGCGTAGCCGAACAGGAATTTCTGGCGCGTCAGGCCGAGGTCAACCGGATCGTGCATGACAGTGTGCATCATTGCGGCGGCTCGATTTCTGCCGAGCACGGCCTCGGTGCACTCAAGCGCGAGGAAATTCTGCGCTACAAATCGCCGGTCGAAGTAGGCCTGATGCGCAGCATCAAGCAAGCCCTCGACCCCTTGAACCTGATGAATCCCGGCAAAGTGATCTGAGCCGGGCCACCTTCCTGCCACGCCATGCGCCTGCTGACTGCCCTCTTCCTGCTTGCCGCCCCCCTGCCCGCACTGGCAATCTACAAATGCGAAAACGCCGGCAAGGTCAGCTACAGCGACATGCCGTGCACCGGCAACCGGACCAGCACGATCACCACCGATCACAACACGATCGGCCCCGGGCCGGCAGGAGACGATGCGCGGCTGGAGCGTCAGAAGGACGAACTGGCACGCATGCAACGCGCACGCCACCAGCGCGAGGCGCGCGAAGAAACAGCCGCGCGCAAGGCCGCCAAGGCATATGCTGCTCATGAGAAAAAATGTGCTGCGCTTGCGCAACGAAAAAAATGGCGCGAAGAAGATGCCGCCATGGCCACTGGCAAGAAAGTGGCGCGCGCCCGCCTGCTGGCCCGCCGCATGGGCGAAAAGTACCAGCTAGAATGCGGCGATCTGGCCAGCCGCGGCTAACCGAAAAAATCAAACTTTCCTGCCGATCGGCGACCTAACCGGCATCGCCATAGTCCAACTCCCTGTAGCAGAAAAAATTTCCGCCATTCTCGTTTCAGGCCGCCTCGTCGTGCGGCTATTGCCATGGAAACCGCGCAGCGTTTCAAGGATCGCCAGGAGGCCGGCGCCCGGCTCGCCCGCCGCCTGCACGCCTATCTTGGCCGCGAAGACGTGCTGGTGCTGGCCTTGCCGCGCGGCGGCGTGCCGGTCGCCTTCGTCCTCGCCGAGCAACTAGGGCTGCCGCTGGACATACTCCTGGTGCGCAAATTGGGGATGCCGGGGCACGAAGAATACGCCATGGGCGCCATTGCCAGCGGCGGCTGGTCAGTGCTGCACCGGGAGGTTCTTGGCAGCATGGGCATCACCATGGCTGCAGTGGAGCAGGTCATGCGCCGCGAATCGGCGGAGCTGGCACGGCGCGAACGCGTGTACCGGGGCGACCGCCCGGCGCCCGACTTTCAGGGACGCACTGTCATCCTGGTGGATGACGGCCTCGCCACGGGCGCCAGCATGCAGGTGGCGCTGCAGGCAGTGCGCGCCGGGAAGCCGGCGCGCGTGGTGGTTGCCGTGCCCGTGGCGCCGCCGGAAACCTGCCGCAGGCTGCGTCAGCAAGCCGATGACATCGTCTGCCTGCTCGCCCCCGAATCCTTTCAGGCAGTCGGCCAGTGGTACGAGCAGTTCGCGCAGACCAGCGACGATGAAGTGATCGCGCTGCTTGCCCGCGCCGAAAGCGCCGATGAAGCGCGCCGCGCCGGCTTGCGCCCGCCATGAATTCCGTGCGCCTCACCAGCACGCAGCGAGTTTTTCCACGCCACCCGGGAAAGGAGTAGAAGATGAAACAGCAAGGCATCGCAGGCAAGGACTGGACAATCATGCTGGCTGGCGCAGCGCTCGGCGCTGCCGCCATGTATCTCAGCGATCCGCGGCTGGGCAGGCGCCGGCGCGCGCAATTGTTCGACCGGCTGCAAAGCATGCGCACGGGCGCCGTCGGCGCCGGCGATGCCATGCTGCACGACGCCGGCAACCGGCTCGGCGGCCTTCGCGCAAAACTGCTCGATGCCTGGCAGGGCGAGCCGGCGCAAGCCACGGAAGACGTGCTGAGCGCACGCGTGCGCGCGCGCCTCGGCCGCCTGGTCTCGCATCCGCACGCGATCAAGGTGACTGCCGTGGGCAGCCGGCTGATTCTGAGCGGCACCATTCTGGCCGACGAGCGCCAGTACCTGCTGGAACAGGCACGCAAGACGCCGGGCGTGAGCGAAGTCGAGGATTTTCTTACCGTCTATGCCACCAGCCGCGGCGTACCGGCGCTACAGGGGCATCGCCGCGCGAGACCGAGGCGCGACTGGCTGTCGCTGCTGCAAGGACTGGGCGGCGCCAGCAGCGGCATCCTGGGCGCCTGGCGCCTGGCGCGCCGCATGCCGTCGGGTCTGCTGCTAGCCGGCGCCGGCGCCGCCTTGCTGATGCGCGCGCGCGCCGCGCGCACGGCAAAGCCGGAGCCGCTTACCGATGCTGCGGCTGCCGTATCACACCTGGAGCAATCCATCGAAGTGCAGGCCACACCGGAAGCGGTGTTCGACGCCTGGAGTGATTTCGAAAATTTCCCGCACTTCATGTCCCGGCTGCTGGCAGTGCAGGGCCTCGAGGAGGACCGTTCGCATTGGATAGTCCAGGCCGGCGAGAACGAGCGCATGGAATGGGATGTCGAGTGGGCCGAACGTACCCGCCCGGCCTACCTGGCCTGGCGCGGCGAAGCGGCCGGTGCGCTGGAACACGTCGGCAGCGTGGAACTGCGCCCGGTACGCAATGGCACGCTGGTCACCGTGAGCCTGTCGTGGCGCCAGCCGGCCGGCAGCGCCGGGGAAGCCATGACGCACGTGCCGGGCGAGCAGGTCCGCCAGGAACTGCAAGCCGACCTGGTACGAATGAAGAGCTTTATCGAAAGCGGCGTGGTTCCCCACCACAATGCGGACGCATCGCGGCCGGAAGGTGGCCAGATGCTGCACTGACTGACCCAGGCCACTCCGGGGAACACGGCTCTGCCAGCGTCGTCATGTCGGCACGCATCGATCCCGAACTCGCCGGAGCCGTTGCCGCTGCAGCGCACCCGCTGCACGGCAGTGCCGGCGATTGCGACGCCTTGATGCAGCTGATTGGAAATGCGCGCTTCGTGCTGCTGGGAGAGGCCAGCCATGGCACCCACGAGTTCTATCGCGAACGCTGCCGCATCACGCAGCGCCTGATCAGCGAGCTTGGCTTTACCGCGGTAGCCGTCGAAGCCGACTGGCCGGACGCATACCGCGTCAACCGCTTTGTGCGCGGAAAAAGCGAAGACCGCGACAGCGATGCGGCACTGTCCGGGTTCAAGCGCTTTCCGACCTGGATGTGGCGCAATGCCGACGTGCTGGAATTCGTCGACTGGCTGCACGACTGGAACCGCGCACTGCCGCCTTCAGCGCCACGGACCGGGTTCTACGGGCTCGACCTGTACAGCCTGTTCACCTCGATCGCCGAAGTACTGCGCTATCTCGACCGCACCGACCCGCAAGCGGCAGCGCAGGCGCGCGAGCGCTATGCCTGCTTCGACCATTACGGCAAAGACAGCCAGCGCTACGGCTACAGCGCCAGTCTCGACCTTTCCGTCTCGTGTGCGCAGGCCGTGGCGGAACAGTTGCGCGAGATGCAGGAGCGCGCCTTCGATTACGTGCGCCGGGAAGAAGCAGATGCCGCCGAGGCCTGGTTTTATGCGCAGCAGAATGCCCGCCTGGTGATCAACGCCGAAGAGTATTACCGCACCATGTTCCGCGGGAGAATTTCGACCTGGAACCTGCGCGACCGCCACATGGCGGATACCCTGGGTGCCCTGGCGCAGCATCTGCCGCCGGCCGGCGGCAAGCCTGCCCGCATCGTGGTGTGGGAGCACAATTCGCACATCGGCGATGCGCGCGCCACCGAAGTCGGCGAACGGGGCGAATGGACGGTCGGGCAACTGGTGCGCGAAGCGTGGGGAAAGCAGGCGGTGCTGATCGGGTTCACCACCCATCACGGCACCGTCACTGCCGCTTCCGACTGGGATGCACCGGCAGAACGCAAGCGCGTACGTCCCGCACTCGCGGACAGCGTCGAATCCCTGTTCCACCACTGCGGCATCGAGCGCTTCCTGCTGCCGCTAGGCGGGGACACTGCCGCAGCGCGGGCGCTTGCCGCACCGCTGCTGGAGCGTGCCATCGGCGTCATCTACCGGCCGCAGACCGAGCGCCACAGCCACTACTTCCGCGTGCAGCTGGCAAGGCAGTTCGACGCCGTGCTGCATTTCGACGAAACACACGCGGTGGTGCCGCTGGAACCCGACCGCGGCTGGCACGCCGGGGAAGCGCCGGAAACCTGGCCGGAAGGGATGTGAAAAAGGCGCGGTTGCGGACGCATCGCGGCCGGAAGGCGGCCAGATGCTGCACTGAAGCTGCGCGGCAGTATCGCAGATAATCAGAGCAGATAGTAACCAGTTACCACGTTACCGTTCCCCTGGTACTGAACGCTCTGACAAAGGCTCCTGACCAGCAGGATGCCGCGCCCATGCATTCTGGTTTCTGACGCATCGGCATGTTGATCGAAATTGGCATGGTCGAATCCGTCCCCACTATCCTTGACATGAATTCTGATCGCCGGATTGTCACCCAGCACAACGCGTTCAAGTGCCATTTCAATTGCGCCGTCCGACATCGCCGCAAGTCGACGGGAGCGTTCCGCCATGTAGGCTTCGAATCCTTCCGGCGTCGTCTTCATTTTTGAATCCAGCTTCAGCACACCATGCTCCAGCGAATTGCTGAACAACTCTGACAGAATCATGAAAATCTGCCGGCGATGATCAGTGCTGGTTTCAAGTTTTTCAACTACCGACGTCAGAAACGGGATCGCATCCAGCGTCCTCAACTCTCTCGCACTGAATCTGAAATTTGCCAGCCACCCCAATGACTCTGCTTTGGAAACACTGGTATTGCGAGAGCGCGTGTCTCCCAGAAATCGCTGGGACGGTGCCGACGCAACAACTTTGCCGAAAATATTCACCAGCATGAGCGACACGTCATCCTGGCACGGTTCATTCCCCAGAAACGACTTGAATTCCCCAATGATGTAATCAAGTCGTCCCTCAGGCGGCACGCTGCCGAGCATTGCGCTAACACTGGCACAATCAAAATAGCTGCCATTTGCAGTCTGGGCTTCGCACAGACCGTCGGAAAACATGATTATCTGTCCGCGCTCGTGAATCACCAGCGTTTCCGGCATGGTTTCGGTCTCGTGATCGCGTAACAAGCCCAACGGCAGCTGCCGGGATTTCCCCAGCCTTCGGACGCCGCCCAGGGCGTCAATAAATACCGGCGCAGGGTTGCCACCATTCCATACCTCAATCGTCCCGCTATGTTCGTCGATTGAAACAATCGTTGCAGTGACGAATCGATCCACGGGTAGCAACTGCTTGATTTTCCGATCGATTTCACCAATGATGCGAGCCAGGGAAAATCCGCGTTGAGTCATGCTGTAAAACGCATCCGCCAATGGCAGCACGTTCAATGCCGCAGGCAATCCATGTCCCACCGCATCAGCAAGCATGACGTGCAATACATTGTCCGGCGTGCGCGCGGCGGCAACCAGGTCGCCGCTAAAGTGGTGTACGGGCTGTATCCAGTACTCCAGGGCCTCATCCTGCAATCCAGCCGTGCTGTTAAGCCTGTGCATGATGTGGCTGCCAATACGCCCTTCTTCCTCAGCCTGACAGTAATATGTCTCCAGCAGTTTCCGTTTTTCGGTGAGTTTGTCCTGCAGATCCGATACCCGCTGCAAAGCCTTTATTTTCGCCCGCAGCTCGGCCAGATTGACGGGTTTGACGATGTAATCATCGCCGCCAGCATCCAGACCTTTCAGCAGGTTCGCGCCTCGGTCGAGCGCGCTCAGATATATCACCGGCACCCATTTTTCAGTCGGCATTTCCCGAATTCTGGCGGTTGCCTTGTATCCATCCAGTTCCGGCATCATGACATCCATAAGGACGATATCAGGAGATTCCGATGTAAACAACTCTACTGCCTCCAGGCCATTTCGCGCGAGCACAGCTTCATGCCCCATGAAGGATGTCATTTGCTCCAGCATGACGCGGGCATTTTCCTCGTCATCGACGACGAGGATTTTCAGTTTTCCTCCCATCGTTTCTTTCTACTTCCGGATCTTGAATATTTTTCCAAAATTGACGCGATCTAGCACCTGCGCCACCATATCGTTGGGGTTAACCAGGGCTACCGTCTTGTTGGCAATCTTCGCCCGTTCACTCAAGAGCAACAGCATGCCGAGCGCCGAACTGTCCAGATAGTCGACTTTTCCCAGCTCCACATCGACTTCGCGAATCCCTGCAGTAGCGATGGCTGACGAATAGCAGTTGCTGAATTCACTGTGCGTGCTGAAATCAAACCTTCCGTTCAGAACGATCACGGCCTTGCTGTCAAGGATGTCAATATTGATTTCCACTTCCATTTCCTCCGTTTTGCAATTAATTTTTTTCTTTAGAGCCACTTCGGCGCGGCTTCTTCGCCTCACCGCCGGCATTTGCCTCAGTCCCGCAATTTCCGGCCCATGGCAATTCAATCCAGAATGAACTACCTTTACCCACTTCGCTCGATACGCCGATTTCTCCATCCATCAATTGCATGAAGCGTTGGCTGATGGCCAGACCGATACCGGTTCCGGGGATTTCGGCCCGGTCGGCACCGAGACGGCTGAACGGGCGGAACAGCTCGCCGAAACGGCTGGCATCGATTCCCGACCCGGTATCCGTGACGATGATCCGGACATTTCCCGATGCCGTCAGCTGTTGCTTGATCGTTACCGTGCCGCCAGGGCGATTGAATTTGACTGCATTGGATAGCAGATTCAGCAATACCTGCTTCAGGCGCATACGGTCGGCACGAACCTGCCCGACGGCTTCGGATGGCTGGGCCGAAAATATGCTGATTCCCTGACCCGCTGCGGACAATTCGACAATGCCGCAGCATTCATCAACCAGTTGGCTTAAGCTGACATGCTCTGATTGCACTTCCAGCGTGCCAGATTCGATACGGGCGAGATCAAGCACCTCATCGATCAGCTCGCGCAAATGCCAGCCGGAGCTGAGGATCCTTTGAATTCCATCGCGCTGATATGCGGTGAGATTTTCTGCTTGCGCCTCGATCAATTGCGCAAATCCGAGAATGAAATTCAGCGGCGTGCGCAATTCGTGCGTCATTCGCGACAGGAACTCGGACTTCGCTTGATTCGCCAGCTCCGAGGCATCCCGTGCATGGATCAGCTCTTCTATGATGGTGATGCGCTCGGTCATATCGAGAAATGCAGCAACGAAATGGGTGACTTCTCCCTCCTCGTTCCTGACGGGGGCAATCATGCAATCGAGCCAGCGTAACCTGCCGTCGCGACATGTAATGCGCAAGAGTGCCTGGTCATTACTGCTTCCATGAAGCATTCCCCGGAATCTGTCGATGCTTTCCGCGTCTGCCATGTCGCGCAAACGAAATGCCTGTTGGTCACCAGCCGTTACCTTGGCAAAGCCGGTAATCGACTCAAAAGCCTGATTGACATATGTCACCGGATAATGCTTTTCATTTGAAAACAGCGCAATGCCGCTGGGGCTTGCCTGTATTGCCTTGTCATGCAACCGTAGCCGGTCTTCCGCTTCCTTGCGCTGGGTGATATTGCGCATCGTGACCTGAATTCTGAAAATTTCTCCGTCAGCCGCCGCGACCGGTATAAACAGTGCTTCAATCCAGATATAGTCCCCGCTATTGCACCGCACCCGGAATGCCAGATCATCACTTCTCTGTCCATTCACGACGGCCTGATGCCATTCCTGACGCACAAGCGCCAGATCTTTCGGGTGCACCAGCTGCCATGGCTGGTCGCCAATCATCTGTGCATGGTCGTAACCAAGAACCGCCTTGACCGAGGGACTTGCATACACAAACCGGCCATCGAGTTCATGCAAGGCGACGATATCCCGCGAATTTTCAGCCAGTAATCGAAATTTCTCTTCACTACGTTCGAGAGCTTCCTGGATCTTCAAGGTGACAGTAACGTCGGTGCGAATCGACAGGTAATAAACAGGTGAGCCACTCTCATCAAGTTGCGGCACGATGGTAGAGACCACCCAATAATGGTTACCGCTTTTGCACCTGTTGCAGATGACTCCCTGCCAAGCCCTGCCGCTGGAAATGGTCTTCCACATCTCCTCAAAAAAATCAGGTGAATGAAAGCCGGAATTCAGCATCCTGTGATTGTTTCCAAGAAGCTCATCCCGTGAATATCCGCTGATTTCACAGAATTTATCGTTGGCAAAGGTTATGTTGCCCGTCAAATCAGCGACACTGACGATGGCATGATGGTCGAGCGCATGATAGTACTGGCGCAACTTCTCTTCGCGCAGCTTGATCGCCTCAGTCATTGCGTCAAAAGCACTCGCGAGATCGCCAATCTCATCGTTTGCATGCGCCACGCCACTTTGCACAGCGTTTTTACCTTCAACAAACTGGCGCGCCGCCGCTGCCAGTCTGCCCACCCGTTCGGCAATCAATTTCTCGCCGACCATCCAGGTGAGGGCCAGCGTTACGAAAATCGTCAGACCGGCAATCAGGCCGACTGTCCGAAATTGTTTATAAACGCCAGCAAAGGCGACGTCATGCGGCACACCAACCACCAGGTAAACATTGCCATTCTGTGAAGGCAATCGCTTGAAGGCGACCAGGCGACGGATACCGTCCAGTGCCGGCATGTCCAGAACGCCGGAGGATCCTCCGGCCATGATCCTTTTCAGAAACGGCGCATCCTGATAACGTTTTCCGACCCAGAGATCCGCATCGGGATCACGCCGCAATACCAAGCCCTCCTGATCGAACATCAGGACGATCGAGCGCTCTGGCAATACCGCCAGCGCATTGAGCCGCGCAATCCAGGCCAGGTCAAGTGCGGCAAAAATCGAGCCCTGTACGCGGCCATTGCTATCCAGTATGGGATGAACGAGGATCGCGATCGCTTTTCCGCTAACCGCATCGATTCCATACGCATCCACTGCAAAATGAGATTGTTCGATTGCCGTGTATAGCCATTCTTTTCCACCAATACCATGATGCAGTGGGGTTGCCGCATCGCCACACAAAGAACGTCCGACGGCGTCGGTCATTCCCAGATCGGCATACTGCAGCGCATTCCGCGCCTTCATACTGGAGAGCAAGCCGCAATAGTCGCCTTGCCTTGCACGAATTTCCGGCATGTCGGCAAGTGTTGCCATGAATTGCCTCGTATCCTCAATTTTTTCGCTCTGGGCAGTAGCGAGCAGCCGGGATAGCGCCTCGACGTTCTTGTAGACACTTTCCGTAGTGAATCTGTAATACTCGCTGCCGAGCATTAGAATCAAGGCGCACAGCGGAATCAGGAGAGAACCTGCAAGCAGCACGAGACGCGATCGCAAGCTGGAAAAGCGGGCTCTCATGCCCCCTCCCGTCTGGAATGACCAGTCGCAGCACGATTGCCCTTGTCACCCAAGGCAGCATAGTCATGAGGCGGAACCACGGCGTGGCACTGTGCGGCAATTTCCTGGGCAAGCGACACCAGGGTATCGGCAGGCACCGGCCGGCTGAAAAAATAACCCTGCATTTCCGCGCAACCGCACGCGTACAGAAAACCGGCCTGCGCCCTGGTTTCGACCCCCTCAGCAACCACTTCCAGATCCAGGCTATGCGCCAGTGCGACGATCGCTCTTGTAATCGCTGCATCGTTCGGATCCACAGTGACATCCTTGACAAAGGAACGATCGATTTTCAGTACATCGATCGGAAACAGCTTCAGGTAACTGAGTGAGGAATATCCGGTGCCGAAATCGTCGATGGAAAGCGTTACGCCTAACTGCTTGAGCGACCGCAAGGTCTTGATCGCGGAAGCCGTATCGTGCATGACCGTGCTTTCGGTAATCTCCAGCTCCAGGCAGGAGGGATCCAGGCCGCTGCTGTTCAGTACCGCCTGCACGTCGGCCGCCAGGCCTGGCTGGCGGAACTGCCGTGCCGAGAGATTGACCGAGACGCGCAATTGCGGCCCTCCCCGCACATGCCATTGCTGCGCCTGGGCGCATGCGCATTCCAGCACCCATAAGCCAATTTTTTCAATCAGGCCGCTTTCCTCTGCAACCGGTATGAAGCGGTCAGGCGAAATCAGGCCGAGGACTGGATGCCGCCAGCGCAACAGCGCTTCCACGCCCACCATCGATCCATTGTTCAACGTCACTCTTGGCTGGTAATGCAAAAAGAGCTGGCCGCTCTCCACAGCGTGATGCAGCTTGCTTTCAAGCTCAATACGTTCACGGATACGCAGGTCCATTTCTGCGGTATGAAACCGATAGCAGTCGCCGC
The DNA here is from genome assembly GCA_963722005.1 of uncultured beta proteobacterium. Taxonomy (GTDB): domain Bacteria; phylum Pseudomonadota; class Gammaproteobacteria; order Burkholderiales; family Burkholderiaceae_D; genus Paucimonas. The sequence goes on from CAVRJS010000003.1 coordinate 745,368, forward strand.
CCTCCTTTTTGGCGATGTTCAACGCCATTTGCGCGTTATGCAGCAAGCCATCCGCGCTCTCCTGATCGTCAGGGAACAGGCTGATGCCAATGCTGGCCCCGATGAACGCTTCCTTTCCCTCGATATAGAACGGCTTGCGCATGCAATCGAGCAGTCGCTCTGCCGCGGCAGAAAACTCTCCCGGCTGGTTCAAGCCCTGCATCAGCAGGATGAACTCGTCACCGCTCTGGCGCGCCAGCATGCCTACATTTTCTGTCATCGCCCGCATTCTGCCGGCGGCAGCCTTGAGCAACTCGTCGCCATAAGCATGGCCGAAAGTGTCGTTCACTTTCTTGAGTTGATCCATACCCAGCGTAAACACGGCCAGCAGACGGCTTTCCGATCTGGCCAGATCGACTTCCAGGCGAAGCCGCTGATTAAAAGGTATCCGGTTGGGCAAACCTGTCAGTGCATCATGGGATATTTGATCCAGCAAAACCGTTTCAAATTTTTTCCGCTCGGAGATATCCCGGCAAATGGTCGACCAGTATGCAGGCTTCCCTGTGACATCACGGTGGCAGACGACCACCTGCGATACCGGGATTTCACCGCCGTTTGCGTCCAGAAGCGCCGTCTCGCCAACCCAGTGACCCTCGGCGCGCGCGTCAGACGCCGCACGTTCACGCAAGATATTGATCGCCCAGTCCGGCATGCAATCCCTTAGCGAAACGCGGTTGGCATCGATCTCCTCTCCCAGTCCGACCATCGCCCTGCCTGCGCGATTGACGTACAGCGTCCGCCCATGATCATCCATGAGACCGATGAAGTCGGGCGTCGCATTCAGCAGCGCGATCAGCCGGCTATTCTCTTCGGTCGCCTGCCTGAGATTCCGATAAGGCTCCTCGACGCCGGCGACGAACATGGCCCAATACAGGTAGTAATAGGCGATGATTTTGTATATGTGCCCCAGCACATTGAAAACGTCTGCCGGATCGGCATAAAGCGTGAAGCACAATTCGCTTAACGCCATGATCGCGGCCGCCGCCACCATCATGCTTGTGTTGGGAAATCGCGCCCGCATGTTGTTTCTGAACAGGATCAACGCTGTCAGCGCATACATTGCGATCAAGCCGTACTCGAAGCCGATCTTGTATGGCGTGAGGCCATGACCATGAATGAACGTTTCCGGCAGCCGCTCCTGATTCAAAAGAACCGTCCAGAGAATCAGCACAGTCGCCGCCACGGCAAGCAGCGAAAAGGCGCATCTCGCTCTGCCGACATGGCCCGCTGCGCGCGGCAATAACGCCACCGCCATCAGGCCGAATGCGCAGAATGTACGGGCAGCGAGCCAGAAGTGAATGCCTTTCGACGTTCCGCTTGGCGTGACAAAGTCCGGCATGCCGGGAAAGGAAAGCAGATGCGCCAGGTCGAGCAAGCCGACTGCAAGAAATGATGATGACAGAACCAGCATGCCTTGCGCAGTGCTGCCGCGCGCGCTATGCCAGCCAATACAGAATATCATCGCGGCCACGGCTATCGAAGCCACTTCCAGCGCAGTATGAATCGGCAGATAAATGGCCGGCGTGAAAGGCAGTATGGCGGGCGATCCGGAAAATGAAAAAATCAGGATCACGATGGCCAGCGCTGCGACCATGAGCGTATCCCGGCGCGCCGCCATCCTGGCGCTGCAGGCATGATGCGCGGTGACCCCGCCCGCATGCGGCTGAAAGAACGGCTTATTCACCATCAAATCCGCAATGGCGCATGGGTAAGGATGGCGCCGGCAATCCCGGATAATGGCATGCTGCGGTCAACGGCGCCGATTCTGACCGCCTCTTTCGGCATGCCATACACGACCGAGGTGGCCTCATCCTGCGCCATCGTATAAGCGCCCGCATCATGCATCTCCTTCAGGCCGCGCGCGCCGTCATCCCCCATTCCGGTCATGATGATGCCAACAGCATTCCTGCCTGCGCACTTGGCAACCGAGCGGAACAGAACATCAACGGACGGCCGATGGCGATTGACTTGCGGGCCGTCGACGATCTCGACATGATATTGCGCGCCGCTGCGCTTTACGAGCATGTGCCTGCCGCCTGGCGCGATCAATGCAAGGCCAGGCATCACGCGATCGCCGTTTTTCGCTTCCCTCACCTCGAGCGCGCACAATCCATCCAGGCGCTGTGCAAACGAAGCAGTGAATTTTTCCGGCATGTGCTGGACGATCACGATTCCTGGCACAACACGCGGCAGTGCTACCAGAACTTGCTCCAGTGCTTGCGTGCCGCCGGTGGAAGTGCCGATTGCCACAATGCGGTCAGTCGTTTGCGCCATTGCCTGCGCCCCGGCTGCGAGAATGACATCGGCGGAATGCCTGGGGATTGCGGCGCCTGCAGCAGACACGACGGGCCGTATTTTTTTCAGATTCGACGAAGCCGCGGATTTAACCGCCTGCACCAGTTCGGCAGCCGCTTCTTCCATGAGAAATCGCCGCACGCCGATGCCGGGCTTCATCACGATGCCGATTGCTCCCGCAGCCAGCGCCTGCATCGTCGTTTCCGCCCCTTTTTGCGTGAGCGACGAGCAAATCACCACCGGCGTCGGTCGCTCCACCATAATTTTTCGCAGAAATGTCAAGCCGTCCATGCGCGGCATTTCCACATCCAGCACAATGACGTCCGGCCACGCTGTCTTCATGCGTTCCATCGCGAATATCGGATCGGCTGCCGCACCGATGACTTCGATGCCCGGATCTTTTGCCAGAACGCCCGACACCACCTGACGCACCACTGCAGAATCATCGACAATCAGCACTGTTATCTTGCTTCGCATGTCACCCTTTTCTCGCAGTTTTCACATTTTTCACTAGCGCGGCTCCGATAATGTCTTAGCCATACATGCCCGCTCCAGATGTCGAAAATCACGCTGCGATGCCCCGTCCCGCCCAGATGCTCACCGGCCAACCGGAATCCGCACAGCTTTGCCGCCTTGCGCGCCGCTTCCGCATTTCGATGCGGCACATGTGCGTGCTGTCTTACGCATCCCAACCCGGGAAACATATTGCCTCCACCGAACATCTTGAGCTGATACTCATCGGGGCGTGTGCCGACCGCGCGAACCTCCCGAAGCAAAAGCGCGACCGCCTCATCTGCATAACGTCCATCCATGGGAATTTTTTTATTGTCGCCGCGGGTCGGCAGCATGTAATGGCACATTCCGCCAATTAGCAGCTTCGGGTGCCATAAGGTCAATGACACGCATGAACCCAATATGGTGCGGATGCGTGTATCGCGAGCGCCGAAATACCAATCGCCCGGCTGCAGGAAAATCTCGATGACGTGGTCGGGTTTTCTCAATTTTTCGGCTTCCGATACACCGAGGGTGCAACAGCAGTCAGCTTGTCCGTGACGCCGCTCAGACTTTCAGAATGACCGATGATGAAATAGCCGCCCGGCCTCAACGCCCCTGCTAGCCGGGTAACCACTTCACGCTTGGTATCGAGGCCGAAATAGATCATCACGTTGCGCAGAAAAATCACGTCGAATTCGCCGATGTCCGGTAGCTTTTCGTTCAGATTTACACGGGAAAATTCCACCTTTCCACGAAGCCGCTTATCAACAAGAAAAGTTCCATTCTTGGAACCGATGCCTTTTAAGCAAAATCGCGAAAGATATTCGCGCGGGACATTGCTGATCCTGTCCATGCTGTAATGACCAGCTCGTGCCTTGACAAGCATGCGGGTGCTGATATCGGACGCCACCACCTCCCAGCCGGATTCGCCGATTTTGTCCGCAAGCAGCATGGCAATACTGTAGGGCTCTTCACCGGAGGAACATGCAGCGCTCCACACGCGAAACTGCGCGCCGGGTTTACGTTCCGGGACGATCTTGTCACGCAACAGATCGAAATGCTTTGGCTCTCGGAAAAAATAGGTTTCATTGGTGGTCAGGAGGTCGAGCGCAACCAGAAACTCGTCTTTGTGGGCGTTACTCGTTATGAGCCGAAAATACTCTCCATAAGATACGACTCTGCAATGCTGCAGACGTTTTGCCAGTCGACTGCCGACCAGGGATTTTTTCGCCAGCGACAGGCTGATGCCGGCGGTTTTTGCAAGCATCCCCTGGAACTGAGTGAACTCCTGATCTGTAATGGCCCGAATTTCCATTTCATCCCTCATGCCGGTTCGGCAGGTGGCAAGCACAGTCAATGGCCGGGCGTCGAAATACTTTGCGACGTCGAAATTTTCTCCAGCGTCGCAATGTCATCGATCGACAATACGCTGTTGACTTTCAGGATGATCACGAAGCGTTCGCCGATTTTTCCCATGCCCTGGATGAAATCAGTGCGAATACGGGCGCCGAATGCAGGCGGCGGCTCGATCTGGTCCGGCGGGATCTCCAGCACTTCATTCACCGCATCGACGACGACACCCACATCCTGCGTTCCATCGTCGGATGCGATTTCGATGATGACGATGCAGGTGCGGCGCGTAATCTCCGATGGCTTGCGTCCGAAGCGTGCCGACAAATCGATAACAGGCACGACCGCGCCACGCAGATTGATCACGCCGCGTATGAAATCCGGCATCATCGGTACTACCGTCAGATTTCCGTATTCGATGATTTCCTTGATTGCCAAGATGCCGATGGCGAACATTTCGCCACCCAGCATGAAAGTCAGGTACTGTTGCTGGTCGTGCGACACGATGGCTTGCCCGTTTTTTTCAGGCTTCATCAATTGCCCCATGCTTTTCTCCTCCGGAATTTCACATTCCTGTCAAATCAAAAGCGCACGAACTCATGTTCATCCTGCTCCTGTCCAATCGCCGAATCACGCGATTGCTGGTGCTTTTGCACGGATGTGCTCTGCCCGTGAGCTGTCTTGCGCGAATCTGAAGAATGCAAGGCAGTGGTTTGCACCTTGAAGAAACCCATCACCTGCTGCAATTGCTGCGCCTGACTGCTCATTTCTTCCGCCGTGGCGGAAAGCTCTTCTGACGCCGATGCATTCTGCTGCGTCAGCTGCGACAGTTGCTCCATCGCCGTATTGATCTGACTAACGCCAGACGATTGCTCTTCCGACGCCGCCGCAATTTCCTGCACAAGATCCGACGTCTTGCTAATCGACGGCACAATTTCGTCAAGCAGCTTCCCTGCTTTTTCCGCCAGACTGACACTGCTGCCTGCGACTTCGCTGATTTCCTGCGCTGCCACCTGGCTGCGTTCTGCCAGCTTGCGCACTTCTGCTGCCACTACGGCAAATCCCTTGCCATGTTCACCGGCGCGTGCCGCCTCGATCGCCGCATTTAATGCAAGCAAGTTGGTTTGATATGCGATGTCATCGATGATGCCGATTTTCTTTGCGATGCTTTGCATGGCTTCGACCGTGGCGTTTACTGCGTCTCCGCCTTCGTTCGCCTCTTTCGCCGCCTTGGAAGCCATGCCGTCGGTAACCCGGGCATTCTCGGTATTCTGACTAATCGACGCCGACATTTGCTCGACCGATGCACTGGTTTCTTCAACGCTGGCTGCCTGCTCGCTCGACGCCTGGCTCAGAGACTGGGCAGTAGCGCTGACTTCTTCCGATGCCGACGACAGATTGTCGGCAGCACCGCGCACTTCGCCGATAATCTGCGAAAGCTTTTCAACCATGTTTTTCATCGCCGCCAGTAGCTGGCCGGTTTCGTCCCGCGAGCGCACATCGATCTTTGCCATCAGGTCGCCTTGCGACAAACTGTTGGCGGCCCGGACAGCTTCTTCAAGCGGACGTGTAATGGCACGCGTGACAAGGAATGCCGCGCCAAATCCAACAAGAACAGCGGCAATCCCCAGAGTCAACATCAATTGCCGCGCAGCTTGGTACGTGCGCTTGGCTTCCCTGCCGGCTTCATCCACCACCTGCTTTTGAAACAGCACCAGGCCATTGATTTCGTCGGTGAGGCTTTGCAGCGCCGGAAGGGTTTCATTGACCATCAATGCAGACGCAGCTTCACGCTTGCCGTCCACCAGCAGCAGTTGTGATACTTTGCCAAAGGATGCAACAAAGGCTTTTCTCGTGTCCTTGATTTTCGCAAGTCTTGTTTTTCCCTCTGGCAGATAAACCAGATTGTCGAGCTCCACCATGACATCATCGATTTTCTGTCGGTTGCCATTGATGCGCTCCTGCAGCTTTGCAATGGATTGCCTGTCGGAAGTCAGGAGCATTTCCATGCTTGCCTTGCCATTGTCATTGGCCAGATCAATGATGCTGTTTGCTAATACGGATTTCACCCAGTCCTTGGTGACAATCGTTTCCGTATTCTGATCCAGCACACCCATGCGAGTAATGCCAATGCCAATAATTACCATCAGCAATACCAGAACCAGACCAAAACCAAGCCCCAGTTTGATACCGATTTTCATGTTCTTGAACATTGCTGTTCTCCCTGTTCTTATATTTTCTGAAAATTTCCCGCGTTGTCGATTTTGCTTTGATTGTCACTCTGCTTCCAGCATGGCGACCTCCTGTTCCGCTGCAAGATGGATCAGGGCTGGCACGTCAAGAATCAGCGCAACTTCCCCGGTACCAAGAATGGTCGATCCGGATATCCCCTTCACATGCGCAAACAGCTTGCCAAGCGGCTTGATCACTGTCTGAAATTCGCCCAGCAAGGCGTCCACCACCAGTCCAGCCTTTTTCCCGGCATACTGGACCACCACGATATTTTCTCGTCGGGAAGATGCGCCAGCAACCTTGAACTGTTTGCGCAATCCAAGATAGGGCAAAACCTCGCCGCGCAGATTTACATAGTTTCGCTCGTTGCCAGCGTCGCGATCGGCTTGAGAAATCTCCACGCATTCAAGCACCATATCCAGCGGAATGACATAGGAAGACTTTCCCACACCAACCAGAAAACCGTCGATGATGGCAAGCGTCAGCGGAAGGCGGATGCGTACCGTCGTGCCCACATTCTCTTCACTATCGATGTCGACGGTTCCGCGCAATGCCTCGATGTTGCGCTTCACGACGTCCATGCCAACACCGCGACCAGACAAGTTCGTGACCATGTCCGCAGTAGAAAATCCCGGCTCGAAGATCAGCTTGAATATTTCACGATCGCTTAACTGCTGACCCGACGTAACCAGGCCGCGATCAATTGCCTTGGCGTGAATCCGTTCACGGTTCAACCCGCCGCCATCGTCCGAGACATCGATGACGATGCTGCCGGAGTCATGGTATGCATGCAGCCTGACCGTGCCACGCAAGGGCTTGTTGCGCATGCGGCGCACCTCGGACGATTCGATCCCGTGATCCATCGCATTACGCACCAGGTGCATCAGCGGATCGCCGATTTTCTCAACCACTGTTTTGTCGAGCTCGGTCTCGGCGCCGCTGACTTCCAGGCCGATATCCTTCCCGATTTCCTTGCTGACATCGCGCACCACACGCTGAAAGCGGCTGAAAGTTTCACCGATCTCGACCATACGCAACCGTAGCGCACCCTCGCGGATTTCTTCGACAAACCGGCTGATGACATTGGTGGCTTCATGCAGGACTGGATTGCCGGAACGCTGCGCCAGCAGGGATGCCGACGCGCCGGCTATGACCAGCTCGCCAACCAGGTTGATCAGCTGGTCCAGCTTTTCTGCATTTACCCGTATGAATTTTGATTCCAGCGTCCTCTGTTCGCGGATCTGCTTTTGCTTTTCCAAGGCGACATGCACCACCTCGGTCTGCACCATGCCCTCGTTAACCAGGATTTCTCCCAGTTGCTGTGGCGCCTGGCCAGGGTGTTCAGAGGCCTTTTCCTGGTGCTGCAGGGCGAGCGCTTCGGACAGTTCCGCATCGGTCAGAATGCCCGCCTCCTTCAGGATTTCCCCGAGTTTTTCGACATTGCCGGATAATTTTTCGATCTGGTCCACGTACAGCGCCAGATGGCTGGGCGGTGGCAGGATGCGCAGCCGGCAGTCATCACGAACAAATTCGAACACATCCTCGATTGCTTTTTTGTCGCAATTGCTGCGCAGGCCTATCTCGAATCCGAGATAGCACGTTTCCGGATCCATCACGTCGATCTCCGGCATTTCCTCGCAAGTCAGCCGCAACTGCACGATGTCGCCAAAACTGCCGAGGTAACGGATGAAAGATGCCGGGTCCATGCCGTTACGCAGCACGTCGCAACCGAACTGCACTGAAATGTGCCAATTATCAAGCTCGATCATGGTGCCGCCATCAAGCTCGACCGCATGCTCCCGCTCCACCGGCAAGCCTGCCATGCCAGACGACGCACACGCATTTTCTTCCAGATGCATACGCAGTGTCCGTTGCAGGCGCGCGCCCACGATTGCATGCGCATCATCCATCGATACCTTGCCCGCCACCTGATCGATCAGCATGCTGGTGTGATCGCAACATTCAAGCAGCAAGCCCGTCAGGTCACCGGAAATCGTGATTTCACCATCGCGTAGTCTGTCCAGAACGCTTTCCACGACATGCGTGAATTCCACGACTGCATCCAGCCCGAACATGCCGGCTGATCCCTTGATGGTGTGCGCAGCACGAAACAGCGCAGCAATCATCTCGACGTCGTCAGGCTGATTTTCAAGCCTGAGCAGGATATCTTCCATCTCCTGCAACAGAGCGCGACTTTCAGCAATATAGGTTTGCAGAGCCTGATCCAAATCCATGCTTCTCTCCCTTGCAAGCGCCGATCCGCATCAACGCGAAGGCATGATCATCAAGTCGCCGAATTCGGATGCCAGACGGTAAAGGTCGATAATTTCCTGCACCGGCGAACTGTGGGAAATCAGTCGCACAGGCTTTCCCAGCCGCGCACCTGCTTTTTTCGTCGCAATCAAAAGTTGCATGCCGGCGCTATCGATATCGGTTACGCCGGACAGATCGATTTCGATTTCCGCGCCACTTTCAAGACATTGCTGCAGCAGGCCATGACATTCTGCTGCGGTATAGATCGTCATGTCACCATTGACTTGCGCAAGACAGTTGCCGCTCCGGATTTTCCTGGTGATCATCAGCTGACCTGAATGGTAGGGTGTGCGATCATGGCAGGACTAGTTTTGAAACAGCAGCCAACATCTGTGCCGGCTGAAAGGGCTTGACCATCCAGGCCTTGGCTCCTGCCGCCTGCCCTTCTCGTTTTTTTGCTTCCTGCGATTCGGTGGTCAACATGATCACCGGCGTGAATTTGTACATCGGAAGTTTCTTCAACTCCTGCACGAACGTGATGCCATCCATGTTCGGCATGTTAACGTCGCTGATCACCAGATGAATCTTGCGGCCATCCAACCTGGAAAGCGCCACCTTGCCATCGCTGGCTTCAATTACATCGAAACCAGCGCCTTTCAAGGCGATGGACACGACTTGCCGCAACGATACGGAGTCATCCACGACCAGGATTGTTTTTGCCATTGCCTACGTCTCCTCGAAAAAAGTAATGTCAGCGCTGCCGCTGCCATTCTGCGCGCCCGGATGGTTGCTGCGCTGTTCATCGGTGGTATACGTGCGAGCCAGCTCGTCCAGCCAGAGCTCGACATCGATCAATTCCCCTGCCGTTCCACAAGCGCTCGATTCAAGACGGTCGAGAACATGACGGTGCAGTTTTTCAAGGTCCCCCTGCACGTGGCAAAAAATCTGGCTGACGCGATCTTGAAACTGCAATGAGACCAACACATCATCAATTTGAAATTTGACTCCCGCACTCTCTGCCTGCAGAACTTCGGTGGAGTGAGACAGCTTTTCCGCGGCGCTGCCGAACTCGCTCAGAACGCGCTGGATGGTTGCTTCGGATCCCTCAATTACTTGCGCCTCGTTCCGCGCGTATTGTTCGGCGCGCTCAAGCACTGCGCCGATGCCGGCATTGATCACTTCCACCTTGGTGCTGATCATCTTGCCGGTCTCGGCAGACAGCCCTGAAAGTTTGCGCACCTCGCCAGCCACCACGGCAAATCCGCGACCAGACTCGCCTGCTCTGGCTGCTTCGATTGCGGCGTTCAATGCCAGCAGATTGGTCTGTGCAGCGATGCTGGCGACTTCCGCCGCCATGCCTTTCAGTTCATCGGTAAATCCGGATAGCAGGGCGATCTGCGCCATCATTGCTTCCATTGCTTCGACCGCCGACTTCAGTGAAACGATTATCTTTCCCAGTTCATGCTGACTCGTCTGCAGCAGCAGCAACACTCCTTGCCCGCCTGCCGCGCCTTCGCAACCATCCGCGCCAGTAGAAGTATCGACGGTCGCCTGAAGACGCTGGCTGAGTTCGGCGAAACGAGTCGCCAGTACCATGACGGCTTCCTCGGTTTCAAGACGGCCAGTATTAATTTGCCGCTCCCAGATCGGCAGCACCTTTTCGCAAAGCTCGTGCATGTTCGCCGATGCCGCCAATGTCGCCTTCCGGTCCGCTTCCGCTCGACGGCCACGACGAAACACCCAGACCATTGCCGCCGTAGCTACCGCTATCATCACGCTTGCATAACTCAGCCGAACCACGTCCGTGCCCGGTAATGCCGTCAGGATTGCGCCGGCGATGCCAACCAATAGCAGGGGTTTACAGGTCGATGCTGTAGCGTTGGAAACGCCAATGACAGTTTTAGACTTTTTTTCCGTCATGCGGCAATCCGGAAAAATGCCGGAGCGACCGTAGGTTCTGCCCCAGGAGTGACGGGCATACGCGGCAAAGAACGATGGATTGACGACTTCATGACATTCCCTGGCGAAATACTGAATGTCACGATTGTGCATTTATTGCCGACAAGAAAATATCAGGCAACTTGGATTTTTCTATAAGAAAATCGCCAAGCAGCGCGTAAGGATTTACTTACGCAATCAAATAATCATGACTGTACTACCACGCCAGGGCATAGGAAGGCACATCCGATGAATCATGACTGTACGACCACGTCAAGACGCAGGAAGAGAGATGCGATGAAAATAGAGGAAAAACGAGGCCCCGTTGGCAGGCTCAGGAATTTATCCTAGCAGCCTGTACTCGATTGCGTACCGCGTTAGTTCGGCGATACTCTGCATGCGCATTTTCTGTAGCAGACGGAGTTTGTGAGTGCTGATGGTTTTGGAACTTAATGAAAGAAATTCTGCAATACCATTTACCGATTTCCCCTCCACCAGCAACTGGAAAATCTGGAATTCCCGGTCGGACAGCAGTTCATGAGGCAAGCGATTGCCATCCGGGCCACGGGCAAACACCATTTCATCGACCAGGACAGGGTCGATGTATTTGCCACCCCGAACAACTTTGCGAATCGCCGCCAGCAGCATTTCCGGGTCGCTATCCTTGGTGACGTAGCCGATAGCCCCAGCCTTGAGCGCGCGCGACACCAATTGCGTCTCGTTGTGCATGCTGAGCACCACGATCAGCGGCGCCGGTTCAAGCTGCCTGAGTCTTTTGATCAGTTCAACACCGCTCAGACCGGGCATGGTCATATCCAGCAACACCACATCACAGGCATTTCCTCCTGCCCTGGCAAGCGCCTCCGCGCCATTGGCCGCTTCAGCGACGACCTGGACATCCGGCGCGAGCGCCATGATTTGCTTGAGACCGTGACGAACGATGCTGTGGTCATCGGCGATGACGATTCTGATCATTGGATATAAGGAGAATAAACTTGAATGAAGCCGATATCATCGCACATGCAAGGGGAGGCAAATTTCGACGAGCGTGCCAGAACCCGGAACGCTCTGTATGTCCAGCGTTCCGCGCAGCATTAACGCACGTTCCCGCATGCCGATGATACCGAAAGAGCCTGCCTTGCGTGCATTTCCGGGATTAAATCCCTTACCATTGTCACGAATTTTCACGCAGAGATCATGCTCATTCTCGACGACAATCGTGATCAGCACCCTACTTGCATCGGCATGCTTGATCACATTTGTCAACGATTCCTGGACCATCCGGAACAATGCCGTTGCCTGTGTTTCATCCAGCGCCAGCTCATCACAGCCATCGTGCATCAATGCGCATTCGATGCCCGTGTGTTCGCCGATTTGCTCTACCAGCCATTCCAGCGATGCGGTCAATCCAAGATCCAGCGCCACCGGCCGTAACGTCGTGGTGACATGACGTACCATCTGAATGGTGCTATCGACCTTTTCCCGCATCGCTTGTATCCGCTCCATCAATTGCGGGCTATGGCTGCCGAAATTGAGACGCAGCAGCGAAACGTCCATGCGCAATGCCGTCAGCGCCTGTCCAAGTTCGTCGTGCACTTCTCTGGCGATGCGCTTGCGCTCTTCCTCGCGCGCCCTTTCCGTATGTTCGGACAATTCCCGAAGCATTTGCCTGGACTGCCGAAGCTCTTCCTCTCCCCGCTTGCTGTCGCTGATATTCAGCATTACCCCCTCCCAGATCACGCGGCCGTCTCCTGCAGGACGCGGCGTGGCGCGACAGCTGATCCATTTTTCCGCACCAACGACCGGAAACGTGCGACCCTCCCATTGCCACACCTCCATTGTCAAGGCCGAATAATGCAGGCTGTCCTGGTAGGCGTCGCGGTCAGGCTGAGCGATCCGCATTGAGATGGCCTCGTGGTTCTGCAGTATCTCCACCGGCGTCAGTCCCAGCAGCTGCGCGGCGCCTTCGCTCACATAGGTAAATACAGGCGCGGCATCGCCGGCCGTCAACCGGCATTGAAAAACCATGCCGGGTATATTGGCAGTGATGCCATGCAGCCGTTGCTCACTGTCGCGCAGGATAGCTTCCCCTCCCTTGATGATCGTGATGTCCCGCGCCACCGACAGCACGTTCTGCACTTCACCGTCCGCCCCGAATTCCGGCACCGTCAGCGCCTGATAGTGACGGCTTCCCGACGGAGACTCAAGAGAATATTCGAATGTATCCGGCTTGCCCATCCGAATGACCTTGCCGATTGAGGCGTTCACCGTTGCTGCGACACTTTCCGGGATGCCGAACTCATCCATTGTCCTGCCGATGATTTTTTCCGGGCGCAGTCCAATCGCATGTTCGATCGCCGGATTGGCATAGATGCACCGAAAATTCCCGTCATATCGGGTAATTATGTCCGGCAAATTCTCGACCAGCGCGCGCAGTTCTTCTTCACGTTTGCGCAGCATGCTTTCCGCGCGCTTTTTCTCTGTGACATCCTGGGTCGTTCCGGCCAGGCAGGCCATCCGCCCACTGCCATCGGTAATGATTTCTGCTTCAGAATGAATTTCACGAACCTCCCCATTGGGCAGCATGACGCAAAAATCTAGCTGACATGCAGTTTTTTCCTGCACAGCCCGGGACACTGCCTCCTGTAGCAGGTTTCTGTCATCCGGACAAACCTGTTCCAAGAATACGGAAAAACTTGGTTTGCATTTGCTTTGTTCCCATCCCATTATCCGAAACATTTCTTCAGACCAGAAAAACTCGCCCGATTCGAGATCCCACTCCCAGCTACCGATATGGGCAATGCGCTGAGCATGATCCAGGCTTGCCTTATTCTTGCGCAGCTGCTGCTCGATGCGCTTTCTTTCGGCAATCTCACGGACAAAAACCAGCGCACCGTCTTCATTTTCATACTGAAAAGGCACAGCCAATACTTCCACGTCGACTTCCTCACCGTCCAGCCGCAGATATTTTTGTTCAAGCGGCGCAGCAGGCATCATGGCGTCATTCACCAGGCGCATTCTTTCGCTGACAACTTCCTGATAATCGGGAGGAATGCGGCTGATAACCGACAATCCGAGCAATTCCTTCTTGGTATTTGCGCCGAACAGGCTAACAGCAGCATCATTGACATAAACAAATCGCCCGCCTGCCTGAACGAAAATCGCATCTGGGGCCCCCTCCACGAGCATCCGGAAGCGTCGCTCGCTTTCTGCAAGTGCTGTTTCAACGCGCTGCCTATCCTGCACCAGAAGATTGAAATTGCCGATCAGCTGCCCGACTTCATCGTTACGGGAAATCGGCAGCGGCGACAGCGCTTCCTGGCCCTGCGTCATTCTGCGCATCGACTCTCCGGCGGCTTCAAGAGGCTGCAACAGGTAGCGCGTCATCCACTGGATCAGAAAAAATGCCAGCAAGGTCAAGCCTGCGGCAACAATGAACAGATATTCCCGCATTGCCCGAGCAGGACCGAAAGCGATCTCAGTGGGCAGCGACGATATAGCAATCCAGTCGGTTGAGGGAACGCGTGCACCTGAAAACAGTTCCGAGATGCCTCGTGAGTTAAGGGCCATGCCCGATCCCTCAAAGCCGCCGGCAAACCTGTCGTACATGACATTTTCTCCTCGCGCCGGGGGCGCTGTCATGATTCTTTCGGTATCGGATGATGCAATGATAAGCTTGACGTCGGGCGAAACGATATGAAAACCGCCTTTTCCGACTATTACCGAATCGCTCGCAATGCCGAAAAAATTCGGCGCCGTCAAGTCGGTAATGCCGGTCATGACGGCTCGCAGTTCGCCCTGCCTGCCGAATACCGGCACTGCGATTGGCAGGACAGGCTGCTTCAATGCGCGGTCGATCACTGGCTTTCCAATGAAAGCTCGCTTCGTTTGCACTACAGCACGAAAGTAGTCGCGGTCGCCAAAATAGCCGCCTCTGCGTCCCGGAGTTTGCGGGTAATCGGCAATGGTTTTCCCATCCAGCCCGATTATGGCAACACCGGCCGGAAACATCGTATGCAGCGCTTTCAGCCTGGGCAGGAAGGAATCCAGCTCATCCTGGCGCAACTCCTCTGGCATGTGTTCGGCAATACTGGAAAGGCCTTGCAGCCGCTCGGCCAGTTTGAGATCAATATTTGAAGCAATGCTTTGGGTATATGCAAACTGCTGATCGGCGAGAACCTCCTCGAGATGGCACTGCAAGACAGTACTCGAAAACCATGCTAGCGCCCAGATAATTACCAGAAACAGGCCGATGGTCGTTGAAATCAGTTTGTACTTGAGAGGAATTGCCGAGGTCGACGACATCAGGCGCGGCATGGCAGATTTACTTTGGGCATTGCCCCGAAGATCGGTGCGCAAGAACATGACAAGTTATCGGAAAAGACATGGATGGATATCTAGTCTATATAACTTGCCTTGTTGACACCAGCCGCGGCAAGGCGACGAAAGCCGCCTCACCCCTGATACAGGATGCGTGATGCGCCAATCAGGGCTATTCTGGCGTTGGGCGGCCCGAAAAACAAGCAGCGATGCAGGCGCCGGAAACCTGCCGCAAGGGATGTAAAAAAGCGCGGTTGCCCGCGCCTTTTTGTGATGCCGGCGAAAGACCTGCTGTCAGGCCACCTTCAGCTCGGTAACGCCGGCCTCAGGCAGCATGCTGCCGGTATCGCGAAAGCGCACATGCCAGGACAAGGCCTTTTCCAGCACATGCGGCGTCTGACCGCCGCGCGCATTGGCCTCGGCGACGTACTCCTGCAGCATCTGCTTGTACGGCTCAGCCACGCAATTGTTGATGATCGCCTGCGCGCGCTCGCGCGGCGCCAGGCCGCGCAGGTCGGCCAGGCCGACTTCGGTGACCAGGATATCGACATCGTGCGAACTGTGGTCGGTATGCGCCACCATCGGCACGATGCTGGAGATTTTGCCGCCCTTGGCGACGGACTTGGTGGCGAACACGGCGAGGTAGGCATTCCGGGCAAAGTCGCCGGAGCCGCCGATGCCGTTCATCATGTTCGTGCCCAGCACGTGGGTGGAATTGACGTTGCCGTAGATATCGGCTTCCAGCGCAGTGTTGATCGCAATGATCCCCAGGCGACGCACGATCTCGGGGTAATTGCTGATCTCCTGCGGGCGCAGCACCAGTCTGTCCTTGTATTTCGAGAAGTTGCCGAATACTTCGTCCGCCTTGCGCGACGATAGCGTGATCGACGAGCACGAGGCAAAGTCCATCTTGCCGGCGTCGAACAGTTCGAAGGTCGAATCCTGCAGCACTTCCGAATACATCGTCAGGTTCTTGAACGGACTGTCGATCAGGCCTGACATCACGGCATTTGCAATGGTGCCAATGCCGGCTTGCAGCGGCATCAGGCTTTCGGTCAGCCGTCCGGCTGCGACTTCCTTCTTGAAAAATTCCACCAGGTGGCCGGCGATGGCAGCGGTTTCCTCATCCGGAGGCAGATTGGAAGCCAGGCTGTCGGGCTGGTTGGTGACGACGATGGCGACAATCTTTTCCGCCGGGATTTCGATGGCGGTGGTGCCGACGCGGTCGGACGGTTTCATCACCGGCGCCGGCTCGCGCAAGGGCCGGCGCTTGGGAATGAAGATGTCGTGCAAGCCTTCCAGCTCCAGCGACTGCGCCAGGTTGATTTCAATGATGACCTTGTCGGCGAGGATGGCGAAGCTGGCGCTGTTGCCCACCGAAGTGGAAGGAATGATGGCGCCGGTTTCGGTCACGGCGACCGCTTCAATGATGGCCACGTCGATCGGGGCGATCTGGCCGGTGCGCAGGAATTCGACCGTCTCGGAAAGATGCTGGTCGACGTACATCACTTCGCCGCTGTTGATCGCCGCGCGCAGCGTGGGATCGCCCTGGAAAGGCATGCGGCGCACCAGCGCACCGGCTTCGGTCAATTGACGGTCGACTTCGCCACCCAGCGAAGCGCCGGTCAGCAGCGTTACCTTCAGAGGTTCGCGGCGGGCGCGTTCGGCCAGGGCCAGCGGCACCACCTTGGCGTCGCCTGCCTTGGTGAAGCCGCTCATGCCGATGGTCATGCCATCCTTGATCCAGGCCGCAGCTGCTTCGGCGGTGGTCACTTTGTCGCGCAGTTGTGCGGAACGAATTCTTTGCTCGAGATTATTCGACATGTCCTGCTCCTTATCGTATGGCGCCTTTCTGTTGCGCGGCACTCTGGTGGCGATTCAGGTGCACAGGCTGCGCGCACCATTATTTGCTAATATATGAGTAATATTAATCACTAATATCTTCCCGAGTCAAGCGATATAATGCCTGCTGGCGCGACGTTAATAAGCCGATAAGAAATAAGGAGAACGATTTGCATCGCCGCATTCACTACCGCAATTTGCCCCAGCTCCTGCTCAAGACCCGGGACCGCCTGATGTCCAATTTCCGCCCCACGCTGAACCATTTCGGCCTGACGGAACAGCAATGGCGCGTGCTGCGCGTACTGGATGAACACGAGCAACTGGAGCCGCGGGAAATCTGCGAAATGTGCCAGATACTCAGCCCCAGCATGGCCGGCGTACTGGCGCGCATGGAAGATATGGGCCTGATTCGCCGCAACCGCATGCCGGATGACCAGCGCCGCGTCATGGTGCGTCTGGCTGCCAGGGGAGACAAGCTGGTCGCAGAAATCGCGCCGCTGATCGACGCCCGCTATAACGAACTGGAAAAGGCGATGGGCAAGCAGTTGTTCGACGACATGTTCGAACTGCTGGAAAGATTCATCGCCGCCGAAGCCGCCATGGCGGATACGCAGGAGCCGGCCGAGGCAGCGGCGCGGCGCAAGCCGCGCGACAAGGGTTAATCGGCTGCCCGCTTCTGCGCCTGCCACTGCGCAAGGTGGCGCTCGACCAGGGGCGAACGATGGATCTGCGGCTCGGAATGCTGCGGCTTGTCCGCTTCCGCATCGGCCTGGTTACCCTGCGCGGCAGCCGGCTTGCGGCGCGAGGCCTGGCGGAAATCGTCGGCCTCGCGCTTTTCCACCAAGGTGCGCGCCTTGCGGAAGGCATCGGCAAACGAGGCTGCGCCCGGCAGCGACTCCTTGAAAAACGCCTTGCCGAAATAGGTAAAATCGTTTTCGTCGGCGCAGCCGAAGGAAGTGCGGTCATGCCGCGCCGCCGTAATCACCATCGTGTGCGCATCCTTGAGCGGCTCGATAAATCCGCCCGAATAGCAGGCCGATACCACCACTACTTTCCAGCGTATGCCCGATTCTTTCAGGATGCGCCCCAGTTCCGCCGCTTCCAGGTCGCGCAAGTCCATGCCGTTCTGGTTCAGCGTCAGCTGGTGATCTTTTGATCCGTGGCTGGTCAGGAACAGGAACAGGATATCCCTGTCCTTGTCCATGCGCGCGGCAATCGCGCCGATGCTTTCGCGTATGCTGGTCAGCGTCGCCATCGGCGCCTGCGCCGCGGTCGTGCGGCTGTTGATCAGCGCCAGCGAGCGACCGCGCGTGCCGAAATCGCGGTCGAACTGTTTTTGCACGAATTCGACTTCGCGCCGGAACACTTCCTGCGAACCGTCGCCGCCGATGGCCAGCAGATAAAGATTGATCCGGTCCGGCACGCGCGGCGCCAGGCCGGCCAGTGTCTTGTCGAGCAATGCCTTTTGGCCATACAGGGCAAGTTCGACATTGGTCCTGATCTGTTGCGCCGCCACCGGGTCCTGCAGCGCACCGTAACGCCAGGTGCCGGCATCGCGGCTGCGGCCATCTTCCCGGGGCCGGGCATAGTTCAGGACGCCCTTGCCGTCGTACATGCCATAGGCAAAACCGCCCTTGTACTCGTCACCGGCGGCATTGCGGAAAACGCCCTGCCCGTGATACTGCCAGTCGCGGAACTCGCCTTCGTAGCGGCTGCCATCCTTGCCGCTGAAGCGGCCCTTGCCGTGCATGTCGCCATCGGCGAAATCGCCTTCGTAGAC
Organism: uncultured beta proteobacterium; assembly: GCA_963722005.1. Taxonomy (GTDB): domain Bacteria; phylum Pseudomonadota; class Gammaproteobacteria; order Burkholderiales; family Burkholderiaceae_D; genus Paucimonas. Next base: position 763,912 of record CAVRJS010000003.1, read on the forward strand.
ATTGCCTTTGGCATCGGTGTAGATGCCCGGACCATGCGGGCGCCAGTCGCGGAACATGCCGGCATGGCTGGCGCCGTCGGCGCGCCGATAAGTGCCCTTGCCTTCGAATTCGCCCTTGACGAAGCTGCCTTCGTAGACATCCTTCGCGGCATTCTCGTAACGCCCCTGGCCATGAAAAAGCTCGTCGGCGAACTGACCGACATACACGCTCTTGTCGGTGCCGGCATAGCGCCCCTGCCCGCTCATCCGTCCGGCCTTGAACTCGCCCTCGTACACGAACCTGGCCGTCTGCAGCTTGCCCTTGCCGGCAAACAGGCCGTTTTCCAGGCCGCCCTCATAACGCTCGCCGGTCGGCCATTCGATGACCCCGTGACCATGCATTCTGCCGTTGACGAGCTTGCCATGGTAGCGGCCACCATCCGGCGTGATGGCATCCGGCTGGCGCGCAGGCGCCGCAGTGCTGGTCGCAGCGGGTGCCGGGCTTGCAGGCACGGCGCCGTTTGCCGCCATTGCGTTGCAGGTCATCAGCAGCAGCCCGGCTGCCGCAGCGATTAGACGCATCAAGTGCTCCCTACCATGGTGGAACCAGGCAGATTGGTCAGATTTTTGCTGCCTGGGGCGATACCGGCAGAAATTCGAAGGAAATTTTGGCAATGGCACTCAGGCTAATTTCCTTGTCCAGCGGAATAGCGAGATACTTGCCTTCGTCGGCGTCGCGCACCAGTTCGACCCGGGTGCGGCCAATTTCCTTGTCGAGCAAATCATAGACGATCACGCGCAACGTGCCGCGCGCCTGCGCGTTGGCGACGACATACGCTTCCAGACCATGGAGTGCGTCCGGGCCGGCCAGCGTGCGCGGCTCCTGCACCTTGGTAATCTGCAGCCCGGCCTGTTCGACGCTGGGCGCCACCACGATGCTGCGGCTGGACTTTTCGATACCCTTGCCCAGGCCCTTGACGACGTTGCCGACACCGCTGGCCACCGATTCGGCTGCCGCCCCGCCCTTGTCCTCAAGTGCGCCGCCAATGCCCTTGACCATGTCGATCTTTTCCGTGGCAAGTTCCTTGCCTTTTTCTTCGGCAGTCTGCCGGGAGCATGCGGACACAGCTGTCGCCATGATCAGCGCCAGCGCGATGCAGGAAAGACGAGAGTTTTTTTGAAACATGGACCATTCTCCTGAATGAATTTCAACATTTTCCCGGCAGGCAGTCGTCATGCTCAAATGCGTACCTGCTGAAAAGACACGGAATTAATTAATTGATAATTATCTCATTAAGCTATGCAATTTAACAACTTTCATGCATCAAGGCAATTCAGAGACTCACAGAAATTCCTCCATTCGCCCGCCTGGAGACGGCAACACGCCTGCGCTCGTTACATATAACTTCATTACAATAAGAACATTATTTATTTTTCAATGATTTTGTCATTCATTTGGAGTGTCATGAAGCGACTTTATGCCCTGCTGGCACTTTCCCTTGCAACCGGCATGCTGACCGGGTGCGAAGAGTTTTTGGGTAAACAACTGAATATTCATCTCAGCACCTCCAGCCCGGTGCTCAAAAGCGATGAACCCATCATTGCCGCGCGCCTGCGGGAGCATACGGAAACCCTGTCGCCGCACTTTCTCTTTGCGCCTGCCGAAAACGGCATCGTGGTGACGGCAAAGGGTTCACCTCCCGAATCCGACATTCGGTTCCTGCTGCAGCAGCGTGGTGTTTTTGAAGTCAAGGGTGCAAACGGTGCCGTATGGTTCGGTGGCCAGGATATCGTCGATGTCCGGGTCGGCATCGACCAGCAAGCTCCTCTCCTGATATTGAAGCTGACTCCGGATGGCACAGCCCGGCTGGCGCGGTTATCGGCCGCCGCCGTGGGTACGCGCGTATCTGTCGAACTGGACGGCCAGCAACTGGCTGCCGCGCACGTCAGCACGCCCATAGAGGACGGCATGCTGCAGATTACCAGCGGACGCAGCATCGCCGAGACAAAGCTGATAGCGACGCTCCTGCGCACCGGAGTATTGTCGTTTACTACCCGGGAAGTGCGCATCGAATTGCACCAATGATGCCAGTGCTGATTTGATATCCGCGATTTTTACCTGGCAAAGCAAGTTCTGCATAATGCTTGCAAATCGCTCACCTGATCAATGATTCTCGCTGAAAATTCACGATGCCAATTTCCCCTCCGCTTACCTGGTAGCTGACAGGCCTTTCCGCTGCAGGCAAGAGCACGCTTGCCGAGTCCCTGGCTACGGCCTTGCGAGAAAAAAATGCTTTCAGCATGCATCCTTGATGGCGACGTCATGCGCGCCGGCTTGTCGTCCGACCTGGGATTTTCCGCTGCGGACCGCGCAGAAAATATCCGGCGCGTGGCGGAAGTCGCAAAACATCTGAACGATTCGGGAATTTATGTGATTGTCGCGCTCATTTCATCGCTGATCATCCGCCGGATCCCCAGCAGGGTATTGCAAAGCGGCGAGCTATGCCCTTCGTAATGCAGTTCCGGGGGCTGCGCCAGCATCTGGCACAACAGGGTAGAGCCCGCTCTTGATAATCCGGTTACGCCGATAAAATCCGGAGTCATAAAACCCTACCATTACAAATCATTTTTCATCCTCATCAAGGTTGTCTGGCAGCACCCCTGGCGGCAATTTCATACCCTGGTTCACGAGGGTTACACCCAATCCAGCCAGGATGCCCGTTGCAGAACTGCCGGAAGGCGATCCGACCAAGGGCGGGGCCGATGCCGAAGCGGAGCCGCCGGCATTGCCTTGGGGCGTATTCATCCCCGCTATCGAGAGCGTGCTGGCCAAGGCATTTTGCAAGCGCGTGTCGCGGGCGCCACCGGAGCTGAGGGCAAGACTGTGGCTATCGTTGATGATCACGGCGCCAAGGCTGTTGCCACCGCTGGCCAGCGACACACTGCCATTGGGTGCGGACAGCGTGCCGGCGCCCGTCGAAACAATGCTGGTGCCGGCCAGTTGGGTGATATTGCCATTGACAGCGGTGACACCCAGTGTACCTGCGGAAGTGATGTTGCCCAGCATGGCGGTGCCGTTGGCTTGGGTAATGCTGACGCTGCCACCCACATTGACGTTGGCCCCGCTGCCAGTCTGACTAAAGGCGTCGGTCACTGTCAGATTGCCGGTACTGGCAAGCGATCCGCCGCTCTGGGTGACACTGCCGACGTCGATCGTGCCGCTGCCCAGCGTGCCGCCGGACTGCGCAATGCTGGCCAGCTGAACACTGGTGGCCACGCTCAGGCTGCCGTCCACCACGTTCAGGCTGCCGCCAGCGCCGCCGACGGATTCAAGATTGACGGCGCCGGCCTGCGCCGGCGCGGTCACGCTGCCCGTGTCAAAGCTGACGGTAACGCCGGCAGGGATGACGACGTTGGCGACGTTGGCCAGATCGGGCACCGCGCCGCCGGCCCAGTTGGCCGCATCGAACCAGTTGCCGCTGGCGCCACCCACCCAAGTTGCGGCAGTCAGGCGGGTAATGTCTGCGGTCAGTCCCGTGGGGTTGGCAATGCTGTAGTTGCTGGCCAGGCCTGTGCCGTCTGCCAAGGTGGCGCCGGTAACGGTCACTGCCTTGGCTGTACCAACGTTCTTGTCGGCAAAGCTGCCGCTATGACCTGCAAGGGTGAGCGTTTCGCCACCGACCAAACCGATCAATGTGCCGCCGTTCAGGGTGGCGGCGGTGTTGCCGTCATAGACCTTGTTGGCCGCTGTCATGCCGCTGATGCTCAGGGCTTTGGCGGTGATGGCAGCAGCGGCTGTCTGGCCGGCGGCCAGGCTGTAATTGCTGGCCAGGCCCGTGCCGTCGCTTAAGGCGATGCTGTTGACGGTGACCAGGTTGGCGCTGCCCACATCCTTGCTGTTGAAGGTGGCGCTGGCAGTGGCGTCCAGCGTTTCGCCTGTCACCAGGCCGGACAGGTTTAGCGTGGCGGTTGCAGTCGTGTCGCCGTCATAGGTTTTGTTGGCAGCGGTGGCAGTGGCCGTCAAGGCTTTGGCCGTGATGGTGCTGGTAGTGTTGTCAGCATAGGTGACGGTGTAGTTGCCGCCGCCGTTGCCGTCGGCGACCGTCACGCCTGCGGTGGTGACAGTCTTGTTGCCGGCACCGGCATTCTTGTCGGTGAAGGCGAAGCTGCCGCCGCTGACACTGTCGCCCGTGAACAGCGTGCCGCCGCTGACGATGGCGGTGCCTGCAGCCGTGAGTCCGCCGTCGTAGGTCTTGGTGACATTGCTCGTACCCAGGGTGAGCGACGCTTGCGTGACCGCGCCGATATCGGCGCTAGCCGATGTGCTGGCGATCTGGTAGCCATAGGCGGTCACCGCGCCATTGGTGGCGGAAGCCATACTCAGGCCAGTGGCTGTCACTGTCTTGCCGGTGCCGACATTCTTGCTGTCATAGGTGCCGGAAGCAGGATTATTGAGCGTGACGGTATCGCCGTCGACTGCGCCGCTGACGCTGTAATTACCTGCCGCCAGTGTCGCGGTATCGGTGCCGTCATAGGTCTTGCTGACCGTGCCAGTCAGGCTCGCCGTGATGGTCGGCGCCAGTGTGTACAGAAAACCGTTGCCGGCGCCCAGTACGGTCGTGCCGCCGTAGGTGGCGTTGTACTGCTTGAAATCGTGCGCGAGGGCGCCGCGCGTGTCGGTCGGACGGGTCGCCCGACCAGACCAGCCAGCGACTGCCGGCGCCGGTCGACAGCGCCGTCGCGCCGGCATTGTTGGTGAAGGTCTTGCCTGCCAATACGATGCCGTCGCCGCTGGTGGCGCTGGCGCTCAGGGTGCCGTTCAAGATGACGCCGGAACCGGCGGTGGCCCCGGCATTGACGGCGCTGATGGTGGCCGCGCTGATGTCGCGCAGATCGATGTTGCCCGAGGTGCTGTTGGTCAGCCCGGCGCCGTCGCGCAGGGTGATTGTTACGTTCCCGTTTCCGGCATTAATACTGGTGCCGGTTGCCATGGTGATGGCGGCGGCCCCGGCGTCGCGATGCGCATCGATCACGCCGTTGGCGACAGTGTCGTTGCCGGTGAGCGTGAGGGTGCCGTTATCGGTGGTGATATTGGCATTGACCAGGATCGAGCGGCCGGCCTGCAGGGTCAGATGGCCGCCGTCGCCACCGATATTGTTGGCCGCAATCGCGGTGCTGACCGTGATGTCATTGTTGGCTTGCAGGGTGACGGCGGTGCCGGCGTTGAGCAGGGCGGTCAGGTCGCTGGCCAGCAGGGTGCTGGTGCCGCCAGGGTCGGTGGCGAAAGTATGCGGGTTGGTCAGGTTGGTGGCGGGGCGCTCCGAGAGGATATCCACCCGCCCGGCATCGACTGCGCCAGCGTTATCCCAATACTGCGACTTTACCAACACCCGGCCGTCTACCAGTTCGACGACGCCGTCGCTGCCCACGTAATCGTTCGCAGTGGTACCGACCAGGCTGTTGGCGGCAGACACCGCGCCCGTCACGCCGGTCGTGCCACTGCCCCTGGTCACCGCCCCAGCATCGACCGCCCCGCCGTTGTCCCATAAAACGGAGCGCACCACGTAGTTACCATTACTAAGGGCCGTAATGCCGCCGCTGCCCACAGCGTCGTTTGCAGTGGTACCGACCAGGCTGTTGGCTGCCGACACCGCGCCCGTCACGCCGGTCGTGCCGCTACCCCAGGTCACCGCGCCGGCGCTGGCCGCAGTGCCATTGTTCCAATAACTGGAGTTCACCACATAGTTGCCGTTGCTAAGGGCAGTAATGCCATTGGCGCCCACGTAATCGTTCGCAGTGGCGCTAACCAGGCTGTTGGCGGCAGACACCGCGCCCGTCACGCCGGTCGTGCCACTGCCCCAGGTCACCGCCCCAGCATCGACCGCCCCGCCGTTGTCCCATACAACGGAGCTCACCACGTAGTTGCCATTACTAAGGGCCGTAATGCCGTCTCTGCCCACAGCGTCGTTTGCAGTGGTACCGACCAGGCTGTTGGCAGCCGACACCGCGCCCACCACGCCTGTGGTGCCGCTGCCCCAGGTCACCGCCCCGGCCTCGGTCGCAGTGCCATTGTTCCAATAACTGGAGTTCACCACATAGTTGCCATTACTAAGGGCCGTAATGCCGTTGCTGCCTACAGAGTCGTACGCCACGACGCCAACCAGGCTGTTGGCGGCAGACACCGCGCCCGCCACGCCCGCCGTGCCGCTGCCCCAGGTCACTGCACCGGCATAATCTGCGGCACCATTGTGCCAACTACCGGAGCGCACCACGTAGTTGCCATTGCTAAGGGCCGTAATGCCGCCGCTCCCCACAGCGTCGTTCGCAGTGGTGCCGACCAGGCTGTTGGCTGCCGACACCGCGCCCGTCACACCGGTCGTGCCGCTACCCCAGGTCACCGCGCCGGCGCTGGCCGCAGTGCCATTGTTCCAATAACTGGAGTTCACCACATAGTTGCCATTACTAAGGGCCGTAATGCCGTTGCTGCCTACAGATTCGTACGCCACGACGCCAACCAGGCTGTTGGCGGCAGACACCGCGCCCGTCACGCCGGTCGTGCCACTGCCCCAGGTCACCGCCCCAGCATCGACCGCCCCGCCGTTGTCCCATAAAACGGAGCGCACCACGTAGTTGCCATTACTAAGGGCCGTAATGCCGTCTCTGCCCACAGCGTCGTTCGCAGTGGTACCGACCAGGCTGTTGGCTGCCGACACCGTACCCGTCGCACCCGTCGCACCGTTCGCCCAGGTCACCGCGCCGGCGCTGGCCGCAGTGCCATTGTTCCAATAACTGGAGTTCACCACATAGTTGCCGTTGCTAAGGGCCGTAATGCCGTTGCTGCCTACAAAGTCGTACGCCACGACGCCAACCAGGCTGTTGGCGGCAGACACCGCGCCCGCCACGCCCGACGTGCCGCTGCCCCAGGTCACTGCACCGGCATAATCTGCGGCACCATTGTGCCAACTACCGGAGCTCACCACGTAGTTGCCATTGCTCAGCGCTGTAATGCCGCCGCTGCCCACAACGTCGTTCGCAGTGGTGCCGACCAGGCTGTTGGCTGCCGACACCGCGCCCGTCACGCCGGTCGTGCCGCTACCCCAGGTCACCGCGCCGGCGTTGGCCACAGTGCCATTGCGCCAATTGCTGGAGTTCACCACATAGTTGCCGTTGGTGAGCGCCTTAATGCCGCCGGTTCCCACATAATCGTTCGCAGTGGTACCGACCAGGCTGTTGGCTGCCGACACCGCGCCCGTCACGCCGGTCGTGCCACTGCCCCAGGTCACCGCCCCAGCATTGCTCGCCCCGCCGTTGTCCCATACAACGGAGCGCACCACATAGTTGCCGTTGCTCAGCGCTGTAATGGCACTATTGCCTATGCTGTCGTTCGCAGTGGTACCGACCAGGCTGTTGGCGGCCGACACTGCGCCCACCACACCGGCCGTGCCGCTACCCCAGGTCACCGCCCCAGCATCGACCGCCCCGCCGTTGTCCCATACAACGGAGCTCACCACGTAGTTGCCATTGCTAAGGGCAGTAATGCCGTTGGCGCCTACGTAATCGTTCGCAGTGGTACCGACCAGGCTGTTGGCGGCCGACACTGCGCCCGTCACGCCCGACGTGCCGCTGCCCCAGGTCACCGCGCCGGCGTTGGCCGCTGTACCATTGCGCCAATAACTGGAGTTCACCACGTAATTGCCATTGCTAAGGGCCGTAATGCCGCTGGTGCCCACGTAATCGTTCGCGGTAGATCCAGTCAGGGTAGAAATCAGTGCACCGGTCTGGCTGTCATAAAGGCGCACGGCGCCGGCGTCAGTGGCGACGGTGTCGTCCAACTTCGACACCACCACGATGCGGTCGATACTCACGCCGTTATTGCGCAGCTCGACGACATTGTCGGCGCCCAAGCTTTCGTTGGCGCTGGGGGTCGGATCGACCAGCGACAGGATGTTAATCCCGGAAACCGACTCGACGATTTCGATATTTTTTGGGTCCAGCAGCAACTGGCCGTTCTGGCCATTGGGCGCTGATGCATCGACTGTGCCGCCAAAACCCAGGCGACCATGGCTGGAGATTTCGACCTGCCCGCCGTCGCCACCCAGCGCACCACCGGTGGCCTTTATCGCGCCGCCGAACAGCGTTTCCTGCTCGGACCAGACCACCGCCGTGCCGCCGTTGCCGTTGATCGTGGCGCTCACATCGAGGTCAGTGTCGACCAGGCGCGTGCGGTTGGCATTGGCCAGGTCGGCATCATTACCTTGCCAGCCGCCGCCGACACGAATAACGCCGCCGCCGGCCTCGCCGCTCGCCTCAAGACGGGCACCGGCCAGGATCAGGTCGGGTGCGGTAACCGCAATGGCGCCGCCTTGCTTGCCGCTGGCGGAGGCACTGCCGGAGAGCCAGGCATCGTGGCCCGCCTCGATGCGGATGGCACCACCCGTGCCGCTGCCGCCGTCAGCCGTCAGGGTGGAGGCGGCGGTTTGTTCGATGTGATTGGCGGCGATCAAGGCAATGCTGCCGCCCGCGCTCGTGCCGCTGGCATCGTACTGCCCGGCTTCGATCAGGTTATGGCTGGCAACGCTGATCTGGCCGCCTTGCGCGCCGCTGGCATTGAGCGTGCCGGTGTTGATGGTCGCGTAGCCGGCGTTGATGTCGATACGACCGCCGGCCTGCGCGCCAGCGCCGCTGGCGTCGAGGCTGCCGCTATTGACCACGTTGCCGCCCAGCAGGCGGATCGTGCCGTCGCGGTTCTCGACGGTCTGCGCCTGGATGATGCCGGTGTTGTTGACGACCGTGTGCAACAAGTCGCCAGCGGCCTGCGCAGTCATCAGCACGTGGCCGCCGTCGGCCCGGAGCATGCCGCCGTTGTCCACCAGCGCATTGACCGCGCCCTGATCGACCGTGACGTTGATGAGACCATCACCGGCCACGTCCAGCGTGACCGCATTGCCTGCGGCCAGCGCCACCGTGCCGAGGCGCGCGGCGATCACGCCCTCGTTCGACACGTTCGCGCCCAGCAGCGCGACATAGCCGCCGTCGGCATTGATGCTGCCTTGATTGAGAATGCTGCCGCTGCCGTTGCCGGCAAAGCGGTATTTACCAGCCATGAAGTCGCTGTCGCTGATGTTCAGCGTCGACGCCACCAGGCCACCGACGTTGACCGATGCGCCTGGGCCGAACAGGATGCCGTTGGGGTTGACCAGGAAGACCTTGCCGTTGGCGTTCAGGCTGCCGAGGATGCTGGACGGATCCGTGCCCAGCACCCGGTTCAAGGCCACCGCACTGCTGTTGGGCTGTATGAAATTGACGGTCTGGCCCTGGCCGATGCTGAAACTCTGCCAGTTCAGCGCGACGTTCTGGCTGCTCTGGTTGATGGTCATGCTGTTGGGGCCGCTGGCGATGGTGGCGCTGCCGGCGGTGACTACGCCATCGACCGGCAGCGCGTACAGATTCGCGCCGAACGCCATCAAGAGCGACATCGTCAGCGCTTTCAAGGCAAAGCCTGCGCCCACCACGCCACCGGCGCCGCTCGAGGCGCTCTTGCCGCCGCTTTTGGTGACTTCGGAAACCGCAACAAAGGTGCCGGTTTTTGCGTTCCAGATCGAGCGGTAGATGTGGTTCATGGTAAGTCTCCCTGTTTTTTAAACAGTGATGAATCGGGGTGCGTTGTGCGTTTGCTGCATCCTGGTGCGCGTCGGCGTGCGCTGGTACGCGTTGGTGCGTTACTGTGCGCCGGCATCATCGCCGGCTGCCGCGATCAGAAATATTTGACGCCCTGCAGCCAGAAGCGGCTGTCGGCGTCCGGCGCCGACGTCGCCGCCGCATTGCCCAGCTTGCGCGCCAGGGTGGCCTTGACGACAAAATTGTTGTTGTCGATCCAGTTGAAGCCAATGCCAAAGCCCGACAAGCTGCGGCGGTTCGGTCCGGCGGTCCAGGCATTCTTGTTCTGCATCACGCTGCCGGTGTCGACAAAACCGATCAGCTGCATGTGCCCGGGCACTGCGTCCGAAAACTTCGGCAACTGCGCGCGCGCTTCCAGGTTGAGGATGTAGCCTTGATCGCCATAGGCTTCGCCGCTTGGATAGGCGCGCACGCCGGCCGCGCCCCCCAGTCCGATTTTTTCCGAATTGTCGAGGTTCTTCGAGGCGAACTGGCCGTTAATGGCGGCATACAGCGAGATGGTCTCGGTCACGCTTTGCAGGCGCATGGCATGCAAGGACAGCTTGTGATAACCGCCGTTGCTGCGCGCCGAGGCCGCGTCGGTCGCCAGCACCGCCGGATTTTGCAGGTCGATGCGCCCGGCGCTCCAGGTCGCGCCATAGGCGTTCAGGCCACCGCCGCCAATGCTGTCGCGCGCATCGCCATTCAGGCTCAGCATCGCCACTTGCGCCTGCTTGTCGGCCACCGTTGCCGTGGCGGCTATCCGGTCATGGAAGGTTTTATGATCAAAGTTGATCAGCACGGTCAGATTGTGGCGGCGCGAGCGGATCAGCGGGTAGCTGCCGTACAGGCTGGTGATGCTTGCCGTGCCGCTGGCTTGCAGGATGTCGAATTCCTGACCGAGGCGGTATTGCATGCGGGAATAGGCAATACCTGCCCGGGCACGGCCGAACTGCGCCTGGTACGCGATGCGGCCATAGTGCAGACCGGCGTCGGAGGTCAGCACCCGCAGGCTTACCAGGTCGCCGTATCCGGAGGGATTGTTGATATACAGCGCGCCGCCCAGGCGGTTCTTGCCGGTATAGCGGCTGCCGTGATTGTCGACATCGATGCTGCCCGCCACCCGCGCGCCCGGCGTGAGTTCAACGATCAAATCAGAGGCGCCGACCGACGCGCCCGGCACCAGGGTCGATTGCACGTTGACGCCAGGAATATCCGACAGCAGCAGAATGCTGCGTTCCAGCGGCGCGATGGCGACCGTGTCGCCGGCTTGCAAACCGGCGAGCAAGCCATTGGCCACGCCATCGGCCAGCGTGCTGCTGTTGTTCAGGCTGACCTGACCGTAGCGGCCTTCGAGCACGGCGATGGTGACTGCGCCATCCTTGATGTCCTGTGCCGGCAGATAGGCTTGCGCCACAAAGTAGCCGTTCTGGCGGTAATGGCTGGTGATTCTGGCGGCCATGGCGCGCAGTTCACCGAGCGTCAGCTCGCGCGCGGCGTCAAAGCCGGTGAGCGCGACCAGCGTTGCCTCGGGATAGGCTTGCGCGCCGCTGATGCGGAGCGTTCTGACCAGGATTTTTTGCTGCTCGCCCGGTGCAGTCGCGGGGCGCGCGCCTTGTTCGATGCGGATGGCAGGAGCTGGCTGGACAGGGCGGGGTGCCTGCTCGCGTTCGATTTGCTGCTGGATCGTGCCGGCGCTGGGCGGGACTTGCGCCAGCGCGGTGCCGCAAGCGATCAGGCCAATTGGCAGTACAGTGCTTGAAAAAGGCAGTTTCACTGCATTCGCTCTCTATTAAAATTCCAATTAAGCAATAATAGAATTTCTAAGCAGAAAGTGTCTGAGCAAATATGAGCATCCCCCAATAATGCAAAGATTGCCTTGGCTTACGCTATGTTTGTAAAAAATAACAACAAAAGCGCCGCGGCAAAATTACCGGCAAACCTCTATGTCGTCGTAGAAATGAAACCCGATGCCGCGCAGGGTTGTTACGGGCAATTGCAAGCCGCACGCCTGTTCGACCTTGCGACGCAGGCGGCGCATCTGGGTGTCCAGACGCCGCCGGTCATAGTGGAAAAAATCTTCACCCAGCGCCAGGACAATGGGCTACTGAAACGGAAACGATGGAAAACGGAGGCCCGCCATTTGGGTGCAGCGGGCGCACAGATAAATCTGATTCCTGCCTGCTATTGCTGAGAAGCCGGTGAGATTGGCCTGCCCAGCAGGAGTCGAACCTGCGACCTACGGCTTAGAAGGCCGTTGCTCTATCCAGCTGAGCTATGGGCAGTCACGGACTGCAGTAGTGCTTCGTTTGAAATGAAAACGGGCTGTCATCGACAGCCCGTCCGGGTATTGCTGGTCGGAGTACAAGGATTCGAACCTTGGACCCCCTGCTCCCAAAGCAGGTGCGCTACCGGGCTGCGCTACACTCCGAGGATCGTTCATTATACAGAGGTGACCCACCTCGGTCAAACAAACATGCTTGCGCCGGCCCTGCTTATGCACGAACGTGCCGGCAGCCTGCGCGGCTTATGCCGCCTGCACCTTGTCGGCCAGCCTGCGCGCCATGCCGGCAGCAGCCTCTGCATGCCGGGCTTCGACCATGACGCGCAGCAGCGGCTCGGTGCCCGAGGCGCGGATCAGCACCCGGCCCGCATCGCCCAGCTCGCGCTCGACCGCATCCTTTTCCGCCATGATCGCGGCATTCTTTTGCCAGTCGAAGCCGGGCGCGACTTTCACGTTGATCAGGGTCTGCGGATACATGCTGATTTCCGCCGTCGCCTGCTTCAGGCTCTTGCCGCTGCGTTGCAGCGCAGACAGCACCTGCAGGGCCGAGACAATGCCGTCGCCGGTGGTGTGCTTGTCGAGGAACAGCAGGTGCCCGGAACCCTCGCCCCCGACCTGCCAGCCGCGCTCCTGCAGCACTTCCAGCACATAGCGATCGCCCACCTTGGCGCGGGCAAAGCCGATGCCCATTTCCTTGCAGGCGACTTCCAGCGCCATGTTGGTCATCAGCGTGCCGACCGCGCCCTGCAGGCCGCCATTGGCCATGCGATCCTTCACCATGACGTACAAAAGTTCATCGCCGTTGTAGATGCGACCTTCGGCATCGACCATGATCAGGCGGTCGGCATCGCCGTCGAGCGCAATGCCCAGATCGGCGCCCTGCTCGCGCACGGCTGCTGCCAGCGCCTGCGGCGCGGTGGCACCGAAGCCGTCGTTGATATTGGTGCCGTTGGGCTGATTGCCGATGGCCACCACTTCCGCGCCCAGCTCGTGGAATACGTGCGGAGCGATATGGTAAGCGGCGCCGTGCGCGCAATCGACGACGATCTTCAGGCCGCGCAAATCCAGTTCGTTGGGGAAGGTGCTCTTGCAGAATTCGATGTAGCGTCCATTGGCGTCGTCCAGGCGCTTCGCCTTGCCCAGCTTTTCCGATGCCACGCACTCGATCGGCGCTTCCAGCGCCTGCTCGATGGCCGCCTCGACGGCATCCGGCAGCTTGTTGCCCTGCGCCGAAAAGAACTTGATGCCGTTATCGTGATAAGGATTGTGCGAAGCCGAGATCACCACCCCGGCCGACAGCCGCAGGGCGCGCGTCAGGTAAGCCACCGCCGGCGTCGGCACCGGGCCGGCCAGCAGCACGTCCACGCCGGCGGCGGCAAAGCCGGCTTCCAGCGCCGCTTCCAGCATGTAGCCGGAAATGCGCGTGTCCTTGCCGATCAGGACCGTCTTCTTGCCGCTGTCCTTGCCGCCCTCGCCTTGCGCCAGCACCTTGCCGGCGGCATAACCCAGGCGCATGACGAACCCGGGGGTGATTGGCAGATCGCCGACGCGGCCACGCACGCCATCCGTGCCAAAATATTTTCTTGCCATGAGAATCCCTGTTTTCCGAAATTATGATTGCAGGCGCACAGCCTGCCAGACCTTCAGCGCATCCACCGTGGCAGCGACATCGTGCACCCGCACGATGCGGGCGCCATGCTCGGCTGCCACCAGCGCCGCGGCGACGCTGCCTGCAGCGCGCTGCTCGACCGGCTTGCCCGTGATCGTGCCGATCATGGTCTTGCGCGACATGCCGGCGAGAAGCGGCAGGCCGGCTATTTTCCGCATTTCTTGCAGATTCTTCAATATTTCCAGGTTGTGCGCAAGCGATTTTCCAAAACCGAAGCCCGGATCGATGCACATGCGCGCGCGCGCAATGCCCTCCTGCGTCATGGCATCGGCACGCTGGCGCAAATACGTCCCGACCTCTGCGACCACGTCGTCATAGTGAGGCGCCACCTGCATGGTTTGCGGATCGCGCTGCATGTGCATGATGCACAGGCCGCAATCGCTGTCGCGCACGGCATCCAGGGCACCTGGCGCATTGAAGCCGTTGATATCGTTGATCATGTCGGCGCCGGCCGCCAGCGCCTCGCTCATCACCGCGGGCTTGAAGGTATCCACCGAGACCGGCTTGCCGCAATCGCGCAGCGCGTACAGAATCGGCATGATGCGCCGCAACTCCTCCTCCAGCGGCACTGCCGGCGCCCCCGGCCGGGTCGATTCGCCGCCCACATCGATCATGTCGGCGCCTTCGGCAATCATCTGTTCGGCATGGTCCAGCGCCGCTTCCAGAGGCATGAACTGGCCGCTATCGGAAAAGGAATCGGGCGTGATGTTCAGGATGCCCATCACCAGCGGGCGGTCGGCCTGGCCGAGCGCAAGCCGGAAACGGCCGCATTGCAGGAATTCTTGCATGGTAGTTCTATTCGATTTCAACAAAAAAAGGGTGAGGATATTTCCCCACCCTTGCTTCTACTGCCTCGCTGCCGGGAGGCGCGGAATCAGGCTGGCGCCGCCGCATTCGGCGAGACGCCTCCCGGCGCATCCGGCGGCGAGCGCTTGACCGGGGCCCCGGCCTTGGGCGGACGGGGCTCGCGGCCGGCCATGATGTCGTCGATCTGCTCGGCATCGATGGTTTCCCACTCCAGCAGGGTCCTGGCCATCTTCTCGACCTTGTCGCGATTGTCCTCGATCAGCTTGCGCGACAGAGCATACTGGGTGTCGAGAATGTTGCGGATTTCATTATCGACCTTTTGCTGGGTTGCTTCGGAAATGGTCTTGGAAGTGCCGCCGAAGTAACCCTCGCTCTGGTTGTCTTCGTAGACCATGGTGCCCAGGCTTTCCGACATGCCGTAGCGTGTGACCATGGCGCGCGCCAGCTTGGTGGCGCGCTCGAAGTCGTTGGAAGCGCCCGTGGACATCTGGTGCATGAACACTTCTTCGGCAATCCGCCCGCCAAAGAGGATGGAGATTTCCTCCAGCATCTTGTCCTTGTACATGTTCACGCGGTCGTGTTCCGGCAATTGCCAGGTCAGGCCCAGCGCATAGCCGCGCGGCATGATAGTGACCTTGTGCACCGGGTCGGCCTTGGGCAGCAGCTTGGCCACCACCGCGTGGCCGGACTCGTGGTACGCGGTGTTGGTGCGCTCTTCCTCGCGCATGACGGCGGACTTGCGTTCCGGGCCCATGACGATCTTGTCCTTGGCATCCTCGAAATCCTGCATTTCCACCAGGCGCTTGCCACGGCGCGCAGCAAACAGCGCCGCCTCATTGACCAGGTTGGCGAGATCCGCGCCGGAAAAGCCCGGGGTGCCACGCGCCAGGATGTCGGCCTTGACGTCCGGGGCGATAGGCACCTTGCGCATGTGCACGTAGAGAATCTGTTCGCGGCCGCGGATGTCCGGCAGGCCCACCATCACCTGGCGGTCAAAGCGGCCCGGGCGCAGCAGCGCCTTGTCGAGCACGTCGGCGCGGTTGGTGGCGGCGATGACGATCACGCCGGCGTTGGCTTCGAAGCCATCCATCTCGACCAGCAACTGGTTCAGGGTCTGTTCGCGCTCGTCGTTGCCGCCGCCCATGCCGGCGCCGCGATGGCGGCCGACCGCATCGATTTCATCGATAAAGACGATGCAGGGCGAGTGTTTCTTGGCATTTTCGAACATGTCGCGCACGCGGGACGCGCCCACGCCAACGAACATTTCGACGAAATCGGAGCCGGAAATGGTGAAAAACGGCACCTTGGCTTCGCCGGCGATGGCGCGCGCCAGCAGAGTTTTACCCGTGCCAGGCGGACCCACCATCAGCACACCGCGCGGAATACGCCCGCCCAGCTTCTGAAACTTGGACGGATCGCGCAGGAAGTCGACCAGTTCCTGCACTTCCTCCTTGGCTTCGTCGCAGCCGGCGACGTCGGCAAAGGTTACGGCATTGTTGTTTTCATCGAGCATGCGCGCCTTCGATTTACCGAAGGAGAACGCGCCGCCCTTGCCGCCGCCCTGCATCTGCCGCATGAAAAAGATCCAGACGCCGATCAGCAGCAGCATCGGGAACCAGGAAATGAAGACCTGCGACAGGAAGGAAGGTTCTTCCGGTTGCTTGACGTCGAACTTCACATTGTTCTTGACGAGGTCGCCGATCAGGCCGCGGTCCAGCAGCGTGATGGACGTCTTGATCTTGCGGTTGTCCGTAGTGATGGCCACCAGGGTACGGTCCTCGATGGTGGCTTCCTTGATGCGCCCTGCCTTGACTTCGTCCAGGAATTCCGAATATGGCATGGGCGCGGCACCGGTCGCCAGGGCATTCCCGCCGAACTGCTTGAATACGGTAAACAGCACCAGGGCGATGACCACCCAGATGGCGGCTTTGGAAAACATATTGTTCACTAGGACTCCTTCGGCGCGGGGTTGCGCCCATTTCACCATCTCTTGGTGTTTTGTACGATTCTACTCGCAATAACAGGGGCTTGCTAGGCGGGATATGGGGCCGAAATCGCGGAAAATCAAGGCTTGAATGTCAATTTTGGGGCAATGGCCCCGGATTTTCCGGGAGCGGCGATTCCAGCAGGCATTCATGCCGGATTTTTGAGGGTTTTACCCAGCAAGAATATCTCGGACGACTTGTCGCGGCTGGCCTTGGGCTTTCTCGACACCACCGTCTTGAACTCCTGACGAAACTTGGCATGGATTTCGTTGTATCCGCTGCCGTTAAAACATTTGACGAGCAAGGCGCCGGAAGGTTTCAGGTGCGCCCGGGCGAAGTCCAGCGCCAGATCGATGATTTCCTCCACCCGCGCGGCATCGGCAATCGCCACGCCGGACAGGTTCGGCGCCATGTCCGACAGCACCAGGTCCACCTGGCGCCCCGCCACGATTTCTTCCAGCTGTGTCAGCACGGCATCCTCGCGAAAGTCGCCCTGGATGAAATGCACGTCGGCGATCGGCGCCATGGGCAGCATATCCAGGCCGATAATCGTGCCATTGACGCCGCCGCCGGCCTGTCCCGCCAGCTTGTTGCGCACATACTGCGACCAGCTGCCGGGTGTGCAGCCGAGATCGACGATCACCTGCCCGGCCCGGATCAGCTTTTCAGCTTCGTCGATTTCCTTCAGTTTGTACACCGCGCGGGCACGGTAGCCCTCTTTCTGTGCCTGCTTGACGTAGGGGTCATTGAGGTGATCGTGCACCCAGTTTTTGTTGAATTTATTTTTTGCCATTCGCGTAGAATACCGCTTTTAAAGGATTGAACATTTATATGCTGAAGCTTACTCCCGCCGAACGCAGCGCCCTGCGCGCCGAGGCCCATGCCCTGAACCCGGTCGTCATCATCGGCGAAGCTGGCCTGACCCCGGCCGTACTGAAGGAAATCGACGCCGGCCTGAATGCCCACGGCCTGATCAAGGTGCGCGTATTCGGCGATGATCGCGAAGCCCGGATTGCCATTTACGAAACCGTTTGCGAGCAGCTCAGGGCAGCGCCGGTGCAGCACATCGGCAAGCTGCTGGTGATTTACCGGCCAAAAAAGGAAGCGGAGCGGGAATCCTCGGAAAAGCGCGGCAAGGGCCTGCGCGAAGTCACCATCGTCAAGCCCAGCCGCAGCGGCACCAAGAAGCCCTCGATCACCAAGGTCATGCTCAAAGGCAACGAACGCGTGACCGCGGGCGGCTCGGTCAAGCGCGCCAAGCCGCGCCAGAGCAGCACCAAGAAGTCGATTTCCAGCCGCGGCTGATTGCCGTGGCTGCCCCTTATTTAGTCTGGTACAGCTTCAGCACCAGCACGACACCCAGCACGCTCTGCAGCATGTAGAGCCCGCTGGAAAAGCCGTGCAGCTGACCGAAACGGGCCTGAATTTCCCCGCTCATGCCGCCCTGCGCCGCTGCTGCGGCGCGCAGTTCCGCCATGTGCGGCTGAATGCCGAAATGACTGACCAGGGTGCAAAGCAGCATCACGCCGATGATGATCAGGACATGCTTGCGCTGGCGCGCTTCGAAGGCGGCGCCGGCGCGCGCCACCAGCACGGCCAGCAGCACCGCGCAGACGATGGTGAGCCATGCCTCGACATGGAACATGCGTCCTGCCAGCGTGCCCGCCAGCGAACGGTCTTCCAGGGTAGCAAACAGGGTAGGCGCGACGATGTAGCCGATGGTCCACAGGCTGCCCACCCACAAGGTGGCCAGCACTGCCCGCAAGCGTGCAGCAACCATCCTCAGATGTATTTCACGTCAAGAATTTCATACTCGCGCGGACCGGACGGCGCATTCACCTCGACCACGTCGCCGGCATGCTTGCCGATCAGGGCGCGGGCGATCGGCGAGGTCACCGACACCTTGGCTTCCTTGATGTCGGCCTCATCCTCGCCGACGATCTGATAGCTCACCTTCTGGCCGGACTCGAGGTCTTCCAGCGACACAGTCGAGGCGAACACCACGCGCCCTTCCGCATCCAGCGCAGTCGGGTCGATGATCTGGGCTGCCCCCAGCTTGCCTTCCAGGTCGGCAATGCGGCCTTCGATGAAGCTCTGCTTTTCCTTGGCGGCTTCGTATTCGGCGTTCTCCGACAGATCGCCCTGGGCGCGCGCCTCAGCGATGGCATTGATGACGGCCGGACGCTCCTTGGTCTTCAGGCGCTGCAATTCTTCCTTCAGCATTTCGGCGCCGCGCTTGGTAATCGGTACTGTGCTCATGTTTTTATACTCTCAAAAGAAAACACAGAGGTCACAAACCGTGCCGTAAGGCACTTTCTGTGACCTCTGTGAGGGAGTCGAATCAGATTAGTGTAAAGACTTATGCAAGCCTTGTAAATCGTAGACGTGCAAGGCTTCGAGGTGGCGCATGCCCTCTACCAGAGCTTCCGCGCCGGCAATCGTGGTGAACGTGGTCACGCGCGCGGCCAGCGCGGAGGTGCGGATGGCGCGCGAATCGGCGATGGCATTGCGCTTTTCCTCGACCGTGTTGATGACCAGGGCGATTTCCTCGTTCTTGATCATGTCAACGATGTGCGGACGGCCTTCGACCACCTTGTTGACGGTCGCAACGGGAATGCCGGCGGCTTCGATGGCGGCCGCCGTGCCCTTGGTCGCCACTACCTGGAAACCCATAGCCACCAGGTCGCGGGCAATCTGCACGGCCGTCGGCTTGTCGCTGGCCTTCACGGACAGGAAGACCTTGCCGGAAGTCGGCAGCCTGACGCCGGCGCCCAGCTGCGATTTCACGAAGGCTTCGCCGAAGGTCTTGCCCACGCCCATGACTTCGCCGGTGGATTTCATTTCCGGGCCAAGGATGGTATCGACGCCCGGGAACTTCACGAACGGGAACACGGCTTCCTTGACGCTGTAGTAGCCCGGCACCACTTCATTGGCGATGCCCTGGCTTTCCAGCGACTGGCCGACCATGCAGCGCGCGGCGATTTTGGCCAACTGCAGGCCGGTCGCCTTGGAAACGAAAGGCACGGTGCGCGAGGCGCGCGGGTTCACTTCCAGCACGTAGACGATGTCCTGCAACTTGCCGTCAACTTCCTTCTGCTGGATGGCGAACTGCACGTTCATCAGGCCCACCACGTTCAGGCCCTTGGCCATCGCCGCGGTCTGGCGCTTGATTTCGTCGATGGTTTCCTGCTTCAGGGAATACGGCGGCAGCGAGCAGGCCGAATCGCCCGAGTGCACGCCAGCTTGTTCGATATGCTCCATGACGCCGCCGATGAAGGTGCGATTGCCGTCGGACAGGCAATCCACATCCACTTCGATGGCGTCGTTAAGGAAGCGGTCCAGCAGCACCGGCGACTCGTGCGACACCTTGACCGCTTCACGCATGTAGCGCTCGAGGTCGCGTTGCTCGTGAACGATTTCCATGGCGCGGCCGCCCAGGACATACGACGGGCGCACCACCAGCGGGTAGCCGATTTCCTGCGCCAGCGTCAGGGCTTCTTCTTCGGTGCGCGCAGTGCGGTTGGGCGGCTGGCGCAGGTTCAGGTCCTGCAGCAGCTTCTGGAAGCGCTCGCGGTCTTCGGCGGCGTCGATCATGTCAGGCGAAGTGCCGACGATGGGTACGCCGTTGGCTTCGAGATCCAGCGCCAGCTTCAAAGGCGTCTGGCCGCCGTACTGCACGATCACGCCGACCGGTTTTTCCTTGTCGACGATTTCCAGCACGTCTTCCAGCGTCAGCGGCTCGAAGTACAGGCGGTCGGAGGTGTCGTAGTCGGTCGAGACGGTTTCCGGGTTGCAGTTGACCATGATGGTTTCATAGCCGTCCTCGCGCATGGCGAGCGCCGCGTGCACGCAGCAATAGTCGAATTCGATGCCCTGGCCGATGCGGTTGGGCCCCCCGCCCAGCACCATGATCTTCTTTTTGTCGGTGGGCTGCGCCTCGCACTCTTCCTCGTAGGTCGAGTACATGTAGGCAGTGTTGGTGGCGAACTCGCCGGCGCAGGTATCGACGCGCTTGTACACCGGACGGATGCCCAGGGCGCGGCGCTTTTCGCGCACCGCAGTGTCGGTGGTCTTGAGCAGCTTGGCCAGGCGGCGGTCGGCGAAGCCTTTCTGCTTCAGGCGGAACAGCGTGTCGCGGTCGAGTCCGTCCAGCGTCTTTTCTTCCAGCGCCAGTTCGATATCGACGATTTCCTTGATCTGCACCAGGAACCACGGGTCGATCGAGGTCAATTGATGCACTTCTTCCAGCGAGAAGCCATGCGCAAAGGCGTCGCCGACGTACCAGATGCGGTCCGGACCCGGCGCGCCCAGCTCTTCCTCGATGGTTTCGCGGTCGGTGGTCTTTTCATTCATGCCATCGACGCCCACTTCCAGGCCGCGCAGGGCTTTCTGGAAGGATTCCTGGAAGGTGCGGCCGATCGCCATGACTTCGCCCACCGATTTCATCTGCGTGGTGAGATGGTGGTCGGCGGCCGGGAATTTTTCGAAGGCAAAGCGCGGGATCTTGGTGACGACGTAGTCGATGCTCGGCTCGAAGGATGCCGGGGTGGCGCCGCCGGTAATTTCGTTGCGCAACTCGTCCAGCGTGAAGCCCACCGCCAGCTTGGCGGCGATCTTGGCGATCGGAAAGCCTGTGGCCTTGGACGCCAGCGCCGAGGAGCGCGATACGCGCGGATTCATCTCGATGACGATCATGCGGCCGTCTTTCGGATCGACCGCGAATTGCACGTTGGAGCCGCCGGTATCGACGCCGATCTCGCGCAGCACCGCCAGGCTGGCGTTGCGCATGATCTGGTATTCCTTGTCCGTCAGGGTCTGCGCCGGAGCGACGGTGATCGAGTCGCCGGTGTGCACGCCCATGGGGTCGAGGTTTTCGATCGAGCAGACGATGATGCAGTTATCCGCCTTGTCGCGCACCACTTCCATCTCGTACTCTTTCCAGCCGAGGAGCGATTCCTCGATCAGCAGTTCCGAGGTGGGCGAAGCTTCCAGGCCGCGCTTGCAGATGGTTTCGAATTCCTCGGCATTGTAGGCGATGCCGCCGCCGGTGCCGCCCATGGTGAAGGAGGGACGGATGATGACCGGGAAACCCAGTTCTTTCTGCACCGCCCAGGATTCTTCCAGGGTGTGGGCGACGCCCGACTTGGCCGAGCCGAGGCCGATCTTGGTCATCGCATCCTTGAACTTGGAGCGGTCCTCGGCCTTGTCGATGGCTTCCGGGGTAGCGCCGATCAGTTCGCACTTGTACTTGTCGAGCACGCCGTTGCGCCACAGGTCGAGCGCGCAGTTCAGCGCGGTCTGGCCGCCCATGGTCGGCAGGATGGCGTCGGGACGCTCCTTGTCGATGATGCGTTCCACCACTTGCCAGGTGATCGGCTCGATGTAGGTGACGTCGGCCATTTCCGGGTCGGTCATGATGGTGGCCGGGTTGCTGTTGACCAGGATGACCTTGTAGCCTTCTTCGCGCAGGGCCTTGCAGGCCTGGGCGCCGGAATAGTCGAATTCGCAGGCCTGGCCGATGATGATCGGGCCGGCGCCAATGATCAGGATGCTTTTAATGTCTGTGCGCTTAGGCATTTTTCTGTTTCTCCATCATCGCCTGGGTCATCAACCCGATAAAGCGATCGAACAAGGGGGCGATGTCCTGCGAGCCGGGCGAGGCTTCCGGGTGACCCTGGAAGCAGAAGGCCGGACGGTCGGTGCGTTCGAAGCCCTGCAGGGTGCCGTCGAACAGCGACACGTGGGTGACGCGGCAGTTCGCGGGCAGCGAGTCGGCGTCGGCGGCGAAGCCATGGTTCTGCGAGGTGATCATCACCTGCTTCGTATCCAGGTCCTGCACCGGGTGGTTGGCGCCGTGGTGGCCGCATTTCATCTTGACGGTTTTCGCGCCGCAGGCCAGCGCCATGATCTGGTGGCCAAGGCAGATGCCGAAGGTTGGCAAGCCGCTCTCGATCAGCTCGCGCGTGGCAGCGATGGCATAGTCGCAAGGTTGCGGATCGCCGGGGCCGTTGGACAGGAAGATGCCATCCGGTTTAAGCGCCAGCGCCTCGGCCGCGGTAGCCGTCGCCGGCAGCACGGTGACCTTGCAGCCGCGCTCGGCCAGCATGCGCAGAATGTTGTACTTGACACCGAAGTCATAGGCGACGACGTGGAATTTCGGCGCGATCTGCTTGCCGTAGCCTTCGCCGAGCTTCCACTCGGTCTCGTTCCAGACGTAGGGCTTGTCGGTCGTGACTACCTTGGCCAGATCCAGGCCGGCAAGGCCGCAGAAGGACTGCGCCGCTTCGAGTGCCTGGCTGACGGTAACGTCAGGGCCGGCGACGATGGCGCCGCTTTGCGCGCCTTTTTCGCGCAGGATGCGCGTCAGACGGCGGGTATCGATGCCGGCGATGGCGACGATGCCTTCGGCCTTGAGGTATTCCGGCAAGGTTTGGCGCGAACGGAAGTTCGAGGCAAGCGCCGGCAGATCCTTGATGACCAGGCCGGCGGCATGGATCTTGGTAGATTCGACATCTTCCGGATTGACGCCGACATTGCCGATGTGCGGGTAAGTCAGGGTGACGATCTGGCGGCTGTAGCTGGGGTCGGTCAGGATTTCCTGGTAACCGGTCATGGCGGTGTTGAACACCACTTCACCGATGGCCTGCCCGGGGGCGCCGATGGAAATGCCCTGAAAAATCGACCCGTCTGCGAGAGCCAGGATGGCCGGTACTGTTTGGCCAGAAAAAAAAGGCAGCAAGGGTAACTCCTGAAATTGTTACCGTCGCTGCGCGTGCCCGTCCGGCCGCCCGTATGCGCGGGCCGCATGCGGGCGCGCTTGAACAGGTGAATTAGCCGTTTCAGGACGAATTTGAGGGGGTATGCGCTACGACGGGATGAAATTGGTTAAACCGTACAATTATAGCGCAAAATGTCTGCCTCGGCAAAGGACCTGTCGCCGAGGGGCCAGGCCTCAGGCCTGCCTTTGCCGGAGCAGCAATTCGACCAGCGGCTGCAGTTCTTCCGAAAGATCTTCCATGTGCCGCAACACCTCGTCCTGTCTGCCCTCGCGAATCCAGCGCACCAGCGTCGCCAGCTCGATGGGCTCGCGCTCGCCGCCTCCTTCTGCGTCCGGCCGATAGAACGACAACTTGCCCGCCACTTGTACCGGCGCAGCCTCGGCACGGACCACCGGTGCCGGTTCGGTCAACGGCACGACCGGCAGCACGCCATCCTTACCGAAAGCCAATTCCTCCTCAAGGCCGACCACGCCCGTGGTGGCAAGATCCAGCCCCAGTTGCGCGCGGCGGCGCGCGGTTTGCTGCAATTCCTCGATATCCGGCTTCGATTCGTCATGCCCGTAGCGCTCTGCCAGCGACACCATACCGCAACTGGCAATGAAGGACATGTGCTCGTCGCGCACCATGTTGGCATTGGAAATCGCCCGGCAGATACGCTGGGCGAAATTGCGCGCGGAATCGAAATGGATGCTGCCGGTCGTCAGCGTGAATTCAGCTTCGCCGGTTTGCGCTACCCGGTCGGTCTGGCGTATGGTGCGCTGCAAGAGCTGGCCGATTGCGCGTATCACTGCCGCCGGCGGCACCATGGCCTGGCCATCGAACTCACCATGCCGCAGGCCGACCATGACATTCAGGACGACGAAATTCTTGCGGTTGCCCAGCGCAATGGTCATCGATTTGCGCGCATGGTCGCGCAGGGCTGCAGGCGGCGCCAGCGGCACATGCGCGGACGACGACACATTGTTTGCAAGCGCCTCCAGGCTGCGCTCGAATTCGCGCTGGGTATTGACCAGCTTCGCCAGCACATCCAGGCGCGACAGCAGCTGGGCAGTTTCAATACCCTTGGTAATCAGGTCATTGGCGCCGGCAGCCTTGGCGCGGTCCCGTTCGGTCTGCTCGTCGCTGCCCGACACCACCACCACCGGCAGCGTGCGGATGCGGCTGATTTCAGAAGAACGTATGCGCTTGAGCAAGCCATAACCGTCCAGCTTGGGCATCGACAAGTCGGTGATCACGACGCGGATGCTGGGGTCGATCAGCAGGGTTTCCCAGGCTTCTTCACCGTTCATCGCTTCGCGGAACTCGAACATGCCCTGGATATGCTTGATCAGGGTGGCTCGCACGATCCTGGAATCGTCTGCGATCAGGACGCGCGGCTTGACAGAAATGTCTTGTGAAGGATTAGTCAACATGCTGCCAGGGTGCTTGAACCATGGGTGCACTCTATCGTGAATGAATACCCCTAGGCAACAAATTTTGACAAAGAGCTTACTTTGTCTTACATTCCTTGTGTCAATTTTCACAAATTGCCAAAATAACCATGAAATTCATTGTCCAACGTTCGCGTCTGCCCCTGCTCGGCGCAGCCTTGCTTGCAGGGTTCTTTTTCTGCCAGCCAGCTGCCGCATGGGATAGCATGGCGCCGTGGGACATGGTCCCGGTGGCGCCCGCCGCATCGGTGGAAACGCCTGCCAGGACAGGCCATTACCGCCCGCTCTCGCAGGATGCCACGGAAATTGCCATGCATGCCATGGGCTTGCTGGGTATACAGTACAAGTACGGCGGCAATTCGCCGGAAAGCGGCCTGGATTGCAGCGGGTTGGTAAACCACGTATTCAGGGAAGCATGGGGCGCCGCGCTGCCGCGCACCTCCGTCGAGCTCAGCAGGGTGGGCACCCAGGTAGAAAAGCACGATCTGCAGCCTGGCGACCTCGTGTTCTTCAATACCCTGCGCCGCACTTTTTCGCATGTCGGCATCTATCTCGGTGACAGCAAATTCATCCACGCCCCCTCTTCCGGCGGCAAGGTACGCATCGAAAGCATGAATGTCAGCTACTGGAAGAAGCGCTTCAATGGCGCGCGTCGCGTCGACAACCCGCAGTCCGGCAGCCAGCTGGTGATGCGTTAAAACTTTCCCGCTTCTTACTGGTAATAAATGCAGCTCTTGGGCAGTTGGACAATGAAGGTGCTGCCCTTGCCCGCTTCCGAATGGATGGCCAGCTTGCCATGATGGCGCAGCAGCACGTGCTTGACAATTGCCAGTCCCAGGCCGGTGCCCTGGGTTTCGCGCGAACGGCTCTTGTCCACCCGGTAGAAACGCTCGGTCAGGCGGGCAATGTGTTCCGGGCTGATGCCGATGCCGGAATCGCGCACCGATAGCTGGGGCCCGTCGGCGCCCGCCTCCCAGGCGATATCGATGTTGCCCGGCGGCGGCGTGTAACGGATCGCATTGGTCACCAGGTTGGTAAACGCGCTGCGCAATTCATCGGTATTGCCGGTAATGTCGGGGCCGTTGATGCTCAGACTGAAACGATGGCCGCCGGCAGACAGCGCCTCGGCTTCGCGCAATATCTGCTCCAGCATGGCACGGACATTGACCCGTTCCGTGCGCAAGGGCAGGTCGGTGGATTCCAGGCGACTCAGGGTGAGCATGTCTTCCACCAGATTTTGCATGCGCTGTCCCTGTTCGGTCATGAGCCTGACATGGGACTGGCGGGTAGCCTGATCGAGCCCAGGCTGGGCACTGGCGATTTCAAGAAAACCATTGATCACGGTCAGCGGCGTGCGCAGTTCGTGCGAGGCGTTGGCGATGAAATCGCGCCGCATGCGGTCGATCCGTTCGGACTCCGTGGCATCGTGCGTGACCAGGATCTGCCGGCGGTTTTCAAAGGGAATCAGGTGCACCACCAGCTTGCGGCCGTTGAGGCTGAGCGTCAGCGGCTGCTCGTAGCGGCCGAGAATGATGTAGTCCATGAAGGCCGGATGCCGCACCAGGTTGGTGACCCGCATGCCCTTGTCGCGCTCCAGGTCGAGGCCGAGGTGGCTCTGCGCAGCCGGATTGCACCATTCGAGGAACAGCACGTCGTCCATGATCACCACGCCGTCCGGCAGACGGCTCATGGCCTGGCGGAAGCGCGCCAGCCATTCCGACAGCTCGGTCTGGTTGCGCTCGTCATCGCGCCGCATGCGGTACAGCCGCGCGAAGACATTGGTCCACGCACCCCAGCCGTCGGGGATTTTTTCGCTTTCCGGATTGTCCAGCCAGAGGTCCAGGCGGTTCAGGTAATACAGTTGCAGGAACGCCATCCCGGTGATGGCCAGGAAAGCCGTCAGTGCCGCAGCCGTCGATCCGAAGAAAAACCAGACCATGCCGGCGCCGACAAGCACCAGCAGCAGGCGCAGAAAGGCGGGGATCCAGAACAGCACTTGCGGATTCATGTGCGCGGCTTCATTTCTCCGAGAGCATGTAGCCGACGCTGCGCACCGTGCGAATCAGGGATTCCGCCTCCTTGAGCGCCTTGCGCAAGCGCAGCACGTGCACGTCGACAGTGCGCTCCTCGATCACCACGTGGTCGCCCCACACCTTGTCGAGCAACTGATTACGGGAAAACACGCGTTCCGGATGCGCCATGAAAAATTTCAGCAGACGGTATTCGGCATGGCCGATGTCGATCTTTTCCCCTTTGAGGCTGACGCTGCAGCTGACCGGGTCGAGCGTCACCTGCCCGGCGGTCATGACGTTCTGCGCATGTTCGGGGCTCTTGCGCCGCAACAGCGCCTTGATGCGCGCAGTCAGTTCGCGCGGCGAGAACGGCTTGGTGATGTAGTCGTCGGCACCCTGGTCGAGGCCGGCGATCTTGTCTTCCTCCATGCTCTTCGCGGTGAGCATGATAACCGGCAGCGCCTGCAGCTGGCGGTCGGCGCGGATACGTCCCAGCAGGCGGATGCCGGCCTGGTCGGGCAGCATCCAGTCCAGCAACACCAGGTGCGGACGGCGGCGCTGCAGGAACTCCCAGGCTTCGCCGGCGCTGTTGACGGCCAGCGCCTGCCAGCCGGCCTCCTTCAGGGTAAAACTCACCAGTTCGACGATCGAGGGTTCGTCTTCGACTATCAGTATCGTGGTCTTATCTGCCGACATGGGTCAATATCACTATTCGGTTTTTGCGATGCCGTAGTCACTGTGACGGATATCCTTGCCTTCCACCACGTAGATGACATATTCCGCAATGTTCGTGGCATGGTCGCCGACGCGCTCGATGGCCTTGGCCACCCACATCGTGTCGATCGCCGAGGAAATGGTGCGCGGGTCTTCCATCATGTAGGTGAGCAGGCTGCGCATGATGATGGCGTATTCATGGTCGATCACGGCATCCTTGGCGATCAGCTCGGTCGCCTGCTTTTCATCCTTGCGGGCGAAAGCATCCAGCGCCTCGTGCAGCAGCTCGGCAGCCCGCGTGGCGATCACGCGCACGAAATCGAACTGCTTGCCCATCGTGTTGTGACGCTCGCCGGCATTGGCGGCGATGCGGGCAATCTTGACGGCTTCGTCGCCGATGCGCTCGAGGTCGGTAATGACCTTGACTGTCGACATGACCATGCGCAGGTCGATGGCGGCCGGCTGGCGCTTGACGATCAGGTGATTGCAGGTATCGTCGAGCACGACTTCGAGGCGGTTGACCTGTTCGTCGCCGTTGATGACCTGCTGCGCCAGCTCGCGGTCGCCTTCCTTGAAGCTCCTGATGGCATCCTGGAACTGGCTCTCGACCAGCCCGCCCATCTGCAGAACCCGCGACCGGATGGTCTCCAGGTCCATGTCGTATTGTTTGGAAGAGTGTTCGCCCATCATCCGAATGCTCCTTGCGTGGTAATCGACGTCATCAGCCAAAACGGCCGGTGATGTAGTCTTGTGTCGCCTGCTTGGCAGGGTTCATGAATATCTGGTCGGTATCGCCGAATTCAATCAGTTCGCCAAGATACATGTAGGCAGTATAGTCCGAACAGCGCGCTGCCTGCTGCATGTTGTGGGTGACGATGGTGATGGTGTAGTCTTGCTTGAGTTCGCTGATCAGTTCTTCGATCTTGGCGGTCGAGATCGGATCCAGCGCCGATGTCGGCTCGTCGAGCAGCAGCACTTCCGGCTTGACCGCCACGCCGCGCGCAATGCACAGCCGCTGCTGCTGACCGCCGGAGAGCGACAGGCCGCTCTTGTTGAGCTTGTCCTTGACCTCGCCCCACAGCGCCGCCTTGTTCAGCGCCCATTCGACGCGCTCGTCCATTTCCCCCTTCGAGAGGCGCTCGTACAGGCGCACGCCAAAAGCGATGTTGTCGTACACCGACATTGGAAACGGCGTCGGTTTCTGGAACACCATGCCGACCTTGGCGCGCAACATGTTGACGTCCTGCCCGGGATCGAGGATGTTCCGTCCGCGGAACATGATGCTGCCTTCGGCGCGCTGCCCCGGGTAGAGATCGTACATGCGGTTCAGCGTGCGCAGCAGGGTAGACTTGCCGCAGCCGGACGGGCCGATGAAGGCGGTCACCTTCTTTTCATGGATGCCGAGGTTGATGTTCTTCAGGCCCTGGAAAGCGCCGTAATAGAAATTCAGGTCGGAGATCTCGATCGTCCTGGCTTGAGCCTCAGGTGTCGTCTGTGCTTGGGCGTCGGGCAT
Organism: uncultured beta proteobacterium; assembly: GCA_963722005.1. Classification (GTDB taxonomy): domain Bacteria; phylum Pseudomonadota; class Gammaproteobacteria; order Burkholderiales; family Burkholderiaceae_D; genus Paucimonas. Next base: position 792,741 of record CAVRJS010000003.1, read on the forward strand.
GGTAGCGGGATATTCCATTTGTCGGATTGATTGCGGGTTCATCGCTGCGCCTTCTGACTGAACACGGTGCGCGAAAGGATGTTCAGGGCCAGCACGCTGAAGGTCACCAGCAGCGCGCCGCCCCAGGCCAGCGAGCGCCAGTTTTCATAGGGGCTCATGGCGAACTGGTAGATCACCACCGGCAGGTTGGCCATCGGCTTGTTCATGTCGGCGGTGAAGAACTGGTTGTTCAGGGCGGTAAACAGCAGCGGCGCGGTTTCGCCGGAAATGCGCGCCACCGCCAGCAGCACGCCAGTGACCACGCCGGCCTTGACCGCGCGCAGACGCACCATCGTCGCCACCTTCCAGCGCGGCGCCCCCAGCGCGAATGCAGCTTCGCGCAGGCTGCTGGGCACCAGACGCAGCATGTTGTCGGTCGTGCGCACCACCACGGGGATGGCAATCAGCGAAATGGCGAAAGTGCCGGCCCAGCCGGAGAAATGCTTGACGTTGGCGACGTAGACGGCGTAGACGAACAGGCCGATCACGATCGACGGCGCCGACAGCATGATGTCCGTGACGAAGCGCGTAATCTGCGCGAACCAGCTTTCTTCGCCGTATTCGGCCAGGTAAATGCCGGCCAGGATGCCGACCGGCGTGCTGATGACAGTCGCGGCGCCCACCATCAGCAGGCTGCCGACGATGGCATTCATGAGTCCGCCGCCGTCGCTGTCCGGCGACGGCGTAGTTTCGAGAAACATGGCCGGCGTTACGGCGCCCAGGCCCTTGAGCAGCAGGGTGCCCAGTATCCACATCAGGAACGACAGCCCGACCAGCATCGCCAGGAAAGACAGTGCAATGCCAATCCGGTGCACCCACAGGCGCCGGCGGTAGACAGGATTCATTGGCGCCTGCATCATTTCGCTCCTTCGGTACGCGACATGCCCAGCAACATTAGCTTGGCGCCGGACAGGACGATAAAAGTAATCACGAACAGGATCAGCCCCAGCGCAAACAGCGACGACACGTGCAGCGTGGATTCGGCTTCGGCGAATTCGTTGGCAAGGGTTGAGGCAATACTGTTGCCTGGCGCAAACAGCGACCACGAAAGCTTATGGGCGTTGCCGATCACGAAGGTGACCGCCATGGTTTCGCCCAGCGCCCGGCCGAGGCCGAGCATGACACCCCCGACCACGCCATTGCGGGTATAAGGCAGCACGACCTTGCGCACCACTTCCCACTTGGTGCAGCCGAGACCATAGGCCGATTCCTTGAGTACCGTTGGCACAATCTCAAAGACGTCGCGCATCACCGAGGAAATGAAGGGGATGATCATCACTGCCAGGATGACGCCGGCGGTGAGCATGCCCATGCCCATCATGGGCCCCTGAAACAGTTGCCCGATTACCGGCAACTGACCCAGCGTGCCTTTCAGCAAGGGCTGGATGTACTCTGCAAACAGCGGCACAAAGACGAACAAGCCCCACATGCCATAAATAATACTTGGCACGCCTGCGAGCAACTCTACAGCAGTGCCGAGCGGGCGCTTGAGCCAGTTGGGGCAGATTTCGGTCAGAAAAAGAGCGATGCCGAAGCTCAGCGGAAAGGCGATCAGCAGCGCGATGAAGGACGTTGCCAGAGTACCGGCGATGGCGATCAGCGCCCCGTACTTGTCATTGACCGGATCCCACTCGACCGTGGTGATGAAAGCCCAGCCGAATTCCCGGAAGGCAGGCCAGGCGCCGATCACGAGCGAAACCATGATGCCGGTCAGGACCAGCAGCACGCTCAGTGCGAAACCCATCGTAATCTTGTGGAACAGGAAGTCCTGCCAGCGCTGATGGCGCATGGCGCCAACCTGCCGTATGGGGCCGGCACTGCCGGCCGCGGTTGTATGCGATGCGGTCATGACCCGTCTTTTTTCTGGGGAGCCTGCGCAATGCGCCGGCTCGGCAGGCCGCAATGGCGCTGCAATACCCTTGGAGTTTAATTTCAAGACAACTATTTTCGACAAGACGTACTGTAAATCGCAATTATGACCGGTTGATGACATAAAACATGACATCCCGCGGAATATGACATGCTCTATTTTTTGTCACACTCCAGTCATAAATGATGATTTTTTGCCCCTGCGCCTTGTTCTGACCGGTTGCCGGACAAGAAAATCTGCCCCGGAACGTCTCAGGTCAGCGCCAGCGCAAACAAATGCAGCAGCAGGCCGACCATGCCGCCGACCAGGGTGCCATTGATGCGGATATATTGCAGGTCTTTGCCAACATACAACTCAATCTTGTGAGCAACGGTATCGGCATCCCATTGTCGGATGACGCGTTCCACCAGTTGCGCAATCTGCCGGCGCCGGTCGACAATGGCTTCTGTGGCAACGCCGCGCAGCCAGCGGTTGAGCTTGATACGCACTGCCCTGTCCTGCTCCAGCGCGCGCGCCAGCGCCTGCAAGGCTTGTTCCAGCCGCGCCACGGCATGCGAATCCTCGGCGCCCGCATCCCGTTCCAGGCGGACGCGAATGTCTCGCCAGACCTGCGTGACATAGCCCCGGAAATCTTCGTGTGCAAAAGTCTGACGCAGGGCGCCGGCGATGCGGGCTTCGTATTCGGGTGACGTTTTGAGCTTATCGATGAAGGATTGGACGACGCTTTCGAAGCGCTCGCGCCATTCGCTGCCTTCTTCCCGCATTTCTTCCAGAATATTGTGCAACTCTTCCAGCAGCCGCTCGAAAAATCGCTCATCGATCGATTTCGGCAGCCAGCGCGGCGAGCCTTCGTGGACTTTCTGACGAATGTAAGGACGGTTGCGCTCCAGCGCATCGGCCGCCAGCTCGAGGACATGGTCGAACACGCGGTGGTGCTGCCCGCCGGCCTTGAGGATGGCCACCAGCTCGCCCAGCAAAGGTGCCAGCCGCAATTCCGGCAAAGTGGCGGCAGCACGCTCTTGCAGGAAGCGGCCAACATCCTCGTCATCGGCCATGTGCAACAGCGCCGGAATGACTGCGGCCATCCGGCGCGCCAGGTAGCGGCTGTTGTCGGCATCCGCAAGCCAGGATGCCATCGAGGCGGAGAAATCGATCGTGCGCAATTCCGCGCCGATGACCTTGCGCGTCATGAAGTTATGTTCCAGGAAGCGGGCAATGCTGCTGCCGATGCGGTCCTTGTTGCGGCGAATGATGGCCGTGTGCGGAATCGGCAAGCCCAGCGGATGCTTGAACAGTGCCGTCACCGCGAACCAGTCGGCCAGCGCGCCGACCATGGCGGCTTCGGCAAATGCCCGCAGCAACGTCAGCCAGGGCCAGCTTGCCTCGAGGCGGCGTGTCACCAGGAAAACTACGGCCATCGCCACCAGCAAGCCGGTGGCGAGGCGACGCATGCGGTTCAGCTGGGCCTGTTGCTGCTCTTCATGTTCGATAGCGGAATCCGGATTCATGTCGCACTCCCCTGCCAGAATAGCCCGACTGTATCCTGACTGCGGCACGCGTGCACGCCGCAGTGCATGCAGGCGCGATGCGCTCAGGCATGCGGCGCGCGTCAGGCGCGGCCGGCGCCGGCCAGCAGACGGGTGAATTCTTCCGCGGCGACCGGCGGGCTGAAGAAATTTCCCTGTATTTCAGTGCATCCGGCCTGCTTCAGGAAATGCATCTGCGCGCTGCTCTCGACCCCCTCGCCGATCACCGACAGCGACAGGGAATGAGCCATGGCAATGATCGTCTGCGTCAGCGCGACCGAATCGCGGTTGTCCGGAATGCCCTGGATGAAAGAACGGTCGATCTTCAGATTGGAGATGGGGAAGCGCTGCAGGTAGGACAGCGAGGAATAGCCGGTGCCGAAATCGTCCAGAGAAAAAGTCACGCCCAGACCGGTCAGCGCGGCGAACATTGGCATGAGCTTGTCGTTATCGCCGATCAGCAGGCTTTCGGTGATTTCCAGCTCCAGCGCCGCAGGCGGCATGCCGCTGTCTTGCAGAATCTGCCGCAAGGCATCGATCAGCCCCTCATCCTGGAACTGGCGCGGCGACAGGTTGACGGCAATGCGCAAGTCCGGCGCCAGCTGCGCGCGCCACGCAGCGGTATTGCGGCAGGCCTGCGCCAGCGCCCAGCGGCCGAGCGGCACGATCAGGCCGGTTTCTTCCGCGATCGGGATGAATTCGTCCGGCGCGATCAGGCCGATATCGGGATGCCGCCAGCGCAGCAGCGCCTCGGCGCCGACGATGCGGCCGCTCTCCAGCGCCAGCTTGGGCTGGTAATACAGGACGAACTGGCCGTTGGCGATGGCCTGGCGCAGGTTCTTCTCCATGTGGTAGCGCTGCTGACTGCGCGCATTCAGTTCCTGCGTATAGAACTGGAAATTGTTGCGGCCGCCTTCCTTGGCAGCGTACATGGCGGAATCAGCGCAGCGCAGCAGGGTGCTGCCTTCTTCGCCATCATCCGGGTATACGCTGATGCCGATCGATACGCCGAGATAGTATTCATAGCCGCGCAGGTGGAAAGGCTCGGCGATGGCGGCCAGCATGCGTTCGGCAAGGCCGGTCAGGTAGGTGGCATCGTCGAAGACTTCGACCAGCACCACGAACTCGTCGCCGCCGAGCCGCGCCAGCGTATCGGTTTCGCGGATGCAGGCGGACAGGCGCGCCGTCACGGTCTGCAGCAGCTGGTCGCCGGCTTCATGGCCGACGGTGTCGTTAACGTGCTTGAAGCGGTCGAGGTCGAGAAACAGTAGCGCGACCCGGTGGCCGTGGCGCTGCGCCAGGTTCAGCGCATGGGTCAGGCGCTCCGTCAGGAACGCGCGGTTGGGCAGCCCCGTCAGAGAATCGTGCGACGCCAGGTAATGCAGGCGCTGCTGCGCTTCCTTGACGGCGCTGACATCGGTAAACGAAATCAGCACCGAGCTGACTTCCTTTTCATCCGCCTGGCGGATCGGTAAAACGTTTTGCGACACCCAGACTGTGTGGCCGTCGCAGGTTTCCACGCCCATGGTCATGTTGAGTATGGGTTCGCCGTGACGCAGCGCCATCCTGCTGGGCAGGCGGTCCATCGTCAGTTCGGCGCCGTCTTCGGAAAACATGCGGCGCAAATTGAGGCTTTTCGTCCCCACGGTGCTGCCCGGCGGCAGATGCAGGATGCGCTCGGCACTGGGATTGCAGGCGACGATGGTGCCGTCGCTGGCCTGCACCATGATGCCTTCTGCCAGGCAATTCACCACCGAGCGGTAGCGCTCCTCGCTTTCGTGCAGGCTGCGTTCGACGCGCGCCTTCTGCACCGCCACGCCGACCAGATGCGTAATGTTACTGACGAAATTCAAGTCGTCCTTGCTCGGCAGCTGTGGCTCCGCATAGTACACGTCGAGCGCGCCCAGCACGGCGCCGGAGGCGGCGCGCACCGGCACCGACCAGCATGCCCGCAAGCCATGCGCCAGGGCGGCGGCGCGCAGCTGCGCCCACAGCGGATCGCTGGCGATATCGCCGCTGATCACCGGCTGATTCAGGCAGATTGCCGTGCCGCAACACGCCGCCCGCGGGCCGATCGTCAGGCCATCGATGGCCTGCACCCAGCCCTCGGGCAAGGATGGCGCGGCGGCCACATGGACATGCTCGCCATCCCTGTCCAGCAAGGAAATGGAGCAGCATATCTGGCCGACGATCCATTCGATGCCGAGGCAGACTTCACGCAAGATGTCCTTGAGCGGCTCATCCAGCGCAATCATTTCGAGAATGATTTTTTCGTGGTGCAGAGAATCCTTGGCGCGGGTCGCTTCCTGCGCCGCCAGGCGATGCCGCTCCTCGCTCAGGTGCAGCGCCTCCTCGGCCGCCTTGCGCGCCGTGATGTCTCGCGCCAGCACCTGGATCGCCGGCTTGCCGCCATACAGGAATGGCGCGGAACGCACTTCGACATCGATGACCTGGCCATCCTGCCTGACATACTTCTGCTCCACCGAAGGTGCCTGCTGCCCTGTCCTGAGCATGTGCGCAATGCGCGTTTCGGCCTTGGCGAGGTAGGCCGGATGCAGCAGATCGGCCATCGGCATGCCCATCAGCGCTTCTGCCGAGCTGCCGCACAATAGCCGCACGCCGGCAGCATTGATGTACACCAGGCGCCCGTCCTGCAGGACATACAGGGCGTCCGGCGACAGCTGCACCAGCATTTCATAGCGGTCGTCGCCCGAGAAGCCTTGATCCGGGGAAGGGAGTTGCTGCATGGAATTCATGCTTGATTCTAGCCGCAGTCGGCCGTGAATTGTCAACTGATCATAAATATTCTCTTCATGATATCAGGCGAAACAGTGCCTGTTATCCCTTGCTACAATAGACCTTATTTCATATCCATCTGACAACATGCCCAGCAAAAAAACCATTCTCGTCACAGGCGCTGCCGGCTATATCGGCTCGCATACCTGCATCGAACTAATCGAGGCGGGCTATGCCGTCATCGCGCTCGACAATCTCTCCAACAGTTCGCCGGCCTCGCTGCAGAGGGTGGAACGCCTCACTGGCGCCCCCCTGCCGTTGCATCGCGCCGATATCCGCGACCGCGCGGCGCTCGACGCCATCCTGGCGGCGCAACCGGTGGATGCCGTGATTCATTTTGCCGGATTGAAGGCGGTGGGCGAATCGGTCGAGCAGCCGCTCGCCTATTTCGACAATAACGTCAACGGTACCCTGGTGCTCCTGCAGGCGATGCGCCAGGCTGGGGTGCGCCGTTTCGTCTTCAGTTCGTCGGCAACCGTGTATGGTGACCCGGCCAGCGTGCCGATCGCCGAAACCGCCGGGCTCTCGGCAACCAATCCCTACGGTCGCACCAAGTTGATGGTCGAACAGATCCTCGGCGACCTGACGCGCAGCGATCCGGCCTGGGCAGCCGGCGTGCTGCGCTATTTCAATCCGGTCGGGGCCCACCCGAGCGGACTGATCGGCGAGGATCCGGCCGGCATTCCCAATAACCTGATGCCCTTCGTGGCACAGGTTGCGGTAGGCCGGCGTCCTCGACTGTCGGTGTTCGGAGGCGATTACCCGACGCCGGACGGCACCGGCGTGCGCGATTACATCCATGTTGTCGACCTGGCGCGCGGTCACGTCGCCGCGCTGGATCGCCTGTTCGCCGCGGCGCGCGGCTTTACGGTGAACCTGGGCACCGGCCGCGGCTACAGCGTGCTGGAAATCGTGCGCGCCTTCGAAGCCGCCAGCCGGCGCGCGGTTCCTTATGACATCGCCGGCCGCAGGCCGGGCGACATCGCGGTTTGCTACGCCAATCCGGCGATGGCACGCGAGCTGCTGGGCTGGCAGGCGAAAAAAGGGCTGGAAGAAATGTGCGCCGACCACTGGCGCTGGCAGAGCATGAACCCGCAGGGATTTGCTGCCTGAATGCGGTTCAGCACACGCCCTTGACTGCCTGGCTGGGCGGACAGTACGCAGCCGGAGAGTCCTTGGAGGTCACGCCGTAGGGGTGAAGCGGTTGTCCGTGTTGCGTGGCGCAACCGGATAACATGCTGCCGGACACCGCCAGCAGCACCAGGATTTTTTTCATAGAACGATCATCTTTCGTGCATTACGCTGCAAAACGGTATTTTGCGGCACCCCTGCCCGTTCTGCAAACCGTTTTTGCATCAGGCGCCCGTTTTTGACCGGGGCGTCTGCATCTCATGCATTTTGCTTAATATCCGCCTGCTCGCCAGCGGGATTTTCTTCCACATACGGCACGTGCAGTTGCACCGGCCGGGCAGCACGCTTGCGCAGGCGCATATTGAGCATCTCCACCACGACCGAGAACGCCATGGCGCTATAGATGTAACCCTTCGGCACGTGATGGTCGAAACCTTCAGCGATCAGCACTACGGCCACCACCACCAGGAAGGACAGCGCCAGCATCTTGATGGTAGGGTGTGCCGAGACAAAGCGGCCTATCGGGCCGGCAAAGACCATCATCAGGCCGACCGACACCACCACTGCGGCAATCATTACTTCCACATCATCGACCATGCCAACGGCGGTAATGATCGAATCCAGCGAAAAGACCAGGTCCACCAGCATGATTTGCGCGATCACCGCGGCCATGGTCGATTTGACAGCGCCGGACACGTGGCCTTCCTCGCCTTCCATCGACTGGTGAATCTCGCTGACGCTCTTCCACAACAGGAACAGGCCGCCGGCGATCAGTACCAGGTCGCGCCCGGAGATGGCGTTACCAAATATGGAGAACAGCGGCGCAGTCATGCCGATAATCCACGACAGGATCAGCAGCAGGCCAATGCGCATGAACATGGCGGCGAACAGGCCGACCTTGCGGGCGAATTCACGTTTTTCCTGTGGCAGCTTGTCGACCAGAATGGCAATGAAGATGATGTTATCGATCCCCAGCACCAGTTCCAGCGCGGTCAAGGTGGCAAATGCAATCCATATTTGCGGGTCGGCAAGTAGTTCGAACATGATATTAACGTAGCGTTATTAGCAAACGTGCCATCCTAAAGCACTTGAATTCCATGAAAAAGCGAAGATAATGGGATTCTCCCTTCTAAAAAAACGAACAAATGAAACCGACCGGCCTGAACTATCGCCACCTGTACTTCTTCTGGGTCGTTGCCAAGGAAGGCAGCATTACCCAGGCGGCCGAACGGCTGGGACTGGCGATCCAGACCATCAGTACCCAGCTCGGCCTGCTGGAACAATCCATCGGCAAGGCGCTGTTCGCGCCGCAGGGCCGCCGCCTCGTGCTGACCGAAGCCGGCCGCGTCGCGCTGCGCTATGCCGACCAGATTTTCCTGCTGGGCGAGCAGATGCAGGAAGCGCTTGCCGACGCCGACGTCGGTCGCACCATGCGCCTGACCGTCGGCCTGTCGGATTCGCTGCCCAAGCTGATTGCCTCGCGTGTGTTGCAGGCGGCATTGCAGTTGCCGGAAAAACTCAAGCTGGTCTGCTTCGAAGACCGTTTCGAAACCTTGCTGGGCGACCTGTCGGTGCACAAGCTCGATGTTATCCTCGCCGACCGCCCCGTCCAGTCCGGCACCACCCTGCGGGTGTTCAGCCACCTGCTGGGCGAAAGCGACACCATGCTGTTCGGCGTGCCGGCACTGGCGGACAAGTTCCGTCCCGGCTTTCCCGGCAGCCTGAATGGCGCCCCGCTGCTTTTACCGACTCGTAACAATGCTATTCGCGGCCGCATCGACCACTGGTTTGAATCGCATAACCTGCGCCCGGAAATCATGGGCGAATTCGACGACAATGCCTTGCTGAACACGTTTGGCCGCAACGGCATGGGCCTGTTCCCGGCGCCCGCCGTGCTTGCCGAAGATGTCGCCGCGCAGTTCGGCGCGCTACCGGTAGGCGAACTGCAGAACGTGCACGAACAGTTTTATGCCATTTCCAACGAGCGCAAGATCAAGCATCCGGCCGTGGACGCGATCCTGACAGCGATACATGGCGAGGTCCAGGGGCGTTAGCGCAGACAACTGTTTTCACGGCCAAACAATTCCAGTAGTATTCTCCATATAAATCCAAAAAATACACCGGAGACAAACATGCACGACATCACCGCGCGCGGCAGGTCCTGTCGCGGTCTTTCCTGATCCATCGCTGCTTCGCATGCACCGGCGCGGCCTGACGCAGGCCCTGCCGGTAAACCGGCACACTTCGGAGAGACTTGCCTGTGAAAACACCCCTTGTCGCCCTGTTCGCCTGCAGCGGCATCAGCTTTGCCCTGGGCTTTGCGCTGGCCTGGAAAATCGTGCCCGAGGGCGCAGCGCCACCGCCTGCCGCCACGACTGCGCCAACCGGCAACAACCAGGTTGCCGACCTGTGGAACGGCCGCGGCGCACCGTCCGCTGTCCCGGCCCCGTCCCAGCCTGGCAACGCCGGCATGCAAAAGCTGGCCGCCAGCGATGAAGAACATCGCATGCGCGAACGCGCCCTGGCCGACCCGGCCTACCTGCGCGAACTGATCCAGCGTTACGATTCCGAAACCGCGCCGGACAAGCGGGAAATGATCCGTTCGGTCCTGGCAACGGTGCAAACACCGGAAACGATGGCTTTCTTTACGCGCCAGGCCAATAGCGGCGACCCCGCGCGTCGCCAGGAAGCGTATGCCATGCTGCAGCAGATGGCGCCGGAATCGCCCGAAGTGCGGCAGCTGCTCAAGCAGGCGCTTTCCAGTGAACAGTCCCCCGAATTGCTGGCGCAGGCAGTGGCAGCGCTGCGCCCCGCGCCCGTGGACCCGGCCGAATCGGCCGCGATCACCGCCCAGCTCGGCAACCTGATGCAGCATGCCGATCCGGCCGTGCGCAGCCAGAGCGTGCTGCAACTGGCGCAATGGGATATCACCGGTGCCAGCCACGGCCGCCTTGCGCAGGCACTCGGCGACCCCGTTGCCGACGTGCGACAGGCGGCGATTTTTGCGGTGGCGCAATCCGGTGCGCGCAACGATTCCCTGAAATCGGCGCTGATGGGGATCGCCACCAATGGCGCAGAAAATGCCGCCGTGCGGCAGAGCGCGCTGCAGGTCCTGGAACGTTTCCCGCTGAGCCAGGACGAGTATGCGCGCTTCAACCAGCTGCGCGCGCAGGTGCGGTAATGATCAGGGCAGAAGCCTCATCGGTTCGTGCCGCTGCCGAGGCTGTCATGGCGGACGGCGACCTCGACAAGCGCATCCTCGCCGTGATCCTGGAAGCGGCGGACGTGCGCGACGAAGCCGCCATGACGCACCTGGTCAACGGCAGTCTGCGCGACGTAATGTCACATGAAATGCTGGTGTGCGGCATTGGTGGCGTCAGCCCGCAGGGCAATTTCGTGCGCAAGTTTCTGCAGTTCAATTGCCCCTTCGAATGCTACGAGTACTATACCGAGATGCTGAATGCGGATGGACGCGTCAATAGCCCGCTGATCCAGAAATGGCGCGATTCCCAGGAGCCGGTGTATTTCCAGAGCGGTCGGGATGATGCGGAATTCCCAGCGGAGTGGGTCGGCGTGTTCAACAAGTACAAGATGCGCAACATCATCGGCCATGGCGTGGTCGACCTGACCGGCTCGCATTCGAGCTACTTCATTTTTTCGCGGCTGACCGATGAAGTCGGCCCGGAACACGCCTTCCTGTTAAAGATCCTGACGCCGCACCTGCACCTGGCGCTGGCGCGCGCGATTGCCGAAGTCCAGGAATTCCACGCCTTCGTCGGCAAGACCGGCAAGCCGTTGAGCGAGCGGCAAAGCGAAATCCTGTACTGGATGCATGAAGGCAAGACCAACTGGGAAATTGCCCGCATCCTCAACCTGACGGAACTGAACGTCAAGTATCACATCGACCAGATCTTCACCAAACTGGACGTGCGTAGCCGCGTCAATGCAGTTGCCAAGGCGCATGAACTCGGACTGGTCAAGCCACCGCGAAACTAGAAAGCCGGCGTCCGGCAAAGGAATTTATAAAACGGATAGGCAATTGCCTGATGCTTTTTTGATCAACATCAAAAAACTTCATTAAAACAATAACTTGCCATTGATCAATGGGACTTATCCACAGCATTGTCCACGGCGAATGTGGGTAAGCGCCGCAGCCCGCGCTCAGGCGGGCTGCGGGCCGCGCGCGGTGGCGGCTCAGGCACGCAGCGCTTGCGCGTGGTGGGCGATGTGCTCGCCGATGAAACTGGCGATGAAATAATAGCTGTGGTCGTAGCCCGGTTGCAGGCGCAGCGTCAGCGGGTGACCGGCGGCTTGCGCTGCCGCCTGCAGCAAGTGCGGCTTGAGCTGGCCGTCGAGGAATTCGTCGGCGTCGCCCTGGTCGACCAGGAGCGGCAAGCGTTCCGGCGCGTCCCTGAGCAAGGCGCAGGCGTCATGTGCCTGCCAGGCATCCTTATCTGCGCCGAGATAGGCAGTGAAAGCTTTTTCACCCCAGGGCACCTGCGACGGCGCAACGATGGGCGCAAATGCCGAGACGCTGCGATAACGCCACGGGTTTTTCAGGGCGATCGTCAGCGCGCCGTGCCCGCCCATCGAATGGCCGCTGATGGCGCGTGCGGCAGTCGCCGGAAAATGCTTTTCCACCAGCGCCGGCAATTCCTCGACGATGTAGTCGTACATGCGGTATTGCCGGTTCCACGGCGCCTGCGTCGCGTTGACGTAAAAGCCGGCGCCCTTGCCCAGGTCGTACCCCTCGGCATCGGCGACCTCGTCGCCGCGCGGACTGGTGTCCGGCGCCACCAGGATCACGCCATGCTCGGCGGCATAGCGCTGCGCGCCTGCCTTGGTGATGAAATTCTGCTCGGTGCAGGTCAGGCCGGAAAGCCAGTACAGCACCGGCAGCTTTTGCTGTGCTGCCTGCGGCGGCAGATAGACGGCAAAATTCATGGCACAGCCTAGCACGGCGGACTCGTGCCGCCATACCTCTTGCCAGCCGCCGCAACAGGCGCGGCGTTCCATGCGTTCCATGGCATTTCCTCCGGGTCAGTAATGAATCACGGCGCGGATCGACTTACCCTCGTGCATAAGGTCGAAGGCATCGTTGATCTGCTCCAGCGGCAGGGTGTGGGTGACGAAAGGCGCCAGTTCGATGTCGCCTGCCATCGCCTGCTCGACCATGCCCGGCAACTGGCTGCGGCCCTTGACGCCGCCGAAGGCTGTGCCCATCCACTTGCGTCCGGTCACCAGCTGGAACGGCCGCGTGGAAATCTCCTGCCCCGCGCCAGCCACGCCGATGATTACCGACTGGCCCCAGCCGCGGTGCGCGCATTCCAGCGCCGCGCGCATGACGCTGACATTGCCGATGCACTCGAAGGAATGGTCCACGCCCCAGCCGGTCATTTCGACGACCACCTGCTGCACTGGCTTGTCGTGGTCCTGCGGATTGACGCAGTCGGTGGCGCCGAAGTAGCGCGCCAGCTCGAACTTGGCCGGGTTGGTATCGATGGCGATAATGCGGCCGGCCCTGGCCTGGCGCGCGCCCTGGATCACCGCCAGACCGATGCCACCCAGGCCGAACACCGCCACGCTGTCGCCCTCCTGCACCTTGGCGGTATTGTGCACCGCGCCGATGCCGGTAGTGACGCCGCAGCCCAGCAGGCAAACGTGCTCGTGGTTCGCCTGCGGGTTGATCTTGGCCAGCGACACTTCCGCCACGACCGTGTATTCGCTGAAAGTCGAACAACCCATGTAATGATAGATGGGCTGGCCCTTGTAGGAAAAGCGCGTGGTGCCGTCCGGCATCACACCCTTGCCCTGGGTCGCACGCACAGCCACGCACAGGTTGGTCTTGCCGGATTTGCAGAACAGGCACTCGCCGCATTCGGCCGTGTAGAGCGGTATGACGTGGTCGCCCGGCTTGACGCTGGTGACACCCTCGCCGACCTCGACCACCACGCCGGCACCTTCATGCCCGAGTACAGCCGGGAACACGCCTTCCGGGTCGTCGCCGGACAGCGTGAAGGCATCGGTATGGCATACGCCCGTGTGGGTGATCTTTACCAGCACTTCGCCCTTCTGCGGCGGGGCGACATCAAGCTCCACAATTTCCAGGGGCTTGCCCGGTCCGAAGGCAACGGCAGCACGACTTTTCATGTTTCAACTCCTGCAATGGGTAAGACAAAACGGTTGAGTGATTGCGGCCGGCAAGCCGCGACTACTTGAGATAGGAGCGCACCAGCAGGCCCATCTCGCGCACGCGCGTCGCGCGTTCGGCCTCGGATGCCACCGGTTGGCCGAACTCTTCGCGGATATGCGACTCCATGACTTCAGACATCAGGCCATTGACGGCGCCGCGGATGGCGGCGATCTGCTGCAGCGCCGCCGCGCATTCGACGCCATCCTCGAGTGCGCGTTCCAGCGCTTCGGCCTGGCCGCGGATGCGGCGAACGCGCGTTAACACGCGCTTTTTTTCCTCGGGAGAATGCGGCATTGCGCACCTTCAATTAACTATACTGGAGGATAGTATATACCACGGGCGCTGGGTCACGCATGCCGGCCTCTGGCAGCATGGGCAAATAAAAATTCTATAAAGAAAATTCTGTGCTATATTGAGCCTAACGCGTGTCCATACCTGAGATGATTCGCGAAGGCGGCGCCACTTTCCACCGATAGGACTGGGCACCGGGAATCGTCTCCGGTATTGACAAGCGCAACGAGCCTCGCCACGCGAGGCTTTTTTCTATCTGCGGTGAAAACGATACAGTCATTCCTGAGCCAATCACCGCGCCGGGCGATCACGCACGCCGCAGTCGCATGGCTGCTGATCGTGCTGGCGCTGGGTCTGTACTGGACCCGCCTGCATTACACGCATGCAGCTCAATTGCGCCAGGCCGAATCGCAAGCCTACCTGCGCGCGGCACAAACCTCCCATGCCATGTCGCTGCAGGTCGGCAGCATGATCGAACAGGTCGATTACATTGCGCGCCACATGGGCGAACACTGGCTGCACGACACGCCGGCCGATTTCAGGCGCGCCATTGGCGTCGCCCGGCAAACCCTGCCGGAGGGCGCCCTCATCCAGGTCGCAGTCGTCGATACCTCGGGCAAAATCGTATTTTCCAGCCTCACCCCGGCCGGCAAAAGCACTGCGCCGGTTTCCATCGCCGACCGCGACCACTTCAAGGCACATATGCAGGGGCAAGCGCCGCGACTGTACATCAGCCACCCGCTGTTCGGGCGTGTATCGCAACGCTGGACGATCCAGTTTTCCCGCCCGATCATGGACAATGGCCGCCTTGCCGGCGTCATCGTCATTTCGCTGTCGCCGGAATACCTCTCGCGCTCGCTGCAGGACATCGTGCCCGACAAGGATGATGTCGCGCTGCTGCTGCGCGACGACGGCGCCTATCTCGCGCGTTCGCACATGCTGGAAACGGTCCTGGGCAAATCCGTTCCCGCCGCTCGAAATTTCATACCGGACCCAACGCTACAACTCGGCACCTACGAAGTGGTTGCGCCCATCGACGGCATTCGCCGCTATTACGCCTGGCATCGAACCGCGAACGCCGCGCTGGTGGTCGTGCTCGGCCTGAGCAAGGACAAGGCGCTGGCAGGCGTGAATACCTCCATCTACAACAGCAATGTGCAGAACATGCTGAGCACGATCCTGCTGCTGGTGGCGGCGGCCTGGATTACGCAGCTTTACCTGAAAATACATGGCCAGACCCTCGCCTTACTCAAGAGTAACGAACGCTTGGGCCTGGCCCTGAGCGGCGGCAACCTGGGCACCTGGGACTGGGATTGCGTCAGGGGAGCCACGCAATTCAACCGCCGCTGGGGCGAAATCCTCGGCTATGAAAAGCACGAATTGCCGGCCACGCCGCAAGCATGGGAAACGCTGGTGCACCCGGATGACCTGCCGCTGGTGCGCACCGCGCTTGAGCGCTATCTGCGCGGAGAAGCGGTGCAATACGAAGCCGAATATCGCGTCAGGCATCGCAACGGCGACTGGGTGTGGCTGCTTGATCGTGGCCGCGTCGTCACCCGCGGCCCGGCGGACGAACCCCTGCGCATGGCAGGCACCGCGCTCGACATCACCTCCCGCAAGCGCGCCGAAGAAGCGGAAGCGGAGTTTCATCAGCGCCTGCTGACGCTGCTGCAACGTTTTCCCGGAGGCGTGCTGATGGAAGATACGCATGACCGCGTCATCATGGCCAACCAGATGTTCTGCGATTTGCTCGAACTGCCGCAAACCGCGGCCAGCCTGGAGGGCTTGTCGCATGCAGAACTGCAAGCCCGCCTGGACAAAGACCATGCGAGCTGGCTGCGCATGCCAGGCGAGGAAGTTGGCAGCGACCTGCGCAAGACCATCGAAGCCGGCAGCGCCAACGGCCGCACCCTGGAAATCGACCGCGTGCCGATCGTGCAGGATGATCATCTCCTGGGCCGGGTCTGGCTGGTGCGCGACATCACGCTGCGCAAGCAGCAGGAAGCCAGGCTGACGGCACTAGCGACCACCGACGCGCTGACCGGGCTGCCGAACCGGGCCAGCTTCATGCGTTACCTCGATGCCGCCATCGAAGATTGCCAGAATTTCTCTGCCGATCGCGGCGCGGTGCTGATGCTCGACCTTGATTTTTTCAAGCGCGTCAACGATACCTATGGCCATGCGGTTGGCGATACAGTGTTGCAGCATACCGCGCGCGTCATTCGCGCCAGCCTGCGGGAAAGCGACAAGGCCGGGCGGCTGGGGGGCGAAGAATTTGCCGTCGTGCTGCCTCGCACCGAGGTGGAAGATGCGCGCGCGCTGGCGAACCGCATCCGGGAATCGCTGGCCAGCGCGCCTGTTGCCACGGAAAAAGGCGATGTCAGCGTCACCATCAGCATCGGCCTGGCCATGCTGGGCGGCGCCACTGCAAAGGAATCCCTCAATCAGGCTGACGAGGCACTGTATGCGGCCAAGGCGGCGGGGCGCAACCAGGTGCAGGTGTGGCAAGCGCCGGCGACATGAAACAGATCTCTGCCAAGAGCAGCGGATTTCGCGAGGCATGCATGTCGCTGCAAGTAGCGGTTCGTGGTTGTTGAAGCAACCGGAACATCCGGTCTCAGCACCCGCAACCGTATCCGAAAGAATCCGTGCCAAGCACTTTCCAGGCACCATCGATATTGATCACGACCAGGCGATACCAGCGGTCATCGGTGGTCGTGGGCCCCTCGAGATGTCCAGGCCCCCGCCCCAGTCCTTCCCACACCACAAGATCGAGTACGCCATCCGCATCGAAGTCGTAGTAGAGAAAGCTGCCGCGCACAAAACCCGTTTGCGCCCGGTTCATTTTCACCGGCATTTCGCTGCGCTTCGCAACCGTGCCGGGCATGTCGATCGTAGTATAAAACGCATACAAGCTGCCGGCCGGATTGGCGCGCACCACTGGCTCACCTGCATCGACGAAGGATTGCCATAAGGGCTCATCCGCATCGCCAAATGCAAACCCTGGCGTCCAGCCCGCACATTCAGGTTCGTCATACTCTCGCCACAGCTCTTCTTTCTTGCGCACCAATGTCGATTCGACCTTGGTGCGGCCATCGCGGAACAGCTGCACCTGCTTTACTGGCCGCACCAGCACCTGCGTACGTGCGCGCATGTCGTACAAGCCGGCGCCAGACCAGTCCTCACTGTCAGGTTTGGTCTGCGGCCGCCGGCTTACCACTTGACGGAACACGATGCCGAAACGCCCGCTCACCGCCTCGGTGGACGCATCCGGCGGCGCCACCTCTGCTTCGCTGCGGAACAGGGACGGACGCACGCTTGGAAATTCGAGCGCGCGGATGAACTGGATGGTGCGCGCGGCGCCGCTATCGGTGCCGGTATCTGGTAAATGCGAAAAATTGCCAATGACTTGTTGCAGCTCGCCAGCCACCTGGTACAGGCGCCCTTGGCGCTGCCGCACGCTGTCGGGCACCTCCTTGCCTTGCGACTGCAAGCGCTGTGCTTCGTTGCCCAGATCAAGGTCCTGCCCCGCCTTGCGCTTGAGCGCCGCCCAATCTGCGTAAGCCGGTGGTTTTTGTCCCTTCAGGCCAAGCGCCAGATGCGCCTTCATACGCTCAAGCGCCTCATCGCGCGGCCATGGCCCGTGCGGTGGAATATCCGGATGACGCGTCTTCAGGTATTCGGCATACTGCTCCAGGGCACGCCAGCTCGGTTCCAGCCAGAACGCCCGCTCAGGATCGTACCCGGGCGGCGTCTGGCCGGCGCCATGATAGTCCCGCACGTGCGCCAGCACCAATGGCGTTTGCATCAGATAACGGCAAGCCGTATAGCCCGCCGGGGCATCCCCCGGCTTGACTTCGCAATAACCGCTGCCGGCCACTTCGCGCACCAGCGTCACTACCGCATTCAGCGACAGGCGGCCGACGACAGCGGCATCGATGCGCGGCGCTTCCCGCAACGTCAGCGCATTGCCACCCACCCAGCGCTGGTTCGCATCTACACCATCGATGCCGGCCCGCGGCCGTGCCACGCGCTGCGCACTCAGGTACTTACAGGCAACATAGCCGTAATGACCCTCACCTTCGACCAGGCAATAGCCATCGATTGCATTGGGGTCCTTCAGCAGCAACTCGGCGCCACGCGGCAAGGTGCCGTCAATCCGGTGTTCCATGCTCGGGCCGCTGCGCACCCGCACGTCGTCGGCCAGCACCCAGCGCGGCGGCTGCGAAGGCGCAATCGCCTGAGCTGGCAACAATGGCGTCAGGATGCAGGCGATAAGGCAGATATAAGACCTCAAGCGCATGATTGCTCCGAAATGGATATCTCTATTGGCACGGGCCGTGCATTCTCAAACATTGATTTTGAATCCGATATCTACATCGGCGGCCGCTTTGCCGCCCTGAATGCCGCAGTTCTCCGGCGGATGCTCACGCAGCACAACCATGACCGCGTCACGAGGGATGCCGATTCCTGCCGGATTGTCGACCACAAAAGCTCAGTCTATCGCGGCTCATAGTCTTCCAGATCCTTGATTCTCCGTTCAGCATGGGTTTGCATGCAACCAATGTACATCGCATTCCGGATGCTGCCGCCAGCGTGCATCTTATACACGGCATCACAATCTGCTTCACGAAATTTTACCCATGCACGCTGCGCTTCAAGCAAAGATTTTCGCATTTCGGAGTAAGATGCTCCCGCCGAATCCGGTTGCTCCAGGGATTTCAGAACACGTCGGTACACCGTATTCAGTTTTGCTTCAACTTTCGTTTGTGCAAGCGAAGCACACTCCTCCATCTCCAGCGTCGTTACCGCCTTTTGACTGCAGTTGGCCGCTAACGCAGGAGTACTTGAAACAAGCAACCAACCAAAAGCAAATGAAAGGCGGATTAAGGACGCACCCAACATGTTCCTGGAATTGACGCCACACTTTTTTTGCATTTTCCGGTTCGGAAACGAGTCAGGCATTTTCTGTGATCTGCAATAGATATGGACTAACATTCGCCCAGCAATGATAGTGCGCCATCGTCTTGTCATACCAGTGCGCGCCATTTCGCCAGAATTCGGAAAATTCCGGGCGGGTTTCAAAAATTTTCACGCCCTGACTATACCGCGAACGTAAAACTGTATAGGCCGACATAACAAATTTCAACTCGCTGTTGCTATTTGCGGAATCAAGCAGCTTGCATAGTGGTGCATATGTTTCTGCTTTTTCTTCATCTTCCAAGTACGGGGAAAGCAATATGACGCTCGAAGCTACTTGAGGCGCAGCCCAGGATGTTCCAACTTTCCTTATAAGCGCCGACAACAGTTCTTTTTCTTCAGAAAAAATTGCAAATGCTGCGCCGAACAAGTTAAAGCGCCAATTCTCATGCTCGATCAGCGGCAAAATCAATTCTGGATGACCATTTGCCAATCGACCCAGCCTGGCGACTGGCTCAAGTGCTTTCCATGGAGGTTCAGGCCACCAGCTTTGCGTCATCAATAATAAATAACGATCGGGCAGTTCGAGCCGAACAACTTCGTCCCAAAATTGTTGAGCAGTGGTTATGGGTGTCATTTACTGCCTTTTACATGGTCAACGCCGCGTTAACCAGCATGCGCCATGTGCCGCGAAGCGGCATGTTCTCTGGCGCATTTCTTGGTTGAACAACGAGTTAAACGGAGAATAGCATTTCATTTTAGTCGCCCTCCACAAAAGCTCTCATCCGCCATCCCTCATCACTTTTTGAGAAAATGGCTCGAAAGTTCATCCCACCCTTACCAGGACAATTCACTGTCTTTTCGTCGTATAAATGGCATCCAGATTTCAGCACCTGAGCTAGCTCTCGCATGTATCGACTGTCTTTTCGCCATTCAGCAATAGCTTGATCAGCATTGCCATCGCCACCAACACCAAAACTCCACAGAAAATCTTCTTGTATCAAGCCACGTAATTTCTTGAAGTCTTTATTCTGTGCCGCAGATCGAACCTCCTTTATAGTGGACTGCGCATCAATTGGAATAACGGCTTGCATTGTCTTTGCCTCGACCAACGAAGTAATTGCAGCAAAGGCGAAAACAGCAATGAATGAGACTGGTTGATTAGGCATAATCCGTGGATCTTACGTTTAACGTTTCAAATGAGGGGTGACCAGATGACGCAGCCGGCTGGGCATCCCCTCGATGGAATGGTGAGGCATCTTTGACTACACAATGAGAACGTTAGCCTTGAGGAAGGGCTGCCTTTTTAACAGGGATCCAAGCGCCCTTTGATTTCCGCTCCCAATCACTCCCGTTGGCGCTTCGATAGTCGCCAGCGCCTCCTCCGCAGCCGCCACCAGCGCCTATAGCAGTGGCGCAGTATTCGACGTACACGTGCTTGCCATCAAACGTGATGTTTTCCCTATTACAGCCGCCTCCCGCCAAGAAGTTGCGACCCGCCACCTCTTCGACACGCAACCACTCAGTGACCACACCTTGTTCAGGCTCAGCGCGGTATGCCCTGCAGCCCCACAGGCCGATAAGAACATCGGCACCGCTCGCTGCGTTCGTCAGGCGTACAAGGTTTTTTCCAAATGGGTTCTGTAGCGCAAGAACACGCGTCTTTTCTTCCGGAGACAATCTCATTTCTTCGATATCGTCTTTGCAGCCGGTCATCAATAGACACGCTGCCAAGATAGACCCAACCGAGACACTCCATCTCATCCTTAAAATCCTTCCGCGCGCAATCAGTTAGAGATCAAAGTTACCAGTGGCAGTTCATTAGTCCGTCGATTTGCCATTAATCTGCTTGCAGGCCGGACAACTTGATTGAAGATGCTGATCCTACCCACAAAAAGTAGACAGTGAATTACGCACATTGCGCATAATATGCTGCTTCATGTTGTTTTGGGCTTTTGTAGTTGTTGGCAGAATGCCTTCGCACACCATTGTAGAACAGCTCGATGTATTCAAACACGCTGGCATAAGCTTGCTCCTTGTTGCTAGGCGGCTCCGCATAGAGCGATTCGACCTTCAGACGCGCAAAGAACGCTTCCATGGCGGCATTGTCCCAGCAATTGCCCTTGCGGCTCATGCTTGGGCGAATGCCGTGGTCATAGAGCAACCCCTGATATGCCGACGACCGATATTGCACCCCGCGATCGGAATGCAGGATCAGTCCAGGCTTCACCTGGCGCCGCGCCACTGCCATGTTGAATGCCTTGCAAATCAGATCGGTGGTCATGGTGGTGTCGAGCGCCCAGCCGATAATCTGACGCGAGAACAAATCCATGATGACCGCCAGGTACGCATATCCCTTGTCCAGCTTGATGTAAGTGATATCCGACACCCACTTTTCGTTCGGTGTGGCGGCGCTAAAGTCACGTTTCAGCAAATTGTCGCTGACGTGATTGACGGCATTGGCCGAAGGGAAGAATTTAAAGTTCTTCCCATTGCGTGCTTTCAGGCCCGACTCAGCCATCAGGCGGGCGATATGATTGACGCTGCAGGCGATGCCCGACTCATTGAGTTCCACAGCAATACGCGGCGCGCCATAGCGCTTCTTGAAGCGGTCAAAAGTAAGAACGGCAGCGGCATGGACATGTGCCCGTCGCACTGCCTGCGCGCTTGGCTTACGATGCAGCCACTTGTAGTAGCCAGATCGGCTGACGCCCAGCCAGCGGCACATCTTGTCGATCGCATGGTGCTCGCGCTGCTCTTTCAGGAAGGCGTACTTCATCGCTTTTGGTTCGAGAAGTACGCAGCCGCTTTTTTTAGGAAATCGCGCTCCTCCTTGAGATCGGCGATTTCACGCTTGAGCTTGCGAACCTCTTCGCTTTCCTCATTCGAGTAATCGACACCCTGCACGCTGTTGAACTGCTTGTCCGACAGGCGTTTGTACTGCCGCCGCCAGTTGTAGATCTGGCCAGGATGGATACCGAGTTCCCGGGCAACCTCAACCGCAGAGGTGCCTGGATTTTCTGATCGCCGTACTGCCTCGCGCCGAAAGTCCTCGGTATAGTGGTTGTACTTGTTCTTCTGCTGCTTGTTTTTCGTCATAGGGACACCTCACTGGCTTATTTTATGAGATGTCTACTTTTCATGGGTAGGACGGAGACCTAACGCCGAGCTAACCGGCCTACAACCCATGCCGCGAAGCGGCAGTTTTCTTGTTGTAGGTCCGGGTTCAGCGATGAGTTAAATCTTTCGAGGAACGATGAAATAACCACACAGAAAACAAGTAAAAGTGGGAAAGGCACAAACGTTTTATATTGCAGCCAAAATTCGAAAGTGGCCGTTTTAGCGACGATGTAATTTAATGCCCCCATAAATAGGTACAGACCAGACAGTGCCCAGGTAAATTTAGCCCAAAATTTAGCGTTCTTGTTAAGTCGGCGCCCTAGCACTAAATGTAGTAGTCCGTTTTTCGAAATAAAAGTTGAGGCCAATAGCAGAACCCCATAACAGACCGCCAGTACCGATGGCTTCAATTGGAGGTATTCAGGGCTCGATATAAAAGAAGTTTCTCTCAGAATTGCAAATACGATTATTGTGAATGCAAACTGCAAGGCTATGACGCGCCAAAACATGGAAAGCCCGAATTTCATGGCACATTGCCTCCTATAGATTTAACTTTAATTAGGTGGAATCTGGTGTCCGCTTTTTCTGGCCGCCTGCCGCATAACATGGCTGGCCGTATCGCTGAAACGCCCGCCTCGCCTGCTGTTGACAGATTCTTGTACAAACAGCCAGTACTAATTAAACAGGAAAAACTGACTACTTTTATTTACAGGAAAGCCGGGCGTCCGCCTAATCTGGCTCGCCGCCACCTAACCCGGCCTTCCGAAAAGCGACAAAGCCACGATCCACGGGAGTTGCAGCCAATCGCTGCATAAATACACAGTACTAATTAAATAGAAAATACGTCACATGTCTCCGCGGATCTGATCATTTGTGGACCGATCAGCACCTTCCGAGAAAACGACTGAAAATTACACTATTTCAACAAATATACCATGGCCACATTGGCAATTTATACAGGTTATTCGAATCCCGCCGCGCGCGCATGCGCGCTCTCCGGACAAAAAAAATCCCCGCACATTCGTGCGGGGATTTTTTGTACTGGCGGAGAGGGTGGGATTCGAACCCACGGTACGCTCACACGTACGCCTGATTTCGAGTCAGGTACATTCGACCACTCTGCCACCTCTCCTGAACTGGTCGCTCCGGCACGTGGATGCCGGAAAGCCTGCGATTATATCAGAGTCCGGCTTGTTGTGGCAGCAATTTCACTCAAGCTTGGGGCAGCAATTTTTCCATTCCGCCCATGTAGGGGCGCAGGGCGGCCGGAATTTCCACGCTGCCATCGGCTTGCTGATAATTTTCCAGGATCGCGACCAAGGTGCGGCCTACCGCCAGGCCGGAGCCATTGAGCGTATGTACCAGTTCCGGCTTGCCCTGGGCATTGCGGAAGCGCGCTTGCATGCGGCGCGCCTGGAAGGCTTCGCAGTTGGATACCGAGGAAATTTCGCGATAAGTGTTCTGCGCCGGCAGCCATACTTCCAGGTCGTAGGTCTTGGCAGCGCCAAAGCCCATGTCGCCGGTGCACAGCGTGATGACGCGGTACGGCAGGCCGAGCTTTTTCAGGATGTTTTCGGCATGGCCCACCATTTCTTCCAGCGCTTCATAGGATTTTTCCGGATGGACAACCTGCACCATCTCGACCTTGTCGAACTGGTGCTGGCGGATCATGCCGCGCGTATCCCGCCCGTAGCTCCCTGCTTCCGACCGAAAGCACGGGGTATGCGCGGTCATTTTGATCGGTAGAGCGTCTGCGGCGATGATCTCGTCGCGCACGATATTGGTCAGCGGCACTTCCGAAGTCGGGATCAGGTAGAGCGCCTCGCCCTCGCCTTCCTGGCCGCCCTTTTTGACGGCGAACAGGTCGGCTTCGAACTTGGGCAACTGCCCGGTGCCCATCAGGGAATCGGCATTGACGATGTACGGCGTGTAGCACTCGATGTAGCCGTGCTCGGCCGTATGGGTGTCGAGCATGAATTGCGCCAGCGCCCGGTGCAGGCGGGCAATGCCGCCCTTCATGACGGCAAAGCGCGAGCCGGTCAGCTTGGTGGCGACATCGAAATCCAGGCCCAGCGGCGCGCCGACATCGACGTGGTCCTTCACTTCAAAGTCAAAAGCGCGCGGCATGCCGACTTTGCGCACTTCGACATTGCCAGATTCGTCGGTACCGACGGGGACGGATTCGTGCGGCAGATTGGGAATGGCGCGCATGAATTCGTTCATCTTTGCCTGCACTTCGTCCAGGCGCGCAGCCGAGGCTTTCAGTTCGTCGCCGATGCCGCCCACTTCAGCCAGCACGGTCGATGCATCCTCGCCTTTTCCCTTGAGGATGCCCACCTGCTTCGAGAGCGTATTGCGCCTGCCCTGCAATTCCTCGGTACGTGTCTGGATCTGCTTGCGCTCTGCTTCCAGGGTATTGAAAGCGGCGACGTCGAGGTCGAACTTGCGCGCAGCCAGGCGGGCGGCGGCGCTGTCGATGTCCTTGCGGAGGAGTTGAATGTCGATCATGGCGGGTCGGGCGTGAAATTGTCCAAACCGCCATTGTACCAAGGCGGACAAGGGCGGCGTAGCCGTCCTTGTCCGTCCCTGCCGGTCAGTGGCCGGAGTTGGGGTCAGACTTGTGCTGCGAGTGGAAGATTTCCGGATTTTCCGGGCCGTTCACATGCAGCATGCCTACCAGGCCCTTTTCCAACCGCGACAGCGCGTGGTCGACCAGGATCAGCTTGCCCGGCACCTCCACCTTGAACTCGACCATGGTGGCACCGCCCGGCGGTACCGACACGGTCTGTACGTTCTTCAGCGGCGGCGAGGTCAGGTCGCCCAGGTTGTAGACGCGGTCGAACACTTCGCCGATCACGTGGAAGCTGGAGGTGGCGTTGGGGCCGCCGACACCGAAGAAGATGCGCACGGTTTCGCCGACCTTGGCTTCCATCTTGTGCGTCTTGGTGAGCGCGTCATGGGTGCCGTTGAAAGTCAGGTGCTCAGGCTTCTCATCCAGCAGCTTTTCCAGGGAGAATTCGGCTTCACCTTGCGTGCCGTGGCGCTGGGCGGTATAAATTTCCCCTTGCATGACGTAGAACTCGCGGTCCACTTCATGCAGGCCGCCTTCCGGCTCCACCAGGATCATGCCGTACATGCCGTTGGAGATGTGTTGGGCAATCAGCGGGGTGGCGCAGTGGTACACGTACAGCCCCGGATTGATCGCCTTGAAGGTAAAGCTCTTGCTCTGCCCCGGCGCTGCCTGGGTGACCGCCGCGCCGCCGCCGGGACCGGTGACGGCGTGAAAATCCACCGAGTGGATCATCTTGCTATCCTTGGAGTTGGCCATGTTGACGGTGACAGTGTCGCCCACGCGCACCCGCAGGAACGGGCCCGGCACCTTGTTGTTGAAGGTCCAGTACTTGTAGGTCGTGCCGTCGGCGAGCTGGCCGACCACTTCCGTGGTTTCCAGGTTTACGGTCAACTTTTGCGGGCCGCGCTTGCCGATCGGCTTGCCGGTTTCCATGGGGTTGGCCGCCACTTCGGCCACCTTGGGGCCGGCTTTTTTCACCACGTTGCCGACCACGATCTTGCCGATCATGCCGGCCGCGACGTGGCCGGGCAGCGAGCAGATGTATTCGAACTCACCGTTCTTGTTGGCGCGGAAAACAATGGCGGTGCTGGCGCCCTTGGCGCTCACCTGGTCGGAGGCGGCGTCGAATTTCGGCACCTTGATGTCGTGAATGGCGCCATCGCCATTGATCAGGTTGATCTGCACCACGGCGCCTTCGGCGACGTTCAGTTGCGGGTTGACCTTGCCCTTGATGTCGCCGGTTTCACCGATGAACACGAGCTTGCCATCGGCAATGTCGGTGCGCAGGGTAAAGGTGACGTCAGGACGGATTTTGACAGCCGAGTTCTTGGCGGTGTCGGGCGCCGCCGTGGCATGGAGTGGGGCCAGCGCGGTCAAGCCAAGGAATGCGGCCAGCAGGGATTGATGCAGGAGACTGGTTTTCATTTCTTCTACCTCTTAAGGCTGTTGAACTTGAACCAATCATACAAAACATCTGCATCTTTAAGAATTGATCGGAGTTAAGCATTTCCGAATAGAATCTCCGCCCTCCCTCCCGGAGGCCGGCTCAGTCGCGGTAATCGCGCAGCTTTTCCACATCCAGGATGGTGATGGTTTTGCCACTGACGCTGATCAGCTGCTTTGCCGCCAGCATGTGCAACACCCGCGAAAAATGCTCGGGCGTCAGGTTCAGGCGAGAGGCGATCACGTTTTTGTTGGCCTGCAGCGTCACGGTGCCGCCGTCGCCGGGCGGGTCGTCCTTCAGGAAGTAGCCGATGACGCGCTCGGCGCCGCTGCGCAGCGAGTATGCCTCGACGTCGCCGACCAGGCTGTGCAGGCGGCGGCTTAGGCCAGCCAGCATTTTGCGCGCGAACTTCGGGTCACGTTCCAGTTCTTCGAAGACTGCCGCCTTGTCGACGTGCAGCAGCAGGCTGTCGGCAAGCGCCTGCGACGTGACGATATAGGGCTTTTCCATGAACATCAGGGCTTCGCCGAAACTGTGGCCGGGGCCGATGATCTCGACGACTTTCTCGTCGCCCTGCGGCGACATGAATGCCAGCTTGACCTGACCAAAGATGACGATGTGGAAGCCCTCGCAAGGGTCGCCGCGGCGGAAAATGATCTCGCCGCGCTCCACCCGCACTTCGCGCGTGCCGGCGGCAATGCGCTCGATTTCGGCGGGCGCCATGTCGCTGAACAGCGGCAGCCTGCCCAAAAATTCCTGTGCTTTTATTTTCCCTGCACTCATGGATGACACTCCCTGTAGTCAGTTCCGGCGTTTGCGTGCGTTCAGCCCTTGCCGACCTTGCGGTCGAGCTCGCGCAGCCAGGCCAGCTTCTCGCCGATCTTGCCTTCCATGCCGCGTGGCACGGGTTGGTACCAATGGGGCTCGGCCATGCCTTCGGGCAGGTAGGTTTCCCCTGCGGCGTAGGCATCCGGCTCGTCATGAGCATAGCGATACAGCTTGCCGTAGCCGAGTTCCTTCATCAGTTTGGTGGGCGCATTGCGCAAATGTTCCGGCACGCCGCGCGACTTGTCCTTGGCGACGAAGGCGCGCGCTGCATTGTAAGCCTTGTAAACCGCATTCGACTTGGCCGCGCAGGCGAGAAAAATTACCGCCTCGGCCAGTGCCAGTTCGCCTTCGGGTGAGCCCAGCCGTTCGTAGGTTTCAGCGGCGTCGAGGGCGATGCGCAAGGCGCGCGGATCGGCCAGGCCGATGTCTTCGGCGGCCATGCGCACCAGCCGGCGCGACAGATAGCGCGGATCGGCGCCGCCGTCGAGCATACGCACCAGCCAGTACAGGGCGGCATCCGGGCTGGAGCCGCGCACCGACTTGTGCAATGCCGAGATCTGGTCGTAGAAGGCGTCACCGCCCTTGTCAAAGCGGCGCAAGGCGTCGCCCAGGCATTCGCCCAGCAGGGCCTTGTCCACCGTTTCCTGGCCCTTGGCCGCCGCGGCGCGGGCGACGATTTCCAGGTTGTTCAAAAGCTTTCGTCCATCGCCGTCGGCGCTGGCGACCAGCATGGCCTTGGCTTCCGCGTCGAAATCCAGCCCCTCGAGCTCCTCGATGCAGGCGCGGTCGACCAGCGCATCCAGGTCTTCTTCCGTCAGGGACTTGAGCACGTACACCGCCGCGCGCGAGAGCAAGGCGCTGTTGACTTCGAAGGACGGATTTTCGGTGGTGGCGCCGATGAAGGTAAACAGGCCGCTTTCGACATGCGGCAGGAAGGCATCCTGCTGGCTCTTGTTAAATCGGTGGACTTCGTCGACGAACAGGATGGTGCGCCGGCCGGAAGCGGCGCGCGCCAGTTGCGCGCGCTCGACTGCCTCGCGGATTTCCTTGACGCCAGAGAGCACCGCCGACAGAGCGATGAATTCGGCCTGGAAGCCCTGCGCCATGAGGCGCGCCAGCGTGGTCTTGCCTACACCCGGCGGCCCCCACAGTATCATGGAATGCGGCTCGCCCGATTCGAATGCCACGCGTAGCGGCTTGCCAGGGCCGAGCAGGTGCTGCTGGCCGATGACTTCTTCGAAGGATTGCGGACGCAGGCGTTCGGCGAGCGGGGTCGACGCCATGTATCTACTGGGCGAAAACGTCGGCGCCTTTGGGCACCGTGAAGCGGAACTGGTCCGCCTTCAGCGGCGGATTTTTCTCGAACTTACCGAAGGTCAGCAGCGACACCTGGCCGAAGGAATCGCGCAATTCCATGGCGTGCGGCACGCCATTCTTCAGGCCGATGCCGATCTGGTCGAAGGTGGTGTCTTTCGCCATCGGCGTGGCCTGCAGCCATTCCAGGCCATCCTTGCTGCCTGCTTCGCGCAGGACGAAATTCTTTTCCAGGTCGTTGCTGCCGAACAGGATCGCCGCCGGCGAAGAGCCAAGCGCATCACCCAGCTTGCGCACGGTGACCTGGTTCAGGTCTTTGTCGTAAATATAGAGCTTGTCGCCATCGGCCTGCAGCAATTGCTCGTAGGGTTTCTGGTACAGCCAGATGAACTTGCCGGGGCGGGCGAAGATGAAAGTGCCGGTCGACTCCTGCGACACCCGGGGCTTGCCATCCTTGTCCTGCCTGACCAGACGCTGCGTGAATTCGCCCTGCGCCGACTTGGTAGCGGCAACGAAGCTCTTGAACTGTTCCAGGGCCGCCGCAGAGACGGCGCCCGGAAGCAGCGCCACGGCAGCCGCACCGGCGCACAGCAGCGCGCGCAGGCGCCGAGCAGCGCCGGCGGGAGCACACATTTTTTGCATGGATTTCAAGGCGGTTTTCCTATTCCTCGCTGGTATTACTCGCTGGCACCAGAATTTCCCGATTGCCATTGGATTGCATGGACGACACCATGCCGCTCTGCTCCATCTGTTCGAGCAGGCGTGCAGCCCGATTGTAGCCGATGCGCAGGTGACGCTGCACCAGCGAGATCGAGGCGCGTCGATGCTTCAGCACCACCGCCACGGCCTGGTCATACAGGGCATCGGCCTCACCGCCACCGCCGCCTTCGCCACCCGCCAGCAGGTCGCCGCCCTCTTCCGCTACGCCGCCTTCGAGGATGCCTTCTACGTAATTCGGCTCGCCCTGTGCCTTGAGATGCTCGACCACGCGGTGCACCTCGTCATCCGAAACGAACGCGCCGTGCACGCGCACCGGCAGGCCGGTACCCGGCGGCATATACAGCATGTCACCCATGCCGAGCAGCGCTTCCGCGCCCATCTGGTCGAGAATCGTGCGCGAATCGATCTTGCTGCTGACCTGGAAGGCGATGCGGGTGGGGATATTCGCCTTGATCAAGCCGGTGATGACGTCCACCGACGGCCGTTGCGTCGCCAGGATCAGGTGGATGCCGGCGGCACGCGCCTTTTGCGCGATGCGGGCGATCAGCTCTTCCACCTTTTTGCCAACCACCATCATGAGGTCGGCCAGTTCGTCGATGATGATGACGATGGTCGGCAACTTTTCCAGCGGCTCGGGTGCGTCCGGCGTCAGGCTGAAGGGGTTGGGAATCTTTTCCTCCTTCTTGTCCGCATCGGCGATCTTGTTGTTGTAGCCGGCCAGGTTGCGCACGCCGAGCTTGGACATCAGCTTGTAGCGCCGCTCCATCTCATTGACTGCCCAGTTCAGCGCATGCCCGGCCTGGCGCATGTCGGTGACCACTGGCGCCAGCAGGTGCGGAATGCCTTCGTACACAGACATTTCCAGCATCTTCGGGTCGATCATGATCAGGCGCACCTGGTTGGGATCGGCCTTGTACAGCAGCGACAGGATGGTGGCATTGATGCCCACCGACTTGCCCGAACCGGTGGTGCCGGCCACCAGCAGGTGCGGCATCTTGCCGAGGTCGGCGACGACAGGGTTGCCGGCGATATCCTTGCCCAGCGCCACTGTCAGGCTGGAGGCGCTGTCGTAATAGACTTTCGAGCTGATGATCTCGGTCAGGCGCACGATCTGGCGCTTGGCATTGGGCAGTTCCAGCCCCATGTAATTCTTGCCGGGGATGGTTTCGACGACACGGATCGAGGTCAGCGACAGCGAGCGCGCCAGGTCCCTGGCGAGATTGACGATCTGGCTGCCCTTGACGCCGGTGGCCGGCTCGATTTCGTAGCGCGTCACCACCGGCCCCGGATAGGCGGCCACGACCTTGGCTTCGACGCCGAAATCCGACAGCTTCTTTTCGATCAGGCGGCTGGTGAATTCCAGCGTCTCGACGCTGACGGTTTCCTGCGAGGCGGGCGGATCGTCCAGCAGCGACAGCGGCGGCAGGTTGGTGTCGGGCAGATCATTGAACAGCGACACCTGGCGTTCCTTGGCCACGCGCTCCGACTTCGGCACCACCACCACTTGCGGCTCGATGCGGATCGGCGGCGCCACCTCGATCTTGGCGCGCTCCTGCACTACCGCCACCTCGCGCTTGACCGCCGCTTCCTGGCCCAGCCTGCGGTCTTGCCGTTCTGCCACCAGGTTGCGCACGGCGACGATGGCCCATTCGATGCCGACGCCGATCTTTTCCGCCACGGTGAGCCAGGACACCTGGAACAGCAGGCTGAAACCGACCCCGCACAGCAGCAACAGCAGCAGCGTGGCGCCGGTAAAACCGAAAGCGCTCTGCGCCGCCGAACCCACCACTTCGCCGAGCACGCCGCCCGGCTCGCGCGGCAGCGCGACGGTGAGGCTGTGCATGCGCAAAAATTCGATACCGGTGCTGCCGATCATGAGCAGCACGAAGCCGGCCGCGCGCACCCAGCCCTCCTGCGGCGGCGCGGCCTGCGGCTCCTGCTGCAGCAGGTAGCGCTGCGCCAGGCGGCGGTAGCCGACACGCACCATGCGCAGCACCAGCACGCACCACCACCAGGCCGACACGCCGAACACGAACAGCAGCACGTCGGCCAGCCAGGCGCCGATATGGCCGCCCCAGTTGTGCAGGCTGCCGACCTGGCTGGCATGCGACCAGCCCGGGTCGAGGCGCGAATAGGTGCTCAGGATCAGGACCAGGAAAACCGCCACGAAGGCCAGCGCGATCCAGCGCGCTTCCGACAGCAGGCGCGCCATCCGGCTGGGAACGGCGGGTTGGGCGGGGGCAGTATTGCGGGTATAGGCTCGGGTGGTTCTCGTCATGACTCTGTTGGCTGGCGCATCGACCAATATCTTAACCAGTTTACCGCGTACAAGAGCATCCCACGTGGAAAATCCGCATTTTTCAGGTACGGTATAATCTTTGAAGATCCTGTCTACCTGACGCAACAAGTTTGCGGCTGCAATTCTCGAAGCGAGCTTATGACCACTCCCAAACACGCCAAAGTCCTGATTCTCGGTTCCGGCCCGGCCGGCTACAGCGCCGCCGTCTATGCCGCGCGCGCCAATCTCAGCCCTGTGCTGGTCACCGGCGTCGAACAGGGCGGCCAGCTGATGACCACCACCGACGTCGAAAACTGGCCGGGCGACCCGATGGGCGTGCAGGGCCCGGAACTGATGCAGCGCCTGCTGCAGCATGCCGAGCGCTTCCAGACCGAGATCGTGTTCGACCACATTCACACGACCTTCCTGAACGAAAAGCCGTTCCGCCTGATCGGCGACGCCGGCACCTACACCTGCGACGCCCTGGTCATCGCCACCGGCGCCTCGGCGCAATACCTCGGCCTGCCCTCGGAAGAAGCCTTCATGGGCAAGGGCGTGTCGGCCTGCGCCACCTGCGACGGCTTTTTCTATCGCGGCCGCGAAGTCGCGGTGGTCGGCGGTGGCAATACCGCGGTCGAGGAAGCGCTGTACCTGTCCAATATCGCCAGCAAGGTCACGGTGATCCACCGCCGCGACAAGTTCCGCGCCGAACCGATCCTGATCGACCGCCTGATGGCCAGGGTCGCCGAAGGCAAGGTCGAGGTCAAATGGAATCACACGCTGGATGAAGTGCTGGGCGACGCTTCCGGCGTCACCGGCGTGCGCATCAAGTCGACGGCCGACGGCGGCACCAGCGCGTTCGACGTGCACGGCCTGTTCATCGCCATCGGCCACAAGCCCAACACCGGGATTTTCGAGGGCCAGATCGACATGCACAACGGTTACATCAAGACCCGCACCGGTCTGGAAGGCTTCGCTACCGCCACCAGCATCATGGGCGTGTTCGCCGCCGGCGACGTGCAGGACCATGTCTATCGCCAGGCCATCACCAGCGCCGGCACCGGCTGCATGGCGGCGCTGGACGCGCAACGCTACCTGGAAGGCCTGGAAGAGAAATAAGGACCCGTTATTCTCCTCTGGCAAGTGGAAGGATAACGCGGACCAGGATTGCAAGGCAGGACAAGGCCATGGCCACCCTGAAGGATTTTGCCTCGCTCAAGGCCCTGAGCAAGGACCTGAAGCAGCAGGCCGAAGCGCGCAAGGCGGAGGAAGCCGAGTGCAGGCGTCGTGACGAAGCAGCGCGGCGCGAGGCCGATCTGTTCCGCCGCAGCATCGGCGACGTCCGGCCGCTGCCCCCCAGCGACAAGGCTGGTCATGCGCCGCAACCGCCGGCGCCGGTGGCGCGCCATTATCACGCCGATGAGGCAGCAGCGCTGCGCGAATCGCTTTCCGACGAATTCACGATTGAAACCCTGCTCGACAGCGACGAAGCGCTCAGCTACGCGCGGCCGGCCATCGGCCCCGACGTATTGCGCAAGCTGCGGCGCGGGCATTGGGTGATCCAGGGGGAACTCGACCTGCACGGCATGCGCACCGACGAAGCGCGCGAAGCCCTCGGCGAATTTCTGCGCACGGCCGGCAAGCGCGGCTGGCGCTGCGTGCGCATCGTGCATGGCAAGGGCCTGGGTTCGGTGAATCGCAAGCCGGTGCTGAAAAACAAGGTGCGCAACTGGCTGGTGCAGAAGGATGAAGTGATTGCGTTTTGCCAGGCCACCGCAGCCGATGGCGGCGCTGGCGCGCTGGTAGTGTTGCTGCGGGCCTGACGAGCAGGCCGGGGCGCCCTGCGTGGCGCGCCCCGCAATGATCAGACCGCGTCGGGGCCGGTTTCGCCGGTGCGGATGCGCACCACTTGCTCGACGGGCTGCACGAAGATCTTGCCGTCGCCGATCTTGCCGGTGCGGGCAGCCTTGATGATCGCATCCACTGCCTGCTCGACCACGCCATCGTCGACCACCGCCTCGACCTTCACTTTCGGCAGGAAATCGACGACGTATTCGGCGCCGCGGTACATTTCCGTATGGCCCTTCTGGCGGCCGAAACCCTTGACTTCGGTAACCGTCAGGCCATTGATGCCGACTTCGGCGAGCGCTTCGCGCACTTCGTCGAGCTTGAACGGTTTGATGATTGCAACGATCTGTTTCATGCCTGGCTCCCTGGGTTCATAAAAAGGATATGTGTCCATTATTCCGCAAAACAA
Organism: uncultured beta proteobacterium; assembly: GCA_963722005.1. GTDB lineage: Bacteria > Pseudomonadota > Gammaproteobacteria > Burkholderiales > Burkholderiaceae_D > Paucimonas. The sequence goes on from CAVRJS010000003.1 coordinate 826,040, forward strand.
GGATTAATGGAATTTCGATTAATGAAATTTCGACGTGATCGGATAGCGCCAGTCGCGCCCGAAAGCCCGGTGCGTCACGCGGATGCCGACCGGCGCCTGGCGGCGCTTGTATTCATTGATCTTGATGAGCCGGGTCACGCGCGCGACATCTTCGTGGCGAAAACCCGCCGCCTCGATCTCGGCCTGGCTGCGGTTTTCTTCCATGTACAGCTGCATGATGCCGTCCAGCACCTCGTACGGCGGCAGCGAATCCTGGTCGGTCTGGTCGGGCCGCAGTTCGGCCGAAGGCGCGCGCGTAAGTATGCGCTCTGGAATCACCGGTTGCCCGCCCTGGGCATTGCGCCAGGCGCACAGCCGGTAAACCAGGGTCTTGGCGATATCCTTGAGTACGGCAAAGCCACCGGCCATGTCGCCGTACAGGGTGCAATAGCCGACCGCCATCTCGCTCTTGTTGCCAGTGGTGAGGACGATGGGCCCATGCTTGTTGGACAGCGCCATCATCAGGGTGCCGCGGATGCGCGCCTGGATATTTTCTTCGGTAGCGTCTTCCTTCAGGCCGGCAAACTCTTGCGCCAGCGTGCTGCGGAACGCGGCAAAGCAGTCGCCGATGGGGATTTCATCGTAGCGCACGCCCAGGCGCGCCGCCATGTCGCGCGCATCGATCCAGGAAATCTCGGCCGTATAGGGCGACGGCATCATCACCGTGCGCACCTTGTCGGCGCCCAGCGCATCGACAGCCACGGCCAGCACCAGTGCCGAATCGACACCGCCCGACAGGCCGATGAGCGCGCCGGGGAAACCGTTCTTGCCGATGTAGTCGCGCACGCCCAGCACCAGCGCGCGGTACACCTGCTCTTCCAGCGGCAGGGCTGCCGGCAGCGCCTGCGGCAGCGGCGCGCCGGTGGCGTCGAATTCGACGATGCGCACTTCTTCTTTCAGGTGCGGCAATTGCACGCACAGCTTGCCTGCGCGGTCGAGCACGAAGGAATTGCCGTCGAAAATCAGCTCATCCTGCCCGCCGACGAGGTTGGCATACACCATCGCCATGCCATGCGCGCTGACGTTGGCACGCATGACTTCGCAGCGCTGCGCCTGCTTGTTCATGTGGAAAGGCGAGGCATTCAGCACCAGCAGCACTTGCGCGCCGGCATCGCGCGCGCGCAGCGGTGCTACGCTCGACCAGGTATCTTCGCAGATGTTCAGGCCGAAGCGCACGTCGCCGGCCTCGAAAACGAAGGCTTGGTCGGCCGCGGTGAAATAGCGCTTTTCATCGAATACCGTATCGTTGGGCAAGGCATGCTTGCAGTAGGTGCCCACCACCCTGCCCTGCCGCAGCACCGAAGCGGCGTTGTAGCGCGCGCCGGCGCGCTCGAGCGGATGGCCGACCACTACCTGCACCTCGCCCAGGCTTGCGAGGTCGGCTGCCAGCGCCTGCAACGCCTCGGCGGATTTTGCGTAGAATGAGTGACGCAGCAGCAAGTCTTCGGGGGGATAACCCACCAGCGACAGTTCCGGCGTCAGCACCACCTGCGCGCCCTGCGCAGCGGCGCGGCGCGCGCTGTCGAGGATTTTCGCGCTATTGCCGGCAAAATCGCCGACGGTGCTGTTGAACTGGGCGATGGCGACTTTGACTGTCATGGCGGCAAATCTGGACGTGGACGAATGTGGACTGGATCGATGGCGAATTATCGCACGGGTACCGTATCTTCTCTGGCAGAAATCGGCCAGGCCGCGTGGGACGGCCTGCTCGCCCTGCAGGACGAATCCAGCCCCTTCCTGGCATGGGCCTATCTCCACGCCCTGCATGAAACCGGCTGCGCCAGCGCGGCCACCGGCTGGCACCCGCACTATCTCTGCCTGTGGCAAGGTGACGAACTGCATGCCGCGCTGCCGTTGTACGCCAAGACCCACTCGCGCGGCGAATACGTGTTCGACTGGGCGTGGGCCGATGCTTACCGGCGCCATGGCATGCGCTATTACCCCAAGCTGCTGGCGGCGATCCCCTTCACGCCGGTGACCGGCCCGCGCCTGCTGGCGCGCGACGATGCCGCCCGCGCCGCCCTGATCGAGGCCCTGCGCGAACTGCAGCGCGACAGCGGCCTGTCTTCCACTCACCTGCTGTTTCTGCCGGAAGCCCAGGCGCAGGCCCTGCAGCAGGCAGGCTTCCTGCTGCGCCAGGGCGTGCAATTCCACTGGGAGAATGCCGGCTATGCGAATTTCGATGCCTTCCTGGCGACGCTGGCGCGCAAAAAATCCAAGAACATCCGTGCCGAACGACGCAAGGTCGACGAGGCCGGGGTGCGCTTTCGCCAGGTCGCCGGCACGCAGGTTACGCCTGCCGAATGGGCCTTCTTTTACCGCTGCTATGCCAGCACCTATGCCGCGCACAACGCCCCGCCCTACCTCGACCACGCCTTTTTCGAGCGCATCGGCGCCGCCATGCCGCAGAACATCCTGCTGGTGCTGGCCGAACGCCAGGACCGCATGATTGCCGCGTCGTTGCTGATCCATGACGACCGGACGCTGTACGGGCGCTACTGGGGCGCGCTGGAACAGGTGCCCTGCCTGCATTTCGAAACCGCCTATTACCAGCCGCTGGAATTCTGCATCCGCCGCGGCATTGCCCGCTTCGAAGGCGGCGCCCAGGGCGAGCACAAGCTGGCGCGCGGCTTCCTGCCGCACACGACCTGGTCGGCGCACTGGCTGGCCGATCCGGCATTCACCGACGCCGTGGCGCACTTCCTGCAGCAGGAAACGGGCGGCTTGGCGGCGTACGTGGATGAGCTGAACGAACATGCGCCGTTCCGGCAAGCGAGGATGCCGGCAGGCGGGAAATGAAAATGCCAATAATTGTTAAATTGGCATATCTACAACAACATGTAATTGCAAGTCACGCAACTTGCAGGCATCCTAGGTAACCATGAATATCGCCCAAGCGTCTCCGGCAAACCAGCCTGCCGCCCTTGAACACAAGCGCATCGGCCGCTTCACGGTCATGCGCGAACTCGGGCAAGGGGCCATCGGCACCGTCTACCTGGCGCACGATCCGGTCATCGACCGCCAGGTCGCCATCAAGACCTTCAATGGCAAACTGTCGCAGCTCGAACGCCGCAAGCACCAGGATCAGCTGATCAACGAAGCGCGCGCCGCCGGGCGCCTGTCGCATCCGCACATCATCGCCATCTTCGACGCCAACGTCGAAGGCGGCCTGACCTACATCGTCATGGAGTACCTGCAGGGGCGCGAACTGAGCCGCCTGCTGGCGCGGGCGCACCCCTTCGAACTGAACGATATCGCCACCATTGCCTGGAAGGTCGCCGACGCGCTCGATTACGCGCACCGCAACGGCGTGGTCCACCGCGACATCAAGCCGGCGAACATTTTCATGGTCGGCGAGAACCAGCCGAAGGTGGTCGACTTCGGCATTGCCCGTTCACCCAACCGGGTCGCCGACCAGCACGCCAATTCCCAGGATGCGCCGTACACCCTGTTTCACAACAATATCCTCGGCACGCCGACCTACATGTCGCCCGAGCAGGCCTGCGGCGAGCCGGCCGACGCCCGTTCCGACATCTACGCGCTGGGCGCGGTGATGTACGAGATGCTGGCCGGGCGCAAGCCTTTCCAGTCGCGCGACACCGAAAAGCTGCTGCAGATGATCGCCCTGAAAACGCCGCCGGCGCCGCACGAAGTCAATACCGACGTGCCCGAGGGCCTGTCGGCCATCGTCATGAAGGCGATGCAGAAGCGCCCGGAAAAGCGCTACCAGCATGCGCACGAAATGGCCAATGACATCAAGCGCTTCCTCGTGAAGGGCAAGCGTCCGGCGCCGCCGCGAGCCGACGAACAGCAGGAAAACCCCGCAAAAAGCAGCGCCGGACGCGGCAGGGTGCTGTGGCTGGCGGCCCTGCTGGCGCTGGCAGGCACGGCAGCCGTGACCTCGCAGCAATGGCTGCCGCTGCTGCAGCCATGGCTGCCCTGAGAGCGTCTATCAAAATACCGCTTGCGGCGTTGCACCGCCTCGCCGTACAACCGTACTGCCTTCGTCGGCGCGCCTTGCCATCGGCATTTTGATAGACGCTCTAAGATACGCTGCCGCTAGCGCGCGTTCAGCGCCGCAACCACCTGGCCCTTGAGCGTCCTGATCATGGCCGCTTCGCCCGGCGGCACGCCTTCGGGCGCCGGCAGGGTGCGATCCGCGTAGAACAGTCCGAGCGGCTTGTTCTGCAATACCAGCGGCAAGACAATGAAGCTGCGGGCATCGGCCAGCGCGGCCCGGTGCCAGGCCGGGATCAGGTCGCGGATATTGGCAGCGCCGCTATCGGCAATCATCAGATCGGCATCATTGGCCAACGCCAGCTGGAACAGGTCGCGGCCACCGTCCGCGGCGAAGGCAATGCCTGCCTGGCGCGCGGCTGCGCCCTCGCCGAGCGAAATGCGGGCGCGGTACTGCCCGCTTTTGACATCTTTCAGGCAAATCGTCGCAAAGCGGAACCCCATGCCGCGGTAAATCGTTTCCAGCACCAGCATGATGAGGTCGTTGACCTTGTAATTTCCACTAGCCATGATTTCAGTGGCATCCTGGATGCCGCCCAGCAGCAGTTCGCCGGCATTGAGCGGCTTGCCGCTGGCATGCCGCGCGGCCGCCTGGGCGTTCGCTTCCGGTGCCGGCTGCAGCAGGAATTCATCCGGCAGCCCGGGGATTGCCGCGCCGCCCTCGCCGCCTTCCTCGATGCTGCGCCATAGTCCGGCGGTATCGGAAGGCGGCATCGGCCTGGGAGATGGCGCCAGCCTGAGGTGCCCGGCCAGGGCATCGGTCTGCTCCCTGACCGTGTCAACCATGTGGCCGAACGTGTCCTGGTCGAACTCGAGCGCCCTGGCGAAACGTGCCAGCAGCGCCGCGCTGGCCGCGGCATCCTGCCCATCCACCAGCACGGCTGCGGCGGCGTCGCTGAAAGCGGCAGCCTGCCGCACCCATTCGCGCCGGTTGCCGGCGGCGCGCAGCACGCCTGCCGGCAGGGGCTTGAGGGCATACACGATGGCATCGGGCATGTCCCATGCCGTCATCACGGTTTCCGCCAGCGCTTCGTAGCTACTGCCGATCACTCGCCGCGCGGCAGTCTCGGGCGCCATGCCCTGGCGGATGCGGCCCTGGATGTCGGCGTACAGGGCATGGTCGTGCGCAGCCACCAGCAACTGGCCGATATTCCTGAACAGGGAGGCAATGGCGACTTCCTCGTCGTCCGCGAACTGGCCGCGACGCGCCAGCTCGCGCCCGAACATGCTGGCCGCCAGCGCATGCAGGAGTTCCGCGCGCACCCCGGCAGCGCGGTTGCCGGCCATGCGGTCGACCAGCAGCAGGCCCAGCGCGCAAGTCTTGACGGTATCAAAACCCAGCAGGAAGATCGCCCGCGAAATGGTGGTCACCGCGGCGCCGGGCAAGGCCCCGCGAAAACAGGCGGCATTTGCCAGGCGCAGGATTTTCTGGCTCAGCGCGACGTCGGACATGATGAAATGCGCCAGGTCGCGCAAGCCCTCGTCGTCTGTCGAGGTCATCTGCACCACCCGGGAAATCAGGCTGCCCAGCGCCGGCAGGTTGCCGTTGGCGCTGATTTTTTCGAGCAGTTCTTCATGCACCGCCTGCAATGCTTCCTGATCGGGCAAGCGTTCCATTGCTTTAGTCTTCTTGTCTTCTGGATAGTTCACCAACGCTGGATTCCTTTGCATTCCCGTTCGCTGGTGCGAGCGGGCATCGGCGATCTGCCGTTTTTTCTAATTTACTGCAATCGGGCAGACGCCACAACCGGCGCACAGGCCGGCGCTGGCGGCGTGACAATATTTAAAAAAAAAGCGCAGCCTGGGCATGCGCTTTTTTTCGGCAGCAGGAAGCGCCGCTCAAGCCTTGCCAGCAACTTCCCTGGCATAGGCTTCGACCCCGGAGACGATCTCCGCCTTGGCTTCGTCCGGACCACCCCAGCCGTCGACCTTGACCCACTTGCCTTTTTCCAGGTCCTTGTAGTGCTCGAAGAAATGCTGGATCTGCTGCAGGCGCAGCTCGTTGATGTCTTCCGGCTTTTGCCAGTGCGTGTAGATCGGCAGGATCTTGTCGACCGGGACCGCCAGCACCTTGGCATCGTTGCCGCCTTCATCGATCATCTTCAGCACGCCGATAGTGCGGCAGCGCACCACCACGCCGGGAATCAGCGGAAAAGGGGTGATCACCAGCACATCGACCGGGTCGCCGTCGCCGGCGATGGTCTGCGGCACGTAGCCGTAGTTGCAGGGATAGTGCATCGCCGTGCCCATGAAACGGTCGACGAAGATGGCGCCGCTGTCCTTGTCGACTTCATACTTGATCGGATCCGCGTTCATCGGGATTTCGATGATCACGTTGAAATCGTTCGGCACATCGCGGCCGGCTGGCACATTGTTCAGGCTCATTTTGCTTTCTTTCGGATGAAAATTAACGTTGAAAGGGGAATTCAGGGCGCCTGGAGGATGGGCGTCAGGGCGCACTGGCGGTAATGCGCCTGCGCCTGTTCGTTCTGGCCGAGGGCCTCATGCAGCTGCGCCAGGCGCAGGTGCGCTTCGCGCACGGTGGCGGACCCGCCATCCGCATCGGCGAGCGCCTGCTCCAGGAAGCGTTGCGCCTTGCCCCACAGTTTCTGCTTCAGGCAAAGCGCGCCGAGCGTCAGGGTCAGCTCGGCGTCGTCCGGCAGGCGCGCATGCCAGACTTCGCAACGCTCGATCTGCGCCAGCAGTTCCGGCGAACCTTCCGCCGCCGCCGAGCGCCGGTAGGCTCGCACCAGGCGATCGTCCCATTCGGCTTCCAGGGCCTTTTCGATAATGGCGCGCGCCTCGGCCTGCAGGCCGATACTGCCAAAGGTGTCGGCAGCGTGCGCCGCCACCGGCGGCTGCAGCTTGTCCGTGGCCGGCACCTCGGCCCATACCCGGCGAATCGATTCGGCGTCATGCGACTTGTCGCGCAGCAGGGCTTCGTAGGCCATGGCGCGCAAGCGCCGCGACAGCGTCTCGTTCAGGGCGCCGTGCTTGTCGAGCGAGCGCACCAGGCGCAGCACTTCGGGCCAGTGCTGGGCCTGCTGGCTGGCCTTCAGCGCCAGGCGCATGGCATGGATATGCCGGGTGCCGCTGGCATTAAGTTCCTGCACCACCGCCAGAGCGGATTCCGGCTGGCGGCCATCCACCAGCAATCCGGCACTGGTCATGAGGCGCGCGGTCCTCAGCGCCGGGTCGGTGGCAGCCTGCGCCAGCCACTGGTCGCGCCGGCCAAACTGGTCCATGTGATGCGCAGCCTGGGCGCCGACGAGCGCGGCCAGGCCGCTGTTTTCTGATTCGCCGGCAGCGCGCCGGGCGGATTTTTCGGCATGGCCGAAACGTCCTTCCAGCAAGGCCTTCATGGCATCGCGCAAGGCCTTGTTGCTTTCGCGCTCGCGCTTGCCGCGACGGTAGGCGGCAACGCGCTGCGGCATGTGCATGGTCACGCGGACCGCCTTCAGCGCCAGGTACACCAGCAGGAACACCAGGCCGGTCAGCAGCAGGAAGAAATTCAGCGACAGGTCGATCCGATACGGCGGGTAGAAAAACACCACGTTGCCGGCGTTGACGCGCGCCAGCGCAGCCAGGCCGACCGCAGTCGCGAAGATGAACAGTAACCAGAGGAAGAATCGCATTATGGCGCAGCTTTGTAGTCACGCACGGCGTTAAGGCTGTCCGCCAGCGTCGGCATTTCGATCGACAGGTCGTTGTTCTGCACCTGTTTCAGCATGGACTGCGCAGTTTGCGTCTGCTTGGCGCGCGTATCGAAATATTTGAGAATGGTATCCTGGGCGGCGATGATGTCGTTGCGAAACGCCGACTCGTTGCGCGAAAGCAGGGCCAGGCGCGCGCTCAGCAAACGCAGCTTGAGATTTTCGCGGGCGTAGAACGCCTGGGTCGGCGACAGCAGCAGCGCTTCCGGCGTCTCCACTTCGCGCACGCGCACCAGCTGGCGCAGCTCTTGCCAGATTTCGCTGCTGACGCTGTCCCACTTGTTGCGCGCGGTGCCCAACCAGTCGCTTTCGGCCGCCGGTGCTGTCGCGGCAACTTCGGCAGTCTTGGCGGGCGCCGGCTGTGGTGCCGGTTCCTTGCTGCGGGCATTCTTGGGCGGCGTCGGCGCCTCCACAGGTTTTTCATCTGACAGCAGCGGCAGGCTGTCGATCTGGCCGATCACGCTATCCAGGCGCAAGGCCATGCCGGTCGTATCGACGATGGGCAGCGATTTCAGTTTTTCCTGGTCGCGCGCAATGGCGCGGCGAATGGTGATGAACTGGGCCTTGTCCGAACGCGACAGCAGGCGGTCGGCATTTTGCAGCGCGATCAGGGCACCCGGCACGTTGCCGGCGAGCTGCAGCTGCTGGCTGGCCGTGGAGAGTACCTGTTCGATTTCCGACAGCGCCCAGTCGTCGCGGCTGCGCGACAGTTCCTGGTACATCTGTTCCAGCGCCACCTGCTGGCTTTGCGATTCGGCCTGGCGGCTTTCCAGCAGGCTGACCTTGGCCTGCAATTCCCGGCTGGCGTCCTGCGCCGCCTTGGCCAGCATCCGGCTTTCGGAATTGACGGCGTCGCCGCTTTGCAGGCGCTGCGCCAGAGTGGCGCGCAAGCCGTCCAGCTCCTGGCGGGTGGACCACCATTGCGCCGCCAGCAGCGCGGCCAGCACCAGCAGCGCTATGGGCAGCAGATAGCTGCCGCCCTTGCCGCCGCTTCCTGCGGACGGTGCTGCAGGTGCGGCCGCCGCGGGCGGCACAGGCGCCGCGGGCGGATGCGCCGGCGCGGATTCGGGAGCAGGCGCGGAACCTGTATTGGGAGGCAATTCGTTCATGGTCAGGATTGTAACGCGGCAAGCAAACCTTCGTCGCCTGACGCAGTTTGCACGATATTGAGAAAACCCAGTGCGCAGGCGGTTTGCACAATGCGCGCATGCGGAATCAGCAGATGCTGCTGTTGCATTTTTGCCACGCCAACTTCGCCTGCCACCGCCTTTACCATGGCGACGAGGTTACGCAAGGCTTCGGAACTGGTGACGATCCAGTCGGCCGGCGTATCCAGCAGTTGCGCCAGTTGCGAGCGCCGCGCCGCATCCAATGGCGGCGCAGCGCGTCGGTAGGCCGCCACCGGCGTCACCGTCGCGCCGGCGGCGCGCAGGGCGTCGGCCAGCAACTCGCGCCCGCTTTCGCCACGAATGATCAATACTTCGCGCCCGCGCAGCGCGCCAGGATCAAGCGTGTCCAGCAAGCCCTCCGAATCGCTGCGCGCCGGGTCGGCCGGCCGATGTATGACGGCGTTGGCATCGGTGACGCCGTGCGCCGCCAGCGCCTGGCGGCTGCCTTCCCCCACCACCGCCAGCGCCACGCCGGCCGGCCAGTGCGGTCGCAGCGCGAAGGCGGCGTCAATCGCGTTCGGACTGACAAAGGCCACCAGCGCATAGCGATCGAGCTGCGTCAGTTGCGCGCGCAGCGGCGCGGTGTCAGCCAGCGGATGGATTTCCAGCAGCGGGAACAACAGGGCCTCGCGCCCCAGCGCGGCCACCCGGCGGGCAAGAGCGTCCGCCTGCGCCGGCGGACGCGTGATGACGACTGGCCTGGCCATTCACGCCGATGCGCTGGCGCAGGCGGCCAGGATTGCCGCGGCATCCTGCGTCTGCAGCACCACTGCCGCCTCGCTGCCCAGCGCCGCCGGCGCCGCAGCGCTGCCGCGCACATCGGCAGCGGCGACGCGGCTGCCGTCGGGCGTTGCCACCATGGCGCGCAAATGCAGTTCGCCCGCGGCGACCGTGGCGAACGCCGCCAGCGGGATCTGGCAGCTGCCGCCGAAAATCTTCGAGACAGCGCGTTCGGCCGCCACTGCCTGTGCCGTGGCTGCATGGTTCAGCGGCGCCAGCAAGGCGCGCAACTCGGCGCGGGCGGCGGGAATTTCAATGGCCATGGCGCCCTGCCCTGGTGCCGGCAGGCTTTCTTGCGGCTCCAGCACGGCGCGGATGCGGGCCTCCAGCCCGAGCCGCTTCAGGCCGGCGGCAGCGAGTATGATCGCCGCGTATTCGCCGCGGTCGAGCTTGCCCAGGCGAGTATCGAGATTGCCGCGCAAGGGGCGAATCACCAGGTGCGGATAGCGCGCCGCGACCAGCGCCTGGCGACGCAGGCTGCTGGTGCCGACCACTGCCCCCGCCGGCAAAGCGGCAAGCGATGCATATTCGTTCGATACGAAGGCGTCGCGCGGATCTTCGCGTTCCAGCACGGCGGCCAGCTCGAAACCTTCCGGCAGATCCATCGGCACGTCCTTGAGCGAATGCACCGCCAGGTCGGCCCGGCCTTCCTGCATGGCCACTTCCAGCTCCTTGACGAACAGGCCCTTGCCGCCGACCTTGGACAGGCTGCGGTCGAGAATCTGGTCGCCGCGGGTGGTCATGCCGAGAATTTCGACGGCGCAGTCCGGATACAATGCAGACAAGCGTGCACGCACATGCTCGGCCTGCCACATGGCCAGCCGACTTTCCCGGGATGCAATTACCAATTTCGAGGGGGCAGGAACTTTCAAAGCCAGATCTTTCAAATCAAAAAACGTTACCGTCGCACAGTTTCATTCGCGCAGGCGATTTTATCATGGCCCCACCTGCACAGTCGCGAACGCAAGCCGCGCCGGCCCTGACTTCCTTACCGATTGCCATTAACGCCATGCCAAGAACCACGCCCGCCACCGCCGCCAAACTGCCCCGCCCTTCCGCCACAGCGCGCAAGCCTGCCGCCGACAAGGATGCCCCGCTCAAGGAAGATATCCGCCTGCTCGGCCGCCTGCTGGGCGACGTGCTGCGCGAACAGGAAGGCGACGCCGTGTTCGACCTGGTGGAAACCATCCGCCAGACGGCCGTGCGCTTTCGCCGCGATGCAGATTCGCAGGCAGGCGCCGAACTGGATCGCCTTCTCAGGAAACTTTCCCGCGATCAGACCAATGCCGTGGTGCGGGCATTTTCCTATTTTTCCCATCTGGCCAATATTGCCGAAGACCAACACCACATCCGCCGCCGCCGCGCCCACCAGCTGGCGGGCTCAGCGCCGCAAGCCGGCAGCGTGGCGCTGGCACTGAGCCGGTTGCAAGAGGCAGGCATCGGCGCCAACGCGGTACGCGAGTTTCTCGACGATGCCCTGATCAGCCCGGTGCTGACGGCCCACCCGACCGAAGTGCAGCGCAAGAGCATCCTCGACGCCGAACACGACATTGCGCGGCTGCTGGCGCAGCGCGACCTGCCGCTGACGGCGCGCGAGCTGGAGAACAACACGGAGCTGCTGCGCGCGCGCATCGCCACGCTCTGGCAAACCCGCATGCTGCGCTACGACAAGCTGACGGTCGCCGATGAAATCGACAATGCGCTGTCCTATTACCGCATCACGTTCCTGCACGAACTGCCGGCCCTGTACCGGGACATCGACGAAGAACTGGGTGGCAGCGCCGGCGGCCTGAAGCCGTTCCTGCAAATGGGCAGCTGGATCGGCGGCGACCGCGACGGCAATCCCAACGTCAACGCCGGCACCATGCGCCATGCGGTGCAGCGGCAGGCGACGACGATCTTCGACTACTACCTTGAGGAATGCCATGCCCTGGGCGGCGAACTGTCGGTATCCACCCTGCTGGTCGGCGTCAGCCCGGCGCTGCAGGCGCTGGCGGACGCTTCGCCGGACACTTCGCCGCACCGCAAGGACGAACCCTACCGGCGCGCCCTGGTAGGCATCTATGCGCGCCTGGCTGCCACTGCCCGACTGCTGGGAGACGGCGTCGTGCTGCGCCGCGAAGTCGCGCCGGCCGCCCCCTATGCCAGCGCCGCCGAATTCGCCAGCGAACTGCAGGTGCTGATCGACTCGCTGAAATCGCGCAACAGCGCCGCCCTGGTGCGGCCGCGCCTGGGAGCGATACGCCGCGCCGCGGACATCTTCGGCTTTCACCTGGCCACGCTGGACATGCGCCAGAGTTCGGACGTGCACGAGCGCGTGCTGGCCGAACTGTTCGCGCGCGCCGGCGTCGCCGCCGACTATGCAGGCATGGAGGAAGCCGCCCGCGTCGAACTGCTGCTGGCCGAACTGGCGCAGCCGCGCCCGCTGTACTCGCCCTGGCTCGGCTATAGCGCCGAAACCGCCGGAGAACTGGAAATCCTGCACGCGGCGCGCGAAATCCGCACTCGCTATGGCGACCGCGCCATCCGCAATTACATCATTTCGCATACCGAAACCGTATCCGACCTGCTGGAAGTGCTGCTGCTGCAGAAGGAATGCGGCCTGCTGGCGGCAACGCCGGATGGCAAGGAGAACCGTGACGAAGGCGGCAACGGCGCCGCGCTGATGGTGATTCCGCTGTTCGAAACCATTCCCGACCTGCGCCATGCCGCCGCCATCATGGACGCCTGGCTGGCGCTGGCGCCGGTGCAGCGCATGGTGGCGCGCCAGGACGGCCTGCAGGAAGTCATGCTGGGCTATTCGGATTCCAACAAGGACGGCGGCTTCCTGACCTCCAACTGGGAGCTGTACAAGGCCGAGATGCGCCTGGTAGAACTGTTCGCGCGGCGCGGCATGCGCCTGCGCCTGTTCCACGGCCGCGGCGGCACGGTCGGCCGCGGCGGCGGCCCCAGCTACGAAGCCATCCTGGCGCAGCCGGCCGGCACCGTCAACGGCCAGATACGGCTGACCGAACAGGGCGAGATCATCGCCTCGAAATTTTCCCATCCCGACATCGGCCGGCGCAACCTGGAACTGCTGGTGGCTGCCACCCTGGAAGCCAGCCTGCTGCCGGCTGCGGCGCCGGGCAAGGATGCTACGTCCCCGGCGAAATTCGAAGCAGTCATGGAAGACCTGTCGGAACGGGCCTGGCGCGCCTATCGCAGCCTGGTATATGAAACCCCCGGCTTCACCGATTATTTTTTCGCCGCCACGCCGATTGCCGAAATCGCCGAACTCAACCTCGGTTCGCGCCCCGCTTCGCGCAAGGCCAGCCGACGCATCGAGGACCTGCGGGCGATTCCCTGGGGATTTTCCTGGGGACAGTGCCGCCTGCTGTTGCCCGGATGGTACGGATTCGGCAGTGCCGTCGCCGCCTGGCTGGAGGATGGTCCCGGCGCCCCGGCGGCGCGGCTTGCCACGCTGCGCGCCATGTACCGCCAGTGGCCTTTCTTCGCCACCCTGCTATCCAACATGGACATGGTGCTGTCCAAGACCGATCTGGCGGTCGCCTCGCGCTATGCCGGGCTGGTGCAGGACCGCAAGCTGCGCCAGGCGGTGTTCAGCCGCATCACCGCGGAGCACGAGCAGACTGTAGCCTGCCTGGCAAAAATCACCGGCCAGGCCGAGCGGCTGGCAGGCAATCCGCTGCTGGCGCGTTCGATAAAAAACCGCTTCGCCTATCTCGACCCGCTCAACCACTTGCAGGTGGAGTTAATCAAACGTCATCGTGCTGTTGCAGAGCAGTCAGAAAATATTGACGTACGGGTACATCGCGGCATACATTTATCGATAAATGGCGTGGCAGCAGGATTACGCAATACCGGCTGACCCCCATCCAAGGAAAAATGCCACCGCTGGCGGCACCGGAAACAACCTCGAGAGAAGGTTCCGGATCCATGTCGCCAGCGGAAGGTAACAACTGCCGTTGAAACAATGGTGGAGGAGAACATGAGCCAAATTTATTCCAAGACCGCCAAGGGTCAGGAAGAGATCAAGACACGCGCCGGCGGCCTGACGCAACACATGCGTCAGGCGCTGATTTTCATCGATGGCAAGCGCAGCCGCGACGATTTGCTGGGCATGCTCAAGTTTGACGACATGGATGCCGTGCTGACGACGCTGGTGGCGCAAGGCCTGGCCGAGGCGCATGGCAGCGCTGCGCCAAAGCCGGCCGCAGCGCCGACGCCTGCAGCAGTGGCAAGACCAGCGGCGCCAACACCTGCCGCCGCTTCTGCTGCGCCGCAGCCGAAAGCCCCGGAAGCGCCGAAGATCAGCCCGGAAGAACTGGCGCGCCGGCGCCGTGAAGAAGAGGAACAGGCCGAACTGCTGATGGCACGCAGCTTCATGGGCAAGATGTCCTAGGCAGCCCGCTAGCTGCGCACCAGCGCCTTCACCTGTGCCCACTGCCGGCGCGATACCGGCAAACGCTCCATCACGCCGCGCACGATCACCTGCCAGGATTCCTGCCCCCGCTCGGCCGTCTTGTCCGCCCCGGCGGCGCACTGCTGCGCCGCCGGGGCACGCTCGACCCCTTCCAGTGCGGCACGCGCCACCAGGGCGTTGCGGTGCACACGCAGGAAAAGCTCGGCGAACTCTTCTTCGAGGGAATTCAGCGATTCTTCGATCAGGTAGCTGCGCGCTGCCGTGCGCAGCATGACGTACTTGGCATCGGCCTTCAAATAAAGCACCTCGGCGACCGGCACCAGCAACAGGCGGCCACGCTCCTGCACTGAAAAATTGCGGCGCGCCTGGCGCAAACTTGCCGACGCCGCCGCCAAGGCCTGCGTTACCGGCCGCTCCTGCGCCTGCAACTGTTCCCGGGCCTGCGCCAGCAGCGCGGCGCGCTGTATCGCCTGCGCCAGGCGCGCCGCGCGTACCGGCTTGAGCAGGTAATCGAGCGCATGCACCTCGAAGGCTTTCAGGGCGAACTCGTCGAAAGCGCTGACGAAGATGATGGCCGGCGGCGCCTCCGTTGCCGTCAGGTGGCGCGCCAGTTCGATGCCGCTCATGCCCGGCATCTGCACGTCCAGCAGCACGATGTCCGGCCGCAGTTCGGCAAACGCCTGCAGCGCCGCGCGGGCATCGGCAGCCTCGCCTGCGAGTACGTGCGGGCATTCGGCGGCGATATCGCCCAGCAGCGTCGCCAGGCGCGCGCGCGCGGGCGCCTCATCGTCGACGATCAGCAGGCGCGGCACCATCTAGTCATCCTTTCTGGTTTTCACGTAGGGGAAGCGCAGCCTGACCCGGAAGGTCGAATCCTCGATCGAGGTGCCCAACTGCGCTTCGACATCGTACAGCAAGGCCAGGCGCTGGCGGATATTGTTCAGGGCCATGTGGTTGCCGCCACTGGGCGCGGCATTGCCGTGCCATGGATTGGCGATCACCACTTCGATGCGGTCGATCTGGCGGCGGATATCGACCTGGATCAGCGCCGATTCGCTGGCCGGCTCGACGCCATAGTGCACGGCGTTCTCCAGCAGCGGCTGCAGCAGGAGCGACGGCACCTGGGCGCGCTGCAGCACTTCCTTGCTGATGTCGACTGGGTTCCAGCGCACCTGCAGGCGATCGCCCAGGCGCACTTTCTCGATCGCCAGGTACTGCCGGCACAGGCGGATTTCCTGTTCCAGCGTGGTCATGTCGCGGGCGTCGCGCATCAGCACGCGAAACAGGTCCGCCAGGTCTTCCAGCGTGGTTTCGGCGCGCAACGGCTCGGTGCGGATCAGCGAAAGCACCGCATTGAGGCTGTTGAACAGAAAGTGGGGGCGGATGCGCGCCTGCAGCGCCTGCAGGCGCGCTTCGACCAGCACCGGCGAATAGGCACGCGTGCGCAATTCGAAATAATGCTGCAGCGCGATGCCGGCAAGTCCGGCCGCCAGCGCGCCTTCCGCAGGATGCAAGCCGTCGAAACTGTCGGCAAACAGCAGGCTGGCCGCGCCGATGCGGATCAGCAGCGCGGCAATTGCCGCCGGCACCAGCGCGCACAGGGCGCGCTGCACCCATGCCGGCATGCTTTGCACCTGCCTGCGCACCCCGCACAGCGCCGCCAGCGCCAGCAGGCTGGCGACTTCCAGCAGCGCCGAGGCTTCGACGAACCGGGTCAGGCCGGCCTGCCAGCCGCCCGACTGCAGCAGGATGCCGGTCAGGAATACCGCGTTAACCGCCACCAGCACGCGAAACACCACGCCGATATTGCAGCAATCGGGGATCACGATTTCGACCGGCGGACGGACGGCGCTGGTAGCTGGCATAAAAAATAGGGCTGGTAGCGTTGCGCACCGCGGGAACCGGGCGCGCTTGTCTTATAATGACGAATTCCTCAAATACCTGGTTCGCGCCTATTATGCGGCGCATCCGGGCAGAAATGCCACTGCAATTATGACAGCACAACTCTCCAAAAAGGGCGAAGCCTGGTCGGCGCGCTTTTCCGAACCCGTCTCGGACCTGGTCAAACGCTACACCGCCTCTGTATTTTTCGACAAGCGCCTGGCGCAGTTCGACATCCAGGGCTCGCTGGCGCACGCCGACATGCTGGCGCACCAGGGCATTATCAGCGCCCAGGACCTGGCCGACATCCAGCGCGGCATGGCGCAGATCGAGGCGGAAATCGCCGCCGGCCAGTTCGAATGGCTGCTCGACCTGGAAGACGTGCACCTGAATATCGAAAAGCGCCTGACCGAGCTGGTGGGCGACGCCGGCAAGCGCCTGCACACCGGGCGCTCGCGCAACGATCAGGTCGCCACCGACATCCGCCTGTACATGCGCGCCGCGATCGACGACATCACCGCGCTTTTGCGCGGCCTGCAGGCCGCCCTGCTGGACCTGGCCGAACAGAACGCCGACACCATCCTGCCGGGCTTCACCCACATGCAGGTGGCGCAGCCGGTGACCTTCGGCCACCATATGCTGGCCTATGTCGAAATGTTCGGCCGCGACGCCGAGCGCATGGCCGACTGCCGCAAGCGCGTCAACCGCCTGCCGCTGGGCGCAGCCGCGCTGGCCGGCACCACTTTCCCGATCGACCGCCAGCGCGTGGCGCAGACGCTCGGTTTCGATGACGTCTGCCACAATTCTCTCGACGCCGTCTCCGACCGCGACTTCGCCATCGAATTCTGCGCCGCCGCGGCCCTGGTCATGACGCACATTTCGCGCATGTCGGAAGAACTGGTAATCTGGATGAGCCCGCGCGTGGGCTTCATCGACATCGCCGACCGCTTCTGCACCGGCTCGTCGATCATGCCGCAAAAGAAAAACCCCGACGTGCCGGAACTGGCGCGCGGCAAGACCGGCCGCGTCAACGGCCACCTGGTGTCGCTGCTGACCCTGATGAAGGGCCAACCGCTGGCTTACAACAAGGACAACCAGGAAGACAAGGAGCCGCTGTTCGACACGGTCGACACCGTCACCGACACCTTGCGCATCTTCGCCGACATGGCGCAAGGCATCACCGTCAAGCCGGATGCCATGCGCGCCGCGGCCCTGCAGGGCTACGCCACCGCCACCGACCTGGCCGATTACCTCGTCAAGAAAGGCCTGCCCTTCCGCGATGCCCACGAAGCCGTGGCGCACGCGGTGCGCGGCTGCGACGAGCGCGGCTGCGACCTGGCCGATCTGCCGCTGGAAGATCTGCGCAAGTTCTCGGCGCTGATCGGTGAGGACGTGTACGCCGTGCTGACGCTGGAAGGCTCGGTTGCCGCGCGTAACCATGTCGGCGGCACTGCGCCGCAGCAGGTGCGCGCCGCCATCGCCCGCTGGCGCGCGGCGCTGCAGGCAGGCGCCGTCTAAGCCTAACTGCCGGCGACGGTCATGCTTTCGATCAGGATCGAGCCGGTTTCCTTGGTGCCGCGAATCAGGGAATCGGCGCCGATGGCGACAATCTGCGCAAACATTTCGCGCATATTGCCGGCAATGGTGATTTCCTCGACCGGATACTGGATGACTCCGTTCTCCACCCAGTATCCCGCGGCGCCGCGCGAATAATCGCCGGTAACATAGTTGACGCCCTGTCCCATCAGTTCGGTCACCAGCAGGCCGGTGTCCATTTTGGCCAGCATCGCGCGGAAATCGTCGGCAGGCGTCGCCTGCGTCGAATACAGTTTCAGGTTGTGCGAGCCGCCGGCATTGCCGGTGGTTTGCATGCCGAGCTTGCGCGCCGAATAGGAAGACAGGAAATACCCCTGCACCACGCCGTCACGCACCACCTCGCGCCGACTGGTGCGCACGCCCTCGTCATCGAAAGGCGACGAGCCGACGCCACCGATCACGTGCGGGTCTTCGACGACCTGGATGTGCGGCGCAAACACCGGCTTGCCGAGGCTGTCGAGCAGGAAGGTCGACTTGCGATACAGGGCGCCACCCGACACCGCCTGCACGAAAGCGCCGAGCAGGCCGGCTGCCAGCGGCGCTTCGAAAAGCACCGGGCACTTGAGCGTGCCGAGCTTGCGCGCGTGCAGGCGCGCCAGCGCGCGTTCGGCGGCGTAGCGGCCCAGCGCTTCCGGTGTCGCCAGGCGCGCCGGGTCGCGCATCGAGGAATACCAGTCGTCTCGCTGCATGTGCGCGCCCTTGCCGGCAATCGGCGCGACCGACAGCGTATGGCGGGAATACGGATAGCCGCCGCGAAAACCGAGCGAATTGGCCGAGACGAAGTGCGATTGCTGCGCATAGACGCTGGCGCCTTCGCTGTTGGTGACGCGGGGATCCACGGCGAAGGCCGCCGCTTCGGCGCGCTGCGCCAGGGCGGCCGCCTCTTCGGCGGAAATCAGCCAGGGATGGCAAAGCTGCAAGTCGCGTGGGTGCATTTCCAGCATGTCGGCATCCGGCAAGCCGGCGCAGTCGTCCTCGGCGGTAAAGCGGGCGATATTCCAGGCGGCATCGACCGTGTCGCGCAGCGATTGCGGGGAAAAATCGGAGGTGCTGGCATTGCCGCGGCGGATATGCCCTGGCGTGCCGACGTACACCGTGACGCCGATACCCTTGTCCTTGTTCTGCTCGATGGTTTCGACCTTGCCTTTGCGCACCGTTACCGCAAGGCCGCCGCCTTCGCTGATTTCGACGGCGGCGCCGGAGGCCCCTTTATCCTTGGCATGACGCAGCACGTCCTGCGCAATTTCGTGCAACCGTTCCTGGCTATGGGTAAAGACGGGATCGCTCATGGGCTGGCTTCTTCTTTCAGGGAAATGGGGTGCAATATCCGCAATATTCGGGAAAGCGGTTATGATAGCAGCCGTTGACCAAAATGCCTGAGCATCACGCAAATCCATGCCAAATCCAAACCGGGGTTCCTGCGGCTTCCAGTCCAGTGAATTCGAACAGGAATACGACCGCCCATCCAAGTCGCAACTGAAGCGCGAAATGACCGCCCTGCAGAAGCTGGGCGAAGAATTGATCTCGAATTCACGCGACCGCGTCAAGTCCGTGCCCATGCCGGAGGACGTGCGCGACGCCATCCTCGAATGCCAGAAAATCAAGGACCACGAAGGGCGCCGCCGCCAGCTGCAATACGTCGGCAAGAAGATGCGCACCCTCGAAGAGCATGAAGTGGCCGCCATCCAGAAAGTCATCGACAGCTGGCACGGCACTTCCAAGGCGGAAGCGGCCGCCCTGCACCTGCTCGAGCGCCGCCGCGAAAAGCTTCTGGCCGACGATCGCGCCCTGACCGGGCTGCTGGACGCGCACCCGGAACTGGATGCGCAGCAGCTGCGCACCCTGATCCGCAACGCCCGCAAGGAACAGGCGGAAAACAAGCCACCCAAGGCTTACCGCGAAATCTTCCAGATACTCAAGGGCCTGGAGCCGGCCGCCGCGAGCCATGCCGGCGCACGGGCTGAGGACGGCGATGACGAGCATGCAGCCGACGAGGAATGACCGCGCCGAACTGCTGATCGGCCTGGTATCGGTATCCGACCGCGCTGCCGCCGGCGTCTACCAGGACCAGGGCCTGCCGGCTTTGCAAGACTGGTTTGCGACTGCGCTGGCCAGTCCCTGGCGCATGGAAAGCCGCCTGATCCCGGACGAGCGCGCGGCCATCGAAAAGACCCTGATCGAATTGGTGGACGAGGCCGGCTGCGACCTGGTGCTGACCACCGGCGGCACGGGACCGGCGCGGCGCGACGTCACGCCGGAAGCCACGCTGGCGGTGGCGACCAGGGAAATGCCGGGATTCGGTGAACAGATGCGCCAGATCAGCCTGCGCTTCGTGCCGACCGCGATCCTCTCGCGGCAGGTCGCGGTGATTCGCGAAACCGCCGGCCATGCCGCCCTGATCATGAACCTCCCCGGCCAGCCGAAGGCCATCCGCGAAACATTGGAAGGCCTCAGGGATGCCGACGGCAAGACGCTGGTGCCGGGCATCTTCGCCGCCGTGCCCTACTGCATCGACCTGATCGGCGGCCCCTGGATCGACACCCACGAAACCGTGTGCAAGGCCTTCCGGCCGAAATCGGCGATCCGTCCGCAATCCTGAACCGCCGCATACCCAGGCGACATGAACAGGCAGGGGTAGCCTGCGACACTGAACACTCAACCAGATTGATACTGCCACCGACATGAGCGACACCCTTCTCGAATCGATCCAGATCGACACTGCCCCCGAGCCTGCCGTTTCCATCATCTGGATGCACGGCCTCGGCGCCGATGGTTCGGACTTCGTGCCCATCGTGCGCGAACTGGACCTGTCGGGCTGCCCGGCGATCCGCTTCATCTTTCCGCATGCGCCGCTGATGCCGGTGACCATGAACGGCGGCTACGTGATGCGCTCCTGGTACGACATCATGCTGGGCGAAGACCTGACCCGGCGCGAAGACGATGCCGGCCTGCGCGGCTCGCAGGCGTCGATCGAGCGCCTGATCGCGCGCGAAAAGGCGCGCGGCGTCCCCTCGAACCGCATCGTCCTGGCGGGCTTTTCGCAGGGCTGCGCCATGACCCTGCAGACCGGCCTGCGCCACCCGGAACCGCTGGCCGGCCTGCTGTGCCTGTCCGGCTACCTGCCGCTGGCGGACAAGTTGACCGCCGAACGCCACCCGGCCAACCAGGCCACGCCAATTTTCATGGCGCACGGCCGCGGCGACCCGGTAGTGCCGATCATGCGCGCCGAAGCCTCGCGCGACCTGCTGGGCACGCTCGGCTACGGCATCGAGTGGCACGAATACCCGATGCAGCATTCGGTCTGTATGGAAGAAATCGAGGATATCGGCGCCTGGCTCGGGCGCGTGTTGGGCTAAGCCGTAACGATCGAATAGCGCCGCCAGCCGGTGCTGCAGACGAAAGGAGTGATATGTCGCACGCATTTGACCTGATCGTCATCGGCGCCGGTTCCGGCGGCGTTGCCCTCTCCCGCCGCGCCGCGCGCCACGGCGCGCGCGTGGCCGTGGTCGAAAGCAGCCGCGTCGGCGGCACCTGCGTCATCCGCGGCTGCGTGCCGAAAAAGCTGCTGATGTACGCCGCCCAGTATGGCGATGCCCTGCGCGAAGCCGCCGGCTACGGCTGGCAGGCGATCGACCCGGCCTTTGCCATGGAACGCTGGGCCGCAGCCAAGGCTGCCGAAACCGCCCGGCTCGAAGGCGTCTATCGCAAGATGCTGGCCGAGGGCGAGGTCGCGCTGATCGAGGGCAGCGCTCGCCTGGTTGCACCGGGCCGGGTGGCGGTGGGCGAACGCGAATTCACGGCCGCGCACATCGTCGTCGCCACCGGCGCGCATCCCGCGCGCGACACCCTGCCGGGACTGGATAGCTGCCCGACCTCGGATGACCTGCTCGATCTGCAGGCATTGCCGCCGAGGGCTGCGATCCTAGGCGGAGGCTACATTGCGGTGGAATTTGCCAGCATGCTGGCGCGCCTGGGCGTTGCGGTCACCATGCTGTATCGCGACAGCCTGCCGCTGCGCGGCTTCGACGCCGACTTGCGCAAGCGCCTGGCCGTGGCGCTGAGCGCGGCCGGCATCGACCTGCAACCGGGCCGCATGGCCAGCCGCGTGGAACGTCTGGCCGACGGCTGGCGCCTTCATCTAGCCGATGGCGACGTGCTGGACACGCCCTGGGTGCTGAATGCGCTCGGGCGCCGGCCGAACACCGTCGGCCTGGGGCTGGAAGCGCTCGGCATCGCGCTCGGCAAGAAGGGAGAAATCCCGGTGGATGCGCACCTGGCCACGACGGTGCCGGGACTGTACGCGGTCGGCGACGTCACCGACCGCATGAACCTGACGCCGGTAGCGATTGCCGAAGGGCGCTGGCTGGCTGACCGCCTGTTCGGCGGCGACCAGGGCGCGCCGGTTTCGCTCGATCTGGTGGCCACGGCAGTATTCACGCTGCCGCCGATGGCTTCGCTGGGCCCCACCGAAGCCGAGTGCATTTTGCCGACGACCGTCTATGAGGCAGACTTCCGGCCGATGCGCGACGCCTTCGTCGGCGGCACGGCGCGCAGCTACATGAAGCTGCTGGTGGATACGGCCAGCGATCGCGTGCGCGGCATTCACATGATCGGCGCCGATGCGCCGGAAATCGTGCAAAGCCTGGCGGTCGCGGTCACGGCGGGCGCCACCAAGGCCGATTTCGACCGCACCATCGCCGTGCATCCCACCGCGGCAGAGGAGTTCGTGCTGATGCGTACGCCGGCACGCACCGTCGGCGGCGCGCCAGACGCATGAGGGCATGTTTACGTTAATATCGCGCTTTTGCCAGGCTGCGCGCGCCTGCCGGAGCCGCCGCCCGTCGCCCATGATCATCCACTGCCACACATGACGCTGAAACATCTCGACCTGGGCTGCGGCGCACGCCCGAAAAACCCCTTTGGCCATGCCGAACTGCATGGCGTGGATATCCGCACCGACGCCGGCGGCGCCGGCTTCACCATCGCCCGCGCCAATCTCAGCCTCGAACCGATCCCCTACCCTGACAACAGCTTCGATTCGGTTTCGGCTTACGATTTTTTCGAGCACGTGCCGCGCGTGGCGCTGGATTACGCCGGCGGCAATTCACGCTTTCCCTTCATCGAGCTGATGAATGAAATCTGGCGCGTGCTCAAGCACGATGGCATCCTGTACGCGGTCACGCCGGCATACCCGCACGACAAGGCGTTTCGCGATCCCACCCATGTCAACATCATCACCGGCAAGACCCACCGCTACTTTACCGCGCCGCACGTAATCGGCCGCATGTACGGCTTCGAGGGCAGCTTCCGGCTGCTGCGGCAATGCCGCGTGCACCCGCGCGGCGCCTACGAGCCGCGCAATCCCGGGCTCGGGCACCGCCTCCGGTCCCTGGGCGAGCGCCTCACCGGCCAGCATTCGCACCTGGTCTGGGAATTTGCGGCGATAAAGGCTAGTTGAAGACCACGGTCTTGTGCGCGTTGAGCAGGATGCGGTGCTCGACGAACCATTTCACCGCGCGCGCCAGTACCACGCATTCGATGTCGCGGCCGATCGCCGTCAGCGTTTCCGGTGACATGGCATGGTCGACCCGTTCGACGCCCTGCTCGATGATCGGTCCCTCGTCGAGGTCGCCGGTGACGAAGTGGGCCGTGGCGCCGATCAGCTTGACGCCGCGGTCGTGCGCCTGCTGGTAAGGCTTGGCGCCCTTGAAGCTGGGCAGGAAGGAATGGTGGATGTTGATCGCCCGCCCCTTCAGGGATTCGCACATTTCCGGCGACAGGATCTGCATGTAGCGCGCCAGCACCACCAGGTCGGTTTCGCTGTTCCTGACGATTTCCATCACACGTTCTTCCTGGGCACGCTTGGCGGCGGGCGATGCCCCGGCTGCCAGCGGCAGGTGGTGGAACGGGATATTGTAGCTGGCGGCGAGCTGATAGAAATCGGTATGGTTGGAGACGATGGCGGGAATTTCCACCGGCAGCAGGCCGCTCTTGTAACGGAACAGCAAATCGTTGAGGCAGTGGCCGATTTTCGACACCATCAGCAGCACGCGCGGCTTCTTGCGGGCGTCGTGCAATTGCCAGGTCATGCCCATGCTGTCCGCCATAGCGGCAAACTGCGCGCGCAGCTCCGCGTCCGGCAGCACCGCATCTGCCGCGGAAAAATGCACGCGCATGAAGAACAGCTGCGATTGCGCGTCGCCGAACTGGGCCGAATCGATGATGTTGCAGTCGTGCTCGGCAAGGAAACCGGACACGCGATGCACGATGCCGCGACGGTCAAGGCAGGACAGGGTGAGGATGTATTCCGGATGCGTAGCGATCATGGGTCGGTCGGATCAGACATGGCAGAGTTGCACAAGCCTGCTATTGTCGCATGGCCGGACCGGTTTTCTTCAAGTGCGCGCCCCGTGCAGGCGCAAAAAAACCGGCACCCCGTAGGGGGCGCCGGCCAAATTCGGCGACCGCAAGTTTGTCAACGGTCGCCGAAAGGGGATCGATCAGGCGATAAGGCGATTAGCCAGCCTTGGCAACCGACAGCTTGTTGGCGGCGGCGGCAGCACCGGTGCCGACCTGGACATCACCGGCGATCTGGCCGCCTTCTTCGATGACCACTTTGCCGTAGCGGATCTTGCCGGTGACCTTGCCGGTCGCGTAAATCACCAGCTTCTGGCGCACGGTCAGGTCGCCGTCGAATTCGCCGTGGATTTCGGCGATGTCGATTTCCGCCGAGCCCTTGAAGGCGCCGCATTCGGCGATCTGGATGACGCGCGAATCCATGGTCGCCTCGACGCGACCTTCCACGACGAGCGTGTCGCAATCGGTGATTTCGACGCCCTTGAGCTTGATGTTGGGGCCGACGATCAGCTTGCTGCCGACTTCATTGGTGCTGGCGGTCGTGCTTGCTGCCGCGGCCTTGGCGGCGCTGGCGTCGAGCGATGCCGGCACGCTGGGGGCGCTCCTGCTTGCATTCGCGGTAGACAGGCTGCCGAAAGGTTGTGCCGGGTTGGGGGTCGACGGCGTCGAAGTCGGATTGGTGGAATCGCGTTTGCCGAAAAGCGTGTCTGAGCGAAGCATGCTATCTCCTGAAAATGGTACGAAACTATGTGTGGTCAAAATTCTGATGGCGCTCAATTCCAGGCCGGAACCTGATGCCGCATAGAAATGCAATTGGGCACTCGTATTGGTCAATGGCAATCTCAGAAAGTTCCGAATTTGTTACAAATTCGAAAAATTTTTCTTCAGCACGGCTTTTGCTCAGAAGAATGCAAAAAAAAACGCTGCCAGCGGCAGCGTTTTTTACAGCAGCTCGTCGAGCCGCATGCGCACGAGCGCGTTTAGTTGCGCACCACGCGCTTGTACTCGTTGGTACGGGTATCGATTTCGATCGTGTCGCCCTGGTCGACGAACAGTGGCACCTGGACGATGTGCTGCTTGGATTCGATGGCGTTTTCGATGCGCGCTTCCTTGAGGACGTTACCCGAGGTATTGCCCTTGACGGCCGGTTCGGAGTAAATGATCTCGCGCGCGATAGTAATCGGCAGCTCGACGGAAATCGCCTTGCCATCATAAAACACGGCTTCGCATTCCATGCCATCTTTCAGGTAATTCAGTGCTTCGCCGAGGTTCTCTTCTTCGATTTCATACTGGTTGTACTCTCCATCCATGAAGACATACAACGGATCGGCGAAGTAGGAATAGGTCACCGGCTTCTTGTCGAGAACAACCACTTCGAACTTGTCGTCACCACGGAACACGTTTTCCATGGGGGCGTTGGTCAGCAGGTTCTTCATCTTCCACTTGTAAGTGAAGCCGGTGCGGCTGGAACCGTTGACGTCGGAACGCAGGACGATGAACGGCTTGCTGTCGACCATGATGATGTTGCCGACACGAATTTCTTTTGCGAATTTCATAAGAATGTAGGGTCTGAATAATAGGTTGCGTGAAAGTTATCTGGCGCCCCTGGCCGACAACGCCGCAAGCGCACGCCAGGTTTCCCGGG
The DNA here is from genome assembly GCA_963722005.1 of uncultured beta proteobacterium. Classification (GTDB taxonomy): domain Bacteria; phylum Pseudomonadota; class Gammaproteobacteria; order Burkholderiales; family Burkholderiaceae_D; genus Paucimonas. The sequence continues at coordinate 851,660 of CAVRJS010000003.1, forward strand.
CGTTATAGATCAGCCGGGCATTATACGCTGTTTTCTACAGGCACTGACCGTAGCTTGGCGGCAAAGTTCAGCAGATTGCTTGCCAGGTCGCCGTTTGCGAGAATTTCTTGGTGCCAACCGGCGGCGCGGGTTGTCACGTTGGGCAAGTCTTGCATGAAAAGCTGCCAGAGCGCGGTCCAGCCGCCCTGCTCCTCCGCGCTGCCGGCGCCGTTCCAGTGCAGGGAAAAAGCGGCCAGGCTTTCGATGCCGTCCACGTAACGCTGCAGGAAGGCGCGCAATTTCACGTGATGCAGGTTCTTGTCCTGCGGGTAGATATGCCAGACAAAGGGCTTGCCGGCCCACTGCGCGCGCACGAAGGAATCCTCGCCGCGCACGAAATTGAGGTCGCAGGCCCACAGCAGGCGGTCATAATCGGGCTGCGGCAAGAAAGGCAGGACGCGCACGGTCAGGGCGCCATGGGTGCGCGCCGTCCCCGGTTTTGCCTGTGCGCCGAGAAAGGCTTGCACCGCCTCGGTGGCCACCCCCTCGGGTACCAGGCAGGTCACGGCATCGCCACCATCGCGCCAGGCCTCGAACAGTTGCGCGACGGGCGCATGCGGGTAGCAGAACAGGGAGGCTTTCAGACTTGCCATTTCGGCGAGCCTGACGCCTAGTTGCGCCAGGAAGCTGGCCATGGCGGCAGGGTCGGCCTGGAATTGCCGGCGCTGTTCTTCCAGGCCGGCTTCGTGCAGCAGGCCGCCGGTCTTGTCGGTAAAGCCGGGGTAAAAGAAATGCTTGGTGATCGGCAGGCGCGGGTGCATCGAAGGCAGCGTGTGGCAACCTTCCACCCATTCTTCGGCGCTGAGGCCTTCGAGGTTGAGCCAGACCGGGCGCGGATTGCATTGCGCCATGGCGGCGATGTAGCCCGGCGGGATATCGCAGCCGAAGAATTCGATGACGATGTCGGGGATGTCGCTGGGCTGGTAATCGCCCTCCTGGGTGCGCCAGTGGCGGATCGTGACGCCGGCGGCTTGCTGGTTGTCGGCGGCGGGGTCGATTTCGGGGCAGATGCGACGGAAGCTGTTGAGGTCGTCTACCCAGAGCGTGACGGTTAGGGCGTGCTCGTGGCTCAACTGTCTTGCCAGGCGCCAGCAGATACCGATGTCGCCGTAGTTGTCGACGACTTTGCAGAAGATGGCGAGAGAAGTGGGTTGCTTGTCTTCGAAGTGCATTTCCAAAAATTTATTCCTGATGCCGCCGGTCGGCGCCCAGACCAGGCCTGCACCTACTTTTAAACACCAAAATATGTTGCAATTAAGTTAATATCCGGAAAGAAAACAGGCTGTTCCCCATATAAACCCCTTTTTCCTGCCATCACATGACTGCATCTTACCTGTTTATGAACGCGCTCTCCGCCGGACGCGCTACAAGTTTGACCATCAAATTTTGCCTGATGCTGATTTTGCTGCCCTTTCTGACCGGGTGTTACGAGGTCGCTCCTCAGAAAGTGCAGAAAACAATTTCCATTCAGCGCAGTGGCCAGGTAAGCGTCGAGTACAGCGGTACTTTCAAGGATCTTTCTGAACTATTAAAGGAACTGGGCGACAACGTGGACGACACGGAAGCGGAAACATTGGAGAAGCTCAAAGATACAGATGATGTTCAGGAAGTGCGCCGCGTCGGGCCGCACCTGTTTTTTGCGCGCTGGCAGGCCAAAGGGAATTTCAATACGGACCGCCTTCCCGCCCTGATTGGCGGACCATCGGGCGTGAGCCTCAAGGCGCCCATCCTGGTCAAGTTCAAGACACTCAGAGACCTTCAGCAAGGATTTGCCATAGCTGATTACGATGCAGACGAGCTCAAGGATTTGGAACAATTGGCCAACGATGCAGGTGGCTCTCAAGCAGTCAAAGGCTACCTGAGAGATTTTTCCGGCACCCTCATCATCGATATCGATGACGACCTGGTCCTGGAAAGCAATGCGCCTACAAAGAAGAAGATTGCGCACGATCGCACCCGGCACCAGTGGGAAATTCGCATACCCATCGAGCATCCCGTGAAATTTTCATTTTCGCTGGATAAATCCGACCATGTCATGCAAAAAATCCTTTCGGCCGCGCCCGGCACGGATTGCACCCAACTGATCGGCAGCAAATGCATGTGCGGGCCCTTCCTCCTCACCGGCAGGGGGCCGGGCAGCGCCAAGGTGAACACGGCGTATGAAATTTTGACCGAAGGCGGCATTACGCGGGGCTGTACCAATGAGAAGGGGGAAACTGCCACGGTTCCGGTGGATCGCACCGGGGGGCCTTGCAAGTTGACCCTGCCGGAAGGGGCTGCGGCTGCGGGGTTGTGTGGGAAGTAGGGGGGCGGGGTTTCGCGGAGCGGATGGGTGAGGGTCTTGGCGGCTCGGCGCTGCGCGCCTTTGCCGGGTTCTCTGGCGTTTCTGGAACTTTGCTTTACTGCGGCCCGGCGCGCCGCTGCGCGTCACACCGCCCCGCAGATTCTCCCGGCTTTTGCGCTTGCAAGCGCAAAAGCTTCGAATCCCGCCCGCGCGCAGTGCGCGCTCTTTACGGAGAAATAAAAAACGCCACGCGAATGCGTGGCGTTTTTGTTTGGCGTCCCCACGGGGATTCGAACCCCGGTACTCACCGTGAAAGGGTGATGTCCTAGGCCTCTAGACGATGGGGACAGTAACCTGTCCATACTGGCCTTCTGCACACTTAAATGGTGGAGGTAAACGGGATCGAACCGATGACCTCTTGCATGCCATGCAAGCGCTCTCCCAGCTGAGCTATACCCCCGTGGTGCAGAGAAACGAAATTATAGCAAAGGTTTCACAGTCCTGTAAATCGCCTTTTGAAAAAATTCTCAACGAGCAACAGCAAGCCGTGCCAGTACCGTTTCACGGCCGAACAATTCCACTACCGCGTCAATCGAGGGAGTCTGCAGTTGCCCGGTCAGGAACAGGCGTAACGGCATGGCCAGTTGCGGCATTTTCAGCTTGTGCGCGGCCAGCACTTCCTTGAGCATGGCCGACAGGGCTTCCTTCTTCCACTCCACCGTCTTGCAGCGCTCCGCGTACTCGGCCAGCGCCGGCCTGACCGCATCGGTGACGTGCTGCGCCACCAGCGCGGCGTCCGGACGCGGCTGGCGGTAGAACAGCATGGCGGCATCGGCCAGCTCGTTGAGGGTATTGGTGCGGTCCTTCATCAGCGCCAGCACCGCCGGCAGCGCCGGCGCGCCATCGAACTGCGCGCCTTCACGCTGCATGATGGGGCGCACCAGGGCGGCGAGGCGTTCGTTGTCGGCGGCCTTGATGTAGTGATTGTTTACCCATGCCAGCTTTTCCGGAGCCAGTTGCGCCGACGACGCCGTCAGATGGCTCAGGTCGAACCAGTTGCACAACTGCTCGACCGAAAAGATCTCGTCGTCGCCATGGCTCCAGCCGAGCCGCGCCAGGTAATTGATCATCGCTTCCGGCAAGTACCCCGCCTCTGCGTATTCCATGACGCTGGCGGCATGCTTGCGCTTCGACAGCTTGGCGCCATCGGGGCCGAGAATCATTGGCAGATGGCCGTACTGCGGCAATGGCGCACCCAGCGCTTCGAGGATGTTGATCTGGCGCGGCGTGTTGTTGACGTGATCGTCGCCGCGTAGAACGTGGGTGATGCGCATGTCCCAGTCGTCGATGGCCACGCAAAAATTATAGGTCGGCGTGCCGTCCGCGCGCGCGATCACGAGATCGTCGAGTTCGCGGTTGGCAATGGTGATCGGCCCTTTGACTACGTCGTTCCAGCTCACCTCCCCTTCCGTCGGATTGCGGAAGCGCACCACGGGCTTGCGCCCTTCCGGCACCGGCGGCAGCGTCTTGCCCGGTTCCGGGCGCCAGGTGCCGTCGTAGCGCGGTTTTTCGCCGGCGGCGCGCAAGCGCTCGCGCATCGCCTCGACTTCTTCCGGCGAGGAATAGCAGTAATAGGCCGTGCCGGCCTGCAGCATCTGCGCGATCACTTCGCGGTAGCGGTCCATGCGCTGCATCTGGTAGAAGGGCCCTTCGTCATGCTGCAGGCCCAGCCACTGCATGCCGTCGAGGATGGCCTGCACCGCTTCCGGCGTGGAGCGCTCGAGGTCGGTATCCTCGATACGCAGGATGAAGGTGCCGCCGAAATGGCGGGCGTAAGCCCAGGCAAACAGCGCGGTGCGGGCGCCGCCCAGGTGGAGATAGCCGGTCGGGCTGGGAGCGAAGCGGGTACGGACGGTCATAATCTTTGGCATGTTGAGGACAGAGTACCGCTGCGCTTAACTCTGTCCCGCAATGGATTGAATTAAAAACGGCCTTGGGTCGCCAAAGCCGTTGAATTTATGGGTAAAACTCTATTTTACCGTGCCGATGCCCTCCGGGGAATCTAGCCGATTTTTGCTCAGTCGTTCTTGACCACGATGCTGGGAAACTTGCTGCTCATGTCCTTGGCTTTTTCCGCCACTTTCACCGCCACCTTGCGGGCGATCTGCCGGTAAATCGCCGCCACCTGCCCTTCCGGATCGGCCACCACGGTGGGCTTGCCGGAATCGGTCTGCTCGCGGATGGCCATCGTCAGCGGCAGCGCTCCCAGGAAATCGACGCCGAAGTCGCGGCACATCTTTTCGCCGCCACCGGCGCCGAAAATCGCTTCGGCATGGCCGCAATTGGAGCAGATATGCGTACTCATGTTTTCCACGATGCCGAGGATGGGGATATCGACTTTCTCGAACATCTTCAGGCCCTTGCGCGCATCCAGCAGGGCAATGTCTTGCGGCGTGGTGACGATCACGGCGCCGGTGACCGGCACTTTCTGCGACAGCGTCAGCTGGATGTCGCCGGTGCCCGGCGGCATGTCGACAACGAGATAATCCAGCGCGCGCCAGTTGGTCTGTTCCAGCAGCTGCATCAGCGCCTGCACCACCATGGGACCGCGCCAGACCATGGGCTGGTCGGGGTCGATCAGAAAACCGATGGACGACACTTGCACGCCATAGTTTTCCAGGGGCTCCATGGTTTTGCCGTCGAGCGACTCGGGCCGGCCGCTGACGCCCATCATCATCGGCTGCGACGGGCCGTAGATATCGGCATCCAGCAAGCCCACCTTCGCGCCTTCGGATGCCAGCGCCAGCGCCAGGTTGACCGCGGTGGTGGACTTGCCGACGCCGCCCTTGCCGGAGGCAACCACGATGATGTTTTTCACGTTGGCCAGCAGCTTGACGCCACGTTGCGCGGCATGCGAAATGATGTTGGCATGGACGTTGAGATCGATCCTGCCGATGCCGGGCAAGCCTTGCAGCGCAGCCGTCGCGGCATTGCGCAACGGCGCGATCTGGCTGTTGGCCGGATAGCCGAGTTCGATGTCGGCGCTGACATTGCTGCCGTCGACCCGGATATTTTTGGCCGATTTGCCCGCCACGAGGTCCTTGCCGGTATTCGGATCGATCACCGTGGCCAGGGCCGCTTTCACTGCTTCAACTGTAATGTGCATCATTTCTCCCGGATTCTTCTGCATTTTGCAAGTCTAAACCAAATGCCAACGGCAAGCCCCCGCTGGCAGCAATCAGGCGGCATTTCAGCGAAATTGCCGCTTGCGCTGCTAAAATGAATGTTTTACTTCAGAAAATCCCGCAACACACATGAGCACCGCACAGCCCCGCAAGCTTTTCGTCACCACCGCCCTGCCCTACGCCAATGGCGCTTTCCACATCGGCCACATCATGGAATACATCCAGGCCGATATCTGGGTACGGTTCCAGCGAATGCAGGGCAACGAGGTGCATTTCGTGGGCGCCGACGATGCGCACGGCACGCCGATCATGATCGCCGCCGAAAAAGCAGGCATCACGCCGCAGGAATTCGTCGCCAGGATCGCCGCCGGCCGCGCGCAGTATCTGGATGGTTTCCATATCTCCTTCGACAACTGGCACTCCACCGATTCGCCAGAAAACACCGAACTGTCGCAGGGCATTTACCTGAAACTGAAGGAAGCCGGCCTGATCGTCACCAAGGTCGTCGAACGTTTCTTCGATCCCGTGAAGGGCATGTTCCTGGCCGACCGCAACATCAAGGGCGAATGCCCGAAATGCGGCGCGAAAGACCAGTACGGCGACAATTGCGAAGTCTGCGGCGCGGCCTACGAGCCGACCGAGCTGAAGAATCCGTATTCGGCGCTGACCGGCGCCACCCCGGTGATGAAGCCCTCGGAACAGTATTTCTTCAAGCTGTCCGACCCGCGCTGCGTCGCTTTCCTGCAGGAGTGGCTCAATTCCCCGGGTCGCCTGCAGCCGGAAATGGTCAACAAGGTCAGCGAATGGCTGGGCAATGACGGCGCCGACCTGGCGGACTGGGATATCTCGCGCGACGCGCCCTACTTCGGCATCCCCATCCCCGACGCCCCGGGCAAGTATTTCTATGTCTGGCTGGATGCGCCAGTGGGTTACCTGGCCAGCCTGAAGAATCATTGCGCCAAGAAGGGGCTCGATTACGAGGCGCTGATCAGCGATCCGGCCACCGAGCAGGTCCATTTCATCGGCAAGGATATCGTGTCCTTCCACCTGCTGTTCTGGCCGACGATGCTGAAGTTTTCCGGCCATCCGGCCATCGGCAGGACCAGCGTCAACGTCCACGGCCACATGACCGTCAACGGCGAAAAGATGAGCAAGTCGCGCGGCACCGGCATTTCGCCGCTGCGCTACCTGGACCTGAAGATGGACCCGGAATGGCTGCGCTACTACATCGCCGTCAAGCTCAATGCGAAGGTCGAGGACATCGACTTCAACCCGGACGATTTCATCGCCAAGGTCAACGCAGACCTGATCGGCAAGTACGTCAACATCGCCAGCCGTGCCGCCGGCTTCATCAGCAAGCGCTTCAACGGCCAGCTCAGCAATCCGGTGCTGGCCGGCGGCAGCGGCAACCGCTTCTGGGAATTGCTGAAAAATGGCGAGGAAGCGGTGATCCGTGATGCCTTCGAGGCACGCGAATACGGCAAGGCGATCCGCCACATCATGGCGCTGGCTGACGAGGTCAACCAGTACGTCGACGCCAGAAAGCCGTGGGAGCTGGCGAAAGACCCTGCCAATGCGCAGGCCCTGCAGGACGTCTGCAGCGATCTGCTGCTGTCCTTCCACCGCCTGTCGGTATTCCTGGCGCCAGTGCTGCCGGCGGTGGCGAAGAAGGTGGCGGCGCTGTTCGGCATCGAACGCGAGCTGGCCTGGTCGGACCTGCAGACCTGGCCCACCGCCATCGGCACCTTCGAGCACCTGATGACCCGCGTCGATCCGAAGATGCTGGAAGGCCTGTTCGACAAGCCGGAAGCGGCGCCGGCTGCGGCCGCTCCGGAGGCTGCCACAACATCCGGCGCCGCGGGTGCAATCGAGCCGCTGGCCGAGGAAATCAAGATCGACGACTTCGCCAGGATCGACCTGCGCATCGCCAAGATCGTCAATTGCGAGCACGTGGAAGGTTCCGACAAGCTGCTGCGCCTGACGCTGGACGTCGGCGAAGGCCGCATGCGCAACGTCTTTTCGGGCATCAAGTCGGCCTACAAGCCGGAAGACCTGGTCGGCAAGCTGACCGTGATGGTAGCCAACCTGGCGCCGCGCAAGATGAAATTCGGCATTTCGGAAGGCATGGTGCTGGCTGCTTCCGCGGCCGATGAAAAGTCCAACCCGGGAATTTACGTCCTGAACCCCTGGCCCGGCGCCGAGCCGGGCATGCGGGTACGATAAGGAGGAGCCTGCAGCAGCCATGGACATCATCATCCGCGAAGCCACGTTCGACGATGCGCAACTGCTGGCCGACCTGACCCGGGCGTCCTGGGCCGGCAAGGTGGCGGTGACCTCCGGCGGCCACCGCGAAACCGCGGTGCAGGTCCTGCAGCACCTGCAGGAAGGCGGCGGCCTGGTGCTGCTGGTCGACGGCGAACCGGCGGGCTCGGTGCGCTGGCTGCCGGTGGCGGGCGATTCCAAGGTCTGGGACATCTTGCGCATGGGCATCGTGCCGAAATACCGCGGCCGCAACCTGTCGCAGCACCTGCTGGAAGCGGTGACCCACCTGGCGCAGGAAACCAGCGTGCGCGAACTGCGGCTGGCAGTGCGCAATGACGGTTCGCGCCTGGTTGACCTGTACGCCGCCTACGGCTTCGAACTGGCGCCGGAACTCGAATATGCGCACGCCAACCCGGTCGAGCCGCCGCCCACCCTGATGCGCCGCATTCTCCAGGACAGCTAGGCGCTTCCATGCTCGAGCAATCGAAGCAGCATCTCCACCTGTCCTTCCGCCCGCGCATCGTTGACGCCTTGCGCGGCTACGACCGCTCCCGCTTCTTTCATGATCTGATGGCGGGACTGACCGTGGGCGTGGTCGCCCTGCCGCTGGCCATGGCCTTTGCCATCGCTTCCGGCGCCAAGCCCGAAGCCGGCCTGTTTGCCGCCATCATCGGCGGTTTCCTGGTGTCGCTGCTGGGCGGCTCGCGCGTGCAGATCGGCGGGCCGGCCGGCGCCTTTATCGTGGTGATCTACGGCATCATCGAGCAGTACGGCCTGGTCAACCTGTTCATCGCCACCATTTTTGCAGGCGTGATGCTGTGCGCAATGGGCCTGCTGCGCCTGGGGTCGGTGATCCGCTACATCCCGGTGCCGATCGTGATCGGCTTCACCAATGGCATCGCCGTCCTGATTGCGCTGTCACAGCTGAAGGATTTTTTCGGCCTCGACATCGCCCGCATGCCGGCAGATTTTTTCGCCCAGATCAAGTTGCTCTGGCAGCAGGCCCCCACCGTCAACCCGGTCGCCCTGGTCTTGGCGGCGGCGTCGCTGGCGCTGCTGTTTGCATGGCCCAAGACCTGGCTGAAGCCGCAGCAGGACGAAGGCACCCGTTCCGCCATCGCGCGCGCCTGGGGCCTGATGGCGAAGATACCCGGACCGGTGCTGGTGCTGGTGCTGGCGACGGCCGCCGTCAGCCTGCTCGCCCTGCCGGTGGAAACCATCGGCAGCCGCTTCGGCGGCATTCCACAGGGCTTGCCGGAATTTCACCTGCCCGCCTTCAGCTGGGACCTGGTGCGCCAGCTGTTTGCGCCGGCGCTGACCATTGCGCTGCTGGGCGCGGTGGAATCGCTGCTGTGCGCGCGCGTGGCCGACAACATGATCCAGGACCGCCATGATCCCAACCAGGAGCTGCTGGCGCAAGGCATTGCCAATTTCATCGTGCCTTTCTTCGGCGCCCTGCCGGTCACCGGCACCATGGCCCGCACCACGACCAACATCCGTGCCGGCGCGGTCACGCCCGTGGCCGGCATCGTGCATGCGCTGACGCTGGCGGCGATCGTGCTGGTGGCGGCGCCGCTGGCAAAAAACATCCCGCTGGCGGCGCTGGCGGCAATCCTGCTGCACGTGGCATTCAACATGGGCGAATGGCACGAATTCCGCAGGTTGCGGCATTTTTCCAACAATTACCGCGTGCTGGTGCTGGCCACCTTCGGCCTGACAGTCATGGTCGACCTGACCACGGCGGTGGAAGTCGGTGTGGTGCTTGCCTGCGTCTTTTTCATCTACCGCATTTCCAACCTGACCGATATCCGCCCGATCACTGCCGTGGCCGGACAGCCGCTGCCGGAAGGCGTGGCCGCCTATACCCTGTACGGCTCGCTGTTTTTCGGCGCCGCCGGCAAGCTCGACAGCCTGATCGAGCCGCAAGCCCTGCCGCCGCGCGCCATGATCCTGGAAATGCACAAGCTGATCAGCCTCGACACCACGGGGCTGGATGCGCTGGAAACCGTGCATCGCACCCTGCAGCGTTCCGGCAGCCGGCTGATTCTGTGCGGCATCAACCGTCAGCCGCGCAGCCTGATGGAGCGCACCGGCTTCCTGGGGCACGTGGGCGCGCACAACTGCGCCGACGACCTGCCGGCGGCGCTGGCGCTGCTAGCGTCGGACTGAAAAGCACCAAAGGTGGGCGCATGGTGACATTTTCCCGCCGCGGGCGTTACTGGCCGCAAGACGAGGTAAAATAGTCTTTTCCCCATTTTGCGCTGAAATTCTCATGAAATTCTCGAAGCAATATTCGAATTACGAGTCCGAAATCACCCAGTTCATCAAGGAACTCAAGCAAAAGAACCCGAAGCTGGACGAACAGCAGCGCGCCGGCCGCGCCCTGCTGTGGGACAAGGCACCGATCGACCTGGAAGCGCGTGACCGCGCCGAAGAATCGCGCGTGAAACAGCAGGCCTACGTCTACCAGACCAAGGCGTAAGAATTGAGCCAGCAGCACGCCGAGCCGGGCAGCGACGCGCGCGACCTCGCGGTCGCGGGCCAGGCCGACAGCACGCCCGACGTGATCGACGGCGTTGCGTATGCCAGGCTTTACGGCGAGCCGCTGTTCCAGTTGCCGAATGATCTCTACATCCCGCCGGATGCGCTGGAAATCTTCCTCGAGGCCTTCGAAGGGCCGCTCGACCTGCTGCTGTATCTGATCCGCAAGCAAAACTTCAATATCCTTGACATCCCGATGGCGCAGGTCACGCGCCAGTACCTGGACTACGTCGAGCAAATCCGCCTGCACAACCTCGAACTGGCGGCGGAATACCTGCTGATGGCAGCCATGCTCATCGAAATCAAGTCGCGCATGCTGCTGCCGGTAAAGCCGGCCGAGCCTGGCGAAGAAGCGCAGGACCCGCGCGCCGAACTGGTGCGGCGCCTGCTCGAATACGAGCAGATCAAGCTGGCGGCATTCGAGCTCGATGCGCTGCCGCAGGTCGGGCGCGATTTCGTGCGCACTCAGATCTACATCGAGCAGAGCATTGTCACACGCTGGCCGGATGTCCACGTGGTGGACTTGCAGGCTGCCTGGGGCGACGTACTCAAGCGCGCCAAGCTGACGCAGCACCACAAGATCAGCCGCGAAGAGCTGTCGGTGCGCGAACACATGTCGTCCATCCTGCGCCGTCTGCAATCATCGAAGTTCGTCGAGTTCGCCGACCTGTTCGATGCCTCCCGGGGCGTGCCGGTGGTGGTGGTGAACTTCATTGCCCTGCTCGAACTGGCCAAGGAAACCCTGATCGAAATCACCCAGGCCGAAGCATTCGCGCCAATCTACGTGCGGCTGGCCTATTCGCCGAGCTGACCAGCGGCACATTTGCGCGCCCGTCCGGATGCGCCTGAAAACCAGGAATCACCCATGAAAATCATTTCGTCCATTGAAGAATTGCGCGACCAGTTGCGCGGCCAGCTGCGCACTGCGTTCGTGCCCACCATGGGCAACCTGCACGAAGGCCACCTGTCGCTGATGCGGCTGGCCAGGAAGCACGGCGACCCGGTGGTCGCCTCCATCTTCGTCAACCGCCTGCAGTTCGGCCCCAACGAGGATTTCGACAAATACCCGCGCACCTTCCAGGCCGATATCGAAAAGCTGGAAAAGGAAGGCGTATACGTACTGTTCGCCCCCACAGAAAAAGACATGTATCCGGAACCGCAGGAATACCGCGTGCAGCCGCCGGATGGCCTGGGCAATGCCCTGGAAGGCCATTTCCGCCCGGGTTTTTTCACCGGGGTCAGCACGGTCGTCATGAAGCTGTTTTCATGCGTGCAGCCGCGCGTGGCCGTATTCGGCAAGAAGGATTACCAGCAGTTGATGATCGTGCGCAACATGGCGCGCCAGTTCGCGCTGCCGGCCGAGATCATCGGCGCCGAGACCTATCGCGCTGAAGACGGCCTGGCGCTGTCGTCGCGCAACGGCTACCTGTCGGCCGCCGAACGCGCCGAAGCGCCGGCGCTGTTCCGCATCCTCAACCAGGTCGCGCAGGAAGTGCGCGACGGGCGCGCGGACGCCGCCGCGCTGGAACAGCAAGCCATGGCCAGCCTGGCGGGGCGCGGCTGGCAGCCCGATTATGTCGCCATCCGCCGCCGCGTCGACCTGCGGCCGCCGGCGCCGGACGAAGTCGGCACGCCGGATTCGCTGGTGGTGCTGGCCGCCGCGAAACTGGGAACGACGCGCCTGATCGACAACCTGGAAATCTGACCGCCGGCTAGCGGTTCACCCACTGCAGCACGGACTGCCACTGCTCCAGGTCTCTTTCCACCCGCGAGGGCGCGGCGTCCCAGATCGTCGCCCCCTGGGAGGCCAGCTGCACATAATTCTGCGTGTCGCGCAGGAAGCCCAGCACCGGCAAGCCGAGGTTGTTGACGTAGTGCGCCAGCTGCTCGGCGGCGCGCGTGCGGCTGTTGACGCGCATGCCCAGCACGCCTATCTGCGCCTTGCCGCGTCGGGCGATCAGCTTGAGCAGGAAAGCCTGGGTCGCGAGAATGTCGAACACCGACGGCTGCAGCGGCACGATCACCTTGTCGGCGATTTTCAGGGCTTCGTCCAGGGCCGGGCCGTCGAAGCCGGCAGGCGTGTCCAGCACCATGTGGGTGGTGCCGCGCGGCGGCCGCGCGATATTGTTTGCGCCCACTTCCCAGGCCGCGATCGGCGCCAGCGAAGGCGGGCGCAGGGCCAGCCAGGAACGCGACGATTGCTGCACATCGACATCCCCGAGCATGACCTTGTGGCCGCGCGTGGCGAAATGGCCGGCGAGATTGGTGGCGAACGTGCTCTTGCCCACGCCGCCCTTCGGATTGGCGATGACGAATACTGGCATAACTTCCCTGGAATTCCTGTCGTATTTTTTGCAAGAATAACATGCAATCCGCGAAAAAACGTCTCGTAAAAACCCTGCTTTGCGGCGACGGCCCGCCGCCATGGCTTAAAATGGGAACATGCTGAACTTACCCGTGAATGCTGCCGGACCGGAGGTCGAAGAGCAGCAGGATTCCCTGCAGTCCTACTTCAAGCCAGAAGTCTCTCCTGACGACGTCGAGCAAGTATTCCGCCTGAAAAGCGCGCAGCCGCTGCTGCAGGCCTTTACCGCCCTGTTCCATGGCGGCTTCGATGGCGTGCTGGTGCGCCTGCTGGTGCTGCGCGAACTGGCGGCGGAAACCGGCTCGGCAGCATTTTCACGCGCCGACATCAATGCGCGACTGGCCTATCTCGAACCCGAACGCCTGGAAACCGTGCTGGCGCGCCTGCGCGCGCATCATTTGCTGGCATGGGATGCCGCGCAGGGGGTATACCGCATCACCGCGCCGGCACGCAACATCCTGGCAGCCATCGATAGCCTGCTGCTGCTGGCCGAGGACGGCGACGATGCCGACATGGGCTTTTTGCTGTCGCAGGTGGCCGGCGCCCAGGCCGTGGCAGGCGTCACGGCCGAACAGCTGCAACACCTGCTGGGGCGGATGGTCGGCCTGACTGAGGAATTCGGTGATGCCATTGCTTCCGGCTCGGAATTCCGCCTGCGCGCCGCCCAGGAAAAGTGGAATGCAGCCTGCGACTGGGTGGAAAAAGGCTCGCAGGTGATCCATGCCATCACTCATGACCCCGATGCCGACGCCGCCACCCACCGCGCCGCGCAGGCGATCGGCCGAGCCCAGAGCCGCTTGCTGAACATGCAGGGCATGTTTTCCCGTGCGCTCAACCAAATAGAGCGCCAGCGCGTGCACCTGGGGCAGTCAGGACTCACCACCACCGATATCAAGACCTGGCTGATGCAGCATGAAGACCTTGCCGGGCTGGCGCGCGACACCATTGCCATGCCGGTGACGCCGATGTTCATCACGCCATCGGAAATGATCGACGTGGCAGAAACCGAACTGCTGTCCGACCGCAACCGCACGCCTGCTTTCGAATTGCCCGTCGGCGAAAACGCCAGCGTCACCGCCAGCCAGACCAACACCGTGCCGGTGGAACTGGATAGCTGGATCGAACGTCTGAGCGCCTTCTCCGCCGGCAGCGCTGCGGCACCTGAAGTGCATGCCACCCTGCTGCCGGCGACCTTCCCGATTGCTTCCTACCGCGCCTCGCTGCTGCCACTGCTTGGCGACGACAGTGAAGCGGCGCTGCAAGGCGGCGCCGCGGCCATTGCCCGCCTGCCGCTCGACTTCGCGCCACAGGATGGCATGGTCCAGCTGGACGACCCGCACGTGGCGGCGATCTCGATTGCGACGCTGGCCCAGAAAAACGCTAACGGAACCGACTGAAATGACCGATGACGCACAAATCCTGATCGCACAACTATTGACGCACCAGACGCTGGCGCGCGAAAACAAGCTGGTCAAGCGCGCCCTGACCGATGAACAGTTCCGCCTCGACATCGACCGGCGTCTGACTGCCTGCGGCATGAAATTCGTCGACAATGTCTATGCCGACAATGTCACGATCGCTCTGGCGCGCGAAATCGAGCCGAAGATTTTCGGCGTCCGCGAAGTCTGGCAGAACAACAACCTCGGCCTGGCCCGCGACGGCGTCGCGCTGCTGGTGGTGCTGTGGGCAATGATCATCCTGCCCAAGCGCGAGCGCCAGGAAGCGCACCAGGCCGCGCTGGAAGACCAGGAGGACATGTTCGGCAAGGAAAAGCCCATGCCGCGCGCGGAGGATGCATCGATGGGCATTTCCTACCGCGCGCTGCTGGCGGATTTCGGCGACAAGCTGGGCAAGAAAACCCGCATGGACATGAATCTCGGGCAGCTTGCCAAGCTCGGCTTCGTCGAGCGGCGCGGCGATCTGATTACCGAAGGCCCGCTGCTGGACCTGATGATGGATACCGATACCCTGAAGGACCGCATCGTCAACGGCGCGCTGGCGGACATCTTCCATCTGCCGCAACCGAAGGATGCCGAAGTCATCCCCTTCCCGCAATCCGAGACACAACCCCAGGAATAAGGACGTTCCATGTTTCATATCAAATCCCTGGAGATGGTCCATTGGGACTACTGGCAGCGCATCAAGAATATTCCGCTGGATGCAAAGATCATCACCATCGCCGGCCAGAACGGTTCCGGCAAAACCACCCTGCTGGATGCTCTGCGCACGCTGTTCGGCCTGGACTGTTCGATGGGCCGTTCGTACAAGCATTACGCGCGCCACGCCGGCCAGCAGGTTTCCTGGCTGCGCGCCGTGGTCGACAACAGCCATGCAGGGCGCCAGTTGTCCAACCGCCCCTTTCGTGCCTCCGGCTTTTTCAGCGAGAACGAGGTTACGCTGTTCTGCCAGATCCAGAAAAACGGTGGCGACTGGAAGCGCCAGTACCTCATGCGCGGCGGCATCGTCGAAATCGAGGACGTGCAGGACGCCACCGACTGGCTCGGCCTGGATGCCTATCGCAAGCGCCTGGCCGCCGCCGGCCTGTCGCAAGCCATGGCCAAGGTACTGGCCCTGGAGCAGGGCGAAACCGACAAGCTGTGCGAGTACGCGCCGCGGCAATTGCTCGACCTGGTATTCCAGGTATTCGGCGACAAGGAAGTGCTGGATGCCTATGACGAAGCCAAGCACCACCAGCGCGATACCGAAACCGAATTGCAGCGCTTCGAGGCCGAACTGGAGTCGGCCCAGACCAACCAGGAGCGCCTGCGCCTGCGTGTGGCCAACTTCCACCAGTGGGAAGGCCTGCTGAAGGAGCAGCGCGACCTGCAGGAAGAAATCCTGCCGACCCTGGAATATCACGAAGCACGCGAGAAGGCCGCAGCCGCCAGCGCAGCGCTGCGCGATGCACGCGCGACACTGACGGCGCAGGACAGCCAGTTGTCTGCAAGACGTGCCGAAGTAGCGCAGCGCGCTGCGGCGCTGAGCGCCGCGCATCAGCACGAAGCGGCGCTGGAAGATGAAAAGTCGGCACTGGAAAAGCAACTGAACGAACTGAATGGCAAGCTCAAGCCGCTGGAAAGCCTGCTGGAACAAAAGGCACGCCTGCAGAAGCTGGCGGACGAATCCGGCGCCGGCATCGCCGACGTCGCCGCCGAGCTGGAGCAGAAGGAAGCCGAATACATGCGGCAGCGACAGGCACGCGACGAGCTGGCTGCGCGCATTGCCGCCGACCGCGCCGCCATCGCCGCCCTGGAAAGCAAGTCTGCCCTGCCCGACCCGGAAAACGTGCGCGCCATGCGCCGCGCCCTGGCCGATGCGGGTATCGATCACGCCATGCTGCCGGACATCGTGGAAGTGACCGATCCGCGCTGGCAAGGCGCCGTCGAAGGCGTGCTGCGCGGCTACACCTCGGTGGTGCTGCTGGCTAGTGCCAGCGATACCGCCGCAGCCTATCGGATTGCGGAAAAAGAGCGCTATGGCCACTTCATCGTCGCCGATCGCATCAAGGCGCCGACCGTCAAGGACAAGAGCCTGCTGTCAGCAGTGCGCTTTACGGCACCTGCGCCAGGCTGGCTGATCGAACAACTGGCCCGCATTACCCGCGTCGATTCGGTGGAAGCCGGCGCGCGGCTGCCGAACAATGAAGAATGGATCACGCCGGAGGCCTATCACCGCGAGCGGCGCGGCGGGCGCTCGCTATTCGTCGAGCCCTCGCGTTACCGCTTCGGCGACGCCGGCCGTCTGCAGCGACTCGCTGCCTTGCAGGCTTCGCTGCCGAAGCTGGAAGCGCAGGAAGACCAGTTGACGCTGAAGATCGGCAAGCTCGCCGGCGAAGTCAGCGCACTGAAGGCGCGCATTGCCGGCGTCGACGCTGCCAAGGAACTGGTCGCGCGCCAGGCAGAATTCGACGAAGCCGCCCATGCCGCGGCGCCGCTGAAGGCGGCGCGCACAGAAGTCGGCACGCGCCTGGGCGAGCTGTTCCCGCTGACCAAGAAGGCTACCGAAGAACGCACCCTGGCCGACAGCAACTGGCAAGGCGCCAAGCGTGCGCTGGGCGACACCGAATCGCAGCTGCGTGCCTCGAACCGGCGCCAGCAGGATGAACGCGCCTCCCATGCCGCCCGGCTGGCGGAACTGCGCGCCGGCTGGCGCCACCTGCCGCATGCCTGGCGTCGCCCGGCGCGCCGGCTGGCACTGGTCGAGGAACACCAGAACGCCCACCAGGTAGCGCTGCGCCTGAAGCACCTGGCCGCCGACCTGGCGCGCGAAGACTGGGAAACCGACGCCACCGTGGTGGACCAGCACGTGCGCCTGACCAACCTGCTGCAGGGTCGCCAGGCCGAGACCGACGAACGTCGCTATCAGAACAACCGCGCCATCGAAGCGACCAACAACGCCCGCGGCGCCTACATCGAACGCCTGCGCTACACCATCAAGACCTACAGCCGCAACATCAAGGAACTGGGCGAACTGGCGGGTATCGAGGTGCATACCGACACGGTACGCCTGGAAAACGACGATCTGCTGCTGGCGCAGGCTGGCCTGCACGTGCGTTTCAAGTTCGATGGCAAGGGGCCGATCGGCATGAACGACGGCGAAGCCTCCGGCGGCCAGCAGGTGATGAAATCGCTGATCCTGCTGATCGGACTGCTGAAGTCGGACGAGGGCTCGGGCGGTTTCGTCTTCATCGACGAACCCTTCGCCCACCTGGACATCCGCAACATCCAGCTGGTCGGCGAGTTCCTGAAGAATACTGATGCGCAATATCTGATGACCACGCCGCTGACGCACAATACCGACGTGTACGATCCGTCAGAACTGACGCTCATCACCAGCAAGAAGAAAAAAGATACGCATTGGGCGCAGCCGATCTTCGTGCTGCAGCGGCGCAAGGAAGCAGAAGCGGCCTGAAGCCGCGCCCAAGTTCCCGGCGAGACAACCGGGCGACCCGGTTCAGGAAGCCGCTGCAG
This sequence comes from uncultured beta proteobacterium, assembly GCA_963722005.1. Classification (GTDB taxonomy): domain Bacteria; phylum Pseudomonadota; class Gammaproteobacteria; order Burkholderiales; family Burkholderiaceae_D; genus Paucimonas. The sequence goes on from CAVRJS010000003.1 coordinate 869,306, forward strand.
CCGCCCGATGCGCGCGCGCGCACAGATATTCGACCACGGCCTGACGATTGCCGCGAAATTCGATGCGCGCGGCCTTGTCCCGGCACTGGTAGGCGTACATGGGGTCGTAATATTCGCCCAGCAGCGCGTCGATCCAGCCGCGATGAAGATCCACCGCGCCACTGCGCTGCTGTTCGGCCAGCGCGGCATCCATGATGCTGGCAAGGCGCTGGTAGCGCTCGAAGCCCAGACGCCTGACGATATTTTTCAGGTTTGCGCGCATGCGTTCGGCATAGGCCTCAAAACCCTCCTGCGCGCCGTGCACGGCGACGAACTCGGCGCACAGGCCGGTGACGTAGTCGGCGAGGATGCGCTCCACCCGGGCGCCCTGCTCCTCTTCCAGCCAAACTATCGGATACTGCTGCATGCCCAGGCGCAGCGCCAGCGGCACCGAGCAGGTACCGATGTGACTGCCTTCATCTTCGACCACGAACTGGCGCCGGCCGGCGGCGCGCTGCCTGAGGAAATCGATTGCCAGGGTATTTTCGAAATCGATCTGCCCGGGCTGGGGCGTGGCATGCCGGCCAAAACTGGAGCCACGATGATGCGCGCGCCCTTCGAGGTCGATGGCATTATCCAGTTGCGCCAGCACCTCGGTCTTGCCGGTGCCGGTCAGGCCGCCCAGCACGACAAAATCGCACTCGGCCACGGCCGCATCGAGCGTTTCCACCAAGAATGTACGCATCGCCTTGTAGCCGCCGGCGATGCGCGGATAGGCGATGCCGGCCTCGCTTGCCAGCCACTGCTGGGAAATCTGCGAGCGCAGGCCGCCGCGGAAGCAGTACATGTAACCGTGAGGATTAGCGCGGGCAAAATCCACCCACGCCGCAATGCGCGCCGCCTTGATCTCGCCGGATACCAGCTGGTGGCCGAGGGCGATGGCGGCCTGCTGGCCGCGCTGCTTGTAGCAGGTGCCGACCTGTTCGCGCTCGTGATCGTTCATCAGCGGCAGGTTGACGGCATGCGGGAAAGCGCCCTTTTCGAATTCGACCGGCGCGCGCACGTCCAGCAGCGGCAAATCGCCGAGAAGAATAGCGCGGTAGTCGCTGCTATCCTCGCGCATCACCGCACCTCGACGGCACTACCCTGTCGCGCCACCATGCGGCCGATCGGCGCCAGCTGCAAGCCCAGCTCTGCAGCAACTTCGCGGAAATCCGCTTCGCCGACAGGCTCGACCGCCACCAGCAAGCCGCCGCTGGTCTGCGGATCGCACAGCACGTGCTTCTGCGCATCGCTCAGCGACGTCACGCCGGCACCGTAGCTGTCGAAATTGCGCAAGGTGCCGCCCGGCACGCAGCCCTGTTCGAGGTAGTAATCGACGCTGTCGATGCGCGGCACTGCATCGAAATCGATGCGGGCCGTCAGGCCGCTGCCATTGGCCATTTCCAGCAGATGGCCGAGCAGGCCGAAGCCGGTGACGTCAGTCATCGCCTTGACCGCAGCGAGCTTGCCGAAGCGACTGCCCGGGCGATTCAGCGTGCACATCCAGTCGCGCGCCACGCCGGCATCCTGTGCGCGCAGCTTGCCCTTTTTCTCGGCAGTGGCAAGAATGCCCACGCCCAGCGGCTTGGTCAGGTACAGGCTGCAGCCTTCGGTTGCGGTATCGTTGCGCTTCATGAAACGCTTTTCGACGATGCCCGTCACGGCCAGCCCGAAAATCGGCTCCGGCGCATCGATGGAATGGCCGCCGGCAAGCGGAATGCCGATGGCGTCGCACACGGCGCGCCCGCCCCGCGTGACTTCGCGCGCCACTTCCGGCGCCAGCACGTTGATGGGCCAGCCGAGGATAGCGATGGCCATGAGCGGATCGCCGCCCATGGCATAGATGTCGCTGATGGCATTGGTGGCGGCGATGCGGCCGAAATCGAAGGGATCGTCGACGATCGGCATGAAAAAGTCGGTGGTGGAAACCACACCGCGCTCGTCGTCGATGGCATACACGGCGGCGTCATCGCGCGAGGCATTGCCGACCCATAGCTTAGGGTCGAGATGCTGCGCGCCGCTGCCGGCGAGGATGACGTCAAGTACTTTGGGGGAAATCTTGCAGCCGCACCCGGCGCCATGGCTGTACTGGGTAAGGCGGATTGCTTCGGTCATGCGGGACTCCAATGCTGTCTGGTCATCCCGCGAATTATACAGAGCCCGCCCCTGCCCGCCTGCCGCCTTGCGGGCGACAAGCGGCGGGATTGCCGGCATGCTGCCGGCGCGGAATTACTCCGCGTCCGGCTGGGCAGCCGGCGCGGCCTTTTCAAAGGCTTCCAGCGACATGGCGTACTCGCTGATGCGCGCGATGGTCGGATAATCGTCCAGCGGGATCTCGAAACGCCGGGCATTCCATACCTGCGGCACCAGGCACAGGTCGGCAAGCGTCGGCTGGTCGCCGAACACCAGCTTGCCGGTGCGCGGATCACTGGCCAGGCGTTTTTCCAGCGTGGCGAAGCCCGACGTGACCCAGTGCCGGTACCATTCCTGCTTGGCATCCTCGGACACGCCCAGCGTGCCCTTGAGGTACTTCAGCACGCGCAGGTTGTTCAGCGGATGGATCTCGCAGGCAATTTGCAGCGCCACGGCGCGCACATAGGCGCGGTCGGCCGCCGCCGCCGGCAGCAACGCCGGCTGCGGATGGGTTTCTTCGAGGTACTCGATCATCGCCAGCGACTGCTGCAGCAGCATATCGCCATCGGCCAGCGCCGGCACCAGGCCATCGGGGTTGACGGCCCGGTAAGCTTCTGCCAGTTGCTCGCCGCCGCTGCGCACCAGGTGCACCGGCACATACTCGTACGGCAGGCCCTTAAGGTTCAGGGCGATGCGCACGCGGAACGACGCCGAGCTGCGGTAGTAACTGTAGAGCTTCAGCATGGCTGCCTCACTTTCTCACTTTACCGGGTGGGCGGGAAGGATCACGCCGCTGCACGGGCCAAAGCCGACACGGTAGCCCTTCCCCTCCGCCCAGCCGCGCAGGGTCAGTTCGTCGCCATCCTCGATGAAGGCGCGCTTTTCACCGGTTGTCAGGGTGATTGGCTCGCGGCCGTTGTAGGTGAGTTCCAGCAGCGCGCCCAGCGAATCTCGAGTCGGACCGCTGAGGGTGCCAGATCCCATCAGGTCGCCTACCCGGGTGTTGCAACCGGACACGGTGTGGTGCGCCAGCTGCTGCGCCATCGTCCAGTACATGTACTTGAAGTTGCTGCGCGCGAAGGTGGTGGCTTCCTTGGCGCCCTGCGGCTTGATGCTGGCTTCGAGCTGGATGTCGAAGGCATGCTCGCCGGCATGGCGCAGGTAAGGCAGTGGCTCGGGCGATTGCGCCGGCTGCGCGGTGCGGAATGGCTCCAGCGCATCCATGGGCACGATCCACGGCGAGATGGTGGTCGAGAAGGTCTTGGCGTTGAAGGGGCCGAGCGGCACGTATTCCCAGGCCTGCAGGTCGCGTGCGCTCCAGTCGTTGAGCAGGACCATGCCGAAGATGTGCTGTTCGGCTTGTTCGCAGGGAATCGACTCGCCCAGCGCATTCGGCACGCCGACGATAAAGGCGGTTTCCAGCTCGATATCGAGCTTGCGGCAGGCGCCGAAGATCGGGCGTTCCTGGTCCGGCAACTTGATCTGGCCATTCGGACGGCGCACCGGGGTGCCGCTGACGATCACCGAGGATGCGCGGCCGTTGTAGCCGATCGGCAGTTCCGACCAGTTCGGCAGGAGCGCGTTCTTCGGATCGCGGAACAGCGCGCCGACGTTGGTGGCGTGCTCTTTGGACGAATAAAAGTCGGTATAGCCCGGCACTTCGACCGGCAGCAACAGCGTCGCGTCGGCTTGCGCCACCAGCGCCTTGTCGCGCAGGGCGGCATTGCCCTGCAGGGCCTGGTTGTCGCGCGACAGCAATGCGCTGACCTGCTCGCGCACACTGCGCCATGCGTCGCGGCCGAGCGCGATGAAGTCGTTCAGGCGCGGACGGGCGAATACGCCCGCTTCGCACTTGAGCAAACCGGCCTCGGCCAGCGCCGCCAGGTCGAGAATGCGGTCGCCGATGGCGACGCCGACGCGCGGCGCCGAATCGCCGGTCTTGAACACGCCGTAGGGCAGGTTCTGGATCGGGAATTCGCAATCCGCGACATTGGCGGAGTCAATCCAGCTTTTCAGCGCGGGATCCGTGGTGGAATTGAAGTTTGCCATAACCTTATTCTCCTTTAAAGCTGCCGTCATGCATCCAGCGCGCATGCTGCGGCGCCTTCTTGGTCTTTGCCCATTCGTTGAGCATGTCCCACTTCACTTCGTCGAGCATCTTGTTCATCTTCGGCGTGGCGGTATCAGCACAGAGTTCGATGCGATGGCCGTTCGGATCGAAGAAGTAGATCGACTTGAAGATGGTGTGATCGGTCGGGCCGAGCACGTCGACACCGCCGGCTTCCAGCTTGGCCTTGGCTTCCAGCAGGTCGTCCATGGACTTCACCTTCAATGCCAGGTGCTGCGTCCACAACGGCGTGTTTTCGTCGCGGCCCATCGGCGCACGGGTGGGCAACTCGAAAAAAGCAAGCACGTTGCCCATGCCGGCATCGAGGAAGACGTGCATGTACGGGTCGGGTTCCTTCGTGGACGGTACTTCGTTCTCGGCAATGGCGAGGATGAAGCGCATGTCCAGGTACTTGACATACCACTCGACGGTTTCTTTGGCATCCTTGCAGCGGTAGGCTACGTGATGGATTCTTTCGATCTGCATTTGACTCTCCTGAATGGTTTGCAAACTTACCCTGAGATCACAAGTCGCGCAGTGCGGCCTGGACATGGGCGCCAAAGGTCTCGGCATTGCCCAGCGCATTTGCGTTGAGCAAAGCCAGTTTGACAAGAAATAGGTTGGTTTTCTCCGGGCCGGCCTGGTCAATGGCGGTCGCCAGGGCGTCGTATACAGTTTCCAGGCCAGGGATGGTCAGTACATTGTTGATGGTGGTCATGATGCTCTCCTGTTACTGGGGCAAAGCGATATTCAGGGCGGCTTGCAGACGGTTGGCGTCCAGCGCCAGCCAGCGTGCGCAAACGTGCTGGTCGGGGCGCAGCAGATAGGCCCCGCCGTTGGCCAGCACGCCATAACGTTGGCGGAAGTGACCGTCGGCGTCGGCGAAGGTCTGGTCGGCGCCGGCCACGGGCTGCGACGCGCCGACGGCGGTCACCTTCAGCGGCACGCCGCGGGCACGGATGTCCGCCACGACCGTTTGCAGCGGCTCGGGAATGGCTGCTGCATCGGTGAAATACAACAGATCGAAGCCACCGCCAAGGTGATCCAGCAGGAAATTGTTAGCGGCCAGGCGAATGTTCTGCGGCGGCGCGCCATGTGCCGGGCCGCGTTTGAACAGCGCATTGTCGTCGCCCATGCTGTTGAGCGCCGAGTGGGTGTACTCGTGCGGGCGCGAGGTGCGCCAATGGTACAGCGGACGCACGAATTCCTCGCTCAGCGACAGCGACAGCACGGCGTCGCGCAGCAGGCGGAAACCGCGCGAGGGCGGCGCCATGAAGCGCGTACTCTTGCCGGCTTCGTCGATGATTTCGCGGGCAGCGCCGACGCGTTCGGCGCTATGGTTGGCAAGCAGTTTCTCGCTCGCCAGGCCCTTGGCCACGAAAGCCAGGTGCCAGCCCAGCGATTGCGCATCCTGGAAACCGGTGTTGGCGCCACGCACGCCGAAGATCGGCAGCAGGTGAGCGGCGTCGCCGGTGAAGAGTACGCGGCCGTGCACATAGTCGGGCAGCGTCAGGGTACGGGCAGAATATACCGAATACCAGTCCATTTCCCACTTGGCCCCGGCATGGCCAATCATGGCCAGCTGGGCGTCGATGCGTGCCTTCAGCGACTCGGGCTTGAGCGCTTCTTCCGGCGTTTCGCCGGCGGGCAACTGGTAATCCACGCGCCAGATGCCGTGCGGCTCGCGGTGCATCAGGATGGTATTGCCCGGGTTCCAGTCCGGATCGAAGTAAGCCAGACGCTCGGTCGGCAGCGGCAGGTCGATCTTGATGTCGGCGATCACGAAGAAGCCTTCGTAGGAAGCGCCTTCCATCACCAGGTTCATGGCGCTGCGGATGGTGGAGCGACCGCCGTCGGCGGCAACCACCCACTCGCTCTCCATCGTGTATTCGCCTTCGGGCGTATCGAGGGTGACGCGGGCAAAGTCCGCTTCCTGCTCGACCTTGACCACTTTGTTTCCCCAGCGGAAATCGATCAGGGGATTCGCCTTGCACGCATCCAGCAGATATTCTTCCATGTACTGCTGCTGAATATTGATCATCGGGAAGAAGCGGTCGTCATCGTCGCGCGCGGATTGCATGCGGAACACGCGCTGGCCGCGATAGTAGGAATTGCCGTAAAGCCAGGGCAAACCGTTTTCGGTCATGCGGTCGGCCACGCCCACCTGCTGCAGGATTTCCATGGAGCGGCGGGTAAAGACGATGGCGCGGCTGCCTTGGGAGACCTGCAGTTCCGACGTCACCACGACGCTGGGCACCCCATGGCGGGCGAGTTCCAGGGCCGCGACCATGCCTGCAGGGCCCGAACCGGCGATGACGACTTTCTTGCGGTCCTGCGCCGGATGGGCCGACGGCAGCCAGGGCTTGAACACCTGGTAATTGTAGTAAATCGACGGACGCGGTTCAGTAGTTGGTTGATGCATAATTGTTTCCTTTTATCAGCGGATGGCCGCAGAAAAACGCAAGCGTTTCAGCGATGAACGACAGTTCAATGCTGTCGCTTCTGCCGGCCACCGATGGGCAGAAGCATCACGATGACGGCGCCAGCCACCAGCAGCGCGGTCGCGAAATACAGGCCGGAATTGAAGCTCTGGGTCGTATCCTTGAGCCAGCCGACGATGAGTGGATTGGTCGCGGAACTGATGTTGCCCATGGCGTTGATCACGGCGATGCCCAGCACCTTTGCCCGGAAGCTCAAGGCCTGGTCGGGCGTGGTCCAGAAGATCGACATGGCGCTGTAGGAACCGGCGGATGCCATGCAAATACCCAGCATCTGCACGACCATGTTGGTCGAGCCAGCAGTAAACACCCAGCCCAGGGCCGACATCAGCATCGGCAGCATCAGGTGCCAGCGGCGCTCCTGCTTGCGGTCGGAGTGACGGCCCCACCAGATCATGAAAATGATGGTCGCTATTTGCGGAATGGTTGCCAGCAGGCCGATCTGGACGTTGCTGGCATCGCTGCTGAAGCTCTTGACAATGAGCGGCGCCCAGACGGCCACAGTGGCCAGCGTATTGGTAAGACAGAAATAGGCGACGGCGAATTTAATGACGGTCAGGGAGGTCAATTCCTTCCACAGGCTGGTCTGGCCGGAAGCAGCGGCGACATCCGCCGACCTGGCCGGATCCGGCTTGCTTTCCGCCTCCAGGCTGCGCGCCAGGATTGCCTTCTCTTCGGCGGACAGCCATTTGGCATCTTGAGGCTTGTCGTCCAGGTAATACAGGACGACGATGCCGAGAATGACCGACGGCATGCCTTCCAGCGCAAACAGCCATTGCCACCCTTTCAGGTCCCAGATGCCATCCAGCTGCAAAATGTAGCCTGATACGGCCGAGCCGAATGCGGCCGTCACCGGCATGGCGATCATGAACATCGCATTGGCGCGCGCCCGGTAGGCAGCAGGAAACCACAGCGTCAAGTATACGAGCATGCCGGGCAGGAAGCCTGCCTCGGTAATGCCGACCAGGATGCGCAAGATATACAGCGTGGTTGCATCGGTAGCGAACATGGTTGCCGTGGAAGCCAGGCCCCAGGCCATCATGATGGAGCCGATCCAGCGCCGCGCGCCGATGCGCGCCAGCGCGACATTACTCGGAATGCCGCAGGCAATGTAGGCAATGTAAAACAGGGTAGTGGCCAGGCCGAACTGGGTCGCCGTCAAGCCCAGATCCTGCATCATGGTCAAACCGGCAAAGCCGATATTGATGCGATCCAGGAAAGAGAAAACAAACAGCAGGAAGATAAACCACAGCAGGCGGCGCGACACCTTGCCGACAACTTGTTGTTCCGCCGCAAGTGCGGATGCGGAATCAATAGGAATAGAAGAGGAAATCGGCGAGATTCCCGACGAGGACTGCTGCATGTTGACTGTCTCCTGGATCAATGCCCCCCCGTCGGCAATTGTGCCCGGCGAATCGGTCGTTCGCTGCCTCTTATTATTTTATTGGCTTAACGGCACAATGCCAGTCCGAATTTGAGCTGGGAAAGGCGAAACGCAGAGTATAGAAGCCGGGAAATCCGTCCACTGTCCCCATTTTGGGTACAGCAAGGAGCGGCAAAGGCAAATTCCTTGATCTGGCCCCTTGATCAGGAAAGGCAAAGCGCAAATAGCTGGCGCTGGCTGGCAATCCCAAGTCGCTGGTAAGCGCGTTTTTGATAGGTGACCACGCTGGCGGGCTTGATCCCCAGCCTTTCCGCGATTTCAACGGCGGTCAAGCCTTCCAGCACGCCGCAGATAACGTCCAGTTCCCGCTTGGCCAGCGACGGGCACCGGCTGCGCAGACGCGCCAGCATCAATCGGGGAATGCCCAGCTGATGCTGCCCCTGCAAGGTGTAATGATGATGGGCTGCATGGCCGATCAGCGGCGCCAGCGCTTCGACAAAGGCAATTTCGCCCGGCTGGAAATTCGCATCTGCGCAATCGCGGTACAGATTTACCGAAAGCCAGATGTCTTGCTCAGGGTGCAGCAGCAGCGAGAGACGGTCGCATACGTTTGGATCGTTGTAACAGGCTGCGCGGTAGCCGTCGTGGACGATATCTTCGCTGGTCTGCTGGTGCATGACGATGCCCGACCTTGCGCGGAGAGGCGCATTGGCGGCGACGACCTGCTGATTGCCGTCCAGCGCGTAAAAAAGCTTGGAATACACATCGGCCACATCACGCAGGAAGCGACCGCCCCTGCGATCGGCAACTGCAACGGTACGCGGACGGTTGCCGAACTCATAGGCAAATATCGTACATTGCGAAATGCGCGCACCGCCCGCCAGGACGTTCAGTACCTGGGCGGCGAAGGCCGTCGGGCTTGCGCTGTCGATTGCAGCTGCCAGCCCCGTCACAGCGGAAAGGTCAAGTTGCCCGCGGGGCACCACACGATCGAGTTGCCAGTAGCGCATAGCCTGTACTCATCCAGAAGCCGTCAAAAGCAATTTTCACACTAGCATTCGGATGACATGGGGTCAATGTCGACCGGGCAAGCATTACGACATATCTGTGCCCTGGAGCGAAAGACAAGGGCAGGTAAGGATATTGTTTTCAGAAAATATTTTAGCGTCGAAATTTCTTACAATTTTTTTCATTTCACATCATGCAAAAATCACAAATCATTGATTTTTAAACAAATAACTTGGCTGGCCTGATTATTGCTTTTGTAGCAATGTAAAATTTTTCATTTCAACAACCCTCTAGGAGCATATCTTGTTCGGTAAAAAATTCCTGGTGGCCCTGCTTGCCACCGTTTCCACCGTAGCCAGCGCGGCCACCTTCAACTTCACCGGCAATATCGCCAATCACAATGACGTCATCACTACGACGTTTACGCTGAATAACGATGCCACCAATGTGCGCGTATGGACAGACTCGTTCCAGAACGCCTTGAATTTCGATCCGATCACGGCACTGTGGAATGCCTCGACGGGGCAACTGATTGCACAGAACGATGACAATTCCAGCATCAATCCGGGTCAGACTTATTACGATTCCGGCTTTTCGCTGGCGACGCTGGCCGCCGGTACGTATTACTTCACCGTGGCCACCTATCCCAACTTCGCTGCTGGCAGCAACATTGCCAACGGCTTCCAGCTCGGCAACCAGGCACCGATCGCCCTGGCCAACTGGTGCCAACCTGCCAGCCACTGCAACATGGGCACCTTCTGGAGCGTGTGGCTCGATGGCGTGGACAGCGCTTCCAACCCGGGCACAGCCGTACCTGAACCGGAAACCCTGGCGCTGCTGGCGCTGGGCCTGGCAGGCCTGGGCTTCTCGCGCAAGCGCAAGCAAAAGTAATCCTGCACAGCTGCAGGCAAAAGCCCCCGGCAACGGGGGCTTTTTTATTGCCGGGAGATTTATTATCTGGCGACGATGACGGGCGGGTGCGATTGCAGGTTTACATGCACCGGCACGTGGAACACCGCTTCCAGGTTTGCCTCGGTCAGGACGTCTTGCGGCGTGCCCCAGGCATGGACTTTACCGTGCTGCATGAGGCAAATCCGGTCGCAGTAGCGCGCCGCCAGGCCGAGATCATGAATTGCCAGGATGACGCCCCGCCCTGCTGCGGCGTATTGCCGCAGGATTTCCATCACGCTGCGCTGATAGAACAGGTCGAGGCTGGCGATGGGTTCGTCGGCCAGCAGCAGGCGCGGCTGCCCGGCCAGCACGCGCGCCAGCCAGACGCGCGCGCGCTCGCCGCCGGAAAGCCGGTCGATCTTGCGGCCAACCAGTTCGCGCACGCCGGCCTGCCCGATCGCCGCGCCGATGGCTGCGGCATCCTGGTCGTCCCAGGGCAGGCGGCCAAGCGCAACGATATCCTCCACACTCAGCGACCAGGCACTTTCGCAGGCTTGCGGCAGCAAGCCGATGGCCTGCGCGCGCCGGCGCGGCGACATGTCGGCCAGCGCTTCGCCATCGAAGTCGATCTCGCCCCGGCAGGTCAGCAACCCGGCCAGGCACTCCAGCAGGGTCGATTTGCCCGAGCCGTTCGGCCCGACAATGCCGACCATTTCCCCCGCCGCCAGCGACAGCGACACGCCGGCGATGCGCTGGCCGACATGCAGATCGCGCGCACTGATCAAAGCCATCTCTTGCGATCCTTCCATACCAGCCAGATGAAAAACGGCGCGCCGATCAGCGACGTCAGCACGCCGAGTTGAATTTCCCGCTCCGGCGGCAGCAGCCGCACGCAGATATCGGCGATACACACCAGCGCAGCGCCTGCCAATGCAGATGGCAGCAGCATGCGGTCCGGGCGGCTGGCTACCAGCGGGCGCACCAGGTGCGGCACCAGCAGACCGACGAAGCCGATGTTGCCCGCCACCGATACCGCCGCGCCCACCAGCAGCGCCGCGCCCAGCACCACGATGCGGCTGCCGCGGCCAACGGCCAGCCCCATGCTGCCGGCCACCTGCTCGCCCAGGCTGAGCCCGTACAGCAGGCGCCGCTGGCTCCAGATCAGGAAGCCGCCGGCCAGCAAGGCCGGCAACAGCAAGGCCAGGCTATCAAGGCCGCGGTTCGATACCGAGCCGAGCAGCCAGAACACCAGTTCCTGCATGGCGTAAGGATTCGGCGCGAAATTCAGCACGGCCGCCAGCGCCGCACCGCTCACGGTGGAAATGGCCAGGCCTGCCATGATCACCATGGAAGGCCTGGATGACCCGGCCAGGCCGAGCATCAGCAGCAGCGCCAAGCGCAGCGCCGGCGAGCCCGGCCAGCGCCGGCGCGACTGCACCCGCCGCGGGAAACAGGCCGAAGTAGAAACACGGTCGCGGCGCCCAGTGCGGCGCCCTGGCTGGCCCCGGTCAGGCCGGGCTCGGCCAGCGGATTGCGCAACAATCCCTGCAAGGCGGCGCCGCTCATGCCCAGCGCCGCGCCGACGGCAAGCGCCAGCAGCGTGCGCGGCAGGCGGATTTCGCCGATGACGATGGCGCCCGGCGTCGCCTGCCCGGTCAGCCAGTCGGCCAGGCCGGCCAGCACCGGCACCGGCGTCGTGCCGGTAGCGAGAGAAAACGCCGCCGCGGCCAGCAGCAGCGCCAGGAAAAGGGGATTGATCAATGCTGCCATTGGTTCAGTTGCCGGATCAGGTCCCAGCTCCAGGGGCCGGGGCATTCCCAGCGCCAGAATTCGGTGGCGAGCCAGCGATGCGCCGGCACGGCACGACGCAGCACGGGATGTTGCGCAAAGCGGTTGGCCAGGGCATTGCCCGACGGGCTGGCCCACAGCACGGCGTCCGGCGGATCGGCGGCGATTTTTTCCAGGTCGAGCCGGATCCGGCCATCGCCTTGCAGGTAATTGGCCCAGCCGGCACGCTCCAGGATATCGTTCTCGAAGGTGCCCTGCCCGGTGCCGATGCCATTGTCGCCCAGCATGAGCAGACGCTTGCGCGGGGATGACCCGCCCATCGGCGCCATGCCGCGGCTTGCCCGGTCTGCAGGCACGCCGATCAGATCCAGCAGGCGTCTCTCATAGGCAATCACGTCATCCAGGCTTCTGGGCAACGACAGGACTTCGACACGTACGCCCAGCGCCTGCAGGCGCCGGCGCAGCAGCAGCGCGTTGAACTCGCCGGTGATGACCAGGTCGGGCTGCAGCTGCAGTATCCCTTCCAGCGTGCCGTCGTGGACTGGCCAGCCGTCTGTCAGCTGTACCGGCGCATGCCGATGGCCAAGCGGCGACAGGGCCGCGACCGTGCCGCGCTCCGCATGCGTGGCCAGCAGCCAGTCACTGCACATGTCCAGAGAAACGATGCGTTGCGCCGCCGGCGCGGCAATGCCTGCCTGCGGCAGGCATGCCAGTCCGGCAAACAACAGGCGCGTCAGCAGTTTTTTCATCCCTAGAAGCGATACTCCGCGCTAACATAGCCGTTGCGTCGCATATCAGGATAGGCATTGAATGAAGTATTTGCGCCATTGACGATGCCGTAAGAATAATAGGCCTTGTCGAACAGATTGTTGATGCCGAGAGCAAACCGCCAGGCCCCCAGATCATGGCTCAACTTGACGTCCGCCACGGTGTAGTCAGGCATCTCGCGGAATCGGTTAGCCTGGTCATTGTCATAGCGCTGACTGCCGACATGGCTGACATGAAACGTCAGGCGCGTGGCAGCTGCCGCTTGCCAGCCCAGGTTAAGGCTGATGCGATTCTTCGGCACCAGGGGCACGTCATGACCCGCCACATCGACACCGTTATAGATACCGGAGCGGAAACGTGCCTGGGTACGCGTGTACCGTGCGGTCAGATCCACTGTCTTACCGAGTGCCAGCATACCCTCCAACTCAAGCCCGCGTCGCTGCGTAGGCGCGAGATTCATATTGGTAAAAGTAAGCGCATTAAAGTGTAGCTCATCATCGATTTCCATATCGAAGAGCCCAGCGCGGAAACTCGCCCCTTTGCCATCCCATTGCATGCCGATTTCACGGTCGCTGGAACGCTGCGGCTTGAGCAAAGTACATGGCGCAGCCCAGCAGCGATTTTCATCGACATTGGCATTCCGGAAGCTACGGCCCAGGCGTCCATAGGCGGAATAGCCGGCGCCGAAATCCTGCTGCAACGCCAGTTCATGCGCAGACAGTTGATGCTTGGCCGAGATTGTCGGCAGCGGAATCGAAACTTCGGTTTGCTGTTGGTCGACATGTTCACGTCGCGCACCAAAGCTTAAGCGCGTGCCAGTGGCAAAAGACATTTCGTCGCGAAAATAGACCGCCCGATTTCTTTGCTTGCCTGCCTCATCCCGTCCGAACACATTATCCGTATAAGACCAATCACTCCAGTCCAGACCAAAAGTCAGGCGATTGTCCATGCCAGACAGACGGGTTTTCCATAACAGGCGGGGGGAAATGGTATTGACATTCACCTTCCTCTCCGTCGGTGCACCGCCGAACAACACGCTGCGTGTGTTCTTGTCGCGATGGCCGATATCCAAGGCCAGGGTCACCTCGCCCAGGCGCTTTTCGCCTCGCAGGGACAAAAGCTCGCTGCGGCTGTTCGCGTAATCATCGGGCGTTGTGGCGCCACGCGGATCGCTGACAAGTTGTGCCTCGGTACGGGCGCCAGGCAAACGCGATTTCTGATCATCCGCGCTAAAACCAAGAGCAACGAAGGCATCGCGGCTGCCGAAGCGCAGTTCTCCGTTGACAGCATTCTGCTGTGCTTCGTTATTGACGCGATAGTTCTCGCTTTCAAAATGTTGCGCATTCAGGTTGAGGCCCCAGGCGGCACCGCCGACCTGGATCCCGCCACGTAAATCGCGCAGCTTGTGACTTCCTGCCAAAGCCATGACATTGCCAGTAACTCCGTCTTTTAAGGGCGAACGGGTAATAATGTTGATGGTGCCCCCCGTAGCGCCCCCGCCATACAGGACGGCGCCGGAACCACGCAAGATTTCGATGCGTTCGATGGAATTCAGGGGAATTGCCGACAAACGGGCCGTAGCGAGTTCGTTTTCCGAGATGCGCTGACCATTCACGAGAACGAGGGTGTTCTGGTCGCCAGTCATGCCGAAACCGCGCAAATCGAGCTGCGCATCCGGTACGCCGAGAGAGTTGATGCGGGTATGCACGCCACCGACCTTGTTCAGCACTTCCGATACCGTGGTCGCCGAGCTGTTGCGGATATCTTCTGCCGTGATGACCTGTGCCGCGATAGGGGCTTCGGTAGCGGCGGACTGGAAGCGCGTTGCCGTAACCAGGACAGGGTCGAGCGATTGCTGCGCAAGCAGCGGATTGACAGTGAATAGGGGCAGAAGTGCTGCCAACGGTTTCAGAGAAAATCGCGCAGGCGATTTCCCGGAGCGGCAGCCCGGGCGGAATTTATTTTTAAGCATGATTTCGTTTTCAAGATAGCCCCCCGGCCAGCTTCCCCGCGGACCGGGTTGAACAAAAGCCTGGAACGGAAATGAAACGAAAACGGCATGCAGCCGGTCACGTGCGTAACGGCGTCATTTCGTGTTCGCGAAATTCCCCGTTCGCAGCACCTTCACCTGTTCTGGCCGGTATCCGGGCTGACAAGCCAGACCGCGCCACCTTCCCATGCATGAGCACAGTGGTATTGAAACGCGACCAGTACGGCATTACCGTACGCTTGCTTACCGTTGCGGGGGCAGCACACGTGGGCCTGCGAGGATCCTGCGGGATCCGGCCAAACCTCGTGTTTCCCGTTTAACTGCGCGCCGGAAACGGCGCGCGGGCACCAAAACCCCGCAAGTTTACGCGCGATTGATAGGAGCAGTCAATCCGGCAACATTCGGACCGCAGGCTTGCGCGTTTACGACGAATTGACAATTCCTTTGCCCGTGGGGCGAATTTCTTCGGTATTATTGCCAGTAACCAACCAAATTTCGCCGTCTGGCAATGCCCGGAACCCTTCCCCCATCCCGGCGGGGATTTAACTGCGTGCGGTTAATCCGGCTCGCCCGATGGCCTATCGAATACTGGAGAAGCACCGGCCATGAGCGATGATCTTGACGCCCTGTTTGAAGAAATATCGTCCCAACGCGCGCAGGCCCTGGCAGAGGCTGACACTGGCGCCGTGCCCGGCGCGCCGCAGTCCGTACCGGCATCTTCGCCGGAACAGGAAGATGGCAAGCTGGTCTCCGACATCGCCTATGACAGCCAGGACAAGCAGGACTTGCCAATGTACGAACGCCTGGGCGGCATCGTGCGCCTGCTGCACGATTCGCTGCGCGAACTCGGTTACGATCGTAGCCTGTCCGATGCAGCCTCGCAGGTCACGGACGCCCGCGGACGCCTGGAGCATATTGCCGCGCTGACGGAACAGGCCGCCAACCGCGTGTTGAACACGATCGACCAAGGCATCCCCGAACTGGAAGCCGTGCAAAAAAACGCCATGGAGATCGATGACCGTTGGACCAGCCTGTTCGAAGGCAAGCTGAGCATCGATGAATTCCGCCTGCTTGCTACCGATTCCAGGTCGTTCGCGCTGAAAGTTGCCAGCGCCACTGAAACCGAAAAGGCGCGCCTGCTCGACATCATGATGGCGCAGGATTTCCAGGACATCACAGGTCAGCTGATCAAGAAAATCGTCGGCGTCACGCAAAAGGTCGAAAACGAACTGGCGCAACTACTGCTGGACAACGCACCGGCGGAAGTGGCGCAAACGCTCAAGGAAGGGCCCGAGTCCCTGATGCAGGGGCCCACCACCAGCGCACTGGCGCAGGACGATGTCGACAGCCTGCTGGAAGGCCTCGGTTTCTGATGGATGACATGCTCAAGGAATTCGTCGTCGAGGCGCTCGACCTGGCGACGAATGTCGAAGAACATCTGCTCAGCCTGGAGCGCGATCCGGACAATACCGATACGCTCAATGCACTGTTCCGCTCGTTTCACACCATCAAGGGCGGCGCCGGCTTTATGAACCTGCCGGCGATGGTCGCGGCCTGCCATCTCACCGAAAACCTATTCGACGGCCTACGCACCGGCAAGGTGCCAGTCACACCGCTGGCCATCGAAGCAGCGCTGCAGGCCAGCGGCTTCGTCGCCGACCAGCTGCAGGCGCTTTCCGAAGGCACCGAGCCGGCAGCACTGCCGGCCATGCCGGAGGCATTGAAGGATTTGCTCAACCAGGCCATCGAAGGCAAGGCGGCAGCTGCACCTGCGATCAGCGCCGATGCCGCCCCCCCCGCGACTGCCGGCGCACTCGCCGCACCCGTGCCGACCGAGGCGCCGGCCGTGGCGGCAGACGGCGGCCCGGACTGGGAAGCCCTGTACTACGCCGTGGTCCCGGCCGAACTGGCGCCGCCGCGCCCTGCCGCCGGCGACACGGCGGCGGCAGCACCTGCGACAGCGCCCGATGCCGCGGCGGCGGAGGCTGGCGCAACCGCGGGCGACACCGCGGCAGCGCCAGCGGCCCGCGCCAGGCCCGCCGCGGCGGAAGGCAAGCAGGCTTCGGCCAAGGATGAAAGCATCCGTATCGATGCCGTCAAGCTCGACGCCTTGCTGGAAGTGGCCGGCGAATCGGTGCAGGCGGCCAACCAGGCCAGCGTGCTGCTGGAAAAGCTCATGCAGTTCAAGTTCGACGGCGATGCCGCGCTGCTCATGACGACGCTCGCCGAAACGCTCGGCCGCGCTTCGCGCTATTCCACCGAACTGCAGCGCGCCACCCTGTCCACGCGCATGCAGCCGGTCGGACGGTTGTTCCAGAAATTCCCGCGCATGGTGCGCGAACTGGCGCGCGACCTTGGCAAGGAAGTGGAACTGGTGGTCGAAGGCGCAGAGACCGAAGTCGATCGCGTGGTAGTGGACAGCCTGTACGACCCGCTGGTGCACATGCTGCGCAACTCGCTCGACCATGCCATCGAAAGCGCCGAGGTGCGCACGGCCGCCGGCAAGTCCCCAAAGGCGACTATTTCGCTCAAGGCCTGGCAGCAGGCCAACAGCGTCATGATCCAGATTGCCGACGACGGCAAGGGCATGGACCCGCAGGCGCTGCGCAACAAGGCGTTGGGCAAGGGACTGATCACGGAATCGATGGCGCAGACGGTCGAGGAAGCGCTACAACTGATCTTCTTGCCTGGCTTTTCCACCAAGGAAGTAGCCTCCAGCGTGTCCGGCCGCGGCGTCGGCATGGACGTGGTGCGCACCGCCGTGGAAAAGCACCGCGGCACCATTTCCATCGAATCCACCATGGGCATGGGCACCTGCTTCTCGATTCGCCTGCCGATCGAATTGTCGATCGTGCCAACCATGCTGGTGCGCACCGCCGGCGCTGCGCTGGCGATCCCGATGGGCGTGGTCGAGCGCGTGGTGCAATTGCCGGAAGAATTCGAAGCTGTCGGCGGCGCCCCGGTCATGCGCGATCAGGGCCGCCCGTTGCCGGTGCGTTCACTTGGCGACGCGCTTGGCTACGAAGCGTCGGAAGAGCGCATCGGCATCGTCATCGCTGCGCCGCATCCGTACATCCTGGCAGTGGGCAAGGTGGAAGGCACAGCGGAAATGGTGATCAAGCCGCTTACGGCAATGAGCGTGGCCGGCATCACCGGCACTGCACGTTCGGCCGAAGGCGAACTGGTGCTGGTGCTGGACCTGTCCTTCCTGATGGACGGTTGCCGTACGGCATCGCGCCTGGCGGCCTGAAGCAGGCGGCAAACTCGCGGCACTTCCGGCCGTTGCGGCGGCAGCCCTAGGGGATCGCCACGCGCAGCCAGCGCTGCCCCGCACTGCCGCTGCATGAAGCCGTCACCGACGCCGCACCCGCACCCCCGGCCTGCAGACACAATCCCGAAGATTTTTCCGTCAGCGTCACCGTCTCGGCGCTGCTGGCATCGATGCGCCACCGCTGCTGGTCCGCGCCATTGCATTCGCGCGTGGCGACGGCAGCGCCCGCCCCGAAAGCCTGCAGGCAAAGCCCGTTGCCGCGCGCGACGACCTGCTGCCAGCCGCCTTCGCCAGCGGGCGCGAGGCGCCATTGCCCTGCCCTGCCATTGCCGGGCGCCGTGGGGCTGGTGACCACGCCTGTCGGGCCGACCTCGCCTGGCGAAATCGCCAGCTCGAGACCGGCATCCGCTTGCGTCAGGCCGTACAGGTTTCTTTCGCCGATGGCGGCATACAGGTTGGCAGTGAATGCCTGGGCGACCGGGCTGGCGTAGTCGGGACGCAAGCCGCCGGGAATATAGCTGTCGAGTCCCCAGGACCATTGTATGGTGCCGCTCGAAAACACCTGTGCGGACGAACGGTCAACATAATAGGTAACGTCACTGGTCAGATTGCGCCCCTCGAACGTAAACGGCGACCTGGCAAGTATCCTGGTCTGCGCCGGCGACACGCCCTCGACGTAGGCATTGACTTCATAGCCGAGCAAGCCGGGCAACTTCGCGCCCTCGGTGGCGCCGGTCTGCGCGTACAGCCAGTGAGCGGCATTGGCAATGGTGACGTCGCCCACCACCGGATCCGCGACATACTGATTGCCCAGCAATTGCGCTTCGGAGCGGCCGAGGTAGCGAAACTGGTTGGTGGCGAGATTGTTGTCGGACACCGGGTCGCCGCCGCCGCGATAGCAGATCATGATGCGGTTGCGCCTGGTGCTGCCGTATGCGCCTTCGGCGAAGCGCACCTGCCAGTACACCTGGTTGGCAGCAAAGAATGCCAGGTTGATCCCCGTCGACCTGGCGGCGACGAGGCGGTCCCACATCGCTTTCGAATAGTACTCGTCGTGCCCGGTGGAGACGAATGCCCGCGCGCCCTGCAGCACCGTGCTATTTTCATGCAAGTCGAGGCTGCTGATGTACTTGGTGTCATAGCCCTGCTTTTCCACCCAGCGCAGCATGTTGTAATCCCAGCCGGCATTGCTGATCTGGTAGGCGGCACGCGCCGGCTGCACATTGGTGAGAAATTCGCCTGCGCCGAGGCCGGCAGCCGACCCCGCATTCACGCCGCGGCCATAAGGCCGGTTGAAGGAAACCGCAGTCGCAGGCGGTGCGCCGGCGCCGCAGTCCCAGCCGTCGGGATGCGTTTCGCATCCCGTATAGAGCGATTTCCCGCCCCAGAAATTGTAAGCCTGGTAAGTGGTCACCGGCAGCTGCTGCACATAGGCCGCCTGCCGCGCATCATCGCGCACCACGAAGATGATGTAGCTGTCGCGCACCGGCGTGGCATTGGTGCTCAGCTTCGCCAGGTAGATGCCGCTGGCCCAGTAATCCGTGGCGGCCGGATCGGCAGCGCTGGCGGGAATGCGCAGGCGCAGGCTGAGATTCCAGTTGCATTCGATGACATTGTCCGGATTCAGGCAGGGCAAGGTCTGCTCCTGCCGTGCGATGCCGGCGAAAGACTGCATCAGCCGCGCGCCGGCGCCGCCATAGTAGCCCATGCGGTAGATATCGACGTTGTACGAGGCCGCCGCAGTATTGACGAAAAAATCGATCTCTTCGCCGCGATTGACGCTGGTCAGCGAGGCATAGCCTTCGATTTCATGATTCAGCGCCGGATTGACCAGCTGCCATGCGCTGCTGCCCGGCTTGGCGTTTTCCAGGGCATTGATGGTTGCAGGCGTTGCCGGCACATCGGGGTTTTGCGGGGGATCGTCCGGCGCAGCAATGCCGCCGCCGGGAGCCACGGCGGATGGCGCACTGTCGGAAGATCCTCCCGAGCAGCTCACCAGGATAAGCGCAGACGCAACATATGCCAGCAGCTTTGCAAGCGGCAGGATCGAGATGGTTTTCATGACAGGTACGCTCGGGGAAATGGGCGGACGTGCGTTGCAGGCCATCAAGCGGCAACGCGGCAATACGACGAATGTAGGGGGAATAACGCGGAATAAATTCTACTTATCGCAAATTCCGGTGCCGGAATGGCTCATGCGACAGCATTGCGCTGAGATAAAGCAAGCCCCGAGGCGGACGACACGCCATGCGCCTCCCCCGGGGGAGCAAAAAATTGGGAGATTGGTGCTCGCCTGCGATCGCGAGCAGGACGAAACAGGAAGGTAACTTGTTCAGGTACGGCGCGGCTTGTCCAGCGAACCGCCGATTTCGCGGATCCACTGTCCCACGCGTGCCGGGAAGGGCCGGCTCATGTCCAGTGCCACGGCGCCGTAGCGGTCGGTATGAATACGCAGCTTGGGATAGTAAGTCTCGAGTTCCTGTTTCCAGCGCTTGAATGTTACGTGCGGCAATTTTGTCATTGCGCTTCCTTCCGTTCCGAGTATGCGGGCATTTTTCGCCCTCTTAAGACTCCCTTAAGATTCACTAACGCACGGACATCGGAATTGGTTGAATCCTTTCCAAAAAATTTTTTGTTCCTCTCTATTTTTTATTTTGCGCAATAAAATTGCCTTATTATTAACGGGCTATCGAGATAGTTACATCATTGCATCATTGTCTTGCCTGAAAGCGTACACTCCTGTCATTTTATTAATTATCCTGGCATGACCTTTCCCCTTGCATTGCTTGTAGGATTGCTTCTTGTTGCTGTGTACATAATTATCAAGAGGCAACGTTATACAGTCAGCCAGGCCGGCCGTTTCGAACGCGCGCGCCAGGCCCTCGCTGGCGCCAGCCTGGCGCCGATGCAGGCGCTGGCGGACGAGGGGCTGGGCGATGCCTGGGAAGCACTTGCTGGCTACCACGCGCAGCAGAAAGACGATGCGCATGCCCAGCGCCTGGCAACCGACCTGTACCGGCAGGCTGCCGAATCGTGTACATGGCTACCTCCTTCCCGGCAATACGATCCGCAGGCATCATGCCGCAACATCCATGAAACCCGTACCTTTTTAGGCTTGGGAAGCACGATCGATTACCTGGCATTGAAAGAAAGCTGGGAAAAAGGCTACCGCCGGGGCTATGAACGGGAAGAAGAACTTGCCTGGTTGCATACGCTTGGTCCGGCGGAGTTACGGGATGATCTCAAGGCTTATGCCTGGGTGGCACTACGGATGGCAAGATGGGGCGAGCGCGCGCCCCGAGAGCTACCGACATACGACTTTGTCTATATCAAGGAAATGCTCGAAGCCAGGCTGGGCGCCAAAAAGCAGGAAGCAATCAGGAAAGATGCCGAATATGAAGCGTATCGGGAATTTATCGAAGGAAAGTAAATACCCGCTTACCGTCAGTCGCAATACAAGGCATAAATGGGGTTCTCGCGCAGTTGCAACCTGCGTGCAACATAATCGAGTGCAGCCAGCGCTTCCTGCCAGTCGCGCCGGGCCTGTGCGAAACCGCCGAGCGGCGTCTGCAGGAAAGCCAGGTGCAGCGGCACGTCTTCCGCCAGCATGAGGTGCATGTCGAGGCTGTCGAGCATCTCCAGCATGTCGCGCGCGACCGAAGCGCCCTCGTCCCAGTCGTCGAAATCAGCGCTGCCGGACTGGAAACGATGGCTGGCCCAGTCCCACAGGCGCTGCGTCGCCAGCTCTCCCGCCTGCCACAATTGCAGCATGCGGATGATTTCCCCGCGCGTGACGTAACTGTCGCTCATGCCCCTGCCTACAGGTCGTAGGTTTCCTTTTCACCGCTCATGGCGCGCTCGATCATCTTGCGATTCAATACCGGCGCCAGCAGCTCGATGAAGGTGTAAACATAGCTGCGCAGGTAAGCGCCCTGCTTGAGCGCCACGCGCGACACATTGGTGCCGAACAGGTGGCCGGCAGGAATTGCCTTCAGGTTGCGGTCGCGTTCCGGGTCGAACGCCATTCCGGCAATGATGCCCACGCCCATGTTCAGTTCCACGTATGTCTTGATGACGTCGGCGTCAATCGCCTCCAGCACGATATCCGGCTTGAGCGAGCGTACCGAGAAGGCATGGTCGATTTTGTTGCGCCCCGTAAAGGCGCTATCGTAAGTAATCAGTGGCCAGGCAGCCAGTTCTTCCAAGGTGATTTCTTCCGATTTGAGCAAGGGATGATCTTGCGGCACCACCACCACATGCTCCCACTGGTAGCAGGGCAAGGTCACCAAGCCTTCCTGGGCGGCAATTGCCTCCGTGGCAATTGCCAGGTCGGCCTGGTCTTTCCTCACCATTTCCGCAATTTGCTTGGGGTTGCCTTGAATCAACGAAAGACGCACCTTGGGGAATTTCTGGGTAAATGCCTGCACTACCTTCGGCAAGGCATAGCGCGCCTGGGTGTGGGTAGTAGCGATGGTAAAGCCGCCGCTGTCCTGGGCGGCAAATTCCTTGCCGATCATCTTGAGACCGTCGATTTCCTGCATGATCGCTTCCACCGACTTCAGCACCGCCCGTCCCGGCTCAGTCAGGCCGCGGATGCGCTTGCCATGGCGGGAAAAGATATCCACGCCGAGTTCTTCTTCCAGTTCGATGATCGCCTTGGACACGCCGGGTTGGGAGGTATACAGCGCCTTGGCCGCCTCGGTCAGGTTGAAATTCTGGCGCACGGCTTCGCGCACGAAACGCAATTGATGAAGATTCATGGTGCTCCTTCGCATGCGGCAGGCATAACCGCATTCTGCATTTGCATATACCGAATCCGAATATAAGCAAATAAATACTCTGTAGTTGGGAATATTGCTTGAGTTTATTACTATTCGCAATACTTTGCGCGAGGAGCCATGGATTTTTCTTATATAGCGTCCGGATTTGCGGTGGGGGTCCTGGTGGGCCTGACTGGCGTGGGCGGCGGTTCGCTGATGACGCCGTTGCTGACCATGCTATTTAACGTCTCGCCCAGCGTCGCCGTCGGCACGGATCTGGCCTTTGCCTCGATTACCAAGGGCGCCGGCACGCTCGCGCACCGTTTCAAGGGCAATGTCAACTGGGATATCGTCAAAAAACTGAGCCTGGGGGCCCTGCCGGCGGCACTCGTGGCGACCCTGGCACTGAAATATTTCGGTGGCCTGGATCAGGAAATCAACCAGATCATTCGCCATACTATCGCCTTCTCGGTATTGCTGACGGTTGTGGCCCTGTTGCTCCGCGGCCGCATGCTGAACTGGCTGAAACACCACCCGGAAAAGCAATTGCAGGGGAAAAACCTCACTGTTGCTACAATAGCGGCCGGCGCCGTGCTCGGCACCCTGGTTACCATCTCTTCGATCGGTGCCGGCGCAATCGGCGCGACCCTGCTTGTGCTGATGTATCCGCGCCTGTCGCCGGCCGAGATCGCCGGCACCGATATCGCCTACGCGGTACCATTGACTGCAATCGCCGCGCTCGGCCACTGGTGGCTGGGATCGATCAACTGGGGCTTGCTGGTCATGCTGCTGATCGGTTCGGTGCCGGGCATTACGCTCGGCTCGCTGTGCGCCCGACGCATTCCGGAAAAAGTGTTGCGCGGCCTGCTGGCCACCACGCTGACCGGCGTCGCCGTGAAATTACTTAATTAAAGCCGTAGTAGTTATTAAAGGATCCAAGATGTATCGCTACGACCAATACGATCACCTGATCATCAAGCAGCGCGTTGCGCAATTCCGCGACCAGGTGCGCCGCCGTATCGCCAACGAGCTGACCGAGGAAGAATTCCTGCCGCTGCGGTTGCAGAACGGCCTGTACATGCAGCGCCATGCCTACATGTACCGCATCGCCATTCCGTACGGCCTGCTGTCGTCGACACAGGTGCGCAAGCTGGCTTACATCGCCCGCAAATACGACCGCGGTTACGGCCACTTCACCACGCGCCAGAATATCCAGTTCAACTGGATCAACCTGGAAGACACGCCGGACATCCTCGAACATCTGACGACGGTCGAGATGCATTCGACCCAGACCTCGGGTAACGATATCCGCAACACCACCACGGACGAATACGCCGGCTCGGCCGCCGATGAAATTTTCGATCCGCGCCCTTACGCCGAAATCGTGCGCCAGTGGAGCAGCTTCCACCCGGAATTCGCCTACCTGCCGCGCAAGTTCAAGATCGCCTTCAATGCCGCGGAAGAAGACCGCGCGGCAATCGCCATGCACGACATCGGCATCAACGCCGCCCGCAACGACAAGGGCGAGGTCGGTTTTCGCATCCTGGTCGGTGGTGGCCTGGGCCGCACGCCCATCCTCGGCAGCGTGATCCGCGAATTTCTGCCGCCTGAGCATTTGCTGAGCTACCTGGAAGCGATCCTGCGCGTGTATAACCTGCATGGCCGCCGCGACAACAAGTTCAAGGCGCGCATCAAGATTCTCGTCAAGGCTGTCGGCGCCGAGGAATTCGCGCGCATGGTCGAGGCCGAATGGGTCGACCTGAAGGATGGTCCCGCCACCATCACGCCGGAAGAATTCAAGCGCATCGCCGCCTATTTCGCGCCGCCGCCGTATGAAACCCTGGCCAACGAGGAAGCGCTGCTGCGCCAGCAGCGCGCCGACAGCAAGGCCTTTGACAACTGGATGAAGCGCAACGTCAAGGCGCACAAGGTGCCGGGCTATGCCATCGTCGTGCTGTCGCTGAAAAAGCCGGGCGTGCCGCCTGGCGACGCCACTGCCGAGCAGATGGATTTCGTCGCCGACCTGGCCGACCGCTACAGCTTCGGCGAAGTGCGCGTCACGCACGAACAGAACCTGGTGCTGGCCGACGTCAGGCAATCCGACCTGTTCGCGCTGTGGGAAGAGGCCAAGTCGCAGCGCCTGGCCACGCCGAACATCGGCCTGCTCACCGACGTCATCTGCTGTCCCGGCGGCGATTTTTGCTCGTTGGCCAATGCCAAGTCGCTGCCGATCGCCGCCGCCATCACCGAGCGTTTCCAGGATATCGACTTCCAGCACGACATCGGCGAAATCGAACTGAACATGTCGGGCTGTATTAATGCTTGCGGCCATCACCACATCGGCAACATCGGCATCCTCGGCGTCGACAAGGATGGCTCGGAGTGGTACCAGATTTCGATCGGCGGCGCGCAGGGCAACGACAGCGCCATCGGCAAGATCATCGGCCCGTCGTTCTCGGCGCAGCAGGTGCCCGGCGTGATCGACCGCCTGCTGCAGGTGTACGTGCGCGACCGCATCGACGGCGAGCGCTTTATCGACACGGTGCGCCGGATCGGCATCGATCCGTTCAAGGAACATGTTTACGCGACGCCGATCAAGGGCGGCGCGCTGGTAGGGGAAGACGAATATGCGTGAAATTATCAAGGATCGGAAAATCATCCAGGATGACTGGACCGTGCTGCGCCTGAGCGAAGGCGAAGAACCGGCGAACGTGACGGTGGCAGCCGGCAAGTTCATCGTGCCGCTGACAGTCTGGGAAGCGCAGAAGGCAACGCTGAAGCAGCGCAGCGACATCGGTGTGTGGATCGCCCCGGACGAGCGTCCGGAAGTGCTGCAGGACGATATCGATACGCTGCAGCTGATCGCCGTGGATTTCCCGAAATTCTCGGATGGCCGCGGCTATTCGCACGCGCACAACCTGCGCGTGCGCCTGGGCTACGAGGGCGAGCTGCGCGCCATCGGCGACGTGCTGCGCGACCAGATGTTCTACATGCAGCGGGTCGGCTTCAATGCCTTCGCCACGCGCGAAGACCGCAGCATCCAGGATGCCCTGAAGAGCCTGGACGACTTCACCGAGGCTTACCAGGTCGCCTGGGACAAGAAAATGCCGCTGTTCCGCCGCGCCGAACGCGGCCAGAAGGCGACCCAGGACTGAGGCCATGAGCGATTACGACAGGCTGCTTGCCGACACCCGCGCCACGCTGGGTCGCATAGCCGAAGGCTTTTCGCCGGCGGTGCTGGCCTCCAGCCTGGCGGCCGAAGATATGGTGCTGACCGACCTGATCCTGAAGTCAGGCCTGCCGATCGGCATCTTCAGCCTGGAGACCGGCCGCCTGCATGCGGAAACCTTCGGCATGATCGAGCGCATCCGCCAGCACTACGCCTACGAGGTCGAACTGTACCGGCCGCAAGCCGAAGCGGTGGACGCCTACGTCGCTGCGCACGGCTTGAACGCCTTCTACGACAGCGTCGAGCTGCGCAAGGAATGCTGCCGCATCCGCAAGGTCGAGCCGCTGGGCCGCGCGCTCGCCGGCAAGAAAGCCTGGATCACCGGCCAGCGTCGTGCACAAGCTACCACGCGCGCCGAACTGCACGTGCAGGAAGACGATGCCGCACACGGCATGGTGAAGTTCAACCCGCTGGCGGACTGGTCGGAAGACGACGTCTGGCGCTACATCCGCGACAACGAGGTGCCCTACAACCCGCTGCACGACAAGGGTTATCCCTCGATCGGCTGCGAGCCCTGCACCCGCGCCATCCAGCCGGGCGAGGATGTCCGCGCCGGGCGCTGGTGGTGGGAAAATGCGGACACGAAGGAATGTGGGCTACATGTTGTAGACGGCAAACTTGTCCGCATTTCGGCGAAGGCTAACGTAACCGAAGGGAACGTTAAGTGAACGCAGTGAACGGCCGGAGCCAACAGCCCGAGTCGAAAGAATGCGGCCTGCACGTGGTGGACGGCAAGCTGGTGCGCATCAAGTCCCAAGCCTGAATCAATGTTTTGAAGCGAACGATATGAATACAGCAGTCGATAAATTATTCCTGGACGCGGCCAGCAACCGCCACCTGGACTGGCTCGAATCCGAAGCCATTCACATCATGCGCGAAGTCGCTGCCGAGTGCACCAATCCTGCCCTGCTCTTCTCGGGCGGCAAGGACTCGGTGGTCTTGCTGCGCATCGCAGAAAAGGCTTTCCGCCCCGGCAAGTTCCCCTTCCCGCTGGTGCACGTGGATACCGGCCACAACTTCCCGGAAGTGATCGCTTTTCGCGACAAGCGCGTGGCGGAACTGGGCGAGCGCCTGATCGTCGGCTCGGTGGAAGATTCCATCAAGCGCGGCACCGTGCGCCTGCGCAATCCGCAAACCGACTCGCGCAATGCCGCGCAAGCCGTGACGCTGCTGGAAACCATCGCCGAGCACAAGTTCGACGCCTGCATCGGCGGCGCCCGCCGCGATGAAGAAAAGGCGCGCGCCAAGGAGCGCATCTTTTCCTTCCGCGACGAATTCGGCCAGTGGAACCCGAAGGCGCAGCGTCCGGAACTGTGGGATCTGTATAACACCCGTGTGCACCCCGGCGAGAACATGCGCGTGTTTCCGATCTCGAACTGGACCGAGCTCGACGTCTGGCAATACATCGCCCGTGAAAAGCTGGAACTGCCGCCAATTTATTTCGCCCACGAGCGCGAAGTCATTCCGCGCAACGGCTTGCTGGTGCCGCTGACCGACCTGACGCCGCCGAAGGAAGGCGAACAGGTAGAAAAGCGCGTGGTGCGCTTCCGCACCGTCGGCGACATTTCCTGCACCTGCCCGGTGGCGTCCGACGCCGCCGACGTGGATGCCATCATCGCCGAGACGGCAGTGACGCAGATTACTGAGCGCGGCGCCACCCGCATGGATGACCAGACATCCGAAGCCTCGATGGAAAAACGCAAGAGAGAAGGATATTTCTAAATGAACGCCGCAGTTGCAGAACAAATCACGTCGCAGGCAGCTTCCAGTGAACGCGGCCTGCTGCGCTTCATCACCGCCGGATCCGTCGACGATGGCAAGAGCACCCTGATCGGCCGCCTGCTGTTCGACAGCAAGGGCATCTTCGCCGACCAGCTGGCCTCGATCTCGCGCGCCAGGCACAAGCGCACCGTCGGCGACACCATCGACCTGTCGCTGCTGACCGATGGCCTCGAAGCTGAGCGTGAACAAGGCATCACCATCGACGTCGCATACCGCTACTTCGCCACGCCGAAGCGCAAGTTCATCATTGCCGACACCCCGGGCCACGAACAGTACACCCGCAACATGGTCACCGGCGCCTCGACGGCGGACGCGGTCATCATCCTGGTCGACGTGTCCAAGGTCAAGCTGGGCGACGACGGCAGCGTCGAGCTGCTCACGCAGACCAAGCGCCACTCCACCATCGCGCGCCTGCTGCGCATCGAACACGTGATCGTCGCCGTCAACAAGATGGACCTGGTCAATTACGACCGCAGCGTGTATGACCGCATCATCGGCGAATACCGCAAGTTCGCGCAGCAGATCGGCCTGACCGGCGTGCATGCGATCCCGCTGTCGGCGCTGGCCGGCGACAACGTCGTCGAGCGCGGCGGCAACATGCCCTGGTACGAAGGCCCGACACTGATCGAGTTGCTGGAATCGCTGACGGTATACGACGACGCCCACGAAGAACCGTTCCGCTTCCCGGTGCAGCTGGTGGCGCGCCACGGCGGCCACCTGGCCGAGGACTTCCGCGGCTACATGGGCCGCATCGAATCCGGCAAGGTCAGCAAGGGCGACAAGCTGCAGGTGCAACCCACCGGCCTGACCGCCACCGTCAAGGACATCGTCACCCTGGACGGCTCGCTCGACAGCGCCAGCGCCGGCCAGTCGGTCACGCTGCTGCTGGAGGAATATCTCGACATCTCGCGCGGCGACATGCTGGCCGATGCCGCACAACCCGCGACGCAGCTGAAAAGCATCGACGCCGACGTTTGCTGGCTGTCGGAAGAACCGCTCGACATGCGCCGCAAGTACTGGCTCAAGCACACCACCAAGCAGGTGGCCGCGCGCGTGACCAGCATCGACTCGCTGTTCGACATCAATACGCAGGCGCATCGCCCCGGCGATACCGTCAGGCTCAACGACATCGCACGCATCACCGTCACCGCCCAGCAGCCGCTGGCGGCCGACGCCTACGATGCCATCCGCGCCACCGGCTCCTTCATCCTGATCGATGAAGTCACGCACCAGACGGTTGCCGCCGGCATGATCCGCCTCGGCTGAGATCCGTTCTTCGCCATGTCACGCATCGACGCAGCAGCGGGGGCCAGCGCTTACGGCAAGGTTTGGCTGGTCGGCGCCGGCCCCGGCGCCGCCGACCTGATCACCGTGCGCGGCGCCCGCATCCTGGCGCAGGCCGAAGTCGTGCTGCACGACGCCTTGGTCACCGAGGAAATGCTGCAACTGTGCCCGCAGGCGCTCAGGATACCGGTCGGCAAGCGCTCCGGCCAGCGCTCCACGGCGCAGGAAGCCATCAATCGCCTGCTGCTGGAATGCGCGCAACAGTATCGCCGCGTGGTGCGTCTGAAGGGCGGCGACCCGATGCTGTTCGGCCGCGCCGATGAAGAGTTGCGCGCCCTGGAGGCCGTCGGCATCGATGTTGAAATCGTTCCCGGCATTACTGCCGCGCTGGCCGCCGCCGCGTCCAGCAAGATGCCGCTGACACGCCGCGGCATTGCCCGCAGCGTCGCCTTCTTCACTTCCAGCACCGCCCCGGGCCAGCCGGAAATGGCCACCCTGCCCGATTGCGACACCCTGGCGCAATACATGGGCGGCAAGGAAGCCATTGCCACGGCACGCAACCTGCGCGCGCGCGGCGAGCCGCCGCAGTTGCCAGTGCTGGTAGTGGAAAACTGCAGCCGGCCCGATGAGCGCATCCTGCACCTGACCCTGGAGCAGCTGGAAAGGGGCCTGGAAGCTTGCCAGGGCCCGGTCTTGGTGATGTTCGGACGCGCGCTGGCGCCGCGGAAGTAAGCCCGGCTCAGGCCGGCGGCGCGTTTACCTGCAAGCTGTCGATGCAATAGCCAGCAATGGCATCGAGCACGCTGTCGGCTTCACCGACGGCGCCGGCCACGCGCAGCGCCAGGTTCGGATGCGCCAGGCGCAACTCTTCCACGATCAAGGGCAAATCGCGCAGGACGTGCCCGCCCTGGCCGAAAAACACCGGCACCACGGTAATGTCGGTACAGCCGCGGCCGGCCAGCTCGCGCACCAGGTCCGGCAGGCGCGGCGACATCAGTTCCAGGAAAGCCAGTTCCACCGCCACATCCGGCAGGCGCCGGCGCAGGCGTTCGCGCAGGCGTTCGAAGGGCGCTGCCCAGCGGGCATCGCGCGCGCCATGCGCAAACAGGATCAGGGCACGGGTCGTCATTCTAGTGCCGCTCCACCCACCACAGCATGCCGATGGCCATCAGCAGGAATAGCGCGCTGGGCAACACCGCGGTTGCCAGCGGTGGCCAAGTATTGATCAGGCCGAGATGGGAAAAAAGGTTGTTTATCAGGTGAAAAGCCACGCCGAGCATAATGCCGGCAAATATCTTCATGCTCACCGCGCCAGAACGGAAATGCAAGTAGGCAAAAGGCAGCGCCAGCGCCAGCATCACGAACACGGCAAAGGGATAAATCACTTTCTTCCAGAAAGCGATCTCGTAGCGATTGGTCGCCTGGCGGTTCTCTGCCAGGTGCTGGGTATAGGCGGCAAGGTCGCGCGCGGACATGCGATCCGGGTCGGCGAACACCACCGACAGGATTTCCGGCGTGATTTCGGAAACCATGCGGAATTCCGCCAGCTCCCGCACGCCAATGCCGGTGCTACCGTCACGATCACCGGTGGGGCTGCGGAATGCATCGGGCGAGAAAGTAGTCTGCGTCACCTGGCGCAGCATCCAGGCATTGTTGCCGAGGTAGACGGCATTTGCAGCCGTCAACTCGGCGCGCAGATGAAAGTCGAGATCGAATTCGTAGATGCGCAAGCCCAGCAGCGAGCCATCCGGGCGCACCTCGCGCACATTGAGAAAGCGCGAACCGGTCGGCTTGCCGCGGCCATCGTCGGCCTTGATGACATCCTTGGCCCACAGGCCGGAACGGAATTCCTGCGACAGGCTGGCGCCCTGGGCGCGCAGCTTCCATTTCTCCGCCAGCTCGCTGGCCTTCGGAGCGACCAATTCGCCGAACACCACCGTCGCCAGCGCGAACACCAGCCCTGCCTTGGCCAGCATCATGCCCGCCTGCGCGGTCGACATGCCGGAGACGCGCATGATGGTGAATTCCGAGCGCGAAGCGAACTGCGACAGCGAATAGATGGCGCCGATCAGCGCGGCGATCGGCATGAGCTCATAGGCATAACCCGGCAAGCCCAGCAGCACGTAGATCAGCGCGCCCTGGAAAGTGTAGCCGCCCTGCCCCACGGTCGACAGCTCACCCAGCAAGTCGAAAAAGGCGAACAGCGCAAGGAAAGCCACGAGCACGAAACCGACCGAGACCATGACTTCCGACAGGACATAACGCTGCAAGGTCTTCATGCAGGACTTCCTCCCCGCATGCTGCGCTTGAGCGCGGCCCACAGTACCAGCGGGTGCCAGGCGCTGTTGACGTTGATGCGCCAGGCGAACAGCCCCAGCGCCACCAGCAGCACGACCACGTGCACCGGCCACCACGCCATGGCGAAGGACATCTTTCCCTGCACCACGGAGACGCGCAGCACGCTGATCAGGTTGCTGTACACCACCGCCAGCAGCAGCGCGACCATCAGGTTGGCAGAGCGGCCGCCGCGCGGATTGACGAAACCGAGCGGGATCGCCAGAAGCATCAGCAGCAGCGCCATGAGCGGCGTGGCAATACGCCACAGTAATTCACTCAGATTGAAGCGGTTCGGCTCGGCCAGCAGCGCGGGCGTCGGCAGCGCGCGCGCCGACCTGTCGCCCACCAGTTCCTGCGATTCGCGCGAGACCAGCACGCCGTAGCGCTCGAACTCCATCAACTGGAATTCCTGTCCGCCGGGCGCGCCATCGTAGCGCCTGCCCTGCTGCATCACCAGGAACTTGTCGCCGTGGCGGTCGATTTCGACCGTGCCTTCGCGCGCCACCACCACGCTGGACTTGCCGTCCGGTTCGCGCGTACTGACGAAAATATTGCGCACATTGAGGTCGTCGCCGGAGACGCCCTCGACAAAGAATACCCGATCCATCGAAGAGGATTCCTGGAAGCGGCCGGGCGACACGCGGGCGATGTCTTCGCGCTTGGCGAAACGCTCGCGGAATTCCGCGCTCTGGCCGTTTGCCCAGGGCGTGACGACGAAACTGAGCAAGCCGGTCAGGATCACCACCGGAATGCCGAAAGACAGCACCGGCTTGATCCAGCGGGTCAGCCCCAGGCCGGAAGCAAACCAGACCACCATTTCGGAATCCTGGTAACTGCGCGTAATCACCAGCAGCACCGAAATGAAACCCGTCAGGATCAGGATGTAGGGCGAGTAACCGAGCGCGGCAAAGCCCAGCATGGCCACCACATCGGCGGACGCGATCTTGCCCCCGGCCGCCTGGCCCAGGATCTTGATCAGCATGATGGTGACGGTGATGGTAAACAGCGTGGTGAAGACCGCACCAGCTATGCTGACCAGTTCGCGTCGGAAAGCGCGCTCGAAAATCATTGACTATATAATTGGGGGGATAGACTACGGAGAATGGCATGGACTTTAGCATAAAATCAACCGACGCAAAAAACCCTGCAGACACCCTGAAAACCGCATGCCTGGTGCTTGCCGTATTTGAAGACGGGAAACTGTCCGAGGCGGCGCGTCAAGCAGATGCCAAGGGCGTGCTGAGCGCCGCGGTCAAGTCCGGTGACATCAGCGGCAAGCCCGGCACCACCCTGCTGCTGCGCGACACAGGCGCTGCCGCGGAACGCATCCTGCTGGTCGGCCTGGGCAAGGACAGCGCCATCTCCGACAAGAATTTCATCAGCGCGCTGCAGGCTGTCGCGCGCGTGCTGGCAACGCTCGGTGGTAACGACGCCGTGATCGCCCTGCCCTGGGACCAGGTCACATCGCGCGACCTGTGCTGGGCGGTGCAGGCGGGCGTGCTGGCATTGCGCGAGCATGCCTACCGCTTCGATGCCATGAAAAGCAAGAAGGAAGCCGCGCCCCGCGGCGTCCGCAAAATCGCCTTTGCCATCGCCCAGCAAGGGGTGGCGCCGGCAAAGGCTGCCCTGGGGGAAAGTGTCGCCATGGCCAATGGCATGGACCTGACGCGCGACCTTGGCAACCTGCCGCCCAATGTCTGCACGCCCACCTACCTTGCCCAGACCGCGAAAAAGCTCGCGCGCGAATTCGGGCTCGGCGTCGAAGTGCTCGACCGCAAGCAGATGCAAGCCCTGAAGATGGGCAGCCTGCTCTCGGTCACCAACGGCACCGACGAGCCGCCCAAGTTCATCGTCCTCAAACACATGGGAGGCAAGGCCAAGGATGCGCCGGTCGTACTGGTAGGCAAGGGCATTACCTTCGATTCCGGCGGCATTTCGCTCAAGCCCGGCGGCGGCATGGATGAAATGAAGTATGACATGTGCGGTGCGGCGTCGGTCCTGGGCACCATGCGCGCCATCGCCGAACTCGCGCTCGGCCTCAACGTCGTCGGCATCATCCCGGCCACCGAGAACATGCCTTCCGGCCGCGCGACCAAGCCCGGCGACATCGTCACCTCGATGTCCGGGCAAACCATCGAGATCCTCAATACGGACGCGGAAGGCCGCCTGGTCCTCTGCGACGCACTGACCTACGCCGAGCGCTTCAAGCCGGCTGCGGTGATCGATATCGCCACCCTCACGGGCGCCTGCATCACCGCGCTGGGCCATCACAATTCGGGGCTGTTCAGCCGCCACGACGATGCCCACGACGCGCTGGCCAACGAGTTGCTGGCCGCCGGCAAGGCCAGCGGCGATACTGCCTGGCGCCTGCCCATCGAAGACAGCTACCAGGAGCAGCTGAAATCGAACTTTGCCGACATGGCCAATATCGGCGGCGCGCCCGCCGGCAGCATCACCGCGGCCTGCTTCCTGGAGCGCTACACCCGCAAGTACACCTGGGTGCACCTGGACATCGCCGGCACTGCCTGGAAGAGCGGCGCGGCCAAAGGCGCCACCGGACGGCCGGTGCCCTTGCTGACCACATTCCTGGTGCGGCGCGCGCAGGCGCAAAAACTGGCGGGCAAAGGCAAGAAAACTGCATGAAACTGGCCACCTGGAACGTTAACTCGCTAAAGGTGCGCCTGCCGCAAGTGCTGCAATGGCTGGCCGACAACCCGGTAGATGTGCTCTGCCTGCAGGAGACCAAGCTCACCGATGACAAATTTCCGGTTGCCGAGATCGAAGCCGCCGGTTACCAGGTCGCCTTTACCGGACAAAAGACTTATAACGGCGTAGCGATCCTGTCGCGCCGGCCGATGACCGATGTCCTCAAGGGCAACCCGCATTTCGAGGATGAGCAGCAGCGCCTGATCACCGCGACCATCGATGGCGTGCGCGTCATCTGCGCTTACATCCCTAACGGCCAGTCGCTTGATTCCGACAAGTACGGCTACAAGCTGCGCTGGCTTGAAGGTCTGCATCGCTGGCTGGCCGAAGAGCTTGGCGGCCACGAGCAACTGGCCTTGCTGGGCGATTACAACATCGCCCCGGAAGACCGCGACGTGCATGACCCGGCAGCCTGGCAAGGCAGCGTGCTGGTGTCGCCGCCGGAACGCGCAGCCTTCAACCAGCTGCTGGAGATGAACCTGAAGGATGCCTTCCGCCTGTTCGAGCAGCCCGAGAAGCTTTTCAGCTGGTGGGATTACCGGCAAATGGCATTCCGGCGCAACATGGGGCTGCGCATCGACCACATCCTGCTGACGCCGACGCTGGCGGCGCGCTGCAGTGCCTGCATCATCGACAAGGCGCCGCGCAAGTGGGAACAGCCTTCCGATCATACCCCGGTGGTAGCCACGCTGGACTGAGCGCGCAATCACTCGATCCGCGCCCGCATAAAAAACGCCTCCCTTGCGGGAGGCGTTTCTGCTTGCAGCACCCGCTTGCGCGGGCGCTTGCAGCGTGGGATTAACGCTTGTTGCGGATGGGGATATCCATTTCTTCCGGCTTGATTTCGCGTACCAGCTCAGGCACGGCCCAGGTGAATGCGGGGTCGTTCTTGATCTTGAAGTGGTACATCGATTGCATGGCCTGGTGATCTTCCTTGCGGAAGGTCATCTTGCCCTTCG
The DNA here is from genome assembly GCA_963722005.1 of uncultured beta proteobacterium. Taxonomy (GTDB): domain Bacteria; phylum Pseudomonadota; class Gammaproteobacteria; order Burkholderiales; family Burkholderiaceae_D; genus Paucimonas. Next base: position 904,222 of record CAVRJS010000003.1, read on the forward strand.
GCGTTTCGAAGCTCATGCCTTCCATGGCCGGAATCAGCTTGTCGGCGCTCGGATTGCCACCGGTCTTCTTCAGTGCTTCAACCACGGCAATACCCGCTGCCATGCCACCGGCGGTGAAGAAATCAGGCGGCGACTTGAACAGCTTGTAGTGTTCCGAGTTCAGCCAGTTGTTCACCGGGTTCTTCGGGATGCCGTAGTAGTAGTACGCGGCGCCTTCCATGCCCGGGAATGCCTTGTAGGCCGACAGCACCGGCAGAATGTTGCCGCCAGTGGAGATTTCAATGCCCAGGCGGCCCGGGTTCAGGTCAGCAATCTTGAACGGGTTGCCCGCGCCTGCCCACACGATCCAGATGATCTTGCGGCCCGGCTGGTCTTTCAGCTTGTCGAACAGGCGTTGCGCACCGGCGGTGAAGTCGGTGGTCGATGCCGGCAGGTACTCTTCATGCACCAGCTTGGATTTCTTCAGCGCGCCCTTGAACGCCTTGACGCCGTCACGGCCAAACGCCGAATCTTGCGCCAGGGTAGCGATGGTCACGCCTTCACGGTCCAGCGCCACGGCGTTGGAGATGGCGTCCTGCGACGAGTTGCGGCCGGTGCGGAAAATGTACTTGTTCCACTTTTCACCGGTGATGGCGTCCGCCACGGCCGGCTCGACGATCAGCACTTTCTGGAATTCTTCGGCAACCGGCAGCATGGCCAGCGCCACGCCGGAGGCGGTCGGGCCCACGGCCAGGTCAGCGTCTTCGTCCTGGAAGGCTGCGGTCAGCTGGGCCTTGCCGATGTCGGGCTTGCACTGGTCATCTTTTTCGATGAGCACCAGCTTGTTGCCGGCGACTTCGTTGGTGCCTTTGGTGGCGTATTGCAGGCCCAGCTTCAGGCCGACCTGGGTCTGCTTGCCGTAGGCTTCCAGGATGCCCGTCTTGCAATAAATGTGGGCAATCTTGATGTCCTTGGCTTGCACCGATGTCGCAGCACCTGCTGCGCACAGAACGGCCAGGGCCGAAAGTACGTGACGTCTCATTATGTTGGTTTCCTTTACTTATCGATGATGGTACTGGCGGGCTGAAAAACGGCATCCGCAGCCAGCGAATGCCGCGGATACGATCAGATTATTTCCAGAGTGCGCACTTGGACTCGGCCTTGCTCATGTAAGCCTGGTCGCCGGGGATGGTTTGCACCACCTTGTAGTAATCCCACGGATACTTCGATTCCGCCGGCGTCTTCACCTGCACCAGGTACATGTCGTGCACCATGCGCCCGTCCGGACGGATCACGCCATTCTTGGCAAACATGTCGTTGATCTTGGTCGCTTTCAGGTGCGCCATGACCTTGTCGCCATCATCCGTGCCGGTGGCCTTGACCGCATTCAGGTACTGCGTCGCCGCCGAGTAGTCGGCCGCGTGCAGCATGGTCGGCATCTTCTTGGTCTTGGCAAAGAACTTCTTCGCCCAGGCGCGCGATTCCGCGTTCTGATCCCAGTACCAGCCATCGGTCAGGTACATGCCCTGCGTCAGGTTCAGGCCCAGCGAGTGGATGTCGGTGATGAACACCAGCATGCCCGCCAGCTTCATGTTCTTGGTGATGCCGAACTCGTTGGCTGCCTTGACGGCATTGACGAAGTCGCCGCCGGCATTGGCCAGACCCAGGATCTGCGCCTTGCTTGACTGCGCCTGCAGCAGGAACGACGAGAAGTCCGACGCGTTCAGCGGGTGCTTGACCTGGCCCTTGACGGTGCCGCCGTTGGCTTTCACCACGTCGGCCGTATCTTTTTCCAGCGAATGGCCGAAGGCATAGTCGGCGGTCAGGAAGAACCAGTCCTTGCCGCCCTGCTTGACGGTGGCACCACCGGTGCCGCGGGCCAGCGCCACGGTGTCGTAGGCGTAATGCACAGTGTAGGCGGTGCAGTCTTCATTGGTCAGGCGCGAGGAGCCGGCGCCGATCGAGATGAAGGGCTTTTTCTTTTCCGCAGCAATCTTGGCCATGGCCAGGTTGGCGCCGGAGTTGGTGCCGCCCAGGATCATGTCGACGCCTTCGCGGTCGATCCATTCGCGCGCCTTGGACGCGGCGATGTCGGCCTTGTTCAGGTGGTCGGCCGAGATGAATTCGATCTTCTTGCCGTTGAGCGTGCCGCCAAAGTCGGCAATCGCCATGCGCACGGCTTCCGCGCCGTTGGGGCCATCCACGTCCGCGTACACGCTGGACATGTCGGTCAGCAGGCCGATCTTGATCGTGTCACCGGAAATCTGTGCCGAGGCCGTGCCGGCCATGCCAAGCGCGAAGGTGCCGCAGACTGCGGCGCTCATGAGTTTCAGGGTAGTGCGCATGCCATCTCCATTCAGTGAGAACTGTTTTATTATCATTTGGCCAAAAGCGTCTCTTTCGGCAGCATTGTCGCCTTTTGGCAAACTTGCCCGGGACATCTTATGTGCGCAGATTTAAAGCAAACTTAATTTTTTGCACATAAGAAAACACATTAACAGAATCTCAATTCCGGTCAACTTTCCCTACGGAAAATAATCTCCACATGCAAGCCCCTTTCCCGGTTGCGCAGACGAATTTCCGCGCCATGGGCATGGGCGATTTCCTTGACGATGGCCAGGCCCAGGCCACTGCCTTCCGACGGCGTGCCGGGGACGCGGTAAAAGCGGTCCAGCGCGCGCGTCATTTCCGCTTCGGGAATGCCGGGCCCGGAATCGTCGACGGCGACGACTACGCCGCCCAGGCGCGGCTGGATGGAAATGTCCACCAGGCCACCCTCGGGGGTATAGCGCACGGCGTTATCGACCAGGTTATTGATCAGGATTCGCAAGGCTTCCAGGTCGCCGCGGATCGACGCGGGATGATCGGCATTGATGCCCAGATCGATGCCGCGATCGGTTGCCAGCGGCGCCAGGTCGCCGACCACCTCGCGCGCCAGCGCCACCAGGTCGACCCGGCTGTAATTGCGGTGCGCTACCGTCTGGTTCTGGCGCGCGTGCGTGATCAGCTGGTGGACCAGGTGAATGGCCCGGTCCAGGCCGCCCTTCAGGTCGGCAAAGGCCTGGCGGCGCTCCTCGTCGCTGACGGCACGCTCGGCCAGCTGGGCCTGCAGCCTGAGCGCCGTCAGCGGCGTCTTGAATTCGTGCGCCGCGTCGGCGATGAAATCGGTCTGCGCATCGCCCGCACGCCGCAAGCGCGACAGCAAGGCATTGAAGGCATGCGTCAGGGGCAATACTTCACGCGGCAACTCGCTGTCGGGGATATCGGTCAGGGCATTGACGTCGCGCGCGCGCACCTGCGCCGCCACGCGCCGCACCGCCGCCAGGCTGCGTCCGACCGTGACCCAGATCAGCGCGCCCAGAAAAGGCAGCAGCAGTATCAGCGGCGCCACCGTGCGCAGCGCCACCGTCGCTGCCAGCTCGTGTCGGGCACTGGACAACTGCGCCACCTGTACCGACGTGTCCCCCAGGCTGGCGTTATAGATGCGCCAGGGGGTGCCTTCGACATTGATGTTATGAAAACCGTCACCGACGGGTAGAGGCAGATTGACGTTGCCATGCGAATTGTAGAGCTGGAAGCCGTTGGCGCTGTCCCATACCTGCACGACGAAATCGTCGTGCAGGCTGGCCTTTGGCGCGCGCGTGGCGATGACCGGCCCGGGCGGCTCAGGCAGCGACGCCACCATTTGCATCATCTGCCGGTCAGCCAGTTCATTGGTCTGGTTGCGCGCCTGGTAATACACCAGCACCGCCGCCAGGCAGATTGCGGTGGAAACCCCGATCAGGAGCCACGCCAGCAGCGTGTTGCGCAGCGATGTCATGCCGGGCGCGGCACCATATAGCCGACCCCGCGCACGTTCTTGATGAAGTCCGCACCCAGCTTCTTGCGCAAGGAATGGATGTACACCTCGACGGTATTGCTGCCCACGTCATCGTCCCAGCCGTAGATCTTTTCGCTGAGCTGGGTCAGCGAGAGCACAGCGCCCGGACGGTCCAGGAAAGCCGCCAGCAATGAAAATTCGCGGCCGGACAGCACCACCGGCTGTCCTTTGAAAGAAACTTCCCGGCTGACCGGATTCAGCACCAGCTCGCCCAGCCGGATCACCGTATCGACACGGCCGGCCTGGCGCCGCAGCAGGGCGCGGATGCGCGCCAGCAGCTCGCCGAAATCGAAGGGCTTGATCATGTAATCGTCGGCGCCGGCATCCAGGCCCTTGACGCGGTCGCACACCGCATCGCGCGCCGTCAGCACCATGATTGGCAAGCGGTTGCCGCTCTTGCGCACCGACGCCAGCACTTCCAGGCCATCCTTCTTCGGCAGACCGAGATCGAGCAGCATCAGATCATAGCCCTCTCCTGCCGCTGCCAGCTCGGCGGCGCGTCCATCCCTGACCCAGTCGACCGTGAACCCGTCCTGACGCAATGCCTTGCGCAGGCTTTCGCCCACCATCGCATCATCTTCAACCAGCAGCAAACGCATCGATAACCACCCGCATACGACTCGAATTGTTTCATTTTACGAACAAATCGCGCCCGTGTGTCAGGAGTGTGTCAGAAAGCCCGCTTTGCTGGCCAAAATGCCAGACTTCCCCCGGAATTGCGCGCTATTCAACCCTCCTTGCCATCCACGCGCGCGGCCAACAGGTAAGGGGCATATACGATCACGTACAGCAGGAAAGCAGCCGACCAGGCGGCGGCCGACAGCACCAGCGCGGCATTACGCCCCGGGCCCGCATCCAGCGCCGCCCACAGGCGCGCCAGCGTGCCTGCCTGCACCAGCCAGTACATCACCAGTTCGCTGCGGCGGGATTTCAGCGGGCGCCCGGTATGGCCCAGCGCCGTGCGGGTCAGCATGCCGATGATCATCCCGGCCAGCGCGCCGATTGCCAGCACATGGAAGGCAGCGCTGGCGGTCACTACGCCGAGCGCGGCCAGGCCCAGCAGCACGAAGCCGACCGGAATCCAGCCGTACGACACGTGCAGGATCCACAGCAGCGGATTGCGCAGCGTGCGCATGCTGCGCCAGCCGGCCAGCCGCAGCAGCTGCGACACGGCCGCGCCCAGCGCCAGCGATGCGGTCAGCACCGGCGGCATGCCGGCCACCCAGGCCAGGCATGCCAGCACCGTGAAGGCCACGATGATGCGGTCGCGCGGCGCGTCCACGACTGGCTTGACGCCGGGCAGCGCGTTGGCGGTAAAGCCCGGAATGATGCGCCCGGCAATCACCGTTTCGAGCATCACGATCACCAGGATTGCGGCATGCAGCGGCTGCAGCGGCGACAGCGCCAGCCAGCCGTTGGCGGCGGCGTGGTAGCAGGCATTGGCCAGCGTCAGCAGGCCGAGCAAGCCCAGCAGGAAGTAATTGCGGCGGTTGGCGGATCTTTTCAGAACGACGTACATCGGCCACGTGGCCAGCGGCAGGAATGCCAGGTCGACCACGGCCGCCGGCAGCGGCGGACCGAGCATGGCCAGGCGCCCTGCAATCCAGAGCCCCGCCAGCGCTGCCAGCTGCGTGCCGCGCGGTGTCCACAGGCCAGTCCAGTTGCGGCCGGCCGTGTAGAGAAAGCCGATGATCACGGCCAGCGTGAAGCCGAACACCATTTCATGCACGTGCCAGCCCAGGCCGACATGGGGCAGCCCCTGCGCCACGCCGAAATAGCGCGCCAGCCACAGCGGCACGCTGACGACGGCAAATGCCGCCGCGAGCAGGTAAAAGGGGCGAAAGCCCAGGCGCCATACAGGCATGCTGCCGAACCCCTTTGCCTGGTCTGCCGGCTTTTCCTTTTCTTCTATCGTGATCAGTGCCATGTAGTTCTCACAAATATGCAGTTCCCATGCAGATGCACAATCCTAGGCAATGCGCCTAAAACATTCATATGATATGCATCAATTATTTTACGCTTGATCCAAATCATGTACCGTCGCGGAGCTAGCCGCCTACCATACGCCCATCCTATCCCAACCACCCGAGGAATGCCATGCAAACTGCCACCCTGACCATTACCGGCCTGTCTTCCGAAGCCGCCGCCCGCACGCTTGGCGCCACGCTGGAACGCATCGACGGCATTGCCGACGCCAGGATTTCACTGCTGCGCAGCCAGGTGGAAGTGCGCTTCGACGATGCCCGACTGGAACTGGATCAATTGCGACAGGCCCTGTCACAGGCCGGCTTCCCGAATTCCACGCCCGACACCGCCCTGTCCGGACAGGGCAGCTGCTGCGGCGGTTGCTGCAGCTGAAGCGGTTCAGAACTGCTTTTCCACTGTTCCCGTCCTGCCGCTGCCGAACCGGCCAATCTTGACATAAAGGCGCCATTCGAAGACCATGACTGGCACCTTGGCGGACATGGGCGTGCGTAATTACACGCTGCAGATCTTTCGCAAGCAGGGCTGCGCCAGCGCCGCACTGAATGCAGCGACAGTATCCGACTATCCATCGACGCACCTGCCCGGCAAAGTGGCGGCGCTGTTTCCGGCATTTTCCGTACGTGCCGCATAGCGGTCGCCGGCAGCGCGGCAATCGCCCTTGCCCCTTGCCGGAATGCTTAATTTGCATCAAGGAAGCCGTGCGCGCGCTGGCGCGACAATCAATCATCAACCTTTGTCCAGGAAGAAAATGGAAACCATCACCAATTACATGTGCACCGACCACAAGCATTGTGACGGCGTATTTGCCACGCTTGAGCAGGAAGTCAGCGCGGCGCGCTGGGATGCAGCCGACACCGCGATGATCGAGTTTTCCGGTGAAATGGACCTGCACCTGAACATGGAAGAGTATGTGCTGTTTCCCGCCTTTGAAACCGCGACCGGCAACACGACCGGGCCAACCGCGGTCATGCGCAGCGAGCATGACCAGATCCGTGCCATGCTCGCCGAATTGCGCGACGCGGTAGCGAATCGCGACGGCGCCGCGTTCGCCGGCATTGCAGAAACTCTGCACATCATGCTGCAACAACACAACATGAAGGAAGAAGGCGTCCTTTACCCCATGACCGACCGCGTGCTGGGCGATGCCCGGGAAGAGATACTGGAACGCATGACGCAACTGGAATCCCCCGCACAAACCAACAAGGCAGCTGCCGGATAAAACCCATGACCGACACCGTGCATCTCGACGTCTGCGGACTGGAGCCGCCCGAACCGCTCGAGCGCGTGCTGGAAGCGCTCTCCGTGTTGCAGCCGCAGCAGCGCCTGAGCATGCTGATCGACCGTGAGCCGCTGCCGCTGTACCGCATCCTGGCCAACAACGGCTATGTTCATGAAACCCGCACGCTGCCCGACTTCCGCTACGAAATCCTGATCTGGAAGCCGGCGCCGGCAGAATGACTGCGGCAACAGCGCTCATCCATGGCGGCGGCATGCAACGCGTACTCACCCTTGAACAATCGCCGCCACTGGCGGTGCCGCTGCGCTTTTTCCTGACCGCGCCGCTGTTCGCCCTGCTGGCAGCCATCCTGCTGCTGTGGGAAGGCCCAGGCATGCTCATCTCCCGCTGGGCCCCCGCCACCCTTGCCTTCACTCACCTGCTGACGCTCGGCTTCCTGAGCATGGTCATGGTCGGCGCGCTGACGCAGATCCTGCACGTCGTGGTCGGCGTCGCCTTGCCATGGCAGCGCACCGGCGCCACCGTCATCCACCTCATGCTGGTGGCGGGCACGCTCCTGCTGGCAGCCGGCTTCCTCACGTCCTCGGCCATCGCTTTCCGCCTGGCGCTGGCTTGCCTGGTCGCCGGCTTCGGCTGGCTGCTGGCGGCCTGCACCGCCGGTCTGTGGCGCGCGCAGGCGCGCACGGCGACGGCGACGGCGATTCGCCTGGCGCTTGCCGGACTGGCGGTCACGGTCACGCTCGGCGCGACCGCCGCCAGCGCCTTTGCCTGGCAAGTCTCGCTGCCGCTGGTGACGCTCACTAACGTCCATGCCGCCTGGGGGCTGCTGGCCTGGGTCGGCCTGCTGACCTTTGGCGTGGCCTACCAGGTCGTGCCGATGTTCCAGGTGACGCCGCTCTATCCGTCGCGGCTGGCGCGCTGGCTGGCCCCGTTCGTGGCAATTGCGCTGACTGCATGGTCGCTGGCTGCGCTGGCGCCGGCGGCGCCGGGCTGGCTCCGCGGCATCACCGCCACCGCAATAGCGCTCGCATTCCTGGTGTTCAGCGTCGCCACCCTGCGCCTGCTGCGCCAGCGCAAGCGCCCGCCAGATGCCGCTGTGCGCTTCTGGCGTCTCGCCATGACCAGCCTGGGCGGCGCCATCCTGCTCGGCACGGCCGGCAGGTGGTTGCCGCCGCTACAGCAGGCGCAGTGGCTGCCGCTGACGGTCGGCATGCTGTTCATCGTCGGTTTCGCCTTCACGGTGATCAACGGCATGCTGTACAAGATCGTGCCCTTCCTGGTGTGGCACCACCTGCACGATGACATGGGCGCGCAGGGCATGAAGGCGCCGAACGTGCGCCAGGTCATCAGCGACAAGGCGGCAAGCCGGCAATTCAATGCGCACCTGGCGGCCTTGCTCCTGCTGGCGGCCGCGCCGTTGTGGCCGCAATGGCTGGCGCGCCCTGCCGGACTGGCGCTGGGCCTGTCCGCGGCCTGGCTCGGCTGGAACATGCTGCAGGCAATGCGCGTCTGGCGGCAAGCCCGATTGCAACTTTCCGCACGCGCCGCCGGCCCGGCTTGATATACTGGCATCACCGGCGGCAGCCTGCCGCCTTTTTTCTCGCCGCATGCAAGCACGTCACTACTTCTGGCTATCGACCGCTGCCGCCCTCCTCACCATGGCGCTCAAGACCATTGCCTGGTGGCTGACCGGCTCCGTCGGCCTGCTGTCCGACGCAATGGAATCGGTCGTCAACCTGGTGGCGGCGCTGTTCGGCATGGCCATGGTGGCCATCGCCCTGGCGCCACCGGACCAGAAGCATCCGCTCGGTCATAGCAAGGCGGAATATTTTTCCAGCGGCATTGAAGGTCTCATGATTTTCTGCGCCGCGGCTGCCATCATCTGGTCGGCCGCGCCGCGGCTGCTGGCGCCGCAGCCGCTGGAAGCGGTGGGGCTGGGCCTGGCCTTCTCGACTGCCGCCAGCCTGATCAATTTCGCGGTGGCGCGGGCCATGCACCGCGCCTCGGTGCGCTTTCGTTCGATCGCGCTGGAAGGCGGCGCGCGCCACCTGATGACGGACGTATGGACCTCCGCCGGCGTCATTGCCGGTGTGCTGATGGTATGGCTTACAGACCTGCTCTGGCTGGATGCGGTGATCGCCATCGCCGTCGGCCTGCATATCCTTGCCGAAGGCTGGCGACTGCTGCACGCCTCGACTCATGGCCTGATGGATACGGCGCTGCCCGCCGCCACCGTGACGCAGATCGAAGGCTGCCTGCAGCGCCATGTGGAACCCGGCGGCGCGCGCTTCGCCAACCTGCGCACCAGGCGGGCCGGCGCACGCAGCTTCGTCTATGTCGACGTGCTGGTGCCGCCGGAATGGGACATCGTCAAAACGCATTCCCTGCTCGACGACATCGAGCGCGAAATCCATGCCATCGTTCCCGGCAGCCAGGTCATGACCCACCCGGAACCCGATGGCGCCTAGGCGCCGGGAATCCTCCCCACTGCTTCCTGCTTGCGCGTCTCATCTTCGAGCACGCCCGGCTGCCGGCTGAAGGCGCGCGCGGCGCGCGCATGCCCGAGCGAGATCAATTCGGCGGCGCGCCAGAATTCATGGATCTGGCAGGCATTGTGCGGTATCTCGATCAGCACGTCGGGCGAATAGGCCGCCAGCTTGAAGCGCGTGATCGCCGTCTGCATGGTATCCATCGCCTTGAGGGCGACATCCACCATACCGATGGTGCGCGCCGCGGGCTTCGGCTTCAGCGCCAGGCCCTCCATGAAGGCGCGCACGCGCTGGCGCATCGGACTTTCCTCGACCGCCTGCGGTGCCGGCGCCTGGCGCGCCAGGCGCAACTCTTCACGCCCGCTCAGGCCCACCACCACGGTCATGTCGGTAAAGTCGTTGAGCGTGGGCGCGATGGGAACGGGATTCACCATGCCGCCGTCGAGCAGGTAATGGCCATCGACTTCGAAAGGCGTGAAAATCATGGGGATGGCGATCGAGCCGCGGATCGCATCGAAGAGGTCGCCCTTGTTGAGCCAGATTTCCTTGCCGGTGTGGTAATCCATCGCCACGGCGACGAAGGAAATCGGCAAATCCTCGATGTTCACATCGCCGACCAGCTTGCGCATCTCCTCGACCACGCGATCGCCCTTGATCAGACCGGAACGGCTGAGCGCCGGGTCGAGCAGGCGGATCACGTCCATTTTTTCCAGGGCCGCCACCCATTCCGCATAGGCTTCCAGCTTGCCGGCGGCGTAAATGCCGCCGATCAGCGCGCCCATCGAAGCGCCGGCGATCGAGCGTATCTCGTAACCGTTCTCTACGAGGTAGCGAATCACGCCGATGTGGGCATAACCGCGCGCGCCGCCGCTGCCCAGCACGAGGGAAACGGTTTTTTTCTTGGATGAGTCGGACATGAGCAGCTGGCAAAATTAAAAAGCAACTTTACCAGAAAGAAACAAGTCACCAGCCCCCTGGTGCAGGACTACATAGGGATTTCTCCTATTGCGGATGAGCTGGTGCAGACCGCAGGACAGGCGTGCGGCCTGTTCCCTATAGTCGATTGATTACTGTCCTAACTGACAAAATGCCACTCCAGCATGCCGAAGCAAACGCCTGTCATTATTGTCATTAATTAAATCAATCAAGGTTTGCCAACGCTTCGGCAATGGCGGTGATCCCCTGCTCGGCGCCAAGCGGGATTGCAATATCCCGTGCCAGACCCACCTGCGCCTCTGTCGGATTGATGCGCACCAGCGGGCAGCCCTGCTCTTCGCCGAAATAACGCACCGTCGGTATCGCCGTGCCGGCGCCGATTTCGATGACGACCGGGCGTTCTGCGCGCGCCATCCAGGCCTCGAACCGCGATTGCTGACGTACCGCATTTTCCCCATTCCAGTCCCAGTCCCCGAACATCATGATGTTCGGCCGCGCCAGGCCGGCGCAGGCGGGGCAAACCGGCAAGTCCGACAGCAAGGTGCAATTCTCGGCATCCACCACCGGCACGAAATCGTCTGCCGGCCAGACCGGCTGGCCGCAACCCCCGAAACATTGCAGGTGATGGATCGAGCCATGGCATTCCAGGATGCGGCCAGCCTCGAAGGCGGCTTTCTGAAACTGACCATCGACATTGCTGGTGAAGACGAAGGCGCCGTTGGGCAACTGCCGGGACAGGTTCAGCAGCGACGCGAATCCCGCATGCGGCCGGGTTTGCCGGTACAGATTGAGGCGATGGCCATAAAATCCCCAGGCGGTCGCCGGCATCGAGCGGAATGCCATCGGGTTGGCAATTTCGAAAAACCGCATGCCCAGCTTGCCCAGGGCAGGGTAGGCTTTCCAGAAGCCGTGATCCCCCCGGAAGTCGGGCAGGCCGGAATCGATGCCGATGCCGGCGCCGGCCGTGATGATCAGGCTGTCCGCCTGGGAAATCAGCTCTGCTGCGTCCCTGCAGGCGGCGTCGATGGAAGTGGAATCGGTCATCTAAAATGTTCGGTGGCGGAACGCATCATGTCGCCGGTTTCGTATATTATCAGCGGATGAAAGCACGCATTTCCGTCATTACCCTGGGTGTCGACGATCTCGAGCGCGCGCTGGCATTTTATCGCGACGGACTTGGCCTTGAATCCGAAGGCATCGTCGGTAAAGAGTTTCCCTATGGCGCAGTCGCTTTTTTCGACCTGCAGCCGGGATTGAAGCTGGCCCTGTGGCCGCGCAAGAGCATCGCGCATGACACCGGCCTTGCGCAAGGCACACCGTGCGCCACCGAACTGACGCTGGGGCATAACGTTGGCACAAAAGAGGAAGTCGATGCCGTAATGGCGCAGGCCTGCTCGGCCGGCGCAACACTCGTCAAGCCCGCCCAAGACACCTTCTGGGGTGGCTATGCCGGTTACTTCCAGGACCCGGACCGGCACCTGTGGGAAGTGGTCTGGAATCCGCAACTGCTGCCCCAGGATTAGGTTCTTCCAATTCCGCAAAAGGCACTTGCAATTATTCGATTATTCCAATAATATCGAATAATTATATTTCGAGATTAATCGAATTATGGAAAACAAACAAGCCATCACCGCACTTGCCGCCCTGGCGCATGAATCGAGAATCGGCGTTTTCCGCCTGCTGGTGCAGGCCGGACCGGAAGGCTTGGCGGCAACCAGGATCGCCGAGCAGCTCGCCCTTCCGCCATCGTCACTCTCGTTTCATCTCAAGGAGTTGATGCACGCCGAGATGGTGGCGCAAAAAAAAGAAGGCCGCTCCCTGATCTATTCGGCCAACTTCCAGACAATGAATTCCCTGCTCGGATTCCTGACAGAGAACTGCTGCGGCGGGAATCCCTGTTCCAGGGATGGCAAAACCATCTGCGCGACACAAGAAGGAGTCTCATCATGAAACGCTTGCATGTCCACGTCTCGGTCGGCAACCTCGCCGACAGCATCAAATTCTATTCAGGCATGTTTTCCACCCCGCCCACAGTAGTCAAGCCGGATTATGCGAAATGGATGCTGGACGATCCTCGCGTGAATTTCGCCATCTCTCAACGCGGCGCAGACATCGGTTTGAATCACCTGGGCATACAGGTCGAGTCGGCCCATGAACTGAGCGAGATGCAGTCGCGCCTGGCATCGCTGCAACCCGATCTGGAAAAAGAAGAAGGCGTGGCATGTTGCTACGCAAAGTCTGACAAATACTGGGTGAATGACCCATCGGGCATTGCCTGGGAAACCTTCCATACGCTGGATACGATTCCGGTCTTCGGCGAAGCGGACAAGGCGGACACTGCCGCTGCTGCCTGCTGCATCCCGCTGGCGACGGCCAGGACAAAGGAAGAGACGGCCTGCTGCGTCCCAGCAACCCCAGCCGGGGGAGCTTCATCCTGCTGCTGAATCCGCGAGGCCACAATGTCCGGCAAAATCTATAACGTACTGTTTCTCTGCACCGGCAACTCTTCTCGCAGCATCATGGCGGAAGCCTTGCTTGATACGCTGGGGAAGGGAAAATTCCGCGCATTCAGTGCCGGCAGCCATCCTGCCGGCGCCGTGAATCCGCATGCCATTGAGCAGGCAAAAAGCCATAACTATCCGGTAGAAAATCTGCGCAGCAAGAGCTGGGACGAGTTTGCCGGCCCGGACGCGCCACACATGGATTTCGTCATCACCGTCTGCGACAAGGCTGCCGGAGAAGTCTGCCCGGTCTGGCCGGGGCAACCCATTACTGCGCACTGGGGCTTCCCGGATCCGGCAGCCGTTCAAGGCTCGGAAGAGAAAAAGCGCGCCGCTTTTGCAAAAGTCGGGCGTGAAATCAAGACCAGGCTTGAACTGTTCATGAATCTGCCGATTGACAAGCTCGAGCGCATGGCGATCCAGCGGGAACTCGACACCATCGGCAAGGTTTATAACGTGCTGTTTGTCTGCACGGGCAACTCGGCCCGCAGCGTCATGGCCGAAGCACTGGTCACCATCCTGGGCAAAGGCCGTTTCAAGGGCTACAGTGCCGGCAGCAAACCGGGAGGCAGCGTTAATCCATTTGCCGTCGAACAGATCAAGGCTTTCGATTACTACTATCCGACGGAAAACATGCGGAGCAAAAGCTGGGATGAGTTTTCCCGCCCCGATGCGCCGAAAATGGATTTCGTCATCACGGTCTGCGATAACGCTGCCGGCGAAGTTTGCCCATACTGGCCGGGGCATCCGGCTACCGCGCATTGGGGATTTGAAGACCCGGCCGGGCTCAAAGGCACCGATGAAGAAAAGCGCGCCCTGTTTGCCAAGGTCTTCCGCCAGATCATGACGAGAATGGACAAGTTCGTCAACTTGCCGCTGCATGCCTTCGATGAGCATTCCATCCAACTGAAAATCAAGGCGATTGGCGCCATGCCAGTTGCGTCCGCATAGCATTCCTGAACCACCTGCAAATGACAACCACTGACACTACTGCCCTCACCAGCCGCGCCGCGCCGGCCATCGGTTTTTTTGAACGCTACCTGACCGTCTGGGTCGTCCTCTGCATCGTTGCCGGCATCCTGCTCGGCCGCCTGCTGCCGGGGCTGTTCCAGGAAATTGCCAGACTCGAAGTCGCCAAAGTCAATATCCCGGTCGGCATTCTCATCTGGGTCATGATCATCCCGATGCTGATCAAGATCGACTTCGGCGCATTGACGCAGGTGAAGAGCCAGTGGCGCGGCATCGGCGTCACGCTGTTCATCAACTGGCTGGTGAAGCCGTTTTCCATGGCGTTTCTCGGGTGGCTCTTCATCCGGCATCTGTTTGCCGACATGCTGCCGGCAGAGCAGCTGGACAGCTACATCGCCGGGCTCATCCTGCTGGCGGCGGCGCCCTGCACGGCCATGGTGTTCGTGTGGAGCCAGCTGTGCAAGGGCGACCCCTACTTCACCCTGTCACAGGTCGCGCTCAACGATGCCATCATGATCGTCGCGTTTGCGCCGCTGGTCGCCTTGCTGCTGGGGCTGGCTTCGATCACCGTTCCCTGGGATACGCTGATTACCTCGGTCGGCCTGTACATCATCGTGCCGGTGATCCTGGCGCAGGTGATCCGCAAGGCGCTGCTGGCAAAAGGAGCCGGCGCGCTCGAACGCACGGCGGCAGCGCTGGGGCCGTATTCGATTTCCGCCCTGCTGCTGACCCTGGTGCTGCTGTTCGCCTTCCAGGGCGAAGCCATCACGCAGCAGCCGCTCATCATCGCCTTGCTGGCCGTGCCAATTCTTATCCAGGTGTTTTTCAATTCGGGGCTGGCCTACCTGCTGAACCGCAAGCTGAAGGTGCCGCACTGCGTTGCCGGGCCGTCGAGCCTCATCGGCGCCTCCAACTTCTTCGAGCTGGCAGTGGCGACGGCAATCAGCCTGTTCGGCCTGCAGTCGGGCGCCGCCCTGGCGACGGTGGTCGGCGTGCTGATCGAAGTGCCGGTGATGCTGCTCGTGGTCGGCGTCGTCAATCGTTCGCAGCAATGGTACGAAGCAAAGGCTTAGGAATACGATGAACATCACGATTTATCACAACCCCGATTGCGGCACGTCCCGCAATACCCTGGCATTGATTCGCAACACCGGCGTTGAGCCGGTGATTGTCGAGTATGTGAAGAACCCGCCCGATCGGAATACGCTCAGGGAAATGATTGCCGCCGCCGGCCTGAGCGTGCGCGAAGCGTTGCGGGAAAAGGGCACGCCCTATGCGGCTCTGGGTCTCGACAATCCTGCGCTGTCCGACGACGAATTGCTGGACGCGATGCTTACGCACCCGATTCTCATCAACAGGCCATTTGTCGTCACGCCCCAAGGTGTGCGGCTATGCCGGCCATCCGAGGTCGTGCTCGACATTCTGCCTTTGCCGCAACAAGGACCGTTCAGCAAGGAGGATGGCGAAGTCGTGATTGACGTCGATGGACGACGGGTCGCAAAAAACGGGTAAGGGCATGAGTTCAGCGCGGGCAGGATGTGATGACGCTGTGCGGTTGCAATCATGAAGGAAGTCAGGCTGGATGAGAGCTTGTGATACCTGTCTGTTCTACCTGATGCCTCTCCCACTCGTTATCGCGCTCTCAATCTCACGACAACCGGCCGATGATCCGATCCCACATCCGGTCCGAAACCAGAGCCGAGCACCTGCCACTCGCGTGATGCCAGAACATGGTCCAGCGGGAGAACTGACAGCCAGCCGAACATGTTGGGCCAGGTGCCGGAAAAACCGCTGGCACGCGCCATTTTGGAATCGATATCAAACAACCCGCGTGTCCACGGCGTTGCATTAAAATCTCCCACTATCAAGGCCAACCCTCCTGCTTGCGAAAGATGCGCGGCCTCCTGGAACAGCGTCTGGTCCCGAATGCGGGCATACGCCGCATCCACAGGCGGCATCGGATGCAAGGCACTGAGATGAACGGTCTTGCCATTCCATGCAAGACGGGCCCGCAGCCGCAAAGTTTCCCGCATGTCCTGTGGCTCCAGTTTCTCCATATCAGCCAACGCATGACGCGACAGCACCGCCAGGCCGAACTGATCCTGCTGCGGCACTTCCAGGCGATGGGGGTATTGTGACGAAATGCCGGGGTTCTGCAATGCCGTTTGCGCCTGCGCGGTGAATTCCTGCAGGAACACGACATCGGGTGCATCCGCGGAGAGAAGCCAGCGCGTCAGGGCGCTGAAATCCCGCGTACCGAAGTTCAGATTGGTCGTACCGACTGTCAGCACGGATTCGGCGCCAGCGGGCTCGGTGCCACGCTCCAGCGTGGCCGACTGCATAAAGAATGAACTGCCCAGCACCGCTGCGGGAATGACCGGCCACCAGGCCCGCCTGACTATGAACAGCAGGAACAGGCAAAACGCCCCCACGATAATGTACAGCCATTGCCAGTGGGCGAAAAGCTCGAGCGCCCACTGCGTGTTCGCAAATTGATCCGTCGGAAGGAATCGGGATACGGGCGCACTTAGACTAGCTAATGCACACAGCCAAATGAGCCACTTTGCCCTGGATATGAGGAAGTTTGAAACCGCGGAATTTCGCATGGCAGTTTATAAAAATTAATTTGCCACTATCGTTAACAGGAGTATTTTTTAGGACTTCCACGATCAAAATCGCAGCCCTTTCAGCACGACGCTGCTCTGGTTTAAAGCAGATGACTTTAATCAGACCAACGGATTTTTACATTCAATTTTTTTTCTTGCGCATGCACTGTAACGTACGATATCTCGTCACGCTTATACTCCAGTTTTTGCTTTTCCATAATATTTATCGGAGACGTAGAGGTGAGGCCATAAATGACGTTCGCAATAAGAATTCCGTCATTAAATCCATAGCCAGGAAGCACCCATTGAATCGTGCCTGCGTACATGCCATCCACAGCAAAAATTTTTACCCCATTTCGAAAAAAATAGGCCGTGGTTATAGTTTTCTCACCTTTGTAATAATCAACCGACTGCTTCTTTGACTGCAATCCAAATATTCGCTCTGAATACTGAATTTCACTTTCGCACTCTCGCTCATCGACTGTCTTTGCATGAATCGAATTACAGTTCAGCGTCGGCAATCGAGAAAGTAGACGATCTGTAACAAATCCTTTATGCCCGCCTGCGGCAACTTTTATCCAACCACTTCGCACCTTATTTGCATCGAGGTGAATTTTATTTTGCGATTCATGAGTTAAGGCAATATCGCCTTCCAAATAATTTAAGTCGGCCGTATATTGCGTGGTTTTAATAAACTTGAACTTTTCACCGTAGCCAAGGTGAGCAATCTTGGTTGAGCTTAGCTCTGGCCGCTCATACAAAACAATTCCTTTTGAATCCCACACATATAAGATTTCGCCAATTGCATATCTCGATGAAGCATATGCATCACTCACATAAATACCGAGCAGGATCGACAATAGCGACAATTTTAAAAAAATGTTCAATTTAATTTTCACCAGTATTAAGGAAAATCGATCGCGGTACGGCCCGTTCGCATTAAGGCACAGCGGCGCTGTTGATCAGTTATGATAATTTTTCTTTATGGAATTTTGCAATTATCATGATTTCAACCTTTCGTTACCAGCGCGGCAGTCTCATCATCGATGTTCAGCTTCAGGGCGCACCATATCGTGTTTTGCGTCGTTTGCGGGATGAAGACACTGGCGTGGCCATGTATGTGATCCAGCGCGTTGATGACAACAATGAGCTGCTGCGCAATGGCAAGCTGATCGACAACCCTGACTGCTTCATGCTTTGCACGGAGGCAGAATGACCAAGCCACGCACCGGCATCGACCAGCAAGAACTTGAAGCGGCTATAGCGCGGCTGACGGAATGCGGCGATACAGATTGCGAGCGGGTTTATTATCGCAACCCGTTCGAGGTCGCGCGCGAGGAATGGCGCAAGATGGCGTTCGGATCGGTTCATACTGGCATGCGGCCAGAGGTCAAAGCAAATTGGCCGACAGCCCAGTTGCTGGAAATCCCGCCGCCAATGACGAATGCTGATATTGTGGACATGGAGGCATTCAAGGAGGCCCAAGCGGACTGGCCGAAGCAGCTAACAGCCGCAATCCAAGCAGGTAATAGCCAGCCCCCTGCTGTACCAAGGCGACCTGACCCGGCAGGCTTTGGTCCCATAAGCACTGCATCATCCACAGGCTCTATCCTAGGCGGTAGGCACAGTAAAAAAGCAAATACTGGAGTGAGAAGTAAAAAACCCGCCGAAGCGGGTGATTAAATCAATGGCAGTGATAGCCACCATTTACTCGATCATTGTGGCAGCCATTCTTATCAAGGCCGCCACCGTGACCAAAAGCGGCCGAGCTGGTCAGCATTAGAATCCCGACCAGTATTGCGTAAGTTTTTTTCATTGTTGTTACCCCCCCTTATTATCGACAAGATAACGTGTCGTAACGCCTACTTGAGGTATAGCAACTATTTGCGTACCGCGCATCCCATATTTATGGGATATTTCAACAAGGCAAGTTCTTCCTCCAGCTGTGGAAACGCCGACAGCGGAGTTCGGTTATGGAAGGTCTTCCAAAAAGCGTCCTGGCGATTGTCCGCGCTGAATTACTTTTCGTCGCACGTAGTAGTCGGGTGCTGATTCCGCATCCGCTGCTCTGCTATCAGGCGATGTTAGCAGCACCTCTCCCCCTGCGGGACCAAGACAAACCGTCTAGGGGACTTTGGGCCATCGCATACCCGCCAGCCCGGAGGCATCTTGGAAGCCTATAGCAACGATCTTGCGCTGCTATGGCGTCCGTCACACATTAGCGGAGAAGTCATGATTGCTGGCCCTATCGTGCGGGGCCACAATGCAAAAAGCCTGCATCAGCAGGCTAATTCTTGACCAAACTGTGACCAATTGAGCTGGTCGAAATGATGGCTTACAGCGTATCCGTTGGTGGGCGGTGCAGGGTTTGAACCTGCGACCCCTGCCGTGTGAAGGCAGTGCTCTACCACTGAGCTAACCGCCCAACGAGGTGCGCATTATTACACAAAAGTCGCGGCGGATCAATTCGTGATTGCAGCGCGCCAAATACAAGCGCCCTTGCTTTCCTTGTCCAGCTTGTCCAGGGTAGCTTCATGCTCGGCGAGTTCTTCGGCGCTGGCAGCCAGCACCAGGATCTTTTCCAGCGGCGCGACAATGCCGTCGGCGCCGCCCCCTTCCGCGCCACCGTCCCCCAGGTCGATGGTCAGGCTTTCCTGACCGCGCGTCATCGCCAGGTAGACTTCCGCCAGCAGCTCGGCATCCAGCAAGGCGCCGTGCAGGGTACGATGGGCATTGGAGATCTCGAAGCGGTCGCACAAGGCATCGAGCGAGTTTCGCTTGCCCGGGAACATGATCTTGGCCTGCTGCAGCGTATCCGTGACTTCGGCGACGTGCTTCTCGAACGGCGGCAGGTTGAGCCGGTCAAGCTCGGCGTTGAGGAAGGCCAGGTCGAAGGCGGCGTTATGGATAATGACCTCGGCATCCTGCACGTAGGTGCGGAATTCTTCGGCGATTTCAGCGAATTTCGGCTTATCCGAGAGGAACTCGGTAGTCAGCCCGTGCACCGCCAGCGCACCCTCTTCCGAATCGCGCCCGGGATTGAGATAGCGGTGGAAGTTATTGCCGGTCAGGCGGCGGTTGATGAGTTCGACGCAGCCGATTTCGATGATGCGGTTGCCGTCGCGGACGCTCAGGCCCGTGGTTTCGGTGTCGAGGACGATTTGTCGCACAGATTCTCCTTAGCGTACCGATTCGACGCCGCGATTGGCGAGCGAGTCGGCGCGTTCATTGCCCTCATGGCCGGCATGGCCCTTGATCCAGCGCCACTCGATGCGATGGCGCGCCTGCGCTTCGTCGAGCGCCTGCCACAGGTCGACATTCTTGACCGGGGCGCGCGCCGCGGTCTTCCAGCCGCGCGCTTTCCACCCGTGGATCCATTCGCTGATGCCCTTCTGCACGTACTCGCTGTCGGTGTGCACGATCACTTCGCAGGGGCGCTTGAGCAGCAACAGGGCTTCGATCACCGCGCGCAATTCCATGCGGTTGTTGGTGGTGTTGTGTTCACCGCCGAACAGCTCCTTTTCATGTCCTTCGGCGCGCAACCAGGCGCCCCAGCCGCCGACGCCCGGATTACCCTTGCAGGCCCCGTCTGTATAAATCTCTACTTTTTCCACGATTTGATTAGCAATGCCAGATGAAAAGAATTACTTGATTCTACGTATTTTATTAGTTGCCGGCACACCTTGCGGCATTTGCGCATTCCGGCGCGTCCATGCCGGGCCGACCATGCGCATGCCCTTGACGCGCTTGATGGCTTGCACGATATACACGGCGCCCAGGTAGGGGCACCATTTTTCGCCGGTGTTTTCCATGAAGCGGAAGCGGTTGAGCCACTTTTCACGGCGAAAAGGCGGCGCATAGCAACCGTAATAGCCGCGATTGACGCCGAGATTGAGCAGTTTCATCCAGTCCTTGATGCGTGGCATGCCGAGAAATTCGGCATGCGGCGGCAGGAAAGGTGAGCCGGATATGCGCCCGCACAGCTGGCGCGCGCCCCACATGCTGGCGGGATTGAAGCCGCACACGATGACCTGCCCTTCCGGGATCAGCACCCGCTCGACCTCGCGCAGGATCTGGTGCGGCTCGGCGGCGAACTCCAGGACGTGCGGCAGCACCACCAGGTCCAGGCTGTGCGAGGCGA
This sequence comes from uncultured beta proteobacterium, assembly GCA_963722005.1. Lineage (GTDB taxonomy): Bacteria > Pseudomonadota > Gammaproteobacteria > Burkholderiales > Burkholderiaceae_D > Paucimonas. The sequence continues at coordinate 924,946 of CAVRJS010000003.1, forward strand.
ACGGCAATTCGGAAAAATCATGCGTCACCGCCACTTGCGGAATCCGGCCGATCTGCCCGTCGACGGCGCCCGGCTCGGGGCTGGCAGGCAGCGGCGCCGCATCCGACAGCCACTTGTGCGGCATGCGGTTGGCGCGCAGGGCATCGATTTGCGGCAAGCCGATCTGCAACGCATTGAAGCCGAAGATGTCGGCCGTCAGCGTATCGAGACGCGCCTGCTCCCACTCGCGCACGTAGCTGCCCAGCGGCGTCTGCAGCCAGTCGCCCAGCGTTATAATGGTGTTTTCAGTAGAGGCTTGTGGCATCTGTATGCTGAATGTGCTGGCAGTTCCGGCGTTTGCGGACAACTACCTGTGGCTGATCCATGACGGCACGCATGCCGTGGCGGTTGACCCCGGTGACGCCGCTCCCATCATAACCGCCCTGACTACGCACAATTTGATCTTGTGCGCTATTTTACTGACACATCACCATGCTGACCATGTCGGCGGCGTGCCGCAATTATTGCAGCATCGCAAGGTTCCTGTATATGGCCCCCGTCACGATAACATTGCCTTGCTGTCAAATCCGCTGGAAGATGGCGACCGCGTGAGCCTGCCCGAGCTTGCCTCAGGGGGACAAACGGCGCTGGAACTGGCAGTGATCGCGGTGCCCGGCCATACGCGCGGCCATATCGCCTATCATGCGGTGCAGCCGGGCTGGCTGTTTTGCGGCGATACGCTGTTTGGCGCCGGTTGCGGACGCCTGTTCGAAGGCACGCCGGCACAGATGGCGGCTTCGCTGGCGACGCTGGCGGCATTGCCGGAGACGACGCAAGTATATTGCGCCCATGAATACACCCTATCCAACCTGCGCTTTGCGCATGCGGTCGAACCGGGCAATGCTGCCCTGCGCGCGCGCCTGGATGCCGATGGCGCGCGCCGGGCGGCAGGCGAGCCGACGGTGCCTTTCACCCTCGCCATGGAAAAGGCGACCAATCCCTTCCTGCGTTGCGATCAGCAGGAAATCCGCGCCAGCCTGCGCACGGCCGGAAGGCTGGCGCAGGGGCGGGATGATGCAGTGGCGGTATTTGCCGCACTGCGGGAATGGAAGAACGTCTATCGTTAACGAAAATCAGGCAGGTATCAGGCTGCCGGAGGACAGGCCTCCTACCGATGCATCCAGGCTGCCGGCACGCTCGCCCGTCAGCAGGAATTGCAGCAACTCCTTCACCGGCCGGATGGCATTCCCCAGAGGCAACGGCTCGGAGCCGCGGAAGAACAGGCCGCGCTTGATGTCGCCCTTCAGTGCAAACGCCAGCCGTGTATCGATGCAGAATTGCCCCGCCTTCGGGTTGCCGTCGCGCAGGCCGCACTGGTGCAGGCAATCGAATGCCATCTGGCATTCCTTCGGCCCGGCTTTCGCTTTCAGCCGATCTTCCTTCTCCAGGTAGTCGGCCAACCAGGGCGTGCGCACGCCGCGCGCCGGCAAACCGGCCACGCTCATGAAGGTGACGACATCTTCCTTTTTCGCGTCGGTCAGCACTTTCTTGAAGTTGACATGGGCGTCGCCTTCTTCAGTGACGGCAAATGCGGTGCCCAGTTGCACCGCGTTGGCGCCCAACCCCAGCAACTCGCGCACCTGGGCATGGCTGTTGATGCCGCCGGCGGCGATCAGCGGAATGTTCTCGCGCTCGATGCCGAGATCCTTGAACAGCGCGAAGGTCTCTTCCAGCACGCGTGTCATGTTGAAACGCTCATCCTTGATATCTTCCGGCTGGGCGGCGCCGAGGTGGCCGGCAGCGTAACGCGGATTTTCGATGACGATGGCGTCCGGCAGGCGCTGCTTGCGCATCCATTTTTTCAGCACCAGGGCAATGCCGCGCGAATCCGAGAGGATGGGCACCAGGCCGACTTGCGGAAAATCCGTCGTCAGTTCCGGCAGGTCCAGCGGCAGGCCGGCGCCGACGACGACGGCCTCGGCGCCGCTTTCACAGGCCTGGCGCACGTAATTGGCATATTCGGAAACGGCGCGCATGATGTTGACGGCCACTACCCCGCATCCGGCGGCAAGCGATTTGGCCGCGCGGATTTCGCGGTCCAGCGCGGTCAGGTTGGCGCGGTTGATCAAGTCCTTGTCCCGGCTCTTGCCGGTCAACGCCATAAGATCGGGATGATGATGGCGCAAATCCACGCTGGAAATGGTGCCGAAGGCATTGTAGCTGGCCACGGTTCCTGCCAGGCGGTGTGCTGAAACGCCCACGCCCATGCCGCCCTGCACGATCGGCAGCAGCGACTTGTCGCGAAACTTGAGAAACGGCAGGGCTGATTTCAACATTGCAATCCTTTTGCTGGTACACGGCTACCGACGATAGCAAAGGCCCCCAGGATTTCAATTGATCTATATCAAGTTGAAAATTTCCATGCAGTCGCGCATGACGTACCTGGCGGAAATAAAACCTGCTTTGACAAAATGCAAAGCAAGGGGCTGCCAATTGTAAAATTCCTTGACGCAACAAAGGCCCCTTCTTACACTGGCGCATTACTCATGTCGCCGACTGCCGCAGAGATGTCCGGGTCGGCCCCTGACTAGCGCCATGCCCATAAAATTCAGATCCGCTCTGCTTGCTGTCGCGCTGCTTGGCTCCCAGGCATTCATCACAGCCGGCGCCGCCGACATTACGCTCTACCTGCACGACAATACCCAGGCCGACTACCCGGCGCAATCCCACGGCCTGGCCATGGCAGAGATGGATCTCTGGGAACGCATCCGCAAGGGCTACGCCATCCCGGATCTCGACAACAAGCTGGTGCAGACGCAGACCGACTGGTACAGCGCGCGCCCGGACTACATCCACCGCACCACCACGCGCGCTTCGCGCTACCTCTACCACGTCGTGGAAGAAATTGAGAAGCGCAACATGCCCACCGAACTGGCGCTGCTGCCGTTTATCGAATCGGCCTTCAATCCGCAGGCGTATTCCAGCGCCAAGGCGGCCGGCATGTGGCAATTCATTCCCTCGACGGGCCGCGCTTACGACCTCAAGCAAAGCGATTTCAAGGACGAGCGGCGCGATGTGCTGGCTTCGACGGAAGCCGCGCTGAATTACCTGGAAAAGCTGTACGGCATGTTCGGCGACTGGCAGCTTGCGCTGGCCGCCTACAACTGGGGCGAAGGCTCGGTGCAGCGCGCCATCAAGAAAAATGCCGCGGCCGGCCTGCCGACCGACTTCAACGGCCTGATGCGCCTGATGCCGGCGGAAACGCAGAATTACTATCCCAAGCTGCAGGCGGTCAAGGACATCATCGCCCGGCCGGCGCAGTACGGCGTGACGCTGCCGCGGGTGGATAACGAGCCTTACTTCGTCACCATCGGCAAGACGCGCGACATCGACATCAAGCTGGCAGCGCAGCTGGCAGAACTGTCGGTAGAAGAATTCAAGGCGCTCAATCCGCAATACAACCGCCCGATCATCATCGGCAGCGTCGACACGAATATTCTGCTGCCGAAGAACAATGCAGCCCGGTTCAAGGAAAACCTGGCGAACTGGCGCGAATCGCTGTCGTCGTGGACGGCGCACAGGGTTACCGGTGCACGGGTACGCATCGAAGCCATTGCCGAACGTTTCGACACCACGCCGCAGGTCCTGCGCGAAGTCAACAACATCCCGCCGAGAATGTCGCTGAAGGCAGGTTCCACCATCCTGGTACCGCGGAGCGCGCTGACGTCGCAGCGAGATATCAGCGCGGAAGTGGCCGACAACGCCATCATGCATATCGTGCCGGACCAGGCCGCCACGCGCCGCATCACCGTCAAGGTTGGCAAGCGCGATAGCCTGGCATCCCTCGCCAGGCGCCACAAGGTCAGCGCCGCGCAGATCCGCGAGTGGAACGACCTGAAAAGCGACAAGCTCGCCAGCGGCAGCCGGCTGGAATTGCACGTGCCCGGCCGCATGACGGCGCGCGGCGAAACCACGGTAGCCAAGCGCCAGACGGTGCGTGGCGAGCGCACCAAGGCGACGCAAACTGCCTCGAACCGCAAGGCTGCGCCGGCTGCCAAACCGCGCGTCGTGGCCAGCAGGAAAGCCGCGCCCGCGCGCAAGCCGGCCAAGTCCACCAGGGTAGCCTCGAAATAAGCCGCCACCGAGGCGCCGGCAAAGTCTTCAGGCCGGCACGGCGGCGTATTCAGACGCCGCCAGCAGGCGACGCGTGTACGCTTGCGACGGATTGCCCAGCACCGCTTCGGCCGTGCCGCTCTCGACCACCTTGCCGTCCTTCATGACCAGCACGCGGTGCGCCATGGCGCGAATCACCGCCAGGTCGTGGCTGATGAATATATAAGCCATGCCGTACTTGCGCTGCAGGCCTGCCAGCAAGTGCAGCACCTGCTGCTGCACAGACACGTCCAGTGCCGAGGTCGGCTCGTCCAGCAGCAGCAGGTCCGGCTTCAGGACCAGCGCGCGCGCAATCGCGATGCGTTGCCGCTGGCCGCCGGAAAACTCGTGCGGGTAGCGCGACATCATGGCGGCATCCAGTCCCACTTCTTCCAGTCCTGACGCCACCGCTGCGCGTAATTCATCCTTCTTCAGCTGCGGCTGATGCAGCGCCAGGCCTTCGCCGACGATCTGCTCGACGGTGCGGCGCGGCGACAGCGAAGCGAACGGATCCTGGAACACCACCTGCATCTTCGCCCGCAAGGGACGCAGGCGCGCAGCTTCCATTTCGCTGACGGGCTGCCCGGCAAAACGGATATGCCCTTCCACCCGGGCCATGGACAGGCGCAGCAGCGCCATGCCGAGGGTGGATTTACCCGAGCCGGATTCGCCGACGATGCCCAGGGTTTCGTGCGGCTTCAAGTGGACGTCGACGGCATCGACGGCCACGAAGGGCGTCTTTTTGAACCAGCCACGCGGGATATCGAAAATGCAGCGCAGTTGCTGCGCCTGCAGCAGTTCGGCGCCGTCTGCCGGGGCCGGCTCCACCATGCGCTGCGGCTGGCTGTTGAGCAGCTTCCTGGTATAGGCTTCGCGCGGATTGGCGAACAATTCTGCCGTCGCAGCCGTCTCCACCAGGCGGCCCTTTTCCATCACGCCGACACGGTCGGCGAAATGCCGCACCAGGTTCAGGTCGTGTGAAATCATCAGCACTGCCATGTTTTCTTCGCGCTGCAAGTCGTTGAGCAATTCCAGTATCTGCACCTGGATGGTCACGTCCAGCGCCGTGGTCGGTTCGTCGGCGATCAGCAGCTTGGGCCGGCACGCCAGCGCCATGGCGATCATGGCGCGCTGGCGCTGCCCGCCCGAGAGCTGGTGCGGATACGAGAGCGCGCGCCGCGCCGGTTCGGGAATGCCGGTTTTTTCCAGCAAGGCGACCGCGCGCAAGGCTGCCTGCTTCGCATGCAGGCCTTCGTGCAGCATCAGCACTTCGGCGATCTGGTTACCGATGGTAAACAGCGGATTCAGCGCTGTCATCGGTTCCTGGAAAATCATCGCCACATCCTTGCCGCGCACCGCGCGCATCCCTGACTCCGGCTTTTGCAGCAAGTCCTGGCCGTCGAAGAGAATGCGGCCTTTGTAGCGAGCATCCTGATTCAGGCGCAACACCGACAAGGCAGTCACGGTCTTGCCGGAGCCGGATTCACCCACCAGCGCCAGCTTTTCGCCTGGCGCGACCGCCAGGCTGACGTCGTCCACTACCGTGGCATTGCCGAAGGCAACGGACAAGTTCTGGATTTGCAGGAGGCTCATGCCTTCCTCCGCACGTCCAGGGCATTGCGCAAGGCATCGCCGATATTGGTCAGCAAGAGCAGGGTCACGGTCAGCACCACGAAGGTGGACAAGGCAATCCACCAGGCATCCAGATTATTCTTGCCCTGCGCCAGCAATTCACCGAGGCTGGGCGTCGGTGGCGGCACGCCCAGGCCGAGGAAGTCGAGACTGGTCAATGCAAGAATCGCCGCGCTCATTTCGAATGGCAAAAAGGTGACGACCGGGGTCAGGCTGTTGGGCAGCACGTGACGCCAGATGATCTGCCGGTTCGACAGTCCCAGCGCGCGCGCTGCCTGCACGTATTCGAGATTTCGGTTGCGCAAAAAATCGGCGCGCACGTAATCGGTCAGACTCATCCAGCCGAACAGCGACAGCAGGATGAGCAGCAGGCCAATGCTTGGCTGGAAAATCGACGCGAAAATAATGAGCAGGTACAGGCTCGGCATCGATCCCCATATCTCCATGAAACGCTGGAACAAAAGATCGGTCTTGCCGGCAAAATAGCCCTGGATGGCGCCGGCCAACACACCCAGGATCACGCCGATGATCGTCAGCGCCATGCCGAACAGGATCGACACGCGCAAGCCATACAGCAAGCGCGCAAATACGTCCCGACCGCGGTCGTCGGTCCCCAGCCAGTTCTCGGCGGACGGCGGTGAAGGATTGGGCGACTTCGCAAAATAATTGAGCGTATCGTAACGATAGCGATTCAGCGGATAAATAGCCCAGTTGCCATCCTTTTCAAACCGTTCCTTGATAAAGGGATCCAGGTAATCGGCCTCTGTATCGAAATCACCGCCAAACACCTTTTCCGAATAGGTTTGCACGATCGGGAACATGAGCTGGCCGTTGTAGCGCACGACCAGTGGCCGGTCGTTCGAAACGACTTCTGCCAGCAGGCTGATCACGAACATCACCAGGAAAATGATGAGACTGACATAGCCGCGCCGGCTCTGGCGGAAACGCAGCCACAGGCGCCGCCCAGGCGATACGGATGGCGCCAGGGCAGCTGCGGCGTGCGTGCCTGTGCCCGCTACCGTATTTGTCATCGCGGAAGTCGAAGTGCTTGTCGTACTCATCGGCTCAGGCTTTCAAACTGGACGCGAGGATCGGCCCACACATAGCACAGGTCGCCGATCAGTTTGACCACCAGGCCAATCAGCGTAAACAGGTACAAGGTGCCCATCACGACCGGAAAATCGCGGCGGATCACCGATTCATAGGACAGCAGGCCCAGCCCGTCGAGAGAAAACAGGGTTTCGATCAGCAGGCTGCCGGCAAAGAAGGCGCCGATGAACGCCGCCGGAAAACCGGTGACCAGGGGGATCAGGGCATTGCGAAACACGTGCTTGTAGAGGACGGCACGCTCGCTCAAGCCTTTTGCGCGCGCAGTCAGCACATACTGCTTGCGAATCTCTTCCAGGAACGTATTCTTGGTCAGCATGGTCATGACCGCGAATGATCCTGCGACAGATGCCGTCACAGGCAATGTGATGTGCCACAAATAATCGACAATCTTGCCGAACCATGACAATTGTTCCCAGTTGTCCGACGTCAGCCCGCGTAAGGGAAACCATTGCAGGAAACTGCCACCGCCGAACAGGACCAGCAGCAGTACGCCAAGAACGAAACCAGGGATAGAGTAACCAACCAGCACCACGGCACTGGTGATCGTATCGAACCGGCTGCCTTCGCGCACCGCCTTGGCTACGCCCAGCGGCACGGAAATAAAGTAAGTCAGCAAAAAAGTCCACATGCCCAGACTGATCGATACCGGCAATTTCGATACCACCAGCTCCCACACATCCTTGTGATGGTAAAAGCTCTGGCCCAGGTCAAACGTGGCAAAGCCCTTCAGCATTTTCCAGAAACGTTCAAGCGGCGGCTTATCGAAACCGTACAGCGCCTGGATTTCCTTGATCCGTTCGGCATCGATACCCTGTCGTCCGCGATACTGGGAAGGCCCGCCAGACGAGACTTCGCCCGCACCGACCTGCCCTTTCAGTTCGATCATCATCTGTTCGACCGGCCCACCCGGGACGAACTGGATGACAGCGAAAGTGATGGCAATTACGCCGAGCAGCGTCGGCAACATCAGCAGCAGACGTTTGGCAATATAAGACCACAGGTTCATGGCTCAGGCTTTCATTTCGCTTTGTGTGGCCGGCTTTGCGAGGCCGGATATTATCGGGGTTGTTTTTCCCACCAGTATGCAATCACATAGGGATCGGCCTGGTAATACAGCGGCACCTGCTCCGGAATGCCGAAGCGGTTGCGATAGGCGACGCGGTGCGTGCCTGAAAACCAGTGCGGAACGACCAAGTGCTTGTGCAACAGCACGCGGTCCAGGGCGCGCGATGCGGCAACCAGATCGGGCCACGTATTTGCATTGACCACGGCCGCCACCAGCGCGTCGACGGCCGGGTCTTTCAATCCCCATATGTTACTGGAGCCTTTTTCATCGGCAGCTTTCGAGCCGAAGCGGTCGAACAATTCATTACCCGGACTGGTGAAGGGGCCGAAATTAATGGTGGTCATATCGAAATCGAATTCATCCATGCGCCGTTGGATCAGCGCATAGTCCGCCGTGCGCTGATTGACCTGGATACCGAGCTTTTGCAGATTGCGCACGTACACACTGATGATGCGCGACATGGCGCCCTGATCGTCAATGATCTCCAGCGCGAACGGCTGCCCTTTGGCATTGCGCAAGGCCCCCTCCCGGTATTCCCAGCCAGCTTGCCTGAGCAAGTCTTTTGCCTTGAGCAGATTGGCACGCAACGAGGAAGGCGGATCCGTTCGCGGCGGCAGCGGCGCCGGGCCGAAGACCGCCGGATCAAGACGGTCGCGCAGCGGCGCCAGCAATTTGAGCTCAGCGGGCGAAGGCAGGCCGAGCGCGGCGAGCTCGGTATTGTTGAAGAAGGAATAGGAGCGCTGATACTGGCCATAGAACAGCTGGCGGTTCATCCACTCGTAATCCAGCGCCAGCGCGAGCGCCTGGCGCACGCGGACATCCTGGAATTGCGGTCTGCGCAAATTAATCATGAAGCCCTGCATGCCCGCGCCATTGGAATGTTTCAGCTCGCGCTTGACGATTTCGCCGCTGCGGAATTTCGGGCCGGTGTAACCGCGCGCCCAGTTCTTTGCACTATTTTCTACTACCAGATCGAAAGTGCCCGCCTTGAATGCCTCAAGTCTGGCCAGGTCATCCTTGTAAAAAGTGTAATGAATCCTGTCGAAATTGAACATGCCGCGGCGAATGGGAATGTCGCGCCCCCAGTATTTCGGATCGCGTTTATAGACGATGTTTCTGCCGACGTCATAGCGGTCGATCAGATAGGGACCGCTGGCAATCGGCGGTTCGAGCTGAATATTATCGAAAGAAGTGCCCGCCCCCCATTTTTTTGAAAATACGGGAAGTCCTCCCACGACCAGCGGCAACTCATGGTTGAGGTTCTTAAAATCGAACCGCACGGTGCGATTGTCGATCACGACACAGCGCAGGACATCGGCAAAGTAAATTTTGAACTGCGGCGCGCCCTTCTCAAGCAGTATGTCGTAGGAGTGCTTGACATCCGCCGCCGTAACGGGATCGCCATTGTTGAAGCGTGCTTGCGGGTGCAGGCGGAACGTCATGGACATGCGATCCGGCGCCAGCGTCATATCCTCGGCCAGCAAGCCATACATGGTGGCGATCTCGTCCGAAGAGGTTTCAGCGAGCGTTTCGAGCATCAGGCTGGAGACGCCGGCAGCGGCCACACCTTTCAGCGAAAAGGGGTTGAACTTGTCAAAGCTGGTGCGCCGGTCCGGATTGGCAAGATATAACTCACCGCGCTTCGGCGCATCCGGATTTACGTAAGCAAAATGGCTAAAGTCGGCCGAGTACTTCGGGCTGCCATATAATGAAAATGCATGCGCGCCCCACACTGGAGCAGCCTGCAGGCCGATGCACACCAAAAGAAATGAAGCAAAGTATTTAAGCATGCGTACGTTCAATTCGTTAAATGCATATTTTTGGCGTACGACCATAACGGCAACGCCATTCGGCAGGATTGACGCAGTTAACAGCAGTTTCCAGCATTTTAGCCAAGGCATCCGTGTGGTTTAAACGAAGATCGAAATTACGTGCGGCACACGAACGATATTCGGCAGGCAAAAATTTGCCGTCGCAGCTCATAACTCTTACAATCTCGCTCGTTTGCGTCACTATAACAGTACATTCGGAGTAACCATGGCATTCTTGCAAGGCAAAAAAATCCTGATCACCGGGCTATTGTCGAACCGTTCCATCGCCTACGGCATTGCCAGCGCCTGCAAGCGCCAAGGCGCCGAACTTGCCTTCACATATGTCGGTGAGCGCTTCAAGGACCGCATCACCGATTTTGCCAAGGAATTCGGCAGCGAACTGATTTTTGACTGCGACGTCTCCAGCGATGAGCAGATCGAAGCCCTGTTCGCCGACCTCGGCAAGTCCTGGCCCCAGTTCGACGGTTTCGTGCATGCCATCGGCTTTGCCCCGCGTGAAGCCATCGCCGGCGACTTCCTCGACGGCCTGTCGCGCGAAGGCTTCAAGGTCGCCCACGACATTTCCGCCTACAGCTTCCCCGCCATGGCCAAGGCCGCGCGCCCGATGCTGACCAAGAACGCCTGCCTGCTGACCCTGAGCTACCTCGGCGCCATCCGCGCCATCCCCAACTACAACACCATGGGCCTGGCCAAGGCTTCGCTGGAAGCTTCCGTGCGCTACATGGCCGAATCGCTCGGCCCGACCGGCGTGCGCGTCAACGCCATTTCCGCCGGCCCGATCAAGACCCTGGCCGCCAGCGGCATCCAGGACTTCGGCAAGCTGCTGGGCTTCGTCGCCTCGCACGCGCCGCTGCGCCGCAACGTCACCATCGAAGACGTCGGCAATGCCGCCGCCTTCATGCTGTCGGACCTGGCCTCGGGTATCACTGGCGAAATCACCTATGTCGATTGTGGCTTTTCGCACGGCATGGGCCTGAACCAGTCCGATTACGCCTGAGCAGCTTGCGTACCTCCCGGAGCGGCATCCCGTGGGCGGCGCAAGCCGCCCATTTTATTTGCAGCAAACTCGCCCGCATGGCACTGCATCAAAAGAAATCGACACGGATTTGATTTCCACGGTAGAATAGCGATCTTGCAGCGCAACATGCGCAGCAATGACGTTATACTCGCAGCATCGCGAACCCTTCGCTTACGTTGAAGCCCTCCCGCCCCCTGGTGTCACGCTCCATTCAGACACCGTTCCGGCGCAAAGCTTTCTGTGCCGAAACCTCTTCAAGTTTTTTCGAGAACTATTCGAGTTTTCTGTCGCTTCGTTGGTTGGCGTTGCATTTTTTTTGCGCATGGCATCCCTGGCGATGCCCCGCGCTGATCTTTACGAAAGAAACACATGACTTTTGAAGCACTCGGATTGCACGCGTCCATTCTCAAGGCTCTGGCCGATGCCGGCTATGCCGAACCGACAGCCGTGCAGCAACAGGCCGTGCCTGCCGCCATCGACGGCCGCGACCTGCTGGTATCGTCGCAAACCGGTTCCGGCAAGACCGCGGCTTTCATGCTGCCCGCACTGCATCGCTTCGCTACGCAGGAATCTGATGCGCCGAACGGCAAGACCCCGAATCAGGAACGTCAGGCAGCGCGCGCGCGCGGCGATCGCCCGCGCTTTACCGCTGCGCAGCCGAAAATGCTGGTGCTGACACCGACGCGCGAACTGGCGCTGCAAGTCACCACCGCCACCGAAAAATATGGCGCCCATCTGCGCCGCGTGAAAGCTGTTTCCATTCTTGGCGGCATGCCCTACCCCAAGCAGATGCAACTGCTGTCGCGCAATCCGGAAATCCTGGTGGCCACGCCAGGCCGCCTGATCGACCACATGGATTCGGGCAAGATTGATTTCTCGCAATTGCAAGTACTCGTGCTCGACGAAGCCGACCGCATGCTGGACATGGGCTTCATCGAGGATATCGAAAAGATCGTCGCCGCCACGCCGGCAGAGCGCCAGACCATGCTGTTCTCGGCCACACTCGACGGCGTAGTCGGTTCGATGGCGCGCCGCATCACCCGCGATCCGCAAGTAATCCAGATCACCAGTGCCGCCAAGCGCCACGAAAACATCCTGCAGCGCGTGCATTTCGTCGACGACCTGTCACACAAGAACCGCATGCTTGATCACTTGCTGCGCGACACCTCAATCGACCAGGCGGTGGTGTTCACCGCCACCAAGCGCGATGCCGACACCCTGGCCGACCGCCTGACCATTGCCGGCTTCGCCGCCGCTGCCCTGCACGGCGACATGCAGCAAGGCGCGCGCAATCGCACGCTGAACGCGCTGCGCCGCGGCCAGGTGCAGGTGCTGGTGGCGACCGACGTTGCCGCCCGCGGTATCGACGTGCCAGCGATTACCCATGTAATCAACTACGACCTGCCGAAATTCCCGGAAGATTACGTGCACCGCATCGGCCGTACCGGCCGTGCCGGGCGCAACGGTTTGGCCGTGTCGCTGGTCAACCATGCCGAGAACATGCTGATCAAGCGCATCGAGCGCTTCACCAAGCAAACCATTCCAGTGGACGTGATCGAAGGTTTCGAACCGAAGCGTACGGCAGCGCCGGCACGCAAGCCGAGCGGCTGGAAGCCGGGTGCCAACCGCGGCAATGGCAATGGCAATAGCGCCAAGCCAGGTCAGCGGACCTTTGCCAAGCCAGGCGCGCCGCAACGTGACGGCGGCTACAAGGGCCGCTCCGGCAGCGACAGCGGCGCGCGCCGCTCCTATGGCGATCGCTGAAGCCGCACGGGAAACGCCGCCGTCGTCCAGTGACGCGGCGCCAGCATGAGCAACGGCCGCCGGGCCTGGCCCGGCGGCCGTTTTCCATTACGGTTTGCCGGCCTGCCCGGCGCCTTCCACCCGCCGCCTTTGTGAGCCAGATCACTTTCGCGCGCCTTTTCTTCCGCATTTTCGCCGCCCCGGGCTAATCTTGTTTTTTTACGGTGACATCCATGCAGCGCGCACGCGCTGCCTCATGGAGAAAAGCCCTTGCCCGACCAAGACCCGTCTCGCCCATCCATGCCTGCCAGTAAAAAAACCTGGCGTCTTGTCATCCGTCGCATTGCCGTTACCTGCGGCGTGCTGGTCAGCCTCGCGGTACTCGGCGGCCTGACCTACGTAGCATGGCTGTTGCCGGGCTTGCCGGACGTGGCTTACCTGCACCAGGTGCGCGAAGCCCGTCCCAGCGTCGTGCTTGCTGGCGACGGCACCGTACTCACCGAATTCCGGCGCGACCGCCGCGAAGCCATGCCGCTGGAACGCATTTCACCGCACGTGGTGCAGGCGCTGCTCGCCACCGAGGACCAGCGCTTTTACCGGCATCGTGGCGTCGACTGGCGCCGCACCGCGCTGGCGCTGCTGCACACGGCCGGCGGCACCGACCAGGGCGGCTCCACCCTGACCCAGCAGCTTGCGCGCAATCTCTTTCCTGAAGACATAGGACGGACGCGCAGCATCCACCGCAAGGCCAGGGAAATGCTGACAGCACTGAAAATCGAGCAGGCTGCGAGCAAGCGCGAAATCCTCGAAACCTACCTGAATACCGTGCCGTTCCTGTATAACACCTACGGTATTGAAATGGCAGCCCACACCTACTTCAACAAGCCGGCCGCACAACTGGACCTGGCGGAAAGTGCCACGCTGGTGGGAATGCTCAAGGGCACGCAGTACTACAATCCGGTCAGGCAGCCAGAGCGTGCGCTGCGCCGGCGCAATGTCGTACTGGCGCAGATGCTGCGGCAGGAGCAGCTCACCCAGAGCGAATTCGAGGCCGCCAGTGCGCAACCTCTGGGCGCCGCCCTGCACCGCCCGCCGGCGCCGGCGCCGATAGCGCCGCATTTCACCGCGCATGTGCGCAAATGGCTGGCGGCATGGGCCGAGCGCGAAGGCCACGACCTGTATGCCGAGGGCCTGGTGGTACACACTACCCTCGATCCGCGCCTGCAAGCCCTGGCCGAGCAAGCCGTGTCGCGCCAGGCGCTGGCGCTGCAAAAAATCGTCGACGTCGAATGGAGTTCGCCGCGCATGCGCGCCTCGCTGCATGCCGGCTTTTACGCGCGCCTGCATGCACAGGTGACGCCCTTCAGCCACCTGTGGCATTCGCGGCCCGACCTGGTGGACGCATTCATGCGCGAATCGTCTGCCTACCGCGAAGCCGCCGGCAAGGGGCTCGGCGCCGACGACGTGCTGGCCCGGCTGAAAGCGGACCGTGCCTTCATGCAGCAGCTGCTTGCCGACAAGTCACGTCTGGAGGCCGGCTTCGTCGCCATGGATCCTGCCAGCGGCGCCGTCAGGGCGTGGGTGGGCAGCCGCGATTTCGGCATCGACCAGTTCGATCACGTTGCGCAGGCAGTGCGCCAGCCCGGCTCCACCTTCAAGCCTTTCGTCTATGGTGCAGCTTTGCAGCAGGGCATCAGTCAGAACCGCACCTATCCCGGCGGCCCGGTCAGCATCCGGCTGGCCGACGGCCGCATCTGGAGTCCGACCGACATGGACATGGCCACCACGCCGCTCAGCCTGCGCGAAGGACTGGTGCAATCGAAGAATTCCATCACTGCCCAGATCATGCAGGAAATCGGCATCGATCCGGTCGTGGAACTGGCCCAGTCCATGGGCGTACGGCAAAGCCGGCTCGATCCTGTCATCTCCATTGGCCTGGGCACCAGTCCCGTCACCCTGCTGGAAATGGTATCGGCCTACGCCAGCATCGCACGGATCGGCGAATACCGCGCGCCGCTCGTGGTTACCCGGATCCTCAGCCGTGACGGCGCAGTGCTGGCGGAATTCGGCGACGAGGCGGGCGAACCGGTGCTGGCGCCGCAGGTCGCCATTGAGCTCATCGACATGCTGCGCGAGGCTGCCGACCGCGGCACCGGGCGCATGATCAAGCAACAGTTCGGCATTGCTGCGGATGTGGCCGGCAAAACCGGCACAACACAAAACAATACCGATGGCTGGTTCATCCTGATGCACCCGCAGCTCGTGGTCGGCGCCTGGATAGGCTTCAACGACCAGCGTGTCACCATGCGCAGCAACTACTGGGGACAGGGGGGCCACAACGCCGTCATGGTGGTCGGCGACTTTTTCCGTGATGCGCTGCGCCAGCGGCAGGTCGATGCCAGGGTGCAGTTTCCGCGTCCGCCGCGCCCGCGCGTGCTGACGGTCGAGCGCGAGAATGTTGACGACACCGGCACGGGCGAGGTCAGTGTCGGCGCTGGCGGAAACGACGCCGGGACAAGCGGCAGCGGCGAAGACGAAGGCGGCGACGATAACGACGAGGGCAGTCGCGGCGGCACTGCCATTGAGGGCGAGGCGGCAACGGACGTGCGGGCAGCAGGCTTACGCCTGGACAGAGGCATCCTGGTGCGGCGTATCGGCCAGAGGGTATTCGTCGGCGATGCGCGCGGCATGCAAGCCATGGAGCGCGACGCCGGCCTGTCGGCGGATGGCGGGCAATTCCCCGCCGCTACTCATCCTTGACGCCGGAAATTCCCAACTCCTGGATCTTGCGCGTGATGGTATTGCGGCCGATGCCCAGGCGCACGGCGGCATCGTTTTTGCGGCCATGGGTATGCCGCAATGCGACCCTGATCACCGCGGATTCGAATTGCCGCCCCAGCGCATCCATAACTTCCGGCTGACCCGCCAGCAACATCTGCGCCGCCTCCGATTCCAGCAACGACAGCCAGCTGTCGCCCGCTGCACCGTCGACAGGCACGACAGTGGCCACATGCGGCGCACCGTTGGCAAACGCGCCCGCCGGCGGTGCATCGATCGCTGCCGGCGCACCGGATTGCAGCGGCGCTGCTGCATGAACGGGCGCGCTCTCGGCGGCGCCCTCTTCAATCAGGTCCTGCGGCAGGTCCTTGATTTCCACCGTCTGCCCCGGCGCCATGACGGTGATCCAGTTGCACAGGTTTTCCAGCTGGCGGACATTGCCGGGCAATTCGCGCGTGGCAAGGAACTGCATCGCGCTTTCCGACATGCGCTTGGCTTCGACGCCGAGCTGCCGCGCGCTCTGCCCCAGGAAATGCCGCGCCAGCAGGGGGATGTCTTCGCGCCGCTCGCGCAGGCTGGGCAGGCGCAGGCGAATCACGTTCAGGCGATGAAAAAGATCTTCGCGAAACAGCCCGTCCCTGACGCGGCTCTCCAGGTTCTGGTGGGTGGCGGCGATCACGCGCACGTTGGCCTTCAGCGGCTGGTGGCCGCCGACCCGGTAGAAATGACCGTCCGAGAGCACCCGCAGCAAGCGCGTCTGCAAGTCGAAAGGCATGTCGCCGATTTCATCGAGGAACAGCGTGCCGCCTTCAGCCTGCTCGAAGCGACCGCGCCGCGTCACCTGTGCGCCGGTGAAGGCGCCGCGCTCATGGCCGAACAGTTCCGACTCCAGCAAGTCTTTCGGAATGGCGGCGGTATTAAGGGCAATGAACGGTTGCGCCGCGCGCGGGCTATGCTTGTGCAGCGCGCGCGCCACCAGCTCCTTGCCGGAGCCGGATTCGCCGGTAATCAGCACCGTCACGTTCGATTGCGACAGGCGGCCGATGGCGCGAAACACATCCTGCATGGCGGGGGCCTGGCCGAGGATTTCGGGCGTGTCGACCGACGCCTGCTCGACGCTCGCCTCGCGCAGGCTTTCTTCCAGCGCGCGGCGGATCAGTTCGACGGCCTTGTCGATGTCGAAGGGCTTGGCGAGATATTCGAATGCGCCGCCCTGGAATGCCGCGACTGCCGAGTCGAGATCGGAAAACGCCGTGATGATGATGACCGGCAGTCCCGGATGCCTGGCTTTCACGGCCTGCAGCAGCTCCAGCCCGGTTTCGCCCGGCATGCGGATGTCCGACACCAGCACTTGCGGCGAATCGGTTTGCAGTGCATCCAGGGCGGCGCGCGCATTGGCAAAGCTGCGCGTCGCCAGGTTTTCCCGGGCCAGGGCCTTTTCCAGCACCCAGCGGATCGATTCGTCGTCGTCTACAATCCAGATCGGTTTCATGTTTTTCTCTGTTTCTCCCGTGGTGCCATGCCGCGCGCCTGTTTGCCACGCCGTTTCAGGGCAGCGGTATCAGAATCCTGAAATCGGTGCATCCCGGCCTGCTTTCGCACTCGATCACGCCCAGGTGCTGCTGCACGAAGGTCTGCGCCAGCGTCAATCCCAGGCCGCTGCCGCCCTTCCTGCCCGACACCAGCGGATAAAAGATGCGGTCTCGGATATCGGGCGGAATGCCCGGACCGTTATCGATGATATGCAAGTCCAGTGCCAGTCTGTAACGTACCTTGGCAAGCGTTACCTGGCGGGCGACCCGGGTCTGGAAAACCAGCGCGGCATCGCCGGCAGCAATCTGCGGCGCCAGCGCTTCGGCGGCGTTGTGCGCGATGTTCAGCACGGCCTGGATCAGTTGCTCCTTGTCGCCGCGGAATTCGGGAATCGACAGGTCGTAGTCGCGCCGTATCGACAGGCCCTGCGGGAATTCCGCCAGGATCAGGCTGCGCACCCGCTCGAACACTTCGTGGATATTGACGTCGCCGACGATGTGCGGTCGCCGGTGCGGCGCCAGCAAGCGGTCCACCAGGGTCTGCAGCCGGTCGGCCTCCTTGATGATGACCTGGGTATATTCGCGCAGCTCCCTGAGCTGGCGTTCCGGCAGTTCGAATTCGAGCAGCTGCGCGGCGCCGCGAATGCCGCCGAGGGGATTCTTGATTTCGTGCGCGAGGTTGCGGATCAGCTCCTTGTTCGCCTGGCTCTGGTCCAGAAGCCGCTCTTCGCGGTCGAGCTTGAGCTGTTGGACGTTTTCGCGCATCTCGATCAGCAGCGGCGTCCCGGCGCGGTCCAGCACGCTGATCATGCAATGTACATGCAGCGCATCGCGGCCGGCACGTTCCAGCGTCAGCTCCTGGCGCCAGTCGGCGATCTGGCTGTCGATGGCCTGGCACAGCAATGCGTCGATCTGCGCGCCGTTCAGGAACAGCGCGCCGAACGCATGCTGCGACAACCCCCGGAAAGAACTCTCCAGCAAATGCTCGGCAGCGGGATTGGCATACACCACGTGGAAATCGGCGTCGAGGAGGAGGATGGCCGAAGCCAGCAATTCCAGGCCGGCCAGGCCCGCTGCATTGACTGGAGATGCGCTTGTATTCACGTTTGTGCCAGGGGTATGCCGTTTGGGGATGGTGCAATCAAAAAAAAAGCCGCATAGCGCGGCTTTTACAAAGCAAATCTCATACCTATTTCAGGTTACCGATCTCGCGCTTGAGTGCATCGATATTCTTGTCGTGGCGCGCCAGATCTTCCTTCATCGACGCCACGCGTGCCTGATACTTGGCGTAATTGCGTTCGCCGCCCTGGCGTTCAGGTTCGCCGTTGTTGAATTCCTTATTCAGCGCCGCGCGCTTCTCTTCCTCGATCTTCAGCTCATCCTGCAGGATCTGGCGGCGGTCGTTGTCGCGTGCTTTCTGGGTGCTGCTGTCGACCTTGGGAAATCCTTCCGAAGCAGCGGTCTTGGCCGTCGACGTCTGCGCGGCTGCGCGCGGACGCGTGCCCTCGACCGTGGTAATGCCGGGCAGTTCGACGCGCTTGCAGCCCTTGGTCAGGCCGGTATTCTTGTATTCCCGGTTGCCGTGCTCGTCCACGCACAGGTACACCTCCGACTGGGCATAGGCCGTCGCGGAACAGGCGGCGGCCAGGACGAAAGCGAGGGACATTGCAATTTTCATATATTTCTTATGAGAAACGAACATTTCGGACTGTCAGTTTAGGATAAGAATCAAGGGATTACAATTCTTGAGTGGCAAGTATTTCAATATTACAACGCCTTGAAAATGCGAAAAGGGCGGGGTTTCCCGCCCTTGCCTTCTCTTGCCCCGGGCAATTACAGCGAATAGTACATGTCGAATTCGATCGGATGGGTCGTCATGCGGAAACGCTGGACTTCCTGCATCTTCAGTTCGAGGTAGGCATCGATCATGGTTTCGCTGAACACGCCGCCGCGCGTCAGGAACTCGCGGTCCTTGTCGAGCGCTTCCAGCGCTTCGTCGAGCGAGGCGCACACGGTCGGGATCAGCTTGTCTTCTTCCGGCGGCAGGTGGTACAGGTCCTTGGATGCGGCTTCGCCCGGGTGGATCTTGTTCTGCACGCCATCGAGACCGGCCATCAGCAGCGCGGCAAAGCCGAGGTACGGGTTCATCAGCGGATCCGGGAAACGGGTCTCGATGCGGCGGCCCTTGGGATTGGCCACGTGCGGGATACGGATCGACGCGGAACGGTTGCGGGCCGAGTAAGCCAGCTTGACCGGGGCTTCGAAGCCAGGCACCAGGCGCTTGTACGAGTTGGTGCCCGGGTTAGTGATGGCGTTGAGCGCACGGGCATGCTTGATGATGCCACCGATGTAGTACAGGGCGAATTCGGACAGGCCGGCATAGCCGTCGCCGGCGAACAGGTTCTTGCCATCCTTCCAGACGGACTGGTGCACGTGCATGCCGGAACCGTTGTCGCCGACCAGGGGCTTGGGCATGAAGGTGGCCGTCTTGCCATAGGTGTGCGCAACATTCCAGATCACGTACTTCTGCGTCTGGGTCCAGTCGGCGCGTTCCACCAGGGTGGAGAAGCGGGTGCCGATCTCGTTCTGGCCGGCGCCGGCCACTTCATGGTGGTGCACTTCCACCGGGATGCCCAGCGATTCGAGGATGATGCTCATTTCCGAGCGCATGTCCTGGAAGCTGTCGACCGGGGGCACCGGGAAATAGCCGCCCTTGACGGTCGGACGGTGGCCGCTGTTGCCGCCTTCGATCTTGGCGCCGGTGGACCAGGAAGCTTCTTCGGAATCGATTTTCACGAAGCAGCCGGACATGTCGGCGCCCCAGCGCACGCCGTCGAAAATGAAGAATTCGGGTTCCGGACCGAAATAGGGCGGTGTCGCCCAGGCCGGTGGATTTCAGATAGGCTTCAGCGCGCTTGGCGATCGAACGCGGATCGCGGTCGTAGCCCTTGCCATCGGACGGCTCGATGACGTCGCACTGCATGAACAGCGTGGTCTCTTCCATGAAGGGATCGACGTTGGCGGTATTCGGGATCCGGCATCAGCAGCATGTCGGAGGCTTCGATGCCCTTCCAGCCGGCGATCGACGAACCGTCGAAGGCGTGGCCGGATTCGAACTTGTCGGCGTCGAAATGGGAAACCGGCACGGATACGTGCTGTTCCTTGCCCCGGGTATCGGTAAAGCGAAAATCAACGAACTTGACTTCGTTGTCCTTCACCATCTTCAAGACTTCTGCGGCCGTCCTTGCCATGCGAATCTCCTAGATCAAATATTCAAAATGGTACGATAAATTCAAATTGAAACTGGCCGCGTCCCGGGTAGACTGCCAAAAATCCCTGAAAGGCTTGCGCAACATCAAAATTTCTTTTAGCTATGATAGCAGGATCCATGCCATCTTCTTTGCAAGCAATGCCTTACTCTAAGTCATTGAAGTACACCGTTTTCCCGCAGGAAGGCGCTGAAATTGCACACGGGTCAGCACCTGGCGGATGCACCATCGTAGCGCTTTTCGAATGAAATGCACCAAACCGGTGATTTTATTTCATGACGCACAAAATTTGCACCAAATTGGTGAGATTTCTGCGAAACGCCTATCGGAACAGGAAGACAAGTCCGGCGTCGTTATAATTGCATGAACAATGACACTTGAGCGGATACAGATGCCATGAGCAAAGAGACCGATATTCTTGAGACTGCCCGACAGCGCGCCGTGGCAGGCAAGTTTCCCTATGCCGGCGCCGTTACGCCGCAGGAAGCCCATGCCCTGCTGCAGGCCGATTCCGGCGTCAAGCTGGTAGATGTGCGCACCATCGCCGAACGCGACTGGGTCGGGCGCGTCGCGCTGCCCGAATCCCAGCATCATGCGGTGCAGTGGAATCTTTATCCCGGCGGCACGCAGAATCCCGACTTTCTGGCACAGCTCGCCCAGGTCGCCGGCAAGGAAGACTGCCTGCTGTTCCTCTGCCGCTCCGGCGTGCGCTCGCGCAGCGCGGCCCGGCTGGCCACTGAAAACGGCTACAGTGAATGCTATGACATCCTCGAAGGCTTCGAGGGCGACAAGGATGGCGAAGGCCACCGCAAGACCGTTTCCGGCTGGTGCAAGGCCGGCCTGCCCTGGCAAGGCGCCTGATCCGCACCCTCCGGCCCGGCCCGGGCGCATCCTGCGCGCCTACTGCTGCATCAACCAGAGAATGCGCTTGCGCACGAAATTGATATGGCTGCGCAAACCATACAGCTCTTCCGCAAACGATAGCGGAATCGAAATGTGATTGGCCTTTTCCTCGATCTCGGCCAGGCGCTGTAACTGTTCGCGGCAGACTTCTTCGCGGCGCGCTGCAGGCACCTCCTCGATCGCCTGCTCCACGGCCCGCAACTTGCCATACCAGCGATAAATGCGCGAGCGCACCTTCCAGACATACAGCGGCGGCACGATGCGTGAGAGCGGCAATGCCAGCGCGCCCAGGGTCAGGATGACCAGCCACATGCGCTGCAGGAAATTGGCCAGCCAGAATGGCAGATATTCTTCGAGGAAGGAACCGCCGTTGCGATAATAGCGTTCCGCCGCCGGGGCGACCGGAATTTCATTGTAGCTGGCCGTCGGGAATGCCTTTTGCGCATGGAACCATCCGGCATCGCCATGAATGTCGGCCGCCGCCTGCACGAACAGGTCAATCAGGGCCGGGTGCAGGTCTGCGCGCGCCACCAGGGTCGCCGTCGGTGCGACCAGGTGGTAATCGCGCGGCGGTAAATCCTTGCCAAGGTCGGCAATGCCACGCGGCAGCACCACATGCGAAAGAAATGGAAAACGGCGCGTATAAGCCTGCGCCTGCGGAAAATCGAGCAAGCGTATGCCCGGGGTCAGCAACAGCATCTGGATCAGCGGCGCATCCGGCGCCGAACTGAACACCACGCCATCGATGCGCCCGGCCAGCAATTCGACGGTGGCCGCCGTGTCTTCCAGTGTGCCCAGCTGGAGTTCTGTCGCACTGAGGTCGTTGACTTCAAGTAGCCTCTCAAACAATTGCGGCACGCCGGTGCCGGCAGGGCCGGCATTGATTTTCATGCCCTTCAGCTGGCGCAGTTCCGTTGCCTTGTTATCACTGCGCAGGAAAATCCAGAGCGGCTCGGAAAACAGGCTACCCAGCGATACCAGCCCCTGCCGCTCTGCTTCCGCCTGATCGGTCGAGCCACTTTGCACGAATGCGATATCGACAGGGGCCGCCGGATCGAGCAGCCGCCCCAGGTTTTCCTGGGATCCCTGCGAGCGGCGCAATTCCACCTGTATGCCCTGGCGCGCCAGCGCTTCCGCGTAGCGCGTGCCGAAGTGTTCATAGGCGCTGTTTTCCTGCCCCGTGGACATCACGACCATTTTCGGCGGCGATGGATCGATCAGCCAGTAAGCCAGCACGCAGGCGGCAATGACCAGCAGCGTCGGCGGACCTGCAGTGGCAATCAGGTCGCGCAGGGAAATTCGGGAGAATCGGAACAGTTTTGGCATGGCTGCGGAAAAGAGTCAGCCGACACGATGCCAAGAAATTCGCTTGCCTGCAAGTACTACGCTGGCGAAGGTAAGCAGACCTGGTCACATCAATGCAAACGGGCGGCATATGCCGCCCGCAGCACCGGGTCGTGTCCCCTTCAGGGTGCCGGGTGCACGCCGGAATGCCATCCCTGCTGCGGCATCAACGGGGGCAGCTTGCCGCGCGCAGGCGGTCGGGATCGGCTCCCCTCATTCTCGGACAGCATCTTCGCCGCGATATCGAACCATGCTTCCGTAGGCAGCAAGCCGCGTACAATCGGAAACAGTTCCTCTTCTTCCTTGGCCAGGCGCTTGAGCTGGTGGGTGCAGCAGGCATCCAGGGTCACGCAAACCCTTCCCACCTCGACTGCGCCTTGCTCGACCGCCAGGCGCAATTGCCTGTGCAACGCCTGCAGCAGAGCGGCGCTGCGCATACGCAGCGATTCAAGTTCGCCGAGCAAGCGATCCGCCTTGTGGGTACGCTTGCGAATTGCCGGAATCACGTGCGTTTCCACCTTGCGTCTGCGGCAGTAATCCTCGAACTGCTCAAGCTTTTCCAGAGCACGCTGCACGCATGCCATATTTCTTTCTTGCATGCCATTCAAGAGACCATGGATATAGGTTTGCAGCCTGCCTAACATGCTGCGCGCATTTTTTTGCTCAGCAGATATTGCCGCAAGCGAGTAAGTAGCCGTCAACATTGCGCATCAACTCCTTTCCTGCATTTCTTTTCGTGCCCAAAATTGTCTGAGCCGCTGTCATTATTATTCTAAAAATAACAATACGGCATTGATACATAAACAAGTTATGCAGAGGTTAGGCAGAATGTGCAGGAACGAGTTCCCAAAATACAATGAAGAAATTACCGAAAAAGGAAAAATTTACTCGAGCTTGACTGCGTGTTCGCGGGTATCGTGGAAAGTCAGTTGCGGCCAGCGTTCTTGAGTATGGCGCAAATTGACAGAAGATGTCGCCAGATAGGCCATACTTCCTGCGGCATCGAAGGCAACATTATTGCCGGCAACGGATTTTTCAAATTCTGCCAAGGCTTTCTTGTCGTCACAGGTAATCCAGCGCGCGCTGCTGATGCTGGTGCCTTCGAACACCGCATCGACGCCATACTCGTTCAGCAAACGGCTGGCCACCACCTCGAACTGCAGCACGCCCACCGCGCCGAGTACGAGGTCGCCGCCATGCACCGGCTTGAACACCTGCACGGCGCCCTCTTCGCCGAGCTGCTGCAAACCCTTGTGCAATTGCTTGATCTTCAGGGGATTGCGGATGCGCACGGAGCGGAAAAAATCGGGCGCAAAATAGGGAATGCCTGTGAACTGCAACATTTCCCCTTCGGAAAAACTGTCACCGATCTGCATGTTGCCATGGTTGGGCAAGCCGATGATGTCGCCGGCATAGGCTTCCTCGACCTGCTCGCGGCTGGACGCCATGAACGTCACCACGTTCGATGCGCGGACTTCCCGGTTCAGGCGCAAATGCTTGATTTTCATGCCCCGTTCGAATCGCCCGGAACACACTCGCAGGAAAGCGATGCGATCGCGGTGGGCAGGATCCATGTTGGCCTGGATTTTGAAGACGAATCCTGAAAACGGCTTTTCCGCCGGATCGACGGCACGCGCAGTGGCATCGCGCGGCCGCGGCGGGGGCGCCCACTCGAGCAAGGCATCGAGAATTTCGCGCACGCCGAAGTTGTTGACGGCCGAGCCGAAAAACACCGGCGTCTGCGTACCGGCCAGGTAGGCTTGCAAGTCGAAGGGGTGCGAGGCGCCATGCACCAGTTCGACTTCCATTTTCAATTGCTCGATTTCCAGCGGGAACATCTCCGCCAGGCGCGGATTGTCAATGCCCTTGATCACTTCAAAGCTCTGGTCGGCGCGTTCGCTGCCGGCGGTAAACAGCAGGATTTCATCGCGCATCAAGTGATAGACGCCGCGGAAAGTCTTGCCCATGCCGATAGGCCAGGTGATCGGCGCGCATTGGATTTTCAGTACCGATTCGACTTCATCGAGCAATTCCAGCGGGTCGCGGGTTTCGCGGTCCATCTTGTTCATGAAGGTCAGGATCGGCGTGTTGCGCATGCGGCAGACATTCAGCAGCTTGATGGTCTGCTCTTCCACGCCCTTGGCGGCATCGATCGCCATCAGCGCGGAATCGACCGCGGTCAGCACCCGGTAGGTATCTTCCGAAAAATCCTTGTGACCGGGCGTATCGAGCAGATTGACCACGTGATCGCGGTATTCGAACTGCATGACCGAGCTGGCCACGGAAATGCCGCGCTGCTTTTCGATATCCATCCAGTCCGAGGTGGCATGGCGGCCGCTCTTGCGCGCCTTCACGGTGCCGGCCAGCTGGATGGCGCCGGAAAACATCAGCAGTTTTTCGGTCAGCGTGGTCTTGCCCGCGTCCGGGTGGGCAATGATGGCAAATGTGCGGCGGCGCCTGACTTCGCGCGCGATCTCCGTGGCGCTGACAGCGCGCGTTTGGGCGGGGACGGATGCGGCGGCATCCTGGACGGACGGATCGGAGTCGGTAGACATGGGGCGGCGGGGCGAAAAAGTCCTCAAGTCTACCGGCTCTTTGCCGCGAAGTCTAATACCCCGCGGCGGCCTTGCCGCCGCCCCGGGATGTCAGCGGTGATGGCGGTGGTGATGACGATCATGGCGATGATGACGGTCGTAGCGGTGCTGATGCTGCCAGCCATGCCGGTAAGCCGGATGGCGCGGCCCGGCCTGATGGTAGCCAGGGTGCGCCACCCTGACCGGCGGACGGTGCACGATCACCGGCGCGGGCGCATGGACTACCGCCGGGCCGGCATAGCCACCGCCGGAACTGACGCTGATGGTCCAGTCGACGTTGCGCGCCATGGCGCTGGGAGCGAAGCCCGCCAGGAAAGTGCCGAGGATGCCTGCAGTAGCGATCGCGGAAAGAATTTTTTTCATGTCTGGCTCCTGTGTAGTGAATGAATCATGAATGCTTGCGGTACACTTCATTAAACCGCCTTCCGATAGAGCAAGCCAGACCTTGACCGGTAAGTTCTGCTACAAAATGTTTCAGGGTCGACAATCGCCCTGACGATCGCGGCTTCTGTGATCGCCAGGGCTTGGTGCCCGCGAATCTGAAATCCCTGCCTGCTGAAGCCCCACTGTTGAACATTCCGCCATTCCCCGATTCGAAAAAAAAGCCCGCGATGCTTGCGCAACGCGGGCCAAAACAACTCCAGGGGGAGTGTATTGAAGGATCAGTTCCCATGGTAAGGGGATCTTGGTGGAAAGTATTTGCGATATCGCAAATTTGCTATGGTTTAATTCTTTAAAACGTCATGATGGTCAAAACATGCTTTGCCGGCCTGCTGCTGGCCGCTACCCTGGCAAGCGCCGCACCCTCGCCCGACTGCGACAGGCATTTTGCCGGCGCTGCCAGGCCGGAACTGACTTCCGAAAAGCTGGCGCCGAAAACAAGGCTGCTGTGTTTCGGTGGCTTTGCAGTCTTGCATTCCGGCATTTCACGCACGCCGCTCTGGTCGGCGGAATACCTCACGGCGCCACGACTGGGCCAGGCGCGGATGGTGACACGCAAGAACACTTACCATGCCGAAGAACGCTTGCCACGCCGGGAACGCGCGGAACTGCAAGACTATGTCCGTTCCGGGTTCGATCGCGGCCACATGACTCCGGCCGGTGACATGACGACCGACCAGGAACAGTACGACAGTTTCTCTCTGGCTAACATCATCCCTCAGCATCCCCGCAACAATCAGGTCCTGTGGGAAGGCATCGAATACAGCACACGCGAACTGGCTTTCGAGCGCGGTGCGCTGTATGTGATCACGGGGCCCATCTTCGAAGGGGAAACGCTGCAGCGACTGAATGACGTGGTGCTGGTGCCCACCCATGTTTTCAAGGCAATTTACGATCCAGCCAGAGAAGAAGCCGGCGCCTATATTGCCGTCAACGGTCCTGGCCAAAAGTATATTACCGTCAGCATCGGCGAACTGGAAGCGCGCATCGGCATCAGGCTATTCCCGCGCATGGATGCACGCACCAGGGCTGCCGGCATGGCTCTGCCGAAACCCTTACCCTATCGCGAACGCATGCGCCGAAGCCGACCGGACGATCCACCGGCGCCGACGATATTTTCAACAGTGAGGTGAAACCATGAGTACGCTACAGCCCTTTCAGGATGAATCCACGTCGCTCGCGCTCGACGGCCTGACGATCGAAAACCGGCTCGACCATGTCGCGCTCTACGGCAGCCTGCAGATTACCCGCGACCAGGCCGGGCTGGCGCATGCCCGCGCCCTGCAGGCGCTGCTGCACGATATTGTCGCCGCGCTGGAATCGGAAGACTTGCCCGCACGCCTGCCCGCTCCCCCTGTTTCCCGGACCGCCAATCCGTTTGCGTAAACAAGATGGCCCGGCGCCGTCTTGCTGCAGAAAGCGGCCCCGCTTCATTTTTTTGATTTGCCGCAAAGATCTGCTCACTTCTGCGATTAACATCATGCGCTTGCACCGATGGTTGCATGTTGTCGAACCAGGAGCTTGCCATGCGCAATACTCATGCAAGAAACAGCACCTCCCGCCTGCCTTCCGACGTGGAGGGCATCCTGTTTTTCGAGACGGTGGGAACGACCGACCACAAGTGTTTGATCCCCAATGAAACCTTGCGGCGGCTGTGTTCCGATGCCGATGTCATGCTGCCGCCCAAGCAGATATTCTGGGAACACGAGGACCGTATCCGCAGAGTGGCGCGCCGCGCCGTCGATACCGGACGCATCGCCAGCCCCCTGGTGCTGAAGCCGGAGTATTTTTCATGAGGCGGCGCAATGCCCGCGCCCTGCTGCCGATGGCAGGGCTCATGCTTGCAGCTGCCGGCAATGTCCATGCCAGCGGCTTCGCGCTCAACGAAATGAGCGCCGCCAGTGTCGGCAACGCCCATGCCGGCGCCGCAGCCGTGGCCGAAGACCTGGGCACCATTTACTACAATCCGGCCGGCCTGGCGCGCATGTCCGGCACGCAGTTCATGGCCGCAGTCTCGGGTGTCCGCCCTTCCACCAAATTCCGTAATGCCGGTTCGCTGTCCGCGACCGGCGCGCTGGCCAGCGGAAGCAACGGCGGCGATGCCGGCGGCTGGTCGCCGGTGCCGGCGATCTATTACGCAACCGATGTCTCGCCGCGCCTGCGCTTCGGCATCGGCCTGCAGGCGCCGTTCGGGCTGAAAACGGAATACGCGCCGGACTGGGTCGGCCGCTACCAGGCGCTGATCTCGGAGATGAAAACCTATCACATCAACCCCTCGCTGTCCTGGCGCCTGAATGACGCGCTTGCGCTCGGTGCGGGCATCAGCGCGCAGTATGTCGACGTCGAACTGTCGCGCGCCATCGATTTCGGCAGCATTTGCATCGCCACCCTGGGCGCCGGCGCCTGCGCACCCTCGGGCTTCCTGCCGCAGGCGCGCGACGGCACCGCAACCGTGCAGGGCAATGACTGGGGCTTTGGCTATACACTGGGCATGCTGTGGACGCCGGATGCGTCGACGCGCATTGGCATCGCCTACCATTCGCGCATCCGCCACAAGCTCCGCGGGCAGGCCAGCTTCAATAAGCCGGCCGGCCTGCCGGCGCCCTTGGCCGGCGCCCCCAGTTTCAGCGACGGCGCGGCCAACGCCGCGGTAAGCCTGCCGGAATCGCTCAGTCTTGCCGTCTACCGCGACCTCGATCCGCGCTGGGCGGTGATGGGTGACGTCACCTGGATGCGCTGGAGCCGCTTCGACGAGTTGCGCGTCCGCTTTGCCAACGGCGCTGCCGACAGCGTGACGCCGGAACGCTGGCGCAACACGGTGCGCATTGCTGCCGCAGTGCACTACCGCGTCGCAGAATCCTGGAAACTGCGCGCCGGCGTCGCCTGGGATCCCGCCCCGCTGGAAAGCCCGTTCCGCACCCCGCGCATCCCCGATGCCGATCGCACCTGGCTGGGGCTGGGCGCGCAGTACCGGCCCACGCCGCAAGACACATGGGACTTCGGCTACGCCCACCTGTTCATCAAGGATGGCGCCATCGACAAGACCGAAACCGGCGCCGGCACGCTGCGCGGCGCATACGAAAGCAAGGTCGATATCGTCAGCCTGCAATACAGCCGCGCTTTCTAGTCCGCTGCACGGCAGGCGGCACGCCGTATAATCCTGCATTCCGCGCGTGCATGAGGCACGCCGCATATCTGTCGCCGCCCGGCGCACTATGGAGCAAACAGGAATGATCGAAAACCGCGTGGCCGACCTCGAGATCAAGCTGGCGCAACAGGACGACCTGCTGGATACGCTCAACCGCACCATTTATCGCCAGCAGCAGAAAATCGATGAACTGGAAGCCCTGTGCACGGCGCTGGCGCGCCATCTGAAGGAAACCCGCCAGGCTGCCGACGCCGGCGGCGCGGCCGAGGAAAAGCCGCCCCACTACTGACAGGCGGAATATGCCGCGATCAATGCACGGGCGTCACGCACAGTAACGGCGACAATGCCGCCATGTCGTGCAGGTGCAGCAGGCCGTAGATGCCGAAGCCGGCCAGCGCCAGCGCACCTGCCGCCTTGGCGATGAATGGCAGACGCCGCCCGTGCAGCCATTGTCCCGCGCCTTGCGCCAGCAGCAGGTGCGGCAAGGCCGTGAGGCCGAACACGGCCATCAGCACCGCGCCCGTCCAGGCTGTACCCGATAGCAGGGCAAACGGCAGTACGCCATACAGCAAGCCGCACGGCAGGCAGCCCCAGGCCATGCCGACCAGGAAAGGATGGCGGCCAGCCTGCGCGGCAGGCGAGAGCCGCGCGGGCAGCAAGGCGGATGCGCGCTGCCCGACTGCCGCCAGCACGCCCTGGAACGGCGCCAGGCCGACCAGGCGCAAGGCCAGCCAGATCAGTGCCACGTTACCAATGACGAACAGTATCGTGTGCACCGGCGCCACCGGCCGCAGCAGCATGCCGGCCGCCCCAAGCATGCCCACCAGCGCGCCCATCAGCGCATAGGTGAAGATGCGGCCGGTGTGCAGCAGGGCGACGTGACGCCAGCCGCCGGCGACTGCCGGCGTTGACGCGCAACTGCCCCCCGCATCGGCGGCGCCGAGCGCAACGATCGGAATGGTCTTGCGGGTTGCGGCGCGCCGCCCGGCGCTACCCAGCATGGTCGCCAGTCCGCCGCACATGCCGGCGCAATGCACGCCGCCCAGCAGGCCGGCGCTGGCCACCGCAACAAGTAAAGGCAGGCTCAGCATGGCTCAGGCAACTCCGGCGTATTTATCGAATGTACTGCCGATGGCGCGCGCGAACAGGCGTCCCTGCGGGCTGATGCGCAGCCGTGCAGCATCGAGTGCGACCAGGCCGGATGCGACATGGGGCGCCAGCGCCGCCAGTTCGGCGGCGAAATAGGCGTGAAAATTGATGTCGTGGGCCAGGCCGATGACATCGAAATCCAGTTCGCCGCTGCACATCAGCGCCATGATCACGTCGCGCCGCACCAGGTCATCTTCTGACAGCGTCATACCGCGGGCGATCGGCAGACAGCCGGCGTCGAGCTCGGCATAGTATTCCTCGAGACTGCATGCGGACTGACAATAGCTGTTGCCGACCTTGCCGATCGACGACATGCCCAGGCCGATCAGGTCGCAGCCCGCATGCCGGGTATAGCCCTGCAGGTCAAGGTGCAGCGCCTGCTCTGCCCGTGCCAGTGCGAGTTCATCGCCCGGCAGGGCGAACTGGTCCAGGCCGATATGGACATAACCGGCAGCCAGCAATTGCTGCACCGCCTGCAGGAACATCTGCAGCTGCATGCCGGCCGACGGCAAGTCCGCAATGGCGATCCCGCGCTGCCCTTCGAAGTATTGCGGCTGGTGCACGTAGCTGCGCAGCGCGATGCGGTCCGGCGCCATGCGCACCACCTGATCGATGGTGTCGGCGAAGCTGCGCATGCTCTGCCGCGGCAGGCCGCAGATCAGGTCGAAACCGACTGCGCGGAATCCGGCGCCGCGCGCCGCCGCCAGCGCCTGCTCCACCAGTACCGGCGGCTGTGCACGGTTGACCGCCTGCAGCACTGACTGGTCCAGGTCCTGCAGGCCGATGGTGGCGTAGCGGAATCCGAGCTCCCCCAGGAATGCCATGCTGCCGGCATCAATGGTGCGCGGGTCGATCTCGATGCCGAATTCGGTGTCGTCGTCGAGGTCGAAATAGGTTTGCAGCAGCAGGATCAGTTTTTGCAGTTCACGCTGGCTGAGGAAGGTGGGGGTGCCGCCGCCGAGGCTTAGCTGCACCGTGCGGCGATCGCTGCCGAGGTGCGCGGACACCAGTTCCATTTCCCGCTCGAGATAAGCCAGGTAACGCCCGGCAGGGCGGCGGTCGGCGCTGATGACCTTGTGACAGCTGCAGTAATGGCACTGCGACGCGCAGAAAGGCAGGTGCACATACAGCGCCAGCGGCGCTTCTGCCGACCGGTCCACGCGCCGGCGGAGCTGCCGCATGTAGGCGCGCGCATTGAAGGCATCGTGAAATCGCTTGCTGCCTGGATAGTAGCCATAATCCGGGGCCGCGGCATCCAGGCGGCGGCTCAGCGCGGCGGCGGCGGCGATATCGGATGCGGCGATGTGCATGTTAGCGGACGTCGGCAGTGCCCTGGCCACCTAATCGGTATCGACCAGCAGCAGCGCCGTGAGTGCGCTGGCGATGCCGCCAAGGAACCAGAACAGGAAAAAACCAACGGTATAGGTGCCGAGCTGGCTCAGGTGAAGCTGATTATCGAGCAGCACCAGTTCCACCGGGTCGACCAGGCTGAACAGCATGCCGCTGGAAACGCAGGCCATGAGAAAGGAAGGCCACAAGACTGCCATGACAATGCGCGGCATGCGCCCTTCTCTTGGGCCGGAAGCAGCTGTTCGACTGGTATTCACGTTCTCCTCCGCCATTTCATGATTCGTTTTTCGCCAGTATAGCCTGCGCCTGCGGTACTCAGGCAGGCGCCTTCAGCAATATTCCTGCATGCACCGGGCCGAACCAGGCGGATGCCAGGCGCCAGTCGCCGCCATCCAGGTTGGCTTGCCACATCACCACGGCATCTGCGTCAAGGCCGGCAGGCAGGTTGAGCTTGCCGTGGTAAGTGCCCGCTGCGGACGGCACCAGCGTGCTCTGCAGGACGATTTCCTTGTCGCCGTTGCCGGCCGGCCGCGACACGGTCAGTTGCAGGGTGGCGGGCAATTTGCCCTTGCCCGACAGCTTCAGCGTGATCGCATGCGTCGCCTGGTCGATGCGCAAATCCGCCGCCATTTCGCGCTCGCTGGCGGTCAGGTCGCGCCGGATATCCTGGTTGATCGCCAGGCCGCGCTTGTAGTAATCGGGCGCGACGACATAGTCGGCGCCGCTGAAAGCCAGGTAAGCCATGAAGAGGCTGGCCACGACAATGATGGCCGGGCCGCCGACCACCAGCCATGCCCACGGCTCGTGATACCAGCGTACCGGCTTGCTCTTTTCAGTGTGTAGAATCGAATCCATTCAAATCTCCTATCGCGGCACCAGGAACACGGCCTTTTCGCTGGCCGAAACGTGTTCCTCGCCCTGGTCCTGCACGATGAAGCGGATGCGGTTCGAACCGGGCTCGGCGGCGCCGGCAGGCACGCGCACCCGCACGGGCACCGAGCGGGTCGTAGCAGCCGCCACCTCGAATTCCGGCTCCGAAACAATGGTGACGCCATCGATGCCCTGCACCGAGACGACATAGCGGTTGGCATGCTCCTGCGCATTCATTATCTGCAGGCGATACACATTGTCGGTAGAACCATCCTCGGTCACGCGCGGCATGCCACGATCGCGGATCACATCGACCTTGAGCGGCACGCGCATTGCCAGCGTCGCCGCCGACACTGCGACGATGAGCAGCAGGATGGCGCTGTAAATCAGCGTGCGCGGACGCAGTACGCGGCGCCAGATATCGCGCTTGCCCAGCTTGTTGACCATGGCGTGCTCGGTGGTATAGCGAATCAATCCTCGCGGATACCCCATCTTGTCCATCACCTGGTCGCAGCCGTCGATGCAGGCGGCGCAACCGATGCACTCGTATTGCAGGCCGTCGCGGATATCGATACCGGTCGGACATACCTGCACGCAAATGCCGCAATCGATGCAGTCACCCAGGCCAACGTCGGCGGGTTTGACGTTCTTGTTGCGGGGGCCGCGATTCTCGCCGCGCACCGCGTCATAGGTAACGGTGAGCGTATCCTTGTCGAACATCGCGCTCTGGAAGCGCGCATAGGGGCACATGTACTTGCACACCTGTTCGCGCATCCAGCCGGCATTGCCATAGGTGGCAAAGCCGTAGAAGAATATCCAGAACGCTTCCCACGGACCCAGGGCGAAATGCATGACTTCCTCGGCCAGGAGGTGGATCGGCGTGAAGTAGCCGACGAAGGTAAAGCCGGTCCACAGCGCAATGGCGCCCCACACCAGGTGCTTGGCGCTCTTTTTGAAAACCTTGCGGACCGAGAGCGGCTCGCGGTCGAGGCGGATGCGGGCGCTGCGGTCGCCCTCGATATGGCGCTCGACCCACATGAAGATTTCGGTATACACCGTCTGCGGGCAGGCATAGCCGCAGAATACCCGGCCCGCCACTGCCGTAAACAGGAACAGCGACAAGGCGGAAATCACCAGCAGGATCGCCAGATAAATGAAATCCTGCGGCCACAGCACCAGGCCGAAAATATAAAATTTACGCGATACCAGGTCGAACAGCACGGCCTGGCGATCGTTCCAGGTCAGCCACGGGCCGCCGTAGAAAATAATCTGCGTAAACCACACCAGTACCCAGCGCCAGGTGGCGAACCAGCCTGTCAATGCCCGCGGATAAATCTTCTTGCGGACCTCGTACAGGCTCTGTTCCATCTCTTGCTTGGAGTACTGCTTCAGCGGGGAGGTTTCCATTTTCCTTCCTATGTATGGCGACTGCCCCCTGCCGGCAGCCGCCATGAGCGGGCGGTCACGTGCCCGGTGCGGGCACGGTGAACGCTGTTACTGCTTGCTGGCCGCGCCGGTCACATTGCCGATTGCCTGGGCTTCGCCGGGCGTCAGGGCAGCGGTAGTGGCTTTCTGGTTGGACAATCCCCAGACGTAGGCAGCCAGCAGGTGCACCTTGGATTCCGACAGGATGTCCTTATGCGCCGGCATCATGTTGCCGCGGCCCTTGTTGATCGCGTCCATGACGTTATTGATGCCGCCGCCGTACAGCCAGATCTTGTCGGTCAGGTTCGGCGCGCCAAGCGCCGTGTTGCCCTTGCCATCGGCGCCATGACAGGCGGCGCAGGCGGCGAACTTGGCCTTGCCCATCACGGCCTTGATGGGGTCGTGGGAAGAACCGGACAGGCTGAGGACGTAGTTGGCGACATTGCGCACGTCGTCGTCGCCGCCGAGCGCTGCCGCCATCGGCGGCATGACGCCCTGGCGACCGTCGCGGATCGACGCCTTCACCGTTTCCGGATCGCCGCCATACAGCCAGTCATGATCAGCCAGGTTGGGAAAACCCTTGCTGCCCTGGGCATCGGAACCGTGGCACTGGGCGCAGGAATTCAGGAACAGGCGCTCGCCGATCGCCCTGGCCTGTGGATCCTGGGCCAGCGCCTCGATCGGCATGGACTGGTACTTGGCAAAAACCGGGCCGTACTTTTCTTCGCCGGCCTGCATTTCGCGCTCGTACTTGCCGACCTGGCTCCAGCCGAGCACGCCCTGCATGGATCCCAGTCCCGGGAACAGGATGAGGTAGACAATGCCGAAGACGATGGTCAGGTAAAACATGATCATCCACCAGCGCGGCAGCGGATTATTGTTTTCCACCAGGTCTCCATCCCAGACATGACCGGTGGTCTGCACCGGCAGCGGCTTGCCATCGGTGTCGAGCTTGACCTTGACCTTGGACTGCGACCACAGCAGCAGCGCGCAGGCGAAGATGCCGAGCATCGTCACGATGGCAATGAAGAGGCTCCAGCCGTTATGAAAGAAGTCTGCCATGATCAGTTTCCAGTTGTATCGTTGTCGTTATCTTGGTCGAGCGGCATGCGGCCCATGGCCTCGAAGCGCTCCTTGTTGTGGCGGCTGTATGCCCAGAACGCTATGCCGAGAAAAACCAGCAGGCTCAATACCGTGAAAATTATGTTGAGTGTCGTGGATGTCATTTGCCTCACCCGCTCGCATCAATACTTGTTCTTCACCGCGGTTCCCAATACCTGCAGATACGCGACCAGGGCATCTTCCTCAGTCTTGTCCTTGACCTGTTCGGCTGCCTTGGCGATTTCGTCGTCTGTGTACGGCACGCCCACTGTGCGCAGGGCGCGCATCTTCGGCGCCACGCTGGCCGGGTCGATTCGGGCCTTCTCCAGCCAGCCATAGGCCGGCATGTTCGACTCGGGCACCACGTCGCGCGGATTGCGCAGGTGGATGCGATGCCATTCGTCGCTGTAGCGGCCGCCCACGCGCGCCAGGTCAGGGCCGGTGCGCTTGGAACCCCACTGGAAGGGGTGGTCGTAGATCGATTCGCCGGGCACCGAATAGTGGCCGTAACGCTCGGTCTCGGCGCGGAACGGGCGGATCATCTGCGAGTGGCAGTTGTAGCAGCCTTCGCGCAGATAGACGTCGCGCCCTGCCAGCTGCAGCGCCGTGTAGGGCTTCCAGCCTTCCACCGGCTGCGTGGTCGATTTCTGGAAAAACAGCGGCACGATTTCCACCAGGCCGCCGATGCTGACGGTCAGCACCGACAGCACGATCAGCAGGGTGACGTTCTTTTCAATCAGTTCATGGGTAAATTTACGCATCTCTGGGTTCTCCTCTGGGCGCGTGCGTATCAGGCAGTTGCATGGGCGTTGGCGTGCTCATGCGCAGGCGCCGGGATTTTCGGATTCACCGCAGCTGCGCCGGCAATCGTCTTGAACATGTTGTAAGTCATGCAGAGCATGCCGAACAGGTACAGCAGGCCACCCGTGAAGCGGATCACGTAGTACGGATAGGTTGCCTTGACGCTTTCGACGAAGGTGTAGGTCAGGGTGCCGTCATCGTTCACGGCGCGCCACATCAGGCCCTGCATCACGCCGGCAATCCACATCGAGGCGATGTACAGCACCACGCCGATGGTCGCCGTCCAGAAGTGCACCTCGATCAGGCGCTTGCTATGCATTTCCGTCTTGCCGAACAGGCGCGGGATCATGTAATACAGGCTGCCCATGGTGATGAAGCCGACCCAGCCCAGCGCGCCGGCATGCACGTGACCAACGGTCCAGTCGGTGTAGTGCGACAGCGCATTGACAGTCTTGATCGACATCAGCGGGCCTTCGAAGGTGGCCATGCCGTAGAACGACAGCGCAACGATCAGGAAGCGCAGGATCGGGTCGGAACGCAGCTTGTGCCAGGCGCCCGACAGGGTCATCATGCCGTTGATCATGCCGCCCCACGAAGGCGCCAGCAGGATCAGCGAAAACACCATGCCGACCGACTGCGCCCAGTCGGGCAGCGCGGTGTAGTGCAGATGGTGCGGACCCGCCCACATGTAGGTGAAGATCAGCGCCCAGAAGTGTACGATCGACAGGCGATAGGAGTAAATGGGACGCTCGGCCTGCTTCGGGATGAAGTAGTACATCATGCCGAGGAAGCTGGTGGTCAGAAAGAAACCCACCGCATTATGGCCGTACCACCACTGCACCATCGCATCCTGCACGCCGGCATAGGCCGAATAGGATTTCATCGCCGATACGGGAATGGCGATGCCGTTGACAATATGCAGCAATGCGATCGTCAGGATGAAGCCGCCGAAGAACCAGTTCGCCACGTAGATGTGCGAGACCTTGCGCTTGTACAGCGTGCCGAAGAAGACAATGCCGTAGGCGACCCAGACCAGGGCGATCAGGATATCGATGGGCCATTCAAGTTCGGCATATTCCTTGCCTTGGGTGTAACCCAGCGGCAGCGAAATAGCGGCTGCCACAATCACCGCCTGCCAGCCCCAGAACACGAAGGCCGCCAGCTTGTCCGAAAACAGCCGCACATGGCAGGTGCGCTGCACCACGTAAAACGAGGTCGCCATCAGCGCAGTGCCGCCGAAGGCGAAGATCACCGCATTGGTGTGTAGCGGTCGCAGGCGGCCGTAACTGAGCCAGGGAATTCCCATACCCAACTCCGGCCAGGCCAGTTGGGCAGCGATGAAAACGCCCACCAGCATACCCACCACGCCCCACACGACGGACATGATGGTTAGCTGCCGGACGACCTTGTAATTGTAATTCGTAGCAAGGGCTTGGTTCATAGTCGGCTCATTAAGAAGAAAATTTCCTACAGTCACTATATAGGATGCAATGCACAATTCGGTTGATCCAAATCAACCGGTATTTCCAAAATAACAACACTCTAGAAGGGAAATTCTGTACTCCGGCACGGCCAGCGCTAATGTTTAGATCGTGTATCGCTGTCCGGCGATGGGGCTGTTACGCTATCGTCATCCTGGAGAATGCGTTCGCCCGCCTCATCCAGGTCATCGAACTGTCGTCGCTCCAGTGCCCACCAGAACACGCCGCCGACCGCGAACACCAGCACAACGCTCAAGGGAACCAGCAGATACAGGATATCCATGTCTTTCGATTATTCAAGGGCAGCCGGGGTTCCGCGCGGCAGGATGCGCAGCGAATTGCACACCACGATCAGCGAACTCAGCGCCATTCCCAGGGCGGCATGCCAGGGCAGCAGCCAGCCCGTCACCGCTGCCGGCACTGCGACGACATTGTAAAGCAGCGCCCAGCCGAGGTTTTCGCGGATCAGCCGCATCGCCTTTGCCGTGATGGTCGTGGCGGCTTCCACGCCCTGCAGCCGGTTCGACATCAGCACCAGGTCGCTGCGCACCTGCGCAATCGGCGCGCCCTGCCCCATTGCCATCGATACATCCGCCAGCGACAGCACCGGGCCATCGTTCATGCCGTCGCCGATCATGGCCACGACAGCACCTTGTTTTTGCAATGCCGCAACCATATCGTGCTTCTGCTCCGGACGCAATTCGCCGTGGGCCGATGCAATGCCGAGTTCGGCGGCAACCCGCGCCACTACATCGTTCTTGTCACCGGATAACAGCCACACCTGCTTGCCGCGCTTGCGCAGAAAATCGATGCAGGCCCGGGCATCGGCACGCAATTCATCCTGCAAGGCGAACAGGGCGATCCAGCCCTGCTCGTCGCCAAGCGCCGAGACGGTCTTGCCGGCGAATTCGGCAGGCATGACCGTCGGCTGGCCATGCAGCGCCTGGACAAATGAGAGGTTACCAAGGCGTATGAGGCGCCCGTCTTCCCGTACTTCGACGCCCTGCCCGGCGATTTCGCGCACATCGGCATGGCTGGCGCCACTGTCGAAGACGCCGGCCAGCGCCGCGGCGCGCGCCAGCGCCTGCGACACGGGGTGCGAGGAAGCCACGGCAATCGCCGCGGTCATGCGCGTCAGGTCGGCGCGCTCGAGGCCGACCCGCAGGATTTTCACGTCGTCCAGCTGCAGGCGCCCTTCGGTCAGCGTCCCGGTCTTGTCGAACATGAAATGCGTGGTGCGCGCCATGGTTTCGATCGCGCGACCGCGCGCCACCAGCACGCCACTCCTGGCCAGGCGGCCGATGGCGCCGGCCATCACGCTGGGCGTGGCCAGCGACAGCGCGCATGGACAGGTCACCACCAGCACGGTCACGCCGATCCAGATCGCGCGCGAGGCATCGATCTGCCACCACACCAGCGCCGTCATCACGGCAATTGCCAGGATCGCCGTCATGAACCAGCTGGCATGGCGATCCGCCAGCTCCACCAGCGGCGGTTTTTCATTGGCGGCCGCTTCCATTTTCTGCACCAGCGCTGACAGCTGGGTCGCGTCTCCCACCTGCTCGGCCCGCATTACCAGCTGGCCGGAAAGGTTGATTGCTCCGCCCACTAAAACATCGCCCGGCTGCTTGGGCACCGGCCGCGATTCGCCCGTCATGAGGGCTTCGTCGCATTCGCTTGCGCCTTCCAGCACGCGGCCGTCGGCCGGCACCTGGGCGCCGGGCGCCACCAGCAGCAGGTCTCCTTCGCGCAGTTCCGCCACGCCCACTTCGCGGGTGCTGCGGCTGGACGGATAATCTTCCAGGCGCTGCGCCATGGCCGGCACCAGTTCGGTCAATGCCTGCAGCGCTGCCGTACTCTTGCCATGCACGTAATCCTGGAGCATGCGCGCAATCAGCAGCAGCGTCACGAACATGATGAGGGAATCGTAATACACCGGGCCGCCGCGATAGGTGGCCCAGATGCTGGCGCCGAAAGTCACGAGAATGCCCACCGATACCGGCACGTCCATGCCGATGTGACGATTGCGCAATGAGCGCCAGGCCGACGTGAAGAAAGGTGTCGACGAAAAGAACACCACCGGCACCGTCAGCACCATGCTGGCGATCTTCAGCAAGCGGTCGATATCGGGTGTGAGATCGCCATCAACCTGCGGCACCGGCTGGAGATAGGCGGGAAAGGCATACATCATTACCTGCATCATGGCGAACAGCGCAACGAACATGCGCCACCATGCAGCTTTCTTGCGCTGGTAGGCGCCGCTATCCTTGGCGCCGGCAGGCAAGGCGCTGTAACCCAGCGCCGAAATCGACTCGACGACGTCGCGCAGGCTGATGCGCCGCGGATCCCAGCGCAGCTCGGCGCGATGCGTGGCCGCATTGATGCGAAAGTCGCTTACGCCAGGCAGATGCCGCACGCGAAATTCGATGATTTGCGCGCAGGCGGCGCAGCGCATGCCGCCGATCGCCAGCTTTTCGCGCACCGGCAATTCCTCAGCCACGACTTCTTTCTGCCGTGCTTGCGCCTGAACGGCCGGACCCCGGTCGTCGGCAGGCCGCAATTGCGCATCGCCCGCCATGCTCGCCATCTCACTTTTCATCGGTCGCGGCCCCATGCATTTTGCGGGCACGATATTGCTGCAGCATTCCCATCTGCTCCACGGTTTTCAAAATGGCAGCGCAGCCATGGCAGCAGACGATGCGCGCCGCACCATCGAACTGCACCTGCACCGCGCGCCGACGGCTGACGAGGTCGTCACAATGAAAACAGGGCAATTTTTCAGACCCCGCTGCCTGCCCGGTACGCATACCGCGCAGCAGCGATGTAAGCCGATGCAGCATAGCCTGTCGCAGCCACTGGCCGCCTTAATTGGAGGAACACCTGCTATTCTCTCACGTTGCCTGCCAAGATGCATGTGGCCCGCACCGGGCGGCCCGCCGGCAGGGGCGCATAACGCCCGTCATGCGGGAAGAAAAAAGCAATCCCCGGCGCCTTGCGGCGCCGGGGATTGCGCAATGCCTGCCTAAAAGCCGCACCGACGATGACCTGCCAGCTGCGGCAATAAGAATGCTTAGTGCAGACGGTGTTTCAGGTCAGACAATTCTTTGTGTGCCTGCAATACTGCATCGCGTACATTCTCATCCACATCCGGCGCCTGCTCGCAGGCATACTTGGCGCGATCGCCCAGCTCTTCGAGGTCATCCACGCAAGCAATGATCTGGTCTTCATCCTGCGATTGCAGGATCTGGTTTGCCTGTCCGGTCTGCCGGTCCAGCTCGCTGATGCACTCTTTCAGGTCCGAAGGAACGTCCGGCGAACTCCGGCATGCCTGGCTTGCCTGCCCTATTGTTTGCTCGATGTTCTTGAATTGCTGCTGTATTTCGTTCATTTGCATCATGATGAAACTCCTTGTCCAGAATTCGTCGGAAGTCCCTGCCGCCCGAAAATCGATGGCCTCGGTTTGATAAGCTGATAACAGTGAAGTTCCACCATGTCGGCAAGGCCCGGCACGGCAGTCGGCGCAAAAAAAACGCGGACATATCTGTCCGCGTTCCTTTCCTGCCGGCCCGGGGGCCAAATGGCCATACTTACAGCGTCAGTCCGCCGGTCACTTCGATCACGGCGCCATTGATGTAGCTGGCCTCATCGGAAGCAAGGAAAGCGAAGGTATTGGCAATTTCTTCCGGCTGGCCGAGGCGTCCCATCGGCACGCGGTCTTCCATG
The DNA here is from genome assembly GCA_963722005.1 of uncultured beta proteobacterium. Taxonomy (GTDB): domain Bacteria; phylum Pseudomonadota; class Gammaproteobacteria; order Burkholderiales; family Burkholderiaceae_D; genus Paucimonas. Next base: position 965,387 of record CAVRJS010000003.1, read on the forward strand.
GACTTGATGACGTCGGCCGGCATGTCCTTCAGGATTGGCGTCGAAATAAAGCCGGGGCACACCGAATTGACGCGGATGCCCTTGCGGCCGAGTTCGCGCGTCCAGGTCTTGGCCATGCCGATCACGCCGAACTTGGCGGCAGCGTAATTGGTCTGGCCAAAATTGCCGAACAGGCCGACGATGGACGAAGCATTGACGATGCTGCCGGATTTCTGCTCCAGCATGATGTCGACCACGGCCTTGGTGCAGTTGTAAACCCCTTTGAGGTTGACGTCGATGACCTTGTCGAACTGGACTTCGGTCATTTTCTTCAAGGTCGAATCCATCACGATGCCGGCATTGTTGATGAGGCTGTCGATACGGCCATACTTGGCCATGGTGCCCTGGACCATCGCGGCGATCGTATCCGGCTTGGTCACGTCGACGACAAAACCGATTGCTTCGCCGCCCGCTTCGCGAATCTTGCCAACCACCGCATCCACGCCGGCCTGGTTCATGTCGCACACCACCACTTTGGCGCCTTCCTTTGCAAATTTCAGCGCCGTGGCCTGGCCGATCCCCTGTGCCGATCCGGTGATGATAGAAACCTTGTTCGCGAGTCGCATCAAATCCCCCTGAATATCTTGTTCAAATTTTTAGCTGAATAACGCGGTGGCAGCCAGTGCGTTGCCACCTTCCATACTACTACCCGAATAACCGGAGCAACTAATTTACCCGATTCGGATTTGCCAGTTAAGCAGGTGCCAACGAGATATGCGAAATTTTTAACATTCTGCAAACAAAAAACCCCTCGGGCGGGATCAACCTGTTGTATTTATCGCTTCACTCTTGCAATTTACATATCGATCCCGCCATGCCATCGCTTCAGAAAGCGTCGCCCGGCACGCGCACCCAGCCTTCCATCAGCACCCGCGCGCTGCGGCTCATGATGACCTTGGTCACGGTCCATTCGCCATTGACTTGCGCCGCTTCCGCGCCCACGCGCAGCGTGCCCGACGGGTGGCCGAAGCGCACCTCAGTGCGCGCGCCGCCGCCGGCGGCCAGGTTCACCAGCGTGCCGGGAATCGCTGCGGCGGTGCCGATGGCCACCGCCGCCGTGCCCATCATGGCGTGGTGCAGCTTGCCCATGGAGAGCGCGCGCACCAGCAGGTCAATCTCGCCTGCCTTGACTTGCTTGCCGCTGGAAGCGGCGTAATCCTTCGCCGGGGCGACGAAGGCGACCTTTGGCGTATGCTGGCGCGTGGCAGCTTCTTCCGGCGTCTTGATGAGGCCCATGCGCAAGGCGCCGGCCACACGGATTTTCTCGAACCGGGCCAGCGCGGCCGCGTCCGTATTAATCTGCTCGCGCAGCTCGGTGCCGGTATAACCGATCTCTTCGGCATTCACGAATACGGTGGGAATGCCGGCAGTGATCATGGTGGCCTTGAGCATGCCGATGCCGGGCACTTCGAGGTCGTCCACCAAGTTGCCGGTCGGGAACATGGCGCCGCCCTCTTCCGCATCGTCGGAAGGGTCCATGAACTCCAGCACGATTTCCGCGGATGGGAAGGTCACGCCGTCCAGTTCAAAGTCACCCGTTTCCTGCACCTGGCCATTGGTGACCGGCACATGCGCGATGATGGTTTTCCTGATATTTGCTTGCCAGATGCGCACGACGCAGGTGCCGTTTTGCGGGATGCGCGCCGGGTCGACCAGGCCTGCGTGAATCGCGAAGGCGCCGGCCGCCGTGGAGAGATTGCCGCAGTTGCCGCTCCAGTCCACGAAAGCCTTGTCGATGGAAACCTGGCCGTAGAGATAGTCGACGTCGTGGTCGGGCACGTCGCTTCGGGAGAGGATCACGCACTTGGACGTGGAAGACGTAGCGCCGCCCATGCCGTCGATGTGCGCCGAATAGGGATCAGGGCTGCCGATCACGCGCATGAAGAGCTTGTCGCGCGCTGCGCCCGGCGCCTGCGCTGCTTCCGGCAAATCCTGCAGGCGGAAGAACACGCCTTTGCTGGTGCCGCCACGCATGTAGGTGGCAGGGATTTTAATTTGGGGTACGTGAGCCATTGACTGAATCCTGAAAAACGGGCGGCACGTGTATTACGTACCGCCCTTTTCCTTCCTCTATGCTGCCCTGGTCGCGGACGACGACTCGAGGAAGTCCTTGGCGAAGCGCTGCAGCACGCCGCCGGCTTCGTAGACGGACACTTCCTCGGCGGTATCGAGGCGGCAGGTCATCGGCACTTCCACGCGTTCGCCGTTTCTGCGGGTGATCACGAGGGTCAGCTCCGCGCGCGGCTTGAGCTCACCGGTCACGTCATAGGTCTCGGTGCCGTCGATATTCAAGGTCAGGCGGGTGGTGCCCGGCTTGAATTCCAGTGGCAACACGCCCATGCCGATCAGGTTGGTGCGGTGGATGCGCTCGAAGCCTTCGGCGGCGATGACTTCCACACCGGCCAGGCGCACGCCCTTGGCGGCCCAGTCGCGCGAGGAGCCCTGGCCGTAGTCGGCGCCGGCGACGATGATCAGCGGCTGCTTGCGGTTCATGTAGGTCTCGATGGCTTCCCACATGCGCATGACCTTGCCTTCCGGTTCGACGCGGGCCAGCGAACCCTTCTTGACCTTGCCATCGACCACGGCCATTTCATTGACCAACTGCGGATTGGCAAAGGTGGCACGCTGCGCCGTCAGGTGGTCGCCGCGGTGGGTGGCGTAGGAGTTGAAGTCTTCTTCCGGCAAGCCCATCTTTCGCCAGGTATTCGCCGGCGGCGCTGTCGAGCAGAATGGCGTTGGACGGCGACAGGTGATCGGTGGTGATGTTATCCGGCAGCACCGCCAGCGGACGCATGCCTTTCAGCGTGCGCTCGCCTGCCAGCGCGCCTTCCCAGTACGGCGGGCGGCGGATATAGGTCGACTGCGGACGCCAGTCGTACAGCGGGCTGACAGCAGCGGCAGCGACCGTGCGCTGGTCGAACATCGGAAAATACACCTTGTTGAACTGTTCCGGCTTGACGCTGGCCTTGACGATCGCATCGATTTCTTCGTCCGACGGCCACAGGTCTTTCAGGGTAATCGGCTTGCCGTTGGCATCGGTGCCGAAGGCATCGCGCTCGATATCAAAGCGCACCGTGCCGGCGATCGCATAGGCCACTACCAGCGGCGGCGACGCCAGGAAGGCCTGCTTGGCATAAGGGTGAATGCGGCCGTCGAAGTTGCGGTTGCCGGACAGGACGGCAGTGGCGTACAGGTCGCGGTCGATGATTTCCTGCTGAATCTTCGGATCGAGCGCGCCGGACATGCCGTTGCAGGTCGTGCAGGCAAAGGCGACGATGCCGAAGCCGAGCTTCTCCAGGTCTTCCTTCAGGCCGGCTTCTTCCAGGTACAGTTCGACCGCCTTCGAGCCCGGCGCCAGCGACGTCTTCACCCAGGGCTTGCGGGTCAGGCCGAGCCGGTTGGCGTTGCGCGCCAGCAGCGCGGCAGCAATCACGTTGCGCGGATTGCTGGTGTTGGTGCAACTGGTAATCGCCGCGATAATCACTGCCCCATCCGGCATCTGGCCCGGCACTTCTTCCCACTTGCCGGCGATGCCCTTGACCGCGAGGTCGGTGGTCGCCACGCGCGCATGCGGGTTGGAAGGTCCCGCCATGTTGCGCACCACGGATGAAAGATCGAACTTCAGCACGCGCTCGTACTGCGCATTCTTCAGCGTGTCCGACCACAGGCCGGCTTCTTTCGCGTAAGTCTCGACCAGCTTCACCTGTTCCGGCGTGCGGCCGGTGAGCGTCAGGTACTCCAGGGTCTGCTGGTCGATCGAGAACATCGCCGCGGTGGCGCCGTATTCCGGCGCCATGTTGGAAATGGTGGCACGGTCGCCCAGCGTCAGGGAAGATGCGCCCTCGCCGTAGAATTCCAGGTAGGAACCGACCACCTTCGACTTGCGCAAAAATTCGGTCAGGGCCAGCACGATATCGGTGGCGGTAATGCCCGGCTGGCGCTTGCCCGACAACTCCACGCCAACGATTTCCGGCAGGCGCATCCAGGAGGCGCGCCCCAGCATGACGTTCTCGGCTTCGAGGCCGCCGACGCCGACGGCGATCACGCCCAGCGCATCGACGTGCGGCGTGTGGGAATCGGTGCCCACGCAGGTATCGGGAAATGCCACGCCATCGATGGCGTGAATCACCGGCGACATTTTTTCCAGATTAATCTGGTGCATGATGCCGTTACCGGCCGGAATCACGTCGACATTCTCGAACGCATCCTTGGTCCATTCGATGAAATGGAAACGATCCTCGTTGCGGCGATCCTCGATGGCGCGATTCTTGGCGAAGGCGTCGGGATCAAAACCGCCGCACTCCACTGCCAGCGAGTGGTCGACGATCAGCTGTACCGGCACCACCGGGTTGACCTTGGCCGGATCGCCGCCCTGGTCGGCAATCGCGTCGCGCAGGCCGGCCAGATCCACCAGCGCGGTCTGGCCGAGGATGTCATGACACACCACGCGCGCCGGGAACCACGGAAAGTCGCGCTCACGCTTGACCTCGATGAGCTGTTGCAGGCATTCGGTAAGGATGGCCGGATCACAGCGGCGCACCAGGTTTTCAGCGTGCACGCGCGAGGTGTACGGCAGCTTGTCCCAGGCGCCCGGCTGGATGGCATTGACGGCTTCGCGCGCGTCGAAGTAATCCAGCTTGGTGCCCGGCAGGTTTTTACGGTAGGAAGTATTCATGACTCAGTCCTCGATATTCAGGCGGTCAGGCTTGCCATGAATTATGGCAAGCCTGAAACGTCGGAAAGACGGCGTAGCGAGCGGTACATGGGCATGCCGAGAAGCGCAACCGTAGTGGAGTACGGTGAGCATCGCAGGCTTGTCCATGGATCGCGCAGTAGCCGGATGCCGACGTTTTTATTTGCGGTCTTTCAGCGGCACGAACTTCAGATCTTCCGGGCCGACATAGTTCGCGCTCGGGCGGATGATCTTGTTATCGATGCGCTGTTCGATGATGTGGGCCGACCAGCCGGACGTGCGGGCGATCACGAACAAGGGGGTAAACATCGCGGTCGGCACGCCCATCATGTGGTAAGACACTGCCGAGAACCAGTCGAGGTTCGGGAACATCTTCTTGATGTCCCACATGACGGTTTCCAGGCGCTCGGCGATGTCGAACATTTTCATCGAACCGGCTTCATCCGACAACTGACGGGCGACTTCCTTGATCACCTTGTTGCGCGGGTCGGAAATCGTGTACACCGGGTGGCCAAAACCGATCACTACTTCCTTGTTCTCGACGCGCTTCTTGATATCGGCTTCGGCTTCATCCGGATTGTCATAGCGCTTCTGGATTTCAAAGGCGACCTCGTTGGCGCCGCCGTGCTTCGGACCGCGCAGCGCGCCGATGGCGCCGGTGATGGCCGAGTGCATGTCCGAACCCGTGCCGGCGATGACGCGACCAGTGAAGGTGGAAGCGTTGAATTCATGCTCAGCGTAGAGGATCAGCGAAGTATGCATCGCCTTTTCCCAAGATGCGGACGGCTTTTCGCCGTGCAGCAGGTGCAGGAAATGCCCGCCGATGGAATCGTCGTCGGTTTCCACCTCGATGCGGCGGCCATTGTTGCTGAAGTGGTACCAGTACAGCAACATCGAGCCCAGCGACGCCATCAGGCGGTCGGCGATGTCGCGCGCGCCAGGCACGTTATGGTCATCCTTCTCCGGCAGCGCGCAGCCCAGCGCCGAGACACCGGTGCGCATCACGTCCATCGGATGCGACGCGGCAGGCAGGGCTTCCAGCACGGCCTTCACATTCGCCGGCAGGCCGCGCAGTGCCTTCAGCTTGATCTTGTACGCTTTCAGCTCGGCTGCAGTCGGCAGCTTGCCGTGGACCAGCAGGTGGGCGATTTCCTCGAATTCGCAGGCGTCCGCCACATCCAGGATGTCGTAGCCGCGGTAATGCAGGTCATTGCCGGTTTTACCGACGGTACACAGGGCGGTATTGCCCGCGGCAACGCCGGACAGGGCCACGGATTTTTTCGGCTTGAAGCCCGCTGCTTGTTGTTCGCTCATTGTCTTCTCCTGAGAAGTGTTAAATATTGCGGGACAGAGTTACGCGCAATCGGTACTCTGTCCTCAACTGCTTGAATATAAATTTATTTTTCCTTGCGCTGGGCGAACAATTCGTCCAGCTTTTGCTCGTAGCTGTGGTAGCCGAGATAGTCGTACAGATCCATGCGCGACTGCATGGTCGGTACCACGTTCTTTTGTGTACCTTCCGCGCGCAAAGTCTTGTAAAAGTTCAGCGCCGCCGCATTCATGGCGCGGTAGGCGCCGCAGCAATACAGCGCGATATCGACGTTTGCCGAGCGCAGCTCGTCCAGCGTAAACAGCGGCGTGGAACCGAATTCGGTCAGGTTGGCCAGAATCGGCACCTTCACGGCTTCGCGCACCTGCCGGTACATCTCCAGCTGGGTAATCGCTTCGGGGAAGATCATGTCGGCGCCGGCTTCGACGTAGGCGCAGGCACGGTCGATGGCAGCATTCAGGCCTTCGACCGCCAGCGCATCGGTGCGCGCCATGATGACGAAATCGTCATCGGTGCGGGCATCGACGGCAGCCTTGATGCGATCGACCATTTCTTCCTTGCTGACGACTTCCTTGCCGGGGCGATGGCCGCAACGCTTGGCCGAGACCTGGTCTTCCATGTGGACCGCGGCGACGTCAGCGCGGATCATGTGGCGGATGGTGCGGGCAATATTGAAGGCCCCGCCCCAGCCGGTATCGATATCGACCATCAGCGGCAGGCCGCACACTTCGGTGATGCGTTGCGCGTCGGTCAGGACATCTTCCATGGTGGAGATGCCCAGATCGGGCATGCCGAGCGAGTTGGCAGCCACGCCGCCGCCGGACAGATAGACCGCCTTGAAGCCGGTGCGCTCTGCCATGCGGGCAGTATAGGCCGTGATCGTTCCGACCACCTGCAATGGGGATTCTTCCTTGACCGCTGCGCGAAACAGGGCACCTCTCGACTGTCGACTCATGTTTTCACCTCTGGATTAAATGTTGCACATAACGTGTCAGCTCGTAATATTGCAATCCTCGTGCCATCTCCACCAAAACTTTTTTTCGATTTTCGATGGCCAACATTTTTTCTTTAATTTTCAATAGCTTAGAAAAACAAAAAAGAGAAATTCAGACTCTGGCAATTTAATCAATAGCACCCTAACGTTTCATTGTATGTTACATTTGAAACGACTGAAACGAATAATGAAACATGACACGCTCCCCTTATCCTGTGCGTGAAGGCACCGACAAGCCGGTCATCTGGACGGTCTCAATATCGCGCCTGTTTGATTTGTTCCGCGACATCATGGTCGAGTTTGATGACCGTGCCGTTATCGAACCCATCCAGCTCGGCTTCGAGGAAGCGGTGCAGCACATCCGCGAACGCATGGCCACCGAGCGCTGCGACGCCATCGTCGCCGCCGGCTCCAACGCCGCCTATCTGAAGAGCCGCATCTCGGCAGTGCCGGTAGTGATTGCCAAGGCCAGCGGCTTCGATGTCTTGCAGGCGCTGGCGCGCGCGCGCAAGCTGACGCCGGACATCGGCATCGTCACCTACCAGGAAACCATGCCGGCGCTGGCGGATTTCCAGCAAACCTTCGGCCTGAAGCTAATACAGCGCACCTATGCCACTGAAGAAGACGCCCGTGCCGCCATCCATGAACTGAAGGCAGCCGGCGTCAGGGCAGTAGTCGGCGCTGGCCTGGTCACCGACCTGGCCGAGGAAGCGGGACTTGCCGGCATCTTCCTGTATTCCGCCGCCACCATCCGCCAGGCGTTCGAGGATGCGCTGGAAATCGCCCGCTTTACGCAACTGGAATCGGCGCGCGGCCGACTGCACCCGCAGGCCGAGTCCTTGCGCGCACGTCACGGGTTGAACGACCTGCGCGGCGACTCCGCCGCCATGGAGAAAGTGCGCCAGTCCATTGCCCTGTTTGCCCGCTCGCCCGCCACCGTGCTGATCCAGGGCGAGACCGGCACCGGCAAGGAACTGGTAGCGCAGGCAATCCACCGCGAAAGCCCGCGCGCGCGCCATCCCTTCGTTGCCATCAATTGCGGCGCGGTGGCCGAATCGCTGCTGGAATCGGAACTGTTCGGTTACGAGGAAGGCGCCTTTACCGGCTCGCGCCGCGGCGGCCATGCCGGCCTGTTCGAAGCTGCCAACCGCGGCACCCTCTTCCTCGACGAGATCGGCGAAATGCCGCCGCAATTGCAGACGCGCCTGCTGCGCGTGCTGGAAGAGCGCGAGGTGGTGCGCGTCGGCGGCACGCGGCCGATCCCAGTGGATGTGCGCATCGTCTCGGCCACGCATTGCAACCTGGACGAACGCATTCATGACGGGCGCTTTCGCGCCGACCTGTTTTACCGCCTCGGCGTGCTGCGCCTGGCGCTGCCGCCGCTGCGCGAGCGCCCGGATGACCTGGTGGCGCTGGCCGAGTGGTGCCTCAAGAATGCGCTGGCGGCGATGAACGTGCGCCCGCACGCCAACCTGCATGCCGAAGTGGTGGCGTGCGCGCCGCTGCTGGCAAGCTATGCCTGGCCGGGCAATGTGCGCGAACTGCGCAACCTGATGGAACGCCTGGCGCTGTTCCTGGCAGCGCAGCCGTTGCAAGCATTGACCCCCACTTTCGTGGCCAGCGTGGCGCCCGAACTGGTGCGCCGCCTAGCCGGTAAAAATGCGCAGCCGGCCCCCCTACCCGCCATCCCCGGCGGACAGGAAAGCATCGCCGACGTGCTGGCACGCTTCGGCAGCAACCGCGAGGCGGCGGCAAAGCACTTGGGCATCAGCCGCACAACCTTGTGGCGCAAGTTGCGGGAAAAGCAATGACCCGGAGGCGCGCCGCGCTCGCCATCAGCGATCCAGCTCCGGGTAATGCCGGAATATCCCCTCCTCGGAAAATGGCAAACGCCGCTTCGAGGCAAGATAGATGGCAAGACGCGGCCGTTCGCGCACCCGCCCGTGCAACTCCAGAAGGCGCGGCCAGTTTTCTTCCTGTCGCGCCATCGCGCGCGGAAAGGCGTAGCGCAAGCCCTCGATAACCTGGAATATCGACAGATCAGCATACGACAAGCGCGCGCCAACCAGGAAACGGCTGCCACGCGGATTAAGCGCAAGCACTTGTTCGAAGTAATCCAGGAATTTCGGCAGGCGGCTGTTGATAAAATCGGTGGCGCGCTTTTTCGCTTCCTTTTTCTGTTCTTCGTAGTACTGGTTCACCGATAGAGGATGGTGCACATCGTGTGCTTCCGCCACCAGGTCGCTGACCGTCAACTGCAACTGGTGCACCCAAAGCCGCCCTGCTTCCGCCTTCGGCGCCAGCCCCAGACGTGTTCCGAGATACAGCAGGATATTGGCGGTCTGACCTAGCACCAGGTTTCCCTCCTTCAGAAACGGCGGCGCGAAAGGCAACCGGCCGGCTGCCCCTTCTTCAAGCAGCGCCAGCATCCCCGCAGTTCCGCCACCTTGCCGTACCGGCAGGCGCACCACATCGACATAAACGGCCCCAGCTTCTTCCAACGCCAGGCGGACGAATTCGCCGCGCCCCTGAATGTTGGGCCAGTAGTACAGTTCCCAAATCATGGCCCGCGCTCCCGTAGGCCTCGTCCAAACTTTTTTAAAACCTGCCAGCCGGCGCACAAGGCTGCCCTTGAGATTGCCGCATGCCGCTTGTGCAGGTCTCGTACAGCGCAGAAATCCGGGTAATCGCATATTCGGCCGCTGCCTGCCGCACCGTATTGCGGTCACCGTCGAAACGCCGCGTCTCGGAACATAGCTCGAGTTTCTCTTCAAGCCGGAAAGCCCAGGCAAAACACACCGTTCCGACAGGAATGCCGCCATCTCCGGTGCCGGGCCCCGCCACCCCCGTATTGGCAACCGCCACATTGGCTTCACTAAGCTGCAAGGCACCTTGCACCATTTCGCGGGCGACTTCTTCGCTGGTCAGATTAAACCGGTCAATGGTTTCCTTTCGCACACCAAGGATATGCATTTTTGCTTCCGGCGAATACGTGACATATCCGGACTTGAACCATTTTTCACAGCCAGGCAAGTCGGCCAGAGAACCCGCAATCAAGCCAGCCGTGCAAGATTCGGCCGTAACGATAGTGAGATCATGCCGCGCAAAAAACTCGGTAGCGGATTGCAGATTTTCCATCGCAAATCAGGAAAGACAAAAATAAAAAAAAGAGGTTCCGGCATGCTGTATTTTCATAGGGAAAATCCACGCAAGGAAATTCTCGAGGGGCCGGGAAAAAGAAATAAGTAAAGCCCCCTGCACATGACAGATATTTATCAAATGCAAGTTTTACGGTAGGCTGACGGAACATCCGGGCCGCGTCCCGGCCCTCAGTCTAAGGAAACCGTGTGAATCCACAACTGGTCGTGCCCGATCTATCGCCTCAAGAAGTGGAAAATTTGCTGGAATGCGCCGTCATCCGGGCGTTTCCCCGCAATGCCGTCATTATCAATGAAGGCGATGACAGCAACAGTGTCTATTTCCTGATCTCCGGCTCGGTCAAGATTTTTCTTTCCGATCCGAACGGCAACGAAGTCGTGATCGCCACCATGGGCGCCGGCGAATATTTCGGTGAAATGTCACTCGAACCGGGCTTTCGTTCCGCATCGGTCATGACGCTGGAAGCGACGCGCATGGCCATCGTCGCGATGGAGGATTTTCGCCGTTTCCTGCGCGGCCATCCCGATTTCATTTTGTCCCTGCTGGGAAAAATGATACGCCGCACGCGCGCCATGAACCGCAACCTGAAAAGCATGGCATTGCTGGATGTCTATGGCCGCCTGGTGCAATTGCTGAACGACCTGGCGGAAACCATCGACGGCAGGCAAGTCATCACCGCACCCCTGACCCAACAGGAACTGGCCAACCGCATCGGCTGCTCGCGCGAAATGGTCAGCAAGATCATGAAGGATCTCGTCGCCGGCGGCTATCTGGAAGTCGACCGCAAGCGCATTATCATCAAGCGGCGTCTACCGACTTCCTGGTAATCCCATACCAGTCACTGGCTGCAGAGTTCTTCGGCAAGTCGTTTTCCGCCGCGTCGCGCGACGCCACATAACCGTACAGATCGGCCAGGTGCCGCATGCGCTCCATGACCAGGTCCAGCGGCGCAGTCGGGCGCGGCGGCGCCTCCATGGCGGGCGGCGAAGCGGGCGTGCGCCGCTCATCGCCCTCGCGCCGGTCGAACAGCACGATGCCTTCCTCGGTCAGGTAGGGCGGCACTATTGCACGAATCTTGCGGCGTTCGGCCAGGCTTCGCTCCAGGATGACTTTGCCTTCAAGTACGTCGAATTCCATTTACTTCCCCTGGTGAAATGTTGTTATTTATTAGGAGAAATATTAATTGTTGGAATCAAAAGTTGCTGCTAACTATTGCTCTGCAATGATGTGAAAAATTACCGAATCAGCGCTGCCGGCTTCCTCTGCCGGCGTGGCAACAGCTGTGCGCCAGGCGGATGCCGGTGAATTGCCAGCGTGCGCTGGCCGGAAAGAAGTTGCGGTAAGTGGAACGGGCATGCCCCGGCGGCGTCGCACAGGATGAGCCCCGCAGTACATACTGGTTGACCATGAACTTGCCGTTGTATTCGCCGACGGCGCCGGCTGCGGGCGCGTAACCGGCATAGGGGGCGTAACTGCTGGCAGTCCATTGCCAGCAGGCGCCGAACATCTGTGCCGGTCCCTCCCGGCGCGCCGCCACTTCCCACTCGGCTTCGGTCGGCAGGCGTGCGCCGGCCCAGCGCGCATAGGCATCTGCCTCGAAATACGAGAGATGACTGGCCGGGGCATGCAAGTCCAGGAACTGCAAGCCATGCAGGGTGAATTCCTGCCAGCCTGCAGCCCCTTGCGCTTGAGGTGCGTGCCAGTACAGCGGATGGCACAGGCGGCCGGCCTGCACCCAGTCCCAGCCTTCGGCCAGCCAAAGTGCCGGATTGGCATAACCGCCGTCTTCGACGAATGCCAGGTACTCGCCATTGCTGACCAGCCGCGATGCAAAGCGGAACGGTTCGATGAACTGCCGATGGTGCGGCAATTCATTGTCAAAGCAAAAGCCGGCGCCGGCGTGGCCGATTTCGACCACCCCACCTTCATGCGGCAGCCAGCCCAGCGGCGGGACGGCGGGTGTTGTCGGCGCGGGCGGCGGTGCGTACGCGGGAAACAGGGGATTTTGCGCCAGTAAATGCTTAATGTCAGTCAGCATCAGTTCCTGGTGCTGTTGCTCATGGTGCAACCCGAGCTCCACCAGCGGCAGGACTTCCGGGGCAAGCTCTGCGGCAGACAGCAGCCCCCGCATGCGGGCGTCGACGGTGCGCCGGTAATCGAGTATTTCGGACAACGCGGGACGCGTCAAGAGTCCACGCTGCGGACGCGGATATTTTTCCCCCACGCCGTTGTAATAGGAATTGAAGAGCATGCGAAACTCTGGCCGGTATGGCTGAAAATCCGGCGCGAAACGTTCCAGGATGAAGGTCTCGAAAAACCACGTCACGTGCGCCAGATGCCACTTGACCGGGCTGGCATCCGGCATCGACTGCACGCAGCAGTCCTCCTCTGACAAGGGCGCAGCCAGCGCCACGGAGTGCTCGCGCACGCCGGCATAACGCTGCAGCATTGCAGTCGGCGACTGCACCGGGCGCATATCCGTCTGCGTACTCATATCCGCCCTGCCTGTCTGCGTATTCATGCCTGTACAGCCTCCCTCGCTTTGCAAACCATGCTAGCCGACCCGCGCATGGCATACCATGAACCAGCCGCGCGCATCGGTCCAGCTCGTCACATCCGCAAACCCGGCCTGCCGCAACAAATCCAGGAAACCGTCGCGCGTATATTTGTGGCTGCTCTCGGTATGGATGGACTGCCCCTCGGCAAAGCGACGGCGCCCACCTTTCCAACGCACCTCCAGATCGCGGCGCGCCAGCAGATGCATCTCCACGCGCCCCGCGTCCGCCCTGAAGAAACCGCGATGACGCCAGTCGCGCACGTCGAAGTCCGCGCCCAGAAGGGTATTCAGGTGGCGCAGCAGGTTCAGGTTGAAAGCGGCGGTCACGCCCAGGGCGTCGTCATACGCGGCATCCAGCAGGCGCCTGTCCTTGATGAGGTCGACGCCGATCAGCAGGGCGCCGCCCGGCCCTGCCATGCAGGCGGCATGCACGCGGCGCAGGAATGCCAGTGCCTGCGACGGCGCGAAATTGCCGATCGAGGAACCGGGGTAGAAAAACAGGCGGTGCATATTGCCGACTGCTTCCGGCAGCGCCAGGCTGCGCGAAAAGTCCAGGCCGACGCCGGTCATCGGAATACCAGGATAACGTTGCTGTAACTGCACTACCGCTTCGCGCAAAAACTCGATGGAAATATCCACCGGCACGTACTGGCGCGGCGCCAGCGCATCGAACAGGGCAGCTGCCTTGGCACAGTTGCCGGCGCCGAGGTCGATCAGGGTGATGCCGCGACCGGCAGCAGCGGCGATGGCCGGAAGGTTGCGTGAAAATATCACGGCTTCCGTACGGGTCGGGTAATATTCCGGCAACGCGCAAATGGCCTCGAACAGCTTCGATCCCAGGGCATCGTAGAGGAACTTGGGCGAAACATGAGGCGGATCCGCCAGCAAGCCGTCGCCCAGCTCGGCGCGAATGGCGGCGGCGTCCGGATGAAATACCTGGATGAATCTTTCCGGCAAATTCAGATCGGCATGTGACATGGCTTTGCGTCCGGTTAATCTGCCCGTGCCACAACAATACAGTAATTGCAACAACAGTGCGGGATTTTGGCTATCATAAGCGGCCATGTTTTTTTCCGGTTGAGTCGTGACAAAGTCAGGACCTGCCGCAACGCCCAGCCTGCTTTTCGGGCCAGGGATTTTCGCCATCTCTCACAAGAAAGAAGAAAGCCAACATGCCAAAATTCCTTGTTCCCGGTTGCAAAAAGGCTCTCCTGACCCTCATCTTCGCCGTCAGCGGCGCTGCCGCCGGCAGCCTTGCACATGCCCAGCAAGTCCTGCGCGTCTCGGCCATTCCCGATGAAGCGCCGACCGAACTGCAGCGCAAGTTCAAGCCGCTGGGCGAATACCTGGAGCAGAAAACCGGCATGAAAGTCGAGTTCACCCCCGTGACCGACTATGCCGCATCGGTCGAGGGCTTGCTGAACAAGAAGCTCGACATGGTCTGGTTCGGCGGCTTCACCTTCGTGCAGGCCAACGTGCGCAGCAATGGCCAGGTGATCCCGATCGTGCAGCGCGAGGAAGATGAAAAATTCAAGTCCGTTTTCATCACCACCCGCAGCGACATCAACAAGCTCGAAGACCTGAAGGGCAAGACCTTCACGTTCGGTTCGGAATCCTCCACCTCCGGCCACCTGATGCCGCGCTCCTTCCTGCTGCAGGCGAAAATCAACCCGGATACCGACATGAAGCGCATCGCCTTCTCCGGTGCCCATGACGCCACCGTGGCGGCGGTTAGCGGCGGCAAGGTCGATGCCGGCGCGCTGAACATCTCGGTGTGGGAAAAACTGGTGGCGCAGAACAAGGTCGACCCGAACAAGGTCCGCGTGTTCTATACCACGCCGGGCTACTATGACTACAACTGGACCGTGCGCGCCGACATGGACCCGGCGCTGCGCAAGAAGCTGACTGATGCCTTCCTGGCGCTGAACGCGAACAGCGCGCAAGGCAAGGAAATCCTGGAACTGCAACGCGCCACCCGCTTCATCCCCAGCAAGGCCGAGAACTACAAGGCGATCGAAGATGCCGCCCGCAATGCCGGCCTGCTGAAATAAGCGGCGCCAATGGTATTTTTGCTGAACCGGCTGTCGGTGCGTCATCACGGCACCGGCAGTGCCGCGCCCGCCCTGCGCGAACTCGACCTGCAAATCGCGGCAGGCGAGCAGATCGCCCTGATCGGCCCGTCCGGCGCCGGCAAGACCACCTTGCTGCACACGCTGGCCTGCGCTCACCGTCCGGATGCCGGCACGCTGGAGGTGTTCGGCAAGGCGCCATGGGCCGTGTCCGAAGCCTGGCGCCATGCAATGCGCCGCCGCCTGTTCCTGGCGCCGCAAACGCCGCCGCTGCCGCCGCGCCAGCGGGTCGTCACGGCAGTACTGGCAGGCCGCCTGCCGCACTGGAGCCTGGCCCGCGCCGTCGCCTCGCTGTTCCGGCCGGCCGAGCCGCAGCTTGCTTTCGATGCGCTCTCGCGCTTTCATCTGCAGCACAAGCTGTACGCCCGGGTCGACCGCCTCTCCGGCGGCGAGCGCCAGCGCTGCGGCATGGCCCGGCTGCTGGTTTCCGGCGCAGAAGCTCTGCTGGTGGACGAGCCGCTGTCGGCGCTCGACCCTGCGCTGGCCCTGCAAACGCTCGCCGTCCTGCAACAGGAGGCCAACGCCCGCAACGCCACCTTGGTATGCAGCCTGCATCAGGTCGAACTGGCGCGCCGCCACTTTGCGCGCATCGTCGGCCTGCGTGACGGCCGCATCGTCTTCGATGCCGCCCGAGACGATGTCACGGACGCCATGATCGATGCGCTGTACCGCCATGCCGCCACGCCGCTGCACGCGCCCGCGGACGACAATGCCGCGCGCGAATTGCAAGACCCTGTCATTACCCGCTGCTTCTGATGCCGGCAGCCGTCGCTTCCCCGCAATTGAAGGACCCTGCCTGGCGCAGTCGGCTGGCCTGGACCGCTGTTGCCATCCTGCTGCTGTGGCCGATGCTGGTGGCCGCCGAATTCAAGCCGTGGATTCTGCTGGATGCACAAAGCCTGCAGGCCACCTTGAACTTCCTCGCCGATTTCTTTCCGCCCGCGCATTCCCCCGACTTCCTGGCGATGCTCGCCGCTGCGACCTGGGAAACCATCGCCATGGCCACGGCAGGACTGACGCTGGCGATCCTCGGCGCGATTCCGCTCACCCTGATTGTCAACGAACAGTTATCCATATCGCGCCTGGGCGACGGCCGCATGCGCCTGCCTTCACAATGCGTCCGCCAGGCCGCGCGCTGGCTATTGGTGTGCCTGCGCAGCGTGCCCGAGCTGGTATGGGCACTCCTGTTCGTGCGCGTCGTCGGCCTCGGCCCCACCGCGGGCGTACTCGCCATCGCCCTGACCTACTGTGGCATGCTCGGCAAGGTCTATGCGGAAATTCTCGAATCAGCCGATACGCACCCCACCCGCACGCTGCTGAAAAACGGTAGCGGCCGGCTGGCGGCGCTGCTGTACGGCACGCTGCCGGAAGCGGCCGCGGAACTGGTGTCCTACACTATCTACCGCTGGGAATGCGCGATTCGCGGCTCGATCATCATGGGTTTCGTCGGCGCCGGCGGGCTGGGCCAGAAAATGGACGAATCCCTGAAAATGTGGGTCGGTGGCGAAGTCGCGACCATATTGCTGGTATTCATCTTGCTGGTTGCCTGCGCCGACGGTGTCAGCCGGCTGCTGCGCCAGAGACTGGGATGAGCGCAAACCAGAAACTACCGCCGGCGCCGCCGCGCGACTGGCCCATCATGCTGCTGGCAGCAGCCCTCCTGTTACTTATCATCGCCAGCTTTGCCACGCTGCCGCTGAAATGGGCGGAACTGTTCAGCGCCGAAGCCGTAAAAACGACAGGCGAATTTCTGCGTGGTTTTGCGCCGCCGGAACTGGCGCCCGCATTTCTCGGCAGGGTTATCGTCGCCACCTTCGAAACACTGGCCATGTCGGCGCTGGGCACCCTGCTGGCGATGCTGGGCGGCGTGGTGCTGGCGCTGCCGGCTGCCGGCCGTTTTGGCGCCGCAGCACGCACCATCACCCGCATGCTGCTCAACGTGCTGCGCTCGATACCCGAACTGGCGTGGGCGGCGATCCTGCTGATTGCCGCCGGCCTCGGCCCCTTCGCCGGCACCCTGGCGCTGGCAGCGCACACCACCGGCGTACTCGGGCGGCTGTTTGCCGAGGCCATGGAAAACCTGCCGCCGCAGCCCGAGGCGACGCTGCGCATCAACGGCGCCACGCCTGCCGCCGCCTTCCTCTACGCGACGCTGCCGCAAGCCCTGCCGCAGATCGTGTCGTATACACTGTATCGCTGGGAAAACAATATTCGAGCGGCCGCGGTACTGGGTGTGGTCGGCGCCGGCGGCCTCGGCCAGATGCTGAAGTACCATCTGTCGCTGTTCCACATGCAAGAGGCTGCCAGCGTCATTATCGCCATGCTGCTGCTGGTGGCGCTGGTGGATGCCGCCAGCTTCGCCCTGCGGCGCGCCATGACGCGCTGACGGATGCCGCCCGGTCGCGCCCGACGGCTGTGCAAAGCCACTAACACCAGGAAACCTGCACCCCATGAACACCACCCCGATACGCGCCAAGGGCAGCCTCGCCACCCTCACCGGGCTGCTGCCCTTCCTGCGCCCCTACCTGGGCCGCTTCATCCTGGCCGGCATTGCCTTGCTGGTAGCAGCCGGCGCCACCCTGGCGATCCCCTTCGCTTTCCGGCAAATGATCGACCTCGGCTTCGGCGCCGCAGGCGAGGTGGCCGCCGCCAGCGCCGCCCACATCGACAAGTACTTCCTGGCATTGTTCGCGGTAGCTTGCGTACTCGCCCTGGCCACTGCCGCGCGCTTCTACATGGTGTCGTGGCTGGGCGAACGCGTCACCGCCGACCTGCGCAGCGCAGTTTACCGCCACGTCGTCCACCAGAGCCCGCAATTCTTCGAGACTGCGCAAACCGGCGAAGTGTTGTCGCGCCTGACGGCCGACACCACGCTGATCCAGGCGCTGGTCGGCACCAGCATTTCAATGGCCCTGCGCAATGCGCTGCTGCTGGCCGGCGGCATGACGATGCTGTTCATTACCAGCGTCCGGCTGTCCGCCCTGATCGTCGTGCTGCTGGCACTGGTTGTGCTGCCGATCGTGTTTTACGGACGCCGTGTGCGGGCACTGTCGCGCGATTCCCAGGATCGCCTTGCCGACGCCTCGGCGCTGGCCGGCGAAATCCTCAACGCCATGCCGACCGTGCAAGCCCATGCCCAGGAACTGCGCGAATCGCAGCGCTTCGATAGCGCCGTCGAGAATGCCTTCGGCACTGCCATCGCCCGCATCCGCGCGCGCTCGCAGCTGACCGCGGTCGCCATCCTGCTGGTGTTCGGCGCGATCGTGTTCGTGCTATGGCTGGGCGCACAAGCCGTACTCGACGGCAGCATGACCGCCGGCGAGCTCGGGCAATTCATCCTTTACGCGGTGATCGTCGCAGGCGCCATCGGCGCGCTCTCGGAAGTGCTGGGCGAAGCGCAGCGCGCCGCCGGCGCGGCCGAGCGCTTGCTGGAACTGCTGACGCTGAGCTCGCCGGTGCAAACGCCGGCGCGCCCGCACCCTCTGCCGCCGCGCGCCTCCGCCGGCGCCTCGCTGGAATTGCACGAAGTCGGCTTCTGCTATCCGTCACGCCCCGACACTCCAGCGCTGACGCAGCTATCCATGCAGGTCACCGCCGGCGAAACGGTCGCCATCGTCGGGCCTTCCGGCGCCGGCAAGACCACTCTGTTCCAGTTGTTGCTGCGCCTGTACGATCCGCAGCAGGGCAGCATCCTGCTGGACGGCGCCGACATCCGCAAGCTCGACCTGCAAGCTTTGCGCAGCACGGTCGGTATCGTGCCGCAGGATACCGTGATCTTTTCTGCCAATGCGCTGGAAAACATCCGCTACGGCAGCCCCGACGCCAGTGACGAGGAAGTGCTGGCCGCGGCGCGCCTGGCAGCTGCGCATGAATTCATCGAGCGCCTGCCGGGGGGGTATCAGTCGTTCCTTGGCGAACGCGGCGTACGCCTGTCAGGCGGCCAGCGCCAGCGCATCGCCATCGCCCGCGCGCTGTTGAAGAATCCGCCGCTGCTGCTGCTGGACGAAGCTACCAGTGCGCTCGACGCCGAGTCGGAACGTCTGGTGCAGGGCGCGCTGGAAGCTGCGATGCAGGGCCGCACCACGCTGGTCATCGCGCACCGGCTGGCGACCGTGCAGCGCGCCGACCGCATCCTGGTGATGGACCATGGGCGCATCGTCGAGTCCGGCACGCATGCGCAACTGGTGGCGCAGGGCGGGCTGTATGCCAGCCTTGCGGCGCTGCAGTTCGGCCACACATGAAGCGGTGGCCCTGGGTGCCCTGCGCTTAAACCGCGATGGGCGCGGCAATCGAGGGATAGGGGTCGTAGGCGAGGATCTCGAAATCCTCGAAGCGATAATCGTAAATGGTGTCCGGCTTGCGCTTGATGCGCAATTGCGGCAAGGCGCGCGGCTCGCGCGTGAGCTGCGTGCCAATCTGCTCCATGTGATTGGCGTAAGCATGCAGGTCGCCGATGCTGACGACGATTTCGTGCGGCACCAGGTCGCACTGCTGCGCCAGCATGTGCGTCAGCAAGGCCAGCGACGCGATGTTGTATGGCAAACCGAGGAAACTGTCGGAACTGCGGATGTAAAGCTGGGATGACAACTTGCCATTGGCGACATAGAACTGGTAAAGCAGGTGGCATGGCGGCAGCGCCATGCGCCCTGCCCTGGCGTTTTCCTGCGGACTGAGCGACTCGTCGGGCAAGTATTCCGGATTCCATCCATGGAACAGGATGCGCCGGCTATTGGGATTGTTGCGCAGCGTATCGATCACATAGTCAATCTGGTTGATGATGCCGTTTTCCCGGGTCGGCCAGGCCGTCCACTGTTTGCCGTAAACCGGTCCGAGCTCGCCCTCTTCAGTCGCCCATTCGTTCCAGATCGAAACACCATTCTCATTGAGCCAGCGAATATTGGTATCCCCGCTAAGGAACCAGATCAATTCATTGGCAATGCTCTTGAAGTGCAGTTTCTTGGTGGTAAGCAAGGGGAAGCCGGTGGACAGGTCATGGCGGATTTGCCTGCCGAATACCGAAGTCGTCCCCGTGCCCGTGCGGTCACCCTTGAGCGTGCCGTTTGCCAGGATATCTTTGAGAAGTTCGTGATATTGCTTCATGTTTTGCAGTTCGATTGCTCGGCACAATAATTGATGGCGAGTATAGCATTCCGCGGAGCGGCGACGATGCGCGCGCCAGCGCCCTGTCTTCGTGTCAAAATTGCATTTTCACCTATTATTCTTACCCACATAAAAAGTGGAACAGGCTGTGGATAACCCTATGCTTGAGAAATCAAGTCGTTGATTCATAATGCTTTAATTTGCCCGATGAATAATTGGGCAAAACCCTCCTTTCCTCTTGCCTCACTACCCGGCCCACATTTCCCATGGAAACGCAACACCCCGAATACAACCATGGCGTCGCGGCAATCCAGTAGAATGGCCAGTCCGGCGCAGGCCTTACCTGATATGCATCATGAGCAACACGATATTTGAATTACGAGAGTCCGTTGAAGTTACTGCCGGACGCCTTGGGCACGTCCGCCTGAAGCAGGAAAACTACAACCAGGAAGTTGCCACCATCACCGTGCACCCTGACGATATTCCGCAGCTTATCGAACAGCTTGAAAAGGTTGGCAAGGAAGCCCAGACCATCCGCGAAGAGCTGAAAGTCCGGGCAGCAAGCAAGGATGCCGAAAAGTAACCTCTCGACATGCGCTAGCGACTACCGTTTACTGTCGTTTTTTCACGCAATTCAAACTTCTTTGATTTAGCTCACGGCCATTCTTGTTTCTGGATTTAATCTGGCTCAAACAGTTGCGATTTTGCGGCTGATGACAAAATTCAGGAGACAAGAGAATGGAAACCACGTTTGCCCGCCCCGCCGAAACGGCCGCGCCCCGTGCGCCCGCATCCGGCGCGCATCCCGCCGGCAAAGAGTCAAGCGTCGCCAGGTCCAGTTGCTGGTACTGCAACAAGCCTTTGTACAATCATCGCCATTACTGCAACGATCAGTGCAGGGAAGCCATGTTCGAAGACAATGAAGTCGCCAACCGGCGGCGCATGATTTTCGGCTGTCGCTGCTGACGCAGCAACACGATGCTTGCGGTGCCACTATCGCCGCAAGCGACGCGATTGCGTCATCACAATCCAGCACCCGGTCAAACGGCTATTGTCTAAGTTTTTGCAGACAATGCCGAGGCCCTCATGCCGCACCTTCCCGCCACACCGGATTTCGACACGCTGGTTGCCCTTCATGAACGCGATCAAGGCGCTTTCGAATCCCTACGCCGCTCCCTCCTGGAAGCAGCCGTTGCCAGTGCCCCTGCCTGCCGCCAGCCCACCCTGCATCGCTTGCTCAAACGTATGGAAGCAAGCCGTGCAGAAGCGGCTTCCCCGCAACAAGCCGCTGCACATGCCTTCATTGCCATGGCCGAGTCTTTGCAGGAATTGCGTCTGGCATGGCAACAGGCATTTCATGCTCTGGGAGAATTGCAAACCCAGATACTTCTGGAACGGGTACGTTAATCCATCCGGATCCGGATCGCCAGATTTTTTACCATAAAGAAATTTCCATTTAGAATCATTTACTTAAGATAATTTTAGGATAGATATCCACAGGCTTGTTCACCGTTCCTGTGTACAAGTATTTTTCGCTGCGTCGCATCTCAGCCCGGTTGTGCACGGAATGCCCAGGGGCCGATCACCAGCGGCACATCAGCGGCACCGCTGTTGAGCAGGCGTCGGGCCACTTGCTGAATCCGTGTTTCATGACGTCGGTAAATCGCGCCCAGGTCCTGCGGGTCGTCATCTTCGGACAGAAAATATAAGGCTTGCCGTAAAACTATACATTTTCGGCGAGCAAAACCTTCCGCCAAACTAAAAGCTACGCCATCCAGGCTGGTTTCCGTGCATGCGAGGTCTACTGGCATTGTCATCCTCCTGCTTCGCTGTGTTAAACGGGGACCAGAAATTGCGCCCCTGGAGAAAGGATAAAAGCCGGCACCAATCTAACGTTGCGCTGTATCAATGTTGAATGTTGCTGATGCCATGAAAAAATAATGCCCCTAAGAATTAATTTCACACTACAATCGGCAAATCTCAACGAAGAGTCGGTATTCATGCTTTTTTTTCTGGCTATCCTGATCATCACGTTGCTTGCAGGCATCAGTTTCTACATGGTATTGCGTACGTCGGAAGACGGCATCACCATCGGCGAACTGGACAACGTCTATCGACTCGACCGTTCCTATATCACTGTGGCTCCGCGCGATAGCTGGAACGATCCGGACTGAGCGCCACGCGTAACCGTCTGTTACCAGCCTGACGAGCAATGCCACAAGCACCGTTCGCAATACGCCCTGACCTCCCTCCCTTGTCCTGCAAACCCGCCCCGCATAAAAAGGAACAAGCAATAAGCCCCTGACTGGCAACGGAAGGCTGATGCAGCGCAAGTTCTGCCTCAGCGGCATAACTAAGGTAATAGGTATGGAATCGCGCTACCTTTCAGGGAATACCTATCATCATGGACCAGTCACAGGATCCCGGCGCCGTTGAGCGCATGGCCAGTTCGTGGCTGGGCACGCCACAACGCTTCCCGGATTTTCCGGAAGCTGCCGACCGGGCGGCCGCCGCCAACCTCGACCGCATTCTCAAGGCCTGGATAGGCAAGACTACTGCCAACATTTCGCCGATGTCCATCTGGATGGCCTATGTCGACTGGCTGATCCACCTGCAATTTTCCCCTGCCAAGCACCAGGAATTGCTGACCGAAGGTGTAAAAAAACTCATGCGCTGGCAGGAGTATGCGCTGGAAGTGCTGTGCAACGACCCTCATGCCGTAACGACGTCGGTAGCGCCGCTGTCGCAGGACAACCGCTTTGTCGATCCTGCCTGGCAGCGCTGGCCCTACAATGTCCTCTCGCAAGGCTTTCTGCTTTCCCAGCAATGGTGGCACCGTGCCACCATGGACGTATCCGGCGTCAGCGAGCACCACCAGGACGTCGTCAATTTCATGGCGCGCCAGTTGCTGGACATGGTTTCGCCCTCCAATTTCCTGACTACCAATCCGGTCGTGTGCAACGAGACCATCCGCACCACCGGCGCCAACCTGCTGGCGGGCTGGCGTAATGCCGTCAACGACCTGCGCAAACTTGCCAGCGACGGTCACCCGCACGAACGTTCAACCTACCGGGTCGGCAAGAACGTCGCCATCACGCCGGGCAAGGTAGTCTTTCGCAACCGCCTGATCGAGCTCATCCGCTATGCGGCCAGCACGGATAGCGTGCATGAAACACCGCTGCTGTTCGTGCCGGCGTGGATCATGAAATACTACATTCTCGACTTGTCACCGCAGAATTCGCTGGTGCGCTATCTGCGCGATCAGGGCTATACCGTCTACATGATTTCCTGGAAAAATCCGGATGTGGGCGATCGCGATCTGTCGCTCGAGGATTACCGCAAACTCGGCGTCATGGATGCGCTCGATGCGGTAATCGCCCAGACTGGCGCTGCCCATGTCAACGCCGTTGGCTACTGCCTGGGCGGCACGCTGCTGTCGATTGCAGCGGCAGCGATGGCGCGCCAGCACGACCGGCGACTGGCCAGCATGACGCTGTTTGCCTCGCAGGTCGACTTCAAGGATCCCGGCGAGCTTTCCATGTTCATCGACGAAAGCCAGATCACCCTGCTCGAGGCGATCATGTGGAACCAGGGCTACCTTGATACCAAGCAGATGGCCGGCGCCTTTCAGCTGCTGCGCTCGAACGACCTGATCTGGTCGCGCCGCCTGAACCATTACCTGCTGGGGCGCGAAGAGCAGGAAAATGATCTGATGGCGTGGAATACCGACGCCACCCGCATGCCTTACCGCATGCATTCCGAATACCTGCGCAAGCTGTTTCTCAACAATGAACTGGCCGAAGGCAGCTATTGCGTCGACAACCATCCGGTTGCGCTGACCGATATCCGCATTCCGATTTTTTCAGTCGGCACCATCACCGATCACGTGGCACCGTGGCGCTCGGCCTTCAAGATCCAGCTGCTCACCAACACGGAAGTCACCTTCCTGCTGACGACAGGCGGCCACAACGCCGGCGTGGTGTCGCCGCCCGGTCATCCGCGCCGCAGCTACCAGGTTGCCACGCTTGACGTCAATGCGCCCAACGTACCGGCAGATGTCTGGCAAGCCAGGACGCCACACCAGCAGGGCTCGTGGTGGCCGGAATGGGAACGCTGGCTGCGCAAGCGCTCGGGCAAGCGCATCGCCCCTCCGCCGATCGGCCATGCGCTGCATGACGCGCCGGGCAAGTACGTTCTGCAGCACTGAGCCAAGGACAACGCCGCGAGCAGTACTTTGATAGATGCTCTAAGAAGGCAGGCACAACGTCGCAAGCGGTATTTTGATGGTTGCTCTTAGCCGCTCAATTCATCGACTTTCATCCGCACCTTGACCGTACGGTCCTTGCGCCACACCTCGGCGTCGACCGTGGTGCCTGGCTTGGTGCTGCCGACCATGCGCGCCAGGTCGGCCGGATTGGTCACCGGCTTGCCATCGTAGCTCAGCATCACGTCGCCGGGCGTCACCCCGCCCTTGTCGGCAGGTCCGCCGCGCTGCACGGCTGCTACCAGCACGCCGCGCGGCTCCTTCAGGCCCAGCGCGGCAGCCAGGTCCGCAGTCAGCTCCTGCGACTGCACGCCGATGCGCCCGCGCGTCACCTTACCGGTTTCACGCAACTGGCGCGAGATATCGAGGGCGATATCAATCGGGATGGCAAACGAAATTCCCATGTAGCCGCCGGTCTGGCTGTATATCTGGGAATTGATGCCGACTACTTCGCCTCGGGTACTGAACAGCGGACCGCCCGAATTGCCCGGATTGACGGCGACATCCGTCTGGATGAAGGGTACATAGCTGCCGTTGGGCAAAAGCCGCCCCTTGGCACTGACTACCCCGACCGTAACGCTGTTTTCAAAGCCAAAGGGGGCGCCGATGGCCGCCACCCATTCGCCGGCTTGCAGGCGCTCTGGGTCGCCCACCGTTACGACAGGCAAGTTGGCTGCATCGATCTTGATCAGCGCCACATCCGTATAGCGGTCCAGGCCGATGACCTTGGCGCGGAATTCGCGCTTGTCGGTCAGCTTGACGATCACCTCGTCCGTTTCATCGACGACATGCGCATTGGTCAGCACATAGCCGTCTGCGCTGATGATGAAACCCGAGCCAAGACCTGCCTGGGGCGCTTCGCCGAACTCCGGCACGCCGCCGAAACGGCGGAAGAATTCATAGAAGGGATCGCCCTCGCGCAGCATGGTGCCGTTACCGCCACGCAAAGTGCTGATATTGACGACTGCCGGGCCTGCGCGCTTTACCAGGCCGACAAAATCGGGCAACGACATGCCCGGCAACATGGCCACAGGTGGCGGCGGCGTCATCGCCGGCACGGTCGTCGAGGTTTGCTGTGGGGGTGGCGAGGAAGATGGCGAGCATGCCGCCAGCATGAGCAGCACGGATGCCGCGCAATACACTGGCAACCGGCGTGGAATCAGGAACGGCTTCGGGGACAGGTTCGGCATGCGGGTGCTCCTCGTGTGGCACGGCAAAGTAAGGGGGGCGCCTCCTATGATGCGGCGGGGCGGCCCAGCCGGCCTTCATCTGCATCAAGCCTTGAATTCCCTCGCTTCGCCTCCATGTGCTATTTACTTGGCGCCGAGCAAAGCCGGCGTCCTCGTCTTTTACAAGGTTACAAGGCCAGCCATGTCCCTGCACCTCGTCTGTCCGGCCTGCCAGGCCATCAACCGCGTGCCTTCGGAGCGCCTGCGCGATGCCCCCGAATGCGGCCGCTGCCATCGTGCGCTGTTTGCCGGCCAGCCGCTGGCCTTAAGCACGATCGAATTCGAACGCCAACTGCAAAAGAGCGATATCCCGCTGCTGGTGGATTTCTGGGCGCCGTGGTGCGGCCCCTGCCGCATGATGGCGCCCGCCTTCGAGCAGGCGGCAGCGCAACTCGAACCGGATTTCCGGCTGGTCAAGATCAATACCGAGGAAGAACAGGCGCTGGCCGCACGCTACGCCATCCGCAGCATCCCGACTCTGGCGATCTTCCGCCATGGCAGCGAGATCCGGCGGCAGGCCGGGGCCATGGGAGCGGCGGACATCGTGCGCTGGGCGCGCAGCGCGCCCGGCTGAAGCGCTTCCTTACCAGGGATCCCCGATCAATTGGGCTTCGCCAATTGCTCGAGCCAAAAGGTTTTGGCTTCGGCCGCCGCTTCGCGGCTTAACTTGCTGCGCAAGTTAGCCTGCGCCGGAATCCTGCTGGCCCTTCGGGCCTCCCCGCTCAATTGGACTTCGCCAATTGATCGAGGATCGCAGGATTCTCCAGGGTCGAGATGTCCTGGGTGATTTCTTCGCCCCTGGCCAGCACGCGCAGCAGGCGCCGCATGATCTTGCCGGAACGGGTCTTGGGCAGGTTGTCGCCGAAACGGATTTCGCGGGGCTTGGCGATGGGGCCGATTTCCTTGCCGACCCAGTCGCGCAGCTCTTTGGCAATGCGCGCCGCTTCCTCGCCGCTCGGGCGCGAACGCTTCAGCACCACGAAGGCGCAGATCGCCTCGCCGGTGGTGTCGTCCGGACGGCCCACCACGGCTGCTTCGGCCACCAGAGGATTGGCCACCAGTGCCGACTCGATCTCCATGGTGCCCATGCGGTGACCCGACACGTTGAGCACGTCATCGATGCGCCCGGTGATGGTGAAATAGCCGGTATCGGCGTTGCGGATGGCGCCGTCGCCCGCCAGATAGTATTTACCGCCGAACTCTTCCGGGAAGTAGCTCTTGCGGAAGCGCTCCGGATTGTTCCACACCGTGCGCAGCATCGCCGGCCAGGGGCGCTTGACCACCAGGATGCCGCCCTGGCCGTTCGGCAGGTCGTTGCCGGTTTCGTCGACGATCGCCGCCAGGATGCCCGGCAGCGGCAAGGTGCAGGACCCCGGCACCATCGGCGTCGCCCCCGGCAGCGGCGTAATCATGTGGCCGCCGGTCTCGGTCTGCCAGAAGGTATCGACGATCGGGCAGCGTTCGCGACCGACGTTCTTGTAGTACCACAGCCAGGCCTGCGGGTTGATCGGCTCGCCCACCGAGCCCAGGATGCGCAGGCTGGACAGGTCGTACTTATCCGGGTGCACGGCGGCGTCGCCGTCGGCCGCCTTGATCAGCGAGCGGATCGCCGTCGGCGCCGTATAGAAAATGCTGACCTTGTGGCGCGCGATCATGTCCCAGAAACGCCCGGCATCGGGCCAGGTGGGCACGCCTTCGAACACCACCTGGGTCGCCCCCGCCGCCAGCGGTCCGTAGGCGATATAGGTATGGCCCGTGACCCAGCCGATATCGGCAGTGCACCAGAACACGTCGTCCGGCTTCAGGTCGAAGGTCCACTTCATGGTCTGTGCGGCCCACAGCAGGTAGCCCGCCGCCGCATGCTGCACCCCTTTCGGCGTGCCGGTCGAGCCCGAGGTGTAGAGGATGAACAGCGGATGCTCGGCACTCACCCACTCCGGCTCGCACGCTTCCGCCTGCCCTTCCAGGAGGTCGTGCAGCCACAGGTCGCGTCCCGGCGATGAAGCCGACGTCGCCGCCGGTGCGGCGATACACCACGACATTGCGCACCGTATCGCAGCCCCCCAGCGCCAGCGCTTCGTCGACCAGGGCCTTGAGCGGCAGGCTCTTGCCGCCGCGCCGCTGCTCGTCGGCGGTAATCACTGCCACGGCGCCGGCATCGTTGATGCGCTCATGCAGCGACTTGGCGGAAAAGCCGCCGAACACCACCGAGTGGGTGGCGCCGATGCGCGCGCAAGCCTGCATGGCGGCGATGCCCTCGACCGACATCGGCATGTAAATGACCACGCGGTCGCCCTTGCCGACACCCAGCGACTTGAGGCCATTGGCAAACTTGCACACCTTGCCGTGCAATTCGCGGTAGCTGACGCGGGTGACTGCGCCATCGTCGGTTTCGAAAATGATGGCGGTCTTGTCGGCATTGCCGTTGGCCAGATTGCGATCCAGGCAATTCCAGGAAACGTTCAGCTCGCCATCGCCGAACCAGCGGTAAAACGGCGCATTCGATTCGTCGAGGACTTGCGTAAACGGTTTGTGCCAGTCCAGGTTCTCGCGCGCCAGCCGCGCCCAGAAACCTTCGTAATCGCGTTCCGCCTCGGCGCAAAGAGTCCGATAGGCCTCCATTCCCGAAATCGCGGCATGCTCCGCAAGCGCCGCGGGCGGGTTGAAAATCCGGGTGTCCGGCTTGGTGGCGTCGGTATCTGGCATGGCGTTCTCCTCGGGCAGGTATCGTGAACAATTTACTATTGTATTTTTTCCATTGTATCGCTTGCGATTCGATTTACACGAGTTTCAAAAAACATTCAGCTGTGCAATCCAAGCCTGCCGCCGTGTAAAATTGCGGAATTCCTCTATTTTGACCTTAAGCAATACTTTTCGAAAAATCATGTCTTCCCACGATGCCCCCGCAACGCGCGTCAGCAAGCCGATCCGCCCCTTGCCCAACCTGATTTTCATGAGCCGCTGGCTGCAGCTGCCGCTGTACCTCGGCCTGATCCTGGCGCAAGTCGTCTACGTCTTCCATTTCTGGGTCGAACTGGTCGATCTGATCGGCTCGGTTTTCGGCAATACCGAATCGCTCTCGCACATCCTTTCCGCCGTCTCGGTGGACGGCACCCCGCGCGGCAGCAAGCTCACCGAAACCACCATCATGCTGGTAGTGCTGGGACTGATCGACGTGGTCATGATTTCCAACCTGCTGATCATGGTGATCGTCGGCGGTTACGAAACCTTCGTGTCGCGCATGAATCTGGACAGCCACCCGGACCAGCCCGAATGGCTCTCGCATGTGAATGCCTCCGTGCTGAAGGTCAAGCTGGCAACCGCCATCATCGGCATTTCCTCGATCCATTTGCTGAAAACCTTCATCAACGCCGGCGCCTACGACGTCAAGGTACTGCTGGCGCAAACCGGCATCCACCTGACCTTCCTGCTGTCGGCGCTGGCCATTGCCTATACCGACAAGCTGCTGTCTGCCGCGCATGGTCAGCATTCCACCCATTAATCTCAGGAAGACACTGAAATGACTATCATCAAGCAAGAAGACCTGATCGAATCGGTCGCCGCTGCCCTGCAGTACATCAGCTACTACCACCCCAAGGATTACATCCAGCACCTGGCGCGCGCCTACCAGACCGAGCAAAGCCCGGCGGCGAAGGACGCCATCGCGCAGATCCTGACCAATTCGAAGATGTGCGCCGAAGGCCGCCGCCCGATCTGCCAGGACACCGGCATCGTCAACGTTTTCCTGAAGATCGGCATGGACGTGCGCTTCGAAGGCTTCAAGGGCTCGATCGTCGATGCCGTCAACGAAGGCGTGCGCCGCGGCTACGGCCTGTCGGACAATCTGCTGCGCGCCTCGGTCGTGGCCGACCCGCTGTTCGATCGCAAGAACACCAAGGACAACACGCCCGCGGTGGTGCACATGGAAGTCGTGCCCGGCAATACCGTCGATGTGCAGGTCGCTGCCAAGGGCGGCGGCTCGGAAAACAAGTCCAAGTTCGTCATGCTCAACCCGTCCGACTCGGTCATCGACTGGGTCCTGAAAACCGTGCCGACCATGGGCGCCGGCTGGTGCCCGCCCGGCATGCTGGGCATCGGCATCGGCGGCACCGCCGAAAAAGCGATGATGATGGCCAAGGAATCGCTGATGGACCACATCGACATGTACGAATTGCTGCAGCGCGGCCCGCAAAACAAGCTGGAAGAGCTGCGCATCGAACTGTATGAAAAGGTCAATGCGCTGGGCATCGGCGCGCAGGGCCTGGGCGGCCTGACCACGGTGCTGGACGTGAAGATCAACATGTATCCCACCCACGCCGCCTCCAAGCCGGTGGCGATGATCCCGAACTGCGCGGCGACCCGCCACGCTCACTTCGTGCTCGATGGCTCCGGCCCGGCCTATATCGATCCGCCGGCGCTGTCGGACTGGCCGGACGTGCAGTGGCTGCCGGATACCGAAAAATCCAGGCGCATCGACCTCGACACCCTGACCAGGGAAGAAGTCGCTTCCTGGAAGCCCGGCCAGACCCTGCTCCTGAACGGCAAGATGCTGACCGGTCGCGACGCCGCCCACAAGCGCATCGCCGACATGCTGGCCAAGGGAGAATCCCTGCCGGTCGACTTCACCAACCGCGTGATCTACTACGTCGGCCCGGTCGACCCGGTACGTGACGAAGTCGTAGGTCCGGCGGGCCCGACCACGGCAACGCGCATGGACAAGTTCACCGACATGATGCTGGAAAAAACCGGCCTGATCTCGATGATCGGCAAGGCCGAGCGCGGTCCGGTCGCCATCGAGTCGATCAAGAAGCACAAGTCGGCTTACCTGATGGCGGTCGGCGGCTCGGCCTACCTGGTGTCGAAAGCCATCAAGAGCGCCAAGGTGGTCGGCTTTGCGGACCTGGGCATGGAAGCGATCTATGAATTCGAGGTCAAGGACATGCCGGTCACCGTGGCGGTCGATGCCAACGGCATCTCGGTGCACAACACCGGCCCCAAGGAATGGCAGGAACGCATCGCTTCCGGCAAGCTGGTCGATATCGCCATCACGCCGGCCTGAGTCTATCGCTACCCCCTGGCCGCCTGCCCCATCATGAACCAGCCAACGCCGACGAACAGCGAATCGCTGCCTGTCGGCGTTTTCGATTCCGGCATCGGCGGCCTGTCGGTGCTGCGCCACATCTGCGAGCACCTGCCCAACGAAAACCTGCTGTATTTCGCCGATTCCGGCTTCGCTCCGTATGGCGGCAAGCCGGAAGCCGAGATCGTCGCCCGCACCCGTGTCATCGCGGAATTCCTGCTCGAACAAGGGGCCAAGGCGCTGGTCGTGGCCTGCAATACCGCCACCGCCGCCTCGATCCAGGCGCTGCGCCAGCGCTACCCCGCGCTGCCGGTGGTCGGCGTGGAGCCCGGCCTGAAGCCGGCTGCCGCGGCCAGCAAAAGCGGCAAGGTCGGCGTCCTGGCGACCGAACGCACGCTCGCCAGCGGGAAATTCAGCCAGTTGCGCGACCAGATCAGTGCTGCAACCGGCGTCGAATTCCTGCTGCAGCCATGCAAGGGGCTGGCTGACCAGGTCGAAAAAGGCGAACTGCACTCGCCCGCTACGCTGTTGTTATTGAACCAGTATGTCACGCCCCTGCTGCAGCAAGGCGCCGATACGCTGGTGCTCGGCTGCACCCACTACCCCTTCGTGCAACCCGCCATCGAGACGCTGGTGCAGCAAGTGTCGCCGCAATCGGTGACCATCGTCGATACCGGCGCGGCGGTGGCGCGCCAGCTCGGCAGGCTGCTGGAGCGCCATTCGCTGCGGCGTCAGGACGGAGCCAGCGGCACGCTGCAGGCGTTCACCACCGGCAGCCAGGCCAGCCTGGAACGGGCAATCGCCACCCTGCTGCAACGTCATCCTGCGGTCGCGGCTATCCAGGCAGCGCCAGTCGCGTAAAGCTACCGGCGAGAAATTTCCGGGGGATTTCCGCGGCTACAGGGACAATTTGCCAAGCGCGTGGCAATTTTGTATAATGGCGGACTGCCGGGACGAGGATCATCCTGGCATATGTTTTTCAGTGGCGGCTGTAGCTCAGTTGGTAGAGTCCAGGATTGTGATTCCTGTTGTCGCGGGTTCGAGCCCCGTCGGCCGCCCCACCATATTCAGGTAAAAAGCCCGGCCATGCGCTGGGCTTTTTGCTTTTCCCCGACTCAGTAATCGAATGCACTGCGGTACGGAATGCTGTAAGTCTTGCTACGCACCAGCATGGTCCTATCGATATCCTCGCCTGTCCGGGCGGAAAAATCCCTGATCCCATATTCCATCTGCTGTGCCTCCGGCAGTGAATCGACGAATGGATAGGCTGCCACATCGAAGGCAATCCCCTGCACGCCGGCGCGCAACAGTTGAGGCAGGATATCGCGCTGAAACTGCGCGCACTCCCGCTGCTGTGGCTGCGCCACGCAAGCAGCGCCTACGTCGTCAGGCAATGCGTAGGACAGGTGGTAGCCTGCATCGGCCAGGGCGCGCAACTGTTGCATGTCGAATCCATCATCGTGCCGGATCTCGACAACCACATGGTTGCGCCGGGCCGGCGCAAACACCTGGTCCAGTCGTGCCTGCAGCGCCTTCAGGTTGCCGTTGTGCGCATTGCTGACGACCAGGCGCATCTGCCGGGTCGCCGGACCGAAGCGAACCAGGTCGGCCAGTTCGAGGTAATTGTTTCCCTGTGGCGGACGATAGGCATATAGTTTTCCGCTCGTTGCGTCGATGGTGATATCTACCTCCACGCACGCAAAGATGCTGGCGGCCTCGCGGAATTTCAGCAGGCTGTTGGCGCCCTGCGCGCACAGCCGCTGCCGCTCGCCCTCGGCGAGGGAATGGGAAATGCGGCGCTTGCGGTAATAGTCATGCCCCTGATTGAGCAAGCCATGCTGGCGCGACGCATCCTCGTCATCCAGGGCAAGGATGAACTGGTTGCCACGGATATCGGTACGCCGCAGCGTATAGCGTTTCGGCGCCTGCAAATCCGGGCGAAACACCGATAGCAGCGGCCGACGCTTGCTGTCCAGCCCGGCCAGGTCGAGCAGGCTGTCCGCCAGCCATTCGATGCTGTAAGGCTTGTCGCGATTGGCCAGCGCCGCCCGGTTCATCTCAGGATAGGCTTGCCGGGCGGCGTCATTGAAGTAGATGAAGAACGGGATTTCGATGTGCCGGAAACTGTTCTGGCGCGAGTCGTGTCCCGTGCCTTCGAAAATTTCCTCGCCGTGGTCGGCAAAGTAAAGGAACACGGTCGGCGTGGCGCGCCGGGACACGTCCTCGATCACTGCACGCAGGTTCTTGGAAACGAAGGACATGACCGAGTCGTAGCACTCGATCGACTTCATCCGCACCTTGAAGTCGCCCACGTACTGGTCGCCGAACAGGGCCTTTTGCGGCAGCGGCGGCAGCACCCGGCCGAGCACACGGAACTCGTCGCGCGGAATGTTCTTGCAATAGTCGGCATGGCCGGCATAGGAATGCAGGAACATCATTTGCCCGGGACGGTCGAGATTTCCTGCATGCTCGCGGTAAGCCGCCACCAGCGCACGGTCGGTCTTGCGGCTTGCGCCGGTATCCACGTGCCCTGCTTCGTTCAGTACGTGCAGATGGCGCGCATGGCGGCCGAACAGTTCGGAATTCCAGTCCCAGCGGCCCACCAGGTTCTGGTTAGAAATCCAGTGAGTTTCCACGCCAAAAACGTCCAGAATTGCCAGCACATTGGCGCGTTGCAGGTCCTTGATCAGCAGGAACTGCTCCCCGTAAGGATCCCGGCTGACGCTGAAGGCGCGGTACAGTGAAGGGAAGGTATGCGAGAAAGGGGTCACCACGTCGCTGAAGACGATCAGGTCATCCCGGTACGGCCGCAACGGATCAACTACGTCCGGGCCTGGCATGTACAGCGGCAGGTTTTCCTTGGAGGCGGATTCGCCGATGTAGACCACCACATTCGGCCCGCTGCGCCGCCTCGTGATGTCCGGCAGATCCTGCGCCGTGGCGCCTTCCAGACGCTCGCGAAAATAGCTGATGGGATGATAATTGGCGGCCAGCTGGTATACAAAATGCGCCCCGGTAGCGAGATAGACGGCGGCAATCAGCAGCAGCGCGCGCCGGATGTCCGCCCGCGCCGCGCCAGCCCACATCTGCGTGCTGCTCGCTTTTTTCAGCAATAGCGCATAGAGGGGGAGCAGCAGCAGCGGCGCAAACAGCACCACCGCTTCCTTGGACGTCAGGTTAATGAAGGAAACATAGGATTCGATGAAGTCGGCGCTTTCCTGAGCATTGGCATGCATCATTTCAGCCATCGAGTCCGTACCCATGTTTTCGAACTTGCCTTTTACCAACAGGGTCAGGACGAATACGAGCAAAAAGGAAATCAGCAGCATGCGCCCGCGTGCCGGTTTGAAAAAACCCAGGGCGACGATGAGCAGGAGCGTGATCAGCCCGGTCAGCAGCACGAATCCCACCTGGTCTACCTTGACGAGTAGGTGGGTGAGGCGATCGCCCTGCTGCAACCCAGACAGGACATCGAGATGGCCGAGCAGCCAGGAGGCTGCGCCGATCGACGCAGCCGCCATGGCAGCTGTTAAAGTAAAAAAATACTTTCGGATGACAATCATCTGATGGTTTCCGCATCATACGGATGCATGCTGCTGCGCGCCGTTGTCAACCGGTGAAGACGTCTGGCACTATTCATAAAATTGTCATAATCGACAGGCGAAGCCATCAATCGTTCGCAGTGAATCCAGCCAGAGTTGCGGATAGTCGCATCAGGGAAAAATAATTTTCCTGACAGAGCCGGGATTGCACAAGATTCGGCAAATCCCAAGGCATTTCCGCAACGGCGCAGCTAGACTGAACTTTTTCCGGTCTTGTGGAGGGCTGTCCATGTCCGAGCTTATTTCCGTCGCCTATACGGACCCGTTCAAGGCTGGTGAAGTGCTGAATGCAATGCGCCGCCTGCAGAATGAATATCTGATCGATCTCGAAGACGCCGCTTACGTCACCAAGAATCGCGACGGCCGCGTACGTCTGCACCAGTCCGTCAACATCACCGCCATCGGCGCTGTTTCCGGCACATTCTGGGGCGCGCTGGTCGGCCTGATTTTCCTCAATCCCCTGCTTGGCGCCGCCATAGGCGCCGGCGGCGGCGCCCTGACCGGCGCAATCGCCGACTATGGCATCAACGATGAATTCATGAAGAATCTGGCCGCGGAAATGGGCCCTGACAGTTCTGCGCTCTTTATCCTGGCACGTCGCTATACCCCGGACAAGGTCATCAATGAACTGTCACGTTACGGTGGCAAGGTCTTGCGCACTTCCCTGTCGGAAGAAGCGGAAGCCCGCCTGCAGGATGCGCTTAGCGGCCAGGCGGGAACCCCGGACGCTGGTGCGCAGTCGGCTACGCCCTGACAGGTGGCAGTGCCGGCGGTGAACGGCGTGCCGGCACAGCGCCGGTTCAGTTGCTGCCGGCGGACCTGCCGCTCCAGACGAAAGTCGCCTGCTGCGCGCGTCCCTTGGCGTTAACCACCCGGGCATTGCGCTCGATCGCCCGGCCATCGGCCTCGGCATGCAGGCGATAGCTACCGGCTGGCAAATCCACCAGCAGCATGGGCGCATCGCACCGGGTTTCCAGCACGGTATTGCCGCGATTATCCCGAATCGTGACATTCACATTTGCCAGGTAGTTTCCCGACCTTTCCGCGAACGTCATTATCAGATCGTAGTCGCGCTTCGCCGCCTGCTTCATGTACGCGGACTCATCCTCGCCGACGCCGCCGCACAAGTAAGTGATGCCATCCTTGGTTTGCGGTTCGAGTGCGGCTGGCGTCGATTCTCCGGCGGGCCGCGAACGCGCAATGGCGGGCGTTATCAGTTGACCGGATGAACCCGACGACGCGCCCGACGACACCGCTCCCGTCTCGCTGCCCATGGTCGGCGGCGGCATCTGGGTGGGCGCTTGCGGCAGTGCCTGCTGCGCCGTGGCGGTGCCGGCCACAATGCTAAAGGCGAGAATAAAGCGACATGCTCTCATGATTAAACTCCTGCAAAATCATCGGTCTTGCTTACACCTGTAACCGCCCGCCTGCTGCAGCCGGAGCGGCCAACCGCTTGCCAGCGTTGCTGCCGGGGCGCACGTAATGGAATATCGCCGGCCCCAGCTCGATGGAATGCTCCTGCTGAAACATTTTCGGCCGTGCCGGATCGGCCGGCGAAGGCGGCACGCCCGGGCGGTCGCAACCACTGAGGCAGCACAGCAGGACAAGTGCAGGCATGACGCCAAGCTTGCAATAATACGATCCACCGGGATGCTGCCTTCTGCCGTTGTCCATGATCATTCTCTTTCGTCAAGCACAAGCGATATGCGATTCATGCAAACGGTGTGCCCGTAGCTGCAAGCAACGCCAGGGCCGCTTCGCTCACCTGGGCGCTGCCTGCCAGCGCGCTGCCGCCGGGGGTTGTGCGGACCAGTTGCACATGCCGGTGCCGATGCCGGTCCAACGGCGCCCAGCGCCTCGCATTGCCGTTGCCGCTCATGACCAGGCTGGGAGTACGCACTGCTGCAGCCAGATGTGTCAGGCCGGTGTCATTGCAAAGCAGCAGGCGCGCCCGTGCCAGCAATGCGGCAAATGCTCCCAGGCCGATCCGGCCGGCCAGGTTCAAAGCAGGTGCGCGCATGCTCCCGCGCACTTGCTCGGCAATTGCATGGTCCTGCGCGGCGCCCGCCAGCACCACCTGCAGGCCAGCTTCATGCAAGGCGTCGCCCACGGCGGCGAAACGCTCCGCCGGCCAGCGCCTTGCCGCCACCTGCGCGCCAGGGTGCAGGCAGATATAAGGCGCCGCAGGCGGCCCGGCATTGCATGCATGCAGCGAACGGAAATCTTCCGGGAGCAGGGGAAATTCCAGCTCGCAATCATGCACCGGCACACCGAGAAACTCCATCAGCCGCGTCAGCCGCAGCACTTCATGGCAATCCTCTTCCCATGGCAGGAAATGCAGCGGATCCGGGCAATAGTCGCCGGGCCGGTAAAAGCCGGCATTCATGGTCGCGCCGAACGTGCGCACCAGCGGATTGGTCAGCACGCCGCTGCCATGCATCTGCAGCACGCAATCGAAACCTTGCGCCTGCATCGCTCCCATGAAGCCTGGCAGTTGCGCCAGATCTGCCGCCTGGCCCGGCAAACCCGGATAGCCCGGAAAGCTGACATGCGCATCGAACAAGCCGGAAAAGCGCCGCACCAGACCGGCAGCCCATGGCATGCCGATCAGGGTGATGCAGGCATCCGGCAGCGCCGCGCGCAGGGCACGCAAGGCAGGCACGGCGCACAGCATTTCCCCCAGGTGCAGCGCACGGAAGACGCCGATGCGCGGCGCCATGCATGCGCCGGGCGCGAACAGGCGCAAACGCGTTGACGCAGTATCCATGACAAGACTCCAGTGGGTCGCTGCCTTGCGCAGCAGGTGAGTCATGTCATGTTAGCGAGGGGCCGCCACGGTATGGCCGACTGGCGCAAACTGCCTGTGTGCCTCTGCGACCGGGCACGGTAATTCCTACAAGCCTTGTAAAAAATCCACAGTCACCCATGGATATCCACCCGCCGCCCACCCGGCCTCGCGCCTGTCGTGCGGAAATTTATTTCCAGCACGCCGTCACGCAACACGGCATGAACGGAACCCGGATCGATGTCCTCGGCAAGCACCAGCTCGCGGTAAAAATGACCATATTGAAACTCCGGCTCCGGCAATGCCTGTACGGCGGCCTGTCCGGCACAGCTTTCAAAACCGGCGCCCCGGCGACGCTCTCCCTCGATGATCAGGCGCCCGCGTGCGACTTCGACTTGCACATCCTGCCGGGCGACCCCCGGCAAATCGGCGCGTATGCGCAACTGCCCGGCCTGCTGGGTCATTTCCACTGGCGGCTTCCATGCAGATACGCGTTCCACCCTCCGGCTTGATCGCTGTGTACCGGCTTCATGTCCCTGGGTCTCCATCATTTTCTTGAAACGCGCAAGATCGTCATCTTCTTGTGGCGCAAGGCTGCCGTCATCCTGATGCTTCATGGCGGCATCCTCGGCTTCCATCGACAGCGAGATGCGTGTTTTTGCCGGACCCAGCGCTTCAAGAACGACCTTGCCTTCGCTGCGCGGGCCACTGATATTGCGCCATGCAATACATTGGTCGGGGATTTGCTCGACGATTTCCGCATCCCACTCCATTTCCTTCCCGCCCTTTTCCGCGCGCCAGTGCAGGTGCGAGGGATCCAGCTGATGCACGGAATGCACACCTTTCATAAATCTCGGAAACTCTTCGAACTGGCTCAACTGCCGGTAAGCGGCATTAAGCGGCACATTTACCTCGATCGATTGCTCGAGCCTGCCCATAGTCCCTCCTGTTCGCCTGAACCCGCCGCTGAGCAAGTGCTTGCCGCCGGCGGCATGGCGGCACGCCATGCTGTTTAGACTAGCAAGCGACCTGATGGTTTGGTGAGCATGCCTGGAACAGCAATTGCATGTACATGACAAGACCGCATGCAGGAAGTGGAACGATGCCGAAAGGATGTCGATGGCAAAAATCATTTACTTCCCCTCTGATTCTTGTCGCATGGATCAGCGCGCCCGCGAAGCGCGCATGAATGGCAAATCCAGGCGTCTGCCCATGCCTGCATCTTCCTCCGGCAGCCGCGGTGATAGTGCATGCATCAAGCCGATCTGGAAAAACAAGACGGGCATGCGCGTACCGCTGATATCGGTGGTATTGCCAGCATGGGGAAATACGGCGCTGCTGGACCGATGCCTGACGGCGCTGACGCACCAGACACTGCCACCCGCGCAGTATGAAATCCTGGTCGTGGACAGCGCACCAGGGGATGCCAGCCGTATTGTTCTCGAAAAGCATCTCCACCTGCAAAAGGGCCGCGGGCCTTGCATCATTTACCTGCCGGTAGACGGCCAGCACGGCTATGCTGCCGCGCGCAACCACGGCTGGCAAATTGCCCGCGGTATCCTCGTGGCATTTACCGAAGAACAGGCGATCCCTGCGCCCGACTGGCTGGCGCAGGGACTGGCCGCTTTCGACGGCGTGGCGCAGGCCGCCTGCGGCTCGGTGGCCTGCGGCGCCGAGGGCATGTGTGCAGAATTCATGAGCGCCGATGACAACGCGGATGACGGTGCACAAGCTTGCCGGTCGCTTTCCGGCGCGAGCTTCTTTTGCGTAAGGCAGGTGCTGGAAAACCTGGGAGGCTTCGACGAGCGATTCTATGACCCGGTCAGCGCTGCTTGCGCGGATGTGGACATGTATTTTCGCCTGCAACAGGTCCATGCGGAAATCGCCCATGCCCCTGCGGCAGCGGTGCAAGCCGAAATGCAACAGCCGCGATGGAATTCCATCCTGAAGCAGCAAAAGTGCCTGCAATTCGACGCACTTCTGCACAAAAAGCACCGCTCCCGCTATCACGGACATTATGGTGCCATCCCGCTCTGGAGCTACTGGACCAGCATGGCCGCCCTGCTGGCCGCGATCACCGCGTTTTTTCTGCAACGGCCATTGGTGGCGCTGCCGGCAGCAGCCTGCTGGCTGCTGCTCGACATCCACCAATGTCTCCTGCTACTTCGGCATCGTGAAAAAAACCTTGCCGACATCGCCGCCGTTGCGCTCAGCACGCCCATGCTGGCGCCACTGGCGCTGTTCTGGCGCCTG
The DNA here is from genome assembly GCA_963722005.1 of uncultured beta proteobacterium. Taxonomy (GTDB): domain Bacteria; phylum Pseudomonadota; class Gammaproteobacteria; order Burkholderiales; family Burkholderiaceae_D; genus Paucimonas. The sequence continues at coordinate 1,004,601 of CAVRJS010000003.1, forward strand.
GCCGGCACCTTGCGCTTCAGGGCTTAAGGGGAGATGCAGACCTGCCTTGCCACGCATTCACCTCTACAGACACAGGCGCTCTCAGGCATGGGCGCTGAATATCTCGTCGACGGCGGCTTCCAGTTCGGCCTTGCGCGCATCCTTGAGATGGGTAAGCTCTGCCAATGCCCCCACATCTGACAGTGCATTCACAGCGCGATAGGCGACAGCAAACTCCCGATACAATTCATCGAGATCACGCGCGCCGCCGATCGCTTCGGCGAAGACCGCTTTTTGCCGCGCATCCAGCGCTGCCGGTGCCTCTTCGTCAGAGCCTGATTCAAGCCACGCCAGCAAGCGCCGGCCGACTTCCATATCCGGCTGAAGAATCTGTCCATCAAACAGACGGGTTCTATCCTTGCCCACATAAGCCATGTGCTGCGCATTCAGCTCCATGAAAATCGTGAATTCGTAATCGATTCCGTCACGCATGATCGGTGCCAGGCCGATCTTGCGCACAACCTGCCTGCCAGTACGTTCATCTTTTTCCTGCACGTACTCCGTCTTGGCACGCATTGTCGCGATGACATGGCAGCGGCTTTGCAACATGGCCTCCACCAGCGCATTGTGTTCAGGCGTCACCTGGCGCCAGGCTTGCCAGGAATTGCCGGACCGGTCAGCGATTTTCCCCTGCCGGTCGAGCGAGCCACCCTCCCCGCTCCATGCATGCGTCAGGCTATCGATGATGATCGTATTGACGCCGGCCTGTTCCAGTGCATGAATGGCTTCGACGTAGCGCCCTGGCGTAAAAGGAGGCGCCAGGCGCAGGACGTCATAACCTTCCGGCAAAAGATCCGCATACAGATCACCACTGCCATGTTCCGTATCGATCATGCCGACGCGGCCACCCAGTCCGGAGGCAATGAGCAGCGCGGAGTAGGTCTTGCCGCTGCCGGCGGGCCCGGACATCCCAAGACGCAACTTCGCACGTCGCTTGGTTGCGCGATGAATTTCGAATTCGCTCATGATCTCTCCATTGCGTTCAGTTGCTTTGTTTTCGTACAGCTCCTCGTGCATTTCCTCATACAGTTCTCGCAGACCGACTTGCGCATACCATTGCAATCCTCCTGCATCACGGCTGTCCTGCTCAATCATGGCAATACCCGCGCAGCACGACATGGCAGAACGCCCAACTTTCCAGATTATCGCCATGGCAATTTTCCCATTGCGCTACATTCACGACATCAGTGCTGCTACTCAAGGAAAATTTTTTATATGCACACGCTCCAGCAAGGCAGCGGCCTCTTTAGAAAGCGACCGATAAGGTAGTAATTTTTTGACATAAAAAGCCGGTAATCGTTCATGCTTCACTGCCTCCAGCAATACGGCTTCACGCCGCGCCGCATCGCTTCCCAGCGATGGCAGCCAGCACACGCGCTCCTGTCTGCAGCGCGCAATCAGTACTGCCTGGACGTAAAACTCGCCGAAAAGACGCCGGCCGGCAGCAAGCTCGCCCGCTTGCAAAAGCGGTTGCGCCTGTCCCCAGGCAAAGGCCATTTCACAGGTCCACACCACGGAATCCTCTTCTGAGGCCGGCAGCATGTTCCAGGCATCCTCCACGGTGGGCCTGCCATCATCCAGTCGCGCCAGGACTTCCCCCATATTCAGAGGACCGCGCAATTCCATGCGGCAGCGTGCGAGCGCATTCTCTACCGATGCCACTGGCAGCCTGGACAGATCCTCTGCCAGTAACGCCACAGCGTTACCGGAAAGCGGTGTGCCGCAAAGTTCTGCCGTAGCGGCAAGCGCCTGGGCCAAGGGTGTGCCTGCAATGCTGCGGGCTTGCCGCGCTGTCGGCCGGTTTGCTGTGGAAATACGTCGCATGGCGATCATCCTCCGGAATTCGGCGAGCGCTGCCGGCAGACCGCTGTCGCTTCGCTTGCACTACCAAATAGATTGGCGTTTATCAACATGAAAGGCGCATGGCTGGCTAACATAGGTAGCGTATTCCTTCCGGCAGCCAAGGATCCACCATGTCATTGGATTGCGCCCAGATTCGGCACAAGAATTTCATGAAGTTGTTTACCGACTTCATGAACCGCAGCCCGCTGGATCCGCCGCGCGGCAAACTGAAATTGTTCGCGCAGCATCTCGGGCTGTCGGAGCGCTACCTCAGCCATATCAAGTGCAATCGCAAGAATATTGGCGGCAATCTTGCCCGCAGCATCGAACTGCGCCTGCATTTGCCGCATGGATGGATGGACCGTGAACACGACCCTCACGTGATGCCGGCAAATGAAAAGGAAAAATTTTTCATTGAAACGGCCTTGGCATTCTTTCGGGCACATCCTGTCGAGGCACGTAAGAGCCTGATGCATTATTTCAATCAACAGTTCATCGATGTTGAGTGAGGCCGAAGCTGTTTTCGGCGGAAATTCCTAGCGTCTCTTCTGACCAAAGAAACCATTAAATCCTATCATAAAATCCGCATTTCACTGTATATCCACACAGTTAAAAATTCCGGCCGCCCGGCTTATGCCCCGTGGGCGGGTGCGTCAATGACCGCGAACAGGGAACGGTTTGACGGCTCGGCAAGCTGTATTCTTCGAGGCGGTTATAAAGTGTCTTGAGGCTGATGCCGAGGATGTCTGCGGCACGCTTCTTGACGCCGCCACATAGCTCAAGAGTTGCAAAAATGAATTGTCGATCTACTTCTGCCAGGGAGGTGCCTACCGGTATGGCAAGTGCATTCCCGGAAGGTATCTCTTTTTCTGCCAGGATGGGGGGCGCCAGCATGGAAGTACCAATAACATGATCGGCCAGGATGAACGCGCGCTGTATCTGGTTGCGCAATTCACGGACATTTCCCGGCCAGTTGCGACCGCTCAAACTAGCGAGTGCATCGACCGTCAGCGCCTTGTTGCTGCCGTGAGCAACATTCAACTCATCCAGGAAATGCTGCGCCAGCAAACAGATATCATCGCCACGCTCACGCAGCGGAGGTATTACGATTGGAAAAACATTAAGACGGTGATACAGGTCAAGGCGGAGCTTTCCCTCGGCAACGGCCTGTTCCGGGTCACGGTTGCTGGCCGCGATCAAGCGCACATCGGTAACAATTTCCTGGCTACTGCCAATACGCATGAACGTATTGTTTTCCAGAACGCGTAATAGCTTGACCTGCAAATCCGCCGGCATTTCGGTAACTTCGTCGAGAAATAGCGTACCGCCATCGGCTCGCTCGAAATAGCCTTTATGCTGGCGCTCTGCACCGGTAAAGCTGCCCTTCTCATGCCCGAAAATTTCACTTTCAATGAGCTGTGGAGAAATGGCACCGCAATTTACAGGTAAGAATGCCTGGTCCCGGCGCTGGCTCAAGGCATGGATCGTCTGCGCCGCAAGCTCCTTGCCGGTACCGCTTTCACCCAGCAGCAGTACTGTCGCATCGGTTGGCGCAACCCTGCTTACGTGATCGTAGAGTTTTTGCATGGGAGGTGCGGCACCCAGCATGTGCCCGAAACGTCCGCAACGCTGCAATTCCCTGGCGATGCCTTCCTGGCTGGCTATCATGGCCCTTGCTGCAGAAGCCACGCCTGGCACAAGGTCATCAAACGTCAATACATGCGGCATGGTAGCTATTCCCGGTATGCGCCCGAATCCCGGCAAACATGCCGGAAACGGGCATTCCCTGATCCTGAAAACCTTACTGTTTCAGCGTCACTTTATTGTCGACTCCTTTTACGCCGTCGATGCCACGGACAATGCTGACGGCACGGTCACGCTGCATTTCCGTCTCCACTGCGCCACTGAGCGATACAACACCCTTGTCGGTCTCCACATGAATTTCGCTACCTTTCACGGTGGTATCGGCGAGCAAAGCCGTCTTTGCCTTCGTGGTAATCAGCGAATCGTCAATTGTCCGACCTGCACGCTGGCCGGTTGCACTGCCGCTATAGGTGCCGGAAGGTTCCGATGCGCCAGAGGAGCGTTCTCCGGAGGTAACGGCACTGTCTCCGGACGATTGGGCACCACTTTGGTCGGGATTTCGGCGCTCACAGGCAACTAATGTTGCACTCATTGCACCCACGACAAGCAAAGTCTTGAAAAGAGGCGAAATATTTTTCATGCTCAATCCTTTCTGCACTTGGTAGGGTCATTCTAGACATCATCAAATGTAATAAGTTCTTCAACTTTCTCGTTACCACTTTCTTATTACACACTGGCATGGAGGTTCGCCTGGCAGACTTGCCCAGTGCGGCTTGTTCATAGTGACGGAAGCGGTGGCCTGCGCGCGTGATCGATATCAAGCTGCCCGCAGTTTCGACTGCGGGAAAATCAGCCGCTAGTAAATTGCACGAAAACAGGGTGCCGCCCTGCCGTGCGCAGCATTGTCACCAGAAAGGTTTTTATCTTGTCTGGCGCATTATTCTTCACGCCGGACAATGCTGAACTGGCCATCCGGCTCCAGGCGAACAGATTTCAGTTGGGCCAGGGACTGAATGCCATTTTGCCGAAGCTTGCTCCATAACTCATCTTCGGTAATCGATTCCTTGCGCAGGTTATCCCAAAGAATGCGGCCATCCTGTACCAGGCGCAATGCCGAAGGTTCCGCGAAACGCCGGAACCACCTGAAGCGGTAGGCTGCCCAGTCGAGAATCACATTCCAGCCGACCAGGACCAGCACCAGCAGCATGCCGTCGCCAAGCGACTTGTACTCGCCCGCAATGGCATTTTGCGAGGCATCGGCGACGATGACGAGGATCAGGATATCCGCCAGGCCGACGGCGCCGATATCACGCCGCACGATGAAGCGGAAGATCAGGAACAGGAACCAGAAAAAGACGCTGCCCCGCACGATAATTTCAAGCGGTGACAGCGTGAACGCGAAAAGCGTTTCCCAGTTGATTCCCAGCTGCGTATCCATGCGCATTCCAGAAAAAACGGCGTCATTCATGGCGCCGCGGACATTGTGTCAACTGTCTTTACTGCTCCCAGTATGGCTGCCGGTTGTAATAGGAATACACTTCCGCCCCCCAGGTGCGGTCAGCCATCGAAGGCCAGTGGTCCTTGTCGAATCCAGGCGCATTGCGCAACCTTTCCTCGTCGATGTCCAGCACAAAACATTCACGATCAGCATCGAGCGCCAGCGCGTCCCAGGGAATGGCGAACAGCTTCTCGCCGATTCCCAGGACGCCGCCACGTGACAGCACGGCGTAGGCAACTCTTCCGCTCGGCACATCGATCATGATGTCCTCGATATCGCCAAGCTTGTCGCCGCTTGCATTGACTACCGCATCGCCCTGCAGCGTATCGGCAGCCATCACTTCCGGTCCGGGGCCGCTGGACAGCCCGGGCTCCGAGTCGATGATGCGCGCGCCTCCCTGGCTGGATGAGGTACCTGGGGTAGATGACATGTTGGCCATGATTTTCCTTTCGATTCAGAGTCGAATTTCAGTGAATAAACGCCACCACAGCGCCATACCTGTTCAGCGGCGCGAAGACGTATCAACGAAGGAGCAAGGCACGTGCCATTCAAAAAGCATGGACAGGTTGACAGATAGTGCTGAAATTTCGCGGCGCCAGGGAAAATCTTGCAATGCTGCGTAAAACCTGCCGGCAGAAAGGAGACCCGTCCGTCGATCTCGCAGCCGACATGATCGCGAAGCGTCGGGGCCATCGTGGCATAAACGCTGCTTCTAAAAAATACATGAAAAATTTCTTCAAGGAGCCGCATCATGACGCAAAAATTCCCGAAGTCCGTGCCGGCACAGCACCAGGATCGACAGCCCGGCCTGGAACAGGACATGCGGCCGCGGCCGTTCTCGGCCGCAGAAGGCTACGTCGGCAGCGGCAAACTGACAGGCAAGGTGGCACTGATCACGGGTGGCGACAGCGGCATCGGCCGGGCAACTGCCATCGCTTTTGCGAAGGAAGGCGCCGATGTCGCCATCAGCTATTTCGACGAACATGACGATGCAAGGGATACCGGTGAACAAATCCGCGCCTGCGGCAAGGTATGCCTTGCCCTCGCCGGCGACATCGGCACGCCGGAATTTTGCCGCGACGCCGTGCGCGATACGCTGAAAAAATTCAGCAAGCTGGATATCGTCGTCAATAACGCGGCGGAGCAGCATCCGCAACCGGGGATCGGCGATATCAGCGCGGCGCAGCTGGAACGCACCTTTCGCACCAATGTGTTCGCCATGTTCTACGTGGTCCAGGCGGCATTGCCGCATCTGCAGGCCGATGCGCGCATCATCAATACCGCTTCCGTGACCGCCTACCGGGGCAGCAGCCACCTGGTAGACTATGCCGCCACCAAGGGCGCGATCGTTGCGTTTACGCGCTCACTGGCGCAGCAGCTGGCGCCGCGCTGCATCCATGTCAATGCAGTGGCGCCGGGGCCGGTCTGGACACCGCTGATCCCTGCGAGCTTTACTGCGGAACAGGTGGCGGAGTTCGGCCAGGACGTGCCGCTCGGCCGTCCCGGGCAGCCTGATGAAATTGCGCCCTGCTATGTTTTTCTGGCCAGCGCAGACGCTTCTTACATGACCGGCCAGGTATTGCACCCGAACGGCGGCGAGATCATCAATGGCTAAACCGCCATACGCCATCGACGGCGAACACCCGGTACGCGACTTCATGGAAAAAATCTCGGCCGCGCATCTCCTTCGCTTCAAATGCAATCGGCAGCCGAAGCTGCCGATTTTTCCGGGTAATGCCAAGGCAACTTATTTACTTTGCCTTGTGGCGGCGAACCACGCCTGCGCCCAGCAAGCCGATGGCGAGCAAGGCAAGGGTGCCAGGAACGGGTACCTGGGACACATTATCTACGTAAACAATATTCTGGAAACTGGAAAAAGGCACGCCGCTCGGCCAGGCAACATTCGCGATCCTGTTGTTAGAATTGCTCGAGCTGAGCAAGTCATAGTTGAGGAGGATCTGGTCGAATTGCAGCCCGCCCGCCAGGTTGACGGTGTTGCTGCCGATATGGATGTAGCTGTTGGTAACGCCCGCTTCAGACGTGGAAAACTGCGATACGCCGCCCAGCAGGAGTGTCAGCGTGTAGTTGGCGGTTCTGGTGCCGAAATCACTGGTCAAGAATGCCAGGAAGGGGAAGTGAGAACCGCCGGAATTAAGCTGCCAGTAGTCATTGCCAGCGGCATTGAGTTGATAGGAAAAAGTGTCGCCCACTGCAAGGTTGGTACCTACGGGATTATCCGAACCTGCATTCAGTGAAGTAGCACTGCCATCATAGGTGAGGCTGAAGTTGTATGGGGCGGCCGTGGCTGCGGAAGACAGTAAGAGGGCAACCGCAGTCAAAAAGGATTTTGTCAGGAATTTCATTGAAACCTCACCGAATGAATTTGGTATTAAAAGTTAGTCATTACTTATAGACAACTTTCCAAAAGCAAATTTCAAGCCAGAAATAATACTTTCAATGATTTCAATTACTTAATAGATTCCCCATCCCAAGAAAACACGTGACTGTAAATAATTTCGACAGGAAAGAATGACTTGCCCATCGCGCGCTCCTGCCACTAATCGGGTGCCTGAACAGCGGAGGAATCGCATGCGCCGAAATCATCAGGCGTGACACGTGCCATGCGCTCGGCCGCTTCCAGCAGGATGCCGACATCGCCGGTGGCCAGCCGGCGCGAATCGGACAGGGTCTGCCGGAACTGGCGCGCGCCGGGCAGGCCCGTCATCAGGCCCAGCATGTGCCGGGTAATGCTGTTCAGGCGCAAGCCCTTGCCATTGTCGCCATGGCGCGCCAGCTGCTCGCGGATATACGGCAGCATTGCCTGCAGCACTTCGACGCGCGTCTTTTGCGCCGCATCGCCACCGTAATAGCGCGCGTCGAACGCCGCCATCAGATAGGGGTTGTGATAAGCCTCGCGCCCCAGCATCACGCCATCCACGTGCTGCAGGTGCAGGTCGATTTCAGCAATCGTTTTGATGCCGCCGTTGACAATGATTTCCAGGCCGGGAAAATCGCGCTTCAGCCGGTAGGCGTAATCGTACTTCAAGGGGGGGATTTCACGGTTTTCCTTCGGACTCAGGCCTTTCAGGATCGCATTGCGGGCATGGACGATAAAGGTGCGGCAGCCGGCGTCGGCCACGGTGCCGACGAAGTCACGCACGAATCCGTAGGATTCCACATCATCGATGCCGATGCGGTGCTTGACCGTGACATCGATGTCGACAGCATCGCGCATGGCCCTGACGCAATCGGCCACCAGCGCCGCCTCGCCCATCAGGCAGGCGCCGAATGCGCCCTTCTGCACACGCTCGGAAGGACAGCCGCAATTCAGGTTGATCTCGTCGTAACCCCACTGCTGCCCCAGTTTCGCGCTGCGCGCCAGGTCATCCGGTTCGCTGCCGCCCAGTTGCAGCGCCACGGGATGTTCCTCGTCGCTGAAATCGAGATGGCGCGCAACGTCACCATAAATCAGCGCGCCGGTCGTCACCATCTCGGTATAGAGCCAGGTATGGCGGGTGATCTGACGATGGAATACGCGGCAATGGCGGTCACTCCAGTCCATCATCGGCGCCACCGACAGGCGGCGCGGGGGAAGCATCTTTTTCATGTCGCAAGTATACGGAAAATTCGCCCCCCCCGCGCAACTGCCGTACTATGATGACATCGTGTCATCGACAGCAAGGAGACAGGCGCCATGCACGGCCATGCCGGATTCGATACCAGCCATTTCTGGATGCCCTTCACCGCCAACCGGCAATTCAAGGCCAGGCCGCGCTTGCTGACCGGCGCCTCCGGCATGTACTACTTTACCGACGACGACCGCCAGATACTCGACGGCACCGCCGGCCTGTGGTGCGTGAACGCCGGCCACTGCCATCCGAAAATCACCGAAGCCATCCAGCGCCAGGCCGCCGTCATGGATTATGCGCCGGCCTTCCAGATGGGACATCCGCTTGCCTTCGAAGCCGCCAGCGCGCTTGCGGCAATCGCTCCGCCCGGACTGGACCGGGTGTTTTTCTGCAATGACGGCTCGGAAGCGGTCGATACCGCCCTGAAAATCGCCCTGGCCTACCACAGGATGCGCGGCGATGGCCTGCGTCACCGCCTGATCGGCCGCGAACGCGGCTACCACGGCGTCGGTTTCGGCGGCATCTCGGTGGGCGGCATCGCCGGCAACCGCAAGCATTTCGGCCCCGCGCTGCCGGCAGTGGACCACCTGCGCCATCCGCTGAATGTAGCCGCCAACGCCTTCACCCGCGGTCTGCCGGCGCATGGCGCGGAACTGGCCGACGAGCTGGAGCAGCGTCTGCTGGCGCTGCATGACCCCGCCACGGTGGCGGCCGTCATCGTCGAACCGGTCCAGGGTTCCACCGGCGTGATCCTGCCGCCGGCGGGTTACCTGCAAAGGCTGCGCGCCATCTGCGAAAAGTACGGCATCCTGCTGATTTTCGACGAAGTGATCACTGGCTTCGGCCGCCTCGGCAGCGCCTTCGGCGCAGACTATTTCGGCGTCGTGCCGGATATGATCGTCTGCGCCAAAGGCCTGACCAATGCAGCCGTGCCGATGGGTGCGGTGCTGGTGCGCCGGGATATCCACGATACGTTCATGGAAGCCGCGCCGGACAGTGCCATCGAATTTTTTCATGGCTATACCTATTCCGGCCACCCGCTCGCCGCGGCCGCAGCAATTGCCGCCCTCGAGGTGTATGTCGGCGAGGCGCTGTTCGAACAGGCAGCCGCCATGGCACCGATCTTCGAACAGGCAGCCCACAGTCTCAGGGGCCTGCCGCATGTGAAAGATATTCGCAACCTGGGCCTGGTATGCGGCATCGAGCTGGAAAGCATCCCCGGCAAGCCTGGCGCCCGGGCTTTCGACGTTTTCCTGAAATGCTTCTGGGAGCAGGACACGCTGATCCGCACCACCGGCGACATCATTGCGCTGTCGCCGCCGCTGATCATCAACGAAAGACAGGTCGAGCAGCTGTTCGCCGCCGTGGCGGCGGTATTGCAAGCTGCCTGACCTTGTTACCTTGAAGCGCCTATTTCAGGGTGCCGAACACCTTGCCGATAATCTTGCTGCCGGCGCCCAGCGGGTTTTGCCGGATCGCTTTTTCTTCCTCGCCGATCATGTAATACAACCCGTCGAGACTGCGCTGCGTGACGTAGGCTTCTACAGTGGCCTGGCTGGGATCGACCACGTTGAACTTGGAAACCTGCGACATGGTTGCGTTATATTTGGTGGACAGGCCGGAGCGGTCGGTGACGCGCTTGACGATCGGCAGGAATTTCTGCGACAGCTGGGCCGAGGTTTTTTCACGGAAAAAGTCGGTGACCGAGGTTTCGCCGCCGCTCAGTATGTTCTTTGCATCCTGCACCGTCATGGATTTGACGGCATTGATCAGCAGAGGCTTGGCCAGCGGCACCGCGGATTCGGCGGCGCGATTCATCGACACGACGAGATCGTCGAGCTGCTGGCTGCGCCCTGTCATTTTCAGCAGGGGGCGCGCCTGTTCCAGCACGCCCGGAAGCTGTATCTTCACTTTTTCATTGCCGAGAAAGCCATCGGTGACGCCCAGGCGGCCGACGGCAGCAGTGGCGCCTTTTTCCAGCGCTGCCTTCAGGCCGCTGGATGCTTCCTTGTCGGACAGGTCCGCCAGCGAAAGCGCCATGGCGGCCGATGCTGCCAGCGGCAGCAGCAACAGGGCTGCCGTCCTGAATCCCGTGATTTTCTTCATGGCCTCTTCTCCGGTTATTGTGGGTGCCGCAGGAAAGTGTAACCGAATTCGCAGCCACAAAAAACAGGGCCGCCGCAGCTTGCGCCACGGCGGCCCGTCAAGTCTGGGGCAACGCGGATTATGCGGCTTCGCGCGATGCCTTCTTGCGTTCGTGTTCCTTCAGGAAGCGCTTACGCAGGCGAATGCTCTTCGGGGTGATTTCGACCAGTTCGTCATCCTCGATGAAATCGACAGCGTATTCCAGGCTCATCTGGATCGGCGGCACCAGGCGCACTGCTTCATCGGTGCCGGAAGCGCGCACGTTGGTCAGTTGCTTGCCCTTGATCGGGTTGACCACCAGGTCGTTGTCACGCGAATGGATGCCGATGATCATGCCCTCGTACACGGGCGTGTTGTGCTCGACGAACATGCGGCCGCGATCCTGCAGCTTCCACAGCGCGTAAGCGACAGCGGCGCCATCATCCTGCGAAATCAGCACGCCGTTGCGGCGGCCGGCCAGCTCACCCTTGCTGCCATCGATCGGCGCGTAGGCATCGAACACGTGGCTCATCAGGCCGGTGCCACGCGTCAGGGTCATGAATTCCGACTGGAAGCCGATCAGGCCGCGCGCCGGAATGCGGTATTCGAGGCGCACGCGGCCCTTGCCGTCCGGTTCCATGTTCTGCAGGTCGCCACGGCGGCGGCCCAGCTCTTCCATCACGCCGCCCTGGTGCGCATCTTCGATATCCACCGTCAGGTTTTCATACGGCTCGCACTTGACGCCGTCGATTTCCTTGAACACCACGCGCGGGCGCGACACGGCCAGCTCGTAACCTTCACGGCGCATGTTTTCCAGCAGGATGGTCAGGTGCAGTTCACCGCGGCCAGCGACTTCGAAGGTGGTGTCGTCGCCGGTATCGGTCACGCGCAGCGCCACGTTCGACTTCAGTTCACGGTCCAGGCGATCGCGAATCTGGCGGGACGTAACGAACTTGCCTTCGCGACCAGCCAGCGGGGAGTTATTGACCAGGAAGTTCATGGTCAGCGTCGGTTCGTCGACGGTCAGCATGGGCAGCGCTTCCGGCTTGTCCACCGAGCAGAGCGTGGAACCGATGCCGATTTCTTCGATGCCGTTGATCAGCACGATATCGCCAGCCAGGGCTTCGTCGACCAGTTCGCGCTCCAGGCCCTTGAATGTCAGCACCTGGTTGATGCGCGCCTTGATGGGCGTCGAACCCGGACCATTCATCACCACGACATCCTGCAGCGGCTTCACGCGGCCGCGCGTGACACGACCGATGCCGATCTTGCCGACATAGGAAGAGTAGTCGAGCGAGCAGATCTGCAGCTGCAACGGGCCGTCCGGATCATCGTCACGCACCGGCACGTTTTTCAGCACGGCGTCGAACAGCGGCTTGAGGTCGCCGCCGCGCACGTCCGGCGTCAGGCCGGCATAGCCGTTCAGGCCCGATGCATAAACCACCGGAAAGTCCAGCTGGTCTTCGGTGGCGCCCAGCTTGTCGAACAGTTCAAAGGTGGCGTTGACTACCCAGTCCGGACGCGCACCCGGGCGGTCGATCTTGTTGAGCACGACGATGGGCTTCAGGCCCAGCGCCAGCGCCTTGCGCGTGACAAAGCGTGTCTGCGGCATGGGGCCTTCGACCGAATCCACCAGCAGCAGCACCGAATCGACCATCGACAGCACGCGCTCGACCTCGCCGCCGAAATCGGCGTGGCCCGGCGTATCGATGATATTAATGTGCGTCCCTTCGTACTCGACTGCGCAATTCTTCGACAGAATGGTGATGCCGCGTTCCTTCTCGATGTCGCCCGAGTCCATGACACGGTTATCGATATGCTGGTTGTCGCGGAAGGTGCCGGATTGACGCAGCAGCTGGTCCACCATGGTGGTCTTGCCGTGGTCAACGTGGGCGATGATGGCGATATTGCGAAGGGCGCGTTTGGTATTGGACATGGTCGTTGGAATCGTTAGGAGACAGGGCGCGAAATTGGGTAGCCAAAGATTATAACATGCTGCGGCGCAGGAAATCGAGAAAACCCTTGTATTTCAATGGCTTGCCTGAATTACAGGAGATAATGCCGGGAGAAAATATCAAGCCACCCGGCAAAGACATGGCCCCAGGTCGAAGGTTCAACGATTTTTCAAAGGCTTATCACACTTTCCTCTTGAGAATTGTTAGCAAGAACTATGGTTTAATTGCAAAATGCACAATTCTCGCTGCTGATTGCATTGCTTAAATAACAATCAAAGAAAGCAACAGAACCAAAGCAGAATGCATGCACAAGTTCGCCTTACGAATTTCTCTTCGGATATTTATGTACCTCTCATCGAAAGCAAACGACCGGCTCCCACACCGGTACATGACTCAATCCTTTTGGCTGCACAAACTGATACTGGCAATGGTGGTGACGCTGACAGTGTGGAGCGCGCCACTAGCCTCCGCGGCCCCGCCCTACCGCAATGCCGCCGAAGCACTTGCGGGCTTTGAAACGCATGCGCTGGAAACACTGATCCCCGCCGACAAGCAGGGCTGGCAAGCGCTGGACGCTGATGATTCCTATCATGACTGCCTCGACGGCACCCTGCTCACCAGCGGTGCCATCAACCGCGATGGCAGCCTGTCGATCACCGCCGCGCAAAAACGGCAACTCATGGAGTTTTGGCAAGAGACGTCAAAATCTGTTTGCTTGCGGATTGCAGGCCATACCTCTTGGTTTACCGTTCACATGAAAGATTCCGGTCAATCCAAGCTGGCTTTAATCAGGGATGGAAGCGATGTCTACCCCGGCGAGAGCTTTGCGCAAGGTACAGAATCTCTGGCTGCCGCATTTGACACTTTCTCCGTAAACGCACTGGATACGCTTTTACCGGGCGGACGCACCTGGCGCATCGTGCGCGGAGAAAACGGTTTGTTGCCGGAAGTCGATACGACGCCGGAAACGGTACTGGAGGGTAGCGTCGATGCAGAAGGCAAAATCAAGCTGACGCCTGCGCAGCAGAAGCGTGCCGGTGAACTCCTGCAACAGCATCCAGATGAATTGGGCATTATATTTGCCGGCCATCTTTCCCAGTTCCGGCTAAATACATTGCCCGGGGGTGTAGAAATCGCCCTGCCTGCCTATGATGACCGGGAACGCATACGCAGATTGCACGCGAGATGGAAATCTTACCCATCCGTACAGGAAGCCCTGACGACATTCACCATCGATCTCAATACCGATCTGGAAGTATTTCCTGCGCTTCTCCCTGAAGAAATAAAGAACTGGCGCCTGCTGCGCCGCACGCTTCAGGATGGACGCATCATCCAGGAAAAGCTGATTGCCTCTGGCAAGCTCGGCGACGACGAGCTTGCCTTGACCTACGATCAGGGGAAGAAATTGTGGCAAGCCTGGAAACGTCATCCAGACCAGATCTGGCTGGACGCCGGCCACGCCGCATTCAGGCTATCCGCAAGGAAAATTCCTGACGGGCGATATGTTCTGGATTTACTGGGACATACCGGCATGGATCCACGCAGTGCGCGGATACTGCATCTGGAACGGCAGCAGAAAATCGATCCGTCCTTTTATACGCAGGCTGATTTTCCTGTCAGTAAATACCAACAGGAATACCAGGAATGGAAGGGGCGGTTTGAAGCAGACCTGAAGAAACTGCAATACACCCTGAGCACAAGCACGGCGCTACCATGGCGCGACCTGAAGGCGAGCGAATCGCAGCTGCAGGCACTGGATGCGACGGAACAGCAGGTGTTGGCCAGCCTGTTTGCCAATTCCATCGATGGCGGCCGCAAAGGGATGATTCTTCGGCTATTACTCATCGAAGCCTTTTTTTCTCGTGACAGGCGGGTTTTGCCTGCTGGCACCGCCATGGTGAAATTGCTGACCGACCCGCAAACCCGGCCTGTAGGTTACGGCGGCGTGTTCAGGGATGGCACCAATCCCGTAGAGTTATGGTACGTCGCATTCGACAATCCTCAGGAATGGACGATAGAAACACTTGAAAAAAACATTATCTACCGCGAATTTCAGCCGATGAAACTGCCCGGCTACGGCGACATCGTTCGCAACCGCTGGCCAGCCCTGACCTTTAATCGCGATGCGAATGGCCAGCTCCGCCTGTATGCGATTTCTGCCGAACTGGCGACCATCATCCAGTCGATATTTAATGCCCAGACAAGCTGACTTATTCATGCGGATGGAACAAAGCCGCGCACGGCGCATTTACTGTAAAAATTATCGATGACAGGTAATTTTTGCCAGAACCGTTCTTGAAAAAAATGAAAACTACGCCGCCAGCCTCATGGCGCCGGAATCTCGCAGGTGGCATGCGCCTTGCGGGAGGCAGTCGCCTCCCACTACCCGAGGAGATTGTTATGGCAAAAAGCCCCGGCGCCAGCGCGCAGGCATTGAATGCACTAGACCTGTTGAAGGCCGATCACAGTGAAGTGATGAAACTGTTTTCCGAATTTGAAAAGATGACGGAGGAAGATGAAGACAACAAGCGCGACCTGGTAGAAAAGGCTTGCCTTCAGCTCGCCATCCATGCCCAGATTGAAGAAGAGCTGTTCTATCCTGCGCTGCGCGATGTCATCGATGACCAGGACTTGCTCGACGAGGCGCAGGTCGAGCACGACATGGCCCGGCAATTGATTGAGGAACTGCAATCGATGTCACCGGGTGAAGACCTGTACGATGCCAAGTTCACCGTACTCGGCGAGTACGTCAAGCATCACGTCGAGGAAGAGCAGAATGAGATTTTTCCCAAGGCAAAAAAGGCAAAAATCGACCTCGACACGCTGGGCGCAGACCTGTCAGACCGCAAGCAGGAACTGATGCAGGAATTTGGCCTGGCAGATGAAGAAAACATGGGAGGCTTCATGGGTCAAAAGGAGAGTGCCAAAAAACCGACGCGCCATTCACGCGCCTAGCGTGACCCGCACACGGCATGAAAGTCGCCGCGCCCTGGAGGGCGGCGCGGCTCAGGCTCCTGCAGCAGCCACCAGCCGCTCCGGCGCCAGCACGCCATACGCCTGCAGCACCGCGGTACCAAGCAGCCTGCCGTCCTCCAGGCCATACACGCGCACCCTTCCCTGCCAGTCCGGCAGTTCGACCGGCTCCTTGCCCAGCGCCAGCCGCTGCCCATGCAGGAACCGCTTCGCCAATTCCTCCGTCAGTAAAACCGCTGGAAACGAAGAAAGCAAGGCATCCACAGGAGCCAGCATCTCGACACGCTGAGCCTCCTCGACGCCCATCAACTGCTCCAGTGTCACGCACCCATCCAGCGTCAGATTGCCGACTCCCGTGCGCCGCAACGCCCGCAAATGCGCTCCGCACCCTAGCGCTGCGCCAATATCCTCGCCCAGCACCCGGATATACGTCCCCTTGCTGCAAGTAACACGCAAGCGCAGGTAAGGAGCCTCATAGCCCAGCAATTCCAGCGCATGAATCGTCACCCGCCGCGCCTGGCGCTCCAGCGTAATCCCCTGCCGCGCATATTCATACAAGGGCTTGCCATCGCGCTTCAGGGCCGAATGCATCGGCGGCACCTGCTCGATCTCGCCGCGGAAGCGCTCCAGCACCGCCTCGATCTGCTCGCGCGTAACTGCAACGTCGCGCTGCTCCAGCACCTCGCCCTCGGTATCCGCGGTCGAAGTCTTCACGCCAAGATGCACCACCGTTTCGTAAGTCTTGTCAGCTTCCAGCAAGTCCTGCGAAAACTTGGTCGCTTCACCGAAGCACAACGGCAGGAGTCCGGTAGCGAAAGGATCCAGCGTGCCGGTATGTCCGGCCTTTTTTGCATTCAGCAGACGCTTGGCCTTCATCAGCGCATCATTGCTGGAAAAACCGACCGGCTTGTCCAGCAACAGCACCCCATCCAGCGCAAGACGCTGCCGTTTCTCAGGCTTCGTCTGCATCCCTGGCACGGGTAGCGTTGGCCTCATCGATCAGGCGCGACAATTCGATGCCGCGCGAGGTCGACGTGTCATGCACGAAATGCACGTCAGGCGTGGTGTGGATGGTCAGGCGGCGCCCCAGTTGCCCGCGGATGAAGCCGCTGGCCTTGCCCAGGCCCTGAATGGTGTTCTGCACGCTGACCGGATCGTCCGGCAGCGTCGTGAAAAACACCTTGGCGTGGGCGTAATCGGGCGTGACCTGCACTTCGGTGATCGTGATCATCGCCACGCGCGGGTCTTTCAGCTCATAGGCGATGATCTCGGCCAAGTCGCGCTGGATCTGGTCTGCAACACGATTCATGCGGCCGGGGATGGATTTGCTGTGTTTGGCCATGATATTGCTCTGCCCCTTGCAGGGCCTGAAATTGATAAAGCCAGGGAGGACACCGCGTGCCCGCCCTGGCTGCTTGCGTACTGCGCGTCGCGCCTTACAGCGTACGCGCGACTTCCTGCACTTCGAACACTTCGAGCTGGTCGCCTTCCTGGATCTCGTTGTAGTTCTTCAGCGTCAGGCCGCATTCAAAGCCGGACTTAACTTCCTTGACGTCGTCCTTGAAGCGCTTCAGCGAATCGATTTCGCCGGTCCAGGTCACCACGTTGTTGCGCAGCAGGCGTACCGACGAACCACGCTTGACCAGGCCTTCGAGCACGTAGCAACCGGCGATGGCGCCAACTTTGCTGACCAGGATGACCTGGCGGATTTCCACCAGGCCCAGGGCCTGCTCGCGCTTCTCCGGCGCCAGCATGCCCGACAGCGCCGCCTTCACTTCATCCACGGCATCGTAAATGATGTTGTAGTAGCGGATGTCGACGCCGTTGGTTTCGGCCAGCTTGCGGGCCGGCGCATCGGCGCGGGTATTGAAGCCGATGATGACGGCCTTCGAAGCGATCGCCAGGTTGACGTCGTTTTCGCTGATGCCGCCGACGCCCGCATGCACGACCTGCACGCGCACTTCGCTGGTCGAGAGCTTCTGCAGCGACTGCACCAGCGCTTCCTGCGAACCCTGCACGTCGGTCTTGATAATCAAAGGCAGGTTCTTGACTTCGCCTTCGGCCATCTGCTCGAACATGTTTTCCAGCTTCGCGGCCTGTTGCTTGGCCAGCTTGACGTCGCGGAATTTACCTTGACGGAACAGGCCGATTTCACGTGCCTTGCGCTCGTCCGACATGACCATGACGTCCTCGCCGGCTGCCGGCACTTCCGTCAGGCCCTGGATTTCGACCGGAATCGACGGCCCGGCTTCGCTGATGTTTTTGCCGTTTTCATCGAGCATGGCACGCACGCGGCCATACGAGGAACCGGCCAGCACGATGTCGCCGCGCTTGAGGGTACCGCGCCTGCACCAGGATGGTGGCAACCGGGCCACGGCCCTTGTCCAGCTTGGCTTCGACCACCAGGCCGCGGGCCGGGCTATCCACCGGCGCCTTCAGCTCCAGCACTTCGGCCTGCAGCAGTACGTTCTCCAGCAACTCGTCGATGCCCTGGCCGGTCTTGGCAGAGACATTGATGAAAGGCGATTCGCCGCCATAGGCTTCCGGCACCACCTGCTCGGCGATCAGCTCCTGCGTCACCCGTTCCGGGTTGGCGCTGGGCTTGTCGATCTTGTTGATCGCCACCACCAGCGGCACGCCGGCAGCCTTGGCGTGGGCAATGGCTTCCTTGGTCTGCGGCATGACGCCGTCGTCCGAAGCCACCACCAGGATCACGATATCGGTCGCCTGGGCGCCGCGTGCGCGCATGGCGGTAAACGCTTCGTGGCCCGGCGTATCGAGGAAGGTGATCATGCCGCGGGGCGTTTCGACGTGATAGGCGCCGATATGCTGGGTGATGCCGCCTGCTTCACCCGTGGCCACCTTGGCGCGGCGAATATAGTCCAGCAGCGAGGTCTTGCCGTGGTCGACGTGACCCATGACCGTGACCACCGGTGCGCGCGGCAACTGCTCCGCATCGACATGCTCGGTGCCCTCGACCAGCAGCGCTTCCGGATCGTCCAGCTTGGCGGCATGCGCCTTGTGGCCCATTTCCTCGACCAGGATCATGGCAGTTTCCTGGTCCAGCACCTGGTTGATGGTGACCATCTGGCCCAGCTTCATCAGATGCTTGATGACTTCAGAAGCCTTGACGGCCATCTTGTGCGCCAGTTCCGCCACCGTCAGGGTTTCCGGCACGTAGACATCCTTGACGACAGCCTCGGTTGGCGCCTGGAAATTGCTTTCGCGATCGTCATGATGACCATGGCGGCGCCCCTTCGGGCCAGAACGCCAGCCATCGCGGCCGCCGGCCGGAGCGCCAGGACCACGCGTTTTCATGCCGGCGCCGCGGCGCTTGGCGGCATCATCCTGCCAGGTCGACGACACATTGGCGGACTTGATCGATTTCTTGTCGACCACCGGCTTCTTGTCGTCCTTCTTTTCCCCAGCCTTCTTTTCGCCCGGCTTGACCACGGTGCCGTCGGCAGCCTTGGCCGGCTCGGGCGCCTTGATGACCTTGCGCGGCGCATTCATCATGGCGCGGATCTGGGCAACCTCGTCGGCGACGGCCTTGCGTGCTGCTTCGGTGGCGGCCGCGCGCTCGGCGGCTTCCTTCGCCTCTTGTGCATCGCGGGCGGCCTGCTCGGCCTGCTTGCGGCTCTCCTCTTCGGAAACCTCTTTCGGCGCTTCGGCAGCGACGCTGGCAGTTGCCTTTTCCTTGGCGGCCTTCTTTGCTTCCTGTTCCTGCTGCAGCTTCATGGCCTTTTCCTGCTCGGCCTTTTCGGCTTCCAGCTTGGCCAGGCGCTCCTGCTTCTCGCGCAGATCGGCTTCCTGGCGCGCGATCAGCTCGGCCTGGCGGCGCGCTTCGTCCGCGCGGCGGGCCTGTTCGGCCTCGTCGATGACGGGCGTCGCCGGCGCTGCGGGCGCTTCGGCCGCAACCGGTTCGTCACGCTGCACGAAGGTGCGCTTCTTGCGCACTTCCACCTGGATCGTGCGCGACTTGCCGGTGGCATCCGCCTGCTTGATCTCGGTAGTTTCCTTGCGCGTCAGGGTAATTTTCTTTTTTTCGGCACTTGGGCCGGCACCATGGGCGCGGCGCAGGTGGCCGAGCAGCTTGTCCTTGTCTTCCTTGGACAGCTCATCGGACGCCGAACTTTTTTCAACGCCGGCCGCGCGCAATTGCGTCAACAGCAGATCCGCCGGCATTTTCAGTTCGGTGGCAAATTGGGCTACGTTGTTACTCGCCATTCAGTCCTCTTTTCTATCTGACTCGTTGATGAAGAAATCCGCGAATCACTTCGCTTCTGCAAGGCTCCATGCACGCGCCTGCAGCGCCTTGGCCTGCTCATCGTACTTGGCGTCGATGGCAGCCATTTCTTCATCGGTCACATCTGCAAATTCATTGTCAATCAATTGCCGCGCGCGGTCGGTCGGCAGCGCCAGGATCGCGCCAAACTCGTCGTAAGCAAGGCCGCCAAAGGCTTCCAGCGTCTTGATGCCGGCCAGGCCGAGCTTGCCGGCCATGGTGCGGTCGATGCCTTCCAGGTTCGCCAGCGCCTCTTCCATGCCTTCCATGCCTTCTTCCGATGCAATCGCCTCGGTCACCAGGGCATCGCGGGCGCGGTTGCGCAGCTCGTTGACGGTATCTTCGTCGAAGGCTTCGATGCTCAGCATTTCCTGAATCGGCACATAGGCGATTTCTTCCAGGGTGGCGAAACCTTCCTGTACCAGGATGTCGGCCACGTCCTCGTCGACGTCGAGCTTGCCCATGAACAGGGAACGGATCGTCGCGGTTTCAGCGGCAGTCTTGTCGGCGGACTCTTCCGCCGTCATGATGTTGATCTGCCAGCCGGTCAGTTCGGATGCCAGTCGCACGTTCTGGCCGCCGCGGCCGATGGCGATGGCCAGGTTTTCCTCGTCCACCACCACGTCCATGGCGTGCTTGTCTTCGTCCACCATGATCGAGCTGACGTTGGCCGGCGCCAGTGCGCCGATGACGAATTGCGCCGGATCGTCGGACCACAGGACGATATCCACGCGTTCGCCGCCCAGTTCGCCGGTGACGGCCTGCACGCGCGAACCGCGCATGCCGACGCAGGTGCCGATCGGGTCGATGCGCTTGTCATTGGTAAACACGGCAATCTTGGCGCGCACGCCCGAGTCGCGCGCTGCCGATTTAATTTCCAGCAAGCCCTGCTCGATTTCCGGCACTTCCAGCTCGAACAGCTTCATGATGAATTCAGGCGCGGTGCGCGACAGGATCACTTGCGGTCCGCGGGCATTGCGGTCGATGCGCAGGATGTAGGCGCGCACGCGATCGCCGATACGCAGATTCTCCTTGGCAATCATCTGATCGCGCGGCAAACGCGCTTCGATCTTGCCGGATTCGACGATGGCATCGCCCTTTTCCATGCGCTTGATGGTGCCGGTCACCAGCGAATCGCCGCGCTCCAGGAAATCAGCCAGGATCTGTTCGCGTTCGGCGTCACGGATGCGTTGCAGCACCACCTGCTTGGTATCCTGCGCGAAGCGGCGGCCGAAATCGACCGACTCGATCGGTTCTTCAATATAGTCATCGACTTCGATATCGGCAATCTGTTCTTTCGCCTCGAAGTGCAGGATTTCCTGATCGGGGAGTTGCAGGCCGGCCTCGTCCGGCACCACGTGCCAGCGGCGGAAAGTCTCGAATTCGCCAGTCTCGCGATCGATGGCAACGCGGATATCGACATCGCCCTCGTAGCGTTTTTTGGTGGCCTGCGCCAGAGCGTGCTCGAGCGCACCGAACACAACATCTTTACCGACGTTTTTCTCATGCGCCAGCGCATCGACCAGCAACAAAATTTCGCGACTCATGCTTTGCGACTCCTAAAATTTACCTGTGGCACTAAACGTGCCTTATCCACATCAGCGAGCATAAACTCCAATACCGCCGTGCCTTCTTTTGATTCAAATTCGAGTTTCAGCTGATCGCCTTCCGGCGCCAGCAGGATGCCCTGGAAATTCTTGCGGTTGGCGGCTGACGCCATCGGCATGCGCAGCTTCACGATGGCTTCCTGGCCAGCGAAACGCAGATAATCCCCCACCTTTTTCAGTGGACGATCCAGCCCCGGCGACGATACTTCCAGCCGTTCGTAATTCACGTTTTCAACAGTGAACACATGGCTCAGCTGATGGCTGACCTTGCCACAATCTTCTACCGTGATGGGCGCAAATCCTTCCGGACCAGCTGCGGCAAAATCGATGTAAACGCGCACCAGCCCGCGCCCGGCGAGCTCGACGTCGACCAATTCGTACCCCATGCCGGCAAGGCTGGTTTCTATCAACTGCTGCAATTGCACAAAATTCTCCGTATCTCGCCAGGGCGCTGCCATGAATCTCTCCGCGCAAACGGCAGAGCAAAAAAAAATGGGCCTTCCGCCCATCTTTCTTATGATTCACGCTGCGCCGGCATCCATTCGGAAGCACTTGCGCATCGACCCCTGTAAACCACGAAATTATATACGATCAGGAGCGCTCCTGCAATGCACGCATACGCCCGGGCAAAAGTGCGGGCGCATGCATTGTTGCAAATTGCGCAATTCTCCTGCAGATGCGTCAGCCGCGCGGACGTCGCCGCATGCCCGGTCCGGACATGACGCCAATGCCGCCATCACGGCTGCCCTGGCCGTACCCCTGGCCCTGACCACCGCGGCGACGCGGCTGCTCCATGCCGGCAAATCCCAGCGCCGTCTGCAACGGGTCGGGCTGACGGCTGCGCGACTGCCCCTGCTGGCGCCCCTGACCTTGCCCTTGCGGACCAACGCCGTGGCGGCCGCCCTTGCCATCGTCGCGGGACTGGCCCTTGCCACGCCCCTTGCCGGCGCCGCCCTGGCCGGCGCTTTTTTCCAGGCCGGTCACGCCCATCAGGTCGCGCACGGCATTTTCTTCCATTTCTTCCCAGCGGCCGCGCTTGAGCCCGCGCGGCAGCATCAATATGCCGTAACGCGTGCGGATCAGCCGCGAAACGGTCAGGCCGACCGCCTCGAACATGCGGCGCACCTCGCGGTTGCGCCCTTCGCCGATGGTCACGCGGTACCACTTGTTGACGCCCTCGCCGCCGCCATCGGCGATGCGGGAGAACTGCGCCAGGCCATCTTCCAGCTCGACGCCGGCCAGCAGCTTCTGGCGCATGCCCTCGTCCAGCTCGCCCAGGGTGCGCACCGCATACTCGCGGTCGATGCCGTAACGGGGATGCATCAGGCGGTTGGCGAGGTCGCCGGAGGTGGTAAACAGCAGCAGGCCTTCGGTATTAAAATCCAGCCGGCCCACTGCCAGCCATTTCCCGGCCTTCATGGTCGGCAGGCGGTCGAATACCGACGGCCGTCCGTCCGGATCGCTATGGCTGACGATTTCGCCGGCCGGCTTGTGATAAATGAGTACGCGCGGCGGCCGCTTGCTGACCTTGCGCTGGATGAGCTTGCCATTGATGCGCACCTGGTCGGTGGGCAGGATACGCTGGCCGATATGCGCAGGCTCGCCATTGACCGACACCCGGCCGGCAATGATCAGCTCTTCCATGTCGCGGCGCGAGCCCAGGCCGGCATCAGCCAGCACCTTGTGCAGCTTCGGGGCATCGTCTTCCGCGGTCAGGTCGCGGCGCACATTCCTGTTCGCCTGGCGACGGCCGCCGGCGCCCTCGGACTCGGCATCGTCGCGATCATAGGCGTCGGAAGTAACGAAGGAAAACACGTCGTCGGCTTCGGCAGCGCCGCCCTTGCCCTTCTGTTGCGGCTTGCCGCGCCCCTTGGCAGTGTTGGCCGGCTTTGCGGCAGCATTGCGCCGGCCCGCGCCGGCACGGGGCGACGACACAGCGGCCGTGTCTGCGGCGCCGTTAGGCTGCGCCGACGCGCCCGCCTCGTCCGGCGTCGGCTCGGCGTCGTTTACGCCGGAGACACGCTGCGCCGCTCGGTTGCGGCGCATGTTACGCGGCCCGCGCAAACCGCGCTTGGCAGGCTTTGCAGCGGCATCGGCTGCAGGCGCAGCGGATTGTTCGCCGGCAGACTCCGGCGCATCCGCCGGGGTAGCGGCAGGCGCCGCCATTACATCGTCAGGATTGGGCAGATTCATTGTTCATTTCGTGGTTATCGGCTGTGTCTGCAGCCTCGATGACACTTGCGGCATCATGTTCTTCGGCGATCCGGGAGACCTCTTCCAGCGCGACATCCGTGCCGGCCTCATCGAACAATGGCGCCGGGTCCGTCTGCACTGCTGCAGCGGCATCCTGCTGAGGATTTTCTTGCAGGCTCGCTTCCAGCGCTTGGATTTCGAGCAAGCTCCCCTCCTGCAATTCGCCGGCGGCGACTTGCTGCAGGGGCGGCAACTGGTCAAGTGCCGTCAGTCCCAGGTCATCCAGGAATTGTTTAGTGGTAGCAAACAGCGCCGGGCGGCCGGGCACATCGCGATGGCCGATGGATTCGATCCAGCCCCGGTCTTCCAGCATCTTGATGGTTTGCGAATTCACGGTCACGCCGCGGATTTCCTCGATATCGCCACGCGTAACCGGCTGACGATACGCGATGATGGCCAGGGTTTCGAGCGTGGCGCGCGAATATTTCGGCGGTTTTTCGGGGCTCAGGCGGTCGAGATAGACTTTCATCTCGGGCCGGCTCTGAAAGCGCCAGCCGGTCGACAGGCAGACCACCTCGATGCCCTTGCCGGCCCAGTCTTCCTTCAGCTCCTCCAGCATTTGCCGGATAGCGTCGGCCTCCAGTCCGCCTTCGCCCTCACCGCCAGGAACATACAATTTTTTCAGGTCATTGACGGACAAAGGCTCGTGCGCGCATAGGAGCGCGGTTTCGAGGACCTTTTTTGCCTCAGCAGTATGGATGTACGGCTCTTGCACGGCACAAATTCTTCGTAATTTTGCAGAAATTTAAACGACCGAACCAGGATGTCGTCTGATAGAGAACCCGCAGATGCTGCGTTCCGGCGTCCGTGAGGAGGTGATGAAGGACGGGAATATTCAAGACTTGGTTGCGGGGGCAGGATTTGAACCTACGACCTTCGGGTTATGAGCCCGACGAGCTGCCAGACTGCTCCACCCCGCGTCTGAAGGAAGTACTATACAACGAATCCGCATTCATTGCAAATCCTGGCGCGTATGGACTGGCAAATTGATGGGGATGGTACACTTTATGAAAATCACGACGACGCCCCCTCCCGATTGCCGACCTGAGTATCGACGCCTGTTTTTTATGAAATTCTGTTCCGAATGCGCGCATCCGGTCGCGCTCCAGATTCCGCCTGACGACAACCGGCTGCGCTACGTGTGCCGCCAGTGCGGCGCCATCCATTATCAGAATCCCAAGATGGTCGTCGGTTCGATTCCGGCCTGGGAAGAACACGGGCAAACCCGCGTGCTGCTGTGCCGGCGCGCCATCGAGCCGCGCCACGGCTACTGGACGCTGCCGGCGGGCTTCATGGAAAACGACGAAACCACGGCAGAGGCAGCCCTGCGCGAAACGGCAGAAGAAGCCGGGGCGCGCATCGAGCTGCAACCGCTGTTTTCACTGCTGAACGTGGCCCATGTGCATCAGGTGCACATGTATTACCGCGCCCGCCTGCTCGACCTGGACTACCTGGCAGGCCAGGAAAGCCTGGAAGTGCGGCTGTTTTCCGAAGCGGAGATTCCCTGGGACGAGCTGGCCTTCACCACCGTTGCCCACACCTTGCGCTTCTTTTTTGCCGACCTCGCCGGGATAGCTGCGGGCGGGTCGTGGGGCTTCCATACGCACGATGTGCGCCGGCCGTCCGGCGATCCGCTCGATATCGGCAGCGCAGGCTGATCCTGCGGCAATTGCAGCGAACGCGGCGATGTCCATGATTCCCTGGCTGGAGACGGCGACCCCCTTTCCGGACGTGTCGCAGGCACTGTCCGAGGAGGATGGCGCTGCCGGCCTGCTGGCCGCGGGCGCCGACCTGTCGCCGGAACGCTTGCTGAATGCCTACCTGCACGGCATTTTCCCCTGGTTTGCCGAAGGCCAGCCGATTCTCTGGTGGAGCACCGATCCGCGCATGGTGCTGATGACGGCAGATTTCCGCATATCGGCCAGCCTGAAAAAGACCTTGAAGAAAGTCGAACGCAGCCGGACGTCGGACCATCGCTGGGAAATCCGTTTCGACAGCGCATTCGAGGAAGTCATGCGCGCATGCGCCGCACCGCGCGCCGATGGCCCCGGCACCTGGATTTCCGATGACATCATCGCCGGCTATTGCGCCCTGCACCAACGCGGTTATGCCCACAGCGTCGAGGCCTGGTACGATGGCAAGCTGGCCGGCGGCGCCTATGGCATGTGCATCGGCCGCATGTTTTACGGCGAATCGATGTTTGCCCGCGTCACCGACGCCTCCAAGGTCGCCCTGGCCTACCTGGTGCGCTTTCTTGCCGATAATGGCGTCACCATGATTGATTGCCAGCAGGAGACAGCGCACCTGGCGTCGCTGGGCGCGCAACCGATCCCGCGCACGACCTTCCTGGCACACCTGCGGCAGGCAACGGCGCAAGCGCCGATCCCGCACTGGACGCCACCCGCATTATTTTGAAGCGAGCGTGAAATCCATCCCGCAATCGGTGTAAATTAATGGCTCTGTTGCCCTTATCCGCTGACACCGGCCAGAAAATGACGCACAGCACATGACGCACCTAAAGGATCTGCCATTTTCGGCATTGCAGTTCTACGCCACCGCACCCTACCCGTGCAGTTATCTCGACGAACGCCAGGCGCGCTCGCAGGTGGCCACGCCTTCCCACCTGATCAACGCCGACGTCTACTCGGGCCTGGTGCAAAACGGCTTTCGCCGCAGCGGCATTTTTACCTATCGCCCTTATTGCGACGGCTGCAACGCCTGCACGCCGGTACGCGTGGTGACGGCGGATTTCGTGCCCAGGCGCAGCCAGCGGCGCAGCTGGGCGCGCCATTGCAGCCTGCATGCACAAGTCGCCAACCTGGCTTACATGCACGATCACTACGAGTTGTATCTGCGCTACCAGGCTGTGCGCCATGCCGGCGGCGGCATGGACCAGGACAGCCGCGACCAGTACGCGCAATTCCTGTTGCAAAGCAAGGTCAATACACGCCTGGTCGAATTCCGCGAGGCGGATGGCACGCTGCGCATGGTCAGCATCATCGACATCCTCGATGATGGCCTTTCCTCGGTCTACACTTTCTATGACCCGGACGTGCCGGGCGCCAGTTACGGCACCTACAATATCCTCTGGCAGATCGAACAGGCGCGCCTGCTCGGCATGCCCTTCGTCTACCTCGGATACTGGATCCGCGACAGCCGGAAAATGGCGTACAAGATGAATTTCCAGCCGCTGCAGGCCTTGCGCATGGGGCGCTGGGAAGCCTTGTGAGACGCACACGGCGCCGGCGGCGAATTTGCCGCGGAAGGCGCGGCGAATCCCGGTAAATGCCCAGTGAATCCCGGTAAAATAGCGGGCTTTGCCGCGGTCATTGCCGCAGCGTCACCGTTCTCTTGCTGGATTGCCCGTGTCCGACTTCCCGTATTCGCTCGCCCGCCCCTGCCTGTTCTCGCTGGATGCCGAGACAGCCCACCACTTCACCCTGTCTTCCCTGAAAAAGGCCCACGCGCTCGGCCTGACGGGCCTGTTGTCGAAGCCGCCGCACGACGAGCGCCAGGTAATGGGGCTGACGTTCGCCAACCCGGTCGGCCTGGCCGCCGGCCTGGACAAGGATGGTTCATGCATCGACGGCCTGGCCGCGCTCGGCTTCGGCTTCATCGAGATCGGCACCGTCACGCCGCGCCCGCAGCCCGGCAACCCGAAGCCGCGCATGTTCCGCCTGCCGGCGGCCAATGCCATCATCAACCGCATGGGCTTCAACAACGGCGGCGTCGATGCCTTCGTCGCCAACGTGCAGGCATCGCGCTATTTCCAGAACCGGGAAGGCGTGATCGGCCTGAACATCGGCAAGAATGCCGACACGCCGATCGAGCGCGCCGTGGACGATTACCTGCATTGCCTGGAAAAAGTCTATCCCTACGCCAGCTATGTGACGGTCAACATTTCCTCGCCCAACACCAAGAACCTGCGCCAGCTGCAGGGCGCATCGGAACTGGACGGCTTGCTCGGACAACTGAAGCAGGCGCAACTGCGCCTGTCCGACCAGCACAAGCGCTATGTGCCGGTGGCGCTGAAGATCGCGCCGGACATGGATGCCGAGCAGGTCGGCGAAATTGCCGCGGCGCTGCTGCGCCACCAGATCGATGCCGTCATCGCCACCAACACTACCATCACGCGCGATGCCGTGCAGGGGCTGCCGCATGCCGCGGAAGCGGGCGGCCTTTCCGGCGCCCCGGTATTCGAGCTGTCCAACGCCGTGATCCGCGGCCTGAAGGCGGCGCTGGGTGATGCCCTGCCGATCATCGGCGTGGGCGGCATCCTCGATGGCGCCGGCGCGCGCGCCAAGATCGAGGCCGGCGCCGCGCTGGTGCAGCTGTACTCCGGCCTGATCTATCGCGGACCGGCGCTGGTGGGCGAATGCGCGGCAGCGTTGCGCGGCGCCGGCCGCTAGCGCCGCGCCACTATTCGCTGCTGCCCAGCAATGCCGCGCGAATATCCTTGCGCGCCAGGTGCGGCGCAAACTGCTGGATGAACTCGTAGGTATAGGAGCGCAGATAGGCGCCGCGCCGCACCGCCAGCCGGGTGACATTGGTGGCGAACAGATTGTCTGCGCCGACGTGGCGCAAGCCGGTATGGAAGCCCTGCTCCACCGCCATCGAAGCGACGATGCCCACACCCAGGCCGAGCGCGACGTATTGCTGGATCACGTCGGAATCCATCGCCGTCAGCACGATGTCGGGGACGATATCGGCCTGGCGGAAGGCGGCATCGATGTGGCTGCGCCCGGTGAAACCGACATCATAGGTAATCAACGGCCATGCGGCCAGCGCAGCAAGTGTCACCCCTTGCTGCGACAGCAGCGGGTGCCCTTCCGGCACCACCACCACGTGATTCCAGCTGTAGCACGGGAAGGACACCAGCTCCTCGAACTGGCTCAGGCCCTCGGTGGCGATGCCGACATCCGCCTTGCCTGAAATGACCCATTGCGCGATGTGTTCCGGCGAACTCTGCTGCAGGGCGATGCGCACGTCCGGAAACGCCGCACGGAACCCCTGTACCACCTTCGGCAAGGCGTAGCGCGCCTGCGTGTGGGTGGCGGCGATCGTCAGCGTGCCGCTGGTCTTGCCGGAATACTCCAGCCCGGCCTGCTGCAGGTTTTCCGCTTCCAGCAACAGGCGCTCGATGATGTGCAGGATGCCCTTGCCCGGCTCGGTCAGGCCGGTCAGGCGCTTGCCGTTGCGTTCGAAGATATCCACGCCGAGCTCCTCTTCCAGCTCGCGGATCTGGCGGCTGACGCCGGGCTGCGAGGTGAACAGGACGTTTGCCACCTCGGTCAGGTTGTAGCCGCGGCGCGCGGCTTCGCGCACCGAGCGCAGTTGCTGGAAATTCATGCGCCCACCTCCACCGGCTGTTCGACGAACACGCGCAAGCGCCGCGGCCGCACCAGCAGCGCATCGCCTTCCTGCAGCTTCAGGCTGGCGTAGCGGTCGCTGGAGATGACCGCCTCGATCATTTGCCGGTTGTCGCTGCGCTCCAGTTCCAGTTGGGCCAGCGGACCGATGGCATGCGCCCGCTTCAGGCGCGCCGCGATGCCATCGCCGCCTTCGCTGAAACGCTCGATTTCCAGCTCGTGCGGACGCACGAAACCGATGCCCTGGCCGTCGCGCACGCCGGCGTGGTCCGGCGCGTCCAGCGCCACGCCGCTGGCATCGAGAATGCCTTCGTGCAATCGCCCCTGGAACAGGTTGACGTTACCGAGAAATCCATACACAAAGGGCGAGGCCGGATGGTTGTACACCTCGGCAGGCGTGCCGATCTGCTCCACCCTGCCCTTGTTCATCAGCACGACCTGGTCGGCCACTTCCAGCGCTTCTTCCTGGTCGTGGGTGACGAAGATGCTGGTGACATGCAGCTCGTCGTGCAGGCGGCGCAGCCAGCGGCGCAGTTCCTTGCGCACCTTGGCATCCAGCGCGCCGAACGGCTCGTCCAGCAGCAGCACGCGCGGCTCCACCGCCAGTGCGCGCGCCAGGGCGATGCGCTGACGCTGGCCGCCGGACAGCTGCGGCGGATAGCGGTCGGCCAGCCAGTCGAGCTGCACCAGCTCCAGCAGGCGGTGCACCTTGTCGCGGATCTGCTGTTCAGTGGGGCGATCCTTGCGCGGCTTGACGCGCAGGCCAAAGGCGATGTTTTCGAACACGCTCATGTGCTTGAACAGTGCATAGTGCTGGAACACGAAGCCGACCTGGCGCTCGCGCACATGGCGCGCCGAAGCATCCCTGCCATCCAGGATCACGCGGCCGCCGTCGGCCTGCTCGAGTCCGGCAATGATGCGCAGCAACGTGGTCTTGCCGCAGCCGGACGGGCCCAGCAGCGCCGCCAGCTTACCGGTGGGGAAATCCAGCGAGACATTGTCGAGCGCGACAAAATTGCCGAACCGCTTGTTGATGTTTCTGACTTCAATTGCCATGATGTTTTCTCGCTCCGGATTCAATGTTTCTGCATGGGCCGCGCGGTTTCGTCGCGCAACCGCCATTCAATGAAACTCTTCAGCGCCAGCGTCACCAGCGCCAGCAAGGCCAGCAGCGACGCCACCGAAAATGCTGCGGCGAAGGCGTATTCGTTGTAGAGAATTTCCACCTGCAGCGGGATGGTGTTGGTCTCGCCGCGGATATGCCCCGACACCACCGAGACGGCGCCGAACTCGCCCATGGCGCGGGCATTACACAGGATTACGCCGTACAGCAATCCCCATTTGATGTTGGGCAGCGTGACGTACCAGAAGGTCTTCCAGCCGGAAGCGCCCAGCACCAGCGCGGCCTCTTCCTCTTCAGTGCCCTGCGCCTGCATCAGCGGAATCAGCTCGCGGGCAACGAAAGGAAACGTCACGAAGATCGTCGCCAGGACGATGCCGGGCACGGCGAAAATGATCTTGATGTCATGCGCCTGCAGCCACGGCCCGAGCCAGCCCTGCGCGCCGAACATCAGCACGTAGATCAGGCCGGAGATCACCGGCGATACCGAAAACGGCAGGTCGATCAGGGTCAGCAGGACATTCTTGCCGCGGAATTCGAACTTGGCGATGGTCCAGGCGGCCGCCACGCCGAACACCAGGTTCAGCGGCACGGCAATGGCCGCCGTCAGCAGGGTCAGCTTGATGGCGGCCCAGGCATCCGGCTCGATGATCGCCGCCACATAGGCATCCCAGCCCTTCTTGAAGGCTTCGGCAAACACTGCCAGCAGCGGCACGAACAGGAACAGCGTCAGGAAGAGCCAGCGCAGCGCCGATCAGCAGTACGCGCACCCAAAGCGGTTCCTGCGTCGCCGCCGGCACGTAAATCGGTTCGGCCCGGCCCGGGGCGCCAGCGGGAATAGAGGCTGCAACAGACATGGGTTTTCTCCGTCCTGTTTTTATTCTTTGCCGGACTGGCCGCGCTTGCGGGTCCAGGCTTGCAGCAGATTGATGGCCAGCAGCAGCGCAAACGACACCAGCAACATCACCACCGCGATCGCCGTCGCGCCGGCATAGTCGTACTGCTCCAGCTTGGTGATGATGAACAGCGGCGTGATTTCCGACACCATCGGCATATTGCCGGCGATGAAAATGACCGAGCCGTATTCGCCCGTAGCGCGCGCAAACGCCAGGGCAAAACCGGTCAGCAAGGCGGGCATGATGCCCGGGAAGACCACCTTGAGAAAGGTTTGCCAGCGGCTGGCGCCGAGGCTGGCGGCGGCCTCTTCCAGTTCGCGCTCGGATTCTTCCAGCACCGGCTGCACGGTGCGCACGACGAAGGGCAAGCCGATGAAGGTCAGCGCAATGTACACGCCCAGGGGGGTGAAGGCGACCTTGATACCCAGCAGCGCGAGATACTGGCCGATCCAGCCGTTGGGCGCGTACAGCGCGGTCAGGGCAATGCCGGCGACGGCCGTGGGCAAGGCGAAAGGCAGGTCAACCAGGGCATCGATGAGTTTCTTGCCGGGGAAACGGTAGCGCACCAGCACCCAGGCAACGATGCCACCGAAGATGACGTTCACGCTTGCCGCCAGCAGCGAACCGCCGAAGGTCAATTGGTACGATGCCACCACGCGCTCGGACGATACCGCATGCCAGAACTGTTCCCAGCTCAGGGTAAAGGTTTTCAGAAAGACGGCAGAGAGCGGGATCAGGACGATCAGGCCCAGGTAGAACAGGGTGAAGCCCAGCGACAGGCCAAAGCCGGGCATGACCCGCGGGGTCACTCTTGCATTGTGAGAAATACTGGCATCCGGCATGAACGTCCTCTTATTACATATACGACTAACAAGGTGCAATATTTGCACCCGATCGTTATAAAGAGAACGAATTTTTCCGCATGTTTATAGAATAAAAACGCATATGCGGTCGCCAGGACGAAAAAAAAACGGACGCCGAAGCGCCCGTTTTCCTCTCGGAGTCTGAACGGCCGGAGACCCGGCCGGTGTGACTTAGAAAGTGTGCTTGACAGCCACGGCGAAGATCGAAGCCGATTCGCCAGCGAACAGAGCGGAACCGTTCGAAGTGGTATTCGACTTGTACGGCTGATAAACGCCTGCACCTTCGTTATCCAGCTTGCCGTAGAACACGCCGACGTTGGTACGCTTCGACAAAGCGTAGTCGTAGCCGATGGTCCACAGCTTGGCACCGTTGTCGCCCACCAGATTCTTGGTGTCGCCAGCCTTGGTGAAGCTTGCCAGGACGGTGCTTGCACCGAACTGGTAGCTGACCGGGATTTGCCATGCGTTACGCTTGGTTTCCACGCCAGCCAGAGTTTTGTTGGTTGCGCGGTCAAACTGGGCACCAATCTTCAAGCCGAACGGGAAGGCGTAAGAACCGGACAGACGAACTTGGTCGTTTTCGACGCCGGTAATTTCACGCTCGTTATCCCAGTAAGCCAGGTTCAGGAAGATCGGGCCATTGCTATAGTTACCGGCCAGGAAGAACGCGCGACCAGCATCGTAATCGTTACCCGGGATAGCTTGAGTGATAAGGCCTTCGCTTTCGTTGGAAGCCGTGGAGTAACCCAATGTAGCCTTGAAGCCGCTGAAATTCGGGCTGACATACATGATGGAGTTATTGGTGCGGCTGGTGTTGATGCCGGTGCCACCAATGTAGTTCAGGATGGTCTTGCTGCCCAGCAGGGAAGCAGGGACTGCCTGGCCGCCCTTGATGCCATACTGCACTGCATTGCCCTGGTCTTCCATGAAGGTGTGCTTACCGATGGTCACCTGACCGAAGTTGCCAGAGAGGCCGACATAGGTGTTACCGTTGCCCAGGCCATTGCCGTCAGCGTTTTGACCGGTGCCGGTGTCGGTGTTGAAACGGTTTTCAACGTAGAACAGGGCTTTCAGGCCACCACCCAGGTCTTCGGTACCGCGCAGCCAGAAACGCGAGGTTTCATCGTCGTCGATACGCAGTTCGTTGTTGGCAACACGGCCAGGGGTCGTCACATTACCGACCTTGTAGCTCTTGATGTCAGCCTGGATACGGCCGCCGATCTGGACGTTGGTTTGCGCTTGAGCAGCGGTGGCGAATGCACCCAGGACTGCCAGAGCGATGAGGGACTTCTTCATTCAATTTCTCCCAGAGTTGTGAAGCAAAATAAACCGTTTTAACAATCTTCTCGTTCAAGAAACTGGAAACTGGCCGCTTCCTGCAGGATGGCGTTCCCGCATTTGCAGCGTTTTCCCTTTAATTTCTCTGAAAAAACCGTATTATTACTCGCTTATTAGCGATAGCAGGATGTTACGCATGGCATATGACAGGATTATTACAAATAATAATTGGCCTGCAGAAATACAACACTTTGCCCTTGGCAACACATCGGTATTCACAGGTACTTTCTGCAAGATAACGACTCATTGAAATGCATTTCAAAGAATTTCATTTCAATGCATTTGCAAAAGCTGTCTGAAATCAAAATTCTTCGCCAACTTTGTCTTTTTCCCGCCACACGATTGCTAACATTGTAGCAAATATTCTTTCTACTATTTAATTACCTTTCATTTTGCCAATTCAGGCCCGGGCGTATCAAAAAAATTGCACTACACAAATATCGTTTTGCCCGTTTCTTGCTGAAGCTCACACAGTTTTGTTTGCGCTGCGGACGATCCCACACGCTTGAAGGTACAAACTGCAGTGACCACCGGGATGTCGCTCAGATCTTGGCGATCGACACTTCGGTCGCCTTGACCAGGGCCACGACTTCCGAGCCGACGATCAGGCCCAGGTCCTTGACGGAACGGGTGGTGATGACCGAGGTGACGATGCCGGCGGGGGTCTCGACATCGACCTCCGAGACGACGGGACCGTCGATAATGGTCTTGACCTTGCCCCGGAACTGGTTGCGGACGTTGATGGCTTGAATGCTCATGTTTTCTCCTGAGATGAGTGGTTAAAGTGAATAAGACTTAATGCCTGCGACTTGAAACTTGTTAGTGAAATTGACTGCTAACTAGATTGCCCATGCAACCTGGCTGACGGTGCGCTGCAGCGACACGTCGCCCAGTTCGCTATCGGGCGCCGCCGCAGGTTGCTGCAATACCCGGGCAAGGATTTTTTCTTCCAGCCGGGCGAACTGCAGGTTGCCGCGTGCCCGCGGGCGCGCCATTTCGATGCGCTCGTCCAGAGTGACGCGGCCATCCTCGATCAGCAGCACGCGGTCGGCCAGGGCAATCGCCTCCTGCACATCGTGCGTGACGAGAATGGCGGTGAAGCCGCGCTGCTGCCACAGGGTTTCGATTAATTGCTGCATTTCGATGCGGGTCAGGGCATCCAGCGCGCCCAGCGGTTCGTCCAGCAGCAGCAATTGCGGATCGTGCACCAGCGCCCGCGCCAGGGCCACACGCTGGCGCTGGCCGCCGGACAACACTGCCGGCCATTCGCCGGCGCGGTCTTCCAGGCCGACCTGGCGCAAGGCTTGCGACGCCGCAGCCGATTCTTGCGGCAGACCCAGCGCGACGTTTTTCAGCACGCGCTTCCACGGCAGCAGGCGCGAATCCTGGAACATGATGCGCGTCTCCGGCTTGTCACCCGCACCGAAAGCGATCCGGCCGCCGTCCGCGCTTTCCAGTCCGGCCACCAGGCGCAGCAAGGTGCTCTTGCCGCAGCCGCTGCGGCCGACGATGGCGACGAATTCGCCGGTTTCGATCTCGAGGTCGATGCCGTGCAAGACCCGGCGGCCGGAAAAGGATTTCGACAAATCCTCGATGGCGATGCGCACGCCGCGGCGCGCCGGCACTGGATCCGTCGCGGATACGGCTCCTCGCACCTGCGCCTGCTCGATTGAATTGCTTTGCATGAGTAGTTTCCTTTCGATCAGCGATAGCCCGGATGCCAGCGCAGCCACCAGCGCTCCATGCCACGCGACAGGGCATCGGCGAGCTTGCCGAGCAAGGCGTACAGCAGGATGCCGACCAGCACCACGTCGGTTTGCAGGAATTCGCGCGCATTCATCGTCATGTAGCCGATGCCCGATACCGCAGAAATCGTTTCGGCGACGATCAGCAGCACCCATACCAGCCCCAGCGAAAAGCGCACCCCCACCAGGATCGACGGCAACGCGCCCGGCAGGATGACGTCGCGATACAGCGGCCAGCCGGACAGGCCATAGCTTTTGGCCATCTCGATCAAGCCCTTGTCCACCGAACGGATGCCGTGAAAGGTGTTCAGGTAGACGGGGAAGAACACGCCTATCGCCACCAGGAACAGCTTGGCCGCCTCGTCGATGCCGAACCACAGGATCACCAGCGGGATCAGTGCCAGCGCCGGAATGTTGCGGATCATTTGCAGCGTCGTATCCAGCAGGGTTTCCGCGGCCTTGAAGGTGCCGGTCAGCAGGCCGAGCAGCAAGCCGAGACCACCGCCGATGGCAAAACTCGCCAGGGCACGTCCCAGGCTGACCCGGACATGGGTCCATAGCTCACCGGATATGGTCAGCGCCCAGAACGCCTTGAGCACCGCCCATGGTTCCGGCAGGATGCGCGACGAGAGCCAGCCGGTGCGCGCGGCGATTTCCCACACCAGGATCAGGCCGATCGGCACTATCCATGGCGCTAGCCTGGACAACACCGGCCAGTGCCGTTCAGACGACGCCTGCGGAACCGCTGGCGCCGCGCTGGAAACCACTGCCGGATTCACTGCGCTTGCAGTCATGATGACTCCTTAACTGGCCGATACTTTTGGCAGGATATCGCTGGCCACCATCTCGCCGAACGGGCCGGTGATGGAACCGCTGAACTGGCCGGCATTACCCTTGCCCAGCAGCGGGAACACCAGTTCGGCAAAACGGTAGGACTCCTCCAGGTGCGGATAGCCGGACAGGATGAAGGTCTCGATGCCGAGGTCGGCGTATTCACGCATGCGCGCCGCCACCGTTTCCGGGTCCCCCACCAGCGCGGTACCGGCGCCACCGCGCACCAGGCCGACGCCGGCCCACAGGTTGGGGGAGACTTCCAGCTTGTCGCGGCGGCCGCCATGCAGCGCCGCCATGCGCTTCTGCCCGATGGAGTCCATCTTCGCGAATGCTTTCTGGGCGCTGGCAATGACGTCGTCGTCCAGATGGCAGATCAGTTCGTCGGCGGCCCGCCACGCCGCCTCCGCTGGTTTCGCGCACGATGACGTGCAGGCGGATACCGAAGCGCACCGTGCGGCCATGCCTGGCAGCGCGCGCGCGAATGTCGGCAATCTTTTCCGCGACGGCGGCCGGCGGCTCGCCCCAGGTCAGATAGACATCCACCTGTTCGGCGGCGAGTTCGTGCGCCGCTTCCGACGAGCCGCCGAAGTACAGCGGCGGATACGGCTTTTGCACCGCCGGGTACAGAACCTTGGCGCCCTTAACCCGGATATGTTTGCCGTCGTAATCGAAGCCCTTGCTACCGCCCTCGCCTGCCAGCGTGGCGCGCCAGACGCGCAGGAATTCGGCCGACATTTCATAGCGTTCGGCATGGTCGGCAAACAGGCCGTCGGCTTCCAGCTCGCCCTGGTCGCCGCCGGTGACGACATTCACCAGCAGGCGCCCGCCGGAGAGGCGGTCGAAAGTAGCGGCGGTGCGCACCGCCAGGCCGGGGGTCGACAGGCCCGGACGGATCGCCACCAGGAACTTCAGGTTTTTGGTGACACCGATCAGGCTGGAAGCCACCACCCAGGGATCTTCGCAGGAACGCCCCGTGGGAATCAGCACGCCGTCATAGCCCTGGGTATCGGCGGCAACCGCTACCTGGCGCAGGTAATCGTAGCTCACCTCGCGCGCACCCTTTGTGGTGCCCAGGTAACGGCTGTCGCCGTGCGTGGGCAAAAACCAGAATACGTTCAGACTCATGACTTTTCCTTATAGCTTGGCTGGCAGGACGGCGTCCTTGATGACGATTTTCTTCGGGATCAGCTTCAGGTCGCTGAACACATCGGCGATCCTTTGCTGCTCGACCAGCACCGGCTCGCTGATCGGCTTGATGCCATAAGCGAAGCGCGAAGCGGCCAGATCGACGATGGCCGGTTCGAGGCCGATCTGCGGCGCCAGGATGGCCGTGACTTCCCTGGGGTTTTTCGCCGCCCAGTCGTCAGTTCTTGCCAGCTCTTCTATGATGGCCTTGACGATTTCCGGACTTTTCTCGGCGTAGGGGCGCGAGGCAAGATAGAACTGATGGTTGCTCACCAGCCCCGCGCCATCGGCCAGCACGCGCGCGCCCAGCTGCTTTTCCGCCGCCGCCAGGAACGGGTCCCAGATCACCCAGGCGTCAACGCTGCCGCGCTCGAAGGCGGCGCGGGCGTCGGCCGGCGGCAGATACACCGTCTGCACATCCTTGTAGGCGACGCCGGCCTTTTCCAACGCCTTGACCAGCAGGTAATGGACGTTCGATCCCTTGTTCAGCGCGATTTTCTTGCCCTTCAGTTCGGCGACCGACTTGATGGTGGAGTTTTTCGGCAGGATGATGGCCTCACCGGCTGGTGCCGGCGGCTGGTTGGCGACATAGACGAGATTGGCGTTGGCGGCCTGGGCGAAGATCGGCGGCGCTTCGCCGACCGTACCGAAATCGATGCTGCCGACATTCAGCCCTTCCAGCAGTTGCGGCCCGGCGGGAAATTCACGCCATTGCACTTCAATACCTTGCGCCGCCAGACGCTTGTCGAGCGTGCCGCGCGCCTTGAGGACGGTCAGCGTGCCGTACTTCTGAAAGCCGATGCGCAGTACACCCTTTTCCTGGGCAGCCACTGCCCCGGGAAAAGAGATGGCGAGTGCGCCCGCTGCGGCAGCAAACAGGAGGCCCAGGGTGCGGCGCCTGGTATTGCGAGCATTGCGTTTTTCATGCGAGATAGTCATGCGATTTCCTTGTCATTCAATGAAATTTTTGAAAACAGACCGCCCTGCCGCCTTTATCTGCGACATTGCAACGACGTTCAAATGCGGGATTACAACGAGGGGAACGGGTACTGCGGCGCTATCAGACGCTACATCGCACTTGCGAAAAATGGACCGACTCGAATTCGGTGGCAGCGGCTTCCTGCAGCGCCAGCAGGCTGGCTGCCAGGTTGTCGATGCCGGCGGCAAGACGCTGCACGATGCCGGCATCGATCTGCAACCCTGCCTCCTGCGACCAAAGCACTTGCGCATCGGTTGCGTAAATACTCGGCAAAACATGCCTTGCGGACAGAGAGCTGAGCACCGGGCGTAGCGCATAGTCCAGCGCCAGCATGTGCGACTGGCTGCCGCCGGTAGCCAGCGGCAGCACCAGCTTGCCGGCCAGGCCATCCTGCGGCAGCACATCCAGGAAGGCTTTCAGCAAGCCGCTGTAAGCCGCCTTGTACACCGGAGTGCCGATGATGACGGCGTCGGCGCCCGCTACCCGGGCCTGCGCTGCCTTCAGCTCGGCACTGCCGAACTCCGCATGCAGCAGCGCCTGGGCCGGCAAATCCCGCACCTGCAGGTACTCGACGCGGTGGCCTCGCAGCGCCAGCTGCTCGCCGGCGTACTGCAGCAGCCGGGAAGAACGCGACGGCGCCGAGGGGCTGCCAGCAATCAGAAGTATTTTCATTGCCTCTCCTGGGTGTGCCTTGGGGCGGTCGTTTATTTCTTGCCCGGCTGGTAGATCTGGTCGAAGGTACCGCCATCGCCGAAGTGCGTGGTTTGCGCCTTGCGCCAGCCGCCGAAGACGCCGTCTATCGTCACCAGGTTCACCTTGGGGAATTGCGACGCATACTTTTTGGCGATTTTTTCGGAAATCGGACGGTAGTAATTTTGCGCCGCGAGTTCCTGGCCTTCATCGGAATACAGGTATTGCAGGTACTCGGTGGCGACCTTGCGGGAGCCGCGCTTGTCGACATTCTTGTCCACCACGGTCACGGGCGGCTCAGCCAGGATGCTGATCGACGGCACGACGATTTCAAACTTGTCCGGACCAAGTTCCTTGACTGCCAGGAAGGCTTCGTTTTCCCACGCCAGCAGGACATCGCCGATGCCACGCTCGACAAAGGTGGTGGTCGATCCGCGCGCGCCGGAATCCAGCACCGGCACGTTCTTGAACAGCCTGGCGACGAATTCCTTCGCCGTGGCATCGCTGCCGCCCGGCTGTTTCAGCGCATAGGCCCACGCCGCCAGGTAATTCCAGCGCGCGCCGCCGGAGGTTTTCGGGTTCGGGGTAATCACGCTGACGCCCGGCTTAGTGAGGTCGTCCCAGTTCTTGATGCCTTTCGGATTGCCCTTGCGGACCAGGAATACGATGGTCGAGGTGTACGGCGAGCTGTTGTGCGTCAGGCGTTTTTGCCACTCCGGGGTGAGAACACCCTTGTCGGCGATCGCATCGATGTCATAGGCCAGCGCCAGGGTCACGACATCGGCGTCGATGCCGTCGATGACGGAACGCGCCTGCTTGCCGGAGCCGCCGTGCGAGGTGCGGATCTTGACGTCGTCGCCGGTCTTGGCCTTGTAATACTTCGCAAAGGCGGCATTGTATTCCTGGTAAAACTCGCGGGTCGGGTCATAGGATACGTTCAGCAGCGACACTTCCGCCGCGTGGACGGCCGACACAGTCAACGCAAGCACGGTACCAACCTGGAGCAGTTTTTTGAGCAGCATCTTGTTTTCCTCTAGTGCAAATGAGTGGCGGGAAAACCAAGATTAAAGGGCTGACACTGAAAGAAGAACGAATACTTTTGCCATTTCATATGCGTTTTGCGCATATAACGGCAAACCACCCCAATTTCCGCTCAAACTTTCGCCAGGTTTCCGAATACTGTGAACTTGTTCACAGCCTTGTGCGCCGCCTTTCCCTACACTGCAATTAACGAAAAACAGTGAGGAGACGACGATGACTACAGCAGACGGGTTTACATTGACTTTCCTGGGCAGCGGTTCGGCGTTCTATATCGGCGCCCGGCCCGGCGAGAACTGGCAAAGCAATGTGCTGATCCAGGCGCCGTCCGGACGTCGCCTGCTGATCGACTGCGGCACCGACATCCGCTTTGCGCTGCAAGAGCAGGGCCTCGCCGCCACCGACATCAATGACGTGTTTATCTCGCATGTCCATGCCGATCATGTCGGCGGCATGGAATGGCTGGCATTCTGCACGAAGTTTTCCGCCGCCAGGCGCAAGCCTCGCCTGCTGGCACACAGGACCGTATTAAAGGAGCTCTGGTCGCACAGCCTGCAGGGCGGCCTGGGAAGCCTCGAGGGCGAACTGGCGAACTTGCAGACCTACTTTGATGTCGCCCCGGTTTCCGACAACCGCGGCTTTACCTGGGAAGGCGTGTATTTCCGCCTGGTGCAGATGGTGCACAATATCGACGGATACCGGATTTGCCCGACCTTCGGCCTGTTTTTCGAGATCGGCGGGACGCGTATTTTCTTTACCGCGGACACGCAGTTCGCGCCGCACCAGATCAGCCGGTTTTACCAGGATGCCGACATCATTTTCCAGGATTGCGAAACGTCGCCCTTCCGATCCGGCATCCACGCCCATTACGAACAGCTGGTGGCACTGCCTGCGGAGGTGAAGAGCAAGATGTGGCTGTACCATTACCAGCCAGGCCCCAGGAAGGAAGCAACACTCGACGGCTTTGCCGGATGGGTCGACAAAGCCCAGTGCTTCGCGTTTTCCGCCTCCACAGCCGTCGCAGCCTGAAGCAATACGGGAGGGTCTCGCCATGGTATCCGTTCACGTTCTTCGGCAAATCGCCTGCCTTCACAGCCTTGGGCAAGAGCAGCTGGAAGCCATCGGACGCAGATCCGAA
Organism: uncultured beta proteobacterium; assembly: GCA_963722005.1. Lineage (GTDB taxonomy): Bacteria > Pseudomonadota > Gammaproteobacteria > Burkholderiales > Burkholderiaceae_D > Paucimonas. The sequence continues at coordinate 1,045,585 of CAVRJS010000003.1, forward strand.
ATCCGCACAGTGCAGAAAGGTGCGTTCCTGTTCCGCGCCGGCGACCCTGCCGACGCGCTGTATATCCTGGTATCGGGGCGACTAGCCGTGACGCGGGATGACGCCAAGGGGTACGCGCTCGAGCTGGCCACCATCGAATCGGGTTCCTGCCTCGGCGAGATGGGCCTGAGCCAGGGCCTGCCACGCTCGGCCGACGTGGTGGGCAGCCTGGATTCCGTGCTCGTCTGCATTCACCGTCACGCCTTTGAATCGCTGCTGCGGGAGCACCCGGAGTTCGGGCTCCTCCTGCTTGCCGATCTCTCGAAAAAGCTCCATGAAGCCAACCAGCGCCTGGAAAACCGGGTCTCCCTGCCGGTCAAGGAACGGCTATGGGCGGTGCTATGCAAGCTCAGACAGGACGGCGTGATCAATACGCCGCCAAAGATTACACAGCTTGCGGTCAAGATCGATGCGACCCGGGAAATGACGAGCAAGGCGCTCAGCCAGCTGGTTCTCGAAGGGCGAATCGAAAAGGCCTCGCCCAGGCTTTGGCGCATAAGCGCATAAAAACCGGGTCATTCGCCCACGTCAAAATTGGGAAAAATTACCCGGGATCCGTCCCGTCACCGGGAATCTGCCGTGCATTGGCCAGATTATTGGCGCAAATAGACTGCTTACCAGCCGAACAGCGTCTATCAATGCAACTAATACCAAAATATCTAATAAAATACGCGCACCTGCAAATTATCCTTTTTTGAAGCGAACCATTTATGTCCACATCTTCTACGCCCCGCACCACAGTGCATCGCCTGCAAGTTGCCACCGCCCTGCATCAGTTCATCGAGAGCAAAGTCTTGCCGGGCACCGGCATCTCGCCCGCCGACTTCTGGCAGGGTTTTGACGCCATCGTGGCCGACCTGGCGCCGAAGAACATCGCCCTCCTCGCCGAGCGCGACCGTCTGCAGCTGGAAATGGATGCCTGGCACAAGGCCAACCCCGGCCCCATCGCTGATATGCCCGCATATCGCGCCCACCTGGAAAAGATCGGCTACCTGGTTCCCAACCCGAAAAAGGCCAAGATCACGACCAAGAACGTCGACGCCGAGCTGGCCGTGCAAGCCGGTCCGCAGCTGGTGGTGCCGGTGCTGAATGCCCGTTACGCCCTGAACGCCGCCAATGCGCGCTGGGGCAGCCTGTACGACGCGTTGTACGGCACCGATGTGATCTCGGAAGAGAAAGGTTGCGAAAAAGCCGGCGCCAAGGGCGGCTACAACCCCAGGCGCGGCAAGAAGGTCATTGAATACGCGCGCCATGTACTGGACCGCACCGCGCCGCTGAAGAAGGGCTCGCACGTCGGCTCTACCGGCTACAAGGTCAACAAGGATGGCGAACTGGTGGTCGGCCTGAAAGACGGCGGCACTGCCAAGCTGGCAGACAAGAGCCAGTTCATCGGCTACCAGGGCGAAGCCAATGCCCCCAGCAGCATCCTGTTGCAGCACAACGGCCTGCACCTGGACATCATCATCAACCGCAACACCCCCATCGGCAAAAAAGATGCGGCGGGCGTCGCCGACCTGGTGGTCGAAGCCGCCCTGTCCACCATCCTGGACCTGGAAGACTCGGTCGCCGCGGTGGATGCCGAAGACAAGGTCCTGGCCTACAGCAACTGGCTGGGCATTTTGCAAGGCACCCTGACCGAGCAAGTGGAAAAGAACGGCAAGACCTTTACCCGCGGCCTGAACGCCGACCGCGTTTACACCGCCGCCAGCGGCAAGGGCAAGGTCACGCTGCACGGCCGCTCGCTGCTGTTCGTGCGTAACGTCGGCCACCTGATGACCAATCCTGCCATCCTGTACAAGGATGCGGCAGGCAAGCTGCAGGAAATCCCGGAAGGCATCATGGATGCCGTGGTGACCACGACTATCGCCCTGCACGACCTGGCGCGCACCAGGAAGGATGCCATCCGTAATTCCCGCAAGGGCTCGGTCTACATCGTCAAGCCGAAGATGCACGGCCCGGACGAAGTGGCTTTTGCCGCCGAACTGTTTACCCGCGTGGAAAAAATGCTGGGCCTGCCGGATTCCACCGTCAAGCTTGGCATCATGGATGAAGAGCGCCGCACCAGCGTCAACCTGAAAGCCTGTATCGCCGCCGCCGCCAGCCGCGTGGCCTTCATCAACACCGGCTTCCTGGACCGCACCGGCGACGAGATGCACACCGACATGCATGCCGGCCCGATGATCCGCAAGGGCGACATGAAGTCCAGCGCCTGGATCGCTGCCTACGAAAAGAATAACGTGCTGGTCGGCCTGTCATGCGGCTTGCGCGGCAAGGCGCAGATCGGCAAGGGCATGTGGGCCATGCCGGACCTGATGAAGGGCATGATGGAGCAAAAGCTCGTTCACCCGAAGGCCGGCGCCAACACCGCCTGGGTGCCCAGCCCCACCGGCGCCACGCTGCACGCCCTGCACTACCACCAGGTGCTGGTCTCCGACGTGCAAAAGGATCTGGAAAAGATCAATTACGAAAAAGAGCGCGATGCCGTTCTCGCCAACCTGCTGCAAGTGCCCGTCACCGCCACGCCGAACTGGACCGACGCGGAAAAACAGCAGGAGCTGGACAACAATGCGCAAGGCATCCTGGGTTACGTCGTGCGCTGGATCGACCAGGGCGTGGGCTGCTCCAAGGTGCCTGACATCCACAACGTCGGCCTGATGGAAGACCGCGCCACGCTGCGCATCAGCAGCCAGCACATGGCCAACTGGTTGCTGCACAAGGTCGTCACCAAGGAGCAAGTCACCGAAACCTTCCAGCGCATGGCGGCCGTCGTCGACAAGCAAAACGCCGGCGACAAGCACTACAAGAAAATGGCAGGCAACTTCGACACCAGCATGGCTTACAAGGCAGCATGCGACCTGGTGTTCAAGGGCCTGGAGCAGCCCAGCGGCTACACCGAGCCGCTGCTGCACGCGTGGCGCCTGAAGGTGAAGGCCCAGGCTTAAAAAGCCCTGCGCATCACCTAATGAAAAACGGGTAGTGCTTATGCACTACCCGTTTTTTATTGCCTCAAGCAGTTTGTTTATCACCGCTCATTCGCAGACATGCGGCATCTTTCCGACCATGGAACCGGCACGGCTTGCGGATGATCGAATGCTTTTTAATCAACCTGCCGCTGCGTTTATTGGACAATCCTGATCTTCCAGTTGCCCGTTAGGCGCATATACAGGAGGCAAGCATGACGCAATTAGAAACAGCAAATATTGCCGATTTTAAAGCGCACTTCCGTGGCGAGGTTCTTCTTCCTGACAACCCTGCCTATGACGAGGTGCGCCAGGTCTGGAACGCCATGATTGACCGCAGGCCCGCGCTGATCGCACGCTGCACATCGCCTGATGATGTCGTCCAGGCCATCCGGTTCGCACGCAAGCACGACCTTCTTACCTCAGTCCGTGGAGGCGGCCACAACATCGCTGGCAATGCCGTCTGCGATGGCGGCATCATGATCGATCTCTCATTGATGAAGACCGTTCAGGTGGACCCGAACGCCCGCCGGGCGGCCGTCGAGTCCGGTTGCACGCTTGCCGACTTCGATAAAGCAGCGCAGGCGCACGGCCTCGCCACGCCGCTGGGCATCAACTCGACCACGGGCGTGGCCGGCCTGACGCTCGGTGGTGGCTTTGGCTGGTTGAGCCGGAAGTACGGCATGACCGTAGACAACCTGCTCTCCGCGGACGTCGTCACGGCGGATGGCAGCCAGGTGCACGCCAGCGAAACGGAAAACCCCGACCTATTCTGGGGATTGCGCGGTGGCGGGGGAAATTTCGGCATTGTCACCGGCTTCCAGTTCCAGCTTCATCCCGTCGGCCCAAATGTGTTGAGCGGACTCATCGTCTTCCCGTTTGCGCAAGCGAAGGAAGTACTCACACAGTTTGCGCGTTTCAGCGAGACGATGCCGGACGAACTCAACGTCTGGATGGTCGCCCGCAAGGCGCCGCCGCTGCCCTTCCTGCCAGAAGCTGTCCATGGCAAAGAAATTATCGCGCTCGCCCTGTGCCATGCGGGTGATCCCGCCGAGGGCGCGAAGCTGATCGAGCCATTGCGGGGGTTCGGCACGGCGCACGGCGAACACGTCGGCGTACAGCCGTACAGTGACTGGCAACAGGCCTTCGATCCACTCCTGACCCCGGGCGCACGAAACTACTGGAAGTCGCATAACTTCGCGCAACTGAGCGATGGCGTAATCGACACCATCCTCGAATACGCCGCAAAGCTGCCGTCGCCACAGTGCGAGATCTTCATCGGCACAATCGGTGGCCAGACGTCGCGCATGGCGCCCCAGGCGATGGCTTATTCGAGCCGGGAAGCCAATTACGTGATGAACGTGCATGGACGCTGGGACTCAGCTGCCGACGATGAACGCTGCATTGCCTGGGCGCGCGAGTTCTTCGCCAAGTCACAGCCATTCGCCAGCGGCGGTGCGTACATCAATTTTCTCACCCAGGAAGAGAGCGACCGCATTGCGTTCGCCTATGGCGCGACATACAACCGGCTCGTGGAAATCAAGAAAAAGTACGACCCGACAAACTTTTTCCGGATGAACCAGAACATCAAGCCGGCCTGAAGTAAGGTCATACGCCTGATTTCGCCATGGCATGCAGTCGGCGGGGTCAGGCGTAAAGATGTCAATTTCAGATGGCCACTTGTGGCCGGTAGCAGACGTTCGCCTTATACGGTTCGTCGGCTAATTGGATGTCCGCTACCAGCCAGAAGCCGGCATTCGAGCATCGTATAGAACTGAGGTTATTGCCGCATTGACAAGGCTCGTTCGCTTCTAAACATGTCATTTCGTCACGTTGACAGAACAAATTGTGAAAATTAACGTAGTCACAGGTGTAGATGCCTCACTCCGATAAGCCCTCTTGTCACTTAGGCGCTTGACGTCTTGGCATCAGCGATGTACTCTTAATGGAATGATCGTTCCAACAAGTTGAGTTGCTATGCGCGTAAAAGAATATGATCCGGACGAGATAGCTGATGCGGCAATGCGTGTTTTCTGGAAGCGGGGCTATGCGGCGACTTCGGTACAAGATTTAGTTGATGGAACTGGCCTGTCACGAAGTAGCCTCTACAGTGCCTTCGAGAATAAGCAAGGACTGTATGAACGTGCCCTGCAACGATACGAAGCCGTGACCACAGCCAATGTAGAGCTGCTAGCGGGCCCTGGATCCCCCAAAGATCTGATCCGGCAACTGCTCATGCGCATCGTAGAGGACGAGCTAGGCGATCCGCAACGGCGCGGCTGCCTGGTTGCTAACGCCACGTTGGAGCTGGCGGGCCATGACAAAGCGGTGGCCGAACTGGTAGCGCACAACTTTCAGCGATTACAGAAGGCATTGGAGAAATTAATTCAGCGAGGACAGCAGTCGGGCAAAGTCGCTCAAGCGAAAAACACCCGGGCGCTAGCCCGCTTCTTCGTCAACACTATGCAGGGGATGCGGGTGCTGAGCAAAGGCAGTCCTGCGTCTCAACGCCGCCAATGCCTGCTGGACGTGATCGACGTGGCAATCGATACGTTGTAACCATCGACCCATTGTCCTTGTGCACGGCCATGCCCGGAGACCCCGGGTTTTTATTTCGCCATTACAGGAACGATCGTTCCGTTAAGGAGTTTTTCATCCACCACCAAAGGAGTTTGCATGAATACTAGTAAAAAACAACCGACTATCACGGTTCTAGGTACCGGCATGATTGGCGCACCCGTCACGCGTAATCTGTGCAAACGCGGATTCACGGTGCATGCCTGGAATCGCACTGCCTCCAAAGCACAGCCCCTGATAACTGACGGCATTCAGGTATTTGCCAGTCCTGCCGATGCAGTAAAGAACGCTGACATCATCGTAACCGTACTCAAGGACGGCCCTAGCGTGCAGGAAACCATGCAGGCTGCCGCCCCGGCCCTTAAAAAGGGCGCCATCTGGTTGCAATTGAGTACGGTGGGTATCAAGAACATCGAAAATTTGACGGCATTTGCCGAGCAGTTCGGGCTAGTGTTCTATGACGCCCCGGTGCAGGGCACCCGCCAGCCCGCCGAAACGGCGCAACTGGTTATCCTGGGTTCTGGCCCGGTGGCGCAACGCGACGTCGTCCAGCCAGTGTTCGATGCCATTGGCAAGCGCACCCTATGGGTAGCGGAACACGCCGGTGCAAGCAGCGCGTTGAAGCTCGCGCTCAACAACTGGGCCTTTGCGCTGATCCACGGACTTGCCGAAAGTCTGGCACTTGCCAAGGGACTGGGTGTCGACCCAGCGCTGGTGGTGGATGTGGTCACGGGCGGCCCCATGGATAGCGGCTATTTCCAGGCGAAGTCAGCAGCCCTCCTGACCGGAAATTACGCAACCAGCTTTTCCATTACTAACGCCGCAAAGGATGCCCGCCTGATAATCGAGGCCGCTGCCCAGGCCGGCGTACATATGGACGCGGCGCAGGCTGGCTGCGGGCGCTTCGAACGTGCGTTGGCAGCCGGACATGGCGACAAGGACATGGCGGCGTCCTATCTCGCCTAATTTGCATGGGAAAGACATACTATGGACAAGCAAAATCATCAAAGCCCCATGTCGCCTCGTGCAGCAACCGGCGAAAAGCTACCAGTCTGGAAACTGCTGTCATTCACAATGGCGGGATTCCTCGCTATCATGACCGAGACCATGCCAGCTGGATTGCTGCCCCAAATCAGCAAAGGGCTGAACGTTTCTGAATCGCTAGCTGGGCAGTTGGTAACCTTGTATGCGCTGGGGGCGGTGTTGGCCGCAATTCCGGTCATCGCTTTCACTCGCAGTTGGAACCGTCGCCTACTGTTCCTGTCGGCTATCGGCGGCCTGCTGTTGTTCAATACCGTCACCGCCTTGTCAACACACTATGGCCTGACTCTGGCCGCACGCTTTGTCGCCGGCATGGCTGCCGGTGTGGTGTGGGGATTATTAGCAGGTTATGTGCGACGCCTGGTACCTCCCCAATACCAAGGACGCGCGCTGGCAGTAGCAGGCGTAGGCCAGCCAATCGCACTAGCTATTGGCGTTCCTCTGGGAACGTGGCTCGGCACATTATTCGATTGGCGCGGCATATTCTGGATCATGTCAGCACTGGCACTATTGCTGTTCGTCTGGATTCGGTTAGTCGTACCAGACTTTGCGGGACAGCCACCCAGGCAGCGGTTGCCAATTCAGCGCATTGTCATGATCTCAGGTATCCGGCCCGTGCTGATGGCATTGTTTGCTTGGATACTGGCACATAACATACTTTATACCTTCATCGCTCCCTTCCTGGCTACAGTCGGACTGGGGCATAAGGTGGATGCCGTATTGCTTTTGTTCGGCGCGGCTTCGATTGCAGGAGTCTGGATCACTGGTCTGTTGGTGGATCGCCTGCTGCGCACACTCACACTGTTTAGTCTTGGCGTATTTACCATGGCAGCGCTGGTGCTAGGGATTTCGGGAGATTCGCAGATTTTCGTGCTGCTAAGTATAACGGCATGGGGATTAAGTTTTGGAGGCGCGCCAACGTTGCTGCAAACCGCCTTGGCCGATACGGCAGGTGAAGGAGCCGACGTTGCACAGTCTATGCTGGTGACTGTCTTCAATCTGGCAGTAGCTGGCGGAGGGGTGGTCGGTGGTCTATTACTGGAGCTCTTAGGTGCAACGTCATTCACTTGGGCATTGGTGGCATTGGCACTGCTGGGGCTATGCGTGGTTTGGTCCGCTAAAGCACATGGGTTCCCATCGGGACATAGGGTTATGGGGAACTAGGCGCACTGCATTCGTTGCATCCTTCGTGTCATGCAGGATTGTCATTTAAGCCTGCAACCTCGATGCAAGCACATCGCTATAGAAATGTACCGTATCTGATAATTTTCCCTGGAAAAATTGAACTGTCCATTAAGCGTTCGCTTCGAGCCGGAAGCGTCCATATTTGCAATGTGAACGTAATTGCTAATGCTGTGTGAATGGTGCGAAGGGAATATAAGGTGTAGTAGTTCCGACTTGATCTGACAGAAAGACCTTGGCAAAAGTTGGGGTTACCCGGTTTGATAGAGGTGCGAATCTTTATCAATCTGCGCAACCGTGTCGAAGAAGCCACCGAGGCAGCGGTGGCTGCCTTTGCCCTGGAGCAGCCAGCCTTTGGCCAAGTCCGGGTTTCCAATGAACTGCGCAAGCGCGGCATCTTCATTTCCCCGTCGGGCGTGCGTTCCGTCTGGCTGCACCGCGATCTGACTGCACCGCGATCTGGAATCGTTCAAGAAGCGCCTGTCTGCCCTGGAGCGCCATGTCGCCCAGACCGGCGAAGTGCTGACCGAAGCGCAGGTCGTCGCGCTGGAGAAGAAGCAGGATGACGATGTGGCGCATGGCGAAATCGAGACGGCCCATCCCGGCTATCTGGGTAGCCAGGACACCTTCCATGTCGGCACCATCAAGGGTGTCGGCCGCATCTACCAGCAGACATTCGTCGATACCTATTCCAATTCATTGCTTGTACATGCTCAGTTTTAGGCAGCACACTAGTTTATTTGCGAGGATCGCATTTCGCTGGTTTAGCGGTTAAATCCTCTACTCTATTTGTCTGTCCAGGCATTTTTCTAAAGACTTTGATTGCACACCCAGATGACGATGCAGAATGTTCAAGCTCGTATGTCGCTCCTTCAGTAGGTAAAAATTCCACTGCAGGCTTGCACGCTACAACTTTAGAGTTGAACATAACAAACCCTAAAGGAAGTGTTAACAGAGAGCCGGGGCTAATAGAGCCTGTCATCTCGACCACTGCGTGGATTGAAAGATGGAGTGGAGCACTGGCTTTTACTGGAAACGTCAGTTCATTACTAAAAGTGTCCCCAATTGTTTTCGAATTGAGACGCCCGATCATATCAGACGAGCCAGTGCATTCTGGAGCCTCGTAGGCACGGACTTGCATATTGATGCTGTCTGATTTTGTCGTAACCTTTACCTGGGCAATCGGCCCTGATTCGGGGCGTTTATAGCTTGCGGCGCACCCAGTCATCGCTAAGGCCATGATAAGTATCAGCGTTGAATTTGCTTGGCGTTTAAATTTTTTGTTCATGTAATCCCCTTAAAATTATTGTTTGAATAGATATCGGAAAAATTAGTATTAAGCGCCACGCTGTCTGGCACCACAGACAGTCCGCGAATCGGCAATCCTTCTGATTTCCGGTTTCAGCAACAAGTTAGGTCTCACTACCCACCTCATCTGGTGCCGCCGACCTTAAGGTCACTGAACTGACCAGTGGCAGTGTTGTACACAATGCCCCAGAAGCTTGGCCCCCCATCGCACACAATGATTGCGTTGCCATTCGCCCAGCTAAAGTCTCTTGCTGGCACGTAGGAAGCGTAGATGTGCTTCACTTCGCCGCGCATAAACCCAACGTACTGGCCCCGAGACTGAACGCCTGCCGCGGGCGTTCCACGATTGCCAAGTTTGATAGTCGCCATGTGCTTCTCGAGCCGAGTTTCCAGGGCAGCCACTTCTACTGCAGTCGGTAACCACAGTTCTCCTTCTGGAATTGGCCCACCACCCCAACACGGCTTGAGCAATTCTGGCGCTTGCTCCGCCTTTAGCGGCAACGGGCCTTCGGCGGAAAGAATGCCGTTCGAATTGGCTGAAACCGCTGCGCTGGCACAGCCTAGAAGTACAGCAGAAAGGGCAACTGCACGGTTCATTTGAGACCTAACGCCTGAATTAAGCCCCGCCGCGAAGCAGTTAGGCCGCTTACCCATGACGACGGGCTGCTGCCTTTCTGGGGCGTGTGATCGCCGTGGCATAAGACCACTCAATCAGCTCTTGAAGGTAGTCGTCAGGAACGGCGCTGACATCCACGATTGTGACCCAGTGAAATCTGGCCATGTAACGGGCTGGCTTGATGCCTGGCACGTCAGTCAACTCCAAGAAGCGCTCAGGATTTGTGCGAATGCTAAAACGCCACTGCTCCGGCTCGCTAGTCTTGAAGTAGGCAAATTTCTTGCCGCCAGAGTAGTAGACGAGCACATTACTGGGTGGCCCGTACAACTTTGACGATGCGCCGGGAAAGCGGCTGCAATATTCTTTGACAGCGGTGACATCCATTTGCGTTTCCAAAGTGGCCTAACGTTTTAGGTAAAGGGCGGCCTGCTTGCGGGACGTCCAGTGGAGGCCAAAGGCCGTAGCGGCTTTGACCGGAATGTTAGAACTGTGTGCCGAGGCAAGCAGGAAAGCATGCGAATTTATTTGAGAAATTTCAGATGTTCTGCTGCGAGTCTTGGAAGATCGTATTGATATTCAATCTTGTAACTTCCATCTTTTTTAATTGTGAGATCAAACGCCGTCCAGTAGTCAGTTTGACCCTCCGGCTTTAGCTTTGATAAAACCTCTACCGCATCATATACGTCCATTGACAATGGCATTGGTGCGTCGGGGCCACGCGGAATTGTTCTCCCTGTGTGTGCCTCATGAATTTCATCCTTATGCCTGTAGTACTCATAGTGCAAGGTTATTTCTTCCCATTCGTAGGGAATAGATGTCGCTACTGCGTGGATCAAAGTGTTTTGGGCTGAAATCATGTCCATTCTGGTAGTTTTCCCAATCGTTAAATTACATGTCTGAGTGTGAGTCTGTGCTTTTTCAGGAGTCACACATGGATCCGCATGCGCTGCTACAGAAACAGAAAATATGAAAACGCCTAGAGCCTGTTATGAACTTGCCGGGGTGTCAGGATGTCTGTGGCGATTATGGCACCGCGCAAACCCTACCCCAGTGACGTCAGCGATGAAGAATGGCAATTTGTCGCTCCCTATTTAACCCTGATGACGCCCGAAGCTGGCCAAAGGCGGCATGACTTGCGCGAGGTATTCAATGCCTTGCGCTGGCTGGTCAAAAGCGGCGCGCACTGGCGCATGATGCCCACGATTTGCCGCCGTGGCCCCTGGTTTATCAGCAAACCCAGCGCTGGTTCAAGTCGGGCTGCTTCGAGGCGATTGCCCATGATTTGCGCATCCTGTTGCGCCTGCATGCCGACCGCGATCCCGACCCGACAGGTGCCATCTTTGACAGCCGCACGCTGCAATCGACGCCGGAGTCGGGTGCACGGGCCGGCTATGATGGCGCCAAACGGCGCAAGGGATCGAAAGTGCATCTGGCCGTCGATACACTGGGGCATTTGCTGGCGTTGCATGTTACGCCGGCCAATGCGCAGGACCGGGAACAGGTCGGCGAACTGGCGCAACAGGTGCAAGAAGTCACCGGTGAAGCGGTGGAAATGGTGTTTGTGGACTAACGCCGAACTAACCAGCGCGCGGCAGTGCCGCGAAGCGGCAAGCATAGTGACGAGTTAGAAGGCATGTCCCTTATCCTTAACGATGTTTGTATTTCGCCTCTGAGGGTGAAGCGGACAGCAACTGAGTTTATGTTCCTTTTAGGACGACTCGTAGCGAAAAACAAGTGGCCTAGCGACGCGCTTAACCAGGCTAATAATCCGACCGGCTTCGCAGTATTCTGCAGATGTAGTAGGACGCACCTTTTGCGACGACTACTGAGCCCAAATTTCGGCTTTTGGGCAGCCTGAGCAAGGCGGGTGATACCCTAACCGCAGCTGAAATGCTTTCGCAATGCTTCACAATCCTTGGGGTGCCGCAAACGCTGCGCTGGAAGACGGCGGACGACAGAAGACGAGGCTGCATTGATGTCTTCTAACGCCGAGCTAACCGGCCCACACGCGCCGCGAAGCGGCAGCTTGTTGTGGTGTCCAGGTTCAGCGACGAGTTAGGAGAGACGCTCAAAGCCCATCTCCTCACGGCGGCAAACAGTCGCCAAAACTGGTTGAGCCTTATCTTACAAAGTATATGGAAAGGTTATCTGAATTTGATTGTTGCTACTTGAGAGAGTAGAAACAAAGGGCGCCGCTTTTCCTGATCTACGCTTCCAGCAAGAAGGCCAGGAATGCAATGACAGGTTGAGGCGTAGCCACTGTCATCTCTGCTTTACCCACAACACTCAAGCACGGGCAGTCCGTAGCCTACCGAAGTAAGTGTAACAGGCGGGCAACATCCGCCGCGAAGCGGCAGTTTTATGTTGCCTGTCCTGGTTCAGCAACAAGTTAGGATGTGTTCGAAATAGTAAAGTGCCTTGATGTTATATAGGGTGCATTTTATTAATGACGGCTATGTTTTTTATGTGATGCAATTATGTGACGTACGTAGAAGAAACTACCAGAACCACAAGTTTCTCCTTCAACTCGTATGTATTTTCCAGGAGCAATAATACTGGGAAGGCTACGTAGTACGGACATAGGAAACTGCCTTAGCTCAAGACCAAAGACTTCAATTCTTTTTTCTTTGGTTTGTACGGAAATCTCAGCATGAGGATATTGACCACTATATTTTGTGATTTGACCTTCAAAGGTTTTTTTACTACAAAACATATCTTCTTGCGTGATATCGTAAATACCAGTGATTACAGCAATGTTTGAGTTCTTTGAATATTCCACTCGATAATTACTTTCACTAGCATGCGTATTAAACGCAATCATAAGAAGAAAAAAATAAATTATGCGCATATTTAAATCTGATCCTACCCACAAAAAGTAGACAGTAAATTACGCACATTGCGCATAATATTCTGCTTCATGTTGTTTTGGGCTTTTGTAGTTGTTGGCAGAATGCCTTCGCACACCATTGTAAAACAGCTCGATGTATTCAAACACGCTGGCATAGGCTTCTTCCTTGTTGCTGGGCGGCTCCGCATAGAGCGATTCGACCTTCAGACGCGCAAAGAATGCTTCCATGGCGGCATTGTCCCAGCAATTGCCCTTGCGGCTCATGCTCGGGCGAATGCCGTGGCCATATAGCAACCCCTGATATTCAGACGACCGGTATTGCACCCCGCGATCGGAATGCAGGATCAGTCCAGGCTTCACCTGGCGCCGCGCCACTGCCATGTTGAATGCCTTGCAAATCAGATCGGTGGTCATGGTGGTGTCGAGCGCCCAGCCGATAATCTGACGCGAGAACAAATCCATGATGACCGCCAGGTACGCATATCCCTTGTCCAGCTTGATGTAAGTGATATCCGACACCCACTTTTCGTTCGGTGTGGCGGCGCTAAAGTCACGTTTCAGCAAATTGTCGCTGACGTGATTGACGGCATTGGCCGAAGGGAAGAATTTAAAGTTCTTCCCATTGCGTGCTTTCAGGCCCGACTCAGCCATCAGGCGGGCGATATGATTGACGCTGCAGGCGATGCCCGACTCATTGAGTTCCACAGCAATACGCGGCGCGCCATAGCGCTTCTTGAAGCGGTCAAAAGTAAGAACGGCAGCGGCATGGACATGTGCCCGTCGCACTGCCTGCGCGCTTGGCTTACGATGCAGCCACTTGTAGTAGCCAGATCGGCTGACGCCCAGCCAGCGGCACATCTTGTCGATCGCATGGTGCTCGCGCTGCTCTTTCAGGAAGGCGTACTTCATCGCTTTTGGTTCGAGAAGTACGCAGCCGCTTTTTTTAGGAAATCGCGCTCCTCCTTGAGATCGGCGATTTCACGCTTGAGCTTGCGAACCTCTTCGCTTTCCTCTTTCGAGTAATCGACACCCTGCACGCTGTTGAACTGCTTGTCCGACAGGCGTTTGTACTGCCGCCGCCAGTTGTAGATCTGGCCAGGATGGATACCGAGTTCCCGGGCAACCTCGACCGCAGAGGTGCCTGGATTTTCTGATCGCCGTACTGCCTCGCGCCGAAAATCCTCGGCATAGTGGTTGTACTTGTTCTTCTGCTGCTTGTTTTTCGTCATAGGGACACCTCACTGGCTTATTTTATGAGATGTCTACTTTTCATGGGTAGGACGGAGTTCTAACGCCGCGCTAACAGGCAGGCAACATCCGCCGCGAAGCGGCAGCTTTATGTTGCCTGTCCGGGTTCAGCAATGAGTTAAATCTTTTTACAGTCATTCTTTTTTTATACCGTCGTGCCATAAAATCGAAAACTTTTTGGGCACTGAATACTGAATAACTGAAAGCTTTTGATTTGTAAAAACCAATCCGACAGAATTTTTTAGATCCTCAATTTTGCTCGGATACTGCCAGATAAATCCGATAGAGCCATCAACCTCCCGATAGACTTGAAACGGTTCGCCAAATGCTCTTTTCAAATCCTCAGCATAATATTTTTCAGAAGTGGAAAAACGCTTTAGCTTTTGAAGGGTTTCCCTCTCACGCTCCGTAAGCATTAATTCCTCCTCCCGACGTGCATCAAGCAATTGGCAATTTTTCCTCAACTCCATCCACTCACAAAGTGTAAATTGCCCGTCAGCCGTTAGAGCATCACGTCCATATGATGTTGTGCACAAAAAATATAGCGCCACCAATACGACTACGTATGCACTTTTAGATCGCTTCAATCCCATAGTTTGTAATGATTTAACGCCGCGTTGACCAGCATGCGCCATGGGCCGCGAAGCGGCCAGCTTTCTGGCGCATGTCTGTGTTGAACAACGAGTTAGGTTTCATTTTGGCTCGTATTCCATGTAGACATTGCAATCGTAAGTTTATCCTCGCTCATGGTAGCGATAACGAGCTCATTCCTTGTTAAAGATAGGTGCTTTAAAAGCGCAAAGACAGCAGCTCGCTGTTGCGCGTTACACCATCTAAAGAATCGATTGTTTCCACCTTCATAGGACAAATGCCAAATGAGCTGATCAATGTAACATCCGTATTGAGCATGACCGTCTGGCATAAAGGAAAACCGTGCTAACGCTGGGAACAGATAGCCAATTCCTTCTTCTGTTGTAAAGCACAATGGATCCCAGCCAGGATTACCTAAATCTTTTCTCCGAAGTGTCTCCCTCGTTCTTCCTCGAAGTGTATTGTCGTGTTCGGAACATTCATCGCAGTGCGTGTAATCAGTGAAGTGTTCAGGCTTTTGTATATGCATGAAAGCAGCATCAATCAAGTTTAATACCTGGATGTCACCCGCGCTAACAGGCCAAGACCAACAGCATGCCTCAAAATGGTCGATCCATTTCTTGGCAGTTAAATCATCACAACTTGTTTCAGCTTGTATTTCGCCTATGGCACGGCCTTTTGATCCGTTAGCAAGAACCTCTGCCACCCTCAAAAGAGTATTTTCTCCTATAGGGAGATCTGGCTTTTGTGCCCGACAGTAGTCACATAAAATCATGCCCATGACTTGAGAAACCTAACGCCGCGTTAACCAGCACGCGCCTTTTGCCGCAAAGCGGCAAGCTCTTAGGCGCGTGTCTGGGTTGAACAACGAGTTAGACCTCATTTCAGCACTCCTCTTCTAATAAGCGCGAACGAGTAGACCACAGTAGCGGCGCCAAGAAACCACAAGACTTGAGTCACCGCGTTCAATTCTAACGGCGACTTGCCCATAGCCAAGAGTCCACCTAGACCAAAGACGAAAACAAGTAGCAGCGCCGGTACTGCCAACTTCTTCCGAAAAACTAAAAGACCTGCGCCGGCGAGAGAGAATATTTGGGACAACGCTGCTGCAACGACGAATGCCAAAACTGTCCCCTGTAACTGCAGGATGTAGCTTGGGGCCAGTACGAACGGCGCGATGCCGAGCACGCCAGAGATCGCCCAGTAGGCGGCGCAAAGCCACAATAAGAAAGGTGTGCGAGTGGTGTCTGCCATGATGTCTAACGCCGCGTTAACCAGCACGTGCCCTTTGCCGCGAAGCGGCAAGCTCTTGGGCACGTGTCTGTGTTCAATAACAAGTTAGGCCTGCTCACGTTCCAGCCCGTCCGATGAGCTCCAGGATAAGCTCTGGTTGATAAGAAGCCCACCATCCGAATGATCCTAGGATGATGCTACCAATTGCACCTGCACTGGCCGCGGCTACACCACGTTGCAACCGATTTCGCCAAAATAGCCAAACACATATGACAAATACTGGAAGGCCCAAGCTCAGGTAGTAGAACGAGAAAACGAATCGCGCTTGAGGCGGCAGTTGACCGTAAACAGGCGCATAGAAATCAATACTACCTGGAACTAGGACAAACGCCAGAAAGACGATGACAATGGCCGGGATAAGACCAAATAAGAGCAACAGAGCGTCTTTGCTGAAGATTTTCATAGGGCCTAACGCCGCGTTGACCAGCATGCGCCCTGGGCCGCAAAGCGGCCTTCTCTTGGGCGCATGTCTGCGTTGAACAACGAGTTATACCTGCGGAATTTACGCAAGTGACTCGAGCAATACTTCTGGATGTTTGCGTGCAATACGGATAAGCGCCTGCGCCGCGCCTGACGGTGCGCGGCGACCTTGTTCCCACTCCTGCAGGGTGCGTTTTGAAATGCACAACACCTCGGCGAATTGAGACTGCGACAAGCCAGTCTGTTGACGCGCCTCGACGACCTCATTAAGCTCGACCTGCGTAACGCGCGCGGCCTGGCCGGCCTTCATTTCCTTGACTGACTGCAAAAGCTTCTGCCCCAGCTCAGTGCCAGTCATGGTTTCCGTAACTTGACGACGATTGCTCATTTTCAATTGCCTCTCGAACAGCTTTGAGAATATGGCCAGGGATATTGCCCCTGACCGCCTTGGCGTAGATCACAAGAAGCCAGATTTCACCTGACTGAAGCCGCGTGAAATAAATCACCCGGACCCCGCCGCGTTTTCCCATGCCTGGGCGCGCCCAACGGACCTTGCGACAGCCACCGCTACTGGGAATGACGTCACCGGCCTCAGGATTGTTTGCAATCCACACACAAAAAGCAGCCCGCTCTTCTTCGGTCCATAACTTTTTTGCATCCTCGATGAAGGACGGAGTCTCTGCAATGGTGTACATACCGCCAATTATACGTCAAAGACGTATAGCAGGCAATTTTGGCGAAATCGCAAAGGAGTAGGTATAACGTCGCGCTAACAGGCAGGCAACACCTGCCGCGAAGCGGCAGATTTATGTTGCCTGTCCGGGTTCAGCAACGAGTTAAACCTTGTCGTGCCAATCATGACCGCACCAAAGGCATTGTTTTGCGCGTGGGGTACGTACCACCCGATCACATTTCGGGCATCGGTTAATGAATATCTCATGTGTATGTTCCTGAAGGAGCCGTTCTTTTACCCGTTTGCGAAATAAATCCACACCTTGCTTTAGCGAAGCCGCAACTTCCGGATCGTTCTGTGCTCCCCAGCGAGTAATTACCATTCCCGCCATAGCTGCGCTTGACGTAGCGCCAGCCTTCTCTTCTGCCATCGCCGCACTTGCGCTTAATTTTTCAAAGCGGGTAAGTAGATGCTGAAAATTATTCCATACATAGCTCGTAAGAACCTTTTCATCGTCGTACTCGTTCGCATCCATAGGTTTAACGCCGCGTTAACCAGCACGGAACATGTGCCGCGAAGCGGCAAGCTTTCTGTTCCGTGTCTGTGTTGAATAACAAGTTAGGAGTGCGATCATTTTACTAAGCTAAAACCAGCTGTTTGCACGTGTACGCGCTCTTCTTGCGATCCACATTGTCGTTGTTCCAGCAGATCCGAATGTGGACGTATTTCAAGCTCGAACTCGCTATCCTCAAGTGAATTATTGAGCAAATATTGCCTGACTGCGTCGAGACGCCGAAATACGAGCCTTCCCTTCTTTTCACTGTGCCCAAAAGCCTGCATCGTCTTCATTGCCTTTTGTTCTGTATCCTGCTGCTGCCTCACCCAATAGTTAAATGAGATATTTTCCGACTGATTTTCAGACTGATCGAAACGAGGTCCGTACGGCACAGGAGCATGCAGATATATAACGGCGGGTTGACGCTTATATTTTTTGAAAAAAGCAACAAATTGATTCAGCTTGTTTCGGTTCGTCTCCCTCAGTCCTACTTCATTATTCGTGAAACACAAAACTGTTCCCGTAGATGGTGCTTCATATGCGTGACTAGAGCCTGTTATGAATTTTCGCTGAGCATAGTGACTAATTTACCGAGCATCAGACAGACAAAGGCAACGACATGCAGTCCTTTCAGCGACTCAGCCAGGCGCTCATAGTCACGTGCCAGCCGGCGAAAGCGGGCAATCCAGCCAATGCTGCGCTCGACCACCCAACGCCGCGGCAACAACACAAATCCTTTTTTCGCTTCGGTATGTTTCACCACCATCAGCGCAATGCCCTGTTTTTCCGCCTGCTCCTGCGCCTGGTCGCCAGTGTAGCCCTGGTCCACAAACACCATTTCCACCGCTTCACCGGTGACTTCTTGCACCTGTTGCGCCAGTTCGCCGACCTGTTCCCGGTCCTGCGCATTGGCCGGCGTAACATGCAACGCCAGCAAATGCCCCAGTGTATCGACGGCCAGATGCACTTTCGATCCCTTGCGCCGTTTGGCGCCATCATAGCCGGCCCGTGCACCCGACTCCGGCGTCGATTGCAGCGTGCGGCTGTCAAAGATGGCACCTGTCGGGTCGGGATCGCGGTCGGCATGCAGGCGCAACAGGATGCGCAAATCATGGGCAATCGCCTCGAAGCAGCCCGACTTGAACCAGCGCTGGGTTTGCTGATAAACCAGGGGCCACGGCGGCAAATCGTGGGGCATCATGCGCCAGTGCGCGCCGCTTTTGACCAGCCAGCGCAAGGCATTGAATACCTCGCGCAAGTCATGCCGCCTTTGGCCAGCTTCGGGCGTCATCAGGGTTAAATAGGGAGCGACAAATTGCCATTCTTCATCGCTGACGTCACTGGGGTAGGGTTTGCGCGGTGCCATAATCGCCACAGACATCCTGACACCCCGGCAAGTTCATAACAGGCTCTAGTCAACGCGATGCATGCAACGGCGCAAAAGAAGGCCTTTACTCCCAACATCAAAATTCGCAATCGGCTCAATCGGCGCATC